>NZ_JBBOQQ010000001.1:1057500-3460000 GCF_038004325.1 Aeribacillus sp. FSL K6-2848
ATCCGGTGGTTCCGCATGGAAGGGCCATCGCTCAACGGATAAAAGCTACCCCGGGGATAACAGGCTGATCTCCCCCAAGAGTCCACATCGACGGGGAGGTTTGGCACCTCGATGTCGGCTCATCGCATCCTGGGGCTGTAGTCGGTCCCAAGGGTTGGGCTGTTCGCCCATTAAAGCGGTACGCGAGCTGGGTTCAGAACGTCGTGAGACAGTTCGGTCCCTATCCGTCGCGGGCGCAGGAAATTTGAGAGGAGCTGTCCTTAGTACGAGAGGACCGGGATGGACGCACCGCTGGTGTACCAGTTGTCCCGCCAGGGGCACCGCTGGGTAGCTATGTGCGGAAGGGATAAGCGCTGAAAGCATCTAAGCGTGAAGCCCCCCTCAAGATGAGATTTCCCATCGCTAAACGCGAGTAAGATCCCTTGAAGATGACGAGGTAGATAGGTCCGAGGTGGAAGCGTGGTGACACGTGGAGCTGACGGATACTAATCGATCGAGGACTTAACCAAGAAAGAGCATCTATTCGTGAAGGAACCGTTATCTAGTTTTGAAAGAATTATGGACTTTTATTTACTTTGCATATGTCCTCTGGTGATTTTTGAATTGGAGGATTAGCTCAGCTGGGAGAGCACTTGCCTTACAAGCAAGGGGTCGGCGGTTCGATCCCGTCATCCTCCACCATACAGTATATCGATTCAGCTCAATTGGCAAAGCACGGTCGAGATATCGTCTTTCATGCTGCTTCATCGTACCAATTGAACTTTTCCTTGGACAAGATTTCTAAGATTGGAACGACGATCAAATGAAGCAAGACTGATTATTGATTGTTGTATTCATCATGCCGGTGTAGCTCAATTGGCAGAGCAACTGAATCGTAATCAGTAGGTTGGGGGTTCGATTCCTCTCGCCGGCATCATTAAAGGTGTTGCATATTGAGCAGGAACTTTTAGATTAGTCATCAGAGCAACGAGCAATGCTTCGACGAACAATCAGAGAGTTGTCCCGACGTATCCAGCGTTTTTGAGAAAACTGGAAGAGGAAGGGGCATATGACCGATTTTTAAGAAAAAATTACTTTATATGAGCCATTAGCTCAGTCGGTAGAGCAACGAGCAAGGCTTCATCGAATAAGCGACGAGTTGTCCCGACGCATCCAACATCCTCGAAAAGACTGGCAGAGGAAGGGACATCTGACAAATGAAAAATGGATTAGGAGAAAAAATTTTTTTATGAGCCATTAGCTCAGTCGGTAGAGCATCTGACTTTTAATCAGAGGGTCGGAGGTTCGAATCCTCCATGGCTCACCATTTTGACGCGGGTGTGGCGGAATTGGCAGACGCACTAGACTTAGGATCTAGCGCCTTACGGCGTGGGGGTTCAAGTCCCTCCACCCGCATAATACGCGGAAGTAGTTCAGTGGTAGAACACCACCTTGCCAAGGTGGGGGTCGCGGGTTCGAATCCCGTCTTCCGCTTTTCTCTGCCGGGGTGGCGGAATTGGCAGACGCACAGGACTTAAAATCCTGCGGTAGGTGACTACCGTACCGGTTCAAGTCCGGTCCTCGGCACCATATTGGCGCCCGTAGCTCAATTGGATAGAGCGTTTGACTACGGATCAAAAGGTTAGGGGTTCGACTCCTCTCGGGCGCGCCATATCGGGAAGTAGCTCAGCTTGGTAGAGCACATGGTTTGGGACCATGGGGTCGCAGGTTCGAATCCTGTCTTCCCGACCAGGGAATTTAAAGGGGCCTTAGCTCAGCTGGGAGAGCGCCTGCTTTGCACGCAGGAGGTCAGCGGTTCGATCCCGCTAGGCTCCATATTTAATTTGGCGGTGTAGCTCAGCTGGCTAGAGCGTACGGTTCATACCCGTGAGGTCGGGGGTTCGATCCCCTCCACCGCCATTTTTCGGACCTTTAGCTCAGCTGGTCAGAGCAGACGGCTCATAACCGTCCGGTCGCAGGTTCGAATCCTGCAAGGTCCACCATCTTTATTATATGGAGGAGTACCCAAGTCTGGCTGAAGGGGTCGGTCTTGAAAACCGAGAGGCGGGTCAAACCGCGCGGGGGTTCGAATCCCTCCTCCTCCGTCATTATTATCGCGGGGTGGAGCAGTCCGGTAGCTCGTCGGGCTCATAACCCGAAGGTCGCAGGTTCAAATCCTGCCCCCGCAACCAATGGTCCCGTAGTGTAGCGGTTAACATGCCTGCCTGTCACGCAGGAGATCGCGGGTTCGATTCCCGTCGGGACCGCCATTAATTATTGATTCAACAGCTGTAGGAGGAATTTTTCAAGTACAGCAGGTTGTGTCAATGAATTCTTTCTTTAATGATGGATTGTACATAACTTTTTATCGGAGTTTTACGGCTCGGTAGCTCAGTCGGTAGAGCAAAGGACTGAAAATCCTTGTGTCGGCGGTTCGATTCCGTCCCGAGCCATTGTTTTATTAATTGCGGCGACTGTGGCGAAGTGGTTAACGCACCAGATTGTGGCTCTGGCATTCGTGGGTTCGATTCCCATCAGTCGCCCCATTTGCCTATAGTAGAGATAGATAATATGGCATTGAAAATAAGTATTTATTTCTATTATCAGCTTATTATGCGGGTGTAGTTTAGTGGTAAAACCTCAGCCACGAGCGACACTTCAATGAATTATCTGCGAGTTACCTCGACGCATTTACATCCTCGAACAATGCTGGAAGAGGAAGAGGCATGGAAAATGCGTGTTTATCATTTAAATAGAAAAATAAATATTTTCGCGCGGGTGTAGTTTAGTGGTAAAACCTCAGCCTTCCAAGCTGATGTCGTGGGTTCGATTCCCATCACCCGCTTAATATGGGCTTGTAGCTCAGCTGGTTAGAGCGCACGCCTGATAAGCGTGAGGTCGGTGGTTCAAGTCCACTCAGGCCCATTGCTATTTTTTAAGCAGCTTAGTTGGGCAATTGACATTGCTGCAATTGTCAGTCAATAGCTGTTCTATTTGGCAAAATGCCTTAAATTTTTTTTATATTCCGCAGTAGCTCAGTGGTAGAGCATTCGGCTGTTAACCGAACGGTCGCAGGTTCGAATCCTGCCTGCGGAGTCATTTCGAAATCAAAAAAAGCGTTGCAGTTTGCAACGCTTTTTTTGTCTTCTTGTAATTTTAATCATTTTTCGTATATGGTTCTTTTTCTGTTAATGGAAGATCTCCCCATAAAACTGTTAAATCCTCTTCATCAAGCATTTTTTCATATCGTTTATGTTCATGTGACGGATAGACGTTTACGTTTTTTCCCTCAATATCTGTATAAATGAAGTTTTCAATATCTTCAATATATCCAATTTCATCATCGGAATTATACATATCTCCGTACGATAACGGTGGAGTTCTTACATCTTGCGGTGTTTCTGACGTTCCGTATTCGATAACATCTTGAAAATAATCATACGGTTCAGTAACAGCGGTATTTTCATGGTCGATTTGAGAGGATCCGTGAAAAGTCGCATCAAGTATTTCTTCCTCTACAGGTCTTTCATGAGAAATCGTTTGAACTAGAGTATGTTCTTTGCATGTTTTGGCTGTCGGTATGGCTTTGAGACGGTCTTCATCAATTTTTTTTCCGCAGACGGAACAAGTACCGTAAGTACCCTCATGAATTCTTTCTAATGCTTCAACGATCTCTTCATATTCTTTTTCTAAATGTTTATTTAATGCTAAATCTTTTTCTCTTTCATACAGTTCGGTCGCATCGTCTCCGGGGTGATTGTCGTAGCTGGAAAGCTCTCCAGTTGATTCATGGTCCAGCCCTTTTTCCAATTGAAAATGATCGTTATTATCCCAACGTTTTTCAATCTCATTTTTCATGAATATTAATTGCTTTTGAAATTCCTTTAATTTTTTTTCGTCCATGTCCATATGAAAGACACCTTCTTTTTTAGAATCTAAAGCTATTTTGGACGAAAAGGAATAAATTATAACTTTAAAATCATGAAAAAAATTCACCTTTGCAGCCATAAATTTCATCATCATTTTAAAACATGTCAGGAAAGGATTGCTGCTTCCACGCCTTTTTTAACGCTATGCTTTGAAGCTGATGGCACTTGAAAGGCTACCACAACATCATTCGGCTGAGAAACAGGCTGGCTATCCGATAAAGAGGCTGTGACCTATCGAGATGTTTTTTCAGGACAAAATATTTGCTCAGCATATTGAAATTGCGAGTGGATGATACAGAACAAATTTCACAGTAAAGCTTAATAAAAAAACACGATAGTAAACATACTATCGTGTTACTGAGATATGATGGTGCTTATGAGCAAACCTGCAGCAAGCAAAAAGCCTAATAAAGTGTTTGTTTGCGATGTTGCTTTCATGGCCGGCATCATTTCAATAGGCTTTGTTTTGCCGACAAATCGCTTCACCGCCTGAATAGCTTTTGGAATGCTAAGAAAAGCTAGAATAGACCACCATGTGGAATAATCAAAAATGATCATAATAAAAATGAGACAGTAAGAAACAATAAACATAATTGCTAAAAATCGAATTGCATTCTGGCGGCCAAGCAAAATTGCTAATGTTTTTCTTCCGTTTTCCTTATCGCCGTCTAAGTCTCTTATGTTATTCGCAAGCATGATGGCGCCGATCGTGATCGCAATCGGGATCGAATGAATGAAAGCTGTTGAAGTTAGATAACCTGTCTGAATAAAAAAGGAAATAAGGATAATAACGACTCCCATAAATAAACCTGAAGCTAGCTCGCCAAACGGCGTGTAAGCGATTGGATATGGACCTCCAGTATATAAGTATCCTACTGCCATACAAATTGAACCGACTAATGCCAACCACCAGCTTGACTGGAGACAGATGTAAATTCCCAATAGGATAGAGACAACAATACATGTGATTGCTAAATTTAAAACGGTTTGGGGCTTGAAGCCATTTCGGACAATTGCTCCTCCAATTCCGACAGATTCTTCTGTATCAAGACCTCGTTTATAATCGAAATATTCATTAAATAAGTTTGTGGCTGTTTGAATTAACAACGAGGCAGTAAGCATCGTAAGAAAAAGTCCAATATGAATGGGTCCTACTTGCAGTGCCAAAAGAGTTCCGACAATCACGGGGACAAATGCTGCAGTTAATGTATGGGGTCTTAAAAGCATCCACCAAGCCCGAAACCCTCGTTCAGCTTTTATAATGGGTACATTATGTGACTCCGTTTTAGGATGCATAATATGTTCTCTCCTTTATTTCATTCTGAAAACGAAAGCTATTCCCCACAACCTAGTCTAGAAAAATGTCGAAAGAGTGTCAATTGTTTTTCATTGGAATAAATGCTCAAGCCCCATCAAAGAGCTGAGGCAGTTTGTTTGCTTGTTGTTTTGCATTGCGTCATTCTATAATATAGTTGACATAAATTTTGAACAGGTGTATCTTAATATAAGCTATTTTTCGGTTATGGAGGGATCATCTTTGGTTTCAATTCCATGTTCAGATACATTGAGGGATAAAGTTGCGAATGCTGTCAATCATGTCAAAAAATATTCCCATCCAATCATTTTAAGTTATGTATTTGAAATCAAGGAGAAAGATCCGCTCCAGATTTTCTCAAGCTTTCAATCGGCTTATGCAGGGAAAAGATTTTATTGGGCGACACCTGATCGTACATTTATCCTTTGTGGAATTGGTGTTGAGCTCGAATTGACGACAGACAAAAAATTTTCCAACCGTTTTTTTGACATTTATTCAAAGTGGAAAGATTGGAAAGAGCATATACAAATTGAAGGCGCCCATCCGATTGGAACGGGTCCGCTTCTTTTTGGGGGTTTTTCTTTTGACCCTTTAAAAAATGCGAATCCTTCAAAATGGAAACCGTTTCATGAAGCACGATTCACTTTACCTTCTTTCATGATTACAAAAATTGGCCGTCACACACTTGCTACTATAAACAGGTTAATTCAATCAACTGATGATATAAATGAAATTATAAATCATTTCAATACATATGAATACACCTTAAAGAAAAAAAATGAAGACACAAATTCTTTTTTGAATTTTACCATCAAAAAAGAAAGTTTGTTTTATAAAAAAGAGTGGATGGCAGCTGTTGAAAAAGCAACAGAACAAATAAAACAAAACCGTTTTGAGAAAGTCGTATTGGCAAGGGAAATGCTGCTGGAGTTTGAGGGATCGATTGATATACATTATGTTTTATCAATGTTAAAAAAACATCAGCCTAATTGTTATTTATTTGTTGTTGAAAATGAAGGAAAAACGTTCGTTGGTGCAACTCCTGAGCGGCTTGTAAGCAAGAGAGACCAAAAGGTCCAGTCTGCATGTGTAGCAGGATCAATTAAAAGAGGAAAAACAGTGGAGGCAGACGAAGAATACGCTCAGATGCTGCTTTCAGATACAAAAAACATTCATGAACATCAAATTGTTGTCAAAGCGATCGAAAAAGTGTTCCGTGAATATTGCCAAGAAGTGCAACTACAAAACAATCCAACGATTTTAAAAACGCCGAATATTCAACATTTGTATACACCTGTTGAAGGAACCGTAAAAAAAGGTTTTACGTTGATTGATTTTGTAGAAAAATTGCATCCGACCCCTGCGCTTGGCGGCTATCCGAAAGATGCTGCTCTAGCATTTATTCGCAATGAAGAACCTTTAGAGAGAGGCTGGTATGCTGCTCCGGTTGGATGGATGGATGATCAGGACAACGGAGAATTTGTCGTTGCGATCCGTTCAGGTCTGCTGGATGAGCAAAAAGCTTATTTGTATGCAGGATGCGGGATTGTTGGAGATTCGAAGCCGGAAGAGGAATACAGGGAGACAGAAATCAAATTTGGACCTATGCAGCATGCATTAGGGGGAAAACTGAATGAAAAATAAAAATCTATCTGACTATGTCATTGCATTTGTAAATGGATTAATTACAAAAGGTATTTCTGAAGTTGTAATTAGCCCAGGTTCACGATCTACCCCGCTTGCGATCACATTTGCAGAGCATCCGAAAATACATACTTATATTAATATTGATGAACGATCTGCAGGTTTTTTTGCTCTTGGATTGGCTAAAAAACAAAGAAAACCAATTGCTTTGCTTTGCACATCAGGAACAGCTGCAGCAAACTATTATCCAGCTATCATAGAAGCCCATTATTCACGCATCCCTCTTGTGATTTTAACGGCTGACAGACCTCATGAGCTGCGGGATATTGGAGCTCCACAAGCAATTGATCAAATTCATCTGTATTCGAACTATGTGAAATGGTTTGTTGATTGCGCTCTTCCTGAAAGCAGTCAAACGATGCTGTTATATATAAAAAATATCGCTCAACGGGCGGTCCAAACTGCAAATGAAAATCCGAAAGGACCAGTCCATATCAACTTACCTTTCCGAGAGCCGCTTTTGCCCGATCTATCGAAAATCCATCAATTGCAGAAGTCTCTTCATATTGAGCCAGTGGTGGAAACAAAAAAGCTGGTTGAACATGAGCAAATTGAACGGATTGTGGATGAAATCGATTCAAGCGAGAAAGGACTTATTGTATGCGGGGAATTACATAACAAAGAGTTTCGTGAACAAGTTTTGGCACTAGCAGAGAAATTGAAATTCCCGATATTAGCGGATCCGTTGTCCAATTTACGCTTTGGCGAACATTCTAAACATTATATTATTGATTGTTATGATTCCATTTTAAAAACGATGGGAAAGAAAGCGTATCTGAAACCTGATGTCGTCCTTCGTTTTGGTGCAATGCCCGTCTCAAAACCGCTGTTTCTATTGTTAAGAGACCATCCTGAAATAAAGCAAATTGTGGTTGATGGTGATGGCGGTTATCGTGATCCTACTTTATCAGCAGAACATGTTCACAGTGATGAAGCCTATTTATGTGAAATGCTGATCAAAAAATGTAAAGATAAACAGGAAACATCCTGGTGTAAAAAATGGAAACAAGTAAACAATCTCTTTCGAGAATATTTGTCAACGCCGGTCATTGAGGAAGATTCTTTATTTGAAGGAACGGTATATGTCGAATTGCAAAAATTGCTCCCGGATCGCTGCAATGTATTTGTAGGAAACAGCATGCCGATTCGAGATGTCGACACGTTTTTCCATAACAGTGATAAAAATATTACGGTTTATGCCAACCGGGGAGCGAATGGAATTGACGGAGTCGTTTCGACAGCCCTTGGGGTTTCTGCAGCTAGTCATGAAAAAACTATTTTAATCATAGGGGATTTATCATTTTATCATGATTTAAATGGACTCCTTGCTGCAAAACAAAATAAATTGAACTTAACTGTTTTATTAATTAATAATAACGGCGGCGGCATTTTTTCATTTTTGCCGCAGGCGGATGAAAAGACGCATTTTGAACAATTGTTTGGCACCCCGACCAATTTAGATTTTCAATATGCAGCCAGCTTATATAGTGCACATTATAAAAAAATTTCCACTTGGGAAGAATTCAGAAGCGAGTTTCAATTCTGCATGAATAGAGATGGATTAAATATTATTGAAATCCCGACCAATCGACATACACGAGTCAACGAACAGAGAAAATGGCTTCGTTCTGTTTCCTGGGAAATAGAAAGGATGTTATGATGGGAAAATTGGCCGTTCGAAATGTGAATTATTGGGCTGAAACGTTTGGAAAGGGGGAGCCACTTGTTCTCCTTCATGGTTTTACAGGAAGCGGAGAAACCTGGGGATTTTTGAAAAATAGTTTAAAAAAATACCAGCTAGTACTTATCGACATCATCGGCCATGGTCAAACAGATTCGCCTGAAAATCCTGAAAGATATCGGATGGAAGAAGCAGTTGAAGATTTAAAAGAAATATTCCTTTCATTCAATATTCGAAAAGCGCATGTGCTCGGGTATTCAATGGGCGGAAGATTGGCATTGAGCTTTGCAATGAGACAGCCGGAATTTGTGAAGACTTTAATATTGGAAAGCAGTTCTCCTGGATTAAAAACTGAAAAGGAACGAGAGACGAGAAGGCTGCAGGACGAACAACTTGCCCAAATGATTTTGGACGAAGGGGTTGCGGCATTTGTCCAACATTGGGAAAATATCCCTTTGTTTTTAACGCAAAAGTCTCTCCCGCCTGCCGTCAAGGACAAAATAAGAAAGGACCGGCTGAAAAATAATGCAATTGGATTGGCAAACAGTTTAAAAGGAATGGGAACTGGCGTTCAACCTTCATGGTGGGGAGCATTAAAAAGTTTCAACATCCCTACATTATTAATTTGCGGTGAAAGGGATCTTAAGTTTTGCAAAATTATGAAAGAAATGAACCAATTGATTCCTTGCTCTGAATTAAAGGTCGTGCCGCAAGCCGGACATGCAGTTCATGTGGAACAGTCAAAATTTTTTGGTAAAATAGTAGATGAGTTTCTCCAACATTTTTCTACATATTAAAGGAGGATAAAAATGGGATTTCCTTGGGTAAAAGAACGAGAATATGATGAAATCATTTATGAAACGTATAATGGGATAGCAAAAATTACGATGAATCGTCCTCATGTACATAATGCATTCACACCAAAAACGGTCGCGGAAATGATCGATGCTTTTTCCTATGCGCGGGACGATGATAAAATTGGTGTAATTATTTTGACAGGTGCTGGTGATAAAGCGTTTTGCTCAGGCGGAGATCAAAAAGTGCGGGGGCATGGCGGATACGTCGGGGATGATAAAATTCCTAGATTAAACGTTTTGGATTTGCAACGGCTTATTCGGGTGATTCCAAAACCGGTTATTGCAATGGTGAACGGATATGCAATTGGAGGAGGACATGTTCTGCATGTCGTGTGTGATTTAACGATCGCATCAGAGAATGCAATTTTCGGACAAACAGGCCCAAAAGTTGGAAGCTTTGATGCGGGATATGGAGTGGGACTGCTTGCCCGGCTTGTTGGTACGAAAAGAGCTCGTGAAATATGGTATTTATGCCGTCAATATAATGCGCAGGAAGCTTATGAGATGGGCTTAGTCAACAAAGTTGTCCCATTAGAGCAGCTTGAAGAGGAAACTGTCAAATGGTGTGAAGAAATTTTGGAAAAAAGTCCAACTGCTATTCGCTTCTTGAAAGCTGCATTTAATGCAGATACAGATGGTCTCGCCGGTCTCCAACAATTTGCGGGGGATGCGACATTATTGTATTATACAACAGATGAAGCGAAAGAAGGACGAGATGCATTTAAAGAGAAAAGAAAACCTGATTTCAAACAATTCCCGCGTTTCCCTTAAAAAGTACAAGCAGCTTGATGGCGATGCATCGAGCTGCTTTATTGTGCAATAATCGAGGTGTTAAGACATGAGTGCAAATCGAAATGAAACACCGAATTGGCTTAAACAGCGAGCTTTTTTGACTCCGGACCGATTGGCTATTCGTTATGAGGGGAAAAATTATTCATTTTTGGACTTGCATCAGCTTGTTGAAAAAAGAGCAAGACAGCTGCATCAAATAGATATCAAGCGTGGAGATACAGTCGGGCTTTTAATGAAAAACAGCTTAGAAATGGTCATTAATATTCATGCTTTAATGTATCTCGGTGCAGTCAATGTTCTTTTGAATACTAGACTAACAGCTGAAGAATTATTATGGCAAATAAATGATGCGAATATAAAATGCGTTATCTGTGATGATGAATTATCGGTTCATTTTCCCGGTAAAAAAGTTATGACATTATCAGAGTTGAAGCTTTGTGATGAAAAGGAAGCAGCATTAGATGACAGCTTTATTTTAGATGACGTGGCAACGATTATGTATACGTCTGGAACAACAGGAAAACCGAAAGGAGTTCAGCAAACATTTGGGAATCATTGGTGGAGTGCGATCGGTTCTGTGCTGAATCTTGGACTGAAGGACGGCGATTGCTGGCTTTTGGCAGTTCCTCTTTTTCATATAAGCGGACTGTCAATTTTGATGCGCAGCGTCATTTATGGAATCGGAATTGTTCTCCATTCTTCATTTTCAGCGAAAGAAGCAAACAGAGCGATCAAAAATGAAGGAGTTACGATTGCTTCCGTCGTTACGGCCATGCTGAATGACATGCTGCAGGAATTAGGAAGTGACACGTATCCGAAATCGTTTCGCTGCATGCTTTTAGGAGGAGGTCCTGCCCCGCGGCCGATTCTTGAACAATGCCGTGAAAAAGAAATTCCCGTTTTTCAAACATATGGGATGACGGAAACGTGTTCGCAAATTGCCACATTAGCCCCTGAATTTTGCTTTTCAAAACTCGGATCTGCGGGAAAACCGTTGTTTCCAGCTCAAATTCGGATCGTAGCAGACGGCAGGGCCTGCTCCCCTAATGAAGAGGGAGAAATTGTAGTAAAAGGACCGAATGTTACACCGGGGTATTTACATCGTCCAGACGCAACAAACGAAGCTATACGTGACGGCTGGTTTTATACTGGAGATTTAGGCTATCTGGATGAAGAAGGATTTTTATATGTATTGGACCGCCGATCCGATTTAATTGTTTCGGGAGGAGAAAACATTTATCCGGCGGAGGTTGAAGCAGTTATTTTGTCGCATCCTTCCGTAAAAGATGTAGGAGTGGTAGGAAAAGAAAATAAAAAATGGGGAAAAGTTCCCCATGCTTTTGTCGTCCGAAGCGAAGAGGTGTCTGAAGAAGAATTAAGGCAATTTTGTTTGAAAAAGCTGGCAAAATACAAAGTTCCAAAAGGATTTACATTTGTTGAATCTCTGCCACGAAATGCATCTAAAAAGCTGCTCAGGAGAAAACTAAAAGAATGGCTGTAGTTTTTGGCTATTCATGATCGACAGTTAAAATATCATATTGGCTAATATGCAATAAGTGGTGGATTTCGTTTGGCAAATGTTCGAACGAGCCGTATTCATAGCTCCACAAATTTAAAAAAGAACAAACAGAAGAATGGAACGTCTCTTCTGTTGCATTATTCACTTCATGTTTAAATTGAGCGATCATATTTTCCATATCTTTTGCTCCCCTTTAGCTTTATTTGATAATTGTAGTATTTTGCATTATTTTTCATTTATTCACTCGTTTTTTTATTTATATCTTTTTCAATTTCCGGGACAGGGTCAAATCCTCCCGGGTGAAACGGGTGGCATTTCAAGATTCGTTTTACTGTCAGAAAGCCGCCTTTGACAGCTCCGAAACGCTTCACTGCTTCAAGCCCGTATTCAGAGCATGTTGGGTAAAAGCGGCACGAAGGCGGCTTTAACGGGGAGATAAAGATTTGATAAAAACGGATAAGGGCGATCATGACAGATTTCACAGCAAGCACCTCTTTTTTCTGGAATCTTGACAACATTTTAACATAAATGTATGTTATAAAATTTTGTGTTAAAATGGAAACTAAGAAAATGTAAGGAGTGATGGGAATGCCTTCAGTGGAGAGTTTTGAACTGGATCATACAAAAGTGCAAGCACCGTATGTCAGACATTGCGGAGTACATAAAGTCGGCACGGATGGAGTAGTTAACAAATTTGATATCCGCTTCTGCCAGCCGAATAAGCAGGCAATGAAACCGGATGCTATTCACACATTGGAGCATCTTCTGGCATTTACAATTCGCAAATATGCGGAAAAATATGATCACTTTGATATCATTGATATTTCTCCAATGGGGTGTCAAACAGGCTTTTATTTAGTCGTTAGCGGGGAACCGACCGTAAAAGAAATCATTGATTTATTGGAAGAGACAATGAAAGATGCTGTAGAGCAGACAGAAGTGCCTGCCGCAAACGAACTGCAATGCGGCCAAGCGAAGCTTCATGATTTAGAAGGCGCCAAAAAGCTCATGGAATATTGGCTAAAGCATAGTAAAGAGGATTTGGAAAAAGTGTTCAGCTAACAGCTACACGCAATGATGCAACTTTTTTTATAGTTTTAAGAGTGCAAAAAAGGGGTACTGTATAACTAAAAGATTAAATAAAAAGGAGATGGGATTATGTCTAAACAAGATTTATTTCAAATCGTAAATAAACAAATTGCGGATTGGACGGTACTTTATGTAAAATTACATAACTTTCATTGGAATGTAAAAGGAGACCAATTTTTCGTTCTCCATGAAAAGTTTGAAGAGCTGTACAATGAAGCTGCTGGTTATATTGACGAATTAGCGGAAAGACTTTTAGCTTTGGGCGCTAAACCTGTTGCTACGATTAGAGAAAGCCTAGAAATCTCCTCTATTAAAGAAGCAGAAGGCGTTGAAACTGCAGAACAAATGGTGCAGGCAGTTGTTGACGACTTTTCCGCCATCATTCAAGATTTGGACAAAGGAATCAAAGTTGCTGAAGAAGTGAATGACGAAGCAACTGGTGACATGCTTCTCGATATTAAAGTGAATCTTGAAAAACATAACTGGATGTTAAAGTCATTCCTTGGAAAATAATTATATCCTTCCTCTTTTGGCTGCGTTAGGCAGCCTTTTTTTATAAATATTTTTCTTTGATAAGGCAATACTTAAAAAGAGGAGGGGGATATAAATGTCCGAAAATCCAAAAAAAACCTATTATATATCAGTAGCTAGCGGTGAGATTTCCCAAAGCAGAGAAGCATCTCCGTGGGATTTTCAAATTTCTGCCAATGATGAGGAAATTACGGAGTTACGGGAGTATTTCGATCAGATTCATTCTACCAGCTGGCAAAATTTCTTCCGGGCGCATGTTCCGTATATACAGTATCATTATGACAAGGAAAATGATGCGATTGATGCTTTAACAAAAAAAGTATATGAATTCATTTATAAGCATGGCGACGAAGAAGCTAGAAAACATATTGCTTCAATGGGTCTTATGCATAATCAAGAATAAGTTATACAATCCTCTTTTCCATATGTTATGATGAAAACAGATAAATGGGAGTAGAGGGATTGATTATGTTTTATTTTAAAGATTTTTACGGCAATGATGTATACCTGTCTTTCCGTCAACATCCTTTTTCTGTTTACCCGAAGCATGTCTGGGTCATCTGCCGATATGAAAACAAATGGCTTTTAACTTTACATGAAGACCGGGGCTACGAGTTTCCAGGAGGAAAAGTCGAGAACGGCGAAAAGCCGGTTGAAGCTGCTGTCCGGGAAGTGAGGGAAGAAACGGGAGGAATTGTCCAAGATATCGTATATATTGGGCAATATAAGGTTATAGGAAAAGAGAAAACGATTGTGAAAAATATTTATTATGCGGAAATTGAGAGGCTCGAAAAACAGAGCACGTATTTTGAAACGTTAGGTCCAGTCCTGCTTGCGGACTTGCCTGAAAAAATTGAGGACGATCATCGCTTTAGCTTTATTATGAAAGATGATGTTCTAAAACGCAGCTTGGACAAAATTTATGCCGATTACATAAAATAGCTTTTAAATTCCTGAAAGTCGGTTTAGAAATTGTTTAAGGGGGTGTCTAATAAGTCGTTTTTACGGCTTATTGACGCCCCCATTAATGTGTTAGAAACGTTGATATATTGGTGTTTATGATTTTTTGTTTTCAATGGCGATTTGACTTTCTTGACAGCCTCTTATTGGCTTTTGATTAATGTTTTTTCAATTAGTTCGACAATTTTGTACATGATCGTTGCAAAGATGGCAATGATAACTAGGCTTAACAGCACAAGGGTAAAATTAAAAACTTGGAACCCGTAAATAATCATATAGCCTAATCCTTTAGCTGAAACGAGAAATTCTCCGACGATCACACCCACCCAAGATAACCCGACATTGACTTTCAAAGTAGAAATAATGGTTGGAAAAGATGACGGCAGGATCGCCTCTCTGAACACGTGCTTTTTGCCTGCCCCAAATGTTTGCAGCACTTTTATATAATTCGGATCCACTTCTTTAAAGGAAGTATAGACTACAATTGTAGTAATAATAACCGAAATGATTGTTCCCATCGCGATAATTGAGGTAAATCCGGGCCCAAGTACAACGATGAAAATCGGCCCAAGAGCTACTTTCGGCATTGCGTTTAAAACCACTAAATACGGATCTAATATTTTAGACAGCCTTGGAAACCACCATAATAGAGCAGCAAGTAATGTCCCGAATAATGTCCCAAAAATAAACCCCAAGACCGTTTCAAAAAGCGTCACGTTCAAATTGGCAAGTAATGTACCGTCCTGCAGTTTTTCAACAAATAAGTGAAAAATTTTTGTCGGCGAACTGAATATGAGCGGGTCTATCCATTTTTGGCTGGATGACACCTCCCATATGAGAAAAAAAGAAATAAAAATTAAGATTTGATAAAAGGTAATCCATTTCTTTTCTTTATGCAATCTTTGCAAATATTGTTTATGGAGGAGATCAATTGTTGTTGTTTGTTTCAAGCTGATCTAACTCCTTCCAGATTAAGTCAAAAAGTGAAGTATACGTTGGATGCTGCCTTGTTTTAAACGGGGATGTATCCCGCAATTCTTTTGGGACAGTAAATATTTTGGCAATTTTGCCAGGCCTTTTGGATAGCAGGACAATCCGATCGCTCATGGCGATTGCTTCCCCAATATCATGCGTGACTAGAATGGCTGTTTTTTTAAAATCCTTTAATGTTTGAAAGACTAAGTCTTCAAGCTTTAATTTCGTTTGATAATCGAGGGCGGAAAAAGGTTCATCCAATAGCAGCATTTTCGGATCTGTAGAAAGAGTGCGGACTAAAGCGGCTCTTTGTCTCATTCCGCCTGATAATTGATTCGGATATAGCTTTTCTACATTTTCGAGACCCATTTGGTGCAGAAGCTGAAATGTCCGCTTTTTCTCATTTTCATTCAGTTTGTTCAATAATTTTAATCCAATTAAAATATTTTCCTCTATCGTTTTCCATGGAAATAAATAATCTTGTTGCAGCATATAACCGACAGACGGTGTTGCGGAAGATATTTGCTTTCCGTTCAAAATAACTTGCCCTTCTGTCGGTTTCATGATACCGGCAATGATGGAAAGCAGCGTTGTTTTGCCGCAGCCGCTAGGACCTAGAAAGGATATAAATTCCCCTTCCTCTACTTCCAAATGGATGTCCTCCAAAGCTGTCGTTGCCGATTTTTTTGTAAAATAAGTATGGCTGACATGATCGATCGTTAAAAATGACAATCTCCTCCCCCCTTGTCGATAAATTTACTCCTTTTGAAACAACATTATATTTGCCACTTCGTTTGCTATGGACGTGTTGACTAATAGTTCATAATCAATTTTCTCCGGCAGTTCTCCTGCTTCTTCCATAATTTTTTGCAAATTGTTCCATTCGTCCTCATCTAACAGCGGGGTTTTTGCATAGGATCCTTGGCTTTTATAACGGTCAATGGAAGATATTAAAATATCGATCGGCGTATCTTTAAATTGCGGCGCTATCGTTTCGGCAATTGTTTCGGCGTCATGTTCTTCCACCCATTTTTGCGCTTTGTAGAGCGCTTTTGTGAATTTTTTCACCGTTTTATCATTTTTCTTAATATAGCTTTCTTTTGCCATAAATGTTGTATAAGGAACTTTGCCCGATTCCTTGCCGAAGGATGCGATAATGTGACCTTTTCCTTCTTTTTCAAAAATACTTGCGGTTGGCTCAAACAGTTGAACATATTCGCCTGTACCGGAAGCAAAAGCATTTGCAATATTCGCAAAGTCGATGTTTTGGATAAGGTTTAAATCTTGATGCGGATCGATGTTATGCTTTTTCAGCACAAATTCCCCTACCATTTGCGGCATGCCGCCTTTACGCTGTCCTAAAAAAGTGCTTCCTTTTAAATCTTCCCATTGAAAATCATCCAACTTGGCTCTGGAGACAAGGAAAGTGCCGTCCGTTTCGGTCAGCTGGGCGAAGTTAATGACTGGGTCATTTGCTTCTTGGGCATATACGTAAATGGACGTTTCCGAACCGACAAGACCGATATCAGCGCCGTTTGATAAAATGGCGGTCATTGTTTTATCTCCGCCCCAAGTAGTTTTTAATTCTACGTCCAGTCCTTCTTCTTTGAAAAATTCTTTTTCAATGGCTACGTACAATGGTGCGTAAAAAACAGAATGAGTGACTTCCGCCAGCCGAATTTTTTCCACTCCTCCGCCGCAGGCTGAAAGAGGTATGATGAAAAGGATCACCAATACGATGGAAGCAAGCCTTTTTTTCATGTGAAATCCTCCCTAATGATGTTCATATTAAAGGAAAAATGTTTAAATATATTTATCTAGGATAAAGTATGAAAAAAAAATATAATGTGTGATTGCCTACCTAAATGGAGGTTGAAAAGATGCTGAGAAACGGAGAAATAGTTGACAAACAAATTTTCCCATCACCGAACCCTTCGATTAAGCTTTCCATCGTGACATATATTTCTGAAGGACTAAAAGTGAAAGGTCTGTTAGCAGAGCCTGTTCAAGAAGGTGTTTATGATGGCTTTTTATATTTGCGCGGAGGGATTAAAAATGTTGGTATGGTCCGGGCAGGAAGAATTATACAATTTGCATCAAAAGGCTTTATCGTGATGGCTCCCTTTTATCGAGGAAATTTAGGAGGAGAAGGGAATGAAGATTTTGCGGGGAATGATCGTTTTGATGCGGTCAATGCATTCTATTTGTTGATGAAACATCCGCAAGTGAATCCGGATCGCATTCACGTTTTTGGCTTTTCAAGGGGAGGAGTCATGGCCTTGCTTACTGGGATTATATGCTCAAATGTTCGATCTGTTGTAAGCTGGGGCGGGGTGTCTGATATGTTTTTAACTTATGAGGAGAGAAAGGACTTAAGAAGGATGATGAAAAGAGTTATTGGAGGGACACCGAAGAAATATCCTGACCGCTATAAATGGCGGACACCGTTGTATTACCTTGAAAAAATGCAAGCACCCGTTTTAATCATTCATGGGGGAAAAGATGAAAACGTGTCAATTGAACATGCATATCGATTGGAAAGAAGGCTGAAAGAATTGGGAAAGCAAGTGGACAGCTGGTATTTCCAACATTTTAGTCATCATTTTCCGCCTCGGCATAACCGGATGGTTTTAGAACGAATGATAAAATGGATGAAAAATTGACCATTATATTTTTCATATGATACATACTAAAAAATGATCGATCAAATGAAAGGGGATTGGAGAAATGGGCATGCCGCTTGAATTAAATACGATGATTATTACAAAAGGGAAGGAAAAGCGGATAGAGGAAAACGTATTTCAGCTTGTCAAAGATGGCTATCGCCTTTATCCTATGAATATTCCTTTGGAAGTTCGAAAAACGTTGATAAGCGATCCTACAGGAACAGCTGAAATTATTAAATTGGAATGGGCTGATAACAAAACCGTGCTTACTTATAATCTCACTTCATTGTACTCAACCAATTAACCGTCACCATATTTCCGTTCATTTGCTGAACGGATTGTGGAAGGAGGAATTTGCTTAATTTTTTCGAGTACGGCTTCCATTTGTCTTATCATAAAAAATCGCGTAACCCCTTTTTCATAAAAGTTCGTTGAAAAAGGGGTTTTCGTCTAAAAATCTGCGTTGCCGATTTGTTTTGCCAAACCACATAAAAATATTAAAAGGCTATCGACAAAGTGATATGCTCCCCTTAAGGTAGACAGATTAAAATATAAAAAATCTGTTTTACCTTAGGGGGAGTTTTTCTATGTATAAGCAATATACAACAGAGCTCAAACTTGAAGTTTTACTTGCATATGAAAACCGAGAATGTACTATTCAAGAGCTTTGTAAAAGGTATCAAATTACTAAATATTCTTTAAGGCAATGGATAAAGACAAACGAGGAAGAAAAAAAGAAGAAGCAGAGTTATCTCCAGAAGAGAAAATGAAACTGGAGATGAAAAAGTTAGAAAGAGAAAATGAGCGCTTACGTGCGGAGAATCTATTTTTAAAAAAGTTAGAGGAAATCGAAAGGAGGTGAAAGTAAACCAAATCCGTTTTGAAGACAAGTATATCGCAATCCGGGAACTTCATGAGAAAGAAAACTAAGCATAATCTTATATGTGAAATCGCCGGTATTTCACGAGCTGCTTACTATAAGTGGTTAAAACGTTTTCCCTCAACATGTTGCAGAAAATATATTGAATCGTGAATTTACAGCGGAAAAGCCAAGTGAAAAATGGGTAGCTGATGTCACAGAATTAAAATAGGTTCATCAAAGAGAGCCTATTTAAGTGCTATTCTTGATCTATATGATGGATCAATTGTGAGCGATGTTTTAGGACATTCCAATCATCATCATCTTGTATTCAAAACGTTGGATCAAGCCACCGTACTTTTAAAAGGAGAGCATCCACTTATTCATAGTGACCGTGGGTTCCAATATACCTCTCATGGTTTTAAACGTAGGATAGACCAAGCAGAGATGACACAAAGTATGTCAATAGTAGGTAGATGTATTGATAATGGGCCAATGGTATCTTTTTGGGGAACGCTTTAAATGCGAGAAGTATTATTTACATAAGTATCAGACATTTAAAGAATTAGCTCTTGCGATGGATGAGTACAACCGCTTTTATCATTATGAAAGGTATCAAAAAAGATTAAGCGGCTTTAGCCCCATGGAATATAGAGCTAAAGCCGCTTAGGTATATTTTTATTATTTCTACAGTCTACTTGACAGGGGACAGTTCAAAGCTGTAGCCGAAAGTAAGTAATTTTTTTATATGATTGGACCGCCAAGTTCTTCAATTTCCTTCGGAACGTTCGAGAATTTTTTGAAGTTCTCTTTGAATGCTTTTGCTAATTCATACGCTTTTTGTTCATAAGCGTTTTTATCACTCCATGTTTTAATAGGCTGTAAAACTTCATCAGGCACTCCTGGAACATGAGCAGGAATCGCCAGCCCGAAAATAGGGTCTTTTACAGTTTCCACCTCATCGAGTTCGCCTTCCAATGCTGCCTGAACCATGGCTCTTGTATAAGCAAGTTTAATTCGTTTTCCTACTCCGTATTCTCCACCGGTCCACCCTGTATTGACTAAAAATACTTTCACATCATGTTCTTCGATTTTTCTTCCGAGCATTTCAGAGTATCTTGTAGCTGGAAGCGGAAGAAATGGTGCGCCAAAGCATGTGGAGAACGTTGTTTTAGGGGAAGTAATACCCCTTTCCGTTCCAGCAAGCTTGCTCGTATAACCGCTTAAGAAATGATACATAGCCTGTTCTTTCGTTAATTTGCTTATTGGCGGTAGAACACCGAACGCATCAGCTGTTAAAAAAATAATTGTGTTAGGGTGACCCGCAATGCTCGGTTTAGCAATATTGTCAATCGCTTCAATTGGATAAGCCGCACGGGTGTTTTCTGTTAATAAGGAGTTGTCATAATCAGGAATTCGTGTCGATTCATCAACCACAACGTTTTCCAAAACGGAACCGAATCGAATCGCGTTATAAATTTGAGGTTCTTTTTCTTCAGACAAACCGATGCATTTTGCATAACAGCCGCCTTCAATATTAAAAATACCAGATGAAGACCAGCCGTGTTCATCATCACCAATTAATCGGCGTTTTGGATCGGCGGAAAGTGTTGTTTTGCCTGTTCCCGATAAACCGAAAAAGAGCGCGACATCGCCTTCTTGACCGACATTGGCGGAGCAGTGCATTGAAAATATATCTCTTTCTGGAAGCAGGAAGTTCATGACGGAAAAGATAGACTTTTTCATCTCGCCTGCATATTCAGTTCCGCCGATCAGGATTATTCTCTTTTCAAAAGAAATAATGATAAATGCTTCTGAGTTCGTTCCATCCACAGCTGGATCTGCTTTAAAGGAAGGAGCGGAAACAATCGTAAACGGATTTTTATGCTCCTTTAAATCGTCTTGGCTTTTCGGACGGATAAACAGTTGGCGAGCAAATAAATTTTGCCACGCCAATTCATTGACCACTTGAATTGGAAGACGATATTTTTTGTCAGCTCCGGCAAATCCGTTAAAAACATAAATTTCATCTCTATTTTTTAAATATTGTATGACTTTTAAGTACAGTTTTTCAAAAACTTCTGATGAAATTGGCTTGTTGACGGGTCCCCAATCAATTAAATGCTTGACAGAATCTTCTTCAACGATGAATTTATCTTCTGGTGACCGGCCGGTATATTTGCCTGTTGTAACCGAAACTGCACCTGTATTTGTTAAAAAACCTTCTTTCCTAGCTAAAACTTTTTCTACAAGTCGTGCGACTGGTAAATTATGATATGCATTTGGTCCGCTGATCAACGAAGCTAATTCATTTGATACATCTACAATATTCATATACATACCATCCTTTTTTTGCATATTTGAAATGGTTTTATAGAAATAGTATAACACATTCGAAAAAATAATCCATCCTATTTATCGATTTTTGAAAATAATGTTTTTACTATATATTTTGCCTTCATTTTTGGGCATCATACGAATCATGATTGATCAGCTGATCCTGAAATAATGGATATCAGATGATTTGGAAAATTACAGAGAAGCTTTATTTATTGTTGACAAGTACTTTTTTGCTCCTGTATGATATACATTTGAACGGATACTCTTATCCCGAGTTGGCGGAGGGACAGGCCCTATGAAGCCCAGCAACCGGCTCGTTGAAAGAAGACAGTAGAATATGGCTTTCAAAATCGCGGTATTCTATGGACATACAACATGATGCGAAAGAATTCCATATTCATAGACGAGCAATGGTGCTAACCTGATGCAAGGTTATATCCTTGAACGATAAGAGTGAAAGGCAATGATGTTTATAACAACCTTTCCTCTGGCAGGGAAGGTTTTTTCTATGTATAAGAGAAATCTCGTTTAGCCAAGTTTTTCTTATCGTACGCAATTTTGATATGTATACAATAGTGGCGAGGGAATGAGTTCCGTGTCAATGTCAAGGAGTGTAGCACTCCATAAACATCATTTTAAGTTTGAGGAGGATGCAGTAAATGACAAAAAAGCGCCGTCTGTTTACATCTGAATCCGTAACGGAAGGGCATCCGGACAAAATTTGCGACCAAATTTCAGATGCGATTTTAGATGCCATTTTAGAAAAAGATCCGAACGCACGTGTAGCTTGCGAAACATCTGTCACAACCGGACTTGTATTAGTCAGTGGAGAAATTACGACAAGCACGTATGTGGATATACCAAAAATTGTGCGAGAAACGGTCAAAGAGATCGGCTATACGAGAGCTAAATACGGTTTTGATGCTGAAACTTGTGCTGTTTTAACATCAATTGATGAGCAATCACCCGATATTGCTGCAGGGGTGGATAAAGCTTTAGAAGCGCGAGAAGGACAAATGACTGATGAAGAAATTGAAGCGATTGGCGCTGGAGATCAAGGGTTAATGTTCGGTTTTGCATGCAATGAAACGAAGGAATTAATGCCTCTCCCGATTTCCATTGCCCATAAGCTTTCACGCCGGCTTACAGAAGTTAGAAAAAGCGAAGAAATTCCTTATTTGCGTCCGGACGGAAAGACGCAAGTTACGGTAGAATATGATGAAAATGAACAGCCGGTTAGAATTGACACAATTGTCATATCGACTCAACACCATCCGGAGGCAACTTTAGAACAAATTAAGCAGGATATTAAAGAAAAAGTAATTGATCTGGTTGTTCCAAAAGAACTGATCGATGAAGAAACAAAATATTTCATCAACCCTACCGGACGTTTCGTTATTGGCGGACCACAAGGAGATGCAGGATTAACGGGACGAAAAATCATTGTCGATACTTACGGAGGCTATGCGCGCCATGGCGGAGGAGCTTTCTCAGGAAAAGATCCGACGAAGGTAGACCGATCTGCAGCTTATGCGGCTCGTTATGTAGCGAAAAATATTGTCGCAGCCGGACTTGCAGACAAATGCGAGGTTCAGCTGGCCTATGCAATTGGTGTAGCGAAACCTGTCTCTATTTCTGTTGATACGTTCGGTACTGGCAAAGTAAGCGAAGATGTTTTAGTTGAATTAATTCGCAATAACTTTGATTTGCGCCCAGCTGGCATTATAAAAATGCTTGACTTGCGCCGCCCGATTTACAAACAGACAGCTGCTTACGGTCATTTCGGACGCAACGATCTAGATTTGCCATGGGAACGCACAGATAAAGCGGAAGCTTTGCGCGAACAAGCTCATCAATATTTGTAAAATAAAAAAGGTGTCCAATGCGATGCATGCATTAGACACCTTTTTGCTTTTACGGTCCGAATGCGACAAAACAGATGGTGCCTGCTGAAGCTCCTAGAACTATTCCCGCCAGCACATCTGAAGGGTAGTGTAGGCCAAGAAAAATTCTTGATAGTGCCACACTGAATGCGAGAGGAAGCAAAATCCATGTTAAGGCTGGAAAAAAGAGCAAAAATGGTGTTGCCACTGAAAATACAGCTGTCGTATGTCCAGAAGGAAATGAATGGTCAGTTAACGGATTTTCTAACACTTTTGTTTCAAATAATGTAAGATAAGGCCGTCTGCGTGGATAAATTCTTTTCACAATGAAAACCGGAATATGACTGAAAAAAAGAGCAGCTGAACTTGCCAAGGCAACAGTTTTTACAGGTTCATTAAAAAATAACATCAGCATTAAACATGTTGCAATTGAAAAAACAGCCCCTCCTAAATGAGTAATATACCGAAAATAAACATTCAGTCCTTTTCGTTCAAAATGCGAATTAATCAGTTTGAACAACTTGCACTCAAATTGGTAAAGCTGATTCAGCAGTCTGCCCATGTTAAAGTTCCTCTTTTCAAAAAGCAAAAATTCTTATAAAAAATTTTCTCTCATATTTATGTAAACTTCAACAAATCTAATAAAAATTTTACAAAATTTTAAAAATACATGAAGCTGCCCGGTAAAGAATGACATTTGAAAGAGAAAGTTTTAAAATGTTTTTATAAGCAATTTATATGTTGTTCATACGAGCAATATTTTTATAATATTGAGCTTTTTCGATATACTCGCGACGGATGCGTTCCATATCTTGAAGATCTTCTTCTGTTAATTCTCTAATCACTTTGGCGGGTCTTCCGAATGCTAAAGTTTTCTCAGGTATCTTTTTGCCTGGCGGGACAAGACTGCCTGCACCGATAAAAGCGCCTTTTCCGATTTCTGCTCCATCCAGAATAATCGAACCCATTCCAATTAGAGCTCCTTTCCGCACAATCGCACTATGGAGCAGAACTTGATGGCCGACGGTTACATCATCTTCAATAATTAACGGTTTATTTGGGCTCTGGTGCAGACAGCATTGGTCTTGAATATTGACCCGATTTCCAATAATAGTTGGGGCGACGTCACCGCGGATAACCGTCTGAAACCAAATGCTTGATTCATCTCCTATTTGAACATCGCCGGTGATTGTGACAAAATCAGCTATATAAGCCGAATCGCTAATTATAGGTTTTTTGTCTTTATATGGATAAATAACCATGGGAACCATCCTTTTCTTTTTTTCATATTATAACAAATTTTCCGTCATGTTCGGAAAGGAGTTAATTTATGTGGAAATGGGTAAGTTCTAGTCCTAAAGCTGCGATTGTCATCATTCATGGAGCTTTAGAACATCATGGACGTTACAAATGGCTGATAAAAAAGTGGCAAACAAACGGGTACCATGTTGTCATGGGGGATTTGCCAGGACAAGGAAATTCATCCTCCAGACGGGGACATGTCCAATCGTTTGATGAATATATTGATGAAGTTGACCGTTGGATCAGGGAGGCTCAATCTTTCCAATTGCCGCTTTTTTTGCTGGGGCATAGCATGGGCGGTTTAATAGCCATACGTACGCTGCAGAGAAATAAAATTCCGTTAAACGGGGTCATTTTATCTTCGCCATGTTTAGGAATTTTGCAAAAACCGAGTAAAGCGCTCGATCTTTTGGCAAAAGGATTAAATATTTTCGCGCCTAGGGTACGCTTTGATTCCGGTTTGACAGTTGAGATGGCAACGAGAAATAAGGAAATTCAAGACATAAACAGAAACGACTCCCTTTACGTAAGAAAAGTTTCTGTGCGCTGGTACAGAGAGCTTCTTCATGCCATTGAACTAGCATTTCAGCAGCTTCCGCAGTTTCCAGATGTCCCTCTTTTCGTCATGCAGGGAGGAGAAGACAAAATTGTTGATAAATCAGCAGTTCAAAAATGGTATAGTCAGTTGAATCTCACGGAAAAGAGCTATAAAGAATGGGAAGGACTATATCACGAAATTTTTAATGAACCGGAAAGAGAACTTGTTTTTCAAGATGCGTTGAGATTTACAGAAAGCCATTTAACATAAACACTGGAATTTTACAATGAAGAGGTGAGTTGATCTTTGAGTATACCTGAACACCCTATCAGCCTTATGTCAAGAGTTTATAGGGAAATTCTTCCGACCGTCCATTATTACTTAGATGGGTGGAAAAAAAAGGCTGAGGAAATACCGAATCCTGAATTGAGAAAGCAGGCGCTTGCAAGCATAAATACGAAGGCATTTCATTGCGAAGGAGGAAGCATTTTAGCGCTTTTGTCGAACTCTCATATAGAGGAATGCATAGAGTTTATCGTTGCTTATCAAACGATTAGCGATTACTTGGATAATTTATGCGACAGAAGCACTTCTTTTGATCCGGAAGATTTCCGCATGCTGCACCAATCAATGAAGGATGCGCTGTCGATTCATGCAGAATTAAAAAATTACTACCAATTTCGTGAGGACCAAGATGACGGCGGATATTTAAAAGAGCTTGTCATGACATGCCAAAGAATGCTGAGCCAATTGGAGAACTATCCGGTTATAGCTGGCTATTTGATGGAGCTTTGCGAATATTATTGTGAACTGCAAGTACATAAGCATGTAATAGAAGAGGAAAGAGTGCCAAGGCTAGTACAGTGGTTCGAACAATATAAATCTTCCCTCCCGGATATGCGGTGGTATGAATTTTCTGCCTGCGCTGGATCGACATTGGGCATTTTTTGTTTAGTCGCCTATGCATTTCAGCCCAGCTTTAACGAAGCGATTGCCAAAAAAATTAAAGATGGTTACTTTCCATATGTGCAAGGGCTTCACATTTTATTGGATTACTTTATTGATCAAGAGGAGGATCAATTGGAGGGCGATTTAAATTTTTGCAGTTTTTATGAAAGCACATCAGAAATGATGGAACGATTAGCTCATTTTGTACATGAAGCGGACAAAAATTTAAAAGGTATTCCGAACGAAAATTTTCATAAATTAATTAACCGCGGATTGCTCGGCATTTATTTATCTGATGACAAAGTATTAGTACATAAAGATTTAGGAAAGCTGGCTAAAAAATTAATAAAAAAAGGAGGAACAACCTCCGTTTTCTTTTATGTGAATGCTAGGGCATATCGAACGTTCCGAAAATGGAATTTGATTAAATCTTCTTGATGGATAAAGCTAGCCGGGATATTATTCCCGGCTATTTTGCTTGTGCGCCCGGCATGGGTGTAATCTATAGGGTGAAAGTCCCGAGCTGCGAAGGCAGAAGTAGCAGTTAGCTTAACGCAAGGGTGTCCGTGGTGACGCGGAATCTGAAGGAAGCGAGCGGCAAACTTTGGGTCTCTCGGAACACGAACTTCATATGAGGCTAGGTATCACTGGGTGAGTTTGCAAGACAAAACAAAGCCCTTTCTGCCGAAGGTGATACAGAGTAAATGAAGCAGATGGATGGAAGGAAAGATTACACTCTTACCCGGGGAGGTCTGGCTGGCACGCCAAGTAACCTTGGTAACCTATCTAGTGATAGATAGCTGAACAGTCAGAAGTCAGCAGAGGTCATAGTATTAGTTGGTCTAGAACAACTAAGAAGGACCGAACAATTAAGAGAGAATAGCCCTTGGCATTCAGTGAGTCATGATGAACACAGAAAACGTAGTACCTCACTTGAGGGAGGAAGCGGTGAATCCCGTGGGAGATCTCTTGGAGGGTGGAGTGACCACTGGCATAAAGAGAACAGCTATTCACGGAAGTTATAAAGACTTGCGTCAATTATCTTAATTGAACCGCCGTATACGGAACCGTACGTACGGTGGTGTGAGAGGACGGGAGTTAATCGCTCCCTCCTACTCGATTTTCGATTGCTACAATAAACGGAGGGGAATTTTTTTGGTTTAAAAACCGGTATTCAAGTACATGAGCAGTATGTTGATCGATTTGTTCGGCAAATTTAAGAAGCTCATCTCTCTCACGTTTTCCTTCCGGATGGCCGTGATAAACGACCAGCACGATCATTCCACCGGGTCTTAATATGGATAAAAGCTGCTTTACTGCTTCAATAGTTGATTCTGGTTTTGTCACAATGTTTTTTTGGCCACCGGGCAAATAACCGAGATTAAACATCGCACCGGCGATATGATTGTGATGTTTTTTCGGAATCGTATTGAAAATGTCATCATGACTGGAATGAAACAAAGTAACACGGTCGATTAAACCGCATTCCTTCAACCGTTTTTCTGTCTCTTCAAGCGCTTGTTTTTGAATATCATATCCAAACACATGACCTTGTTCGCCAACGAGTTGTGCTAAAAAGACGGTATCATGTCCGTTCCCGACTGTTGCATCAATAACGATATCGCCGTTTTGGACAGCGGAAGCCATCAATTTTTTTGCAAATGGAAGAATGCGAATGAGGTTCATTTTGACATCACTCGATCTTTTGTATAATACTTCCCTTGGTAGCTGTTTCGTTTTTCGAGTTCGGCATCAATGGCATTCAGCACTTCCCATTTGTTAACGCTCCACATCGGCCCTATCATTAAATCGATCGGACCGTCGCCTGTAATGCGATGAACGATCATTTCGGGAGGCAGTACCTCTAGCTGATCGCAAACTAATTGTACATATTCATCAAAGGATAAAAAGCGCACCATCCCTTTTTCATATTGCTTAACCATCGGTGTACCTTTTAACAAATGGAGCAGATGAATTTTAATTCCTTGAACATCCAGCTTAGCAACTTCTTTTGCAGTTTCCATCATCATATCGTACGTTTCAAGCGGAAGACCGTTTATGATGTGTGTGCAAACTCGGATTCCGTGCTTTCTGAGCTTGTTAACTCCTTCCACATAACATTCATAATCGTGCGCACGGTTAATTAAATCAGCGGTCCGCTGGTGAACGGTTTGCAATCCTAATTCCACCCAAAGATATGTCCTCTCATTTAATTCCGCCAAATAATCAACAACATCGTCAGGCAAACAGTCAGGCCTTGTAGCAATGGACAAACCGACAACTCCTTCGAGACCTAATACCGTTTCATATTTCTCACGAAGAACTTCCACGGGTGCATGAGTGTTTGTAAATGCCTGAAAGTAAGCAATATACTTTCCGTTTTTCCATTTCTCATGCATTTTGCTTTTAATGTCGTGAAATTGCGTAACAAGATCATCAGCTCTGTTTCCGGCAAAATCGCCCGACCCTGCGGCACTGCAAAACGTACACCCGCCATGTGCTACCGTACCGTCGCGGTTTGGACAGTCAAATCCTCCGTCTAAAGCAACTTTAAACACTTTATCTCCAAATGTATTTCGTAAATGGTAATTCCATGTATGATACCGTTTGTTGTCATTCGTATACGGAAATGGATTGTGGTTCGCCAATTCCTACTCCTCCTGTTTCGATATACTATCAAGACATTTTACCATGATTGCCAAACCAATCTCAAATAAGAATTTACCAGCTTTTTTCATGATGGAGCTTGCAGAAATAGCGAAAAATACAGTTGATGAAGAAAATTCTTCATCAAGGAGGGGATTTGTTTGGCTACTAGACAATCCGTGGAAGAGTGCATTCAACATTGCCAGCAAGCATTGGAATATGCAAATGAGCAATATATTGAAGGGCTGAAACAGGAGCATTACAATGATGAAGAATATACAAATGCACAGCAAAAGCTTCAAGATGCGCTTGCAGAAGTGGAAAAACTCAGTTTAAGCGCAAATGACCAGCAGCGGGAGCAGCTTCACCGCATGCGCCTTCAACTGCAGCACCTTCAAAATGAGATGATTTTGCTCGATCATTAAAATTCCAGGGCAAAGCCTGATTGTAGGCTTGCCCTTTAATTGCAATTATGATTTTTCATTTATTCTTTAGCCGATTTGATCTTATATATAAATTTGCATAGGGAAAGAATGGTTTTTGGAATAAAAACGAAAATATAGAATAAAAATATCTTTCAACAGATTGCGCAATTACCGATATAAAAGCTCGGCTCAATGCGAATGAACGATTACATTTTAAAACAAAATCGGATCAGTTTGTTGAACATCAGTCAAACTTCTAGCAAAAGCTGCTATACGACTATGTACATCATAATTTTTCCCTAAGATCAAGAGCCCCCGAACGAGTGGTTTTTATATGCGGAATCAGAAATGTTGATTGCATCTTTTCTGTATTATGTGTACTATATAATGTAGTACACATAATACAAAAGAGTCCTTTTTGTAAGAAAGAAGGGTATTTGATGTTTGAAATTGACCCGAGAAGTGCCACTCCGATATATGAGCAGATCATAAAAAAAATGAAAGAACTATGTATCAAAGGTGTGTTAAAGCCTGGCGATAAACTGCCCTCTGTAAGAGAGATGTCTTCCATGATTATCGCTAATCCTAACACGGTTTCAAAGGCTTATAAAGAGCTGGAAAGAGAAGGCTTGATTGAAACGCTGAGAGGACGGGGGACATTTGTATCGAAAATGGTGCAGAAAAAGCTGGATGAAGAGAAAATTGAAATAATTAAAGAGGAGCTGCGGCAAATTATGATCGACGCATTTTATGCAGGAATCAGCTTTGAACAAATATACCAATGGATGAAAGACATGAAAAACGAATTTGCCAATGCTTTTCATAAATAAAGTTTAGCAAAGAAAAAGTATTTGAATCTCTGCAGCGTGAGTTTCAGCTTGTTTGGCTAAAACGGTTCAGAAAAGATAAAGGAAAAACTTTGTTCGGAGGGCATATCTTATTCTTCTCGGTGTTATTCATGCAGCTTTGGCTGCCCATTAGCTAGGTAAAAAATCCCGGAAAAACGGCATAAATTCAATTAAACCAATGCGTATCGGTAAGATTCTTGTATGAACCATGCGAGTAAACGGGCAGAATTATTTTTTGTTGGAACCATTAAAAAATCCCAATCCATATATTTGTCATTTTAGCTATTGCAACCAACAAAAAAAACGAAAATTTCCAGTGAAATGTAAATGTAATAAAATAATAAAGGATTCTTAATTTTTTTCTCCTAAAATTATAAAAGGAAATATACATTTAAAGTGAAACTATTTTGATTTTAGTTCGTTCTAATTGTTGAGCTGCTTTAAGTTGAGGTGAATAAAATGTTAAAAGACCCAAAGATATTAATATTAACGGCAAATTACGGAAACGGTCATATCCAAGTTGCTAAAACATTGGAGCAGTCTTTGCATAAGATGGGAATCAACAACGTAAAAGTTTCTGATTTAATTAGCGAGTCTCATCCAATTATGGCGGAAATTACAAGATATTTATATTTGAAAAGTTTTTCCATCGGTAAGCAATTTTATCGGTTATTTTATTATAGTGTGGACAAAATGTCTAACAAACGCATTATGAATTTGTATTTGAAGCTTGGACACCGCAAGTTGAATCAGCTAGTAAGGGAGATAAATCCTGACATCATCATTAATACATTTCCTATTTCCGTTGTGCCTGAATATCGCACGCGGACAGGCGTGTTCATCCCGACATTTAATGTGCTGACCGATTTTTGTCTTCACCGAGTATGGGTTCATAAAAACATTGATAAATATTATGTTTCGTGCGACGATGTGAAGGAAAAACTGACAATGCTCAACATCCATCCAGCGCTTGTCAAAGTAACCGGAATTCCTATTCGGCCGCAGTTTGAAGAAAAAATGGAAACGGTCGATTTATATAAAAAATACAATTTGGATCCGAACAAGAAAACTTTGTTAATTGCTACAGGCGCTCATGGAGTTTTAAAAAATGTAAAAGATTTGTGTGAATCATTTTTTACACGAGATGACATGCAAATAGTCGTTGTATGCGGAAATAACCAATCGCTGAAAGATGAGCTTGAACCGCTTCAGTATATTCACCCGGATCGAATAAAAGTTTTTGGCTATGTCGAAAGAATCGACGAGCTCTTTCGCATTTGTTCCTGCATGATAACAAAGCCTGGAGGGATTACTCTCAGCGAGGCGGCCGCATTAAAAGTTCCGCTTATTCTCTATAAACCTGTTCCGGGGCAGGAAAGGGAGAATGCCGATTTGTTTGCAGCAAAAGGGGCGGCGGTTGTCATCAATAAGCTTGAAAAAGTTCAAGAGACGGTCAATGATTTATTTAACCACCCTGAAAAAATGGAAAAAATGAAAATGAGCATTGCTGAATTATATAGACCAAACGCTGCTGACACGATCTTGCAGGACATTTTAAATGAAGCAGAAATGCTGCTTGATTCAAGCTTGAAAGGGTCTGTCAATTATTAATTATTAGACTGAAATCCAAATTTTTCGACATTGACTTGCATGAACTCATAAAATTCATTAAAATAACAATATGATAAGTGGATGAAAAAGCAAGAACGGTGAAAAGGATCAGTAGTGGATAAAGGCGTCTAGAGAGTTGACGGAAGGTGAAAGTCAATCGTTGTTTATTCACGAACTCCCCTTTGAGTTGCGGGTGTGAAATGTATTCCGGTACAGACTAATGCCCGACGTGTTTCCACGTTACGGAACAGAGTGAGTGCATTTGCGCTAATTTGGGTGGTACCGCGGGAAATTGTCTCTCGTCCCTTCGTCGTGGGGATGGGAGTTTTTTTATTATTTGACGCTTATACATATATATAGCAAAGGAGGATTTTTACATGTCTTACAACCATCGTGAGATTGAGAAAAAATGGCAAGATTATTGGCTAAAAAACAAAACATTTAAAACAGAGGATGATTCCGATAAACCGAAGTTTTATGCATTGGATATGTTTCCGTATCCTTCGGGAGCTGGTCTTCATGTAGGACATCCTGAAGGTTATACAGCAACCGACATTTTGGCGCGAATGAAACGGATGCAAGGATACAATGTTCTCCATCCGATGGGATGGGATGCATTTGGACTTCCGGCTGAGCAATATGCTTTAGATACCGGCAACGATCCTGCGGAATTTACGAAAAAAAATATTGATAATTTTCGCAGACAAATTCAATCACTAGGATTTTCCTATGATTGGGATCGGGAAGTAAATACAACTGATCCGGAATATTACAAATGGACGCAATGGATCTTCTTAAAACTTTATGAAAAAGGACTTGCTTACATTGATGAAGTGCCCGTCAACTGGTGCCCGGCACTCGGAACTGTTCTTGCAAATGAAGAGGTCATCGACGGAAAAAGCGAACGGGGAGGACATCCTGTTGAACGCCGTCCGATGAAACAATGGGTGTTAAAAATCACCGAATATGCTGACAGGCTGCTGGAAGATTTAGAAGAGCTTGATTGGCCGGAAAGCATAAAGGAAATGCAGCGAAATTGGATCGGCCGGTCGGAAGGTGCGGAAGTTCATTTTACAGTCGATGGAACTGATAAAACCTTTACTGTTTTTACTACTCGTCCAGATACGCTTTTCGGTGCTACGTATACAGTGCTTGCGCCTGAACATCCGCTTGTGAAAGAAATTACAACCGAGGAACAAAAAGAAGCGGTGGAAGCCTATTTAGATCAAATTAAAAGTAAAAGTGATCTCGAAAGAACGGACTTGGCGAAGGAAAAAACAGGCGTGTTTACCGGAGCCTATGCTGTAAATCCTGCCAATGGAGAAAGATTGCCGATTTGGATTGCCGATTATGTTTTAATGAGCTATGGTACAGGTGCGATCATGGCCGTGCCTGCCCACGATGAACGGGACTATGAATTTGCGAAAAAATTTGACCTGCCGATTAAAGAGGTTGTCGCTGGAGGAAACATCGAACAAGAAGCTTATACAGGAGACGGCGAGCATGTAAATTCCGACTTTTTGAACGGATTGAATAAAGAAGAAGCAATTGAAGCGATGATCAAATGGCTGGAGGAAAACAAAAAAGGACAAAGAAAAGTGACATACCGTCTCCGAGACTGGTTGTTCAGCCGTCAACGTTATTGGGGTGAACCGATTCCGATCATCCATTGGGAAGACGGCACGATCACAGCTGTTCCTGAAGAGGAGCTGCCGTTAGTGCTTCCGGAAACAGATGAAATTAGACCTTCGGGAACCGGTGAGTCACCTTTAGCGAATATTGAGGATTGGGTGAATGTCGTTGACCCGAAAACAGGCAAAAAAGGGCGGCGCGAAACAAACACAATGCCTCAATGGGCGGGAAGCTGCTGGTACTATTTGCGCTATATTGACCCGCACAATTCAGAACAATTAGCTGATCCTGAAAAATTGAAAAAATGGCTGCCTGTGGACATTTATATCGGCGGGGCTGAGCATGCTGTTTTACACTTGCTGTATGCCCGTTTCTGGCATAAATTTTTATACGATATCGGAGTAGTTCCGACGAAAGAACCGTTCCAAAAATTGTTTAACCAAGGAATGATCCTCGGCGAAAACAATGAAAAGATGAGCAAATCAAAAGGAAATGTCGTCAATCCTGATGAAATCGTTGAAAGCCACGGAGCGGATACTCTCCGTTTATATGAAATGTTCATGGGTCCGCTTGATGCATCCATTGCATGGTCAACAAAAGGACTCGACGGCGCAAGAAGATTTTTAGATCGTGTATGGCGGCTGTTTGTAATGGAAAATGGCGAGTTGAATCCGAAAATCGTCGATGAACCGTCTCAAGAGCTTGAACGCATTTATCACCAAACAGTGAAAAAGGTAACGGAGGATTATGAAAATCTGCATTTTAACACAGCTATTTCGCAACTGATGGTATTTATTAATGAAGCTTATAAAGCGACAATTCTTCCGAAAGAATATATGGAAGGATTTGTAAAGCTTTTATCGCCGGTTGCTCCGCATATTTGCGAAGAGCTTTGGGAAAAACTCGGCCATTCTGAAACGATTGCTTATGAATCGTGGCCGGCATGGGATGAATCAAAGCTTGTCGAAGATGAAGTGGAAATTGTCATTCAAATCAACGGAAAAGTGCGGGCAAAGCTGCTTGTACCAAACGATGCTTCTAAAGAGGAAATGGAAAAAATCGCGATGGATGATGAAAAAATAAAAGAACAGCTTGAAGGCAAAACCGTTCGTAAAGTGATTGCTGTTCCTGGCAAGCTTGTCAACATCGTAGCCAATTAAGCTTGAATATCAATGAAAGGATGGCCATTCATGGTAAAAGAAATCACACCAAATGATCTCAAAACGAAGCTTGAAAACGGCGAAAAATTAGACATTATTGATGTCCGCGAGGAAGAAGAAGTAGAAGAAGGCATGATTCCACAAGCAAAACATATTCCGATGGGAGAAATCCCGGACCGCATTGAAGAATTTGATAAAGAAAAGGAATATATTTTCGTCTGCCGATCAGGAAGAAGAAGTGAAAATGTTTGTTTATATTTACAGGATCTTGGTTTTAATGTCATCAATATGGTTGGCGGAATGCTCGAATGGACAGGGGAAACCAAACCGAAGAGCGAGATAAAAAAATAAGTGGAAAAACCGCGCTTAAGTAGGCGCGGTTTTTTCCTTGTGCGCCCGGCATGGGTGTAATCTATAGGGTGAAAGTCCCGAGCTGCGAAGGCAGAAGTAGCAGTTAGCTTAACGCAAGGGTGTCCGTGGTGACGCGGAATCTGAAGGAAGCGAGCGGCAAACTTCCGGTCTGAGGAACACGAACTTCATATGAGGCTAGGTATCACTGGGTGAGTTTGCAAGACAAAACAAAGCCCTTTCTGCCGAAGGTGATACAGAGTAAATGAAGCAGATGGATGGAAGGAAAGATTACACTCTTACCCGGGGAGGTCTGGCTGGCACGCCAAGTAACCTTGGTAACCTATCTAGTGATAGATAGCTGAACAGTCAGAAGTCAGCAGAGGTCATAGTATTAGTTGGTCTAGAACAACTAAGAAGGACCGAACAATTAAGAGAGAATAGCCCTTGGCATTCAGTGAGTCATGATGAACACAGAAAACGTAGTACCTCACTTGAGGGAGGAAGCGGTGAATCCCGTGGGAGATCTCTTGGAGGGTGGAGTGACCACTGGCATAAAGAGAACAGCTATTCACGGAAGTTATAAAGACTTGCGTCAATTATCTTAATTGAACCGCCGTATACGGAACCGTACGTACGGTGGTGTGAGAGGACGGGAGTTAATCGCTCCCTCCTACTCGATATAAAGGAAGATTAGCGTGGCAAAACAGTAAACCATACCGCATGTAATACCCTCAAAATCCCCATAAAAACTGCCGACATCCCTTTATTAAAAGTGTCATATTTGTACAAGCATAAAAGTATATTGGAAGCAACGAGATAAATAAAGGGAGTGTGAAGAAATTGAGCTATAAAGTCGCCATTTTTGACGAAGAGCATGAAAAAGATTTAGAAGAGGAAGTGAACGCTTTTTTAACTGCGCTTCCAAGTCAAAAATATATCGACATAAAATATCATGTATCGGTAACATGCGATCAAAAAGGTGAACAAATTTACTGTTTTTCAGCGATGATTATTTACAAAGAATAAGAAAACTTTCACATTAATAATGAAAAGTCTATTATATTTAGTAAGAATGTAAACAGAATTAAACGTGAAGCGTTGGTTGATTGTAATTTTAGAGAATCTTCGTCAATGCATCAATGTTCGCATGCGCTCCAAGCAGTTGCTATGCCCAGTGGATCTTGAAAGTTTATAAGCACTGATCCAGATAGGAAACACTTTATAAATTGTACCTGATGTGAGAAAGTCGAATAAAACTGAAATGATCGCCATCGTTTTGCAGGATGGAAGACGGACTAACTCATGAAAAAGCTTTTTAAAGCAAGCTTTAGACCCGTTTGAAAATCCTTGTTTATGGGGAATCTAGGTCTTTTTTTATTGGAAAAAAGATTTCAATGCCGTTCCGAAGCGACCGCACGAAAAAAAGGATGACCAATTTTTTTAAGTTATCCTAGAACCTTTTGAAAGGAAAAAACGCTTCGCATCAACCAGAAATTGTAAGCGCAAGGACAAAAAAGGGTGATCATATGTACTACAGTGCGATGTTGAATATAAAAGGAAAAAAGACAGTTGTTGTCGGCGGAGGGAAGGTAGCGGAAAGAAAAATAAAAGCTTTGCTCGATGCATGTGCTGATATAACGGTTGTCAGTCCCGATCTATCAGATCATCTTCTTCGAATGCATCAAGAAAAAAAAATATCGTGGAAACAAAAAACGTTTGAAAAAGACGATGTAAACGGTGCGTTTCTAGTCATTGCGGCAACGAATGAAAGGGAAGTTAATGAGCAGGTCTACCAGTCATGTGAAGCACATCAGCTGATCAATGTAGTGGATGCACCTGAAAAAAGCAATATCATTATGCCGGCAACATTTAAAAGGGGCGATTTAATCATCAGTGTATCAACGAGCGGGAAAGTTCCGGGGCTCGCCAGAAAATTAAAAAATAATTTGGCAGAGCAGTTTGATGAACATTTTGCTGACTATGTTGAATTTTTAAAGGAAGGTCGAAAACGTGTCTTAGAAGAAATCAACGACCCAGAGCAAAAAAGGATGGTTTTACATCAATTATTAGACAAGAGCTTTTTAGAAGCTTCAAATGAAGAACGGTATAAGCAGCTGGAAATGCTTTTGAATGCGAACAGGTCTAGCGAATAGCTAAACCGGATCGCACATGGCCGTTCAACGGGATAGCGATTTGTGCAAAAAAAGAGGCGCCCCCAAAAGTCAGCTCCCCTGACTTATCGGTTCGCCCTTTTCTACGTAACGGCTTGCGTACAAGCCTGCTAGCCGTCCTGTTACGAGCGCAGCCGTGATGTTGTAGCCGCCCGTGTAGCCGTGAATATCCAATATTTCGCCGCAAAAATAAAGCCCGTTCTTTAGTTTAGAGGCCATCGTCTTTGGATCGATTTCCTTTATAGAAACGCCTCCGCCGGTCACAAACGCTTTTTCGATTGGGAGCGTGCCGTTTGCTTCGAAGCGGAAATCTTTCACTAAGCGGACAAATTGGCGCAGCTTATCTTTTGAAAGCTGGGAATATGTCATCGAATGATCGATTTCGGATTCCTCCAGCAAAAATAGCAAATATCGTTCAGGCAAGAGACCTTTTAATACATTTTTAACAGCCTTTTTCGGTTCGCCTTTCAATTTAAGCAAAATATGCTGAAAAAGATTTTCTTCATTTTCAGTAGGAAAAGCGTCAATTGACAACGTCACCGTTTTTTCTTTTTTCAATTGTTTTACAACAAATTGGCTGCATCTTAGTGCAGCTGGACCTGATACGCCAAAATGGGTAAAAATAAAATCCATTTTGTGCGTAATAATTGGTCTGTCCTTTTGATTCAACACACTTAAAGCCGCATCTCTTAACGACAGGCCTTGCAATTGTTTTGTTCGGATAAACGGTTCATTCGAAGTAATCGGAACTTCAGTTGGAAATAATTCCGTCACAGTATGACCGGCTTTTTTTGCCCACACGTATCCGTCTCCAGTACTTCCGGTATGAGGGACAGATTTTCCTCCTACAGCTACGATAACAGCTTTGGCAGGAATAAAGGTTTTATTTTTTAACCAGATTCCTTTTACTTTGCTTTCACTATATTCGATGTTTTCAACCGGATGATTTGTTTTAATTGTAACGTTCAGCCTTTTCAGTTCGGAAAGTAGCGCATTGACTACGTCTTGAGCTCTGTTTGATACTGGAAACATCCGGCCATGGTCTTCCTCTTTTAAACGAACTCCAAGGTTTTCGAAAAAGCGTATAATGTCTTCATTATTAAATTGCGAAAAAGCGCCATACAAAAATCGTCCGTTGCCGGGAATATTTTTGATAATTTCTTCAATTGACCGGCGATTTGTCACATTGCACCGTCCGCCACCGGAGATCGCCAGCTTTCTTCCTAATTTTTCTCCTTTATCGACTAACAGCACGTTCGCTCCGTTTTCAGCGGCGGCGATGGCGGCCATCAATCCAGATGGTCCCCCTCCAATTACTGCTACATCATAATTCATATTCTCACAACCTTTAAGATGTTGATGTTGCTTGTCCAATTTATTCGTACTTTTAGATTGATCCTAGTTTCGTCTACATCCTAGTCTTATATCATTATAAAAAGATGAATTTTTGAATTCAATGAGTGATGACTATATCTTAGTTCCTAGTGAATGTGGTAAAATGTTATAGTTGAAAATTTTTGTTAGAAACAATGGTGAGCAAAAGATGTCGGATAAATTATTAAGAGGGACGTTTATTTTAACATTAGGTACATATATTTCAAGGATTTTAGGAATGATTTATGTCATTCCGTTTTTCGCGTTGGTTGGAGAAACGGGAAGTGCTTTGTATCAATATGGATATGTTCCGTATACGATTTTTTTAAGCATTGCGACAATGGGATTTCCTATGGCCATTTCAAAATTTGTCGCAAAATATAATTCCATTGGTGATTACGAGACAAGCCGCAGAATGTTTCGATCTGGGATGCTGTTTATGCTTCTTGGAGGAATTTTCACTTGTTTTATTTTATTTGTGACTGCGCCTTTCTTTGCGGAACACCAGCTTGGCCAACAGGAGCTGCAAGGTGTGACAGTTGAGGATGTCACATATGTTATACGAATGGTCAGCCTTGCGCTTATAGTTGTTCCGATCATGAGTTTAATACGAGGTTTTTTTCAAGGGCATCAGTCGATGGGCCCGACGTCCGTTTCCCAAGTAATAGAACAGCTAGTGCGCATCATTTTTTTGCTTGTTTCCAGCTATATCATTTTAAAAGTATTACATGGCGATATCATTACAGCGGTGGGTTATGCGACATTTGCCGCCTTTGTTGGCGCCATCGGCGGGCTGTTCGTCCTTTTTTTGTATTGGATGAAAAGAAAAAATTCCTTATTGGCGATGCAGGAGAACAAAATTGAACCTTCCGGCATTTCCACGAAGCAAATGTTTCTCGAGGTGTTCAGGTATGCCGGTCCGTTTGTATTTGTCGGACTAGCTATTCCTTTATATCAATTTGTCGATTCTTTTACGTTTAATAAAGCTATGATTCAGGCGGGAGAAGGCGAAAGAGCGCAAGAATTATATGCCATGGTCAATTTTTTAGTGAATAAAATTGTCATGATTCCTGTTTCTTTAGCAACTGCTTTTGGCTTAACGCTCGTGCCGGCCATTACAAATGCGTTCACGAATCAAAACTTTCCGTTTGTTAGAAGACAAATTGACCAAGCGTTTCAAACATTAATGTTTCTCGTTCTCCCTGCATCCATTGGGATCATTATTCTTTCCGAACCAATCTACATGTTTTTTTATAATGACAATGAAACAGGTGCGAGCATTTTAGCTGCCTATGCACCGATCGCTTTGCTTTTTTCTTATTTCACTGTTTCAGCCGCCATTTTGCAGGGGATTAATAAACAAAAATTGGCTGTCATCAGCCTTGCATTCGGTCTTCTGCTAAAAATTTGTTTAAACAGCTGGCTTATCACGCAGTTTGGTGCATACGGTTCGATTATGGCAACTGCGATCGGGTTTCTTGGCTCGCTCATATACGGATTAATGATGATTCGCCGTCATACAGGCTACTCGTATAAAAGATTTTGGAAAAGAACAATATTTACGGGAATTTTGGTCATCTGTATGTCAATTGTCGTTGTAGCGTTTTCCTCTCTCTTCACTGTCTTTTTTGATTACCATGCAAGTAAAACAAATGCCGCCATCATGGTTGGAATTGCTGCATTATTAGGAGCAGGCTCGTATTTTTGGCTGGCTAAGCAATCAGGATTCCTAAAAGTTATTTTTGGAACTAGATTTTTAAGTAAGAGGAAGGAAAGGGGGTAGATAATATGCGTATTGATAAACTATTAGCACATGCTGGCTACGGCAGCAGAAAAGAAGTAAAAAAGCTGCTAAAGGAACGGGCCGTTCATGTTAATGGAGAAGTGGTGACGGATCCGAAAACAAATGTCGACCCGAATAAACAAGAAATCATCATTAACGGTGAACAGGTGTTGTACAAAGAACATGTTTATTTCATGATGAACAAGCCAGCTGGTTTTTTATCTGCTACAGAAGACAACGTCCAAAAGACTGTGGTCGATTTGCTTGATCCGGAAGATCTTCGCTATAATCCTTTTCCTGTCGGCAGGCTTGACAAAGATACCGAAGGGCTATTGCTGTTAACATCGGACGGACAGCTTGCCCATCAATTAACATCGCCCAAGAAAAATGTTCCTAAAAAATATTTTGCGGAAGTTATTGGTCTAGTGACAGAGGAAGATGTCGAGCGGTTCAAAGCAGGTGTAAAACTTGATGACGGTTATGTTACAAAGCCTGCCTTGCTTGAAATTATTAAGGCAGACGACATTTCTGAAGTTTTTGTCACCATAACGGAGGGGAAATACCATCAAATTAAGCGGATGTTTTCTGCTGTCGGAAAAAAAGTGAAATATTTAAAACGAATCCAAATGGGAACGCTTGAACTAGATCAAACATTGCAAACAGGGGAATATCGAGAACTGACAAAAGAAGAATTAGAACAACTGCGATCGATTCAAGGGCAGCCGGGCGATTCAGCCGATTTTCCTTTGTAGTTTGAAAAACGTTCAAATTGAACTTCCGTTTTTTAAAAAGGCGGACAAACTGGCGCCGAAAAAGGTGGAAATTGCTTGCAACAGCAGACAAAAAGGGGCTGAGACCAAAAGTTATGTAACTTTTGGATCAGCCCCATATATGTATGTGAACGAATAACCAAATTTTCTTTTTTTAGTAGCTAGGATGACATCTTGACCTTCTTGTTAGTTGTTGCCCATTTTCCTCTTGCAGGACTGTGCACTAAATCGTTATATGCTAACACGTTTAAATCCCTCTGAATCGTTCTGGGGGTAATACCAAATTCATCGACAAGCTCTTGAGTTGTTACTGTACCCCTTTCATGAATGAACATGTAGACGGATTTGATTCGGGTTAGCATACGGTTTGTTGAAGGTTTCAAAAAACCACTCCCTATCATTTAATGCATCGAAATCACAAACCTACATACTCTTCAATGTCCATGCATTAGATGTCAAACTCCTAAAGTGGTACAATTCCATTATACACAATTTACATGTAAACTTTCCAGTGTGTTCATAAAATTCACATAATATTTACAATACTTACCTCTCATAGGCCGATTTAACAGCTTGAACTGACCCCAGTCGAATAGACAAATAGTGAAGTGATGATTCCTTCAACCGGTAAAAAAGGTTCCATTGGTGATTAGATTTTCAAAAATTCACAAATTATCTTTGTCTAAGCAATACAGATGCAAATAAAAAACGTTGTATGAACAAAGGCAAATTTTTGCTGTCAAAATTGATGATCATAAAAAAGATGAAAGGAACTAACCTTACAAATGTTGGAAATCTTATGCATAAAAATACTTCAATGATGATATATTTCTTTTTACTACTTAGATAACATTTACAGTAAGAATACAAATAAAATGTAACATTGTTGTCTAGGAAAAATGTGCGTTTGGCATAGAAGAACGAACACGATAAGCCCTATTAAGATGGTGAAACTTTCTCGAACAATCTCGATACGTGTTACGATATAAGTATAGATTTTTATTGAGATAGGAGGATATGGATAAAGAGATGAATTGGCAGTATTAATGTTGTGCTATTAGAAAAATATTTACATTATTGGTATTATATGTTATAATTTCAGGTAAAAATAATATAGAATTTTTAAAATTTTAAAAAGAAAGGGGGAAGAAAATGAAAATTATGAAATCGAAAGTGTTACTGCAGTAATAAGTCTTAGTATATTAATCTTAGGAATTGGACCAATAGGAGCATCGGCAGCTACTCATAGTAAGACAACTAAAATAGCAACATCTAAAGTAGTGAAAGATTCAGTCGATGAAGAAGCTAAATTAAAAGTTCTTGCATCAATATTAAGAGCAGGTGGATGGGTACTTGAGAAAGCTCTCGCACCTTTAAGCAAATCAGCAGCTAATAAAATAAAAAAATATCGATTAAAAATAGCCGATGGACTGGAAAAAGCAGAAAAAACAACAGAAAGCGGAATATCTAAAGGTCTTCAAAAAGCTGGTATACCAGAAGATGTTGCAGATGATATTGCTAAAATTATCGTTTCATTTCTATTATAAACTTAAGAAATAAGGAGGGAGCAGAACAGTCAACTGTTCTGCTTTTAATTGTTGACATGAAAAAAGATTTTTTTTTAGTTCCTATATTTATAGTAATTGTTTTAATTATCATTATATGTTTCATAATGGGTTTACAGTATGTAGCGAGTATAATTGTTAGTTTCGAGTTTTTAAGTTTTTATGGACCAATATTTTTATCTTTGAATGTACTTGCTGGATTTATCTTACTTATTCCTTTAAGTATCTTATTGGAAACTATTGTTAATTATACGGGGTTTAATAAAATTGGAGGAATTTTCATCGTTCACATAATCGAGTTATCATTATTTATTTTTTATATGAAAATTACAGTACCACGTATGAATATTGTTAAATTCTATTCTGATACAGAGATAATTTTTTATACAATTATGTATTTTGGTTTTTTGGGAATTGGAACAATTGGGAAAATGATAGAAAGAGAAGATAAGCAATCCCAAAATACAAATAAGTGAAAGGAATTTATAAAATGAAAAATAGTCGATGTTTTTTTATTTTAAAATTTACTATTCTATTTATTTTTCTCTTTAATAACAATATTAATGCGGGTGCTAAAGAAGGAAACATTAATACAATCATTACTCCTTTTTCAATTATTGGGAAAGATGAACGATCTGAAGTAGAAAATTCAGAAAAAAAACCCTACTCATCTATTTCTTTCATATACTCTCTTGACTCAATCTGTACAGGAACGATTATTGACGATGATAAGGTTTTGACCGCAGCCCATTGTGTATATAATCCAGACACAAAACAGTTTTATAGAAATAGTACAATATATCCAGGAGTAAATAAGGATGAATTTCCTTTTGAATCTGCAGATTCTATAGAATATATTGTTCCAGAACCATATATTCATTCAGGGAATTCTAAATTTGATTATGCCATTATCAAATTAGATAAACCCATTGGGCAAAACATAGAAAAGTTGGATATTAAAAATATTAAGTATACCAAAGGAAAGCCTATTAAAGTTATTGGCTATCCAGTTGATAAACTGGAGGAAACTGGTACAGTCTCACAATATGAAATGAATGGAAGGGTATTGAGCGAAGATATCTTTAATCTTTATTATGATATAGATACGACATCAGGTCAATCGGGATCTCCGATTTTAAATAGTAAAAATGAAGTTATAGGAATACATATAGGAAGTTACAGAACGAATGGCTTAAATGGAGGAATTAAGGTAAATAAGGTACTCAACTTTCGCAGCTCAATTTTGGTAAATAAGCCTTGATATAATTAGGCAAAACTACAATCCATTTACGTAATTGACTTTCGATGAATTTTTTAATCTTTTGATTTACATTTTGAAGTGCATCTTCAAGAATTTCAATGAGTAGTTGAAGTGCAAAGGCCCAATCTAGTTCATCGATTTCATCACAAAGTTCATAAAAAATGCCGCCTAATGTTCGATAATCTGTACTTACTCGGTTTTGCCAAGACAAAACAATGTACCTTGTAAACACAATAGTGGTATGGCTGATCATGGAATCATAAGATCTTCCTTGGAACTCTTTTTGGAGTTTCAATAAGGATTTGACTGTTTTGAAGAATACTTCAATATCCCAACGTATCCCATAAATACGAATGATTTCTTGATCCGATAAAGTACAGTCTGTACTCAAAATAGCTAGCCACTGTCTCTTTTTATTACGATTACGGACAAATACCACTTTAACAGGTACGCCATTTGCCATCGTTGTGTGAATAGAGCGCAAAATACCCTTTTGATGTTGTGATGGTTTAGCTGTTTGGTATAGTTTTTTTAGGCTCACCCATTCACCGTTCACTTGATATCTTTGTTTTGTATCCTTCACCATTCCAATAACATCCAACCCTTGATCCACAATGGACTTGATCAAAGGCTGTTGGGTAAACCATGTATCCATTAAAACGTATGAGGCATCGATTCCTTGAGAAAGTGCCCGTTTAATCATATTGGGAATAACTTCCGGCGCTTTTTGTAAAGCTTCGACACGCCGCTTATAACCGGATGTACGCTTATCGATTCGGTTATCAATCCCATTGATTTGGGAATTCGTAGAGCTTAATAAAGCAAAATCAATAGGCAAAAATGTAGCACCATCTGACCAGCCGAGTGTAAGCATACGAAATCCTTTGTAATAACGCATTTTTTGAGAAGAATGATCGAAACAGCGAGCAAGCAGTTCAACCTTTTTACTGCGATTTCGTTCATAAGATGAGTCGTCCACGATCAGCACTTTCGGACGGTCGTGTCTCGTTAAACTACTTACCTTCATAATGGTGAAAGTACTCAAAACAAGTAAAAACCTGCGCCAATTGTATTGAGGGTTATTTAAGAAGCGATAAATAGCGTTTTTTTCCGGCAAATCTTTAGCTTTTTTACTTTGAAGAAGTCGAAACAAATTTTTGCCTTCAAAAACTAAACTAAAAACTAGCTGGAATAAATAGGCGCAGGAATAACCGAAACCCTTGTTAATTCCCACTTTCCTTAAATATTTTAAGATTTCAAGTTCATCAAATATAGCTTTTACTTCTTTTGGTAGTTGATTGTTCAGTCTGTTATTCGTTATCATAATAAGAGACACCTCACCTGCTTTTGGTAATGTTTTTTCTGGACAATTAAACTATACCAAAAGTTGAGGTGTTTTTTTTTGCAAATTTTTATGTCAAGAAGTATTCGAAACAACCAACAAACCCATTAACCGTAAGGCTTAGAAATCCAATTTACTGTGAGAAAGTTGAGTAAGGTAATGAAAAATTTTATAAATAAAAATTTAGAAGAAAAATAGGAAGGGAATAAAAAAATTGCAAATAAAGGTACTGTCAAGAATTTTGTGTAACGTTCAATAGAATATCTCAGATTATGCTTTATTCGGTAATAAAGTCATTTATCTCTTCTGATCCCCTTACACACTTACAAATTTATGGACGTTCCTTTTCTTGTTCACCTACACCTCATACCGTTACGATCATGGTGATATTTTAACTGTGGCTACCTAAAAAGTCGTTTGTACGGATTATTGACAATCCTATCGACGTTTATGACTTTTATTTTCAATAATAGGACTTGAATTTCTAGACAGATCCTTATGATGATTAATGCTCCACAAATTTAATAGTTCGTTCCAACTATATAGAGGTGCAGCCTGCGTCCAATCTTAATACATAGAAAGACACTTTAGAATGGATGACATACATAGAAAAACTCCCCTTAAGGCAAAACAAATTGCTCTACCTTAAGGGGTTCATATCAGCTTAGAGAGGCATCTCCAATTTCAAAAGCCCGATATCCATTTTTTATTATTATCGATTTTCCTTTTGGGAAAGCCTCTTAATTAATGACCTCCCAGGAAAAAGAGCTGGATGAAAAATAGTACGGCGAAAATGTACAAAAATGGATGAACCTCTTTCCATTTTCCTTTCATGACTTTCATGAGAGGATAAGAGATAAATCCGAGCGCAATTCCAGTTGCAATACTTGATGTAAGCGGCATGCTTAAAATGACTAAAAAGGCCGGAAATGCTTCATCAATTTCTTTCCAATTAATTTCGGCAATTGAGCCCATCATTAAGCTTCCAACTATAATTAACGCAGGTGCTGTAATCGCTGAAATGCCGGACACAGCAGCAACGATCGGACTGAAAAATGCAGCAACACCAAACAATACGGCAACGGTTAAAGTTGTCAATCCAGTTCTACCGCCAGCAGCTACTCCTGAAGAAGACTCAATGTAAGCACTCGTCGGAGTTGTTCCGAGCATAGCGCCTGCTGTTGCTGCTATTGAGTCAGCTAGAAGGGCTTTGCGTGCGTTCGGCATTTCATCCCCTTTCATTAAACCTGCTTGTTTGGCAACGCCGATCATTGTTCCAGTTGTGTCAAAAATGGTCACTAATAAAAAGGAAAAGACGACTGCAAATAAACCATGTTGAATCACATCCCCAATTGCATCAATCGGGTTGGCGATTATAATGCCTTCCGGCAGTTTTGGAATTGAAACAATTCCTTGGTCAAACGATAATTGTCCGGTAAAAAATGCGATGATACCGGTACAAATCATTCCGATAAAAAGTGCACCATGAACATTCAAGCTCATTAAGATAAGAGTTATAGCAAGGCCGACAAGAGCGAGAACGACGGAAGGAGAATGCAGATCCCCAAGAGTCACTAAATTTTGCGGATGATCGGTGATCAGCCCGGTCAATCTTAGTCCGATAAACGCAATAAATAAACCGATGCCGGCGGTAATTCCATTTTTTAAATTGCTTGGAATGGCTTCGATTATTTGTTTACGAAACGGAGTTAGCGAAAGAATAATAAACAGGATGCCTGCAAGAAATACTGCTGAAAAGGCAATTTCATAATTAACTTTTTCCGCCCCAACAACAGTATAGGCAAAATATGCGTTCATTCCCATACCTGGAGCGATCGCTATCGGATAATTTGCCGAAAGCGCCATCCATAAAGTACCGATGATCGTGGCAACAACTGTCGCTGTAAACACTTGATCAAACGGAACGCCTGCTTCCGATAAGATAATTGGGTTGACAACAACGATATATACCATTGTTAAAAAGGTGGTTAAACCGGCAATAATTTCAGTTTTAACATTTGTTCCGTGTTCTTTTAGTTTAAACATATGATACCTCCAATTAAATACGAACATTTTATAAAAACATATATATAATATTCGTTTTTTGACTTTTTTGCAAGAAGACAACCACATTTTTTTTGCTGAAAAAAAAGAGAATCTTTATGTTACACTTAAATAATAAGAGAAAGAAAGGATCGAACGTATCATGAACTGGATGGATGAAGTGTTAAAAAGAAAAGAAGAAATTATTTTAGAAACACAAAAATTTCTACAAATCAAAAGTGTGCTCGATGAAAAAACAAAACAAATTGGAGCACCGTTTGGCAAAGGAATTAAGCAAGCGTTAGAACATCTTTTGCAAAAAGGGGAAAAAGACGGGTTTCAAGTCAAAAATTTAGACGGATATGCCGGTCATATTGAAATGGGAAAAGGAAAGGAAATCGTCGGCGTCCTCTGCCATGTTGATGTCGTGCCAGAAGGGGACGGCTGGTCATTTGATCCTTACGGCGCAACGATCCATGATGGGAAAATATATGCCCGCGGTGCGTTGGATGATAAAGGGCCGACGATGGCAGTATACTACGCCATGAAAATTGTAAAAGAATTAGGTCTTCCGTTATCTAAGCGGGTGAGAATGATCATTGGCACTGATGAAGAAAGTGACTGGCGCTGTGTCGATCATTACTTTAAGCATGAAGAAATGCCTGACATCGGATTTGCGCCAGATGCTGATTTTCCAATTATTCATGCAGAAAAAGGGATAATCGATGCAGTGTTTTCGGTGAATAGCGTGAATAAACATGCAGCAGGAAAATATGTGTTAAAAAGCTTTTCTTCCGGCAGACGGTTTAACATGGTTCCTGATTTTGCGAAAGCTGTGCTTGGAAATGTCCAAAATTTCTCAGAGGTTGAAAAAAGCTTTAAGCAATTTTTATCAGCATCACAGTTAAAAGGTCGAATGTATCAAAATGAAGAAGGTGCAGTCGCCGAGCTTGAAGGGATATCCGCTCATGCGATGGAGCCTGATAACGGAAAAAATGCCGGGATATATTTGGCGAATTTTTTGTCAGCATTGCCGCTGGATGGCGAAGGAAAAGGCTTTGTTGATTGGATTAATCGTTATTTTTATCAAGATACAAGAGGGAAAAAGCTGGATATCTCAACACAAGATGAAGTAAGCGGTGAGTTAACGGTGAATGTCGGAATTATTCATTACGAAAAGGGGAAAGAGAAAACCGTTAGCATTAATATCCGCTATCCTGTAACAAAAAAAGGGAGCGAGATTAAAGAAAAACTAGAAAAAATAGCTGGTTGCCAGCTTATTCACTTTTCCGATTCAGCTCCCCATTACGTAGAACAAAATCATCCGCTTATTCAAACATTGAAAAAAGTGTATGAAGAGCAAACAGGGCAAAAAGCGGAGCTCATCTCCATCAGCGGCGGCACTTATGCCAGATCTCTCAAGGCAGGAATCGCCTTTGGTCCGTTGTTTCCGGGAAGGGAAGATATCGCTCATCAAAAAGACGAATACATTTATATCGAAGACCTGTTAAAAGCGACAGCCATCTACGCTCAAGCGATTTATGAATTAGCCAAATAAGTGTCCTTTAGTCTACTAGCTTCAGCCCAATAACAGAAACGATAATTAAGGCGATAAATGTTATTCTCCATTTGTCTTTCGGTTCATCGAATACATACATGCCGACGAGCGTGCTGCCGACAGTGCCGATACCTGTCCAGACTGCATAGGCAATGCTCATCGGAATTTCATTCATCGAAAGCGATAAAAAATATAAGCTTAAAATAAATCCGCCAATTAGCATAAAGAAGGATGAGAAGCTTGGCGACGAGTTCACTTTTGTTAATCCTGTTACGCCGATGACTTCGCAGCATCCTGCAATAATTAAAAATATCCAGCTCAAGATTTGTCACCTTCTTTTGCTTCCAATTTGCTTGTTTGATATTTCAGCCCGATGATTCCGCAAATTAGCGACAAAATAAATACCATTTTCATCGGGCTGAAATGGGCGTCGAATAAAATAATCTCACATAAAATTGTTCCTAAAGTGCCGAGTCCGACAAATATTGTATATACTGTTCCTGTCGGCAGTTGTTTAGTTAAATAAAGAAGCAGCAAAAAACTTATGCAAATAGAGATCACGGTTAGCATCCATTCCAAAACATTGTCTGAGTGCTTTAAGCCGATGACCCACGCCACTTCAAAAATCGCCGAAACAACGATTAAAAACCAATTCATAAACAAATTCCCCCTTTCCATCACAATCAAAAAAGCCTGCGAGAAACCATAAGGTCATTCTCCCAGGCTTTTATCCTTCCGTGTACACAGCAATTTGTGCGTTTTCTCTCGGACCAGTCCAAGCGAACGGCACTTGCGGAACCCTAGAAAACTTTACATAATTAGATTCAATTATCTCACAGAAACAGCAAGAAGGCAATTTATAAACGGTTATTCAAATAAGAACAAATCGCTTGATAAATAGCGTTCGCCTGTATCAGCCGTCATGCACACGACAACATCATCAGGAGATAATCTTTTTGCAACTTGAATTGCGGCAAAACATGCAGCACCTGATGAAGGTCCCACTAATATAGCTTCTTCCTTGGCGAGTCTGCGGGTGATTTCGTACGCTTCATCGTCCTTCACTTTGTGTATTTCATCATAAATGTTCGTGTTTAATGTTTTAGGGATAAAGCCAGGACTTGTTCCGACAAGTTTATGCTTGCCAGGACTGCCCCCGGATAAAACAGGTGACCCAGCAGGCTCGACAACGTGAATGGTCATCTCAGGAAAATATTTTTTTAACGTTTCTCCCGTGCCGGTGATTGTTCCTCCTGTTCCAGACGTTGCAACAAAAGCGGAAAGCGGTTTTCCTATTTCTTTCATTGTTTCGACAATTTCTAAAGCTGTTGTTTTCCGGTGGGCATCTGGGTTGGCAGGGTTTTCAAACTGCATCGGTATGAAGCTGTTCGGTATTTCCTTTACCAGTTCTTGCGCCTTTTTAATCGCACCGGGCATTTTCTCGTCCCCAGGCGTTAATACAACTTCAGCTCCGTATGCTTTCAGCAAATTGATCCGTTCTTCTGTCATGGTGTCCGGCATGACAATAATTGCCCGATATCCTTTGGCGGCCGCATTCATGGCGAGCCCAATGCCAGTGTTGCCGCTTGTCGGTTCAATAATTGTAGCTCCCGGTTTTAACAAACCTTGTTTTTCAGCTTCTACGATCATATTATAAGCAGCTCTGTCCTTAACGCTGCGGGTAGGATTAAAATACTCAAGCTTTACATAAATATCTGCGCCGTTTTTCGGGCTAATTCTGTTTAATTTGACTAATGGAGTTTCTCCTATTAAATCAGCGATATTATGAACTACGCGCATTCAAAACACTTCCTTTTGATATAGTCCATCCATATCATATCATAATTTATACGGACAGAAAAACTCGGATATACAAAGAATGCGCAGTTTTTGCTACAATATGTTCGAAAGTGAGGATAGAAAAAAATGCAAAAACATTATTTTCTTGCATTGGATGTTCCGATTGAAACGGCAAAAAGTATTACAAAATGGATATCAGCGAATCAAGATCGGTGGCACTTTTCGCGTTACGTCCATCCTTTTGACTATCATGTAACATTAGTGTTTTTAGGGAATGTTGATGCAAAGAGGCTTGCTTTGCTGTCAGAAAGCTTGCTTGAGCCCTGCCGGAAAATTCCGTCTTTTTCACTTGAACTTTCAGAGGCAGGAATTTTTGGGAAACGGGAACATCCGCGAATTTTATGGGTAGGCGTGAAAGAAAACGAGTTATTATACCAGTTGCGAAATGAAGTTTATAATACGTGCAAAGCTTTCGATTTCTCTTTAGATGAACGTCCGTTTAGACCTCATATTACTGTCGCCAGAAAATGGGAAGGACAGCTTTCATTTTCCTTGGAGGAGAAAAGCGCCCCATATTTGTTAAACGAACATTTTCATGTGGGTTCTGTTACTTTATTCCAAACGAATATTGACCAAACGCCTAAATATGAAGCGATCAAACAAATTCCACTTGGAGGATAATGAGAGGAGTAAGGGGTAAAAAAATTGAAAATATTTAATTTGATATGGCAAATAGGTTTGTTGTATGTCATTTATGTTATTGGCACGTTCCTTCAAAAATTGTTTCATTTAATGATTCCAGGAAGCATTATAGGCATGTTGATTCTTTTCGCTCTTTTGCATTACGAGCCTTTTCAAAATTTAGTGAAAGACGGGTGCTCTTTTTTAGTCAAGCATCTTGCCCTTTTATTTATTCCTGCGACAGTTGGGGTGATGGAATATTTTTCGCTGTTCCAATCAAAAGGTATCTTGACAGTATTCATTGTCATTATTAGCACGGTGCTGGTGATGTCCATTTCATCTTTCGTCAGCCAGATGACCGCTGCCAAAAAAAAAGCAGGCTGCTGGGCAGAATGGGAGTGATCAAAGCTTATGAAAATAATAGTCTCCATCTTAATGATACTTGCTACAGTGCTGATTTATTGGCTAATGGTTAAATTGTACAATAAAATCCATATTCCATTATTAGTTCCGATTGCCACTTCAACATTTGTCATCATTAGTTTATTGATTACATTTCATATTTCGTATCATACGTACATGTATGGAGGAAAATGGATTGATGAGCTTCTAGGCCCTGCCGTAGTCGCGCTGGCATTCCCGCTGTACAAGCATCGATCAACATTGAAAAAGTACGCTGTATCAATTGTTTTGAGCGTTGTCGTCGGCACGATTATCGGGCTGTGTTCAGGAATTATGATGGCTGTTTTATTCGGAATAGATAAGGAACTGATTCTTTCGCTTGCACCCAAATCGGTCACTTCGCCGATAGCTATGGATATCACAGACATAATTGGAGGTAATCCTACCCTTGCTGCAGTTTATGTCATGATAGCAGGAATATTTGGTGCGATGTTTGGACCTTATTTATTGAAATTACTTCGCATAAATCATCCAATTGCTATTGGGATCGGATATGGTACAGCTTCCCACGGAATTGGCACAGCGAGGGCAGCAGAATACGGCAGTCTGGAAGGAGCAATCGGTTCGATTTCGATGACGTTAAGCGCTATATTTGCTTCCATTATCTGCCCGTACGTTGTTCAGCTATTTTTGTAGAGATAAAGAGGAGATGACGCGATCTTGGCTCAGTTGATTAAAATGGAGGATTATATATCAAGGTATGAAATAGATCTAAATCGTTATGCCAATCAATTTATCCGCTTGAAAAAACAACAGTGGGAAGAAATTAAAAAAAGGTTTGAGAGTATCCAATTTGCTCATTCAACCTTAGATAGTGAAAAACAATTGTTTTTAGATCGGATTTTCAACTCCCAGCTTGTATGGGCAAGCTCTACCATTCGGGAAATTTCCCCGATGGATGAAGCTTTTGAAAAGGATTCGCTGCTCAAATATTTTTTGCAGCGGTTTCCTGACACTTATTTTGTCATGTATTATCCGGTTTTTCTTATTAAAAAAGCCTCTGTCCAAGGAGAAATTATCATCATTCGGCCAACAGATGTCGTATGCCTTACCGCATTAGAATATAAAGAAAACAACGTATTAATCGGTACAAAACAGAAATTTTGGCTGAAACGGGACGATCAAGGCGAGAAAAAAATATTATCTCCCATTATCGGATTGGAGCGGACAGCAAATATAGTAAAACAGATTTTATCAAATGCGGAGGTTGACTTTCCAATTCGAAAAATATTATTAAACAGAACGGGATATATACATGCTTCAGAGCTGCCGGCAGATATTGAAATAATTGATGTGAGAAGCTACGACGACTGGTTTCAAAATATGCGGCGCCAGCCTTCTCCTTTTAAAAATATGCAACTAAAAGCTGTAAAGGCTCTTTTAGCATCATGTGCAACAAATGCGGTAAAACGATTTAATGAATGAATTTTTTGAAAATGTTCGATTACATGTTGTTCTTTATGGAAGTATGAGGGTATGTTTTTACTTTTTCTTGACGAAAAAGACTGTTAGAAGATAAAATTTATTATGGATAGCTATTGGAAACATCTCATTCAATTCAATAGCTGTCTTTTTTATTGCGCAGGGTGAATCTACTAACGAAATGTGGGCTTGAAATTGAAGGTGAATTGGTTGGAAGACGTATTAGGTAGCGATTGGGAAATATCTCCGGCAGGAGGAGCGACAGGAGAAGCCTTTTATGCTGAAAAAAATGGAAAAAAACTGTTCCTAAAACGCAATTCTTCGCCGTTTTTAGCTGTTTTGTCAGCGGAAGGAATTGTTCCTAAGCTCGTTTGGACGAAAAGAATGGAAAACGGTGATGTGATTACGGCGCAGCATTGGCTAAACGGGCGCGGTTTAAAACCGAAAGATATGAAAAACGAGCACGTTGCGGAGCTCCTAAAGAAAATCCATCGGTCGTACGAACTACTTGATATGTTAAAACGTTTAGGAAAAGAGCCGCTCTCGCCTGAAACGCTGCTCGAAAATGTAAAAAAAGCAGCGGATTTGGAGCTTTTGGAGCTTCCGGTTATTCGACAAGCACTATGTTATTTGGAACAAAACGTGACAGAGGTGCAGCATAAAGAAGCTGTTGTTTGCCATTGTGATATTCATCATAACAACTGGCTTTTATCTGAGGACAACCAATTGTATTTAATCGATTGGGATGGAGCAATGATTGCCGATCCGGCGATTGATTTAGGAATGCTGTTATATACTTACATTCATGAAAGTGAATGGGATGAATGGCTGAAAAAATACGGAGCTGATTTAACGGACGATTTAAAAGTTCGCATGCATTGGTATATGTTAGCTCAAGTCATTTTGTCCATCTCTTTTTTGAGAAAGAAAAACAATGAAAAAGAAATGGCGGAGCAGCTGGAATTTTTAAATGCTTTGCTTAGGAAAGGGCATTGATATCCTCAAGCCATTGAGTCAACTGCCCTTGATGTGAGGCGATAAAATCGGTTATATCGCTGGAATTTTTCCCGTTTTGGCAATAAGTATATATTGTTTCAAGCGATTGCTTTAACTGATCATTAACTTCAGCATTGGCCATTAATGACCGAATGAGGCGCTCTAATTGCTCATATTCCGCTACTGATCCGCAGCATTCACTTTCATGTTCAGATAAAATATCTTTCAGAAGCATCAGTTGATCACGATAATTCAATTGCATTCATTCTCACCCCATTTCTTTATTGATTAGAATATACATCATTTCGATTTCTATACAATAAAGAGCCGTTCAGTATACGGCTCTTTTGACATAGTAAAAAAATAAACAGAGGTGGAATATGCGTTTAAGAAATAAGCCTTGGGCCGGAGATTTTTTAAGAAATCATCCCCAATTTGTTATACAGCAGCCTTTTGAATGGAAAGGGAAATGGAACGATTTGTTCGGGAATGAGCATCCCGTTCATATAGAAGTCGGCACCGGCAAAGGACAGTTTATTGTCGGTATGGGGAAGCAAAATCCGCATATTAATTATATCGGCATTGAGCTTCAGGAAAGCGTCCTCGTCTCGGCTTTAAAAAAATTAAAAGAAGAGGAACTTCCGAATGTAAAGCTTATGAACATAAATGCGAGCCAGTTAGCTGAAATTTTTGCGAAAGGCGAGGTTGAGCGAATCTATTTAAATTTTTCAGATCCTTGGCCAAAAAAACGCCATGCGAAGCGGCGCTTGACACATCATTCCTTTCTTTCCATTTTTGAGAGCATTTTAGCTGATGAAGGTGAAATTCATTTTAAAACGGATAACCAAAGGCTGTTTGAATATTCGCTTGTCAGTTTTTCCGAATACGGATTTTTATTGAAATGGGTAAGTTTAGATCTTCACCAAAGTGATTTTACAGACAATGTAATGACGGAATACGAAGAGAAATTTTCCAAAAAAGGACAAAAGATTTATAGGGCGGAAGTGAAATTGCGAAAGTGAAAATTCGGTAAAGACAAACATCCCTGCACGATAGTGTGCGGGATGTTTTTTTGATAAAAAATGGAATTTTCGAGGGATGAATCTTCTGCACTCTTCAGTCTTTTACTTAAGCAAAAACTTTAGGGGAATTGATTTGTTTCGTACACGTGAGGATTCCGTAAGCACATTTTTAAAATGTTCAGATTTATCGTTTCATTTTTATTCATCATTCGATCTTCGAGAAAAGAGAAAGCCAGTCTTTTACGCGGCGCCTCGCCGCAAACATCGAGGCCGATCACTTTTTTTTCATTTAATATTGTCCGCAAATAAAAAAGCAATGTCGCAGCACTCATTGTACCTTGGTCCCAGTTTGTCACCGCCTCCCCTTTTTTTAAAACATCTTTGTCGATGCTAATATAAACAAAATCATTTTGTATTTGTTGAATTTGTTGTAAAATATACGGATGATTTTCAGGTGTATACGGGATGACCTTGACTTTTTCTATTTCTTGTTTTTCTGTCCATTTTGGACCGATGATAATGGCTTTTGTTAAAAAAGGATTGTCTTTTAGCGCAAAAGATAACCATGAGCCGCAAGAAATTGGCATGTTCCTCCCGATTGCAGAATCGTCTAAGTCTGTATGATGGTCAAATAGAAGAAGGGTAAACGGAAGTTTTATTTCATTCAACAGGAGATATGTAACATAGTGATAATCGCCGCTGCCGATGAACGTAATTCCTTTTTGCTTGCGGCTCAACAGCTTTCTTTTTATTACTTTTAACGATTGTCCGTCACAAAACAGCCGGGTTCCTTCTAAATCAGTGAAATCAATGCATTCGTGAGAATACGATTGTAATTTTCTTTGATAATGGTATGTTTCATCAAAATGTAAAATCGTCACACCTTTTTTAACAATCCCCATTTTTTTCACTCCCCAAAGAGACAAAGAAATTTGTTTTCTCTGTTTCTTGTTAAGAGGAAAGCTGATTTACATGTAAAATGGTTCCGCTCGATGCATCGACAATAACTTCAAACTGTTCAGTTTTCCCTTTATAAAAACGGCTGATTCCTGCCTCATACACTTTATAAGATATATCATTTTTTTCATAATCTTGCGGGATGGTGTAAATCCAGGATCCGTTGATCGGGCCTTTTTGTTTAAAAGCTTTTTTCACCGATTCAAGTGCTTTTTCCGGCGAAAGAAACGGCTTTTTATATTCGTTTTTTAATACATATCCGACGGCAATCCCTGCTGCGAAGCCGATCAGGAAATTTTTCCATTTCACAATCTTCCCTCCTTAAACAATTTACTATTAGTATAACGCAGTTTTGTTACATTTGTGGAATATACATTCATCATTCGCTAAAATAAGTTTATACATATTTTGTGTACGTGATGGTCTAAATTAAGCTAAAGAAGGGGATATAAACATGAACAACGAAACGTTGGATTTATTTAAAACATTAACAGAGCTGCCGGGTGCATCAGGCAATGAACACGCTGTTCGCTCATTTATGCGCAAAGAGCTAGAAAAATATGCAGATGAGATCGTTCAAGACAAACTCGGCAGCATTTTTGGAGTGAAAAAAGGCAGTGAGGATGGACCAACTATAATGGTTGCAGGCCATATGGACGAGGTAGGCTTTATGGTCACATCTATTACAGAAAATGGAATGATCCGCTTTCAACCGCTGGGAGGATGGTGGAGTCAGGTTTTGCTGGCGCAGCGCGTGCAAATTATAACTGAACGCGGTCCGGTGATCGGCGTGATCGCATCCATCCCTCCGCATTTGCTCAATGAGGAAGTTCGGAAAAAGCCGATGGAGATTAAAAATATGCTGATTGATATCGGCGCTGATAATCGCTCAGATGCGGAAGCCATAGGAATCAAGCCAGGACAGCAAATTGTTCCGGTCTGCCCGTTTACGCCGATGGCTAATTCGAAAAAAATTTTGGCAAAAGCTTGGGACAACAGGTATGGATGCGGGCTGGCCATTGAGCTGTTGAAAGAAGTGAAAGATGAAACATTGCCAAACGTTTTGTATTCTGGAGCGACTGTCCAGGAAGAAGTAGGGTTAAGGGGAGCGCAAACGGCCGCCAATTTGATTAAGCCGGACATCTTTTTTGCATTGGATGCGAGTCCTGCCAACGACATGAGCGGGGACAAAAACGAATTTGGTCAGCTTGGAAAAGGAGTTCTGCTGAGAATTTATGATCGGACAATGGTCACTCATCGGGGAATGCGGGAATTTATTCTTGACACAGCTGAAACAAACAATATTCCATATCAATATTTTACATCCCAAGGCGGAACAGATGCAGGCCGAGTACATATTTCTGGCAGCGGTGTGCCTTCAGCGGTAATCGGAATATGCGCCCGATATATTCATACTCATGCTTCGATGATCCATGTCGATGATTATTTAGCAGCAAAAGAATTGCTTGTGAAGCTCATAAAAGCTTGCGATCGATCCACTGTTGAAAAAATTAAGCAAAACGTTTAACATAAAACATTCCGGAGGGCAAAAATGAATGTCGCAATCGGATCGAAAAACCTGGCGAAAATCAATGCGGTGAAGGAGACCTTTTCTCTTTTGGAAGAGAAGAACATGGAATTCATCTCAGTTGATGTTCCATCCGGGGTTTCAACACAGCCATTTTCCGATGAGGAAACATTGCAGGGGGCATTAAATCGGGCAAAAAATGTCTTTGAAAAAGTTAAACCGGATCTTTCGGTTGGTCTTGAGGGGGGTGTGGATGTTACACCTCGCGGATTGTTTTTATGCAATTGGGGTGCATTAATTGATAAAGATGGAAATGAATATATTGCTGGAGGGGCGAGAATCCCGCTCCCGAATGAATTTCTTGAGCCTTTGAAAAAAGGCTTGGAGCTTGGAGATGTAATGGATGCATATGCGAAAAAAAGAAATGTGAGACATCGAGAAGGAGCAATCGGAATCTTTACAAACGGCTTTATCGACCGGAAAGAAATGTTTGCACATATCATGAAGCTGTTAATAGGACAATATCAATTTTCCAAAAAAAATTAACTTTGATCGGCTCAGGCATGCGAGTTAGTAGCTTTTTTTGCTGAGATTTGTTACGATGCCAATGAAAAAAGATAAAAGGAGACTTTTAGAGATGGAAAACATTCAATCTGTTGATCATTTTTGGGAGCTTACGAAAGGAAAAAATGCTTTATTTGTATTTTCGGCTGATTGGTGTCCAGATTGCGGGTTTATTAAGCCGCATCTTCCTGAATTGGAAAAGGAGAATCCGCAGTTCGCATTTTATTATGTCGATCGGGATGAATATATCGATTTATGCGCAGAATTAAATGTTTTTGGCATCCCAAGCTTTATCGCATTTAACGAGGGAAAAGAGATCGGACGCTTCGTCAGCAAAGATCGGAAAACAAAAGAGGAAGTTCAGCAATTTTTAGATGGCTTAAATCTTTAATATAAAGAAAATAAAAAGGAGATGATCAGCCTTATGAATTCTGAACAAATGGTCGAATTGTTAAAAGAGAAGTTAAATGATTACTCATTTCACTTTTCATTTAATCGAAAAAAGGATACGTTAAGAATCGAAGATCCAGAATTGAAAAAAGGGCTGACACTCTCCTTGCCAGGTATTATTTCAAAATGGAACGAAAAAAAAGAAAAAGCGATTGATGAATTCGTTTATTACATAACCGAGTCTCTCTCAGCTATGAAAAATGAAGGTGCATTAAGCGGCAAGGAAAAACAGATTTATCCTGTCATTCGCTCAACTTCCTTTCCGGTTGAGTCGAATGGCGTTCCTCTTATTTTTGAGGATCATACTGCTGAGACCCGAATTTATTATGCCCTTGATCTCGGAAATTCGTATCGCCTAATTGATGAACAGATGATGAAGAAGGAGAATTGGACGCGCCAGCAATTGAAGGAAATGGCTGCCTTTAATTTGCGTTCATTGCCGACAAAAGTAAAAGAAGATAAGGTCGCAGGCAATGTTTTTTATTTTTTTAATTCAAATGACGGCTACGATGCCAGCAGGATTTTAAATGAGTCAATTTTAAAAGAATATGAATCAAAAGTTCAAGGGGATATGACTGTCAGCGTCCCTCATCAAGACGTGCTGATCATAGGCGACATTCGAAATGAAACGGGTTATGACGTGCTGGCACAGCTGACGATGAGCTTTTTTACAAATGGGAGGGTGCCGATTACGGCTTTATCCTTTATTTATGAAAACAAAAAGCTCGAACCGATCTTTATTTTGGCAAAAAACCGCAGAAAACTGACGAAAGGAGACGATGACAAGCAATGAATGTATTTTACAATAAAGAAGGAATCGGCGATGTACTCATCATCTCTTTAAAAGATATACCGTATGAACAGAAGCGGTTTGAAAGAAAAGGAGATGTTGTAAAAATATTTGATGCTGAAACTAATGAAACAGCAGGCTTCAACATTTTTCAGGCAACTTCTTATTTTTCGCTTGACGGAAACGGCCAATTAGATGTAACGGCAGAAATGGTGGAAAAGACCAATCAAACAATTGCGCAAAACGGTTTTTCAGATAAGCTGGAGGCGGATTTATCACCGAAATTTGTCGTTGGCCATGTATTGGAAAAAGAAAAGCATCCGAACGCTGACAAATTAAGTGTATGCAAAGTCGATGTGGGGGATGAAGTGCTTCAAATTGTTTGCGGGGCACCGAATGTTGCGGCTGGACAAAAAGTTGTTGTTGCAAAGGTAGGAGCGGTTATGCCAAGCGGAATGGTGATAAAAGAAGCTGAACTAAGAGGCATTTCCTCGAGCGGCATGATCTGTTCGGCAAAAGAATTAAACCTGCCCAATGCACCAAAAGAAAAAGGGATTCTTGTATTGGAAGATAGTCGAAAGCCAGGGGAGCCGTTTTTTAAGTAAAAATGCGATAAAATTTCAAAAAAACACGCGGAAAACATTTTGTTTGCCGCGTGTTTTTTATATGATGATTTATTAATTTTTGACTCATTTTAAATCATGATTCAACCGTTCCACTGAATGAAATGAGCGGTGATCAGGAAAATAGCAGATAATCCAAACCAAATTAAAAATAATGGTACATAAAAGCGAACCCATTTTTGCCATGAAACTCCAGCTAGTGCTAGTGCAGCCATAAAATATCCTGAAGTTGGAAATAATATGTTGCCTAGCCCGTCTCCAAATTGGTAGGCCAAAACAGCTGTTTGTCTCGTAACTCCGATTAAATCAGAAAGCGGAGCTAAAATCGGCATAGTAACTAATGCTTGTCCGCTGCCTGACGGAATTAAAAAGCTAAATAGCATTTGGACAATAAACATCCCGATGACACTAAATGTTCCTGGTATTTCGCCTACTATCGTTCCTAGTGTATGGACAATGGTGTCCATTATTTGTCCGTCTTCCATAACTACTGATACTGCTCTGGCAATACCAACAATGATTGCCCCAACTAAAACTTCACGAAAACCGTCATTAAATGCTTCGCAAATATCGTTTAATGTTAATCCAGCGATCAGACCTACAACCACACCCATTATAATGAACAGTCCAGCCATTTCTAACATAAACCAGCCTTGAGTTAAAACACCGTACACTAATAAGACAAAAAAGGATAACAAGGCAAAAGAAGCAGCTTTTTGTTTTTTATTCATTTCATTCCTTTTGGATACAGATTGATTGAAGTACATATTCCTTTTAGCATGATCGTCTTTATATACTAAGCTTGCTTCAGGATTCTTTTTAACTTTTTTAGCATATTGCATAATGTAAATCATTCCTGCTAAAACAAAGACAACGAAAGCCGCTATGCGAAATTCTATACCTGAGTATATTGGAAGTCCTGCAATTTTTTGACCTAAACCAGTATTAATCGGGTTAAGAAAGCCTGTCATAAAACCAGCAGTAGTTGCAACTAAAGCAACCGCCGCCGCCACCATTGAATCAAATCCTAAAGCAATAAATAGGGGGAGAATTACAGGTATATAAACTAAACTAAGTTCTTGCGTTCCAATTAAACTGCATATAATTGCGAATACAGTCATTAAAACTGGAATTAACACAATACCATTGGAAGCAAATGTTTTTGCTAGTTTCTCTACTCCTATTTCTATAAGTCCTGTTTTTCGAATAACGGCAAATGTACCGCCGATGATCAAAGTGAAAAAAACGACATCACTTGCTGCAACTAATCCTTTTGGGACTGCCATCATAAATTCAACAGGACTTACAGGTGCTGCTTCAACAAAATCAAATGAGTTTGGATCAATCGTTGTTCTTCCTTCAGGTCCTGGAATACGTTCATAAACGCCAGCAGGTACAAAATAAGTAGCGGCTGTAGCAAGAATTATTAAAACAAACAATATGACATAAATATGAGGCATTCTTAATTTCTTTTTCTCCAATTGTGGTTTTTGATTAATAAAAGCTGCATTTTTTACACCTTTTTCAGCTTCCATTTTTTATCCCTCCTCCTCTGTTTGTGACACTTTATGTTCATTTTTATAACATAATAATTTGTGGTAGCTATTCTGTCATTGGTTATTTTCACTGAAAATGAACTATTTTTTTGTAAAATCTATTAAATTTTACAATTATTTTAATTTGAAAAACGAAATCATGTTATAAAAAATAACATAAAATTATTTAAGTTTTCAAAAAGTGCTGATTGAGATAGAGGTATGGATCGGATGTACGAGCGAAAAAGGGAAGTTAATAAAAACTTATTGAATGTGATAAGAAAACGAAAACAACGAATTTTCAAAAAAGTCTTCCAATCTGTATTAATCTGTTATATATTAAAAATGTAATTTAAAAACTGTTTTATAACAAGGTAGGTGAGGAAACGTGAAGGCTAGTGCAGCATCTAGGCTGGAAGTGAAGGGAACTCTTCTGCCTTCTTACAGGGAGATTTTAACGAACGAAGCCCTTCAGTTCGTTGAAAAGCTTGAACAAACATTTGGTTCAAGAAGAATCGAGCTGCTTGAACTGAGGAAAGAACGGGAAAGGCGAATTAATGAAGGGGAGAAGCCGTCGTTTTTAAAGGAGACGGAACATATTCGAAAAGGGGACTGGACGATACCGCCTGTTCCAAAAGATTTGCAGGATCGCAGAGTTGAAATTACTGGACCTGTCGACCGGAAAATGATTATCAATGCCTTAAATTCAGGCGCAAAAGTTTTTATGGCGGACTTTGAAGATGCCACATCACCGACTTGGGAAAATATTGTGGAAGGACAAATTCACTTAAGGGATGCGGTCAACAAAACGATTGAATATGTGAATGAAAACGGAAAGGTATATAAGCTGAATGAAGAAACGGCAACGCTGATCGTGCGGCCGAGAGGACTCCATCTAGAAGAAAAACATGTCCTATTGGACGGAAAACGGATTTCAGGCAGTCTGTTTGATTTTGGCCTTTATTTCTTCCACAATGCAAAAGAACTGATCAAAAGAGGAAGCGGACCTTACTTTTATTTGCCGAAGCTGGAAAGCCACTTAGAAGCCAGATGGTGGAACGATGTTTTCTGTTTCGCGCAAGATGAATTGGGGGTAAAGCGGGGGACGATTAAAGCGACCGTTCTGATTGAAACGATATTGGCCGCGTTTGAAATGGACGAAATATTATACGAGCTGAAAGAGCATTCAGCTGGATTGAATTGCGGCAGATGGGATTATATTTTCAGCTATCTGAAAAAATTCCGAAACGATCAAAACGTCATTTTACCTGATCGGGCGCAAGTAACGATGACGGTTCCGTTTATGAGGGCGTATTCTCTGCTCGCGATTAAAACGTGCCATCGCCGGAACGTTCATGCCATTGGAGGAATGGCAGCGCAAATTCCGGTTAAAGATGATCCGGTGAAAAATGAAGAGGCGTTCCAAAAAGTGCGCGCTGATAAAGAGCGGGAAGCGAAAGATGGACACGATGGCACATGGGTGGCACATCCTGCGCTTGTACCGGTTGCCAAAGAAATTTTTGACCAATATATGAAACAACCTAACCAGATTGATAAACAGCTAGATGTTGAGATTTCAGCAGAACAGCTTCTTGAAGTCCCGGAAGGAACAATTACAGAGCAAGGATTAAGAACGAACATTGATGTCGGCATTCGTTATCTTGCATCATGGCTTTCTGGAAGAGGAGCTGCACCTATCCACAATTTGATGGAGGATGCTGCAACGGCAGAAATTTCAAGGGCACAGGTATGGCAATGGATTCGTCATCCAAAGGGGGTGTTGGAGGACGGACGGAAGGTTACAATAGAGCTTTATGAAAAAATTAAGCAGGAAGAGCTGGAAAAAATAAAACAAGAGTTTGGTGAAGAAGCCTATCAAAAAGGGCGTTTTGATGAAGCGGCGAAATTGTTTGATGAGCTTGTGAGAAATGATGAATTCGTAGATTTTCTGACGCTTCCAGGCTATGAAAGATTAAATTAAAAAATATTTCAAAAAAGGGGAGAGAAAAGATGACATTACAAGAAAAAGCGAGACAATTGCAAGAAAGCTGGGAGAAAGATGAACGCTGGAAAGGGATTACACGCCCTTATTCGGCTGAAGATGTGTTGAAGCTTAGAGGTTCCATTGAAATCGAATATACTCTTGCCAGAAGAGGAGCAGAAAAATTTTGGAATTTAATGAAAACTGAGGAATACGTAAATGCCCTCGGAGCTTTGACAGGAAATCAAGCTGTCCAACAAGTAAAAGCCGGATTAAAAGCAATTTACTTAAGCGGCTGGCAAGTGGCAGCAGATGCTAATCTTGCGGGGCAAATGTATCCGGATCAAAGCTTGTATCCTGCTAACAGCGTGCCGCATGTCGTAAAGCGGATTAATCAAGCTTTGCAGCGGGCAGATCAGATCCATCATATGGAAGGGGATCATTCAATTGATTGGTTCGTTCCAATTGTTGCGGATGCTGAAGCTGGATTTGGCGGTCAGTTGAACGTTTTTGAATTGATGAAGGCGATGATTGAAGCAGGAGCAGCTGCTGTTCACTTCGAGGATCAATTGTCTTCTGAGAAAAAATGCGGCCATTTAGGCGGAAAAGTTTTGCTCCCGACACAAACAGCTATTCGCAATTTGATTGCTGCAAGACTGGCTGCTGATGTGATGAATGTTCCGACTGTTATCATTGCTCGTACTGATGCCAATGCGGCTGATTTGATCACAAGCGACATCGATGACAGGGATAAAGAGTTTATTACTGGGGAACGGACACAGGAAGGATTTTTCCGCACTCGCGCTGGTCTTGATCAAGCAATTGCTAGAGGTTTGGCATATGCGCCATACGCAGACATGATTTGGTGTGAAACATCTGAACCTAATTTGGAAGAAGCACGGAAGTTTGCTGAGGCTATTCATAAAGAATTCCCAGGCAAGTTATTGGCATATAACTGCTCACCTTCCTTTAATTGGAAGAAAAAGCTTGATGACGATACTATCGCACGTTTCCAAAAGGAAATTGCTTCTTACGGCTACAAGTTCCAATTCGTTACTTTAGCTGGATTCCATGCATTGAATTACAGCATGTTTGAACTTGCACGCAAGTATAAAGATCATGGAATGGCTGCCTACTCTGAACTTCAGCAAGCCGAATTTAGAAGCGAACAGTATGGTTATACAGCAACACGGCATCAGAGGGAGGTTGGAACTGGTTATTTTGATGAGGTTGCCCAAGTGATTACTGGAGGTACTTCTTCTACAACCGCTTTAAAAGGGTCTACGGAAGCTGAACAATTTACCACAGCTTAATTGACTGGCCATAATCATTACCTTCACATAGATTGAGCCAATCCTCTGGGATTGGCTTTTTTTATCATTTAACGCACCCATTTCGCATATTCTTTGGATAGCTCCATAAATTTTTCTCTATCTTTTCGGTCCAGAGCATCATTAATTTTGTCTTCCAGCATTTTTTTTCGATGATTGAACCATGCTTCGTCCAGAATCATTTGGATGTATACATCCATCATGAAGTTTTCTGGATTTTCCTTCACAGAACGGGTCTTCATCAGTTCGGAATAAGATTTCCGGTTTTCCATAACCCATCACCTCTGATGCCTTTTTTATATTATATGGATTTCGGAAGGAAAAATCAACTTATAATTTGTAATTTTTAGAAAAATTATATTAACACCTGAATCCGTGACAAAACATCTTTACAATGGTCGCAAACCGTTGATACGATAAGGGAAAACGACGTTGACGATTCTTCATCAAGTAGGTGATGTGATGAAAGATTTCCCGATTCGGTTTGTATTGACAGATGAAGCGATTACCCCAAGTGCTGGGCTTGCTCTCGTTGGCTACTTACTCCATCGAACGAAACTGGATAAACGGGTAAACGCACTTCGGCTTCCAACGGTTCGTCGAGAAGTGCACATTTCCCATAGCGATGTCATTCGCTCGATGATTGGCTTGCTTGCCACAGGAAAAACGGATTTCGATCATATCGAAGCGTATCGTCAGGACGATATCTTTTCGGCATCGATGGGGATTCAGCACGTGCCTTCCTCTCCAACCTTGCGACAACGACTCGATCAGCTCGCTTGTCTTCCGATGACCGAAACGATTCTTTGGGAGGAGTCCATACGTCTGTTGATTCAACGACATGCCACTTTGTCCCCTTGTTGGACCAAAGGAAAGACGACATGGCTTCCCCTTGATATAGATGGTTCCCCATTTGACAACTCCGATACGAAAAAAGAAGGAGTCAGTCGAACGTATAAAGGATTTGACGGTTTTACACCGTTGTTTGCGTATGCAGGGAAGGAAGGGTATCTCGTTCATGCCGAGTTGCGTCCAGGGAAACAACATGTGCAAGACAACATGCCCTCGTTTTTAGTCACCGCTATCCGTCGAGCTCGTCAACTGACTTCATCTCGTCTGCTTGTTCGCATGGATGCAGGAAACGATGCAGAAGCGAATGTGCACGTATGCCTAAAGGAAGACGTGGACTTTGTCATCAAGCGAAACTTACGCCGAGAATCGAAAGCGCTTTGGTTCCGGATCGCTTCGCAAAAGGGCAAACGTGTCGATGATGGACAAAGCGAAGGAGTACAAACCTATGAGCTATGCCTTCCACAGAAGGCAGCGATCGATGGAAACACGTATACGTACGTTCAAGTCACCCAAGTGACGGAACGGACGATGGAACGCAATGGACAGCTGATGCTCGTTCCTGATTATGAAGTGGAAAGCTATTGGGTGCGGCTCAAAGGATACGAGCATGTTCGAATGAGCGATGTGCTCGCGTTGTATCATGACCATGCGACATGCGAACAGTTTCATAGCGAACTGAAGAGCGACTTAGATTTAGAGCGGCTTCCATCTGGGAAGATGAAAACGAATGCGCTCGTGTTGGTCATGGGAGCCTTCGTTTACAATCTTCTTCGTCTGATTGGACAAGATCTATTAAGCGATCCGAGACATCCGTTGCACCACAAAGTGAAACGCCGCCGCATCAAGACGATTATTCAGACGGTGATCACGATGGCAGGGCGACTCGTCCGTCGATCACGACAGATCTGGATGAAACTGACGCGAAGGAGTGGCTATAGCGAGCCCCTACTGAACGTCTATCAGAAATGGAGAGAGGTAAGATAACGAACGAATGTTCGGGAACTGATGTCCAACGTCACTCCCTGTGCTTTTTTGTCTATTTTTTTGGTTCGTATACCTAAAAAAGAGATTTGTTCCATTTTCGGAAATAGAGATGACATAGGTCATAAGCATAAAAGGGGTTTTATGGATTATCAATCCATCAAAATTACAACAAAATCAAAGTCGATTTCAATTCATCACGGATTCAGGTTAACAATAACATCTTACCTTGATCTAATGCTTTGTATTTAAAAAATTTTAAAAAAATATAGAAATTTTGGAATTTTTATGATAGATTTGAATCAGTGAAAAAGAACTATTATATAGAAAAAATTAGGAGGTAAGAATTCTAGTGAGTACGAAGCAGTTTGAGGCAGAAAAATGTATTGTAAATGGGGAAACAATGGCAATTTTGCCTTTTAGAAAAGAACATCACTTGTACGCTAAAATTTTGGAAACTAGCGGAGAGCGCATAGTACCTATTCGACCTGTTTATGTTATTGATCAAAGCTGCCGTTATTATGGTTCAAGCTTTAAAGGAAGAGTTGAAGGATCAAAAGGGCTGCTTGGCATAACAAAAAAGCTTCCGATTGTCATTGATCCTGCCAATTCCCTTTATTTTTTTCCTACTCATTCACCCGCAAGGCATCAGTGCGCCTGGTTTTCCCATTCCCACATTTCCCGCTTTATGAAAACAGATTCGAATTGTACGGAAGTCATATTCCGTAACGGTCAGAAAATAGTTGCTGACATATCTCCATCTTCTTTTTCCCATCAATTTTATAAAACGGCACATCTTCGAACGATTATCTCTTCAAGAATTGAGCAGGAGCAGCGCCGCATGAACACAATCCTTTTTCCGAAGGAGCAGCATGCATATATTTATGAACAGCTCGTTCGCGAATTCAGAAAAGAAGATGGATAAGCTTTATCTTCCGGCACGCAAGCTGTCAATTTGCGTGCTTTTTTCCGTGTTAGAAAATGGGGGAGATTTCATTTTTTCTGTTATAAGGGGACAGGCATTCAACGGGCGAAACAAATAGTCCTGTTCCCTCATCTTCTGTAGCGAACGGTTTGGCCGTTGTCTTTCTTTTAAGATAAAAAGTCTAAGAGGTTGGAATGCCAGATTTTTTTTCAGTTTTAAACAAATAATGTTCAATCAGTTCATTTACTTTATTTCGGATTCTTGGATTGAAGTAGCTGTGGTGTTCTTCGTAGCCGTTATAGTAGAAAGTGTACGTTGTGAATGCTTCATCCTGTTTGGCTTTTAAAACTTTCACCTTTTGTCTGCGCAATTCTTTGCGAACCTCTGCCAAATCTTTTTGTACAAGCTTTAACGCCTCTTCAATTAGATGCAAATAAGGATCTTTCAGCTTGAATGGACTTTTTTTTACGACATTCATGTCTTTGTTCAGCACCGTAGCAGTCATCGGTAAGTAGATCGACTGTTCAATCAAATGGCGAATGTCGGTTGGTATTTTCGACATAGGGAATACCTCGCTTCAAAAGGAACGTATGTTCTGTTTTTTATTATAAAACAGGAAAATAAATCATTTCAATTAATTTTTTTCGGCAAAATTTTTCAACTTATGCTCAAAAGGTGTAAAATAAAAGGAGATGTTGAAGTAAGGAGTTAAGATATGGATGTCATTGCATTTTTCGATTCCATTACATTAGAAGATGTTGAACGAATCTTTAAAGAATACCGAGCGCTCGGACCTCTCCCAGGGATTCTGCTTCCGATGCTTGAGGCTTTTTTTCCGTTCTTGCCTCTTATTCTGTTTGTAATTGCGAACGCTAATTCATTCGGACTTTGGTTCGGCTTTTTGTACTCGTGGATCGGTTCATCGGCAGGCGCATTGCTCGTGTTTTTTTTAGTGCGAAAGTTTGGCCGGAAGCGTTTTTTAAATTTTTTAAGCAGACATGAAAAAGTAAGACGAATGATGAACTGGGTCGAACGGCACGGCTTTGCTCCTTTATTTTTAATGCTCTGTTTCCCTTTTACGCCTTCTGCGCTTGTAAATGTAGTAGCCGGCCTTTCCAAAATCAATGTGTGGCAGTTTGCGCTCGCTGTTTTATCAGGGAAGCTCGTGATGATTTTTATGCTTAGCTTATCAGGGTATGATTTACGGGAGCTGATTGAAGAGCCCGCCCGGTTGATCATTGTGTTTGTTGTGATGGCGCTCATGTGGTTTATCGGAAAAAGGATTGAGCAGCGTTTAAATGTTTCGTTAATTAAACGAAAAGATAAAAAGTAGGTGAAGAGCCGTGAGGAAAAAACGAGTTATTGCGGGAATCGTCACTTCAGCTCTTTTATCAACCGTTTTAATTAAAAATATTGCGTTTGCCGCGTACACTGTTGATGGCGTATCGATGCAGCCCACCTTAAAAGAAGGCCATCATTTTTATATAAATAAATTGACGAATCGGTTTAATAAAATTGAACGGTTTGACATTGTCGTGTTTCAGATGCCCGGCGAAAAGCAAGTTTTGGTTAAAAGGGTCATCGGCCTTCCAGGAGAAAAAATTGAATATCGAAACGATAAATTATATGTGAATGGGAAATATGTACCGGAACCATTTTTAAAGAAAAATAAAGAAAAAGTATATGGAAATCCGATCACAGGGAATTTTACATTAAAAGAAATAACTGGAAAAGAAGCGGTGCCGGAAAAATGTATTTTTGTCATTGGCGACAATCGGTTAAACAGCAGGGACAGCCGGCATTTTGGCTTTGTTCATGAAAAAAATGTGATCGGAGAGGTAAAACCGTAAACGATGATTCCTATTAGTTGGAAATTCGGATTGTCCGAATCGATGGATTTTCAAAACCATTTACAGTAAAATAAATGTATTCATAAACACGAAATCAGAATGGGACAAGAAAATTGTCCCATTTTCCGTTTGGATGCCTTCTGAAGGGAGGAGATTTCATGGGTATTAAGTTTTTGGTCGGTTCATCCGGCACAGGAAAAACGACGGCAATCTTAAACGAAATTAGGGAAAAATTAAAAGAAGATCCGTATAATGGAAAACCTATTTTGTTTCTTGTTCCAGATCAAATGACTTTTCAAATGGAATATGAACTGATGAAAACTCCGGAATTAGAAGGAATCATTAGAGCACAAGTATTGAGCTTCAACCGTTTGGCGTGGAGGGTGCTGCAGGAGGAAGGAGGCATCAGCCGTACCTTTATTTCCCAAACAGGCATGAACATGTTTCTTCGAAAAATCATCGAAGAAAAAAAGCACGAATTTAAAGTGTTTTCCAAAGCCAGTGAAAAAAAAGGCTTTATTGAGCATATCGAACAGATGATTACAGAAATGAAAAGATATATCATCAGTCCAGATATGCTGGATGATCAAGTAAAAAAATTAGCGGAAAGCCATGATCATAGAGAGCGGATTCTTTCCGATAAATTGAAAGATTTGGCGGGCATCTATCGTTCCGTGGAAAAATTATTTGCTGATAAATACATAGATTCAGAGGATTATTTGCAGCTTCTTTCAGAGAAGATTTATGAATCAAGCTACATGGACGGAGCGGAAATTTATATCGACGGCTTTCACAATTTTACGCCTCAAGAATTGCAAGTAGTCGAATCGATGATGAAAACAGCTTCTTCTATAACAATTGCTCTCACATTGGATAAACCGCCTGAAGAGGCCGTTGCCGACGAGCTTCATTTATTTTACATGACGGCTGAAACCTTTTCTTTGCTGAAAAAAATGGCTGAACGAAATAATATTTCCATTGATGAAGTAGCATATATGACTGACCGGAAACGTTTTATTGAAGAGCCGTCACTTGTTCATCTAGAAAAAATGTACTCTTCCCATACTCCCGAACCTTTTCACGGAGACAGCGCGATTGTATTTATGCAAGCGGTGAATAGACGCGCCGAAATTGAAGGGATTGCTAGAGAAATTATCCGCCTCGTTCGGGATGAGGGAGTGCGATTTCGGGAGATTGCACTGCTTATTAGAAACATGTCCGATTACAGAGATTTGCTGGAGCAATTGTTTCAAGATTACGAGATTCCTTTTTTTATAGATGAAAAAAGCTCAATGACATATCATCCGCTGATCGAATTTATCCGCTCGAGCTTGGAAGTCATAACCGGAAACTGGCGGTATGAAGCTGTTTTCAGAACGATTAAAACAGAATTTCTTTACCCGCTAGATGCCGATAAAGCCGAAATGAGAAAAGAAATGGATCAATTGGAAAATTATGTGCTTGCCTACGGTATTCAAGGGAAAAAATGGACGGATCAAGCCGGCTGGACGTACAGGAAGTACCATTCATTCTATGGCAACGACAAAAAGACAGATGAAGAAGAGGAAATAGAAAAACGGATCAATCAATTACGGAAGCTGATTGTGGAGCCTCTGCAGGCATTGGAAAATAAGATGAAACGCGCCAAAACCGGCAGGGATATGGCCGAAGCGCTATATATGTATTTAGAACAAACAAAAGTGCCTGATAAGCTGGAGCTTCTTCGTCTAGATGCGGAAAATGGAGGGAACTTGATTGAAGCAAGGGAGCATGATCAAGTTTGGAATGCTGTGATGGAGCTATTGGATGAATTTGTAGAAATTATGGGCGATCAGGAAATTTCCATTCATTTGTTTAGGGAAATGGTCGAAACCGGAATGGAATCGATGAAATTTTCTCTCGTTCCGCCGGCCATTGACCAAGTGATTGTCGCAACACTTGACCGGTCACGTTTATATGGCATTAAGACGGCATTTATTGCAGGAGCAAATGACGGAGTGCTTCCGGCAAAACCGGTGGAAGACGGAGTTTTAACAGATGATGAAAGAGAGCTTCTATATCATAATGGAGTGAAGCTTGCGCCGACAGCTCGAAGAAAATTGCTGGATGAAAATTTTTTGATTTATTTAGCGCTCGCGTCTGCTAAGCAAAAGCTGTATTTATCGTATTCTTTGGCGGATGAAGAAGGAAAAGCGCTCATGCCGTCTATTATTGTCAAACGGTTAAAAGAAATATTTCCAGATGCTAAGGAAATGATCTCTCTTAATGAACCGGAAAGTGAGGAGGCGGAAGAACAGCTTTCTTTTATTGTCAGTCCGAATGTTTCTTTGTCTGTTTTAACTTCAAAATTGCAAAATTGGAAAAAGCAGTATCCTCTCCATGAGCTGTGGTGGGATGTTTACAATTATTTTGTATATGATCAAGAATGGAGCAGCAAAGCGAAAAAGGCGATTGCCAGCCTGTTTTATTCAAATACAGAAAGACCTTTATCCGAAGAGGTAAGCAGAAAATTATATGGACGGAAAATACAAGGAAGCGTTTCAAGGATGGAGCGGTTTCGGGCATGTCCTTTTGCCCACTTTGCTTCTCACGGCTTAAAGTTAAAAGAACGGGAGTATTACAGATTGGAAGCGCCGGATATCGGCCAATTGTTCCATGCGGCATTAAAGCTGATGGCAGACCGGCTTCAAAGCATGAAAGTAGAATGGCGCGAATTAACAAAGGAGAATTGCGAAAGACTTGCTCATGATGCAGTCGAACAGCTGGCGCCGAAGCTGCAAAAAGAAATTTTAATGAGCACAAACCGCCACTATTATATTAAACGCAAGCTTCAAAATATTGTTGCCCGCGCATCAAAGGTTTTAAGCGAACATGCAAAAGCAAGCGGTTTTGTCCCAATTGGTTTAGAAATATCATTTGATGAAAAAAGCAAGCTCCCCCCGTTCCGATTTAAGCTTGAAAACGGATGTACGTTGGAGGTCGTCGGAAGGATAGACCGAGTGGATAAAGCGGAAAGTTCGAAAGGTCTTTTGCTTCGCATCGTCGATTTTAAATCGAGCGACAAAACATTAAATTTGGCAGAAGTGTATTACGGCATTGCGCTGCAGATGCTCACTTACTTGGATGTTGTTATTTCCAATTCTCAATCTTGGCTTGGCGTAGAAGCGACTCCAGCAGGGGTGCTGTATTTCCATATTCATGATCCGTTCATACAGTCCCCAGATTTATTAACGGATGATGAAATAGAAGAAGAAATTTTGAAGAAATTTAAAATGAAAGGCTTGCTGCTTGGAGACGAAGAAACGGTGCGGTTAATGGATCAAAAATTGGAAAGCGGCTATTCCAAAATCGTTCAAGCCGGCATAAAGAAAACCGGGGAATTTTATGCAAATTCTCAAATCGCCAGCGAGGATGAATTTCATGCATTACGCTCGTATATCCGGCGCGAATTTAAGCGGATCGGTACGGAAATAACAGACGGAAATATTTCCATTGCGCCATATAAAATGAAAGAGAAAACGCCTTGCACCTTTTGTTCCTTTAAATCGGTCTGTCAATTTGATGAATCGATTGAAACGAACCGTTTTCGCATATTGAAAAGCTTAAAAGGGGAAGAAGTGCTGCAAAAGGTAAGAGAGAAGGTGGATTCAGATGAAGAATGAGCTGAAAAAGTTAGAAAAAGGCCAATGGACCGATGAACAATGGAAAGCGATTGTTGCCGACGGACAAGATATATTAGTGGCGGCCGCTGCCGGATCAGGGAAAACGGCCGTTCTAGTTGAGCGGATTATTCGCAAGCTGACCGACAATCAGCATCCTGTAGATGTGGACCGGCTGTTAATCGTAACGTTTACAAACGCTGCGGCTGCAGAAATGCGCAGCAGAATTGGCGAAGCGCTGGCAAAGGCTTTGCGAAACCAGCCTTCTTCCCTCCATCTGCGCCGCCAATTAACCCTTTTAAACAAAGCGCAAATATCAACATTGCATTCTTTTTGCCTGCAAGTTGTTCGCAAATTTTATTACAAAATTGATATTGATCCCGGGTTTCGAATAGCGGACGAAACAGAAATGGAACTGTTAATGGAAGATTGCATGGATGAATTGTTAGAAGAAGAATACGGAATGGAGCATAATGAACTATTTTTCGAATTAGTTGACAAATATACAGGCGATCGCTCAGATGATGAAATCAAAAAAATTATTAGATCCATTTATGAATTTGCTAGATCTAATCCATTCCCGGAAAAATGGCTTGATGAAATGGTGCAAATGTATGACATAGAACAAGCTGAATCATACGAGGACTTGCCGTTTTTTCAATATTTACGGAAGGATATAGCGATACAGCTTTCCGGAATAAAGGATTTGTTAGCGAGAGCTCTCGACATTACGAAATTGCCGGGCGGCCCCTCTCCAAGGGCTGAAAATTTACTCGATGACATGAAACAGGTGGAAAACATTATAAACGCTTCATCGTGGCAGGAGCTTGCCGAGCAAATGAGAGCTTTTCAACCGACACGCGCCAAGGCATGCAGGGGAGAAGAATATCGAAAAGAGCTCATTGATGAAGTGACGGAAATGAGAAAGAAAGCGACAAAGGAAATAGAGAAATTAAAAAATGAGCTTTTCTCCAGGGATATTCAAAACCAACTGCTCGATTTGAAAAAAATGAAGCGCACAATGATTTGTTTAGCCGACTTGGTGAAAAAATTTGCTGTCCGGCTGGAAGCAATGAAAAAAGAAAAAGGAATTGTCGATTTTTCGGATCTTGAGCATTATTGTTTACAAATATTAACAGAAAAAGATGAGAAAGGAAATGTTGTTCCGAGTGATGCTGCTTTGTTTTTTAAACGACAATTTCAAGAAGTATTAGTGGATGAATACCAAGATACCAACTTGGTGCAGGAAGCGATTTTAAAGCTGGTGTCAAAAGATCATGAAGCGGAAGGAAATCTATTTATGGTCGGCGATGTAAAACAATCCATTTATCGTTTCCGGCTGGCTGAACCGTTATTGTTTTTGGCGAAATATAAACGGTTTACCTCCAGCGGAACGAATTCCGGCTTGCGCATCGATTTAGCTAAAAATTTCCGCAGCCGAAAAGAAGTTTTGGACGCCACAAATTTTCTTTTCAAACAATTGATGGGAGAGACTGTAGGCGAAGTCGTTTATGATGAGGCAGCAGAATTGAAGCTTGGCGCACGTTATCCAGAGAACAGTAGAATGAATACAGAGCTCCTCCTAATAGACCGCCGGAAGGAGGAATTAGCAGAAAAAGAAGAAATAATGATTGAATTTGATGAAGAAGAATTGGAAACGGTGCAGCTTGAAGCCCGCCTTATGGCGAAAAAAATAAAAGAGCTTATTCAGGAAGGCTTTCCTGTTTACGACCGAAAGCTTGATCGTACGAGACCTGTCACATACAGAGATATTGTGATCCTGCTTCGTTCGATGCCTTGGGCGCCGCAAATCATGGAAGAGTTTAAGCAGCAAGGTATTCCGGTGTATGCGAATTTATCAACAGGATATTTTGAAGCAACAGAAGTGGCCATTATGCTTTCGCTTTTAAAAATTATCGACAATCCTTATCAAGATATTCCGCTCGCTTCTGTGCTGCGTTCGCCAATTGTCGGCTTAAGCGGAAATGAACTTGCCATCATCCGTCTTTATAAGAAAAACGGTGCGTATTTCGATGCACTTGAATCATTTTTGCAGCAAGAAAAAGCCCATCATAGCGAGCTTTATCAGAAAGTAAGCGAATTTGTCAGCCGGCTCAATCAATGGCGGAACTTGGCGAGAAAAAGCTCCGTTTCGAATTTAATTTGGCAATTGTACCGTGATACCCGCTTTTTTGATTTTGCAGGCGGAATGCCCGGCGGAAAGCAGCGGCAGGCCAATTTAAGGGCATTATATGACAGAGCAAGGCAATATGAGGAAACGTCCTTTCGGGGATTGTTCCGATTCCTGAGGTTTATTGAAAGAATGCAGGAACGGGGCGATGATTTAGGAGCAGCAAGAGCTTTAGGAGAACAGGAAGATGTTGTCCGAATTATGACGATTCATTCAAGCAAGGGGCTTGAATTTCCGATTGTTTTCTGTGCAGGTTTATCTAAACGATTTAATATGAAAGATTTGACCAAAAAATATTTGCTCGATAAAGAATTAGGATTTGCCTCGCTGTTTATCGATGAAAAAAAGCGGATTGTGTATCCTACTCTTCCTTATATAGCTGTAAAAAAGAAATTGAGAATGGAAATGCTTTCGGAAGAGCTTAGGGTATTGTATGTGGCTTTGACTAGAGCAAAGGAAAAGCTGTTTTTAATCGGCACAGTGAAAGACGGAGAAAAAAAGTTTAAAGAATGGGAGCAATCATTCACTCACCGCGAATGGCTGCTTCCAGATTACGATCGTTTAAAGGCAGTATGTTATTTAGATTGGATCGGTCCTGCTGTCATCCGTCATAAAGATGCGGCAATTTTACGAGAAGAAGAAAGAGAAGCAGCGGATGAAATCTTCTCTTATCCGGTGAAATTGCAAATTGATGTGATTCCTGAAGAAAAATTAAAAGAGCAAAATGAGCAGGCAGCGGTTATGATGGATGAAAAAATGGACGCTTTGAGAAATTTTGTTCCTGTTCAGTCAACAAGTAGCTTTGCCAACCAAGTGCAAAATCAGTTGTCCTGGATCTATCCTTTTTCAGATGCAGCCTCTCTCCGGTCGAAGCAATCGGTGACGGAAATTAAAAGAAGACTTCAATTTTCAGATGAATACAGCGACATTTCCATAAAGAAGAAAATACAAGGGAATTCCTCGTACAAGCGTCCGAAATTTATGCAGGCAAAATCTCTTACAGCAGCAGAAAAAGGAACGGCCATGCACACAGTGATGCAGCATTTGCCATTGGGTGAAGACTTGACGGAACAAACGATTCGACAAACCGTGCATTCTCTCGTGAAAAAAGAAATATTAACGGAGGAGCAGGTGGAAGCGGTCAATGTAGAAGGAATTGTGCAATTTTTTGAATCACCGCTGGGTAGACGCCTAAAAGGCGCAAAAAAAATTTTTCGCGAGATCCCTTTCAATTTGGCAGTGCCGGCGAACGAAATTTACGAAAAAGGAAGTTCTCTCAATACTGAAACGGTCATCGTTCAAGGTGTGATCGACTGCCTTTTTGAAGATGACGATGGGCTCGTTCTGTTAGATTACAAAACGGATGCGGTAAAGGATCGTTTTCCATCCATTGAAAAGGCAAAACAGGTGCTTGCTTCTCGATATGAAATTCAAATTGACTTGTATGCAAAGGCGGTAGAGTCAATCTTAAAAAGACGAGTCGATGATCGGTATTTATTCTTTTTTGATGCAGGGCTCATCATAAAATTATAGATTTGCAGACTATTTTAGAGGTGAGGCAATTGAGAATCTTGCATACGGCGGATTGGCATCTCGGAAAAACGCTTGAAGGTCGGAGCAGGCTAAAAGAGCAGGCACAGTTTCTTGATGAACTGTATGAAATTGTTGTAAAGGAGAAAATTGATGTCATTTTGATGGCAGGAGACGTTTTTGATACGGTGAATCCTCCGGCAGGAGCAGAAAAGCTGTTTTATGAAAGTATTTCAAGACTTTCTGATAGAGGAAAAAGACGTGTTATCATCATTTCCGGAAATCATGACAGTCCGGAACGATTGCAAGCAGCAGCTCCGCTGGCAAAGGAGCAGGCGATCGAGTTGATCGGCTACCCGAGAGGCGATGTTTTAACGGTTGAAGTTCCGCGGACAAATGAAACAATGAAGCTGGCGGCGCTTGCTTATCCGTCGGAAGCAAGGCTGAATGAACTGCTTTCAAACGAATATGATGAACTCTTATTGAGAGAGCATTACGATGAAAAAATTCGCGGCTTGTTTGCAATGATGAGCAGAGAGTTTGAACCTCATACGGTGAATATTGCCATGAGCCATCTTTATGTAGCCGGAGGCAGCACGACAGATTCGGAGAGACCGATTGAAGTCGGCGGAGCGTATACAGTTCGAGCCACAAGCCTCCCGGAAAAAGCGCAATATGTCGCATTGGGGCATCTTCACCGGCCGCAAAATGTTAAAAAGTCCAATGTGCCGGCAAGATATTCTGGATCGCCGCTTGCCTATAGCTTTTCTGAGGCAGGTTATACGAAGTCTGTCACAGTGATCGATGCAAAACCCGGCGAGAACGCGGTTGTTTCCGAAATTTATTTGTCGAGCGGAAAACCGCTTGTGAAATGGAAAGCAACTGGCGGTCTTCTTCAAGTTCACCAGTGGCTTGAAGAAGGAAGAGACAAAAACGCATGGATTGATCTTGAAATTTTTTTGACCGACAGCCTTTCATTAGAAGAAATTCATCGGTTGAGAAAATGGCACGACGGCTTTATTCACATCCGGCCGATTTTTGAAAAAGAAGCCGAAAAGATCCAACAAGAAAGAAGAGAAAATCTCCCGATTGATGAAATGTTTAAACGTTTTTACAAAAAACAAACTGGCGGCGCCGAGCCGGAGGCAGAGCTCATTGAACTGTTTATGACATTGCTCTCTGAAGACTTAAAAGAGGAAGGAGCACAGTCATGAAGCCGATAAAACTTTCTTTAGCTGGACTGAATAGCTATCGAAAGATGCAGACGGTCGATTTTGAAACACTATGCGACGGCGGTGTCTTCGGAATATTTGGTCCGACTGGCAGCGGAAAATCAACGATATTGGATGCCATTACGTTAGCGCTTTATGGAAAAGTAGAGCGAGCGGCCAATAATACGCAAGGGATAATGAACCATGCGGAAGATCAATTATATGTCAGTTTTACATTTGAGCTTGAAGATGGCCGATCAAAAAAAAGATATACTGTTGAACGAACATTTAAGCGGGTGGATAATGTCAGGATCAACACAAGGCTGTGCCGGCTTCTCGAAATAGGAGAAGAAACGGTCGTTTTGGCAGATAAAACAAATGATGTAAATGACAAGATTTACGAGCTTTTAGGGCTGACGATAGAGGATTTTACCCGCGCTGTTGTTCTTCCGCAAGGGAAGTTTGCTGAATTTCTTTCTTTAAAAGGCTCGGAAAGAAGGAAAATGTTTGAACGATTGTTCAACTTGGAACGATTCGGCGACCAATTAAATAAAAAGCTGAAAAAACGTCTTTTGGAATCAAGACAGCAATTCGCTGAATTGTCAGCGGAACAAGCAGGTCTTGGCGATGCCTCGAAAGAAGCCGTTTTAGAGGCAGAAAAAACGTTTATACGCTGCGATACAGAGCTGAAAGAACGGGAAAAGCAGCTGGATGAGGCAGCAAAGGAATTTGAGCGGATTCAGACAATCTGGAATTTGCAGACGGAAAAAACGACTTATGAGAAAAAACGACAGGAGCTTGAGCAAGAAAAGGAGCGGTTTGAAGAAATCGAAGAAAAGCTGAAAAAAGCGGAGCAAGCGGAGATGCTGAAACCATATGCAGAAGCAGTGCTCGAACATTTAGCGGAAAAGGACCGTTTTGAAAAAGAAACAGAGCATTGGCAGCAGGAAGAGAAAAAGCTAGCAAGCCTTTATAAAGAAAAAAAGGAAGCTTTTGAAGCGATTCGTGCCAAAAAAGCTGTTGAAGAGCCGGAGCTTTTAACAAAACGTGAACGATTGAAACAGCTTATCTCATTGGATGCAGAAATCAAAGAGGATGAAGCATCGTTTGCAAAGCTGAAAGAAGACTATGAAGCATTGAAAACGAGGCTGCATGAAAAACAGCATACAGAGAGAAAGACGAGCGAATTATTAAATAGGGCGTTAGAGAAGCAGCAGGCTTTAAAACAGCAGGCGAAAGAAGAAACAGTTTCAAGAGAATTCCGGGAAAAAATCCAAAAAGCATATCAACAGAAGCTGAAAATCATGCAGCTTATGAAAGACGAATATGAATTAAAAAGCAAAAAGCAAAAGAAAGAAGACCAGCTTAACGAATGGCGGGAAAAGGCTGACGAGTCCGCCCGCAAAAAAAGTGAATTAAACGAACGCCTGGCAGGTAATTTCAATCAATTACAAAAAGTTTATGATCGTTTATGCAGCCAAATGCGGGAGCATGAATTTTTTAAAGAAAAAGTAAAGGATGATTTACAGGCTGCAAAAAGTCAGCTTGAAGAAGAAAGAACAAATCAGACGGCAGCTTTGATTTCCGAGCAGTTGACGGAGGGGGAGCCTTGCCCTGTCTGCGGCTCCACATATCATCCGGCCCCGAACAGACATTTTTCGATTGAACGTTTAAAAAAATTAGAAGAAACAACGCAGCAGCTAGAACGAATTTTCAAAGAATGTGATCAAACCGAACAGCTGTATTCCTCGCTGAAGCAAAAGCTGCAGGAGCTGTCTGAAGATTTACAAGCGGAACAGTCATTCCTTGCCGGAGTGAAAGAAATAGCGTCGGCTAACGAAGAGCCGATCATTACGATGGACGATAAGCCGCATGATCTTTTGGCATATGACAAATTCAAAATCGAATGGAAAGCTTTGAACCAAGATTACTTAGAAATAAAAGACGCAATAAGAAAAACAATAGCAGACATTCGTGAAGTCAACCATATTACAGCACAAATAGAACCGTTGCTGGATGCTGGGGAAAAAGACTTATCCGAAATCATGCTACAATTGCAAAATGTAATAGAGCAGCTGGAAGAAGAAAAAAGAAAGTGGGATATAGAGTTTGCTGATCTCGATATGGATCAAATCGAGATGTATGTAAAGGAAATTAGTAAAAAAGACTCGCTCGTTGAACAGCTGCACGAACGAATTGAAAAAAGCGTCAGCTTTATTCAAGAAAAAGAACAGGAAATCGAGCGGTTAAGGGAAGAAATACTCAATCTTTCCACTCAATTAGCTGCCAAAAAAGGAGAAATGGACAGGCAGGCAGAACTGATAGCCGATAAACAGAAAAGGCTCACAGCGCAATCAGCTGCAAAGGAAAACCTTTTGACAGAACTTAAGAGGATCGATCTTGCCCTTGAACAGCTAAAAAGGGATGAACAAGCAGCTTATGATATTTTCCAAAAAACAGCAAATGAATATCAAAAAGCTGAAAGTCAGCTCCATACCGCCAAACAGCAATTGACAAGCTGTATAAGCAAGCTTGAAAAAGCGGAAAAAAATTGGAACGACCGAAAACAGCAGACTCCTTTTGCAAATGTGCATGAAGTGAGAAATTCCGTTTTGCAGGAAGAAGAAAAACTGGCTATGCAAACGAGTCTGGATCAATATAAAAAAGAAATGGAGCATGTAACATCTGCAATTGAACGTCTGGAAGAAAAATTAGGCGGAGCTATTCTTAAGCAGGAAACATGGGAAGAAACGAAAAAATGCTTAGAAGAAGCTAGAAAGCAAGTAAACGAAGCAATGGAACAAAGAGGCGCGGCGGCAAAGCATTTGCAGCTGTTAAAGGAAAAACATGAACGATATGTGGAAATAGAAAAAGAGAAAGAAGAGTTGCAGCTTCTTCTTAATCGGTTAGAAAAACTTCAAGCCGTCCTGAAAGGGAATAGTTTTGTCGAATACATGGCTGAGGAACAGCTTCAACAAATAAGCTTTGATGCTTCACAGCGGCTTGGGGAATTGACAAGACAAAGATATGCGATTGAAGTCGATTCAGAAGGCGGTTTTATCATGCGTGACGATGCAAATGGCGGAGTAAAACGACCTGTTTCGACATTATCTGGCGGAGAAACATTTTTAACTTCTTTAGCCTTAGCTTTGTCGTTGTCCACCCAAATTCAGCTTCGCGGAAAATATCCGCTTCAGTTTTTTTTCCTTGATGAAGGGTTTGGAACGCTTGATGCAGAGCTTCTCGATACGGTTGTATCGGCTTTGGAAAAGCTGCAATCGCAAAATTTATCCGTTGGCGTAATCAGTCACGTGCAGGAGCTAAGGGAACGATTGCCTAAGCGGCTGATCATTGAGCCAGCTGAACCTTCCGGAAATGGAACGACCGTGCGAATCGAAACGATTTAATTCCATGAAGCAAGGATATTTCTGACCTAGTATGCCGTTAAAAGTTAACAGCAAGTATTACATTCTCTAAAGGATCTTAACCGCTCAACATGACGGGGCTGTCTAATAAGTCGATTTTCCGGCTTATAGACGCCCCGTTAATGTTTTAGAAACGTTGATATATCAATGTTTATGATGTTTCGTTTTCAATGGATTTTGACTTTCTAAGACAACCCATACTAATCTTAGTATGTTTTGATTGCTGTGCTCATCCGTACTTTTTTAACCGTTTTTCATTGTTTTGACAAGATGTATGCTGCTTCAGCATTCTCCAAATAAGCGAAAAAAGCAGGTTCGATGGTGACGCCTGCTGCATCATGCACAAATCGTTTCAGCATTTCCAAATAAGCTTAAAAACAGGAGAACGGTACCATCTGCAATTTACCCCGTTTTGAAATAGGGTGAGTAAAAGTTTACCGTCAAAAAAATAAGACTATGAAAAGGCGAGTCTTATAAAATATCAAATTCCTCTTTTACAACGGGATGAAAATCACTTTACGAAATTAACTGAATTGTATGTTAATGTTGTGAGTGCGAATGCTTTCTAACTGTATAACAGTCCATGAAAAAACTAATGCAGGTTTTCAGCTTCTTTGAACCGATTCATAGTTTCACTCTATTTGTGCATCATGAGGACATCCACATTCCTAAAAAGAGTCTTTTGATCTGAAATGCAAGACAATGCGCTTTTTCTATTGAGCAGGACAACAAATTGAATGTCCTGCTCGCAAATAGTGTTTCTGAATCATAACATAATTCCAATCGTTATTTTTCACTAAGTCTTTTTAACGAACCAGGCGGCTATGCATTTGCCGTCTGGTTTTGATCATTTACGTCCGGATCGATTCCGTTTGTTATGCTGAGACCGTTGTTATTAATATGAAAATCGCCTGTGCAGCTGCTACCAGAGCCGCTGATGGATTTTGATGCTGATTTTGGAGATAAATAAAAGGAATCTCCGAAATTCACAACTCCTCCTGAAACGGAATTAATTTTTATCGGTCCGACAATCGCTGGCATGAGGAACATCCTTTTCCTTGTTGTCTCATAAATCACATGCGTAGAGAAAATCTATTGTTCAGGGATCAATATGTTTGTCCTGTTGAAATTACCGTTGTTTTTCGTCGCCATCAACGTTTTTAGACAATTGTCGAATATGTTTTATTCGTGCTTCCGCGCATATTTCTTCGGCTGATCCAAAGTTCACGATGCTTGAAGATGAGATGCCCAAAATTTTTACGTGATCGACATATATGTTCGGAGAATTGTTTGAATATGCGCTGGAAAATCGTTCGTCAAAGGAAGGCTGGGGAATGGATTCGCGAAAAAGCTGATAGGAGTGAAAGGATCCTTCCTTTGTATTAAATTTTTCATAGTCCCGCTGAACTGCCAGAACATTCGTTTTAGGGGTAATTTTTTTTGCGTCACCGATTTGGAATACGGAACAGATGTCTACTGAGTGTATATACGCCACTCTAATGTTCGAAAACCTTTTTAACAAATACATTAGTCTAATGACAAAGGAACAAATGGACCGATGACCAGTGATTCAGGTGGCGTATCAAAAATGGAAGAAAGAGAGATTTTATCCGTATCCCCTATTAAAAAAACTGATGAACTTGAAACCCCTATGATTCTCACCATGCCCACATGCAAGCCGTTATTGATGACGGTAAAATTCATGAAAATTCGTCGCCTTTCTTTTTATTGGGGAAATGTTTAAAAAAATGATCGATCGATTGATCAATATCTTTTTTTACCTTTTCTTCAATCCATTGTATTTTTTCTTTTATATCTGTTTGCTCATGGAGACGGAGTCTTTGTAGATAATAAGTAATCCTTCCTTCAAGTTGTTTTCTAATGTCTTCTATGATGATAGCTTTATATGTTTCATCTAATTCATATTCATAGTTTTTAGCAAAGTCTTCAATCTTTTTCGGACATTCTTCTTGTAAATAACTATGAATGCTTTCAACGCATTGTTCGAATATTTGCTGTTTTAATTCGCGATGAACATCATCGACGTTTAGTTCTTCATTTTTTACGGAAAATTGTTCAATTGCCTCCTGATCGGCAGGATTTAAACCGATATTCAAGACTCCTTCGAGCGTTTCGATTTTCAATTGGTCAAATTTGTACTCAACTTTTTCAATATTTGTATAAGGTTTGTTTTTGATCTCTTCCATTTGTTCTTCAAGGTAAAGAAACCCTTTTTCCAGATGGTCGATTCTTTTGCTTTGGGAATGGAGATATTGTTCCAATTTTAGGATATATTGCAATAATGATTGCACAGTGTAATTCATGATGTTCTCCCCACCTTTATCAGCATTCGTTACCATATTTATATTCTTTTCTAAATGAAAGGTGAATCGCTATGAAATGCTTGGTGGACGGAGAGGCACAATGACTCCGTTTCCCTGGCCGGATGGAGCGGGAGCCGGTTCAGTAAATTGTCCTGTGTTGTATAAATTCGACAGCGGTTTTATGATTCCGGCGCTGCCGATTTGAAATACGGATGAATTGGCGATCGTTCCGATACGTATAAATTGTATGTGAATCGATTGTTGAATATAAAAATTCATAAAACCACCCTCTAAGCGTTTAACACTTGCGGCTGATCAACGAGATCACTGTCAAACGTATTCGTAATGCTGTTTTGATTAAATACGTAAAGACCGTCGCCTGTATTGAAGGAACCGGCCCCTGCGAATGTTTTCACTTCACTGTATGGTGAAATGTTTACGACGTCTCCGACATGAACGACACTGGCCGTCCCGACGCTATTTACCTTCATAGCACCAACAATTGCAGGCATCGCTTTCCATTCCTTTACCTTAAAAGTTATTTAGCTATTTTTAGTGTATGTTATGTCTTGAAAACTGTGATAAACGTTTAGAGTCGCATTTTTGTATACCTCAATATTTCACAAAATAACTATGCAAAATTCGTGGTGCTTTTAGCACATTTACACAAAAATTTCATAAAATAATCGCATCCGAAAAAATTTTTGCCCGAAGAGCATGGTGACTTTTCTTGTTTTCAAATTGTTTTTCATTTATCAAGGAAAAATAATGGAAAAAAGTACAAAAAAATTATTATTCTTACTTGACATATAGGATTAATACGATTAAAATGTAACTCAATATTATTTTCTTAAACTATCAAAAAGTTTTTGTCGTGAAAATCCCTACCGTTTTAGTCGAGATTAATCTAGTAAACTTTCAGGGGAAGGGGGCATTTGGTGAAGGTTTCAAGCAGAGGTGAATATGCATTACGTGCTTTGCTTGTACTTGGTCAGCAACAGGGAAAAGTCTGTCCGATCAATGAAATCGCCAAACAAACGCTAGTTACGGTCAAATACTTGGAACAAATCTTGCTCCAATTAAGAAAATTGGGGTATGTGCACAGTAAAAGGGGTATACAAGGAGGCTATATGCTCCGTTTATCGCCGACTGACATTAACATAGGGGAGGTTATCCGGCAAATTGAAGGTCCTTTATCTCCAATGGGGTGTGCCAGTACGACGGCTTATGTGCCGTGTCCATTGGAAGATAAGTGTTTATTAAAGCCGCTTTGGACGGTTGTACGTGACATAATTGCCCGCGTTCTTGAACAAACAACTTTAGATGATTTATTGAATAAAAGAATTACAACGGGAATTGGAGGGGAGAGCTTTGTTAAAAACGAAAATTGATCAGGAGTGGATTGAAAGAATTATACGTTCACTAGAAGATTTGGAATACGGATCTGTGCAAATTATTGTACATGACTCAAGAATTACACAAATCGAAAAATTGGAAAAATTCCGTTATCCTTTAGAACGAAAGGATAGCCATAACAAAGGGGCTAAGTGAACATATAAAACAATATCATAAAGAGGTCGTCGATCGGTCCACCGAAGACTCCCTATGTCTTTTCAATATTCCCGGATCGAGGAAGTTTTTTTATTTATAACACCGCCACCGAAACATAGCGGAAAGGGAGATGAATTTTATGAATATTACAAATAAACGCAAGTCAAAAGGACTATTTTTTCTATTATCTGTTATTACAAGTGTAGCTCTTGTTTTAAGTGCTTGTGGTTCAAAAAATGAAAGTGCCAGCTCCAGCTCAGAGGGAGATAAAAAGGCAGTCGAGTTATTAAACGTTTCTTATGACCCTACACGTGAGCTTTACCAAGACTTTAATAAAGCTTTCGCAAGCTATTGGAAAGAAAAAACTGGTCAAGAGGTTACGATAAAGCAATCACATGGCGGATCTGGCAAGCAGGCGCGGTCTGTTATCGATGGTTTGGAGGCAGATGTTGTAACGTTAGCGCTGGCTTATGATATTGACGCCATTGCAGATACTGGATTGATCGAAAAAAATTGGCAACAAAGATTGGATAAAAACAGTTCTCCTTACACGTCCACTATTGTGTTTCTAGTACGCAAAGGAAATCCGAAAGGTATTAAAGATTGGGACGATCTTGTCAGATCTGATGTTTCGATTATAACCCCCAATCCAAAAACATCGGGTGGAGCGCGCTGGAATTATTTAGCTGCATGGGGATACGCATTGAAAAAATATGGCGGCGATGAAGAGAAGGCAAAAGAATTTGTTGCGAAAATATATAAAAATGTTCCAGTATTAGATTCCGGGGCAAGGGGTGCTACAACAACATTTGTCGAAAGAAAAATCGGTGATGTTCTTCTTGCTTGGGAAAATGAAGCTTTTCTAGCCATCAATGAATTAGGAAAGGATCAATTTGAGATTGTTGTACCTTCTGTAAGCATTTTAGCAGAACCTCCTGTTGCTGTTGTAGACAAGGTGGTTGATAAGAAAGGAACGCGCGAAGTAGCTGAAGAGTATTTGAAATATTTGTACACGGAAGAAGGACAGGAATTGGCAGCAAAGCATTATTATCGTCCAACATTGCCAAAAGTCGCTGAAAAATATAAAGATACATTCCCGCAATTGGAACTCTTTACAGTTGACGAACTGTTTGGGGGCTGGAGAGAGGCTCAGAAAAAACATTTTGACGACGGCGGTATTTTCGATCAAATTTATCAGCCGAAATAATGATTTGTTCCGATGAATGGAGGATTGGAAGTGGCCAAAACAAAACAACAGCACAGAAAAGGGGTTATTCCAGGTTGGGGACTCACGATGGGCTTTACGCTAACTTATCTTAGTTTAATAGTGTTGATCCCCTTGTCCGTTATCTTTTTAAAAGCCTCAACACTCAGCTGGGAGCAATTTTGGCAAATCGTCACAACTGACAGGGTGGCAGCCTCGCTTCGTTTATCTTTTGTTTCTTCATTTATTGCCGCTGCCATCAATTTAGTTTTTGGTCTTTTGCTTACTTGGGTGTTAGTGAAATATGATTTTCCAGGGAAAAGAATTATCGACGGATTAATCGATTTGCCGTTTGCTCTCCCAACTGCAGTAGCGGGAATTTCTTTAACAGCTGTTTATGCCCCGACAGGCGTTATTGGACAGTATTTGGACCGCTTCGGTATTGAGGCTGTTTATACCCCGCTCGGTGTCGTAATTGCTTTAACGTTTATCGGATTGCCGTTTGTTGTGCGGTCTATCCAGCCCATTTTGCATGATTTAGATCAGCAGTACGAAGAAGCGGCAGCTGTTTTAGGTGCAAACCGTTGGCAAACGTTTTGGAAAGTGATTTTGCCATCACTTGTTCCTGCGATGTTCACCGGGTTTTCGCTCGCATTTGCGCGGGCGTTAGGCGAATACGGATCAGTCGTTTTCATTTCCGGCAATATGCCAATGAAAACGGAGATCGCCCCTCTTTTGATCGTCACCAAATTGGAACAGTACGATTATGAGGGGGCAACAGCGATTGCCGCTATTGTATTGATTATCTCTTTTTTCCTGCTTTTTCTTATAAATTATTTGCAATGGAGAACGAGTCGAAAATATTTTATTCATTAAGTCACTAAGGAGATGTTATGCCTCAAATGGGTACTAAAACGAAGAAACAGCCTCTTGTCGGTGTTCATACAGAATCTGCGTGGATTCGTTTTATATTGACGGGAACGGCTCTATTATTTGTTGGTTTTTTTCTCATTATCCCGCTAATTACTGTTTTTACAGAAGCTTTGAAAAACGGTTTAGAAGTTTATTTTGCTTCGGTTACAGAACCGGATGCTCAATCAGCGATCCGTCTTACACTTTTGACCGCAGCAATAGTAGTGCCATTAAATTTTATTTTTGGTATTGCTGCTGCATGGTGTATCACAAAGTTTCAGTTTCCCGGGAAAACCTGGCTCATCACGCTTATTGATTTGCCGTTTTCTGTATCGCCCGTTATCGCTGGTTTAAGCTTTGTTTTATTGTTTGGTGCACAAGGTTTGTTGTCGCCGGTTTTAGATTCGCTCGGATTGAAAATAATCTTTGCTGTCCCAGGCATAATTTTGGCTACTTTATTTGTAACTTTTCCGTTTGTAGCCCGCGAGTTAATACCGGTCATGCAGGCAAAGGGGAGTGAACAGGAGGAAGCCGCTTTATCTTTAGGAGCCAGCGGATGGAAAACATTTTTATTCGTGACGCTTCCAAACGTCAAATGGGGAATTTTATACGGCGTCATCCTGTGCAATGCGAGAGCAATGGGTGAATTTGGAGCCGTTTCTGTTGTGTCAGGGCATATACGAGGAATGACAAATACGATCCCGCTCCATGTAGAAATTTTATATAATGAGTACCAATTTACTGCTGCATTCGCAGTCGCTTCCCTTTTAGCTATGTTGGCGATCGTTACATTAATTGTTAAAGGGGTGCTTGAATGGAAGGGTGTAGTTGATGGAAAAGGGTAAGGAGTGTGCATCATGGATATCAATGTGAAGCAAATTTCTAAAAATTATGGCTCATTTCAAGCATTAAAAGAAGTAAATTTAACAATACCGTCAGGGAAGATTACCGCTTTGTTAGGTCCATCCGGTTCAGGGAAAACTACGTTGCTGCGGATGATTGCCGGATTGGAAATGCCTGATAGCGGAAGCATCTATTTTGGCGACCATGATTATACGACAAAAACGGTCCGTGAAAGAAATGTCGGTTTTGTTTTTCAACATTACGCTTTATTTCATCATATGAACGTTTTTGAGAATATTGCATTCGGACTTAAAGTGCGTCCGCGAAAAGACAGACCGTCCAAACAAGACGTCCAACGAAAAGTAAATGAATTGCTTCATTTAGTCCAATTAAATGGTCTTGATCGCCGTTACCCGGCTCAATTATCAGGCGGACAGAGGCAGAGAGTTGCATTAGCTAGAGCGTTAGCAGTGGAGCCGAACGTGCTTCTGCTTGATGAGCCGTTTGGAGCTCTTGATGCAAAAGTGCGTCAAGAATTGCGGAGATGGTTGCGGCAGTTGCATGAACAATTACATGTAACAACTGTTTTTGTTACGCATGACCAAGAAGAGGCCTTAGAGGTTGCTGATCAAGTGGTAATCTTAAATAATGGACAAATTGAGCAAGTCGGAACACCGGATGAAGTATATCAACATCCAAAAACGAAATTCGTGTATCAGTTTCTAGGGCGTGTTAATGTTTTTCATGCTGAAGTGAACGATGGTCGCCTACATATCGGAGAAGCATTATTTGCTGCACCTGATGAAAACATTCAAACGAAAAAAATGATCGGGTATATTCGTCCTCATGAAGTGCGAATAACTCGACATAATGATAATCAAAAATCAATTCAAGTAAAGGTTCGCCGCATCCAATCTTATGGCCCGATTGTCCGTTTGGAATTGGAAAGATTGAAAACGAATGATCTGATCGAAGTGGACTTGAGTGTTGAACAGGCGAATCAACTGAACGTGAAAAATGATGAGATTCTTTATGCTGACTTGGAAAAAATAAAGTTTTTTTCAGATTCTCCATCCGTAGAATGAATAAATAATGTCGCCAAGATCATTATCACTCGAAAAGCCTGCATTTCAAAAAGAATGTAAATAAATTTGACTAATAGTTTTTATAAGGACAAAGGGGGTAGCAAAATGAGGAGAAAAAATCAAAAATCTTTGCTTGCCTTGCTTTTAATCATGATTGTTAGTTTATTTGCTGTTATATCCGGCTGCTCAGGAGAAGAAAAGAATGTGAAAAGCGCCGGTGAATCTCAAGAAACAAAAGATAAAGAGGAAAAGGTAGTTAGAATCGGATATCAAAAATACGGGACATTAAACATCTTAAAGAAACAAGGAACGCTGGATAAAGCGTTAAAAAGTCACGGATATTCTGTCGAATGGATTCAATTTCCGGCAGGTCCGCAGCTTTTGGAAGGATTAAATGTCGGCAGCATTGATATCGGGCATACTGGCGAAGCGCCGCCGATCTTTGCACAAGCGGCAGGCACTGATTTAGTTTATATTGGTCATGAGCCAGAAAGCCCTCTTTCAGAAGCTATTCTTGTTCCAAAAGATTCACCCATCCGCACTGTTCAAGATTTAAAAGGTAAAAAGGTTGCGCTCAACAAAGGCTCAAACGTCCATTACTTGCTCGTAAAAGCTTTTGATTTTCCTTTTAGTGCTTTGGATTTCAGGCTGCGGCAGCAAGGAGGAGGCAAATGAGACTTCCAATGCGGAAAAATCAAATGCCAAAGCGGAAGAGGAGACATTACCAGACGAACTTAGAATTGGCTATCAAAAATCATCTATTTTGCTTTTCTTAAAGGAAAAAGGCAGCTTAGAAAAAATTTTGGCTGAAAAAGGAGTTAAAGTCACATGGCATGAATTTCAATCAGGACCGCCATTATTAGAGGCGTTGAATGCAGGAAAAATTGATGTAGGATATGTAGGCGGAGCACCTGCTGTACTTGCAGGAGCCGTTTCAGATTCTGAATTAGCCTATCTTGCCTATGAACCGGAAGTATATCGGGCGATTGTTGTTCCAAAAGATTCACCTATTCAAAAGATAGAAGATTTAAAAGGGAAGAAGGTTGCTTTTGGTAAAGGATCAAGCGCACATTATTTGCTCCTTACTGCTTTAGAGAGTGTAGGGCTGACTTTGAATGATATTACTCCTGTCTATTTACAGCCTTCAGATGCTAGAGGAGCTTTTGAACGCGGCAATGTGGATGCATGGGTGATTTGGGATCCATATCTTGCGGACGCAGAAGAAAGTGGAGGTGCTAGAATCATTGCCGATGCAAAAGGTCTCCCGCGTCAATATGGATTTATTGTAGGAAGACGCGATTATTTTCAAGAAAATCGTGAACTTCGAAATTTAGTGATCAGTGAACTAGAGAAGGTTCACAAAGAGATTCAAGCAGACAAACAAGGGGCTGCCGAAAACTTTTCACAGAAAACTGGCATTTCGAAAGATGTATGGAAGCAAACTTTGGAAAGAAGAGAATATGGAGTATTTGACATCACACCTGAAGTGGTGGATGCCCAACAGAAGCTTGCAGATACTTTTTTAGAGGCAGGATTGATAAACGAGAAAATAAATGTGCAAGATGCTGTTCTTTCAGATTAACGAAGCAAGAAAGTGGTCATTTCATGCTTTATAAGTTATAATGACCCTGAAACGGAATGTTCAAAAGAAAGATCCATGCGATAACGATTGACAAGCGCAAATAGTTGTCCTTTTACAAATGGAGGTGTTTATCCCTCCATTTGTTTTTGTGGAGAACAGCTGTCCTTATCTTCACGGAAGCGGTAATGGCCGGTTTGCAAGCGGGCTGTCTGTGAACCTTGAGGCCGTTTTTCTTTTCAAAATTTTTTTCATTGAATGAGATAATCTTTTCGCTGCGGGAAAGGATGTAATGAATGGAAATTACCCGTAAAAATCCAAACTCGTTTTTAACGAAAACAAACGGCTATTTGCAAGGGTATTCGTACAGTTTAAATCCGTATGTCGGCTGTTCATACGGCTGCCATTATTGTTATGTACAAAAGCTTCCAGTCGCATTGTTTAAGAAAAAAGAGTGGGGAACATGGGTTGAAATAAAGGATGAAAAGCCAAACCAATTTTTAGGCGAATTGAAGCGGGCCAAGAAGAAAGGGAAAGTGACGATTTTCATGTCATCCTCAACAGACCCTTACCAGCCGCTGGAAGCGAAGGAATTACGAACAAGAAGGCTCCTTGAAGTGATAGCAGAAATGCCTCCGGACTTTTTATTTGTCCAGACGAGAAGCCCGCTTGTCACTAGAGATATTGATATCTTTCAAAAATTGGGGGATCGGGTGCTTGTCAGCATTACCATTGAAACGGACAGAGATGATGTGCGCAAAATTTTTTCTCCAAAGGCGCCGCCGATTCAAGCTAGGATCAATGCGCTTAAAAAACTAAATGAAGAGAACATTCCGTCACAGGCGGCAGTTTCTCCTGTACTGCCTTTTTCTCCGAATTTTACGAATCTATTACGGAATGCGACGAAACGAGTATGTTTAGATGATTTCTTTTTAGGAGATGGAAGCGGCGGAAGACGATCACAGGCGCTCGGTTTGTCAAAGCTTTTTTCGCAAATTGGAGAAGAAGAATGGTTTTCCCCTGAAAACCTCGAATATGTGAAAGACTTATTTTTACATGTGTTTGCGAAAGATCAGCTGTTCATTTCTAGGCAAGGCTTCATTCCGCCCGATGGGAGTCATGAAGAATGATCGATTCTCATATTCATTTGGATCAATACGATCCAAAAACTATTGATGAGCAAATCAAAAAGTGGCAGGAAGCGGGCATTACTCATGTTGTGGCCGTTTCAACCGATTTAACATCCGCCTATAAAACGCTTGAATTGAAGCAAAAACATGAAGATTTTATTATAGCAGCTGCTGGCTTTCACCCTGAACAGGAGATTCTTGAAGAACGGGAGCTTGAAGAGCTTCTATCGCTGATTCGAACAGAGAGGGCGATTTCAGCTGTCGGGGAAATTGGTTTGCCGTATTATGAAAAAGAGCGATTATTTGCAAAGTATTCGGAACAAACTTATATAGATGTCTTGAAGGAATTTTTGAAAATCAGCGTTGAACATTCACTGCCAGTTGCCTTGCATGCAGTTCATGAAGATGCGGAAAAAGTTTTACATCTTTTGCAAAAACATCAAGTGAAAAAAGCGCATTTTCATTGGCTTAAAGCGGCATCATCTGTAGTGAAGGAAATTTGTAAACAACACTATTATATTTCTGTGACTCCGGAAGTTTGCTACCGCCTGCGCGATCAGCAGCTTGCTGAACAAGTTCCGATGGATCAGCTGCTTATTGAGACGGACGGCCCTTGGCGGTATGGGGGAGCGTTTAAAAATGTTGACACAACCCCGTTATTTTTAAAGGAAATTTGCTGCAAATTGGCGAATATTAAAAAGAGGCCGCGTGAAGATATTGTGCGCACAACTGCAAATAATGCGAAAAAACTTTATCTTAATTGGGGGTAGAACATGAAGCTTGTCACTGCAAATATTCACGACAGAACGTTTATCGGACTAATTTTTAACGAAGATTCGGTTATTGATATTCAAAAAGCGGAACTGAAGCTTTATGAATCGGAAATATCGCCTGCATCGCTGCAAGCGTGCATTGAAATGGGTGAAAAATTTGTCCGCCATATTGAAGCATTACAGGAATGGGTTGCGAAGGAAAAAGAAAGGGAGACATATGTCTATCCGCTGTCAGCTGTTAAACTCCAAGCACCGATTCCACGACCGAAGAAAAACATTATGTGCGTCGGTAAAAACTACCGTGACCATGTTGCGGAAATGGGAAGCGAAAGTGATATTCCTTCCGATTTGATTCTGTTTTCCAAACCTTCAACTTCCGTTATTGCTCATGAAGGAGAAATTGATCCTCATCTTTATTTAACCGACGAACTTGATTATGAAGGGGAACTTGCAGTTGTCATTGGGAAAAAAGGAAAACAAATTCGCGAAGAAGAAGCCTATGACTACGTTTTTGGATATACGATCATCAATGATGTCACAGCAAGAGATTTGCAAGCTCGCCACAAACAATATTTTTTAGGAAAAAGCTTGGATACATCATGCCCGATGGGACCGTATATTGTACATAAATCGGCTGTTTCGAATCCACAGCATCTGTCTATCGAGACGAAAGTTAATGGCGAAATTCGGCAGCAAGCCAATACAAATCAAATGATTTTCCCGATTAAACGGATCATTTCCATCATTTCTCAAGGCATGACTCTTGAACCGGGAGATATCATTGCAACAGGTACACCTGCGGGAGTCGGAAAAGGCTTCAATCCGCCGAAATTATTAAAGCCTGGCGACACTGTCGAAATTACGGTAGAAGGAATTGGCACGTTGAGAAATAAAGTCAAGGAAATTTAATAGCGAAAGGACGGGCAAGAGTGAGCCCCTTTAATCTTTCGTTTTAGTGCGTCTTTGTCAATTTAGTGAAATCATTTTATTTATCATAGTAATTGCTATGTTTTTGTATGATCATTTGATATGATGAATGTGGACTTGCAAGTATAGATGGGGGAGGGCATTTATGACACATTTGCATATTACATCATGGGTCATTTTGCTGATTTTGTTTTTCATTGCGTTTGCCAAACCTTCAAAAGGTTTGCATATGGCTGTGCGAATCTTTTATTTAATCGTGTTGGCAACTGGACTTGAATTAATTTTCCGCTATAATGTGTTCAGCATGGCCAACTATGTAGGGGAATATGTCGCTAAAATTTTCCTTGCCATCGTTTTGATCGGGCTTATGGAAATGGTTTTGGGCAAAAAGAAGAGAAACGAATCGTCCAAAGGCATTTGGATCGGCTTTTGGATTGTGCTGATTCTCGTCATTTTGCTTGGATTTAGACTGCCTCTTACTTTTTAAAAAATATGTTGATGCAAAAATATAGGAGCGTATTTCGCAGGGGCTGTCTTAGAAAGTCAAATCGCCATTGAAAACAAAAAATCATAAACACCGATATATATCAACGTTTCTAAAACATTAATGGGGGCGTCAATAAGCCGTAAAAACGACTTATTAGACACCCCCCTATTATTTTTCTTTCTTGAATTTGACAATAAAACCAGCCTTAAAAAAACATCCAAATCCTATAATTATTAGAATTATATGGCCTATATTTCATATCATCAATGGTTAATGAAAATAAAAAAGCTCCAAGCAAAATAAGTGGAATAGCTAATAACCACCTCAAATTATGAAACTCCCCTTATCTCGTTTTTTATTAAGGCTTGAATAATAATTCGATATGAGTTCATTGAAACCTTGCTAATCGACAAAAAGTTGGACGAAATTCCGCGGACGCGGATTGGAAAAAAGTTTCAATGCAGGCGATGCCTTACGTTTACTGCAATGAATTATGGCACTATCGCTTCAATAACTAAAAGATATTGCATTTTCTTTTTCATTATTCCTTCGATAAATAATTAAACGACTCTGGATTAGTTACTTCAATTTCGATATTCATTTTCGCCATCGATAATAATTCGTTGACAAATTTAACGATGTCGATTATACGATCAGGCATATCAAATGCTAAATGCTGTTTCTATCTTAAATTCAGAAACATGGTAAGAACAATCCGGTTTTAAACCTAATAAATCTTCGATAAAAAGATATTCATATTCTAAATATTTTTCATCTATGTCTTGTAATTGAAAAATAACAACTTTAATATGATGAAAATTTGGAATAAAGCTTTCTTCCGTTTCTACTCCTATTCATTCAGGAAAATCTGATAAACGTCTTTCTCTTCTAGTATCTACGATAACTAAGTAACCGAGCGTATCATGGTCCAAGCAATTTATTTCAAAAAATTCAAGCTTATTTGTTCGTAATCACCTTTTGTTTCTTAACAAATTCCACTCAACCTTTTATAGGAAGCATAACTATTTTTATAGTTTAATTGGTAAAACTAATCATACTAATAGAAGACCAAAGTGCTAACCAATTTTGATTTAGGTGCTCTACTTAATGCTTTTCCATAACTTCTATCCGCTACTTCAATTTCCTTTATTGATATGAAGGACATTGAGCATTTGCCGGATTATACAGGCATCAACAAATAAGTTCTCCTGCTTACTTATCAAAAGTAATTAATTTTCTTCATTTTAGGGAATTATCGGACAGCCCCAAACACGGAAAATTAATTTCCGAGAGACTTTTTATTGACAATGAGGTGACTTTTTTGTGTGTATTTATATATTAACTAGAGGACGAATCCCATTGAATTAATATGATTACCTGAATCCGTGATGAATTGAAATCGACTTTGATTTTGTTGTAATTTTGATGGATTGATAATCCATAAACCCCTTTTATGCTTATGACCTATGTCATCTCTATTTCCGAAAATGGAACAAATCTCTGTTTTAGGTATACGAACCAAAAAAATAGACAAAAAAGCCCAGGGAGTGACGTTGGACATCAGTGATCGAACATTCGTTCGTTATCTTACCTCTCTCCATTTCTGATAGACGTTCAGTAGGGGCTCGCTATAGCCACTCCTTCGCGTCAGTTTCATCCAGATCTGTCGTGATCGACGGACGAGTCGCCCTGCCATCGTGATCACCGTCTGAATAATCGTCTTGATGCGGCGGCGTTTCACTTTGTGGTGCAACGGATGTCTCGGATCGCTTAATAGATCTTGTCCAATCAGACGAAGAAGATTGTAAACGAAGGCTCCCATGACCAACACGAGCGCATTCGTTTTCATCTTCCCAGATGGAAGCCGCTCTAAATCTAAGTCGCTCTTCAGTTCGCTATGAAACTGTTCGCATGTCGCATGGTCATGATACAACGCGAGCACATCGCTCATTCGAACATGCTCGTATCCTTTGAGCCGCACCCAATAGCTTTCCACTTCATAATCAGGAACGAGCATCAGCTGTCCATTGCGTTCCATCGTCCGTTCCGTCACTTGGGTGACTTGAACGTACGTATACGTGTTTCCATCGATCGCTGCCTTCTGTGGAAGGCATAGCTCATAGGTTTGTACTCCTTCGCTTTGTCCATCATCGACACGTTTGCCCTTTTGCGAAGCGATCTGGAACCAAAGCGCTTTCGATTCTCGGCGTAAGTTTCGCTTGATGACAAAGTCCACGTCTTCCTTTAGGCATACGTGCACATTCGCTTCTGCATCGTTTCCTGCATCCATGCGAACAAGCAGACGAGATGAAGTCAGTTGACGAGCTCGACGGATAGCGGTGACTAAAAACGAGGGCATGTTGTCTTGCACATGTTGTTTCCCTGGACGCAACTCGGCATGAACGAGATACCCTTCCTTCCCTGCATACGCAAACAACGGTGTAAAACCGTCAAATCCTTTATACGTTCGACTGACTCCTTCTTTTTTCGTATCGGAGTTGTCAAATGGGGAACCATCTATATCAAGGGGAAGCCATGTCGTCTTTCCTTTGGTCCAACAAGGGGACAAAGTGGCATGTCGTTGAATCAACAGACGTATGGACTCCTCCCAAAGAATCGTTTCGGTCATCGGAAGACAAGCGAGCTGATCGAGTCGTTGTCGCAAGGTTGGAGAGGAAGGCACGTGCTGAATCCCCATCGATGCCGAAAAGATATCGTCCTGACGATACGCTTCGATATGATCGAAATCCGTTTTTCCTGTGGCAAGCAAGCCAATCATCGAGCGAATGACATCGCTATGGGAAATGTGCACTTCTCGACGAACCGTTGGAAGCCGAAGTGCGTTTACCCGTTTATCCAGTTTCGTTCGATGGAGTAAGTAGCCAACGAGAGCAAGCCCAGCACTTGGGGTAATCGCTTCATCTGTCAATACAAACCGAATCGGGAAATCTTTCATCACATCACCTACTTGATGAAGAATCGTCAACGTCGTTTTCCCTTATCGTATCAACGGTTTGCGACCATTGTAAAGATGTTTTGTCACGGATTCAGGTGATTATATTTTATGGATTTATATGTTATTTTTTGAAATAAATGGCTCTTCACCACAAAATGTACTTGACAATCAGGTTGTTTTCTGATCAAGGGTACAAAAAATGCGAAATTTCCTGTATGGTAAAGGTGACCAAACCATCAACCATGGAGGAAATTTCGCATGCAATCTCAGTTTATCAAAGATTTGATCACTTTACCAGGCTTTCTTATTCATGGAGAACGAAAAGAGGGAGAACGATGGATTTTTGAACTTTCCCTCCCTCCTCATTGTCCGATCTGCCCGACTTGCTTCGGACGGACAACCAAAATATCATCGAAACGAAAACAATGGATTCATGGCTATACCAATACGGTCGGTTTATTTTGGATTGAACTTCCCATAGAAAGACGGCGTTGCCAAGCCTGTTTTCTGACGTTCACCGTTTCTTATCCGGGACTTCCGTCTCACAGTATCGCGACGGAATCGTTTCAACATTGGGTCGCCCAGTTATGCATCGGAAAAACGATTCAAGAAGTCGCTCGCTTGTTACAACTCGCCTATACGACAGTAGAACGCTGGTTTTATCAATATGCCCCGGCTCTTTTACCAACATCGAATCCTACAGTAGTATGTGTGGATGAATTCGCTTTCCGAAAGGGACATGATTACGGAGTAGCGGTGATGGATACACAGACTCGGAATGTCCTTTCCATTGCTTCTGGAAAAAATGAAGAAGCCATTGTGGAGGCGCTTCAACCCGTCGCCTCCAAAGTGAAGTATGTTGTCAGCGACTTGGCTCCTGCCATGAGAAAAGCCATTGAAAAGGTATGTCCAAAAGCCATCCATGTTCTTGACCACTTCCATGTGATTCAGTTATTCACCGATGCACTGGAACGTTGTCGCAAATACCTTGCCAAAGGCGGAACCAAACATGGAAGCGTTCGCCGCGTGTGCCGATTGTTAAGCCAACGTCCAGAAAAATTAACAGAAGAAGAGAGACAGGAAGTTCGACAATGGTGCCAAGAAAGTGCTTATTTACGTGATGTCTATCAAGCACTTCAACATTTCCGTTACGTATCCAAAAGCCAAACAAGAAAGCAAGCCGAAACTCGTTTGACCCAATGGTTTGACCGGTACCTTTTTAGCGACTGTGCCGCCGTACGCAGTATTGCCAAGGCACTCATCACCCGAAGAGACGCAGTGCTTTCTTGCATCGTTTTTTCTTACTCAAATGGTCCAATGGAAGGAATCAACAACAAAATAAAATTGATCAAAAGGCGAGGATATGGGTATCGAAATATCCAGCGTTTTACTTTGCGTGTCCGTCTAGAGACCTCTATCACATTTTAACGTAAAAATCAAGTACATCTTTTGGTGATGAACCAAATAAATTCTTGTTTTTTGTATTTTTTTGGTATAAAGTATTTTTAAGATATTTACCTGGGATAAATATCGATCAATACTAAGAAAGAGGAGTATTATGAGAAATTTAGCCAAAAAATATTTTAGGTTAGGGATGGCTGCGGTTGTGGGGATTGGAATATTTACTTTTTCCAGTTTTACATTTGCCAGAAACGATAATGTAAGTTTTCATTTTACTCTTAAACCTAAATATAAAAATAGCTATTCTGCTGAAAGATATCGAGAAACTTCTAATCCTAAAAATAAATGGAAAGTAAATCTGGCATATTCATCTGAAGGAAAAGGAACAATTGCAACTTTTTGGTTAGATAAAAGTGGAACAAGAGTTTCAAATATATATGATGTGAAACAAGGAAGTGGCGCCCACTATTATACGGCATATAGCACAGCAAACAAATCTTATGTAAGATTAGGTGCTGAAAACAATAACTATAGTACTAATAACTATACAATAGCTGGTTATTGGGATGAGGAAACTGATTGATATAAAAAAAAAGACCAAAAATGGTTTATAATACCATTTTTGGTCGCTTTTCAATTAATAACTGTCTCATTAGCCCCCTAATGAATTTGGACACTCGATAAGGTGTTTTTTATAATCGAAGTGACCAAATGAAGGGGGCTTTTGATGTACATGAAACGAAGAAAACATTCGAAGGAATTTAAGCTACAAGTGGTGAAAGAAGCATTAGAAGTTGGAAATAAAGCATTGGTAGCTAGAAGATACGAGCTTAGCCCGAATCTTGTGCAAAGATGGGTGAAAGCATATGAAGAAGGAAAACTAGGACAAGAAAAAAGTGATAAGTGGCCTAAATCTAAAAAATAAATAAATTGATACCATCGATACACTTATTCCAATTAAACCAAAAGCCCAATTCCAACGCGAAAACCCCGCAATAAAAGAACCGAGCGGAACGCCAACAACCTGCCCTAGAGAGAAAGCAGCCATGCCATATCCTATTGCCCGTCCACGCATTAGTTGATCTGTCTCATCACTAATATAAGCCCACATGGCGGGTCCAGCCATGGCGCCGCCTAATCCAGCAATTGCTCGTGCAACAATCAAAAACCATACTCCTGTTGAAATGGAAGCTAAAATATTTCCAAAACAGAAAATCACTGCTCCTACAACAATGAACATTTTTCGTCCAACGCGGTCAGACAAAATTCCTAGCCAAGGAGCGAAGAGTGCATAAACCAGGACATAAGAAGTGACTGTGTGTGCGACCATACTCACATCTTCACGAAAATCTTTAGCGATGCTAGGAAGAAGTGGAGAAACTAAAAATGTTTCAGTACCGATAAGGAAAAAAAGAAGATACAACGGTAAAAAAGTTAGCACAGAAATAGCTTCTCTCGCACGTACACTCATTATAAAACCCCTCTCCTATTTGGATTTAAGAGTTTTAAAACTATCTAACTGTTAAGCAAGAATAAGCCATGCTTTTCTATTGAGGAAGAGTGACATGGCATTTAATCATCTCAAAAGCATTTTCAAGTACTTCTGTTCGCAACACTCCATATTTCCAAGAACCGCTTTTTCTTTCCTCAACAATGCCAGCATTAATGAGTATTTTAAGGTGATATGTAACTGTTGGTAAGGATACATTGAGTATCTGCGACAATTCGCTGCAATTCATTTCTTGTTTTCCCAGAAGGTGAATTATTTCTAATCTTTTAGGATCAGAGAGTGCAAAGAAGATTTTTGCTAATTCACCATATGTATGCTTCTCCATTAATTCACCTCCTTCATAAGTATATAAAATAATTGTATCATCTTTTTGAGCTAAATTCACTAACAGAAATATTGGGCTGTTCAACCAATCATACGACGTACTAGACACAAAAGTGAGATCCCTAATAACCTAATAAGCAAATTTATTTACGCGTTTTTAAACCACCTGGAATAAGTCCAAAGACAATATAACTTAATCTTATCAAAAGTCGAATTGCACGTCACCAAATGGAGATGGGTCATGAACTCGCTGCACGGGAGGGCGCCTTTGACCACAGCGCATATTTCTTCAATCTTATTTTTCTTAAAATTATATTAACAATAATTATCACAAAATTTAGAAGGGTTTTTACAATTCGTGTCAAATATGCACAATATAAATAGTATTAAGCAAAGAAAGTCCTGCGGTAATATGTCAAGGTGAAAAATCATAGAAATTGGAAATTCCCTTGTCCGATGATCCGAAAAAAGGCAATACTGAAGAAACCCAGTATTGGTACATGTAATAAACTGGGTCTAAAGGTTGATATTGGTATACCAGATCGATCCTCTTATCGATCTTCCCCCTTTCTTGGCGTGTAGATTTGACCGTTGCGTAGCAGCGCATCGATCACACGCACGAGTTTTCTAGCGGTGAGGACGAGGGCTCGTTTATGTTGGTGTTTGGGCACTTCCTCATACTTCTTCCGGTAGTACGCACGAAACGTCGCATCATGCCGTTGCACCGAGTTGGCAGCCTCCACTAGGTAGTAACGGAGATAGCGATTGCCGGAACGAATGAGGGAGGTGTCCTCGGCTTGAAAACGGCCCGATTGGTGCTTGGACCATGTCAAGCCGGCATATTTTGCCAAGGCGGCCTGGTTGTGAAACCGCTCGATTTGTCCGATTTCGGCCAGGATGCCTGCGGTATAAACCGGTCCGATGCCTGGGATGGTTTGCAGTGTGTTCGGAATGCCTTCAAGATGGCGGGTAATGGCTTTATCGAGCTCTTTGAGCTGCGATTGCAGGCTGCGGATTGATTGAATCGACAGCCCTAACAGCAAGTCGATGGAATCCTCGACACACTTGGACAACCGATACGACGAACGGGCCGCCTTTTGAATCGACTTGGCGATGCATTCCGGATCGGAAAAGCGATTGCGCCCTTTTTGGCGCAGGAAGTCGGCCAACTGCTTGACATCCATTTGGCAGATGTCATCGAGGCTCCACGACTCAAGCAGCAGTTCGAGAATGGCATGTCCGAAGATCGAACTGTCCACCTCTTGGGTAAAGGAACTGCATTTGTAAAACAAGTGCTGGAGAAAATACTGTTTCTCACGGGTTAACTGGTGGACGAGATGATATCGCATGCGTGTCAGTCGCTGAAGCGCGAGAAACTGCTCCTTGAGGACAGCCGTCATCTTCAGACGGCCGAAGCGAAGCCGATCCGCAATGATCCAAGCATCGATGTCATCCGTTTTCTCCAAGTCGACATAGGCTTCTTTAAACTTGCGAATGAGCTTTGGATTGATCGTAAACACCTTGACGTTCCAAGCCTGCAAGGCCTCCTGCTGGTGGAAAAACATAGCTGGATGCCAACTGTAGACCGAGGTGGCTTCCATCCCGATCAGAAATTCGGTTGGCTTTCGCTTGTTAGCCCACAGGAGGATTTGATCCCGAAGGAAGGTGGCGCCCAGAAGATGATTATCCACTTTGAAGCGTGCGCACGTATTTCCTTCATGATCCATAATGCAGGTGGCTAAGTCGCGTGAGCTCACGTCGATCCCGACGTAGAGTTTCATGAGATCACCTCCTATTGTTGTAGGATCGAGGGGTAGGACTCTTCGGGATGCCCCCGGATCGCGCCTGTTGACCAGTCACCCTCGCATATGAGAACTCACGTTGGACCATGGGCTGCCCTGGAAGCTGCTCCTTCCAGCATGGGGAAAACCAACGGGAACAGCCTGCGGGTTAGACGTCCAAACAGGGGCCGAGGAGACAGACTTTACAAGTAGTCAAAGCTACAGGAGTGAGAAGAGTATCCCCGATGATCCTAAGACCATTATCCAGGAACATTGCGAAAAGTCCAACCCCGGTACGCTCAACCCTTTGTGGGAGGGGCGCGCCCCTCCCACAAAGGCAACCACCCAAGATATGCGATTGTCAAGGAGCGTATCGGACTGGAAATTCGATAAAAAAACTTTCTGAAACTTAGTATACGAGGAGATTGTAGCATGAACAAATTAAATCTGTCAGAAACAGAAAGAGCCGCGCTGTGGCAACAACGTTTTTTTGAAGCTCAAGCTGCCATGGAAAAATACTTAGTCTACAAATATGGCTATGAAGATTTATATGATTATATCAAATTCAATTCAGACATTTTTAGTAAACTGCAAAATACAAACAATGGGGCTGAAGATCTTGTACTACGAATAGTAAACAAGCGGAATGCTATCAATCTGATTATCACATTGATAATCAAACTAAAGATTTTTCCTCTATTACCATATTCCGCTGTGGAATTTGGGACTATCGAAAAAAGCCGAGGAAAAAGGTGTAGAATTAACATTGGACAGTCCTTGTAAGTATTGTACTCGCCTTACTTCTTCCCTAATTGAATCAAAAGGCTTTTCAGTACGTTATGAGCTACATGAGATAGGTACACATCGAGGATGTAGATGGGAAATTTTCAAAAGAAAAAATGGGGAGTCGTGATATAATTCTCAGCTTTATCATCAACTGGCACCCAACAATTAGATACTTTTATATCTCTCAAAGTTGTCCCAATTAAGTAATTAGAGGGGGCTGTCCGAAAAGTCGATTGAATCGACCTTGGGCTCAGCCCTTTTTTCTGTTTTTAGGGTACAAAAAAATCGTCCTTTTTTATAGAATGAAATTGACCAAAAAACATTCTACAGAAAGGACGATTTCTTATGAATAATCAAATGACTATTCAAGAAAATTATAACACGCAATTAGAAATGACTCTAGAGGGTATTCAAAAAATAGAGGTTCAAAAGAATAAGAAACGCAAAAAACTAGTTTTCCAACCTTATTGCAATCGTCAAGTCATGAGCATTTTAGATATCGAAATGTATATTCCTGAAAATCATGTCGCCCGTTTAGTGGATGAAATGGTGGAATCGATTCCGGATGAAGTGTTGTATACTCATTATGTTGGTGGGGGTCGTGCACCCTATCACCCTAAAATGTTATTGAAAGTGATTTTATATGCGTACACTCAAAATGTTTATTCAAGTCGGAAAATAGCGCAAATGGTGAAAGAAAATCTTCCGATGATGTGGTTGGCGGGATTGCAAACCCCTGACCATCGCACAATAAATGATTTTCGTAGTGTTCGTATGTCAAACATGATGGATTCTGTATTTGAACAATTTGTCCTTCAACTAGTAGAACAAGGACTTATCGACCTCGACCATATTTTTGTGGATGGTACGAAAATAGAAGCGAATGCCAACAAATATACGTTTGTATGGCGAAAATCCGTAGAAAAATATGATCAGAAACTACGAGCCAAAATTCAATCGTTTCTACAAGAAGCGCACCAAATCGCCTTGGAGGAATTAAAAGAAGAACAATTAGAAGAAGAATTAGAAAAATCATCGGCACAACTTTCTGAGAGAATAGAAGCTTTGGAAAAAGATTATAAACAGGAAGAAGACAAAGAAAGAAAAAAAGAACTTCGCTCTAAAAAATCCCAACTCACCAAACAACTGAAAACGATTCAAACGGATTATCTTCCACGATTACGAAAATACAAAGTACAAAAACAGATTCTAGGTGAACGAAATAGCTACTCGAAAACCGACCATGAGGCCACTTTTATGCGAATGAAAGAGGACCATATGAAAAACGGCCAACTCAAGGCGGGTTATAATGTTCAACTCGCCACACAACATCAATTTATCGTGGGATTTGAAATTTATCAAAATCCAGGAGATACTCGCTGTTTCCAACCATTTATGGAAAAGTTATTGGAATCGATGCCGAAGGAAAAGAAACTCAAGTATGTCATTGCCGATGCAGGATATGCGAGTGAAGAAAACTATTTATATGCGATTGGCGAAGAAAAAGAACCTCGTTTTGAATTATTAGCCCCATACCAAACCTATTTGAAGGAACAAAGTAAAAAGTTTAAAAAGGATTTATCAAAAGTACAAAACTGGAAATACATCGAAGAAGACGATTGCTTTATCTGTCCGAACAATCGGAAAGTCGTATTCAAGTATTATCAAAAAAGAAAAAATGCATCTGGATACATACAAGATTTGAAAGTGTACGAGTGTGAAGATTGTACGGATTGCCCGTTGAAGAATGGGTGTACGAAAGCCAAAGGAAATCGTCGAGTATATTGGAACACGATTTATGAAGAAATGAAAGCGAAAGCCAAAGCAGCTCTTGGTGACGAACAAAAGGCAGCTCTTTATGCGAAGCGTAAAGTGGATGTCGAAAGTGTGTTCGGTAACATCAAGGGCAATTTGCGTTTCACTCGATTTCTGTTACGGGGGCTTCATAAAGTCCGAACAGAATTCGGGATTGTGGCAATGGCCCACAACATACTGAAATGGGCCGCAAATTCCCAAACCAATTTCAAAAATAAGGAAACAGAGCGAATGGAAAAACTCATTGTTTTCTCCATTCGCTCTGTTTTTATGGACTTTTTAGACAAGCCCCTCTCTATCCTATTCAAGGAAAGGAGATAGGTTTCTAATTATGATTAATATTCCAAATATAGATTACGGCGTTCTTTACAATCAGATTTCTAAACTCCGTCAATCTCAAGACATTGATTGGATTATCGGGTTTTTACCTGAAAGGACTTTTGAGAGTATAGCTGATATAGGTTGTGGAAGTGGGCAATTTATTAAATCCATGATGCAAAAAGGGAAAATAAGAAAATTGGCTGTCGGTATTGAAAAAAACCCCTCCATGATTAATATGGCTCAAAAAAACCTATCTAATTATGATAATGTCCATTTTTATTTAACAGATATCCTCTCCAACCCTAAAATCGAAACAAGCTTTGATTTAATTACAATGATGTCAGTATTGCATTGGACATATCCCCGTGAGAATAAAGCTTTTGAATGGATACGTAACCACCTGCAATTCGATGGGGTTTTTTGTTTCACTACCTATCATCCCCTAGATTCTATCAATGGGATTGGCGGAACAGACCATCTTGTTTTAGAAGCATTAACAGAAGTCGGCCTACCTAAGCGATTTCCAGATAAATTTGTCCCAATTGGAACACGCACCCGCAGTATAGATGATATTTATCAATTACTGTAGATGAGCAAATTCACTAACATAAATTTACATCCGAACAAAAAAGGAGACATGAACCCGATTCCTTGATTAGAATAGATGTGTCACCAAACCATTCTCAAGGAGGTTCATGTCTCATGAATAGACTACCACATCACCAAGGAATCGACAAGTTTTTCGCAATGTTGGGGCTGGCCCTTTATTTCTCTAAGCCGGTCATGAAGCATCTCGTTCATATTATCGATGCGCTGACAACGAAAGGATTTGTGGGAACCTTGACCGATCTGCATCATGAGAGCTTTCATCCCAACCATCGAACGACACTGAGCCATTTTTTCACGAAAAGCCCTTGGGATGAAGAAATCTTGCTTCGCAAACTCCAGCAGTGGATGCTTCGTCATGTGGAACGAACGGCCAAGCGAAAGAATCACCCCATTTTTGTTTCGATCGATGATACGATCTGCCGAAAAACGAAGCCTTCGTCACAGGCGAAACACGCTATTGAAGGGTGTAATTGGCATTATTCTCACGCGGACAAAAAGTCGATTTGGGGACACTCTCTCGTCTGGCTCATGGTTCATACGATGACGCAAGCCTTTCCCTTTGCGTTTCGCCTCTACGACAAGGCGGATGGGAAAAGCAAGGGTCAATGGGCCATCGAGATGCTTTCTTCTTTGGATGTGCACGGTTCTGTTTATGTGCTGATGGATTCTTGGTACCCATCGAAAACACTCGTGGAAGCCTGCCTGAAAAAAGGATTCCACGTCATTGCGATGCTCAAGACGAATCGGGTTCTTTATCCAAAAGGCATCGCCATCCAAGCCAAACAGTTTGCCCACTATATCGAACCGAACGACACCCATCTCGTCACGGTGGGAGAAGAGCGTTATCGCGTGTATCGCTACGAGGGAGCGCTGAAAGGTCTCGATGATGCCGTTGTGTTGTTGGCTTGGAAAGCCGATCAGCCGATGACACCTGAACATCTTCACTGCGTCTTGAGCACCGACCGGGAGCTAAGCGATGAAGAGATCTTGCGCTACTATGCCCAGCGTTGGTCGATCGAATGCTTTTTTCGACAAGCGAAAGACCAGCTGAAGCTCGATGGGTACCGCGTTCGTCAACGTCGGGCGGTGAAACGGTATTGGATCTTGGTGCAACTCGCTTATGTGTACAGTATGGTCGAATCCAACAGCGATTTCTCTACCGGGCTTGACTTCCTTCGAAAGAAGAAAGGACATAGCCTCGTGGAGTTTATTTACGATGCAGCGAAACAAGATATTCCCATTGATGTCGTTAAAAAACAGCTTCATGTGGCATAAGGGGTACTCCGTTTGTCTCTTTTTACATGGTAATTATTGTAATGAAAATTGCTCAACTACAGTCAATTAGTTAAAGATAAGTTTCATATAGAAGCAGTTGAAAGCAAAATGGCAACTATGAGAGTAGTATCAGCTGACGAGTATGTTAAATATCACTTAGGTACATTCGGTAATTATTATAAACAAGTTGTTCCTAAACCACTTGAACAACCGTTTTTTGAAGCATTGGGCAAAGTTGCTATGAAGCGAATGAATCATCATGGTTATGTAACCAATATAGAAGTCCGCGTGTGGCGATGTCGAGTGAATTAGGCTATGGAGGATCGGGAACAGTGTATAAGGAGCCTCTTATTTCGTAGTCGATCCCTTAAGTTTTTTATCAAAGAGTTCAAGTATGAGGTAGACATAACAAAGGGAAAAAATTACGGTCTAAGTGAAGATGTTATTGTTCAATTTATTGCAACGGCTTACGTAGGGGGATTGGAATGGTGGTTAACGAATGGAATGCCTTATCCACCTTACGTCATGGCAGAGCAAGTGGGGATTTTGCTAGAGAGGAATCTATAAAGTATGCAAAAACGCTACTGACATAATGTTGTCAGTAGCGTTTCGTCTTGTGCGCCCGGCATGGGTGTAATCTATAGGGTGAAAGTCCCGAGCTGCGAAGGCAGAAGTAGCAGTTAGCTTAACGCAAGGGTGTCCGTGGTGACGCGGAATCTGAAGGAAGCGAGCGGCAAACTTCCGGTCTGAGGAACACGAACTTCATATGAGGCTAGGTATCACTGGGTGAGTTTGCAAGACAAAACAAAGCCCTTTCTGCCGAAGGTGATACAGAGTAAATGAAGCAGATGGATGGAAGGAAAGATTACACTCTTACCCGGGAGGTCTGGCTGGCACGCCAAGTAACCTTGGTAACCTATCTAGTGATAGATAGCTGAACCGTCAGAAGTCAGCAGAGGTCATAGTATTAGTTGGTCTAGAACAACTAAGAAGGACCGAACAATTAAGAGAGAATAGCCCTTGGCATTCAGTGTGTCATGATGAACACAGAAAACGTAGTACCTCACTTGAGGGAGGAAGCGGTGAATCCCGTGGGAGATCTCTTGGAGGGTGGAGTGACCACTGGCATAAAGAGAACAGCTATTCACGGAAGTTATAAAGACTTGCGTCAATTATCTTAATTGAACCGCCGTATACGGAACCGTACGTACGGTGGTGTGAGAGGAGGACGGAGTTAATCGCTCCCTCCTACTCGATTGCAAAATCGTTATCCAAACACCTTCTGAACTGCTTGTTCCGGTTCTGGTGCAAAAATTTCAAGACAATTATCATGCAGCCGATTCGGATGGGAACACTATTGACTTTTTCCTTAGTAAAACGACAAATCAGCCAAGCGCTTCTTGAAAAAAGCCTTGGCTTTTTCACATGTATCCGCTCCGCGTGTCATTGCTGTAGATAATATCCAGTAGCAATGGAAGAGTTAAAGGAAGAAAAAAGGATGCCAGAAAGCATCCAAATTTGATTCATCCGATGACGGATTGGTTCATCCATTCCTTCAGAATTTCGGCAACGCCTCCACGGCATCCGCCAAATCGCTGTAACTGTCTTTCAAGTATCTTGATGTCGTGGCGATATTGCTGTGGCCGGCGAGACGCCGCACTTTTTCGATGTCGTTGTTCGTCGCTTTTAACATCCACTTGCAAAACGTATGGCGAAACATATGGGGCGTCAGTTTTTTATTCGGCAGGCTGTAGCTTTCGATCATGCGCTGGATGCCCCTTACGGAAAACTTCGGCGAGCGCTGGCTGTAAAAGACGTATGGAGACTCGGCGACATGCGGCTTCTTTTTCGCCATTTCCGCGCGAAACTTCAACCAATCCTCCAGCTCAGCCAGCAGGATGTTGGAGATCGGCACCGTTCGCACTTTCATCCCTTTTCCCACAATGCGAATCCGTTTCATTTCTAAATCCAAGTCCGTTAATTTTAAATTGGACAGCTCTTCAACCCGCAATCCCGCATAGGTAAGCAAATACACTACCGCGCGGTCGCGGCGGTACTTTTCCTCCGGATCGACCCCTCTGCTGCGGACTGGTTTTTTCCGCATCCGCTGCAGCAAGTCCTCGAATTCTTCTTCGGTAAGCCACATGATTTTTTCGTGGTCTTCATCAGCCGTTTTCAAATCTTGAATATCCTTCATCGGATTTTGCTCGATGTAATGGCGCTCAACCGCCCACGCATAAAAGCTGCGCAGTGAATTGAGGCGGCGGTTGATCGTGGAGATCGCCAGCGGTTTTCCTTCTGCCGGATTCAACATGTGTTGGATCCATTTGCGGATGTCAGCCGGCGTGACATAATCATCTGGACGGATATGTAAATCATGAAAAAATATGTTTAAATCGTTCGTATAGGAAATAATAGTATTTTTGGAAGCACCTTTTTCTTGCAAGTAAACGACATACTCGTTGAGCATCTTTTTCACCCTTTCACTTATACGGCGAGTTAAAAATGATTTTTTCAAAAATAACGGATATGAAAAATAACATTATATGACGAGTATATCATAAAAAAGAATCAATTGTTAGACATATAACGTAAATTATATGACTAGTTTAATCATATAAAAAAGACGAGAAAAAATCTCGTCTCGTTTTGTTGGGTATTGTTGAATGCAACATATTTTGTCAACCAATTTTGTCGTATCTGTCGGTGCTGTCGCTCCCCTGTATTGTTGAATGCAACATATTTTGTCAACCCTCTACAAATGAGAAAAACCCCTTGTATATCAAGGGGGATGGTTACTTGTTGTTGATTTATAAGTTTTTTCAGAAAAGATCATATTTACATATTTGTGTCGCTGAACATTTCTCTGGTAATACAACGGACTGTAGATTTGTTTGCAATATTAAATATGAAATATGCTAAAAAAAGTAATGATATTGACCAAAACAATCCTTTATAGGTAAATAATCGCATCGCAAGTGCACTTATAAAAGGACCCAAGGCCATACTAAGACCAAAAGTCATGACTGCCAAACGATTCCCAAGGGGAAGCCATAACGGCCGTAAAAGATCATTCAGATAAGCAAGACTTAAGCTAAATAAAGATCCTACTGTTCCCCCAGTTAGGAAAAACATAAGAATGAACAGAAATGATGATGAGGTAGTGTATGGTAACACTCATTAAAGTCCACACCCAACGATGGCACAGAATAAAAGGACGATCCTTCTTCCCCATATATCACTAATATGTCCCAGAGGAATTTGTAACACCAAACTTCCCACAACAAAAGCAGATAGAGCAAGCGACAATATTGAAATATTAATCTGCTCATGATGAGCAAAAATTGGCAAGCCCCCATTGAGAGATGATTCCATAAATCCAAAAACAAAAACCATGAACAGCGCTGGGGACGCGATAAAATACACCATTTTTGAAATTTTAAAACTTCGTTTTCTCCCAACGCTAGGATTCAATGGTCGATAGTTCTGCAATGGGATCATTGCCAGCAAAGAAATTAAAAATCCGCTTGCTGCAATCGCAAATGGTATCCATTCGGCAATCTTGAAGGTATTGATCCACAGCGGACCAATAGCAAATCCTACCCCAGCAAGAAAACCATAAATGGCCATCTGCTTACCACGTTTCTCTGAAGAAGTAATTAATCCAATCCAGGTTTGGGTGCCATAATGTACAGCTCCCAGTGCTAATCCAAATAAAAACCGAAATAACAACCATATGTAGAAACCTTGATACATCAGAAAAAGTAAGATAGAAGTCATTCCAATACCTAAACCAACACAGACTGTATTTTTGAGCCCTAAGTGTTTAACCACTTGTTCCATGAAGAACATTGAAATGAACAAGCCAAGGTATATGATGCTAGTACTAAGACTATTTAATAGAATATTAGTATGTTTAGATTCTAGTGAAGCCAGCAAAGGAATTATAAGACCTTGGCTCATAGTTGTAGTTGCAACACTGAAAACAATCGAAATAAAAATAAATTTATTGTCCTTCATAACGCTTCCTCACACTATCACGTGAACTTTTGACCATATCGATTCGTTCTTGTAGAAATGTATCAAAAGGGAATCCCCCGGTCCCGATTGTAACAGAAGGATCTTGTTTTCGAATGTAACGTGTGACTAATCCTTGATGAACATTACGAAAATTAAGTAGACCTTGATAAATCTCAGCCAATAAAGTTAATTCCTTTGTGGTGTCTCTGATGTTGGCTTTGTAATCCTCTAAGTATCGGTCTTTCAATGAAACAGAGGACATTGCATGATTTATTTTTAATTGATCACCTGGCTCTAAATAAGGAAGTAACTCTTTTACTGTTTCGTAATAAGGCGCGTCAGTACAACCGGAGACCACATCAAGAATAATGATATTAGCTATATGAACACCACTTGGCGCGTTGTATAATTGTCCATCGATCTCAATGGGAAAGAAGTAATTTCGAAAACATGTCATAAAGAAGATAGGATCTACGCGCTTATGAACCGCAGCATTTTCTTCCTTTAGCACCTTAAGACTTGATATTACTGATCTTAATAAATCAAAACGATCTTCCCTATAAGGTTCCTCCTGAAGAAGTAGCATTCTATCAACAGCAGGCTTAATAGCTTCATCAGATTTTTGATGTTGTCGAATAAAGCCCACTTCACTCTGATCTCCTGTAAAAGTTCTAAGGGCATCAGTTGGATTATGAGTGATGTATGATGAGTAGGTATCACGGGGCACTAGACCTGTAGTTGAAGCTAAGAGCTTCAATCGACAGATTATGGGTTCTACAATAGTTTGGGAAATCTCCGTTCTTTTACATGAAACTAAAAAGATCCCTAAATCCCCCATTGCTCATACCCGTACATCGAACGGTTCCTCATATGCAATATGCAATACTAAATCCATTGAAGGCAACAAATTTTTTCCCGATTCAATCAAGGCGGAAAAATTATTATTCATATTGTAATTTGGTAAATCGTAAACCACAAAACGACTGAAATCACCTAAAGGGTATAGAGCATCAATCGTAAAGCCAACTTTAGTTAATATAGTAACCACGTCCCTTCTGAACACTTTTAGTTGGTATATTATAACATTTTTTTCATTAACCAATGTCATGGGATTTGTTACATAAAATTACAATAGAAATTTCTGGTTGTCAATAATCATATAAAAAATTAACAGAAAATTAACTATTTATACCATTTTATAATTACTTTTCAATTTCTTCTTCTTCGAGTGTTTCATTTTCATCTAGAATTTTACTTTTCGCGCAGGCTCATCTTCTTCAAGTATAACAACCATTTTTCTTGCCCGTTCCATAATGTCGATAAACGCCTTATAATCTTCTGGAGTAGTCGCAAACTCTTTCTGTAAAGCCACCTTTCCCAACTGCAGCCTTGTCACCATTTGCTGCAGCTGCTCCATATCTCTTTTAATACACGGTTTTCATCTGCTCACCTGATAATCGAATGCATCCTGTCCGTGGGATTGTAAAATACAATTACGTCCCTCCATATTAATTTGTTTTCAACCGTTTCCTCGTTTCTTTCCTGCCCTTGTTCTACCGATACGATAATTTCCTTTTTCTTTTCCTTCTGATGCCTTTTCGCTAGTTCAATCGCTTCTTTGTATTGTTTCCGAACATATGCATTCCATCGAAATCCGAAGGTGTCGGCGTCCACAGCAGACGGTGTCCTACTTCCTCAGACGCAGCGAGCTAAGTTCCTCCGCGAATATAGTGCAATACGACTTCAGCTAACAGTAAATCCTCGTTTAGCGTTCATGCATCTCGTCGTACGATCTTCATAGTTTCTACCCTCCAACTGCTTTTTCACTAATATGTATGCAGCTAGTAGAAAAATTGTCTTTAACATCAAAGGCGATTCTTATCGCCTACGGGAAAAGAAAAAAACAGGGGCTTATCCCTGCACAGTTATCGAATTAACGCTCATATAGGGAATTTCATTTCGTTGAAATTGGAGAATTTTAAGGTTCTTACGCAATCTTGGTGATAGGGAGAGACCAATTGAGAAAATTAGTGTGTAAATTAGAATTTTTTAGATTCCCATTCTCAATTATCTCGATTTTTCACCAAAAGAACGTAAGAGCCAATTTTAAATCGTTGGTAACTATTCAGCCTTCAACTAGAGAAGGTCTAGAAGGAAGCGTTTAAAACTCCTTATTTTTTGTCCAAACTAGAAGTATCACAATATGGACAGAAGGTGAAAACAATGAAAGAAGAACAAATTTTAGCCGTTTATCATCAGGGACCGCAAGGCAGTGGTACAGTTAGTCAAAACATTATGAAATCAAATTGAACAATTACAGGCATGGGTCGAACAACTCGAAACACGCACGAAAAAAACAGTACTAACAGCCATTTTGCCTCCTTCTTCGGATGCGTTTCGGCCTCGAACCTCCTTACGGAAGAAACGAGAAGAAGATGTGTACATCTTTTGTCTCGTGCACAGCGTCATTTCGACGATTAAAAAACAGAAGAAACGCGTATGGGATATTCTTCAGCAATTATTGGAAGGTCATCTCCATTGTCTACTGTCTTCTTCCACCTAGATAAGACAAGGTGTTTTCAGTAAGAGAAAACGACCTCTTTGTGTTGCCTTCTAGCAAATTAGTAGTAATGAGCTGAATAGTTACTCCTTATCCAGTAACTAATCTTACTATTGAAGGAGAATAAAATTAGTTTTGATATTTCTTGAGATTTTTTAAATACCACTCTGCATTCCGATCCATAAGATTGCCAATATATCCTTTACCAATTGAGACAATATTTTTATACAATTCATCTATAATATTGAAAGCATATGAGCTACCTCTTTGAAACTCAACAAGCTTATGCATAAAATAGGTTCCTGATACGCTATAAGTCCCAACTTTTACATTTTGACATTTATAGTGAAATTTATCTATATTTTTTAAAATATCAGTTATTTTATCAGAAATTCTTTCATTATTTTGTAAATACTTCCTTACAGAATCCGATGTCAAAAAGTCTATAACATTATATTTATTCTTTAAGAAGTTTACCGTACTTTCTATTAAATGCAAATGATCCATCGGTTTAATAATTACTGAGTCTGTTCCCTCATAAATATCCATAAGAATCCGCATCTTCATCTCTGTTAAATTACCGGGCAATATTTTTTGTCCCGTATCCTTTTTGATATCATCCAAGTATGTGTATGCGCTTCTACTTTCAATATTAGATGAAAAAGACTCAATCTTTACAGCATCCAATCCGTTATCTTTAAGTGCTTTTTTAGTTATCCCAACTTCTCCCTCAAGACGTCCCATTGTTAAGATTGCATTAACACCAGCTTTTCCGTACTGAATAGCTACTTCTCTAATCAGTTTTGCAGTGCTATCTCTATCAATGCCACCATTCTGGTCAGGGACACCCCATTTTCCGTCACTATTTACTGCCACTCCAAATGGATCACCAGTAATATGTAGTTTTTCTGTTGGAAATACAGATCTGATCCTACGAATAGCTTCTGCATGATCTAAAAGTAATTGATAAATTGTTTCATCGTTTTCATGAATTTTCTCACTGTTAGTTCTAACTAATAATGGTTCATATCTATAGCCTTCTTGATTTTTTATAAAAGGATTTCCGCCTAATCTGATGACGACTGAATTAATCCCTATTTCTCTCAAATTATGAATATATTTAATAGCATTCTCTATTGACCTTACAGGATAATCCACCATATTCGGTAGCTCCTGAGTTTTATCTCCTTCTAAATAAATGTCAATATCGACTATTTGTGCAAAATAGTCTGATTTAATTTCCACTTCATTTTCATGAATTAATCTTCTTGGAGCACAAATAAAAGATTCTTTGGTTACAGATAGGGTAGATACCATTTTTAATAATCCTCCTTTAAGAATTTTATGAACTTACTTACAATCTACTATATATTTATCAATTTAAAAATCGGTTATTTACCTTTTATTGATAAGTTAAAACCTTTAAAATAATTAGGGGAAAATTACCGATATATATGGTTTTACTTAAATTAAACAAAGCTTTTCACCAAAAAACGTAAGAACCTTTTCTGATTGCCACTAACAAAAAAAAGACAGGATAGTAGCTTATCCTGTCTTTTAAAACAACAATTTAAATTAAATTAAGTTTCTTGGCCTCGCGAATTACACCTACTCTACCTTTAACTGCAAATTTAGAAAAGATATTGGTAATATAATGCTCTACTGTGCTTATTGAGTAGTTTAAAGCCTGTGCAATTTCTTTGTTAGTTTTTTCATCTGCAATCAATTTTATTATTTTTATTTCCGTTTCACTGAAATCTTTATTATCTTTTTGATTTAATAGATTTAAGGTAATATCTTCACTAAATATAACTTGCCCTGCTTCTATCATCTTCAACATATTGACAATATCTAGTGGTTCAGTTCTAACGGAAAATAAACCTGAAACTTGATTTACTAATAATTTTTGAAAGAAAATGCTTTGTATCTCCTCACACATTACAACAATTCTGCTATGAATATCTGCTTTTCGGATGTCTTCGGTTATTTTAGCTACTATTTCTAAATCCACGTTACGTTCAGCAACGATTATAATAATATTAGGATTAAAAGATTTAATTTTTCCGATTATTTCCTTATCATTAGTTAGAATATTAACTTCACATGCGTCAAGTTCCTCTTCTAAAATATATTTTAGACCATAACCAGATAGTGAAAGTTTATCAATAGTAATAACTTGGATTCTATTCATAATATTACCACCTTTTATCCAATAACATTTATTTATATAGAAGTAGGGCTAACATTCTCTTAAACGACAATTAAAACGTTGATGTATGATATACGATTCTTTGCATTATAGCGACTTATTGGTAGGTGGCTTGGCTAAATACTTCATTATATTTTCTATAATTTTAATACCATTATTGTCGTAAGAAGTCATAATCGATTCTGGATGAAATTGAATACCTACTATCGGTTTGGTCTTATGTTTTACTCCCATTACTATGTTATCTTCTGATAAGGCGGTAATTTTCAAGTCATCTGAAACATGACTAGCATAAATAGAATGATATCTTCCTGCTAAAAATGGTGACTTGATCCCTTTAAATGTAATGGTATCATCTTGAACATAAATCTTTGATTTTTTACCATGCATAGGTGGGAATAGGAAGTTTAATTTTCCTCCAAAATACTCTATAATTCCCTGATGTCCCAAGCAAATTCCAAATACAGGTATTTCATTTTCTAAGCAAAGTCTTATTGTTTCCTTTATGTTAAATCGTTCAGGTGTTCCAGGTCCTGGTGATAATATAACAAGGTCAAAATTTGGCTTATCTTTAAGTATTTGTCGAGCAATTTCGGAACGGTAAACTACAACTTTTGCGCCTGTTTGTTTAACGTAATTAGCTAAGTTGTGTACAAAGGAGTCTTCATGATCTACTATAAGAACATTTTTGTTTTCACCAACACTTCGCGGCTTATAACCGGTGTTCTCATTATTGTACTCATAGTTTGATAAAGACTGTACAAGTGCTTTAGCTTTGATAAGAGTTTCTTCCTCCTCCTCTTCAGGAACAGAGTCATATAAAAGAGTTGCCCCCACACGTATCTCTGCCACACCATCTTTTATCCTCATAGTTCGTAATGTTAATCCTGTATTTAAACTACCATCAAAAGCAAACCAACCTACTGCTCCGCCATACCAACCTCTAGGCTTTTCTTCATTTTCCTCAATCCATCTCATTGCTTCTAATTTAGGGGCCCCTGTAACAGTTACAGCCCACATATGAGTAATAAATGCATCGAGGGCATCATACTCTTTCCTTAGTTTTCCTTTAATGTGGTCTACAGTATGGAAAAGATGAGAGTACTTCTCAATTTGTCTTCTCCCCACAACTTCAACCGTTCCAGGTATACATATTCTAGACTTATCATTGCGATCAACATCTGTACACATAGTTAGTTCTGCTTCATCTTTATCTGAGTTTATTAATGATTTAATGTTTTCCGCATCTTCTATAGAATTATTTCCTCTTTTAATAGTTCCAGAGATTGGACAAGTTTCTACAACACCATTTACTACTCTTACATACATTTCAGGAGAACAACCGACTAAAAATTCTTTGCCTAGATTAATAATAAAACCATATGGACTTGGGTTATTAGTTCTGAGTCTTTTAAATACTTCAGATGGCTTAGATAAACATTTCTCATAAATTACTTGAGTAGGTACAACTTCAAATAAGTCTCCCTTTTGAAAGGATATAGAAGCTTTCCTTACTAAGTCAGCATAATAACCTGGTTGGTAAGCAGGAATAGAGATATCATTCTTAGGATTATATGGAAAATCCAACCCATCTCTTTGCAATTCATCTGTTTTTTGATTATTGTATTCAAATTCATAAGATAGCAAGAATGACTTAGCTATTTTATGATCAATTACTACAATTTCATCAGGCATATATAAGTGTAAGTCACTATCGTCTTTATTTCGATGCTTTTTTTGGCTAATATTTTCAAATTGAAAAATTAAGTCATATCCAAAAGCACCATATAACCCTAAAAATTTATCTTCATTATTAGTAAAAAGAGATTTTATTTCTCTTATTAAGTCAAATATAGACGGTTGTTTAGTACGCTCTTCTTCCATGAATATACTTTCTTCTTTATTTATAAGTCCTTCTATAATATGTGAAGATGTTTCAGTAAGAATAATATTTAACTTATTACATAGTTGATCCTTTAGAAAATTCAGTAATATTATCCCACGTTTATTTAAAGCTTCAATTACAAAACTGTTGGATTTTGAACGAATTTCAATTGGAGGATTTATAAAGCCAATGTCCCATCTAGAATATCGACCAGGAAATTCAAAGTTACTTGAAAATAAAGCACCTTTTTTCATATCGATTTGTTGACATATCTGTTCTAACTTTTCGTAATCGATAGGAATTTGCTTTCTTTTCAAGGTAAGTCCTTTAGGGAGTTTAAAAATCTGTGTGTCTGATCCTTCATTAGCGATGTCTGACATCAGTATATTATTTACTTTTTTCACTCTCAACTCTGCTCACCTCTTCTAGACTAAACTAAAACTTAATACTAATAACTGCACTGGAATTAATTTCTAAATATCCTAACTCAAATATATCATATAGAAAAATAAATATCTATTTAAAATTTTAACCCCATTAAAAAATAATGTAAAACCCATATATTTAATTTAGGGAATAACTTATTATTTTATTTGAATTCCCCAAAATTTCAAAAAAATAATACTAAGTATATCAGTTCTGCTTTATTATTATCCCATAAAATGTATTTTCTCCTTTTATCTAATAATTAGGAGGAAGTGAAAACAGATGCTAGATACTCATAACACTAGTATTGTAGACCTTTTCAATGAAAGCAAAAAAAAATCTATAAGAGAAAATAGGGAAATATTACTTTCTTATACTTTTGAAATTCCCGAAATTGATCTTGTAAGTGTCTATAGCAATGCTCACGAATATAAAGGATCTCGCCTTTTCTGGTCTAGTCAAGATGTACAACAAGTTGGGATAGAACGAGCCTATAAATTCATCTTACAACATAATAATTATGCATTTATAGACAAGCAATTATCCAGTTTTAGGGAAAGATCGATAACTAATAACAAGGAATCAGAAACGGGGCCCGTTTTTTTTACCGTTTTTTCCTTTGATGATGTAAAACAGAGTAAACATATATGGGAAGGTATACCTAAATCGCTTTGTGTTTTACCTAAATATCTGTTTACAAAGAAAGGAAAATTTTATTGGGTGACAATAAATTTAATTATTACTCCTTTGACCGATTATAGAGATATCTTATGTAGTATTAAATTTATAAATGAGATAACTACTAAATCTAAATATTTCGTAATGGACAATATAAAAAATAAGGATCTGATAATAGAAGAGATCGGAAAAGAAGAGTGGATTAAATCTGTTGAAGAAGTAATAAAGAATATTAAAACCGGTAAATCCAATAAAGTAGTAATGGCAAGAAGTTTAAAATTGGAAAATAAAAAAGGATTCTGTATTCCTTTAATAATTAATAACCTTATACATAATGAACCACAAACATATATATATGCTCTTGAATATAAAGATATTTGCTTTATAGGAGCTTCACCAGAAAGATTAGTAAAAAAGACAGGAAATTATGTTATGTCTGCATGTGTGGCTGGGGCAGCTAAGAGAGGTAACAATCTTCGCGAAGACATAAGTATTAAAAAGGAATTATTAAATGACAGTAAAAATATAAAAGAACATAAATATGTGGTGGATATGATAAAAAGTAGTTTAGAGCCTTTATTGGAGACTATAGAGATAGCAGAACGACCTCAACTATTGACTAATACTAATCTTGTTCACCTTTATACCCCTATTAAAGGAAAACTAAAGTCTTATATTAGTTTATTAGAGATAGTCGAAATTCTTCATCCTACTCCTGCTTTAAATGGAACACCAACTAATGAAGCTAGAGAATTAATAAGATACTTTGAGAAGATAGATAGAGGTTGGTACGGAGGACCCTTAGGGTGGGTGAACTTAGATAACGACGGTGAGTTTATAGTTGCAATAAGATCCGGATGCTTAAAGAAAAACGAGGGTTATCTATTTGCTGGCTGTGGAATTGTTGACCAATCTAACCCACTAATGGAATATGAAGAGACTAGAATAAAATTTCAACCAATGTTAAACGCAATATCTGGATCTATTACAAAGAATCATACATACAAGTAAAAGATCCATGGGTGTATTCTTAATAATGCTAAATCAAAACCCCGTTTAGATATTCCTTATAATTCTTCTGGTTTTAAATACCATCGACTTATAGATATTGCCAAAATTTGTAAGGAGAAGAGAATATGTATATGTATATATTAATTACGTTTTTGGCAGCTTTTTGTTATTCTTTAATGAGTTTTCTTATTCAGTCAGCTTCAAATTACGTTAATGACTCTACTATAACATTTTTTAGATTTTTTTCAGCGTTAATTATGTTAATCCCTTTTTACTATATAAGTGGTAAACCTACGTTAAGAACCAAAAAGCCTTTAGTTCATTTGCTGAGGGGAATATTTGGTTTTTTGATGTTTACTCTTTACTCTATATCGCTAAAGTATTTACCAGTAGAAAATGCTTTAGCATTAAATTCAACTTATCCCTTTTTTATACCGATAATACTACTTATATTTTTTAAAGAGAAGATTTCCAGAACTATAATAATTGGGACAGTAATTGGTTTTATAGGTGTATATATAATCGCTAATCCTAACACAGATAATTATTTAAGTTGGCCATCTATTTTGGCATTACTTTCAGCAGTTTTTTCAGCAGCCTCAAATGTCACTATTAGGTTTTTAAGACAAACTGAAAGCAGTTTTAGTATAGTGTTTTACTTTTTCCTTTTCTCAACTAGTGTTTCTTTTATTTATTTAATTATAGCTGGATTTAATCCTCTTAATTTTAAGTCAATTTGTTTATTGTTTGGTATAGCATTAACGGGCGTAGCTTCTCAACAATGTATGTCCTATGTATTAAAATTCTTACATCCTAATATAGTTTCTATTCTAATGTATAGTTCAATTGTATTTGGGTTTGTCTTTTCGTGGGCTTTTTTAGGATCAACTCCTGATATTTATCAAATTATAGGAACAATATTTATATTTTTAGGAGGTTTTATAATTATTAAATATAAATCAACAGCACGTGAAAACTTAAAAAAGGTCTCGTAGAAACTTAGGATATATATATTGTTTGTCTCTTAATTTATTATCCGAAACTAAATCGTCGGAAAAGCCATTATTTATTTACTCTATTACGCACATTTTTTGAGCTATCATCAAAAGAACGTAAGCGATTTTCTTAATAGGTAGTTTATTCTTTTTTGAAAAATTAATAATGAACCAGACATGGGGTCCGTTAAAGGATTTGGTGATATATACTAAAATGTTAGAGAAAAAATGGACGGTTGCAGATTTATTAATTACATATTTCAGACAATTGCTCATCGTTGGTAAGCGTAAAATAATCCCCACCTTTTAATGATAGGGATTAAATACTATTATTGTGATAAGTTATTAAAAACCCGACAATTCAAAGGAATTGTTTTGGACCAAGGAAGTAGTTGATCAAGCTCATCCATATTGCTTATATCCATATTGGGAAGCCTTTCAAATAAGTAGCGAAGATAATAAAATGGATTTAATTTATTCTCTTTTGCTGTCTCCACAATACTGTAAATGATTGAGCTGGCCTTAGCTCCTTTCGGAGTATTGCTAAAAATCCAGTTCTTCCTTCCGATCACAAATGGTTTAATGGATCGTTCACTTCGATTATTATCGATTTCTAATCGTCCATCCTCTAAAAATGCCACGAGTTTTTCCCATTGGTTGAGGCAGTATGTAATGGCTTGACCTAATAGACTCTTTGGTAAAACATTGCTTTTCTCTGTTTTTAGCCATGCTGAAAAAGCCTCCAACAATGGTTGGCTGTGTTTAAGTCGTTTTTTATATCGTTCTTCTGGTGTACATTCTTTCAAATCACGCTCGATGGCAAATAGCTGATTACAGAAATTGAGTCCTTCCCGAGCTGTGACTGCTGAATGACGTTTGGATTCAGGAAGTACGTTTAAAGCCTCATCGAACTTTCTGCGGGCATGAGCCCAACATCCAACTAATGTTACGCCGGATACCTTATGGTATCCTGCATATCCATCGACATGCAGGTATCCTTTAAACCCTTTTAGGAATTCTTTGGCATGTTCTCCTGCTCTAGTTTCCTGATAGTCATAAAGGACAAGTGGTGGATCCTCTCTTCCAGTCCGATAAAGCCACATGTAAGATTTCGATGTGCTTGACCTTCCAGGTTCATGTAAAACCTGAACAGTTGTTTCATCCGCATGTAGAATGTCTTTAGAGAGGAGATGCTCTTTCATTCGTTGATAAATTGGCGCAAGCCATTTTTCGGCACCATAAAGCATCCAATTGGCCATGGTTTGCCTGGATAAGATCACACCTAATCGTTTGAACTGTTGTTCTTGGCGATATAGAGGTAGCCCCTCTACATATTTTTGATTCATAATATATGCCATGCTTGACGGTGAAGCTAAACTTTTTGGATACACAGATTTTGGGGCAGGTGCTGTAACGATTGGTGTCTCTATTTCATTACGCTCACAATGACGGCATCCATAGACATATCGAACGTGTTTTAAAACTTTGACTTGAGCCGGAATAATCACTAATTCTTGTCGTACTTCTGTGCTCATTTCGTGTGTTTTTTCACCGCAACACGAACAGACCTGCTCTTCTTCGGGTAAACGATATTCAATCGTTTCCATAGGCAGGTTTTCAAACGTAGCTTGACGTTGACCACGTTTCTTTTTACGACGATATGTAATTGTTTCAACAGTTGGCTCTTCGGCTTTTACATTAGACTCTACCTCTGCTTCATTGAATAAAGGTAGTTCTAATTGATTAGGATTTGTTTTTTCGCTTGAAGAGCCAAATTTTCGTTTTTGACTAAGACGATACTGTTCTTCATACCATTGTAATTTCGCCGTCAATTCAACGATTTGCTGTTGAAGTTTTTCAATTAATTCAAATGGGTTTTGGTTAGGATTCTTTAAATTTTTCATCATGTAGTAATAATTCGACGGTTTTAGCTATTTTCCTCCAAGGTTTTTGTTAAAAGTAAAAAATTCATATAACTGTTCTAGCCTTTACTTCTGGGTGTGCTTTCTTTTGCTCCATTGCAAGACCATCCAATAACCAGCGTAATTGCCGATAACTAATTTGTATCGTTCCAGTGTCATTTTCATTTGGCCATTGAAATTTTCCTTTTTCCAATCGACGATAATAAAGCCAAAAACCATTATAGTCCCAGTGAAGAATTTTTAATTTATCTCGCTTTCGATTACAGAACACAAAATAGCTTGATGAAAAGGGATCTAAATCAAATCCCTCTTTCACCAAAGCAGCTAATCCATCAATGGATTTTCTCAAATCAGTACTTCCTTTTGCCAAGTAAACTCGTTCAGCTCTTGTACCAACTAACATGTTGATTTCAACGTCCTAACCACTTCTGAAAGAAAGGCCGGATCGAAACCAGGTTTTACTTCAATTGAAATCCCACTAATTTCAATCCGTAATGAATTTTCAACTGTTTGTGAATGATCTTCTAGGGTAACGGATGCCCATTTTGTAGACTTTCCTTGATTTTTTATTGGATTTTCAATTTTTCTTAACCAGTATTTAAACTGGTGAATACTCCATTGATTTTCCTTGCACCAGTTTACTTGAGTTTGACCGCTTTTACGATAGTCAGCGATTCGTTGTTCCCAAACCTTTCGTAATTCAGGATTCTTAGGCATAAAAAAACCTCCTTCAATTTCATCTTGAGGAGATTATCTCATGAAATTAGCACACCAAGAAGGTGTGCAAGATTTGACGCTTACCATCGTTGTGTTCTTTTACTTAATTGGCTCCTTTGTGTATAAAAGAAAGGACTTTATTCAATGATCATAAATAAAAAATTTTTCATTTTTGTATTATTACCTGAATCCGTGACAAAACATCTTTACAATGGTCGCAAACCGTTGATACGATAAGGGAAAACGACGTTGACGATTCTTCATCAAGTAGGTGATGTGATGAAAGATTTCCCGATTCGGTTTGTATTGACAGATGAAGCGATTACCCCAAGTGCTGGGCTTGCTCTCGTTGGCTACTTACTCCATCGAACGAAACTGGATAAACGGGTAAACGCACTTCGGCTTCCAACGGTTCGTCGAGAAGTGCACATTTCCCATAGCGATGTCATTCGCTCGATGATTGGCTTGCTTGCCACAGGAAAAACGGATTTCGATCATATCGAAGCGTATCGTCAGGACGATATCTTTTCGGCATCGATGGGGATTCAGCACGTGCCTTCCTCTCCAACCTTGCGACAACGACTCGATCAGCTCGCTTGTCTTCCGATGACCGAAACGATTCTTTGGGAGGAGTCCATACGTCTGTTGATTCAACGACATGCCACTTTGTCCCCTTGTTGGACCAAAGGAAAGACGACATGGCTTCCCCTTGATATAGATGGTTCCCCATTTGACAACTCCGATACGAAAAAAGAAGGAGTCAGTCGAACGTATAAAGGATTTGACGGTTTTACACCGTTGTTTGCGTATGCAGGGAAGGAAGGGTATCTCGTTCATGCCGAGTTGCGTCCAGGGAAACAACATGTGCAAGACAACATGCCCTCGTTTTTAGTCACCGCTATCCGTCGAGCTCGTCAACTGACTTCATCTCGTCTGCTTGTTCGCATGGATGCAGGAAACGATGCAGAAGCGAATGTGCACGTATGCCTAAAGGAAGACGTGGACTTTGTCATCAAGCGAAACTTACGCCGAGAATCGAAAGCGCTTTGGTTCCAGATCGCTTCGCAAAAGGGCAAACGTGTCGATGATGGACAAAGCGAAGGAGTACAAACCTATGAGCTATGCCTTCCACAGAAGGCAGCGATCGATGGAAACACGTATACGTACGTTCAAGTCACCCAAGTGACGGAACGGACGATGGAACGCAATGGACAGCTGATGCTCGTTCCTGATTATGAAGTGGAAAGCTATTGGGTGCGGCTCAAAGGATACGAGCATGTTCGAATGAGCGATGTGCTCGCGTTGTATCATGACCATGCGACATGCGAACAGTTTCATAGCGAACTGAAGAGCGACTTAGATTTAGAGCGGCTTCCATCTGGGAAGATGAAAACGAATGCGCTCGTGTTGGTCATGGGAGCCTTCGTTTACAATCTTCTTCGTCTGATTGGACAAGATCTATTAAGCGATCCGAGACATCCGTTGCACCACAAAGTGAAACGCCGCCGCATCAAGACGATTATTCAGACGGTGATCACGATGGCAGGGCGACTCGTCCGTCGATCACGACAGATCTGGATGAAACTGACGCGAAGGAGTGGCTATAGCGAGCCCCTACTGAACGTCTATCAGAAATGGAGAGAGGTAAGATAACGAACGAATGTTCGATCACTGATGTCCAACGTCACTCCCTGGGCTTTTTTGTCTATTTTTTTGGTTCGTATACCTAAAACAGAGATTTGTTCCATTTTCGGAAATAGAGATGACATAGGTCATAAGCATAAAAGGGGTTTATGGATTATCAATCCATCAAAATTACAACAAAATCAAAGTCGATTTCAATTCATCACGGATTCAGGTTATTAGTTATCCTCATGCAGGAAATTTTGATAAGTGGGTTTGACCTTCTTAACACTAATTTTCCTTTTTTAGATGGTGTTCCTATAACTTCTTCGCAGGCATTAGAGTATAGATATTTACTAAATTGGTATCTCCCAATTATTAGTATGAGTTTTTATTTTTCTGGATATTTTAGCGATTTTACAAGAATCCATGGTATAGCTTTTTTTGTAAGAACCTATTGCAAATCCAAGTGGATAATCAAACAGTATTTGTATATGTTCATCGTTCTTCTGTTTTTTACTATGTTCCAAATAGTTATTTGTACGTTCTTTGAATTAGGTACATCGACGTTTTCTATAACGAATTTTATAAAATCTCTCTCTATCTATTTACTAACCTTACAAACATTATTTAGCATTCAACTTTTGTTGGAACTGTATATAAACCCAAAAATTTCTCATCTGATTATGAATATATATATAGTTGCATCTGTTTTAATGTCAAATCAACTATATGGTTCGTCCAAGCTTTTACAATACTTGTTTTTACCGAATTATGGGATGGGTTTTAAGAACGGACTAAGTCAAATACCTGAGTTTCCAAAACATACAATTGATTATTTTACGGGTTTGCCTATTCTGCTTATAATGCAAATCCCTATCATGTTTCTATCTATTTATAAAATCAAAAAGATGGATTTACTATAAAGTGAGGGTGAAAAATGCTTCAAGTTCAGAATGTAAGTAAAAAAATAAAAAACACATATGTGTTAAAAAATGTTTCTTATACTTTTAAACCGGGACAGGTTTACGGACTCTTTGGTAAAAACGGATCCGGTAAAACCATGTTACTTCGTACTTTAGCTGGATTAGTTATTCCTACTGAAGGTGAGGTTATAATTAATAATCAAGTATTACATAAAGATATATCCTTCCCCCAAAGCGTTGGGATCATTATAGAAAATATGGAGTTATTGCCACAGTATGATGCGTACACAAATCTTTTTATTTTATCAAAAATCATTAGCATTGCATAAATATAGTTAGAATTTTCTGTTAATTAGCTTTTGTGAATTTGTGCCAAAAAGACAAAACCTAAAGAAAGGTGGCACTGCCCATTTGGTAAATATATACAGTTAAACCAGAGCGACAACGACAAAAGGGAGATTATGGACTGGCTCGCCCATCAAATTTTCGCAACCAAACATAAGCTGGTTTCCACAGAGCTCTCTTTAACCAACGAGTAATTCGAAGTAGGGATTTCTTACTTTTCATCTCCAATTGAATGAGAACATGTAAGCAATACGTGATCAGGGCTAAGAAAATTTGATTTTGAATAGCTGTTTCACTCATTCCATAAAAGTGCTTAATTTCTACGTGTTGCTTGAGCCATTTGAAAAAGAGTTCAATAGCCCAGCGAGATCGGTAAATATCACTTATCTCTTCTGGTTTTAAATCAAATCGGTTGGTGATGAAACGAAGTAAGTTCCCTTTTGTGTCCATAACTTCTAGTAGACGAAAGACATTTTCAGTACGATTTTGTGTGGTACCAATGTAGACCATTTTATCGGATAGAACGTGACAATCATCAGGAAGTGAAAATGTATAGACTTCACGAATGACTGCGTTTTTCTTCAGTCTTGAAACGAAGAAATAGCCATCATCTGTCATCCGATCAAAACGTTCATAGTCCACATAACCGCGGTCAAACACATACATGGCTTCTTGATCATCCACTAGGACTTCGAGTTGATTTCGGTCATGTTCTTTTGCTGTCGTAATCACTGCTTTTTCAGGATAGACGGTGTCTTTATCCATGAAAACGAGCCGTAAGTGTAGCTTTACACCAGCTTTTGTTTTACGGAATTTTGCCCATTTATAATGGGTCAAATTCAACGGGAGTGTACTTGAATCAATGATTTTCAGTGGCATATTCTTTCCGTTTTGATAATGGTACCGTTGAATTTTCCAAACAAGATCCAAGAACAAATTTGCAAGAATTAGTGGGTTGATCTGATTGTTTTTTCGGGATAGCTGAGAGGCACTTATCGATTCAAATCCGAGTGCTTTTTGAAGATCTTCGTCTACAAGTGCATCACTCATTTCCTCTAAGCTCTTAAATTCGAGCAGCTGGGCTACCAATAAAAGTTTAATATAGGCTTCTGTTGTCAGCTTTTTTGTGTAATAGTCCTGTTTCAATTCTTTGACTTGTTCGCTAAGTTTTTGAATATTTATGGGTGAAACCCATTTACCAAATGATGAAATTAGTGTATTCTTGTCCATAACAGTTATCCTTTACGATTGGATTTGGACAGGAACCACCTGTACTTCCATTGTAAAGGATTTTTTTGTTTCGAAATCAATAAAAAATTGAACATTCTTAGTATTTTGAATCATCAGATTTAATTACTGCAATGCTAGTGATCAAAAATAAAAAAAGTTGCCACAAAACATGATATTGAAGAAGCTATAAAAAAAGTCGGATTAGATCCATTTTCTAAGCTAAAAGTAAAAAAATATTCTTTAGGAATGAAGCAAAGACTTAATATTGCACAGGCGATATTTGAAAAGCCTGATATTCTCCTTTTGGATGAACCTACCAATGCGCTTGATGATAAAGGAGTAGAATTAATCCAAGACCTGCTTTTAGAAGAAAAGAAAAGAGGAGCGATTATAATAATTGCTAGCCATCTTAAAGAGGATATTGAACCCTTATGTGATTTTAGTTTGAAGATGAATGAGGGGAACTTAGTTTATGAATAAATTTAAATTTACTATTTTCATTTTTATAGTAGTGATATGTTCGTTCATTATCGCTTATCCTTATATTACTGATTTCATAAATCGTTATAAAGAAGTAGAACCAAAGGAAATGACTTTAAAAAGCGGAGAATATATTGTAGGAGAAGATATGAATCAAGGGATTTATGATATAGAAGTAATAAATGGGAAAATTAAATTTATGCAAAAAGAATTATCCGCAAAAGATAAAATATTAGGTGTTGAGTTGACTAATGGAGAACATATTGGGTTAGAAGGAAAAGGGAAAGTGAGACTTTCTCCTGCAAACTTTGAAACAATAAAGATGAGTAAAGCAGGACAATATGAAATTCATCATTCAGGATTTTATAAAATAGGATTACAGTTACCCGAGGGAGAATATATATTAAGTTATGCCGGAAAAACAGAGAAAGAAAAACCATTTGTTCAAATCTTATCATCTAATAGGGAAGTTCTTAATACGTACGATTTCGAAGATAAGAAAAATTATAAAATCGTTCCTAAAAAAGGTGATATATTAGAAACTCAGCTTTCGCAGTCCAAAATCTTGTTTAAATGCTTGATGTAAATGGTTTTGGGAAGTACAAAATTATCATTTGACATTTTTTAAAACATAAAGAAAGACACCTATTCTTTTGGTAAAATATTGGTGACGAAACCAAATCCAAAAGAAAGGTGTCACCACTATGATAACGAATAAAGACTACTTTGCGCAATTACCAAAAGAAATTAAACAAGGATTTTCCGAATTAAATATTGGATATCATTTAAGAAAAGCGAATATTACGAAACTTTCCGGGTATTCTTGTCTTACTGTTTTCAAACTGATTTTTCTTTTAGTCTTCCAATATAAGAACTGGTTTCGTGCTTTTATGAGTAAACGATCTCAGGATCTGCCCGGAAAGGATACAGTCTATCGCTTTTTAAATACACCAACCTATCATTGGAGAAAGTTTCTGCTTTCATTAAGCAGTGAAATGATCCGTCTGCTTCAACCATTAACTTCAAAAGATCGTGTCACAGCTTTTGTGATTGATGATTCTGTCTTTTCAAGAAACCGTAGTAAGTCGGTTGAACTGTTGGCTAAGGTTTTTGATCACTCTACCCATCAGTACTTGAAAGGGTTTCAAATGCTTACCCTTGGCTGGACCGATAGTTTTACTTTTATTCCCGTTGATTTTGCTCTTCTAAGTTCACCGAAAAAGGAAAATCGCCTGCAAGAAATCAATACCAATATTGATAAACGAACATCTGGCTATAAGCGTCGCCAGGAAGCTCTGAAATCAAAACCGGACGTGGCTTCAGCTTTACTTGATCATGCGCTTGAAAAAGGGATTATAGCTGACTATGTTCTCATGGATTCCTGGTTTACACAAGCGCCTTTAATTGAGAAGATTACGAACAAAGGGTTATTTGTCATTGGCTTGGTGAAGCAATTAAAGCAGCGATACGTTTACAATGGTGAACGTTTCACACTGAATCAACTTTACAAATTGGCAAAACCTCACATGGGTAAAAAAGACATTCGCGGATCCGTTTATGCTACTTTAGACAATGGAATTCCAGTAAAAATTCTATTTGTACGAAACCGTAATAAACGGAGCGAATGGCTTGCCATTCTCAGCACAGATACAACATTAGAAAATGAAGAGATCATTCGTATTTACGGCATGCGTTGGGACATTGAAGTCTTCTTCAAATGCAATAAATCCCTTTTAAATTTAGAGAAAGAATTCCAGGGACGTTCCTACGACATGTTAATTAGCCATACAACCATTGTTTTTACACGATATATTCTCATTGCTTGGCAAATGCGAAAAGAGGAGGATCCTAAGACGATTGGCAACCTTTTTTACATCCTTTGCGAAGATGTAAAAGACATAGATTTTATTACTGCCCTTCAATCACTTATTGACCTTTTCCAAACTTTGGCGGAAGCCGAGGTTTCTTTGAACATGGACATCTTTAAAAATCAAATGAATAAATGGTTGGCCACTATACCTAATTATATCAAGCAATGCTTAAATATTTCTGTGTGCGAAAGTTGAGTTAGAAATTAATAAATGTTTATTTTTTGAATCTGATAGCATCGTAATTAATTTAAAACCATTATAAATGAAAATCTTAAATTGTAATAGAGACACACCAACTATAAACTCCTTCTACTGTATTTCGTTTGATGCTAGTCTGTTACTGGCAATGAAGCTCGTATACTATTTCTCTCAGCTTTACATGGAGCAGCGGGTAGGAAAGGCTTGTATACCTGGAAAAACTCTGCAACTTGCCCCTTTTGCCAGAAGCATGCCCGCAGAGGCTTTATGTCAAGCGACAAGATGTATGAAACAAATTATTAAATATCTTTGTTTGTCTTTTCATCCATTTTCAAATGCCAAAAACATCTGCACTCCCCCTATCAATTGCAAAGCTTTCATTACTCCGACTGTCTTAAAAGTACTTTTTAACTAAATCCTTTTTTCCTTGAATTGCAGTTATGAAATAGAGCTGACAAAGCTTCGTTCCCCTGTGCTTACAGTGAATTCAAACAGGTCTTTTTGTTTGTCTCCCCGATGGAAAAAATGCTGAACCGCACAAAGAGAATCCGTATTATCAAATATAAAAACAGAAGCGCCTTTCATCGGTTTGTTTCCATGGTGATACAACAATTGATTGTGGCAGTAGATGATGTCATAAACGGAAAAGGATAAAGCATTTAAATGGTGTACAAACATTATAAAGCTTTCATCATCCAATTCATTTAAAAAACAATGAAATGCATAGGGGAATGTCTTCTTGATTCGAATTTTTCCGCCTGACCGCAAGTATTCTTCCTTATTATGTCCAATATCAACCCATCGGCCGTTTTTCAAAAGTTCAATGTGCTGATCGTTTAAATCATCAAGAGAAATCTGTTCATCATCTTCATCATCGATCAAAATCGGTTTTGCTTGAAGCATTTCAACGGTTGCAGTCCGAAAACTCCTTTTTTGTTTATGGAGAAGGTCATTTTTTACGTCCGAAAACAATATGAACACCTCAATACTTTTTATTGATTGTTTTAGACAAAATGCTTTCTTTTTATACAAATGGGCAGGTAACATTGAACTTTTTTTGCATACAATAGCTACATCTTTCATGTTATAGATAGTGGGGTGATAAGCATATGTGTGGAATTGCTGGCTGGGTAAATTTTCAACAATCACTTTTCCAAAATACTGAAATAATGGAAGACATGATTGATACGTTAAGCAAAAGAGGGCCTGATGATACAAATATTTGGGGAAAGAAGCACGTATTGTTCGGGCATAAAAGACTTGTTGTCATTGACCCGGAATGCGGTCGACAGCCGATGACAAAACAAAAAGAAGATAATTCCTACACGATTTGTTATAACGGCGAGCTATACAATACGGAAGATATTCGCAAAGAATTATTGAAAAAAGGCTATACGTTTCGCGGCCACTCAGATACGGAAGTTCTTTTAGCTTCATACATGGAGTGGAAAGAAGAATGTGTGCACCATTTAAACGGAATTTATGCTTTTGCCGTTTGGGATTCAGCAGATGAAAAATTATTTATAGCACGCGACCGTCTTGGCGTTAAACCGCTCTTTTTTTATGAAAACAACGGTAATTTTCTGTTCGCTTCTGAAATAAAAGCCCTTTTAGCCAACCCTGAAGTCGATGCTTTGCTCGATCAGGAAGGGCTGCAAGAAATTATGGCGCTGGGGCCGTCGAGATCTCCCGGTTCAGGCGTTTTTAAAGGAATCGAAGAGCTTAGACCCGCCCATGCCCTAAGTTTTAATCGAGATGGCTTAAAAATATGGAGGTATTGGAACGTTAAAAGCCATCCGCATGAGGATTCTTTTGAAGAAACGGTCGAAAAAGTGCGTGAATTACTAATAGATGCCGTCACAAGACAGCTTGTCAGCGATGTTCCGCTATGCACGTTTTTATCGGGAGGATTGGATTCGAGCGCCATTACAGCGATTGCCGCCAGGACATTTGAAAAGGAAGGAAAGGGGCATCTTCATACTTATTCAATTGATTACGAAGGGAATTCTGAGTATTTTCAACAAAGCGAGTTTCAGCCGAATGCTGATGCCTACTGGATTCATTTAATGAAGGAATCTTTTCAAACCATTCATCACGAATGTATCATGACACAGGAAGAGCTTGTCTCATATTTGCAGGAAGCAGTTGAAGTCCGTGATCTTCCGGGGATGGCGGACGTCGATTCTTCACTTCTTTGGTTTTGCCGGCAAATTAATAAGGACTTTGTCGTGAGCTTGTCGGGAGAATGTGCGGACGAAATTTTCGGCGGATATCCGTGGTTTTATCGTCCTGAGGAATTGGCAAGAGAAGGATTTCCGTGGATTCGTTCATTAGATGAGCGGATCAAGCTGCTCCGGAACGATTGGCAAAAAAAGCTGAATATAAAAGAATATGCTTTAAGGCAATATGAAAAAACGATTGAAGAAACACCTGTTTTAGATGGAGAACCTGAAACGGAAAGAAAAAGGCGGGAGCTTTTTTACTTAAATATGATATGGTTTATGACAACATTGCTTGACCGAAAGGATCGCATGAGCATGGGGGCATCGCTTGAAGTGCGCGTTCCGTTTGCAGATCACCGGCTTGTCGAATACGTCTGGAATATTCCGTGGGAATGGAAACGATATGGCGATCGGGAAAAAGGCCTATTACGGAAAAGCTTAGAAGATCTTTTGCCGAAGGAGGTTGTCTACAGGAAAAAAAGCCCGTATCCGAAAACACATCATCCGAAATATACGAAGCTTGTAAAAGAACAGCTTGAAAACGTATTGGCCATGAAAGACTCCATATTGCACGAGCTTTTCGATGGGAATGCATTAAATAAATTAGTAGAGACAGACGGTGGATCTTTTCAACGCCCATGGTACGGACAGCTGATGACGGGACCGCAGCTGTTAGCCTATCTTTGGCAAATTCACATTTGGTTTGAAAAGTACCGGATTAATATCATTTGATGAATTTAGGGAAAATGAGGCTGTCTTAGAAAGTCAAATCGCCTTGAAAACAAAAAATCATAAACACCGATATATCAACGTTTCTAACACATTAATAGGGGCGTCAATAAGCCGTAAAAACGACTTATTAGACACCCCCTTGCTTTTTATAATAAAGAAGGACAAACATGTTCAGCATGTTATAATGTTTTTTATAATGAAATTCAAAAATGATCTGCAAGGGGAGCGGGAGGGGAGAGATATATATACATTTTGTAGAAACTGAATGATTCATCGGTAGAAAAAAGATTTTTATGAAAATGATGAACGTTTTCAAAAAATTTTCTAATGTCTAGGAATCAAGCAGGGAGAGAAGCTTACATATGATCCGAATTTGGCCTGGTACGGTTCATGTTGTAAGAGAATAGTTCAAGAAGATCATGAATGAAAAATTAACTGACCTAACTTTTTGAATACGTTGACGAACTGTTTGATCGTGGCGCAATCCAGGCAAAATGATGTAGGTAACGCAATGATTTCAAACATGTAAACTTATTTTTCAGTTAGCATGGAAGGAATAAAGGCTCTTTCAAATGAAACGGGGATAAGCCAGCGAGTGATTCGCGAGGCTTATAAAGAAAAACTCATCGGAAAAGGGGATAAATCCCATCAAACATTACATACATTCGATGAGAAGATTGACAGCAAACCAAAACAGATGCAACACCGCTTGCCGATTTTGCGGAAGAGTTGAAGCGGCGAACTTAGATGAATTGAGCGACAAGCATGGATTTTGCTGACATAAGGAGGATTTTGACGAGTGAAAAAAGGATTGATCTTCATTTTGTGTGTTTCATTGCTTTTTTGTTTTTCAGCGACTGCTAGCGCTGTAAACTTGCAGGATGAGTCAATTTATCACGTAGCAGTTGACCGCTTTTACAATGGAACGACGGCCAATGACGGCGAAAGAAAGGGCGGTCTTGAACATTTTCTTGGGGGTGACTTGCAAGGGGTGATCAAAAAGCTGGATTACATAAAAGGAATGGGCTTTACAATCGTTTCATTATCACCAATATTTCAAAATGAGGCAAACGGCTTTCATGGGAAATGGGTGAAAGACTTTAAAAAAGTGGACGAGCATTTTGGAACAATGCAGGATTTAAAACAGCTGACAAAGGAAGCACATAAACGTGATCTAAAGGTCATGATAGATTTTGTTTTCGAAACAGGACCGAACCACCCTTGGCTGTCTGATCCAGCTAAAAAAGAATGGTTTGTTGAAGGAAGTACGACATTCGATGTTTCTCGCCCCGACGTTCAAGCATTTATAATCGATGTCGCTAAATGGTGGATCAAACAAAGTGATATTGACGGGTATCGGTTGATTGACGCGAATCGAACTGAACCTCAATTTTTAAAAAAAATGGCTGAAGAAGTTAAGTCTGTCAAAAAAGATTTCGTTTTAGTGGCAGATATTGGCGGGGGTGATCCGAATACATATCAAAACAGTGGAATCGATGCCGTGATGAATACCTATTTTGCGAAAAATGCGCAAAAATCATTTTCGAATGTGGATGAACCGCTTTCAGGATTGGACGGGTTTACGCAATCCAATCTGCCTGTCGTTTCGTTTTTAGATGACGAGGATATCGTTCGTTTTACAAGAAAAGCTGTTGAGAATGAAGCGTTTCCAGTGACAAGATTAAAACTTGCCTTGACGTATTTATATACTTTACCGGCTGTTCCATTTGTTTATTACGGGACGGAGATTGCATTGGATGGCGGAAATGGAGCAGTCAATTATCGGATGATGGATTTTCGCACGAGCACCGAAATAGTCGAGTACATAACAAATTTAGCCGACATTCGCAAAATCCTGCCTTCTCTCCGAACAGGGCAATATCATTTGTTGTATGAAAAGGACGGCATGCTCGTTTATCAATTAAAAAGCGGTGATGAAACATCCATTATTGCCATTAACAACACATCGCAAACAAAAAGCGTAACGATCGGATTTCGATATTTGCCGGATAATCACGAATTGAGAGGGTATTTAAAAGGGGGAAGCATAAAAAGTTCAAAGGACGGATACACGATCACTTTGGAGCGGGAAACAGCGGAGATTTTTAAACTGGACGAACAAAAAGGCGCGAGCATCCCTTTTATTTCCATTTTGGTCGGAGTCCCAGTTTTGTTTATCCTTTTCTTATATGCCGCATATAAAAAAGGGAAGGGAAAACAGCCGTCGTAAAATGCAAAATAAAAAGCTGATCCCTTAAAGGTGCAAAAAAAGGACAAACTCGTCTTGATTTGCCATTTTGAAGCTGCTTCTATGTACACATAGGCTTTAAACAGGAATTTTTCAACTGAAAGCTTCGGGGCGGAAAGTTCGCCTATCACATCTTCCTTTTCATATTGAGATGTTGGAAAAGAATCCTAATTCTTCCTTTTTGAACGCAAAAAAGCCCCTTCCTCATATCAAGACGCTGAAAAAGGAGCGACTCCATTTAAAGTGGGTAAAACAATATTGATCAATGGATAACCGATTAGGAAAGAGGGCTTCTTATCAATAGCTTGTGAATTTGGAACAAGCTTTTGCTCGCTTTTTCGTTGTGACGCTTGTATTTTAATTTTAAAGGATGCAATGTTTTTTCACGTTTATGTTGTAGGCTTGTGCTTTTTCTCATAAGATGGGAGTAATAGAAAAAGGGGAGGAGAAATGTATGAAGCCGCTTCGCTTACGGGGGCATCATTTATTATGTGTGCACGGATTTCGCGGAATGGGATATAGTCCATCGTTTGTAGAGAAGATGTGGGAAGTAGTTACAAAAATTCGTGATGAAGAGCAAGACTTTCCCATTCAAGTCGTATCTGCACTTGATGATGCGTGCATGGCATGTCCGCACCATGGAGAATCGACGTGCCAAGCGGATCCGAATTCAAATGAGCATGTGATTTCCATGGATCAAAAAGTAATCCGCCATTTAGGCATTGAAGAAAATGGGATTTACTTAAAATCGGAATTATTGGGGCTCACGGCCCAAAAAGTAGTCCCTGACGACTTAGATTACTTATGTGCGAATTGCTCCTGGCTTCCGCACGGTGTATGCAAAGAAGGCATCGCCAATGTCCGTAACGGGAATATTGCGCAAAAGGAAGCTAAGTAGCTTTTTACAGTTTTCGTCACTGCCAAATCTGTCAGTGTAGCTGATTGCGGCTTTTCAAAATTATTGGTGCATATTGGCGCAATCTTGTTGAAATTTTGTACTCTTTTTCGTCTTCGTCATCTTTTACATAATCCAAGTATTAGCGAAACCATGTTGAGATTTTGCCCCTGTTAAGCAGGAAATAACCTCTTCGTGGAAATAGCCGAGCGACAATTCGGCTATTCTAATTTTAAACACGGAGGCTATACTTCTTCACTATAATACTGCAAGCTTTGTAGAAAGCTGTTTCTGTTTCTTTTCTATAGGAATCATGAATGAAGATGTCATAAAGGTTTGCAACATTTGTTGTCCTATGGATCATAAGCGGTCAGCTTAAAAGAAGGGTGCTTCCATGACGATTTTTCTTTCGAGTTCGGGAATTGGATTAATAAGTTGGAGGAAAACTAGATTGTTTGAAACGCTCTGTATCGGACGACGATAAGATTTGAATTAATAAGTTGGAGGCAAACGGATTGAGCAGCACTTCACCGTTTTTATACTCTTTCACTAGGGATTCGCACTGTGATCGAAGTTGACCAACACCAATAGGCTCCTAAATTAAAAGTCTGATGGAAGGTGCCAGTTTTATAAAAATTTGAAAGGCTCGTCTTGTTTTAAAACAAGATGAGCCTTCTTTGTGCGCCCGGCATGGGTGTAATCTATAGGGTGAAAGTCCCGAGCTGCGAAGGCAGAAGTAGCAGTTAGCTTAACGCAAGGGTGTCCGTGGTGACGCGGAATCTGAAGGAAGCGAGCGGCAAACTTCCGGTCTGAGGAACACGAACTTCATATGAGGCTAGGTATCACTGGGTGAGTTTGCAAGACAAAACAAAGCCCTTTCTGCCGAAGGTGATACAGAGTAAATGAAGCAGATGGATGGAAGGAAAGATTACACTCTTACCCGGGGAGGTCTGGCTGGCACGCCAAGTAACCTTGGTAACCTATCTAGTGATAGATAGCTGAACAGTCAGAAGTCAGCAGAGGTCATAGTATTAGTTGGTCTAGAACAACTAAGAAGGACCGAACAATTAAGAGAGAATAGCCCTTGGCATTCAGTGAGTCATGATGAACACAGAAAACGTAGTACCTCACTTGAGGGAGGAAGCGGTGAATCCCGTGGGAGATCTCTTGGAGGGTGGAGTGACCACTGGCATAAAGAGAACAGCTATTCACGGAAGTTATAAAGACTTGCGTCAATTATCTTAATTGAACCGCCGTATACGGAACCGTACGTACGGTGGTGTGAGAGGACGGGAGTTAATCGCTCCCTCCTACTCGATTCGTAAAGGTGAAAATAGATTGCAAAGACATTTTTTTAGCCTTGATGAAGAAATTTCACGCAAACCGGATCAGGCACGGAAATTTCTGATGGCAAGCGTGTCAATTTGCCGGTTTCAGGATCGCGTTCAAATAAGACGGCGTTGCTTGATTCTTGGTTTGTGGCGATCACAAATCTTTCTGTCGGATCGAGGACAAAGTCTCTAGGCCAATGGCCACCGGTGCTTGTCCATTCAACAAATTCAAGCTTGCCCCCATCATTTTCTACCTTGAAAACAGCAATGCTGTCATGGCCGCGGTTAGCAGCATAAACGAACTTGCCGTCGGAAGAAATGTGAATGGCGCTGCCTTGGCTGTTTTCTGCAAAATCTTCCGGAATTGCTGGGATGTATTGCAGCTCTTGAAAGCTTCCTTCATCTGCATTATAAGAAAGAACGATCACTTCATTGCTTAATTCCGTCATCACGTAAGCGAATTTTCCGTTTGGATGAAAGACGATATGGCGAGGGCCGCTTCCAGGTTTAACAGAAAGGCTGCTCACCTTCTTTAAAACACCTTGATCACAAGAGTAGGTAATAATTTGGTCAATTCCTAAATCAACAGCTACAACATATTTTTCATCTGGTGTAAACCCCGAATAGTGAGCGTGCGGTTTTTCTTGCCTTTCAAGATTAGGGCCTGAACCTGTATGTTCTGCAACGCTTGCCGCTGGATTTGCGCTTTTGTCTTCATTCAGCAAGTAAGCCTCGATCGTTCCGCGATGGTAATTAGCGGTGACGACGAAATGGTTTGCTTTGTTGACGCTGACGTGGCACGGAGAAGGTCCTTCCGTCACTTGTTGGTTGATGCTTTGCAGATCGCCTGTTTGTTCGTCAATGGAAAAAACAGCAAGCCCCCCTGAATTTCCGTCTTTAACAACCGAATATAAATTTTGATTGTCTTTGGAAATCGCGACATATGTCGGATTGTCAAGCTCTGCTGCTACTTTAGCTTCACTAAGCTCTTTTTTCTCAGTGTCCAAAGTAAATTTGTAAATGCCTTTGCTTTCACCTTTCGTATATGTACCGATATAACCGATGAATGGATTTGCCACGAAACATGCTCCTTTCAAATATACTTTTCTAGAATTATATCATGGAAATTCTCCTATTTTTCTATTTTAAAATGAACGAAAATTAGACAAAAATTTACAAATAATTAAAATCAACTAAATATTTCGATATTACAATAATTGAGGTTAGAAAATTTTAGGGAGGAGTTTTATTTGAGAAAAAGAAAGAGACGCTCTATGCTGGCTGGAGCTTCCGCTGTTTTGCTTGTTCTTGTTTCCGTGTTAACACCGATACATACGTATGCAACAGCAACAGTTGCAGGAGACGCCGAGCAGCAGATGGAGGAACAAACGAAATCAACGGATAAACCAAATCAAGAACAACCGCTTCATCAAAATGACAGCGAGCCAAATGTTGAAGAAAACAACTCTCAGCAAAACGAAGTTCAACAGGACAAAAGTGATGAAAGACAGCCTGATGCAGCAAATGAAGAAGTGAAAGAACCTGCAAAAGGAGGGGATCATCCATCTTTTCCGGTTAATGAAAGTGAACAAAAGCAGCAAAAACCAGAACAGCAAGATACTGATACAGTTCCCGAAACTTCAAAACAAGAACCAGAAGCCAATTCATTAACTAAACCCCAGCTTGAACAACAATCGGTTCAGCCATTGGAAATCATCCATCAGCCACCGACAGTCATTCAAAAAGGCCGGCCGCTTAAAATTGATGCGGAAGGAAAAGACCTTGCAGAGTTGACATTGTTTTATCGTACAGCTCCAGGTATGCTTGTGAAAAGCATGAAAATGGAGAAAATAAATGATACAACCTTTACGGCAACTGTACCAGAAAGCGACTTATGGTCTTATACTTTTTCTTATTGGTTTGAAGGGAAAAATGAGACAGAAACAACAAGACTTCCAATAAATTCTTCTGAAACCTTTTCAGTAGCTATTCAACAAGATGCGGAACCGGATTATCAAAAAGTTCCGAAAATCTTAATCACCGAACTGGCTCCAGACACGTCAAATGTCGGAAGTGCTGACGGATATGAATTTATTGAGCTTTACAACAATACCAACAAGCCGATTGAATTGCGAAATTATGAACTTCATTATCAATATCCGGGTACAGCAAAAGCCGATCAAGTTTTTCAATTTTCGGACAATCAAGTAATAGCTCCGCAAAAAACTTTCATTCTCTGGGTGAAAAATAGTTCTAATCAATCTTTAAGATTGGAAGATTTTAATCAATTTTACGGAACGGATTTGAAAGAAAGCGAAGTCCAAGCCTTGCCATTTGAAGGAATGGCTAACAGCGGCATCCGGACATTAGCTGTTTATTCAAAGGATGGTTCATTAGTATCTGCAGCAGCATATAATGATGGAGCTGATGATGTTGAAAGAGATAAAGGGATCATTTATCAATTTACGGAAGAGACGAAAATGAAAAAAATTGGCTTAAGTGAAAAAGCTAATCCAGGTGCATTCATCGAAGGGCAAGTGCCGAAGACACCTGTCGCCATTGAAGAGCCTGATGACAAAGAAGCTCCTGTCATTACACATCAGCCAATAGCAGAATGGGAAAGCGAGGAACCATTAATTGTAAAAGCTACAGTTACTGATAATAAAAAAGTCCGTTATGTCACATTATTTTATAAATTGACGGAAAATGGAGCATACAAATCCCTTCAAATGACTGAAAACGGAAATCAAAATGAATATAGGGCGGCGATTCCCAGTGCAGACATGTGGGGAAGCGAACTCCTATATTACATAGAGGCATCAGATGGAACAAACACGGTCAAAACAGAGGAATACCATGTTCAACTTAAAGCTCCCAATATTGATTATCAAAAAGTCCCAAAACTTCTTATTACTAAAGTAGTTCCGGACAGCGCCAATATAAATGGGTTGGACGGTTATGAATTTGTTGAAATTTATAATAATACTAATCAGACTATTGATTTTAAAGACTATAAAATCCGATATCGATATCCGCAGGAAGGTGCAGAATCCGATCTTATTTGGGGACCTCCTAATGATGATCAATCACTGCAAATTCCTTCAGGTGGGACGCTTGTATTTTGGATCATCAATCAAGGGAATGCATCGTTGGCTGTTGAAGATTTTAATAAACATTATGGTGTTTCGTTAGAAGAGAACAAAAACATTGTGAAAATTTATAATAACGGAATGGCCAACAGTAGTGCGAGATCATTAGTAATTGCCACAAACAGCGGAAAAGAAATTTCCGTTGCTCATTATAATGATCAGGTAAATATTGATGATACTAAAGAGGACAAAGGGATTTTGTACAAATATCCTGCGGATGGAAGCAATATAATGCAAAAAATTAGTGCCGGCGTTGAAGCGGCTACACCCGGATCGGTAAAAGACGGACAAACTCCGAAAGTGAAAGTAACTGTTCCAGCCGATTCAATGGCGCCAACTATTGAAAATTTAACAAATACTGAAAAAGCTATGGAAACGGATAATATTTTCATCAAAGCGGAAGTAAAAGATAATATCGAAGTCAAAACCGTTTCTTTATACTACCGGACAAAACTACAAGAACCATTTAAAAAAGTGAATTTAGAAGAAAACTATAATTCGAGATTATATGAACATACGATTTATTCGCCTGAATTAATTGGGAAAAATATAGTTGAGTATTACTTTGTCGCTGGCGATGGAGTGAATATCAAGGAGTCTCCTAAGTTTACCGTTCAAATTGGAAATGCAAATAAGAAGCAGGGATTGCGGTTAAATGTAGAAAATGGACAAATTGTTTCAAAAGAAACCGTTGTGAAGGCAACAGGCGATCTTACACCTGAGGAGGTTTCCTTATATATTGATGGAGCAAAACAAACAAATACTTTCCGCACGATTGAATCAGACGTTTATTTTGCCTTTGATGTTCGTAAAACGAATCTTTATTTTCAAAACGGTGTGACGATCGGTAATGACATTTTGCGGATTTTCGATGACACCATTAATCAATATACAACAATTACGGTTCCGGTTTCGCCGGAAAGGCTGAAAATCGGGGAAGATTTATCAATTGCGATTAGGGCAGGCACAAAGGTCAGTCCGTTTGATGAAACATCTGAAGAAAACCGTGATGATTTTTATGTGAAAAATGTGCGCTTAGTTTTATCTGACGGCACGACGCTATACAGCAGCGAGCATCAAGATCCCGAACAGGAGATTTCCGTCGGCGACAGTGCCGGATTAAGCCCGGTTGTCGAATTTACGTTCGATATTCCGGATGAAAAATTTACATCCCTCGGCTACTTGTGGAACAGCGTAAATGAAGAAGACGGCGAGCATGAAGTGAAAGCAGTAGATCAAAAAGGGAATGAAGTGACATCGACGGTTATTGTCGATAACTCAAAGCCAATCATCAAACCAACAATTGAGGAAGGAAAAAAATATAAAGGATCTTTCGTGATTGATGCTGAAATTCAAGATAAATGGAGTAAAATTAGATCGATCACTGCCAAATTAGATGATCAATATATCGATCTTCCATTTGCAGCTTCGTCAGCACAGCTTCAATCAGGCAAACATCAACTTGTCATTACAGCTATTGATGAGGCAGGCAATGAAGGAAAAAGCGAAGTCACTTTCTATACAGTGGACGAACATCCGCTCTTTCCTGATTTTTTCGAAACAGATGAGGATGCTTTAAGTGCTAAATTGTCCGTAAGAGTGGCGGATCCGACAATGGACGATCTTGATGTATCTTTCTTTCAAGCTTTTCAGTATAAAGCATCAGATGAAGAACATGTAGATATTTTGCAAAATGCATCTGATACAGAACCGCCTGCTGGATTTCAAGTTGAAGGCGAAAAAGTTCTTTCGAAAGATGAACGCAGGAAGTTGGAAAACGCAGATGGCGAGGCGCTTGCAACAACATCAACTGAGCAGTTTCCGTATCATCGCTTCAACGTTACCGTTGATCAAAAAGTTGATGAAAATGATGAAATAGAACTTATTTGGAACGGTTCTTCATTGCCAGGACGAAAAGTGACGATGTATGCCTGGAACAATATAGAAAATAAATGGAAGGAAGTTGCTTCACAAACTGCCGGTGAAGAAAGATTTCAATTGAAAGGGAGCGTAATTGCGAAAGACTATGTGAAAAACCAAAAGGTGAGCGTGATCGTTCAAGACCAAATCGCGCAAACTATAGATTATGATTATACGTTTGTATGGATGAGCGATACGCAATATTATTCGGAAAGCTATCCACACATTTATCAAAAGCAAGTCGAATGGATTCGAGATCAAAAAGATAATCTCAATATTCAGTATGTATTTCATACAGGTGATCTAGTCGATGAAGCAGATGATCACAATCAATGGGCAGTGGCCGATCAAGCCATGAAAGTGCTAGATGATGCAGGAATCAGATATGGAGTTCTAGCCGGCAATCATGATGTTGGCCATAAAGACGGAAACTACAACAATTATTATCAATATTTCGGCGAAAATCGGTTTGCAGGTCGTGACTATTATGGAGGTTCTTATAAAAATAACCGCGGTCATTATGATTTAATTTCGGCGAACGGTAATGATTATATTATGGTGTATATGGGCTGGGGCGTTTCGGATGAAGATTTGGACTGGGTGAATTCGGTGCTTGAAAAGTATCCCGATCGGAAAGCAATTTTAGCATTCCATGAATATTTACTAGTCAGCGGAAACCGCAGCCCGATTGGAAATCAAATTTTTGAAAAAGTTGTTAAACCAAATAAAAATGTGATGGCGGTATTATGCGGACATTATCATGACAGCGAGACATTAGTCGATGAGATTGATGATAACGGAGATGGAGCTCCTGACCGAAAAGTATATCAAATACTTGCTGATTATCAAGGCGGTCCTGAGGGCGGCCAGGGCTATATCCGTTTGCTGCACTTCAATACAGATACGAATCAAATTTATGTAAAAACATATTCGCCTTATTTAGACGACTACAACTTTTACGATCCGGAACAGTATCCAGGAAAAGATGAATTTATCATTGAAACCGATTTACAACCGCAAGAGAAAAAAGTAGCAACAGATTCTTTTGTTGTCAACGTCTATACCGACAGCTTGATCGGCAAAGTCGAAAACGTTCCGAGTGGCGAAGTGGCCTCTGTCATGTGGCATGATTTAGAGCCAAACCAAGTGTATTATTGGTACACGGAAGCGGAAGATCAATTTGGCGGTAAAACGCGCTCATCGATTTGGTCTTTCCAAACGAAAGAAGGTGAAATTGTTCCAAATCCGGCTGATCCGGGAGAAGGCGGAAATGATCCGGAAAAAGACAACAGGGATAAAGGTGGTCAAGCCGATAAAACACCTTCCGAAAGCGGCGGCCAAGAAAAAGATCAAGATCATTCGGGTAACGAAGATCATCCTGAAAACGAAAATCATAATGGAAACAACGGTAGCGGATCAGGCGGCACAAATAATCCTTCTGGTACGGATGGAACTACGGATGGAACGAAATTTGAACAGGTGAGTGAGAATCAAGCTTCGGCATCACTTCCGGATACAGCAACGTACGTGTATCGCTGGCTGCTGATAGGCATGCTGCTGATAGCAATGGGAATGATGCTGAAGATTCGTCACCGCAAAGCTATTTACAAATAAAATAGGCCAACGGGGCTGTCTAATAAGTCGATTTTCCGGCTTATAGACGCCCCTTTAATGTTTTAGAAACGCTGATATATCAATGTTTATGATGTTTCGTTTTCAATGGATTTTGACTTTCTGGACAGCCCGTTTCTTGGTGCGCCCGACATGGGTGTAATCTCTAGGGTGAAAGTCCCGAGCTGCGAAGGCAGAAGCAGCATTTAGCTTAACGCAAGGGGTGTCCGTGGTGACACGGATTCTGATGGAAGCGGGCGGCAAACTTTGGGTCTCTTGCCTGAATAGTCAGCCGTCCTATGATTTTTTCCATTAAAAAATGACCATTTGAAAACTTCTTCTATATCTATTATGAAAAAACAATTTCTATAAAGTTTGTAAATGATCGGAAATTAAAATTGACAAAAAGAAAAAAGTATTGATAAAATTACCAATGAATTGGAAAATTATATATAATATTCAAAAGAATGAAAGTGAAGTTTAGAGTTTACAAAGAAAATAGATTTTTCCATTATTCATCGGGATAAGCAGTGGTTTTAGCACAAGTATCTTTATACAAAATAAAAGAACTATTTTCAGTTATTGTTGATCGCTGGACAGTGCATTTACGTGAAGAAAAAAGGATAGAAAACATGATCCCGTTTTCTCTCTTTCGATCTATCATAATTGAATGTTTCCAATCAACTGCAAAGCGGGGAATATAGAATGCTGTCATTATATATTCAACACAAGAGACACGGTGATGAATTTGAGCTGAAAAATATAGAAGTGACCATCATGCCTTCTCAAATCACATTATTATTAGGTCATAATGGGGCGGGGAAAACAACCATTATTAAATCACTCTTTGGATTAATGGATTATGTCGGTACTTTATCCGTAAATAACAAAAAGATTGATTTGAATGTTTCTGAAGATGTGGATTATTTGAAGAAAAATGTTTCCTATATTTCAGATGAGATTGCTCTTTTCGATTATTTGACGCCGAAAGAATACTTCTCTTTAATCGAAAACTCATTTAAACATCAGGTAGACCATCAGTTATTAGAAAAGCTTATAAAAATTTTTGAACTTGAAAGGTATCTGCATATACCGATAAGCAATTTATCTCATGGCAATAAGAAAAAAACACAAATTGTTTCACAGCTTTTTAAAGGAAGTGAATTTGTCATCTTTGACGAGCCGACGAACGGGCTGGATCCCGATATGGTCATTATCTTGCGAAAAACTCTTCATTTTTTAAAAACAAAAGGCATCGGAATTCTATTGTCCACCCATCACCTTAGTTTTGGGGAAGAATTGTACGACAAGGTTATTTTGCTTCGAAACGGAAAAGTAAAATTAAATTGTACGCGGGATCAAGTATTTGAGCAGTTTGGCAGAATGTCTTTGGAAGAAATATATGAAGAAGCAAACAAGGATTATTACTTGAAAGCAGAGGAGATTTTAAATGCCCCCGATGTTCGAGATAATAGCGAGGATCGAGATTCCGAAACAGGTTAAAAAAGCAAAAAATATCTTTTTGAACTACCCGACTCATTTATTGGCAGTTGTTTTAGGAGCGATTCTCCTTTATGTCGTATATGCCTTAATTTTATTTCAATATTTGGATTTCATTCCATTGAATAAGACAGACGCTTTTGATTCAATTTTGGTGTTCAGCATCTTATTGGCGTGTTTCCTTATGATATTTTCCAGAGAAAAGTTAAAAAGAAAGGAGTATGCCTTTTTCTTTTTAAACACTTCTATTAATGCGGGTCAATTTGTTGCGGGAAGCTATTTTTTGTTATATGTCTTTTTTAACATCTTCATTTTTTTCGCATTTTTGCCTTTGCTCATTTCTTTTTATATAAAACATATTCAAATACATATCTTTCATATTTTTCTAGTTCTTCTTTTGTTGTTTATTATTTTTTGGTTCATCCTGTTTATTTGGATTTTATCCTCTTTGATTGTCGGAAAATGGCTGGGCAGACATAAAGATGGACTTTATTTCAAATCATTATTATTTATGTCCATCATATGGGGGCTGCATTTTGTTTCTAAACATATGGCGGAGCGTATAGGAAATTTCGGCTTTCTGTTTTGGATCGGTTGTTTGGTCGCTCTTTTAATATTATGGATAGGGATAAAAAATTTATCGGGAAGGTATTTATTTGGTTTATTTCAGCAAAGCCATACAGGTAATTATCCTAAAAAAATAAAAAGCAAGGAATTTAAGCTTAATCATTACGTTATTCATTTTGTATTGGAAGCAATCTATTATTTTCGAAATCGACTTTTTGCGGAAATGGCTCTTATGTTCTCGATTCTCTATGCTCTCACCATAGGGGTTTATATTTTCTCGGATGCAATGACCTTTGCCATTGTATATTCATTTATTATGAATTTAGGTTTAAAAGAACTTATGATTGTTTTGCCTTTATGTATTGGGATGCATTTTAGGCAATATAATCTTTCCATATTTATGATCAATGCACCGGCTTCCGTCTATTTTTTTCCGAGAATATTCATGGCAATAGCAGTAAATTTTATGATTTATTTTTTATTTGTAGTTTTAAATTGTTTTATATTAAATCAAGATTTTCTTCCGCAATTAACCGGAATTTTTTCTATTTTTTTCGTTACAATGCTCTCAACCTTTGCCGGATTTATAGCGAGAATTCATGACGGGAATAAGGCTGTAGCGTTAATTATAATCCTTGTCATTGTGGCAATCATTGATTCTTTTTTACATTATTTCATTTCGCAAAGTTATTATATTGATTTTATATATGTTGCAGGCGGGATTTTTCTATACTTGATTTCTCAAAATATTTTTTTAAAAAGGCCTGTTTTCAAATGATAAAAGTGCTATTAGCAGTCTGGCCTCCAATTTTTCATGAGACGGGATATATCGCAATGAATTATAAAGAGGGGATGAAAAATATTGGACTTCGGCAAATAATCAATTTGAAGTATTTTTATGTAATATATTTCAATTCTGAAATAAATTTGTGCATTTGCGTCAATGGCAGTGTCGATAGTGTGAATAAATGACTGACAGCTTTTTTGTGAAGATGTTATTTTTAACATCGTTATGTAATTTGCTCTTTTTGTCCTCAAATGGCCTGATGAAAAAAATTATAAAATCAATAGAAGAAATGAGGAAGATGTTATGACAACTTTCTTTAGAGCGCTTATGGGCGGAATCAGTTTGGTTTTTCTGTACGCTTTAATAGTTCTAATAACCCCTTTTATTATTCGGTTATCCGGCATCACCCACATTGAATCAAGTCCGAAGATTCTGAACCTTCCCTTATATGTCATCAAAATAGAGGGAAGTAAATTTGTAGCGGAAGCGACCTGGTTAGGCTTAATTCTTTCACTTGTAGCAGGCACGGCTTTTTATTACTTGGTTCATTTCTTTACAAGAAACAGATCCCGTTAATTCATAGAAGGAGCCGCTGAAGAGAGGGGCTTGTAAAAAATTTTGCTTATTTTTCACGACATACCGTCAAGCAAAATATTGAATGCCACGAAATTTTCTTCTTTACTTTGGATTTGAAAGCGATTGATGCAGTCTGTAGAATTTTCCAGAAATTAACAATCCAGTGGAATTCATTTATCAGCACCTGACAGGAGCGAACATGTATCGATGACTTTGTTTAGCATATTGATCTGGCCATGTGGATATTGCTCTCAGATATGCCAGAGCTATTTACAAATAGAAAAGCCCCAAAGTATTGGATTTTGGGGCCTTTTTGCAGATTAACCATTTACGATCGTGCCGCCGTTTACGTGGAGAATTTGCCCTGTCATATAAGTAGAATCGTCACTTGCTAAATATACATAAGCAGGCGCAACTTCCATCGGCTGTCCGGGCCGCTTCATCGCTGTGTTGGAGCCAAAAGAAGCTACTTTTGTACGATCAAAAGTAGAAGGGATGAGCGGTGTCCAAATGGGTCCTGGCGCTACACCGTTGACTCGAATGCCTTTAGGGGCCAATGATAAAGCAAGCGAACGGGTAAATGACGCAATGGCGCCTTTAGTTGCCGAATAATCAATGAGCTGTTCATTTCCATGATAGGCTGTAACAGATGTCGTATTTATGATCGTGCTGCCTGTCTTCATATGGGGAAGAACAGCCTTTGTCATGAAAAAGAACGAAAAAATATTGGTCCGAAACGTTCGTTCAAGCTGTTCTGCTGTAATGAATTCAATTCCTTGCTGCGGATGCTGCTCGGCTGCATTGTTTACTAAAATATCCACTTTTCCAAATTGATCTTTTGCTCCCTTCACCGCTTGCTGGCAAAATGCTTCGTCGCCGAGATCGCCGGCTATTAAATGACATTTGCGCCCGAGCTGTTCAACATACCCTTTTGTTTCCTTTGCATCTTCATGCTCATTTAAGTAAATGATGGCCACATCGGCACCTTCTTTGGCAAACAGCACCGCAACCGCCCTCCCGATGCCGCTGTCGCCGCCGGTAATGACCGCTGTCTTTCCTGCAAGCTTTCCGCTGCCTTGATAAGAAGGATCATCAAAGATTGGTCTTGGATTCATAAACGATTCAATCCCCGGCTGCACATTTTGCTGTTGAGGCGGAAGTGTATTAGGCTGATTTTGCTGCTGAACCATAAAAACCTCCTCCTAAAACAAGTAAGTATATAGTTAGTATGGGAAGTTGGCGGGATAATAAACAAAAATTGATTATCGGTATATTTTTAGAAAAAAATGATTTTTCAAAAAACTATTGATACAATAATCTGTTTTATGGTTATATTTAGGTGTAATAACAGTATTTGGTTATAAAATAAAATGGAGATTATTTGATATGACATTTGGAAAAAGCGAACCGTTAATAACAAAATGGCTTTTGGGTGATGAAATGTTAATAATAAAGTGGCTTAAATGGAAATTAATGATAAGATGGAGAAATAAATCGGAGAATATAAAACTGATTCCTGATAATATTTAGAAGGAAGGACATTATTTTTATTGAGTATCTTAAAAATCACTAGCATTGCAGTAATTAAATCTGATGATTCAAAATACTAAGAATGTTCAATTTTTTATTGATTTCGAAACAAAAAAAACCTTTACAATGGAAGTACAGGTGGTTCCTGCCCAAATCCAATCGTAAAGGATAAGAGTTATGGACAAGAATACACTAATTTCATCATTTGGTAAATGGGTTTCACCCATAAATATTCAAAAACTTAGCGAACAAGTCAAAGAATTGAAACAGGACTATTACACAAAAAAGCTGACAACAGAAGCCTATATTAAACTTTTATTGGTAGCCCAGCTGCTCGAATTTAAGAGCTTAGAGGAAATGAGTGATGCACTTGTAGACGAAGATCTTCAAAAAGCACTCGGATTTGAATCGATAAGTGCCTCTCAGCTATCCCGAAAAAACAATCAGATCCACCCACTAATTCTTGCAAATTTGTTCTTGGATCTTGTTTGGAAAATTCAACGGTACCATTATAAAAACGGAAAGAATATGCCACTGAAAATCATTGATTCAAGTACACTCCCGTTGAATTTGACCCATTATAAATGGGCAAAATTCCGGAAAACAAAAGCTGGTGTAAAGCTACACTTACGGCTCGTTTTCATGGATAAAGACACCGTCTATCCTGAAAAAGCAGTGATTACGACAGCAAAAGAACATGACCGAAATCAACTCGAAGTCCTAGTGGATGATCAAGAAGCCATGTATGTGTTTGACCGCGGTTATGTGGACTATGAACGTTTTGATCGGATGACAGATGATGGCTATTTCTTCGTTTCAAGACTGAAGAAAAACGCAGTCATTCGTGAAGTCTATACATTTTCACTTCCTGATGATTGTCACGTTCTATCCGATAAAATGGTCTACATTGGTACCACACAAAATCGTACTGAAAATGTCTTTCGTCTACTAGAAGTTATGGACACAAAAGGGAACTTACTTCGTTTCATCACCAACCGATTTGATTTAAAACCAGAAGAGATAAGTGATATTTACCGATCTCGCTGGGCTATTGAACTCTTTTTCAAATGGCTCAAGCAACACGTAGAAATTAAGCACTTTTATGGAATGAGTGAAACAGCTATTCAAAATCAAATTTTCTTAGCCCTGATCACGTATTGCTTACATGTTCTCATTCAATTGGAGATGAAAAGTAAGAAATCCCTACTTCGAATTACTCGTTGGTTAAAGAGAGCTCTGTGGAAACCAGCTTATGTTTGGTTGCGAAAATTTGATGGGCGAGCCAGTCCATAATCTCCCTTTTGTCGTTGTCGCTCTGGTTTAACTGTATATATTTACCAAATGGGCAGTGCCACCTTTCTTTAGGTTTTGTCTTTTTGGCACAAATTCACAAAAAATAATTAACAGAAAATTCTAACTATATTTATGCAATGCTAATGCTTAAAAATATACTTATTTTTTCGATGAATCTCATCATTTTATATATTCTTTTTCAACTAATATCGCGAGATTATATCGAATAAAGATCATCGCAAATGGATTCAAAAAGGAACATTTTACCGCTTAATAAGCCCATTTGACGGGGACGGAAATGTGACGGCATGTATGGTTGTTTCAGAAGATCAAAAAGAAGCGTTTGTAGGTTACTACCAAGTGCTGGCAAAACCAAATCACGGATATTCCCGCATTCTGTTAAAAGGGTTAAATGGCGATTTTGAATATGAAATAAAAGGAGTCGAAAACACATTTTTTGGCGATGAACTGATGAACGTCGGCATTCAGCTGACGAACGATATCTTTGATGCCCGCTTCGGGGTCAATGAATCGGGCGATTTTTCTTCAAAACTCTTTAAGCTCAAAGCAAAAGAATGATAGAAACCGGGGCGCCTGCCTCGGTTTTTTCATCAGAGCCTCAAATACTTCCCCTTACACCCAGAAGGAGTGATGGATTTTTCCCGCAGGCTGGGGCATGGATCGGGGAAGAGTCAAATTACCCAAAGTGCACAAAATCCGGGCAATTTGCAAAATGTGAACGGTATTTACGGATTTTAGGTTAAAGTCATGAGTTTTGCTAATTGGCAGCAATTGTTGCTTCGCCTTGTGGATGATCATGTAAGTGAATGATTTTGTTGCATACTGTGTCAAAATCATTGCTATGGTCTATAATGATAAAAATGGAATTTGATGAGCCGCTTTCAATTAATTTCTTTATCTTTTCTTTACCGCTAAAATCCATATGAGAAATTGCTTCATCAAACATAATGATGTTTGCCCCTTTTAAAAGGGCTCTGGCAATAGCAATTCTTTGAATTTGGCCTCCTGATAAATTTTTTCCGTTTTCCCCAACTAATGTATTTTCTTTATCAGGCAAATTTTCTATAATATCATCTAAACCAGTCGTTCTCAGCACTTCCATATAAGTATTCGAATCAACGTTTTCTACACCATATTTAATATTGTTTTCAATTGTATCGTTAAATAAATATATTTTTTGCGATACGATGCCAATGTTTTTCCGAAGCGATTTTTTATCTATGTCATCAATCGGTATTCCATTTATAAGAACTTGTCCTTTTCCTTTTTGCACATTATATAATCCCATTAATATTCTAAGTATTGTTGTTTTGCCGGTTCCATTTTTCCCCTTTATTAAAAGCTTATCAGCAGGGGCTAGCGAAAAACTTACATTATTCAAGATATATGGCTGGTCTTCTTTATACCTAAAAGATACACCTTTAAACTCAATGCTCTTAATATCATTTATTTTGACTTTATTCTGTTCCTCGTCTTCTCCTATTTGTTCAATAAATATATGGAGCCTTTTTAAACTTACTAATGCCGGCTGGATCGTTAGAACAGTAGCCGATATATTTTGAATTGGCGAATACAGTCTGGGAAGATAGTTCATAAATACCATATATCCGCCTATTGTCATACTATTTATTATGACATCTTTTCCACCCATAACGATTAATAAAACAGAAGACAGTGAACCAACCAAAACAATTAATTCCATACCAATTGAATAAAAGATTGATTGTTTAATATTGGCATCCACTAGATCTTTAGCTGCTGAATTGATTTTTTCTGTTTCCTTATCCTCTACCGAGAGATTTTTGACTTCTTCGATACCCTGTACTGACTGCTGTATTTTGTTGTTTAAAACGGCACTTTTTTCAGCTGTTTCAGTAGATATATGAAATATTGAAGACAAGAATTTGTTTGAAATGATGTAATATGCCGGCATTAGCAGACATAAAATTAATGTTAATTTGAAATTGATTGCTGCCAGAATAATAAGGGTAGCAAACAGTTCAAAAAAACTCAGCAAAATTTTAAATGTGTTGGCAGAAAACAATCCCCCTATATTATTTACCTCATTTAATCTTGATGTAATATATCCGCTGGGGTAAAAATTGAAAAACTCCATAGGCAGTTTCAGCAGTCTTGTTGATATATTTTGCCGAAGATTCAACACTATATTCTGGCTTACTTTTGTAAAAACTACATTGGAAAAATAGTTGAGCATACTCTTAATTACATATATTAATGCAAGTATTGCACTGAATAAAAGAACATAGTGATAATCTTTTTTTGCTATTCCAAAATCAAAAATATTCTTAATGATTAATCCTGGAAGTACAGTGATTGCAGAAAGAACAACTAATAAAAGAAAAGCTATAGACAAGCTCTTTTTAAATTCTTTTAAATAGCTAAACAATAATTTTACGCTGTTGTTCATATATATCGCCCCGGTTTAGTTAGTAGAGGTAACCGTTGATTTTTCTATTTTATTGCAATAGACCATTCCATCAATCCTTTTGGATTTAAAATAATCTAGCGCACGGCAATCAAAGCAAAATAAATTTCTCTCACAATTTGAACAATGTTGAATTTTCGTTTTAGACATCTCCCAAAAAATTTTGTATTCTTTTCTGTGGAAAGCTTCCCAAAGTTTCTCTTTTTTTAAATCTCCCAACTCATAATCCCTTATCATCATGCAAGGATAAATTTTGCCGTCAGAGGAAATAAAGATTTGGCCGTATAAACAGTTGTTATATTTTTTTAAATAGGGAACTGAATTCAAATTGATAGGAATTTCTCTATTTTCAGGGTTCATCATTTCAGCTATTCTGCTAATAGAGTAATATTTATTTGTAGGATATATATAGATATTTTGGTAATTTCTCTTTCCAAATTTTGATTGAATCTCTTCAAAAGAAGAATCATCTAAAGAAGAGACTATTATTGAAACAGTATGAGGTATTTTGTGTGTATCAATTATTCTAAAAGTTTCCTGAATACGTTCAAAAGAGCCGTCAACTTGGGTGATTTTTTCATATTGTTTATTTTTGGAACTGAAAATTTGCAAAGCTAATGAAACATTTTGATCTTTTAAGAACAGGCCAATATCGTTATTTATTAAAGTGCCATTTGTAAAAATGGTAACGTTGATTTTGTGTTTAAAAAGATAATTTAGCAGTTCTTTTAATAAATGCCATTTTAAAAATGGTTCTCCTCCTGTTATAAAGCATTCCTGTATCCCTAGTTTTATGCTTTGATCAATTATATCCTTCCACTCATTGAAATTCATCTCTTCTTTGGCCGGCCATTTTTTACATCCGCATGATCTGTAGATTACATTTTCTTCGGTACAAAATAAACACTTTAAATTACACGTCCCGGTTAACTCAATTACCAATCGATTTAGTCTAAAAGGGATTAATTTATCGTATTTTAATGTAGCAATTCTACTTGTTTTTATTTTTTCCAAGTATACACCATCACGATAATAAGCACCTAAATCATGTTCCAATAAATAATTTATTAATTTATCAGGAATGTTTTCTTTATCCTGTTCGTTATTATTTAATGATTCTATAGCTTCGGCATCAGTTTTATTAAATTGAAATTTCTTTCCGCTTATTAAATGATAAAGTACCGCCCCTTCATTTCCCTTCAAAAATATGACTTCCGGATGAAGTTTAAAGTTCATACGTTTCCTCTCCTTATTCTCTAATCTCTTGAAATATTCCCGGATTATTTTCTAAAATAGAGTAGTATGTAGAGAAAGAATTTATAATTCCTTCTCTAAAGTTTTTGCAAAAAGTGTCTTTTAATTGAAATCCTTGTCCGTCAGTTTCAGTTATTACATAGCAAAGGTTGCAAATATTATTTAAATTACAATTTTTGCATCCTGCTAAAGCAGAGAAAAAATTATTCATGTAATTAGCTTGCTTAGTTGGATCCAAGCCGGTTTCTATATTTCCAACAGGATAATGAGGATTAATTTTTTCGCACATATGAAAATTTCCATCACTATCTACAGCCAATTTATGGATTCCCGGCAGGCAAGTACCTCTTAACTCATTATTGCTATAAGCAGTATTCATCATAGGATCGAAGATGATGCTTTTAAGAATTGTTTTAGAAAAGTTAGTTGCTTTCTTTTCAAACTGTTTATCTTTCGCTCTTTCAATGAGTCCTTTGATAAAATCTTTTCTTCTTTCTAAATAGGATTGCTCCAACTGGACACCTTTATAATACTCAGTATTTATATTACTTACCCTGTTTACTCGCTGAATCCGCTTATCCAGTTCAGGATGCTCCATAAAGTATTTATCTAATTTACCAAAATCTGTTAAATTATCATAAGTTATTAATATTCCATAAGGTAGTACCGGTTTATTTAGTCTCACTTTTTCCCGATATATATCATCCATTAAAGCCAGATTTTTAAAAACTCTGTCAAACGTTCCCTTTTCATTGATTGTAACCCGGTTTCTATCATGATTTTCCTTATCACCGTCTAAACTTACAGAAATAGAAAAATTTTTATCAAACATATAATTGATTTTGTCTTCAGTTAATAAATATGCATTGGTTGTTATTGAAAAGAAAATATTGTCAAATACCTTTTTGTAATTATCGTTGGTGTACTCAACAACCTGTTTTATAAGTTTCCAGTTTAGTAAAGGCTCTCCCCCATAAAATCCAATGGATATACTTAAATTGGGGTTGTATTGGATACTTTTAATATTTACATTCATATAGTAATCAATAGCGGATTTTGCGGTTTGAAAATCCATACGTTTATTTGAAAAATTCTTTGAGTAAAAATAATGATCAGAGTAAATACAATATTTGCATCTGAAATTGCAAGCATCGGTAATAATTAAGCATAGATGCGATATTCCCTCTGTCAGTAATTTTTCTTTAATAAATTGTTCAGTGATTTTTGGCAATTGAAAATCTGATTGAAAGAGGTTATATTTTACAATTTTATGAAGCAATTCATTTAGATTATTTTTTTTGAAGTCTTCTTCATGAATGGTGTCACCTATCTTAATTGCCGACAAAAAGTTTTTTTCTGATTTATTTACTGGAATAACTATTCTCGTACTGTTGTCATAACAATAATTACCTTTTTCGGTATCAAATAATAATGGTTCAGTTAAAAATTTAATCATTTCACTTCCTCCTCACTTATTTAAAAGTACCAAGAGCCACAAAAGGCGTCATGGCTCTTGGCCTATTAAGATATTAAGCTTTAAAGAAGCGTGCTTCCCCTGCTGCAAACCCTAATACGTCTGCGATCGGTGAGACTGTGTCAGCTGCACATGCAGCACCGCATGTTGCGATGCATTTCACCTGACAGAATAAGGTTGCCATTGTCATCCTCCTTTCTATTTTAACGTTAACCTTGTTGCAACCATCTTAGGGGAAGAAAGTGAAGAGGCCTCTCTACCAAAAATTATAAATGATGAACTCCATTAATTTACAAAAAAAATTTTACATATTTTTGAATTTTTCCAACTATATGGGAGGCTATTAAAAAGCCTGAATCCGTGACAAAACATCTTTACAATGGTCGCAAACCGTTGATACGATAAGGGAAAACGACGTTGACGATTCTTCATCAAGTAGGTGATGTGATGAAAGATTTCCCGATTCGGTTTGTATTGACAGATGAAGCGATTACCCCAAGTGCTGGGCTTGCTCTCGTTGGCTACTTACTCCATCGAACGAAACTGGATAAACGGGTAAACGCACTTCGGCTTCCAACGGTTCGTCGAGAAGTGCACATTTCCCATAGCGATGTCATTCGCTCGATGATTGGCTTGCTTGCCACAGGAAAAACGGATTTCGATCATATCGAAGCGTATCGTCAGGACGATATCTTTTCGGCATCGATGGGGATTCAGCACGTGCCTTCCTCTCCAACCTTGCGACAACGACTCGATCAGCTCGCTTGTCTTCCGATGACCGAAACGATTCTTTGGGAGGAGTCCATACGTCTGTTGATTCAACGACATGCCACTTTGTCCCCTTGTTGGACCAAAGGAAAGACGACATGGCTTCCCCTTGATATAGATGGTTCCCCATTTGACAACTCCGATACGAAAAAAGAAGGAGTCAGTCGAACGTATAAAGGATTTGACGGTTTTACACCGTTGTTTGCGTATGCAGGGAAGGAAGGGTATCTCGTTCATGCCGAGTTGCGTCCAGGGAAACAACATGTGCAAGACAACATGCCCTCGTTTTTAGTCACCGCTATCCGTCGAGCTCGTCAACTGACTTCATCTCGTCTGCTTGTTCGCATGGATGCAGGAAACGATGCAGAAGCGAATGTGCACGTATGCCTAAAGGAAGACGTGGACTTTGTCATCAAGCGAAACTTACGCCGAGAATCGAAAGCGCTTTGGTTCCAGATCGCTTCGCAAAAGGGCAAACGTGTCGATGATGGACAAAGCGAAGGAGTACAAACCTATGAGCTATGCCTTCCACAGAAGGCAGCGATCGATGGAAACACGTATACGTACGTTCAAGTCACCCAAGTGACGGAACGGACGATGGAACGCAATGGACAGCTGATGCTCGTTCCTGATTATGAAGTGGAAAGCTATTGGGTGCGGCTCAAAGGATACGAGCATGTTCGAATGAGCGATGTGCTCGCGTTGTATCATGACCATGCGACATGCGAACAGTTTCATAGCGAACTGAAGAGCGACTTAGATTTAGAGCGGCTTCCATCTGGGAAGATGAAAACGAATGCGCTCGTGTTGGTCATGGGAGCCTTCGTTTACAATCTTCTTCGTCTGATTGGACAAGATCTATTAAGCGATCCGAGACATCCGTTGCACCACAAAGTGAAACGCCGCCGCATCAAGACGATTATTCAGACGGTGATCACGATGGCAGGGCGACTCGTCCGTCGATCACGACAGATCTGGATGAAACTGACGCGAAGGAGTGGCTATAGCGAGCCCCTACTGAACGTCTATCAGAAATGGAGAGAGGTAAGATAACGAACGAATGTTCGGGCACTGATGTCCAACGTCACTCCCTGTGCTTTTTTGTCTATTTTTTTGGTTCGTATACCTAAAAAAGAGATTTGTTCCATTTTCGGAAATAGAGATGACATAGGTCATAAGCATAAAAGGGGTTTTATGGATTATCAATCCATCAAAATTACAACAAAATCAAAGTCGATTTCAATTCATCACGGATTCAGGAAAAAGGTCAATCTGACAGGGCATGAAAACAAGAAAATGATGGAATGATCCGGCGGAATGAGAAAATGGGTGGGAATCGCACAGCTGTTAATGAGAAAGCCGTCGATCTTAATTTTTGATGAACCGACAGCGGGATTGGACATTGAAGAGCGGATTCGCTTCCGCAATTTGCTAAAAAACCTTGGTTTGGAGCATACCGTCATCATTTCGTCGCATATTGTCGAAGATATTGAGTTTTTATGGACAAAGATCGGTGTTTTAAAAAGCGGAACGTCCTATTCGAAGGAACGCCAGCCGAGCTGAAAGCCCATGCGGAAAGATATGTATGGGAATATCGTGTCTCGCCGAATGAATTGGATACCATCATGGCGGAAAATGAAGTGATTCAGCTTCTCGAAGAGGGAGACGACGTGAATGTACGGGTGTTTGCGAAAAAAGAGGAAGAAGGGGCGAAACAAGTCGCACCAAGACTAATTGATCGGTATTTAGCCGTTGTTAGGGGTGTGAACTAAAATGAGAGATTATTTAGAAAGCATTTATGCACCTTTGTATTTGACCGAAAGACGATGGGGCTCACTTTTTTTGTCCCTGCTGTGATGTTTAGCTTATCTCTGTTGCTTATTCTGTTTGTTCCAAGAGAGGAAGATGATATTCACAGTAATATCATTATTATTCAAGGTGTTTTTATACCATTTACTTGCTGGTGCCTTATGTATCGGCTGAGTGAAATGTATGAAGAAGGGGCGCATGAAACGTTAGTTCCATATTACTAAAAACGGTTTGGGATGGATTTCTTCCAGTACTTGATTGTCAATATATCGGGGTTTTTCATTTATGTACCGCTTTTGTGATGAAATACGGGATGACTTCGTTATCTGGTATTAACGTGATTCATTTTATGATTTTAGTATTATTCTATATGCTTTTTGGCACATCACTTATCGTGCTGATTAAAAACATTGAGATTTCTCTAACGATTATTATGATTTACACGGTTTTAGAAGTGCTTACGTTAGGAGAATTTATCCATGGCCGCACATCTTTCTATTCGATCCGCCTGTTTGGGATCCATTTTTATTGAAAAAATGGTTATTTTGTCGATAACCGTTATCGTGCTAATGTTTATAACAGTTGTTTTCATTCAGCGGGCGGTAGGAAGCCGCAATAGGCTATTTTAATACAATTTATTCAAGCTTATGGTTAGGAAAAGCTTTGAGGCGATTTAATAAAAAATGGATAACGAAGTGCTCGTTTAGCACTTCGTTATCCATATGCATCCGAAAATAGCTTGCCCTTAACGGCGAGACGAAATATTAAAGGACATTAAAATATCGAGCTTCAGGGTGTGAGACGACGAAGGCAGAGACGGATGCTTCCGGTTCCATCATAAAGCCTTCCGTCAGCTGGATGCCGATGTTTTCAGGCTTTAACAGCTTAAACAGCTTCGCTTGATCTTCTAAGTCTGGACAAGCCGGATAGCCAAATGAATAGCGCTGACCTTGGTATTTTGCTGCAAACCGTTCCTGCATTGTGAAGTCAAGCGGATCCGGGAAGCCCCATCGGTCGCGGATCAGCTGGTGCGTCCGCTCTGCAAGACCTTCTGCCAGCTCCAGCGCCAATGCTTGAATCGCATGGCTCCGGAAAAATTCACCGCTTTCTTTAAACTGCATGGCGATGCTGCGAATGTCTTTTCCAGCAGTTACGGCAAACAGGGCGATATAATCATGCGGTGTTTCATCTGACCGTTCGCTTACATAGTCGGCAATGCATAAAAACGGCGGCTTTTCCTGCCGAGGGAATGTAAACGTCTCAATGATTTTATCTTTTGCAGCCGGATCTAAAATGTGAATGGAGTTTCCTTCGCGATAGGCCGGGAAAAATTGATAAATAGCAGATGGACGGAACCAGCCATTTTCTTTCCCTAAACGCAGCAATTCATCTATTTCATTTTTTAGTTCTACCGCTTTTTCCTGTTTTTCCAGAAGCATCTGTTTGACATTGCCTTTTAATCCGAGATGGTGTCCTAAAAGCATTTGCATGTTCACATACGGGACGACTTGGGCAATATCAATGTTTTGAATAATGTGTGGATTGCAGTCAGCTGGATGATATACGGTCGGTTTGGACACAGATGATTTTTTTTCAATGATCATAACAGGTTTGCTGCTTTTCTGTCTATTCTGTTTTTCCTCAACTGCGACCGTTCTTTTCTCAAGGAAAGCATCCGGGTTTTCTCTCAGCTTATTGGCAAGCGACAGCCCGTCCATTGCATCTTTCGCATATAACACAGGACCGTCATATTCCGGTGATATTTTTTGATCGGTAAATTTGCGTGATAATGCAGCACCGCCGACTAAAATCGGAATCGAAATGTTGGCTGTTTTTAAGTCTTGTGCTGTTAACACCATTTGCTGGGCTGATTTGACGAGCAGTCCGGAAAGACCGATAATATCAGGCTTTTCATTATTGACCGCTTCAATCAGCTGCTGCGGCGCAACTTTAATGCCTAAATCAACGACGCGGTAGCCGTTGTTGGAAAGAATAATGTCAACTAAATTTTTGCCGATGTCATGGACGTCGCCCTTGACTGTAGCTAAAATGACTTTTCCTTTGCCGCTGTCATCTTTTTTTTTCATATACGGTTCTAAAAAGGCGACAGATGCTTTCATCACTTCCGCACTTTGAAGCACTTCAGCAACAATCAGCTGATTGTCGTTAAACAGTTCGCCGACAATTTCCATTCCTTTCATTAACGGCCCGTTGATGATATCGAGAGGATCATCATATTTTTCTAGTGCCAGCTGCAAGTCTTCGATTAATCCTTGCTTTGTTCCTTCCACAACGTATTGTGCGAGCCGTTCCTCCAAGGTTAATTCCGTTTTCGGCTTTTTTTCCTCTTTCTTTTTGTCGCGGTAAAAGTTCGTAAATTGTGCGAGCGTCTGATCATTTGTTTCAAATAATAAGTTTTCTGCCAGCTTCCGCTCTTCTTCAGGGATCGAAGCGTACCGCTCTAATTTTTCCGTATTGACGATCGCATAATCGAGCCCTGCCTGTGTGCAATGGTATAAAAAAACGGCGTTTAATATTTCTCTGCCGACCGGCGGAAGCCCGAAGGAAACATTGCTGATCCCGAGAATAGTTAAACATCCGGGAAGATGTTCTTTAATTAAACGGATCCCTTCGATCGTTTCTTGGGCAGATCCGATATATTGCTCATCACCTGTGCCGACAGGGAAGACGAGCGGGTCAAAAATAATGTCGCTTGGACTTATACCGTGTTGATTGACTAAAATGTCATAAGACCGCTTGGCAATCTCCAGCTTTCGCTCCGCAGTCAGAGCCATTCCGTCTTCATCGATTGTTCCGACGACAACAGCCGCACCGAATTGTTTCACAAGCGGGAGAACTTCTTCAAACCGTTCTAAGCCGTCCTCTAAATTGATCGAGTTGATGATCGCTTTCCCTTGTGAGTATTCGAGCGCTTTTCTGATGACATTGGCGTCGGTTGAGTCAATGACAAGCGGCGCTTTTACTTTTTTTACAACCTCGCGGATGAAGTTTTCCATATCTTCAAGCTCGTTTCGGTCCGGATCGGCGAGACAGACATCGATGACGTGGGCGCCGTTTTTCACTTGAGCACGGGCGATTTCCGCTGCTTCTTCAAATTTTCCTTCCGCAATGAGACGCTTGAATTTACGCGAACCGATGACGTTTGTGCGTTCACCGACAAACAGCGGGCGCATTGATTCATCATAGCGAAGGGGCTCAATGCCTGATACCGTATGTTGATTTTGCTTTTTGACGATTTTTCGCGGTTTTAAGCCTTCCATTGCCTCCCTTATTGCGCGAATATGTTCGGGAGTTGTTCCGCAGCAGCCGCCGACCATATTAAGCCAGCCTCTTTCTGCAAACCCTCTGATTTTTTTGGCTAAAGATTCCGGTGATTCGTGGTAGCGTCCTTCTTCATCAGGCAGTCCGGCATTCGGATAACAGCTGACAGCGGTATTGGCGATTTCAGACAATGTGCGGATGTGATCGGTCATGAATTCCGGGCCTGTCGCACAGTTTAAGCCAACGGCAATTGGATTCATATGTTCAGCTGAAATGTAAAACGCTTCAATATCTTGACCGGCAAGAGTTGTTCCCATCGGTTCTATCGTTCCGGACAGAATGATCGGCACTTCTTTCTTGAGCTTTTGAAAAGCTCGTTGAATTCCTAAGTAACCCGCTTTTACATTGAGCATATCTTGGCTTGTCTCAAGCAGAAGTACATCAACGCCCCCCTCTAACAGTCCTTCCGCTTGAACTTGATAAGCTTCTGCCAATTGTTGGAATGTGACGCCGCCTGTAACGGAGAGCGTTTTAGTCGTTGGCCCCATTGATCCTGCCACAAAACGAGGCCAATCCGGTGTTGAATATTTTTCTGCAGCGCGCTTTGCAATCTCAGCTGCTTTTTTATTTATTTCAAAAGCAAGGTGCCCCAAGTTATATTCCTCGAGGACGATGCTTGTACCGCCAAACGTATTTGTCTCGATAATATCAGCGCCTGCTTCAAGGTACGCTTCATGAATACGGACAATCGTTTCAGGGGAAGTGATGTTTAAATATTCGTTGCATCCTTCATATTCTTCACCGCCAAAATCTTTCGCAGATAATTCTGCAGCTTGAATCATTGTTCCCATGGCTCCGTCTAGTATTAAAATTTTTTTCTCAAGCTGTTCCTTTATGTTATACATGGGAAATCTTCCTTTCTCGTTTTGCCTTTTCTTTTTCATGAATGTATTCCGTCAGCTCGACTGTCATCTCATAATGCAAAAACGGAGTGATTAAGTAAATGCCGTTAAACAGGTCAAATGCTGCGTCAATAAGCGATTTTGCAATGGCAAGTCCTTCTCGTTTTCCCTTTTCTTTATCATTGCCTGCTTTTTGCATCTGTTCGCGAATCGAATCAGACAATTTAATGCCTGGCACTTCGTTATGAATAAATTCAGCATTGCGGCTGCTTATTAACGGCATAATCCCGAGATATATCGGAACATTCAGATGTTTTGTTGCTTCATATACTTCTTCGATCAGCTTCTCCGAGTAGAGCGGCTGCGTAATAAAATAATCGGCTCCACAGCTGATTTTTTTCTCAAGTCTCTGAACTGCGCGATCAAGATGTCTTACGTTCGGATTGAAGGCGGCGGCTACAGTAAAGTTTGTTTTTTGACCAAGTGATTTTCCGGAGTATGACAAACCTTCATTAAATTGCTTAATTAAACTGATTAAATCAAACGATGATAAATCATAGACAGAGGTTGCACCCGGAAAATCACCGATTTTGGACGGGTCGCCGGTGACCGCTAAAATATCGTGCAGGCCAAGCGTATGCAGTCCCATTAAATGGGATTGAATGCCGATTAAATTTCTGTCACGACATGTTAAATGAACGAGCGGGCGAAGCTGGAAACGGCTTTTCACAATTTTTGCGCAAGCAACATTGCTGATTCTTGGTGTAGCAAGGGAATTATCCGCAAGCGTAATTGCATCAATCCCCGCTTTTTTCAACGCTTTTGCTCCTGTTAAAAATTTTTCCAAGCCGAGCGTTTTCGGCGGGTCCAATTCTACAATCACTGAGCGTCTGTTTTTTGCAATATCTGGGAGAGGAGTTTCTTGACTTTCTTTCATAGGTAAAACATGAATTGGAACATTTCGTTCTTTTACTTCTTTCTCTGTGACAGGAGGGAGGTTTGATACAGCTTCAGCCATTGCCCGAATATGTTTCGGCGCGGTTCCGCAGCATCCGCCGAGAAGCCGGACACCTTGTTTTCGGAATTGAAGAGCCGCTTCATAAAAATAGTGTTCATCTGATTCATAAACTAATCTTCCGTTTTCATACCTTGGCAGGCTGCCGTTTGGAAAAGCGGATAAAAAGGCATGTTCAAACAGCGGCACTTCTTCCAGAGATTGCAGCATATGATAAGGGCCTAAACGGCAATTGAGGCCGACAATATCTGCACCAAGTTCTTCAAGCATTTTCAAACCGTCTGCCAATCTTGTTCCATTTTGAAAGACGCCTTGTTCGTGCAAAGAAACATTTGTGATAATGGGCAAATCCGTTTCTTTTCTAGCTATTTGCAAAACGGTTTTCAGTTCTTCCAAGTCGTAATAGGTTTCTAAAATAATGCCATCTACGTTTTCGGATAAAAGGACATGAAGCTGCTCACGAAAATTTTCGGCAATGTCAGATAGCGTGAAGGCGCTTTTTTGAAACGAACGGATGCCGCCGATTGTTCCGATGACATACCCTTTGTTTTCCGCTTTTTGTAACGCCCTCTTTGCAAGTTCAACCCCTTTTTGGTTGATGATCTTTATATCATCTTCCAGCCCATATCTGGCAAGCTTTATGCGATTGGCGCCGTATGTATTTGTTTGAATAACAGTTGCGCCTGCGTCTAAATAGGCTGAATGAATCCGTTCTATTTCTTCCGGTTTTGAAACGTTTAGCTCATCAAAGCATCTGTCTATTCCGAATGAGTATAGTAGAGTCCCCATTGCTCCGTCGGCAATTAATATATGATTCTGTAAATCTTGTAAAAGCCCCATAAAAAGTCCTCCAATCAAATGAAATAGGCGCCTGCAAGGAGGCGAACACCTATATAAAAAAGAAAAGCCTTCTAAGAAGAAGACTTTTTCTTGAACATTTTCCCCTTCTTCTTATCTTCCGAGCGCAAATTTACGCATCGCTGGATTTAGCACCTTGGTACCCAAAGTTTTTGGGTAATCCGGTTGCTGAAGGTTCATCGGGCCAGTCCCTCCGCTTCTCTTGATAAGAACGCTTTACCGTATGAAATTTTAAAACAACGGATTAATCCTAATTTAACGAATTTTATCAAAATAATCAATATAAAATTTCAATTTTGTGAACAGGGCAAATGCTAGCGAAAATTAATAAATTGTACGTCGATCGGCAAGTCGGCGCTTTTCACAGCTGCAATCACTTTTTGCAAATCGTCCTTGCTTTTGCCGCTTACCCGGACTTGGTCGTCTTGAATTTGGCTTTTTACTTTTAGCCCGGTATTTTTGATCAGCGCATTGATCTTTTTCCCGTTTTCTTTGTCAATTCCGTTGACAAGTTTGGCTCTTTGTCTGACAGTGCCTCCTGAAGCCTTTTCGATTTTCCCGTACTGAATATTCTTGGTTGCGACACCGCGTTTAATCATTTTGCTTACTAATACATCTTTTAGTTGATTCAGCTTATATTCATCGTCAGAGATTAGCACAAGCTCATCTTTTTCTAGGGATATATCGCTTTTAGATCCTTTGAAATCATATCTGTTTACAATTTCTTTTTTCGCCATTTGAATGGAATTGTTCACTTCGGCAATATCCACTTTTGAGACGATGTCAAATGAATTCTCCTTAGCCAACTTTTTACCTCCAATAACGTTATTTACATTCATTATAGTGAATGTCGTTCAGTTGAACAACTCTTTTAGGGGTTCCTCGCAAATTAAATGAAAAAACCGTTACTTAAAGCAACGGTAAGGAAAATAATAGCTGGCAGAAGTTTAAGTGCGCTTAAATAAAATTATGCTAAAGATGTCGCTTTGGAACATTTAGGGGAAAGAAAGTTTTGTAAGTTTTTTACTGCTTCGAGCGAATCTTCTCCTTCAGCGCTGATGACTACATGACCTTCTAAAAAGGCGGAAAAACCGAGCATGCTTAAAACGCTTTTCGCATTTAATTGGAGCTTTTTTGTTTGGAATAAAATGTAGCTGTTAAATTTAATCGCTTCATGGACAAGGGAAATGACATATTCCGGCTCCATCTCTTTTGTAAGATACACGGAAATTTCATGTTTCTTCATTGTGCCACCTCTTGTATACTTATTTTACAATATCTTACATTAATAAAGGATAGATTCCCACATGTTTGTCATTTCCTCTTACATATAAAAAAATGACCTCCGCTTTCGAATATGGAAACGTTCTGGATTTCTCTGTTTTTTAATGAAATGAATGGTCTAATCAAATTGAAAGTTATTGCCCCGCCCCATGTTTTATTAGACAAAAATGAAAACAAAAGCTAGAGAAAAGATGCATACTGTAAGATAAGAAAGCGTCTTTTTCTTTCAGAACGTCCGGATAGAAGAGGTGGAAGACTCGCCTTTAGAGATATTTCAAAAAAAGAAAAAGCCCGACAGGCGGGCATTATAAATGATCCGTTTTCTTTGAGTATTGCCGTTTTCCAAGCTCTCGATTTTTTTCCTTCAATAGATTTTTTTCGTGTCGTTTTGCATTGTTGTCTACAGCTTTTTTATCATTATCGCTTGTTTTGGACATTCAGGAAGCTCCTTTCCATACTGTTATATACTTATGATTTCCATGAAGCTTCTTGAATATGTTTATTTAGAAAAAATACAGCAAGGGTGCCGGGGCCAGAGTGTGCACCAATGACAGCACCGATCGTATGGATGATAATTTCTTTTGGATGAAACGTTTCTTCAATTAATTGTTTTAATTCGAGAGCTGCTTCTTCATCATCACCATGGCTGATGGCGATTGTCTGTTCACTCAATCCGTCTCCACGCTCTTCCATCAGCTCAAGAATTCTCCGGTAAAGCTTCTTTTTCCCGCGGATTTTTTCCAGCGGGATCAGCTTTCCTTCTTCGACATGCAAAAGCGGCTTGATATTAAGCAGTCCGCCAACAAACGCAGATGTTTTGCTGATTCTCCCGCCGCGAGCCAAATATTCCAGGCGATCAACTGTAAAAATGTGCTCCATATGACTGCAATACTCTTTTACTGCATTTGCCATTTGTTCTAAATCAAGTCCTTGTTTTGCTAATTGAATGGTGTAGCGGACAGCAAGTCCATACCCAAGTGAAGCACATTTCGAATCGATAATTTGCAGTTTCCAATTCGGATATTTTTCAAGCAATTGCTGCTGAACCATAACGGCAGTTTGATATGTACCGGACAATTCGGAAGAAAAGGCAATATACAGCGCCGGCTGATTGTCTTTCGCCAGCTTTTCAAATTGATTGGTGATTGTTTCCGGTGATGCTTGTGATGTTTTAGCAACGTTTCCAGCTCTCATATAGTCGTAAACTTCTTTTGGTTTGATTGTCAATTGATCCTCATAGTCCTTCTCGCCAAGGTGGACACGAAGAGGGATGAAAGAAACGCCTTGATCGTTTAAAAAAGAGACAGGCAGATCACAAGCACTATCAGCGATAATGTGAATATTCATTAATCACACCTACTTTTTTTCATTTACATATAGTCTATCTTGATCACAAATAGAAAACAATACAATTTGTGCAAACTGAAAATTTAAAAAAGAAGGACAAAAAAAGAAAAAATGGACGAAACAAGAGGAGCTCGTTTCGTCCATTTCATATTTATTCCTTGTTCAAAATGTGCCGTACAATCGGCATTCTGGATGGTGTTATGCCTGCTCGATTTTTTCTCGATGCAGATGCTGTACAAAGATTGGTCTGTTCAAATTCGATCTGTTCATTATAAAATCAGCCCTTAAAAGGATTCGAAAATGAACGGAAGGGCATTATCCTTCGAAGCTTGCTTCGTTATTGACTCTTGCTTCTGATTCGGCAAACGTCATACGGTATGGAAACTTTTCATCATGTTTTTTGACAGCACCTTTTCCTTGCTCAATGAATCGTTTCGATTTATTCCGTTTGCCCAAGTTGGAATCCCCCTTTTGATCATTGACGAAATGAGTTCGTCAATTATAGGGTATCCCTTTTTAAACATCTAAATCCTTGTCAATTGTTGTGAGGTGTAAAAAGATAATCGAACTTTTGGACTTTTGCAAAGATTAAAGGGACAGCAATTCCTTTAAAAATTTTGCAACTCCGTCTTCTTCATTTGTCAGCGTAATTTCATCAGCAATCTCTTTGAGCGGCTCAATTCCGTTTCCCATTGCAACGCCTAATCCCGCATATTCGATCATTTCCAAATCATTGTCTTCGTCGCCAAAAGCGATAATTTGCTCTCGAGGGATATTGTAAAATTCGGCGATTTTTTGCAATCCGACTGCTTTATTAATGCCTGCTCGGATAATTTCAATAACATGCCACGGGTGAGCCCAGCTTCTGTGGTCTACAACTTCCGCATGAACTTCATTTAAATAATGGCGAATCCGCTTGACATTTTCTTCGTCTGAATGGATTAACATGCTTGTGACATCGCGATTTAAAACAGCTTTTAAGTTGCCGATTTCAATTTTCGGATTTCCTATACTGAAAATATCCAACCATTGTTCATTATGGTAATGAAAATAAACATGATCAAGCACTTCTGCTAAAATGTTATGGACTTGATGCTGTTCGGCGATTTCTACAATCTCTTTTACAACAGATACATCAAGGGTTGTATGATGAAATCCCCAGGATTCATCCAGCGGATGATGGACAAAGGCTCCGTTAAAATTGACAATCGGGGTTTTTAAATTTAATTCTTCGTAATACATTTTGCTCGAGCGGAACGGCCTTCCTGTTGAAATGCATATGATATGCCCTTCTTCTTGTGCTTTTTGCAAAACATTTTTTGTAAAAGGAGAAATCGTTTTGTCATCTTTCAGCAATGTGCCGTCTAAATCCAATGCGATTAAATGTTTTTTGGCCATAATCTCTCCTCATTTTTTGTTTTTATTTAGTGTATCTTTTTTCCATCTTTTTTGTCCACATGTTAAACTAATTTTAGCAAAAAAATAATGAAAGGAGCATCCTAATTGAAGGTCATTGTTGAGCATACGATGGCGGACAATATCCCTGTACTGCATGTATGCAAAGAAGATTTTATAAAAGATGAGCTGCCACTTGTTGTGTTTATCCATGGATTTACGAGCGCAAAAGAGCATAATTTGCACATTGCCTATCTTTTGGCGGAAAAAGGTTTACGAGTAGTATTGCCTGATGCGAAATTTCACGGAGAGAGGGATGAGAATCTTTCAGAGGCTGACTTAAATTTAAATTTTTGGAATATTGTTATCAGTTCTGTTAAAGAGCTCGAAAAAATAAAAAATTATTTTTTTGAAAAAGAATTGATTGACGGGAAAAATATAGGGGTAGCGGGAACTTCCATGGGCGGTGTTGCTACACTTGGAGCGCTCACTCAATATCCGTGGATCAAAGCTGCTGTCAGTTTAATGGGCAGCCCAAATTATCAGGAATTTTTCAAATATCTTGTGGACTCCTATCAAAAAGCAGGCTATACCTTTCCGTTGTCTGAAGAAGAAATTCAGCAGCAATTCGATGCGTTGTATGAGTATGATTTATCCGTACATAAAGAAGCGTTATGCAACCGCCCCCTTTTGTTTTGGCACGGGATGAAGGATCAAGTTGTACCATTCGCTCCTACTTATCAATTTTATGAAGAGATAAAGCCGTTGTATGCTGACAATCCGGAACATTTGGCATTTATTGCGGAAAAGGATGCAGGGCATAAGGTGTCTCGAAAAGGGGTGCTAGAAACGGTTGAATGGTTTGTACGGCATTTGAGGTAGAAAATTTTTAATGTGACATTAACTTCGATATAATGTAATTAACGAATATAAGAGGAGTGGATCGAAATGGATGAAGCGCTGAAGGAAAATATAATGGGTGCTCTTGAACAAGTTATTGACCCAGAACTCGGCATTGACATTGTCAATTTAGGATTAATATATGATTTGGAACTGAACGATGAAGGAGTCCTCAAAGTAACTATGACATTGACGGCAATGGGATGCCCCCTTGCTGGAACAATTGTTCAACAAGTAAAAGCTGCGCTTGACGGAATTCCAGAAATCAAAGATGTCGATGTCAACATCGTTTGGAATCCACCTTGGACGAAGGACCGCATGTCCAGATACGCAAAAATTGCCTTGGGTATTCAATAAAAACTTATGCAGACTGGCGGAAAAGGCCAGTCTTTTTTATTATGCAAATGTTTTATCAATTTGGCTGCAAGTGTCATTATGTTTTTATTTTCGTCTTTATTGCTTCTTTTGTTTATCTCTCACCATAATGGAGCTTTTATCCCGAAACATAATTTGCATTTTTTCTTCAGCATGGCATATCCGGATAATTTGCAAGGGATTCCCTGCTCTCTACTACATTAAGAATCCTTGTTTTTGAACAGAAAAATTATAAATATACAATTGATTTTATTTTTATACAGTATTATAATGGTAACTAATTTAACGGAATGAATTGAAGGTGATTGAGGTTGAATATAGGAATTATCGGGGCAACAGGATATGGCGGTGTGGAACTTTATCGAATTTTAGCCAATCATCGGTATGTCGAAAACATTCATTTATATACATCTTCAGCAGAAAAAAAGAGCTATATTGACGAATATCCGCATTTATCCCATATAAAAGAAAATGAACTAAAACCGCTAGAGCCGGATCAAATAAAAGAAGAAAATGATGTTGTTTTTCTTGCGACGCCGTCGGGGATATCGGCTTCACTGACGCCGGAATTGCTTGACGATCAATTGAAAATCATCGACTTATCAGGCGATTTAAGGTTAAAAAACAGTAATGATTATGAAAAATGGTATAAAAAAGCACCAGCGCCTGAAATGCTTTTGCAGGAAGCGGTATACGGCTTGACAGAGCTGTATCGTGAGGATATTAAGAACGCTAAAATTTTGGCGAATCCTGGATGCTATCCAACTGCAACCTTGCTTGGCCTAGCACCGCTTGTGCGGGAAAAAATCGTCAAAGAGAACTCGATCATTGTTGATGCAAAATCGGGTGTTTCAGGTGCAGGTCGAAACGCGTCACTTGCTACAAGCTTTGTTGAAATACAAGATAATTTCAAAATTTATAAAGTACATCAGCATCAGCACATACCGGAAATTGAACAGGAGCTTCATAAGTGGGACGAGAAAGTCGGCTTCATTTCGTTCAGCACCCACTTAGTGCCGATGACAAGAGGGATTATGGCGACAATGTATATTGAATTATTAGAAGAATGGAATACTTCAAAATTAGTAGATTTATATGAATCGTTTTATAAACATTCACCATTTGTGAGAGTGCGTACAAACGGAACGTTCCCAAGCACAAAGGAAGTGTACGGCTCGAATTATTGCGATATCGGTCTTGCATTTGATCAAAGAACAAGTCGGTTGACAGTCGTATCTGTCATTGACAATTTGATGAAAGGCGCTGCAGGGCAGGCAGTGCAAAATTTCAACATTATGTCAGGATTCCAAGAAAATGAAGGACTAAACTTTTTGCCAGTATATCCATAACATCAAGGAGGACTTCTAGTGACAACCAAAATAAGAAAAATAGACAACGGTTCAATTACAACACCGAAAGGCTTTTATGCAGGCGGCTATGAAGCGCACATCCGCTACACTCATAAAAAAGACATCGGCATCATTTATAGTGACGTTTCAGCAACAGCTGCAGCTGTTTACACACAAAACGTTGTGCAAGCTGCCCCAATTTTTGTGACAAAAGAGAGCATTGCAAAGGAAAACAAAATTCAAGCGGTGATTGTCAACAGCGGCAACGCCAATGCCTGTACAGGCGAAAAAGGTTTAAGCGATGCATACGCAATGCGGAAATGGACGGCTGAAAAGCTTGGAATTGCAGATCATCTTGTGGCTGTCGCTTCAACAGGAGTAATTGGCGAATATTTAAACATGGAAAAAGTCCAAGAGGGGATCAACAATATTGAATATGAACGTTCATCAGCAGGAGCCAAAAGCTTTGCCGAGGCTATTTTGACAACAGATACGTGTGAAAAGACTGCCTGCTATCAATTTGAAATCGAGGGAAAACAGGTGACCATCGGCGGAGCAGCAAAAGGATCGGGGATGATTCATCCCAACATGGCGACAATGCTCGGGTTTTTGACGACAGATGCGAATATCGATGAAAAATCGCTGCAGCAAGCTTTCCGGGAAGTTATCGATGAAACGTTTAATCAAATAACCGTTGACGGCGATACATCAACAAATGATATGGTGCTTGTTTTAGCAAACGGAAAAGCTGAACACTCAATGCTGACGGAAGAGCATCCAGATTGGCCTGTTTTTAAAGAGGCGTTGAGAAAAGTAAGCGAAGATTTAGCAAAGCAAATTGCCAGAGACGGTGAAGGTGCGACAAAATTGATTGAAGTTTCTGTTAATGGGGCTAAATCAAAGCAGGAAGCGAACATCATTGCCAAGACGATTGTCGGATCCTCCCTCGTCAAAACTGCAATATATGGAAAAGATGCGAACTGGGGAAGAATCTTGTGCGCCGCCGGCTACAGCGGAGCGGAATTCGATCCGAATCAAATGGAAGTGTATCTCGGCCATATCTTATTATTTAAAAACGGATTGCCAGTTTCATTTTCGGAACAAGAAGCGATCCAATATTTGGATCAGGAAATCGTAGAAATCAAGGTAATGTTAAATAATGGTGAAGCACAAGGAAAAGCATGGGGATGTGATTTAACATATGAGTATGTCAAAATCAATGCAAGTTACCGGACATGATAAACCGATTGTTGTCATTAAGCTTGGCGGCAGCATGCTGGAACAGCTGTCAGAAAGCTTTTTAGACAGCATAAAAGAACTGTTAACTACGAAACGGGTCATTATCGTCCACGGTGGAGGACCGGACATTAACAATATGTTGACAAAATTAAATGTAAAAAGCGAGTTTTACAACGGCATGCGTAAAACGACAAAAGAAGTGCTTGAAATTGCAGAAATGGTTCTTTCAGGAAAAATTAACAAACAGCTTACGGCTCTGTTGACACAAAAAAATGTGAAAGCGATCGGCCTTTCAGGCACTGATGGTCAGCTAATTGTCTCGTCATTTTTAGATGAAGAAAATCTTGGCTTTGTCGGCAAAGTCGAGCAGATTAATGATGAACTATTGCGTTCGCTGCTAATTCTTGACTATGTTCCAGTCATTGCCCCGATCGGCATAACGGCGAATGGGCAAAAATTAAATATCAACGCAGATCTGGCTGCTAGTGCAATTGCTGAAAAAATAAATGCGGAACAGCTGCTGTTTGTGACAAATGTTCCGGGAATTTTACATGACGGCAAGCTTATTGAAGAAGCGACGGAAACGATGATCGAAAAACTCATTGAACAGAAGGTTATTTACGGCGGGATGATTCCGAAAGTACAGGCGGCTTTAGATGCGCTTTCTGATCAGCTTGAGCATGTGATGATTGTGAGCGGCAACGACCGTATTTTTAAGGAAGGGAAAATGATCGGGACGAAAATTACGAAAAAACGAGAGGTCGTGGTCAAATGAGTTATTTATTTCCAACCTATGCGAAGTGGGATGTGGCGATTGAAAAAGCAGAAGGAAGCTATGCATATGATGCAAACGGAAAAAAATATTTAGATTTTATTTCCGGAATTGCTGTATGCAACCTGGGTCATTGTCCGAAGCAAGTGGCGGATGCCATCACTGAACAGCTGCAAAAGGTATGGCATACTTCTAATCTTTTTCATATCCCCCTTCAAGAAGAGGTTGCCAAGCAATTGGTGGAGCATTCAAGCGGAGATGCCGTATTTTTTGCGAACAGCGGTGCCGAAGCGAATGAAGCCGCCATTAAACTGGCTAGAAAACATACCGGCAAACATAAAATCATTACATTTTACCAGTCTTTTCACGGCAGAACATTTGCGACTATGACGGCTACTGCTCAAGAAAAAGTACATAAAGGGTTCGGTCCTCTCATTCCTACGTTCGAATATCTTCCTTACAATGATGCAGCTGCGGTGAAAAACATTCATGATGAGGATATAGCTGCTTTTATGCTGGAAGTGGTTCAGGGCGAGGGAGGAGTTATTCCTGCAACGAAGGAATTTTTACAGGCGGTAGAAGAAAAGTGCAGCGAGATCGGCGCATTATTCATCGTCGATGAGGTGCAAACTGGAATCGGACGCACCGGAAAAGCATTCGGCTACCAGCATTACGGCATTTCTCCGGATATTATCACTGTCGCCAAAGGATTGGGAAGCGGATTTCCTGTCGGAGCCATGATCGGAAAACAAGAATTGATCGAAAGTTTTTCACCGGGAACACACGGTTCAACGTTCGGCGGGAATTATTTGGCTATGGCAGCTGCGAAAGCGACTTTGGAAACTGTTTTTCAGCCAAGCTTTTTGCAAAGCGTTCAGGAAAAAGGTCAGCGGCTGTTCGAAGGTCTATCAGAACTCTTGAGAGATGTGCCTACTGTAAAAAAAGTGCGGGGTAAAGGATTGCTGCTTGGAATTGAGCTGGATATTGAGGTCAATAAAGTGCTTGCTTCTTTAAGAGAAGAAGGACTTCTAGCACTTTCAGCTGGATCCAATGTGTTACGGCTTCTTCCTCCGCTCACTGTTTCGAATGAAGAAATTGATTTAGGACTGGGCATTATTGCTTCTGTTTTGAAAAAAGAAAAGATCTTCTCTTCCTAAAAGAGAAGAATTTTCTTGCAAATTGTTGTATAAATATACATCAAAGAGGTGTTCAATATGCAAGGTTATCTTGTATTAGAAGATGGAACAGTTTTTGAAGGCAAGATGGATGAAATCGTGTCTCCTGTTAAAGGGGAACTCGTTTTTTATACAGGAATGACAGGATATCAAGAGGTGTTGACAGATCCTTCCTACAAAGATCAAATCGTCGTTTTTACGTATCCGCTTATTGGCAATTACGGTATCAATGATCAAGATTTTGAAAGCAAAAAGCCGCAGGTGAAAGGGGTCATCCTTTTTCAGCTGACTGAACACTATTCCCATTATAAAGCGAACCGTTCATTAAAAGACTATTTACAAAAATGGAATATTCCTTATTTAACAAATGTTGACACGAGAGCTGTTGTCAAACAAATCCGATCAAAAGGGACATTGCATGCGGTCATTTCAAAAGACAAACAATACGACTCTCAGGATAAGCTCTCCGATTTTCCGATTCGCGACGTTTCTGCAAGCGAAATCGAAACGTTTGGCAATGGTGCGACACACATTGCGTTAATTGATTTTGGATTTAAAAAATCGATTTTGAATTCTTTGCTGAAAAGAGGCTGTAAAGTTTCAGTCGTTCCGTTTCATCAAATGGAAAAAGTGTTTGAAATCAAGCCGCATGGCATCGTGCTGTCGAACGGACCGGGCGATCCAAAGCAAATGAAAAATTATTTTTCTACATTAAACCAATTGATGAAGCAATATCCGACGCTCGGGATTTGTTTAGGGAATCAGCTGATTGCCCTGTCGTTTGGCGGGAATACAACAAAGCTCAGATTCGGGCACCGCGGAGCAAACCATCCGGTAATTGATCAAAAAACAGGAAACGTATTTATTACATCACAAAACCACAGCTATGTGGTGGATAAAAAAAGCTTGGAAAAAACACCTCTTAAATTGCGATATACAAATGTCAATGACGGCTCAGTTGAAGGGCTTGAGCATGAAAAATTGAAAGTCATGTCTGTTCAATTTCATCCGGAAGCCCATCCAGGACCGGAAGATGCTAGTTTTATTTTTGATGAATTTTTAGACACATATGTAGCAGCAGGGAGAGAAAAAGTCTATGCCTAAAGATACATCATTAAACAAAATACTAGTGATCGGTTCAGGTCCGATCATTATCGGCCAAGCGGCGGAATTTGACTATTCTGGGACACAGGGATGCTTGGCGTTAAAAGAAGAAGGATTTGAAGTTGTACTTGTTAACAACAATCCTGCAACGATTATGACCGATACGAAAATTGCCGATGCGGTCTATTCAGAGCCGCTTACGGTGGAAAGCATTGAAAAAATAATTGCAAAAGAACGTCCAGACGGCCTTTTGGCAACATTGGGGGGGCAGACGGCTTTAAATCTAGCTGTGGAGCTTGATCAGGCAGGGATTTTGCAAAAATACGGCTTGAAACTGCTCGGAACCTCGATCGAATCGATTCAAAAAGGGGAGGACCGGGAGCTATTTCGAAAGCTGATGATTGATTTGAACGAGCCGATCCCGGAAAGCAAAATTGTGGAGGATGTTCCGTCCGCCCTTCAATTTGCTGATGAAATTGGTTTTCCGATTATCATTCGTCCGGCTTATACGCTTGGCGGCAAAGGCGGAGGCATCGCCTACAACCGAGAAGAGTTTATTTCCATTGTCACAAATGGACTTAAAATGAGCCCAATCAATCAAGTGCTTGTGGAAAGAAGCATTGCCGGATTTAAGGAAATCGAATATGAAGTGATGCGCGATGCAAAAGGTACTTGTATTACCGTCTGCAATATGGAAAACATTGATCCAGTCGGAATTCATACCGGGGATTCGATCGTTGTTGCCCCATCTCAAACATTAACAGATGAAGAATATCAAATGCTCCGGCAGGCGGCTTTGAAAATCATCGATGCATTAAAGGTGGTCGGGGGCTGCAACATTCAGTTTGCACTTGACCCTGAAAGCAAGCAATATTACGTGATTGAGGTCAACCCTAGGGTAAGTCGCTCTTCCGCACTTGCTTCGAAAGCGACCGGTTATCCAATTGCCAGAATGGCTGCAAAGCTAGCTGTTGGCTACTCATTAGCGGAGCTGAAGAACCCGTTAACGATGTCGACATATGCCAGCTTTGAACCTGCACTTGACTATGTAGTTGTCAAATTTCCGCGCTGGCCGTTTGATAAATTTACAAAAGCAGATCGAAAGCTTGGAACAAAGATGAAAGCAACCGGCGAAGTGATGGCGATCGAACGGACGATGGAAGCCGCTCTGCAAAAAGCTACGGAATCGTTGGAATTAAATAATATCGGCATTTATTTGCCTAAGCTTGTGAAAGAAGATACGTCAGCTCTTATTAACCGCCTCCAGCATGCAGATGATGAACGCTTTTTCATCTTAATGGAGCTGTTAAGAAGAGGAGTTTCTATAGATGAGCTTCACAGCCAGACAAAAATTGACTATTATTTCTTGCATGTTTTCAACCATCTAATTGAACTTGAAGGAAAAGCGAAAAAAGAAAAGCTGTCTCCAAGCCTTTTAAAAGAACTGAAATTTTTCGGTTTTTCCGACCGTTCGATTTCATATTGGCAAAAGACAGAAGAAAAAGAAATCCGAAAGCTCCGTAAAGAGTGGGGGATTAAAGCCATATTCAAAATGGTTGATACATGTGCCGCAGAATTTGAAGCGAGAACAAATTATTTCTATTCTACGTACGTTTTCGGTGAAAACGAAGCTGTCTCCACAAGCGGAAAGAAGAAGGCGCTTGTCATTGGTTCCGGCCCGATTCGCATCGGACAGGGAGTTGAGTTTGACTACAGTGCTGTTCACTGCATTCAAACATTGCAAAAGCTTGGATATGACGCGATCATGATCAACAATAATCCTGAAACGGTCAGCACTGATTATGAAACAGCGGATCGATTATATTTTGAGCCGTTAACAGTCGAGCATATATTAAATGTTGTTGAAAATGAAAACATTGACGTAACGCTCGTCCAATTTGGCGGCCAGACGGCGATCAACTTAGCGGAGAAGCTTGAAAAAGCAGGCGTGAAGCTGCTTGGTACAACTTCTGAGCTTCTGGACATATTGGAGGATCGAGAAAGATTTTATCAGCTATTAGACGAAACGAATATCCCGCACATTCAAGGAGCAATGGCACATACAAAAGAGGAGGCGATATCGGAAGCGAAAAAGCTGCGGTATCCGATCCTGTTAAGACCTTCATATGTTATTGGCGGAAAAGGCATGGTGAAGGTAAAAAATCAAGAAGAGCTGCTTTCGTTAGTGGAGCAGACGGACGAAAATCATTTTCCTCTTCTTTTAGATGAATTCCTTTTTGGTCAGGAAGCGGAGGTTGATTTAATAGCTGACGGGAAAAATGTGTTTATTCCGGGATTTATGGAGCATATCGAGCCCGCTGGTGTTCATTCTGGCGATAGTTATGCGATTTTTCCAGCTGTGTCGTTGTCAAAAGAAATAAAAGAAAAAATGACCGACTATGCGGAAAGAATGGTTCAACATTTGCAATATAAAGGCATTATGAACATTCAATTTTTAATTGATGGTCAGGACGTTTATGTGCTGGAAGTGAATCCGCGTGCGAGCCGGACTGTGCCGATCGTCAGCAAAGTTGCCGGAGTGCCGTTAGTAGATCTTGCGACAACCATTTTAACCGGAAAAATGTTAACTGACTTACATCCTCAAATAGCAGCCCATGAATATGTGGCTATTAAATATCCGGTATTTTCAACGCACGCCCATTCAGATGTCGATATGAAACTAGGTCCGGAAATGAAATCGACGGGCGAAGGAATGTGTGTCGGCAAATCTGTGGAGGAAGCGATGCGGAAGGTATTCGATCATTTATTTCCAATTCATTCGGACGGTATTTTTGTGGATGGAGATAAGAAAGATGATGTACTCGATTATATAAAACCGGTAACGGATAATTTTGAAAGTTGGCTTGAGAAAAAAGAAGCGGTGCTTTATTATAATCCGGAAGAAAACGATCAGGCAAAGGCAAGACGACAAAAAGCGCTTGAACGAGGAATTATGGTATTGACGGAAGAAGCATCATTTCAGGCATTTTTAAGTGCACTAACAGTTAGCAAATACACGCCTATTTCTTTACATGAACTGTCAGAAAAAGGAGTCGAAATGAGTTTATGAGCACACTTAAAGGTCGTAACGTTTTAAAGCTGCTTGATTTTACATCAGAAGAAATTCAATATTTGCTCGAGGAAGCATTGAAATTAAAGCAAAATCCGCTATCAAACGTCCTTCATGGGAAAACGCTGGCGATGATTTTCGAAAAATCATCCACTCGAACTCGTGTCTCCTTTGAAGTAGGAATGCTGCAATTAGGGGGACATGCGCTTGCCCTTTCTTCAAAAGAGCTTCAGCTCGGGCGCGGTGAGACAATCGCTGATACAGCGAGAGTATTGTCGCGATATGTGGATGCCATTCTTCTCCGCACAACTGACCACAATCGGGTCAAAGAGCTTGCCGAATATGCAACTGTCCCTGTCATCAATGGTTTGTGCGACTTGTACCATCCTTGCCAAGCGTTAGCTGATTTATTGACAATTTATGAGCTGAAAGGCAAATTTTCAGGCGTAAAAGTCGTTTATGTTGGCGACGGCAACAATGTAGCCCACTCCCTTATGGTTGGCTGCGCAAAAGTTGGCGCTCATTTTACGATCGCAGCCCCAGAAGGCTATGAGCCAAATGAAAGCATTTTGAAACAGGCGAAAGAAATTGCTGGCGAAACGGGCGGGAAAGTCGAATTAATTCATAATCCAGACGAAGCGGTTCAGGATGCTGATATTATTTATACGGACGTTTGGGTCAGCATGGGACAGGAAGAAGAAACAGAAGCAAGAATGAAAGCATTTAAACCGTTTCAAGTAAATCAATCCTTGCTGGCAAAAGCAAAACGAGATGCAAGCTTCCTTCACTGCCTGCCGGCTGCGCGCGGTTTGGAAGTGACAGATGAAGTGATGGACGGAAGCCAATCAGCGGTATTTTTGCAGGCCGAAAACCGCCTTCATGCGCAAAAAGCAATTTTAAAAGAAATTATGGCTTAACAAGATCTTTCGTTGATAAAGCAGGATGATCTCCTGCTTTTTTCTTTTGAAACCGGGGCGAAAGGTTTTACTCTACTGCATATATATCCAGACAAAAAAGAACGACAGGTGAGACAATTTTGGGAATAATTGTAAATAATGATTCTCGCAGAAACAGTAAAAAGAGCTTTTGATCCAGCATTCGGTGCTTGAACGCTTAAACGATTTTTTCAAAAGGATGCCATATGCAGTGAGTTCGATTTTGGGCGTTGAGTAAAGTTTCGAAGTACATCACATAATGAAAATTATCAAAGGTGTTTCTGTCTATACATGAAAAATCTTCTGATAGCCAACAATAATGTCCAAGGAGGGATGATTCATGGGTCAAAATCGTCAATTCAGGCCTGGTCAAAAAGCACCTAACAACGGAATTTACATCGAAGTCGGCGAGACCGGATCGATGGTGGTCGATCCCAAAAAGGTTGAACTCAAAGCAGGAGATCGATTCCCCGAAACATCCAACCATAATCGGGTTTGGACCTATAAGCGCAAGCCGTAATATTTCGAACAACGCTAAGCCATTCGGAAAACGAATGGCTTTACTTGATTTATAAAGAAGTTATAATAAAATTAAAGGTCAAAAAAAGTCAAAATAGGGGCGTTTCGGTATGGATGTAAATCAATTCACGGAGAAGCTGCAAAAAGGTCTGGTAGAAGCTCAAAAAATCGCAAAAGAACATGAACATCAAGAAGTGGATGAATTTCATATTTTACTTGCTTTTCTGCGGCAGTCTGACGGGATTTTTCCAAGAATTTTAGAAAAGCTTAAATGTCCTGTACAACAAATTGAGTCAGCGATCAACGAGTATTTACAAAAAAAGCCGAAAATATCTGTTCACGGAAACGGTGAGGTAAGTATTTATATTTCCCGTACTCTTTCAGAAGCTTTTGCAAAAGCGGACGAAATAAGGAAAGATTTTCAAGATGATTATTTATCAGTTGAACATATTATATTGGCATTTACCGAATCGAGCTCAAAAGAAGTGAGAGAGCTTTTTCAGCAATATCACTTAACAAAAGCTGCCATATTGAAAGTGTTAAAGGAAATAAGGGGGAATGCTCGGGTGACATCACCTAATCCAGAAAGCACTTATGAAGTATTGGAGAAATACGGCCGTGATTTAGTTAAAGAGGTGAAAGAAGGAAAAATTGACCCTGTCATTGGCCGTGATCAAGAAATTCGGCGCGTGATCCGAATTTTATCAAGAAAAACGAAAAACAACCCGGTGTTAATCGGTGAACCAGGGGTTGGAAAAACAGCGATCGTGGAAGGATTAGCCCATCGGATTGTACGAAAAGATGTACCGGAGGGATTAAAAGATAAAACAATATTTGCTTTAGATATGAGCTCGCTCATTGCGGGAGCCAAGTTTCGCGGAGAATTTGAAGAAAGATTAAAAGCTGTTTTGCAAGAAATTAAAAAGAGCGATGGACGGATTATTTTATTTATTGATGAATTGCACACAATAGTCGGGGCCGGCAAAACAGAAGGAGCGATGGATGCCGGCAACATGTTAAAGCCGATGCTTGCGAGAGGTGAGCTGCACTGCATAGGAGCAACGACACTTGATGAACATCGCAAGTATATTGAAAAAGATCCGGCGCTTGAGCGGCGTTTTCAACAGGTGCTTGTGAGCGAACCGTCTGTGGAAGACACGATTTCTATTTTACGAGGACTAAAAGAACGGTTTGAAATCCATCATGGAGTCAAAATTCATGATTCGGCGATTGTAGCTGCGAGTGAGCTCTCGCACCGCTATATTACAGAACGCTTCCTGCCTGATAAAGCGATTGATTTAATCGATGAAGCATGCGCGATGATCCGCACGGAAATAGATTCAATGCCGACAGAACTTGATGAAGTGACGAGAAGGATTATGCAGCTTGAAATTGAAGAGGCTGCATTGAAAAAAGAAACGGATGACATCAGCCGAATCAGATTGGAAGAGTTGCAAAAGGAACTTGCAAATTTAAAAGAGAAAGCAAATGAAATGAAGGCGAAATGGCAGCTTGAAGTCGAAGGTATTCAACAGCTTAGAAGCTTGAGGGAAGAGCTGGAAAAAGCACGCAGAGATTTAGCTGATGCTGAAAATGAATACGATTTAAACAAAGCGGCTGAGCTGCGCCATGGAAAAATTCCGGCGCTGGAAAAACAAATCAAACAGCTGGAAGAAGAAATGAAGCAGAAAGAGGAAAACAAGATGCTTCGCGAGGAAGTAACAGAAGAGGAAATTGCCGGTATTGTGTCAAGATGGACTGGCATTCCGGTAGCAAAGCTTGTACAAGGGGAAAGAGAAAAGCTTCTGAAGCTTGAACAAATATTAAAAGAAAGGGTCATCGGGCAAGACGATGCAGTTGAATTAGTATCGGATGCAGTTTTGCGTGCGCGGGCAGGCATAAAAGATCCGAACAGGCCGATCGGCTCCTTCCTCTTTTTAGGTCCGACAGGGGTCGGGAAAACGGAGCTGGCGAAAGCATTGGCAGAAGCGCTTTTTGACAGCGAGGACGAAATAGTCCGCATTGATATGTCGGAGTATATGGAAAAACATTCTGTCTCAAGGCTGATCGGCGCACCTCCGGGTTATGTCGGATATGAAGAAGGAGGACAGCTGACGGAAAAAGTTCGGAGACATCCGTACTCGGTTATATTACTGGACGAAATCGAAAAGGCTCACCCAGAAGTGTTTAACATATTGCTGCAAATGCTTGATGACGGCAGGGTGACCGATTCGAAAGGAAGAACAGTTGATTTTAAAAATACAGTGATCATTATGACATCCAACATCGGTTCTCAGCATTTGCTCTCCGGTTTAAATGATGAGGGGGAAATAACAGACGAAGCGAAAAAGAAAGTTCTTGATGAGCTCTCCATGCATTTCCGGCCAGAATTTTTAAACCGGATTGATGACACGATCCTGTTCAAGCCTTTAACAATGAACGAAGTAAAAGGAATAGTAGAAAAACTTTTAAAAGAGCTTCAAGCGCGCCTATCCCATAAACAACTTACACTAAAGATTACAGATGAAGCGAAGGAATTCATTGCAAAAAGAGGATTTGATCCTGTATTTGGCGCACGGCCGCTGAAACGGTTTATTCAAAAGCATGTAGAGACAAAACTTGCGAAAGCGGTTATTGCTGGAACCGTTCATGATCGTGACCAAGTTCTGTTAGGGGTAGAAAATGAAGAAATTGTTATAAAAACGGATTTGCATGCTCATGAGAAGAGCGGAGCAGCAAAATTAGAATAGCTATAAATGGATATTAAAACCCTTCTCAATCGAGGAGGGTTCTTTTTTTGTGCGCCCGGCATGGGTGTAATCTATAGGGTGAAAGTCCCGAGCTGCGAAGGCAGAAGTAGCAGTTAGCTTAACGCAAGGGTGTCCGTGGTGACGCGGAATCTGAAGGAAGCGAGCGGCAAACTTCCGGTCTGAGGAACACGAACTTCATATGAGGCTAGGTATCACTGGGTGAGTTTGCAAGACAAAACAAAGCCCTTTCTGCCGAAGGTGATACAGAGTAAATGAAGCAGATGGATGGAAGGAAAGATTACACTCTTACCCGGGGAGGTCTGGCTGGCACGCCAAGTAACCTTGGTAACCTATCTAGTGATAGATAGCTGAACAGTCAGAAGTCAGCAGAGGTCATAGTATTAGTTGGTCTAGAACAACTAAGAAGGACCGAACAATTAAGAGAGAATAGCCCTTGGCATTCAGTGAGTCATGATGAACACAGAAAACGTAGTACCTCACTTGAGGGAGGAAGCGGTGAATCCCGTGGGAGATCTCTTGGAGGGTGGAGTGACCACTGGCATAAAGAGAACAGCTATTCACGGAAGTTATAAAGACTTGCGTCAATTATCTTAATTGAACCGCCGTATACGGAACCGTACGTACGGTGGTGTGAGAGGACGGGAGTTAATCGCTCCCTCCTACTCGATTGTGCGGACCATGTAGACATAGGAAACTGTGTCCTGGTGGCGGGGAATCTGATTCGGAGACTAAAAACAGGGCGAGATTCCTATCAGGCTAGTTTCATGGGGAGATTGCACAGCTAAGCAAGCCTGATTCTGCCTAAAAGACTAGAAAACTATAATTGGAAAAGTGTAGTGATTTATAAGTTTTTCCGCCAATCTTAGTTGTGCTGACGTATACGTAACAGCTTCATGTAAATTTGCTAGGCTGAAATCTTAATTATACTGACGTATATGTTAACTGGTAAGGGTCTGTCCAAAGACAAATCTCCATTGAAAACAAAAAATCACAGGGGATGTCTTAAGCCCAAAAATGACTTATTAGACTATCCCCTTTTTTTGAATTTGTCTATATTATGGCGTAACAAGTGAGGCTTCGCCGATAGCAGCAGGCATCTAATCGCTGATTTTCGTTTTAAATAAAAAGAAATTGGCAATTCGCCAATTTCGACAAATTCTTAATGCTCTTCTGAAGGTTCAGCCGGAATTAACTCCCCAATTATAAAGAGAAGTACGGTAAAAACAACAGAGATTATAATTGCTGTTGAAAAATGGAATGCAGAGCCTGTCATGGAAGAAACAACATAGCTGGCCATGTTGACAAGCAAAAACGTCCAAAAAAATGTTGCGAAATATCTCATTATCTTCACCTCGTTTATTCCTGTCTTTACTTATATTATCATACAACATTTTTCATGAAAACGGTTGTTTCGCGATTTTTTTGCGAGCCTTTTTGACATTTCGTACATACATTATAAAAGGTCATCGATGGAAAGGTGGTGGGCAAATGGAAGGTGTTTCGGAAAGATTTTTTCAAATTGAAAACGAGTGGAATGTCATTCATCTTCCGGAAAAGCCGAACGGATTCGGCATCTTGATCATTGGCGATCGAACCCATTTTGTTGAAAATGGTTCAAGCTACTGGTTGGAGCATTACGGGCGGCGTCAGCTGATCAATACGTTAAAAAGCTGCGGATATACATTGTTTCATTCCAATCTTTACGGACGCCATTGGGGCAGCTCTCACGCCGTTTTGTTGGCAAAACAGCTTTATCATCTTGTCATGAAACAAGAAATTTTAAATAAAAAAATCCATATACTGTCTGAAGGTATAGGAGCACTCGTTGCGCTGCAGTTGATGGAAGAGATGCCAAATTCCATCCGTTCATCGGTGATGATCAATCCTTGTTTGGACATAAAAGCCCAAATAGCGGAAGAGAAAAAGAATAAATTTTTTTACAAACAAATGATAAAAGAACTATCAAAAGCTTACCAATTAGATGAAAAAGCTGTCACCCATTATCCCTTTGTCCGTATACAAGACTTTGTATCAAAAATACCTGTAGGCATCTGGCAGAAAATGAACGGGGGAAGCTATTCCTATAAAATTCATGGAAAAAAATATGAGGAATGGAGAAAGCAGCTGAAAGCTCCAATTCAATTCACATTTTATTTCCAGGAAAATATAAATCGGATCCATGATATGATAAGAAGTTTTTACAAAGAGCATGAAAGAATCTTATAGAAAAGGAATTGAGGACTGGGCGAAAATGCTCAATAAGTGAGCAGGCTGCCCCCTTTTTGTTTGAAAAGGGCATTGGACTAATCTCTTCTTTTTTCGCATACGATACAATAATAGTTTTTTCATAAAGGAGGTTTTCAAAATGTCAACTGCCTTAAAGCAGTGTAAACATATTTTAATTGTTGGGGTTCATCAATTTGAAGGCTTTCATATATGTTCAAAACTGGTAGAGGAAGGATTACTAGTCGATGGAGTGGTAATCGTTCCTAAAAATCCGTTGCAAAAAAAAATATGCGAAGAAGAAATGATGTGGCTCGGGCGGAACGCACATTTTCATTTATTGGAAGAAGACAGCTGGATAGAGGATGCTTCCAAAAAGCAATATGATTTGATTTATTATTGTCAAACAGATCATCAACCGATAGACGATGAAGCTGAAAAACACCGATTGGAAAAAACGGTCGAAATCGCATCCCTCAAGCAGACTCCGATTATTTTTATATTTTCTCTTGAAGGAGAAAATCCGCAGGAAGATAGGGATGAAGAAATTGACAGCTGGATGCAGCAAATAGGACAAAAATGGACTTTCCCTTATTTATTTGTTTATCTTCCAACCGTTTTCGGACCTTGGCAGCCGCTAGGCCATTGGATTTCGAACAGTTTGTTGGAATGTACAGGCATCAGCCGTTCCAAGACGAATGCGAATGAAAAAATTGTCATTCGCGACATTCTTCATATTGATGAAATAGTTCCGGTGTTAACAGAATTTGACGAAGATTTGTTTGCGAAAAAAACAATTTACTTGATTTCCGACGACAAAGAGCGCATCAAGAAGGTGATGAGCTTTTTTGACATTTTTCATTACATTTACAAGCCTATATCGAAAAGCGAACATCATTTAGTTGTTCCAAAGACGGTCGAAAACATTGAAAAGAGTTTGCAAGAATTAAAAGATTTTTTCCTGCACAATACACGCAGACTTTATACCTAAATATAAAATTTCTTTACTTCATTGACGGCGTATAGCAAAATAAAAGAGGAATGAAGTGAAACGTGAAAATTTTAGTACTAAATATACATCGTGTTAAAGAGGAAGCTTCCTAGAGAAACGCCTCATAAGCTATATTTCGTGACAATCAAATTGACCGTAAATTCAAAAGATCGTTTTGAACTTAGCTGAGATCGATATGTAATCATTTCGATTATTGAGAAACCTCACCATTTCAATGATGATGCAGTTCACTGGTTTAAAGGAGTTGCTTGGTATGTATAAAAAAATGTTTGTGATCATTTTTATTTTATTATTTCTCGTTGGCTGCGGACAAGCATCAGAAAAAGGAAAACTGAAAAAGGTGGGTTTGCTCGTTCCTGAAACGATTAATGATCAAGTTTGGGGGACAAAAGGGTATAAAGGGCTGTTAAAAATTCAGTCTGAGCTGAATGTAGATGTTTTTTATAAAGAAGGAATGAATTCCGAAGCGGCGGTGAGGGAGGCGGTCGAAGAATTTCACGGAAAGGGAGTTAATTTAATTATCGGGCACGGTCACGAATATGAGGGTTTTTTTAGAGATTTGCTGGATCTATATCCAGATATTCATTTCGTTTTTTTTAATGGTGATGCAAAAGGCCCGAATGCCACAAGTTTAAATTTTGAGGCGCATGCCATGGGCTTTTTCGCAGGAATGGTGGCAGCACATATGACAAAAACAAACGAAATCGGAATTATTGCCGCTTTTGAGTGGCAGCCTGAAGTGGAGGGGTTTTATCAAGGGGCGCAATTTGAAAATCCAAACGTAACCATTCACATTGAATATGTCCAAGGGTTTGATCATATTGACTTGGCGCTTGAGAAGCTCGATAAGCTTGTCGCAGAAAATGTAGATGTTGTTTATCCGGCAGGCGACAGATACAACGTGCCAGTGATCGAAAAAGTGAAGGAAAAAGGAATATATTCAATTGGCTTTGTTTCAGATCAAAGTGATTTGAGCGAACAAATGGTTTTAACAAGCACAGTACAGCATGTGGATGAGTTGTATTTATTAGTCGCAAAAAAATTTATAAAAGGCGAACTGGAAAGCGGGAATTTATATTTTGATTTTCAAGATGGTGTGATTGATTTAGGGAAGTTCAGCCCTCTAGTAGATAAAGAATTTAAAAATAAAGTTTTAAAATATGTGGAAGAATATAAGAAAACAGGGAAATTGCCTAACGAATAATGCTATGGTGAGATAAATAAAATAAAAATTTTGGGGGATGGTTGAATTCATCCCCTTAATTTTTAAATAGTTTTTTAATTTGATTGACGAACGGCTTTATTTCTTTAATAATTGGCTTCAGCTCAGATAATTTTGTCACAATATCATCGACTTGCTCAAAAATTTTTTGATAGTCTGATTGCTCGTTTTGCTCGTTTTTTTCGGAAGTTTTTTCAGAATGAACCGGAAGCTGCCGGCCGAACATAAATTGGGTAAAAAAATCGGGTTCTGGTGCTTCTGCTTTCTCTTTTTCATCTTCCTGCCGCTCGTTTACGTTTTCATCACTCATTCCCGTTTCACCTTCCGTTCTTTTTTCCTTTTCATCCTATTTTATGAAACAAAACTGAGTAAGGAATAGACGATTAGCTCAATCTATCAGTCAAAAACAAGAAAACCTGTAGTTAACTGTTATGAAGCATATTGCTATAAGTAGAAAAATAATATAAAATTAGTACCAAGTCATAACATTTGATAATAATTTTTTGTGAAGGAGATGTTCTTGATGAGAGCTGGGATCATCGGGATAGGCCGTTATATACCGGAAAAAGTTGTGACTAACTATGATTTAGAAAAAATCATGGATACGTCTGATGAATGGATTCGAACAAGAACCGGCATTGAAGAGCGGAGAATTGCTTCAGATGATATGAAAACATCGGATTTGGGCGCAAGAGCGGCATTAGAGGCCATTGAAGATGCAAAAATTTCCCCGGAAGAAATCGATATGATTATAGTTGCGACCGCAACACCTGATCAATCCTTTCCGTCAGTTGCCTGTGTTCTGCAGGAAAGACTTGGTGCAAAACGGGCTGCTGCTTTGGACATAAGCGCCGCATGTTCAGGTTTTATTTATGCGATGGCAACGGCAGAGCAGTTTATACAAACAGGAGCTTATAAAAAAATTCTTGTCGTTGGAGCCGAAAAGCTTTCGAAAATTACGGATTGGAATGACCGTTCAACAGGTGTTTTATTTGGGGATGGTGCCGGGGCGGTTGTTTTAGGAGAGGTAAGTGATGACAGAGGGATTCTCTCATTTGAGCTAGGAGCGGACGGAAGCGGCGGCAAGCATTTATATGAAAAAGGCCATATTGTGATGAACGGGCGTGAAGTATTTAAATTTGCTGTGCGGCAGATGGGAGAATCAAGCATTAATGTACTGGAAAAAGCGGGATTAACGAAAGAAGATGTTGACTTTCTCATTCCGCATCAAGCAAATATCCGCATTATGGAAGCCGCCAGACAACGGCTTGAATTGCCGGAGGAGAAAATGTCCAAGACGATTCACAAGTACGGGAATACTTCCGCAGCATCAATACCAATTTCTTTATACGAAGAAGTAAAAGCTGGTAAAATAAAAGATGGTGATCTTATTGTGATGGTCGGCTTCGGCGGAGGTTTAACATGGGGAGCCATTGCATTAAGATGGGGACAGTAAAATCAATCAATCAAAAATAAAAATGCTTTTTTTCCGTCATACAAACCGAAAAAGGCGAGGTGTAATGATATGGAAAAACGTAGAGTAGTTGTAACAGGCATCGGTGCCGTGACACCGATTGGATTGGATGCGAAAACAAGCTGGGAAAATGCTTTGAAAGGTGTATCAGGCATTGGAGAATTGACGAGAGTCGATAAAGACATATTTCCTGTCAAAGTTTCCGCCGAAATAAACGATTTTAAACCTGAAGATTTTATGGATCGGAAAGAAGCGAGGAAAATGGATCGCTTCACACAATTTGCATTAGCCGCCTCGTTGATGGCGCTTGAAGATTCAGGTTTAAAAATAAATAATGAAAACCGTGAACGGGTAGGTGTTTGGATCGGTTCAGGCATAGGCGGAATGGAGACGTATGAACAGCAATTCGAAACTTTTCTGGAAAAAGGTCCGAGACGTGTAAGTCCTTTCTTTGTTCCGATGATGATTCCTGATATGGCAGCCGGACAGGTGTCCATAGCGATCGGCGCGAAAGGTCCAAATTCATGTACAGTCACTGCCTGTGCAACAGGATCAAATTCAATCGGCGATGCCTTTAAAGTAATTCAACGTGGCGATGCCGATGTGATGATTACGGGCGGAACAGAAGCGCCGCTGACCAAGATGGCTTTTGCAGGTTTCAGTGCAGCAAAAGCGTTGTCGACAAATCCTGATCCGAAAACTGCTAGCCGTCCTTTTGACAAAAACCGCGATGGCTTTGTCATGGGAGAAGGTGCAGGAATACTTGTTCTTGAAGAGCTGGAACATGCTTTAAAACGAGGAGCAAACATTTATGCAGAAATCGTCGGCTATGGATCAACAGGCGATGCCTATCACATTACACAACCGGCTCCTGGCGGAGAAGGCGGAGCACGTGCAATGAAAATGGCAATTCAAGATGCAGGCTTAAAACCGGAAGATATCGATTATATTAATGCCCATGGAACAAGTACCGAATATAATGATAAATTTGAAACATCGGCGATTAAAGAAGTTTTTGGCAGCCATGCTTATCAATTAACCGTCAGCTCGACAAAATCGATGACAGGTCATCTCCTTGGAGCAGCAGGAGGAGTTGAAGCCATTTTCACCATTTTAGCAGTGAAAGAAAATATAATTCCTCCGACAATTAATTATGAAACACCTGATCCTGACTGTGACTTGGATTATGCTGTTAATCAGGCTAAACAAAAAACAGTTCGGGCGGCGCTCAGCAATTCCCTTGGTTTCGGAGGACATAACGCCACGCTCGTTTTCAAGAAATTTGAAGAAGCCTGATGTCAACATATAGGAAATTAAGGATTATATGAAACCGTTATTGCCTAAACAGGCAGTAGCGGTTTTTCTTGTGCGCCCGGCATGGGTGTAATCTATAGGGTGAAAGTCCCGAGCTGCGAAGGCAGAAGTAGCAGTTAGCTAACGCAAGGGTGTCCGTGGTGACGCGGAATCTGAAGGAAGCGAGCGGCAAACTTCCGGTCTGAGGAACACGAACTTCATATGAGGCTAGGTATCACTGGGTGAGTTTGCAAGACAAAACAAAGCCCTTTCTGCCGAAGGTGATACAGAGTAAATGAAGCAGATGGATGGAAGGAAAGATTACACTCTTACCCGGGGAGGTCTGGCTGGCACGCCAAGTAACCTTGGTAACCTATCTAGTGATAGATAGCTGAACAGTCAGAAGTCAGCAGAGGTCATAGTATTAGTTGGTCTAGAACAACTAAGAAGGACCGAACAATTAAGAGAGAATAGCCCTTGGCATTCAGTGAGTCATGATGAACACAGAAAACGTAGTACCTCACTTGAGGGAGGAAGCGGTGAATCCCGTGGGAGATCTCTTGGAGGGTGGAGTGACCACTGGCATAAAGAGAACAGCTATTCACGGAAGTTATAAAGACTTGCGTCAATTATCTTAATTGAACCGCCGTATACGGAACCGTACGTACGGTGGTGTGAGAGGACGGGAGTTAATCGCTCCCTCCTACTCGATTTAAAAAAATTCAAACATCTTTCTTTTCTAATGAATAGTGTAGAAAAGGAGGTGCGAAGATTTGGGAGTTATTGACACAAAAAACTGGTTGAAGGAAAGCCGGAATCCAATCGAGCTTTGTGAAAAGCTAGAGAAATATTTTCACCATTTACAAGCGGATGAAATCCATCACTACCTGTCACAATACGGCATGCTTCGAACTGGCTATGAACATTGGCTTGTTAAGGCTGATGATTCGAATATTTGGACAAAAGCAAATAACATTTTTTTGAAGTTAAAGAAAAGATGGAACGGTCCAGATGTCCCTATTTTTATTTTTCCTGTTGAAGAGCGAAAAAGTTTTTTTGGGAGAGATTTTAAAGGTCGTTCGGGGTTGTCTTTTCAGGATAAAATGTTTTTATTTTTATCGCCGGATGTAAAAAATGATGAGCTCATTGCGCTATTGATTCACGAATATCATCATATTTGCAGGCTTAGGAAAAATCCGAAGCACGAAAAAGACTATACGCTTCTTGATGCGATTATTTTGGAAGGTTTGGCGGAGCATACGGTTTACAGAACGATAGGTGAGCAGCATGTAAAAAATTGGGTGAAAAAATATTCGAAGAGACAACTATACAGCTGGTGGAAAAATTTAATTGTTCCGAATCAAGACATAAAATGGGACCATCCGTTATTCGATCAGCTTTTGTTCGGAAAAGGCTTTTATCCGACCATGCTTGGATATGCAATTGGATATGATATCGTACAAACGTTTTATAAACAAAAACCGTTTTCAACAAAAGAAAGCTTTTATTTGCCTGCCGAACAATTCGTGGAAAGCTATGAAACAAAGGAATAGGCTCCTTTGTTTCTATATTTATTAATAATTTGGACAGACTGTGAATATGAATAAAAAATAGAACGAAACTTCCAATGATGGGGGAATGGATTTGGCACGATTAAAACGACCATGGCTGTATATATCGATTCTCTTGTTTTTATTGCTTCTACATGGCTGCTCAAGTCTGGATTATAATAGAAAGCCGCAACCAACGGTTAAGGAGATAAAGGAGGAAGAGCTCGATCCGCTGATTGTTCCGGAAACATTTATAATCGGTTCAACTGAATCGCCGCAGCTTTTTAATCCTTTGTATTCTCTAGATGAATCAAGCTCGCAGTTAGAAGGGATGCTTTTTGATGGACTGGTGACAGTTGATGAGCAGCTGCGGCCGAAACCGCATCTGGCTGAAAAGATTCAGCAATCAGAGAATGGACTTGAATATACGGTCACTATTCGGCGCGGGGTCAAATTTCATGACGGAAAAGAATTAACGGCGGATGATGTTGTTTTTACTTACAGCATTCCTTTAAGCCCTGATTATAATGGCGAAAGAAGTTCAGACTTTGAAATGATTGAAAGCATTGAAAAGCTTGATAAGTATACAGTGAAATTCCGTTTAAGAGAAAAAGACGCCTCCTTTCTTCCAGTCACATTATCATACGGCATATTGCCGAAGCATTTGTTGAAAAATGTACAGGTTGCAAAATTAAAGGAGCATAAGTTTAATACATCACAGCCTGTGGGCACTGGGCCTTTTCGGTTCGTAAAATGGGAAAAGAATGGATTCGTAGAGCTGGCCGCAAATGAACATTATTTTTTAGGGAAGCCTCGAATCAAATCAATCAAGTATAAAATTGTTCATAATCAGGAAGCTCTTTACGAACAGCTGAAAAATGGCGAGGTTCATTACGCCCCTGAAATAGAACTAACCAACGTAAAAAAAATAAAAAGGTTAAGAGGATTGGACGTTCAATCGAACATTTCCCATTCTTATGTGTTTATCGGCTGGAATGAAAAAAACGAACTTTTTCAAGATAAAAAAGTAAGGCAAGCCTTGACGATGGCGATCAACCGCAAAGCTATCGTTCGCAAGATTTTGCACAGACAAGGAAAGGAAGCACATATTCCAGAAACGCCTATTGCTTCTATTTTTACCGACGAAATTCAAACATTAAAGTATAACCGGAGAGAAGCAAAAAAGCTGCTGAAAGAAGCGGGATGGGAAGATACGGACAGGGACGGCATACTGGATCGAGAAGGAAAAGATTTCTCGTTTACGTTAAAAACGAACAAAGGAAATGTTGTTCGCGAAAAAGTTGCGTTGCTCGTGCAAAAACAATTGAAAGAGATCGGAATTGACGTGAAAACGGAGTTTTGGGAATGGGAAGATTTAATTAAGCAAATTTCACCGCCGAATTGGGATTACGATGCGTTGATTTTAGAATGGTCGTTATCTAAATTTCCGAATCATTTTGATATTTTCCATTCCAGTCAGAGAGAATATGGATTGAACTTTGTTTGGTGGGAAAACGAACAGGCCGACCTGCTGTTGTCTAAATCTAGAAAAATAATGGACGAAAGCGAACGAAAACAAATTTACAAGGAGATATTTCAAATTATCGAGGATGAACAGCCATATACAGTTTTATACTATCCGAAGGAATTTCGGGCGTTGCCTGAACGATTAAACGGCTATATTTTTCATCCGAAAAATTACTTTTATAAAGTGCATGAATGGTCCTTTTCTGAAAGCTGACAGGCCTGAAATCCGCATTGATCAAAAGTGGAATACGTAATGAAGAAAAGTTTTTTGGGCAATGAAAAATTTGGAATAAAAACCTTCTCCACTGACCATAATGATGACAAACAGTCTTGTAGTAAGGGGGCTAATTATGCTGAATTTGTACGATGTTTGGGTAAACTGGTTTGAAGGAGAAGAAAATGGTTATAATGTTTGTCATTTTCATGAATGGAGAAAGGATGATAAGGTTGAACTGTTAGACCAAGTACCGCTGATTAAAGTGAGTAAAGAACTTTATGATTATATTGAAAATGACTTAAAAGAACTGCCTGAAAAACTTTTAAAGGATGTTTACCAGAAGGCATATGCCCGGAAAAACCATGAGAGAATTCAGCTAGATTATTGCTTTGTTGTTTCGGATGGCAACGGCATTTTAGCAGTAGATACGATCGGATATACGACGCCAATTCGCAAAAGCCGGCTTATCCCAAGACAAGAGCAGCTTGTATATGACATGGTGAAGGATTTAGAGCCGGAATCATACGAGTTCTCACAAACAAATGACAAAGACAAAAAAGATTATCATCTTTTATCCCTTGCACCTGAATATATGCACGGATTAACCCGCAAAGAAAGACAGCTGAAACAGCTTTTGTTTATGGCTCTTGATCAATTGCAATCGACAAAAAATACGGCGGAAATGAAATATTGGTATACGGAATGGAATCCGTACATGTATGGTCAAATTCAATCACTCGGTTTTGAGGAAATTTGGACTATGCTTTATGAGGAAGCGATTGTCGGATGGTCTCAAAAGCATGAACAATTATGCGAACGATTAATAAAAGGGCAGCCTTTCTTTGAAAAGCTTTGGGAAATGGAGCAAGAACCGAAAGTAAATTAAGGAAGAGGGCACTATATCAGCCGCCCTCTTTTTATCGAACAATATTTTTTTAAGCTAGTATATTTGTTTTGTTTAATCAGCTCCATCATCAATCGTCATTCGTTCGCTAGCGCTTTTATTTTCGTTTTTTTCTTCCCAATCCCATTGCATTCTCCATTTTTTTCAACATTTTGGATGCTACTTTGTTTGCTTCCTCCCGGCCTCTGTCTAAAATGTCATCAAGTTCATCAGAATCAATGAGCTCATAATATTTTTCCTGAATCGGCTTTAAAGTGTTAATGACGACTTCTGCCAAATCCGCTTTAAATTCACCATAGCCTTTTCCTTCGTATTTTGTTTCCAGCTCGGCAATTGACACGCCAGCTAAAATTGAATAAATAGATAAAAGGTTGGAGATGCCAGGTTTGTTCTCTTTATCATAACGAACCACCCCGTCTGAATCAGTCACAGCGCTTTTAATTTTCTTTTCAATTTTTTTTGGATCATCGAGAAGGGAAATAAACGATTTTTCATTCGCATCGGATTTGCTCATTTTTTTCGTCGGATCTTGAAGCGACATAATCCGAGCACCGACTTTTGGAATGCGGACTTCTGGAATTTTAAAAATGTCTGCATATTTTTTGTTGAATCTTTCGGCTAAATCCCTTGTCAATTCCAAATGTTGTTTTTGATCCTCGCCGACTGGAACAAGGTCCGTGTTGTACAAAAGAATATCGGCGGCCATTAAAGGCGGATAAGTTAACAGTCCTGCTGAAACAGCTTCTTTCCCTTTAGATTTATCTTTAAATTGTGTCATTCTTTCAAGCTCGCCAATATAAGAAACGCATTGAAGCATCCATCCTGCCTGCGCGTGAGCGGGCACCTCCGATTGAATGAATAGGGTGGATTTTTCCGGATCGATGCCGACTGCTAAATATAATGCAGCAAGGCTCTTAATGTTTTTTCTTAATTGAAGTCTGTCTTGCGGAACAGTTATAGCATGCTGATCGACAATGCAAAAATAGCATTTATATTCATGCTGGAGCTCTACAAATTGTCTCATTGCTCCGATATAGTTTCCGAGTGTTAACGTGCCGCTAGGCTGAATTCCTGAAAAGATCGTTTTCATGTGCAAACTCCTCCTGATTTTTATATATAAAAAAGCCCATCCGTCCGTATAGGGACGAATGGACCGCGGTGCCACCCTAATTATTTCACAAACTTTCATGTGAAATCACTTTTCGTCTTTTAACGCAAGACAAAAACGCCGCAGCTTACTGATTTCAGCTGAGAGCTCAAAAGTCCATTTCCATACCGGACAGTGTTTGTTTCCACCAGCCACAAACTCTCTGAAAACTGTTTTCGGCATGTACTTCTCTTTCTCATCGCCTATGTATTCATTTACAGATGATTATAAAAAAATTGTGTATTCTTTGCAACTTCTCAGCGTCTTTCTGAAAAAATTTCTTTTTCATGTTTGATCGAACCAAAAAAGGGGAAAAGAAGAGTAGAGAAAGAAAAGAGGTGTTAATTGAGAAAATGGCCTTGAAAATGATCATCATTCACCGGTTGTAACATTTTTGTTATAATTTGAGAAATAAAAACATATAGGCGAAGTCGCTTTTTTATAGTATAATAATCAATACAAATTACTTTTTTAAATTTATTTTAATGTGAGATTGGCATAGTTTTTATATATACACCTATATTTTTCACGAAAAGGAGAGTGATTGGCATGGTAATATTGTATACATCTCCGAGCTGCACATCTTGTAGAAAAGCAAAATCTTGGTTAGAAAAGCATCAAATTGAATATAGAGAGCGGAACATTTTTTCCGAGCCGTTAACGATCGAAGAAATTAAAGAAATTCTTCGTATGACAGAAGACGGAACAGATGAAATTATTTCCACTCGTTCAAAGGTTTTTCAAAAATTGAAGGTTGATGTTGAATCGCTTCCTTTGCAGGAGCTGTATGATATTATCCGGAAAAACCCTGGAATTTTGCGCCGCCCGATTTTGATAGATGAAAAACGTCTTCAAGTCGGTTATAACGAGGATGAAATACGACGCTTTCTGCCAAGAAAAATTCGCACCTACCAGCTGAGAGAAGCTCAGAGAATGGCAAATTAAAAGGGAATGATGCCTTCCGTACGCAAAGCAAAATAGATTGCGGAAGGCTGTTATTTTTTTGTTATGTTGTAAAAAAGGGCAAAGAAAAGGATGAGACAAGCTGTGAAATAAGGGAGAGTTTGTGCAACAGCTTCAGTTTTCAACAGAGGGGTCATTTTTTCATCCGTTGCCATCATTTTACCTGCTGTATAAGCTAATATTCCTCCGCCCCCGTAAATGAGCAAAGGAAATCGGGACATGCCAGACATGATGAATCTGCTTCCCCAAATAATGATCGGAATGGATATAAGAAGACCTGTTATGACAAGAAAGATATTTCCTCCAGCTGCTCCAGCAACCGCAATGACATTGTCAAATCCCATAAAAAGGTCAGCCAAAACAATCGTTTGGATGGCTTTCCACAATGAGCGGTGGCTTTTCACGGAAGTATGCTCACCTTCATTTCCTGTCAATAATAAAAAGGCAATATACATTAAAAATAATCCGCCAAAAAACTGTAAAAAAGGAATGTTCAATAAATGGACAGCCAGTACCGTTAACAAAATTCGGCTGAGTATCGCGAGCATTGTTCCAAATAAAATTCCTTTCCTCCGCTGATTTTCCGGCAAATTGCGGCATGCCAGCGCAATGACAATGGCATTATCTCCTCCTAATATGAGGTCAATGCCAATGATAAGGAATAAAGATGTGAAAAATTGTTCATCCATCAGTCAACCTCTTTTCAAATTATGGCTCGTACAATATATATGAAAAACGAAATATTTTATGCTTAATAGGTAAATAACGGTTTTTTTCAAAATCAAGGCTTTTTTTATTTCTTTATGAAGTGATTTATCATACAATAGAATTAGAATTGAACAACTTGGTGCTCGCGATGAAAATTTGGAAATTTTTTAAATTAGGAAAGAAAAGTGCAACGAATTCGGGGGTTTATTGTCCCTTCCAAAAATTTAAAAAGAAGGGAAGGTTGTTCAAATGGAAATCGAACGCATTAATGAAAACACAGTAAAATTTTATATTTCATATGTTGACATAGAAGAACGAGGATTTGACCGAGAAGAAATCTGGTATAACAGAGAAAGAAGCGAAGAGCTGTTTTGGGAAATGATGGATGAAATTAATGATGAAGAAGACTTTCCGCTTGAAGGTCCGTTATGGATTCAAGTTCATGCCAATGACAAAGGGCTTGAAGTCATTGTCACAAAAGCACAGCTGTCAAAAGACGGACAAAAGCTGGAGCTTCCGGTAGTCGATGAAAAATTAAGAGAAATCCCGGTTGATGAGAATATAGAATCTTTGTTGGACAAACATTTTAATATGTCTGAACGATCTTCCTCAGATGAGAAAGATGAAACGGCGCAATTGCAATTTGTCATAAAGTTTCAGGACTTTGAAGACGTTATTTCGTTAGCATCCCATCGTTTGGACGGATTTTTGAATAGCTTATATGTATTTGAACAAAAATATTATTTATTCGTTGAATTTTCGGATAAAGACGATGAACAAATTGAAAATTTGCTCAGCATTATGCTTGAATACGGTCAGGAATCAAGGATGACAATTCACCGTCTTGAAGAATACGGAAAGCTGATTATGAAGGACAATGCCTTGGAACAAATCGAAACGCACTTTTCTTAAATTGCCGATTTCATGTTCGAAATCGGTCTTTTTTACTTAAGGAACGCTTAATATCTCAGATCAAATGAGATATGTCCAAATCGAGAGATAAGAAATATCGATTGCCTGGAGGAAGCTTATGAGAAAATTTCTGCAAGTAATCGTTTTTGCCATTGGTCTAGCTATCATCTTGTATTTAACTAAGAACATCTGGGAGGAATGGTTTTTAGGAGCCGTTTCCATTTTGTTCACGTTATCCATCATTTTTATCGGATTTGTTATTTTCTTGGAAAACCGCCACCCAACTCAAACGCTTACTTGGCTTGTTGTTTTAGGAGGATTTCCATTAATAGGCTTCTTCTTTTATATATTTTTTGGAAGAAATGTCCGGAAGCATCGTCTATTTAAGAAAAAAGCTTTAATAGATGAGCAAGCTTATGCTCAATTTGAATTTCATACATATGAAGATAAAATTAAATTCATGAGAAATCACCAGCGCCTATTATTTAAGCTTGCCCATAAGCTTGGCCGCAGTCCGATTTCTTTTCGGACAAATACAAAGGTGCTGACGAACGGCATTGAAACATTTGACCATATTTTTCGAGAGCTTCAAAAGGCGGAAGATCATATTCATCTTGAATACTATATTGTTCGGCATGATGTAATTGGGCAAAAATTAAAAAAGCTGTTGATCGAAAAAGCGAAAAACGGTGTAGAGGTTCGATTTTTATACGATGCAGTCGGCAGCTGGAAGCTGTCCAAAAAATACAGGAAGGAGCTCCTCGATGCCGGGGTGGAAATGGTTCCATTTTTACCTGTAAAGCTTCCGTTTTTGTCTAACAATATTAACTTTCGCAATCATCGTAAAATTATTGTGATTGACGGAAAAGTCGGCTTTGTCGGAGGTTTAAATATAGGAGATGAATATTTGGGAAGAAATCCGTATTTCGGCTTTTGGCGGGATACGCATATGATGCTCGAAGGGGAAGGAGTACGGACGCTCAATCTTATTTTTTTACAGGATTGGTATTATATGACTGGGCAGAAGCTACTTACCGATCGATATTTGCTGCCTCATTTTCAAATGGACGATAAAGAAGGAGGCGTTCAGCTAATCGCCGGCGGTCCTGATAATAAGTGGGAGGTCATTAAAAGCTTGTTCTTTTCGATGATCGTTTCCGCAAAAAATTCGATATGGATCGCCTCTCCGTATTTTATTCCTGACGAGGATATAAAATCCGCTTTAAAGATTGCTGCGCTGAGCGGCATTGACGTTCGTCTCCTCGTTCCGAAAAGGCCTGACAAACGGATTGTATTTTATGCGTCGCGATCTTATTTTCCGGAGCTTTTAGAAGCCGGGGTTAAAGTGTACGAATATGAAAAAGGGTTTATGCACAGCAAAATCATTATTGTTGATGGCGAACTGGCATCGATCGGTACGGCGAATATGGATATGAGAAGTTTTCATTTGAATTTTGAAGTAAATGCTTTTTTATACCGAACGGACAGCATTGAAACGCTTGTAGAGGATTATATTCGAGACATTGAAAATTCAAGTGTCATCGACCTTGAACAATTCAAAAAACGCCCGCTATATATAAAGCTGTTTGAATCAACGTCGCGGCTTTTGTCTCCTTTATTATAAAACACCGTTTTTGATACAGCGGTGTTTTTTTTAGGATAAAGCTCTATTTGAGCGGATTTCACAACACCACGGGTGAATTGCCGACCGTCACGATGTAAAATGGCGAACCTTTATTGAAACGAATGAAGCAACATCTAACTTCCGCCTCTTTAGCGGCAAGCATGCGTTTTTGAAAAAAGTATATTTTTACATGAAGTGTTTCTGGCATCTTTTAAAACTTATGAAAAACGCTGCTTTTGAAAGGATTTTTTTCCCTTTTGTCGAATGTTTCTATTTGTGAAAGGAAGTGATGATTTATATGCTTGTTGCCCTTTTGCGAAACGGCGAAAAAGTAAATGTCGCCGCCCCGTACTGGTCGACAGAAAGGCTTCTAAAACTGAAAGAAGAGCAATCCTTTTTTTGTCCGGCTTGCAAGGAGCCGGTAAAATTAAAAATTGGCAAAATCAAAATTCCTCATTTTGCCCACTTAACGGCCTCTTGTCGGGCTGATTCGGAAGCGGAAAGCACGTACCATTTGAACGGAAAAAAGCAATTGTATGTTTGGTTGAAAAGGCAGCGGTTAGCTGCGGAAGTGGAAAAATTTATACCTTCTATTGCACAACGAGCGGATCTGTTTGTATCTTTTCAGCATAAACGGTATGCGATTGAATACCAATGCTCTAATATTCCCCCTGATCAGGTGATAAAACGGACAAATGGCTACAAAAAAGAACGAATTAAACCGATTTGGATATTAGGCTGGAAACAAATGAAGCAAGTCGGTGAACATCAATATCGACTGACTCCTTTTCTGTGTCAGTTTCTTCATTCCCCGCAAAACGATCATCCTTTTATCATCAATTATTGCTCAGATAAGAAAACCTTCATCTTTTTTTCCCATCTGATTCCGTTTTCTAAACAGAATATTTTTGCCGCATCTGCTATGATCTCCCCAGAGTCGTTTTTCTTTCGAGATTGTTTGCAAGGAAAGAGCCTGGCGGCAAACGGTTTATGGAAGCATTGGCTGAAGAAAATAAGTCAATATCGCTTAAAGCCGCTGTTTCAAAAGACGAACGAAGAGCGAAAGCTGCAAAAAAAGGTTTACGAAACAGTTGGCTTATCTTTATCGCAGCTGCCAGTTGAAGTTTTTATCCCTTTAAAAAGCGGTTATATGGTTGATGAGGCGGTCTATATTTGGCAATGCTCAGTTTTATTATTTATTGAAACATTACGCGCCGATGAAGTATTTCACGCAGAAAAGCTAGTTTGGCACCTTAAGAAAATAGGGATGAAAGAAAGAAGCTGTAGCGTAAAAACGGATTTAAAAAAGCCGATTATAGAATATTTAACGACTCTTTCCCATTTAAAATTTTTGCAGCCAATCGGTCCATATTCGTTTCGAAAAACATCATCTCCTTTTCATTTGGAGGCGATGGAAAAGCGTGAACAACGTCTTGGACATTATTTGGACAAGGAAGGTATGTTTTTTTCTGCTGTAGAATAATATAAGCATAGTGATTTATTGCGTTTTGAAAAAAATTTCAATATGATGGAAACAGACTGATTTTTTTAAAGGGGGAATCGAGAATGGGCAATGAAACAGCTGTCAAAAGGCTGCCAAAACGGGAAGAAATCCCTGTTGAGTATACTTGGCGGCTAGAAGATATTTTTGCTTCTGATGATGAATGGGAAAAAGAATTTGAAGAAGTAAAGCAGCTAATTCCAAAAATCGGTGAATATAGAGGAAAATTAGGTCAATCCTCCGATCTGTTATATGAGGCGCTCTCTTATCAAGATTCCGTGATGGAGAGGCTTGGAAAGCTTTATACATATGCCCATATGCGCTACGATCAAGATACAACTAATTCTTTTTATCAAGGATTGAATGACCGGGCAGCAAATCTTTATACACAAGCTTCCAGCCTCTCATCCTATATCGTTCCGGAAATACTATCCATTGAAGAAGAAAAGCTTCAGCAATTTTTGAAAGAAAATGATCAATTGAAGCTTTATGCACATGCCTTGGACGAAATCAACCGGCAAAGACCGCACGTGCTCGATGCGGAGCAAGAGGCTATTTTAGCTCAAGCTGCGGAAGCCCTGAGCACTGCCTCCAATACGTTTGGAAAATTAAATAATGCGGACTTGGAATTTCCAGCAATTAAGGATGAAAATGGAGAAGAAGTGGAAATCACTCACGGCCGTTATATCCAGTTTTTGGAGAGTGAAAATAGACGAGTCCGTCGCGATGCGTTCCAAGCATTATACGCAACATATGGAAAATTTAAAAATACGTTTGCCAGCACATTAAGCGGAGCTGTTAAGAAAAATAATTTTTATGCGAAGGTGCGGAAATATGAGAATGCTCGCCAGGCTGCACTAAGCGCCAACAACATTCCCGAGGAAGTCTACGACAATTTAGTAAAAACGATCAATGAACATTTGCCGCTGCTCCATCGTTATGTCGATTTGCGGAAAAAAGCGCTGAAGCTTGATGAACTTCATATGTATGATCTTTATACGCCGCTTGTACAAAACGTCGATATGAAAATCACGTATGAAGAAGCGAAAGACATCGTATTGAAGGGGCTTGCTCCATTAGGTGAAGAATATGTCGGCATTTTACAAGAAGGCTTTGAAAACAGATGGATTGACGTTAAGGAGAATAAAGGGAAACGAAGCGGAGCTTACTCCTCTGGCGCCTATGGAACAAATCCATATATTTTGCTGAATTGGCAAGATAATGTGAACAATTTATTCACACTTGTTCACGAGCTTGGCCATTCGGTGCACAGCTACTATACAAGAAAAACACAGCCGTATCCGTACGGAGATTATTCTATTTTTGTCGCGGAAGTGGCTTCTACATGCAATGAAAACTTGTTAAATGAATATTTGCTCAACACGATCGATGATGAAAAGAAACGTTTATACTTGCTGAATCATTTCCTTGAGGGGTTTAGAGGAACGGTATTCCGGCAAACGATGTTTGCTGAGTTTGAACATTATATCCATTTGAAGGCGCAAAACGGAGAGCCGCTCACACCGGAATTTTTGACGCAAACGTATTATGAGTTAAACAAAAAATATTTTGGTGACAACATTGTGGTCGATGAAGAAATTGGCTTAGAATGGGCAAGAATTCCGCATTTTTATTACAATTTTTACGTTTATCAATACGCAACAGGCTTTAGTGCTGCAAGCGCCTTGAGCAAGCAGATTTTATCGGAAGGAGAAACTGCCGTTGAAAGGTACATTAATTTCTTGAAAGCGGGAAGCTCTGATTATCCGATTAATGTGCTGAAAAAAGCAGGGGTCGATATGACATCAACCAAGCCGATTGAAGATGCATGCAAAGTATTTGAAGAAAAGCTGACGGAGATGGAGGAGCTGCTGTTAAAGTAAAGTGAAAGAAAACAGGAGCATCATCTGAATCCAAAAAATTAGTGGCATGAGTTCGATCTGGAACTGGACTCATGCCTTTTTTGTTTCCGGTCATATAAAAACTGCACCTCCAATTGTCAGTTGTATCTACTAATTGAGATGCAGTTCATCATCCCGTCCTCTTTTTTATCTTAAAATCCGCGGAACGTTTTTCGATGGTTAAACAGAAGAAACGATATGAAAAGAGAAATAAAAAGCAGGGGGGCAGAAACGAAAATCGGTGCGAGATTCATCAATCCTAACAGATTATAAAAAAAAGCGAAGATGACGAGCAGCAGGCTGATTATGAGCCAAAATGTTTTCACGATTTTTCCCTCCTACACATGTTCTAAAACGAGGAAAAAGATTTTGTATATTGTATGCAGCTTGCCCGTTCTTCATGTTTTGTGACAAATTTGTGAATTGTTGTTTTCCCCTCTTGCAAACTGAAAAAGGAATTTGTTATATTAAAAACGTGAAATTGATCACAAACAAACATTTACCCCTTTGTTTGACCGTGAAAAATTTCTCCCATCCCCTTTGTTGTCATAAGACAAAAAGAAACCACAAACGTTTGTTTGTGGTTTCTTTTTTTAATTGTTTAATAAAGATAAAGCGCTTACATTTTTGATTAAAAACGTTCCCCATCAGCATAGAAGCCGATGGGGAACGTTTCGTTGAATTAAAACCCTCATCTCACTGCCCGATATAGCGCCAAAATGTTCCATATTTTACAGGCACCCGCTCAACTTGTTGCTTTAAAAGCAGTCTTTTCATTTCACGTTCCGTTTCTTCATCAGTCATGTTATACACAACAGAAATCTCTTTTGTTGCGACAAATTTATAATGCTTTAAAAAAATCTCTATTGGCGGCACTTGAGACGGCTTCGGTTTATCTCCGACAAGCTCGCAAAGAATATCAACATATGTTTCATAAGGATATAATCCGGTAATTTTTAATCCTTCCTTCTCTTCACGGCAATGAAAAAAGACAAGGGAAGGAATTTCATGCACGTCCATTTCTTCTGTAATTTTATAATCGCATTGAAGTGCTTTTCTTGCACTTTCGGAATATAAGTCCCTCTCAAATTCATTGACATCAAGGCCGACATTTTTAGCAATTTGTATGAGAACGTTTTGATCAGAGACATTTTGCTTTTCTAAAAAAACAACTTCCTGTAAGTGCCGCAAGAAACGGATGCCCGCTTTTCTCCCTTGAAGCTCCGCTGCTTTTAAAGCAAGGGAAGCTCTGTAGGGTGATGATATAGGGTTTTCAAGCCAAAGGTTGCCGTCACATGACATGCCGGTTCTGCTCGCTATCTTCTCCCATGATTGGGCAATTGTTTTCGGTTTCCGCCGTTTTGTTAAGTTTAAATTAGCAAGCTTTCCGCAAACAATATGGCGCAATGAGAAAAGCCTGCCGTATTCGATTTGCAGTTTTTTGATAAACGGTTCAAGCGCCCAGCATTCAGGGCATAGCGGATCAATAAACATATAAATCTCGATCGGCTTTTTAGGATGGCTGTGACAATGAGAAAAGAAGTGAGCAGCATTCACTTCGTCTTTTTTGTCAGGTTTCAACTGAATACTCCTCCTGATCTTCGTCTTTCGAATTAATCATGTGATGGGCGGTCACCACAAGCCGATCGTAGAAAAACTCTCGTATTTCCCCGTCAAGTCCGACCTCGTCCATTGCTTTTCGCATACATGAGAGCCATGCTTCTGCTCTCCTCGGCGTAATCGGGAATGGAAGATGGCGGGCTCTGAGCATCGGATGTCCGTGTTCTTTTGTGTAAAGTGGCGGACCACCTAAAAACTGTGTCATAAATTGTTTCTGCTTTCTGGCAGTTTCCGTTAAATCCTCCGGGAAAATAGGTTTTAAAAGAGGATGTTTTTTAACAATTTTATAAAAAGCATCGATTAGAGCGTGAAGTTTCTTTTCTCCAATCGCGTCATATGGAGTTAAGGGTGGTTTTGTCATGGTGATAGCTCCTTTGGAATCATTCGTTAATAATGATGTTACATTTATTTTATCAACATAACTTATTTATCTCAAACGAATCGCTTTGAAGGAGTTGGCTGAGGCAATGCAAACAAAAGGATAAATAGCGAAAGCGGGAGCTATTTCCGCAAATATGTTGTGCTTGCTGTGAAATGAACATAGAAGGACTTGCGGCTTGAAGCGCAGCTATCGAAGATTAGCCGAAATCGATTGGATAACAAATATTTCCAACTACTTTTAATGAAAAAGAAAAAGGTGCTGTTTGTTTGCACCTTTTTACGCAAAATATTTTTGAGTAATTTTATTTACATAGTTTTGCGTTTCTTTAAATGGCGGGATGCCTCCATATTTGTCGACATTTCCCGGACCGGCGTTGTATGCAGCCAGCGCCAATTTTACATTACCGTTATATCGGTTTAAAAGCTGTTTTAAATATTTTGTGCCGCCCTCGATATTTTGCACAGGATCAAACGGATTTTTTACACCGAGCGCTTTTGCTGTAGAAGGCATGAGCTGCATATAGCCGGCAGCTCCTTTAGGACTGACGGCATTTGCCTTGAAGCTTGACTCCTGTTGAATCACAGCTCTGATTAATTTGGCATCGACGCCGTATTTTTGAGCCATCTGCTGAATGATTTCATTTAGATCAGCGGAAACCTGTTTCTGTTCATTTGTTTTTTTGGCAGATTGGGAGGAAGACAGTGAAATATTCTCTTTGGCCGTTTCAGATTGTACATCTTGTTCGATGAAGGCATTTAAAACATCCTGAAAGTTCAGCGAAATTGCTGCATCTTTTGTTTGCGGCCCATCGGATTGGCCTGACAAAAGACGAAGGACTTCAAGCTCAAACAGAACATTGAAATTATAGTTTGTATTCATCACAAATTCTCCTTTGAAAATTTTGCGGAATAAAACCGCTTTATTTTATTTTCTGTTTGACGGATCGGGATGTTGTGTTTGTTTAAAATCTCCAAAAATTGCTGCTTTCCTTCCTTTTCATCCTCTGCCTCAAATTCGATTTCAAAATCCTCTCTATTTTCATATCGGCTATGATCGAGAACAATTTCACCATTTTTATATTTTTTTGTTGCCCGGCTTGTAATGAGCGAACCGAAACAAAGAAGGCTTTCGGGCTTGATTTCAAGCTGTTTGATTTTTTCGACCACTGATCCCTCCTTCGGAAAGACCGACTCATGAATGGCTGAAACTGCTTCTTGATCGGTTAAAAACTGGTGTGTTTCCAGCAATCCGACATGATAAGGCTCCTTTAATGTCAAAACATATTGATCCTTCTTTTTGCGAATTCTTAAAGCGGCGCCATGATTTTTCAACGCAAAACATTTTGTGTCAAAATAATAGTTTTCCTGTTCGGCAAAATCTTTTTCGGTCAATTGAAAAAAATCAGCTAAGCGGTGGAATTCTTCTTTTGTAAGCAGGTTTTTAAATTCTATCTCAAGCTCTTGAACCATCGGGCATTCCTCTCTATGATTAATATCAAAATAAGGTAATGTTGTTATTAATATGATACAATAAAATATACACGAGATGAACTTGAAATGTTTGATTGGAAGGGTGAACAGCATGAAAAAAAGAATTAAAGTGCTGGCGGTTAGCAAAACGGAAGGCAAATTGCTGCTCGAAACGGAGCATGTCCATGATGCAGGGAATCTCGCAGCAAAAGGACAGATGCTGGTAGATTCAGACCAATTTTCTTTTATATACATATTGGATAATGGCGAAGACTTTCTTTACATAGATTTATCATCGGATATTTGGCCTCATTTAAAAGAAGCCAAAAATGAAGAGCTTCCTGTTTATGCTAAAGTGGGAGAAAAAGAAATTTTGCTTACCCAATTTCACGAGGAGCTCGAGTTTTTGCTTGAAAATATAAAGGGAAACGCAAATTACGGCGAGGAGATGGAAAAAATGGTCGAAAGCGTGTTTTATTAGGAGGGGGGCTTTATGAACTACAAGGAATGGGAGCAATTTTTAGCGCCTTATAAGCAGGCAGTGGAAGAATTAAAGGTCAAATTAAAAGGGATTCGTTCCCAATTTGAACTAAGAGGAGAACATTCTCCAATTGAGTTCGTGACAGGCAGGGTAAAACCTGTGCCGAGCATTTTAGATAAAGCGAAGCGAAAACAAATTCCACTTGATAAAATAGAAGAAGAAATGCAGGACATTGCCGGTCTCCGAATGATGTGCCAATTTGTCGGCGACATTCAATTGGTTGTTCAAATGCTAAGAGATCGGCATGATTTGGAAATCGTGGAGGAAAGAGACTACATAACCCGAAATAAAGAAAGCGGCTACCGCTCTTACCATGTTGTGGCCCGCTACCCGGTTCAATCGTTCGAAGGATTGAAAAAGGTTTTGGTTGAAATTCAAATTCGTACGCTTGCCATGAATTTTTGGGCGACGATTGAGCATTCTTTAAATTACAAATATAGCGGGAACATACCTGAACAGATTAAAATCCGCTTGCAGCGCGCAGCTGAAGCAGCTTACCGGCTGGACGAGGAAATGTCGCAAATACGGGGAGAAATTCAAGAAGCGCACGCGATATTTTCACGCAAAACAGAAACAACATAAAAAAGGAGAATGATACTTAAATGAGGTTTTCGATCACATCAAAAGGTGATGAAACATCTAATGCTTTGGCGCAAAAAATCAGAACCTATTTGCTCGATTTCGAGTTTCAATATGATGAAGATCAGCCGGATATCGTGATTTCCGTCGGGGGAGACGGAACATTGCTTTATGCATTTCATCGATATAATAAACGATTGGATAAAACAGCGTTTATAGGAGTTCATACGGGGCATTTAGGATTTTATGCCGACTGGCTCCCGAATGAAATTGAAAAAATGGTGATTGCAATTGCTAAAACACCGTTTCAGATCGTTGAATATCCATTGCTTGAAGTGGTGGTCCGGCATAATGGCGGGAGTGAAGCCTCCTACCTTGCGCTAAATGAATGCACAGTGAAAAGCATTGAAGGGACTCTCGTCATGAATATAGAAATTAAAGGGCTTCTCTTTGAAACATTTCGAGGAGATGGGTTGTGTATTTCAACACCGACAGGAAGCACCGCCTACAATAAAGCGCTTGGCGGTGCTCTCATTCATCCTTCACTGCGGGCTATTCAATTAACAGAAATGGCTTCCATAAACAACAGGGTGTTCCGGACAATCGGCTCGCCGTTAATTTTGCCTGACCACCATACGTGTATGCTAAAGCCTGTCAATGATGTTGATTTTCAAATTACAATCGATCATTTAACACTTCTTCACAAAAACGTCAGGTCCATCCAATGCCGGGTCGCACAGGAAAAGGTAAGGTTTGCGAGATTTCGGCCTTTCCCATTTTGGAAGCGGGTCCGGGACTCGTTTATTGGCGACAGATAAAGGAAAGAGAAAAACATGGGGACATTTCAGCTTCATTGGGACATCAAAAAAGAACATCATGGCTGGCTGCTTAGAGAATTTTTGCGGGAGCATCATATTTCTAAATCCGCTTTAACAGATATTAAATTTAACGGTGGAAAAATTGTCGTTAACGGGAACGAAAAAAATGTCCGATACGTCTTACAAGAAGGCGATCAAGTAACCGTCCATTTTCCGGAAGAAAAGAGAAGCCAGTCGCTCATTCCAGAGAACATACCATTGAACATTGTTTATGAAGACGATTATTGCCTTATTGTAAATAAACCGGCGTTTTTGTCCACCATTCCGTCTAGAGAGCATCCGTCAGGAAGTCTTGCGAACGGGCTTTTACACTATTATGATCAACAGCGGCAAAATCTTACGGTGCATATCGTCAATCGGCTTGACCGGGATACATCCGGGCTGCTTCTTGTAGCCAAACATCGCTACAGCCATTTTCTTTTTTCAAAGGAACAGCAAAAAGGAGCGGTAAAACGGACATACATCGCAATTGTCCATGGAAGGATCAGCGAAGACGAAGGCACCATCGATGCGCCAATTGCAAGAAAGGACGATAGCATCATCGAGAGAACTGTCAGGGAGGATGGGAAAAAAGCTATTACGCATTTTCGGGTCATAAGCCGCTTTTCTGACAAAACGGTTGTTGAGGTAAAGCCTGTAACTGGTAGAACTCATCAAATTCGTCTACATATGTCCTATATAGGTCATCCGCTTTTAGGAGATTCGCTTTATGGTGGACAAAAAGAAGAAATTGACCGCCATGCCCTCCACAGTCAGTCGCTGTCCTTCTATCATCCCGTTTTGCATAAAAATTTGACGTATACTTGCAAGCTTCCTCCTGATATGGAAAAAATAATTAAGCATGCGCGCCTGTAAGTGCATGCTTTTGTTATGAAAAAATGTACGACAAAATCAGATAGATTTGTTAATATAGTAAAACACAAAACTTTTCGATATTTTTCCGGAAAGGAGGAGATTTTATGCAGCCTAAAACAGATGCACCGGAATACAGACAGTTGATGATTGACAAGCTGAGAGAGAACAATGTAGAGGAATTCCGTTCGCTGTTTTTTGAGCTACATCCATATGATCAGGCAAAATTTTTTCTAAAACTTGACCAGCCGGATAGAATGCTTTTATATCAAATTCTATCTCCGGAAGAAATGGCGAATGTTTTTGAAAATATAAGGGATGATAAAAACCGCTACAAATCGCTGCTTGAGGAAATGCATCCGGCATTTGCCGCCAAAATGATGGAATACATGTACGCCGATGATGCGGCAGATGTATTAAGTGAGCTGACAAAAGAGAAAATTTCCAGCTATTTAACCATCATGGACGCTCAAACTGCCAAAAGCATAAGCGAACTTCTTGATTATGAACAATTTACCGCAGGAAGTATTATGACAACCGAGTTCGTTGCCATTAATGCCAATTATACGGTGCAGTCAACGATGGACTTGCTGCGGAAAGAAGCTCCTGATGCGGAAACAATATATTATTTATATGTGATTGACGAAGAGAAACATCTTGTTGGCGTCCTGTCGTTAAGAGATTTAATTGTTCATGAAGACGATACTTTGATTGCTGACATTATGAAAAAGAAAGTCTACTCGGTATCTGTGGCGGATGATCAGGAAGAAGTAGCAAGAAAGATGAAGGACTACAATTTTTTGGCTCTTCCGGTTGTTGATTTTCAACATCGTCTTGTTGGAATTATAACTGTTGATGATATTATTGATGTGCTGGACGAAGAGGCTTCTGACGATTATTCGAAACTGGCCGCTGTCTCGGATGTAGATTCATATGATCCGAATGCTGTTTCTGCTGCCAAAAAAAGATTGCCATGGCTTATTATTCTCCTATTTTTAGGAATGTTCACCGCCGGCCTAATCGGCCAGTTTGAAGAAACGTTGAACAAAGTGGCAACTTTAGCGCTCTTTATACCATTAATTGCAGGGATGGCTGGAAATACAGGAACACAAGCTCTCGCTGTTGCCGTAAGAAGAATTGCAACAGGCGAAGGCACTTCCGAACGCGTGTGGAAAATTATTCTCAAAGAAGCTGGAACCGGCTTGATTACCGGAACAGTATGCGGAATTGTTGTTGCACTGACAATTTTTATTTGGAAGCAGAAATTTTTCTTAGGACTGCTAGTGGGTCTTTCCATATTGTCAACGCTGACTGTTGCGACAATTGCCGGGGCGTTTGTTCCTCTTGTCATGCACAGGCTTCGTATTGACCCGGCTGTGGCCTCCGGTCCATTTATTACAACGATTAATGATATGATCAGCATTTTGATTTATTTTGGCATGGCGACACTATTTATGAACTATTTGCTCTAACAAAATTAGCTAAAGGAGGCGCAATATGGAATCACATGCAGTAACCTCTCTTGTCATCGTGTTGGTAGGCGCTTTTTTAACCCCGATTTTGCTGCATCGGTTCAAACTGGCATTCATTCCTGTCGTCGTTGCGGAAATTATTGTCGGATTAATCATCGGGAAAACGGGATTTAATTTAGTGCAAGAAGATGTATGGCTGTCAACTCTCTCAACGCTGGGATTTATATTTCTCATGTTTTTAAGCGGGCTTGAGATTGATTTCACCATTTTCTCCAAAGAGAAGAAAAAAGAAGAAAAGCTGTCCAACGGAAAAAAAGCTCCTCATACTTTTTTGGTTGCGTCAATTGTTTTTCTTGGCATTTTCGTTGTTTCATTACTTTTATCGTATTTGTTAATGTGGATGGGATTTATCCGCAATGCCTTTTTCATGACGTTAGTGATTTCAACGATTTCTTTAGGAGTAGTAGTGCCGACGCTGAAAGACGAGCAAATTATGAAAACAACCATCGGCCAAATTATTTTGCTGGTGGCTGTCATAGCCGACCTTGTCACCATGATTTTGCTGGCGGTTTTTGTCTCCTTAAACAGCGAAGGAGAAAGCAATACGTGGCTTCTGCTTCTTTTGTTTGCAGCAGGCGTACTGCTTTACTTCATTGGCAAAAGGTTTAAAAGTCGATCCTTTATTAAATCGATGTCAAAAGGAACGGTTCAAATTGGAACAAGGGCGGTTTTTACGTTAATTCTCGCACTTGTAGGTTTATCGGAAACGCTTGGGGCAGAAAATATTTTAGGCGCCTTCCTTGCGGGAGTTTTAGTCTCGCTTTTATCGCCTAATTCAGACTTGGTGCAAAAGCTAGATTCGTTTGGCTACGGTTTTTTAATCCCGATCTTTTTTGTCATGATAGGGGTGGAATTGGATTTATGGGAATTGATCAAAGATCCGAACCTTCTTTTGTTAATTCCTTTGTTATTTCTCGCCCTCTTGATCTCAAAGTTTATTCCCGTTTTTGTGCTGAGAAAATGGTATGATACGAATACAACGATTGCGGCGGCGTTCTTGTTGACTGCTACTTTATCATTAGTTATTGCGGCAGCTGAAATTGGACAGCGAATCGAACTGATTGATAAGCAAATGGCTGACGCACTAATAGTAGTTGCCGTGTTAACAAGCATTATCACGCCGATAGGATTTAAAAAATTATTCCCTAAAAAAATGGCGGTGCAGCCTAAAAAGAAAATTGCTTTTATTGGTGCAAATCAAATGACCCTTCCAGTCACAAGAGAATTGGACAAAAATTTGTATGAAGCAACCGTATATCATACACAGCAAGACAAAATTGAAAACGGGACTGCTCAATCGGTGTTTAAAATTGAAGAATTGAAAGACTATTCGATAGAATCATTGAATGAACACCACATAATGGAAGCTGATATAGTAATAGTGGCTACTGGGGATGAAGAAAGAAATGCGGAAATTGCGACATATGCAAAAGAATGCGGCGTAGAACAGGTCATCGCCTCAATTTCTTCCCCGGAGTTGGATCAAGCATTAAAAGAAAAGGGGATCAGCGTATTTTCCGTCATGCTGTCAACAAAAACGCTGCTCAGGGCTTTGATCGAATCGCCTGGCGTTATGCGGATCTTAACAAACCAAGACAACTCTCTTTATCAAATTAATATGAATAACCGAAAATATGATGGAATGAAGCTTCGATACTTTCCGTTTACAGGAGATTGTATCTTTGTCCGGATTTTTCGAGGTGAAGATTCCATTGTGCCTCACGGCGATACCGAATTGAAAAAAGGGGACCGCTTGATTGTAACGGGTTCCCGCAAATATGTAAATGAGTTAAAAGATGAGCTGGAATTTAGCAAATAATATTTGCAAACAAAACAAATTGTGATAGCATGAAATTAGTATGAAAATTTAATAAGCATCCACTAGGGGAGCCTTTGGAAAGGCTGAGATTAAAGTGTTGACTTTAAGACCCTTTGAACCTGATCTGGATGATGCCAGCGTAGGGAAGTGGGAATTTGAAACATATGTCTGATATTCCATTACCACTTTCCAGCAAGGAAGGTGGTTTTTTATTGTTTCCAGTCTCACCACTGGACAGCTGCTTTCCAGTTTTGAACCTTGAAAGACGAGTGTGAGCGTCTTTCTCATGAAAGGAATGTACAATGTTGGAACTTCATGCCGTAACAGACGGAACAAAACCGGTCAACGAGCTAATACGCATAATTTTGTCCATATCAGATCATGTTGATTACGTTCATATACGAGAAAAAAATAAAAGACCATGTGAGATCATTCATCTTGTAGAACAGCTTTTGGCAAACGGGATAAGGAGAGAACAGCTTGTTATCAACGATCGGCTCGATGTTGCGCTCCTAACAGGCGTTCAAAATGTTCATCTTCCGGGAACCGGCCTGCCGGTAAAAAAAGTGAAAAGCGCTTTTCCGCAAATAAAAGCCGGTGTCAGCGTCCATTCATTAGATGAAGCGGTAAAAGCAGAAAAAGACGGAGCAGACTATTGTTTTTTCGGAAACGTTTTTGAAACGAACAGTAAAAAAGGACTTCCGGCAAAGGGAACAGATTTGCTTAGGAAAATCGTTGGACACGTCAATATTCCTATTATCGCCATCGGTGGGATCACGCCTGATAATATGCAAAAGGTTTTAGAAAAAAAAGCAAGCGGTATTGCCGTTATGTCCTATATCTTTTCTTCGAAAGATCCAGAGAGCGCTGCCAAACTTTTCAGGAAAGGGGAAGCTTTTTAAAATGAACGTTTTTGATGTTGGAATCATCGGGGGAGGGGTCATCGGCCAAGGGATCGCCTATGAGCTATCAAAAGCAGGGCTGAAGACCGCCGTGTTTGAAAGCGGCGAAATCGGAGGTAAAGCGACATCCGCTGCAGCAGGAATGCTGGGTGCCCATTCTGAAAATGAAAAAAGAGACATATTTTTTGAGCTATGCTTAGAGAGCCGAAATTTATATCCGAGCCTTGCAAAAGAATTATTGGAGCAATCTGGTGTGGATATTGAGCTTGTGCAGGAAGGCATGTATCGGCTTGCATTTACTGAGGAAGAAGGCCGCTTTCTGCAATCGCTCGCAGATGAGAATGAACTAGAATGGCATTCAAGGGAAAACGTACTGGCAAATGAGCCACATGTTTCTGAAGACATTGCGGGAGCTCTTTGGCTTAAACATGACGGCCAAGTGAAAGGTTCATCTGTTTGCTGCGCATATGCGAAAGGCGCTAGAAAATATGGTGCATCCATTTTTGAACAATGTCCTGTTTTCGATGTGATTAAAGAGGGAAAAGCATACAAGCTTGTCACTTCCCAAGGAGTTTTTATATGTGGAAAAGTCGTCGTTTCAAGCGGAGTTTGGAGTGGCTTTTTCTTAGAAAAGTTGGGGTTGAAAAATCCAATGAAGCCCGTTAAAGGAGAATGCTTAGCCGTAAAACCGAAAAAACTAGTGATCAACAAAACAGTGTTTTACGAGCACTGTTATATCGTACCGAAAAAAGACGGCACCGTTATTATTGGAGCAACTTCTTATGAAAACGACTGGGATACGAATCCAACAGTCAAAGGAGTATCCGAATTAATGATCAAGGTTCAGAAAATGATGCCAGAAATCGGGTCTGAACCGGTCGTTAGTGCTTGGTCGTCGCTCAGGCCGCAAACAGCTGACGGCTGGCCGTATTTTGCCGAGCACCCGGAGCATGAGGGAATCTTTTTTGCGACCGGTCATTATCGAAACGGCATTCTTCTAGCGCCGATTACAAGCTTGATCGTAAAAGACATGATTTTGAAAACGAATCAATATGAGCGTTATGTTCATAGCTTTTCTTTAAACCGATTGCTTTCTGATGCGAAAGGGAGGTGATGAAACGGTGAAACTTCGCATCAACGGCCAGCAGATGGAAGTGGAGAATAGTGTTCGAAGCATTGAAGATTTGCTGAACTTTTTTCAATTACAGGAAAGAATTGTTGTCGTTGAACGAAATGGTGAAATTGTTTCAAAAGAACAATACAGCTTCCAGACATTACATGATGGTGATCAAATTGAAATTGTCCATTTTGTTGGAGGGGGATGATGATTCATGTTAAAAATAGGAGATAAAACATTTCAGTCGAGATTAATGTTAGGAACTGGAAAATATCCGTCTTTTGAGATACAAAAAGAAGCGGTGGAGGCCTCAGGTGCTGAAATTTTGACATTTGCCGTCAGAAGAATGAATATTTACGAGCCTTCTCAGCCAAATTTTTTAGAAATGTTGGATTTATCGAAATATACGCTTCTGCCGAACACGGCCGGGGCAAAAACTGCGGAGGAAGCAGTCAGAATCGCTAAACTTGCTAAAGCATCAGGATTATGTGATATGATTAAGGTGGAAGTAATTGGAGATGATAAAACGCTTCTCCCTGATCCGATTGAAACATTGAAGGCATCAGAGATGTTATTGGATGAAGGGTTTATTGTTCTTCCATACACTTCAGACGATGTTGTTCTGGCGAAGAAGCTTGAAGAATTAGGGGTTCATGCCATCATGCCGGGAGCATCTCCGATCGGATCAGGCCAAGGAATTGTCAATCCTCTCAATCTATCATTTATTATTGAGCAAGCCAATATTCCAGTCATTGTTGATGCCGGAATCGGTTCGCCGGCAGATTGCGCACTCGCCATGGAGATGGGAGCAGATGGAATCTTATTAAATACAGCTGTTTCCGGTGCAAAAGATCCTGTGAAAATGGCGAAGGCAATGAAACTGGCGATTGAAGCAGGAAGACTTGGATATGAAGCAGGACGCATTCCGAAAAAACGGTATGCACAAGCAAGCAGTCCAACGGAAGGAATGTTAACGACATAATGGAACGATATTCTCGCCAAATCTTGTTTTCTCCTATTGGAGAAGAGGGACAAAAAAAATTGCTGAAAAGCCATGTGCTCATTGTTGGAGCTGGGGCACTCGGCTGCGCAAGCGCTGAAATGTTAGCCCGTGCTGGAATCGGTAAAATAACCATCATTGACCGTGATTATGTCGATTGGAGCAATCTCGGGCGTCAACAGCTGTATACAGAAGAGGATGCGAAACAAAAGCTGCCAAAAGCGGTTGCTGCCAAAAAACATTTGCAGGAAATCAATTCGAACATTTCGATTGAAGCGATTGTGGGCGATTTCTCAATTGATTTTATAGAACATGTAAAGGATGTCGATCTTATCATCGATGGGACTGACAATTTTGAAACGAGATTTTTCATCAATGATTTAGCGATGAAGCACGAAATACCTTGGATCTATGGGGCAGTAGTGAGAAGTTATGGAATGACCGTTTCCATCGTTCCGAAACAAACACCATGCCTCCATTGTATGCTCCAAGCGATTCCGTCTGACGGAATGACGTGCGATACAGTTGGCGTGATCAGCCCGGCGGTGCAAATCGTCGCCTCTTATCAAACAGCAGAGGCACTGAAATATTTAGTCAGCGGAGAGGTGTCCAAGCAGTTAGTTTCATTTGATGTTTGGACAAGGGAGCATTCTGCAGTAGACATGACCAAGTTAAAAAAGGCCGACTGCCCATCGTGCGGACATCACCCGACATATCCATATTTGTCGGTTGAAAATGGATTAAAAACAGCGGTTTTGTGCGGAAGGAATACCGTACAAATACGTCCGCAGCAAAAACAGAAGATTTCGCTATCAGAAATTACCAATCGTTTGCGTCCGATCGTGAAAGACTTAAAGGGAAATGCTTATTTAATATCCTTTCAGGCGGATGATTTCCGCGTCGTGCTTTTTCAAGACGGAAGAGCATTAATTCACGGCACTAAGGAAGAAGAGAAAGCAAAAGCTATTTATCAACGTTACTTCGGAGCTTAAATGGAGGTGTGTTTATGACCATCGGAAAAGCGTTGACGATTGCCGGGTCCGATTCAGGGGGAGGCGCGGGAATTCAGGCAGATTTGAAAACTTTTCAAGAGTTGGATGTATACGGAATGAGCGTAATCACGGCCGTTACATCTCAAAACACATTAGGTGTTCATGGTGTCTACCCTGTTCCGGCTGAAGGGGTGATCAGTCAGCTTGATGCAATTGCTGAAGATTTATCGCCAGATGCGGTCAAAACAGGAATGCTTTTTAATCAAGAAATCATCCAAATCGTCTCAAATAAAGTTCAAAAGCATGGATGGGAAAAAATTGTCGTTGATCCAGTAATGATTGCAAAAGGCGGACATCCATTACTTGAAGAGTCTGCCATCAACGCGCTCATCAACGACTTAATTCCGATTTCGTTTATTGTGACGCCGAACATCCCGGAAGCGGAAGCGATCACGGGCATCGAGATAAAATCGTTTGATGATCGGAAAGAAGCTGCGAAAAAAATTTGCCAAATGGGAGCAAAGCATGTGATCATAAAGGGAGGACATCAGCCGTCGGGCGGCGAAATCATTGATTTGTTGTTTGACGGGCATGATTTTTATGAATTTAAAGGCAACTATGTCAACACAAAGCACACGCACGGAACAGGCTGCACTTTTTCTGCTGCGCTGACAGCTGAGCTCGCCAAAGGAAAAGAAGTCATTGAAGCCGTAAAAACTGCAAAAGAGTTCATCCATCTTGCTGTAGAAAATGCTCTAGGCATCGGAGGCGGCCACGGTCCGACCAATCATTGGGCATATAAAAGAAATTTAGCTGCTTCTAAATAACATAAGCCGGACATATATGTTCTGGCTTTTTTCTCTTTTGTCCTTTATAATTATGATCAGGTATTAATAACTTGTAATAATGTTTAGGAGGATTTTCCATGAAATTGAATTTGGAAGGCCGAAACATTGTGGTCATGGGTGTTGCTAACAAGCGAAGCATTGCTTGGGGAATTGCCCGCTCTTTGCATGAAGCGGGAGCAAGATTGATCTTTACATATGTGGGCGAAAGAATGGAAAAATCGGTTCGAGAGCTCGTAGATTCGTTAGGACGGGAAGATTATCTCGTGTTGCCTTGTGATGTAACGAAGGATGAAGAAATCGAGCAGTGCTTTGAAAAAATTAAAAACGAAGTTGGTGTGATTCACGGTATCGCTCATTGTATCGCCTTTGCGAATAAGGAAGAGCTGAGCGGTGAATATTTGAACACAACAAGAGACGGCTTCCTGTTGGCCCACAACATCAGTTCTTATTCTTTAACGGCGGTTGCGAAAACAGCCCGTCCTTTGATGACAGAAGGCGGAAGCATTGTTACATTAACTTACTTGGGCGGTGAGCGAGTCGTTCAAAACTACAACGTAATGGGAGTTGCGAAAGCGTCATTGGATGCTAGCGTGAAATATTTGGCGAACGATCTAGGTAAAGAAAATATTCGCGTCAATGCCATTTCCGCTGGTCCGATTCGTACGCTTTCGGCAAAAGGTATCAGTGATTTTAATTCAATTCTGAAGGAAATAGAAGAACGTGCTCCGCTGCGCCGAACCACAACACAAGAAGAAGTTGGAGACACGGCGTTGTTCCTGTTCAGCGATCTTTCCCGCGGCATAACAGGTGAAACGATTCATGTTGATTCAGGTTTTCATATTTTAGGTTATTAAGTTAGCTAAAAAAGATTAATCTGTGTGCGTGGCTCGCACAAGATTAATCTTTTTTTATGGCAGGATAAAATGAAATTTTGCTGTCAGCTTCAAGGTGCCACTATTTCAAGCCGTGAAGCTTGGATTTATTGTTGATGTTCTGTTACGACTTTTTGTGTCAATGTGCAGCGATTTTCAAATGCTCTTTTGTCATAAGAAAAAGTTAGATTTCCGTCATGATTTCATTCTATCTTGTCATAAAATAATGAGAGAAATCATATTAGAGGGTGGCGATCAAACTTGATTAAAAAAGAAAAATTAGAACCTTTGATGTATATTGTCCAGCCGAATATAAAAAAACCTGAAGTGACCATGCAGTCGACGTTATTAAAAAAAATTGCAAATAATTCTAAGCAAGCGGTAAAGAGTACATGGACGAAAGAAGAGATTTATAAAAGAAGAAGAGAATTGGCAAATATGACGGTTCATGAAAAGATTGATTTCTTTTCAAGTCTTCCGGAGCATGTGTATAAAAACGTATGTGAAATTAAAACAGTAGAGAAAACATACAAAGGAATTATTTTGTCAAAGGAAAACGATGTCGTTCAAATCCGTACATTTGATCAAAATGAACCTTTGAAAATAAAATCGAAAAGTATTTTAGACATAAAAGTGTTAGGGAATTAAAATGGAGAACTCGGTTATGCCGGGTTTTTTAATTTTATTTGAACGCTTTAAATATTCAAAACATATGTTGGTGAAGGAAAGGAGAATTGATTCCATGGAGTGGTATTGGTTTTCATTTGTTCTCACTGCATTGGCATCTTTTCGATTAACGAGAATTATAGTGTTTGATAAAATCGCTTCATTTTTGCGGGCTCCTTTTTTAACAATTGTGGAGGAAAAAGGGGAGACAGGAGAAACCGTTTCTTTTTTCAGACCGAAAGGAAAAGGACTTCGATTGTGGATCGGTGAGCTTTTAAGCTGTTATTGGTGCACAGGAATATGGTGTGCCGCCATTTTATTTTTTGGAAATGAATATTTATACGCCATTTTCCATCCAATTACGGTCATATTAGCGATCTCAGGTTTGGCTGGAATTATTGAACATTTGCTTGATTAGCGCCATTTGAAATGAACTGTTTACCGGAATATCTCCGGGAATTGCATCGTAAAGGAAGTGAAAGGTTTTGAAAGGCGTCATTTTGGCAGGAGGAAAAGGGACGAGATTGAAACCATTTACGAATGTAATCAATAAACATTTACTTCCGGTTGGAAAATTCCCAATGATATGCTGGCCGATTTCAAGGTTGAAAGAAGCAGGAATTAAAGATATTTTAATTGTTACTAATGAAGAACATCTACCACAGTTTTTCAAAATTATTGGAAATGGAGAAAGTTTAAATGTAAATATCCAATATACGATTCAAAAGGAGCCAAATGGAATTGGAGATGGTGTTAGAAAGGCTGAATTTTTTACGAATGGCGATCCATTTGTGCTTTTGCTGGGGGATAACATTTTTGAAATGAATTTAAGCTCATTTTTGAAATCTTTTGAAAAGAGCGGGAATGAAGCTCATCTCTTTTTAAAAGAAGTGGATGAGCCGTCGAGATATGGCGTTGCTTTTTTGGATAAAGAAAAAAAGGAAATCACGGATTTAGTCGAAAAACCGACCTGCAGCAAGTCCAATTTATGCATTACAGGCATTTACTTGTATAAACCGGTTGTTTTTCACGTGCTCAACGAGATCAAGCCGTCTTTAAGAGGAGAATATGAAATTACAGATGTAAACCGAAAATTTTTGGAAAAAGGAACGATCGGTTTTTCCTATGTGGAAGGGTTTTGGTCAGATGCTGGCACGTATGAATCATGGGTGGATGCCAATCTATTTGCTTTTCATCAAATAAATAGCAAGGTGTGAGATGATGAAGCCGAAGGTTTCCATCATTTTAACGAGCTATAACAAGCCGGATACGGTTCATCTAGCGATTGAAAGCGTGCTTGCCCAAAAATATGACAATTGGGAGCTATTGATCATGGACGATCATTCCAATGATAAGACAAAAAGAATTATAAAAGGCTTTTTGCAAGATTCACGAATTCAATATTTTGACAGCGGCATTCGAGATGAGGATCGACATAAAACAACACGTTACGCAACATTGATTAATGAGGCGTTGGAAAAAGTATCCGGCGACTACATTTCTTATTTAACAGATGACGACATATATTTGCCGGAACGGCTTTCTGAAATGACAACTATTTTAAATAACAGTCCATCTTATGGTGTTGTCTATTCAAAACAGCTTGTCCGAAAAATTGATCAAAGCGGAAGAACCGTGTATGAAAAAGTGCGGGAAACAAACGGGATATTAACAAAACCTCAAAATCTTGTTGATCATTGTTCGGTGATGCATCGAGCTTCACTGTTGCCGCTCATACTGGCGAAATACGGTTCATATTGGGACGATTCGCCTGAATATTGGCATAACGGTGATGCTGCTTTTTGGGCCCGTTTGGCAGAATGGTCACCATTTTATCCTATTCCAAAAGTTTTGGATATATGTTTAAAAACACCTGATTCATTTCAAGAATTGAACGCATTCATGCCGAAAGAATTGCCGACTGGGCTGGTTGTCCTCTCAACAAATGAAAACACATTTTTAATTGACGGAAACATAAGGCGGAAAATCGATGAGGCAGCCTTTCGAATGTTAAAATATGATCGAAAACAGCTGGTAAAAGTACATGATCCATTGCTTTATCAATATCGTGAAGGGGCCCCTATTGAAAAATCTGTTTTTTCCAATGCCAAATTGTTTCCAAATTATCGTTTCATTAAATGTGGGAAAAGTATTTTTTATACAGAAGGGGGATGCGCCAGGCCGATTGAGTCGGCCGATGCTTTGCGGAGATTAAAGGCAGACTTAAAAGATTTCATTCTTGTAGCGCCTGACATGTTGGAAGATTTTCAAATTGGCAAGCCTATTTCGAGAACATTTGATCAAAAAAACCCGATTCCGGAAGGAAAATTGTTTTTGTATAAACGGCATTTTTTTATTAGTGGAAATGGTGAACTTAAACCAATGGAAGCAAAGGTCCTCCGTAAATTAAAATACGACAAATCGCTTGCCATTCCATTAAGCAAATATGAATTTGCTTCATTTCCCAAAGGCGAATCATTAAAATGGGAAGTTGTCCGCTGGAAAGATAAGAATTGAGAAGCAATTTGAACTAAAATGTTTATAGTTTCAAACATTAAAAAGAGGGGCTGTCCAGAAAGTCAAAATCCATTGAAAACGACATAAGCATTGATATATCAACGTTTCTAAAACATTAAAGGGGCGTCTATAAGCCGGAAAATCGACTTATTATTAGACAGCCCCTGTGTTTAATTTTAAGGAAAAATATTTCGGCATTCTTTATCCAAAAATTGTGGAAGAAACCGGAATTTTTGACAGGATCAGCTCGTTTTTTTCCGGTTTCTTACACCTGAAAGACTTGGTCAGCGCCTTTCTTATAGATGCATGCTTTCAATTGCAGCAATGGTGTATGGATTTCGGCATTCTCTAAGCGCTTCTCTACACTCGCGCCGTTCGCTTCGACAGATGCTTAATGGTTCCCTGCATTGGCGCAGTTCGTTTCTGATCTCCCTTAACGTTGCTCTTTCCTGCCGTAATTCATTTCGGCATTGAATCAGTTCAGGACTCGGCAATTCTTTCACCCTCCTATTTAAAATAGTTTACATTTCTTCTCTGCATTCTCGTAATTCTTCTCTGCACTGTGCTAATTCTTCTCTACAATCGATTAGCTTTTGCCGGCATTCAAGTAGTTTATTTCTTGTTTGCTGCTGCGATAAACGTGTTTGTTCTAATTTTTCCCGGCACTCTTCTACAGTTTGTGGCAAAGCATACCCCTCCTATTTATAAAATTAGGAAGTGCGCTCAGATGGAACTTCCTAATACTATACGTATATTCAAAGTCGATCAAAAAGTATAGTCATTTATAATTATTAATTAATTTTCACAAGCCTATTCTTTTTGTTTATACCCAAGATGTTTAAGCATTTTGATAAAAGATTCACCATATTTTTCAAGTGAAAATTCGTGTTGAATTAAATTCAGACCGTTTTGAACCAATTTTGAACGGAGAGGTGCATTAGTTAACATATCCTTTGCTTCTAAAACCGCTTTTTGAAGGCGATTTTTTGGGATGATTTTTCCTGTCCGATTATGAATGACAAAGCTTTTCACTCCGTCTGAATCTGTACATAGAACGGGACATTGGCAGCTCATCGCTTCCAACGGAGCATATCCGAATCCTTCTAACAGCGATGTTGAGCAAAAAAAGCCTCCTGATTTTGCGATTTTAGAGTAATAGATTGGCATTTCACCATGGGGGATATTTGCGAACATTTTTACATGCTCTGTTAGCTCGAGACGTTTCAGCCACCTTGCGAACTGTTTTCTTTGTTCATCCATGCTTAAAGTGGGGTCCTCAAACATCCATAATTCAATGTCAAATTGTTGATTTAACAAATGTCTCCCAAGGCGGAGAAAAAGTTTCCAATTTTTGTTCTCCTCTATTCTGCCTACCCACCCTATAATCCTTTTTTGAGGAGCTTCCACTTCTTTTTTGGAGAATAACTTCGTATCGATGCCGTTATGAAAGCTATAAAGCTGTTTATCCGGAAAAGCTTTCTTTATTTTTGTAATTAAGTGGGATGTGTTGGGGGATAAAATGGCAGCGGCATGTTCTTCAACGAACGGTTTAGCTTTTTTTAACAGTTGATCGATTTCTGTTCCAAACCCTTGAATGTCATATACGATCTTGCCGTTAAAGCCTAGTTTTCTAATTTTTGACAAAAAAAGGTAGTCTGCACAAACAAAAATCAAGTCGTATTTTTCTATTTCAAATATCCGCTTAATCTCTTGTTCATCATTGGTGACAAACGCTGTCATTCCGCTTGCCTCTATATTTTTCCATCCGGAACCTTTTGTTAAATATAATGCATGGCTTTCGACCCCGTATTTTTTTAAAGCGGCAAAACGTTGACGATTCAACGTTTCGACGCCGCTTCCCGCAATATAAAAAGTAAACAATATTTTCATGCGAGATACGCCCTTTCTATTTCATAAAATTCTTAAAAAAAGAAAATGTAAATATTTAAAAATCCGCTGTTCTCCATCGCCAATGTCTGTTCTTATATATAATTTTATGAAAAACGGCATGATACTTGCTCTATCACTTTAAGGATTCCTTCTTTCAGCGCCTAAATCTGTTTATTCAAGGCGGTTTATTCAAACAAAAATCTATGCCTTGCGTAAAATACTGTGAAACTCGAAACGAGGTGTTGCTTTTTGAAAGTCGTGATAATGGCTGGAGGACAAGGTACAAGATTTTGGCCTTGGAGTACAAAGGAAAAACCTAAGCAATTTCTTCCGCTCACCAAACAGGATGAAACGATGCTAGAGCAAACATATAAACGTTTTTCCGGGCAGATGCCGGTTGAAAATATATATATTATTACTACAGCACAATATAAAAATTTGATAAAAGATCAATTGGGCATCTCTGATGAACAGATCCTCATCGAACCCGCCCAAAGAGATACTGGACCATGCATGGCTTTTTGCGCTCGAACATTTTTAAAAAAACAGGATGATGAAGTATTTGCTGCTGTACCTGCAGATCACTATATTCCAGATGCTAATGAGCTGTTAAAGGCTTTGAAAGCTGCCGAAAAAATAGCTTGCAGGTCTAATACGATCGTGACGCTTGGCATAAAACCGGATAGGCCGGAAACGGGTTATGGCTACATTCAATGCGTGAAGAAAGAGGATTCGGTATTCAGGGCGAAAGCATTTATTGAAAAACCTTCCTACGCTCTGGCAAAAACGTTGTATCAAATGGATCATGTTTTTTGGAACAGCGGCATTTTTATTTGGAAACCATCGACCATTGCGTACTATATGGAAAAGTTTCAACCTGAATTGTGGGAGCCGTTTACGAAAGACGATGAGCATGTCCAAAAAGTGTATAAGTCCTTGCCGAAAATTTCAGTTGATTATGCCATTTTAGAGAAAGCGGACAACATTTACACAATTTCTGTTGACTTACAGTGGAATGATGTAGGGAAATGGAGTTCATTGGAACATTTTTACTCCTCATCAGAGGAAGAAAACATTTTGATAGGGCAAGTCACAGCCAGTGATGTAAAAAATTGTCTTGTAAAAGTCGATCAAAAGCATGCGTTATTGATTGGAATTCAAGATTTGATTGTCGCTTCAACAAAAGATGGTCTCTTAATTTGTCATAAATCAAAAGAACATGAAATCAAAAGGTTGTTAAAGGAACGAGATGACGGAACATGAAAATTGCGGTAAACATGATTCAATTTTGGTCAGGAAAAATGGGCGGGATGGAGCAGTTTGCTGCCAATTTAATAGAGGGAATGTCTAGAACATCTGAGCATGAATTTTATCTATTTCTGAACGAATTTCAAATGCATTTGTTCAACATCGAAGGATGTAATGTAAAAAAATTGAGCGTTTCCATGAACAATTCTACGGAAAAACAGTTGAAGACTTGGATTGATCAATTAAACATTGATGTTTTATTGTGCCCATTGTTTACAAGGTTTCCAAAAGTTGTTCACATTCCGGTTTGTGTTTTAATTCCCGATGTTCAGCATGAATATTTTCCGGAGTTTTTTCAACAAAGTGAAAGGGAAAAACGCAATCGCGATATAAAAGATGCCCTCGAACATGCCGACCGCATTATAACGATTTCAGATTTTTCTAAACGGACAATAATCGAAAAATTCGAAGTAAATAAAAAAGAAATAGATGTCATTTATGGAGATGCTCCGAAAGAGTTTCAGCAGCCTATCAGGAAACAAAAAATCGAACGCATCAAAAAAAAATATCAGCTTCCGGTTGAATTCGGTCTATATCCAGCCAATTTCTGGCCTCATAAAAACCATCTGAATCTGCTGAAGGCGTTATCCGTTGCAAAAAAATACCACAACTATTCAATATCCATTGTTTTTACAGGTTATGAAAAAGCTGATCTTCAACAGTTTGACAAAATCCAAAGTCTCGTTCAAAAGCTGCAATTAGACGAACAAATCTCCTTTTTAGGATATGTGCCGAAAAAAGATATACCGTATATGTATCATCTCGCTAGTTTCCTCATCTATCCTTCTCTTTTTGAAGGATTTGGCATTCCGTTAGTTGAAGCGATGAAAACCGGTACCCCCATCGCCGCAGCAAACGCCGGGAGCATACCGGAAATCGTCCAATCAGCGGGACTTTTGTTCAATCCGTATGATCCGAACGATATAGCAGATAAACTCGTGAAAATAATGGATGTAAAGATAAGAAAAAAGGTGATTGCGAAAGGAAAAGTCCGCTCAAAAAATTTTTCATGGGATAAAAGCGGTCAAAAATTGCTTGAAATCTTTCATCAAATAAAAAATCATTGATTGGTGAAGTCCCTATGTTTTCGGTACCATTCAATCGTTTGCTGCAAACCTGTTTTTAAATCGGTTTTGGCTGAAAAGCCAAATTTTTCTTTTGCCAAACGGATATCCAACTTCCTGCGGGGCTGTCCGTCCGGTTTCGTTTCATCCCATAAGATGTCTCCTTCAAACTCCGTCAACTCTTTAATTAAATGAGCGAGCGCTTTAATAGATATTTCTTTCCCTGTTCCGATATTGACAGGCAGTCCCTCGTCATAAAGTTCCGTCGCCAATACAATTGCACATGCAGCATCTTTCACATAAAGAAATTCTCTCGTTGCATGGCCGGAGCCCCATAAAACAATGTGTTCGCTTCCTAGTTCTTTTGCATCCAAACATTTGCGGATGATTGCGGGAATGACGTGGGATGTTTCTAAATCGAAATTGTCCCATGGACCGTATAAATTGACAGGGATTAAAAAGATGGAATTAAAACCAAATTGCTTTCGGTAACTTTGAGCTTGTACAAGCAGTGCTTTCTTCGCTATGCCGTAAGGTGCATTTGTCTCTTCAGGATAGCCGTTCCATAAGTCTTTTTCTTGAAAGGGAACGGGTGCAAGCCTAGGATAAGAACAGACTGTGCCGACAGTGACAAACTTTTTTACGCCGAACCTTCTTGCTTGTTCCATTAATTGAACACCCATAATTAAATTGTCATAAAAAAACGTTGCCGGTTTTTTTTGATTGGCTCCAATGCCGCCGACAACAGCTGCTAAATGAATGACAATGTCTGTTTTGAAATCTTTGAACATATTGATAATGTCGCTTTCTTTTCGTAAATCGTAGTCGCGGCTTCTTGGAATAAAGATATTTTGGCATCCTCGTTCTTTCAGGCAGCTGACAACATGTTTTCCAAGAAAACCAGATCCTCCAGTCACAATGATCTTTAATTCTTTTATGTTCATGTATTTTCATCCTTTTCTTGAAAGTGTGCATCAGGAAAATGTTGATGAACCCACTTCGTTATTTCACGAGCTCCTTTTTCAAAATTTTGGTAAAATTCCCATTCCTTTTTGGATAGAGGAAGGAGATGGTCCAGCCGAAAAATTGTTTCTCCTGCGTAATACTGGTCATGAGGCCGTTTCAATTTCACTTCAATTATCTCCCTGTTTTTTATGAAAAGAGGAATCACAAGTTCAAAAGATCCTTTTCGAATAGTTGAATGATAAACCGTTTTTCCATTGTGGACAATCTCAATGCGGCATGTGCGAAATTTTTTTAATTCACCTTTAAATAAAATGGCTTGAACAGGCTCTGAAGGATTGGAATTGATCGTCGCGGAAAAACTTGGAAGGTAATCTACCTTCTTTGACAAATGTACTTTTGAACTTTTTCCAAGCAGCGAATATTTTTTAAATAAATACAGAAATTGGTAAGACCCTTTGTGCCGGAAATGGTTGAGAAAAAAAAGAATCCATTGTTTGGACACTGCCCCAAAATGCTGTTTGAGCGTTTCGATAATTTCAGGAAAGCCGGCATCAAACAGTTTCGCACCTGTTTTGCTGTTTGCATAAAATCGGGTGTTTGCTAAATATTTATTTAGAAACCCAAACGTTTCTTTCCTTTTTGCCATTCGAATCCATAAATCGTAATCCATGCAAAAATCAAGATGTTCATTGACCCCGCCGGCACGATCGAAAGCTGTTTTTTTGATAAATGCTGCCGGCTGGCATATGAAACAAGAATGAAATAATTGATTCATAGTAAAAGGACGAACAGGATAGGAGCGGATGATTTCGTTTTTTTCATTTATAATAAACGCTTTTCCATACACAACTGTCCACTCTGGATGTTGCTCAAATGCTTTCACTGCGTTTGAAACAGCATTCTGGCAATACGTGTCATCGGAGTTCAGCCAGCCGATGATGTCCCCTTTAGCCAAATTCAGCCCTTTATTGATTGCCTCTGACTGTCCATTATCCGGCTCAGAAATATACCGAAATCGCAAGTCTGTTTGGCGGTATTTTTCTAAAATGTCAAGAGTTCCATCCGTTGAACCGCCATCAATGACAATGTGTTCCAATGAGAAATAATCTTGAGACAGCACGCTTTGTATTGTGTCTTCGATAAAATGAGCTTGATTGAGAGATGGAGTGATAATGGTAACATGGGGAACTGTTTGCATCATGTACCTCCTCAAAAAAATTTAAGATCATAAAAAGCCTATCTATATATATGGGTGAACTTCTTCATATGTGAGAGATGGAAATATGGTCAAGTCCAAATTATTGTGTAAATTCCCCTTTGATGTTTTTTGCAAAATAAAAGTGCAGAGAATTGCAAAATCCTTATGCAGTGATATGCAATGGGGCTTTACATGGAGGAGGAGCCATGATAACCTTTTTTGGTTTTGCCAAAACTGTTGAAGCTGGCGCTTGGCTAAAGAATCATGGCTACAGAGGATCCATGTCAAGCCCTTGATGGATAGATCACATATATGTATATTTATTCAAAATTTTGATAAAGATATACTGCAACACTCTGTATTTTTTTTTCTTGCAGAAAACACCTTTGATAGAAAACATGGACCTGATGGCTTGACGTATAGAAGGTAAGTCCGGCAAGTCTCCCAGCCGGTCGCCTTCCCGGACAAACAATCATGTTGTCAAGGAACAGACGTGCCAAGGAGTTTTGCGGCATATCTCGCTTCGCTCCGATATTCCATGTTCTCCTTGACACAGCGAAGGGGTTATCCTACTCTCTTGATCGCCGAAGCCTTCTGATTCACCGATCGAGCTTCTTGCTCTTTCATTTTCCGCCACTGCCAATATTCGGACATATCCAAGTATTTACGTCCGGACATCCATTTTTCGTCAATTTCGATCAACACGGCACCAACGAGGAGGTACACCGATTCCCAGTTCGGAAAGATGCGAATCACCCGTTCTCTACGGCGGATTTCTTCGTTCAGCCGTTCTACCCAGTTGGTCGTGCGCAGGTGCCGCCGCTAATGGTCCAGTTAGTCCAATGCAGCTGTGGCGTCTTCAAATCCTTCTTCGAGGATCTGCATGGCTTTTGGCACTTTTTCCTCCCATTTGGCCAGCACTTGTTCCAATAGCAGCCATGCCCCGTGCAAAAGTTCATCATTTCCAGTAATATGATTTTGAGCCATTGTTGTATTCCTCCTTATGTGTAGTGTTTTGTCCACAGTTTATTCTACCAAAGGGGAAACAACATGGCTCTTTTTCTATTTCCTTTTTACACAATTATATGGACATAACTGAAAATAGGCTGATCATTTATACGCTTTTCTTTTTAAAACATATATTGTTAGCACGTAGAAATGGCTTTTGATATGGATGGGGATGATAACTTGAAAAAAGCGTTGATTACCGGTATAACTGGGCAGGACGGATCTTATTTAGCCGAGTTTTTGCTGAAGAAAGGATATAAAGTATATGGATTAAAAAGGAGAAGTGCAACGCCAAATCACCAAAATATTGAACATATCGAAAAAGAAATTGACATGATTCCCGGTGATGTACAAGACTTATATTCTCTTATTCATGCAATGAAGATTGCCCGGCCTGATGAAGTCTACAATTTAGCTGCTCAATCATTTGTCGGCGATTCATGGCACCAGCCGTTTTTTACAGGCAGTGTGACTGCACTGGGTGTCGTCAACATGCTTGAAGCTGTAAGGAACGTAAACCCAAACGCAAAATTTTATCAAGCCTCAAGCAGCGAAATGTATGGGAAAGTGGCTGAAGTACCGCAAACGGAAACAACCCCTTTTTATCCAAGGAGTCCTTATGCTGCTGCAAAAGCATACGGTCATTGGATTACTGTTAATTATCGGGAAAGCTATTCTCTTTTTGCCTGTTCAGGCATTTTATTTAATCACGAGTCGCCAAGGAGAGGCCTTGAATTTGTTACACGAAAAATATCAGATGGGGTGGCGAAAATTAAACTGGGCTTGGAAAAAGAACTAAGGCTTGGGAATTTGGAGTCCAAAAGGGACTGGGGATTTGCCGGTGACTATGTGGAAGCAATGTGGCTGATGCTTCAGCAGGAAAAACCTGATGACTATGTCATCGCCACCGGAGAAACCCATACAGTAAAAGAATTTGTCAATATTGCTTTCAATCATGTCGGTCTTGATTGGCGAGAATTTGTCATCCAAGATCCAAAATTTTTCCGGCCTGCTGAAGTCGATTTGCTGCTTGGCGATGCGACAAAAGCGAAGAAAAAGCTCAACTGGAAACCGAGAGTATCTTTTGAAGAGCTGGTAAAAATGATGGTTGACTATGATTTAGAAAAATATTCATCACAGTTAAAAAAAGTTAATAGGTGAAGTCCATGAAAACAAAAATCGTGATCATTGGTGCCGGAGGTCATGCGAAGGTCATTATTGATATGCTAAAAAGCAGCAGCCAATTTGAGATAGCCGGCTGCACAGCCCCATCGAAAACAGAGTCCAACGTGCAAGGAGTGCCCGTAATAGGTGATGACAGCATCCTTCCCGGACTCCTTAAAAAAGGCATCCAGAATGCGTTTGTTGCCATCGGAGACAATAAAAAGAGGAGAGAAGCATTCGAACAGCTATCCTTATTAGGATTTCAGCACCTGAATGTCATCAGCCCGTTTTCTTATATAGCTCCGACTGTCAAGATGGGCAAAGGGGTTGCGGTAATGCCTGGGGCGGTGATAAATGCAGATGCAGTTATTGGTGATAATGCCATTATCAATACTGGTGCAACAGTTGATCACGATGCTGTCATCGAAAGCCACACCCATATAGCACCTGGATCGAATGTTGCTGGAAATGTACATGTTGGAGAAGGGGCGTTCATCGGAACTGGAAGCAAAGTGATTCCAAATGTGAAAATTGGAAGATGGTCGGTTATTGGAGCCGGAGCTGTGGTCATTCGGCAAATACCTGATTATAAAAAGGCTGCCGGCGTACCGGCAAGGATATTCAAAGAAAACAAGCCTTGACACAAAAATCAGGGATGAATGAATGTAGAAAGGTGAACAACATGAGCAATCGTTATAACATTTCGTTAGCACACCCGCTTTTGAACGGGAATGAAAAAAAATACGTATTGGACTGCCTTGAATCAACATGGATTTCTTCGGTTGGAAAATATGTCGATGAATTTGAAAAGAAATTCGCTGAATTTTGCGGAACAAAATACGCCATCACATGTGCCAACGGGACTGTTGCCCTGCACCTTGCTTTACTGGCATGCGGCATAAAACCAGGAGATGAGGTGATTGTTCCGACATTAACGTATATCGCATCAGCCAATGCTGTTTCATATTGCGGAGCCTCCCCTGTATTCGTTGACAGCGAGGAGAAAACATGGAATATCGATCCGGAAAAAATGGAAGAAAAAATTACCGATCGCACGAAAGCAATTATGGTCGTTCACTTATACGGACACCCGGTTAATATGGAGCAAGTAATGAAACTTGCTGAAAAATATAATTTGTATGTTATCGAAGATGCAGCTGAAGCACATGGTGCCGAATACAAGGGAGAGAAAGTTGGAGCAATCGGACATATAGGCTGTTTCAGTTTTTTTGGCAATAAAATAATTACAACGGGAGAAGGAGGCATGATTACGACAAATGATAATAAGTTGGATGAGAAAATCCGATTGCTTCGAAATCAAGGAATGGATCCAACAAAAAAATATTGGTTTCCTGTCATCGGCTACAACTACCGCATGACAAATCTTCAAGCCGCTGTCGGCCTCGGGCAGCTTGAGAACATTCAATTTCATTTAAAGAAACGCCGCACCGTTGCCACTTTATATGACCACTATTTAAAACCGCTGGGAAAATTTATTGAAACTCCAAAGGAACAAAGTTGGGCCCGTCATTCATTTTGGATGTATTCGATTTTGCTGAAAAACCGCGCAAAAGTAGATCGAGACCAGTTTATGAATCTCTTGAGAAATGATGGAATCGAGACGAGGCCAATTTTTTATCCAATGCATACATTGCCGCCATATCAAGAGACGGAAGGCCGTTTTCCAATTGCTGAAAACATTGCGCGGCGGGGAGTGAATTTGCCAACTCATGCTCTCTTAACAGAAGAAGAAATTCAATATATAGCAGAACGTATTTTATACCATTGCAAAGGATAAAAGATGATGAAGATATTAATCGGAAGCACGTATGTACCTTATGTGAGGGGCGGCGCTACGTTCATAGCTGATTGGCTAAAGGCAAAGCTAGAAGAGTATGGCCATCAAACGGAAATGTTAAAAATACCTTTTCTCTCTTACTACCCGACGATGCTTCAGCAAATGAAAGCAATTCGTTCTTTTCCAATAAGCGAAAATATAGATCGGTTTATTGCCATCAGACCTCCAAGCTATTTGGTGAAGCATCCGCAGAAAGTGATCTGGTTTATCCATCATCATCGAGGGGCTTACGATTTTTGGGGAACCCGCTATCAAGATATTCCGAATACTGATAGCGGAAGGAATATTAGAAACAGAATGATAGAAGCGGACAATTTGGCCTTTTCGGAAGCAAAAAAAATCTTTGCTAACTCGCATACCGTCAAGAACCGCTTAAAAACATTTAATCATATTGATGCTGAAGTGCTCTATCCTCCTTTATATGATCCTGATGCATTTTATTGCGATAAGTACGGTGATTTTCTTTTTTATCCGAGCCGAATCGTTCATCATAAAAGGCAGCAATTAGCCATAAAAGCCATGAAATACACTAGGTCAGGTGTAAAGCTCATTATTGCAGGAAAAACCGAATCAAAAGAAATGGCATTTCTTTTAGAACAAATGATCGAAAAGAATGGCTTAGCAAACAAAGTTTGGATTCTAAATAGATGGATCACGGAACAGGAGAAAATTGCATTAATGGCAAAAGCGCTCTCCTGCTTATATATCCCATATCAAGAGGATTCTTACGGATATCCCTCTTTAGAAGCCTATTACTCTCGAAAACCTGTTATTACTTGTACTGATTCCGGCGGCACACTCGAACTGATTGAACATGAAGAAAACGGACTCGTGTCACAACCGGATCCGAAAGAACTTGCCAAATGTTTTGATAGACTTTATTTCAACAGGAAACTGGCTAAAAAGCTCGGTGAAGCAGGATATGAAAAATTGAAATCAATGGACATTTCTTGGAACCATGTTGTTCGGAGGTTATTGAGTTGAGAATCGCTGTTGTGAAAAACTTTATACCTTTCCAAAAAGATTGTATAGACGAATTAGCCAGGAAGTTAGTAAACAAAATAAGTCAATTCGGACATCAAACGGAAATTATCCACATCCCTTTTGATTGGACAGATTCAAAAGCTTTGATTGACCACGTGAAGTCGATCAGGCTGCTTCATCTTCAATGTTTTTTTGATCAAATTATTGCACTTGAAATTCCGGCCTGTTTCGTCGATCATTCGAGCAAAACATGGTGGCTTATGAACACCAGTTCTTTTTTTCAGGAGTTGGAAAAAAAGAATTTAAAGCCGCGTATGATCGATAAAGTGATTCACTTTGGAGCAAGATCAATTGCTGATGTTTCAGCCATTTATACACCGTCGATTAAAGATCGTGAATTCATCCAGAGACATTGGAAGAAAGACTGTGAAATATTGTCACATCCTTTATCTGAACATAAATGCTGGGACAAAGTCATCGAGAAACTCATCTGTTGATGTGAAGAAAAGACCGAATTTTGGAGGTGTCAGAATGATTGCACCAAGGATTTATTGGCTTTGCACTCATCAAACGCTGCGATATGAGGAAATTCCGTTGTTAATTGAGGCCGGCGCCGAAGTCATTCCATGTTTGGGAGACCGGTTTTGGTTAAAATTTGACAGCCGCTACGATGATGAAACAGACCGGCTTTATCCGCATTGGAGGAAGTCATGCACGCTTCCCACCAATATTGTGGAACAGATTAGAAGAATAAACATATTAGGAAAAAAAGGAAATTTGTCAACAGAAGAAGCAAAACTGATCAATCAATGGATCGATTGCATATTTGTTTCAAACTACCCAGAAATTTTGCAAAATATTAGCAAATGGTTTCATGGATACATTGTATTCCGTGTTTTTGGCCATGGAGATTATACAACTTATACGGAGCAAATGAACCGTCTTCATGTAGATATCGGTCAAATCACTGCATCCGAACGATATGTTTGGTGCCCGATATTACATTCTTTAGATGATCGGGAAGATAAGAGAATCATCAAAAATAAATTTTATTTAAATGCATTTGTATCAAAAGAAAGGCTTGAATTTGCATGGAAAGGTCCATTTTCCAAACCATATGTAAGCACGACGATTTCCTATTTGGACAGTAATCCTGCAGCAAGGGGGATTTTCGAAAATTTTATAAATGAATTTCAAGAGATTCCATTCGTTGTTCTTGGAAAAAATTCTAAAAATGCAGTTAAAGGCATATCCGACAAAATTCTTGGCCATTTGGACGATTTGTCATTTTATTCGAAAATTACAGAAAGCCGGATTTTCGTTTATTTCGGTTTAGGCTCCAACTACCATTTGCATTACACTCCGATTGAAGCGATTGAAATGGGAGTGCCAGTCGTTTTTCTTGAAAAATCAGGTCTGGCTCAAGAAGCACGCGATCACGGTATAAACGACAATGAACTGAAAAAAATCGGCATGTGTGCAAATCCAAAAGAAATAAAACAGTTTGTCTTGAGCAAAATGAACAATATTCAAGCTTTGCAAAACCTTGCGAACAATCAATCGAACGTATTTGGAAAAATATTCAGCCGCCAAGCAGCATTAACTAGAACGAAAATATTTTTCCGCCGCATAAGGCCGTACATTCGGGAACGTCGAAAAGGAGAGCGTGCACAAACAACGATTGCAAATCTATCAAAAAATACCTTATTCCGAAGCCCTGATATTCAAACGGATTTGCCGGTCATAATGGGGCAACGGACAGTTTTCAGTATGGAGAACATCAGCGGAACAACGGGAAAAATGATTTACGACCACAAGGGCGAATTTATTGCGAAGAGGGCTGAAAAAGGTTCAGATCCGGTAGGAATGTTGATAGGACAATATATTCAGAAGATGTCCCCTGGCCGGTATTCTTTTTCTCTTGAATTGATCAGTGGACAATCGTTTCCTTCATCTGTTGGAGTTTTTTCGATCGGAGTTTGGAATCCAGAGTTTCAATTGATTAGATCAACTGCTGTTTCCAATTTAAAGCAAGGAAAAAATATTGTTGCGTTTTCTGCGGAAATATCGCAACAAACAGCTGAACTATTGAAGGAAATTAGGTTTGTCTGGAATGGAAATCATACGTTTGAGTTAAAGAATTTAATCGTCGAAAAACTGGATTAATCTGAGAAAAGGGTGAGCAAAGTGAATGGAAATGAACTTCTCATTTTTCTTCACATCCCAAAAACAGGCGGTACGACTTTAACAAAAGTGATCGAACAACAATATCAAAACAATTTTCATTATGAAAAAGGGGATTTATCTAAACTAAAAATGGATCTGGAACGAGCTGAGACAATTTTAGGTCATCTGCCTTTTGGCGCGCATCGTTATGTATCTAAAAAATGCACTTATATCACAATGTTGAGAGAACCGGTTGAACACGTTACTTCATGGTTTTATTACCGCTATAAAAGCCCCTACTTCGACCCTTATGACGGCAGTTTTGAAGATTATTTAAACGATGACATATTCAATTTGACCTATAGCAATTTGCAAACCCGTTTTATTTGTGGGGATGATCCTCCAAGTTTTGAAAAAGCGAAAATGATTTTAACAACTTATTTTTCTGTCGTGGGCATTACGGAACTTTTTGCCGAGTCACTGTTTTTTATGAAAAAGAAGTTTCATTGGCAAGAAGTCTTTGTGGAAAAAAGTAATGTCAACCGCAATCGGCCTTTAAGAGAACACTTGCCAAAATCGACGATTGAAATAATATGTAAAAAAAATGAAATTGATTTAAAAGTGTACAATTTTGCTAAAAATAAGCTTTTAAAAAAAATAGCAGGGCTAGATGATCAAACGAAGCGTGAGCTCAATCAATTTAAAAGAAATTTTGCATCCATTTGAATTTGGATGGAAGGAGATGCCGTCAAATGAATTTTGCCGAATTGCGAAAAAGAAACAAACAATTACAAAAAATGTATGTCCATTGCGACAAGACGGTTGTGCGTTTTTTGTCAAAAGTGCTTCAGCTGGATGGAAATGACTTCGTTTGGGAGCTATACAGACAAATACTTGAGCGGGAGCCGGAAAAAGATAGTTTGCAGGCTCTTGCTACACAGGCTTCTAGTAGTCGCAAAAAGTTTGCAATAATTCTAAAAATGATGCAAAGCAAAGAGGCTAAAAAATTATATGCAAACAATCAATTGAAAAACAACGAACAAACAGTATTAAAATTTATAAGAGAGTGTCTGTGTACCCAAAATGAAGACTTCATACTTAAAATCTATGAACATTTTCTTCTTCGCAAGCCAAGACAAGAAGAATGGAATGATCAAATTCAGCGGCTTCAACAAGGCATTTCCCGAATCAAAATCATCTTTCGTCTCATCTATTCAGAAGAATTTCGAAAGCTTTTAATGGCTCTTGCTTTCGCTTCCAAAGTCCAGCCAGAAAGAGAACATCTTCATAAAGGAAGGAGCAAGGTGGAAAAATCATTTTCGAACAATGTAACAATAGGAGTATTTCTCTGTTACTCTATAAAGATTCACAATTTTGACGGCGAAGGGATTGGGCGTTTTGTCATAAGACTTCTTGAAGGAATGTTAAAAAACAACGGCCGTATTAAAACAATAATAGCAATAGAGGCGCTTAATTATGGCGTAATCCAACAGGCGTTTCAAACTTTGTTAAAAGTATTTCCTGCACAAATAAAGTTGATTCAATTTGAAACAATTGGCTGGCTGAACGAAAACGTAATGGTTGATGGCTGGATCGTCCCATACGCCGGGATGAAACAGGCAGCTGATTTAAAACAGCCGATGATTCTCTGTCTGCATGATCTTGTTTACACACATTTTCAAGGCATGTATAAACAAAATAAAATCTTTTACGATCAATTTCATGAAACTGTAAAAAAGGTAGTAGAGAAAGCTAAAAAAATTGTATTTCATTCCGAATTTATCAGAAATCATGAAGGGCTGCGTGTGCTAAAACTGCCTATTGAGAAAACGTGCGTAATCAGACTTGCTGCGCCGAGGGAGGAGTACAGCTCATCCGCTGTAACAACGGAAGAAGCATTTAGGAACAAATATAAACTGTATGGAAATTATATGACATATCCAACAGTGTTTCGCTGGCATAAAAATATAGAAAGGCTTATTGAAGCGTTTTTGCGATTTAGTAAAAATTATCCAGAAGCAGATCTGAAATTTGTTTTCACTGATCATTATGTAAACAGCCCTTTAGCTGGAAAGATAAAAGATATTTTGCAGAAGGAGCAAGTAGCGGGCTTCAGAAACCGGATTATTTTTTTAGGGAGGCTGCCGTGGGCTGATATTTCCCTTCTATATAAATATGCCATTGGCACAGTTGTTCCAACGCTTTTTGAAGGCAGCTGCCCGTTTCAAATGCTGGAATCATTACTTATGGGGACGCCTGTTGCTGTCAGCAATATGGAAGTGGTAAAAGAGATAGTTCATGATTTGAACGTTTTTGTCCCATTTAATCCTTATCAAATAGAAGAGATTGAACGGGCGCTCTTCAACTTGTGGAAACAGCACAATCATCTCCTGCCAAAACAATTGGCGGCCTTTCGCTCAACTTTGGAGCGAACGTGGTCAGATGTATCAAGCGAATATTTGGCATTGATGCATGAACTCATAGGTTAAAGCTCGCTAATTTCTCTGAACTCTCATCTCCGTTTCCCTCTGCTATATTAATGTAATTGTTTATACTCGTTTATTTTTTTCTTAAAAATTTTCAAATGTTTTTTTGTCAAAAAATCTAAAGAGGAAATTCGATCGGTTAATCGCTGTTTGGCAAATTCATAAAGTTTTATATCTGTTCTATTGTTTTCTTTGATTTTTTCAATTGTTTCCTGGGAAATTTCATGTTTTGCGGGTCTTTTTTTTGTGACATTTGCTTTCGTATAAAGCGTGTTCGCCCATTGAAATTGTTTCATCAACAAAAATAAAGATTCATCAAACATGTCCGTAATGCCGACAACGGAAAAATGTGTTTCTAAATTTTTTTTTGCCTGTTCAAAATCTTCTTCTGATAGAGGAGAACCAAACTTTCCCCCTAAAATGTAATGAGTTTGCAAATTTTGATTCATTGGTGATTCCTGATATTCTTCCAAACTCATCTTTGAAACTTTTAAATGAGAATTATGCCAGGGAATGCTTCGGATAAAATAATACTCTGAAATGATCCGATCAACCGGATCTCTTAACAGTGTAATATAAGTGCTTGGCTGCTTGAAAACATGATGAACTCCGAAAGGCATGTGACCTTGCAAGCACTTGACATCTTTTTCAGCTATCTCCTGAAGCCGTGTTTCCAATTGTTGATGGTCTAAGTATACGTCGAAAACATTACTTCTCGGGTAATTTTTTTTGATGATTTTTTTTAATGTTGTTCCGCCGGTTTTCGGCATATGAAGATGAATTACTAAAGGGGCTTTTTTTTGAATATGAATCATTGTTCCCATTTTCATCCGCCTTTTTTACAATTTTTTATCATTTGCTGTTTTATATATAATTACAATATTTTTAGCAATGTATGAAAGTTCTAGGTTGTTCCTTTAATTTCTTTCTCTTTTAAGAGGCGGATGCAGTTCATGAAACCGTTGATGCGTTCATAAAATGAAGATATGGGGAGGAACGCGCAATGAATGTCATAAACACGATGTTCCCGGATGTCTTTCTGTTTGAACCAGACGTTTTTCTAGATGAACGTGGATATTTTATGGAAGCATTTAACGAAAAAACGCTGCAAAAGCTTGGATTTTCTTTCAAATTTGTCCAAGATAACCATTCTTTTTCCAACTCTTCTGGAGTTTTGCGTGGTCTGCACTATCAGCTTTCTGAAAAAGCGCAAACAAAGCTGATTCGCGTCATTAAGGGAGCTATTTGGGATGTGGTCGTTGATCTTAGAAAAGGATCGCCGACTTTCAAAAAGTGGGAAGGATTTATTTTATCAGAGAATAACAAAAGACAGCTTCTTGTACCGAAAGGCTTTGCCCACGGTTTTTGCACCATCGTCAAAGAAACAGAAGTAATCTATAAAGTGGATGAATTTTATTCACCGGAATTCGACCGCGGAATTTGTTGGAATGATGATGAACTTCAAATCAGCTGGCCTGTTCAAAAACCGATTCTTTCGGTAAAAGATGCAAGTCTTCCTCCGCTTCGTGAGGCAGAAAACGATTTTGTCTGGAGGAGTTGGCCGTGAACATTCTTGTTACAGGCGGATGCGGCTTCATCGGAAGTCATTTTATTCGCCGGATGATCGCGCGATATGCCGATTATAAGCTGGTGAATCTTGATTTATTGACTTATGCGGGGGATTTGGAAAACTTAGGAAATATTAAAGCGCATCAAAACTATATGTTTATTCAAGGCGATATTCAGGATCGGAAGCTCGTCCGACAAATCATTGAATCTGAACAAATTGACGCCATTGTCAACTTTGCCGCCGAATCCCATGTAGACTTAAGCATTCGCGAGCCGGAAGTTTTCGTCCGTACAAATGTGCTTGGAACGCAAACTCTTCTGGAAGCTGCAAAAGATTTCAGTATACAAAAGTTTGTCCAAATATCTACCGACGAAGTATACGGATCCCTTACTAAATTCGGCTGTTTTACGGAAGATTCGCCGCTGAAACCGAACAACCCGTATTCTGCAAGCAAAGCAGGAGCTGATCTTCTTGTGCGATCCTATTATAAAACGTACGGGTTAAACGTTAATATTTCAAGATCATCCAACAACTACGGTCCTTTTCAATATCCAGAAAAGCTGATTCCGCTAATTATTACAAACGCATTGGAGGGAAAGAGGCTGCCGATTTATGGAACCGGAGAAAACATCCGGGACTGGATATATGTAGAAGATCATGTTGCAGCTATTGATTTGATACTTCATAAAGGAAAGCCGGGAGAAATATATAATGTCGGCGGCCGAAATGAACGTACAAACAATGAAATCGCCAAGCTAATTTTGGAGCAATTGAATTTATCTGATGAATGGATCGAGTATGTGCAGGATCGTCCGGGGCACGATTTCAGATACGCGGTCAATCCTGAGAAAATTGAGAAAGAGCTTGGATGGAGGCCGAACCGCTTATTCAGGGATGGTTTAAAGAAAACGATTCAATGGTATGTGGAGCATGAATCGTGGTGGAAGCCGCTAAAAAAAGGTGAGAAGGGATGAAAATTGTTGTTACGGGAGGCAAAGGGCTGTTAGGGACAGACTTGACACAAATTATAAAACAGAAAGGGTATGAAGTTTTTTCTTTTGGCAAAGCAGAACTAGATGTTACGAATTTTGACAAAGTTTATAAAGCATTTCAAGAGGCTGAACCTGATGTTGTCATTCATGCGGCTGCCTTCACGAATGTAGATTTGGCGGAAAGAGAGCAGGATCTAGCTTATTTGATCAACGGAATAGGTACGCGAAACGTTGCGGTATTGAGCGAAAAAGTCGGAGCGAAGCTGATGTTTATCAGCACAGATTACGTTTTTGATGGGGAAAAGAATCGCCCTTACAACGAATTCGATGTTCCAAAACCGCTCAATATATACGGACATTCAAAACTGCTAGCAGAAACATTTGTCAAACAGTTCCATTCAAAATGGTTTATTGTCCGAACGTCATGGCTGTTTGGCGAAAAAGGGTTAAATTTTGTCAAGACGATGATCAAATTGGCGAAAGAAAAGAAAAACATTCAAGTTGTAAATGATCAAATCGGTTCGCCAACATACACGAAAGATCTTTCCGAAAAATTGATCGAGCTTATGGTTACGGAAAAATACGGGGTGTACCATATTTCCAATGCCGGAGAATGTTCATGGTTTCAATTTGCCAATCAAATTTTAAACGAAGCAGGCTACACAGATATCAAAATCATCCCTTGCACAACAAAAGAAATAAATAGACAAGCAAAACGTCCGCATTATTCCGTCCTTGACAATTTTGCTTTAAGACTAAATGGATTTGCCGGCCTGCGTTCGTGGGAAGAGGCTTTGAAGGAGTATATGGTGAACAATAGGGGACATTAACGAAACAAGGGGCTGTCCAGAAAGTCAAATCCCCATTGAAAACAAAAAATCATAACACCGATATATCAACGTTTCTAATACATTAAAGGGGGCATCAATAAGCCGTAAAAATGACTTATTAGACACCCCCTCAAGTTTGTTTCTTCAAATATTTGTTCAATTCTTGTTTTTCTTTAGCTGTAAGCTCATCCAGCATCTTCTCCAATTTTTCTTTTGCTTTACTATAAAGGGCAAGATCCAACTGATTTTTTGACTCAATGAGCTGGATCAAAGAATCGTCAAGATCACTTTTTTTCGGTCTGTTATTAGTTTGATTTACCTTTTGATAAGAAATATTTTTCCAACCTAAATGTTTTTTCATTAAAAAAATCGATTCGTTAAATTTTTCCGTAACGCCGACAACTGAAAAAAACTGCTCCATATTTTTTAGCGCAAGCTTTAAGTCAGGAATTTTTTTACCGGACATAAATCTCGTTTGGTGGTTGTTTACCGGAACATGAAATTCAGGATGTTTTTCTTGGACAAACTGTTCGAAGGTGACTTTTTTCGCCAATTGGTGCAATCGATTTTGCGGGCGTTCTAAGATAAAATAATAAGTGGAAATAACCCGTTCAACAGGATCTCTTAGCATGGAGATATACGTAAAGGACCGCTTTTGTATATGCTGATGAATTCCAAACCGATTGTGTCCATAGAGAGCCTTTATTTGTGTGTTATCCGCCTGTTTCATTTGTTGATTAAGATCGAGATCAGATCGAATAAGCATAATTTCTTTCAGACGGTATTGTTGTTCCATCAGTTTTCTAATAGTAAGTCCTCCGGTTTTTGGAATATGCATGAAAATAACGAGCGGAAGCCTCATGTGTTTTTTATACATTTGCTCACTCTCCTTAAAGTATCTATACTTTATGTTTTATGCATTTGAAGAGTGAATGTGTTTCTTAGAAAAAAATACATCAATTACTCATTTTTTCCAGAAATCGAGTCAATCATTTGTTTCAATCTGTTTTCAAATGAATCACGGCTTTTGGCGGTTTTTTGTGCATTTCGGCCGATTCGTTCCCGTTTCTGCTTGTTTTTCATATAACGATCTATTTTTTGTACGGCTTCTTGAAAGTCAGAAAAAATGCAAATTTCTTCTTCTTCCATAAAAAAATCTTCCAAGTCATCGCTTTTTTCAGCAATTTGAAAAGCTCCGCACGCTGCAAGATCAAACGTCCGATTGTTCAATGATCGAAATGGTATGAAGTCAAGCGTGTCATTATGGGAATCGTTGATGGGCCTTAAAGTGTTGACATTGATCTCCGCGCTGTTGTAATAGGATGAAGCGATGCCGGGAGAAACCCAACCGTAATGGACAGATACCCGTTTTTGTTGATGTTTCGAAAGATTTAATTTCCATAATCCAACTAGTTTTAGTCGGTAAGGCGTTTCCTTGATCAGAAGCTCCGCGAGTTTTTTTCGGTTCTCATACGGGTAGCCGATGATGCAAATATCGCTTTTAAAAAGAGGTGCCGCTTGTTTTGGATAAAATGTAGAAAAATCTGTTCCAAGCGGCAAATAAAAGGCGTTTTGAATTCCCTGTTTTTGATACCAGCCGGCGCTAAATCGGTCAACAGTAAAAACAAAGTCAAACCAAAAAGCATATTGTATTGTTTTTTTTAAATAGTAAGGATCTTCTGTCAGCCAAACCGTGGCAGGAACGTTTCTTTTTTTCATAAGTTTTAGTTTTTGCAGCGGAATTTTGTCGCCAATCATTGTTAAAGCAAGGTCTGGCTGAAATTTAAGTAGCAATTCTGTAAGCTTTTGAATCGGCTCTAAAGGGTGGTGAACGACAAATGGAATGGACAGTTTGTTAAAGGCGCGAAAAAGGGATCGGTCAAAAAACGTGTAGATTCCTTTATGGCCAGATGGAATGTAGAGAATTTTCATTAAAACATGACCGCCTTTTAATTTATAATAATTTTGTTTTCAAATGGAATGCCGTTTTTCTTTTCCTGGCAATATACAAAACCTTCAATGACTAGCGCTTCATCGAAATCATCTAAAGGGAAAACAATGTGAAATCCTTCAAAGGAAATTTTTTCGTATGGTTCGATCGCCATTTTTTCACTAGGTTTTAGCCAGTATTCCCCTTTTTCTTGAATTTGTTTTCGCCATTCAGGGTGCAAATACTTCCATTCCATGGAAGAATCAGTTTTATAGTTGAAATCATTTTCGTTTTGTTTTTTTGTTGTAATAATTTTTCCGCTGAATTGAACATGTTGATGAGGGTGGATTTTAATGCATAATACAGGATGGTGCAAAGTTTGTTCTGTAATGTTTTCTATCTCGGCATGGCCAAGAATCGTTACCGGATCACCGTTTTCATGAGGAAGAACAATCGAGTGTATAAAACGAGCGCGAATCGGGTCGTCCATAAAGGCGGTGTTTTCCTTTCCTACCGCATCAACCTCTTTTTGTTCAACGTGTTTCTCGTATAGTGATTGGAATAAAAATTGAGAAGTATTTAAAAGTTCATTTCGTTCAGCTGTCAATAAATCGATGCGAAATTGTTCTTTTTCAAGCCTTTTATCTAGTTGTGTAATCAATCGTTCTTTTTCCAACAATAGTTGATTGATCTTTTCGTCAGAAGATTGCTTTTCTTTTAATAGGTTAGTAACTGCTGCTTTTAACAGTTTTAATAGGTCGTTTCGTTCCTCTTCAACAATGGAAAGCTGCATGTTCATCTTCTCAGCATTTTTTTCAGCTTCTTTCAATTTGGATTGAACGTATTGGATTTCTTGTTCAAATTGTTCTTTTGCGATGCGATATTGTTCGCCGGTTCGGATGACTGCTTTGTAATATTCTGTTTTCTCCCGTTCTTGAAGAAGTTTATTCTGAACGCTTGCCAATTCGTGTTTGTATTTCGAAATTTCGGACTTATAGTGGATAAGCTGCTGCTGAAGTTGTAAATAATCCTGTTTGCCCCGTTTTGTTTTGTTCATTGAATCGCCTCCTCGGACAAATAAATATTTTGCTTTTTTCTTGAAAATAGAAAACAGTTATTAGCCATTTCTTTCAAAAAGAAGCGCTTTTAAAACATAATTGTAACAGGATATAAATGGAAGAAATTAGTCATTCTATCTGATTTTGACCAAGCCTGCAGTTGATTCTGATCATTGGTTTAAATCCCATATGTATACGGAATTTGGCGCATAAGCGGTTCAAAATCCGTATAAAGGGACGAAAACTTTCGAAAGCGCTGTTCTCGTTTAAGTTTCAACAAAACCATCTTTGAAAGAACAGTTTTTCTATACATATGTATGTTCACTTCTTTAAACACTTTCCCGGAAAAATGAGAGGAAAAATAAAAAGGGGAGGACATCCCCTTTTCCAGTTGATTTAGACATCCAAGTCGTAGTCGTCACCAGGGAAAATTTCCGGACATTGCGGCGGAACTTGCACGGCCGAACATGTAAGAGTTGTAGGCAGTTCGCGACGGGGTTTGCAAAATTTCCCTTCCACCTCAAGCTTCACTTGGGCTTCCATTTGCACATCTAGACAAATCATGATGGAAATATCTAGTTGGCTGAATGATGTATTATCACAAATCATGTTCGCGTCGCTTTCAAAAAAGGAAACATGGCTGTTTAATGTTGTGCCGGGTGGTGCGCAAAGGAAGAAGGTTTGAACCGTTGCAAATGGAATAGCATCTGACACACAAGTGACAGATCCTTGCAAATCGGAGAGAGTAACGACAATATACCCTCTGATGAGCACTCTTACTTTTTGAAGGGTAATTTTTCCATCCCTTGGCAAATGAACGACTACTGATTGACGACCTTGCGGCTGAACAATTTCTGTCACTGATATAGCGTTTGGAGAATTTGGATCAACGGGATTTCCTAAACTGTCTGACAAGTAGCAATTGACATTTACAGGCCCATCATCATACAGCGCACACGGATCTTCCGATGTACCTGTCACTCCTTCGCAATCAAAACCGATGGATGATAAATCTCTAAAGCTTAACTGAGGAAGATCAATTTGACGGCTCACCCAGTCATAAACTTTCGGAACGCGAATACATAATCTTTCTGTATCATGTCCCAAATGGCTCATGCTGTTACCTCCTAATCATTCTGATTTCCAAAACCTTCTTAGGTGTCGGACTACTGTATATTATGAGCAAACTGGTTAAATGTGCAGTGACAGGAGCGGAAATTTTGAATTTGTTTTGCTAAAAAAATCCCTTTCTTTGAAGCAATGAGAGAGAATCTCTATATTTGCCTATACGCACATGTCAATATACAAAAGTCATATGCATCTTTTTCCTGGGCTTTTGTCAACATTTTTCATTTGAGCTCATACATTTACAGTAAGGGGTGAGGAAGATGGCGCAAATAAATAAAGAATTTTTGCAGCGGATGAGAGCGGAACTTTCGTTTTATAAAGAAAAAGCAAAAGAATCGATAGAATTAGAAATATTATTGCAGGAAAAAGAACGGGAACTTGAAAAAATCATCAAAGAAAACGAGAAGCTAAAGGAAACGATCGAACAGCACCGCCAAAGCAATGATCGAAATCATGAGTGGGAGGAACAAAAAAAACTTTTAGAAAAAATCGAGGCGTTAAAAAAGCAATTAGCTGAAAAAAATCACCATCCGTATGAATATGAAAAAAAGGCTGATGAAAAGAAGCAGGGAGATTGGTTTTTCCGAAATTTAAAAGAAACGAAAGCTATTCAAGGAAGAGTTGAACCTCATGAGTGGAAAGAATATTTTATAAAAGAAAAAAACGAAAAGAACAACCAAAGAGAATTTCATTTTTTGATGATGGATGATGCGGCCAAAAACGATTAGAAGGAACACAGATCAACCTTATTCTTCATAGAATGGAATAAGGTTCTTATTTTTTGGAAGAAAGGGGAGAAGCACATTGAAAAAAAACGTAAAGGTTTATTCCGGTTCAATGGCAAAAGGAGATGTTTTTAAAAAGAAGATGATGAAAAAGAAAGCTTACCCATCCGACATAAAAATTTACAACTCATCGAGTTCCGGTGGCTGCGGCTGTGGGAAAAAAGGATTTTAAAAAGGGAAAGATGAACAAGCTAGAAAAGGAATTCGTCAAATGGATAGAAGGTATATACGAAGACCATGACAAAGTTCAGCAAAAATGTTTAAGCTGGATGATGAAAAAAGACGGTGAGCTTTTAGACCTTGAAAAAACGGCGGTAAAATTTGAAAAAGAGATCGAAAACATGGAAAAACATATTTAAAAGGGAAACGAAAAGTGAACCAAAACAGGTTGAAACCTCACTAAAAAATCCGCACTTGCCCATCTTGTGTGTCCACTCCAAATGAGGAACTGCTTCATACTGTATAGTGATGAATAAAGGAGGAGGTGCAGAAAAATGGGCTTTGGTTGCGGATATGGAGGATACGGCGGATACAGCTATCCTTATAGCGGCGGTTTTCATAACAACAGCTTTGTGCTAATCGTCGTTTTATTCATCTTGTTGATTATCGTCGGTTGTTCCTGTTTTAAATATTAATCTGTAAGTCTTTTACAAAACTAATGGTGAGTGCTGGTCACGGATGGATGTCCGCCTTTTAGAAGGCGGACTATACTTTTTCCTCATCACGTTTTCATTTCATTTTCATAAAATATTAAAGCCTGTTATACAGGACATTTCGACAATTTAGGAGGGGACGAATTTCAGAATGGATCATATTTTTAAAAATATTGAGAAAAAAACCGGCGTCAATATGAAAGATGTGTTTGAACTGGCCAATTCCTTGCAAAATTCCAATTTCAACGATGAAGCAACCGTCAGAAAAGTGATCAAGCGGGTTGCACAATTGGCAAATCGGCCGGTTTCAAGAGAATTAGAAAATAAAATTGTCAATGCGATTGTAAATGGAAAAGAGAATATGGATTTTAACACCATCGCCAATATGCTGGACAATAAGAAAAAATAGCGCGTCAGCGGGAGTACTCCCGCTGACGGTATTATAGCAGCATTGGTTATAAAACCCCACAAGAGCTAGAGGACTACATTCGGCGTACTGCCTAATGGCTATCTTAAGATTGTGCACCCGCTTTACATGGAGTGGCGGGCATGATGGCCTTGTTTGGCGATGCCGATTGTTTTACACTTCTGCTTTATGGCAGCATGGAAGGAAAAGAGAAAATAGGGCAGCTTTTTTCCATCCAGACTTCTGCCAATTAAGATAGCAGAGCTGTTCAGCCAACAGCAGATTATGCGAAACGAAAACTGCGAAACAAATGTTAGAATGGATGAAAAATATTCTTAGACGGCTAAGACTGGCCGTATGAAATCCATAAGTTCTTGAGATGCTCTGCTCTTTAAATTGTGAGCTGCCAAAATCGTACCGCTCAGGACCTCTCGAATCACGTATAAGGTTTCATTTCCTTTTTCAGGTTGAACTCCATCAATAAACAATATGATCCCGCCATGTTCATTGACCACTTTTTGGAGATCATCCTTTACAGTCTCTTTGACATTGGCTCGAAGTAATAAAGCATAACGTTCATAAAGTTTCTGTACTTGACGGTCTGAGATTTTTACTTTCTTCTCTTTCAAAATAGAAGCCATTTCTGTTCGTGCTTTATGTTCTTTAAAGCGTAAATGGCCAATATATGCAATGACATCCATACCATAAGTAATGTGCTTCATACTTAAATGTTCAGCTTGTGCCGAACGATAAACTGTTGTGTTAGAACAAGATGGGTTTTCACAGCGATATCCCATATTCACGATCTTGAATTCACCATCTAAAGTGGAAATGGTTTTCTCCAAACTGGATGGCAATATGTAAGTTTTTCACCACAATCGGAGCAATGGGTGATTTCAGGACGAAAATACTTTGTATCTATAGGAGTTAATCGGTTTTTTGTACGCATAAATAAACATCAACCATTAAGATTTATAAGTCAATTATAACTTAAATCTCAACTTAGTGTTATTTATTCCATCTAAGAAAATATTTCAATTTCCAGCAAAAGCACATACATGAGTTTCATGATATGCTTCGAAACAAGCTAAAATTTTTGGACAAATAATCCGTTGTTTTGATCCCATTCCGCGTAAAAAACATCTTTCGCGTCTTCCACACTGTAAGCGAGAAGCTGCTGCTGAAGCCATTTTTCATCGAAACCTGCTTCCTTTAAATTTTCACTAACCACTTCGCCGTCCATAATAATCGTGTAGGGTATGGTAGCAGGCGAAGATAAAAGATTTAAATCCCTTCGGGTCGGCTTATCAAATTCCGATTTTTTCAATACGCTGATTGTGCCGTCCGTTTCAAGAATTGCGTATTCCACTTCGCGGATCGAAAAAGCTCCTTTTGCTCTTAGCAAATGTTGAAGCTGGTTCATATCAAGCTTGTTTTTTTTCAGCTGATCCCGTAAAATTTTTCCTTTGAGGATGACCATTGACGGAGCGCCCTCCAGTATTCCTCGGGTTCTTCTCCATTTTTGTGTGATGAATTCCAACAAATAGATTAACATTCCCCATATCACGACCGTAAATAATATTTTTTCAATCCCCATTTTCACATCATAAACAGCATTGCCAACCAGCTCGCCTAAAACGAGTGCAGAAATAAAATCGAACGTCGTGATTTGCGTAATTTGTGTTTTACCTAGTATTTTTGTCAGAAGAAAAAGGGCAAAGAATCCGAAAATCAGTTCAGTGGCAATTCCTACAAATTCCATTCCCATCACCTTTGCTAAGATCGGTAATGGTTAGGTTGTCCCAACTGCCAAAATTCATGTACATTTTTTAAAAACTATGGGAAGGTGTGCGGCGGAGAAAATGGTGAAACATTCAAATTGATCTGAATGTAATGAAGGGATTTTTAACCTCTTTTTCACGCTTTCTGACCCTTCAAAATGAAAGACCGCAATTCGCGGCCTCGTTTGTTTTTCAGCTTTATGAATGTGGATGTAACGTTTTTTCCATCGTGACATGAGGAATGCCCGCATCCATAAAAATATCGGAAACGGTTTGATATCCATGCTTTTTATAAAAATTTTCCGCTTGTGTTTGAGCGTTTAATTTTATTTTCTTTAATCCTTTTTCGGCCGAGAGTTTTTCAAGTGTTTCCAAAATGATATTTCCCGCTCCTTTTCCTCGGTATTGTGGCAGAACACAAATTCTCTCAAGCTTTCCGGTGTCGCCAATAACACGAAACCTGCCGGCTCCTACAGGCTGATTGTCGTCATAAAGCACGACATGCTCGGCAAAGTCTTCATATTCATCGAGCTCAATTTCAATTGGAACGTTTTGCTCCTCTACAAACACTTTTTTTCTAACATAAAAAGCATCATTTCGTTGTTTTTCATTAATAGCTTTGACTGCCTTCATCAATCTCGTCCTTCTCCAAGCAGGAATGTTTCATAAACAGTCCATGAGCCGTTTTCTAATTGATACAAAATATGGAATCGGTCAATCGTTTCCTCATGTTGAATTTTTAACATTTTTAAACGGCCGAGAACGTCAGAATGTTCATCATCCGATAAATTTTGTCCAATTGTAATGTGAGGTACGAAAGCGTATTCAGGCTTCTCTTTAAATTTTCCTTGATGGAGAAGCTCATGCAATTTTGTTAATTCCGGATTTGGTTCAACTTTTAAATAAATAACGTTATTGACAGGAGCAAATGAACTGAATTTGTAGACAGAGAGTTTAAAAGGCTTCACTTGTTTCGCAATTTTCCTAAGTTCTTTCACAATATCGCCAATTTCTTTTTCGTCAGCTTCAAACGGTGCCTTCAATGTTAAATGAGGAGGGACAAGCGCATAATGCGGATCGTAACGTTTTCTATATGAGTTGGCAATGTCTTGCAACTTTTTTGAAGGAAATAACACAATTCCGTACTTCATTTTTTTGGCCTCCTTGATATTTACTCGTATTCTTTATTATAACAACTTAAAGAATGAATTTTCATGATACAGCAAACATTTTTTTTAATATGTCTTTCAGCAGCGGCTGCCAATATGTCCAGCGGTGATCGCCGTCAAATTCTTCATAAATGCATTCGAATCCTTTATGTTCCATTCGTTCATGAAGTTTTTGATTGATTGTGTAAAAATCTATTATTTTCCCATCGGTCGTTTTTACGCTCGTTTCCTGTTTCCCGATTTGATGATAAATAGATAATAAAGAAGGCTGTGAAAAAGCATCGATCGCTTCTAACACCTTTTCATCCACATATGGTGATTGCATAATCACTTTTCCAAATGTATGCGGATAATACAGCGCTGCCATAAGTGAAACGGTTGCAGCCAGAGAATCACCGATAAGCGCACGGCCTCTTCCTAATGGCAAAAGTGGAAAACGTTCTTCTAAAACAGGAATTAATTCATGAGCTAAAAATCGGATATAGCTGTTGAACTGGCTTCCATCGGGATGATATTTTCTTCTTCGATCTTGAATGTCTTTATAAGGAATGCCGACGACGATCAAATCTTCAATCGTTTGCTGCTCTGTTAATTCCTCAACAAAACGCGCGATCCTTCCCAGTTTAAAGTAGTCTCCACCATCTTGGGCGATGAGAAGATGATGATGAGATAATGGAGAAAAAGAAGTCGGCAAAAATATGAGCAAAGAAACTTCTTCCCCCAGCTCTTTGCTAAAAAATGTTTCTTCTTTAATAGGTGCGACTTTTTGGGCCATACCAATTCCTCCAAAATGACTAATTACCAGTTAGGCTGGACTTCTCATTATTTTATCACTCTTTTGAAAAGTCTCCAACAAATAAAAAGGTTGACAAAATAAAAAATGCTTATATTATAATGATAACGACTAATCCGATAAGATAGGTAAGAATGATCATATACTGGGGGAATTACTTTGTCTGTCCAAATTGCGCATATTTCAAAAACATTTCAACATCATGGCGTCTCCCAAACGGTTCTTGACCAAATTGATTTGACTGTGCAGAAAGGAGAATTTGTTTCCATTCTTGGCCCTTCCGGTTGTGGCAAGTCGACGTTATTATCGATTGTTGCCGGGTTAACAGCCCCCACATCGGGAAAAGTGCTGGTAAACGGGAAGGAAGTAAAAGGACCTGGAAGCGACCGGGGAGTAGTGTTCCAACAGGCAGCCCTTTTTCCATGGCTGACAGTTGAGGAAAATGTCATGTTTCCGCTGAAGAAAAAAATGCCGAAGGAAGAAGCGAAAAAAAAGGCGCATCAATATTTGGCCATGGTTCAATTAAGCCAATATGCCAAGCATTCTCCGCACGAGCTTTCCGGCGGCATGCAGCAGCGCGTATCGATCGCAAGAGCTTTGGCGATGGATCCTGAGGTGCTCTTAATGGATGAGCCGTTCGGAGCGTTGGATGAGCAGACGAGTTCACGTCTGCACGAAGTGTTGGAAAAAATTTGGATCGATACGAAAAAAACAATTCTATTTGTTACGCACAGCATCCAAGAGTCGTTAAAATTATCGGACCGTATTATCGTCATGGGTACAAGGCCTGGGAGAATTATTGATGAGATTGAAGTTTCTTTTCCGAGACCACGTGATGAATTTAGAAAGCAGCTTGCTGAATATGAAGAGCGCATTCAAAAGCTGTTGAAGTCAGAAATTGATAAAGTAGTGAAAGAGGAAGAAAGTTATGCAGCAGGTCGTTAAACGAATCATTTTTTATGCAGCCGCACTGGGTATATGGGAAGCAATCGTCAAGCTGTTAAATATTAAGGCTGTCGTCTTTCCGGCTCCGAGCGATATTTTTCAGGCATTGTGGAACGGTTTTGCTGATCTAACTCTTGTTTATGATTTGCTGGCAAGTTTTCAGCGGCTGGCAATCGGGCTTGTGATTGCTCTAATTCTTGGAACGGTGCTAGGGGTTATTTTGGCAAAATCGAAAGTAATTGATGATACCATTGGCTCTTTAATTTTGCCGTTGCAAAGCGTACCGAGCATCGTATGGCTGCCTCTAGCCATCATCTGGTTCGGTTTAAATGAAAAAGCGATCATTTTTATTGTTGTGCTCGGTGGAACGCTTGTGATGACATTGAATATGCGGACAGGCATTAAAAGCGTTCCTCCAATCTACACAAATGCGGCAAGGACAATGGATTACAACGGATTTTCACTGTTTACTCATGTGATTTTTCCTGCAGCCATTCCGCATGCAGTAACTGGTGCAAGGCTTGCTTGGGCGTTTGGGTGGAGAGGCCTAATGGGTAGCGAGCTGCTAAGCACCGGCCCGGGTTTAGGCTATACATTAAAATTCGCATCGGACTTTGGCGATATGGCGTTAGTGATGGGCATTATATTTATCATTGCCTTAATTGGAATTTTAGTAGATTTAGTTTTTTTCAGCAGAATTGAAAAGAAAGTGATGAAAAAATGGGGATTGCTTGAACAATAAAGGAGGAAGTTGAGATTATGAAGAGAAAAAGTTTGTTGCTATCATTTATCTCCTTGCTGCTGATCGGTATTTTATCTGCCTGCGGAGCCGGTGGAGGAAATGAAGCATCAGGGAAAGAAGAAAGCGGAAAAAATAAAGTAGTCATCGGCTATTTTCCAAACATTGACCATGTTCCGGCGATGATTGCGAAGGAAAAGGGCTACTATGAAGAAGCGCTAGGGGATCAGGTAGAGATTGAATATAAAACTTTTCCGGATGGCGGTGCTTTTATGACAGCGTTGAAAACCGGCGAAATTGACGCCGGGCTTGTCGGTCCAGCTCCTGTCATGAATAACTATTCTAATGGTGCAGACGTGAAAATTATTGCCGGTGCGTCATCTGGGGGTACTGTCGTCGTAGCAAGCAAAAAAAGCGGAATCGAAAGCTTAGATGATATTCATAATAAAACATTCATTACTCCTGGTGTCGGCTGCACTCACGATGTCCAATTTGAAACGTACTTGCAAGATTACGACATTGCTTCATCAAGAATCGGCGGCACATTAAAGCATACAACTGGAAACCCGGCACAATATCAAGCTTTCTTTGAATCGGGAAAAGTGGATTTAGCCGCTGTGCCTGAGCCTTGGGCTTCATTATTAATAAAAGACGGGGCGAAAGTGATTGTCGATACGAAAGATATCGCCTATGGCACAACGCTTCCGAACACTGTTTTAGTGACGAGCAACAAATTTATTAAAGAAAATAAAGATTTAGTTCAAAATATTGTCAAAGCCCACAAAAAAGCAGTCGACTTCATCAATAAAAACAAAGAGGAAGCACGCGATATTGCCATTCAATCGATTAAAGAAATAACAAATCAAGAGCTTGACCCAGAAATTATCGACAGCGCTTGGGAACGTGTCCGCTATACAACCGAAGTGGATGAAAAAGTTCTTCAAGACTTTTCTAACTCTTCTTATGACTTGAAATTTTTAAAAGAAAAACCGGATCTTAAAGGTCTTGTAGATACAAGCTTTTTGAATTAAGTAATAAACCCCCTATACAGAAGCTTTTTGATATTATGCGGCTTCTGGATAGGGGGGTTATTTTGTTGATGTAAATTCAAGATGAAGCAGTTGTTAAAACAGGGCTTATCCCAAAAGTTGTTTATGACTATGCCTGTATATTGGGATTCTGTTGTTGTGAGAGCTTTTTATTCAAATCGCTCGAATAAGCTCCCGTTTTTTCACATTGTTTGGAGCTGTCCAGAAAGTCAAAATCCATTGAAAACGAAAGATTATAAACATTGATATATCAACACTAGCATTGCAGTAATTAAATCTGATGATTCAAAATACTAAGAATGTTCAATTTTTTATTGATTTCGAAACAAAAAAATCCTTTACAATGGAAGTACAGGTGGTTCCTGTCCAAATCCAATCGTAAAGGATAACCATTATGGACAAGAATACACTAATTTCATCATTTGGTAAATGGGTTTCACCCATAAATATTCAAAAACTTAGCGAACAAGTCAAAGAATTGAAACAGGACTATTACACAAAAAAGCTGACAACAGAAGCCTATATTAAACTTTTATTGGTAGCCCAGCTGCTCGAATTTACGAGCTTAGAGGAAATGAGTGATGCACTTGTAGACGAAGATCTTCAAAAAGCACTCGGATTTGAATCGATAAGTGCCTCTCAGCTATCCCGAAAAAACAATCAGATCAACCCACTAATTCTTGCCAATTTGTTCTTGGATCTTGTTTGGAAAATTCAACGGTACCATTATCAAAACGGAAAGAATATGCCACTGAAAATCATTGATTCAAGTACACTCCCGTTGAATTTGACCCATTATAAATGGGCAAAATTCCGTAAAACAAAAGCTGGTGTAAAGCTACACTTACGGCTCGTTTTCATGGATAAAGACACCGTCTATCCTGAAAAAGCAGTGATTACGACAGCAAAAGAACATGACCGAAATCAACTCGAAGTCCTAGTGGATGATCAAGAAGCCATGTATGTGTTTGACCGCGGTTATGTGGACTATGAACGTTTTGATCGGATGACAGATGATGGCTATTTCTTCGTTTCAAGACTGAAGAAAAACGCAGTCATTCGTGAAGTCTATACATTTTCACTTCCTGATGATTGTCACGTTCTATCCGATAAAATGGTCTACATTGGTACCACACAAAATCGTACTGAAAATGTCTTTCGTCTACTAGAAGTTATGGACACAAAAGGGAACTTACTTCGTTTCATCACCAACCGATTTGATTTAAAACCAGAAGAGATAAGTGATATTTACCGATCTCGCTGGGCTATTGAACTCTTTTTCAAATGGCTCAAGCAACACGTAGAAATTAAGCACTTTTATGGAATGAGTGAAACAGCTATTCAAAATCAAATTTTCTTAGCCCTGATCACGTATTGCTTACATGTTCTCATTCAATTGGAGATGAAAAGTAAGAAATCCCTACTTCGAATTACTCGTTGGTTAAAGAGAGCTCTGTGGAAACCAGCTTATGTTTGGTTGCGAAAATTTGATGGGCGAGCCAGTCCATAATCTCCCTTTTGTCGTTGTCGCTCTGGTTTAACTGTATATATTTACCAAATGGGCAGTGCCACCTTTCTTTAGGTTTTGTCTTTTTGGCACAAATTCACAAAAAATAATTAACAGAAAATTCTAACTATATTTATGCAATGCTAATGATATATCAACATTTCTAAAACATTAAAGGGGCGTCTATAAGCCGGAAAATCGACTTATTAGACAGCGCCTATATGAATTTCAATTTCTCCATTTGGGCCGTATTTTTCAAAATCATATGTGTAAGCACGCTCTACTTAAACCAGTTTCTTCTTGCTTCCAAATCTTACTCCAAGTTTTAAAAATGCCTTGTTCGTCCGTTTTATCTACTTGAAAAACTTTATTTTCATGTTCCTCGGGATTTCAATTAAAAGCTTCCCCATTATTTTCTTCAATTGCAATACTTAATAAATAATCTCCTCTGTAGTCGCTTTCATAATCATAATAAATTCCGTACACATTGTTTTGATGATGTTCCAGTTTTTAGAAAGCGTTTTCTCACATAATTTTGATTTGCCCCATCATTTGCTCGTCATGAAAATTATTGGTTCGTATGCTGTTGATTATATACAGCATCATAAACAGTCTTTCCTTTCCATAATATTGATAAAAAAGAGAAGGCGCATCAGTAAAGAATGTTCAGCAAATTTTCCAACGGCACGTTTATGTTCATCTTTTTTGCTTCCCAGCTTCACCTGCAAAACAAATATCGCATCTTCGTTTTCTGTTCAGTTGCTTTATGGAGTACGGGTTCGTTTGACAGAAGTTGGCGAAAAATTTATCAAACGATTAGTTTGCCAATTCAATCGTTTCATTCACTGTTTATTAAATACTCTTAAAATTTTCCAATTCCTCTAAAGAAGATCACCTCGTTCACAATTTTTCTTAAAAATACGACAGCTTCCGAATTGAATATTTATATTTTAAAATCTATTAAAATTTGGGAAGCCTCAGGGGAAAATAAAACCACTTCATTGAAATGATGGAGGATCAAAGGTGATCCATACAAAAAAATTTCCCTTTTGGCTTTCGCAAAAAAACATTTCAAGAATCGACGGATTATTTAAAGAAAGTTCTTATTTTTCTTTAGTTTTACTGAAAATAAATCAAAGTTATCGGAATTGTTGGCAGGAAACGTCTTGAATTTTTTTTAAAACTGAGGTAAAGTTATACCTATCAAAAGTTCATATCGGAATTCTTATCGAGAGAGGCGGAGGGAACTGGCCCGAAGAAGTCTCAGCAACCGGTACAAGGACGGCGGCATGATAACCTTTGTACCAAGGTGCTAAATCCAGCAAGCATTTTGCCGTAAGATATGCTTGGAAGATAAGAAGGAGCCAAACAATAAACGCCTTCTTCTTATGAAGAGGGCGTTTTATTTTTCAAGCCTCCTCTACAGGCAATGAAAGCAGCACATTTTTACTAACTAAAAAAGGAGCATTCCTGTTAGAAGTTTTTTCGGGGACTTGAATAAAAAAAGCCCTCTTGGTATGATTCGGGGGTGTCAATCGCACGAATTGACCCCTAATTTGGATACCAAGGAGGACTATACATGAATTCTATCTCAAACAAGAAGATTAATCAAGTCACCGATCAAACGCTGGTTGTTGGGATGGATATCGCAAAGAAAAAACATTATGCCTGCTTTGTGGATGAGCGAGGAAGGGTGTTAAAAAAGCCGTTTCCCGTTCTGCAATCGAGAGAAGGATTGGAATGGTTGTACCAGTGCATCGTGGAAGCCATGAAGGAATTTGGAAAAACCGAGGTGATCGTTGGCATCGAGCCAACGGGACATTATTGGCTCAATCTCGCTTACTTTCTTGACGAGAAGGGCATTCCTCTCGTCATGACAAACCCGATGCACGTGAAGCGCTCCAAAGAGCTGGACGATAACCTTCCAACCAAGCATGATGCGAAAGACGCGCTCGTCATTGCCCGGTTAGTGAAAGACGGCCGATTCAGCTATCCGCGCATTCTGAAAGGGATGGAGGCCGAACTGCGCGTTGGAGCGACATTTCGCTCCAAATTGGTGGAAGAACGGGGAGCGATTCGAAATCAAATGATTCGCTGGCTTGATCGATATTTTCCGGAGTTTTCCCAAGTCTTCCCGTCATTTGGGAAAATGGCGCTCGCGGTGCTGGAATATACGCCATTTCCGAGTGATCTGGCAGGAAAAGAGCTGGAAGAGGTGCTGGCCCTTTACCGGCAAAGTGAGGGATTACAATCGCCACAAAAGCCGAAAGCGAAGAAGCTGATGGAACTGGCCCAACACTCCATTGGCGTAACGGAAGGACAACAGATGGCCCGTATCGAAATCGCCACACTTGTCCGCCGGTACCGCCAATTGGAGAAAGAAATCGAGGCACTGAATGAGCAACTGACAGAACTTGTGCAAACATCCGTGGAATACGAATGGCTCAAAACTGTTCCGGGCTTAGGGGATGCGACGATCGTGGAACTGTTATCGGAAATCGGGAGTTTTTCCCACTATCAGGATCCGCGCCAATTATTGAAACTTGCGGGACTGACCTTACGGGAAAACTCCTCCGGCCAACACAAAGGGCAAAAACGGATCTCCAAGCGTGGAAGAAGGCGGTTGCGCGCCCTCCTCTTCCGCGTGATGATGCCGATGATCCGCCACAACGAAGCGTTTCGGCAGCTGCACGACTATTACACGACACGTCCTGATAATCCGTTGCGGAAGAAGCAATCGATTGTGGTGTTATGCGGAAAATTATTGAAGGTATTGCACGCTGTATGTACGAAGCACCAAGCGTTCGATGCGAAGCGAATGATGCAGGACATCTTTGGCCTCGAAACGGCTGCTTGATGCCTATAGTCTCGATTCTCTAGACAACAAGGATGACACGGAGAAGCTGGCGCGATATCATCCATTCGACCTTGAGTCCCTAAAGGAGCTTAGCCGGCCTCTGCCTGATGACTAGACCGAACGAAGGAATGTAGGCGCAAGGATGCCAAGAGACATGGGAGGGTTCGTCATCATCAGCGATGCAGAGATCCACGGTGCATCCCATACGCTTCCCCCACTACAACCAAATTTAACCAGTAGTGGCCGCGAAGCGTACCCAGTCAATGTAAGATATACACATATTTAAGAAATAATGTTAGGAACTTTGTCGAAAAATATTTTTTTGACACCCCTGAAACGGCTACAACCGTTGATATATCAACATTTATAGAGGGAGGAAAGTCAAAGATGAATATTGAAACAGTTTTGGCCCAATTAGGAAATCGAAGTGAAGCTCTTACAGGAACAGTAAGCGCCCCCATTTATTTGTCCACAGCCTACCGGCATAAAGGAATAGGTGAATCAACAGGTTATGATTACACTCGGACAAAAAATCCAACGAGAGAGCTTGTCGAGGACGCCATAGCCAAATTGGAGGGAGCCGATCAAGGATTTGCATTTTCTTCCGGAATGGCAGCGATTCAGACGATTATGGCTTTATTTAAAAGTGGAGATGAACTGATCGTTTCAAAAGATTTATATGGCGGGACATACCGCTTGTTTGAAGAAGAGTGGCGCAAATACGGTCTTTCCTTCCACTATGACGATTTTACGTCTCGTGAATATACGGAATCATTAATAAACGAAAATACTAAAGCGATTTTTCTAGAAACGCCCACTAATCCGCTTATGCAGGAAACATCGATTTCCTCGTTGGCGGAATTGGCCCGGAAGCACAATTTGCTGCTGATCGTTGACAATACGTTCTACACGCCTGTTTTGCAGCGTCCGATTGAAGAAGGAGCGCATATCGTGATTCACAGCGCAACGAAATATTTAGGCGGTCACAACGATGTCCTTGCCGGCCTGGTCTGTGCAAAAGGGAAAGAAATTTGCGAAAAATTAGCCATGCATCAAAATGCAATTGGTGCGGTATTATCTCCTTTTGATTCGTGGCTGCTGCTTAGAGGAATGAAAACTTTATCATTGAGAATGGCCAAACATCAGGAAAATGCAAGGGAGCTGGCGGCATATTTAAAAGAGCTTCCTGAAATTGATGATGTATTATATCCTGGCAGAGGCGGAATGCTTTCCTTCCGTGTGAAAAAAGAAGAATGGGTCAACCCGTTTTTGCAGAATCTGAAATTAATCTGTTTTGCGGAAAGCCTTGGAGGGGTAGAAAGCTTTATAACGTATCCAGCTACCCAAACACATGCGGACATTCCGGAAGAAATCCGAATTCAAAACGGTGTATGTAACCGGCTTCTCCGTTTTTCTGTAGGGATTGAAAGCGTGGAGGATTTGAAGGAAGATCTCAAGCAGGCATTGCAAGCAGCTGCGAAAGGGGATTTACTAAATGCATGACCAATGGAGCTTTCAAACAAAATTGATTCATAATAAACATAAGGTTGACCCGACAACTGGTGCTGTCAGCGTGGCGATTCAGCAAGCGTCAACGTTTCATCAGCAAACATTGGATGAATCTCCTGAATTTGACTACAGCCGTTCAGGAAATCCAACACGAAAAGCGTTGGAAGAGGCGATTGCCGAACTGGAAGGCGGAGTGAGAGGCTTTGCGTTTGCTTCTGGGATGGCCGCTATATCAACAGCTTTTCTTTTACTTTCTTCCGGTGATCATGTTTTGGTCACAGAAGATGTGTACGGCGGAACATACCGGATCGTTGCCGATGTTTTATCGCGCTTTGGCATTGAATATACGTTTGTCGATATGACGGACCTTGATGCCGTAAAAGCAAATATACGTCCGAACACAAAAGTGATTTACATTGAAACGCCCTCGAATCCGCTGTTAAAAGTGACGGACATTCGAGCAATTGTGCAGCTTGCAAAAGAAAACGGCTGTTTAACATTTGTTGATAATACATTTATGACTCCGGCTTTGCAAAGGCCTCTCGATTTAGGGGCCGATATTGTTTTACATAGTGCAACAAAATTTTTGGCAGGTCATAGCGACTGTTTGGCAGGATTGGCAGTTGTGAAAGATGAAAAGCTTGGCGAAGAGCTTTACAAACTTCAAAATGCCTTCGGCGCTGTTCTCGGCCCGCATGATTGCTGGCTTGTATTAAGAGGGTTAAAAACACTTCATGTGCGGCTGGATCAATCCGTCAAAACAGCTTCTCAATTAGCAGAATTTTTGAAAAAGCACCCTGCCATTAAAAAAGTGTACTATCCAGGTCTTCACGATCACCCAGGGTCAGATATTCATTTGCGGCAAAGTGTCAACGGTGGAGCGGTTTTATCGTTTGAACTAGAAGATGAAAAAGCGGTCAAGATTCTTGCTGATCATGTTCAGCTGCCTGTTTTCGCAGTCAGCCTTGGTGCAGTTGAATCGATCTTGTCGTATCCAGCTAAAATGTCCCATGCCGCGATGCCGAAAGAAGAACGGATCAAAAGAGGGATAACCGATGGTCTTCTTCGATTAAGCGTAGGGCTAGAAAATTTTGAAGACTTAAAAAATGATTTGGAGTCTGGTCTTTCTACTGTTTTGGCCTATCAATAAATTTTTTCTTACCTTAATAGAAGACAGGGAGATGTCGAATACCGACAATTCCTGTCTTTTTTTTATGTTGATAATCTAGCTGACATATTATCCCACATTTTTTCATTTGTTCTTTAATATGATAGTAATGCACCCAAAGTCAAACGAATTTAAAAAGGGGGAGTATCAATGATCAAATGGCGAAGCGGACTTATATTCTTAACAGCTCTTCTTTTCATAATGATCATTTCTGCGTGTGGAAATAACAGCGAAGGAGGAAGCAGCAAAAGTGATGGCTCCAATCAAAGCGGGGAAAAGGCAGGAAGCAAGACGTTAAGCATTTTAACCGGAGGCACAGGAGGAACTTATTACCCGCTCGGCGGATCGATGGCGCAAATTATTTCGGAAGAAACGGACTTTAATGCAAATGCACAATCTTCAGGAGCATCAGCAGAAAATATGCAAGCGCTAAAAAATGGTGAAGCTGATATTGCGTTCTCGCAAACTGATATTGCTGCTTATGCATTAAACGGTGAATTGATGTTCAAAGACAATAAAGTCGACAATGTTAAAGCAATTGGGACTTTATATCCGGAGACGGTGCAAATTATTACAACAAAAGATAGCGGCATCCTTTCTGTTGAAGATTTGAAAGGCAAGTCGGTTTCCGTTGGTGCCCCTGGGTCTGGAGTGAATGCAAACGCACAGCAAATTTTAGAAATTCATGGATTAAGCTTTGATGATATTAAAGCGCAAAGCTTATCTTTTGACGAATCAACGGACGGCATTCAATCCGGAAGCATAGACGCTGCATTCATTACTGCGGGGACACCGACGGCTGCAGTTGAATCGCTCTCAGCACAAAAAGAAATTAGAGTAATTCCGATTGCGGATGACAAAATCAAACAATTGATCGAAAAATATCCTTACTATGCTGAAGATACAGTACCAAAGGGGACATATAAAATTCCTGAGGACGTAAAAACAGTCGCTGTAAAAGCGATGCTGGTCGTCCGCGGCGAATTGGATGAAGATGCCGTATACAATATTACAAAAGCGATTTTTGAAAATACAAATAAAATTACTCACGCAAAAGGCAAATTAATCAAAGCGGAGGCAGCCCTTGATGGAATAGGCAATTTGCCGCTTCATCCAGGGGCTGAAACGTATTTTTCAGAAAAAGGAATCCAGCCATAACGTATCAAAGATAGGCCGTTTTAAACGGTCTATCGATTTCATTTATGTAACTCCATTTTAGGCGGGGATTTTCATGAGAGCTAGGATGAAAGCTTTGTTCATCTGTCTTCCCCTTTTTATGACAATCAACGTTTTTTTATTTTTCCTTCCTATTGTAAATGCCATCGCTTTTTATCATGAAGATCAGAATGACTTATTAGGTTATCTGCCTGTCCGTGATGATGACTTGTTTCAAATTCAGTACACTCATTCCATCCATCTTACGGATGTGAAGGAGACATATACATTACGCAATAACAAAATCATTCAGACAGAACTTGAGTATGAAAATTTTGCTGTTGGAATGCCTTCTAATGTGGAAGGGGAGGGGAAATTTTTAGAAAAGGATGGAAAATTTTTTATAAAAAACATGGAGCGAGAATTTTCCTATATTGATTTGAGAATTGGACAAGTACAGGCCGATCACCGAATCGTTTATCAAGGTAACAGCTACAAATTGGCGGATTTTTTTGGACCCGGCTCATGGGTAAGAATAAAACCGGCAAAAATCAGTATTTGGCAGCAGGTGAAAGGAGTGAATATTCGTGAGTAAAGAGAAATTTGACGTACTGTCAGAAGAAGAGCAGCAAATGCTGCTTGAAAAATATGATCCTGAAGCAGGAACGAGGAAGCTAAAAGGCGTGTTGGGAGGCATCGCATTTGCCGGATTATTGGCATTTTCGCTGTTTCAGTTGTATACATCGATTTTCGGTGTTTTTACAGCGCAAATCCAGCGCTCTGTCCATCTCGGTTTTGCGCTTGCTTTGATTTTTCTTTTGTTTCCGGCTAATCGAAAAAAGAGGAAAGAATATAAATTTCAAGTGGCTTGGTATGATATCATCCTTGCGCTTTTAAGTATTGGCGTTGGAGCATATTGGCCGCTGTTCATTGATGACATTGTAATGCGCGTCGGAATATTGACAGAAACGGATTTTTATATCGGAATTTTAGCTATTTTACTAGTTTTAGAGGCAACAAGGAGGGCGGTTGGGCTGCCGATTACGATCATCGCGCTGCTTTTCTTGGCGTATGCCTATTTTGGTCCTAGCATGCCTAACTTTCTCCAGCATAGCGGTCTTAGTTCTGAACGAATTGTTCAAACTATGTTCTTTACAACCGAAGGGATTTTAGGAACTCCGCTAGGCGTGTCATCAACCTTTATCTTTTTGTTTCTCCTTTTCGGCTCCTTTTTAATTAGAACTGGGATTGGTCAATATTTTAATGATTTGGCCGTTGCCGTTGCAGGGCGCAGAATTGGCGGTCCTGCAAAAGTAGCTATTTTTTCCAGTGCCCTTCAAGGAACGATCAGCGGAAGCTCAGTTGCCAATGTCGTCACATCCGGCGCGTTTACCATCCCGATGATGAAAAAGCTTGGTTATAACAAAGATTTTGCAGGAGCGGTGGAGGCTTCTTCATCTACAGGCGGTCAGTTAATGCCGCCGGTTATGGGAGCAGCTGCGTTTTTAATGGTTGAATTTATCGGGAACGGCATTACGTATTGGGACATTGCCAAAGCGGCAGCTATTCCGGCTATTCTATATTTTGCAGGGATTTGGATCATGACTCATTTTGAAGCAAAGCGAATCGGTTTAAGAGGCTTGTCAAAAGAAGAAATGCCGAATCGGAAAGAAATTTTGAAAAAACTGCATTTGTTAGCCCCGATCGTTGTTATTATTATTTTGCTAATGTCAGGAGTGACCGTTACACATGCTGCCATTTATTCGATATGTATTTCGATTGTCGCTGGATTTTTAAATCGTGAGAATCGGATGACATTTAAGGATATTGTATTAGCGCTCGTCGACGGCGCCCGTACAGCGTTAGGGGTTGCGGCAGCAACAGCCGCTGCTGGAATTATTGTCGGCGTTGTGACGAAAACCGGGCTTGGTTTGAAGCTTGCCAACGGGCTGCTTGATATCGCCGGGGGCAATCTCATTCCGACATTAATGCTGACGATGATAGCTTCGTTGATTCTTGGAATGGGTTCGCCGACTACAGCGAACTATGTTATTACCTCAACGATTGCTGCACCAGCGATTATTTTGTTGGGGGTACCTGATTTGTCTGCACATTTATTCGTGTTTTACTTCGGGATTATTGCCGACATTACACCGCCAGTTGCCCTCGCAGCCTTTGCCGCAGCCGGTGTATCAGGAGGAGAACCGATCCGAACGGGAATTCACTCTTCAAAATTGGCAATCGCCGCCTTTATCATTCCGTATATTTTCGTTTTGTCTCCGCAAATGTTAATGATTGATACGACATGGCTTGGAATTTTATGGGTAGTCTTTACGGCGTTTTGCGGAATGATCGCAATTGGAGCCGGGATGATCGGATATTGGATGAGAAAAATGCATTTGATTGAACGAATTGCCGCAGTCGTGGCCGGGCTGTTGCTGATTTATCCAGAACGTTTTTCAGACATTTCAGGTCTCATCATTTTCATCGCATTATATGCGTTTCAATATATATGGAAATACAAAGCTGATCAAAAAGTGAAGGGTGAGAGCATTTAAAGAAGACAGGTTGTCATGGAAGAATCGATCCATTGATTAGAACATGATTACAGGCGGAATCATTGAGACGCAGAATAAACGCGGAGAGCAATTCACATTGGAACGAACAAAATCAGGATAAAATGTCGGAGAGACAGAAAGGATGTGTTGGAATCAATCCATTAATTTGCAGAAGGCCGATTTATTTTTATGCTGCAAAATTCAAAATGTTGTTTAAGAAAAACCGCTTTATGTCACGAATAGGTGGGAAATGGAGCGGCATTTCAACCTAGACGGCAAAATGAAATCCGATAGAAAACGAAAATTTAAATCTATAAAAACCAAGCATAGAGGAAAAAATGAATGATCAGCTCTATAGGCGCGATTCTAAAACGGCAAAAAATAATGAAGTGGAAGCATCTTTGACACTTCCACTTCAATCATATTTGCTTGGAATCTTAATTGAAAAAACGATTAATCTTCAAACAATTCGTCCATTAACTCTTCAATTTCTTGTCTTCGTTTGCTTGTTTCTTGTTTATCGACATAATAACGGTTATTTTTCTGAATAATTACATCTCCCGTTTCTGCATTTTTAGGCAACTGGCTTTTTAAAATTTCGATTATTTTGCCGTTTTCATCTTCGCAGACTGCGATGTCATTTTCAAATCGATCAATAATAAATTTCATAATGTCCCACCTTATCTAGGAGTGAAAGATGTTTGTGCTTTATAAGTTTTGTTTTTATAAGTGGCTGATACATCGATTTTAACAGTATAACCTTTTGCAGCACGGCCGATTTTTACCGACAATGGCTTACCAATAGTACCGGTATAAGTGGTGTTTTTGCTTTTGTATTTAAAAACAGCTTTATATTTTGTTCCGTTTGGCAGCCCTTTTACATTCAGTATTATTGTAGAGTTTTGCTTTGGAGTTTTGTTATCGACACTTGCTGTTAATTTGTAGCTAGTTGGTTTGCTTGCTGTGCCGGACGATGCCACTTTTACATTAAAGGAAAGATTGGAGCCGTTCGTTGTTGCAACAATATGGCCTTGTTTATCCGTTCTAAAAGTGTTTATTTTGTATGCTTTCAGCCGATTGATCACATCTTGAGTAGGATGGCCGTATGAGTTCTTGCCGACGGAAATGACGGCATATGTCGGTTTTACTGAGTTTAACAGCGCTGTGCTTGTAGATGTTTTGGCACCATGGTGTCCTACTTTTAGGACGTCAGCTCGCAAATTTTGTTTAGCTTTAATCATATCCGATTCTGCTTTAAGTTCCGCATCGCCAGTGAAAAGAAATGATTTTTTACCGTAAGTAAGCTTTAAAACAGCACTCCAGTTATTTAAGTCGCTTTTTGGATATGCTTTGACAGGCCCAACGAATTTTGCGGTAACTCCTTTGATCGGCAAAGCAACATTTGCTTGAGCGGTCTTTATTTTTTTGCCTTCACGCTTAACAGCATTTAAAAAATCTTTGTAGCTTTCCGTCGTATGGCTGACTTTTGGCGCATACACCTGCTCTACTCGAAAAGCAGATAGCACAGTGTCCAGACCGCCAATATGATCTGCGTCCGGATGAGTTGCAATCATTATTTCGATATCATCCACTTTTTGCTTTTTCAAATAATTAACAACGTCATCTCCATAACTGTTATTTCCGCCATCAATGAGAATATCTTCTCCATTTGGAGCTTTTATGTAAATTGCGTCTCCTTGTCCGACATTAATAAAATGAACATACATATTTTTTGCCTGAGCGCTTGTTGTTTCGTGAAACGGGATCAACAGAAAAGAAAATGCAAACACTATCGAAAACAATAGCTTACGTAATTTCATCAAAATCACTCCGAGTACTGAATAGATCAAATTGATTATACAGCGTGGTAGGAAAAATTTACAAGATTTAATTTAGAAAATTTTATTTTTTTTTACAGAAAATTAAATTTTCTAGTCTAATTGAACTAAAGTCTCATCCGATTTTTTCATGCCGAAAAAAGAAGCCGACCCAAAAGGCTTGGATCGGCCTAAACAGACAAAGGTCTGTACATTTTTAATTTTGTTGAAATCTGGTCATTCCAAAATTTAATTTTTCAAACGTAACTTTTGGTGAATGGAGGAATCAAAAAGTTTAAGTAAAAAAACTAGTTTGCATATTTTAAAACAAGGAGAAACGTAATTTGTTAAAAACAATTGATAAGAAGATTAAATAAAACTTTGTGTTGCTAATTATTGTTGTCGCCAATTAGCTCGCTGTACCTAACTTTATTTAGCGTAAAAACATATTGCACAGTCAAAAAAGGTGAATATAACTAAAATTATTAAAAAATACAATATGGCCGCGAGAAAATGGAAAATTTGAACGATATAAAAGGCGTAAACAAAATTTACATTTAAAAAAAATTACAAGTTAAATAGTCTGTTGAATAAACCTGTCCATAAGGAATCACAAATGCAAAAAAATCATTCTCATTGTGAGAAGGGATTTGAACCTTATGTTCTTTTCATTTTTTCAAGAAATAGAAACATGATGAGCTACTAATTATAAAATATTTTTTTAACGAAAAATCGAAATTTGTAGTAAGTCATGGACGAAGTTTAAGTAGCCTCATAAGCCCCAAAATGAACTTGGACAATAGGAGTAATTTGTTTTATACTGCTTAATGTACCAAGGAGGCTGACATCATGACACGAACCAAACACTCCAAGGAGTTTAAATTACAAGTCATCAAAGAGGCACAGGAGACAGGCAATAACAGCCTTGTTGCCCGCCGTTATGAACTGAATTCCAACATGGTATCCCGTTGGGTGCGGGAATATAAAGATGGTAAATATGGTGATGTTGATGTCACTGTTTTGCCGGACCTTGACCCGAAAGAAATATCCAAGGAAAATGAAAAGCTCAAAATATTGCTTGGTGAAAAAGACCTTGAAATCGCGATTTTACGCGACATGATAAAAAAGAAAAACCCTCACTTGCTGAAAAAATTGAAGTAGCCGACAACTGGATCCAAAAAGGCTATTCCATTTCCAAGGTGCTAAAGATTATAGGGATTGCTCGTTCCACCTACTATTATCAAAAGAGCTACCGCGAGGAAGAGAAAAAAGTGAGTGAGGGGCGTCCGGCACCAGGTTATTCCTTCACAGAAGACGGACGAAAAGTATCAGACGAACAAATCAAAGAATTCCTGCTGGAGGAAATTGCAGGCGATGGCTTCAACTATGGCTAACGCAAGCTGACCAAGAGGCTTCGCCGCGAATATAACCTTGTCATCAACAAGAAGAAAGTCTACCGTCTGTGCAAAGAGCTGGGTATTCTACGGCCGCAGCGCAAAAAGAAGGCCCAACCCCCTAGGAAGCTGGCACGAAACCGTACGGTAACAGACTCAAACCAGCTATGGGAAGCGGATATCAAATACGGCTACATCGAAGGGGAAGACCGGTTTTTCTTCGTCATGTCCATCATCGATGTATATGACCGTGGAATTGTCGCCTATCACAACGGATTCAGCTGTACAGCCAAAGATGCCGTCCAAGCACTCCAACAGGCATTGTTAAGACGGCAACAATTCAGCGCAGAGATCAAACCAGTGATTCGAACAGACAATGGGCCACAGTTTGTTTCCCATACTTTTGAGGAATTTTGCGAAAAATACCAGATCGAACATGAAAGGATTCCGCTGAGAACACCGAATATGAATGCCCATATTGAATCTTTTCATCGAATCTTTGAAGATGATTGCCTTTCAAGATGGCAGTTTGAAACCTACGAGAAGGCCTATGAAGCCGTCACGGATTTTATGGTATTCTACAACGAAAGACGGATGCATTCAAGTATTTTGGACCTGTCACCTCAGGAGTTTTACGAACAAAACAAGCAAAATAAATTGGAAATCGAAGAGGTTCGCGTATGATCGATTCATGAGGAGTCAGGGCCGACAGGAATTCCTTGTCCGGCTGCGAAAAGAGCCACAGCGCAGCTGCTTGCCATTGACCACAGCTCCCGATTCTTAGGAGGCGATGGAAGGGGTCGGGGCCCACCAGCGAATACTTAGAATCGGTTTGTCCGTGTTAGCATTGGGCGCATGAAGAGCCCTAAAGGCTGTTTTTTTAGCGATCTTGCGCCGATCCCCCAACACGGACAAAAGCAAGGTCAATGGTGGCGGACAAGAAGCACAGGGTTCATAATCAAGAAAAAGAGAGCTATTTTAAGAAAAAGATAGACTAAGAGTAACTATGTCCAAAACTCGGGGGTTAATCCGCTAGACCAACTAATACTATGACCTCTGCTGACTTCTGACTGTTCAGCTATCTATCACTAGATAGGTTACCAAGGTTACTTGGCGTGCCAGCCAGACCTCCCCGGGTAAGAGTGTAATCTTTCCTTCCATCCATCTGCTTCATTTACTCTGTATCACCTTCGGCAGAAAGGGCTTTGTTTTGTCTTGCAAACTCACCCAGTGATACCTAGCCTCATATGAAGTTCGTGTTCCTCAGACCGGAAGTTTGCCGCTCGCTTCCTTCAGATTCCGCGTCACCACGGACACCCTTGCGTTAAGCTAACTGCTACTTCTGCCTTCGCAGCTCGGGACTTTCACCCTATAGATTACACCCATGCCGGGCGCACATAAAAAAGCTCAAATCCATATGTATCAATGGATTGAGCTTTTGGGTTCGAGCAGTGGATTCAGGTTAATTACAATTTTTCGTTTAGTTGTATTACTTCTATCCGATGAAGGAGACTGTTTAAAATGCTGTGGTAATGCCATGATTGCCGATTAATTCACCCATTCTACTAGATGTTAGCAGTTTTTCCATTACGCTTATACTTACAGACATTACAATTAACCTATTTTTAAACATTTTACAAAATATTGGTTCATCACCAAAACTTGGGGTTGAACTTTCATAAATTCAAATTTTTTACATTTATATATAGAATAAAAGCGAAAACTCATGTATCGTAATTGTTGTTCTGACAAACCACGAGAGGAGTTTTCGCTTTGTACTCTAAGTTTATCAAATTGATTCTACCGTTACCATCTTTTTTTGACATTACACTACCAACTGAAGAGGAGCCCAATGTATTTCGTGCAACAGCTGCACCTCAAACTATCACTTGTCCCATTTGTGCAGGTGCAACCGTTTGTCACGATCGTTCCCTACGTCGTTTTCGTCACGGATATGCTTGGCATATTGGTGTACTTTGGGTGGAGTTATTCGTGCCACGCCAGCGCTGTAAAGAATGCGGTTTTACGTTCACGTTTGACTATGGATTAGGACTCGTTCATTCTTCTACTGAGGCATTTCGTCGTGAAATCGTGAAGCGTTGTCATGGTCGTTCCATCGCTGAAGTTGCGCGTGAGTACGGACTTCTCTATACAACAGTTGAACGTTGGTTTTATAAGTATGCTCCTGAGCAATTGGTGGAAGAAGAGGCCCAACATATTTGTGTGGATGAGTTCGCTTTACGCAAAGGTCACAACTATGCAACCAGTGTATTGAATGCGGTAACAGGGCGTATTTTGGCGATTGTCCCTCACCGTGATCAACAGGCGATTGAAACTGTTTTAAAGAAAGTAACGGGAAAAGTTCGAACCGTCATGAGTGATTTCTCTGCGGCTATGGCAGGAGCGATTCAAACCGTCTATCCAACAGCAGTTCATGTATTGGATCGCTTTCATTTAGTTCAATTTTTTACCGATGCGCAACAACGCAGAAGACGTTATTTGGTGCAGGCAAAAAGGCATCATAAAGCCCGATTTATTGACCGTTGTTTAGCGAGAAAACCGGAAGAATTAACGGAAGAAGAACGTGCTTTTGTTCGAGAATGGCTTGAAGAAGATTTCCATTCAAAACATATTTATCAGGCTCTCAACCATATGCGCTACGTGTTGAAAGTGATGACGCGAACACAAGCAAAACGACGATTGAAAGACTGGCTAAAGCGTTATCAATTTCATCCTTGTGGTGTCGTCGCGAAAATCGCTAAAACCATCATTATCCGTGAAAAAGAAATGATTGAAACAATTCTGTCACCATTCTCAAACGGCATTATGGAAGGTACGAATAACAAAATTAAGCTTATCAAAAGACGGGGATTCGGTTACCGGAACGATGCCCATCTGTTTCTTCGATTGCGATTGGAAACAGGGCATTGATTTTGTCATCCCCGGATTTTGGTGATGAACCAAAATATTACTTAAATGTAATATTTTAATATTTTTTTAAGGATTCTGAAAATATTTCGATTTATCATTAAACATGTAAGGAGGTGAACGAAATGACAAAAGAAACTATCATCAGAGCTTGGAAAGACCCTGAGTTTCGTAAAACTTTAACAAATATTCCTTCCCACCCTGCTGGTTACTTAGCTTCAGAACTTAATGAGGATGAGTTATCACAAATCGTGGGTGGATCTTGTGGTTCAGGTGGAATTCCATCTATCACAGGTGAGTGTACTTGTTTTAACGGCTTAACTGTTTGTAATTGGAGTAAATTGTTACCAGCCTGTCGATAATGTTCTTAATCGGCTTAATCAACAATACGACAGACTAATAAGCACTCGTATTTGCGGGTGCTTATTACTTTAATATACACAAAAGGCATAGAAAATATGCTTAATACTTTTCATTTAGGGGGTTATTTAATGAAACTTGATGTTGAAAAAAAGTCGACAAAAAGTAACTGGGATAATGCTTGTTTTCTTAGCGAACGCATTCCTACGGACACAATCAAAAAGGAATTAAACTTCAATGAACGTGTAAAACAATGGAGAAAAGAAACTGCTCTAGAAAATAATGAACTTTTTTATGAAAGACTTAAATTAGATAACCTTTCCCCTGAACAATTCAATGCTATAGTTTCTAATGAAGATTGGAGTGTCGAGAGTTCCTCCATTTTATGGACAAAAAAATTAAAAATGATGGAAGATGTATTTGATTCAACAAATTCCAATGAAACAATCCCTATCACTATTAAATCTGTTCCATTTCATCAAGGTACGATTCCTTTTATACTTTGGGCGAAAAAGGAATTAATTTCATACAAAGAAAACCTTGAAGATGAATATTCGAAGTTTTTAGATTCACAAATAATCGAAAATATTTTGCTAAATTTATGCCTTCGATTAGTACAGTTGTCAATGCAGACATTTACTTTAGAGATGCACGTTGCAAATTTAGAAGGTAAATTGGTCGGAAATACAGCTGAAGACCGTTTTAAACACTTCGGAGATGAAATCTTGAAAAATAAAACCACTTTATTCTCTATCCTAAATGAATACCCTGTTTTAGCTCGTTTACTTGTCGAATGTACTAATAATTATATCGAGTTTATTAAAACAACACTTACAAGATTATTTACTGATAAAAAGGAATTAGAATTTTATTTCCAAATGGAAATTAATCATTTAACAAGTATTACGATGGGCTTGTCAGACTTACACCGAAGAGGGCAAAGTGTGATTATTTTTACTTTTGATAATAACAAAAAGATTGTATATAAACCGAAATCCCTTTCTATTTCTAAACATTTTCAAGATCTTTTAGAATGGATTAATGAAAAAGGCATTGAACTCAAGTTTAAAATTCAAAAAATCTTAGACAAACAAGAATATGGATGGGAAGAATATATAGAATACACTGAATGTGTTTCTGAAGATGAAGTTAAGCATTTTTATAAACGTCAAGGAGGATATTTAGCTCTTTTATATTTACTTGAAGCTACAGATTTCCATTTTGAAAATGTCATCGCTTCAGGAGAACACCCCTTCCTTATTGATTTAGAATCACTATTTACACATCAAACTATCCCAGATAGTGTTAATGAAACAACAGCAATGTCTAAGGCTATGAAGGAGTTTCGAAATTCAGTCTTTAGAACACAGTTAATACCATTTTTCATTGGTGGAACAGAAGTTAGCGGTTTGGGAGGAATGGAAGGTCAAGAAACTCCATTTGATGTTCTGCAGTGGAAAGATGTAGGTAAAGTTTCCATGAAAGCAACAAGGGAAAAAGGAAAAATTTCTGGAGGAAATAACATTCCTAAAATTAATGGAAAATTAGTCAATGTCCAGGATTATAAAAAGGAACTTATTGAAGGTTTTGTAACCACTTATAACATCATGAAAGAAAATAAATTTGAATTGAAAAAATTCCTTAATATCTTTGAAAATGACACAATTAGAAAAGTAATAAGACCGACCTATGTTTATTCTCTTCTACTAGAAGGAAGTTATCATCCAGATTATTATCGAAATGGACTTGATAGAGACAGATTATTGGATCGTTTATGGTGTGGTGTTGAATATGTACCACATTTAAAAGGCGTTATTGCTTCAGAAAAAAAAGATATGTTATTAAACGATATTCCATTTTTCTATACAAAAACAAATTCTAGACACTTATGGAATAGTTTTGATGAAATCATTCCTAATTTCTTTTATAATGATTCTCTTTCTGTAGTTAAAAAGCGATGTGAACAATTAAGTGACGAAGACTGTATAAAACAGTGTGACTATATTCAAATTTCACTTCAAATTAGTTCTAACTCCCATATGTATAGAAAAGAAAATATTTCTAAGGAAAATGAAAATACTAATTTTTCTTATGAAAAAGAGGAACTTTTAAAAGCAGCTATTCAAATTGGAGATTTATTAGAAAAAAAAGCCTTTCATGGCGAAGATGAAAACGATGTTACATGGCTCGGTCTTCAATGGAAAGGTAAAGCAAGTCAATGGAATTTCTCATCTCTCGAATCGAATCTGTATAGTGGTTTAAGTGGTGTTTCCTTGTTTCTTGGTTATTTAGGAGAAATTACAAGTGAATTAAAATATAAACAATTATCCTATTCCGCTATTATGTCTGCGGTTAATATGTATAGGCATAAGACTGATTCAGATAAAAGTATTTCAGCATTTCAGGGTGATATGTCCATTGTCTATACGTTAATACATCTTTCAGAGTTACAAGACAATTATGAAATGAAAGAAGAACTAAAAAAGGAGGCTTTCTTCATCGCTAAAGATCTAATTCCATTAATCGAGAATGATAAGAATTATGATATTTTAGATGGAGTTGCAGGAGCATTAATTGTTTATTTAGAGTTATATCTTGCTTTTGGGGATAAGACATTCTACGAAGCAGCTATTAAATGTGGCAAACATCTAATCAATAATTCTATGGATTTGGATAATAAAGCGGGTTGGTTAAATCCATTAATTAGAAAACCAATTGGCGGTTTTTCACATGGAGCTTCTGGTATCGCATGGGCTTTATTAAAACTATATAATGTTAGTGGGATTGAGACTTTTAAACAAAAAGCATTGAACGCTTTGAATTTCGAAAGAGCGCAATACAAACCAGAAGAACGAAATTGGTATGATTTAAGAACTAATACAATGTCATTTCCTAGTTGGTGTAATGGAGCAGCTGGTATAGCACTAAGTAACAAATTAAATTTAGATGTATTAAAAAATAGCGAAGAATTAATTCTTGACTTAAACGCTGCTATCCAAACAACAATAGAAAAAGGTTTTGGAAATGAATATTGTTTATGTCATGGCGATCTCGGAAATCTATCTATTCTTAGAAGTATTTCAAATTTAGCGGATGAAAATATTAATAAACTCACCCAAAATGTTATAGGAAGATTTCTGTATGAAAAAGTAATAGAAAAGGATACAGCAAGACTAACAAGTTTTATGATGGGATTGACTGGAGCAGGATACGTCTTACTTTCGTTATTAAAGCCATTACCTTCTCCCCTCTTTTTAGAATTCCCTAAGAAAAATTAGGTATAAATTAATAAAATGTTAAGAAGCATTTAATGGTTTAATTAATTTTATAGACTTATACTAAAATCAGGATAAATAGGGGGTGTCTGGATTGGAAATATTAAAAACTGTAAATCTTTCCAAGAAATATAAAGGTCATAGTGTTGTAAAAAACATGAATATGACTATCAATAAAGGAGAAATATATGGTTTTTTAGGTCAAAACGGAGCTGGAAAAACAACCACGATTCGTATGATTATGGGCCTTATCAAACCAAGTTCTGGAGAAATTCATTTATTCAACAAGAAAGTGAATAACCCTTCACAGATTCCATTCGAACGAATTGGAGCAATTATTGAAACCCCAGGTTTTTATAATAATTTAACAGGCTATGAAAACTTGGATATTCATAGAAGATATATGAATATCTACAATAAAGAATATATCGACGAAGCTTTAGAAATAGTTGGATTAATAGAAAATAAACATAGAAAGGTAAAGGATTATTCATTAGGTATGAAACAACGCTTAGGTATCGCAAGAGCGTTATTGCATAAACCTGAATTATTAATCCTAGATGAACCGACTAATGGCTTGGATCCTAAAGGGATACGTGAAATTCGAGAATTGATTCACAAACTAGCTGAATTCAAAAAAATTACAATATTAATTTCTAGTCACATTTTAAGTGAAATTCAACAAATGGCAACTAAAATAGGAATTATTCATCGAGGGGAATTGTTGGAAGAGATTAGTTCTGAACAGATTTCCAAACGAAATCGAAAATATCTGCAACTTGTTATAGATAATGCTAATAAGGCAAGCGTGGTCTTAGAACAAAAACTAGGAATATACGATTATCATGTAGAAAACACCAATATAATTCGTGTCTACGAACGAATTGACGAGTCCGATGAAATTACTCGTGTTTTAGTAAATGAAGGAATAAGTATTAAGCAAGTCAATCTTACCGCAGATACACTTGAAGATTATTTCTTAAAGTTAACGGAAGGTGTAGCCCTATGAGTAACCTATATTATTGTGAGTTGCTAAAATTATGGAAGTCACCTATTAGATTTCTTATGGTTTTAGCCGGAATTGCTCCTGTTTTTTTCACTGTGTTTCCTCAATTCATGGCTCAAATGGCAGCAGATGCACCAGTGTCATGGGACTTAATAATACTTGGTAATCTTTCTTATTTCAACTTACTAATCGGAATACCCTTATTTTATTTAATTACAGGTTATATTTTCGCATATGAATACAAACATAACATTATATCTCAGCTTTTTTGCTATCCTAATTCGAGAAATAGTATTTTATTTGCAAAATTTTTAGCTATCAGTACGTGTATTGTAATTACTACTGCTATTTCCTTTATAGGATTATTAATAATCGGATTCATTTGGAAAAGTAGCGGTTTTGAAATACAAACTTTACTTGGCGGAGTAGATTTATATATATTCTCAATTATTCTTCAAATATTTTTAATACCTTTTGCAATTTGTTTAAGTATTTCTAAAAAGAGTATGGTACTTCCAGTTGGAGTAGCCATAATTTTAGTTATTGTAACAGGCTTTACAACAGGAACAACAGTTTCACAAATATTTCCGTGGGCTATCCCTTTAAATGTTATACTTCATTTGGGTAATCATGCTACGATGGAAAATATCATGTTCTTTACTGGAATCGTAATTCTTATCTTATTTTGTATTGTTACAACATGGTATTCTAAAAGATTATATAACAAAATAGACTAATATATCTTTTCTAAAATAATAGGCTCTTTATTAAATGGTGTTGGTGAATATTTTTTGTGACTTTCAATAGATATAATACAATCAGAAGCTTAGAGGACTTGCATCTTCTAAGCTGTTTTTAATTTGCGAAGTTTTGGGGCGATAACCAAAAGCAATACACTTGATCATCTTAATTTTTGGTCTGCTGTGAAAGAGATAGCCCTTTCAAGATCTAAGTAAGCGCCAAATATCCCACACCTTCTAACCATTTTGATGTTTTGTGATAACTACATCAACATCAAAAGTTAGGAGGTTTTTATTTTTATGTCCCTAGAAGAACGAAAACAAATGTGGCAACAACGAATCGATGCCTATCGATCTAGTGGAGAGTCAAGTGTAAAAGCTTGGCGCAAACAAAATCAAGTAGGTCATCAAAGTATGTATAAATGGATGAAAAGACTAGAGTTAGAGACAACTGAAACTTCACGCACTTCCACTCAATGGCTAACTGTTGAAGTATCCCATCCGTTAGATGAAAAAAACTCCCCACTCATCGTTAACATTGGGGAATTTTCCATCGAAGTAAAAGAAGGTTTCAATCCACTCCTTTTCAACGAAGTGGTTCAGGTTCTGAAAACACATGTTAAGTAAAACACCCATTCAACATGTTTATTTAGCAGCGGGAGTAACGGATTTACGCAAGTCGATTGATGGATTAGCAGCCATTGTTCGAATGAGCTTTCAGTTAGATCCTTTCTCTTCTAATCTCTTTGTCTTCTGTAATCGTAAACGAGATAAATTGAAAATTCTCCATTGGGATCACAATGGGTTTTGGTTGTACTATCGTCGTTTAGAAAAAGGGGTCTTTCAATGGCCTGATGAAAGAACTCCCGGCCCTTTGTGCATCACTCCCCGCCAATTCAGTTGGTTGCTCGATGGTCTTTCTTTTGAACAAAAACAAGCACATGAACAAGTATCCGCTAAAATCATGATTTAAAAGGAATTTGACATGGACCTGTCAATTCCTTTATTCTTTAACTTATGAACAAACACAAACAAACCAATGAATCAACAATTGAAGAACTGCAAGCGAGAAATGCGGAACTCGAAAAACAAAATGAAGCCTTACAGGCTAAAATCAAATGGTTGGAAGAACAATTCCGCCTTAGCCAACATAAAAAATTTGGGGCTTCCAGTGAAAAAACGAATCCGGATCAACTCGAACTTCCTCTTTTTAATGAAGCTGAAATCACAGCGGATGCCAAAGTGGAAGAACCTACACTTGAAACGATTACTTATAAACGGAAGAAGTCTGTAGGACAACGCGATGCGAAACTAGAGAACTTGCCTACGGAAACGATTCACTATCGCTTAGCCGAAGAAGAGCAGGTTTGTTTGTGTTGCGGTGGAACCGTACATGAAATGAGTACGGAAATCCGAAGAGAAATCAAGATTATTCCTGCTCAAGTAAAAGTCGTTGAGCATGTTCAACATATTTACAGTTGTCGTCAATGTGAACGGGAAGGAATCGAGACACCGATTGTCACAGCCAAAATGCCAACACCTATTTACCCAAAAAGTCTGGCATCTGCATCGGCTATGGCCTATATCATGAATCAAAAATACGTGGAAGGAATGCTGTAAATTAGCACACTATTTTAGAACCACTTTTTTCAAATTATTTTGGACTAAAATCGGAAATACCTCTAAAAATGTTTGCGAATTCTCTCCGATTTTGCACGCTTTTTCCGATTGTTTGCGCACTATTTCAGACGAGAATCGTAAAACCAAAAGGAGCCGTTCGGCCCCTTTCATTATGCCCCTGTTTCCTCCACCGCCATTCGAACAATTTCTTCGTCAATCACGTCTTTTTTTAGCTGGTAGCCGTATAAAAGGCAGGTAGTCGTTAACGTATTGATGACTCGTGGCCATCCTTGCGACTGTAGGGCAATTGCCTCTAGAGCCGCAGGGGTAAAAATCGAGTGTTTTACCCCTGCTTGCTTCATTCGCTGCTCAATGTACGCTGCCACTTCTTCTTTGGAGAGTGTCCCCATCCGATATCGCATGATGATTCGTTGCTGAAGCGGACGATGGTGATTCAAGCGCAGTCGTATCTGTAAGTGCGGCAGCCCTGCCAAAATCAACACGAACGGATTCGTTGAATCCATGTGAAAATTAAACAGAATGGCGATATCCTGCAAAAACGCATCTTTCGCTAGATGCATTTCATCAAGCAGAATCACAGGGGTGATTCGACGTTCATGATACATTCGTTCGATTCCTTGTTGAATTTGGTAAAACAAGTCCACCTTGCGGTATTTCGGCTCCTCGCCTAACCCTAAGGCTAGTCCTCGATAAAAATCCATCACACCACCCGTTGATAACGGGAAATACACCACGTGATACAACGAAGGATGTAACGATTCTTTGAACGTCCGAAGGGCGAACGTTTTCCCCACCCCCGGCTCTCCTGTCAGTAGACCGATTCCTTTCGTTCGTTTCACGTAATCCAATGCATGTAATGCCTCTTCGTAAGAAGACCCTCGATATGCTTCAGACGGACTTGTGTCTTTCGAAAACGGCTCTCGAGAAAGGGAGTAGAACGTTTTATACATCCGTTCCTTCCTCCTTTCCTAGTCCCGTAAATGGCGATCGATGGCGTTTCACGTGGGCATTATCGTGCAGACGCACCAGCGTCGCTTTCGCTGCTTCTTTGCCGTCTTCGTATACATACACCCCTTGCTCATCATACCGAATTTCCACTGATTGTCCGATAAACCGAGGTGGAACCTCATACAGCTGTTTGTTTAACGTAATCGTCCCATCGGCTTTCACTTTGCGAAACTCTCGCTTCAAAAAGACCGTATCCAGCCAAGTCGCATCCTCCACGAATGATACTACCTGCACTTGCGATTGAAACACTTCATGCGGCGTTTTTCCGTCTAACGACGCATGGGGCTTCCGGTGGTAGTCTTTTTCGAGCCACTTCTAGAAGCGTTCGTTCAGCTCTTGAAGCGACGTAGCCGGTTTCATCTCCAACAACGGGGAAAACCGAGTTTGCACCGTCTTAAAAAATCGCTCGATTTTCCCTTTGCTCTGTGGATCATATGGCTGCGTATGAATGAGCGTGATCCCTAATTCTGCGCAAGCATATTGTAGTGTCTCCGATCGATAAATTTTGCCGTTGTCCGAATAAATTCGTTTCGGCTTCCCGTACCGAAGCAGCGCTTCTTTGGTCACGATCCGCAACCCGTCAAATTTCTCGGAAGAGAAAAACTGAGCGTACGGTACGACCCACGAGCAGTCATCGATGTAGGCAATCAAAAATGTTTTTTGCGCTTTTCCGTTCTCTCGTATCATTGGACCATGGGACAAATCCCCTTGCCATAACTCATTGACTCGATCGTACGCAAACCGTTTTCGTTCAGGAATCGGTAAAATTTCTTTCCCCACGAGGTTGTATTTTTTGCACAATCGATATATAGTAAACTAAGATACAAGTTGTTTTTCGATTTCCCCCTGCTCAATAAGGTGTTGGTAAAACACCGTCACGGGGCATGTGGGGAAGTTTTTTTCTTAGGGTTAAAATATGATCTTCGTCTTCAGGTGACAGCCTTCGGGAATGACCACGGTCTGACCGTCGTTTTGGCTTCAGCGCCTCAAAGCCCCCTTTTTTGTACTGCGTGCACCAATCTAGAATCGTCTTCGCTGCGATCCGTTTCTCTCCATAGTGCGGAACCCAATGCATGCGCGTTGACACCTCCTTCAGGTACGATGTCCGATCCACCTGCCCATTGACTAACGGTGCGATCAATCCATACCGAAATAGGGCGATTTCTTGTCTCACCGATTCGTCCATCAGGGTTTCCTCCTTCTTCGATTTTGCGGAAGAACCAACAGGTTCGTCCTGCCTTCATCATAACCCATCACTTTCCACTCGTCGACGCAAAAGGTTTGTGGAATCGATTGCTTTTGGAAATAGATCCAAAAAGAAACAAATTAGGCACCGAATCTATTCGCTAAAAAATGGGTAGATTGTTCATTCCACATCGCTTGGATGAGTTTTTCCAAACAGACCTCCTCCATTTTTTGAATCCACTCCTGTGCTTGAACGAGTGGTTCATCGGACAACCCAAGAATTCGCTTCCCTTTGGTTTGAAAAAACCAACGAAGCCACGGTAAGTTGGAGAGTAGTCGACGCATATAAAAATAGACTCCTTGTCGGGTAGGAAAGAACCTTGACGAACGTGTCCCCTTGTCTAAGAGAAACGAGAGGCGCTCGTTGATGCATGGGAGGATCGTCCAAATCGTGTATTGGAAATAAGGGAAGAGAAACGTGGGAAGCACCGTAACCGTCTTTTGGCATATCGTGCATCGATAACGAGCAATCCAAATCCGATAGGCTTCTTGTCCCATTAATGCATTTCGTTCATAATAGCCGTGACGGTAAAGGGTTCGCTTGACTTGGCAATGTGGACAACGATGGATCGACGGAAAAGCATTCTGTTTTCCTAAGTCCGCATAGGTTTGCACATCGATTCCAAAGTCGTACAATCGAATCACGGTCTCGTTCTCCCCCTCCGAAACAATTTACTAAAAATTTAGCACACTCTTTCAGAAAAGGGGAGAAGAACATCCCGAAGGAATTTGCAAAAAAGAAGGCTTTTTATGCGGAGATAAAATGATAATTTACAGGAATGCCTCTTTATCGTCAAGAAAAGCAGTTGGAACGATTCGGTGTGTATTTATCACGCCAAACGCTCGCCAATTGGATGATTTATGGTGCAACCAATTGGCTTTCCATTCTATATAAACGGATGCATGAGCTATTACTCGAAAACGATATTCTGCATGCGGATGAAACTACACTTCAGGTTCTAGCAGAACCTGGACGAAAAGCGGATTCGAAGTCTTATATGTGGATGTATCGAACAGGACGAGACATACCGCCGATTATCTTATATGATTATCAAACGACTCGTCACAGTAAACATCCGAAGGCCTTTCTAAATGGATTTAAGGGATATCTGCATGTAGATGGATATGCAGGATATCATGAATTAAAGGATGTCAAACTGGTAGGTTGTTGGGCACATGCAAGGCGAAAATTCGATGAAGCACTGAAGGCATTACCAGCCAATGTGGATAAAACATCATCAACCGCTGCAGAAGGAATTCAATTCTGTAATCAATTATTCCAGATTGAAAGACAAATCAGCGAAAAGTTTGAGAACTGTACTCCCGAACAGCGCAAAGAATACCGTCTTGAGCACAGTAAACCTGTGTTAGACGCTTTTTTGGCATGGCTAAAAACAAAACGCCCTCAAGTTCCCCCAAAAAGCAAATTGGGAGAGGCAATTACACATTGTATAAATCAATGGAGTAAGCTCATAGTGTTTTTAGAAGATGGGCGACTTGAAATCGATAATAATCGTGCAGAGCGCTCGATTAAACCATTCGTGATGGGCCGTAAGGCATGGCTATTTTCCCAATCGATGAAAGGTGCATCAGCGAGTGCAATTATTTATAGCATTGTCGAAACAGCTAAAGAGAATCAATTAAATCCACTGAACTACTTAACATATCTTTTCGAACAATTACCATTGATGGATCTCCATGATGCCGAAACTATTGATCAACTCCTTCCTTGGTCGAAGACAATTCCAGAAGAAAGTCGCATTCCAATGAAAACTAAATAAAGCATACAATAAACGCCCACGAAAAAACACGTGGGCGTTATTTGACGCTTACAGATCTAACGTAATTTTTTTGCGTCAAGTTATGCACTTGAACTTCATCTTTCGTCCATTGGAGGCATCCGTTATCTAATCGTTTATAAAGTAATGCGAAACCATCATCGTCAAAGTATAATCATTTATAACGATCTCGTTTCTAACCGGAAAATAAAAAGATAGCTGCGCAATATGGATCGAGGTGGAACTGATCTTGTACAAGAGCAACTAATCCGACAATGCTTTTTCACATATTCGTTCGACCACTGACAATGTAGATATTTATTTTTTACATTCGTGAAGTCATAAATCATCTTTCGTCAGTTCCTACATGGTAGTTTGGATGACTCGATTCTTAACGCCAGGGCCAGGGTAAAAGGATTTTTTTATTTGATGGGCTTTGGTTTAGGCGACACACGATCTGCCGAAAGGTTTAGATGATGATCTATTTGAACGGAAACGATGGATACTTATTTGTTGCCATAAGAATACACCTCCTTAATTTGATAGTTTCATCAAACAGGAGGTGTACTTATAATATATGCGTATTATGTTTAGAATCATTATGAGACATGTTACACTACTCATTGTACTATGTGGTTTGGCGATTATTACATTTTACCAGAGTTTTGTTTTTTGTCTCTTTTTTGTGCAAAAAATGGGTGTTGGTTTTTATTCACCAACACCAAATATTAAACTCAAGTTTGACACCATTTCACTACATGTGGATAACTAAAGGTGATTATACCAATAGTTATCCACTTTTTTTATCGAAAATATAATCATTATGTAGTGTTATGTGGATAACTTTTGTATATCCAATAATATGTAATATATGTTATACTATTAGTGCTATGTATATTCGAATTAATAAGCAAAAAAATAAAAATGGTTCTGTTCGTCAATATCTACAAATATGTCGTACATTTCGTGTAGACAATAAAGTTCGGCAACAAACGCTTTGTAATCTAGGGAGGTTAGAACATTTATTAGAGAATGGCTCTGTCGATAACATAATCGAGGGATTAGCCAAATTTTCAGAGCGTTACTTTGACCGAATTCACGGGCAAGGCTCTTCCTCTTCTGTCTCCGTGCTTTGGACAAAAGAGTTTGGGCCGGTTTATCTGTTCCGAAAGGTATGGGAAAAGTTAGGGCTTGGTCGGCTATTACGTAAAATCATGGATGATTCCGAGGCTGCTTCTCAGTATGACGAAGCCATTTTTGCTATGGTGTTAAACCGTCTCATGGATTCCAATAGTAAGCATTATATCTTCAAACAATGGATCGACACGATTTATGCAGAAGGTCTTTCAGACATTCAACTCCATCACTACTATCGTGCATTAGACTTCTTAAGTGAACAAAAAGAAAAAATTGAGGAACAACTTTATGGACATTTAACCGATTTAACCTCATTAGAAGTAGATATCGTGTTTTACGACACGACAAGCACCTATTTCGAAGGAGAGGAAGCAGACGAACTGCTGGCTCACTATGGTTACTCCAAAGATCATCGTGGAGATCGAAAACAAGTCGTGATTGGCTTATTAATGACCAAAACAGGGATTCCGATTGGGCATCAAGTCTTCCCTGGAAACATGCATGATACGAAGACATTTGGCATGGTGGTTGGAGATCTGAAGAAGCGCTATCCTATTCAGAAAGTCATTCTAGTGGGAGACCGCGGAATGGTTAGTGAAGCCAACTTAGATCAAATTCGTGAACTGGGCATGGAATATATTGTGGGTGTCAAATTACGAAAGTCGAAGAAAGCCCAAGAGCTATTATCCATCCGTGGGCCATATAAGAAGGTTCTCCCGAATCTAAAAGTGAAGTCAAAGAAAATCGATGGCGAAACGTATGTACTCTGTTACAATCCGGACGCTGAAGAACGTGATCGAGCGAGTCGTCAAGTCGTGTTAGAAAACCTTCAATCGAAGCTTGATGAACTCGGTCCATCTGGACTCGTCAAAAACCGTGCGTATTCCAAGTTTTTAACGATAGAAAAAGCATCGGCCAAAATTGATGAAGAGAAGGTATCCAATGACGAAAAGTTTGACGGAAAGTACGCCATTCGGACCAACTCGTCATTAACGGATGAAGAGGCAGCACTTGCCTATAAAGAGTTGTGGAGAGTGGAACAAGCCTTTCGTAACCTGAAGTCGAATCTAGAACTTCGCCCGATGTACCATCGAGTGGAATCTCGTATTCGAGGCCATATCATGGTTTGTTTCCTTGCGCTTGTCATGGAATCCTTTTTGGCCTATAAGCTAAAAGAAATAGGATGCCAAACAAGTGTAAAGGATATTTTGCATGATGTAAGCCAGATGAAGGCCTCGAAAATACGCGTGAATGGTGAAGAGCAAATCGTTCGTACAGAATTACAAGGTCAAGCAAATCTAGCATTTGAAGCACTTGTCACACAAGCGCCTCCTAGAGTATTAGAAAAAAACACGTGCCACTAACAAGTGTAGTGGTACGTGTTGTGGGTAAAGTCCAAAACACCAGTATTTTCGGGCTTTTCTTTAGTGTACTCTGTCAAACTTGAGTTAAAGAGACAAAATGAGGATTACGCCTCTTTTAATGAACTAATTTCAAACAACAATAGACCATATCCCACACCTTTTTTAGTAATTAATAATTTTGGTTTTTTTGGGTTTTTTTCTATCTTTTTTCTAATCCTATTTATATACACATAAAGTGAATCTGTACCAATTGGATATCCTATTCCCCATACGCTGTTTATTATTTCATCAATCGTTAGTATCTCTCCCCTGTTATCTATAAATAACGATAGCAACTTGTGTTCTATTGTTGTTAAAGGGTAGATTTCCCCATTGTTTGAAATGCACTGATTTTTTCTATGGAAAATCACATTTTCATTTAATTTTACTATTTCTTCTTTAATTCGTTTATAAGGGAGAAAGAATTCGAAAAAGATGTTCTCTAGTATTGTTCCATCACTTTCTTCAATCTTTTCAATGTTTTCCGGTGTTAGTAGTAAGATTGTTCCAAATTTTAATTCTGCTAATTTAGTAAAATCTTTTATTGTGGACAAATCGATGATAAAGTAGGGTTTATCATTGGTAGTAATTTCTATATCATATTGCAAACTTCTAATATGTTTTAAGTACACACCCTTAGAGGAAAAGAATATACTTAATTTCTTTATGAGATTTTTATTTTCCGATACTAATAACACCACTATTATATCCTCTCCATAACCGGTTTGTTCGTTTTATAATTATACAATTCATGGTATAGACCTTGTTTTAATAGCAGTTCATCATGTGTACCTTGTTCAACAATTTCACCATTATTCATTACGAATATTTTATCGCAATTTCTGACAGTACTTAATCTATGAGCGATAATAACAACCGTATTATTTAGGGAATTTATATTATTTTCAATTATGCTTTGTGATGAATTATCAAGAAAACTTGTTGCTTCATCTAATACTAAAATAGAAGGTGAAGTTACAAGGCTTCTTGCAATTAGTATTCTTTGTCTTTGTCCTCCTGATAAATTGACCCCAGATTCGGAAATGATAGTATCATAACCCATTGGTAAGGACATAATATCATCGTGTATATTCGCTAATTTTGCAGCTTTAACTACATCTTCCATTGTAATGTTTTGATTAAACAATCTAATATTGTCTGCTACAGTTTGATGGAATAGACGAGTTTCTTGCAGTACAGTACCGATATTATTCCTTACTTTTTTAAAATCAACGTCCACATCTATTAAAAGTCCATCATATCGTATCTCCCCTTTTGTCGGAGTGTAAAGATTTATAATGAGTTTTGCCAACGTACTCTTTCCAGAACCCGAAGGACCAACAATCCCTATTTTCTCGCCTTTCGTTATGTTCATATTTATATTTTTCAACGCATAATCGCCGAATGAATCATAACGATAATAAACATTTTTCAACTGAATATTTCCTTGAAAATCTTAGTTTTTTGTGTCCTCTTCATCGTTTTCTACTATCATCAATGGGCTTTGATTTTTTTCCATTGCTACGACATCATATATTTTTTTTATATATGTGTCGACAAGAAGTAATTGATTATACGCTTGTCCTAATGATGCAATTGGACTAATAAAAGCTATTGCAATAGCGTTAAAACCGATAATTTCACCTACTGATAAGTCGGTATTAGTAACATAAAATGATCCTATCCACAGAACAATTAAAGGTATAATGAGCTGAATTCCTTGTATCAAAGAATCTTGAAGAGATTTAAATCTATTTCCCTTTTCAGCATATTTGAGTTGCTCATTAAATCGTTTCAACCATTCTTTATATACGTTTGATTCTCCACCAAGTATCTTTATATCCAAAATTCCTTGTATACTTTCAGAGATATAACTTTGTGTTTTGGCTTGTTCTGCTACCTCTTTTTCGTTTAATTTCCTTGTATAAACTGTAAAAGCTAACACGATAGTAAATTGGATTAACCCTAGTAACATCACAATTACCCCTAGTTGCCATAACGTTACTAGCATTATGATGGCATAAATAAACAGCATCAAAAAATCAATTACCAACGTTACTAATCTTGTTGAAAGAATTTGCCGAATGACAACATTAGAATTGGCACGAAAGACAAGATCCCCTACCGTACGATTTTGGAAAAATTTATACGATAAGGAGAATAGCCGTTGAATAAACGATGACATCATTGATCTATCTACTAATGTTTGAATTTTTGAAATTATATATCCCCTGGTTATAGTAAAAAGGCAATAGAAAGCAAATAAAAGGATTATAGATAACCCCAAATGTTCTATTCTATTTCCATCCACCATTTTATTAGTAATATTTGAAATAAACATAGGAATTAATATGCCGAAGAATTGAATAATTAAGGAAGTGAATATGACCAAATATATCCACTTTTTATGCTTGAATATAGATTGTAATAAAAAATTCCACTTCTTCCTTTTGGGTGATTTAACAAAATTTTCATTTGGCCTTAAAATAAGTGTATAGCCTGTAAACTTTGAAAGGAATTCTTTTAACTTTAATTTTTGGAATCCTTCGGCTGGGTCGACAATAATTGCTGACTTTTTATTTAACTTCTTTAAGATTACAAAATGATTGTCGTTCCAATGTAGTATTACAGGTTCAGTAAGCTGCATTAAGTAATTAATATTTGCTTTAACAGTATATGTTTCTAAATGATAATTTTTAGAAATATCTATAAGATTTTTGAATGACAGGCCTTTATTATTAACGGTGAAATCTTCACGTATTTCTGGAAGTGTAATGTGATTACCATAATAATTTAGTATCATAGTCAGACAAGCTAATCCACACTCTGCGGGTTCACTTTGTTCAATAAAAAGTATTCGTTTCATCAAATCACCTACTTTATTTAATTTTGTAAGAGATAAAGAGATAATATAAATACTTGTAAAACCCACAAAATTCATTATATTGTTATTGCGATATTTCCTACGGCTAAGTATAGCAAGTTTATTAAGATTATTTTGATAACTAAGAATAACTTAAAGAAAAGTTAAAAATGCTTAAGAAAAGGATAAGAAAGGAATGTTTATATGCCTGCAAAAGTACTAGTTGTAGAAGATGATAAGGAAATTAATGAGTTGGTTTGTAAGTGTTTAAAATCTGAAAGATACATTGTTAGAAATGTTTTAGATGGCAATAGTGCTTTAGAGGAAATAAGAACGGAGGTATTCGATCTCATTATCTTAGACTTAATGCTACCCGAAGTTGATGGGTTTGAAATTATTAACTACATAAGAGAACAAGAAAATTATACACCTATTTTAATCTTATCTGCGAAAAATGAAGAAGTTGATAAGATATTATCTTTGGGGCTAGGGGCGGATGATTATATAAGTAAACCATTTAGTATTGCTGAGTTTTTAGCAAGAGTAAAAGCTCATATCAGAAGAAATTCTTATTTTAAAAAACAATTTCTACATTCCGACGTGAAAATTATTAGATTCAAAGACCTTGAATTGGACCTTAATCAACATATACTAATTAAAAACGGTAAACAAATCACATTGACACCTAAAGAATTTGAAATATTAAAATACTTTATTGAAAATCAGAACAAAGTCATCAAGAAAAGAGAACTATATGAAGAAATATGGAAAGAACCATATTTTGATGATAATACTGTCATGGTGCATATACGTAAATTAAGAGAAAAAATAGAAGATGGCACGGAACAGACTTATATTCAGACAGTTTGGGGAATTGGATATAAAATGGAGGGAGAACAAAATGAGTAATATCATATTTACATGTATAATATTTATCCTTCTCCTTCTACTGATTACTGCTAAACTTAAAAGAAATAAAGATATTAATCAACTAAATTTCTTATTAAAAAAGCTTAATTCTGGTAACTATAATACTCGATTTCGTATCCGAACTTCCGATAAGAGAATTAAACTCTTATGTAATCAATTAAATAAAATTATGGATACCTTTCAACAATATAATGAAGAAAGAGAATATTTAGATAGAGAAAGAAAACGTATGATTTCTAATATATCCCATGATCTTAGAACTCCGTTAACATCAATTATTGGTTATATTGAATTAATTCAGGTCAATACAAATATGAATTTAGAACAGCATAATGAGTATTTAGCGATAATACATAAAAAGGCAAAAGACTTAAGTAATTTTTTAAATAGTTTTTTTGAACTGGCTAAAGTAGAAGAACAAGATTTTTCTATTAAACAATCAAAAATTAATATAATTAAAGTTATCGAGGATGTACTTGTTACGAATTATAACAAGTTGACTAATGAAAATATCAATATATCTTTTAATTATCCTTCAGAGAATCTGTTTGTTATTGGAAATGAATATGCAACAGAACGTATCATTCAAAATATTGTCGATAATGCAATAAAATATGGAAAAGAAGGGAAGATTATTGGGATTGATGTTTTCCCAAACAATAAGTATATTCAAATTGATATTTGGGATAAAGGTAAAGGTATTCCGGAGAATGAATTACCCTTTATCTTTACTCGGTTGTACAGAGGAGAAAAATTTCGAAATATATCCAGTAACGGAAGTGGATTAGGTCTTACCATTGTAAAGCAATTATTAAAAAAAATAGATGGAAAAATTGAAGTAACTAGCACCCCCTACTCTAAAACTACTTTCTCAATTTATTTAAGAAAACCTTAAATATATTTTAAGGTTTTGAGAACTATAATTTTAATATAAGCGGATGATACAATTTTAATATTAATAAATGGTGAGGATGATTGTATTGTTAACCGTATTATCTGCCGAATTTACAAAGTTGAAGCGATCATATTATTTTCTAGTACTATTTGTAATAAGTATCTTTATCTCAATCTTTGGCACACTTATCGCATCACAAGATGAGTTCACTACAAAAGGAGTGCTTAATCAGTCAGTAATATTAATTAACTATATGTTGGGTGTGCCTATATTTTCAATTTTTACAGGACTAATTTTTGCGAAGGAATACGAACAAGGGACGATTTCCTATTTATTCACGTCTTCTTATAAACGTATTGAATTTTTACTAGCAAAAATAGTATTAATCTTTTGTTTGATCAGCTTCATGGTAATTTTTACTTTTGTACTTAGTTTAATTATTGGTATGATTTTTTCTAATGAGACAATTACTCTCCAGGAGACTTTACCTTTTGTAAAAATTTATTTACTAACGATTGCTATGCAATTTGCACTTACTCCATTAGTGATTCTACTCACTATAATATGGAAAAACTATATTATTTCAATCGCATTAGGTATTGTGGCAGCTTTTTCTATTGGAATTATTACCGCAACACCTATTGGCGCTTACTATCCATGGTCAGCTCCCCTACTCATTACTTACGACTTTTTAGGTATTGTTGATATGTCAATAAATATACAAATTATGGGATTGCTGATTTTATTTGTTTCCACATTATTAGCTTCCTTAATTTGTATCCTAAATAGTGAGGTAAAATAGGAAATTCAATTACCGTTCAAAATATATATAAGAACGGAATATCTTTTACGATTCACTCTAAAGAACTTCACCTTTGCATCATTCCGCGATACATGGACCAGCTATACTACTCTGTCGTGGATTCAACGCCAGTTAAATACTTTATCTTCAAAAGCGATTTCACGAATATATTTTCTTCCTTATGGCGTTGCCACACCATGTAGATGAAAAGTATTTTAATTGAACTACTCCTACTTACAGTAAACCCTTGAAATGGGAGATTCCTACGAACAGAACTCTTCGGAGTTCTTTTTTAGTAGGCTAACCCCGTAGTTCTTACGGTTCGAAGGCGTAAATCTTCGGTTAAGATATTTTTAATGCGTTTTTATCTCGGTTATGTGTGGTATGGCAATGGTTATATGTCCACGTGCAATAAATGAATTTTGCTCTACACTGCTTACATTCTTACACATGTTCAATATGTTGCACGCACACAACTTTAACCGGAATAAATTTCGCTTCTTCATGAGCAATGGTTGTATCAATTTCGTGTATTAAAGCACCATATGGATCTAATTGTAATGAATCTTGAATGAGTGAAGCGAGACCATCGATACCTTTTCGCATGTTGTTTTTTCCACAAATGGTATAAATGTTTTTACGCTCGTAAAATCGTGTTTCATAGATTTTTCAACTTTCTCAAAATGGGTTGGATGATGTGCTCATCAACGCTATTAAAAAAGAAAATTTCAGTGACAGCAGTGTTAATGACACAACCTAGTTTAGCTGCATCAAGTGAGGATTGAAATGGCTAGTTTCGTTTGGAAGAGGATCAAGTTTAACAGGGGAGAAAATGGCTATATAAATGGCACTTCCTTTAATTGAAACATCTATCGTGCCGAAGATACAAACTGCTTTATATATGATGTTATTTGATTACGGACTTACAATATTTATAATAAAAACGCCCAAAGTAATAACACTATTGAGCGTTGTTGTTTACAGATATTTTTTACTGATAATCAAAATGAAGATTATAGATAGAAAAGCAATTAGGGCCATGAACGGTATTGTAATGAAACCGAATAAATTGACATATTCAGCATGACAAGGAATGCCCCCGATACACTGTTGGAAATCACCAAAGTTAGGTATCTTTTGTACTAAATAATGATATGTAGAAATGATACCTCCTACTATAGCTAAAGGTAAAACATATTTATGCACTTTCTTATGCCCATTATATATACCAATTCCTAATATTATCGTCAGTGGGTACATAAAAATCCGTTGATACCAACATAATTCACATGGGATAAATCCTTTAATTTCACTGAAATACAAACTACCTAAAGTAGCTATTATAGAAATTATCCAAGCAGCATTTAAACCAAATTGATAACTCCACTTCATTGTTCAACATTCTCTCTTATAATAGATTCTATTTCCTCGATATCAAAAGGATCTTTGACAACTGCATCATTAATAATAATGATTGGTACTTTATTAATATTATGTTTAGATAACTTTCAAATATCATATCAACCATTAAATATCGAAACCTAAAAATAACCTTAAAATTAAACATAAAAAACAATCATGATTTTTCAATCACAACCCTTGCATGAAAAAGGCACCTTCTTCTCCATTAATTTAGATGTGCCAAATTTTTTTCACAGAAAAACAGCAGGAGGAATAAATCCAAATATTTTTATTATGTACACTAATATCAAATTTCGAGAGAACTATGTTAAGTTATACAGAAATTCCAATACTTTCTCAATGGGCTGATGAGAGATTAATATACACCTAATTTCATAATAGTTGGAAGTTCAATTTATGTGAACTTCCAACTATTTGATGCATTATAGAACATTCTGTTGGGTGTGATTTGTATACAACGTAAGAACGAAATAAAAAAAGCACTTTTACGATGCGAACAACAAATAGCCAGTTCGCTGAAAAATTTTTTCAGTTAGCTGGCCATTCGTCGTGCGTACCGAAAGGTGCGCTATTTTTTATTTCGGTCTTACGAGACACTATCGGCTAGTATGTGCAGCCTGTGGTGTCCTTTTTATTTAGAGGACATTAAGGTCATCTAACAATTCGATACAATCCTTCTATTCCATGATAGCGCATGACTACTATTCAAAAATAAATTATGAACAGGAAATAAATATATCAAGTTTTAAAGAAACTAGTAAAATTTTTGAGGCATTTCAGAATTATAGGCTAGACAGAATAAATAATCTTGCTATTGATTTTGAACAATTTCAAGAAGCATTTAAAAATAATGCCCGTGAAGCTTTTGAAACCCTCTTCCAACAGGGAGTAACTGATAATTTATTTGCTAAAATTATGGAAAATTTGACTTCCAAAAAACATACCTTGGAAAAATATTATAAGTACCTGAATCGGCTACACTTAAATGGACAATAAAATTAAGGTTAAGTAGACTAAACACCAAATTTGGGTATACTGCTTATTAAACATAAAGGATCCGTACTAGAAACTTTACTTGGAGTGGCGGGTATGCTAGCCTTGTCGGCGAGACAGATGAACACATCATCTGACTTCCTGGCTGGGAAAGCATGCCCGCAGAGGCTCCATGTCAAGTTTCGTCGCAAACCCACTGTTTTGGTGGTCTACTTCAACACTACCACAGTTAAGGAGAGTTTAAAAATGAGAAACAGACGAACATTCACTGTAGAATTCAAGGCTCAAATGGTCAAGCTTTATGAAAATGGGAAACCAAGAAAAGATATTATTCGTGAATATGATTTAACGCCTTCAGCCTTGGACAAATGGATCAAACAAAAAAAACATCCTGTTCATTTAAGGAAAAGGACAATCGTTCTCCAGAAGAAAATGAATTGATCCAGCTTCGAATAGAAAACAAGCGTTTATTGATGGAGAATGATATTTTAAAGCAAGCCGCGCTGATACTAGGACAAAAGTAAATGTGATCAAGAATAACAGACACAAATACTCGATATCAGCAATGTGCGATGTCCTACAACTTCCAAGAAGTACCTATTATTACGAAGTAAAAGAAAAAAGGAATGCAGAAGATGAACTGACAGCTGCCATTCTGGAAATTTTCCAGAAAAGCCGCAAAAACTATGGTACACGTAAAATCAAACATGAATTAGAGAAGCTTGGTATGATTGCCTCAAGACGAAGAATTGGCAGAATCATGAAAGAAAACGGGCTAGTATCAAATTATACGATTGCCCAGTTTAAACCTCATGTAGATAAATGCAATGAATCAAAAGTTGAAAATGTGTTAAAACGAGAATTTGATCAACAAAAAGAATGAACAGTTGTGGTTAGTGACCTAACATACGTTAGAGTAGAAAAAAGCTGGCATTACATCTGTTTATTTGTCGATCTTTATAATCGAGAAATTATTGGTCATAGTGCAGGCCCAAACAAAGATGCCCAGCTAGTCTACCAAGCTTTATCGACCGTGAAAGCAGATTTACGGCAAATTCAATTATTTCCACACAGACAGAGGCAATGAATTCAAGAACAAGACAATTGATGAAGCTCTGGATACTTTTCAGATTAATCGGTCGTTAAGCATGAAGGGTTGTCCCTATGACAACGCAGTAGCTGAAGCAACCTTTAAAATTATCAAAACAGAATTTGTTAAGGGTAGATATTTCGAAAATTTAGACCAAATGAAACTGGAATTAGATGATTATGTTTATTGGTTTAATCATATTAGAATCCATGGAACACTTGAGTATTTAAGCCCGGTGGAGTACAAAGAGAAACACCTCAAAAAAATTGTCTAGTTTAGTGTTGACATACCATCATCTATCGAAAAACCTAAATGGGATAGTAAAGAAATTACAATATGGAATCTACAACAAGTGATTTCATTTCTTAAGGTTGCAAAATCCAGTCCTTACTATATAGCTTTCCTCCTTGCTATCATGACAGGAATGAGACAAGGTGAAATTTTAGGACTGCGATGGAAAGATGTAGATTTCAAAAATGAATGTCTCTATATAAGACAAACTCTTACACACGATGGAAAAGGATTTAAAGAGGGTGCTAAGAGCAAGGCTGGTAATCGTTCAATTGGTCTAGATGCCAATACACTTTCCGCTCTTAAACAACAAAGAAAGATAGTCATTGCAAACAAGCTAAAGTACGGGAGCGCCTACAATGACTTTGACCTTGTTGTTTGCACTTCTAAAGGAAAACCCATCAATCCAAGAAATTTACTAAGAACATTTGACAACTTGATTATCAAAGCAAATCTACCCAAAATCCGATTCCATGATTTAAGACATACACATGCAAGTTTAATGCTACAACAAGGTGAAAACATTAAATTAATATCGGAGCGGTTGGGGCACAGTAGCGTAAAAATCACACTGGATACTTATTCACATGTTTTACCTAGCATGCAAAAAGAGGCGTCTAAACGTCTTGCAAGCCAACTGTTTAATAGCTAGAATGCTGTATCTGTGACCAAAATTGTGACCACGAGAGCGAGCTGAGTTCGTTTATACAAAAAACAAAAGGCTTGAAACCCTTGATACGCAAGGATTTCAAGCCTCTCATTTTAGTGATTCCGACTGGGCTCGAACCAGCGACCTCCACCCTGTCAAGGTGGCGCTCTCCCTGCTGAGCTACGGAATCATATTAACAAAACAGATGAATTTCTAATGCGTTTTTTTGACAATATCTATTGTAATGTTGTTATAAAAATATGTCAAGCCTCAATATGCAAGTTTTTTTACTTGCTGTAGTTTTTAATCATTGATAAGCTCTTTCTGGTCTTAGAATCTAAATTGATAAAAGGAAGTGCTTTTAATAGAAGCACAAATGTTGAGAATTATAACTCAAGTTTGACACCATTTCACTACATGTGGATAACTAAAGGTGATTATACCAATAGTTATCCACTTTTTTTATCGAAAATATAATCATTATGTAGTGTTATGTGGATAACTTTTGTATATCCAATAATATGTAATATATGTTATACTATTAGTGCTATGTATATTCGAATTAATAAGCAAAAAAATAAAAATGGTTCTGTTCGTCAATATCTACAAATATGTCGTACATTTCGTGTAGACAATAAAGTTCGGCAACAAACGCTTTGTAATCTAGGGAGGTTAGAACATTTATTAGAGAATGGCTCTGTCGATAACATAATCGAGGGATTAGCCAAATTTTCAGAGCGTTACTTTGACCGAATTCACGGGCAAGGCTCTTCCTCTTCTGTCTCCGTGCTTTGGACAAAAGAGTTTGGGCCGGTTTATCTGTTCCGAAAGGTATGGGAAAAGTTAGGGCTTGGTCGGCTATTACGTAAAATCATGGATGATTCCGAGGCTGCTTCTCAGTATGACGAAGCCATTTTTGCTATGGTGTTAAACCGTCTCATGGATTCCAATAGTAAGCATTATATCTTCAAACAATGGATCGACACGATTTATGCAGAAGGTCTTTCAGACATTCAACTCCATCACTACTATCGTGCATTAGACTTCTTAAGTGAACAAAAAGAAAAAATTGAGGAACAACTTTATGGACATTTAACCGATTTAACCTCATTAGAAGTAGATATCGTGTTTTACGACACGACAAGCACCTATTTCGAAGGAGAGGAAGCAGACGAACTGCTGGCTCACTATGGTTACTCCAAAGATCATCGTGGAGATCGAAAACAAGTCGTGATTGGCTTATTAATGACCAAAACAGGGATTCCGATTGGGCATCAAGTCTTCCCTGGAAACATGCATGATACGAAGACATTTGGCATGGTGGTTGGAGATCTGAAGAAGCGCTATCCTATTCAGAAAGTCATTCTAGTGGGAGACCGCGGAATGGTTAGTGAAGCCAACTTAGATCAAATTCGTGAACTGGGCATGGAATATATTGTGGGTGTCAAATTACGAAAGTCGAAGAAAGCCCAAGAGCTATTATCCATCCGTGGGCCATATAAGAAGGTTCTCCCGAATCTAAAAGTGAAGTCAAAGAAAATCGATGGCGAAACGTATGTACTCTGTTACAATCCGGACGCTGAAGAACGTGATCGAGCGAGTCGTCAAGTCGTGTTAGAAAACCTTCAATCGAAGCTTGATGAACTCGGTCCATCTGGACTCGTCAAAAACCGTGCGTATTCCAAGTTTTTAACGATAGAAAAAGCATCGGCCAAAATTGATGAAGAGAAGGTATCCAATGACGAAAAGTTTGACGGAAAGTACGCCATTCGGACCAACTCGTCATTAACGGATGAAGAGGCAGCACTTGCCTATAAAGAGTTGTGGAGAGTGGAACAAGCCTTTCGTAACCTGAAGTCGAATCTAGAACTTCGCCCGATGTACCATCGAGTGGAATCTCGTATTCGAGGCCATATCATGGTTTGTTTCCTTGCGCTTGTCATGGAATCCTTTTTGGCCTATAAGCTAAAAGAAATAGGATGCCAAACAAGTGTAAAGGATATTTTGCATGATGTAAGCCAGATGAAGGCCTCGAAAATACGCGTGAATGGTGAAGAGCAAATCGTTCGTACAGAATTACAAGGTCAAGCAAATCTAGCATTTGAAGCACTTGTCACACAAGCGCCTCCTAGAGTATTAGAAAAAAACACGTGCCACTAACAAGTGTAGTGGTACGTGTTGTGGGTAAAGTCCAAAACACCAGTATTTTCGGGCTTTTCTTTAGTGTACTCTGTCAAACTTGAGTATAAATTATGCGAAACGACCAACCGGGTTTCCGAGAGGTTTTTGTTCCTGATTGACGACAAAGTGTAACAGTAGTTATTTTTCCGTTTTATCTAAATAATCTGTAAGGAGTCCTCTTTGTTATACAAAATGATAGGAAAGAAAAAGGAGTGTCCTTTTGCCATTTATGCAATATTTTTGAAATCGTTTTAATAATTTGATAGGATAACATTTATAATATCGATCATTTTTGAAAATCCTTATAAAGGAATGTGATAAAAAATGAAAAATGGCCAAGTCTTGGATCAGAGGCACCGCCCTTTGCGCGATTTGCGTATTTCTGTAACCGACCGATGTAATTTCCGGTGCACGTATTGTATGCCGAAAGAGATATTCGGAGACGATTATCAATTCCTTCCGAAGGATCACTTGTTGACGTTTGAAGAAATTGCCCGGCTCACGAAAATTTTTGTTGAGCTTGGCGTGAAGAAAATTAAGCTGACGGGAGGCGAACCGCTTCTTCGAAAGGATGTATATAAACTAATTGCCATGCTTTCAAAAATTGAAGGAATTCATGATATTGGTTTGACAACAAACGGCGTGTATTTAAAAAAGTATGGCTCAAAATTATATGAAGCAGGTCTTCGCCGATTGAACATCAGCCTTGATGCGATTGATGACGATACGTTTCGCCGTCTAAATGGCCGAGATGTATCAGCAAAAACGGTCTTGGCAAATATTGATTATGCTGTATCGATCGGTTTTTCGGTTAAAGTAAATATGGTTGTACAAAAAGGAGTAAATGATCACCAAATTTTGCCGATGACGGAATATTTTAAAAACAAGGGGATTCCATTAAGATTTATTGAATTTATGGATGTAGGCAATACAAACGGCTGGAATATGAAAGATGTCTTGATAAAAAAAGATATTGTAAAGATGATTAGTTCTGTTTATTCCATTGAACCAATTGATGAAAACTACTTTGGAGAGGTAGCCAAGAGATATCGTCATCAAGACACAGGTTCAGAAATCGGATTTATTACATCAGTATCAGAACCATTTTGTTCAAGCTGTACGAGGGCGCGTATTTCATCAGACGGAAAGCTGTACACTTGTTTATATGCCCACGAAGGATTTGATTTACGGGATTTCATTCGTTCAGGAAAAAGTTCAGAAGAAATCAAAATGGCTATTGAACGTGTTTGGCAAAATCGTAAAGATCAATATTCTGTTGAACGTACAGAAAACAAAGGTATGTTGAACAAAAATAAAATTGAGATGTCATATATAGGAGGATAAACAATCGGCGTTTGGTGATGAAATGCTGATTGTTTTTTTTATTTTTTTTTAGAAAATTCGAAAGAGAAAAAATTAAAATTGAAATCGCAAAATTTTTAAACCATTAAAATACATTTTTATCTAATATATAGAAACAAGGAGGGGAGCAATTGGCTGATGTATTAATTGTTGATAATGATAAATCTGCTCGGAAGGATGTAAAGTCAATTATTGAAGATAGTAAATTCAGCTTTCTTTCCATTTATGAAGCAAGTACATCTCAACGAGGTATGATCCTTTTAAAGCAAAATCGACCGACTATACTCATTGTGGATATCTCCTTGCCAGATATAGACGGTATCAAATTAGGGAGATCAGCGTTGCAACTGTATCCAGATTTGCCCGTGATTGTTGTGACTCAGTTAAAAATGTTCGAGTTTGTTCAGGAAGCGATCAACTCAGGTTTTTCAGCTTATTTGTTGAAACCGCTTTCCAAAAATGAACTGCTTGATACATTTGAGCGGATTTTGCCCCAAGGATTAAATAAAGAAATTAATCAAACCATCAATGGTAAAAGTCATTTTTCCTCTGACTTAAAAAATCCGATCGAAAGTGCCATTCAGTTTATTCAAATGAATTATGGTTATGCTCTTACTCTAAAAGAAGTGGCAAATCAAGTATATTTAAGTCCATCTTATTTCAGCCGATTGTTTAAAGAAGAAGTTGGTATGACATTTGTGGAATATTTATCGTTTGTTAGAGTTCAAAAAGCTAAAACGCTGCTTAGAGTTTCGAGTCTTCCGATTGAAATTATCGCTAACAATACCGGTTTTTCAAATGCAAGCTATTTTGCAACCGCTTTTAAAAAATTGGTTGGGAAGACGCCAAGAGAGTATCGGGAGCAGTTTCATTTTAAAGAATAGGAGGTGAAGTCGTGATTACGATTAAAAAGGAATTGGAACGCTGCAAAAAGGAAGGGTTATCAGGTGTTATTGGAACCATTATTTCTACAAAAGGATCTACCTACCAAAAGACAGGGGCAAAATGCTTCGTATCAGAAGATCGAAAGCTAACAGGTCTTTTAAGCGGAGGTTGCGTCGAAGCAGATATTGTAGAACATGCTGTAAAAGTGCTCGAAACGGGTAAGCCGGCAGTTCTCCACTATGATTTTTACGGAGAAGAGGATATTGTTTGGGGACTTGGTGTCGGCTGTAATGGGAAAATGAACATATTTTTACAACCATATCTGCCAAAAAAGCAGCCTGAAAGGACAGAAGTGATTGATCAATATTTTTCACAATCCCTCCAAAAACAATTACACGCTGTCACGATCGTGAATGCGAAAGATGAAAATCTTCAAGGAAAAATGTGGATCCTAGACCCTTTGCAAAGTAATGACGACTCACTTATTACCGTTTCTGAAATTGCTCATGATTATCAAGATCGGAAAAACAATTTAAAAAATGAAATGGTTTATTTAGGTGGTGAAAAAGAATTGTACGTATATTATGAATCATTAAGTCCACCACCACACTTAAAGATTTTTGGCGCAGGTCCTGATGCCATTCCGCTTGTCAAAATGGCGAAAAGCTTGAAATGGATTGTGACTGTTCTTGACCATCGTCCTACTCATTGCAATGAAAATAATTTTCCTGATGCTGATTTTATCCAAGTTTATCCTAAAGGGTCTGTTCCTGACGTTTCGTTTAATGAAAACACATATGTCATTATAATGACACACAATTTTTTACACGATCAAGAAATATTAGAATCCATCATTCATTCAAATGCGGCTTACATTGGTCTATTAGGTCCGAAAAAAAGAACTGCCCAATTAATTGAAAGCAGCCAAACTCTGAAGGCTTATCCTTCTATTCAGCAAATTCATAGTCCTATCGGTCTTGATATTGGAGCGAAAACACCGGAAGAAATTGCCTTTAGTATTTTGGCTGAAATTATGACGGTGTACAGAGGCGGAACAGGAAAGAAATTATCAGAGCTGGCGGCAATGGCTTATTCCTAAAAAAGATACATCAGTCATAAAGGTGAAAAAACATATTTTGTTGAGTGATATCAGCTGCAGTTTTTTCAAAGCGGATGGTCAAACACAATCTATTAATACCATCTATTGGAAAGGTATTGACCAAAATACCGTGGATGAAAGTAAAAAATCTCAGTTAAGCGGTATTGCTGCTGACTTAACTCTGAACTAAAGTTTCTCTGAAATAAGTAAACCGATTGGTTTTAGGAGATATTACCAATCAAGGCTGATTACATTGCTAAAAATAAGATTAAAAAATGCATCTGACAAGACTGACACCGTTGTTGCGTTATTGTGCCGTGATTCAATGCTATGAAAGAAATGGGAACCTGTTTATTGTTCAAGCAAAATATCGAATTAAAAAGGTCATCCAGTTCTTTAAAGGGATGAGCCAAAAGGGCAAAAATTCGTAATGATATTTGTTTTGCTGCGATCGCAATATCCTCAAGTTAGTGAGTCACCACAAAATTATGAGAGATTTCTTCGGAAGGAGGTAAGTTAAATGAGTAAAGTGATTGGGAAAAGAGTGACGCGTGTTGAAGATGCTAGATTATTGACTGGTCAGGGAAAATATATTGATGACATCGGTACCCCGCCGAATACTGGTCATGTGGCCATTTTAAGGAGCCCTTATCCGCATGCCAAAATTGTGTCTATCGATTATTCGGAAGCCTTAGAAATTCCTGGAGTAAAGGGTGTTGTAACAGGTAAGGATGTACATCCTCTATTAAATCCTTTTAGTGTTGGCGTCAGTGCTCCAGTACACTATTATCCAATTGCTATTGATAAAGTTCGTTTTGTAGGTGAGCCAGTAGCAGTTGTCGTGGCCAAAAACCGTTATATTGCGGAGGATGCGTTAGAAAAAATTAAGGTGAAATATGAAAATCTTGAACCAATTGTAGATATTGAACGTGCAATAGAAGATGGAGCACCTATTTTACATGAAAATGTTGGTTCAAATATTGCTAATCATCGAACATTTCACTATGGAGATGTAGAGAAGGCTTTTGAGAAAGCTGACAAAATCATCAAGCATCGTTTTCAATTTCCGAAATATTCTGCAACACCAGTTGAAACATACGGCATTATTGCACAATACGAGGATAGCTCTGATAGTTATACGGTTCACGCAAACTTTCACGGACCGTTTGTGCTTCATTCGATTATGGCAGGTGCATTAAAAATTCCAAGCAATCGGTTGCGGATTATTATACCAAAAGATATTGGCGGCAGTTATGGAATTAAGGCAGGAATATTCCCGTATATCGTTCTTTGTTCCGTTGTAAGCCGTCTCGTAGGCTGTCCAGTGAAATGGATCGAGGACAGGCAGGAGCATTTAGCAGCTAGTTCAAGCTGTACGGATCGAGTCACATATATTGAAGCAGCAGTAAAAAATGACGGAAAAATACTCGGATTAAAAATGAAAATGATTGACAACGTTGGTGCATATATTCGGGCACCAGAGCCGGCATGTCTGTACCGGAATCATGCTAACACAACCGGTGCCTATGATATTCCCAACTTAATGATTGATGCGTATGCCGTTATGACGAATAAATTGCCAACAGGGCTTATACGCGGATATGGGGGACAAGAAACGTATTTCCCTCTTGAACGGATCATGCAAATCATTTCAGATGAATTAAAATTAGAGCCAGCTGAAGTGATCAGACGGAATTTAATTAAAAAAGAACAATTTCCATACAGAACGGCATCTGGTGGAGTGTATGACAGCGGCGACTATGAAAAAGCATTTGACCTGCTATTAAAAATCGGTAAATATGATGAATTCAGAAAAAAACAAGCTGAAGCACGCAAGATGGGAAAGCTTCTTGGTGTTGGCCTCGCTGTTATCGTTGAACCATCCGGTTCGAATATGGGATACATTACGATCGCCTTAACTCCAGAGGAAAGAAAAGCAGGATTGCCGAAATCTGGTTGTTCAGAAGCGGCGACGATTTCGATGGATCCTATGGGAAATGTGAATGTGCGCATTAGTACAACACCGTCCGGACAAGGGCATGAAACGGTCGCTAGCCAAATCGTATCGGAAATTCTCGGAATTCCGCATGAAAAAATTAATGTTGTAGCTGAACTTGATACAGCAACAAGTGCATGGTCCATTGCTTCTGGAAGCTATTCCAGCCGGTTTGCGTCACTCGGATCAAGTGCAGTGTACTACGCAGCACATAAGGTAAAAAATAAGCTTATCAAAATTGCCGCACATTTTTTAAAAGCGAAGGAAGAAGATTTAACGATCGAAAACGGTAAGATCGTTTCCAAAACCGATCCATCTAAATCTATTTCTATAAAAAGGGTTGTTGGATCAGCCCATTGGAATCCACTTTCTTTGCCAGAAGGGATGGAGCCTGGAATTTATGAAACAGCCTATTATACTGCCCAGGCTGAACCGCCGGATGATCAGGATTTAATTAATTCATCGGTTACGTATGGATTTGTTGCTGATTTAGTGACAGTTGAAATTGATCCAGAGACAGGAGACATCCACATTATAGATTATTTCACGGTCCACGATGCTGGAAAACTGTTAAATCCGCTTATTGTCGATGGACAAATATTGGGAGGCCTGGTCCATGGGCTTGGCGGCGCCATGTATGAAGAACTCGTCTACGATGAAAAAGGTCAGTTTTTAACTGGATCATTTATGGATTATTTATGTCCAACAGCACCTGAAGTACCAAATGTAACGATTAAACATATTGAGACGCCATCACCAATTACACCATTAGGCGCTAAAGGTCTTGGGGAAGGAAATACAATGAGTGCACCAGTTGTCATTGCAAATGCAGTAAATGATGCGTTGAAGCCATATGGTGTGACGATTGATTCATTACCTATAACGCCAAATAAAGTATGGAACATGTTGAATCAGTCTAAAAAACAGGAGGTATCATCATGAACGGAAAAGGGAGCGTAACATTAAATGCAGGAATTGAAAAAGCATGGGAAGTGCTGCTGGACCCAGAGGCATTAAAAAATTGCATTATGGGCTGTAAAAAATTAGAGTCTGTCAATGAAAACAAATATGAAGCGGAAGTATCTATTGGAATTGCTGCTGTGAAAGGAAAATATGAATCAACCATTGAAATTGCTGATGTTCAAAAACCGAACCATTATAAGCTCGTTGTAAAAGGGGAAGGCGGACCAGGAAGTGTTGAAGCAGCAGGAGTTGTTGATCTTGTTCCAATTGACGATAACAAGACGGAATTGAACTATACGTATGAAGCGGAAGTTGGCGGAAAAGTGGCAATGGTTGGGCAAAGAATGCTAAATGGTGTAGCTAAATTAATCATTCAGGACTTCTTTAAAAAGTTTAATAAAGAACTAGCGAAAAGCGAACAATCTATTTAAATAGAGAAAATACAAGTCAAGCACAAAAATCAAAGGAATTGGAAATTCCAAATCCTTTGAACTGCTAGATCATACTGTGAGTGGACGAAATGAAAAGGTCGATTGAGTCTTCTGCACCGATAAGAAAATCTGGCTGCCTTTTGAATGGAGTTTGCTACATTTAGCATCATTAAAGCGATTTTTGCCCTTTTCCTGAAAATAACCCCTTTCATGTAAGGATCTGTGGAAAGGACTATTCGGGATGTCCCCAGTCCACTTGTTGATCAATCACGAGAACTTGCTCTAATCCATGCTGTCTGGAAGCTGTCACATTCAGCATTGGTGGCAAGAGGGAACAAGATTGCGGGTTAGAAGTTCGAACAAGAGCTGGAGAAACAGACTTTATAAGTAGTCATAGCTGATGGATTTCTCCCAATGATCCTTAATACTACTATCTAGGGGCATCACGAAAAGTCTACCCCTAAAATGGAACTTTTTCAGATAGTGCCAGTTAGCAACACTATCTGAAAAAGTTATCAAAGAGTCTAACTGGAAAATGCCTCTCTCTAAAGAGGATTCTAAAAATACTAAACGAGGAGGGGAGTATATGAAACCCGTAAAATTTGATTATTATTCCCCGAAAACAGTTGATGAAGCTTTAACACTTTTAGAAGAAGCAGGATTTGACGGGAAAATCATTGCCGGTGGTCAAAGTCTTGTACCAATAATGAACATGAGACTATCATCGCCAGAATGTTTAATTGACATTAATCAGCTTCATGATTTGCAATTTATTGAGTTTGATAGTGACAAAGTTAAAATTGGTGCGTTAACGAGGCAGGCGGAAGTTGAAAGATCAGATGTAGTTCAGAAGCATTTAGGGCTTCTAAGTGAAGCGGTTCCCTTTATTGGGCACGTTCAAACGAGAAATCGGGGAACATTTGGAGGAAGTCTTGTTCATGCTGACCCAACAGCTGAAATTCCTCTTTCATTGATGGCGCTCGGAGGGACCCTTCATATTGCTTCTAAAGAAGAGGTGCGAGAAGTAAACGTCGAGGATTTCTTTATTACTTATTTAACAACTGACATAATGCCAAATGAGATGCTGACGGAAATTCACATTCCTATAGAACAAGAAAGAAATGGATATTCATTTTATGAAATTTCTCGTCGTCACGGTGATTTTGCACTCGTTGCCTCTGCTTGTCAATTAACGATTGATCATTTAGATCGCATTACAAATGTAAGACTTGTATTAGGCGGTGTTGAAGCAACGCCATTGTTAATAGAAGGGGCAAACGAATGGATGAAAGGAGAGGTTTTATCTGACTCCCTTCTCCAAAAAGTCGAGGATATAGTGGATGAAATGGTAGATCCAGAGTCAGATATACACGCAACTGCTGAATATAGAAGACATCTTTCGAAAAAATTGGCAGTGCGTACGGTGAAATCAGCCTACGAACGAGCGAGGGGTGAAGCCAATGAGCGTTCATGAAATTGAAGTGACGATCAACGGGAAAAAGTATAAAGAACAAGTTGAGTCAAGATTGCTGTTAAGTGATTTTTTACGAGAAACGTGCGGTCTCACTGGCACGCATGTCGGCTGTGAACATGGTGTGTGCGGCGCTTGCACGATCCATTTAAATGGTTCAGCTGTTCGAAGCTGCCTCATATTTGCGGTTCAAGTGGATGGGCAGGAGATCACAACAGTAGAAGGTTTGGGAGAAGACGGTCAATTAACTCCATTACAAAAAAATTTCATTGAATGTCACGGCCTTCAGTGCGGGTTCTGTACACCTGGAATCTTAATGTCAGCAACTGACTATTTACAAAAAAATCCGAATCCTTCCGTTCAAGAAATAAAAGAAATGCTATCAGGACATTTATGCCGATGCACGGGTTATGTTGGAATTATAGAAGCAATTCAAAAAACAGTTGAAGAAAATAGTAATCATGCTCGGGTGGAAAGGTGATGATGATATGAACCTTTTAACTCTTTTTGAATTTGCTGTTGAGCGTCATCCAAATCGACTTGCTGTTGTTGAAGGAGACAGAAGGTATACGTACAGGCAATATCATAATGAAGTGGAAAAAGTCGCTGCTTCACTTCAAAAAATCGGCATTAAACAGCATGACCGCGTTATGATCCTTTTAAAAAATCGTCTTGAAAATACGGTGATTTATTGGGCGCTGCAAAAAATTGGAGCCATTTACACTCCAATTAATTTTCGGCTTTCGGTGAAAGAAGTTGAGTATTGTGTAAATGATGCTGAGGCTGCTGCTGTCATATACGAGAGCGTAAGCCAAGAATCCGTGCTGAAAGCAAATCTGCACCAAAAACCGATACTTATTGGGTTCGGCGAAGTAGAAGGAGCTGATATCTACTATGATGAGCTTGTTGAAAGAAGTCCTGGCAGCTTGGAAAAGCCAACGATAGATGATAACGATATCGCTCTTATGCTTTATACGTCCGGAACAACAGGAAAACCGAAAGGAGTTCCTCGAACGCACAAAAATGAATATAGTGCAGCGCTAGCCCATATTATCCAAAACCAATATCAAGACGGGGAAAGTACATTAGGGACAATGCCGCTTTATCACACAATGGGAATGCGCTCCCTTCTATCTATTATGTTTTTAAATGGAAAATATGTTATTCTGCCTGATTTTGATGCAAAGGAAGCGTTGGAATTAATAGAACGTGAAGAAATTACATGCCTTTACTTAGTACCTACGTTATATCACGATATGTTAAATCACGCTGAATTTCATCATTTCGATTTGTCTAAGTTGAAAAAAATTGGTTATGCAGGCGCTTCTATGACAACAGCTTTAACAGAAAAATGTATTGAGATGTTAAAGCCTGAAGTGTTTGTGAACCATTTTGGCAGCACTGAAATTTACACATTTACAATAAACCATAATGTGAAGGAAAAACCAGGATGTGCCGGTAAGCCAGGCTTTCATCAGAGTATCCGCATTGTTAAGGCAGATCCTGATGGCAATGCAACTCCAGAGGATGTAGTGGAAAAAGGAGAACTGGGAGAAATCATTGTCAATATTGAATCACCAGAAAGCTTTAAAGGCTACTGGAATAGACCAGATGCTACAAAAAAAGCCATTCGGGATGGATGGTATTTTACTGGAGACCTTGGCAAATTAGATGAGGATGGAGATTTATATGTCGTCGGACGTGTCGATGATATGATTATTTCCGGCGGAGAAAATATACATCCTCTTGAAGTAGAAGATGTTTTAGCCAAGCATCCGAAAGTGCATGAAGTTGCTGTAATTGGTGAAGAAGATGAGCGCTGGGGCCAAGTTGTTTCTGCCTATGTCGTACCAAAAGATCCGTCACTTACCATACAGGAACTTGACGATTATTGTAAAAATAATACAAAACTTTCAAACTTTAAACGTCCAAGAAAATATGTATTTATTCAAGAAGTACCGAAAAGCCCTGTTGGGAAAATTCTCCGTCGTAAACTCAAAACGGGAGAATTTGAACTATATATAAATGAAAGTGAAAAAATCGTTTAATTTTTTCAAAAAAGAAAGGGGAACCAAAACATGGAAGCAGTAAAACAATATGATCACATTCGAGTTGAAAAAAATCCGGAAAAAAAGACGGCAACAATTGTTTTCGACCGTCCAGAAAAAATGAATTATATTAGCATGCTAGCTCGCTCGCAATTTCCAGAAATTTTTGATGAGTTAAATAAAGACGATGATGTTCGCGTCATCATTATTAAAGGTGAAGGAGATAAGGCATTTAGTGCAGGAGGGAATATCCCTGAATTTTTGGAAGTGCATCAAGAAGAATTATCACATCTTGCTGTAAACGTTGCAGCACCAGAACGTTCTCCAAAGCCTGTCATTGCTCAGCTTCAAGGCTATACGTTTGGAGTCGGTTTTGAAATTGCTATGGCATGTGATTTTCGAATTGCAGCAGACGACACATTATTAGCACTGCCTGAGATGAATCTTGGTATGATTCCAGGAAGCGGCGGAACACAAAGGGTGGCCAAAGCAGTAGGATTAACTCGCGCAAAAGACATGATTATGCGTGCACGAAGAATTCCTGCTGAAGAAGCGTATCAATGGGGCCTTATTACAAAGGTTGTTCCAAAGGAAGAACTAGAAAGCGCTGTCGATTCACTCGTTGAAGAGCTTGTAAACTTCTCTCCGCTTGCATTAAAAGTATGTAAACAAGTGCTCAATGCAGCCGAAGAAACACCGCTTAGTGCAGGAATTGAAATAGAAGGAAAAGCCTATGGATTGCTTCGCACTACAGAAGATTTCAAAGAAGGAGTCGAAGCATTCGTCGAAAAAAGAAAGCCGAATTTTAAAGGCAAATAAGACGGAAACTTCGGGAAACGGCTAGCTCGCCGTTTCCTAAAGTTAAAATTTACTGAAAATTAAAAATTTTTCAAAAGAAAGGTGGAGTAGTATGAATGGTAATATGGAGACAACCGTTCAGCAAACTTCAGCATTGGAAGCATCGACTAGTAGAAAGCAAATGATAATAGCCGTTATGGCGTCTCTGTTGGGTTGGTCGTTGGATTTGTATGATCTCTTTATTCTTCTCTATGTTGCACCTGAGTTAGGAAAGTTGTTTTTCCCGACAGATAAACCGACACTTTCATTGGCCGCTGTGTATGCTTCTTTTGCAGTTACACTATTTTTGCGTCCTCTCGGCTCAGCGCTTTTTGGTGCCTATGCTGATCGCCATGGGAGGAAGCGAGCAATGGTTGTGGCCGTGTCTGGTGTAGGGATTTCTACCGCCCTGTTTGGAGCGTTGCCAACAGTGCTTCAAATCGGTGCCGCTGCATCAATCATCTTTATTATTCTTCGTTTAATCCAAGGTGTATTTGTCGGAGGAGTTGTTGCCTCCACCCATACAATTGGGACGGAATCCGTACCGGAGAAATGGCGCGGCTTGATGTCCGGCCTTGTCGGCGGGGGCGGTGCTGCTCTTGGTGCATTGCTGGCCTCCATTGTATATTTTGTTTTGTCAAATATTTTTTCTGGGCCGGAATTCAGCGAATGGGGCTGGCGCTTTATGTTCTTTACCGGCATATTGAGCTCTGTTCTCGGACTGTTCGTATTCAAGAAGCTTGAGGAGTCACCGTTATGGGTGCAGCATAAGAAGGAGCAAGAAACGAAACCGGAACATCAGCAGTCTCCGGTGAAAACGGTGTTCACTAAATATTTGTCAGTTTTATTAATTAATTTAATGATTGTAATCGGCGGCGGCTCAGCCTATTACCTAACTTGCGGGTATTTGCCTACCTTTTTAAAAGTAATTAATGATATCCCGCAGACCGAATCCTCAATTATTCTTATGGTAAGCAGTATTTCTGCACTGGTTGCTGCTGTTGTTCTCGGTCATTTGAGCACTATTATAGGTAGAAAGAAAACATTCATTTTACTAGGCATCGTAAATCTGTTTGCTCTTCCGTATTTGTATACAGAATTGGCACACGCTCAAAATCTGACAATGATTACGCTCTTTGCAATGGGGTTGTCGTTTTTAGGGAATGGCTCATATGCTCCCGTGCTGATCTTTTTAAATGAACGTTTTCCTACATCTATTCGTTCGACGGGTACTGGACTGTCCTGGAATATGGGATTTGCTGTAGGCGGGATGATGCCGACTTTGGTAACAGTGGTCAGCGGTCAAACGTCGAATATTCCATCGTCCTTGGGGTATTTCTTTATTGCTCTCTTCATTTTGTATCTGTTGGGCAGCTTCATCATACCAGAAACAAAAGGGAATTTTAAATAAACAGCGAATCAATCGGAAGTCAACAAAGCTTACGAAAACAGCCTTTAAAAACAACAAACAGGATAGGAAAAAGATCTGTTTTGAACAAGCCTATCGTACGATTGCTTTGAGACCTCCTTCTTAAAAATGTTCAAAAAGAAGGAGGTTAATTGATTTTATCCATAAATATTTCTCTACTTTATCATATTTTTCATGTTCCGAACTTATTCATTGTAACGCGAAACATATCGATCCCATTATTTTTAAATTCAGCTTAACAGTAAAGTCCGCGTTTAAATCCTAATTATTTTGTTCGAACTTTCGATAATATTTGCTTAATCCTTCTTTTTAACAAATCCTTTTGACTCATAAAAAATATCTTTTTCATGCTATTATTACTCTTTTCACCTAAAGATCGGCATTGATCATTCTTGATTATTTGCAATATTCCTCTTTTTCATCTTAATACATACACTTATTATTTATTATATGCCGACAATAAGTGTAATTTCTGCCTTTATTTTCACACATAATATCCAAACATTTCACTCATGAAAACATGATACACTCCATGGATTTGTAACAGGTTACATCAGTGTAAAATAAAAGCTATTCTCTAAAAGATTGTTGTTATCAATCATAGAGAAATATATATCATATGGTAAAATAAAGTAAAAAGGGGTAGTTTCAATGGGATTGCCAAAATGTTGTAAATGTAACCATCCATTTAGTTGGAGAAACATATTTCGTGCTTCGTTCAAATTTAGTCAAGAAATAAAGTGCCCTAAGTGTGGAACAAAAATGTATCCAACAATGAAATCAAGACAAAAAATGGGTATAGCAACTTTTGTACCATTGGTCATATCTTTTGCATTACAGGTATTTGGGCTTCCATTCAAGTTTACTATGTTGATATTTTTGTTGTTGTCAGTTTTGGATATGATATTGCTGCCATTTTTATATTCGTTTGTCGATCATGAGGAGCCCCTTTGGTGAAAAAGGACGTATTGTTAAAGCTGATGATAAAAGGGTTTTTGCGTAATCTTGATGATAGGGAGGAGTTTTATGGAGAATATTTGTGTGTAAAGTTTTTAGCTTCTCATCTTAATTCAATAATCCCGATTTTTCATCAAAAGGACCTCAGAACCGGTACCCCCGTATCGCCTGAAAAAAATCCCCGCATATAACTATAGTGTCAATGAGAGAAGCAGTCGTTTACGATTACGAGAAGAGAGATATATGAAAGAGGAATGAATATTTTCTAATAATATAAGGAAATTGAGGATCGAAAACAGTTCAGAAATCTATTCAATCTCTCAACTGCTCCTTCGAAATTAATGAGAAAGTAGGTTGGATCTATTTAAGCGATGTCTTTCAAAAACGAAAGAGGGTATTTCCAAAATTTCTATTTTTATTGAGGAAGACGAAAAGACATTCGGACTGTTAACGAGGACATCGTTTGATCTCTACCGATTAGTAAGAGCAAAAAAGGGATAGAAACACAAAGTACGTTATGAAAAAATCTCTACTCAACATCTTCTGAACTTGCGCAAAAAAAGTATGGTTAAAGATTACAAATAATCATTTGATTGTATTAAATGATCAGTAAACGAAACATCGTTGTTAAATTATGAAACGCAACAAAAGATAATCATCCGAAAATGGAAAAATCAGCGAAAATTATTCTGAATTATGTGATAGATTCTTAATAAATCAACAAAAAGTATCTATAACCGCTCTTGCGAATGTAGAGAGTGTCGAACTTTCTCCATTTGAGCGAAACATTGCATAAAGTGTTTTTAAACATCATACTCCAATTACCATGTGAATACATGAAAGTTGATGCGATTTATATCGAAATGACCGCAATATGGTATAATAATAGTTATATTTAAAATGAAGAAAGGAGCATACCGATGGCTGAAATTACAAATGAAATGATTTTGCAAGCGATTAAAGAACTGGCTGAGCAGCTAAAAAACCATTCAGAAGAAACGAATAACCGGTTTGAACAAATTGACCAACGATTTGAGCAGATTGATCGACGGTTTGAACAAATTGATCAACGGTTTGAGCAGATTGATCGACGGTTTGAACAAATTGACCAACGATTTGAACAAACCGATCAGCAGTTTGAACAAACGAAGCAGCAATTGGTCGAAATCAATGAGCGGCTCGACCAAGTTGAACAAAAGATCGAGGAGATGGACAAACAGCTCACTGATGTAGCAAACGGTCAAAAAATTCTTGTGGAAGATTTGTTTGAAAATAAGAAAGAAATCAAGCGAGTCAAAAATATTTTAAACATATATTAACCGCATTGATCTATTAAGCGTTTCTTTTTGGACAAAACCGTTAGATAAAAACAAAATGATGTCTGAAATTAGCTTTTCGCCTCCCTGTTTTCTTCAAAATAATGTCAAACTTCTTCGCTGTTTTTATTTAGCTTCCTGAATCCGTGATGAATTGAAATCGACTTTGATTTTGTTGTAATTTTGATGGATTGATAATCCATAAAACCCTTTTTATGCTTATGACCTATGTCATCTCTATTTCCGAAAATGGAACAAATCTCTTTTTTAGGTATACGAACCAAAAAAATAGACAAAAAAGCACAGGGAGTGACGTTGGACATCAGTGCCCGAACATTCGTTCGTTATCTTGCCTCTCTCCATTTCTGATAGACGTTCAGTAGGGGCTCGCTATAGCCACTCCTTCGCGTCAGTTTCATCCAGATCTGTCGTGATCGACGGACGAGTCGCCCTGCCATCGTGATCACCGTCTGAATAATCGTCTTGATGCGGCGGCGTTTCACTTTGTGGTGCAACGGATGTCTCGGATCGCTTAATAGATCTTGTCCAATCAGACGAAGAAGATTGTAAACGAAGGCTCCCATGACCAACACGAGCGCATTCGTTTTCATCTTCCCAGATGGAAGCCGCTCTAAATCTAAGTCGCTCTTCAGTTCGCTATGAAACTGTTCGCATGTCGCATGGTCATGATACAACGCGAGCACATCGCTCATTCGAACATGCTCGTATCCTTTGAGCCGCACCCAATAGCTTTCCACTTCATAATCAGGAACGAGCATCAGCTGTCCATTGCGTTCCATCGTCCGTTCCGTCACTTGGGTGACTTGAACGTACGTATACGTGTTTCCATCGATCGCTGCCTTCTGTGGAAGGCATAGCTCATAGGTTTGTACTCCTTCGCTTTGTCCATCATCGACACGTTTGCCCTTTTGCGAAGCGATCTGGAACCAAAGCGCTTTCGATTCTCGGCGTAAGTTTCGCTTGATGACAAAGTCCACGTCTTCCTTTAGGCATACGTGCACATTCGCTTCTGCATCGTTTCCTGCATCCATGCGAACAAGCAGACGAGATGAAGTCAGTTGACGAGCTCGACGGATAGCGGTGACTAAAAACGAGGGCATGTTGTCTTGCACATGTTGTTTCCCTGGACGCAACTCGGCATGAACGAGATACCCTTCCTTCCCTGCATACGCAAACAACGGTGTAAAACCGTCAAATCCTTTATACGTTCGACTGACTCCTTCTTTTTTCGTATCGGAGTTGTCAAATGGGGAACCATCTATATCAAGGGGAAGCCATGTCGTCTTTCCTTTGGTCCAACAAGGGGACAAAGTGGCATGTCGTTGAATCAACAGACGTATGGACTCCTCCCAAAGAATCGTTTCGGTCATCGGAAGACAAGCGAGCTGATCGAGTCGTTGTCGCAAGGTTGGAGAGGAAGGCACGTGCTGAATCCCCATCGATGCCGAAAAGATATCGTCCTGACGATACGCTTCGATATGATCGAAATCCGTTTTTCCTGTGGCAAGCAAGCCAATCATCGAGCGAATGACATCGCTATGGGAAATGTGCACTTCTCGACGAACCGTTGGAAGCCGAAGTGCGTTTACCCGTTTATCCAGTTTCGTTCGATGGAGTAAGTAGCCAACGAGAGCAAGCCCAGCACTTGGGGTAATCGCTTCATCTGTCAATACAAACCGAATCGGGAAATCTTTCATCACATCACCTACTTGATGAAGAATCGTCAACGTCGTTTTCCCTTATCGTATCAACGGTTTGCGACCATTGTAAAGATGTTTTGTCACGGATTCAGGTAGCTTTATTCGTTCCTATTATTATCCAATTAATACTATCCCCGTTTTTAACACATAATCCCCGCAATAGGATCTGGCTTGTGCTGTCTACAGTGTGAGAAAAAAGACGCAACAAAGGACAAATCCCCATTCAAAAAACAGCGGCTGTCTCATCGGTTTAACGGCCATTGCGGCAGCCTCGTTATGCTTTCACCTTATTGATTAATTTTTATTATAAATGCAATAATTTTTTCTATCAGCGAAAGCAAAGATTGACATTAGCTTTAAGCGCCTCAGGCTTTTTACTTTCGGTACTTTCCATTCTTCCCTGTTTTGAAAATCTATTTACAACAAAGCAAATTTTTCCTATAATTATAACTAACTAATTAGTTAGTTATAAAAAAGGAGATTCTTGTTGGCTGTAAAAAAAGGCGAAGAGAGTATGAGAAAGTTATTTCAAATGCCTGAAGAGCTTTTTTCGGAAAAAGGGTTTTCAAAGTATCAAAAGGAGCGAATTTGTTGCAAAAACAGGCTTAACGCAAGCTTTATTTTACTTTAATTTCAAGAGTAAGGAAGATATCTTTCAACAAATATTTCAAAATTTTGATCAACAGTTAATAAAACTAAGGGATGTTGGAAAAATCTGTTGAACTATCGCTATCGGATGTCAAAGTTTTGTAAGATTGATATGTTCAATAACAAGCGATTCGGAATTGTAAAAGAAAAAATTGACACATGGGTGGCGCCAGAGTCAATTGTTACTATTACATCGATATTTATTAACAGGAGAAAAAGTAAAGTAGGACAGATGTTTTTGGGCGGAATTCAAAATCGTTCGAAAAGCGGTGATTGAAATGGTATTAGATTGGTTGGATTCTCAACTTCATTTGATTAGCGTGCTTTGGTTATTTCCCATTTTGTTTATGTTTCATGATTTCGAAGAGATTCTTACGGTGGAGAAGTGGACCAAACAGAACAAGGAACAAGTTCTTGCGGTTTTACCTAAATCAATACGAAAATATTTTTATAGCAGCTTTCAGATGACAACTGTTCAATTTGCGTACGATGTATTTTGGATTTTCCTTACCATTACAACAGCAACATGTTTAGCCGTCATTTTCTCTTTTTACTATATTTTTTTAATGTTACTGTTTATCTTTTTTGCCCATGTGTTCACACATTTAGGGCAAGCACTCTACCTAAGGAAATACACTCCTGGTGTAATCACTTCCATCATTCTAGTGTTGCCCTATTCTTCATATACCTACTATCGATTGCTGAAAGAACAAGTCATAAGCGGAACAGATATATTGTGGAGTACTATTGGAGCTTTCATCATCGTGCCAATATTATTTCTGTTTCTGGTGAATGAAAGAAATAAAGCTACAAAAAAAATTGAGGAAGATGGTGCCGACAAGAATTTTTTGTTGTAAGATAGATTTGAAGTTACACGATTAACTGTAGGCGGGTAACTTTCATATAAATATACCCCAAAATGTGCAGAGTATTTTATCGAAAAACTTAAGAAAGATCAAATTAATACAATTGTTGTACAGGAAATCGAACAGGAATCCGAACCAAAAGTTCGGAAGGAAAAACGGACAGAACGCAAGAAATGGAAAAAAAACTTTAAAACTGATTCAAGAAAATTTTTTACCTCGACTAGCCCAATACAAGGAACAGGATGAAATCTTTGGCGACACAAGTGTATAATCTCGATCTACTTTTTCCTCGTTCTTAGGTTCTACGATTAATGTACCGTATAATCCCTTGTCCACTTGTTTCGCGCTTTCTTGATGGGAATGATACCAATACGTTCCTGGTACAGTAGCTGTAAATTCATACGTAAAGGTTTCGCCCGGTTTGACTGCATCCATTGTGATCCCCGGAATTCCGTCCTTACTATTTGGAAAAGGGTAGCCATGCCAATGAATCGTAACCTGTTCCGGTAATTCATTTTTCAAATTGATTTTAACAGTCTCCCCCTGTTTAATACTCATTTGCGCTCCGGGAACCGATCCATCGTACGTATAGACCGGAAGTTTTACTTTATCATTTATTTGTAATAATGCTTCCTTAGCAGTAAGATTAATCTCTTTACCGGATAAAACTTCTGTATTTGTTACCAAATTCAGTTGCTCATTGACTTCAGAGGTTTTGGATGTTTTTTCCTCATTTTTATTCATGTTTGACATATCGTGTCCTTGCATAGAACTGTGCGAAGCGTTATTTGAGCAGGCTGCACTAATCGCAACGACTCCCGCTAAAATGGTTCCAAACAATAATTTTTTCATGTATTTTCCTCCATAAACTTTCATCATAAAAAATAAATGTGCAAAATTTATGGAGAAAGAGTTATATAAATAATTTTCCACAAAGTAATTTAGAGAAAATAATTATTCGATGTTAATGGAGGATATGAAACAAAAAAGACAAACCACTATCTATAACCGGTTAATTGTGGTTATAGGTAATAGCTTGTTTGCCCATTTGTATCCAAGCGTTTATAAATTCAGACTTAGGTGCTTTTTTATTTTTCGTACCTGTCAACGGGTCATTAAAATAAATATATTGCTCATCATATCCGGTGATTAACACGGAATGCTCCCAGTATGTAATTTTTAAAGGACCTTGCGGGGTCTGCCATTCAATAAATTCAGAAGGAGGAAGTACACGAAAGGTTGTGTTAGTAATAACCCAAACTGGAGTACCTTTAGACAAATATTTATATATTTCTTCAAATGACTGTCCTGTTAAATCAATGATTTGGTTAGGTAAATAACTCTCGGCTAATTCTTTTATAGGTTTATGATAGACACCGTATCCCGGTTTCTTTTTTGTATACATGTCACCAACAAACCCTTCATTTGGATGTCCATAAAATACTTTTCCATTATGTATTCGATAAGGAGTTGGGTTTTTCTTTATTTGCTTCGCTAGTGTCATCTTGTCTACTTTGATTCCCGCGTGATTCAAAAGCATTGCCAGACTTGTTACCTCGCACCCCCTTGGTAGTTCTGGAAGTTGCGAGAGAAGGGGGGCATCAATGAGAGCTGATTTAACCGGGACTTGTTCTTTTGAATTAGATGACGAATTTCTCTCTTCAACTTTATTTTTATATGATGTTTTCTGTACTTGATTTTTTATAGCATCGATCATATTTTCAGAATTTACATAATGGACAAATAGAGTTAAAAACAATAGGAAAAAAGCGGTATAGAACCCTATAGCTAGTTTATATAACTTTTCATTGGTTGGCTTTCGTAAAAGAAAAATAGAAAGTGAAACAATCATAAAGGCTAAAAAAAGTATAATCCCTAACATGACAGCTGCACCCCTTTGTTAAACTTGCTGTTTTTATATTATCAACTAAATATGCAGAAACAATGGAGGTGATTCTTATCATGTAATTATGTAACAATTTCGAAAAAATCCATAATTTTTCCACATTTTATTGTTATAATCAGTAGCGTTGCATAAAAAAATTTAATGTTTGTCAAGCTCAATAAAAATTCCAGTTATTTCATGTAACTGAATATTCAGACATACAATCTTTCTAAGCAAGCTTAAAAGGACAATGACGTCTTAATCGGCAGTCCATTTCCACAATTTGGTAATATATTACAGAAACATTGGATCATAAACTAAATCGTCTAGGTGTTCCACCTCCCCTTCTTCAAATTGGTACACGATGGTTTCAAAATCTTTTTCCCAATGGTATTTTTTCCGACCGTTGGACGTTCGAATTGGCTTTTTAAAAAGGGAGCGAACAAAACAGTCAAAACCTTTAAAAAGCAGATTCTGTAAAGTTCGCTTGATCTCTAATAAAGGACCATCGTGATTCACTTTTAATTGGAGCATGGCCTGTAAGCAATAGGTGATTAGGGCGATCCAAATTTGATTGTAAACGGCATTTTGACTTTTTCCATAAAATCTTTTTATCTTAAGGTGCTGTTTCATCCATTTAAAGAAGGTCTCTATCTTCCAGCGATATCGGTATAAATCTGCAATCTCTTCCGCAGAAAGATCAAAGCAATTGGTTATGATGATCACGGGATTCCCTTCGCTGTCGACCGTTTCGATCAATCGGAGAGGATGAGTCATTTTGGTATGATTACGGTCATTTCCTAAAATGACAATCTGATCCCTATAAATCAAACGTTCTGGATTGGGAATCCGTTCCGATAAAACTTCAATCTCTGCGTTCTTTTTAAGCCGGGTAATGAATCGCACCCCTTCTCGGCATAAGCGGTCGAACTGTTTGTAATCGACATACCCTCGATCAAACAAGTAAATCGCATTTGGATCGATTTCAATGAGTTCGTCCATCTGTGTGCGATCGGCATGTTTCGCGGGTAAGATAATCCCTTGATCCGGAACAGTGATATCCTTCGTTACAACAACCTTTAAATGGAGTCGAACACCAGCCTTTGTCTTACGAAAAGTTGCCCATGGATATTGGCTCAAACTCATGCTCATCGTGGTAGAATCAATGACCAGAAGACGACCAATGTTTCGGATGATCGGGGCATTTTTCATTTGCCCTTGGATCTTTAAGACCAGATATTTAAATACTTTTTCAAACAGTTGAGGGGATAATTGGCCTAATTTGCGAGAAAGTTGCGAAGTACTAATTGCATCAAATTCCAGATATGTCTGCAACTCTTCCTTGTCTTTCAAATGTTTGGCCAATTTTGTTAAGCTTTCCAATTCGTTTAACTGAGCGATGATACAAAGTTGTAAAAACTTATACGCCGTTAATTTTTTAATGTATTTGTCAACGTCAATCACATTAATTAGTTTTGAAAAAGTTATTGGATCGATCTCTTTAAATAGTTCATTTATTGTGGATTCTGTGGTATTCTTATCCATAATGGTTTCTCCTTATTCTTAGGATTTGGATAGGACTGCCAATCCTAATTATAAGGAGTTTTTTTATATCCAAAAAGATGAAATTTAACATAAAATTGGGCTTGACAAATTAAAATTAACTTAATGCAATGCTACTGTGTTATAATATATTAAAGGAATGAAAATATCGCAAGCAGGTTTCAGGAGGAATAATTAAAGTTCATTATAGGAACCTATAGATGGTATAAAAATAGAGTTTGTTACATTTAAATAAGATCAAAATATTATATTTTGCTAACCCAAGTCTTGATACAATCTATAAAATTTAAATTTGATAAAGTGAGGGAATAGCAATATCATGTGCGGTTTTATTTGTAGTATTCATGATCATCCAAGAATCATTGATGAAAAATGGAAAGAAACGTTTCAAGAAATGAATGATATCATTACTCATCGCGGTCCTGATGATGGTGGTTATTTTTTTGATGAATATGTGAATTTTGGATTTCGACGTTTGAGTATTATCGATCTTGAGACAGGGCACCAGCCATTGTCCTATGAAAATGAACGATATTGGATCATATTTAATGGGGAAATCTACAACTATGTGGAATTGCGAGAAGAATTGCTTGCAAAGGGATATAAATTTACTACTCATTCCGATACAGAAGTCATTATTGCTCTTTATAGTGCTGAAAAAGAAAAAGCTGTAGAAAAGCTTCGAGGTATGTTTGCTTTCGTCATCTGGGACAAACAAGAGAAAACGATTTTTGCGGCACGTGACCCGTTTGGCATAAAACCATTTTTCTATATGGAACAGGGCGACCGTACGTTTTTTGCTTCCGAGAAGAAAAGTATTTTGCTCGCTCTTAAAAATGATTTATTAGACTATGATTCACTGCAGCATTATTTAACATTCCAATATGTACCTGAACCAATGACGATGTCTGATGGTATTAAAAAGTTAGAACCGGGTCATTATATTAAGAAAAAAATCGGTGAAAAATTAACCATTCATCGCTATTGGAAAGCCAAATTCCAACCTATCATCAAATCAGAAGATGAACTTGTCAAAGAAATTCGCAACGCGCTGTTCGATTCCGTGCAAGTGCATATGCGCAGCGATGTGCCGGTAGGTTCTTTTTTATCAGGAGGAATTGATTCATCCTTCATTGCAGCGATTGCGAAACAATTTAACCCTCATATCAAGACATTTTCTGTCGGCTTTGATCGGGAAGGATTCAGTGAAATTGATGTGGCAAAAGAAACAGCGGACAAGTTAGGCGTTGAGAATATTAGCTATGTCATTTCACCAGAGGAATATATGGAGGAATTGCCGAAAATTATGTGGCATATGGATGATCCACTTGCCGACCCTGCTGCAGTGCCGCTTTATTTTGTCGCCCGGGAAGCAAGAAAGCATGTAACGGTCGTTCTTTCCGGTGAGGGAGCAGACGAGCTGTTTGGGGGTTATAATATTTATCGTGAGCCGCAGTCATTGGAACTCTTTGAGCGAATGCCAAATGCAGTTAAATCAGCCTTGAGAGTGATTGCAGGAATACTCCCGGAAGGAATAAAAGGAAAAAGTTTTATTGAGCGTGGTACAACACCCATGGAAGAACGATATATCGGCAATGCGAAAATGTATAGCGAGGCAGAAAAACAAAAGCTGCTAAAAGGATATAAGAGGGGATTAGAATATACAAATATTACAGCTCCTTTTTATAGAGAAACAACCCATTATCCTCCTGTAAACCGGATGCAATATATTGATATTCATACATGGCTGCGTGGCGATATTTTATTAAAAGCGGACAAAATGACAATGGCCCATTCATTAGAATTGCGGGTTCCATTTTTAGATAAAGCAGTGTTTGAAGTAGCGGCAAAAATTCCTCCAGAGATGAAGACAGCAAATAATACGACGAAATACATTTTGCGCAGAGCAGCGGAGGGTATTGTGCCAGATCATGTTTTACATCGAAAAAAATTAGGGTTTCCCGTGCCAATACGTCATTGGTTGAAAAACGAAATGTATGACTGGTCGAAAAATATTATAAAAGAAAGTGCAACAGATCATTTATTTAATAAAAATCTATTGTACCGTTTACTAGACGAGCATTGTAGCGATAAGGCAGATCACAGCCGAAAAATTTGGACCGTTCTTATCTTTATGATTTGGCACCAAGTATATGTGGAAAAGAAATACGATTTTACAAATGTATATAAAAAAGACAAGCAGCTGCTATCAATCTAATTTGATTAATTTGTGATTTCCTGTCTTCTTATTTGCACCCAAGCTTCTAAAATTCAGCTTTTGGGTGCTCTTTTATTTTTCGTACCTGTCAACGGATTATTAAAATAAATATGTTAATCATCATCCCATCAAGGAATTACAAGATCAGATTATTACATGCAATCAATGAAATAATTGTAAGCGTAAAAGGGGCTGTCCGAAAAGTCGATTGAATCGACCTTGGGCTCAGCCCTTTTTTCTGTTTTTAGGGTACAAAAAAATCGTCCTTTTTTATAGAATGAAATTGACCAAAAAACATTCTACAGAAAGGACGATTTCTTATGAATAATCAAATGACTATTCAAGAAAATTATAACACGCAATTAGAAATGACTCTAGAGGGTATTCAAAAAATAGAGGTTCAAAAGAATAAGAAACGCAAAAAACTAGTTTTCCAACCTTATTGCAATCGTCAAGTCATGAGCATTTTAGATATCGAAATGTATATTCCTGAAAATCATGTCGCCCGTTTAGTGGATGAAATGGTGGAATCGATTCCGGATGAAGTGTTGTATACTCATTATGTTGGTGGGGGTCGTGCACCCTATCACCCTAAAATGTTATTGAAAGTGATTTTATATGCGTACACTCAAAATGTTTATTCAAGTCGGAAAATAGCGCAAATGGTGAAAGAAAATCTTCCGATGATGTGGTTGGCGGGATTGCAAACCCCTGACCATCGCACAATAAATGATTTTCGTAGTGTTCGTATGTCAAACATGATGGATTCTGTATTTGAACAATTTGTCCTTCAACTAGTAGAACAAGGACTTATCGACCTCGACCATATTTTTGTGGATGGTACGAAAATAGAAGCGAATGCCAACAAATATACGTTTGTATGGCGAAAATCCGTAGAAAAATATGATCAGAAACTACGAGCCAAAATTCAATCGTTTCTACAAGAAGCGCACCAAATCGCCTTGGAGGAATTAAAAGAAGAACAATTAGAAGAAGAATTAGAAAAATCATCGGCACAACTTTCTGAGAGAATAGAAGCTTTGGAAAAAGATTATAAACAGGAAGAAGACAAAGAAAGAAAAAAAGAACTTCGCTCTAAAAAATCCCAACTCACCAAACAACTGAAAACGATTCAAACGGATTATCTTCCACGATTACGAAAATACAAAGTACAAAAACAGATTCTAGGTGAACGAAATAGCTACTCGAAAACCGACCATGAGGCCACTTTTATGCGAATGAAAGAGGACCATATGAAAAACGGCCAACTCAAGGCGGGTTATAATGTTCAACTCGCCACACAACATCAATTTATCGTGGGATTTGAAATTTATCAAAATCCAGGAGATACTCGCTGTTTCCAACCATTTATGGAAAAGTTATTGGAATCGATGCCGAAGGAAAAGAAACTCAAGTATGTCATTGCCGATGCAGGATATGCGAGTGAAGAAAACTATTTATATGCGATTGGCGAAGAAAAAGAACCTCGTTTTGAATTATTAGCCCCATACCAAACCTATTTGAAGGAACAAAGTAAAAAGTTTAAAAAGGATTTATCAAAAGTACAAAACTGGAAATACATCGAAGAAGACGATTGCTTTATCTGTCCGAACAATCGGAAAGTCGTATTCAAGTATTATCAAAAAAGAAAAAATGCATCTGGATACATACAAGATTTGAAAGTGTACGAGTGTGAAGATTGTACGGATTGCCCGTTGAAGAATGGGTGTACGAAAGCCAAAGGAAATCGTCGAGTATATTGGAACACGATTTATGAAGAAATGAAAGCGAAAGCCAAAGCAGCTCTTGGTGACGAACAAAAGGCAGCTCTTTATGCGAAGCGTAAAGTGGATGTCGAAAGTGTGTTCGGTAACATCAAGGGCAATTTGCGTTTCACTCGATTTCTGTTACGGGGGCTTCATAAAGTCCGAACAGAATTCGGGATTGTGGCAATGGCCCACAACATACTGAAATGGGCCGCAAATTCCCAAACCAATTTCAAAAATAAGGAAACAGAGCGAATGGAAAAACTCATTGTTTTCTCCATTCGCTCTGTTTTTATGGACTTTTTAGACAAGCCCTTGTTATGATTTATTTAGCTTTTATTAGGAACACGACATTCTTCTGGAATTGTTGTGGACCAAGGAAGGAGTTGATCTAATTTTTCTTTGTCAGTCAGATTAATATTTGGAAGCTGTTCAAATAAATATTTAAGGTAATTGAATGGGTTTAATCCGTTTTCCTTCGCAGTCTCCACAATGCTATAAATGATTGCGCTGGATTTAGCCCCCTTTATGGTATTGCTAAACAGCCAGTTTTTCCTCCCGATTACAAACGGTTTAATGGATCGTTCTGCGCGGTTGTTATCAATTTCTAAACGACCATCCTCTAAAAAAGCTACTAAACGGTCCCATTGATTACGACAATATTTAATGGCTTGCCCAAGTGCACTTTTTGGCAACACTCTTGGGGCTTGTTCATGAAGCCATGCCAAAAAAGCCTCCAATACCGGTTGGCTGCGTTCTAAACGTTTCTTATAACGTTCTTCAGGACTAACGTCCTTTAAATCCCGTTCTATCGAGAAAAGTTGATTACAGAATGCAAGACCTTCTTTGGCTTTAACGTGAGTAGTTTTAGCCGATTCAGGAAGAGCCTGCAAAGCTTCTGTGAATTTACGTCTGGCATGAGCCCAACAACCGACCAGACTGACATCAGGGATTCCGTTATAACCGGCATACCCGTCCACATGTAAATATCCACGGAAACCTTCCAAAAATCGTAAAGGATGTTTGGATGCACGGGTTCGCTGGTAGTCATACAAAACAATTGGAGGCCCCATTCGTCCTGTCCGATAAAGCCACATAAATGATTTGGAAGTCGCTCGTCGGTCAGGTTCTGAAAGAACCTGTAAGGTGGTCTCATCCGCATGGAGGATATCCTGATTCAATAGATGGTTACGCATTCGGTCGTAAACAGGACTCAACCAGGTGTCGGCTCCATACAAAATCCAATTGGATAAAGTTTGCCTGGAAATGAATATGCCAAATCGCTCCAGATGTTTTTCCTGGCGATACAAAGGCATACTTTCAACGTATTTCTGCGTCATCGTATAAGCCATTGACGATGGAGATGCCAGACTTCCCGGAAAAACAGGAGCCGGCATTTTCGCCGTGACAATAGGCGTTTCTATTTCATGGCGTTCACAATGACGGCAACTATAAACATATTGGACATGCTTTTTCACTTTTACTTGTGCTGGAATAACTTCTATTTCTCTGCGTACTTGCGTACTCATTTCGTGTAGAGGTCCAGCGCAACACGAACAAACCTGTTCCTCAGCTGGCAAACGGTATTCCACCGTTTCAGTAGGCAGGTTTTCTAGTTTTTCATCTCGACGATTTCGCTCCTTCTTGCGTGTATATGTAATGGTTTCAATCGTCGGTTCTTCATCATCAGGATTTGCGGTAGCTTCAGCTTCATTGAAAAGGGACAGTTGGTCTGAATTGGTCTTCTCACTGGAAGAACCAAAACGACGTTGTTGACTTAACCGAAATTGCTCCTCATACCATTTTAGCTTCGCTTCCAAAGCTTCCTTTTCTATTTCAAGCTTTTCGTTACGCGCTTTATAGTATTCAATTGTTTCCTGAATTTTTGTGTCCGTGTTTTTCATAGTTCCAGTATACGCAAAAGAATCCGGCTTGACCAGTCGGATTCTCAAGTTTTTTAATTTCATAGAATCGTGCGTGCTTTCACTGTGGGATGGGCTTGTTTTTGTTCGATGGATAAGCCATCTAATAACCAGCGTAGCTGACGAGGACTGATATCCATCGGCACTCCTTCTTGTTCAGATGGCCAGTTGAAAGTTCCTCTTTCTAATCTTCGATAATGGAGCCAAAACCCATTATTATCCCACTGTAGAATTTTAAGTTTATCCCTTTTCCGATTACAGAAAACAAATAAACAAGGGGAAAATGGATCCAAATCGAAGCATTCTTTGACGATGACTGCGAGACCATCAATCGATTTCCGGAGATCGGTGCTTCCACGTGCAAGGTACACTCGTTCAAAAGTAAGCGTAAAATAATCCCCACCTTTTAATGATAGGGATTAAATACTATTATTGTGATAAGTTATTAAAAACCCGACAATTCAAAGGAATTGTTTTGGACCAAGGAAGTAGTTGATCAAGCTCATCCATATTGCTTATATCCATATTGGGAAGCCTTTCAAATAAGTAGCGAAGATAATAAAATGGATTTAATTTATTCTCTTTTGCTGTCTCCACAATACTGTAAATGATTGAGCTGGCCTTAGCTCCTTTCGGAGTATTGCTAAAAATCCAGTTCTTCCTTCCGATCACAAATGGTTTAATGGATCGTTCACTTCGATTATTATCGATTTCTAATCGTCCATCCTCTAAAAATGCCACGAGTTTTTCCCATTGGTTGAGGCAGTATGTAATGGCTTGACCTAATAGACTCTTTGGTAAAACATTGCTTTTCTCTGTTTTTAGCCATGCTGAAAAAGCCTCCAACAATGGTTGGCTGTGTTTAAGTCGTTTTTTATATCGTTCTTCTGGTGTACATTCTTTCAAATCACGCTCGATGGCAAATAGCTGATTACAGAAATTGAGTCCTTCCCGAGCTGTGACTGCTGAATGACGTTTGGATTCAGGAAGTACGTTTAAAGCCTCATCGAACTTTCTGCGGGCATGAGCCCAACATCCAACTAATGTTACGCCGGATACCTTATGGTATCCTGCATATCCATCGACATGCAGGTATCCTTTAAACCCTTTTAGGAATTCTTTGGCATGTTCTCCTGCTCTAGTTTCCTGATAGTCATAAAGGACAAGTGGTGGATCCTCTCTTCCAGTCCGATAAAGCCACATGTAAGATTTCGATGTGCTTGACCTTCCAGGTTCATGTAAAACCTGAACAGTTGTTTCATCCGCATGTAGAATGTCTTTAGAGAGGAGATGCTCTTTCATTCGTTGATAAATTGGCGCAAGCCATTTTTCGGCACCATAAAGCATCCAATTGGCCATGGTTTGCCTGGATAAGATCACACCTAATCGTTTGAACTGTTGTTCTTGGCGATATAGAGGTAGCCCCTCTACATATTTTTGATTCATAATATATGCCATGCTTGACGGTGAAGCTAAACTTTTTGGATACACAGATTTTGGGGCAGGTGCTGTAACGATTGGTGTCTCTATTTCATTACGCTCACAATGACGGCATCCATAGACATATCGAACGTGTTTTAAAACTTTGACTTGAGCCGGAATAATCACTAATTCTTGTCGTACTTCTGTGCTCATTTCGTGTGTTTTTTCACCGCAACACGAACAGACCTGCTCTTCTTCGGGTAAACGATATTCAATCGTTTCCATAGGCAGGTTTTCAAACGTAGCTTGACGTTGACCACGTTTCTTTTTACGACGATATGTAATTGTTTCAACAGTTGGCTCTTCGGCTTTTACATTAGACTCTACCTCTGCTTCATTGAATAAAGGTAGTTCTAATTGATTAGGATTTGTTTTTTCGCTTGAAGAGCCAAATTTTCGTTTTTGACTAAGACGATACTGTTCTTCATACCATTGTAATTTCGCCGTCAATTCAACGATTTGCTGTTGAAGTTTTTCAATTAATTCAAATGGGTTTTGGTTAGGATTCTTTAAATTTTTCATCATGTAGTAATAATTCGACGGTTTTAGCTATTTTCCTCCAAGGTTTTTGTTAAAAGTAAAAAATTCATATAACTGTTCTAGCCTTTACTTCTGGGTGTGCTTTCTTTTGCTCCATTGCAAGACCATCCAATAACCAGCGTAATTGCCGATAACTAATTTGTATCGTTCCAGTGTCATTTTCATTTGGCCATTGAAATTTTCCTTTTTCCAATCGACGATAATAAAGCCAAAAACCATTATAGTCCCAGTGAAGAATTTTTAATTTATCTCGCTTTCGATTACAGAACACAAAATAGCTTGATGAAAAGGGATCTAAATCAAATCCCTCTTTCACCAAAGCAGCTAATCCATCAATGGATTTTCTCAAATCAGTACTTCCTTTTGCCAAGTAAACTCGTTCAGCTCTTGTACCAACTAACATGTTGATTTCAACGTCCTAACCACTTCTGAAAGAAAGGCCGGATCGAAACCAGGTTTTACTTCAATTGAAATCCCACTAATTTCAATCCGTAATGAATTTTCAACTGTTTGTGAATGATCTTCTAGGGTAACGGATGCCCATTTTGTAGACTTTCCTTGATTTTTTATTGGATTTTCAATTTTTCTTAACCAGTATTTAAACTGGTGAATACTCCATTGATTTTCCTTGCACCAGTTTACTTGAGTTTGACCGCTTTTACGATAGTCAGCGATTCGTTGTTCCCAAACCTTTCGTAATTCAGGATTCTTAGGCATAAAAAAACCTCCTTCAATTTCATCTTGAGGAGATTATCTCATGAAATTAGCACATCAAGAAGGTGTGCAAGATTTGACGCTTACGTTCAAAATTTGCGTTAGATATCATCGATTTTGAATCACACGCACTACATCGGAAAGTAGATTCAAATCGGTGCCTGGACGTACTTCGATGGACAGTGCACCGTAATGAATAAGCACAGATTCCTGACCCGTATGATGGGAGGAGATTTCTTGGACATCCACCGTCAACCATTTTGATTGATGCTCGTTCGTAGAAATTTCTTCCTCACGAAACTTTCGAATCCAGTAGTACATCTGATGTATTTTTACATCATTGATGCGAGACCACTCAGCAGCACTCAATCCACTTGTTTTCCAAGCATCATACCTGGATTTCCATTCTATTCTTTTGTCAGCATCATTCATAGCATAACCTCCAGCATTTTTTCTATGGAGATTATCTCATGTAACATTCACAACTAGAAGGTGCTGAGTATTTGACGCTTACAAATAATTAATAAATGAGTGATGAACCGTCAACTTAATAGATTGGCGGTATTTCTAAAGAAGAGGGATATTTTTTATTATTTCCTCTACATAAATTCTGCAAATTTATTTATTAAGATATATTTATCTAGTTATTAGAATCGTTATAATGCTCCCATAAGGTGAGACACATGAGCGTGATAAATAAGTTATAATGATACATGAAAAAAAGAAACCGATATACCGCAGAATTTAAAGCTAAGGTGGTTCTTGAGGTGTTGCGTGAAGAGCAAACCGTCAATGAAATAGCCGCCAAATATGAATTAAGCCCAGTCATGGTCAGTCGTTGGAAAGTAGAATTTCTAGAACGATCCTCGATGGTCTTTGAAAAAGGCTCAAGCGAAGTGGATAAAATCCGTAAAGAATATGACGCGGTTCTTGTGAAATACAAAAATCGCATTTTTCTTGTGCGTCCGGCATGGATCCATTCTATAGGGTGAGAGGCACGAACCATGAAGGCAGTTGTAGAGTTAGCTTTAAAATAGAAAAACCTTGAAAGGCTTGTAACCAATCAAGGTTATTTAACGCTTTTTAATTGCTATACTTGTTTATCCAATCTATAATGTCTTGTTCTACATGTAGATATTCATTTGGACTATCTTTTAAATCAATTCCGGAAACAATTTGTAAAAGTTCCCAAACAGTTTCTTCTGATATATTTGGCTCATCCTGCATGACATATTTTGAAGCCCAATCTGCTACTTCTTCTCGTGTTAGCTTTCCTTGTAAAATCATTTTTAATTTATTAATTATTTCTTCTTTTGTTGGTTGTTTCATTTTTTCACCACTTTCCAATATAATTCCCATTGCTAGAAAAAAACCTTGAAAGAGTTTTTACTCAATCAAGGTACTCAAGAATTTGTAGTTCTATTCTGCTTTTACAGCTTCTTTTAATTGTTCTACTACACTTTTTAGCCATTGAATTGGAGTTAGCTCAAGATCAGGAAAATATACTCCGTCTGCACAGTGTTGAATGTATTCATTCTTTTCATCATCCGAATACTCACTATTGATGAATTCTGTTAAAAATACAATAGCAGATTTAAGATATTCTTTACTTTCCTCTGTTAACAATTCTTGTAATGCCTCTTCAGGTGAATCTGCATCTTGATGAAAAGTCCCAGCCAAGAACTGAAAAACTGGATCTTCTGGATTATTTTTGACTAACAAGCATTTTTCCCTCCATTCCATTATTTGGTTGGATAACCAGTTAAAATAAAATTCCCTGCTTCATCCTTCTTTAATACTATGTTAGCATTCCCTCATCCCTAAACACACGTAAGAGAGTGTATCCTTGTGCCTTTAATTTCATCTTCTTGGTAGGCAAGGCTGTATCCATCTTTGGCTTGCCCTTGTGTGGAAACTCGGATATATCCAATCACATTCATGATACCTTCCCCCTCCGTTACGCAAATTCAGATTAACGTAACGCTTGTTAACAATGACGAGTATTATACGACCGTCTTTAGTGAAAATACAATACAAAAATAATTTGCCAGCTCTTATTGTCACAGTCAGTTAAAAGTTTATACCCTCTTTCTCGCCACGAGAAAGCTTTCTCTCGTGTTTTAAAGCGTACTCGAAGGGTATTAGTGGCGTTATCACTTTACCATGCATTGCAGCCAAACTCATAGTAGGCGGAACCATTATGAAGTCTGAATTAAAATGTTGGTAAAAACGATATATAAATTTTCTCGTAATTGCACTTTATTATTTGATACATCTGTTAGTTTTAAAATAAAAAAACTTGAAAGGCATAAAGCCAATCAAGGTTTTCATAATTAGTTCTTAAATATTATCTAATACCTCATCTACTGACTCACCAAACAATTCTGGATCTTCTTTCTTTATATCTCCTAACAAATCTTTAATAATATTTCTTGTTTTGATGTCGATATTCTCCAAAACTTTTGCATAAATTGTACGTACATGGGGGTGATTTAATATTCTGTAATGTAAAATTTCTATCCATTCCCTCCCATAACTTATAACCGTTGGCACAGAAGTAGCAATTAGTTTTAACCCTTCCTCTATTTTATTCTTATATAAATGCTCAATAGTATGCACCAAGTTAAACATTACCTCATGGTGTTCAGTATTATCATCAAAAGCTAAAATTAAATCTTTAATAATTGATACCTCACCATATTCATATATATTTTTTAAAGCTTGCTCAAATTCTTCCACTTGTTTTTCTGTCTTAAGCAGACGGTTATCGTATACCTTTTTTATTTCCGACTTAATATCCAAAAATATTCCCTCCTTAGCTGTTAGATTTAAATTAGAAAAAACTTGAAAGGCTTGTAGCCAATCAAGGTTTTTGTTCTAAATCAGTTACCTCCATCTCCAATTTATTTCCCAGTCTTCATACACAGCCGGCAAATAAATTCCTCTTTTATATTGATGATCATTCACAATAAACCAATTTTCATCCTTCAGCCATTCTTCATTATATTCACTCTCTTTAAAATCGTTTTCTTCATCCATCAGAGCCTTAAAAAACTCTTTAAACTTTACTATATTTTGATTAGGTATAAGTTTACCATACATCCACATGCCTTCAGTGTTGATATCTTGTATTTCGCCTAGACATTCATCTTGGAAATATAAAAACATAATATACTCACTCCTTAGGAGAAATTTTTATGAATTTGCTAGGTATCTCTCCTCTGATCAAATATTCATTGTCTCTTGTAGTCCAAGTTAACGCTCTATTTTTCCAAAAATCAGAAGAAGAGCTATCTCTCTCAATTAATTTTCGAATCTGTTTTGGGGATAAAATGGCTACATTTTTAACTTCTCCTGATCTAATCGCTTTTCTCAAAGAAGAAATATCTAATTCTATTAAGTAATCCCCATAATTTCCAATAATACCTTTATTACCAGTGAAACTAATATAAGGGCTATTTGATTTTGCTCCCCTTCTGTAACCTCCTAAAATATGCTCTATAACAGTAACTTGTCGATTTTTGTATATACCTTTACTATTTGCAGGAACTAAATTACCTGAATCTGATATAAATGGCTTACCAATTCCATTAGATCTTTTAGGTGAATGCAATAAACTATCTCCTCTATAAAGTTTACCAGTACCCTTATTATTGTTTTTAATTTGGCTTCTCTATTTCTCCTTCAACGGTTCATTATGTAAAAAATGACCCCAACTGTACTGGAGTCATCTTTAGCTGTATATGCATTTTGAACTGTCTATTTTTTGATGTCATAACTATACGAAGATAATAATTTTTAAATACTTAGTAAATTTTTTGTTTATACTACCCAATATTAAATTTAGAGGAAACATATTTTTAAAATTCCTGGTCCTTCCCCCCATTAAATTCTTTGGAATAAATATGTTCCGTGTAGATATTAAATGAGCATTTTGCATATTTTTTGACCCAAGAGCCATAAGGATTTCAAAGACATAAAAAAGGACTTCACCCCTAAAATGTAGAATTTTTGAAGTGACGAAACCACAAAAATTCAAAAGGAGGAAGTCACTTTGTATATTCTACAAGAAAGCCTATTTTCCTTTGAAGAACTGCAAAAATTAGAGTCAAAAGAGAAATTACCTATCTTTTTTAGCTCGCTTGATTTACGCCCTTATGCTAAACAGTTGAGAAGTTCTTCACCCCAAGGGGCTGACGGTCATTCCAGAGAAGGGATTCTAAGGGCTCTCATCGCTGCCCCACTCGAAGGCATCGACACCTTTACCGCCCTTCATCATCGATTGGATAAAGACCTTCGTTTCCGTTATCAATGCGGTTTATCGATTGATCGCCCCGCACCGTCTATCTCCACTCTCAGCCGGGTTTTTGCGGCACTTACCAAAAAAAAGCTGGCTGAAAAGATCTTCCTTGACTTGGTACAGTTAGCTCAGGAGGAAGGAATAATTGACGGCAGCCACCAGGCCATCGACAGTGCCGCCATTGATGCCTATGAAAAGAAACAGCCCAAAAAGCGTAGTGAACAAACGGGTAATGCCAATTGGGGCGCAAAATATGATTCCTTCGGCAATAAAATTACCTGGTTTGGCTATAAGATGCATCTTTCAGTCGATACCGCAAGCGAACTGCCAATAGCCATAAAAGTAACCCCTGCCCATGTGAACGATGGAGAAGTCGCACCAGAATTAATAGAGCAAGTGGCAGAGCGTACCAAATCCAAAATTGAATTTCTGATCATGGATGGCGGATATGACCAACTAAAAAACTATGAATCAGCCAAAAACATTGGAGCGCAAGCCATTATCCCGCTCAATTTGCGCAACGAAAAAGAGCCTCCTGAAGGGATTTCTTCCAATGGAACTCCGCGTTGTTCCATGGGTTATGAAATGACTTATTGGGGAGCTGATAAGGACCAGCTCAAGTTCAGATGTCCTCACGCAACCGGCAAAGTGGATTGCCCATTAGGAATGGCAGCCTGTTCATCTTCCAACTATGGAATGGTGGTAAAAGTCGACATCAAAAAGGATGTGCGCCGATATTCCAATCCGCACCGTGATACAAAACGTTGGAAAGAGCTTTACAACGAGAGGACAAGTGTAGAACGCTGTAATTCAAGAATGAAAAGCTACCTTACGGCGAACTCCCTACATGTATGGGGAATTGAAAAAGTAAAGACCCATATTTACCTGAACGCTATTGTATTACTTGTTTCAGCGCTAGCGATGGCAAAGGAAAATAAAGGGAAGAAAGCCGCTTAAAAAAATTCAATGTGAAAAATTCTGTAGGTATGCCCGAAAACAAGATTATTGTAATATTTTGTAAAATAACATGCTGGTAGCTATTTGTCGAGTGCTTTATTTTTTATACTTTTATCCAAAAAATCTAATTTTGCAAAATGCTCAAATAAAAAAACACTTTAATTCGTCTTCTGTTGCAACATTACTTCTAATTTATCTAACTCAATTACTAGTGGTTCATCGTAACTCTCAACTAAGTTGGTATCAAAATACGCTCTCAAGGCTCCTTTTAGCTTAGAATCTTTCCTTAATTCATCAATATTGCTATTGGTATTTACAGTTTCTGATAATTCTTTCAACTTATCTATTAATGTATCTAAAAATTTATGTTCCCTCTGACTTTTTTTTTCATAAACTAAATCCATAACCTTTTGTATTTGAATTTTAATATTATCCATTTCTTCGTTTTGCATAACAAAACCTCCTATTTTGAAGGTATTGGCCTAATTTCCTTTATCCATTCTCAAGAATAATTTAAAGGTAATAAAATTTGGTCAGCATCCCCTTTTAGAATACTACCGGTTTTAGTAATTTGTTTTTCAGCTCTGCCAATATTCAATATAGTTCCTTTTGGAATTTCAATTACGGCTTCATAGTTCCTCGTATTTTTCCATTCTGGGAGTAAAGCTAAGTCAATTTTAGTTTGTATCCTATTTACAGCCGGAGAAGTTGTAGCAAATGTTCCGCCTGCATCTGCATGCCCGCCAAATACTCTATAGACTGTAACATTCTCTTTTGTAATCACTGTTCTATAATTTGAATCTTTAAATGTAGTAGCAATACTCGAAGGTAAAGGCATTTTTTCAATTTCCTCTACCTGATTGTCAATACGAGTTGAGTAATCTTTTCCTTTTTCAACTGTTTTTTTACCAGTACCCTTAGGAAATTATAAAAATGTACTTTATAAATGGGCGGCAGTTTCACTAACCATCACCCATTATATCAACTGACTTTCCGTTCAGGCATGATATAAGCGTGATGTTAGTCTAAAAATTGGACACGGAGAACAGGGAGATTATAATAAACTTAATTACAATAGGTTCGAGGTGTTCAATCATGAAAAAGAGAACATTTGATCAAGAATACAAGATTCAAGCTGTTGAGTTATGCTTGGAGGGGGACAAGTCCATCGCCCAAGTGGCAAAAGAACTAGGTTTGGCTTACAACACTCTTCATCGTTGGGTCAAAGAATACAAAGAAAGCAATGGAACAAGCTTTGTAGGTTCAGGCAACATCAAGCCACAAAATCAAGAAATCATCGAGTTACGCCGTCGCAATCAAGAGTTGGAGGAGGAATTAGCGATCCTAAAAAAGGCGTTAGGCATCTTCACCAGAAGTAATTTACGCCTTCATTTTTCAACACCATAATGAATTTCTTGTTGTGAAGATGTGCCAAGTTTTCGGTGTTTCAAGAAGTGGGTATTACGACTGGCTCAAGCGTGTGAAAAGTAAACAGAAAGAACGAAAAGAACAACTCACTCAACAAATTCGAAATGAGTATCTAAAGTCCCGTAAGATTTACGGAAGCCCAAAAATTACGCAAGAACTACGCAAACAAGGGATTCGTGTTTCTCAAAAGAATGTCGCTCGCATCATGAGCGAAGAAGGCTTGAGATCCATTACCGTCCGTAAATTCAAAGCCACTACGAACAGTAACCATCCTTACAACGTATATGCCAATCTATTGAAACAGAACTTCCAAGCAACGGCTCCTAATGAAATATGGATGGCAGATATTACGTACATTCCTACCGACGAAGGCTGGTTGTATTTAGCGAGTATCATGGATTTATATACTCGTAAGATTGTAGGATGGTATATCGATACACGAATGACGAAAGAGTTAGTCATCAAAGCGTTACAACGGGCTCTAAACAGCGAAAAACCAACGGGACGAGTGATTCATCATTCGGATCGTGGAAGCCAGTATGCTTCGAATGACTATCAGCGACTTTTACAGGAACATCATTTTCAAGTGAGCATGTCGAGACGTGGGAACTGTTACGATAACGCTTGTATAGAGTCATTTCATAGCCTCATCAAGAAAGAGTGCATTTATCTGAATCGATTCCGTACGCGAAAAGAAGCGAAACAAGCCATTTTTGAGTACATCGAATGCTTCTACAACCGCAAAAGAAGTCATTCAGCCCTTGGCTATGTATCGCCATGTGAATTTGAAGCTGCATATTACGCTAACCAGAGAAAAGTAGCTGCCTAAATTCAGCTATTTCTCTCTGTTTAACGTGTCCGTTTTCTTGACATAACACCACATAGAGTTTAAAATTTACTTTATCTTTTAAAAACTCCAAAACTAATGCTCTCATTGTCTTCGTTGTTCAAATAATCTACAACCATTAAAGTCTCTTGCTTAATGCCAATCCAAGTATAATTTCTTTTTAATAACTATCTTCAAATAGGCAATGAAATACTGTTACCTTTTCCTCTCTAAGTTCTAACGAAATATTAGGTACTTCTATTTCTAATAAGCTTTTTTCAAGAACTTCTATCCCCTCATTCTCTAATAATTTCAAAATATCTTTGCCGATTCGTTCTGTTTCTTCATCGAATGGCTGGTATTGTTCTTGCATTTCAATCTCTCCATCAACATATTCATACCTAACATATTTTATTGCTGCGAATGGAGCAATTGCCGAAATATAAACCAATAATCCGTTTAAATAAGTGTGTTCTCTGATATATGCTCTAAATTCATCCGTACCAATTTTTATCTTAGGATGGATCGAAGGCATAATATATAATGTGAAACATTTTGAATAATTAAAATCTGTTAAATTCTCAACGTTTATTCCTTTTATTTCATGAGTGATTTTATTAGCCCAAACATTAGTATCGACATAATTCAATAAAACATATCCAAAATCACCATGGTGATATAATTGTTCAATTGTATTTAATACATTTTGTTTCATGATATACCTCCGTTATTTTACTGGGTAACCATGGATGTTTCCTTTTTTATCCATATGAACTTTTACTCTAGTTTCTCCATTCACCCCAATTGGTTTGTGAAAGTCATAAATTTTAACACTACCATCTGGCTTAACTACAGTTCCCTTTACCCATGCTTCTTGAGTCAATTTAACTCCATCTTCTCCTTCTGGCCATTGAGTTTTCTTACCAGGCATACTATTAGGATGACCTAAAACATGCTTTCCTTGCTTACCAGCATCTACTTTTGGTGCTCCCGGAACGCCTGCATCCACCGTCCCTTGGCTTGGTAGCTTAACAGTTTTACCCGTACCCTTAGTGCCAAGTTCAACGCCATCGTTGCCTGCTTTACTTCCGCCTAAATTTACCCCCGTCTTCTCACTTAGATAAGCTCGAACTTTATTCTCCAATCCTTTGGTGTTTTCGGGCGGAACCTTAACATTCCCAACCCCTTCTATGGCCAATCCCATTTGCCGGCTTGGCAGGAGGTGTCTTAAGTTTGTTGCGGCGTTGTCTACGAACCGACCGACTTGCAACGAACCTTTTTTTGCACCGGTTTTTAAATGCTGCGTCATTTCTTTCGTCCATGCCTTGGCACTCCTGATGCGGGCCAATATGCTGTTTTCCGCATGGACAACCAGGTCGCAGGCACGTTGTGATTTCTGGTGCAATCCAGCTTTCAAGCTTGTAAATAGCTTGGGATCCATTGCTTCTAGAAGAGGTGCGAACCGGGCGGCACTGCTGAATTTCGAAAGCGCGCTGATGCCAGGGACGATATCCAATGGGGCGAGGGCACCGCGGAATACTCTTTCGCCTGTTCCCAGTTCCCTCCCTGAAATCCAGTCTTTTCCGGAAACGGCCGAGCTTAATTCCAGTGTACCATAGGCCATGCCCAATGCCATCCCTGCCGGCGGACAAATAAATGAGACGCCGACAATCACGACGAGCGCCGCTATTTGCCCCCAGAATTCTTTATTCAACTGTCCTTCTTTGATCGATTCATACTGAAAAGCATGGGAATTCAATGTCGTCTGTATATATTCTTTTTTCGAAAAGTCATGGCGGGTGTTCAGTTCTTTCCATGAGGCGTATTCCCGTTCCATTAGCCTGGCATAGTAGTTGCTGCCGCTGAACAGATCTTCCAGTCCGACCTCGGCTTTCGGCACTTCGATCGTCTCCTGTGAGCCATAAGTTCCTGGAACAACGATTGTTTCTTTTGCGCCGATGCGGTTTTTCGTCTTGATCTCTGATATCGATAAGTCGCGCATCGCTTCGACAAAAGCATCGATATCTTGATAAAACGGCTCATCGATGGTGCGGTCGACAATATCTCCGATGCGGCCGCTAAAGCGGTGCATGACAAGAAAATCCTCATATAAGCTTTGATATTGGCTTTTGCGATCGGTATGGGTGAAAGAGATGACACCATCGCTGTCATATTTGGCTATGTCTGACTGGGCGTCTTCCAAAAGATCGCTGATATCTTTTAAGTTGTCGATCATGCCTTTTCCCCATACACCGACGCCGATCAGGTTGCCGATTCCTTTCTTGGTCCTTTCCCATTCTGAAGGTATATAGTTGACATTCACTGTATCCATGCCTCCGATTGAAACGAAATGGATTCCATCAAGTGGAAAAGCTTTTTGTTTCATTATAAGACAGATAAAGGAATTTTTGGTAAATAGAAATGAAAAAGGGGAATTTTAAGAAAAAACTACCAAGAGGTTTCTAGATTATTTTCTTATTTAGGTAATAGAGACCGATTATATTGTCTCGAATAAAAATGCCCTTTATGGAATATAGGACCAAAGCCGTATAAAGCAACTTTTATTATTTCCACTGTAAACTTGACAGGGGGAAGTTCAAAATTAGGAACTCTTTTATTAAATAAAGTACTTTTTCAGTGGTGACGATGTATACGGTCAACTTTTTTATTGACGAACTTGTATATACAGGTTAAAATAAAAGCATCTTGTATATACAAGTTTTGAAAGCGGTTAAAAGGAGAGTTCATAATGTTAAAAAAATGGTTTCGAAAAAAAGAGGAAACGCTCTTAGCCCCTTTAACCGGAAAAATAGTCGAGATCGAACAAGTTCCTGATCCAGCATTTTCCCAAAAGCTCATGGGGGATGGAGTGGCTATTGATCCTGCAGACGGAATTGTCGTTTCGCCGGTCAATGGGGAAGTTATTCAATTTTTCCATACGAAGCATGCGATTGGTATTCGTTCTGAGACGGGACTGGAGCTATTGATCCACATCGGTTTAGACACCGTTATGATGAACGGTGAAGGATTTGTTGGACATGTGAAGGTCGGTGACAAAGTCAAGGCGGGCGACAGTTTACTGACATTCGATCTTGCATTGATCAAAGAAAAAGCAGCAAGCACGATCACACCGATTGTCATCACCAATATGGATGCCGTTCAATCACTCGAAAAGAAGTCGCTCGAAAGCGTGCAGGCAGGAACGGATTCATTTATGGTTGTCGTAGCAAAATAACACTTGTTTTGTAAACGATTACGGTGGGGATCATCATGAATATCAGCAAACAATCAGTTGAAAAGATTGTTGAGTCTGTTGGAGGAAAAGAGAATATTGTAGCGGCAACACATTGTGTTACCCGGTTAAGATTTGCATTAAAGGATGAGGGAAAAGTAGATAAAGAGGCTTTGGAAAGCATTGATCTCGTCAAAGGCTCCTTTTCGGCAAACGGTCAATTTCAAGTCGTGATTGGACAAGGGCTTGTTGATAAAGTGTACAACGAAATGGTGGAGTTGACGGGGATTGACCGCGCGACAAAGCAAGAGATTAAAGATGCAGCGGAAGCGAAGCTAAACCCGCTTCAGCGTGCGATTAAAACATTAGCTGATATTTTTATTCCGATTTTGCCGGCGATTGTGACAGCAGGTTTGTTGATGGGAATTAATAATATCCTGACAGGCCAAGATATTTTTTATGAAGGCAAATCATTTGTGGAAGTGCATAGAGAGTGGGCCGATCTTGCCAGCATTATTAACTTAATTGCCAATACGGCGTTCGTCTTTCTGCCAGGTTTAATCGGTTGGTCAGCGGTAACGAAATTCGGCGGCAGTCCATTGCTTGGTATTGTGCTAGGCTTAATGCTTGTTCACCCAGATTTGTTAAACGCATGGGGCTGGGGAGCAGCGAAAGAAGAAGGAAACATTCCTGTATGGAATTTGTTCGGATTGGATGTTCAAAAGGTAGGATATCAGGGTCAAGTATTGCCTGTGTTAGTGGCATCGTACGTGCTGGCGAAAACAGAGCTGTTTTGGCGCAAACGAATTCCCGATGCGTTTCAGTTGCTGTTAGTCGCTCCGCTTTCACTGCTATTTACCGGTTTTTTAGCGTTTATTGCAATCGGACCGATTACATTTGCAATCGGCAACGGGATTACAAGTGTATTTGTTTCAGTGTTTCATAATGTTCCAGCAATTGGCGGGCTTCTATATGGAGCGATATATGCCCCTCTTGTTGTCACGGGGATGCATCATACGTTCTTGCCGGTTGATTTGCAGCTGATCACCAACACTGGCGGAACATTTTTATGGCCGATTCTCGTTCTTTCTAATATCGCTCAAGGTTCGGCGGCGTTAGCCATAATGTTTTTAGCAAAAGATGAAAAACTGAAAGGGCTGTCATTCACATCTGCCGTTTCAGCTTATTTGGGTATCACGGAACCAGCAATGTTTGGAGTGAATTTACGCTACCGTTATCCATTTATTTCAGCGATGATCGGAGCAGCAATTGGCGGAATGTTCATTACGCTCAATAAAGTGATCGCATTTTCTATTGGTGTTGGCGGCCTTCCTGGTTTTTTATCAATCGTTCAGCAAAAATGGGCGCCGTTTTTCATTGGAATGGCGATCGCGATTGTGCTGCCATTTGCCCTAACATTTGTGTTAGGAAAAATTCACAAAGATCATAATTAATAGAACTGTGTTCTAAATAATAAATATGAATAATCAAAGATTCATACCATTGGTGAATAACCGCCAATGGTATCGTTTTTCCCGATAGTCTCAAAATTATAAACGAGGTGATATTCATTGAAGCAGCCATGGTGGAAAAAAGCCGTTGTTTATCAAATTTATCCGAAAAGCTTTAAAGACACGACGGGAAATGGAATAGGAGATTTGCAAGGGATTATCGAGAAATTAGACTATTTAAAGACATTAGGGATTGACGTCATTTGGCTGACGCCTATTTATGCTTCGCCGCAGCGAGATAACGGCTATGATATTAGTGATTATTTTAGCATTCATCAAGATTATGGAACAATGGAGGATTTCGAGCGTTTGCTTGCTGAAGCCCATCGGCGCGGTATCAAAGTGATAATGGACATGGTCGTAAACCATACCTCGACCGATCATGAGTGGTTTCAGCAGGCGCGTTCGTCAAAAGAAAACCGCTACCGCCATTTTTATATTTGGAAGGATGCCAAACCAGACGGCAGTGCCCCAACAAACTGGAAATCCAAATTTGGCGGATCGGCTTGGGAGTATGATGAGCAAACGGGACAATATTATCTGCACTTGTTTGATGTAACTCAGGCCGACTTAAATTGGGAAAATGAAGAGCTGCGCAAAACGATTTATGAAATGATGCATTTTTGGTTTCAAAAGGGAATTGATGGCTTTCGCTTAGATGTCATTAATTTGATTTCGAAAGATCAACGTTTTCTCGATGATGACGAATCCCTGCCATTGGGTGACGGCCGCCGATTTTATACAGACGGTCCGCGCATCCATGAGTTTTTGCAGGAAATGAATAGGGAAGTATTTTCTAAATATGATATTATGACAGTCGGTGAGATGTCATCGACCACCATTGACCATTGCATTCAATATACTAATCCAGCACGGAACGAATTGAATATGACGTTTAACTTCCACCATTTAAAGGTAGACTACCCAAATGGTGAAAAATGGGTGGCAGCTCCATTCGATTTTCTGGCTCTAAAACGAATTTTATCTACTTGGCAAGTGGAGATGAATAAAGGCGGAGGCTGGAATGCGCTCTTCTGGTGCAACCATGACCAGCCGAGAATTGTGTCGCGCTATGGCAATGATGGAGCATATCATAAAGAATCGGCGAAGATGCTGGCAACAGTTATTCATATGATGCAAGGAACACCATATATTTACCAAGGTGAAGAAATTGGCATGACCAACCCGAAGTTTGAGCGAATTGAAGAATACCGAGATGTGGAAACATTAAATATGTATAAAATTTTGCTTGAGCAAGGAAAAACAGAAGCAGAGGTGCTTGAAATTTTAAAATGTAAATCGCGCGATAATTCACGGACACCTATGCAATGGGACGACAGTCCGCATGCCGGATTCACAACTGGGACTCCTTGGATTCATGTCGCGCCGAATTTTAAAGAGATTAATGTGAAAAAAGCATTAGAGGATCCAACATCGATTTTTTACCATTACAAACGTTTGATTGAATTGCGAAAGAACTATGACATTATTACAACAGGAAACTATCAGCTATTGTTAGAGGATCATCCGCAAATTTTTGCTTATGTGCGCAATGGAGATGGTGAAAAGCTTCTAGTAGTGGCCAACTTTTTTGGCGGCCAAACAGAATTTGTTTTGCCGAATGAGCTTGATATAAACGGATATACAAGCCGTATCCTGCTTTCCAACTATAATGACTCTTCTGAACATGTACAAGAAATCATGTTGCGTCCATATGAAGCGATTGTGTATCATTTAACAAAATGATACTATACAATTCGGTGATGACTATGAAGGAAAATAAATTTATGGCGATTTACAACGACCTTTTGCTTCATATTCGCAAAGGCATTTTTCAGCCGAACGAAAAGCTGCCTTCTGAAAATGAATTGTCCCAGCGGTATCAAACATCGCGTGAGACGATTCGCAAAGCGCTCAATCTTCTATCAGAGCATGGCTATATTCAAAAAATAAAAGGAAAAGGTTCGATTGTGTTAGATGTAGGAAAATATGATTTTCCTGTCTCTGGACTTGTCAGCTTTAAAGAATTGGCGCAAAAAATGAACAAGCCGGCAAGAACGATCGTACATGAACTGGAATTGATCGAGCCTGATGAATATATTAAAAGACAATTGGAAACCGAAAATAAGGAAAAAGTTTGGAAAGTGATTCGTGCTAGGGAAATAGAAGAAGAGAAAATTATTTTAGACAAGGACTTTCTTTGCCAAAAATTCGTTCCAACATTGACGCGCGGCATTTGTGAAAATTCGATTTATGAATATATCGAAAATGAATTAAAGCTTCGCATTAGCTTTGCGAAAAAAGAAATGTTTGTCGACCGAGTGACAGCTGAGGATCAAAAATATATGGATTTAAACGGCTACGAGCATGTAGTAGTGGTGAAAAATTTTGTCTACTTAGAAGATGCGAGCTTGTTTCAGTATACCGAATCGAGACATCGGCTCGATAAATTTCGGTTTGTTGATTTTGCGCGGCGTACTCATCACCCGGGGATGTCCGATAAGTCCTTAAAATGAAGCCAGTGGAGAAAAACGAGTTGTTTTTCTCCACTCAGCTTGTAGACTTTGTTGACAAGCTGACCTTGAAAGAGTGTCGAACACTCATTCAAGGTGTTTATAATTACTTATATTGCACGGCTCCTAGAAATCTAAACTGATGTTTTTCATTGATATTTCCATTATATTGAAAGTTCTTCCTATTCTCAATCATTCTGTGTGTTTATTGTGCTGGTCAAACGATATCAATGCCAAAATTGTTAATCGGTATTCTCGGAGCCTTATGAGTCGATTCAACCTAATAAACACCAAACGAATAGGTATCGTGAATACTTGTTTGAATTATGTCAGGATACAACTATACAAGATGTAAGTCGAAAACAAAAGATTCCGTATTCGACCTTAGAGAGAATGTACTACTCGGTCGCTCAAGAAAAAGCTGCCCTTCATCAAAAACAAATTCATGAAGCTTTAGATAAGGATGAACTGGTTTTAAGTTTAGATGAGGTGTCTGTACGAAAAGGTCATCGATACGAAACCGTTTTGACAGAGGCGAAATTAGGCTGTGTCATCGGAATGCATAAAGACCGAGATTGTGATTCCACCATTCAACTATTCAATCAGAATGTCCTTTCCTCCCAAACGGTTTAAACCATCGTTTTTGACATTTGGGAGCCTTATCATAAAGCGTTCAATCCGTCTTTCCTTTAGCGACGATCGTCATTGATCAATACCAAGTTGTTCAAAAAGTCACACAAGCCTTAGACAAAGTTAGAAAAGGATTTGCAAAACTAAAACTAAAAAAAGCAAGATTCCTCCTGTTGAAAGGATATGAATCACTACAGGATCATCAGAAAGCACGCTTGGAAGAAATCTTAGAAGAGTACCCAGAACTTGCTTGTGCTTACGATTTAAAGGAACTATTTCGAGATTTCTATAAATTGACCGATTACAATGATGCCCATGATCTTTTAGAAGAATGGATTCAATTAGCACGGAATAGTCCTTACTCATCTTTTTATAAAGTGGCCAACACATTAGAAAAGTGGAAAGCACCCATACTCCAATATTTCTTATCTCCACACACGAATGCCCGAACAGAAGGAACCAATCATAAAATCAAACATATAAAACGGAGGGCTTATGGATATCGGAATCTAAAGCGTTTTCGACTTCGTTTATTTTTGGAATGTACAGGGAATACGAATGTTGATCAAATTGCTTAAGGGCTCTTCTTCAGCAGTTAACATGATGCAAGGTTTGTGTACAAATCACAGAAAATGGTGAAGAGACCAAAAATAATGACTTATAATACATTATGTTCGTAAAATTCAAATTTTCTCTTTTCTATTAAAATTTGATTTTTTTTATAAACTTATTTACAAGATTCTCTATATTTCACCAATTATTTGATAAAATAAAAATAAAACAAATATTTGTGAAAAATTTGTTTTTTATATCATATAAAAATATAAACGGAGGATGGTTATGCAAACTATAGATGAACATCGTAAAGAAGTACATATTCTTGAAGAAGATTCTCACAACTATAAATTCATATTAATAAAATACCCAAATAATCCGAATGAAAAAGCTGTTTATCAGTGTATAGCTGGTCACTTTTTTGAAATGAAACCTGACGAATTTCTAAAAAATAAACAATGTCCAATTTGTGAGATTGATGAAAATATTAGTCGTAAAACTAAAGAATATAACTTATATTTGCAAAAAGTAAAAAAATATAATGATGGGAAATGCGAACTTACTAACGATACTAAAAACGTTGTGGTTCATCATTTGTATAGTATAAGAAAATATCCTGAGCTTGCTTACCACCCTGATAACGCGATTTTACTCAATAAAACATTACACAAAGAATATCATAGGAAATATTCTCCATACAATACAAATGGCTATACTTTTCTTGCTTGGTTAAATGATAATATAGAAAAATTTGGTATTGCCGAAGATTCGATCAATAGACTTTCAATAAAAGTACAAAAGCTAATGAATGTATTGGAAAATGAGATTGCAAGTAAACGTGGTAACAAACTTGAAAACTCTACTCCTAAAATATTAAATTCCTCTGTTACTAATATGAAAGAATTACAAAAAATGGAGAGGAAAGCAAATAGATTAATTGAAAATATAGAGGCATTTGAAACAATTGAAATTATAGAAAACGAAGTCTACTTATTAAACAGTTATCTTGAAGCTTTTGTTATTTATAGAAATGATTTTGGCAATTGGAACGAATATAATCCAATATCTGGTTCAATACCAAAAAATGTTTTTGAAGCAGTAATGGATGTCTAGACAATTTATTATAAAAGAAAAAGTGTGAATAATTTTATCAGACGTCAATTAAGGGGGCTGAAAATGTTAACATAACCAAATAAAAACATCTACTTTGCATGTGAAGTATTATTAAAACAAAGAAAATGCTAAAAGAATTTTTAACTCTCTTGATGAAAAAAACAAAATACTTTCAAAAAGTTCCCGATTCATCATTTGTCTGAAAATCCAGAGTGGAATTTTATTTTTATGTTTTAAATTTATTATTGGTCCTGAATCTATTTTAAATATAATGACTGCCATTTAATTATCTTAGCAACAAGGGTTAAGTGTGGAAAATGGGTAACAGTCTATAGATTATTTTCCTAATCAAAAATTTATTAGACATCCAGGAGTTAATCGAGGTGGAGTAATCCTCTCGCTATAGTAATCGGTGGTAGCGAAGAAAAAGTTACGAAAAAAATTTTTATAAAATGGTGGGAAAACAAGGGTAAGGTTTTTGGCGAAAAAAACGGTACCCGAGTTCGACAGTCACTAGGCAAACAAAATGCCTCTCGCCCCTTGATACAAAAGGGATCGGAGGCATTTGGGCACACTTCGGGCGTGTATCTAGGTGCGAGGGTGGATGCCTAGAATCTTTGGAGGAGGTTCCAGCCCTAGAGCCGCAAGGAATAGCGCTTGTTTGGCCGTCAGTTCGGTTCGTTGATAAAGGTCGCCGTTTTTTGAAGAAAAATGTCCAAGCATGAGACGCTCGCATTCGTCTCTTACTTTCGGCCACGATTCATGAGTTCGGATCTCCACGATCCGAACCAGCAAGAGAGCCAGCCAACTGAGCAGCACATGCGCCCGGATACGGTCTTCCAAGCGATGATACATGGGGCGCAGCTCGAGTGTTGATTTCAACGTCCGAAAGGCCTGCTCGATATCCACCAGTTGCTTATACCCGAGCGCGACATCCTCGGCAGACAAGGTGTCATCGGAGGTTCGGATGAGATATTTGCCATCGTACTTTTCCGCTTCACGAACCGCTTGCTTGTCGATGCGAAGCGTTCCATCCTTCAATTGACGCAAGTATTTTCCGTAGGACGGATGGGAACGCAGCCGGCAGGTGGCCTTATGATGAGCTTCATTGGGGAGTTGGCGAAGCCCCTCCAACTCCTCTTTCAGCGATTCGAGCAGCTTTTCCCGTTCCTTGCGTTGGCGTTCGGCTTCGCTGGGATTGTACACGAGAACATAGCGCTGACGCGCTTCTCCGTCGCCCACGATGATTTCTTTGATATGCAAGTTCTCGCGAACTTGTTGGTAGCGCCCGCGACGGTTTAGGGCCTCTTCGACGGCGGTTTTGCCGGACCGCATTTTTTCGCCGACAATGTAGTGTCCCCCGGCCTGTTGCAAGATTCGCAAATTCTCTTCAGACGAAAATCCGCGGTCCATCACGCTGATCACACGCCCAAGCTTCCAGCCAATCAAGTCTTGTTTCACCTGTTTGATGACCGTCATATCCATCGTATTGCCAGGCCATACCCAAGCGCGAATGGGGACTCCTTCCCGGGTAACGGCCAGTCCAATGACGATTTGGACCAAATCGGGACGCTTATCTTTGGAAAACCCCTGCTTTCGAAGCGATTCTCCTTCTGGTGTTTCGGATGGATCCACTTCGAAGTACGACGAAGTCGTATCAAAGTAAATCAAATCGACTTCCAGGTTCAATAAATCGGCCACGGCATGGAACACTTGGCGTTCCAATTCCGGCTGCACAGCCAGCAGCTCATCCATCGCCCGGTACAACTGGTGGCTGGCGACTTGGGGAAGATGAGGGATATGCACGTCTTTCTCCACCCACTCCTCCATCGCCAACTTGCTTGACGGATGAAGGGCACGATTCGCCACCATGGCAAAAATCAGCCGTTCCAACGGAATCTGATGATGTCGGGAGGCAAACAAGGAGTGGAGAATCTCTCCCAATCCCAGTTGTATCCAGAGCTGATCCAAAAGCCAAGTGCCACCAAGGCGTTTGCTTGATTGAAACTGAAAGTCATCCGACACTTCTCCTGTCAACGTCTCGATTTCCCAAGCCTGCTCAGGAGAAAGGAATCGCGAAATGCTTTTGGCCAGACGCTCCAAGACAGCGCGATCCACCTCGTCTTCGCGCCCAAACGAATAAATCACCTTCGCTTTCGCATATTTGGCCTTCGGATCCCATTCGTTGTGAGCAAGCTGGAGATACGCCACGGTCGTTCCATCTTTGTTTTTGCGTGTTACTCGCCGTATGTACATGCCTATATTATAACCGATATTCAGCTGTTTTAAAAGTTAAAATAAACAAGTCGTGTGCCTATGAAATTCAGTGTTTTTTTCTAGGATCCGCATCGCGAAATCTTTGATATAACAGCATTTTGGCCATTTTCATTTGCCTAAAATGGCCTCAAAACTGTCGAACTCGGGTCTAGGATCCGCATCGCGAAATCTTTGATATAACAGCATTTTGGCCATTTTCATTTGCCTAAAATGGCCTCAAAACTGTCGAACTCGGGCGGTAGTAACTGATAATTTTTCAGCGGGTTATATTTGATGAAAATTGTAAAATAGGGCATCTTTTTTATACACATTTTGTGCGTACAAGATAACTCTAAAAATTATCATATAGAACTTGAATAGATTACATGCACAAATTGTATCACTAGCAGCTCGTTCGGCACTACGTCACTAGTAGAAAATCCTCAAAAGAGAATTTATATTCCCTGATATTAGGTCAATAAAGTAGACACAAAAATTTATAAATTTTTTTCGCAGCTACCGCGCTATCGCTTGGTGGCCTTTTAAAAGTAATTACGACGTTGTCCTAATTATTTTTAAAAGGTAAATTTTCGGGTCTAACTATTCTATTAATATGCTCATTAAGCTCCCTTTTTGCCGTACATACGTTCGTATTCAGATGGTGAAAAATACTCTGTTGCGGAGTGAATACGTTTATTATTGTAAAATATTTCTATATACTCAAATATGCTCTTTTTTGCTTCTTCCCTTGTTTTATAACGAGTCTGATAGATTAGTTCTTTTTTTATTATCCCATGAAATGATTCAATACAAGCGTTGTCATAACAATTTCCTTTGCGGCTCATGCTACATTTCATTCCGTATTCCATTAGCTTAGCTTGATAGTCATTTGAAGCATATTGACTCCCTCGATCAGAATGATGGAGGATAGAACCCTGTGGTTGTTGACGCTGATAGGCTTGCTTTAAAGCACTTAACACTAGCTCCTTTTTCATGGAACAGTCTATATGCCAGCCGACTATTTTCCTTGAATACAAATCCATCATACTAGCTAGATAAAGCCAACCTTCATCCGTTGGAATGTATGTGATATCAGCTACCCATACTTCATTTGGTTTCGTAACAGTAAAATGTTGGTTTAAGACATTTTCGTGGACCGGATGGTTATGTTTTGAGTTAGTGGTAGCCTTATGCTTTTTCACGGTACGAGACTTCATTCCCTCTTTGTTCATTATGCGGGAAACCGTCTTCTGTGAAACCTTAATGCCTTCATGATTAAGCTTTTTGGCAACCTTTGGACTCCCATACAGTTGGCGAGATTCGATATACACACGACGCACTTCCTGCGTCAATTCTTCTCGACGCTCTTGTCTAGCACTTTTGGGACGATCACGCCATTTATAATAACCGCTTCGAGAAACTTTCAATACTTCGCACATCTTCTCCAATCGGTAATCGAAGCGATGTTTATGGATAAATGAATATTTTACCGATGGTCTTTCGCGAAGAAGTGCATCGCCTTTTTTAAGATGGAGTTTTCCTCCTCCAGATCCCGAATACGTTTCTTCAGTTCACGAACTTCGTGGTCTTCGGATCGAAACGTTTGGGTTTCTGTTATTTCAGGTTCTTGCTTATATTTTTTCATCCAGCCGTGAAGAGTATTTTCGTTAATTTTGAGCTCACGAGCCACTTGTGCAACGGATTTCGCTTCCTCCAAAATATAACGAACAGTTTGACGCTTAAAGTCTTCCTCGTACCGCCTTTGTTTTTTTGTCATGTAGACACCTCATTTTTCAGTCTATTATTACTATAATAATCTGTGTCTACTTTTTAGTCTAACATCATCCCCTTTTGAGGGTTAATTCAATGATATTTTACTTCAATCCTATTCTTACTTCACCGTCATGAAATATCTCAATAACATATCCTGAAGATGGTGAAAATATCCATGTATCAAAACTTACAGCAGTAACATCATCTATAACTTCAAATACTTTATTTAACTCAGATTGAATTATAGGTAATGTCCTTTCATCCCAAATAACATATATAACGTTGCTGTATTCATCAATGTTTTGGTTCAAAAAGGAGATGATCTCATCAACTGTATTCATTTTAGCATGATAAGTCACTTTCTCCCATTCAATACGCCCCCACTCAGTAAATGGAAAAGAATTCTCAAAATCTCTTAGTACTTGCTCTCCCTCACTATCAGATAAGACGTGTACATTCTCACCTAGTGCTTCAATACATTCATCAAATAAACTCATTCAAATTCCCCCTTATCTATTCAGCTGTTACGATCGCCAAAGATTTCATTCTGTTCCTTGTATTTGGCTAGTCGAGGTAAAAAATTTTCTCGAATCCGTTTTAAAGGTTTTTTCCATTTCTTGCGTTCTGCTCGTTTTTCCTTCCGAACTTTTGTATCAGATTCCTGTTCGATTTCCTCTGTTAGGATTTCGACTTTTTCTTCTAATTTTTGAGCGATGGCTTCCAAGTTCTGTTCCGTGATTTCTGGATCTTCTTTCGCCTCTTTTTGTGCTGTTCCTGCTTCTAATTGGGTTAATTCTTGAATGTACTGAAGTGTTTCTTGAATTTTTTCTCTTACCTTCGCTTCAAATTTCAAGGTTGATTTTTTCCACACGAAAGAATACTTATTGGCATTGGCTTCAATTTTAGTACCATCCAAAAAGTAGTTTTCCATCGTGATGTAATTTTCTTCAATCAGCTTCAGAATCATCGCTTCAAATAACTCATCCATTAGGACCTTCATCCGTCCGCCTCGGAATTCGTTGATTGTCCGGAAATCTGGTTGTTGCATCGCTGAAAGCCACATGGCAGGAATATTTTCTTTAACGAGTTTTTCGATTCCTCGACAAGAATAAACCTTTTGAGAATAAGCATACAAAATGATTTTCAGCATCATTTTGGGATGATAGGAGCTTCTGCCGCCGCCTTTATAATGAGAAAACAATTGCTCATCTGGTATCGCCTCCACCATTTCGTCCACGACACGTGCCACGTGATGTTCGGGTATGAGCGATTCAATATCATAAATCATTTGAACTTGACGGTTGTCATATGGTTTGAAAGTAGGGGCTAAATTTCTTTTGGCAGAAGTTTTTTCTTCTTTTCCATCTAGAGGAAGTGTCATTTGTGTGTTATAATTTTCAGGAGTAATCATTTGATTGCTCATAAAAAATCGTCCTTTCTGTAATGTTGTGTCGCAACTTCATTTTACTAGAAAGGACGATTTTTTTGTGCATTTTTTTAAAAGTGAAAAAATGAGGGGCTCCAAAAAGTCAGTTACCTGACTTTTTGGACAGCCCCTTCAAAAATCATAGTTTAAACTTTCTTAAATACTTTCTATTTCAATGTCTGACTTTATTTTTAAAGCTTTATTTAATGCTTTTTTTAAAATAGTTATTAAATCTTCCCCATCACTTGTAACAAAATAGTTAGATAAGTCTGTAATTTCATCACTTATATTATCTCCCCATGGAGGTGTTTTTGAAAGGTCTTCGATATCCCAAACGACTTGTGATGGACTGTAATTTTTCAAACTTTCTTGAATTTCATCTATTTCTTTAATAACATCTTTAATATATTTATACTCAAGTTTACCATTATATAGTTTGTTTAATAAAAGAGGATACTTTGTTCCCCAACCATTTGGCTCTAAATGATAGCTTACTGTTGAAAAAAACGAATGTAAAAAATCACCATGACCAATTGGATACCAGTAATATTTTACTTTCAAACCTACAGCCAATTCTGTCACCTCACTCATTAGTTTTAAATCTAATATTTACTTTACCATTTGTTTTTTTCATTATTCTATCATACAAATCATCTAGTATTTCTTCCGATACGTTTTGTCCCCGTATATCGATAATAACAGTTTGTTTAGTACCTCTCGGCAAATCACTTAATCGTTTTTCAACTTGGGTAGAAATATTGTTTACTAATCTGCTTCTACCACTTGGGGTAGTAATTTTATAATTTTTTACCTCTATACTAAATCCTTCTCTATAAAAATCTGGTCTTGAGCTTCCTTTTGTCCCATAAGGTACTTCTTTTCCGTTTTTGAAAGATTTTTGAGCACTATATTCTGGATATTCTTTTCCTATGTCAATTTCTGATTGTCTCCAAGACGGTCTAGCATTACCCATACCCTTAGTGCTAAGTTCAATGCCATCGTTGCCTGCTTTACCTCCGCCTACATTTATCCCATCCATCTTACTTAACCAAGCTTGAATCTTATTCTCCACCGGAACCTTAACATTCCCAGCCCCTTCTATGGCCAATCCCATTTGCCGGCTTGGCAGGAGGTGTCTTAAGTTTGTTGCGGCGTTGTCTACGAATCGGCCGACTTGCAACGCACCGTTTGCTGCGCCGGTTTTCAAATGCTGCGGCATTTCCTTCGCCCATGCTTTCGCATTTCGAATGCGGGCAACGATGTCTTTTTCAGCATGGACAATCAGGTCGCAGGCACGTTGTGATTTCTGGTGCAAGCCAGCTTTCAAGCTTGTAAATAGCTTGGGATCCATGGCTTCTAGAAGAGGTGCGAACCGGGCGGTGCTGCTGAATTTCGAAAGCGCGCTGACGCCAGGGACGATATCCAATGGGGCGAGGACACCGCGGAATACTCTTTCGCCTGTTCCCAGTTCCCTCCCTGAAATCCAGTCTTTTCCGGAAACGGCCGAGCTTAATTCCAGTGTACCATAGGCCATGCCCAATGCCATCCCTGCCGGCGGACAAATAAATGAGACGCCGACAATCACGACGAGCGCCGCTATTTGCCCCCAGAATTCTTTATTCAACTGTCCTTCTTTGATCGATTCATACTGAAAAGCATGGGAATTCAATGTCGTCTGTATATATTCTTTTTTCGAAAAGTCATGGCGGGTGTTCAGTTCTTTCCATGAGGCGTATTCCCGTTCCATTAGCCTGGCATAGTAGTTGCTGCCGCTGAACAGATCTTCCAGTCCAACTTCCGCTTTCGGCACTTCGATCGTCTCCTGTGAGCCATAAGTTCCTGGAACGACGATTATTTCTTTAACACCGATGTGGTTTTTCGTCTTGATCTTTGATATCGATAAGTCGCGCATCGCTTCGACAAAAGCACCGATATCTTGATAAAACGGCTCATCGATGGTGCGGTCGACAATATCTCCGATGCGGCCGCTAAAGCGGTGCATGACAAGAAAATCCTCATATAAGCTTTGATATTGGCTTTTGCGATCGGTATGGGTGAAAGAGATGACACCATCGCTGTCATATTTGGCTATGTCTGACTGGGCGTCTTCCAAAAGATCGCTGATATCTTTTAAGTTGTCGATCATGCCTTTTCCCCATGCGCCAAGGCCGATCAGATCGCCAATGCCTTTCTTGGTCCTTTCCCATTCTGAAGGTATATAGTTGACATTCACTGTATCCATGCCTCCGATTGAAACGAAATGGATTCCATCAAGTGGAAAAGCTTTTTGTTTCATTATAAGACAGATAAAGGAATTTTTAGTAAATAGAAATGAAAAAAGGGAATTTTAAGAAAAAACTACCAAGAGGTTTCTAGATTATTTTCTTATTTAGGTAATAGAGACCAATCATATTGTCTCAAAATAAAAATCCCCCTTAAAATTTGAAGGGGGATAAATGATTCTGTTTTGCAGGTAATCTTGACGGCAGCTTGTTGTCGATTTTTTGGTTTTATAATATGTTTGTTGGCGTATTTTTTGTTTAAGATAAAAATAAATTTTTTGCATTCTATTAGACTATGATTTATCCTACTACTACACCTTAACAGGGTGGAGGTCACTGGTTCGAACCCAGTCGGAATCATCGAGATGAAAAGTCATAAATCCTTGAGATAAGGGCATTGACCTATTTAATGTTCAAAAGTTGAGAGTCGATCGAGTAGTGGAAACAAAAGATTGATTATTGAATCACCCGCCAAAGTGATGGAAAGGTGCGTAAAAATGTTAGGGGAAAGTAATGGAATGGCGTTTAAAAGTGATTGAATCCCTAGCCAAAGTGATGGGAAAGTGCTTAAAAGTGATTGAATCCCTAGCCAAAGTGATGGGAAAGATTCCAGAAGTGATTTAAATCCCCAGCAAAAGTGGAGGAATCAATCGATCCTAGAAGTAACCTATCAAATTTGCAGCAATCGGTGAATGACCGAGTGCTTTATTATTCGGAACACAAGGATTTTAAATCTCGAATGCTTATTTTGTTACCCCATGCATTAAAAATGGGTTTAATATTATAATAAAAAAAAGAGAACTCATTTTTGAGGTGGACTAGGAATGAATAAAACTATTGCAGATATAGCAAAAATTTCGGGAGTTTCCAAAAGCACTGTATCTCGCTACTTAAATGGTGGATCTGTTAGTGAAGCAACAAAAAGAAAAATTGAACTTGCCATTAAAGAAACAGGATATACACCTAATCCTTTTGCACAAAGTTTAAAGGCTAAGAAAACATATTTTATTGGAACGATTGTTCCGCGATTAGATTCCTATGCAGCATCGCATACTTTAATTGGGATTGATGAACAATTAAAAGAGTTGAATTTTCAATTATTAATATCCAATACGAATCAGCAAATTGAACGTGAAATTGAAACGATTTATAGCTTGGCTAGTCAAAAAGTTGCGGGAATTATTTTACTTGCTACTCAAATTACACAAGTACATTTAGAGGCATTTGAAAAGGTGAACATCCCGATTCTTCTTGTTGGTCAAGAACATCCTGATGTACATAGTCTGATTCATAATGATTTGGAAGCAGGCTATGCAATTGGAAAATATGTATTAGAGAAAGGGCATCGAAAAATTGCTTACTTAGGTGTTACCGAAAAGGATGTAGCAGTTGGAGTAAGAAGAAAGGAAGGATTTAAAAGGGCAATAGCAGAAGCGGAAGGATGTGAGGTTCGTTATTTTGAAACAGGTTTTAATATGTTTGCTGCTCAACAAAGAGTAACAGAAATGCTAGAAGGATTTCAGCCAACTTGCATTGTGTGTGCAACGGATAATATTGCTCTCGGTGCTTTAAGGGCAGCACAATTAAAAGGATTGAGCATTCCAAAGGATGTTTCTATTACGGGTTTTGGAGGATATGATGTGACGGAAATTATTCACCCAGGGCTAACAACAGTAAAACTGTTTTTTAAAGAGGCTGGAAAGATGGCAGCGCAAAACATTGTAAAGCTTGTCAATGAGGAGTCAGTTCCAAAAAGAACATTATCAAAATATGAAATTATTGAACGAGAAAGCGTTGACAGCATCATTCCTAATGACTTATAATCAGACTGGAACCGGTTCCATTTCATAAAGTTTGGAACCGGTTCCTAAATCGTGAAAAATGGAACCGGTTCCACTAAATAAATGGGGGAGGAAGCTATGAAATACGATCAAATCGCAAAAGAAATTTTAGAAGCTCTTGGTGGAAAAGATAATATTTCTGCTGCAGCTCACTGTGCGACACGTTTACGTCTAGTTTTAAATGATGAAAGTAAAATAAATCAAGAAGCGCTTGACAAAATGGACGATGTAAAAGGAACTTTTTCAACGGGTGGACAGTTCCAAATTATTTTAGGGTCAGGTACAGTTAACAAAGTTTATCAAGAATTGACCAAATTAACTGGACTTCAAGAAATGTCTACAAAAGATGTGAAAGATGCTGGAGCGAAAAATTTAAATCCAATTCAACGTTTAGTGAAGCTACTTTCTGATATTTTCGTTCCGATTATTCCTGCCATTGTTGCTGGCGGTCTTTTAATGGGAATTAATAACGTATTAACGGCAAAGGATCTATTTATTGAAGGTAAGTCCCTCATTGATGCTTATCCAGAAATAGCGGACTTAGCAGCACTTATTAATACATTTGCCAATGCGGCATTTGTCTTTTTGCCAATTTTAATTGGTTTCTCCGCTACACAGCGCTTTGGTGGTAACCCGTACTTAGGAGCTACTTTAGGTATGTTAATGGTTCACCCTGATTTATTAAATGGTTGGGGTTATGGTAGCGCCTTAGCGAACGGTGAAATTCCAGTTTGGAGTATTTTCGGATTTGAAATTGAAAAAGTCGGTTATCAAGGGACCGTATTACCTGTATTAGCATCATCCTTTATTTTAGCGAAAACAGAACAATTCTTACGCAAATATATTCCGTCTGCACTTGATAACTTATTAACGCCATTATTAACGATTTTTATTACAGGCATTTTAACGTTTACAGCAGTAGGACCGATTACTCGTTCTGCAGGTAACTTATTAACAGACGGACTTGTTTGGTTATATGATACTACGGGACTCATTGGTGGTGCGTTATTCGGTTTAGTTTATGCCCCAATCGTTATTACAGGTATGCATCATAGCTTTATTGCAGTTGAAACACAATTGTTAGCAGAATTTGCTAAAACAGGTGGTTCGTTTATTTTCCCTGTTGCGGCTATGTCAAACGTAGCTCAAGGTGCAGCAACATTAGCTGTTTTTATGATTATTAATGATAAGAAAATTAAAGGTATTGCATCCGCAGCTGGTATTTCGGCTCTTTTAGGAATTACAGAGCCTTCTATGTTTGGTGTTAACTTGAAGCTACGTTATCCATTTATTGGTGCTATTACAGGTGCAGCTGTATCAGCCGCATTTATTACGATCTTTAAAGTAAAAGCTGTTGCGCTTGGAGCAGCCGGTTTACCAGGTATTATTTCAATTCGTCCAGATTCCATAGCTCCATACGTAATTGGAATGGTTATTTCATTCATCGTTGCATTCGTAACAACCATCATTTTAGCGAAACGTGCAGCGAAAAAAGAACAAGCAGCAGAAAAAGCATCTTAATAAATTAAATATTGGGGTCTGATCCTTAAAAAGAGGTCAGGCCCTGTGTTTACATCGTGAAGGAGTTTGAGGTTTAAAGATGGAATGGACGAGAAAACAACGGTATCGCCGAATCGAAGAAGCGACAAAAGAAGAATTGAATGCATTAAAAGAAAAAGTCAACAAAAGCATTTGGCGTCAGAAATTTCATATTCAACCAGTAACGGGTCTTTTAAATGATCCAAATGGTTTTTCTTATTTTAACGGAGAATATCACTTGTTTTATCAATGGTTTCCGCTAGGTCCTGTTCATGGATTAAAATATTGGTATCACACAAAATCAAAAGATCTTGTCAATTGGCAAAATGTCGGAATTGGTATTAAGCCGAACGATTATTTTGATTCTCACGGAGCTTATTCAGGTAGTGCTATTTGTCATGACGGTAAGCTCCATTTAATGTATACAGGAAATACAAGAGATGAAAATTGGGTTCGTCATCCATATCAATGCTTAGCGGTAATGAATGAAAATGGACGTATTGAAAAATTACAAGAGCCGGTTATTAAAGAAGTTCCAAAAGGTTATACCGATCATTATCGCGATCCGAAAGTTTGGAAGGAAAATGACACATTTTATGCTGTTATCGGGGCACAGAGGGAAAACAAAACAGGTTGTATTGTTCTTTATTCATCACCTGACTTAAAAAATTGGACATTTGAAGGTGAGGTTCAAACAAACTTAAAGGAATTTGGATTTATGTGGGAATGTCCCGATTATTTTGAACTAGATGGAAAAGGTGTGCTGATCTTCTCACCACAAGGGTTAGAGCCAAAGGGAGATCAATTTCAAAATATCTATCAATCCGGTTATCTTTTAGGGAACACACTAGATTTAAAGACAAAAGTTTTTGAACACGGTGAGTTTGTTGAGTTAGACCGTGGATTTGACTTTTATGCACCACAAACGACAATTGACCATAAGGGACGTCGCCTTTTAGTTGGGTGGATGGGTCTTCCCGAAATCGAGTATCCAACTGATAAGGATGGGTGGGCTCATTGTTTAACATTACCGAGAGAGTTGACCGTTCAAAATGGAAAGCTTATTCAGTGTCCTGTAAAAGAACTAGAAGCATTGCGACAAGATTCGGTAAATGTGAAAGATATTCTCGATGATGAGAAAAAAATGTATGAAGGATTCAATGGGACGACGTATGAACTTATTTGTGAATTTACGAACATGGAAGCAGATGAAGTCGGGATTGAATTCCGGTCATGTAAAGATGAAAAAACGGTCATCTCCTATAACAGAAAGGAACAAAAGGTGACCTTAGACCGTACCCATTCAGGGGAGGTTCCAGCTAAAGAATATGGAACAACAAGAACGTGCAGCGTTGAAGGGGATACGTTAAAGCTTCATCTGTTTGTTGATACGTCTTCTGTCGAAATTTTTATCAATGACGGCGTTGAAGTATTTACGAGCCGAATTTTTCCAAGACTTGAAAGCACAGATATTCGCTTCTTTGCACGAAACGGAAAAGTTACATTAGACACAACGAAATATAACTTATCCACTATGAATTAAAAGGGAGGTGTAGACAATGGGGCGCTTATTTTCAATTGGTGAAGTGTTAATTGATTTTATTCCAATGCAAAAAGGCAAAGCATTAAAGGATGTTCAATCTTTTAAACGTGCACCTGGGGGAGCCCCAGCAAACGTTGCAGCAGCTGTTGCGAGATTTGGAGCAGAATCTGCAATAATCACAAAGCTTGGAATGGATGCCTTTAGTGACTTTTTAATTGAAGAGTTACAAAAAATCGGTGTGAAAACAGATAAAATAAAGCGAACAAAGGAAGCGAATACAGGATTAGCATTTGTTTCACTGCTCGATGATGGTGAACGTGATTTTTCCTTCTATCGCAATCCTTCTGCAGATCTTTTGCTTTCAGAAGATGAAATTGAAGAAAGTTGGTTTGCTAAAGGAGATATTTTACATTTTTGCTCCGTCGATCTAGTCGAAAGCCCAATGAAAAAAGCCCATGAAAAAGCAATTCGACTTGTTAAAGAAAATGGGGGAATCATTAGCTTTGATCCCAACGTTCGCCTTCCACTATGGAACAGTGCAGAGAAATGTCGACAAACGATTTTAGAATTTATTCCGAAAGCACATATCATCAAAATTTCCGATGAAGAATTAGCGTTTATCACAGGAATCACTAATGAAAAAGAGGCGATTGAAAACTTATTCACAGGTGATGTAAAAGCCGTTATTTACACAAAAGGAGCTAATGGAGCCGACCTTTACACGAAGAATGCCAAATATGAATCAACTGGTTTCAAAGTTGAGGTTCAGGATACTACAGGTGCAGGAGATGCCTTTATCGGTGGCTTTTTATATAAACTACTCGAAAAAGAAGTAAACCATGATAACTTAATAGATGTATTAAATGAACACCATCAAGAAATCCTCACCTTTGCCAATGCAAGCGGTGCGATCACAACAACAGGAAAAGGTGCCATTTCATCCTTACCGACAAAAGAAGAAATCCTTAACTTCATTTCATGTAAATAAAAACATATTAAGATTAGCAGCACAGACCACGGTCAAGGTCTGTGCTGCTATTTGTGCGCCCGGCATGGGTGTAATCTATAGGGTGAAAGTCCCGAGCTGCGAAGGCAGAAGTAGCAGTTAGCTTAACGCAAGGGTGTCCGTGGTGACGCGGAATCTGAAGGAAGCGAGCGGCAAACTTTGGGTCTCTCGGAACACGAACTTCATATGAGGCTAGGTATCACTGGGTGAGTTTGCACAACAAAACAAAGCCCTTTCTGCCGAAGGTGATACAGAGTAAATGAAGCAGATGGATGGAAGGAAAGATTACACTCTTACCCGGGGAGGTCTGGCGGATATGTGAAGTACGCTTCATAACCTACTTAGTGATAAGTAGCTGAACCGTCAGAAGTCAGCAGAGGTCATAGTATTAGTTGGTCTAGAACAACTAAGAAGGACCGAACAATTAAGAGAGAATAGCCCTTGGCATTCAGTGAGTCATGATGAACACAGAAAACGTAGTACCTCACTTGAGGGAGGAAGCGGTGAATCCCGTGGGAGATCTCTTGGAGGGTGGAGTGACCACTGGCATAAAGAGAACAGCTATTCACGGAAGTTATAAAGACTTGCGTCAATTATCTTAATTGAACCGCCGTATACGGAACCGTACGTACGGTGGTGTGAGAGGACGGGAGTTAATCGCTCCCTCCTACTCGATTTTTAGTAGAAGTGGAGAAAAGGTCGTGACAGCCTAAAGAACGATAGGTTCGCAATGAAAAAACTGGCCTACTTCACGGATCTTATAAGAATCAGATTTAATATGTTGGATCCATGAGATCGTGGATAAGAAAAGGGAATCATTAAGGTTATATGAAGGCTTCTACAAATAATAGAGGAGGAATGTTTATGCAAAGTGTCATTGCCATTGATGTTACTAGGGGAAAGAGCTATATGGTTATTTATAATTCTGCTCAGATTTGTGTTTATGAGGGGGAAATATTACATAATCGCCTACAATTACGACATCGCATCAGCAACTTCGTAATTGTGTAGGAAAAAAAGCAAAAATCGTGGGGGCTATTTGGCATGCGTAAAATTATTTAGTTAGGGGCTTCTAATAAGTCGATTTTCCGTCTTATAGACGCCCCTTTAATGTTTTAGAAACGTTGATATATCAATGCTTATGATGTTTCGTTTTCAGTGGATTTTGACTTTCTGGACAACCCCTAAATAAATCCACTGAAACAAATAGTTTTACTAAAAACTCTTGACTAATTGTAAGTAGGGGGCTGTCCGAAAAGTCGATTGAATCGACCTTGGGCTCAGCCCTTTTTTCTGTTTTTAGGGTACAAAAAAATCGTCCTTTTTTATAGAATGAAATTGACCAAAAAACATTCTACAGAAAGGACGATTTCTTATGAATAATCAAATGACTATTCAAGAAAATTATAACACGCAATTAGAAATGACTCTAGAGGGTATTCAAAAAATAGAGGTTCAAAAGAATAAGAAACGCAAAAAACTAGTTTTCCAACCTTATTGCAATCGTCAAGTCATGAGCATTTTAGATATCGAAATGTATATTCCTGAAAATCATGTCGCCCGTTTAGTGGATGAAATGGTGGAATCGATTCCGGATGAAGTGTTGTATACTCATTATGTTGGTGGGGGTCGTGCACCCTATCACCCTAAAATGTTATTGAAAGTGATTTTATATGCGTACACTCAAAATGTTTATTCAAGTCGGAAAATAGCGCAAATGGTGAAAGAAAATCTTCCGATGATGTGGTTGGCGGGATTGCAAACCCCTGACCATCGCACAATAAATGATTTTCGTAGTGTTCGTATGTCAAACATGATGGATTCTGTATTTGAACAATTTGTCCTTCAACTAGTAGAACAAGGACTTATCGACCTCGACCATATTTTTGTGGATGGTACGAAAATAGAAGCGAATGCCAACAAATATACGTTTGTATGGCGAAAATCCGTAGAAAAATATGATCAGAAACTACGAGCCAAAATTCAATCGTTTCTACAAGAAGCGCACCAAATCGCCTTGGAGGAATTAAAAGAAGAACAATTAGAAGAAGAATTAGAAAAATCATCGGCACAACTTTCTGAGAGAATAGAAGCTTTGGAAAAAGATTATAAACAGGAAGAAGACAAAGAAAGAAAAAAAGAACTTCGCTCTAAAAAATCCCAACTCACCAAACAACTGAAAACGATTCAAACGGATTATCTTCCACGATTACGAAAATACAAAGTACAAAAACAGATTCTAGGTGAACGAAATAGCTACTCGAAAACCGACCATGAGGCCACTTTTATGCGAATGAAAGAGGACCATATGAAAAACGGCCAACTCAAGGCGGGTTATAATGTTCAACTCGCCACACAACATCAATTTATCGTGGGATTTGAAATTTATCAAAATCCAGGAGATACTCGCTGTTTCCAACCATTTATGGAAAAGTTATTGGAATCGATGCCGAAGGAAAAGAAACTCAAGTATGTCATTGCCGATGCAGGATATGCGAGTGAAGAAAACTATTTATATGCGATTGGCGAAGAAAAAGAACCTCGTTTTGAATTATTAGCCCCATACCAAACCTATTTGAAGGAACAAAGTAAAAAGTTTAAAAAGGATTTATCAAAAGTACAAAACTGGAAATACATCGAAGAAGACGATTGCTTTATCTGTCCGAACAATCGGAAAGTCGTATTCAAGTATTATCAAAAAAGAAAAAATGCATCTGGATACATACAAGATTTGAAAGTGTACGAGTGTGAAGATTGTACGGATTGCCCGTTGAAGAATGGGTGTACGAAAGCCAAAGGAAATCGTCGAGTATATTGGAACACGATTTATGAAGAAATGAAAGCGAAAGCCAAAGCAGCTCTTGGTGACGAACAAAAGGCAGCTCTTTATGCGAAGCGTAAAGTGGATGTCGAAAGTGTGTTCGGTAACATCAAGGGCAATTTGCGTTTCACTCGATTTCTGTTACGGGGGCTTCATAAAGTCCGAACAGAATTCGGGATTGTGGCAATGGCCCACAACATACTGAAATGGGCCGCAAATTCCCAAACCAATTTCAAAAATAAGGAAACAGAGCGAATGGAAAAACTCATTGTTTTCTCCATTCGCTCTGTTTTTATGGACTTTTTAGACAAGCCCCTTGCAACGATAAAGTACCTTCATCTTAAAACTGCTTGATGCTTACCATTTCCGCAATCGAATCAAAAATAATATCAACAGCGGTCTTTAGCTCATCATCGGTCATCGCCAAAACAGGGATAAACGTGATGACAGGACCTAATGGTCGGATAATGAGCCCGCGCTTTCTAGCTTCTAAAATAATTTTATGCTCAATCTGCTTCGAGCGGTCGAATATTTCTTTTGTTTTCTTATCCTTGACGATTTCGATGCCAATCATGAGTCCTTTTTGACGAATATCACCGACGATCGGCAGTTCATAAAGCTTTTGCAATTTACCTGCCAACGCATGAGCTTTTCGTTGGACATCCGAAACTAAGTTTCTCTTTTCGATCAACTCAATATTTTTTAACGCAACAGAACAAGATAATTGATTTCCCGTATATGTATGACCATGGAAAAATGTTTTATTTTCATGAACATCTCCTAAAAATGCAGAATAAATTTCTTCTGTTGTCAATGTTGCCGCAAGCGGTAAATATCCTCCTGTGATGCCTTTGGCTAAGCAAACAATATCAGGCTGGACATCTTCTTGTTCGCAGGCAAATAATGTTCCGGTTCTGCCGAATCCAACAGCCACTTCATCGCAAATAAGCAAAATATTGTATTTGCGGCAAAGCTTTTCAACGCCTTTTAAAAACCCTTTCGGATGTACAATGATACCTGCCGCTCCTTGAACGAGCGGTTCGACAATCATACCCGCGACTTCTGAATGATGCTGTTCAAGCGTTTCCTCAAGCCTTGTTAAACAATAATTCACAATTTCCTTTTCATCGCCATATTCGTCCATCCTATATACATATGGGGAAGGTACTTCAATTCGTTCAAACAATAGCGGCCTAAAGATTCGATGGAATAAATCCATTCCGCCAACACTTACAGCACCAATGGTATCCCCGTGATAAGCTTCTTTTAATGAGATAAATTTGTTTTTATCCTTGTAGCGGACAGGGTCAATGTTTTGCCAGTACTGGTATGCCATCTTCAATGCAATTTCAACGGCAGCAGCCCCTGTATCGGAATAAAATACTTTTGATAAATTTCCTCCCCAAATTTCCACTAGTTTTTTTGCTAACAAAATGGAAGGAACATTCGCGGACCCTAAAAGCGTAGAATGAGAGATTTTTTCAATTTGTTCATAAAGCACTTCGTTTATTTCAGGATCACTGTGTCCGTGAACATTTACCCATAAAGATGCATAACCGTCTAAATATTTTTTTTCCTTCGACATCATAAAGGTAGCTTCCCTTTCCTCTTTCAATGATGAGCGGCTTTTCTTCGATATAAGACTTCATTTGGGTAAAAGGATGCCATACATATTGTTTATCAAGTTGTTCTAACTGTTCGTAGCTATACTTCAATTTCTAATCCCCCTGACAATACATTCTTAAGTTCTTGCTTGGATATCAATGTTTTGGCTAATTGAGTAAGACTGTCTTTAGACAACGAGTCCATTGTTGGCAATTTAGTGATAATTGGAAGATTCAACATCTTATGTATAGTCCGTACATTATCAACATGAATCATATTGTATTGGTCAAAATGGTTAAATATAAGCCCGAGGATTTTAATGTCGTGCTTTTCGGCATAATTTACAGTTGTGAGTGTATGGTGTATAGCCCCTAATCCAGCCAGAGACACGAGAATTGTTGGCAATTCACATTCTTGAATTAAATCTTTTGTCATATAAAATCCATTAGAATGTTCAATGAGCGGAACCGCGAGTCCGCCTGCTCCTTCTACTAGAACAACATCGTATTGATTTTTTAATTCTAAAATTTTATTTTTTATTTCATTTGGCAGAATCGTAGTATTTGTGATCTCTGAAGCTAAATGAGGGGAAACAGCAGGCTCCATATAATACATCCCCGTAGAGCCTTTTTCTTCTCCAATCACTTCTTCATACCAATATTGATCGGCAAAAGAATCGCTCTCTTCTACTACACCTGTTTGAATGGGTTTAAATATTTTTGTTTTCACTCCCATTTCTTTCAATACCAGAAATAGAATGGAAGTGACAATCGTTTTGCCAATTTCTGTTCCGGTCCCTGTGATAAAAATCGCTTTTCCCATTAAGATGCAACTCCTTGTTTATGAATCAAAAAGTTCGTCCGTGGAAGAATCTGCGCTGCGATGATGGAACATAGGATACATAAGAAAATATCTCCCGGTATAGGAATCACAAAACCAAATAATAATGTTTGAGCAATCGTTAACGACTTATCGAAAATAAATTTCATTGCTGCATATAACCAAAGACAGCCAAGAAGATACACTACAAGAAGGCAGGCGAAATTAGCGAGGAAAATAGAAAATGTTTTTACCAATTGCAATCTCTTAATCAACCAGCCATTGACGTATGCTCCTAACACAAAACCTAGTAAATAACCAAATGTAGGTTTAAAAATGTAACTTGGACCTCCTCCTTCCGCAAAAACAGGCGCACCTGCCAGTCCAATCAAAACGTAAACAAGCTGGCTTAACATTCCGAGTTTTGGGCCTAACAAACACCCAGCTAAATAAACAGATACAATTTGCAGCGTAAATGGGACATATGGAATAGGGATTTTAATAAACCCACCGATCGCCGTTAACGCCGCAAAAAGAGCAATTAACACCATCGATTTGATTTTCATGCTTTTCCTCCTAATACAATATTTGTTATTTATTATGCAAGAAGAATGATAGAAATGTCAACCTAGAATTTTATTTGGTTAACATATTAAAGAAGAAGGAGCATTCCTGTTAGAAGTTTTTTCGGGGACTTGAATAAAAAAAGCCCTCTTGGTATGATTCGGGGGTGTCAATCGGATGAATTGACCCCTAATTTGGATACCAAGGAGGACTATACATGAATTCTATCTCAAACAAGAAGATTAATCAAGTCACCGATCAAACACGTTGCTTTATCCCACATATGGAGAAGCTAGCCTCCACTTCATTACCGATGCCCCAAACAGTTATTGCGGTAGTGAAGAAAACTATGTATATGCAGTTGGTGATGAGAAAGAGCCCCGTTTTGAGTTTTTAATTCCTTATGGGAGCTATGTAAAAGAACAAACACGTACATACAAAAAAGACATTAAAAATGCCAAAAACTGGACCTATTGTGAAGAGGAAGATTGTTTTATTTGCCCGAATGGAAGGAGAGTAACGTTTAAAAAATACCAAAACAAAAAGAATCCATCTGGCTATGAACAAAGCTTCAAAATATACGAATGTGAAGATTGTACCGATTGCCCATTGAAAGCGAAATGCACAAAAGCGAAGGGAAATCGTCAAGTTCACTGGAATCCCATCTTCGAAGAAATGAAAGCAAAGGCCAAAACAGCCCTTGAATGTGAAGAGAAAGCCGCCATCTACGCTCGACGCAAAGTCGAGGCAGAAAGTGTGTTCGGTCACATCAAGGGCAATCGGTCGTTCCGCAGATTTTCTTTGCGGGGCCTCGACAAGGTACATGTTGAGTTTGGGATTGTGGCATTAGCCCACAACATACTGAAAGTAGCCGGCATCCGCCAGCTACTTTCAGATAAAAATCGAAAAAATATAAAAGCAAGTGGAGAGAAACGAATTGTTTTTCTCCACTTGCTTCATTTTAGGGACTTATCGGACAGTCCCTTTCTTAGTGTAGCACCCCTATAAAACAGAAGAAAATCTAATTTCAAAATCTTTTTTAACCTAATAATTTTGTCTCATCACCATATTCTGTGATGTTCACACAATTCCGGAAATAAGTTAGCGAGATTGATACTCAATCTAGAGTAGCTCCTTCGTCAGCTTGATTCCTTCCAACTTGCCGATACTGCCCTTTCTCTTCGCAATGTTAAAAAAGTATGTAAGATTTTATTACATTAATATTACAAAAAAATTAACAAGAGAGTATATTAATTTACATATTCAAGACCTATTATTTTTTACTCTAAAATAGAACGATGTTCCTCTTAGCGGAACAAAATGAGTAATGAAATAAAGAGGTTCAAATTGTGAGGAGGGAATGTGATGGAACAATTGGAAATGAACAAAAATTTATCGGAACAAATAGGTATAGAGAGCAAACCTAAGATTACAAAGTATCAGTGGAAAACATTGTGGGCATCCACAATTGGCTATGCAATGGACGGACTGGATATGATGATCCTTGCATATACATTGCCTCTGATCATGGCCTTCTATGGGCTGAATCAAGCTGAAGGCGGCGCTCTCTCTACCATCACTCTGCTCGGATCGGTACTGGGGGGGATCTTTTTCGGCACTTTGGCAGATAAGTTTGGCCGAGTTAAGGTTTTTTCATGGACTATCTTAATTTTTTCGGTTTTCACTGGTCTTTGTGCTGTTGCGCCTAACGAGCAGGCCTTTGCATTTTTCCGTTTTATGGCCGGGCTTGGTCTTGGCGGAGAGTTCGGTATTGGCATGACCATTGTCAGCGAGAGCTGGCATAAAAAATATCGTTCAAGAGCAACATCGATTGTTGCAGTCGGTTTTCAGTTTGGAACCGTTCTGGCTACACTAGCCGTGTTATTTATCGCACCTGAATTTGGTTGGCAAGGTGTCTTTTTGGCAGGGGTATTGCCTTCATTGTTAGCATTCTGGTCTCGTAAAAATCTAGAAGAACCGGAAATTTGGAAGGTTTTAAAAAAGGAAAATAAAAATAAAATTGCGATTGGACAACTTTTTTCTTCTGCTAAACAAACAAAAACTACGATTGGCCTTATCATCGCGACGACTGTTCAGAACTTTGGTTTTTATGGAATCATGACCTGGATGCCGACCATGCTCGCTACTGAAATGGGTTACTCTTTTAACAAAACGACCGTTTGGACAGTAGTCACTATTATTGGCATGATTATCGGCATTATTACATTTGGCATTTTGGCAGATAAAATCGGGCGCAGACCGTCCTATATCATTTATTTATTTTCAGCTGCGACAATTGTTTGGATTTATTTTCATCAAACTTCTACAACGATTCTTCTGCTCTTGGGAGGAGTGCTCGGATTTTTTGTAAACGGCATGATGGGCGGATATGGCGCTCTGCTTGCCGAACATTATTCAACCGAAGCAAGATCGACAGCTGAAAATGTCATTTTTAACATCGGCCGGGGATTTGCCGGATTTGCGCCATGGATTATCGGTTATCTGTCATTAAATTACTCCTTAAGCTTTGCTTTAGGGCTAATTTCTCTTACGTATATAATCTCAGCGTTAAGTTTTATCTTTTTAATCCCTGAAACGAAAGGAACAGAATTGAAGTAGTCGGATCGGTTTCCGTTATTTATTTAGTAAAAAGGGGTTAATGTTTATGGAATGGTTAGATCGAATGATATCGGTCATGGACATAATCAGTGAAAAATCGGTAGAAGGTATTGGTATAACGGAATTATCCAAGCAAACCCTTATAAGTAAGGGAACTCTTCATCGGATGTTAAAAAACATGGTTGAACATAAACTGCTTACCCAGGACGCTGTTACGAAACGATATATGCTGGGGCCAAAATCAATGTTATGGGGTAGCGAATTTCTTCGCAACCAAGATCCAACAGGCTTGTTAACTCAGTATTGCAATGAAATTGGCAATAAAACCAACCTATATTCTTATATTTGCAGATTCCAATCCAATCAAGTCTATTGTACCTATACACATCAACCATCAGATGTACGCCATAAATATTTTGTCCATCTCGGCCAGAGAATGCCGCTGCACTGTACGTCAGCGGCAAAAGCAATACTGGCTTACCAGCCTCCTAATTTAGTAGATGGCCTTCTGCAAAAAGAAGATTTAATGAAGTACACCGAATACACAAAGCAGAATATTGAATTGATAAAAAGGGAATTATCCGAAATTCGCCAGGACGGTATTGCTTTTTGCAATCAAGAATTGGAAGTAGGTGTTTATGCTATGTCCGTACCGCTTTTTCATGAAAATCATAAAACGGCTATAAGTCTTAGCTTGGTCGGGGAATGCCAATATATTCAAGAAAACCGAATGCAATTCATCAAGGAACTGAAAAACATTTCCGAACAGGCAAGCGAGCATTTAATATCTATGAATCTATTAAGTTCCAATCGGATCTAGAGAAAAAGAATAGCAAAAACAAGTCGGAAAAGAGGGGTGGGAAAAACAATGGAATTATCTGAAACATTGGGGGACAGATATGAGGTGGTTTTTTGAAAATTTCCAGGGTTATGCAAACATTAGAAAAAATCAACGAGTTTGGAAAGACGGATTGCGGTATATCAAGATTAGCTTATTCAGATGAAGAACAACAGGCCAAATTCTATTTATTGGAGCAATGTCGGAATTTAGGGATGAAAATAAGCGTCGACCCGGTTGGCAATATGATCGCCCGTTATGAAGGATTGGATCATACATTGCCTGCTGTAGCTGTTGGTTCCCACTTAGATACTGTTTACAATGGGGGCAAGTTTGACGGTGTGCTGGGTGTTGTTGCAGGACTTGAAATTGTTAGGAGCATTGTGGAACAAGGGATCACGACGCTTCATCCAATTGAATTGATATGTTTTGCTTGTGAAGAATCATCCCGATTTAATTTTTCAACATTAGGCAGCAAAGCGATGATCGGCAGCTTAAACCTCGAAACCCTTAAACAGTTGAAAGATCATGATGGCATTTCCTTAGCACATGCATTTCAAAAGCAAAATTTACACCTCGAAAACTACCATATGGCGGAAAGAACAGAAAGGGAATTAAAGGCGTTTTTTGAACTTCATATCGAACAAGGCGCCAAGCTAATCGAAAGCGGAAAAAGAATAGGAATTGTTACTGGCATTGCAGCTCCATTGCGATTAGCCGTAAGTATTGAAGGGAAAAGTTCCCATTCCGGGACAACGGCGATGGGGCATCGCAAAGACGCTTTATTGGCTGCTGCCGAATTATCTTTAGCTGTGGAAGAAGCGGCATTTGCTGAAAGCGATTTTGAAACAGTGGCAACGGTGGGAGTGTTGGATGTTCATCCTTGCGCCATGAATGTGATTCCGGGATTAGCGGAATTAAAGATTGACATTCGAAGTACTGACATTGAATCTCGTAATCGGGTTTTCAAAAAAATTCAAGAAGAGATAGCATTCCTGCAGAACAAGCGGGGAGTTGTGATCAAGATAGATTGGATGATTGAAGAAGAACCGGTCATGATGGATCAAGGCATCGCTAAAACGATTGCTTCAATCTGCGAGGAGCAAGGATTGAGTTATATGTTTATGGCAAGTGGAGCTGGCCATGACTCAATGAATATGGCAAAACGCTGGCCTACTGCCTTAATTTTTGTCCCGTCAGTCGATGGTTTGAGCCATCATCCTGATGAATACACGAAACAAGAGGATATTGCAGCTGGAATAGCACTTTTAGAGCAAGCGGTCTTAACCAGCGCGATAACTTTAAGCAAGAAAGGAGATTCAGTATGGAGTCGCACCAAGTGAGAATCCTCTCAAATGAAAAAGTAAGTGAACGCTATTGGCATATGATTGTTGATGCAAGTGATATAAAAGAGAATGTGGAACCCGGCCAGTTCTTTCATTTTCTTTGCAGTAATAGTATCTATCCATTCCTGAGACGGCCGTTTAGTGTATACCGAATCGATTCGGATCGCAATACTCTTGAATTTCTTTATTTAGTAAAAGGTTTGGGAACAAAGAAAATGACTGAGCTGAAGGCTGGAGAAAAAATTGATATATTTGGCCCGCTTGGAACCGGATTTCATTTAAAAGAATCCGATTCCAATATCCTCCTTCTTGCCAGAGGTGTTGGCATTGCGACATTGGCGGCATTAGCTTATAAAGCTGTCGGCAAAAACAAAAAAGTCATTGCAATACTAAGCGCCAGATGCCGAAATGATCTCTTGGCTGCTGATTATTTAACCAGTTTTGGCGTTCAAGTGTATAAAGTGACTGATGAAGAAGGAACAAGCGATTTGCACAACGTTAAGGAATTAATCAATCAACTTCTTATTGAAAATGACATTCATGCTCTTTATACATGCGGTTCAAAAAGATTAGCTCGATTAATGCAAAGTATCGGAAAAAGGGAAGGATTGTGGGGAGAAATTGCTCTCGAAGAAAATATGGGATGTGCAATGGGAGTTTGTTTTGCATGTCTTTGTCATATACATGATGGCCATGAAGCGAAAAGTGCCCGAGTTTGTGTTGACGGTCCTGTATTTCCTTTAGAACAGGTGATCCTACAATGAAAAATGCGGCAGTGAATATGAGTGTAGATATTGGTGGATTAGTTTTGAAAAATCCGGTTATGCCAGCTTCAGGTACATTCGGCCCTGAGATGGAAAAGGTGATTGATTTTAATCGCTTAGGTGCGATTGTTCTTAAAAGCATTACGATGTTTCCGCGTGCTGGAAATTCAGCTCCACGCGTGTGTGAAACACCGGCTGGAATGATAAACTCCATTGGGATCCCAAGTAAAGGGATAGAGTATTATTTGGAAAACTCCGTCCCTTCTTATTCAAAATATGACTCACCCCTCATTTCCAGCTTATCAGCTGATTCCATTGATGAATTTGCCAAACTGGCTGAAATTGTAACAAAAAGCAATGATGTGGATGCAATAGAATTAAATATTTCCTGCCCTAATTTAAAAGGAAACGGCCTTGCATTCGGTATGGATGCAGACATCACGTTTAACCTTGTAAAGAAGGTTCGTGCTGTAACGGAAAAACCAATCATTACAAAGCTTACGCCCAATGTAACAAACATACAAGAAATAGCTGTAGCGGCTGAAGAAGCTGGGAGCGATTGTTTAAATGTCGCTAACACTTTTTTGGCGATGTCCATTGATGTTCATACGAGAAAGCCGAAGATTGGGAACATTATGGGCGGGCTGTCTGGACCCGCAACGAAACCGATCATTGTCAGACTAATTTATCAAGTTTCCCAAGTCGTTCACATTCCGATTATTGGATGTGGCGGAGTTATGTCAGGAGAAGATGCCATTGAAATGATGTTAGCTGGGGCAACTGCTGTTCAAGTCGGAACGGCAAATTTCATTCAACCTGATGCGATGATCAGAATATTGAAAGAAATTGAATCATATATGGAGCAATATCAAATAAAAGATATTCGTGAAATCATCGGACAAGTAGTAATAAATCAATAACAAGGGGTGATGGAATCAATGGAGTTCGATTTACTAATAAAAAATGGAACGATTGTGACCCCAGAAGATGCTTATAAAGGCAATATTTATATAAAAAATGGAAAAATTGCCGCTATCACAAACGATGAATTGCGGAGCGATGTAGGGGAAGTCGTGGATGCAAACGGAAAATTTGTATTTCCTGGTTTTATTGATACCCATGTGCATTCGAGGGATCCCGGTGCTACCTATAAAGAGGATTTTTACCATTCTACTCAAGCTGCCGCAGCCGGAGGTGTTACGACTGTTTTTGAAATGCCAAATACGAATCCGCCGGTAAATAATGTGGAAAATTTTCGGAAACAGGTTGCAAATTTGAAAAGTAAAGCTTTTGTTAACTTTGGCGTTTGGGGAATTTGTCTTGGGCATTTAAATATGAAAGAATACGAAAAGCTTCACCATGCTGGTGTCATTGGTTTTAAATTTTTCTGGGGATATGCTGTACATTCGGAAACATTCCAATTGATATATAACTATAAACCGGGGATGAAAGATGTAATCCCGCCATTTGCAGACGGTGAAATATATGAAATGTTTCAGGAAGTGGCAAAAACCGGGCAAATATTTGCGATTCATGCGGAAAATCATGATCTCATCCAGCGGCTGACACAAAAAGTTGAGGATCGGAATGGACGCACTTACATGGATCTGCTCGAAGGCAGACCCAGTCTTGCCGAAGAATTGACAATACAATCGGGGATAGCTATGGCAAAAAAAACCGGGGCGCGACTCCATATATTGCATGTTAGTACTGCCGAAGGGATAGAATTAGTTCGCCAGGCGCAAAAAGAAGGCTATCCAATTACCGCAGAAACATGCCCGCATTATTTGTTTTTATCAGCAGAAGATTATGATCATATAGGGCCACAGATGAAAGTTTATCCTCCGATTAAATATAAAAAAGACCAAGAAGCCCTTTGGGATGCGTTGCAAGATGGGACCATTTCTCATGTTTGTTCTGATCACGCTCCACACACTGAAGAAGAAAAAGCAGGAGATTTATGGTCAATCCCGGCAGGTATGTGTGGAGTTGAAACAATGGCTCCGCTAATGTTAAATGCAGTCAACGAAGGAAAAATTTCAATCCATGATATTGTCCACCTTCTTTCGGAAGGGCCGGCAAAATTATTTAATTTATATCCTAATAAAGGTGTTATTCGTATAGGCGCCGATGCGGATATCACGATTGTTGACATGAATAAAGAACATACAATTAAACGCAATGAGCTCCATAGCAAGAGTAAAGTTACCGCTTTTGATGGGTTTAAAGTGAAAGGGGTTCCCGAACAGACAATTGTAGGAGGTACGATTGTTATGAGGGATGGCGAAATAATTGGCCCGCCAACAGGAAAATTCATTGCACCAAATGCATCAAACTGATAAGGAGATTGGCGAATGACAGGTATGAGTTTTGTTGCGACAGGAGACAGTTTTTTAACAAGAAGGTTGTCTAAGAAAGATTATGATCGTCATCTTGCTGAATTGATTGGGAGAGCGGAATTTCGTTTTACAAATTTAGAAGTTACCCTTCACCATAACGAAGGGTATCCTTCTGCGCTAAGCGGTGGTACGTGGGCTATGGCCGATCCGGAACGGCTGGATGACTTAAAAAAGTATACATTTAATTGTATGACATGGGCCAATAACCATACGCTTGATTATTTATACGGCGGTTTGAGTGCAACGGAACGATATTTGAATGCATCTAATATCGTACATGCAGGTGCAGGAGAAAATTTGGCTGCTGCAAGTTCCCCTAAATATTTAGACTGCGAGTCAGGAAGAGTAGCTATAATTGGAGCCACTTCCACGTTCCATGATTTTTGGCGGGCTGGTGAACAACGCTCTGATATGAAAGGACGTCCTGGGGTCAATCCGCTTCGCTACAAGACTACGTATTATGTAAAACCGGAACATATGAAGGTTCTCAGGGAAATTGCTGATGTTACGGGAATGAATGCGGAAAATGATCTGGCAATTAAAGAGGGGTTTTCTGCTGAAAATGATCAGTTTAAATTTGGGGAATATACATTTTGCATAGGCGACAAAGAAGGAATGGTTAGAGTTCCCTATGAAAAGGATTTAAAGAGAATAACAAAAGCCATTCACGAAGGAAAGCGCCAGGCTGATTACGTCATCATTAGTATTCATTGCCATGAAATGAATAAGGATCGCAAAGATCAGGCGCCTGATTTTCTGGAAGCCTTTGCCCGTCATTGTATCGATGAAGGTGCTCATGCAGTGATTGGCCATGGCCCCCATATTCTTAGAGGCGTAGAAATTTATAAAAACAGACCGATTTTTTACAGTTTAGGGAATTTTATTTTTCAAAACGATTCTGTGCAGAAATTGCCTAGCGATTTCTATGAACAATATGATTTACCATTGACGGCTACTGTGGCGGATGCACTTGATAAACGAAGCAACAATAATACAAAAGGTCTTGGGGTTAATAAGGCAGTATGGGAATCTGTGGTTGCCTTTTGGGAAATGAAGGAAGGTGCTCTTACAAGTTTAACTTTTTATCCAATAGAATTAGGATATGGATTAAAACGATATCGAAGAGGCTGGCCTAAATTATCGGATAATATCGAAATATTGAAAAGGTTGGAAATATTATCGAAACAATATGGAACCAAATTTGACATTAAAGATGGAACAGCCAAAGTAATGTTAAATTAAATGTTTTTGTAATTTCCTGAGTAAGAAATATATAAAGGGTGAATAAAATGGATAAGGTAGAAAAAGTGAAAGTTTTATCACAATTATTTGACCTTATTAATTATTATTATGAGTATCGTGATCAACCAGCTGATGATCATTTTATTCAAAGTTGGCTCTCTGCTTCGGCCAGTTTTGCCCAAATTTTTGTGTCAGCGTGATCAACATTTGCAGTTGGTTAATCTTCATTTAGAAATGATAATCTGACAAATTCTTCTTCCTATCGTTAATTCAATCGGTAGGCGATTCGCGTTAAACAGTTCCAACGTGATTTGTCCTTTAAATCCCGGGTCAACCCAACCGGCATTTTGAATAAATAGCCCTAAGCGGCCGATCGAGCTTCTTCCTTCTACGAAAGCAGTAAGATTTTCCGGCAGCTCGATGGTTTCTATAGTAGTCGCAAGCAAGAAAGAGAAGGGGGGAATGACAATTTTCTCGTTTTCAGCCACTACTTCTTTATATTTCGCTTTCGCCTCTAATGATAGATGAGCATTGGCGTGCTCATCCATCACAAGAAAATGATTTCCAAGGCGCAAATCTACTGAAGCAGGTTGAATTTGCTCTTTTGTTAAGGGATCAATGACCAATTCTTTATGTTGAATTTTCTCAAGAATAGTTTTTCCAGATAAAATCATTCCTTCTTTCCTTCCTCCAGTTACACTTTTTGTAAATTCCAAGGGAATGGATCTGGAAGAGTAGACCAGTCTTGATCAAACTCAGCGTCGGTTAGTAAACATTTATCCAATTCCTTTATGATTTCTTCAGGGCGTAAATCTATTCCAATAAATACTAATTCTGTTTGCCGATCTCCGAACTGATCATCCCACTCGTCCAGCAAATGAGGGTTTTCCTTTAAAATTTGCTGCTGCTCTTCTTTCGGTAAAGAAGCGACCCAATAAGAGATCGGTTCAATACTAACAGAAGGTCCTGCCTGAGACATCAAAAGGGCAAGGTTATTCCTAGTTGCGCACCATGCAATTCCCTTTGCCCTTACAATATTTTCGGGCATGGAGTGAAGCCAATTGTAAAAGCGCTCGGAATGGAAAGGCAAACGTCTTGAATAAACAAAGGAAGAAATTCCATATTCTTCAGTTTCCGGTGTATGCTGATCATGCCCTTGCTCTAACTCCTTGATCCATCTAGCTGAAGAGCTTGCTTCCTCAAAATTGAATAGTCCAGTGTTTAAAATCTCTCGAGGATCAATCTCACCTTTGACAGTACGAATAAGTTTCGCTTTTGGCTGCAATGTTTTTAATACCTTTTCCAGCTTTGCCAATTCTTCTTCAGACACCAAGTCACACTTATTCAAGATGAGCACATCGCAAAATTCAATTTGATCAATAAGAAGGTCTGCGATTTCACGAGTATCGTCTTCACTTAACGCTTGCTTTCTATCTAATAGCCGATCACCTGACTGGTAATCCTTCCAGAATCGATTGGCATCTACAACCGTCACCATCGTATCCAATCGACAAAAGCGCGTCAGATCGATTCCTAGTTCTTCATCAATATATGAAAAAGTCTGAGCAACTGGGATTGGCTCACTAATTCCAGTCGATTCAATAATGATATAATCGATATTTCCTTGTTTAGCGAGCCTTTCTACTTCGATTAATAGATCTTCCCTTAATGTACAGCAAATACATCCGTTTGACATTTCGACTAGCTTCTCCTCAGTTCTTGAAAGCTCTCCGCCTTGTTTGACTAATTCAGCATCAATATTGACCTCGCTCATATCGTTCACAATAACGGCTACCTTGAGCCCTTGGCGATTTTGTAAAATATGATTCAGAATGGTAGTTTTCCCTGCTCCTAAGTAGCCGCTTAAAACGGTCACAGGTATTTTTTTATCCATTGTCATCTTCCTTTCAACAATTAAAGTTTTTCTTTGACCTCAGATTGGTTCGAGAAAATTGAAAACCAATTTATATAAATCGTAATCATTACGATTTATATAATATTTAAACATATTTTTTTCGTAAATGCAAAATAAACTGTGGGAGTATTGATTTAGAATGACGCAAGCCGAATATTAAACGATATACACAAAAGCAGAACGCATTCATAGCTGCCAAAAAGTACTTCAGAGAAAGTTCTTCTATAAAACAATCGTACAATACACATCATGAACAATTTCTGGAAGCTTGAAATCGATGTGCACAATGCTTTTATAAATGGAAAAAAATTATCCATTCACAAATTCCGTTTTAGATGGTATAGTTTTTACTATTTTCAAGGAGTGAGATGAACCCTTTTATTCTAATCGTAGGAGCGGGTCCTGTCGGGATTGGAATGGGGATATTATTAAAACGACTAGGAATTAAAAATTGCGGAATTTTAGAGCGTGACCGTATTGGGTCATCGTTTATGCAATGGCCGAAGGAGATGAGATTTATTACGCCATCGTTCACAGGATAAGGATTTGGTGCATTAGATTTAAACGCTGTTTCGCTGTCTGTTTTTGATTATAAAAAATTTGTTTAATCACCCAAAAAATTGCTGGAGAAATGGTTGTTTTTTTGTTTAAGTGTATATATCAAATTGAGGATGAACCAAGTATAATTTGATTAAAATTTTCTGAATAAAAAGAAAATAAAGTATTATTACCTGATAAACATCAATGAATATTCGTGAAAAATGATAGCGTTTTCAATTATTTAATTAATCTCATGTGAGGGGGAATGAAATTGTTTAAAGCATCTAATGGTGAAGAAATTTTTATTATTGATGCACACATTGCCTTATGGGATGGAAGCAAGGAGAATCAATTGAATATCCACGGAGAACAATTTATTAGTTGTTTTTATGATTATCACAAAAATCTAAGTCCGAAAGAATATTGGTGGCCGAAAGATGAGTTTGTAAAGTATTCTCCAGAAAAACTTGTGAATGACGTGTTTATGGAAGGATATGTGGATATGGCGATTTTTCAGCCAGTTTTTCTAAAAGAGTTTTATAAAAATGGCTTTGGTAATTTTGATGCAAATGAGGAGCTTTCAAAAAAGTACCCTAATCGTTTTATTTGCAATGGAACATTCGATCCTCGGCATGGCGAACGAGGCTTAGAAAAATTAGAAGAAAACAAAGAAAAATACAACTGGCAAGGGGTCAAGTTATATACAGCTGATTGGTATGGTAATTCAAAGGGCTATAAACTATCTGATGATTGGTCAAAAAGATATCTTGAAAAATGTCAAGAACTGGGGATAAGAAACATACACATTCATAAGGGGCCGACGATCACTCCTTTAAATCGGGATGCATTTGACGTAGCAGATGTTGATGATGCAGCAAGCTGTTTCCCTGAACTGAACTTTATTGTCGAACATGTAGGGCTTCCAAGATTAGAAGATTTTTGCTGGATTGCTACACAAGAGAAAAATGTCTATGCAGGTTTGGCAGTTGCCATTGCTTTAATCCATGATCGACCTCGTTATTTTGCTCACATTATAAGTGAATTGTTGTATTGGCTTGATGAAGACCGAATCATTTTTGGAAGTGACTATGCTATATGGGAACCGAAATGGATCATTGAAAAGTTTCTTGAATTTGAGCTTCCAGAGGATATACAAGAAGAGACTGGAGTTACATTTGATTTGGAAGTGAAGAAAAAGATTTTAGCAGGAAATGCAGCGAGATTATATAACATTGATATCGAAAAACAAAAAGAAAAATTAAAAAATTGTCAATTATCCAAACGGATAGCGTGACGAATAGAGAATAGTTGATGAAAAAACTTAAAAGGGAGGTGAAAGCGAGGTAATGGATAAAGAAAAGCAAGTATATAGCATGCTTGAAAAAGTGTATGATCCTGAACTGGATCAGCCGTTAACAGAGTTGGGATTTATCGATCAAGTCCTAGTGAAGGATAATCATGTTAAAGTAGTCTTTCGCCTTCCAACTTATTGGTGCTCTCCTAACTTTGCCTACATCATGGCTGAAGATATAAGGAAATATGTATCTGAGATTGAATGGGTAAAAACGGTTCAAGTTCATTTACTCGATCATTGTGCATCCGATGAAATTAATCACGGAGCATCAGCAGGAAAATCGTTTCGCGAAGTCTTCCATAATGTATCTGACGGAGATCTTGAAGAATTACGCAAAACTTTTGATATAAAAGCCTACTATGCAAGGCAAGAGAAACTGATGAAATATCTACTAAAAATAGGAATGTCAAAGGAAGAAATTACGTCTTTATCTCTACAAGAACTGAATGAACTGTCCCTGCCCGAAGAAGGGAGGCTGTTAAGAGAAAAATATTTGGAGAAGAAAAAAGTATTCCATCACTCAAGTACATTTGCCATAACAACTCCAGAAGGGAAACCATTGACTGAAGAAGAGTTTTCAGATTACTTGAAAGGCGCCAAGCTGACAAGGTTGAGCATGGAGTTTAATGCGCATTATTGCCGGGGATTGTTGGAGGCACGATATAATTTGTCTGCTGCTTATGAAGGCAGTTTGGCAAAATGATTCATAATTTTTACAGCGTACAAATAATTTCATAATAAAAGGAAAGGTGATGTAAGATGAGTAAAAATGTTCTTATTATTACTGGCGATGCTGCTGAAGCATTAGAAGTGTTTTATCCTTATTATCGTTGTATTGAAGAAAATATTAATTGTACAATTGCCTCACCTGTTAAAAAGAAGCTCCAGACGGTTGTCCATGATTTCCTTCCTGAAATGGAGACTTTTACAGAAAAATGGGCATATAAAATCGAATCTCATGCATCAGTAGATGAGATTAATCCGGCCGACTATGATGGATTAATTATCCCAGGAGGGCGTGCGCCTGAATATATTCGTATGAATCCAAAGGTTCAGGAAATTGCTGCTCACTTTTTAAAAGAAAATAAACCTCTTGGGGTGATCTGTCATGGACAATTAGTCTTAACAACTGTAAGAGAATACATCAAAGGAAGAGAGATGACAGCTTACACTGCTTGTAGACCAGAAGTGGAAGCAGCAGGAGCTACTTATGTGGAAAAAATGCTTCATGTGGATGGGAACATTGTATCGGGCCACGCTTGGCCGGATTTACCGGGATTCATGAGAGAATTCTTTAAATTGTTGAATGTAAGAGAAAAGTCTGCTGTTTAAAACATAAAAGGGCTGATGTATTTGAAAATGCAACCCGAATATCGGATACTTGAAAAAAGTTCGATATTCGGGATTTTTTGTTTCATCAGGAAAAATACGTTTATCATCGAATCCAAGATGTAAGCGGAGGAAATCCAATGAGGATGATTTGAGTGACGTTCAAATGAGACAGTTAGAGAAAATCATTGGAATGTCAAACATGTGTCCAGACGTTCTCCACATTTAGAGCAGTTCCTAATTACTTGTCTAAAAGGAAATTGCCCATTGAAAGACACTATGGACTTAATACTTGGCGTATAGCAGCAATCCCAAGTTTTCCTGCCGGTCGTCTCCCCGAACAACATTTGCCGATTGTCTTTTTTCATTCACTCCCGTTTCGATCAAATTATCCGGACTTAACGGTTTAAAGAATTTAATAACAGTAACGATATATAAAATATGACAATTCCTTCTGTTGTTTTAGGGTTAATTCCTGTCAGCTCTTCGATTTTATTTAAACGGTAGTGCAGTGTATTAATATGGATATTCATTTCCTCTGCTGTTTTTTTGATCGATTGATTATTGTTCATATAGTGTTGTAACGTTTCGATTAGAATTTGATCTTTTTCCATCATATGAATGGTTTGCTTCAAAAAATCTTTTTGCATCTCTGATGGGATATCTTCCAAGATGATTTCTAATATAAGATCCTCATAAAATACAATGCCTTTATTTTTTCGCGCTACCTTTAATGCTTTTTGTGCTTCTTTAAAAGATTTATTGATCATGTGTTTGCAAGCTGTTTTTCCTATGCCAATAGCTAAAGTGCTTTTGTATCTGTTTTCGAATCTTTTTTTTAAATCGTTTAACTGACTGTAAAAATAATTTTGTTTATAAGAAGCATCCATCTTTTTTAATACTAAAAAGCGCTCTTGCCCCCATCGAACAATAAAATGTTTTTCTTTCCCGAAGATAGAATAAAACAATTCTATGATTTCTTTTTGAATTCGATGAATATCGTAATTATTTAATGTGTGTATCTCCAATTCCATGAGTGTGCAAACATGAGTGTCATACACAGGAATGCCTAACATAAACCCGCGCTCTAAAAAATCTTTATCCACAGACGAAGCATTGATCCATTCATAAAGATACGATTCTATTCCTCTTATTTCCCATTCGTTTCTTTCAGTATAATATGCTTCTTGTATAATGAGCTCTGTCATTCTTCTAATTAAGTCCGCATAAGGCTCCACTTGTTTCGGTTCGCCAGTTATTCCGATCACTCCAATTACCTTCTTATGAAACATAATGGGCATATTGATTCCTGCTTTGACTCCTTTCAGCACTTGTGCTTTGATTTGATCAATGTAAAGCTTTTGTTTGGACTTAATAACAATCGTAGCTCCTTCATGAAAAGAGCCGATCCGACTCTCATCAGTGGAGGATATGATGATCCCATTAATATCAACTAATATGATATCCTCTTTGACTACGTCCTGAACCTCTGAAATAATTTTAGCAGCCAGCTTTGGGGATAATTGCAACTCGTATCACCACCCTTTTGGTTAAAAAGACAATAAAATAGGTATTTTTGGTATGTTAATTATATCATCATACATAGATAATATGACTCTCATTCTTTATAATAAAACGAAAAGAATAAAAGTGAGGGGTTTGAATGATTGCTCCTGATATAAAGAGGGAATTCATAAATATTGTAGGAGAAGAAAATTTTGAAGATTCGGAAGTTGAAAGGTTAGTATATTCGTATGATGCGACTCCAAATTTTCAATCGATTCCGGATGCGGTCGTTTCGCCTAGAAATACAGAGGAAGTATCTAAAATATTGCAATTATGTAATGAAAATAAAATACCGATTGTTCCGCGGGGCTCTGGTACGAACTTATGCGCCGGCACTTGTCCTGTTGAAGGAGGAATCGTTCTTCTATTTAAACATATGAACAATATTTTAGAGATCGATGAGGAAAACTTAACCGTCACATGTCAACCGGGAGTTATCACACTTGATTTAATCCATGCGGTGGAACAAAAAGGTTTGTTTTATCCACCAGACCCAAGCTCAATGAAAATATCTACAATTGGGGGAAATATTAACGAAAATTCTGGAGGATTAAGAGGACTGAAATATGGAGTAACTCGTGATTATGTGCTAGGGCTAGAGGCGGTTCTTCCTAATGGGGAAATTGTTCGAACAGGAGGAAAGCTAGCGAAAGATGTGGCAGGGTATGATTTAACGCGCTTATTTATAGGTTCTGAAGGAACGTTAGGAGTGATTACAGAAGCGACATTAAAGCTGATCCCACTGCCTGAATCAAAAAAGACAATGCTTGCTTTATTTCAAGATTTAGAAGCTGCTGCGCGTTCCGTATCGAAAATTATTGCCAATAAAGTAATTCCGGCAACTTTAGAGTTTTTAGATCAGCCGACGCTAAAAGTAGTGGAGGACTATTCACAAATCGGACTGCCAACAGACGTGCAAGCCGTATTACTGATTGAACAAGATGGAACGCCTGAAAATGTGAGTAAAGATATGAAGGTCATGGAAGAAATATGCAGGAGTGAAAACGCCGTATCTGTACAAATTGCCCAGTCAGAAGAAGAAGCTGAAGCTTTACGAACAGCGAGACGCACCGCTTTGTCCGCATTAGCCAGACTAGCACCAACTACCATTTTAGAAGATGCGACTGTTCCAAGATCAGAAATTGCCAAAATGGTCAAAGCCATTAATGAAATAGCCGCAAAACATAACGTAAAAATATGCACGTTTGGTCATGCGGGAGACGGAAACCTTCATCCTACCTGCACGACAGATATTCGGAAGAAAGATGAGATGGAACGGGTGGAAAAAGCTTTTGCTGAAATATTTGCAAAGGCCATTGAACTGGGAGGAACAATTACTGGAGAACATGGAGTAGGAGCCATGAAAGCGCCTTATTTAGAATGGAAGCTAGGGAAATCTGGCATCGATGTGATGAAGTCGATCAAAGCTGCATTGGATCCAAACAATATTATGAATCCTGGGAAATTATTTGCAAAGGATACACGAAAACGAGTGGTGATCTCAAAATGATGACAGAATCAGAAAAGCAAAATATCCAAAGAGATTTCAAGGAACGCATGGACGAAGATGAGCTGTTAAATTGTATGAGATGCGGTTTTTGTTTGCCATCTTGCCCAACTTACATTGTGTCTGGATATAAAGAAAGCCAATCACCAAGAGGAAGAATTGCCTTAATGAAGGCAGTTTATGATGGGGTCCTTCAACCGGATGATGAATTTGAAAAGTCTTTAAACTTGTGTTTAGGATGTCGTGCGTGTGAGCCGGTTTGTCCATCAGGTGTGAATTATGGACATTTATTAGAAGAAGCAAGAGACATAATTAACCAAAATAAAAAGCATTCTTTACCTGTGCGGGCAGTTCGAAATGTGGTTTTTAAACAACTATTTCCTAAGAAAAATAATTTAATCAACATAACTAGCTTAGTTGGATTTTATCAAAGCTCTGGACTTCAAAAAGCGGCACGTAAAATAGGATTTATGAAACTGTTTCCAGATCATCTCCGGGAAATGGAAAAAATATTGCCTGATGTTCCTGAGAGAAAGACACTGAAACAGCGATCTGAATATTTCCCGCCAAAAGGAGAGAAAAAAGCAACTGTTGCTTTCTTTTCCGGATGTTTAATGGACACGTTGTTTCTCGAAACAAATCATGCAACCATTCAATTATTGCAAAAAGCCGGGTGTGAAATTGTTATTCCCAAAACACAAGCATGCTGCGGAGCTTTGCATGGTCATAGCGGAGAAAAAGAACTAGCGAAAGAATTAGCAAAACAAAATATTGAAGCGTTTGGAAAAAACGAAGTAGATTATATTATAACAAACGCAGGTGGCTGTGGCGCTTTCTTGATTGAATATGATCACTTATTAAAAGATGATCCGCAATGGTCAGAGCGCGCTGAAAAATTTGTTGCAAAAATAAAAGACATTACGTCCATTTTATATGAGCTTGATTTTCACAAACAATTTCGCCTTTCACTTCCTGAACAAGTCGTCACATATCAAGATTCCTGTCACCTGAGAAACGTCATGAAAACGTCAAAAGCTCCTAGAGAATTGCTTCGTTCAATTAAAGGAGTAACATTCACAGAAATGGAAAATGCCGATAGCTGCTGCGGCTCTGCAGGCATTTATAACATTGTCGAACCGAAAACATCCATGGAAATTTTAGATCAGAAAATGGAAAAAATGAAAAAAACCAGTGCTACTACAATAGTAACAGCTAATCCAGGATGTTTCATGCAAATGAAGCTAGGAATTGAAAGAGAAGGATTAAAGGATGTAAAAGCTGTTCATATTGTGGATCTATTGTTAGAAGCAGCGAAATAACGAACAAGCACTATATTTGATGTAATTTTGAAACTTAATGTGAATGTTTAATTGTTAAGCTGCAGTTTTTTGTTCAGATGATTATGGGGGAGGACTTTCTCTAAGAAGCGGACTTGTTTGAAGTAGCTTCTACTCAAGTGTCTCAGACCTTCGAAAGCATCTGTGTCTGATTTTAAGTTAAATTCAACATAAAATGAAGAAAAGAAACGGAATGTACCGCGCATGCATTCCGTTATTTCAACCGCCATCAAGATAGATTTTACGGTTGTGAGAACATATAGATTTTTCATGAATGAAATAACTAAACGTTTCTTTTTATTCCAGACTTCATTTTCATCATTGGAGGATTTTGCTTGCGGCGTTGGCAAGTTTGCTTTCGTTTGATGATCCAGTCTAACTTTAAGCAGATTCATTCCCTTTTAGAACAAGAATATTTTTTGGGCTGTCCAGAATGAAACATCATAATCATTGATATATCAACGTTTCAAAAATATTAAAGGGGCGTCTATAAGCCGGAAAATCGACTTATTAGACAGCCCCTATGTGTAGAAGACTCCGCTCATGGAATACATTTGTTAGCATTCCGCCTCTGTGAAACATCTCAGCCAAAAGGTGCCTTCACCCGCAAACAAGTTACGATTGCTCCGCTAAAAAATAAATTTTCTTCACTTTCTCCTTAAACTGCTCAACATGAACAAACCGCGCTTCTCGCAAAACCTCTTTTCCATCGACATACAAAATTAAAACAGGTGCGGTAAATATGGATAAGTGACCGGCTATGCTCGGAATATCATCGACGTTGATAAAGCCCATTTGAATCTTTGGAAACTCAGCCAGCACTTTTTCCACCTTTGGCAGCAAAGCATGACAAACACTGCAATTTGTTTTGGATATATATAAAAATGCCAAATGATGACTATTAATAAATTGCTCGACATCTTCTATGGAAAATAAATCATGGTTTGTCTGCAAAATTCATTTCGTCCCCTTTCATGATCAAAAAACTTACTTCATTATACCATAGGAAGGTATAAAGAAATTGAACAGATGCTTCACACGTTGAGAAGCAGGAGATTCACTTGGAGGGGCTTTAGGATAGACAAGCGAGAATCCTCCCCTTTTTAAAGGGGAGATGAATCGCTTTTTTTATATTTTATAAAGACTATATGTGGTTTATTAAAGATTGAAATAATTGGTTTTTTTGTATATTTTTGATATACTATATGTATGAAGAAAACAAATTTAATTCACGCAAGAACTTGTGTTTATAATGTCAATTATCATATTGTATGGTCTGTGAAATATCGAAAGAAGGTTTTGACACAAGAGGTTGAGTTATATCTCAAGAAAATTTTTAAAGAGATTGCAGAAGAAAAAGGTTTTCTGTTGCAGATGGTAGAGGTGGGTGAACAAGATCATATTCATGTATTTGTATCAGCTCATCCAAAAATAGCACCTTCTTATATTGTCAAAATGTTAAAAGGGATTTCAGGGAGAAAAATTTTTCTGCAATTTCCTGAAATCAAACAAAAATTATGGAAAGGAGTATTATGGAACTCTAGTTATTATATTGAAACCGTTGGCTCTATTAGTGAGGATGTCATAAAACGCTATATTGCTAACCAAAAGAAAGGTGGTGACTAAATGAAAAAGGTATCGTATTTCACCTATAAAGCGAATCGAACCAATCAAATCATCTTATATCACTTGTGTTATGCCAGTCGTAAGTTATGGAATGTGGGGAACTATGAAAAACGGAATTGGTCGAAAGAACAAGGTGTACCGTTCCCGAATTGGTATGAACAGAAAAAACGATTAAAAACACATTTTTGGTATAAACAATTACCTGCTCAATCAGCACAAGAGGTCTTAAAAGTCTTGCAAGAAGCGTGGGTGTCTTTTTTCAAACTAAAGGAAAGCAATGGAATAGATAATCCACAACCACCACGATTCAAACATCAAAACTTTAATGTCCGTTTTCTAAATAACAGTTTCAAATTGGTGGAGAACAATACCAAAATTCGTTTACCCATTCCAAAGGCTCAAAAAGCCTTTTTAAAAGAAACGTATGGATTGGAAGAAAGTTATCTTTATATCCCGATTCCGAAACATATCGAAATCGAAAAGATAAAACTGATTGAAGTGAAACCCATCAGTCGAAAAGAATATACGATTTATCTGATTCAAGAATACAAAGATGTACCATTGAAACAAAAGAATAGCACGAAATTTTTATCGATTGACTTAGGGATTGCCAATGCGATGACTTGTTATGATTATCAAGGAAAAGCACACATCATTTCAGGAAGGCAATGGCTATCCGTTGAACGCTACTTTCATAAACAAATCGCCCATTTTCAAGCGATTGGTTTCGCTCAACAATGTGCTAAAGGAATACAATACCCGAAACCTTCCAGACGTGTGTTACAACTTTATCAAAAGAAAAGAAAACAAGTGCATCACATGTTGCATTGTATGACAAGAAAAGTGATTGATATTGCTCTGCAACAAGGAGTCGAAACGATTGTGATTGGTGACATTACAGGTATACGAGAACAAGCGAAATTCAACAAGAAAACGAATCAAAAATTGCATGGTTTTCCGTATGCGAAAATCATTCAAATGATACGGTATAAAGCGCAGGAGCAAGGAATAGATGTTCGTTTATTAACCGAAGAATACACCTCTCAAGCATGTTCAGTATGCCAAATGTTCCCTTGTGAAGAAAACGCAAAGCCGAGTAATCGGATTCATCGAGGGTTATATGTATGTAACGACTGTCATACAACCATCAATGCGGATGTGAATGGTGCTATCAATATCAGCAAAAAGTATCTGAAAGAGATTAAGGCTTTATCTCAATCAGTAGTGGTGTTGGACACGCCGACTGTGTATACGTTTAACGGACAACAGTTCGTTGCGTAGAACAGGAAGCTCGTCATTTCAATGACGAGTAGTTCACATCGTTATAACGATAATATACAAACGTTAAAAGTGATGGTGCCAAACAAAACGATCTGCTAAAGTACTCATGATGAGGTTAGATCAACAACAGAAATACATAAAGGAAAGGGATGAACTTCTCACGCGGTTTCTAAAGGAATCCATGGAGACACGCAAAATGATCACTGTGGCCAAAGAGGAAGAGCAAAAGAAGAAAAAGTGTTTTGGTCTCTTCATCTCTTTTGTGATTGTTCATTTCGCATGCATCCTCTTTTCCCTCAAGTTCAGTATTCATGCGAGAATCAAAATTGTACATTTATTAAATTAGCATTCATATGCATCTTCGCTCTGTATGAGTAAAATGTTTGTTGGAGAAAGATAAGATCCTTTCCGTTAGAAGCAAGAGTTTCTCTTAAATGGTAGGGGGAAAGGCAAAATAAATGCAAAAAGGACTCTCTTCCTGTATTGTGATAAGTGCACAAACCAAACACAAGGAGAAAAGAGTGTACTATGTAAGAGTTTATCACAGGTGGGCAAACATTAAAAGAGATCGAAATGGAATTATTTTCGATGATTCAAGAAACCTTCGGGGAACTGCTTCAACAGGTGTTGGAGTACATCGATCAAGAACTGGCAAAACATCGGGATAAAAATCGTTATTACTTGAAAGATAAACGAACGGTACGAATCCAAACATTATTTGGGGAGGTGGAGGTCAGACGCAATTATTATTTGGATCGTGAGAAAACAAGCATACACCTGTTTATTGGATCATTTTCTATGCTTTGATGGAACAAAGGAGATCAGTCTATTGTTGGAGGAAACCCTCATGGAATTAGTCGTCACCGATCCTTTCCACCTCCAAGCTGCAGAGGCGTTTGAAAAGATGGCAGGGTATGCGGTAATGAACCATGAAACGATTCGCCAGTAGTTCTACAGGCGACGGTGGAGATGCATCGTCGGGTGAAGATGAGGCGCCGTGTGTTGTTTGCGGAGGCAGACGGACTGCACGTGAAACGGCAACAAAGCCGCCGAAAAGGGAATAAGAAAAGATCTTGTTGGTTCTTCAAGGCTGAGAACGAAACGGAAAACGGGTGCCCTTGGTAAACAAACGTCACTATGTGCATCAGACGAAATGAGCCGGTGTAGGAAGGGATTGAAAGGTTTATGATGGAAGAATACAGCTATGACCCGATGGTGGACTGGTTTTCTGAATGGAGATAGAACCGCGTGGATCACCGCTTGCCGGGAGTATTTCGGAAAACGGCAGGAACACCGATTTACAAGCATTAAAAGTGTTGAAAGGATTTAAAAAAACAAAAGAGGCACATACAAACAGGATGAGATGGTTGGCGAACGCTTACAAAACAGATCGTAAAAACGAAATATACCCAAAAAATCAAAACAGCAAAAAAATCCCCATCAAAATCTTGTCTCAATCTCTCTGCAAATCTATTACAATAGAAATAAAAACATAATTTATAAGGTGATGCATAATGGATTCTTCATGGCTGAAGCCGATTTCGGAAGCAAAGTATTTGGCAACGGACAATGCTTATCGCTATCGGGCGATTTTACGATATTTTTATATGCAGCATGAACGAATGCGGCAATATTTGTTTCCTGAAGAAGTATTTGCATTTTTAAAAGAACATAAGGAGTTTCAGAACTATACGGAAGACGATCTCCAGCAGGATTTAGATCAGCTTGTCAAATGGAAAAACTTAATTGCTCGGCAAGAGACGGTGAATATTCGCACAATCGAAGAATTTAAAAAGAAACGGTTTCGTTATCAATGCAGTCCTTACACGGTTGAAATTGAGAGGATGATCCGCACGTTAGAGAAGCTAGGGGATTCATTCGGAGGATCTTTAGAAAAAACGCGTTTTGACCGTTTATACTCTTCACTCGTTCGAATAGAAAATATTATACAAAACGATTTTCAAGAAAAACGAGAAGAGATTAATCAAATTTGGGAAGAAACATTCGATTATTTCAAAAAAATCATTCAAAATTCTGCGGATTACATCGCTTACCTTAACAGTGAGAACACGGAAGAACGAATGATGTCGGAAGCCTTTCTTGTATATAAAGAAAAATTTACGACATATTTACGCGATTTCATCGTTGCCTTACAGAAAACATCGTTAAAAATTGAAAAGTTGTTGGAAGATATCAGAGAAGATGATGTTCACAAACTAGTCGCAATTGTTGCTGATTATCAAATGACGATTCCTCGATTAGAAGAAATGGAAGTGACGAAAGAACAACTTGAAGAAGATTTATTCGAAAAGTGGAGAGGTCTAAAAGAATGGTTTTTAGGCAGAGAAGGACGTGAAAGTGAATTGTATTTTCTTCAGCACCAAACGAATGAAGCCATTCGCCGCATGACTCGGGTCGTGCAAAGGCTGGGGGAACGTCATCACAATTTCCGCAGCCGCAAGAAAGATTTTCTCCATTTAGCAAAGTGGTTTTCCGAGCTTCCGAGTTTAGTAGATGCCCACCGACTATCCTCTGTTGTTTTCGGCTGTTTCCATACAAAGCATCTCATAACAGAGAACGATGCAACAGAAAACTTTTATCGTGATATTTGGGAAGAAGAGCCGACAGAATGGACGGTAAAGCCTCGCGTTCGCCATTACCGTGAAAAGAAAAAGCCGGAAGCGATCGAAACACATGAAAAAGAGAAACAGGAGATGAAGGAGAAATTTTTGCTGGAGAAAAAACGTGAGAAAGAAGAGTTAGAGAACCTCATTCAAGACAATAAAATCGTATTACGAGAGTTGCCGGTGATCGAACCGCACATTCGAAAAACATTGTTAAGCTGGATAGCAAAATCAATGACAAAACAAGACGGAGTCGTAAAAACGGAAAACGGGTGGAAAGTGAAAATCTTGCAAAAGGATTCTTCCTCGATTCAATTGAAAGCCTCTGACGGTACACTTACGATGCCGAATTATGAACTTTATGTCCTCGAAAAGGGAGAGATGTAACATTGGAAAAGACGGAGCAAGGGTTTGATGAAAAAGCGAAAGAAGCCATGACAGCCCTGTTTGAAAACTTCTGGATTGTCCGGGAAGAGGAACCAGAGCTTTATCAAAAGATTAGAGAACGTGAAAAAGTATTGAAACGTTACTTGCAAGAAAAGTTTGGATATCGGCTAATCATTCACCGCTATTTTGCAAAGCTCGAGAAAATCCCGGCTGAGCCAGAATCGTGGATGGGTATTCAAGATTTTCAAGATATATTAGATTATGCCCTGTTTTGCTGCTTATTAGCATATTTAGAGAGCAAAGCCGTCGATGAGAAATTTCTTCTGTCCGATTTATGTGAAGAGATTCAAGCGATGTATCCCGGGGAACTGCCAATCGATTGGACGAATTATCAACATCGGAAGTCGCTCATTCGGGTGCTGAGGACGTCGGAGCAAATTGGTATCGTAAAACGCGTCGATGGGGATCTTGAAGGGTTTGCAAATAAAGAAGACCATGAAGCACTCTATGAAGTTCCCGTTGTATCCCGCTATTTTATGAGATCATATCCGAAAGACTTGTTTCAATATGAAACGATAGAGGAGATTTTAGAAGAAGAATGGAAAGCGTCCCCGCAAGACTATCGCCGCCATCGGATATATCGGCAACTATTTTTATCGCCAGCCATTTATCGAAGACAAAAAGACGATCCTGACTTTTATTATTTAAGAAACTTTCGCCATCGCTTGCGGGAAGATATTGAAAAACATACTGATTATCACTATGAACTTTTTAAAAATGCGGCACTTTTAACTTTACCGGAACGTCAAAGCCGCTATACGCTGTTTCCAGATCAAAAAGGTACTTCGGAGATTATTCTTCATTTTTCCAAAATTATTCGCCAGCATCTTGATGTTCACATGCCTGATGAATATGGACAAATCCGCTTAACACCAAATGATTTTTTAGGTCTGTTAAAAAAATGCCGTGACGAATTTTCCGAAGGATGGAGTAAAACATACCGCGACATGACAATCTCTCAGCTTTCTGATGAAGTATTGAGTGCATTAAAGGAGTGGAAAATGGCAGAACGTGAAGCGGAGACTGGGATGATTATTCTCTACCCTCTTTTAGGTCGATTAGTCGGAACATATCCTGATGATTTTCTAATGAAAGGAACGAATGAAGATGACGAGTAAATGGGAGTTATATCGAGCGGGAGTGTTAAATTTTTGGTATTATGATGAAGAATTTTTTTATTTCGCAGACGGAAAACTTCTATTGCGTGGAAGCAACGGCTCCGGCAAATCGGTGACGATGCAAAGTTTTCTTCCGGTTCTGCTTGATGGAAAAAAGAGTCCTGACCGCCTCGATCCGTTCGGTTCCCGAGCTAGAAGAATGGAAGATTACTTGCTTGGGGAAAAAGAACTCGTCGACAGGGACGAACGAACAGGCTATTTATTTTTAGAATATAAGCGGAAAAACTCTGAACAATATATCACAACGGGTATCGGCTTACGGGCAAAACGGCAGAAAAATATGGATTTTTGGGGATTTGTCGTTTTTGACAATCGGCGCATCGGCAAAGACTTGCGTTTATATAAAGAAGAAAAGACAGACGGGAAGACGCAAAAAATTCCTTTAACGAAACGGGAGTTGATCACTGTTATTGGTGAAGGCGGTACGGTTGTTGATTCGCAACGTGAATATATGGAGTTAGTGAATAAACATATTTTTCGATTTGAGTCGCTTGATGCGTTCCACGAATTGATTGAATTACTCATTCAATTACGCAGTCCGAAGCTTTCAAAAGATTTTAAGCCAACTGTGATCTACGAAATATTAGAAAGCTCGCTGCCAGCACTTACAGATGAAGAGCTGCGACACTTGTCAGAAACGATAGAAAATATGGATCAAGCAAAACAACAATTAGAACAGCTTGAAAAAGACGAGAAGGCTCTAAAGCATCTTTGCCAGCATTATTCGACTTACAATGAGTATATGTTGGCTGAGAAAGCGAATGAATATGTAAAATCGGAAAAAAGCTTTAAAAAGTTAGCTGAAGAAAAGAAACAGTTTGTCGCACAACATCGTGAATATGAGGAAACACTTGCGACATTGAAAGAAGAGACTCAACAATTATCGATTGAACAAGAAGTGCTGCGTAAACGGGAACTTGATTTATCCAATCATGAAGTGTTTCAGGCAGAAGAAAAGCGTAATGAAACAGCGGAAAAACTGCAGAATGTAAACAAAGAGCTCAAAAAGAAAGAAAGATTTATAGATGAAAAACGAGAGCAAGAACGGAAAATTGAACAAAACTTAAACATGTATGAAGAACGTTTCGAACAGTTATTGAAAAAGCTAACAGAACAGTTAGAAATGATGCGGAACGATGCGTTAGAAAGCTCTTTTTCCGAGCATACAATCAACGAAGAAGATTTTCAGCGGAACCGAGAATATGAATTTGATTTTACCGTATGGAAGCGGGAAGCTAATGCACATTTTGATCGACTGGAGCAAATTAACGGACTTTGGAAAGAACATGATGAAATTCAATTACGTTATGAAGAAACGTATAAAGAGCTCGGCGAATTAAATAGGGAATTAGACCAACTAAAAAATGAAGAGAAAAAATGGTATGAACTGGTTGAAGACGAAAAATCCCGTTTGCAGGAAAGCGTGTTTGAATGGAGCAAAATGTATCCGGATATAAAGGTGGATGACGAAGCATTTCAAGTATTTTTACAAAGGTTGAATGAGCTATATGAGCGCTATCATTTCGAAGAGGTGAAACAACCGTTTACGAATCAATATTATCAATCTTTAGAATCGTGGAAAGCGGAAAAAATTAAAAAACAACATGAAATGAAATTGATAGAAAATGAAATTCGTGAAACGGAAGAAAAATTACGTTATTGGAAGGAACAAAAAGATCCTGAACCAGAACGAGACATGCAAACGGTGCAAACAAGGGTTTTGTTAAAAGAGAAAGGAATACCTTACGTTCCGTTTTATGCAGCTGTGGAATTTCAGGAGCACGTTTCTGAAGAGTTGCGGGAACGGATCGAATCTACATTAAATCATGCTGGATTGCTCGACGCTTTAATTGTGGAAGCGGATTTAGATATCCAATATGATCGAGTAATCATGCCAAACCCGGCAATGATGGCACACACGCTAGAGGATTATTTAAAACCTGATGTAGAGAATGACTCAGGTGTTACTAAGGAACGAATCGAAGCGGTATTGCGCAGTATAATCGTATCGGACGAACAGCAAGGTAACGAATATTTTGTCATTAACGAAGCCGGACAATATTCACTAGGACTTTTAAAAGGACATGCCCCTGAAAGGGAAAAGGCAAAGTATATTGGAAGAGCCGCACGGAAACGGCTGCGTCTTGAGAAAATTCAGCAATTTGAGGAAGAATTACAGCTTTTAAACACTCAACTAAGAGAAAAACGAGAGCAGCTCGCGGCAGTGGATGAACGAATTCGCCATATTACGGAAGGGTTTCAATCGTTTCCAACTGACCAAAATGTCAAATATGCCTATGACCAGTGGAAGGAAACGAAACTCAAAGTAGAGAGCAAAGAAAAAGAAACAGAAAAGAAAAATGAAAAATTAGGTCAAATTGCTCGAAAATGGCAGCAAGTGAAAAATACTTTGCGCAACAAGACAGAAGGACTGGACCTTAAGTTTTCGAAAAAAGGGTACGAAGATGCTTTGTCTTATATGAAATCATATTTAAAAGAGTTAAATGATGTACAAATTACGCATGGAAACATCGTGCATACCGATGAAATGATCAAAAACCTAAATGATCAGCTTGAAGCATTACAAAACGAAATAGACGAAGCGAAAGGCGAAATCAATGTTCTTCTCGATCAACAACAGCGAGTATCACTTGAACTTGAGCATATCGAATCGATGTTAACGAAAATGGGAGCGGAACATATTCGTCAAGAGATTCAACAGATTCGAGAACGACTAACGTTTTTAAAAACGGAAATTCCTGAGAAAATTAAGAAACAAGCAGACATCGGGAATCAACTTTCAAACATGAAAAACAAATTAAGCAGTTTAGAGAGAAAACTGGAATTTGCAAAGGTTCTTGTCCAAGCATGGGAAGAGCTATTTGCCAAAGAATTGGAACGAGGGCTAGTGTTTGTTGACGAAAATGAAACAGGCTCGCTTTTGGACAAAGCAATAGACATTTCCAAGAAATATGGTTCTGTATTAAAAGAGAATACACGACTTTCTGTCACCGAACGATTAAACCGAATATTTTTCCAAGAACAACCGAATTTAATCGAATATCGTCCGGCACAGGAACCTGCCGATTGGAACAAACAAAATCCGTTCGTCGAGCTTTCATTAGATGAGGAATCGGAGCTAAAAGCGAACGATTTGAAGGAAAAAGCAGGACGTATCATCATTTTACTAGACTACAAAGGACAACGCGTTACACCATATTATGTATTAAAAGAGATTGAAAAAGATATATTGCTGCAAAAAGAATATATTAACGAACAGGACCGCGAATTGTATGAAGATATTATTTTGAAAACGATCGGGCGAATATTGCGAAGCCGCATACAGCGTGCCGAACGCTGGGTAAAAGATATGAACGCATTAATGGAAAAACGTGATACTTCTTCAGGTCTGACGTTTTCAATTCAATGGAAGCCGAAGACCGCGGAAACCGAAGAAGAAATGGACACGAAAGATTTAGTCGAATTGTTGCGAATGAATTCGCGGCTGCTAAAGGAAGAAGATTTGCAGCGGGTTACGATGCATTTCCGCTCAAAAATCAACCGAGCGAGAGAAATGCTTGAAGAAAGTGGGCAAGGCAATACGTTGCACCAAGTCATTAAAGAAGTGCTCGATTACCGAAAGTGGTTCTCGTTTACGCTTTATTACCAAAAAACAAATGAACCAAAGCGGGAATTAACGAACCAAAAGTTTTATAAATTTAGCGGCGGAGAAAAGGCGATGGCGATGTATATTCCACTTTTTGCCGCGGCATATTCACGATATCAAGAGGCTGCAGAGGATGCTCCATATATTATTTCGTTAGATGAAGCGTTTGCCGGTGTTGATGAAAATAACATTCGTGATATGTTTGCTTTAGTCGAAGAGCTTGGTTTCAATTATATCATGAACTCTCAGGCGCTTTGGGGAGACTACGACACGGTACCATCGCTTTCTATTTGCGAGCTAGTTCGCCCGAAAAATGCACCGTACGTTACGGTTATTCGTTATCATTGGGATGGAAAAGTGAAACGACTTGCGTCAAATCTGGATGAAGAATTTACTTTTACATCATCCATATAGGAAGGATGGTTCATGTTGGAACAAAAAGTAGCGGATGCTGTTGAGTTTTTTCGCGGTGAACCTGGCTTTCACCGCCTTTTTTTGCTGATGAAAAAGAAATATCAATCACTCGGGAGAATCGGCGGAACGGTCAAATTAGACGGTTTTTCCTTTGAAGAAAAAGAAGCGCTCGGGGCGTTTTTTGGGAAGGATTTTCATCAAGAATCTACTCCTTCGGTTTCATTAAAAATGTTTGCCGAACAATTAGAGAAAACGCGCTTTGCCGGTATACCGCTCGTTACGTTACTTGAGAATTATTTTGGTGAAGACATTACAACCAATCAAGAGAAGAGGGAAACAGATCGGAAGAAAAAAGAAGAATTTTTTCAAAACCTTATTCATCAATATCCCGAACAAGCAAGGCTTCTGTCTTTTATAGCTGAATCAGCTCCCCAAAACCGCTTTATTCATATCGCCTATTCGCAAGATCGGGAACATTTGGAGACTGTTTTAAAGAATGTGTGCACTGCGCTTCAACATTTGCCGAAAAAAGGTGATTATGAACGTCTTTCAATTTTTTCACAAAAAGTGCTAAAAGATCCGCACGCATTTGACTTACATACGTTTCAAGGAAAAGTATTTCTTCATGCACTTCAATTTTACTCTGATCAAGACTATGACTTATCATCAGTCGAGGAAGTCAATGAGCTCCTGCAATCATTTGGCATTTTACGGGAAGATATTTTAAACTTTGTGACATGTGCGGGAATTTTGACAGAAACGGAACAGGGAATTCATTCTGTGTTTGCTTCTGCTGTAAAAACCAATACAGTACTCAATGTGCCATTGCGGGAAATATTGAAGTTAAAGCGTGCATATCCTGCTAAGGGGCAGACCGTATTTGTCGTTGAGAACTCAGGCGTATTTTCCGCTTTGTTGGATTTATTTCCTGACGCTTTTCCGCCGCTGATTTGCACAAATGGGCAATTTAAACTAGCGTCACTAATGTTAATAGACTTAATCATCCAAGAAGGTTGTCAAATATATTATTCTGGAGATTTTGATCCTGAAGGACTAAAAATGGCGCAGCGATTAAAGGAGCGGAATCAGGAGCATATTCATTTATGGCATTTCCAATTAGAAGATTACTTAGCGTCATCTCCAGAGGTTTTGCTGTCGGATGACCGAGTAGCGAAACTAGAAACTGTTACGATCGAAGAATTGCAGCCGATCAAAGAGAAAATGCGGGAAATAAAAAAAGCTGGGTATCAAGAAGAAATCCTGAAGAAGCTTTATGAAGGTATTTGTCGCCACATGTGGGATTAGGCTGGAAACATGATTTGCGAGTCTGTTCCCATTCGATTTGCTAACAATGCGCGAATGGGGACAGGTGGTTACATAGTAAAGAAAATACTCGTTTGGATAGACGTGCTTACTTTTCGAGTTTATATTAACATATTTCATTATTTGAGGTTTTAAGCTTTTTGTTGGTTTTAAATTAACTCGAATGTCTATTTCTTTTTCTATATGATGAGCTTGCTCATTTTGGTGCAAGTGGTCAATAATTCCTATGTTGAAATGGAAAGACAAGCGAATTATTTTGCAGCTGCTCTAATATTGCCGAGGAAGCTCTTCCTATACTCATATAAAGCTAGAGGAGTTTATTAATGAAAGAAATTTTGGATGGTTTCTATAAATGCGATGATTGTAAGAAGTTATCATATATGTTTAATAAGTTACAATTCAATACCAATGCCAGCAAAAGCAAATGTACCAAAGGAAATAAAAACACTCAGTTGAAATTAAGTTGGACCGCCAAACTCTAATGGAGAAAAGATTTGAAAGTACCAAAACAAGATTAATCTAGATTTAGAAATTTTGCATCAACTCTTTCAAGGAAATTCAAAAAATTCGCGGTTAAAATAAACCAGATTTTACAAGCTCAAGCATCTGAAAGGATCGGATTTGAAATTGGCTAGTATTTTTAGACCCATCCATTTTTACACAATTGTACGGACTTAACTCTATTAAATAGATGTATGACTGGAAATGATATATATTGTAAAATTTATGATAAAATAGCACTATATACATGTTCTTATGGGTGAGGTGTGTATATGTCGCAAAATTTTCGCTTTTTAGAAGAAAAATGGGAAGTTCTCGCCCGTGTTGGGGAAACAGCTGAACGAAATGTCTATCAAAATCCAAATGTGGCGATAAGTGAGCTTAGAAAATTTGCTGAAACTATAACAAAATATATTTTAGCGTTAGAAGAAATAAAGGAAGAACGTAGAACTGATCAACAGGAGCGTCTGAGAATTCTTTTTTATGAGCAAATTCTGCCGAAAGAAATATATGACTTATTTACGGTCATTCGTTTGAAGGGGAATCAAGCGGTACATAATCCGAGCTATGGTGAAGTAAATGAGGCAAAAGCTTTATTGCATATGGCGTTTCGAATTGCGGTTTGGTTTATGGAAGTGTATGGCGATTGGTCATTTCAAGCTCCAGAATATATCGAACCGACACCGCAAACATCTATATCAGAAGATGAATTGAACGATGTAGTTAAGTCATACGAAGAAAAGCTTGCTCATTTGGAAACAGAGCTTGAGAAGATACGCAAAGAACAGCTATATATTAGCAATGAAGAGAAACAAAAACGACGTGAATATTCACAACGGGCAGTCGCCAACTTTGAATTGACGGAAGCAGAAACCCGTATTCTTATTGATCAGCAATTGCGAGATGCTGGCTGGGAGGCTGATTCAGAAAAGCTGCGTTTCTCAAAAGGAGTTCGTCCGGAAAAAGGAAAAAACATGGCGATTGCGGAGTGGCCTTTAAAACATGGTTACGCTGATTATGCTTTATTTATTGGCCCCGAGCTAGTAGGGATCATTGAAGCGAAACGTGCTAGTAAAGATATCCCATCTGACATTGAGCAAGCAAAAGAATATGCAAAACTTATTGTTCGGCATGGCCATGAAGTGATCCATGAACCATGGGGAGATTACTATGTTCCATTTTTGTTCGCAACCAATGGCCGCCCCTTTTTAAAACAGTTAGAACAAAAGTCAGGCATTTGGTTTTTAGATGCGCGGAAATCAACGAATCACCCGCGACCACTTCAAGGATGGTACACTCCTCAAGGACTGAAAAATCTATTAGAAAAAGATACGGAACGTTCGGAACAATTTTTGCGTGATGAAAAATTTGATTATCTTAAATTACGAGACTATCAAGTCAAAGCTATTCAAGCGGTCGAAAAAGCATTGGAAGAGAAAAAACGCAGCATTTTAATCGCCATGGCAACCGGAACAGGGAAAACAAGAATGGCGATTGGTCTCATTTATCGATTGATCAAAGCAAATCGTTTTAATCGTATATTATTCCTTGTCGACCGAAAAGCTCTTGGAGAACAAGCGGAAAGCGCTTTTAAAGAAAGTAAGCTGGAAAATTTCCATACGTTCACTGAAATTTATAGCTTACAATCGTTATACGATCAAAAACCAGATGATGAAACGAAAGTACATATCGCTACCGTACAAGGAATGTTAAAACGCATTTTCTACAACGAGAAAACAGAAGACATTCCATCGATTGATCAATATGATTGCATTATTGTCGATGAAGCCCATCGAGGCTATACACTAGATAAAGAGATGAATGACATAGAAATTGAAATAAGAGATCACAATGACTATGTAAGCAAATATCGAAAAGTACTTGATTACTTTGATGCCGTTCGCATCGGTTTAACAGCAACTCCTGCGCTGCATACTACAGAAATTTTTGGACCGCCGGTTTTCACTTATTCTTATCGTGAAGCAGTCGTCGATGGATATTTAGTCGACCATGAACCACCATATCAATTTGAAACGGTATTAAAAAAGGAAGGAATCACTTGGGCCAAAGGTGAAAAGGTCGACGTATATGATACGGTTTCCGGCACAATTTCACAAGAATACCTTGAAGATGAAGTGAATATTGAGGTTGCACATTTTAATACAAAAGTTATCACAGAAAGCTTTAATCGTGTTATTATACGAGAGTTGACGAATTATATTTCTCCTGACGATGAAGGCAAAACATTGATATTTGCAGCGACAGATGATCACGCAGACTTAGTCGTACGTCTTTTAAAAGAAGAATTTGAAAAAGTATACGGTGAAGTCGAAGACAATGCGATTATGAAAATTACAGGCTCCATTAAAGACCCATCAGGTGCGATTCGACGCTTTAAAAATGAAAAATATCCAACTATTGTTGTGACGGTGGATTTGCTAACGACAGGTGTCGATGTTCCAGCAATTACAAATCTCGTCTTCTTGCGCCGCGTTCGCTCTCGGATTCTTTATGAGCAAATGCTAGGCCGAGCAACGAGAAGATGTGAAGAAATCCGAAAAGATCACTTTAATATTTTCGATGCGGTTGGAATCTATGAGTCTTTAAAACCATATACAAGCATGAAGCCTGTTGTCACTCGACCAAATATTTCACTGACTCAATTAGTAGAAGAATTAGAAGGTTTAGAAAAAGAAGAACACCTTCAGCATCAACAAGAACAAATTATAGCCAAAATCCAACGAAAAAAACGCCAATGGTCAGAGAAGCAGCACCAAGACTTTAAAGTATTATCTGGTGGAAAAACAGTTGATGAATTTATAGATTGGGTAAAAAACTTGAATCCTGCTGAATTAACTGGACAGTTAAAAGAGTATAAATCGATGTTCCGTTATATGGATGAAAATCGCTATCGGGAAAATAAACAATATATTTCCACGCATGAAGATGAACTTATTGGAGTTAAACGCGGATATGGAAATGCGGAAAAACCGGATGATTATTTACAATCATTTGGAGAGTTTATCCGAAACAATATGAACAAAATCCCTGCGCTAATGATTGTATGTCAACGTCCAACTGAATTAACGAGAGAAGAGTTAAAGAAATTGTTGCTTGAATTGGACCAAAAAGGTTTTTCCGAGAAAAAATTACAAGCAGCTTGGCGCGAGGCGAAAAATGAAGACATCGCAGCGGACATCATCGCCTTCATCCGCCAGCAAGCGTTAGGCGATCCGCTTATTAGTCATGAAGAACGAATTAAACACGCCATGAAGAAAATTTACCAAATGAAAGCATGGCCGCCTGTTCAAAAGAAATGGCTGGAACGTATTGAAAAGCAATTACTGCAAGAATCTGTTCTTCATCCGGACCCTGAAAAGGCTTTTGAATATGAACCTTTTAAGAGCCGTGGAGGCTTTAAACAATTAAATCAAATTTTCGATGGACAATTAGCACAAATTGTTCGCGAAATTAATTATAATTTGTATAACTATCACCAAAAGAAGGAGCAAGCGTAGATGAACAACAGAGAAATCGTCCAAAAACTATGGAATTTATGTAACGTTCTTCGTGATGACGGCATTACGTATCACCAATATGTGACAGAGCTAACATATTTGCTGTTCTTAAAAATGATGAAAGAAACCGGTCAAGAATATATGATTCCTGAAAAATATCGTTGGGATTCGTTAGTAGAAAAAGACGGGATCGCACTTAAAGAGCATTATCAACAGCTGTTGCTTGATTTAGGAAAAGAGGAAAATGAATTATTAAAACAAATTTATACAGATGCGACATCTAATATTAGAGAACCAAAGAACCTAGAAAAAATTATTCAATCGACCAATAACTTAGATTGGTACAATGCGAAGCAAGAAGGATTAGGGGATTTATACGAAGGGCTGTTAGAAAAAAACGCGAGCGAAGTGAAATCGGGAGCGGGGCAATATTTTACGCCTCGCGTCCTTATTGATGTTATTGTCGAACTTGTCAATCCTCAGCCGGGCGAACGCTGCCATGACCCTGCTGCGGGAACATTCGGCTTTATGATCGCGGCAGATCGCCATGTTCGTAAACAAACCGATGATTATTTTGACTTATCTCAAGAAGAAATCGAATTTCAAAAATACAAGGCATTCTCAGGAGTAGAGCTTGTCAGAGACACGCATCGTCTAGCGGTCATGAATGCGTTGCTTCATGATATTCATGGGGAAATCTTGTTAGGCGATACCCTCTCTTCACTAGGTGAAAGTTTGAAAAATTTTGATGTGATTTTAACGAATCCGCCTTTTGGAACAAAAAAAGGAGGCGAGCGGGCAACACGAACTGACTTCACCTTTACAACATCGAACAAACAGTTGAATTTCTTGCAGCATATTTACCGCGCTCTCAAGGCAAACGGCAAAGCCCGTGCCGCGGTTGTCCTTCCAGATAACGTCTTGTTTGAAGGCGGGGTAGGAGCCGACATTCGCCGCGACTTAATGGATAAGTGTGATTTACATACAATTTTACGCTTGCCAACTGGCATTTTCTATGCCCAAGGAGTGAAAACGAACGTTTTATTCTTCAACCGCGGGACAACAGATGTCGGCAACACGAAAGAAGTATGGGTGTACGATTTACGAACAAACATGCCTTCCTTCGGCAAACGGAATCCGCTAACGAAAGAACATTTTGAAGGATTTATCAAGGCTTATACGGCAGAAGATCGCAGCCAAGTCAAAGACGAGCGCTGGAATGTGTTCACACGTGAAGAAATTGCGAAAAAAGGCGACAGCTTGGATATTGGTTTAATTGCTGATGAATCCTTATCCGTCTACGAAAACCTGCCAGACCCAATCGAATCTGCAGAAGAAGCGGTGGAAAAATTAGAACTAGCGATTTCGTTACTAAACGAAGTCATTGCCGAGTTAAAAGCTGTCGAACAACCGAACACCTACCAAACAGATTCTAAAGAAATGCTAAAAGTCGCAGAAACATCTGAGGTGCTTGAAAAATGAGCAAAAAGAAACAAAAATCGATGGAAGAACTACTAGAAGAAGCATTAGTGCCGGAAGAAGAACAGCCTTATAAAGTGCCGGAGAATTGGGCATATTTTTACTTCACTTCAATATTAGATATTCAGGGCGGAACACAACCTCCTAAAAGTCAATTTATAAATGAACCAAAAGAAGATTATATAAGACTAGTTCAGATCAGAGATTTTGCGTCAGATGATTATTTGACATATATTCCATACACAAGTAAGTTAAGATTAATTGAAGAAGAAGACATCTTAATAGCAAGGTATGGAGCTTCAATTGGCAGGATTTTAACAGGACTAAGCGGTGCATACAATGTTGCATTAGCTAAAGTAGTTTATCCAAAAGAACATATTTATAGAAAATACTTATATTGGTTATTACAAACAGAACATTTTCAAGGACCTTTGAAAATGATCTCTCGTTCAGCCCAAGCAGGATTTAATAAAAATGATTTGTCTAACATTAAATTACCATTACCTCCTTACAATGAACAAAAACGCATTGCTGAGAAGATTGAGCGGCTTTTTGCGAAAATTGATGAAGCGAAGTGGTTAATTGAAGAAGTAAAAGGGTCGTTTGAACTTCGCTGGGAAAGCATTTTAGACAAGGCATTTCGAGGAGAGTTAACTAAAAAATGGCGGTCTAAGAGCTCAATCATTAAAAGTGCTGATGATATTTTTAAAGAAATTCAAAATGTCTATAAAAAAAAGAACAAAAGAGATGAATACGAAATTAATCCACCTTTTCCAATCCCTCAAAATTGGAGATGGGTTAGATTAGGTGATATTGTCGATATTAACCCAGCTAGGAAGAAATTAGAGGATATTGAAGATATTCAAAGTTGCTCATTTATTCCTATGCCTTCTGTAAATGATAAAACAGGTGAAATAGAAAATCCAGAGATTAGGAAGTATGCTGAAGTCAAGAAAGGTTATACATTTTTCCTTGAGAATGACATTCTTTTTGCCAAAATAACTCCATGTATGGAAAATGGAAAAACTGCCATTGCTCATAATTTAATAAATGGTTTTGGATTTGGATCAACTGAGTTTCACGTGATTAGAACAAACCCTTATATTAACACTAAGTTAATATATTACTTACTCCGATCTAAAAAATTTAGGATGGAAGCTAAAAAGGAAATGACAGGAGCAGTAGGACAACAACGTGTACCTAAATCATTTTTAGAGAATTATTTATTTCCATTGCCACCAAAAGCAGAACAAGACAAAATTGTTGAGTTATTAGATCATTTACATGTTAAAGAAGTCGAAATTAGTAAAATAGAGGCATTAGAAGGAGAAATAGATTCACTACGTCAATCTATCCTTAACAAAGCCTTCCGCGGCGAGCTTGGTACGAACGATCTAACCGACAAACATGCGATTGAGTTGTTAAAGGAAGTGTTAAAATCTAAATAAAATATTTATGTAGGAGGGGCTGTCTAATAAGTCGTTTTTTGGCTTATTGACGGCCCCCCTTTTATGTTTTAGAAACGTTGATATATCGATGTTTATGATTTTTTGTTATCAATAGGGATTTGACTTTCTGGACAGCCCCTCTTTTTTCATTGCGCAAAGTTGTGAAGCGGGATAGTACACTCATTCAACATTGTCTTCGTCATTCTGTTATTTGTACTACGCATATTAACTACAACAGACCACATACTTACTTTCTTGCTAACACATTTGCTAACGTAATTATTTTTTTAAGTTAAATTTAATGAACGGAGTTAATTTTCAACAGCTAAAAAACCTTGATAAATCAAACTTCTTTTGCATATAATTTACAGGCTTTCTTATTCAAGGAGAACGAAAATAGGGAGAACGCTGGATTTTTGAACTTTCCCTCCCTCCCTCCTCATTGTCCAATCTGCCCGACTTGCTTCGGACGGACAACTAACATGTCATCGAAACGAAAACAATGGATTCATGGCTATACTGGGTTGAGCTTTCCATAGAAAGACATCGCTACCAAGCCTGTTCCCTTACAGTTACCGTTTCCTATCCGGGGCTTCCGTCTCTCAGTATCGCGACGGAATCGTTTCAATATTGTGGGTCGCCCAGATACGTATCGGAAAAACGATTCAAGAAGTCGCTCGCTTGTTATAACTCGCTTACACAACAACAGCAGGACGCTGGTTTTATCAATACCGACTCTTTTACCAGCATCGAATCCTACAAGTAGTATGTGCGAACGTTAAATGCATAAATGTAAAACATTCGGCGAAATGAATTTTTATTGCATCATAGGTATCTATTCTTTTTTCAGTTTTTGGAGAGTGATATAATTGAAAGAACAAGTTGAGGTGATGGAGATGGAATGGCAGGAAGTGCGTTCACTGTATCCGAACCAATTTGTGAAATTACAGGTATTGAGGTCTCATTTACAGGGTGATCAGGAGATTATTAAAGAGGTGGCTGTCATTGAAACGGTTTCGGATGAGGATGCAACTCGTGAGTTACTGCAATCAAAAGGGGATCAGCTTGTTTATCACACTAATCACAAGGAGATTGTCTTAAAAGTTCGCGGAACGATTGGTCTGAGGGGAAATTTTCGTTATGCAGATTGAATATCGTGATGGGTTGTTGTTTACATCGATAGAAATTGTTTATCAAGGAAGGGCTAAGTTGATTGATAATATGGTCATTGATACTGGTGCTGTCAAAACACTGATTTCTCAAAATGTAGTAGAGGATATTAATTTACGAGTAGAGATGGGCGATCAAATTGTTACTTATTACGGAATCGGAGGAAAAGAGCACGCATTTACGAAGAAATTGGACTCGATTAATTAGGTTCTTTTCAACTGAGAGAGTATGAGATTGATTTTAGTGGGATGGATAACGGTTTGTTAGGATTAGATATATTTCTAGACGCTGGATTTGTTCTAGACCTAGACAAATTAGTAATGTACCGTTCCGGTCCAAAATAAAAATAAAGGTAGTTGTCTGTGATTCAAAAAAGAATTCGTGCCACTGTGCATCATCCGAAATATGTCAAAGTGCGGTAGATATCAGTAAAGAGAGCCTTTGATAAAATCATCCGACTCTTTTTTTGATTTATATTCAGAAAATTCTGTTTAAAATTCCGATCTTTTTCCTCTTCATTCCGCATTTAGCAATTGGTGAAGTAAAGATTCACTGACTTCGAAATCTGAATTATATTGAAATACCTAATCACAACATCTTCTGTTAACACTAAGTCAAATATGATTATACTTGCAACCATCTTTATCCTGTTCAATTAAAAACTCGAAACGGAATGTCCGTCCCGAGTTTTTAATTGAGCTTGATTCCTAAAAGTTTAAGCTATGTCACTCTTGACATCTCTTGTTTTTTTGCTACCGAACTAAGATAAAGCAGGTCACGAGTTTGCAGCCATTGGATGTTCTGTTTTTTCATTTTATGTCATTGGTCAATTTTTAATTTTTCAGGGCTTGTTTTACGGTTTCCTTCAGAGGGGTCAAGGATCCGATCAGTTTTTGCAGATCATCTGATGTTTTGGACGCTTCTCCTTTGGAAATCGCGTCATAGATCGCTGCCGTAATTTCAGCAAACGGCTCAGGGACACCAGCGTTTACGAGGAAATTTTTCTCTTCTTCGAATGAGACAGGCTGATGCACGACTTTTTTGCCGGAAACCTCGGAGAGAATTTGGGCAAGTTCATCAAAGGTCCACGGTTGATTGGAAACAAGGTTATACGTTTTGTTTTCATGCCCTTCCTCTGTAAGAACCGTTGCGGCAGCCAAAGCAAGTTCATTGCGTGTTACTGAATTAACGATCCCGCTTCCCGCATTCGTAACAATTGCTCCAGACTCTATGGATGCGCGCAGCCACTCATTTACAAAAAAGTCCGTATATAAGGCATTACGCAGGAAAGTATACGGGATATTGGTCGTACGGATGGCATATTCCGTTGCTAAATGAACGTGTGCAAGGGGAATTATTGATTCCTCAGCAAAGGCATATCCTGTGTAAGCAATATGTTTGACTCCCGCATCTCTGGCAGCTTTTACGACATTTGCATGTTGAACGATACGAAGCGTATTATCAGAATCCGGACCTGAGATAAAGAGCAGCTTGGAGACACCTGCAAAAGCCTTTTGAAGAGATTCCGGTTGATTATAGTCGCCATGGCGAACTTCCACGCCTTGATCGGCAAGAGTGGAGGCTTTTTCAACATTACGCACGATGGCAATGATTTGACTGGCGGGAATTTTTTTGAGCAAATGTTGAATCACAAGCCCACCGAGTTGACCAGTAGCACCTGTAACCGCAATTGACATAAACATTTCTCCTTTTTTTCTAAAGATTTTTTAATAAATAACATCATCTAGGTGGCGGAAGCCAAAAATAAACGAAGGCGGCCGCAATTGAAGACTGGATTGAGGAATGACTGTTTATTATGTATTTCGGCCATTCTTGCCCACCATTATAATTGCATCAGAAATGTAAATCAAATCTTATGCCTGTGCTGCTAAACAAGGTGAATGCCTCCTATCATTTTGTCGCGCCTATCATAGATAAGGACGTGCAATCAAAATTCTTACAAGTCAACTCCCCTTTTTAGCTTTTTAATAGTTTGCCGCTGTTGTTCAACTCATGAAAAAGTTATTTTCTCTTTCCCTAAACTAGATAAACCTATGATGCTTCGTGTTTTTTTTATATATGATAGAGATTTTTTGTCCTCTTAAACAGTTTTTGTTACATTCACATAAGGACAGGGGATCTGGGGTAAGTTCTCAAATTGAGAAAAAAATACTCCAAAACAACGGTTTGATATTCTGAATTTTCTGTTAAAATGTAGGTGAGCAATTCATAAAATTTTTTGAAGGAGAGACTCAACATCAGATTGCCGATCCATATTGAAATCGGTGGAGGTATTGAAACGGGGAGCTTTACTGAAAATATAGCTGAAAGCGACAAATCGATGGAAGTCTTTCAAAATCGTAAGTTATAGATCTTCTAGATAAACCTGATCCGGTTTTACGAAGTTTACAGGGGAGCCGATTGCCACTTGCCTTTTTTGTGGTGAGTTACATGTCTATTTCGATAATCCTGATTCGGTTTATTTTACGAAGTTAGTTGGAGTGAGGATTTCCATTGGTTCTCTATGTCGTATGCTATAAGTCTATTTCGATGATTCTGATTTGTTTTTACGAAGTTTGCAGGGGCAAGGATTTCTATCGGTTCTCTTTGTCATGAGTTATAAGTCTATCTCGATAATCCTGATTCTGTATATTTTGTGAAGTTTGAAGGGGCTACGATTCCTACTTGGACTCTTTGTCCCTTGAGGTTACATAAATCTTAATCCGGCGGGTCGAACCGGTGATGGCAGAAATGCAGAGCATCCGTTCGTTCATTTTGTCTGATGGAAAGAAAAAGGTTTGGTCAATTCAATAGAGTGATTATCCTCAAATAATGACGAAAAAGCTGGCTGCATCCAATACAAATGAACGGCCTCATCCAACTGCCTTTTTTGCATAGTTGCGAAGTACAACCTGTCGTGCAGTATCCATGCCGATCAGGATGCCGTCAAAAAGATTTTGATTCTATCGTGTTTCTTTTTTCACTGAAAAGAGGGGAGGAATGAAAATGCCAGGGGCCGTTTTGCGACAGGCTGTTCAGGATGCGACGGGAATTACCTGGGAAGAATGGGTTACCACCTTGAAACAGGCTGTGGATTCTTCTTGGTCTCACGAACATATGAAGGAGCACATATGTGAACAATTTCAGGTGTCGGATGAATGGGGGGAAGGCTGACCATCATGTATGGACAGCTGCTCGGCAGGATTCCTGTTGGTGTCACCAAAGATGCGGGCGTTCAAATCGGCGTCCGAAAAACGATAAAGGTGGAGCAGGAAAAGGTTTGGGACTATTTGACTTCGCCGCAATGCTTGCCCTTATGGATCGGGGACGTCTCCGAGTTTCGACTGCAAAAGGGTTACGAATTTAAATCTAAGGAAGGTATCTGCGGGAAACTTACGGTAGTTTTGCCATTTCGAAAGCTCCGCATGAAATGGAAACTTCCGGAATGGGAAAAGCCTTCCCGGCTTCAATTGTATTTGCTGCCCACGGATTCAGGCAAAACGACGATCGCCATCCATCAGGAAATGCTGGATGATGTCTATGTAAGAGAATTGATGAGACGCTTCTGGGCAGACAAGCTGAAGTGAAGGGGCGCAATGAATAGATACAGTCATATCGATTTAAGAGTAAATTCATGGGAGAAAGTGCGCACGTTTTATGAGAATCTTCTTCCTGCATTGGGTTTTACCCGCACTTTCCATTCGGAAAAATGGAAAGTGTTTGCAGCGGAGGGAGAGCTTCCGAGCGTTCCTTATTTCGCTATCACGGAAGATCCCAATCATAAGCCAAACGAGAATTTGATCGGGTTTTGGGCGCATGACCGGGAGGAGGTGGACCGGATTGCAGAGTTTGTTGTTCGATATGGGGGCACCACCGACAGCGGTCCCTGGCAGTTCCCGATCAGTCCGACTTATTATGCGGTTTATTTTCAGGATCCTTGCGGAAACAAGTATGAAATGGTCCACCGATTAAATTGATTCAGCACCCGTGTTTCCCAGCCGAAACCTTTTCTTGCTGCTAGCTTCTTTTAGCGGATATCGGTTACGGTTTCCGATTTGTGCGGGCAATTTCCCGCTTGACGGCCGGTGCCACTTTAGTACCCAGCAGTTCGATGGCACGCAACACTTTTTTGTGCGGCAGCGTGCCGACGGTCAATTGCAAAAGGAAGCGATCGTGGCCGAAAATTTCATGCTGGAACAAGGTTTTTTCGATCACTTGCTCAGGGCTGCCGACAAAATTGGCGCCCCGTAAGGAAAGAGAGAACTCGAACTGCTCCCGGGTCAATGGCGGCCAACCGCGTTCCCGTCCCAGCCGATCCATCATCGTTTTAAACGCTGGAAATGCAATGTCAGCTGCTTCCTGCGACGAATCGGCGAGAAAACCATGTGAATTGATACTGAGGTGTGGCGTTTCGTGCCCCGCCTTTTGCGCTGCCTCCCGGTGTAATTGAGCAAAGGGCGCGAACCGTTCGGGCAGACCACCGATGATGCCCAGTGCCATCGGAAGACCGAGCATGCCTGCACGGACGGCCGACTCCGGGGTTCCTCCAACGGCTATCCAAACCGGAAGCGGATTTTGCAGGGGCCGCGGATAGATCCCTAGATTGTCCAGCGACGGACGATGCTTTCCCGCCCATGTGACCCGTTCGGATTCTCGCAGCTTGAGCAGCAGATCAAGCTTTTCTTCAAAAAGCTCGTCATAATCTTTCAGGTCGTAGCCAAAAAGGGGAAAGGATTCGATAAACGAACCGCGGCCGACCATGATTTCAGCGCGGCCTTGAGTGAGCAGGTCCAAGGTGGCAAATTGTTGAAACACCCTCACCGGATCGTCAGAGCTTAAGACGTTTACTGCACTGGTCAACCGAATGCGTTTGGTGCGGGTCCCGGCAGCGGCCAGCACTACCGCTGGAGCCGATACGGTGTAGTCGGGACGATGATGTTCGCCAATGCCGAACACATCCAGTCCGACTTGATCGGCTAGTTCAATTTCCTCCATCAAGTTTTGCAGCCGTTCCCCCGGGCTGATCAATTGACCGGTTTCCGGATCAACCGTCCGTTCTCCAAATGTGTAAATGCCGATTTCCATCCGTTGGCCCCTCCTTTGATTACTGTTCGTTCATACCGATGTTAGATTTATCTTACCTTATTTATTCGAAGCTAGGCAATAAAAAGGGCTTAAGGCAGCAATCGCCTTTCCTCAAGGGTGTTTTGCTATGGATGGGAAGTTCGTTTCGGACAATTTTATCGTAAGAAAAATTTAGCTGACAGGGAAGACGAGATGCCCCAAGATTTTTCCTTAATTCGCTTATGGAGAGGGAATGCTGGTGTGTTTTGTCGCTGTCCCAACGTTTTTGATTCATTAGCGGAGCGGGAAAACCGCACGGTGCTTTTCATATCCGTTGTTCGCTTCCAGACTGGGAATAACGCCTGTCTATTATCCAAAAGCATTTTTCTCCCGGAAACGGGCATTTTGCGGAACCCAAAAATCATGACGTATCTTCATAGAGGCTTCTTTAGAATGCTGAGAGCGGAGGGATTCTTTCTTCCATCTATTTAAAATAAATCTTGACGTTTGCCGGATATCCAACATATGCCCATACCAAAGCCGTGGCGAATGCATAAAAAATATTGAGATGTAAATTGTTACAACGGGAGGTATGGAAAATGTACCCGGAACGTCAATTTTTCGGAAGGAGACCCTTTTTCTTCGGAGGGCGGAACCGCTTTTTCTTCGGTGCGCCGTTTTTTGGCGGCTTGCTCGGCGGCTTTTTAGGTAGTGCACTGGTAGGACCGCGGCCATATCCGTTTTATCCGCCGTATTACGGAGGATTTTATGGCGGTTATCCGTACTATTGGTAAACGAAAATTTTTTCGACGAGCTGTCTTAAACGGTCATTTTAGAATGACTTTAAGGCGGCTTTTTTTATCCGCAGATTGCAAGATGTAATTCGGGATCAAAGGCAGATGTCGATTCATCATATAACATCGCTTTTGGTTCCATAGCAAGCTCTTGTGCAATTGCCACGCGCTGTTGTTGTCCTCCGGAAAGTTGACTTGGGTAATAGTTCATTTTTTCAGCTAAAATCAACTTTCTTTAAAATAATTCTCCGCAGTTTTACGAGCGGCTTCCTAGGAATTGTTGGGGGCTTTATCTGTACCAGCCATTTCATTTTCCAGTGCCGTCACCATTGGAAATAAGTTAAAGCATCGAAGAGCCATTCTTATTTCTTTTCAAAGAGCAGCTACATACTTTTCATTAAAAAAATAATGTCCAACTATTTTAACTGTTCCTGATGTAGAAAGACATCTTATTCTATTGGGATATGCCCTGTATAGATTAAAATTCATAACTGTACCAAGCTTAAGGTTAAGGCAAAAATTTATGTTCCATTTTTCTCTGCCTTTCTTTTCTTAAACAGAGTATATTTTTCTATTTTAAGTGGTACAAAAATAAGTCCATAATCAGAGGTCATTCCCCGTCTGTATGTAAATCATCAATATTCTGGAAAAGCTTTACCCGATAAGCCACAAAAATAAAGCGGACGGAAGAAAAAGAACAAGTTTTCTTCGTCCGCTTTTTGTATAGTTTTTTATTAAAAGTGGTTGGCTTTGTGTCATAGCTTCTGTCATGTAGAGAATAAATTGAAAAATTTACTGCCTTCCATAGGTCTTTTATCTTCACCAATAAAGAAATCAAGAAACTGACTATTATATGTTGGCTTGTTACTAATCAATTGATCCTAAATTTCTTGTGATTAACAGGCTAATTGTCATACATTCGATTAAAACTTTTTACCTATCGATTTTAAAAATAGTTCATTTTAACTATACCATTTTCACTATAAAATTTGTTATACAATTAAGTAAGAGGTATTATTTGATAAATTCCTACAAATTTCTACAAAAATATAATTTTGTTTCGGCAAACTACTCGAAAGGGTAGGACGCAAAGCTAAAGGGGCTAAATCTATTTTGATTAGACATGCCAGCCAGCTGCCCTTCCTATAAAGAATGGTTTTGATTCTTTTTAAGAAGGTTATTAGCGGATGTATTGTCTATTCAACTGCCCTCTTTAGAATTTTTAAGGGCAGTTTTTTTATTTTTTCATAGGAAAGGAGGCTTGGTGATGGAGTAAAATAAAAATACATATTTTTTGGCAAAGTTCATTCTATTGGCCCATTGCAAAAACATCTCAGTCGTTCTAAACCCTCTGTGTCAAAAGGGAGTATGAATTTCCCAGGGAATATTCCTGAAATTGATTTGCTTCAACGTCTTCCCGGAATTTCATCTACTGATCAAACAGATTAGTGGTAGTAATAGTTAAGGAAGTAGATGTAGGAAATATTTCATGCATTAAAAGAAGTAATCGACATCAACGAAGAGCAACTCCAACCCTACACCTACTATTCCCCAAAACTATAAAAAATTTTTTTAATCACAAAATTATCCAATTGATTCAATTTTGTTTGAAATTGGTAAAAATTACTAAAATAAAACGGTGTAAGGAGCAATAATGAAAAGTCTGCGATTAAAGATTATTAGTGGATTTGTCGTTGTTATTTTATTATTTACTACCGCAGCAATTTTTGGTTTAAATCAACTTGGGCATTTCACTGCAGATGGAACAGGAACAGGAAATACATTTGTGCTAACTGTTATTATTATTTCTGTTCTTGTCAGCTTGACGATTGCGATTGTTCTTTCAAATCGGATTGTAAAACCAATTTTCCAAGTAGTAGATCGTATGAAAATGGTGGCAGAAGGAGATTTGTCTGCAAAACTGCTTGAAACAAAATCGAAAGATGAGATTGGTCAATTAGTTCAATCAATGAATGAAATGATTTTAAACTTGAGAAATGTTGTTGGGGAAGTAAGAAACACTGCAGAACAAGTAGCTGCATCTTCTGAAGAATTAACAGCAAGTGCCGATCAGACAACAGTTGCAACAGAACAAGTTGCTTCTGTCATTCAACAAGTAGCAAGCGGAGCTGAAACACAGACGAATGGAATAGAACGAAATGCTGCTTCTTTAGAAGAAATTGCACAAGGGGTTATCCGTGTTGCAGATAGTTCTAATCAGGTTGCAGAGCTTGCAAAACAAACTTCTCAGCAAGCTGAAGATGGTGAAAGTTCCGTTGTACGTACAGTTGACCAGATGAATTCAATCTATAAATTGGTTAAAGAGACTGATAGCATGGTAAAGTCTTTATATGAACGTTCAAAAGAAATTAGTAAAATTCTTGATGTAATTAGTGGAATTGCCGATCAAACGAATCTTCTCTCTTTAAATGCGGCAATTGAAGCAGCAAGAGCGGGAGAGCATGGAAATGGTTTTGCAGTCGTAGCCGATGAAGTGCGGAAACTAGCTGAACAATCTCAGGCATCAGCAAAGCAAATAGCAGATTTAATCTTAAAAATCCAAAGCGATACAGAAAACTCTGTTAAAGCTATGACAGAAGTAACACATAACGTCGAAAATGGTCTTGAGATCACGAAAGAAACATCTGAAAAATTTGTTCAAATCGTCCAAAATATGAAGGATATTGCACCGCAAATTGAGGATATTTCTTCAATAGCTCAACAAGTCTCAGCGGAAGTAGAAGAAATAACATCTACAGCGGATGAACTTACAACAATAGCAAAAGAAAACGCAGCAACATCCGAACAAGTAGCAGCGTCTACAGAGGAACAACTAGCTTCGATGGAGGAAATAACCTCTTCAGCAAAAATGCTTGCAACAATGGCAGAAGGAATGCAAGAATTAGTTCATAAATTCAAGCTATAAAATGGGGAATACAGCCCCATTTTATAGAACATAAGCATTCCGGATGCTGCCGTCTGTTGTTATACCGTAGTTTATAGAATATAAACCTTCGAGATGATTCAAATAAATCTGAGAATGAATATAAAACAAATATTTAGGCAATGAAAGAATCGTTGCCTCAGCTGATTTTATGGACTTCAGAATTTTGAACTTCAGCTTTTGAATGCTCATTTATGATGTTGTGAAATCTTTTCCGTATCGCCCAGCACCTTGCCTCCAAAAATTCCATTCGTGCCGTTCTGCATGAGTGATTCGTTTATTTCGACCTTTCTAACTTTCCCGCCGCATCTTTTTGAAAAAAATCCATGTTTTCACTAGAATATTTGACCAGTAAATTATTTCATTATGAATACTATATTGACAAAAGCAAGAAAGGTGGTGAAACGAATGAGTGTATGGTATCCAGACAAAGAAGAGAATAGACGCTCCGATTCAGAAAAACGTGCGAACGCAAAGGCAAAAGCTGATGTAGATTTTAAAAGTGACGTTGATGTGGATACGGACAACGAATTAGAGAATAAATTAAAAAATATTGATCGTAACACAAATATTGCAAAAGTAAATAATAGCGGCAACTCAAAAGTGGAAATTGATATTCATGTTGATTCCGATTCAGATGCAAAAGTTCGGTCGAAAGCAGAATCTGATCAAGATCAAAACCAAGAGCAAAGAGATTAATTGAGCATAATTAAATGTGGGTGAGATGTCTTTTTTGTCCCACCTATAATATAGGGTGAGAATGTTATGGAACATTTAGATAAAGGAGAGTTCTCTTGGTTACGGAATGCTTCTACTCAAAGCCCTCAATCAAATAAATCTTCCATTGATTCGAGCGGTAATTCAGATGTAAATGTTGATGTAAATATTCAAGTTGATACGATACCCATTGCATTTGCCGTTCTTTACTATTTATTGGCTACTAAGCAATTATCGCACGAAGAGTTTGAGTTTGCTTTACGTAAATTATTGGAGACAACAAACAAGTATAAAAAGCTGAACCGTGACGGTTCTTCAAGAGTCAATTTGTTACATCCTAATGTATGGGGAAGGTAAAATAATAAAGGAGATTTTACTTTCCTTCATTTTTTTAAAGGGAAACATGACAGGTAACCTAGTTTTTTAAGTTTTATCGTTTGGGATTTATTTTAGCATTTGATCATTTCTGAAACTGTTATGATGATAGGGACGGTACGTTTTAAAAAAATGTGAAAATGCAAAAAATTGTAAGACTGTAAAGCATCTTCCTTTATTTGAATTCAGCCCGGGTTACGATCTAGTTATAAAATGGTGAGCACGTAAATGATCGAGAAGATTGGAAAAGAAAGCTGCTGTATGGATGCAGTGAAAGTTTAAAGATTTTGTAAATTAAATTTTTTTATCCCTTCAGCAAAAAGCACTGGCACGTTTTTCTTGATTAAAGCAGCATATGTAGAAAGGGTATTATTTTTTCAACCAAATTCAGAATTGATGAAGAACATAAATGCCCAAAAGTTTGCAGGAAGAGGATATCAATCGACAGTTCATATTGTGAAAATTCGAAAATTTATTTTGTTTCTTATTGCGGCCAAAGCATGGGCCGCTCTTTTGTTTTGAAAAAGAGGAAGACAGATTATGCTAAAATATTTTTAAAATACAATGAATCGACAGCAAGATTTAGAGGGGGAAAACCATGGCGGTTAAAGCAGAGATTGATTTCCAAAAAGAATTATTTGAAGCAGCTAATAAAATGCGCGGAAGCGTGGCTCCAGCTGACTATAAACATTATGTACTGCCGCTTATTTTTTTGCGCTATCTTTCGAATAAATATGAACAGAGCTGCAATGAGTTGGAGCAAATTTTTGCGGAAAATGAAGAAATGCAGCAAGGTTTCGTTTCAGATTCTCATCAATATAGAGATAAAAATGTGTTTGTCGTCCCGAAGGAAGCAAGCTGGCACTATATAATGAAAAATGCTAAACAGCCGAATATTAAAGAAATTCTCGATAATGCGATGAAGCGAATCGAGGAAGAAAACCCAGAATTGACAGGGGTGCTGCCGCAAATTTATCAAGGCTTGAACTTACCGGTAGAAAATGTTGCTGGATTAATTGAAATTTTTTCACGTGATGTGTTTAGTGGCAGCTCGGAAGACAGCATAGATATACTCGGTCGTACTTATGAGTATTTTATTAGTTCATTTGCTTCGTCAGAAGGGAACAGAGGCGGCGAGTTTTTTACCCCATCCTGTATTGTGGAATTGCTGGTGGAGATGCTTGAACCAAAAAGAGGTATCGTGTTTGATCCAGCGTGTGGAAGCGGTGGAATGTTTATTCAAAGCGGGAGGTATGCGCCGAATAAAAAGTCTCTTTTATTTTACGGACAGGAAAATGTCGTCACGACAGTACGTCTTGGAAAAATGAACGTATTGCTTCATGGCATCAATGCGGAAATACGGCTGGGAGATTCGCTGTTGAACGATCAATTTCCTGAATTAAAGGCTGATTATGTGATTGCCAACCCGCCGTTTAATCAAAAAGATTGGGGGGCGGACAGAATATCGAAAAGCGATCCGCGCTTGATCGGGCCTGTTACAAACAGCAATGCAAACTATATGTGGATGCAGCATTTCTTATACCATTTAAATGATGCAGGATCAGCAGGGTTTGTGATGGCAAATGGCGCAATGACAACTAATGTTAAGGAAGAAAAGGAAGTGCGGAAAATATTGGTGGATGAAGGGTACATCGATTGCGTTGTCCAATTGCCGGAAAAACTGTTTTTCACAACAGGCATACCGTGCTGTTTGTTCTTTTTAAGCAAAAATCGCGATGGAAAAAACGGTTACCGTGCTCGAAGAAACAAAATTTTGTTTATCGATGCCCGAAAAATGGGAAAGCCCGTCAGCCGCAAGCAAAAAGCATTGTCTAAAGAAGAAATTGATAAAATCGCATCAGTTTATCGAGCATTTAAATATGAACATGCAAAAAGCTGCGAAAATATTGAAGGTTTCTGTAAAATTGCAAAACTTGAAGAAGTACAACAAAACGACTACAAACTGACACCAAGCATGTACGTCGGAACAGAGGCAGAAGAAGAAGAAGAAGACATTCCTTTTGAGCAAAAAATAGCCGAACTAACGAAACGGTTGCTCGAACAATTTGAAGAATCGAACAAACTACAAGAAAAAATCAAACAAAACCTGGAGGAGCTGATGTATCGGAATGGGGAAAAGTCAAACTTAGTATTCAAAAGGGAAAAAAATGAATGATCTGAGAAAATGTGAAATTTTTTTATCGGTGCTTTCGAAAATTTCCTAATAAAGATTAATCGAGGAAAAAAGGTGGTATTAAGACCTTTCTGTCAGAGAAAAGTGTATTATAATCATTATAAAAGCAGAAGTTAATATGAAACTTTTTCTTCACAAAACCAAACATTTGTTCTATTATTTTATGTAGAAACGTTTAGAGGATAGATATTTGTTATTATAAAATGAATCATGATGGAGGTTTAATATGATGGAAGAAGCGTTAAAATTAATATTATCAGAGCTAAAAGAAATGAAAGAAGGACAATCCCGTTTAGCAGTCGAACAACAAGGTGTAAAGGAACAGCTGAAAGAGCTAAAAGAAGGTCAGTCTCGTTTAGCAGTTGAGCAAAAAGGTATGAAGGAGGAGCTGAAAGAGCTAAAAGAAGGTCAGTCTCGTTTAGCAGTTGAGCAAAAAGGTATGAAGGAAGAGCTGAAAGAGCTAAAGGAAGGTCAGTCTCGTTTAGCAGTTGAGCAAAAAGATATGAAGAAGGAGCTGAAAGAGCTAAAAGAAGGTCAGTCTCGTTTAGCAGTTGAGCAAAAAGATATGAAGAAGGAGCTGAAAGAGCTAAAGGAAGGTCAGTCTCGTTTAGCAGTTGAGCAAAAAGGTATGAAGGAAGAGCTGAAAGAGCTAAAGGAAGGTCAGTCTCGTTTAGCAGTTGAGCAAAAAGATATGAAGGAAGAGCTGAAAGAACTAAAAGAAGGACAACACCGTTTGGCAGTCGAACAACAAGGTGTAAAAGAAGAGTTGAAAGAGCTAAAAGTAGGGATGAAAGAACTAAAAGAAGGACAATCCCGATTAGAAGTAAAAATGGAAAATATCGAACGAAAAATTACAGGAATCCCTAAAACTTATGAGAATTTAGAACAATTTGTAGCACGTCAGCAGCGTGTGATTGAGGAATTGTCAGCACGTTCAGTTGAATACGGGGTAGAGATTAAAGAGATTCATCGCATTTTAAAAAATCAATAAAATAGAGTTTTTTTAGATTCAGAGTGGATTTTAATTGGAAATATGAAAAAGCGCCGAAACATTTTTCATAATGTTCCAGCGCAATCCATAGTCAGCCGAATTTGTGCTGATTATTTTTTAAGGATTGTTCGTTTATCTTCCTTTGACGATGGCAATAATTCCTTCTTCATCATCCAACACAAGTTCAATCCCAGCGTACGGGTCTTCATTTAAAAATTCATCGAGCCAAAGACGCAGAGCTTCGATGATGTTTGCGGTAATAAGTACTTGCTTTCGGTCGTTTACATACGCTTCGGCAGAAAAGCCGTAATCGTCGTCATACATCAGCTCCACTACAACTTCTTCCGGCTTTATTTGTTTTTTTCGGGAAATGTACACGCAGATGGCGTTAATAATATCTTGCTCCGGAATAATCAGCTTTTCCATGGATTTGCAGCCTCTTTTTCTTTTTTATGTTTGATCAGGACGAAAATTTTGCGAATGATCGAGATGAGAATAACGATTGCCAGCAAATTAATGAATAAACCTAAAATTGAACCGAATATACCCATGTTTGCTAGCAGTCCGCCAAATAATAATCCGGCAAGCCCTCCTAACATTAGGCCTTTGAAAAATCCTCCTGATGAGAGTGTGCCTTTGGAGCCGGCAGATTGATTTTTTGGAGTGTTTGCCTTTTTATCTTGGAAATTCGAACTGTTCGTTGTAGTATTTTTATTCAAATTGAAGCTTTTTTTCCCTGATTTGTATGACTTCGCCTCTACTATCGTTGGATGATCTTGAAAAACAACATTTCCAACAGGTGAAAAAATAAGCGCGAAAGTAAACAAAGCTGCTAATAATTTTTTCAATTTCGACTTCCCCCTGTATGAAAGTATTCGTATTTTTTTTGAACTTAGCTTCAATGTTATATACGATAGAAAATCAAATTAGTTTCACGATTTGATATCTTTCTATAATAAACGAATAAAAATTTTTCTTTCATCTAAGCATGTTATTCAACAATTACAAAGTTGTAAACAAGGAATAGAAGACTTTTAAAAAATGGTGAGGCCGTTGTTTTACTTGAATATATTTTATCATGTATACTTGTTTGAAAGTATTTGCGAACTGTAAAACGTTTGGACTGCCATGTTAAAAGAGTTTTTTCAAGTTTCATCAAACTTATCTATGGACGTGTTTTTTTGGAGGCATGAAAGGATGGTTCAGCTAAAAAAATTGGCTTTTAAGCAGAAAACAAAATTGATGTTGCTAATCGTGCTTGCTTTAATCTCTGGTGCTGCCATTATTGGACAAGCTTATTTTTTTGCGGCGATTGTCGATCGCGTTTTTTTACAGAAACAGTCTTTTGCTGATGTTTTCCAGTTGCTTTTAGGTTTGTTCATTGTTCTTTTGGCCAGAACTGCATCCCATTATTTCAGCGGTTTAACAGGAATTAAAATAGCGTCCAAAGTGAAAAAAGATCTTCGCCAATCTTTATTAAATAAATTTTCAAGCAACCCGCTGCAAGTATCGCTGCAAGGGAAAACAGGACAAAAAGCAAGTGTATTGCTGGATGCGGTAGATGAAATCGACAGCTACTTTAGCATTTATATTCCAAAGGCAGTTCAAACGTCGATCATACCTCTTCTCATTCTTTTCGTTGTGTTTGCTAGCCATCCATTTACTGGATTAATCATGGTGATCACAGCGCCATTTATACCGATATTCATGATCATCATTGGCTACAAAACGAAAAAGAAATCGGAGGAGCAAATGGAGAAAATGACCGCTTTATCGGGACATTTTCTTGACACTTTGCAAGGGCTGACAACCCTTAAGCTGTTCAACCGTGCGAAACAGCAGAAAGAAGCGATCAGAAAAAGCAGCCATGGCTTTCGTGATGCGACGATGGAAGTATTGAAAATTGCTTTTACCTCTTCTTTTATGCTGGAGTTCATTTCCATGCTTAGTATGGGATTGATTGCCCTTGATGTGGCGATTCGCTTAATTATTTTTCAAAACATTTCTTTTTTTACCGCGTTTTTTATGCTGATTCTAGCTCCTGAGTTTTATAATGCACTGAAAGATTTAGGAAGCGCCTTTCATGCAGGCAGAGGAAGTATGGGGGCGGCAAGAAAGATTGAAGAGGAGCTAAACGCAATCGGAAAGCCAGTAAAATGGGGGAAGGCAGTTTTGCCAAAAGGTGAAGGACCGCCGATCATTCGTATAGAAGAAGCGGGATTTCGTTACGAGGGAGATAGGTTTGCCTTAAAAAATATAAATGCTGAAATCCGCCCGTTTGAGCAAGTGGCAATTGTCGGAAAGAGCGGCGCTGGGAAATCGACTTTATTACATGTGATTGCAGGTCTTGTTCCGCTTACTGAAGGGGAAATTTATGTGAACGGAATTCGGCGGTCTGATTTGAACGAAAAGAGCTGGTTCAATGAAATCAGCTATATTTCGCAAAATCCGTATCTTTTTTCTGGAACGATTGCGGAAAATATCGCTTTGGGAGGAAAACTCGATGCAACGAAAGAGGAAATCGAACAAGCAGCCGAAAAGGCAGGAATTTTAAAGCTTGTCCAATCGCTTGAAAATGGTTTTGATACACCTATTGGAGAAGGAGGAAGGGGAATTTCCGGAGGAGAAAAACAACGAATTGCACTGGCACGAGCGTTTTTGAAAAAAACATCCATTATATTGTTTGATGAGCCGACGACTGGACTGGATCTTCAAACAGAACAAATTTTGCGGGATTCCATAAAGGAATTAGCTCAATCTTCCACCGTCATTACCGTCGCTCATCGGCTTCATACTATTATAAATGCGGATAAAATTCTTTTTTTGGAAAATGGAGAACTCATCGCATCCGGAACACATAAAGAATTGCTGGAATCAGTTGAAGCGTACAGGAAAATGACAACGCTCCAACAGGGAGGCATGGCAAAATGAAAGATTTGCTTTTTATTACAAAGCTGACATTAACAGAAAAGAAAGATCTTTTTTTGTCCATTCTCTTCGGATTTATAACAGGAATCGCGACAGTGAGTTTGTTTGCTTCAAGCGGCTATTTGATTTCTAAAGCAGCTCTTGCACCGCCAATTTACACGCTGACTGTTTTCATAGCGTGTATAAAACTGCTAGGGTTTATCAGTGCAGGCAGCCGTTACGGGGAGCGTTATTTTTCTCATCGCGCCACATTCAATATATTAAGCCGGTTGCGAGTTTCTTTTTTTGAAAAGCTGGAGCCATTGGTGCCCGCGATTTTTCTTAAATATCGGAGCGGCGATCTCCTCTCCAGAATTGTCGGCGATGTGGAAACGCTGCAAAACTTCTTTTTGCGTGTTTTTTATCCGCCGATCGTATCCATTCTCATATTTTTATGGACCATTTTTTTCACTTCGTTCTTTTCCTTTTATATTGCCTTGGTGTTATGTATCGGTTTGATTTTCACCACTGTCCTAATTCCGGCTTACTTTGCTTTCAGACTAAAAAAAGTAGAGCGTCATGTTCGGCAAAGCCGCGGGAATTTATCGACAGAAGTGACGGAGTTTTTTTATGGATTTCGAGATTTAAAAATTTATCAACAGCTTGAGCATAAACAAGAGAAGCTTATCCAACGCTCCGATGCTTATTTGAAAGAACAGGAACGTGAAGCAATCCATAACCTCTTCAGTCAATCTGTCAATACGTTTGTATCTTTAATTATCTCTTGGGTTATTCTTTTGCTTGGTGTCTATTTCGTTGCAGGCGGTCAATTAGATGGTATTTTTCTTGCCATGCTTGTAATGATTTCATTAACTGTTTTTGAACATGCGGCACCGATGGCTGCTTTTCCAAGTTATTTAGAGGACAGCCGCCAAGCTGCTGCAAGACTATCAGACGCAATACGGCAAGACCCTTCTGTAAAAACGTCTGATGAGAAAGAAATGAAGGAGCTTCCCGGTCAACAAGCTCCATCAATTGTCATGGAGAATGTCACCTTTCAATTATTTAGTGAAATTTTAAAAAATGTTTCAATTACATTTCCGGCAGGATCGAAAACAGCCATTGTCGGACCTAGTGGTTCGGGCAAATCGACCTTGCTAGCTCTGTTATTAAAAATTTATCAGAACCATCAAGGAGTGATTCGGATCAACGGCATCTCGATCGATCAATTAGATGAAGAAAGCCTTTGGAAAAATGCGAACGTTATTTTGCAGGACAACCACTTTTTCTACGGTACCGTTCGCGATAACCTAATGATTGCTAGAGATACAGTGCTTGACGAAGACTTGGAAGATGTGCTGAAAAAGGTGAAGCTTGACTATCTTTCTTTGGCCGATCCGTTGTTAGAAAGAGGAGGAAATTTATCGGGCGGGGAAAAGCAAAGACTGGCGATCGCCAGGGTATTGTTGAAAAAAGCTCCGCTATGGATACTTGATGAACCGACATCATTTTTGGATGCTTTAACGGAACAGTCTATTTATCATCATCTGTTTGAAGCTGCTAAAAATGATACCGTCATCCTTGTCAGTCATCGTCTGACCGGACTGGAAAACATGGATCAAATTATCGTTATGGATGAAGGAGCTGTTGTAGAAGCGGGAACCTACAAAGAATTGATGAACAAAAAAGGATACTTTTATCAAATGAAGCAAATTGAACAAAGTGTCTTTACAGCAAATTAAAGAAAGCCGACATGGAGCAAACTGTCGGCTTTTTTTCGATTGATTTCTAAGCTTGCTTCAATTTTTATCCTCTTTTGGATACGGGCTCATCTTTCACTGCTGTCCAAAATGATAAAGCTGCAGCAGCGAATAGCACGAGAAAGGGGGCAAACGTAATTAAAAAAGTCTTCATCGTTCCACACTCCTTATTTTGCGTTTTGCCCTTTCACATAATCTTTATCGAACAGAAACAGTTTTATTAGTAAATAAAGGGAAGGGAGCAAAAGGGCTAATCCTAAAATAAAAACGATGATCAGGGAAATGGCCATAGCTTCGTTTGTAAAACTGTCATAAATGGACAAATATGGATAAAGCAAGTACGGATAATGGGAGATTCCATATCCAAAGAAAGCTAACAGAAATTGACCTACTAACAATCCGAATGCCAATCCATAATTTTTTCTTTTCCAAATGAGCCAGACAGTCCCGACATATAAAAGAAACGATAAAGCGAACATCCACCATAAATTAAGGATGCGTTCAAAATGCTCTTGGTTGTGATAGCTCAGTTCATAAATGATGCCGCAAGCTGTTATGATTAAAGGAAATGCCCAGAAAAGAGCATATTTTCTCATTAAATTCGTTGCGTCTGTATCACCAGTTTGATTCGCGTACCATGTAAGAAAAACAGCTGAAATATAAAGGACGGCCGTAATACTTAAAACGACGATGCTCCAAGATAATGGGCTTTTAAATAATGCAACGTAGTTTAAAACTGGATGCTCATCCACCATCGAGACAAATCCGCCTTCAGAAATGGCTAAGACGACAGATAATGATGCAGGGATCAATAATCCAGACAATCCATACATAAAGGCATACCCTTTATGCCCTTTTGATGAATACGTTTCAAATGCGTAATAAGACCCGCGAATGGCAAGCAAAATAATCGCAATGCTTCCCGGAACAAGGAGAGTTGTCCCATAATAAAATGCGGTTTTTGGGAAAAAACCGACAATCCCAACAAAGAAGAAAACGAAAAATACATTGGTTACCTCCCAAACGGGAGACAGGTAGCGTTGAATAATTTTGGACAATATATGCTGCTTGCCGCTCAAAATGCTGTAAGCATTAAAGAATCCAGCGCCGTAATCAATGGATCCAACAATCACATAGCCGAACAAAAAGATCCAAAGGACGGATATCCCAATAATCTCCAAGCTCATGACTGCTCACCGCCTAATCGATTTTCAAGCTCTCTTTCCACCGGATTATTTTTAAACAACCGGCGAAGAATCACAATCGTGCCAATTCCTAAAATCAAATACAAAATGGCAAAAAGAATGAGCATAAGACCTACATGGCCGCTCGAAGTTGCTGCTTCACCCGTTGTCATAATTCCGCGAAGGATCCAAGGCTGACGGCCAAATTCAGTCAACCACCAGCCAGCCTCAATCGCGATAAAAGATAGAGGCCCTCCGAGCACAATGAGCATGCGGAACCATTTTTGGTTGATGAAAGCCCATCCGCGCTTCACCCCAACCCAATAGATAAGTGCTAATAAAATCATGAAAACGCCAATGGCTACCATAATATCAAAAAAATAATGAATATAAAGCGGAGGAGATTCAAAATTTGAAAATTGGTCTAGTCCGATAACTTCTGCATTTGGATCTCCATGCGCCAAAATACTGAGCAAATATGGGAATTTAAGTGCATATTTAATGTTTTGTTCGTCATCTAAAATACCAAACATGACTAGAGGAGCATTTCCTTCTGTTTCAAAATGCCATTCCGCTGCCGCCAATTTCTCTGGCTGGTACTCAGCTAAATATTTGCCGGAAAAATCTCCGATAACAGCTGTTGCAATGGAGAAAATCAGTCCTATTTTCATAGTTAAAAACAAGGCTTTTTTATGATAAACATGGTTGGAGCCTTTTAATAATTGGAATGCTGCAATAGATGCCAGCGTAAAGGCGGCTGTCATAAAGGCGGTTGCGACTACGTGTGCGACTTTTGTCGGCATGGCCGGGTTAAAAATCGCACCCAGCGGATTGACATTGATGAGTTCACCATTTACAATGTCAAACCCTTGTGGCGCATTCATAAAAGAGTTGACGATGGTAATAAAAAAGGCAGAAAAGGCGGCGCCAAGGGAGACAGGAATCAGAAAGAGCAGGTGCTTCCGCTGATTTTTAAATCGTTCCCAAGTGTACATATAAATTCCGAGAAAGATTGCTTCAAAGAAAAAAGCAAATACTTCCATAAAAAGCGGCAATGCGATCACATTTCCGGCAAGTTCCATAAAATTCGGCCAGAGCAATGACAGCTGGAGTCCAATCGCAGTTCCTGTTACAACGCCGACAGCTACGGTGATGACATACCCCCGCGCCCAACGTCTAGCCATTAAAAGATAATGTTCGTCATTTTTTTTGATCCCAACCCACTGGGCAATCATGATCATCAACGGAACGCCTACCCCAATGGTTGCGTAAATAGCGTGAAAAGAAAGTGTAAGGATAGTCAGCATTCGACTGCTGAATACGGGGTCTTCAAATAACAATTTTATTTCCTCCTTTTGAACGGGATAAATCTTTGAAACCGGTCATGAGTATATGATCAGGATGATCCAATACAATTTGAATTTCATTTTACTTTATAAAAATGTGCTCTTTGTCAATTCTCTTTGACAAATGTATATATAGAGAATGAAAAATATGTGAACATTGGCTCTTTTCGCTTAGTTTATGCCATATTATAGCATTTTAGGCAGCCTGTACCATTTGCAAAATCTGAAAAAATCAGCATTGCTCAACATATGTTTGTACAAATATTTAAAGAATATACATGATTTTCAAATCATATCGGATTATCTGCCGGGTTAAGAAAATATAGGGTTAAGTCCTGTGAAAAAAAATCCATGTTTTCCCTAGCTTAAAAAGCCTGAAAGCAGCCAATAAGATTCTGTTTATGTTTGGCTGCGAAATTGGCAGAACGTTTGAATCCGTAATCGAACGAATTGTTGCTGCCGCCTCTAAATGTATATTTTTTTAGCAAACAAAAATACGGCTGCAGTTCATCTTGACTATATAAAATCAAAAATGTTACATAGTCCGTTCTAAATCGCACGGTTTTTTAGCTCCAGTTCATCCAGGCTAAATAGAGTCAAAAAAATGACAGCTTCGAATTTTTTGTTGTATATTCATAAGCATGCTAGTTTGTGGGCAGGAAGCATTCGTGCTATGATTTTTTGTAAACAGCTGCCAAGGAGGGATGGATCGTATGGTGAAGAAAGTAATATTGAATGGTGTAGAGATATAAGTTGAGGAGTATGAAGAGGAAGTGGCTCATCAACCAAACGGTGAGCCATTACATAAAATTCGTTTTGCTTGTGCGCCCGGCATGGGTGTAATCTATAGGGTGAAAGTCCCGAGCTGCGAAGGCAGAAGTAGCAGTTAGCTTAACGCAAGGGTGTCCGTGGTGACGCGGAATCTGAAGGAAGCGAGCGGCAAACTTCCGGTCTGAGGAACACGAACTTCATATGAGGCTAGGTATCACTGGGTGAGTTTGCAAGACAAAACAAAGCCCTTTCTGCCGAAGGTGATACAGAGTAAATGAAGCAGATGGATGGAAGGAAAGATTACACTCTTACCCGGGGAGGTCTGGCTGGCACGCCAAGTAACCTTGGTAACCTATCTAGTGATAGATAGCTGAACAGTCAGAAGTCAGCAGAGGTCATAGTATTAGTTGGTCTAGAACAACTAAGAAGGACCGAACAATTAAGAGAGAATAGCCCTTGGCATTCAGTGAGTCATGATGAACACAGAAAACGTAGTACCTCACTTGAGGGAGGAAGCGGTGAATCCCGTGGGAGATCTCTTGGAGGGTGGAGTGACCACTGGCATAAAGAGAACAGCTATTCACGGAAGTTATAAAGACTTGCGTCAATTATCTTAATTGAACCGCCGTATACGGAACCGTACGTACGGTGGTGTGAGAGGACGGGAGTTAATCGCTCCCTCCTACTCGATTTAAGGTGAGAAGCGATGAATATCATGATATTACGACGCTGCTGTATCAGCAAACGTTTGATGTGTCAGTTCCTGAAAGAGACCTGAACTTTAGGGGGACGATACAAAATTATTCCACTTCTGTGACGAATTTGTACAAAAAAAATCAGGTTGGTGATTTTCGATTAGAATTAATTGAGACGATTTAACAATGATTGTTTCAATGGCGTAATCCCATGGTGTTCGAAGAAACAGAGGGAGGCACTATGTCAATTCAAGTAGAGCATTTGTACAAGCAATTTCGAGTTCACGTTCGGCAAGCAGGGTGGACGGGGGCTGTACGCAGTTTGTTTAAGAGGGAAATTCGTACTGTGGAAGCGGTGCGAGACATTTCATTTACCATTCCTTCGGGAGAAATTGTCGCATTTTTAGGGCCGAACGGAGCGGGGAAAACAACGACAATTAAAATGCTGGCCGGTTTGCTTTATCCAAGCTCCGGGAGCATTCAAGTTGCCGGATATGTACCGTTTGAACAAAAAGCGGAATTTAAGAAGATCATGAGTTTAGTCATGGGACAGAAAAGCCAGCTCATATGGGATATTCCGCCAATGGAAACGTTTCTCGTCAATAAAGCGATATACGAAATAGAAGACCGTGCGTTTCGGCAAACGTTGGATGAGCTTGTCGAGCTGCTGGAGTTAGAAGAGCTCTTGACGAAACCAACGCGGAGTTTGTCTCTCGGACAGCGGATGAAATGCGAATTGGCAGCCGCGCTTTTGCATCGGCCGAAGGTTTTATTTTTGGATGAACCGACGATCGGCTTGGATGTCCATACGCAGGAAAAAGTCCGCCGCTTTATAGGACAATATAACCGCGAGCACCGAACGACAGTATTGTTGACATCGCATTACATGGGCGATGTGACAGCGCTGTGCGATCGGGTGCTCATTATTAATCATGGGAAGCTGTTGTATGATGGTGAATTGGACATGTTGACGGAAAAATTGACGCCGTATAAATTGCTAGAGGTTCAGCTTTCGTCCATTCCCGATATTTCATGGGATGCATACGGCGAATTAGTCGATGCAAAAGAGGGTAAAGTAACGCTTCGTGTGCCGAGGGAACGCATTAATGAGGTATCCTCCCGATTTTTGCAGCAGTTTGATGTTCGCGATTTAAATATAGAAGATCCGCCGATGGAAGAAGTGATAACGCTCGCGTTTCAGGAGGATGCACATGTTTCGTAAATACTCTGTTCTCCTTCGCATGAAATATGTGGAGATGTTTGCCTACCGGCTGGCGACGATCGTGTGGATGACAGGAGCCATGGTTCAGCCGCTGATCACGATGATGGTCTGGATGAATATTGATCCTGATCAGGAGAATGAGTTTATTTTTTACTTTGCGGCATTGATTTTTGTTGAACGCATGACAAGCGCTTGGGACGTTTGGGAATTGGAGCGGGAAATAAGGGAGGGAACCTTTTCTTATCAAATTGTCCGTCCGTTTCACCCGATACATTGGGCCATTGCTGAAAATATTGTGTATAAAGCGTTATTTTTAGTCATTTTAATTCCGGCATGGGGCCTCTTGGCGGTCTTTATTCCGGCGCTGCGGCTGGATCAAATAGGTGCGGCGCAGTGGCTGTTATTCTTTTGTGCGCTTTTATTGGCAGCGGTCATTCGTTTTTTATTCAGCTACACATTTGGTCTGTTAGGTTTTTGGGTGACAAAAGTGACGGCTTTGTATGGCATGTTTGAAGCGGTGTCTCTCTTTTTGTCGGGCCGCATTGCACCGATGTCGCTCCTGCCGCCGTTTTTGAAAACGATCAGCTTTTATTTGCCTTTTCGATATATGGTCGGGTTTCCAATCGAAATTTTGACCGGAAGCGTCCAAGGGATGGATATTGTGTACGGATTTGGATTGGCTGCAGTTTGGTGCATGTTTTTTATGCTTGCAGTATTGTTGCTTTGGAAGGCTGGTCTAAGGAAAAACCAAGCTGTGGGGGGATAATGTGAAAAGACATTGGCGCATTTTTTGTGAATTTTTTCGGACTTGTTTAGTGGAGGAGCTCGAATATCGCAGCGAATTTTTAGGGAATTTCCTGTCGAGTTTGTTTGGCATTGGGATGGCTATTTTGACAATTCAAGTATTTTTTTATCAAACAGATAACCTCGGCGGTTGGAAATATGCGGATGTTCTGCTGCTTCTTGGTATATTCAATACGCTGCAAGGATTGATTGATTTTGCCCTGCGGCCCAACATGTCCCGTCTGCTGCAGCATATTCGCATGGGGACGTTTGATTATGTATTGACAAAGCCGGTCGACAGCATGTTTTATGTCAGCTTCCGCCATTTAGTGTTTTGGCGCTTAATTGATGTGCTTCTTGGCATCGGCTTGATAATCTATGCGTTAATACAAAAACATTATATGCCGACAATAATGGATGCAGTGATGTTTTTCATTAGTATCGGATCTTCGCTTGTCCTGATTTACGCGCTGTGGATGATGCTGATGACCACCTCCTTTTGGGTTATTCGTATCGATGATCTATCGTTTGTTTTTAATTCATTTTTTGAAACAACACGGTTTCCAATCGGAATGTATAGAGGCTGGCTTCGCATCGTGCTCACATACATTTTGCCAGCTGCCTTTATTACAAGCACGCCGGCGTTGTCTTTGCTTGGAAAATGGAACGGGATGACAACAATCCTATCCGTTGTACTTGCCGGGCTGTTCTTATGGATATCGCGCCGGTTCTGGCGGTATGCGCTTCGATCGTACACAAGTGCAAGCAGTTAAATATTCCGTGCATTAAAAAATGGCAGCAGAGAATGTGAAAAATTTGCTAATAATTTCAAACGGTAGATGTTGGTTAAGGAATGACCGAATAGCTTATTAGATGGATAGATGAAAAAGCAGAGGGGTTACAGTTTTTCAGTTGCTTTTCCCCAGCTGTTTGGCACGATAAAAGACAATGATCAATGGATGATTTTTTCGAACAAGCAGTCTGCCAAAATCAGTCGATGTCGCTTGAAAGATATATATTTCTCCCCTCATTTTTCCCAGCCTGACCTCGCTTAGGTTTTCCAGTGAAACAGTTTCCTTGTATGGACAAATAGAGAAAAAAAGAAGAAAAGGATTTTTTCTGCTTCTGTCGAATATTTTATTTTAGAGGTGTGATTAAAAAGGAAGGTTCCCATTATGGAAAAAGAAATTATTTGTAAAAGAGAAATAATCAAAATTGATCATCAAAACAAGAAAGTGGTGATAGATGAAATTGCGATAGAGTATCCGTTAACAATTTTTGTGGACAATGAGGAATTCGCCACATTAGTATGCTCGCCGTCCCATGTAGAGGAGCTTGTATTGGGCTTTTTAGCTTCAGAAGGGATAATCCGCATAAAAGCAGATGTGAAAGCGCTTCAAATTGATGAGGATAAGGGGTTTGCCTATGTTCATTTGCATCAGCCGATAGGGGATAAGAAAGAGTTTGTTTCCAAACGCTTTATCGGCTCCTGCTGCGGAAAAAGCCGACAGTTTTATTTTTATAATGATGTGAAAACAGCGAAAACAATTTTGAGCAGCATGACGATTTCTGCCGCACAATGCTTTCAGTTAATGGAAATGTTACATGAAGCTTCATCGGCTTTTAAGCGTACTGGAGGCATTCATCATGCGGCATTATGTTCAAAAGAGGGATTGATTAAGACATTTTCTGACATTGGACGACATAATGCTTTAGATAAATTATATGGCTTCTGTCTAAACGAAAGCATTTCTTTAAATGATAAAATAATCGCTTTCAGCGGGCGGATTTCCTCAGAGGTGGTGCTGAAGGTTTCGAAAATTGGATGCGGTATACTTCTATCAAAATCGGCTCCAACAAATTTGGCACTTCAATTGGCAGAAGATTTAAACATTACAACTGTTGGGTTTATACGGGAAAATAAAATGAACATTTATACACATAGCAACAGAATAACAAAATAACAGGGGGAACGTATCGTGGGAAATGTAACGATTACGGTCAACGGGGGAGAAATAACCGCAAGGGAAAATCAATATCTTCTGCAGGCTTTGCTCGAACATGAAATGGATGTACCGCACGTTTGTTATCATGAAAGCTTGGGCGCAATTCAAACATGTGATACTTGTATGGTGGAAGTGAACGGGGAGCTTGTACGAGCCTGCAGCTACAAAGTCCAAGAAGGACTCGTTGTTGAAACAGAGACTTCTAAAGTAAAAGAATCTCAAAAATTAGCGATGGATCAAATTTTAAAAAATCATGAATTATATTGCACAGTTTGCGATAAAAACAATGGAGATTGTACAATTCATAATACGGTTAAAGCTTTAGGCATTGAACATCAAAGCATTCCGTTCCAACCAAAACCGTATGAAGTGGATTATTCAGGATCATTTTATCGATATGACCCAAATCAATGCATATTATGCGGACGCTGTGTAGAGGTGTGCCAAGATGTTCAAGTAAATGAAACATTGACGATTGATTGGAGCAGAGAGCAGCCTCGTGTGATCTGGGACAACGATGTGCCGATTGATCAGTCCAGCTGCGTAAATTGCGGCCAATGTGTAACTGTATGTCCGTGCAATGCCTTAATGGAAAAATCAATGTTAGGGGAAGCCGGCTTTTTAACAAATGTAGAACCTGGTACATTACGATCGATGATTAATTTGACGAAGGAAGTGGAAACAGGATACGGTTCGCTAATGGCCATCTCAGATACAGAAGCTGAGCTGCGCAAGGAAAGGATCAAGAAAACGAAAACAGTTTGCACATACTGTGGAGTTGGCTGTTCATTTTATATATGGACAAAAGACAGAAAAGTTTTAAAAGTTGAACCAACACCGGAATCGCCGGCAAACGGAATTTCCACTTGTGTAAAAGGGAAGTTCGGCTGGGATTATGTCAATAGTGAAGAACGGCTGACAAAACCGCTGATCCGGGAAGGCGACCATTTTAAAGAAGTTGAATGGGATGAGGCGATTCGATATGTTGCAAAACGGTTTAAAGAAATAAAAGATGCACATGGCCCTGATGCTTTAGGATTTATAGCTTCTTCCAAAGCAACGAATGAAGAATCGTATTTACTGCAAAAATTTGCCCGTCAAGTGATAGGAACGAATAATGTTGATAATTGCTCAAGATATTGTCAATCTCCAGCAACGGTTGGACTATTTCGTACTGTCGGCTATGGCGGTGATTCAGGATCTTTTTCTGACATAGCTTCCTCTGATCTTGTCATCATTATTGGCGCCAATACAGGGGAATCGCATCCGGTTTTGGCATCAAAAATCAAACGAGCGCAAAAACTTTATGGACAAAAGCTGCTCGTGTTTGACTTAAGAAAGCATGAAATGGCGGAGCGGGCCGATATGTTTATCAGGCCAAAGCCGGGAACGGATCTTGTTTGGCTGTCAGCTGTAACGAAATACATCATTGACCAAAATTGGCATGATGAAGAGTTTATCAAAGAACGAGTGAACGGCTTTGAACAATATAAAAGTAGCTTAGAGCCGTTTACGTTGGAATATGCGGAAGAAGTGACGGGAATTTCCAAGGACACGCTGATCAAGGTTGCTGAAACGATTCATCAATCTAAAACAATGGTCATTTGCTGGGCGATGGGAGTCACTCAACAGCAGCGCGGAAGTGATACGAGTACTGCCATTTCCAATTTGTTATTAGTGACAGGCAATTACGGCAAACCGGGCACTGGAGCCTATCCGCTGCGCGGCCATAACAATGTTCAAGGGTGCAGCGACTTTGGAAGCATGCCGAACTTTTTCCCGGGATATGAAAAGGTAGCGGATGAAAAAGTCCGCAGCCGTTATGAAAAAGCTTGGGGCGTGACATTGCCTAAAAATCCGGGAAAAGACAATCATCAAATGGTTAAAGCGATTCATGAAGGCGCTCTGAAGGCATTATATGTGACTGGCGAAGATATGGGGATTGTCGATGCCAATATCAATCAAGTCGGCGCCGCTTTTGAAAAGCTGGAATTTTTCGTTGTGCAGGACTTATTTTTAACAAAAACGGCCCAATATGCAGATGTTGTGCTGCCGGCCAGTCCAAGCTTAGAAAAAGAAGGAACTTTTACCAATACAGAACGCCGGATTCAGCGATTGTATGAAGCATTGCCGCCTCTTGGAGATTCGAAGCCTGATTGGCAAATTTATTGTATGCTGGCGAAAGCGCTGGGCTTCAATTGGGATTATCAGCACCCTGGAGAAATTATGGAAGAAGCGGCGTCGCTCGCACCGCTTTTTGCCGGTGTTTCCTATGACCGTTTAGAAGGATTTTCAAGCTTGCAATGGCCTGTTGAGAAAGATGGAACCGACTCGCCGCTTCTTTATGAAGATCAATTCCCGTTTGCCGATGGAAAGGCACAGCTTTATCCGCTTCAAGTCGATTATTTATATGATGTAGATGAAGAGTATGATCTTCACGTGAACAACGGGCGCTTGCTAGAACATTTCCATGAAGGGAACATGACGTATAAATCACAAGGAATCAGCCGGAAAACCCCGAACGCTTTTATAGAAATTTCGAAAGAATTGGCTGAAGAACGCCGTATTCAAGAAGGAGCCATTGTCAAGCTTATTTCCAAATACGGCTCTGTAAAAGGCCCTGTTCACATAACGGATCGCGTGCAAAAGCATGAAATCTTTATCCCATTGAATGATACGGGCGAATTGGCTATTAATCGTTTAACAGGCAATCATGCTGACCGCGATACGAACACACCGGCATATAAAGAAATTGCCGTAAAAATGGTCGTATTGAAGGAAAAAGGAGACTCCCCAATTCGTCCAAACAACCATCGAAACGGAAAAAGAAATCCGCAAATTGGGGTCAAAGTAGAGAAGAAATGGGAGCGCAGCGACTACACGTTTCCCGGAAGCAAGGTGAAAATACATGGCTAAACCAATTACAACCATCAAAAAAATCGAAGTGTCACAAGAAGAAAAAAGAAAGCAAAATTTATTAGAAATCGAGCAAGCGTTAGCAGACAATAAAGAGGCAGTTTTAGAAGGCATAGCATGTTTACGGAAGCTTCACGATGCAGGTGTTCTGGAAATCGCCAATGCCCTTTTAGCGCGGAAAGATCAAGTACTAGAAAACGTGGTTAAGGAAGTCAGCAGAAAACCGAACATTGATGTTTTAAAAAATATCGTCAATCTGTTGATGCTGCTGGGAACAATCGATCTCGAAAAGCTGCAGGTAATGACGACAAGAATGAATGCTGGAATACAAGAAGCTGCGGCAAGCGTCAATAAAGAAGAAACAACTTCTTTTTTCCAATTGCTATCGGCTTTAAAAGATCCTGACATCAACCGATCGATTACTATGCTTCTTCATTTTTTAAGAGGAATGGGGAAATCTTAAAGGATTGGCAATAAAAGTGAAGCTTGAAAGTTGCGAGGGAATGCTTTTGTGCTGAAAAACATCCTGATTGGTAAAGAAATTTGCAACCATTATGTGGAAAGACAAAGCCCTTCTCATTCGAAAACGACTGTTGCCTATCGTTCGTAAAGAAAAACTCAAGAAAAGTGCAAAGCGGTCAATCATTCGGAGTTGACATAAAATTAAATATTTGTTATTAAAAAAATGATGATTAGCACTCGATTGATTAGAGTGCTAATTTTTATCTTAATTTTGCACATACGCTTTTTAGAAAGGAGAGGCGGTCATGGAAAAAAAAGAGTTTCAAGCCGAGTCGAAAAGGTTATTAGAAATGATGATCAACTCCATTTATACAAAAAAGGAAGTTTTTTTGAGAGAGTTAATTTCAAATGCAAGCGATGCGATTGATAAAATTTATTACAAAGCACTGACTGATGATTCGTTAACCTTTCAAAAGGATCAATACTACATAAAAGTTATTCCAAATAAAGAAAAGCGGACGCTCACAATCGTTGATACAGGCATAGGCATGACAAAAGAGGAATTGGAAGAAAATCTTGGTACGATTGCAAAGAGCGGGTCGCTCGCCTTTAAAAAAGAAAACGAATTAAAAGACGGCTATGACATTATTGGACAGTTCGGCGTTGGCTTTTATGCCGCCTTTATGGTAGCGGATGTTGTCACTGTCATCAGTAAAGCGCTGGGCAGCGATCAAGCATATAAATGGGAATCAAAAGGCGCTGATGGTTTTACAATCGAACCATATGAGAAGAAAGAGGTCGGAACGGAGATCATACTAAAAATCAAAGAGAATACTGAAGATGACAACTATGACGAATTTCTTGACGAATATCGGTTAAAACAAATCATTAAAAAATATTCCGACTTCATCCGCTATCCGATCAAAATGGATGTCAAAGTACAAAAACCGAAAAATGAGAACGAGAACGAATTTGAAGAGGTTGTTGAAGAACAAACAATCAACAGCATGGTTCCGATTTGGCGGAAAAATAAAAGTGAACTGACAGATGAAGATTATGAAAACTTTTATGCCGAAAAGCATTATGGCTTTGATAAACCGTTAAAACATATTCATATTAGCGTAGATGGTACGGTTCGCTATCAGGCGATTTTATATATTCCGGAAAAAACGCCATTTAATTACTATACAGCAGAATATGAAAAAGGGCTTGAACTGTATTCCAACGGCGTGTTAATTATGAACAAGTGCCCGGATTTACTGCCTGACTACTTCAGCTTCGTTAAAGGAATGGTTGATTCTGAGGACCTATCGTTAAATATTTCAAGAGAGATGCTCCAGCATGACAAGCAATTGAAAATCATTGCGAAAAACATTCAAAACAAAATTAAACGCGAACTAGAAAACCTATTAAAAAATGAAAGAGAAAAATATGAAAAGTTTTATGAAGCATTTGGCAGACAATTAAAGTATGGCGTTTACAGCGATTTCGGCGCAAATAAAGAAACATTGCAAGACTTGCTTATGTTCTACTCTTCAAAGGAGAAAAAACTTGTCACCCTGCAAGAATATGTATCAAGAATGCCTGAGGAGCAAAAATATATTTATTATGCAACGGGCGATTCGTATGAACGAATTGAAAAGCTTCCGCAAACCGAGCTGGTTGCAGATAAAGGCTATGAAATTTTGTATTTGACAGAGGATATCGATGAATTTGCGATCAAAATGTTAATGACATATAAAGAGAAAGAATTTAAATCAGTCTCCAGCGGCGACTTAGGAATTAGCGAAGAAGAAAACAAAAAAGAAACTGAAAAAGAACATAAAGAGCTGTTCGAACAAATGAAAAGCATTTTGGGTGATAAAGTAAAGGATGTGCGAGCATCAAAACGGTTAAAAACACATCCTGTTTGTTTATCAACAGACGGCGAAATCACGATTGAAATGGAAAAAGTGTTAAATGCTATGCCGAACAGCCAAAACATTAAAGCGGAGAAAGTGCTTGAAATTAATACAGATCACGAAGTCTTTCAAACGCTAAAAGCAGCGTATGAAAACGATCAAGAGAAGCTGAAGCTGTTCACAAACATTTTGTATAATCAGGCTTTGCTAATTGAAGGCCTGCCAGTCCAAGATCCTGTTGAGTTTACAAATGACATTTGTAAAATTATGGTTTCTTAAAAATCCAGTACACATCTAGCGATTTGTCAAAGCTTGAACTATTTGCAGAGTTCAGCGCCACAACCGGAAAAACTTAGCTGGCTGAAAGGTGCACGATTTATAGATAAAGAAGCACAAAGAACCGATTGACTGATGCAAAAGAGCAGCAAGGCATGCAGCGGATGGATTTCGCAGATATGAAAAAGTTTTCATGAAAATGAATGCTTGTTTTAGCTTTTAACGTATGGACATGCGCAAAATAATTAAGAAAGGCAAACCTGTCTTTCCGGCAGAGGCGGAAGGCAGGTTTGTTAATAGTTTGAGCTCTTTTGCAGCTAAGAGTTTTTTTCAAATTCCTTTAACTCCCACTAGGATCGTTTGAGAAGGTTCGTTATACTTGGGGGAGAGAGGAGTTTGGTTATGCTATTTTTTGTTATATTATTTTTTCTTGGACTTTTCATATTCTTTTTAATAAAAGGAAATAAAAATACAAAGGATGTAGCTGTTAAGAAAATCACAGTTCGCTGCCCCGATAGGAAAGCTTCTGCAAAGAATATAAAAATACTCCATCTATCTGATTTACACCTAGAAAACTTATCGATCAGCCCAAAGGAATTAGATGAGCTGATTTCAGCAGAACCAATTGATCTTATTGCACTGACAGGTGATTTTCTCGACCGGAAGAGAAGCATCCCAAAACTTTCCGCATACTTGGAAGTATTGAGAAAAACAAATCCAACGTACGGCACGTATGCTGTGTTCGGCAATCACGATTATGTTTTAAAGGAAGAAGACTTTGAAACTTTGAAAAAAATGCTGCAGCATTACGGGATAAAAACACTACAAAATGAGCACGTGACCATTCAGCTTGAAGAAGAATGCTTGAATATTATTGGAATTGATGATTACACGACAAACCGCAGTTATGTTCAAAAAGCTTTTCACGGAGTAGAAGAAGGAATGCGATTAGTGCTGACCCATGATCCAAGCGTTATTCTTGAAATGGAAAACATTTCGTTTGATTACTTGCTGTCCGGTCATTTCCACGGCGGACAAATCAATTTGCCAAAGCCGTACCATCTTTTTTTCAAAGGCAAGCTTCCAAGAATGAACATTATTAAAGGTCTCCATTACCATAACGAGCGGCCGTTTTATATTAGCGAAGGCCTAGGACAAACAGGAGTGAACATCCGAATTGGCAGCCGCCCTGAGATTACGTTTCATCAATTTTCATAGTATTTTTAACATATCTCTAAAATTGTATGTTAAGATTGTGAAGTTTTCCCTACAATGTTGAAGATGATTCAATAGCTAAAGCAGGATGAACTCCTGCTTTTTTCTTTTTGCAAAAAAGAGTTTTTTTCTTGTATCTTTAATAAAGTCAGCTTTCCGTTTATTTGTTATTTATAAAAGGTTAATCACAGAATCTACTAAGATCCACATTTGCTAATAACTAAAGTTAAATTTACGCTTTTCCTCTAATAGAAATGCATGAATCGATGAAAAAATATAAAGCAATCACACCTTTTGCTCCCATTGTAAAATTGAATAAACAATACTTGCTGCTTTTCCATTGTTCAGCGTGTTGATCAATCGGAATTTTCAACGATCTTGAGTTCACAAAAAATTTTTTGTGAGCGCTTATTAGTTTTTTAACTTCATCCTTTCATTCGTTTCTCCGGTTTTTTTGTCGATGACTTTATTTCTGAACGCCTATAAACATGGTATACTCTTCCTATAAGGAGGCGGAGAAAAGATTTTTTTCACGATTGGGGTATTTAATGGAGAAAAAGCAAAAACTATTTCTAATCGCAAGCTTTAGCAGGAGCTTTAAAGGGAGAAAGTAAAGATTTCAAAAATATTTGCGGCTGCAACGTTCTTATTGCCGTTTCCCTTTGAATTGGCTGGTGATTAAATTTGTCGCCTTCTTTTTACATAGCGACGCAGTCATTGAAGCGATGACAGAAGAAATGATTTAGGAACGGAGGTTTTTTAATGCTGCCAAAAACGATCGGACAATTGGATCAAATTCGGGAAGAATGCCGTAAATTAGTGAATAGACGTTCATCTGTTTCTGCTATTGCTGCAGCTGTTCCAATTCCGGGTATTGATGTGACGGTGGATGCTGCACTTGTGAAAGATCTGCTAAATGAAATTAATCAAAAGTTTGGTTTATCAAAAGAGCAAGTTGATCAATTGGATGCGAAAACAAAAGAGCTCATTATCGTACTGGCAACTTCATTAGGAAATGAACTCATCGGAAGAACAATTGGCAAAAAATTGGTGCTGAGCTTGGTGAAAAAAGCTGCAACCCGGATGGCGGCAAAACAGACGAGCAAACTTATTCCTCTCATTGGAATAGGGGTTTCGGCCGGGATTAGCTTTGCAACGATGAAATATTTAGGAAATAAACATATTGATGATTGCTATAAATTAGTTAAACAATATATCGAACAGGAGGCGTCATCAGAAAATTTTGCTGCAAAATAGTGAGTCTGGTTAGCTGCAATATTTCTAACAATAACCCCCAAAAAGCACTGATGATGATTAATTCAACTAGATAAAATCTCAGAGTAAATAGGATTAAAGCAATGATAAAGCCCCCATTGCTTAAAGGGGGCTATTGTTGAAGAGAAGATTTTCGATCGTGCTCCAAACTTTTCGGCTTTCTGGCAAAACGAGACTGTACAAAGAGGCAGTATAAAATTAAACCTACCAACACATAAAGCGAAGTGTAAAAATATAAAGATTCAAATCCAGTAAAGACAACAACTGCTCCAGTTAAAAACGATCCGAGGCCAATGCCGATGTCAAAGATCGATAAAAAGGTGCTGAGAGATGCCGCTCTTCTCGCTGGGGGAACAATTTGTATAGCCATTGTTTGGAAGCTTGGAAACAAAGTTCCCCATCCAAGACCGATAAATACTGCACTTAACAAATAGATGAAGGATGTATTTGCCATGCTCAATATAAATAATCCGAAGGCAAATGAAACGATACATGGGATAACAATGACATTTGCGCCGTATCGGTCAAACCACCTTCCGGTAAACGGCCGGGAAATGAGCAAAACGATTGCATACACGACGAAGAATAAATTCGAACCGGCGCCAAGATTCATTTTTTCCGCAAAAACGGAGACGAACGATAATACAGTCGAATAAGCAAAAGCTAAAAAGGCAGCAATCAACGCAATGCGGAATGTTGATACCTCTACAAGTTTTTCAAAGCTGAAATTCACTTTGAAAAGTTCTCTTTTATTTAGTTTCGGCTTCATTTCATGCAGGTTAACTATTCCCCCGGTCAAAAGCGCCCCAACGGAACAAATAAGGGCAATGACGAGCATGACAAAAGAACCCCAATGATCTAACGAGGTAAGCCCTAAAAACGGTCCAATCACCATGGCGACATTGGAAGATAAAATAAAATATCCCATTCCTTCTCCTTTTTTCGATTCCGGAACGATATCTGCCACAATCGCACCTGTTGCGGTTGTCGCAATCCCAAAACCAATTCCATGAAGAAAACGAATGATCAATAATAAGACAATCGAGCTCACAAACAAATAAGAAATAGATGCGATCAAGAAAATGACCAAGGAAATAATCAACATTTTTTGTTTTCCAAGTTTCTCCATAAATTGGTCGACGAACGGGCGAGTCACGATTGCAGCAAATAAATAAACCATTGCTATTAAGCCAGCCTCAGCTTCGCTGCTTTTTAAATCTTGAATGACAAAGATCGGCAAGGTGACCAGCAAATAATAATAGTTCATAAAAAGAAAAAAATTACAAATTGAAATACTAAAAAAATTTTTCGTCCATAATTTTGCTTCTTCCATATTTGTCCCTTCTTTGAAAAAAATCATTTTTTCAGACTTTTTAAACAACAAACTAATTGTACACCTTTTTTTAAAAAAATAAAAGAATCGTGCAAATGGTATGAAGAAAGCGGTGAAACGAAGGCTATCCATTGTTTTTCACCGCTTTCTATTAAAATATTCACTATTTAAATAACTCAGCTTTCGCAGTCCAAAATCTTGTTTAAATGCTTGATGTAAATGGTTTTGGGAAGTACAAAATTATCATTTGACATTTTTTAAAACATAAAGAAAGACACCTATTCTTTTGGTAAAATATTGGTGACGAAACCAAATCCAAAAGAAAGGTGTCACCACTATGATAACGAATAAAGACTACTTTGCGCAATTACCAAAAGAAATTAAACAAGGATTTTCCGAATTAAATATTGGATATCATTTAAGAAAAGCGAATATTACGAAACTTTCCGGGTATTCTTGTCTTACTGTTTTCAAACTGATTTTTCTTTTAGTCTTCCAATATAAGAACTGGTTTCGTGCTTTTATGAGTAAACGATCTCAGGATCTGCCCGGAAAGGATACAGTCTATCGCTTTTTAAATACACCAACCTATCATTGGAGAAAGTTTCTGCTTTCATTAAGCAGTGAAATGATCCGTCTGCTTCAACCATTAACTTCAAAAGATCGTGTCACAGCTTTTGTGATTGATGATTCTGTCTTTTCAAGAAACCGTAGTAAGTCGGTTGAACTGTTGGCTAAGGTTTTTGATCACTCTACCCATCAGTACTTGAAAGGGTTTCAAATGCTTACCCTTGGCTGGACCGATAGTTTTACTTTTATTCCCGTTGATTTTGCTCTTCTAAGTTCACCGAAAAAGGAAAATCGCCTGCAAGAAATCAATACCAATATTGATAAACGAACATCTGGCTATAAGCGTCGCCAGGAAGCTCTGAAATCAAAACCGGACGTGGCTTCAGCTTTACTTGATCACGCGCTTGAAAAAGGGATTGTAGCTGACTATGTTCTCATGGATTCCTGGTTTACACAAGCGCCTTTAATTGAGAAGATTACGAACAAAGGGTTATTTGTCATTGGCTTGGTGAAGCAATTAAAGCAGCGATACGTTTACAATGGTGAACGTTTCACACTGAATCAACTTTACAAATTGGCAAAACCTCACATGGGTAAAAAAGACATTCTCGGATCCGTTTATGCTACTTTAGACAATGGAATTCCAGTAAAAATTCTATTTGTACGAAACCGTAATAAACGGAGCGAATGGCTTGCCATTCTCAGCACAGATACAACATTAGAAAATGAAGAGATCATTCGTATTTACGGCATGCGTTGGGACATTGAAGTCTTCTTCAAATGCAATAAATCCCTTTTAAATTTAGAGAAAGAATTCCAGGGACGTTCCTACGACATGTTAATTAGCCATACAACCATTGTTTTTACACGATATATTCTCATTGCTTGGCAAATGCGAAAAGAGGAGGATCCTAAGACGATTGGCAACCTTTTTTACATCCTTTGCGAAGATGTAAAAGACATAGATTTTATTACTGCCCTTCAATCACTTATTGACCTTTTCCAAACTTTGGCGGAAGCCGAGGTTTCTTTGAACATGGACATCTTTAAAAATCAAATGAATAAATGGTTGGCCACTATACCTAATTATATCAAGCAATGCTTAAATATTTCTGTGTGCGAAAGTTGAGTAAATAATAAATTTTATTAACATGTGTTCATTTTGATTCTAGTATTCAAAATGGAACATATTCTATTTCAAAACAAAATATTCGATATTTTGGGATTTAATATTTCCCAGAATGAAGGAATCGATTTCCATGCCATTGGAAATCTTTCAATGAAACAGGAGCTAGGAAAATAAGTTTTCGAAATCAGCGGGTGATTGTGAGCGGAAAAGAGAGGAAAAACAAATAAGTTTTAAAAAAACGGCAGAAGATGCGTTATCCGATTACGGAAGTTGACCTAACATAGAGAAAAACCGTGGAATTGTTACAATTTATCTTCATTAAGTGGAAAGTACGTGAATAGTTTAAAAAAGTTAATAAAAAATACATTGTCCGGCAGTAAAGCATTGCGTCCTCCTTTTATTGGTTCATATTTCACGAGGTCGATCAATTGGTAATTCAGGTTATATACAATGATCCAAAATATTTTTTGCACGAAGTATTGAGAAATATTCAACAGTTATGAAACTATGATGCTGCTGCTATGCCAGTTGATCCTACGCTGTAGGCGGAAAGTTCGGTGTAACCATTCAATGGAGAAGAAAAAACTGGAGTATCAGAATTTTAGCGAAGATTATAATCAAAACAAATGAGGCTTGCATGAAAGTTTAATAGAACGAAACTTTCTGTAAGCTTTTTTTTTAGCGCGAAAAGACAAATATTAAGCAGATGAATTGAAATGAGGAAAGAATGCACAGGCACTGCTGAGTGAGGTATCCGCCCGGTTTTTAGAAAATAAATTCTGACTATTGACAATATTAATTTTCTTTTTTAATATCGAATTAAGTAATTAAGTTCCCTATATCAGGAACAAATAAAAATTTTTTTTTAGGATTGATGGAAACGCATACATGATCATTAGTTTTGGATCAATTTTATTTTTCGGGAGGGTTTCCTATGAGCAAAAAAGAAGTCATCACGGACACAGAATTAAAAGAATATTACGATGGGATGAAAAATAGTTATTTAGGTCCGCTATGGTATGATTTAGGACACATGGTGACAAAAGAGCCTGTTCATGATGTGGAGCCATATTTATGGAAGTGGAAAACGATCCGCGATTATGTTATGAAGGCGGGAGAAATTTTAGAACCTGGAAAAGATGCTGAGCGGCGCGTTGTTTATTTGCAAAATCCTAATCTATTAAAACATGGATTAGTCGGATATGGGACACATACGTTGTATGCCGGAATCCAGCTATTGCTGCCGGGGGAATTTGCTCCTTCGCACCACCATTCTCAAGGAGCGATCCGTTTTATTATTGAAGGTTCTGGAGCTTATACAGCTGTGAATGGGGAAAAAGTGTACATGGAACGGGGAGATATGATTCTTACTCCTGCATGGACATGGCATGAACATAAACATGAAGGAACTGAACCGATGATTTGGCTGGACGGTTTGGATGTAGGACTTGTGAAAAATTTGGCTGCTTCTTTCTTCGAACCTTATGAAAATGGATTTTACCCTGAACAGCCGCCTGAAAATTATTCAACTGAAAAATTTGCAAAAGGTGCGTTCGTTCCGAAAGGCAAAAAAGAAAAGCCTGGGTATCCTTCTCCTATTATTGGCTACAAATGGGAGCGCGCCAAATATGTTTTAGAGCAAATGAGTAAATCGCCAAAGGAAAACGAAGATCCGTATGATGGTTATGCGATTGAATACATCAATCCGACAACAGGAGGATCGGCAGATGAAAGAATCGGTTCGATGATGCAAAGATTGCTGCCGAACCAGCATACGAAAGCGCATCGCCATGTGCACAGCGCCATTTACCATGTTCTTGAAGGAAAAGGATACACAGTCATTAACGGACAAAAATTTGAATGGGAAAGAGGAGACTTCTTCATTCTGCCGCCGTGGAGCTGGCATGAGCATGTCAATGAAGGATCGGAGGACGCCTATTTGTTCTCATTCAATGATAAGCCGGTTATGGACATTCTTGGATTAGAATATGAAGAGGCCCATCCGGAAGGGCATCAAAAAATTGAAAAAGTATTTACTCCAGGCCCGTAAATAGATTAAAAATTGTGCAGAAGCGATTTAAGTGAGGAGTGTGCCTATGAAAATTGCCATTTTTAATGATAATCGATTAGGAATCGTAACAGGCCAAAAAGTTTCAGATGTAACAACTACCGCTGACTGGGATCAAACAAAGCCGCATGAATCATTAGTAAGGCTGATGGAAAATTTTGATTCATTGAAAGATACACTGGAAAAGGCAGCTCAAGAAGGAAAACAGTACGATCTTGAAGAAGTAGTTTTTAGAGCGCCTGTCCCTTCACCAAGCAAAATATGGGCTGCTCCTGTTAACTATAAAAAGCACCAAGAGGAGATGAACAAACAATTTAACAACGCTCCGAGAACGATTGAAGAACTTGCGCTGTTCTTAAAAGCTCCGTCATCTGTTTCAGGTCCGTCCGATCCGATTTTGCTTCCATTTAAAGACAGAAGAACAGATCATGAAGCAGAACTCGGATATGTCATCGGCAAAAAAGCGAAAAATGTTAAATATGAAGATGCAAAAGATTATATTTTCGGCTATTTCGCCTTATTGGACATTTCCATCCGGGGAAATGAAGAGAGAACATGGAGAAAATCTTTTGATACATTCACACCGATCGGTCCATGGATCGTGACGGCTGATGAGATTGAAAATCCAAATGATCTTTCATTGAAGCTCTGGGTCAATGAAGAATTGCGCCAGGACGGAAGCACGAAGCATTTAATTTATGATTGCTACAAATGTTTGGAAGTCGCATCGACTTATTCGACATTAAACCCTGGGGATATTATCGCAACCGGAACTCCTGAAGGTGTCGGACCGATCCGTGATGGAGATGTCGTCCGCATTCAAGTTGGAAGTGTGGGGGAATTTTCCGTAAACGTAAAATTTGCAGATGAGAATTAGAAGGTGGAAGTCTGAAATATCTCTTACGGGCGACCACTGAAATAGAGGGCATAGTAAAATAAGCCATCGATCGATGACCTTGATGGAAATATTTGGATATAAAGGTTAGGTTGCAACAGTAATTATACGAAACCCTTGGGATTTAGCTAATAAAAGAGCTTGTTCTACCGTGATTTCACGGTTTACTGGAAGAACATCAGCTTTTTTATATAAATTCGGATTATATGGTTCTTTCTTTTTGAGAATGTTGTAGATAGCTGTTAAAAGCATACGTGCAATGGCAATAATTGCTCGTTTGTGACCCCTGCGCTTTTTGAGTTTCAAATAGCGGTTTCGAATTTCGGGATGTTTTTCACTTTTGACTACAGCGGTGGCACACTGTACCAAAAGAGGCTTGATGTAGCAGCCTGCTCTCGAAATTCTTACTGACTTTTTCTTGCCGGCACTCTCGTTATTTGTGGGTGTAAGTCCTGCCCAGGAACATAAATGCTTAGCTGTCGGAAACACGTTCATATTGACACCTATTTCTGAAACCACGGCAATGGCGGAAAAGATGTTCTTAAAGGACGGAACAGTTAAGATCAAGTTCATTTCCTCTGTGTAGGACGCGGCAAGGGAAAGAATTATTTTTTCAAGGTCAGCTTTACGAGATTGAAGGTCTTCATAGTGCTGTTTCATCACCTTTAATTTTTCAGCCTGCTCCGGTGTAATAAATCCGTCAATGGCTAACTCCAATTCAGGCAGTTTACTCTTCATGGAGCCGTGGATTAAAGGTTCAATATCAAAAGAAGTGTCTAAAGGGTTCTTAAGGAGCTTTTCAATGATGTTCATAGAGCTTTTGCCGAAGGTATCTGAAACAACATTTCCAAGCTGGATGTTAGACACGGTTAAACTGTTTTGAAGACGGTTCTTCTCACTTGACATAAAATTAGTCAGTTTAAAACGATAGCGCATAAGGTCACGCAGCTGTCTAATCTCAAGTGGTGGCATAAAGCTTCCAGCCACAAGGTCATGCTTAAATAAATCAGCAATCCATTTGGCGTCTTTTTTATCTGTTTTCTTGCCACGGATCGCCTTGACGTACTTAGGGTGTGCAAGAGTGATGTTGCAGGAAGCTTCAAGTACATTAAACACAGGAATCCAGTATTTCCCGGTAGATTCCATACAGACATCCTTACAGTTATTTTCACAAAGCCATTGTGACAGCTCATTCAATCCTTTTGTATAGGTAGAAAAGCGATGGCGTTTGTAAGTTGTAACTCCTTTGATTGTTGAGGCAATACAGGCAACAACAAAGGTTTTGTGGACATCGATTCCACAACAGATAGGGTATACAATTTTTAAGGCCATAGGGAATGATCCTTTCAGAGAATTATAGGGATAGACAGCATTGACTGATTGCCCAGCAATAAACGAGTAGTTGTTTATACAAAGATAAGTCTGCGTGCTCGAAGTCACACTTATTTGTGCTTGGAAAGGCAATCTACACATATAAACATGCGGTCACCCTGCAACCAGAGTGGCCCACTCACCTCCGCGTGATTTGTAGTTGACTGTTATCCCTATGACTTTAGAATAATAAAAATAACGCCGGTGGCACAATTGTTTCATTACGTTTTGTGCCTTGAGCGAAGCGAAAGGAATGGATATAAACATGAAAAATATTTATACGTTTAGAGTAGTGTGGGGAGATACAGACGCTGCTGGCATCGTGTTTTACCCGAATTTTTACCGATGGATGGATCAAGCCTCGCATGAATTGCTGCGCTCCGCAGGCTTTCCTGTGGCGAAGCTGCAATCGGATGAAAAGATCATTACACCGCTTTTGGAAGCATTTTGCCGGTTTAAATCACCTCTTCTTTATGATGATGAGGTAGCTGTCCATTCTGAAGTAGTAGAAGTTAACAACAAAGTTTTCAAAATCAAGCATACGTTTAAAAAAGGGGATCAAGTTGTAGCAGAAGGCCATGAAGTGAGAGCATGGACATCTGTCGCAGAAGATCGGCCAAAAGCAGTGCCTGTTCCTGAACATGTCAAAAACATCCTTTTGTCTTAATTTTAAGCTGAAGGCAAAGGTTGTTTTTGACAAACTCAATCGGAAAACCGCCATGTATGTAAGAAGGCGGTTTTCCGTCTACTTTTGATGGGAGGGATTTGAATGGCAGCAAACCGGATGACTGAAAATGTGCTGATTCATGAATTGATTGAAGAATCGGCAAAAAAATTTAAAGACCGTGTTGCTTTTGCAGAAGGGGACAATTTCTATACTTTTGAAGATTTGAATCAATTGTCATTAAGATTGGCGAGGCATTTTATACAGCTAGGTTTGAAGAAAGGCGATGCCATCTCTGCACAGCTGCCCAATTGCTGGGAATTTGTTGTCGTACATCTTGCTGCATCGAGAATTGGGTTAGTGTTTAATCCGCTTAGTCCAAACTACCGGAAAAAAGAGCTGCAATATATGCTTTCACATTGTGAAGCGAAAGCGTTTGTCACAATTGACAATTGGAAGGGATTCAATCATGAACAACTTGCTCATGAATTGAAGGCTCAGCTTCCTCATTTACAGCATGTTTTGGTGGCAGGGGAAAAGAAGAATGACCGCAGCATAAGTATCACAGCTTTGCTTGTATCAGAACCTGATTCCGTTTCTGATCAAGACATACATGAAAACTTACCGGCTTTTGATGATCCGTGCATCATATTATTTACATCAGGTACAGAGTCCAATCCTAAAGGAGTTCTTCATACATTCCGGACATTTGTTCCGTGCCATCTGCTAAATGGCAAGGAGTATCAAATAACGGACAATGATACCATTTTATGTTTAACTCCATTATGCCACATGTTTTCACTGCCGATGATTATCATTAGCCTTCGATATGGAGCGAAGCATTTACTTTATCGAGAATATAAATCAAATGAAATTATCGACTTATTGAAAAAAAAACAAGTATCTTTTTTGACTGCTGCACCCGCACATTTAATTGACTTATTAAGACAGTGCGAACAGCAAAATGTAAGCGGTTTAAATCCTCAGCTTATTTTAACTGGGGGAACAAAAATACCGGCGAAAATGGTTCAAGATCTTAGGGCTACATTAAACTGCGACGTAGCTGCTCAGTGGGGCATGAGCGAAATTTGTGCAGGAACCTTTACTCGTCCGGGCGATGAAGCTTCGTTAACATGGGAAACAGTTGGCAGACCGGCTCCGGTCGGGGAAGTCATCATTGTAGATGAGCGGCACAAACCGCTTCCGACGGGCGAAATAGGAGAAATCGCTTTTAAAGGAGAAAGCTTATTTATTGAATATTATAAAAATCCGCAAGTAACCGCCCAGTCGTTTACGGAAGACGGCTATTTTTTAACAGGGGATCAAGGCTGGCTTGATGAAAAAGGATACCTTCATTTCGTCGGACGGACGAAAGATACGATTAACCGCGGCGGATTAAAATATCATGCTTCAGAAATTGAAGAAGCATTGCAAATGCATCCGAAAATCAAACAAGTGGCAATCGTCAGTGTTCCGGATCCTCGTCTAGGCGAACGGGGCTGCGCCTTCGTCTCTTTGCGAGAAAATGAAACGATTGATCTGGAGGAAATTAAAGAATATTTGCAGGAAAAAGGATTTGCAAAGTATAAGTTTCCAGAATATTTAGTGATTAAAGATGAACTGCCGACCACTCCGTCCGGAAAAATTTCAAAAGGGCTTGTCAGAGCAGAAGCAGCATCCTTATCTGAAAATTAAGCATGTATCAAGGCAGACAACGAACAAAGGTTGTCTGCCTGTTTTAAACGACATGCTTTGGTCAAACGTGACCAGAACTCACAAAAGATCAATAAAAAAGTCTGAGAAACCTTTTTTAAAAAGCTGCCCCAATGTTTGCACCAGCAGATCTTATTTTCTGAACAAAAACGCATAAGGGCTACTTTTAATGGGTGCTAGTTCATGTTTTGTGTGCTAGTTCTCTTTTTCATTTTAAAAGTTTAAACCCCATTCTTTTTTTGCCACGGATTTTATTTCGTTAATAGCATTTTGCTTTTTTTGAAGAATATGTTTATATTTTTCATCATCTTTTACAATAAGACCATATAAAGAGGGGTCAAAACAATTAAATCCACTTTATCTTTGCTATTACTTATTGATAAATTGGTATATGTCTGGAAAAGGGGAGCTTCATATACTGTAAGAACCATATCTGATTCGTTTTTCGCATAATCACCTAATGGGTTTTGTTCGAATCCTTTCGCATATGTTTTCACCAATTGGCCATTGGCATAAGTGTGGATGCCGATATATAAAGAAAATTTGACAACAATTTTTTTTATAATTCAATGATAACATCTCCCATCTTTTTTAATTCCTCATCATGTGTAACCAATATAATGGTCTTTCCTAATCTATTAAGTTCTTTTACATGTTCCATCACTAGATTGGCGTTATATTTATCCAAGCTTCCTGTCGGTTCATCTGCCAATATAATACTGCATTTTTTCATAAACAGACGCGCAATGGCTACTCTTTGCTGTTCTCCACCGGACAAAGTATATATTTTTCTTTTTTCGTAACCATTCAATCCAACTTTCTCTAATACTGCTGAGACAGTGGTATTGTTTCTATATTTCTTGTCGATCATCAGAATGTTTTCTTCAACAGATAAAGTTTGGGCGAGGGAAGTGGATGACTTCTTTGGTTACAAAGAAAAAGACGGGCGGTATATTAAACGGTTTGCATTGAAACATTTTTCGGTAGAAGGAGAGGAAAACATATGACAGAAGATAATAAAGAAAGATGTAAAGCTTGTGATGGAACAGGAATATTAGGATTTCAATTAGAAACTTGCTGGTTCTGTTGCGGGGCAGGATTAATTAGCAAAAGAAATGAAGTTAAAAAACCAAACCGAAAAATTCATTAATTTTAATATTAATATTTTCTTGAAAAGAGCAAGGGCTTGTCTAAAAAGTCCATAAAAACAGAGCGAATGGAGAAAACAATGAGTTTTTCCATTCGCTCTGTTTCCTTATTTTTGAAATTGGTTTGGGAATTTGCGGCCCATTTCAGTATGTTGTGGGCCATTGCCACAATCCCGAATTCTGTTCGGACTTTATGAAGCCCCCGTAACAGAAATCGAGTGAAACGCAAATTGCCCTTGATGTTACCGAACACACTTTCGACATCCACTTTACGCTTCGCATAAAGAGCTGCCTTTTGTTCGTCACCAAGAGCTGCTTTGGCTTTCGCTTTCATTTCTTCATAAATCGTGTTCCAATATACTCGACGATTTCCTTTGGCTTTCGTACACCCATTCTTCAACGGGCAATCCGTACAATCTTCACACTCGTACACTTTCAAATCTTGTATGTATCCAGATGCATTTTTTCTTTTTTGATAATACTTGAATACGACTTTCCGATTGTTCGGACAGATAAAGCAATCGTCTTCTTCGATGTATTTCCAGTTTTGTACTTTTGATAAATCCTTTTTAAACTTTTTACTTTGTTCCTTCAAATAGGTTTGGTATGGGGCTAATAATTCAAAACGAGGTTCTTTTTCTTCGCCAATCGCATATAAATAGTTTTCTTCACTCGCATATCCTGCATCGGCAATGACATACTTGAGTTTCTTTTCCTTCGGCATCGATTCCAATAACTTTTCCATAAATGGTTGGAAACAGCGAGTATCTCCTGGATTTTGATAAATTTCAAATCCCACGATAAATTGATGTTGTGTGGCGAGTTGAACATTATAACCCGCCTTGAGTTGGCCGTTTTTCATATGGTCCTCTTTCATTCGCATAAAAGTGGCCTCATGGTCGGTTTTCGAGTAGCTATTTCGTTCACCTAGAATCTGTTTTTGTACTTTGTATTTTCGTAATCGTGGAAGATAATCCGTTTGAATCGTTTTCAGTTGTTTGGTGAGTTGGGATTTTTTAGAGCGAAGTTCTTTTTTTCTTTCTTTGTCTTCTTCCTGTTTATAATCTTTTTCCAAAGCTTCTATTCTCTCAGAAAGTTGTGCCGATGATTTTTCTAATTCTTCTTCTAATTGTTCTTCTTTTAATTCCTCCAAGGCGATTTGGTGCGCTTCTTGTAGAAACGATTGAATTTTGGCTCGTAGTTTCTGATCATATTTTTCTACGGATTTTCGCCATACAAACGTATATTTGTTGGCATTCGCTTCTATTTTCGTACCATCCACAAAAATATGGTCGAGGTCGATAAGTCCTTGTTCTACTAGTTGAAGGACAAATTGTTCAAATACAGAATCCATCATGTTTGACATACGAACACTACGAAAATCATTTATTGTGCGATGGTCAGGGGTTTGCAATCCCGCCAACCACATCATCGGAAGATTTTCTTTCACCATTTGCGCTATTTTCCGACTTGAATAAACATTTTGAGTGTACGCATATAAAATCACTTTCAATAACATTTTAGGGTGATAGGGTGCACGACCCCCACCAACATAATGAGTATACAACACTTCATCCGGAATCGATTCCACCATTTCATCCACTAAACGGGCGACATGATTTTCAGGAATATACATTTCGATATCTAAAATGCTCATGACTTGACGATTGCAATAAGGTTGGAAAACTAGTTTTTTGCGTTTCTTATTCTTTTGAACCTCTATTTTTTGAATACCCTCTAGAGTCATTTCTAATTGCGTGTTATAATTTTCTTGAATAGTCATTTGATTATTCATAAGAAATCGTCCTTTCTGTAGAATGTTTTTTGGTCAATTTCATTCTATAAAAAAGGACGATTTTTTTGTACCCTAAAAACAGAAAAAAGGGCTGAGCCCAAGGTCGATTCAATCGACTTTTCGGACAGCCCCTTTTATTTGCTAATAATCATCCGAATAAGGACCTTTCATCAAAGGGATATGTTTTATGAATTTTTTCAATTCGATTCCAAAGTAATTTTCTATATCTCGTTTTAGATTTTGCTCTAATTGAATAAATTCCCTTACGATATAGTCTAAATCAAAAACATTGTACAAATTTTGCTCTGCCCAAATAGATTTCACTCTTGCTTTATTTGAAAATGGAATTAAAGACAGAATAGCACCATCTTCATAATCGTCATATTCAATCGTATAATAATGGAATTCTGGAATATGTTCATCTGTGACTCTGTTTTTCCATTCGTATAATGCTTTATAGAATTCTAAAATAGCAAGTTCTGTTTCAAAGTATAACTCATTATTGATTTTTATTGTAAGTGTAGCTTCTACCGCTAATATGGTAGGAACATCACGTTTATCTTTATTTGAAATAATTCCATTATCAACTACAAAATTGTATTCAAAAGTTATTTTACTGGAAATGCTGTCCATATCTTACCATCATATCCTATCACTATTCTTATTTTTGTTTCACCTTTAGTTCCAATCTTTTTCCCTAAGTTGACTTCGAATCTAAATGATAACTTTTCACTATCATTTATTTTAAAATCAGAAACTTTGGCTTTTTGTAATGCTTCTTTAATCCATCCTCTAGCGGTGGATTGGCTATCTGTGTTAAATTTTTGATAACCTCTTTTATCACTCTTTAAGTGTTTACTCTTCACTGTTAATTTAGCAACATTTTTAATTGCGTTACTCAATGCGTATTTTCCGAAAGCACTAATTAATGCTTTCTTTCCATATTTCTTAATTGCCCATTTTGCCCCATTTTTTAATATTAGACTAAGAACTGGAATAACTGAAGCCTGTGCATCAATGGTGTTAATTTCATAAAGCTCACCAGAGTTTCTATCAATTAAGTATGCTATGAAATCTTCACCTTCGATTTCTGTAAAAAACATATCGTATGTTGTTTTTGTCTTTTCTCCAGTTTCGGATATTTGTTCTTCGGTAGCATACATTTCACCAGTATCAATATTAATATAAAGTTCGGATTCAAATGACAAATCTCCTGTTTCTAACTCAGAGTTTACAGTCATCTCTTTTTCAGAGAATTCTTCAACTACCATTTTAAAGGAATCATTGTTAACTCCCAATTCATCTGCGGTTACTTCATATACTGTTGTATCATCAGTACTTGAAACTTCCTCAACTTTTTCATTAAAATTCACATCAATTTGTTGTGCATTTTCTAAAATTTCCTCTAGATTTGAGGGAACTTCTGTTTCTTCTGCAAATGCAGATGGAGCAAATCCAGCAATACTACTGAACAAAAGTGTAACAACTAATAGTTTAATCAAATTCTTTTTCATTTAAAATCTCCTCTACCTTTTCTTTTCGTAACGTTAGAAAACCTTCTCCAAAATGTTCTTTTTCTCCTAGTTTCACAACATAATTAGAGAGTTTTTCTTTAATGGTATTAGCATTATAATTTGAATCACTTTCATTTAAAATTGCAGCAATAACACCAGTAGCGTAAGCTGTAGCGAATGATGTACCAGAAAATGTTGAGTAGGATCCTTTGTTATCTGTAGAAATAATTTCAACACCTGGGGCGGAATAATCTACTTTGCCTACTCCGGATAAAGGATCGAGTTTAAAATTTTCATCAAATGAAGAAATGGATAGAACATCATTATATTGAGCTGGATAATCAATTGTTAAACCAAGAGTATTTCCTGCAGCCGCAGTGATGATAATTCCCTGTTCAATAGCTTTATTTATGACAGATTTAAGTTCCACTTTGTCGCTTGAAAAACCAAAACTAATATTAATAATGTCAACTTCTTGTTCTATACTCCATTCAATACCTTTAACCACATCTTCAACTTTTCCTCGTCCTTTTTCATCAAGTACCTTTACGTCGTAAAGTATAACGTTATCTAAAATGCCAGTAACTTCAATTCCTTTCGCAGCAATAATTCCAGCTACTGCAGTGCCATGCCCAAATTCATCTTTAATGTTATCACCAGGAGTAATTGCGTTATATTCTTTGAAAGACAAGCCTTCAAATTCTTTGTGCGTCTTATTAATACCACTATCTAAGATTGCAATTTTTATAGGATCAGCATCCATCGTTGAATTCGATCCAACAAGATTAATAGCCCAATTGTCAATCTTCTGTTTTTTTATAGTTGTTACTTCATTGCCAACAATGTCAATGCTGTTATTTCTAACTACGATAATAGTCAGTATGATAATAAAAAGTACTAGAAAGAGGAGTAATAGGTTCTTAATGTTTTTAATCATTTCTTTCAATACCTTCTAATATTCGACTTAATAATCTTGTAAGAGTTACTGAAAAATATTTAGAAAATCTATCCCCCCTTAATTTTTAATGAAAAAAACAGGGACAATATCATCAATTTATATAATACAAAATATTAGAAATTTTGGCAATAAATATTAAATATGAATATTTCGTGTATATATGGAAAAATGTTCATTTTTGGACGAAACAGTTAAATAAAATATTGTGAGATTAAAAAATAAACTATCTGTTATATTCTTGTTTTTTACATTGACTATAGTAAGGGTACCGTCAAGAATTTTGTGTAATGTAAGATAGATAGGGTATCTCTGAAATGGATTTAGAATAGAGTGGGGCTATTTCCTCCACACAGGAGACTGAATATTCAGTCTCCTGTGTGGAAAGGGTGAATCCCCTTATTTTTGTTTATTTACAATATATGGTTAATTGTAACGTTCTTCAAACATTCGCTGGAGGGCTTCCTGTGCTTCGGCAAATCCTCTTAACTTTCGTCCTGCCCATTTCTCATTAAAGCCTTGGATGGTCAAATACACGACTTTTTCAGCGGCTTCTAAACTACTCAGGCTGTTCATCGGCTTTAGACGTTTCCGAATCTCCTTGATTGTTCGTTCGATGGCATTCGTCGTATAAATCACACTTCGAATACTGCTTGGATAATCCATAAAGGTAAGGAGGACATCCAACTCATTGGCCCACGCTTGAACTTCTCTCGGATACTTGCTGGATCATTTCGACTCAAACTGTTGAAACATCTGTAACGCAATTTCCTTATTCGGTGCGCGATAAATCAGTTTGAGATCCTCTGCCACTTCAAATTGATCTTTTTTCCGAACACGATTTAAGGTATTACGGACTTTGTGAACGACACAGCGCTGTACATCGGCTTTCGGATAAACAGCTTTAAAGGCCTCCTCCAGGCCCGGAAGGCCATCGAATACGCCCTGAAGCACTTCTTGTACCCCCCTTTTGTAGAGCTGTTGAAGAATCTCTTGCCATCCGTAGGCACTTTCTTGTCCACCTACGAAGAAATCGAGAATTTCACGATACCCTTCTTCGTTTACACCTAACACCACATAAATAACCTCTTTCTCCACGGTATCGCGACGAAGTTTCACGTACAAGCCATCCAAATATAAGACCGAATATCGCTTGGGTAGGGGACGTGTATGCCATTTTACAATGTCTTCCTTTACCACATCCGTGATATGACTAATCGTTGTTGGGGAGTAGGCATTTCCTAGAATTCGTTCAATAAACTTGCTAATTTCACGCGTACTCATGCCACTTTGATACATGTTAATGATCGCTTCCTCGAGCCAGCACTGATAAATTGGTATATGTCTGGAAAAGGGGAGCTTCATATACTGTAAGAACCATATCTGATTCGTTTTTCGAATAATCACCTAATGGGTTTTTTTCGAATCCTTTCGCATATGTTTTCACCAATTGGCCATTGGCATAAGTGTGGATGCCAAAATATAAAGCAAATATGCCAACAATTCCAATCATTATTTTTAAAAAAACTTTTTTATAATTCAATGATAACATCTCCCATCTTTTTTAATTCCTCATCATGTGTAACCAATATAATGGTCTTTCCTAATCTATTAAGTTCTTTTACATGTTCCATCACTAGATTGGCGTTATATTTATCCAAGCTTCCTGTCGGTTCATCTGCCAATATAATACTGCATTTTTTCATAAACAGACGCGCAATGGCTACTCTTTGCTGTTCTCCACCGGACAAAGTATATATTTTTCTTTTTTCGTAACCATTCAATCCAACTTTTTCTAATGCTGCTGAAACAGTGGTATTGTTTCTATATTTCTTGTCGATCATCAGAATGTTTTCTTCAACAGTCTTATTTTCTACTAATGCAAAGTTTTGAAAAAGAAATCCGAGCTTCTCTCTATATGCCTTAAGAATATCATCGTTTTTCGAAAGATCTAGGCCGTCGATAAATACTTTCCCTGCATCTACCTTTTCAATTCCTTTCTATGATCATTCTGTTTCCCTATGCCGAATTTTGGTAGAATGAAAGGGAGTCATAACTATATTGAGGATTAGAATTCGTTATGAGATGTTGATTCAAAAATCTATTGCTGATTAACTATGTCCTGGTGCTATCTCCGAAAGATTTTCATGTATAACGAGGACGGAGAAACGCAGCAGGAGCTTTTATCATCCTTAAAGCTTCACATCGACCAGATTGTTCAGGAGATTAAGCCTGCTCATCATGTTGTAAAACCAAACTGTGGATAAATAAAAGAACCAAGTTCTTCAATTCATGCCAGTACTAGCTCTATTTAGAGACTATCTATATTTCGGAGAATTTAATGCAGATGGTATTAAAAAACAGTGAAGCATTTCCATTTGTATATCTTCAACTGATTGATGTAGTTGGGAACAAGTTGTTTTCTCGATGCTTCAAATTGGCAATTTTTAAAGGACAGATGATTCAACAGTTTATGTATGAATTTGAAAGCTCAAAGAACTATTTTAGATAGCAAAACTCTGCTTGATGCTTCGAATGGGTATAGCCTTTGATTGAGCTCGTCTATTTCTTTCATTGTTAAGATCAATAATCAGAAGGCTTTCCGGGCATATAGAACATTTGATATGCTGCATTTTTCAGTCAGCACGCTGTACCTGTTTCATCCAAAGCATCTGCACCGGAACAACAGCTTGCTCATTCCAATCATTGGATTGCATGATATTGTTGCTGCAATGATTCAACTGCTAGTTCAGTTTCAAGGCTGCAAAAGCGGTTGTGATGATTAATATAGAGCGCGCTGATTATTCAAACGGATATATAGTCCATCGGTAACCTTCATGAAATGACCTATGACGGTTCTTTTGGACCAATGGACTAGGAAACTTACGCAGATTGTCGAACTTTCACATCTATTTACACTTTATTTTTGTTTGACAAGGTAATCGGTTACCACTTTTGATTACATTATATATTCCTATAAGACGAAAATCAACAAAATTTTCCTTTAGGACTAAAAATGTTTCTTTTAGGAAGATTATAGAGAGGTTGACAGAAAATGAGCGATTTCAAAAAGGAATTGGGCAGTCGGGTAAGACGAATTCGTAAAGAAAAAGGTTTGACACTTGAGGAAATGGCAAAAGCTACTGGTATTACGAATAGCGCACTAAGCAAAATTGAAAGAGGAGCAGTTTCAGTTTCTGCTGAGAATCTATCATTAATAAGCAGAGTTTTAGGAGTGAGTAATGATTACTTGCTATACGGCGAGGCTTATTTGACTAGTGTTCCGATTTCTGAAACTAATGATAAATTTACGTCAGATTCTTGTTTACAAGAAATGACTGACCGTGCTTCAGTTGAAGACGATAAAATTAAAAAATCTCCATTGTTTAAAAGATTTCAGGATTTGACCATAAAATGTTTGATAGGCGAAAACAGTTCGGTCAGCTTAGATCCTGAAGCACTAATGAATCTATTTAAAGCCTCAGCTGCTCTTTTTGCCGATCCATCTATAAAAGTTAGTGAAAACGAAATGATCGATCAACAAAATGACAAAAACGAACTTTCACCAGAAGAGCAGGAACTAATCGAAATCCTCCGTCAATTGGATGACGGCGACAAATTTGAAATTATGACTATTGCCAGAATGAAAAGAGACATCACTAAAAGGTATGGCAAACGAAAAAAGGGGATGTCATCTACATCGATTTCCGAAGGGGCTGCCGCATCTGAAAAACGTTATGATAAGTTTGCTTAATTTTATATTCCAAAATGGTAAGTATGTTACCATTTTTAAAAATTGAGCAGGTCTCGTATTTTCCCCTAACAGGTAGACAGTTAAATGTAATGATTTTATGCTCCTAACCGTCTACATGGGAGGGGATTTTTTTAAAGCAAAGAAAGGATAAACGTTTCAATTTTTATCAAAGCATTTATTTTATAATGAAGGTTTGGATTTATTTAGGCATTTTGTAACTGAAAGACAATATTATACAAAACCGACAATTTAAATATGTAAGTGAATTTCGAAACGGATTGACCTTATTCTAAGCGGAAATTGTTGTCAATACGAACCTTTCACGAAAGTGTAATCGAGTACACTAAAACCATTCAACTAAAGAAGAACTATTAAGGGCTTCCTGGCTAGTGTACTATTCGTTTTGGCTGGTATTTTCATTACGACACGAGAGAGACATGAGACATGGGGCTGTCCAGAAAATCAAATCCCATTAAAAACAAAAATCATAAACATCGATATATCAACGTTTCTAAAACATTAAAGGGGCGTCAATAAGCCGTAAAAACGACTTATTAGACACCCCCATTTTATGAGACCTTCAGAACTAGCTGCAATTTGCGCTTTTTCAACAAGTGCATCCAAATGACGGATTATTTTGTCGTATATTGCTTGGATAATAAATTCGCAAATTGTTACATGATCCGATATACATCCCCAGTTCGCCTCAGTCATGGACATGACTAGAAAAAAAACCGCAGTAAGAACAGCGTTCTTCTGTAGTATTTTCTCAACATGTAACAAATTGCAATCTTCAAGAAACACTTGTTTAACAACTTCAAATTCTGGCAAATCTAGTGATACGGAAAAGAACCTCCTGTTATGTTAAGTTACGCTAACATTACTGCCAGGAATTCGTGAGTATTTTCCTTATTTTTGGGTTAAATCACAAAATGTGGTAAAGAATCTCAATTATTATTGGGAGAATAGTACCGACAAGATGATAGCAAAATTTTCTGTTATCAATAAAAGAGGGTTTTGTATGTACACAAAAGAACCGGGCGTTGATTTTTTAACGCTCGGTTTTTCATATAAGGATAAAAATAACATCTGACCTTATAAATGACAAGAAGGCGAACACCGTCTTTTTTACTGAAACATATGAAATAGTAAAAATCAATTCCTGTTTTTAAAATTCCATCTCACTTCTACTTTAAAAGGGTGCAGAAAGCTCCTTTTTATTCTTCTTTCCATCCGAAAACGGCGGAAATTTCTTTTCCTTTTATAAGCAAATATTCGCTTAGCTCATGTTCGATAGTGTCTGGAATCGATTTTTCAAAGCCGACAACAATAATAGACCCTAAAATTTCCCGCTCAAAATTAAAAATCGGAATGGCGGCAGAAGCGATGCTTGGCGCTAAAGCTTCCTGCGCAAACGATATTTTTTGATCGGCAATAAGCTGAAACTCTGTCATTAGCTCGTCTTTCGCCTGTTTGCTTAGCTTTGACAACTCCGATTCCTTCCAAGCGTTTACTCTTGGATCGTTTTTAAATGCCGCAAAAAGTTTTCCGGCTGCCGAGGAGATCGGAAGGATTGTTCCGACCTGTCCGCCTAAGTTAAGCCCTAAATGACTATGGATCATTTTGACGATCATTGGGCCGTTTGTTGTCCATACGGCAAGGAGAGTCGTTTCTTTCGATTTGGCATTAATTTCATGCAAAAATGGCGTGATTTTGCCAATGAGGTCCTCTTGATTGACAGCTGCCATTCCATATTGAATGAGTGTGCTCCCTAAAGAGTATAAGCCGCTTCCTTTATCCCGATGAAGGACACCGAGATTCGTAAGGGTATTTAAATATTTATATAAATTGCTTTTTGCTATATTAGTATAATGATGAATGTCGTTAAATTTCATCGGACTGCCGTTTTTGGCAATCAGGTCAATAATTGAGAATCCTACAAGCAAAGACTGAATTTGTGCATGTTTTTTATTTTCTGTCATTGCTAAAACCATCCTTCGACTGATAGGCATACTTCATCTTATTTTACCACTTCAACAAAATTTTTTCTATATTTTCAAAAAACTACTAAGACTTTGTCAATGAAAATATAAACTAGCAATAGATGAAGTGTGAAAGGATAAAAAATTTGTCCGGGATGCGAGAAAAATCCTCTCAAAAAAGTCTGAAGAGAAAAATGAAGTTCCTCGCCATTTGCTTAATGATGGCAAACTGTTTTTTTATTGCATCAATTTAAGAAATTTCATTTTCGGACTGCTCTCAGTATATTCTTTATTCCTTTTACTCATCCTGCATTCCCTTTAAAAAAGAATAAGTAGATTGGAAAATTATTATCAAATGAAAATACGAGGAAAGGTTACTTATAAAGCATTCCATTACATGAAATGATATCCAAAAAGTTTATCTTCCAATTGAGATTTTATGCTATACTGAAGAAGTCTAAAAAATTTTTGAAAGTTTTGATAAGTAATTGACATCCGGCTGAACAAGCAGTACATTTTATTTATATATAATTAAACCTATTATTTTAGTAGGTTTAATTTTGCGAATATATAAGTTTAGAATTGAAGGGAGAAATAAACTATGTCAAACGAAAGAAAACTTCAGCCCGAAACGCTAGCTGTGCATGCAGGACAAGTGCCTGATCCGACGACTTTGTCGAGAGCTGTTCCGATCTACCAAACGACTTCGTATGTATTTGAAGACAGTCAGCATGGGGCAGATTTATTCAGTTTAAAGAAAGAAGGAAATATTTACACAAGGATCATGAATCCAACGACTGATGTATTTGAAAAGCGTGTAGCTGCGCTTGAAGGCGGAATTGGGGCGCTGGCGCTTTCATCTGGACAAGCCGCTGTTTTTTATTCGATTTTGAATATTGCTGGAAGCGGCGATGAAATTGTTTCTTCATTTAGCTTATATGGCGGAACCTATAATTTGTTCACACATACTTTGCCGAAGTTTGGCATCACGGTAAAATTTGCCGATACGACGGATCCGCAAAATCTTGAAGCAGCGATTACTGAAAAAACAAAAGCAATATTTGCCGAGACGATCGGAAACCCAAGAGGGGATGTGCTTGATATTGAAGCGGTGGCAGCAATCGCTCATAAACATTCAATTCCGCTTATCGTTGACAATACAATTCCAAGCCCTTACTTGCTCCGTCCGATTGAATTCGGCGCAGATATAGTTGTTCATTCGGCTACGAAATTTATTGGAGGACACGGAAATTCAATCGGAGGCGTCATTGTCGACAGCGGCAAGTTTGATTGGAAAGGAAGCGGCAAATTCCCTGAGTTCACCGAGCCGGACCCAAGCTATCATGGTCTCGTTTATGCTGATGACATTGGTGAAGCTGCTTATATTACGAAAGCGCGCATTCAGCTGTTGAGAGACCTTGGAGCTTCACTTTCTCCATTCAATTCATTTTTATTCTTGCAAGGGCTTGAAACGCTTCATTTGCGAATGCAGCGCCACAGTGAAAATGCGCTTGCAGTTGCGAATTATTTACTTGAGCATGAAGCGGTCGAATCTGTCAGCTATCCAGGCTTGAAAAATCACCCTTCATTCGAACTTGCACAAAAATATTTGCCGAAAGGTCAGGGAGCCATTCTGACATTCGAAATTAAAGGCGGCGTTGATGCAGGAAGAAAACTGATCGATTCGGTTCAATTATTTTCAAACCTTGCCAACATCGGCGATTCGAAATCGTTGATTATTCATCCTGCCAGCACGACTCATCAGCAATTAACGAGCGAAGAGCAGCTGGCAACAGGTGTTACACCTGGTCTTGTCCGGTTATCAGTCGGTACGGAATCGGTTGATGACATTATTTACGATCTGGAACAAGCGATTCGAGCAAGCCAAGCTTAAGATCGTATCGCCAGATAAAAATTTTGCAGGGATTGCGGCATAAGCCCACTTCACACTGAAAAGCAGCAGGCAGCCTTCAGCTGCTTTCATATAGAAAGAAGTAGAGGAAAACGACTGTTTTTCTCTACTTTTATTGTGCGCCCGGCATGGGTGTAATCTATAGGGTGAAAGTCCCGAGCTGCGAAGGCAGAAGTAGCAGTTAGCTTAACGCAAGGGTGTCCGTGGTGACGCGGAATCTGAAGGAAGCGAGCGGCAAACTTCCGGTCTGAGGAACACGAACTTCATATGAGGCTAGGTATCACTGGGTGAGTTTGCAAGACAAAACAAAGCCCTTTCTGCCGAAGGTGATACAGAGTAAATGAAGCAGATGGATGGAAGGAAAGATTACACTCTTACCCGGGGAGGTCTGGCTGGCACGCCAAGTAACCTTGGTAACCTATCTAGTGATAGATAGCTGAACAGTCAGAAGTCAGCAGAGGTCATAGTATTAGTTGGTCTAGAACAACTAAGAAGGACCGAACAATTAAGAGAGAATAGCCCTTGGCATTCAGTGAGTCATGATGAACACAGAAAACGTAGTACCTCACTTGAGGGAGGAAGCGGTGAATCCCGTGGGAGATCTCTTGGAGGGTGGAGTGACCACTGGCATAAAGAGAACAGCTATTCACGGAAGTTATAAAGACTTGCGTCAATTATCTTAATTGAACCGCCGTATACGGAACCGTACGTACGGTGGTGTGAGAGGACGGGAGTTAATCGCTCCCTCCTACTCGATTGTGCGCCCGGCATGTATATGAACTATAGGGTGTAAGTCCCGAACCCCGAAGACAGAAGTAGAGGTTAGCCAAGAGCAAGGGTGTCCGTGGTGACGCGGAATCTGAAGGAAGCTGGAGGCAAAACACCGGTCCGAGGAACACGAACCTCATATAAGGCTAGGTATGATTGAGTGAGTTTGCAAAACAAAACAAAGCTCTTTCTGTCGAAGGTCATATCGAGTAAATGAGGCGGATAGATGGTGTGAAAGTGCATGTACTTACCCGGGGAGGTCTGGTGGATATGTGAAGTACGCTTCATAACCTACTTAGTGATAAGTAGCTGAACCGTCAGAAGTCAGCAGAGGTCATAGTATTAGTTGGTCTAGAACAACTAAGAAGGACCGAACAATTAAGAGAGAATAGCCCTTGGCATTCAGTGAGTCATGATGAACACAGAAAACGTAGTACCTCACTTGAGGGAGGAAGCGGTGAATCCCGTGGGAGACCTCTTGGAGGGTGGAGTGACCACTGGCATAAAGAGAACAGCTATTCACGGAAGTTATGAAAACTTGCGTCAATTATCTTAATTGAACCGCCGTATACGGAACCGTACGTACGGTGGTGTGAGAGGACGGGAGTTAATCGCTCCCTCCTACTCGATTATGGACTTATGGACATCCTCTGCATATTACCGTTTCCCAAAACCAGCGCTCATAGCAGTATGAAACTAGGAAGAAAACTGCCGCGGTTTAGCTGTCGTCAAAACCACCCTCGCTGTAAAATTCTCTCGTTTCATTTATAGGTAAAAATGATACATATGTTGATTTTAGGGGGCTGTCTAATAAGTCGATTTTCCGGCCTTATAGACGCCCCCTTTAATGTTTTAGAAACGTTGATATATCGATGTTTATGATTTTTTGTTTTTAATGGGGATTTGATTTTCTGGACACCACCGTTTTAATTTTAATTTCCAGAAAATAAATAACATTTTAATTTTTTTCGTTGACAGAACCTGTTGTTTTTATTAATATTTTGTTAAATAAACGATAGTAAAAAAAACGTAATATAACAGAGAGGTGACACCGGTGTCCGACAAATATGTGGTGCATTGTTCCTTTTGCGATTCTACAAATGTTAAGAAAATAGCTGTTTTCGGCACTGCTCAGCTCGTTTCTCAATATTACTGCAACCAATGTAAAAGCGTTTTTGAATTTATAAGATGGCAAAATGATTTGAACAAAGGGGTGTAGTCTGTTTGACGATCCAAACGGTTGGAGTTGTAGGAAGCGGAACGATGGGCTCTGGCATTGCCCAAACGTGTGTGCAGCATGGATTTCGTGTATTGCTTTATGATTTAAATGATGCGATCGTTCAGAAAGCATTTACTCAAATTAAAAAACGCCTTAACAGATTAGTAGAAAAGGGAAAAATGGAGGAACAAACGTTTCAAGATTCAATATCACGAATTGAGACTTGCACCGATTTATCACTGATGAAAGCGTGTGATCTTGTGATTGAAGCAGTTCCGGAAAAAATCAATATTAAAAAAGACATTTTCCAAGCGCTGGATGAACATTGTCCAGAACAAACCATTTTAACCACCAACACATCATCGTTTTCTGTCACTGAAATTGCAAGCGTTACCAAAACAGGGGAAAGAGTGGCAGGTCTTCATTTTTTTAATCCGGTTCCGCTAATGCCTTTAGTAGAAGTCGTAAGAGGGGTGAAAACATCTGAGGACACGTTGAAAAAGCTTGCACAATTTGTCTCTTCTCTTCATAAAGATCCGGTTGTTTGCGAAGACACACCGGGATTTATTGTAAACAGAATTGCCCGTCCTTTTTACAATGAAGCATTGAAAATTGCAGGTGAACGTTTGGCGAAGCCCGAACAGATTGACAGGATCATGAAAAAGGCTGGACGTTTTAAAATGGGTCCTTTTGAACTGCAAGATTTAATTGGTATTGATGTGAATTTTTCCACAACGGAAACCGTCTACAATAGTTTTTTCGGAGAGGAAAGATTTCGTCCGCATTATTTGCAGCAGCGCATGGTTCAGTCAGGTAAGCTTGGCAGAAAGGCCGGTGAAGGATATTATCGCTATGAAAACTAAATCATTCACTGTAAAAGTAGCTGGAGAAGGCTCTTTAGCCGATTCGATCATAGCGCAATTGCGCGAAACAGGCCATCAGCTCGAAGATCAATCGGCTGTTCATTCAAATTTTGATATTGTGATCGAAACGACAAATCTCGACATCGACCAAAAGAAAAAACTGTTGGTCGAAATCGAAAAAACATTGCCAAAGGAAACGGTCATTTTGTCTACATGTCTTGGTGTAACAGCAACAGAAACCGCTTCTTGGCTCCAACATCCTGAACGATTAGTCGGATTTGCCGCATTTTTCCCTTGGGAAGATTGTGAACTTGTCGAACTTGCACCGGCTTTGCAAACCGAAAAAGAAAATGTTGAGAAAGCTAAGCAGTTTTTTGAAGAAGTTGGAAAAGAGGTCGAAGTAGTGGAAGACGGCGTAGGATTAGTATTTCCTAGAATTTTATCATTAATTATTAATGAAGCTGCTTTTGCTTTAACAGAAGGTGTTGCAAGTGCAGAGGACATAGACAAAGCAATGATGAAAGGAACGAATTACCCGATGGGCCCCCTTCGCTGGGCGGATCATATCGGTATTGATGATGTTTATGCTGTTTTAGCCGGACTGTTTAAAGAAACAGGGGAGGACCGCTACCGGCCTGCTCCATTTATCAAAAAGATGGTGTATGCCAAATGGTTCGGAAAGAAAACGGGAAGAGGCTTTTATCAATATGATTAAAAATTCCGGTTGATGATGGTAACTTCGGGAAAAGTTCAAAATGAATCAAAATGCCTGAAAAAACGGTCAAAATGGGGGTAAGAAAATGAAAGAAGCTGTGATTGTTGATGCTGTCCGAACCCCGATCGGCAGGTTCAACGGGGCATTAAGAGAGGTCCGCCCGGACGATTTGGCAGCTCACGTCGTAAGAGAGCTGCTCAAGCGAAATCCGATTGATCCTTCCGATGTGGAGGATGTAATTTTTGGCTGCGCTAATCAAGCCGGAGAAGATAATCGCAATGTGGCAAGAATGGCCGTGCTTCTTGCGGGTTTGCCTGAAACGGTTCCAGGCGTGACCGTCAACCGTTTATGCGGATCGGGTCTGGAAGCAATTAATCAAGCAGCGCTGGCGATTCAAGGCGGATTGGGAGACGTCTATATTGCAGGCGGAACCGAAAGCATGACAAGAGCTCCATATGTCATGATGAAGCCGCAGCTTTCTGGAATGAGGGACACGCCAACATTTTATGATACAACTCTCGGCTGGCGGCTTGTCAATGATAAATTAGCGGAAATGTATCCGCCGATCAGTCTTGGCGAGACGGCTGAAAATGTAGCTGCGCGCTATCAAATTTCGAGGCAGGAGCAAGATGAATTTGCGTTGGAAAGCCATAAAAAAGCCGGAAAAGCGATACAAGAAGGGCGTTTTCAAGATGAAATTGTTCCGGTGACAATAACAGGGAAAAAAGGGGAAGAAACGATAGTAGATGCAGATGAGCATCCGAGGCCTGATACGACTTTGGAAAAGCTGAATAAATTAAAGCCTGCTTTTGTTCAAGACGGAACAGTGACCGCTGGAAATTCCTCTGGAATCAATGACGGCGCTTCCGCACTTTTAATCATGGAGAGATCGATAGCAGAAAGACTTGGCTTTAAGCCGCTGGCACGGATTGTCGGCTCCGCTGTCGCTGGGGTGAATCCATCTTATATGGGGATTGGCCCGATTCCAGCAACGAAAAAAGTGCTGCAAAGAACTGGTTTATCTATCAGCCAACTGGATTTAATCGAGATTAATGAAGCATTCGCATCCCAATCCATTGCCTGCATTAAGGAGCTGGGATTTGATATGGAAAAGGTGAATGTCAACGGTGGAGCAATTGCTTTAGGTCATCCTCTCGGCTGCAGCGGGGCGAGAATTGTTACCACTCTCGTTCATGAAATGAAAAGAAGAGACGTTAGATATGGACTCGCGACGATGTGCATAGGCGTCGGGCAAGGAATCGCCACGATTGTCGAAAAAATATAGAAAGGAATGAAAAATATGAAAAAACACTATCAGCTTTTTATTAATGGACAATATGTAGACAGCTCAAACGGAGAAGTATTCGAAACGCATAATCCTGCAACCGGCGAAGTCATAGCAACGGTAGCCAAAGCAACAAAGAAGGATGTTGACAAAGCGGTGGAGGCAGCCCGTGCTGCATTTGAGTCGGGCAAATGGCCGAGAATGACGGCAGCGAAAAGAGCTCGCCTGTTAAACCGTATAGCGGAAATGATGAGAGAGCGATTTGAAGAATTGGTTCGCGTTGAAGTATTAAACAGCGGAAAGACCGTTGCTGCTGCCAAGGGTCAAATTATGCAGGCGATTGAAGATTTTGAATTTTATGCCGCTGCATGCTTAACTCTCCAAGGTGATGTCAATCAAGTTCCAAACGGCTTTTTTAACTATACTCTTAAAGAGCCAGTCGGGGTATGCGGTCAAATTATTCCTTGGAATTATCCGCTCATGATGGCCGCTTGGAAAGTGGCGCCTGCATTGGCTGCCGGCTGCACTGTTGTCTTGAAGCCTGCTAGCTACACTCCAATTACAGCCTATATGCTTGCGGAAATATGCCATGAAGCAGGTGTTCCGGCAGGAGTCCTGAACGTTATTACAGGCAGCGGGTCTGAAATCGGACCATATATGACGGAGCATCCTGGAATCGACAAAGTTGCGTTTACAGGCGAAACGGAAACCGGAAAGGACATTATGAAGCGCGCTTCTGAAACGTTAAAACGGGTAACTTTGGAATTAGGAGGAAAATCGCCGAACATCGTCTTTGACGATTGTGATCTGGAAGGAGCCGTAAACGGTTCGCTTTATGGAATTTTTTACAACACAGGACAATCTTGTGAAGCAAGATCCCGCTTGTTTGTTCATGAAAACATTTATGATGAATTTATGGAAAAATTTCTCGAAAAAGCTTCCCGTATACGAGTAGGAAATCCGTTTGATGAAGGCGTGCATATGGGGGCCGTCATTTCCAAAAGTCATCAGCAAACAATTGATCATTACGTGAAATTAGCGGTGGAAGAGGGCGGAAAAATTTTATACGGCGGCAAAATACCGGAAGGCGGAGAGTATGAAAAAGGGTATTGGTATTTGCCGACGGTTATCGGGGATGTCACAAATGATATGAGAGTTGCACAAGAGGAAATTTTTGGGCCTGTCGTAGTTGTTATGAAATTCAGCGACGAGCAAGATGTGATCCGACAAGCAAATGATTCCATTTTTGGATTAGGTTCGGCTATATGGACGAACGATCATGGAAAGGCACACCGTGTTGCGGCACAAATAAAGACAGGAATTGTTATGGTGAATTCGCCAATTTCTGCATTTCCTGGAACACCTTTTGGAGGCTATAAGCAATCGGGATTTGGCCGGGAGCTGGCATTGGAAACATTGAATTTGTACACGGAAACGAAAAGCGTCGTTTCTTATATCGGCAGCAAACCATTAAATCTCTTTGGACTCTAATTATATGTATAAAAAAAGATCATTTAAAAAAATATAATTTCTATTGAATTATTAGAATATTTAGTATATTATGTTTATGAAACGATAAAATATTAAACGTATAAATAAAGGAGGAATTGCAATGTCAGATACAGTAGCAATAGAAAAGAAAAATTTAACGGTGGTCAAAAACAGCGGAGTGGCGGAAATCCATCTTCACATCAATAAAACGAATGCCTATGGGCTGGAGTTTTACCAAGAATTCAACGCAGCGATCGATGAGCTTCGCTTCGATCCAAACATAAAAGTGGTCGTGCTGATGAGTGATGTGCCGAAATTTTTCTCGGCAGGAGCGGATATCAATTTCTTAAAAGCAGCGGATCCGCGCTATAAAACACAGTTTTGCCTGTTCTGTAATGAAACGCTGGATAAAATCGCCCGTTCGCCGCAAGTATATATCGCCTGTTTGGAAGGGCATACAGTCGGCGGAGGATTGGAAATGGCGCTAGGCTGCGATCTGCGTTTTATGGGAGATGAAGCAGGAAAAATCGGCTTGCCGGAAGTATCGCTTGGGGTGCTGGCTGGAACGGGAGGAACGCAGCGGCTCGCGCGGTTGATCGGGTATTCGAGAGCGCTGGATATGAACATAACTGGGGAAACACTGACACCGCAGGAAGCGCTGGACATTGGTCTCGTCAACAAAGTGTTCCCGCAGGCGGAAACGAGAGAGCGGACGCTCGAGTATGCGAGAAAGATAGCTGAAAGCGCAAGCTATGCGGTTTCCAACATCAAGCTGTCGATCATGAACGGAAAGGAAATGCCATTGAACGTAGCCATCCGCTACGAAGGAGAGCTGCAAAACTTGTTGTTCCGCTCAGAGGATGCAAAAGAAGGATTAAGTGCATTTTTAGAAAAGAGAAAACCAAATTGGAAAGGGATATAAAAAAGAAGGACGAAGCATATCGGCCATAAACGGCCGGTATTTTTTCATCCAGAAAATAATGCGGAAATTTAAAGACAAGTCATATGCCTTCCTCAAGGAGGAGGCAGTTTTTTTTCTGATCGGCAGAGTCGATTTAAACAGCTTCAGACTTATAAAAAAATAGATTAAAAGGCTCCCTATCTTGAAGAAAAAACTTGTAAAAATGGAATTCCATCCAGCATAATAAAAATAAAAGCAAAATTCAGGAAAAAGACGGGTGTAAGAAAATGAAGCCAAGATCATTAATGTTTACACTATTCGGTGAGTACATTCAGCATTACAGCACAGAAGTTTGGATTGGCAGCTTAATTCAAATGATGTCCCATTTCGGCATTTCTGAATCTTCGATACGGGGAGCCACGTTAAGAATGGTTCAGCAAGGCTTTTTTAAAGTTCGCAAAATTGGCAATAAAAGCTATTATTCTCTTACAAATAAAGGGAAGAGAACGATGATGGACGGGTTTGCCCGCGTTTATTCAATGAGAAATTACAAATGGGATGGGAATTGGAGAATTTTGACCTATTCGGTCCCGGAAGAAAAAAGGGAGCTTCGCAATCAAATTCGAAAAGAGCTGAGCCTCATGGGATTCGGCTTGATTTCGCACGGTACGTGGGCAAGTCCAAACCCTATTGAAGATCGGGTGATGGAGTTTATAAAAGATTACCATCTCGAGCCGTATGTGATTTTATTTACTTCCAGTTCAGTAGTATCCCATGATAATCATGAGTTGATTCATAGAGGATGGAATTTTGACGAAATTGCCAAAGAGTATGAATCATTCATTGATCAATATCGGCAAAAGTATGATGATTTTAAGGAACGCATTTGGAATAATGAATTATCAGATCAAGAATGTTTTATTGAGAGAACGAAGCTTGTTCATGAATATCGCAGCTTTTTCTTTATCGACCCGGGGTTTCCGAACGACCTGCTGCCTGCTGACTGGAGCGGCTTAAAAGCTAGAGAGCTGTTTTTCAATGTACATCAGCTTTTGTCTGTACCTGCTATTCGATATTTTGAAACTTTATTTGAAAAAGCTCCCGATTGTGAATTGGAAGCGAATCGGGACAGAGCGATCAACCCTTTTATGGACATTGTTTAAAATAAAAGCAAGTAGGTGCATAATGGTGGTCAATATTGAACAAATCGGGAAAAATATATATCGCATTCCGGTTCCAATCCCTTTTCCGATGAAATACATCTATTGTTATATGGTGCGCGATGCAGACGGATGGAGCCTTGTTGATGCAGGATTTCATAATACCGAAGCGATTGAAGCTTGGAAGCAAGTATTGAAACAAATGAATGTTCGTTATGAACAGATTCATTCGATTTATTTCACTCATTTTCATCCTGATCACTTCGGGTTGGCAGGGTGGATGCAGGAAAGAACAGGGGCAAAAGCTTATATAAGCAAAGAAGATTTTGCCATGGCGCAGCGTGTTTGGGGAAAAAACAGCAGCCAGGCGGAGCAAATTGGTGAAATGTGCAGAAAAAACGGTACACCGGAAGATCTTGCGGATGAAATTGAAGAAAGTATGAGAAGTTTGGCAAAGCATGTAACGTTTCCGGAATTGACGATTCTAGAGGATGACGAGGTCATTCTAGGCGAAAGAAAATGGGAAGTTATACCGACACCTGGTCACAGCGATGGACACATTTGCTTTTATCAAAGAGAAGAAAGACTGCTGCTTGCAGCCGATCATATTTTGGATAAAATTACTCCGAACATTAGCATATGGCCCGGTTCAAGCAAAAATCCGCTTGGAAACTACATATCTTCGCTTGAAAAAATACAGCAATTGAAGGTAGACCTGGCGCTTCCTGCCCATGGGGCATTGATCGAACGAGTTGACGACAGAATATCAGAAATCATCCAGCATCATCAAAAGCGCTTGGATCAAATATTTCGACTTGCGAAGGATGGCCGTACCGCCTATGACATTGCCCAAGATTTATTCCAGCACAAAAGCTTGAATTCGCATCAATGGCGGTTTGCGATCGCAGAAACTTTGTCGCACTTGGAGTATTTAGTTTTCACAGGGCAAATTAAAAAAGAGAATCGTAACGATATTGTCTTTTATAAACAAAATAAATAATAATGGATAAGTGCATAGCAAAAAGCTATGCGCTTTTTTTGCGGTCGTAAAAACGGCAAGAACGAAAGAAAGGAGAAAAACCTTTTATTTTTTAAATTAACAAAAAAATTTGATTTTTCTATTTTTTCTTGACAAAAGAGGCGGTTGTAAAATAATATTATGTTAAACAGACGAAATAAATAAAAACGTAATATAAAAGAGGTGAAAAAATGGATCAGGCAGCCCTTTTAAAAGAAAAAATTCAAAACGGTTTTATTGTTGAAGGCGTCGGTGACATGAATGAGGAATATTTAAAGGCATTAAAACAGACGTTGATTATTGTCGGAGATACAGAATTGTTAAGTGTGCCGCCGCTCCTTACTGTTTATGATCAAGCGCCCACTTTAAATAACAAAATTACAGCACTCGCCATTATGCAGGATGAAATCGGTCATGCACATATTGCTTTCAGGCTACTGAAAGATTTGGGCGAAGATACAGACGAATTATTGTACAATCGAGCCCCAAATAAATGGAAAAACCCTTATGCCTTTGACTTTGAACTGTCAAATTGGATTGAGCTTGGAGTGTTTAATGCGTTCTTTGACCGCGCCGGCTACACACTGCTTGGGGATGCGTTTGAGCATACATCTTACGGGCCATGGAAACGCGCATTAGTGAAAGTTGATAAAGAAGAATTGTTCCATCTTAGAAATGGTGAAATCATTATGAGAACAGCCATGAATGATCCGAAATTGCAAGAGGAAGTTCAAAAAGCGGTTGATTGGATGTTTTTAATGGCGCTTGAATTTTTTGGTGTAGAAGACCGTTTAAAATCCAGATCCGCACAGCTTGAATACCGCTTAAAAGGAAGAACAAACGATGAGCTCCGTCAAAAATGGCTGTCGACAGCAGTTCCATTCTGTGAATCAATTGGAGTAAAAGTTCCAGCTCATTATGATGAAGAACAAGGAAAATATGTGCTCGATGTCCCATTCCCTTGTAAATTTGATCCAGTCAATAAAAAATGGCTGTTCGACCAGCCGGACACATGGGAAAACGTCATTAAACGATTTAAACAAAGAGGGCCGCAAAATGAAAGGTTTGTAGGAAGAATTCAAAAAGGGGCAAAAGAATTAGAACAGCTGAGAAAAGAGGTGGTATGATGCAAAAACAAGCTGTGGATACGAAAAAATATTGGGAGGCGCTGAAAGAGGTGATGGATCCTGAATTCCCAATAAGCGTTGTCGATATGGGGCTCATTTACGACATTCAAATGAATGACGGGGAAGTGCATGTGACGATGACATACACAGCCGTTTCCTGCGCCTGCATGGATTGGATTGAAAGCGATATAAAAAATCGGCTTCTTGCAGAAGAAGAAGTAAAGGAAGTACACATAAATGTCGTATGGGATCCTCCATGGACGGTCGACCGTCTTAGCCCAGAGGGAAGGGAAAAATTAAAGTATTGGGGTGTAAGTGCAAAATGATCGCAGAAAAAATAACCTATGATATTTTTGCCCGCATTAATCGGGGAGACAACTTAATGCATATAGGCACGGTAGAAGCAGAAAACAGCGAGCTGGCAAAAGTGTATGCAACGTTTACGTACGACGAAGAGGATTGGACCGAAATGGTTGTCGTGGAACGAAACAAGCTGAATTGGGTGAAAAAACCTGATTGGCTATTTTCAGAGAAAGGAGCTGAAGCATTGTGAGCGTAATGGAACAAGGAACGCATTCTTTGATTGAATTGCTGGAGACAATAGCGGATAACAAATATGTGCTTGGCGACCGTTTAGTGGAAGTTGGTGTAAGCGGTCCGAATTTGGAAGCGACCTTGTCTGCTATAGCTATGGCTCAAGGAGAACTGGGGCATGCAAGACTTTTGTACAATTGGTGTTTTGATTTAAAAGGGGTAAAAGGCAAGAAGCCTGACATTCAAGCACAAACAGGAAAAGCTTTTCAAACAGCTGTAAACGTTCAAAACTGGATTTCTCTCATTGCTTCGCTATATGCAATCAATGCCGCAATCGATATCGTCTTTCAAACGGTGTTAAAAACAAGTCATTCCAAGGTTGCTTCACGGATTCAAAAGCTTGTCCGCGAACAACACGATCATATCATCTATGCAGAAAATTGGGCAAAACAACTTCTTCTTGATCAAGGAGCTGTCCCCTACAGATTTCAAGAAGCATTAAGGGAGGCTGCAGAGGAAGCAAAGGCTTGGCTTGCAAAAGTTGAAAAAAGTGAAGAATTGAAAAAGGAAGGTTATTTCCCGGAAACTCCTTCGTTCACGGAAAAATTTGAAAAACGGCTGCAGCAATTAAATGCGGAACAGCTTGTTCAAGCAAAGTGAGTGATGCTCATGTCAGAATCAGGCGTTCTTTTAAAAATTCAAAACAAAGTGGCTATCATTCAATTAAATAACGCAAAACGTGCCAATGCATTAAGCAAATTTTTAGTAAAAGATCTTTCTTATGCGATAAACACGATAAAAGATCATTCGAATGTAAGCGCAGTTATTTTTACGGGAGGTGAAAGCAAAGCGTTTTGTGCAGGGGCGGATTTAAAAGAAAGGCAGTCCATGAGCGAACGAGAAGTGGAAGAATATGTCGCATTGCTCAGGAAAACATTTACAGATATCTCATCTTTGCCAATGCCGACGATTGCGGCTGTAAAAGGATTGGCTCTTGGAGGGGGATGTGAACTTGCTCTTGCCTGTGACATTCGTGTCATGGAAAAAGGGGCGCTCATCGGGTTGACGGAAGTTTCTTGGGGAATAATCCCGGGAGCCGGCGGCACTCAACGGCTGGCGCAATTAGTAGGAATCGGCAGGGCCAAGCAGCTTATTTTTACAGCTGAAAAAATAAATGGCGAAAAAGCGTATGAAATAGGACTTGTCGAGTATATTTGTGAAGCTGGCGAGGCTGAATTGAAAGCGCTTAACATAGCGGAAAAAATCTCGGAAAATTCAATTCATTCTGTCCGTTTAGCGAAGCAGGCTGTCGACAGTTTTGCTCGAGAACTAATGGAAAAGGGTCTGATAGCGGAATGGGATTGTTATCAAAAAACGATTTATCATCCGGATCGTTTAGAAGGATTGGCGGCTTTTCAAGAAAAACGCAAACCTGATTTTTCAAATAATAAATGAACAATGGAAGGAGAATAATGATGACAGTTGAAACAACTGCTAACAAAAATTTAACGGTGGTCAAAAACAACGGAGTGGCGGAAATCCATCTTCACATCAATAAAACGAATGCCTATGGGCTGGAGTTTTATCAAGAATTCAACGCAGCGATCGATGAGCTTCGCTTCGATCCAAACATAAAAGTGGTCGTGCTGATGAGCGATGTGCCGAAATTTTTCTCGGCAGGAGCGGATATCAATTTCTTACAAGCAGCGGATCCGCGCTATAAAACACAGTTTTGCCTGTTCTGTAATGAAACGCTGGATAAAATCGCCCGTTCGCCGCAAGTATATATCGCCTGTTTGGAAGGGCATACAGTCGGCGGAGGATTGGAAATGGCGCTAGGCTGCGATCTGCGTTTTATGGGAGATGAAGCAGGAAAAATCGGCTTGCCGGAAGTATCGCTTGGGGTGCTGGCTGGAACGGGAGGAACGCAGCGGCTCGCGCGGTTGATCGGGTATTCGAGAGCGCTGGATATGAACATAACTGGGGAAACGCTGACACCGCAGGAAGCGCTGGACATTGGTCTCGTCAACAAAGTGTTCCCGCAGGCGGAAACGAGAGAGCGGACGCTCGAGTATGCGAGAAAGATAGCTGAAAGCGCAAGCTATGCGGTTTCCAACATCAAGCTGTCGATCATGAACGGAAAGGAAATGCCATTGAACGTAGCCATCCGCTACGAAGGAGAGCTGCAAAACTTGTTGTTCCGCTCCGAGGATGCAAAAGAAGGATTAAGTGCATTTTTAGAAAAGAGAAAACCAAATTGGAAAGGGATATAAACGTTAGCTTTTCATATATATTGTGAAGCCTCCTGAATATATATCTTCTTCAGGCGGCTTCAATGCCGCTTCATCTATTCAAAAAATTGATATATAGGATGGTGAAAAAATGGATCTCCGCGGATTAGGTTTGCTTTACAATGCGGCAGTGCGGTTCATTGATGAAAGTGTAGAGAAAGGTTTGGGCGATAAAATAGCCATTTGTTATCGCGATGAGCGCATACACTATAATGAATTGCAGGAGAAAGTCAATCAGACAGGCAACATGCTCCGTGAGCTCGGTTATAAATTGGAAGACCGCCTTTTAATGGTTTGCCACGATACACCCGAATTTATTTATTCATTTTTTGGCGCCATAAAAATTGGTGCTGTCCCCATTCCGGTCAACACCATGATGAAGCCATCCGATTATGAATATTTTTTAAACAACAGCCGGGCAAAGGGCTTAATCATCCATGAAGATATTTGGGAAAAGATTGAAGTTTACAAAGAACGGTTTTGCTTTTTGAAGGATATCATTATCATTCCGGACAGTGAAAGCGAACAATCAGGCACACATTTAAATTTCCTCCAACTGATGAATAGGGCAAGCAAAAAGCTTGATGCAGCCATGACGAACAAGGACGATCAGGCCTTTTGGCTGTTCAGCTCCGGAAGCACCGGTAATCCAAAGGGCGTCATCCATTTGCAGCATGATATGGAATATGCTTTCAGCACATATGCGAAAAAAATATTGCATATAAGTGAAGAAGACCGATGCTTGTCCGCATCTAAACTGTTTTTCGCCTATGGCCTTGGCGGAGGAATGTACTTTCCTTTAGGAGCAGGAGCTTCAACTGTATTAGTGAAAGAACGCGCAACTCCGGAAGCAATGTTTCAGGCGATTGAAACGTACAAACCGACCATTTTCTTTGGGGTTCCGACTTTATATGGAGCGATGATTGATTATGTGTCGCGAACGGGAAAACAATTCGATTTGAGCTCGCTCAGAGTTTGTGTATCAGCTGGAGAAGCGCTTCCGAAAGCATTTTACCGCAAATGGAAAGAAATGTACAATGTCGATATTTTAGACGGAATTGGTTCAACAGAGGCTCTCCACATATTTTTATCCAATCGGATTGGAGATGTAAAGGCAGGAAGCTCTGGAAAAGTCGTTCCTGGTTATGAAGCAAAAATTGTCGACGAAATGGGCAGGGAATTGCCTCCAAATGAAATGGGAGATTTGTTGATTCGCGGAGACAGCATCGCACATGGATATTGGAACCTTCATGAGCAAAACAAGAAAAAATTTGTCGGAGAATGGCTTCATACAGGTGACAAATATTATAAAGACGAAGAAGGATATTTTTGGTATTGCGGGCGCTCCGACGATATGCTGAAGGTTGGCGGGATTTGGGTATCGCCTGTAGAAGTCGAAAATTGCCTTCTTCAACATGAAAATGTACTGGAAGCTGCAGTTGTCAGCGTGCAAAATGAAAATAATCTTGTCATTCCAAAAGCATATGTTGTTTTAAAAGATAGAACGCCCTCCAAAGAAATGGAAGATGAATTAAAAAACTTCGTGAAGCAGCAGCTGGCTCACTACAAATACCCGCGAATTATAGAATTTATTGACGAACTTCCGAAAACAGCAACAGGAAAAATTCAGCGTTTTAAACTTCGGGAATTATTAAAATCGAATTCAGCTCAATAGTTTAAGACATAGCATTGAAAGGAGTACGTACATTTGAAAAGAAACGAATTTCAGCTCAGGGTGAACTTTGGAGATACGGATGCAGCCGGCATTGTATACTATCCGAATTATTTTAAATGGTTTGATATTGCAGGGCATCAATTTTTTAGAAGTATCGGCCTTGCTCCGGCTAAACTCATCAAAGAATACAGCATCATTCTTCCGCTGCTTGATGTCCGCTGTACGTTTGAGCAGCCGTTATATTATGACGACATTATCACTATTAAAACAGAAGTAATGGAAGTGAACCGGAAAACAATAAAACTGAAGCATGAAGTATATCGTGAAGATACAAGAACCGGGCACGGATATGAGCTCAGGGGGTGGGTGAAAGAAGAAAACGGAAAAAAATTTGCAGTGCCCATACCTGAAGAGGTGAAAAAATTGCTTCAAGAAGACGGGTTTGGTGAACAGGCTCAGATCAATCCATGGCTCAGCGCATAAATGAACATTGAAAAAATGTAATGGAGGAGAGTAGCGTGGATCTTAACGTATCCATTCATGATGTGTTTGAAAAAGCATATAAGCGCTATCCTGATAAAGAATTCATTTACGATGGCTATAAACGTTTAACTTACAAAGATATCAAACAAATGTCCGATTCCATCGCCTCCGCTTTCCACCAGCTCGGTATAGGGAAAGGAGACCGCATCATTGCATGCCTGCCGAACTGGCATGAGTTTCTTGCCATATATTTTGCAATTGCAAAAATAGGCGCCATATTAGTTCCATGCAATACGCGATATCGTGTTGAAGAATTGTCTTATATAGTGGCCAATTCTGGTGCAAAAGCAATTTTTGTGGTAGAAGAGCATGGCCATTTCCATACGGTAAAATCTTTAATGGAAAGTAATGAAAGCGCTTTGGAAATGGTGTTTACGGTGCGGTTTCAAGAAGATGGTCACCATTCCTTTGAAGATTTGCTGAAAATAGGACAGTCGAAGCTGCCGCCGGAAGTGTCCATCGATCCGAAAGAAGATGTGTTTTCCATTTTATATACTTCAGGAACAACAGGACTTCCGAAAGGTGCCATGCTCACGCATTTAAATTTTGTCCATAATGCCGCATGTACAGTGGAGGCGCTTCAATGCGACGAAAATGACGTATTTTTAGTGGTCGTTCCTGTCTTTCACGTGTTTGGCATGGTTCCAAGCATACTGGCAGCTGTGACTGCCTGTGCCAAAATGGTGTTTATGGAGCAATTTAAAGCGGAAGCTGTATTAAAAATGATTGAACAAGAAAAGATTACGATACACCATGGAGTTCCGACAATGTTTATATTGGAATTAAATCACCCTCAATTCAAATCCTATGACTTATCTTCGTTAAGAACAGGTATTATTGCGGCAGCACCATGCCCTGTCGAAGTCGTGAAAAAAATTAGAAATGAGATGGGATGCAATATAACTATTTCCTATGGTCAAACGGAAACATCTCCAGTTGTGACAATTACAAGCTTTACAGACAGTGACATCATTCGTTCAGAAACGGTCGGCAGAACGATTCCAGGAGTTGAAATTAAAGTTGTTGATGTGAATCGCCAAACTTTACCGACTGGAGAAATTGGCGAACTTGCTGTGCGCGGGTTAAATGTCATGAAAGGCTACTTTAACATGCCTGAAAAAACGAAAGAAGCCATTGATCAAGATGGCTGGCTTTATACAGGTGACTTAGTGACGCTTGATGAACAAGGTTATGTCCGCATCGTTGGACGGAAGAAGGAAATGATCATCCGCGGCGGCTACAACATTTATCCTCGAGAAATTGAAGAAATTCTTTATAAGCATCCGAATGTAGTAGAAGTAGCCATTATCGGGCTGCCTGACACTGTTTTAGGAGAGATTTCATGTGCGGCGGTAAAATTAAAAGACGGAGCTTTGGAAACGGAAGAATCGATGAAAAATTATTTAAAAGGAAAAATTGCTGACTACAAAATACCGGATAAAGTTGTTTTTGTCGATGAGCTGCCGATGACGCCGAGCGGAAAAATTAAAAAAGTAGAACTTCAGCAAAAATTAAAAGAAGATTTGCAAACAGAATTGCGATAATTTCATGCAAGGAAGATCAAACGGTAGACATATGTTTGATCTTCCTTCATCATAAAGTTAATCAACCTTCTGGAAAATTTGACATCCGATTGATGACCTACGGCTTCTTCATAACATTTTTTAAAAGAGTAGGAGTGAAACTGTTGAGACAAAAAGCGTCAAGATCGGAATTAATTGAAGTGGCTCAAGGACGGAGGCCCGCAGATTTAATTATCAAAAATGGTACGGTGATCAACGTCTATTCAGGAGAATTGTTGAAGCAAAATGTCGCTGTTTATCAAGACTCCATTGCATATGTCGGCGAACGGGATGTCCTTTCCGATGAACATACAAAAATTATTGATGCAGAAGGGATGTATGTTTCACCAGGTTTTATTGAACCGCATGCACATCCGTGGGTCATCTACAATCCTGTTAGTATGACTAGGAAAGTTCTTCCCCTTGGAACAACGACAACGGTAAATGACAATTTGTTTTTTTATTTGCATATGGGAGCTGCTGGATTTAAAAAAATGGTCAAAGACTTGAAAGACCTTCCGGGCAATTTTCTTTGGCTTGTCCGGCTTGTCTCGCAAGCGGATTTCAAAGGAGAAAGGGAATGGTTTAATCAAAAGGATGTGCAAGAGCTTTTAGAATTAGAAGAAGTTGTCGGAACAGCGGAGGTCACAAGATGGCCGCTTTTATATCAGGCTGATTCCTTTTTGCTTGATACAATTGAAGTGGCAAAACAGAAAGGGAAAGTCGTGGACGGTCATACAGCAGGCTGTTCATATGAAAAATTGATTTCCATTGCTGCGAGCGGAGTCAGCGCTTGTCATGAAGCAATAACGGCAAAAGAGGCGCTGGACAGGCTGCGGTTGGGAATGTGGACGACTTTACGCAACAGCTCGCTTCGCCCTGATTTCCCTGAAGTTATAAAAATGATTACAGAAGGGAAAGTCAGTACACATCGAATTACGATGACAACCGACGGTCCGCACCCTGGGTTTATCGAAAAAGAAGGCTTTGTCGATGGATTGATCAGAAGAGCTGTAGAATTAGGAGTGCCGGTCATAAACGCGTTGCAAATGGCTACGATCAATGCAGCCGTTTATTTGCGCTTAGATGATTATATCGGCGGGATTGCTCCAGGAAAATTGGCAGACATTTTACTTCTTCCAGATTTGAAATATTTTCGGCCGGATGTCGTCATTTCAAGAGGTGAAGTCGTAGCCGAGCAAGGAAATTTACTTGTGTCAACACCGAAACTAAATTGGAATCAATATGTTGTCCGGGAGCCATTTGCGTTTTCGAAGCAACTTTTGGACGATTTAAACTTGTACCGTTACCCATATTCAAGTACTGAACAAACTGTTCCGGTCGCTTATTTTAAAAGCAATGTCATTACGCAGCGAAAAGATGTTAAGCTTCCAGAAGCAGGGGGATTCGCAGATATTTCCGGTGAAGAAGGCTTATTGTATGCGTCGTTAATTGACCGGAACGGAAAGTGGGTGTCGAAAGCGATATTAGAACGATTTGCCGTTCATCTAGATGGGATGGCGTCAACTTACAATACTACAACAGAATTGCTTGTGATCGGAAGAAATCCAAAAGCGATGGCCCAGGCGGCTAAAAGAGTGCATGAACTAGGAGGAGGAATCGTCATTGTTGATGGCGAGGACATTGTGGTTGAAATACCTCTTCCATTTACCGGCATGATGACGGACGATTCATCATTTGATCAAGCTGTTCGATATCATGATGAGCTGTTAGCAGCCGTGCAGCAAAGAGGATTCCCATTCCATGACATTTTATATACGCTATTGTTTTTAACTTGTGATTTCTTGCCCGGTCTTCGTCTTATTCCATTTGGTTTGTATGATGTTAAGAAAAATGAAATGCTGCTTAAAGCGGAACCAATAAAAGATCAAATCGCGAAGTAAAACTAGAAAAAGAGAGCTGAGCCGTTTCCTTCAGGGGGCAGTCCAAAAAGTCAGGGTTAACTGACTTTTTGGAGCCCCTTTTTTAGGAACTTATCGGACAGGCCATTTTTCCAATCTATCCTTCAGAAGTCTTATGAAGGACTTTTCTTATGCTCACTTTCTGAATTCGGATCTTCAAAAGTTTTTCAGCATATACAATTGCTTCTTGTTGGACCTCATTGCCTCTATGAAGGCCATTTACAAATTTTATTCGATTATTTTTGTCCTTCACAGCAGTATTTCTCCAAAATCCTTCATTTTAGGAACTCAACGGAGAGCCCCTTCTTACAATTAGTCAAGAGTTTTTCGTAACTATTTGTTTCAGTGGATTTATTTAGGAGGCAGTGGTACCCCTTCCTCCTAAATAAATTTACGCATGCCTAATAGATCTAACGATTTTTGTTTTTTTCACTAGATCAAATATGTTATATTTTTCCTGAACAATTGCGAAGTTGCTGATGCGATTTCGTAATTGTACGTTAAAATGTGTGTATTAAGATGGAAGAGACACTTCAATAACTTATTCACACAAGCGATGGACGCAACTTTATGACATTTGTTATAAGGTTGCGTTTTTAATTTGTCGTAATATTCTACAAAATGATTGTTTCCAATGCGTCGTTGGCGTTAACGATTCCTTTTTCTTATCCACGATCTCATGGATTCAACATATTAAACCTGATTCTTATAAGGTCCGTGAAGTAGGCCAGTTATTTCAATGCGAACCTATCGTTCTTTAGGCTGTCACGACCTTTTCTCCACTTCTACAAATCTTAATATGTTTTTTTCGGGTTTCACATTGTTGAAGCCTCATTTGAGAGCAACAAGGATAAATACATGCTGAATCTCCTACTATTTGTTTTTTTATATAGTAAACTCCTTTTCTGGTGCACTTTAATCAATCGGGAAGCAGGCTGGATGGACGAAAATGGACAAGAAACATTCTGGGAATGTCGGTACAGTTTGGAAAAGATGTACTTATCGTTTGTTCCAACATTTGAAAATCGGCAGGAAGAATCGTTTAAAAAATAGCAGATGCGGAAAACTCAGTTCATCATTATCTTACGGTTCGTTTCAAAAGAAAAAATTTCCTGGGAAAAGCTTGAAAACTATAATCCAATTTTTCGGTTGAAGGCGGTGCTTCTCATCGTCTGTCCATTGGTTGGCGAACAAATAAAAGTTTTGAACATCTGCCAGTTACAAACAGACAGAAAATAGTTTAGAAGAGATGTACTCACTGTTTTAAATAGCACAATCATATAAATCAAACTTTGAAAAAGGACAACTGTCTTTCACAGCGTAAAAAGCTGTGCCTTTTTGACGCAAAAAAATTTTTCCAGAAAGTATTGTCATTTTTTTCATAATAAAGTATGATTTATCTGTATTAAGAATTATAATACAGTTAATACAGATGTGGGGGCTGCGGGAAAATGCTTGATATAGATTTTCGAAGCCGAAAACCGATCTATGAACAGCTTGTCGATCAAATAAAAGAGATGATTGTAAGCGGAGTGCTGAAAGGGGGAGAACAACTTCCCTCCGTCAGAGTGCTTGCACAGCAATTGACGGTGAATCCAAATACAATTCAAAAAGCTTACCGTGAGCTGGAGAGGATCGGATATATTTACTCGATTCAGGGAAAAGGAAATTTTGTTTCGGAGAAGATTGAGGCATCTAATCAGGAAGAGCTGAAAATGGTTAAAGAAAATTTGCAAAAATTAGCACAACAAGCATTATTTTTAGGGATGCAATCTGATGAGCTCCTGCAGATCATGGAGGAAATTATCAAAGATCATCAAGGGGGAAAAAGAGATGATTGAAGTCAAAAAGGTATATAAAACATTTCAAAATGCGACTGTGTTATCTAACATCGATTTACAAATTGAAAAAGGATCCATCTTCGGGCTTCTAGGTTCAAACGGCGCTGGAAAAACGACGCTGTTGAAGCTGATCGCAGGTTTGTATAAACAAGATAGGGGAGACATTTTAATTGATAAAAAACCTGTATTTGAAAATGAAGACATTAAGCAAAGATTCATATTCCTTACAGATATTCCTTATTTTTTCCCTCATTATACGATCAAACAGATGGCGAATTTTTATGAAAACATATATCCATCCTTCAGCAGAGAACGATTTCAAACATTGCAGGATGTATTTGATCTAGATCTTAAGCAAAAAATTTATCGCCTGTCAAAAGGAGTTCAGCGTCAAGTGGCATTTTGGCTCGCTTTTTCCGCAATGCCTGAACTGCTCATTTTAGACGAGCCGTTTGACGGTTTAGATCCGGTCATGAGGAAAAAAATGAAAAATATAATCATCCAAGATGTGGCAGTGAGAGAAATGACTGTGATCGTCTCTTCCCACAACTTGCAGGAAGTAGAGGATATAAGCGACCATATCGGCATTTTGCATAAAGGTGAACTGCTAATAAAACGGAATTTGGATGACCTAAAGTCGAATATACACAAAGTGCAAATTGCCTTTCAAGGAAGCGTTCCTTCGGAAATGCTGCAGCAGCTTCAAATTGTCTATCAGGAACAAAGAGGCAGCGTGCATTTATTCATTGTAAAAGGAAATGCTGATGAATTTTCCAGCTATATAAAAAGCTTTAAGCCTCTTTTATTCGATTTGCTCCCGCTTACATTGGAGGAAATTTTTATTTATGAAATGGGGGAAAAAGGATATGCAATCGAAAACATCCTTATTTAAAAAAGAGCTGTTAATTCAAAATTTCCGTTCTGTCGGTTGGGTAGGACTTACGTTTTTGATCGGTCTAATTCTATCAGTACCGATGGAAATTGCGGTGTTGTTTTCCGGGAGAGAGAATTATAATGAAGAGAACATATATGAAAGTTTGTTTTCCATTGCACAAGAACTTCAATTACTCATGTTAATCGTGATACCTGTGCTTATGTCCATTTTTTTGTTTCGGTTCCTGCATGTAAAGCAATCCAGCGATTTTCTTCATAGTCTTCCGATAAATCGGAAAATGCTTTTTTGGCATCATTGGCTGACGGGTGTTGTGTTTTTAATCGTACCTGTCATGATTACTTCTCTAATATTGGCCGTTTTAATACAGGTGTTTGATTTGTCGAGTTATTTTCGTGATTTGAACCTTGTTAGATGGTTTTGTACTTATTTAGCATATACGTTATTATTGTTTTCTATCGGCACCTTCTCTGCCATGCTGACAGGAATTAGCACGATTCAAGCTGTATTGACATTGATTATTTTATTGTTTCCTTTCGGGGTTTATCAACTTATAGTGTACAATTTGCAATACATTTTGTTTGGATTTCCGAGCGGCTATTATTTGAATAATAATCTTTGGATCGAATTTTTTTCACCGCTTACGAGGCTGATTTCTCTCGAATTCCAGCCTTTCTCTTGGTGGGAAATCGCCGTTTATTTATTGCTAGCAGCCTTGTTTTGCTGTATTTCCTTGCTTCTGTACACACGGCGGCCAGTCGAATATGTGTCACAAGCCGTTATTTACTGGAAGCTTAAACCAGTTTTTAAATATGGCGCCACTTTTTGTACGATGCTGCTCGGTGGGATGTATTTTGGCATTATTGACTATAGCGGAAGCTTATTATGGATTTGTACCGGATATGTAGTTGGTACACTCATCGGTTATTTTATAGCTGAAATGATCTTGCAGCAGACGTGGCGAATCAAGCCTAATTTCAAAGGATTGTTTATTTATTCTATTACAGTGATACTTGTATTCATTTTGACCGGTTCTGGTGCGGGAGGATATGAGAAAAAGGTTCCGAGAGTTGCAGAAATACAATCGGTATTTTTCAGCAATTATTGGTATTACGAGGACGAGATGATTAAAAAGTTTATCTACCAGGAACCGGAAATAATCGAAGCAATTCAAAAGCTGCATACAGAAATCGTTGCCGAAAATAGATCCAAAGATGTTTCCGAACCTGAATCGTTGTTTATCGTCTATTATTTAAAAAATGGAAGCAAATCGATCCGCCAATATGAAGTTGATCGGAAATCGTTCGAACGATATTTGAAGGAGATTTATGAATCGAAGGAATATAAAAAAGCAAACTATGAAGTTTTTGACATAAACGATCAAGATGTTGAACAAATAGTATTTCATTCTAACTATTCAAACTACTATGTTGAAAAAGTGGATATTGCCAATAATTCTGATCAACTTGCAAAAGCATTAAAAGCATTAAAAAATGACATCGCGAATCTTACATATGAAGATATGATCGATGAAAGAAAAGACTGGGGAGAAATTGAAATCACTTTAAAAAATAATAAGCAATTATTCATTCCATGGAAAAAAAGCTTTAAAGAGTTCGATGAGTGGATGAAGAATAACGGAACGGTTAAAAACGCAAGAGTGACAGCTGATGATGTCCAATATGTACTCATAACGGAGAATAACATCAATCACGATTTGGATTATAAAAATATGCTGAAAGAAATTGAACAAGATCCGCAAACGGTCAAAATTGTAGATAAACAGTTGATTGAGCAATGCTTGCAAGATGAAACAGAATCGACTTCAGGAAAAAATATTATGTTCATTGTTTATAAAAATGGAAATTATGAGGTTGGCAGCTTTGTTCATCCAGAAATAGCTGAATCGATCAAGAAACAGGCAAAAAAATAAAAAAGGATTGGAGAATTATGAATGATATAATATCCGCTCAAGAGAGCTTTCAAGACATCTATTGTATGTTTTATAAAAAAGTGTACCGGATTGCTTTTTCCATAACGAAAGATGTACATTTGGCAGAAGACGTATTGCAGGAAACATTTTTGAAATTTTATCAAAAGGCTGAACAAATTGAGGATATGGAAAAAATCTCTGGTTGGCTCAGTACAGTAGCAGCGAGAACTGCGATTGATTTTCTTCGGAAGGAACAGAAAACGCCGTGCCCCCTAGACGAATTATTGATCAGTCAAGGGGGCAATGTGGAACAAACAGCAGAATATGAATGGCTGAAAGAGACCATTTCTCAAGAAATTCGGAAACTAAAACCGAAATACCGTGAAATTTTAGAATTGAAATTGTATTATGATTTAAAAGAACAGGAACTAGCTCAACAGCTAAAGCTTTCGAAAGGAACAGTTAAAACTAGGCTTCACAGGGCAAGACGCACGCTGAAAGTGTCGCTGAAAGATGCGATGTAAAGTTCGGGTGCTCTTGCCCCTTTTTTACGTCTTTTCCCAGATTTTTAAAATCAGGGGAGAAGCTTATGAATTTTTCGCTTTTCGATATTGATACTGTTTCCATTGGAACCGGATAAAGCAGCCGATGCAAAATCCTAAAATCGCAATGAAAGCCGCTGAAAAAACTAAAATCGAAAAAATATATCCTAAAACATCAATATGAAAAGAAAATCCGATAAATGCTAGCAGCAAGCAAGTGCAGGCAATGATTTGATTGAATTGCTGATCAGATCTATCTTCTAAATGATAGGACGAATGCGGTTTTCGCAAAAACGTTTTAGCGGCCGCCATAATCGGATTGACGCCAAAAATAAGTCCAATCAAACCAGCAATAAGCGGAATAAGAAGAAAAAGCGGCTCGTTTGTGATCCAAGTGATCAAAACAGACAAAACAATTGTCCATTGATTCGTTCTAACTAGAGGACGAGGGATGCCGTCCATGGAAATCCCACCTTTCCATATATGTTTTATGATATTTATATCATAAATGTGCAGGCATTGCATCTTTTTTGATTTTGATCAAGCCTCCATTCATATAATTATGTTACAATGGTTGGTAGATATTATGGAAATTAGGGGGATATGAAAATGTCAATCGGTTATGTAAATGGTCGCTTTGTTGACCTCAATGAACCGGTGATCCCGATTGATGAAAGAGGACACCAGTTTGGAGACGGAGTGTATGAGGTGATCCGCGTTTATAACAAAAAGCCGTTTATGCTGCGCGAGCATTTAGAGCGGTTACAGACAAGTGCTGAAGCGATTAAATTAAAACTCGATCAAACATTGGAGCAATATGAACAGCTGATAAAAGAAGCAATTGAAAAATCAGCATTAACAGATTGCGACGTCTATTTGCAAATTACGCGCGGAGTGGCCGTTCGAAATCATTTGTTTCCAGATGTTTCTGTTTCAACAACGATGACCGTAAGACCTGCAAAGCAATTGCCCCATCATTTGCGGGAGAACGGCGTATCTGCTATATTCCATGACGATGAGCGGTGGGCCAATTGCTATATTAAATCGCTTAACTTATTGCCGAATATTTTAGCTAAACAAACCGCCCATGAAAAAGGAAGCTATGAAGCGATTTTAGTCCGTGATGAATATGTGACGGAAGGATCGAGCTCCAACGTATTCATCGTCAAAAACGGAACAATTTATACGACGCCGCTATCAAAGCATATATTGTCAGGAATTACAAGAATGGCGGTAAAATCGATCATTGAAACAGAAGGTTTAACATTAGTAGAAGAAAAGTTTACGAAAGAGGATGTACTTGAAAGCGATGAAGTCTTCATTACGAGCACAACTTCTGAAATTTTACCAATCGTAACCATAGACGGGCAAAAAATTGGCACGGGAAAACCGGGTGAGATCGCGACAACACTTTATCAAAAATTCCAAGAAAACATCGCAAACGAATAACGAGCCTATTGATCGTATAAGCCTGCAAGAAATCTTTCCTGCCAGGCTTTTTTTTATCATAAAAAACAGGGGGAAAACATGAATATTATTGATCTTCATTGTGATGCGCTGATGAAGCTGGCGAATGCTAAAGGAAAGCTGAAGTTTGCTAACGCCTCGTATTTGGATACGAATAAACAAAGATTGATCAAAGGTAAAATTAAGGTTCAATGCTTTGCCGTCTTTATCGATCAAAAAATAAAAACTGAATACAAATTCCAAGCGGCGCTTGAACAAATCGATCTGTTTTTTACAGAAGTGCTTGGAAACAATCCGGAAATGAAGCAAATAAAGGATTGGTCTGATTTTTATAAGCTTGAGGAACATGAAATTGGGGCGATGCTGACTCTCGAAGGTGTTGATGCGATTGGAGGAGATCTCTACAAACTTCGACTTCTTTATCAGCTGGGAGTTCGATCGGTTGGATTGACATGGAATTATGCCAATCTGGCAGCTGATGGAGCACTTGAAGAACGAGGCGCTGGTGTAACAGCATTTGGAAAGGAAATCATAAAAGCAAACAATGAGCATCGAGTTTTCACTGATGTCTCCCATTTATGCGAGCGTGCGTTTTGGGATGTAATCGAGCTTGCGGATTATCCGATTGCGACCCATTCAAACGCCCGCGCCTTATGTGATCATCAGCGCAATTTAACCGATGAACAGGCAAGGGCAATGTTTCAAAAAGGCGGTACCATTCACATCGTGTACGCCCCCCAATTTTTAACAACTAATGATCAGGCAGCAATCAAAGATGTAATCAAACATATCGACCATTTTTGCATGCTAGGTGGAGTGAAACAAATCGGACTTGGCTCTGATTTTGACGGAATTGAGCAAAAAGTAATAGGATTGGAAGATGCGGCAAAAACACAAAACTTGATCAATGAACTGCTGAAATATTATAATGAGGACGAAGTGAAAGGATTTGCGTATCAAAATTTTCTCAATCATTTACCGAAATAGGTGCAAAAGCAAACTGTTAAGATTGCTTTTTTTTTTGAGTTTAAATCCCCAAAAACATACTTGACTTATCGGAATTATAAACATTATAATAAAAAAAACGAACGATTAAAGGTGGTTAATTTTATGGAAAAAATGTACTATATTCCGAGCCAACAGGCATCGTTAGCTGCCACATTGCATATACCGAACGCTCCATCTAAAAACGAAAAATTTCCGGTTGTTGTTATTTGTCACGGTTTTGTAGGAAGCCGAATAGGTGTCAACCGATTGTTCGTCAAAGCAGCCAACCATTTTGCTTCGCTCGGCTTTGCCGTTTTGCGGTTTGATTACGAAGGCTGCGGCGAAAGCAGCGGTATTTACGGAACTTATGGCCTCGACCGCTTTATTGAACAAACGATTCATGTTATCGATTTTGTTGAAAAGCTTCCTTTCATTGACAAACATGAATTATATTTGCTTGGCCATAGTTTAGGAGGAGCAGTGGCGACACTCACAGCTGTACGGGATGACCGCGTGAAAAATTTGGCGATTTGGGGAGCGGTCGGTCGGCCATTTGAAGATATAGCGGCCATAGTTGGAAAGGAAGGTTTAGAAGAAGCAGAATCAAGCCAATATGTTGATTATGAAGGCTATTCCTTAACGAAAACATTTTTCCGCTCGCTTGAACAGTACACACCTTTACAAGAGGCTAAATCGTTTACAGGTGACGTATTCGTTGCCCACGGAACAGAAGATGAAGTCATTTCTCCTTCTTATGCTTGCCTGTATGAAAAAAGCTTCAAAAAAAGGGCTAACAGCGTTGAAAAATCACTCATTATCGGCGGAAACCATACATTTTCGTCTATTTGTCATTCAACCGAATTGTTTCAACAAACAGGAGAATGGCTTGAACGGCAAAGAAAGTTAAACGATGATCGAAAAAAAAAGATTATTTAATGAAAGAGTTTCTAAACGAAAAAGAAGGTTGACCGGACAGCTCGGTCAACCTTCTTTTTTTAATAATAAGGAGAAATCAAGATGTATACAAGAACACCAGTAAATGAGACGTATAGCCAAATCGGCATCGCCCAGCGAACAATTTTCCGGTGTTTTTCTACCTGTCTTGACATTCCCCAGAAAAAGGCAAACAATGCAAGCGGAACAATGACGGCTGCTAATATACTATGGGAAGTAAGAATAAATAAATAAAATGTTTTCATAAATCCTTCACCGCCATAACGGGTCGGTTCAGATTGCAAAAAATGATAGGTTAAATAAGAAATACAAAATAAGGTGGTCGTTGTAAACGCTGCGATGATAAAGTTCCGGTGTACTTTGATATTTTTCTTTTTAATTGCATAAAGAGCAGCGAGCAGAAAGACGAACGTAAAGCTGTTAAAAATCGCATTAAGTCTTGGGAAAATCGTCAAATCAAAATGGACTTCGCCTCGATATCCGAGTGGAGAGAAAAATAACAGTAAAATAACGGCATTTATAATAACTGAGAGTGTCACAACAATGCCGGTGTAATTTTTTTTGTTGTGAGGCTGTTCATAGTTTTGAATGGAGTCCATTTTTTTCCTCCTAACATAAATTTTCTCATTGTATATTTTATCATTTTAAAATGGATTTAAAAGTGACAAAGTGGTGAAAATCGAAATTTTGACAAATCTCTACTTAAATTCTAGAAAAATTTTGATAAAATGGAAATAAAGAAAAAATAGTTCTTTTGGAGGGGATGAGGATGTACAAAAAAATATTAGTTCCTATGGATGGATCTGCCCATTCTACACGCGCGCTTGAGCATGCTGTAAAACTTGCCAAAACAGTTGGGTCTGAAAAAATCACGATTTTGCATGTCAATAATTTAAGATTTACAGAGCAGTATTATTTTGTTGATATTTCCAAATTAATTGATGAAGAGAACGAAGCGATTTTAAAACCAGCGATTGAATTCCTTACTGAAAGCAACGTCCCGCATGAAACACATATTTTCCAAGGAGAGCCAGCAACAATTATTACGGATTATGCAAAAGAACATGACTATTCCATCATTGTAATGGGGAGTGCAGGGAAAGGCGCGCTTAAAGCAACGTTGTTGGGAAGCGTCAGCCGAAAAGTAGCTCAAGAGGCTCACTGTCCAGTCTTAATCATTAAATAAAAATAAGAAATTTGTCCATTTTAGTTTACATACGAGCTAAAATGGGCTTTTTTTGTTTGCTATAAAGTGAAAGGGAGAAATTGTTCAAAGCTTTTGATCATTACTGGATAGGATGAAATGAAGAGGGGATGGGCACTGCAGAGAATAACAATATGCCTTAAATTACAGCAGAAGCTGTTTTGGGAATACTTTACAATTGCTGTGGCAAGAAAGGCGGTTTGCGGCATGCACTGCCCATGAATAACAGCAATATAAACGTATTTGTGCATTAAATGAAAAACGTAGAGCAGCGACGTCTGGTTTATAAGCAATCAACTTTCTGCAAGGAAAAGCAAATCAATTGCTCTATTGTGTACATCAATCGGCACCAGCTGTTACGACTTGACAAAAGAAAGGGACCCAAAATGCTGACCTTTTTGGATCCCTGCTTTTATGGTCAAAAATGAGTACAAACGTTAAAATACTGGAACATCTTTTTATGGGAATCGCTTTAAAATCCCTTTTCCTTTTCACACATTTCCACTGCAAAGCTTCTTTAGCAGGACAGATCATTTTTTTCATTAAAATAGGCATCAAACGTTTCAGCTTTCAAAATTTCTGTTGAACGTTTCCATAGATTTGGGAAGCGGATCGCATTCAACACTATAAGAATAGGCATTGTATGCATTTAATATTTCGGTCGCCAACTGCATGTGACGAGGATTTCATTTTTTTGATATCTCTGATACAGTTACAAACTCATAACCTTGTTGTTTTAAATATGGCAAGATTAGCTTCAATGCCTCTACTGTGGATGAATGAATATCGTGCATTAAAATGATGGAACCGTTTTTTGTCTTGGCTTGAACGATTTTAAGTACTTTTTTTGGGTCATCCGTTTTCCAATCTAATGTATCTACAGTCCATAGAATGATAGGCTTTTCAATAGCTGATCTGACCTTTTGATTAACAGCCCCATATGGAGGGCGGACGCAATTCGCTTTTAAGCCCGATGCCTTGAAAATTTCTTGATCGGTCATATTTATTTCTTCAAGTATTTTCTCTTTTTTTAAAGTTGTAAAATCTTTATGGCTAAAGCTGTGGTTGCAAATTTCATGTCCTTCCGAACCTATTCTTTTTACAATATTAGGATAAAAATTAACTCTTTGACCAATCACAAAAAAAGTGGCTTTTGCATGATACGATTTTAATAAATCCAAAATTTCTGTTGTATATTTTGGGTGAGGTCCGTCATCAAATGTTAGAGCAACTATTTTTTTGCTTTTGATCGGCTCGTCTTTTTGGATGGGAGGTTTTTTCGGCAATGGTTCTGCTTTTTTTGGTTTGTTTTCTTCCATCCGTAATCGCTTCCGCCACTCCTCTGTCAATAACTCTTTTCCTTTCGTCAAAGGAATGGAAATTTCAGGACTTTCAGCACCTTCTGTTACTTCATTGCTATGAAACTTGAAAACAATGAATTTGTTTGTCAAATAAATATTGGAAAAATCGTTATATGGGTGATTGAGCCACTTGTTAAGCTTCTTTTTGCTAAAGCTTTTTTTATATTTTTTTGATTGAAGAAACTGGTCCGTCAATTGAACATGCAGCTTTTCTTTTGTTTTTTCATCGATTTCTAGAATGTCTTGGCTGTTTATAAAACGTTCTGCTGCCAAATCGACTATGAAGATTTTAAAGTCTTTACTTTCTTTTTCCCCATCTGAATGGCTTTCCGAAGTAAAAACAAAAGAATAGACGCTGTCTGTGACCGGATAGAGGCGAAAAGTCAGAGAAAAATTCGACGGATCTTTAAACAAGCGCCATTTTTGGGATTGAATTTGTTCGTGAAACCGTCTTTTCTCTTCTTTGACATAAGACTGGATGGATGCATTCAGTTTGCTGCTTTGAAATCTCGGATAGTGTATGGCGGAATGGAATTCTTTTTTATCCTCAATATCTGAAATTAAGTCAACTCCATCATATTGCGATTTTTCTATTTGTTTGCTTCCATTTGCTGGGACAGACTGTACCCTTAATGTTTTGTAATAAAAAGACATTAAAAAAATGAAAATGATCGAAATGAAAACGATGCCGCTTATTTTCCATACAAACGATTTCACTAATGTTCACTGCCTTCTTTAAATAAATGCCGTATGTAAAATGTCAACGAATATAGAGTACTATCAGGATGAAAAGATGTCAAAGCCGTTTTCCATTTTTAATAAATTTTTTTAAAATTGGCTTTTATATCCATACATTTCTGCGATCCTTATGAAATTCGAAATATCATCATAAATATATTGTTTCAGTCCGTTTTCTTGAGCTTGATTCATATACTTGATGATTCTTTATCTTCTTGTCATTTCATTCATTGCTTCGGTTTGGATATGCGCTTCACCAATCTTTTTTGAAAGCTTCGTAAAGAGGTATGGATCTAGTGTAAATGTTAGTTGTCGTTCGAAACCTTTATCTCAACCTGTTTCGTGACGATCTAGCGGTGAATAAAGAAGCCGAGAGAATGCGTAAAATATTTATCAAATATTCAAGATGTTGAATGGTCGAGTTGCTGCTATCAGAGCCGTTGTAATGTTCATTTCATAAATAAATTTTTTGTTGTTAAACGAAAGCTTCCCTATTTTTTTCAAGTAAATGATGATTTATTCCATTAAAGTTTCAAACTAATATATTTAGACGCTCTTTCTTTAATATATGGTTCAGTCTGCTAAAAAAATTCACCTGAATTTGCATAATATGGATTATGACTAAGTTTCGTTTGTAATGCCAATCGCCAAAGGAGTGTCATATACTGACTTTAATGTTTTTCTTACTCCGGCGAACTTATGTAGCAGTTTTGTGGAACATTGCACATTGGGTTGTCGGAAGCCGCATAGCGAATTTTAATAGCGTTTTTTACTGTATGCTTAAAATAGATCAACAGGGGAATAAGCGGTTTTACTTCGGGATCTCCAGCCTACAAAGGTTTTATATTCAGCTGGAGAAGGGAGATCATATATGGATTTTTTAATTTTCAGAATTGGTAAGCAAGTTTCTTTACATTTGTTTTCGATTGCGTTTACAATGAAATTATAAACATTTTTGGCAAAGGAGGAGTTAAGATGTACGATGTGATTATTGTTGGTGCCGGTCCTGCAGGGGCAAGTGCTGCACTGTTTACAGCGAAGGCTGGAAAGAAAACATTAGTTTTAGATCACGATAAGTCAATGACGAAAAGGGCATGGATCGAAAACCACTATGGTGTTTTGGAAATTACAGGTCCTGATTTAATTGATATTGGGAAAAAGCAAGCTGAAAAGTTTGGGGCAGAAATAAAAAACGAGCAAGTGGAAACAGTTGAAACAAAACAGGATGGACTTATCGTCAAAACCGATGGCGGTTCGTATGAAGCGAAGCATGTTATTTTGGCGACAGGAGTATTGACGGATTTAGCCGAGAAAATCGGATTAAAAACAAAAGACGGAACAGAGCCTCGCATCAAAACAATATTCGATGTGGATTCAAATGGAAAAACAAATATTGACGGAATTTGGGCAGCAGGTACAGCTGCTGGCGTAAGCGTACATACAATTATTACCGCCGGTGACGGTGCAAAAGTGGCCATCAATGTCATCAGCGAGCTGAATGGCGAACGGTACGTCGATCATGATTTATTGAAAAATTAACTTCAAAAAAGACAGGACATTCATTTGTCTTGTCTTTTTTTATGTGCGCCCGGCATGGGTGTAATCTCTAGGGTGAAAGTCCCGAGCCACGAAGGCAGAAGTAGTGGTTAGCCTAACGCAAGGGTGTCCGTGGTGACGCGGAATCTGAAGGAAGCGAGCGGCAAACTTTGGGTCTCTCGGAACACGAACTTCATATGAGGCTAGGTATCACTGGGTGAGTTTGCACAACAAAACGAAGTGCTTTCTGCCGAAGGTGATACAGAGTACATGAAGCAGATAGATGGAAGGAAAGATTACACTCTTACCCGGGGAGGTCTGGCTGGCACGCCAAGTAACCTTGGTAACCTATCGAGTAATCGATAGCTGAACAGTCAGAAGTCAGCAGAGGTCATAGTACTCTTTCGAACTCGAGACGAAAGAGGAAGGACTGAACAATTAGGGAGAACGAAACACTAGGCGTTCATCTTCTGTGTGGAAGCAGACAATCCGACAGGACTTACTTGAAGGAGGAAGTGGTGAGTCCCACGGGGGACTTCAAGAGGGGGGAGCAGAAAATGGCACAAATAGAAGAATTCGTTCACGTGGAGAGGATATCTATGTTGATGGACATGATTTTGTCACGGGAGAATCTCCTGGCGTTTTATTTTATATGAAGAAAAGTTCGGAAAAAGTGACAAAGTTTTGACGAATCTGCAAATAAAATCTTTTGTCGCTTTATGATCACCATTGCCATTCGCTGAAGCAAGAGCAATTCATTAAAAAGCGTTTGAATTTTCCATTGGACCGCTTAAAAAATAGGAAATCAGCTATACATAGGTTTTGTGCATTTGTCTATAGCTTCCGCCGCATTTTTACATATGATGAAATAGATCGCATGAAGGGAGGGATTTGATTGCCTCTGCAATTAATGAAATTGGTTGTCACTGCGTCCACAACAACGAATGTCGTTCCTCAAGATCAAAGATTTTTCTACGTCACGACTGCAGAGACTGCTCCGGGAAGTATGCTCACCATTGATGCAGCCGACTTTTTTCAAGATGATGGTTCAGCTGTTACAGAATTGCCTGCATTATCAGCGGACAACAGTTATTATAATGTTTATGTCAACGGAGTGCTTCAAATGGGCGGACTAAGTACGTATACGCCGGGAGCAACGACGGTCGGCTCGCTTTCAATCAATGTGCCTGCAGGTGGAGATTCAATTTTAGCAGACACGCCAATTGTGCTGGAAGTAGTCAATTATTCACCTCAATCGACAACTGTTGTGTCAGCTTAACAAAATCAGGATCCGAAAAGTCTTCTTTCGGATCCTGATTTTTTTCTCCCATGCAGGAATACCTATTTCCTCAATTATAAATAGATGGAAATAAATTCTAAAATAATAGGAACACCCTTTTGCGGGACATCGCTTGATTTCAATATCAACATTCCTTTTTTCACTTCATAAATTTTCGGCGGCTGCAAGACACCGTTAATGAAAAGCCGGATATAGGATACATCTTTAGGATCCAAAATCCCTTTATTCGTAAATTCTTTGATTTGATCGGCGTCCGTATAAACGGTCTTTTTTCCATCAGCTAAAGCATAATAGTAAAATGTTTCAGCTTTTAAAGGCTTTTGTTTCATATGAAGCCGAACGTTCATGTGGAGGCGGGAGGCGGAACGGACCCAATCATATAAAACGGGAACATCGATTGTGTGATTTTCCTTCATATTTGTATCACCTCGTAAACTGTTTGTTTTATCATATGTTCGTTCAAGAAAAGGTGAGCTAGCAAAAGAAAATGTTTTTGTTGAATTAACCATTTCTGACCGTCGATTTAAAAAAGGTTTGTATTCCTTACAGTTTTACGTAAAGTATTCGATGATGGCGTTAGGAAAATAATAGTGAATATATTGTTCCATCATCTCTTTCAGCTCCCTTTCCTCTTCTGTTTGATAAACATATTTGCCAATTCCATACCGCCCCCACTTGTATTTTCTTTTTTTCTCATCCATTTCCAGTTTCGTTTTTGGATACCTTGCTTCGATAACTTTTTTGGCAGGTTTCGTGAATCGGTGTTGAATCAATTCAAATGTTAAGTTATCGTCTTCGATTACGTCACCCAGTTTTTTGAATAATTTTCTATATCCTTCTTTCCATCCATCATGCCGATATAGCGGAGCAACAACAAAACCGATAGGATATCCTGCTTTTGCGACTTTCAAAGCGGCGCTGATTCTTTCATCCAATCTTGATGTTCCCGGCTCCAGATGACGAATGACCCAATCGCTGTTGATGCTGAATCGGAAGCGGGTGTTGCCGTTATGTTTGGCATCCAATAAATGGTCTACGTAATGATATTTCGTTGTAAACCGCAATCTCCCCAGCTTTGTTTCTCCAATAAATTCGATCGCTTTTTTGAGTGAATGTGTTAAATGATCTATCCCGACGATATCAGACGTACACGAAGCTTCAAATCTGGTTATTTCTGGAACTCTCTCTTCTATATACTGTTTAGCTTGCTGAAAAATTTCCTCTAAATTTACATAAACGCGAATGTAGGGTTTGCTTCCTAACGTTGTTTGCAAATAGCAGTAATGGCAATGCCCCATGCACCCGGTTGCCAGTGGAATGGCGTATTCGGCAGAAGGCTTGCTCGTATCAAATTTCAATGTTTTTCGAACCCCGATGACTAAAGTCGACTTCGCATTGCGGTATTTCTGGAGAGGTGTTTCTCCGGGGATATTACGCACTTGATTGTGGGAAGTTGTATAGCGAATGTCGATTCCCATTTTTTCGAATTTTTCTTTCCATTCCACTCCAAGCGGGTATTCAAGGGCTCTTGGTTCAATGTATACGAGTTGTGGAATAAACGGCTTCATGATCAATCACCTCTATGTTATTATGCCGATATTCCTTCCGTTTTACTGATTTTCACGAGATTTTATCCCGTCCTCTTTTCAAACTGCTTGCGGAAATAATAAAATGTTGAGAGGGCGATTCATACAAAAGCGGTTCCCCTGCAAGGAAAAGGCAGATGAAGATCTTTACAATTCGTTTTAATTACGCTTACGATGGAAATACAATAGTTATCCTAAAAGGGGGAATTGCAACATGTATGATGTAGTCATTGTCGGGGCTGGTCCTGCGGGTGCAAGCGCCGCTTTGTTCACGGCAAAAGCCGGTAAAAAAACGCTTGTGTTGGACAACGATAAATCCGTGACGAAACGAGCTTGGATTGAAAACCATTATGGGTTATGGAAATTTCTGGACCTGATTTAATTGAAACAGGGAAAAAACAAGCGGAAAAATTCGGTGCGGAGATTGTGGCAGAAAATGTGGAGACAATTGAAAAACAAGCGGAAGAGCTTGTATTCAAGACGGAAAAAGGATCCTATGAAACGAAACACGTCATATTAGCTACAGGAGTACTGACTGATTTAGCTGACAAAGTCGGGCTAAAGACAAAAGACGGGACTGAACCCCGCATTAAAACAATATTTGATGTCGATGCACTAGGGAAGACAAACGTTGACGGAATTTGGGCTGCGGGTACAGTTGCAGGTGTCAGCGTTCATACGATCATCACTGACGGCGACGGCTTCAAAGTTGCGATCAATGTTATTAGTGAGCTGAACGGCGAGCGTTACGTCGACCATGATGTTTTGGAAAAATGAATAAAAAGGAATGAGGACAAGGCATCAAGCGACTTTGTCCTTTTTTATTTCATTGCAAAAGCGAACTTACCTACCAAAGCGATTCTTCTTTCTCAACAAAAGAACAAACAAATGGATACAACAGCCAACCAGCGAAGGAAAGCAGCAAAAATAAGGCAATTGTGTACTGGAAAGGGAGCCCGAATGCTTGCAGCAAAAGCGGAGGCGACACAACTGCCATTCCGTTGATGTTCCATACCAAGCACACTCCCGGTTTGGGTATCCATAAGAACTGTTTCATATCGGTGACCCTTTCGGACAGCGATCTCATCAAGGCTAAGGATTAATTCATTGTTTTCTAAAACACTTTCAAGAGTTTCTAAATGCTCCTTCTCTTTTTCTTTAGCAACGGAATAAAATATTCTTTCAACAGTTGTATAAGGTATTTTTTCCTTTCGACTCACTTCTTGGATAGTAGAGCCAATGCACATTTCGTACAGATATTCTCTGTACCGATTGGTCTGATGCTTATTAGGACGGATACATTCAAATGTTTGTGAAAATCCCTCATTACAGTTGTGACAACGGTATCTATACACTCTGACAAATAAGAAAAGGGGCTTACCTAATACGGACAAGTCACGAACCTTTCTTGTCCGCCAGTCATGGGCATGACTAGAAAAAAAACCGCAGTAAGAACAGCGTTCTTCTGTAGTATTTTTCTCAACATGTAACAAACTGCAATCTTCAAGAAACACTTGTTTAACAACTTCAAATTCTGGCAAATCTAGTGATACGGAAAACACTTTAGAACCTCCTGTTATGTTAAGTCACGCTAACATTATTGCCAGGAATTCGTGAGTGTTTTCCTTATTTTTTGGGTTAAATCACAAAATGTGGTGATGAATCTGAAAAATTAATTATTCCAGAGACCATCACTGAACAGGAAAAAGATTTTCTGGCAAGATTAGTAGAAGCGGAAGCGAAAGGGGAGCCTTATAAAGGAAAAGTTGCTGTTGCTACGGTTGTGTTGAACAGAGTGGAAAGCAGCCTCTATCCGGACACAATTACAGAGGTTATTTATCAACCCGGACAATTTACAACTGTGCAAAACGGGGAAATTTACAAGCCGGCCAGTAAAGAATCTAAAAAGGCCGTTCATGAGGCCTTGGCTTTCCAAGGGTTGGGAAGAGGATCCCTTTATTTTTACAACCCTGAAAAAACTGATGATCAATGGGTGCGCTCCAAGTCAATAACGACTGTGATCGGTAATCACATTTTTGCAAAATAAAAGAAAGCCGCCGCAAATGGCGGCTTTTGTCATTCCAAATCACTAAATGAATGTTGCGGATGAATGAAATTGCATGGCGAATGGAGGACTGAGGCGTTACAAATGTTTGCATTTTCTTTTTCTGAGGCACCTTTTGGTATGGAGCAGATCACCTTGCTTGTCCATCGACAAAATAAATCGAATTTTGGCTTAAAATGACATGATAATCATGAATTCATTAAACAGCCAACAAAACATGCAAAAACGATTGTCTTTGCGGTTCGAAATATTGCCATGGACATTTCACAACCAACAAGTATCAAATCACTTTCCAAAGGAAAATATATAACTGGGAGGTGACAAACATGGCGCAGGACGTTTTGTGTGAGGTAAATAACTGCAAATATTGGGCGGAAGGGAATAAATGTGCAGCTGATGCCATTTATGTCGTAAGTCATTCAGGAAAAACGGCAAAAAATCAAAAGGAAACTGATTGCAAGACGTTTGAACCAGAAACATTTTAATAAAATAGAGAGCCGGAAGTTGGCTCTCTTTGTATTTTTGATAATCTTTTCATTTTTATACAACATCTTTTTGGAATTCAGATTATATTTGTTTGCTTATGGCTGATTGAGCAGCGTTCAATTGTTGAATTGCAAACTGCAAAATGGATAGGTAAATGGATAAAATCATTTCTCCGTAACGGCTGCCGGGAACGGCCCACTTCCCATTTAAATCTTTCCAGGTCGGGGCAGAACCTCGTTCCACATAAATAAATCTGGGATCGACAAGGGGGAACCCGGCTGGAAGAGGCTTCGTTGTGGCGTATGCATATAAATGTTGAAGATGGGCCAGAACCCCTTCTCTCGGAGTAGAAAAGCTTGCTCCTGTAACATTTGGACCGGTAGCTCCGATTCCGGCAAAATTGTTTTGATTGCGATTGACTACTCCCGTAAAACGGAAATAGTTCGTTTCATGAATTGCTTGTGCAAATGCGATGTCGCCGCGAATTCCGTAGGATTTGCTTAATTGTTCATACAAATCGCCCAGCTGAGGTGCGCTAGGATTTGTTTTTCCTACATATAAATCCAAGATTGTTCCCGATACGAGCGTTTCTCCTAAAATAGGGATATCCCTTGAATCGGGAGAAGGGGTTTTCGGTTGAAGTGTTGATGAACGAGATGAATCTGTCTTTTGGCCTGATTGTGCCGTTCCTTGTTCTGCAGGAGTTAATATAAATGCATCCTTGTATCCTAATTGAACAAGCCTTGCCAACTGGTCTTTTGCATTTTGCAAATTTTTAAATGCCCCTGTTTGAACGCGGAAATAACTTGTTCCGTCCACCATCGCAGCGGAAAGGAAACTATCAACATTTTTTCCTTTCAGTTCATTTATCAGCTTTTCTGCATTTTCTCGGTTTTTAAAGGAACCGGCAATGACTTTGTACATCCTGCTGCCTGCAGCTGGCGATGGCTGCGGAGTTGGGGTGGTGCGTGTCGACTTTTTGGGCAAATTAAGCGCTTTTCCGATTCCATCGGCTAAGCTTGCTGCATAGTCGCTCATAAAGTCAGACGATGTTAAAAGTTTGATGTCATTCGAATGGTCAATAAACAATGTTTCCAAAAGAACCGCAGGCATTTTTGTTTCTCTTAACACGTGAAAATTGGCGCTTTTTTTGCCCCGATCCTTTACGCTATATTTCGGACCGATAACGCTCATAATTTGATCATGGATGACGGACCGGTATTGGATCGTTCTTGGAGAGGCCCCTCCGTTATAAACATAGCTTTCAAAACCTGTTCCTCCGCCGGCATTAATATGAATGGAACAGAAAAAATCAACATTCTCTCGGTTAGCCATGGATGATCTTTCTGACAAACCGACTGTTCGATCGTCTGTGCGCGTCATGAGAACGTTGACTTGGTAATGTTCAAGTAAATGTTGTCTTGCCAAGAGGGCAATAGTCAACGTAAAATCTTCTTCCTCATAATTTCTATAGGTTGCGCCGGGATCGCTTCCTCCGTGGCCAGGGTCTAAAAGAACGGTTGTCACTGCAATATCCTCCTTCGTTTTCAAACATCCAATTCGCTTGTCTACAAATATTTTATTCAAGTAATGGAAAGGAAGTTCAAAAAAATTTTATTTTTAGCGAAAACTGTATCGAAATCCAAAACATTTAGGTCAATTTGTCGATTTTTTTCATTTTCTTCCTACCAGAATTCAATCAAATCATGTATAATACATTTCGTCATAACATTATACCGAAAAGCAAACAGGTGCCGGCACATAGCTGCCAGCTTAAAAGGGAAGTTTGGTGAAAATCCAACGCGGTCCCGCCACTGTGAATGGGAGCAACCTGGGAAAACCACTGTTTCAACGGGAAGGTCCAGGAAGCGATGACCATGAGCCAGGAGACCTGCCTGTTTGAGCACACCTAAAACCCTACGCGGATAGGGAGGTGTTTGAAAACAATACATATGTACGTTTTCAGACATCTTCTTATCGAATTCAAGAAGATGTTTTTTATTGGAGGAGGAAAATGATGAAAAAATTATCTGCACTATTTTTAGCCTTATTACTTCTATTTGGAATTGCGGCTGGATGCGGCCAACAAAATACATCAGAGCCGTCTGAAAACAAAAGCAATCAAAAGACGGAAGAGACGGCTTCACAATTTCCGGTGAAGGTCAAGGACGGTTTAGGAAATGAGGTGACGGTAAGCGAAAAACCGGAGCGGATTGTTTCGCTAATTCCAAGCAATACTGAAATTGCCTATGCTTTAGGGTTGGGTGAACAAATTGTCGGTGTAAGTGATAATGACAACTATCCGGAAGATGTTCAAAACAAAGAAAAGGTTGGCGGGATGGAATTTAATGTTGAAAAAATTATTTCTTTAAAACCGGATCTTGTTTTAGCGCATGCTTCCAGCGCCCATAACTCGCAGGAAGGGCTGAAGCAGCTGAAAGATGCGGGAATAAATGTTTTTGTAGTCGAAGATGCCCAATCATTTGATAAAGTGTATGACTCCATCCAAACAATCGGCAAAATTACAGGGACAAGTGACAAAGCCGAAGATATTGTGGCTGAGATGAAAACGAAACTGGCGGATATTCAAGAAAAAGGAAAAACGATTCCGGATGATCAAAAAGTGTCTGTTTTTGTCGAAGTGAATCCCGCACCACAAATCTATACGACGGGAAAAGGAACGTTTATGGATGAAATGCTAACGATCATTGGAGCAAAAAATGCAGCGGGCGATCAAGAAGGCTGGCCGCAAATGACGGAAGAAGCCGTTGTAAAACTGAACCCAGACGTCATTGTGACGACATACGGCTATTACGTCGATAAAGCTGTTGACCAGGTGTTGGCACGCAAAGGATGGGAAAATGTATCAGCGGTGAAAAATAAACGGGTTTACGATGTGCATTCCGACTTGGTGAGCCGCCCAGGCCCAAGATTGGTTGAAGGAGTAGAAGAACTTGCGAAAGCAATTTATCCGGATGTCTACAAAAAATAAACATGTGGTCGCCTATACGGCGACCGCTTGTTTTCTTATTTTTTCCGTCTTTTTAGGAATTTCTATCGGAACGTTTCACATCACGTTTAAGGATATTTTCCAAATAATTTTCAATCAACTGTTCTATACCGGTTTGGCGCCGGACATTGATGAAAGCATGAAAAGCATTGTGCTTGATATTCGACTTCCTCGTGTCGTTTTAGCCGGACTTGTCGGAGCCTCGCTTGCAATGGCGGGGGCTTGTTATCAAGGGCTTTTGCAAAACCCTTTGGCAGATCCTTATACGCTCGGTGTTTCATCAGGTTCTTCTTTAGGTGCTGTACTTGTTCTTTTTTTCGGCATTCAAATTCCTTTTTTCGGCTCATTCACTTTGCCGGTTGTCAGCATTTTTACGGGTTTTTTAACGATTTTGGCTGTGATTTTGTTCGCCAATTTCATTGAAAAAACGATGAGGATTGAAACGATTGTGCTGACCGGAATTATTTTAAGTTCCTTTTTAAGTGCTTTCATTTCATTAATGATTGCCCTGACAGGCGAAGAATTGCGACAAATTGTCAACTGGTTGTTAGGAAGCGTTGCGATGCGCGGCTGGGGATACGTATTGATGCTTTTGCCGTTTTTTTTAATCGGGTCCATTTTGATTTTTGTAAACGGAACAGAATTAAACGCTCTGTCCTTTGGCGAAGAGAAGGCGAAGCAGCTTGGGGTCCATGTAAAAAGGAGAAAGCTGTTTATTTTAGCATCATCCTCTTGTTTAGCCGGTGCGGCCGTTGCCATCAGCGGAACGATTGGGTTTGTCGGTCTTGTCATCCCGCATGTAAACAGGCTGCTTTGGGGAAGTGATTATCGCCATCTTCTCCCTCTGTCCGCCATTTTTGGCGCCGCTTTTTTAATTTTGGCGGATCTCGTTTCAAGAACGATCGTGTCGCCGACAGAACTTCCGATCGGTGTGATCACGGCTTTAATCGGCGCTCCCAGCTTTGCCTTTATTTTAATGAAACAAAGAATGGAAAGAAGAGGGTAACATGCTGCAAGTCAAGAACATTTCGGGAGGCTATCAAGAGCGAAAGATTATCGAAAACCTTTCCTTCTCAGTAAAAAAAGGGGAAATATTTGGCATTTTGGGGCCAAACGGGAGTGGAAAGACGACACTATTAAAAATGATCAGCGGGATTCTTCCGGTTAAAAGCGGCACGATCGAGCTTGCCGGCAAACCTCTTTCTGCTTATTCTCCGAAAAAATTGGCGCAAAACATCGCTTCATTGCCGCAAATCCCAACGCAAATGTTTGATTATACCGTTTGGGAGACAGTGGCGCTCGGCCGTTATCCTTTTCAAACGGGTTTCTTCAAGCGGTTGACGGGAGAAGATGAACAAATCATCCAAAAGACCATGGAGCAGACGAATATTTCCCACTTAAAAAATAAAGCGATCAATGAATTAAGCGGCGGGGAAAAACAGAGGGTTTTTTTAGCGCAGGCTCTTGCACAAAACCCCGTTTTGCTTTTATTAGATGAACCCACGAACCATCTTGATATTTCCCATCAAAAAATCATGCTTGATCAGTTGAAAAATTGGACACAATCAAATGGATTAACGGTTGTCTCAATTTTTCATGATTTGAATTTAGCAAGCCTTTATTGTGACAAACTGCTGTTATTAAAAGATGGAAAAGCGGTTGCCGTTGATAATCCATCTGTCGTGATGAACGAAAAAACGATTGAACAGGTGTATGGTGTTTCGATTGTCAAACAATCACATCCGGAGCTTGCCCGCCCGCAAATGCTGCTTATACCCGAACAGAAACAGGAAGAAACATATAAAGTGACAAAAAGGGACATTGTTCAGACGAAGGAACTCATCTATTTAAAAGCGGCATCGCCGCTCAAAACCCTTTCATCTGCCATTATTGGCGGAGGATTTGGCTGGCACAGCACTTTTGTCAACCGTCATGTCGATAAAAGCTACAATTGTCAAGACAGCCGTTCGGAAATGGCCGATTTTCTGCAGAAAAACGGGTTTGATCAACATGCAACAGTCGCCATGATGACCGCGGCTTGTTTGGAAGATGGGGTAGTCAGCGAGCTTGAAGCAGAAGGAGTCTCCGTTGTCATTGTTGTGACAGCAGGACTTTCCAATGCAGTGGATGCAGCAAATAGTATAAAACGGAATGGCATAGCTTCAGGGACGATCAATACATGGATTTTGATAAACGGACGGTTATCTGATCAAGCATTTATTGAAAGTGTGATGACGGCAACAGAAGCCAAAACGAAGGCGCTGGCTGATGAAAAAGTGTTGGATCCTGTCTCCAATACGATTGCAACAGGTACTTCCACAGACAGCATATTGGTGGCTGCCACGCAAAAGGGCATTTTTCATCAGCACGCTGGCACGATCACAACACTTGGAAGATTGGTCGGCAGGGGGGTATATGAGAGTACAATTCAAGCGATTCAGCTAAATAAAAAAAGAAGGGGAAGGACATGACAGAACATGTAATTGCGATCATGCTGGCGTTTGTAATCGATCAAGTCATCGGGGATCCGAAAAATGCCCCCCATCCCGTCCGCTTGTTTGGCTGGTCTATTGCGTTTTGCGAACGGCGCCTCAACAAAGGGCGCTTTAAGAAAGAAAAAGGTATGGCGATGATCATGCTGGTCGGTTTATTTTTTATGCTGGCCGCTTTTTCAATTGTGTCATTTTTCTCTAGGCTTCACCCAGCAGCGGGCATTTTTGCGGAAGCGGTGATCATTTCTTTTATGATAGCGGAAAAAAGTTTGCGGGAAGCAGCTTTGGCAGTTTATGAACCGCTTTGCCAAAAAAATCTCGTTTCGGCAAGAGAAAAGCTGTCATGGATTGTCGGCCGCGATACGGCAGATTTGCCAGAATCGGAAATCGTTCGGGGAACGGTGGAAACGGTAGCGGAAAATACGAGCGATGGCATTACCGCACCGCTTTTTTGGGCGCTGTTCGGCGGAGCTCCTTTTGCGGTTTTGTACAGGGTCGTCAATACTGCGGATTCGATGGTAGGCTATCAAAACGAGAAGTTCGCTGAATTCGGGTTTGCTTCCGCCAAGCTGGACGATTTGTTGAATTACCTTCCGAGCCGTCTGACAGCTTTCATCATGGTACTTGTCAATCATCCGGCAAAAGGGATTCAAAAGCGGGAATGCTTTTCCATTCTGAAAAGGGATGCGCGCAAACACCCCAGCCCCAACAGCGGATTTCTTGAAAGCGCCATGGCTGCTTTGCTGGGTGTATCATTAGGGGGAATCAACCGTTATCAAGGGAAAATTTCTAATCGCCCTAAATTGGGAGACGGGGTTTATTCGCTAGAAGCAAAACATATTCCGGAGGCCATTGATATTATGAAGAAAACAGACAGGTTTTTCTTGCTATTTTTCATGATCGGAGGTGTATGCTTCGATGCTGCCATCACATGGAGCCAATCCATCTTATCTTTATAAATCATTGAACATCCGGATGCCGGAAAACATCATCGATTTCAGCGTCAACATCAATCCTTTCGGCCCGCCTGAATGCATCCGCAAAAATTGGCATCGCTTTTTTTCATTTGTTTCCGATTATCCAGACCCTGATATAAGGGAATTGCGAGCGGTAATTGCCGGAAAGGAAAATGTTTCGCCTGAAAATATATTAATTGGAAACGGTGCCGCAGAACTTATTTTTATCATTGCAGCCGCCTTGCTGCAAAATGAAGACGTTTTGATCGTGGAACCGGCATTTTCAGAATACCGAAAAGCATGCGAACCGTTCTCAAAGAGGATTTCATCCTATGTTTTAAAAGAGGAAGAGAATTGGGAGTTGAACGTTGAGGAGCTAAAAACGGCTCTTTCCGGGAAAAAAGCGGTTTTCCTCTGCCACCCCAACAATCCGACAGGCAAAGTATTTAACCGGGAAGCATTATTGGAAATCATTCAAGATGCCAAAAAGAAGCATGCGTTTGTCGTTCTGGACGAAGCATTCTATGATTTCGCCTTGGAAAACGTATCAATTCTGAATTGTTTATCATCTTTTTCCAATGTGATCATTTTGCGTTCTTTGACCAAAATGTATGCCATTGCAGGTTTAAGACTCGGCTTTTTGTTTGCCGATGAGACGGTCATCCAGAGACTAAAAAAATTTCAGGTGCATTGGAGCGTCAACGCCATTGGACAGAGGGCGGGAATAGAAGCATTAAAGGACGAAGACTATGTTAAAAAAACAAAAAGAATGATCTCTCAAGAACGGAAGCGAATGTTTGAACATCTCCATGAACTTGGTTTTGTGGTGGCGGACAGCTCTGTCAATTTTTATTTGTTAAGAGAGCAGCCAAAAAAAGATATGCTGCCTTTGATCCGCTTTTTATTGGAAAGAGGTATAGTACCTAGACATACATACAATTTCAACGGGCTGTCCGGCAAATACATTCGTTTGGCGGTTAAGAGAAAAGAAGAAAACGACCGGCTTCTTTCAGCGCTTAAGGAGTGGAAGGACAAGTGTTAATCTTTGTGACCGGCGGGGTGAGAAGCGGGAAAAGTTCGTGGGCAGAACATTATTTGACGGCTAAAAAGAATCAGGCCAACCGCCTTGTTTATATTGCAACCTCTTTTCCATCAGACGAAGAAATGACAAAACGAATATTGCAACACCAGCTAAAAAGAGCCCAAGGCAAAGAAAAATGGCTGGCAATTGAACAGACAAATGATGTCGGCAAGTTATCGAAAAAACTGCAAAAAAATGATTTTGTGCTGCTAGACTGTTTAACAACGTTGTTGACGAACGAACTTTTTTTTCATGAACAACATGGTGAACGATGGCAGGCCGCTTCTTTTCGCCAATATGTGTTGGAAAAAATCATCCGTGATCTATCTGAGCTGCAAAAAAGCTGCGAGCTATTTTGCATCGTCTCCAATGAGGTCAACTGGGAATTTCCAGCGCGGTCAAATGCAGTGTTCCAATATGTTCGCCTTCTCGGCCATCTCCATCAACAAATCGTTGAACGTGCGGATTTGGTGGTCAGAATGGAATTCGGCATTCCAGTTGCTATGAAGGGAGAACTACAATGAAAGGGATCATGATTCAGGGAACGGCTTCTGATGTTGGCAAAAGTTTCATTGCAACGGCATTTTGTGCTATTTTTCACAAACTTGGCTACAAGGTTGCTCCGTTTAAATCACAAAATATGTCAAACAACTCATATGTCACATTGGATGGAAGGGAGATCGGCAGGGCTCAAGGAATTCAGGCAGAAGCCGCCGGCACGGCGGCCTCCGTCTATATGAACCCGATTTTATTGAAACCGAAAAGCGATTGCACTTCGGAAATCGTCTTGCTTGGCAAAAGCTATGAAACATTAGGCGGTCAAGCTTACCGCGAAAAATTTTATCTAAAAGGGCTGGAAGCGATTCAGCTTTCACTGGAAAAGCTGTCGGAACAATATGATTTTCTCGTGATGGAAGGGGCAGGAAGTCCTGTTGAAATCAACTTGAAAGACAGGGAACTTGTCAACATGAAAGTGGCCGAACTGGCCGACGTTCCGGTGATACTGGTGGCAGATATCGATCGGGGCGGCGTGTTTGCCAGCATTATCGGGACGCTTGAACTTTTTTCCGAAGAAGAACGTAGCCGGGTAAAGGGGATTATCATCAACAAATTCCGAGGAGATCTCAGCTTGTTTCAACCCGGTGTGCAATGGCTGGAGGAACGGACGGGCATCAAAGTATTAGGGGTGGTCCCTTATGTTTCCGGACATATGATCGAAGGCGAAGATTCTTTGTCGCTCACCAAACGATTTGCCAACCAAAACAGGAGAGAAATTGACATTGCGGTGGTAAAGCTCCCCTATATATCCAATTACACGGACGTTGAGCCGTTTTTATTTGAAGAAGATGTTTCCATCCGACTTGTGTCCGGCCCGGATGAATTCGGCGAACCGGATGCCCTCGTGATTCCGGGAACGAGAAGCACGATTCACGATCTGCAACAATTGAAAAATAGCGGCTTGGCTCAAAAGATTAAAGCATACAACCAAACGGGCGGAACGATCATCGGCATTTGCGGCGGTTATCAAATGCTTTCAAGATACTTGTATGATAAAGCCGGATCGGATACAGGGGTGAAAGGACGTTATGAAGAAGGATTCAACATCCTCCCAGTGGGCACAACTTTTTATTATGAGAAAAAAACGGTGCGGAACAAAGGAATTATTCATCCGCAATCAGGTTTTCCCCAGTTTTTCGTGGAAGGGTATGAAATTCATTTAGGCGTAACCGAACCGATTGTTCCGCAAGCAGTGCGGCCTTTTATCAAGCTTTCGGACGGGACGGATGGTGCGGTGATCGACTCTGGAAGGGTGATTGGCACATATTTCCACCATATTTTTTTCAATGACGAATTCCGCACGGAATGGCTCAACAGGATTCGAGAACGGAAAGGACTTGAAAAAAAGCAAGTAAAATGGTTGAAAAAGGAAAAAACAAAAAAGTATGAACAGATTGCCCGACATGTCCAAAACCATATTCATATGGATGATTTGCTCAACATCATTCAATCGTGGGGGGAATGAAATGAGAACGGCCAGACAAATAATGGAGGGTTTTTTTCTTGCGCTCCAGTTTTTCACAATCATTCCGGTTCAAAAGGAGTTTGCAATAGATGAGAAACGGCTCAAATTTGCGGTGTTAAGTATGCCGATGATCGGGGCTTTCATCGGTTTGACAGGCAGTTTGATCATCTATATGGCAAAATTTTGGACACCATTGTCCAATTGGGCTTGCGCTCTTTTTCTTTTATTCTATTTTGTGGCGATAACGGGCGGTATTCATCTTGACGGTTTTACAGATACAGCGGATGCCTATTTTTCTTATCGCGACAAGGAAAAAAGGCTGAAGATTATGGAAGATCCCAGAGTGGGAACGTTTGGGGTGTTGGCGCTGCTGTTTTTGTCAGCTTTTCGCTTTTTGTTTATGGCGGAAATCATCGGTGCAATCGACAATTTTTGGTTTGCTGTGTTCATTCCGTTTTTTTCCCGTCTCATCGTTTGCGCCCTAATGATTGATGGTCCGGGAATGGCGAAACGGGAAGGGCTTGGGTACTTGTTTGCTAAAACGCTTGCCAAAAAAGATTTCGCCGTTCTGATCGGTTATTTGTTATGTTTTTTCATCGCCGTCCCCATGATCCCGGGTTTACCAGCCGTTTATCTTTTGATGGCCTTATCGTCTATTTTCCTTTATTTGTACGCCCGCCGGTTTTTCCTTCAATCGTTCGGCGGCTTAACAGGAGATTCCTTTGGAGCAGTGATTGAAGGGAGTGAGACAGTTTTATGGATGGTAACGTGGTTGTTACTCTTATACGTCATGGGTTGACAGAAGCAAATAGACAAAAACGCTATATCGGCTGGACGGATGAAGCACTGTGTGAAGAAGGAAAAAAAGCTTTGGAAAAAAGCCATTATCCAAAAGCTCCTGATCTGGTAATAGCAAGCGATTTGCAACGCGCCGCAGAAACGGCCGGCATCATTTACCCAAAACAAAAATTCGTTGCCTTAAAAGAACTCAGGGAAATGAATTTCGGCGATTGGGAACAGAAAACCTATTCCGAACTGAAAGGAGATGCCCGCTATCAAAGCTGGCTTCGCGATATGCTGCATCTTGAAGTGCCAAACGGAGAATCGTATCCAACCTTTTCAGAAAGGGTCAAAAGAGGCTGGGAAAAGACGGTCACCTATTTTTTTGATGAAACCATTTCCCACATTGCAATGATCACTCATGGCGGCGTCATTCGCGAGATCCTTTATCGGTATGGACCCGAAGGATCATCATATTGGCAATGGCGCTTGGATCATGGAGCGTATTGTTCATTGACAGGAAAGCGAACAGATGTAAGGAGGGGAAAGCGGTGCATGTTGTTGTCGGCGGAGCGTTCAACGGAAAAAGAAAATGGGTGAAAGAGCATTACCGGCTGCAATCCGGCGCTTGCAAATGGTTTTGCGGCTATGTAAAGAAAACCAAAGTGTCTGAAATTTATGAGACGGAGCATTTTCAAAAAATAACGGTCATTGAAGGAATTGAACAATATATTTTTCATCTGATCGATCAATCGTCGGACTGGCAAAAAAAGTGGGAAAAGATGATTTTCAACTGGCATGAGTGGGAAGTAAAAAAGAGAGGAACAGTCATTATTATTGCCAATGATATTACAAAAGGCGTTGTTCCAATTGACCCATTGGAACGCAAGTGGCGGGATGCATGCGGGAGCTGCCTCCAACAATTGATTGCGAAAGCAGGACGCGTTGATATCATTTGGTATGGAATCAGTGAAAGATTAAAATAAAAGTACGGTTAAACTTCTTTCATTCGTTATATTAATGGGAAGATTGCGCAATTAAAAAGAAAGAGGGAACAGAATGAAACAATATGCGTATTTGATAATGTTTATTGCACTTTCCGTTGTCGGAGCATTTATTAAAATCCCCGCGTATATTTCGAGTGTTGCCCTTGATTCATTTCCAGCCCTTGTGGCCGCTGTCGTATTAGGGCCGGTTGCGGGAGCAGTTGCGGCTTTCTTTGGTCATATCATGTCAAGCTATCTCGCTGGTTCTCCGTTAGGAGCGTTTCATGCAATGATTGCAGTCGAAATGTTTTTGCTCGTTTGGGCATTTGGGGTGATTTACAGAAAAAACAAATACGCAGCAGCCGTTTTCTTTTTTATCGCCAATGGTTTTTTAGCTGCCGTTCCTTTTTCCTTTCTGATCGGGAAAGGCTTTTATTTCGGGTTGCTGCCGGGATTGGTCATCGGTACAGCCATCAATTTAATGATTGGTCATATCGTAACCATAAAACTTGTTCCTATTTTAGAAAAACAAAAAGGGGTTCACCGCCATGAGAGACGTTATCATGATTCCGATATCAAATGATGAAGATCTTGTGATTGCCGCTGACAATTCCGGCGGTGTGGGACAAAAATTGTTCGATTACGTCAAAGTTGATTATGAAACGGTCGCTTATTATGGTTTAAGAGTAGCTTTATCCGAATGTTTAACAGTGGGGGCAAAGCCGCTTGCTATCGTCATGCAAAACCTCATCGGTGAAGAAGAATGGTCTCATTTGCAAAAAGGCTGTCAAACCCTTTTCTCGGAACTTAAGTGCGAACCGATTCCCATAACCGGAAGCACAGAAAGCAATTTCAAGATGGTTCAGTCCGCTTTTGCGATCATGGTCATCGGGAAGGTGAGAAGAGCAGACATCAAGGTTCGGAAAACGCCAAGCCATGCGAAATTTGCCTGCATCGGAAAACCGCTGTGCGGAGGCGAAGTAATCGAAAAAAAACATGAAATCGGGCCTCTGCCAATCATAAAAAAACTATTGGAATTGCCGTATGTATTTGAAATCGTTCCGATCGGCTCAAAAGGAGTTCAATATGAATGGAAAAAGCTTTGTGAAGAAAACAAGTTAGATTATTGCCAAATCACTTCAACAGAAATTGATATAACAAAATCGGCCGGACCTGCCACATGTTTTTTAATCTCGTTTCATCCAGACCGAACCGAAGACATTGCCAAAGCGGCAGGCGGGCATTTTTTCCAACTTAATACAAAATGAGGGTTCGAAAATCATGAGCCCAAACTATTAACTTGTTTCCTGTATTTTGCCAAAAGGAGAAAGTGACTTTCATTTTGCTAACCAATTTTTTTACAAAATGAAATTTATTTTTGAAACAGTTCCTAAATAGGCCTTGAACTAAAAATCAAACTGTGAAAGTAAGTTAGACATAAATGAAAAGTTTTTTGCTTGTTTTCCAAAACTAAAACGTTGACTGTACGGTTAATTTTTTGTAAATTAAAAATAATTCTATAAGCAGGGGTGAATGTATTGGGAAGTATTATAGAATTGGAGAGTTAGCCGAGAGAACGAACGTTTCAAAACGAACGATCGATTATTATACGAAGATCGGCTTATTGCACCCAAGGCGCTCTGATTCCAATTATCGCCTGTATGATGAAGAAGCGGTTGAAGCGATTGAATTGGTGAAGCGGTATAAAAAAATGAACTGTCCGCTTTATGAAATTAAAGATATCATTGATATGTTGCAATCAAAAACACTATCAAATCAAAGCTTGGAAATGCATGTCGACCATATTGCCCAACTTATGCAAAATCTTGAAAAAGAAATAAAAGACATGCAGCAATTGATGGATCATATGAACAGGGAACAGCGCACCATCATAATGGAAAAATTGTCTAAGCAAAGTGCCAATTTGGTGAAGGCGCTGCTGGCAACTTATTATTAATCATATTCCCTTTTAAGAAAATACTAAATAAAAGTAAGATTACAGGAGGTGTATTCCTTACTGTTTAGAAGCGGTAAGGGAGATATTTGGAAATTTTCAATTTGCTTATAGTGGCTTTTTTAATCGCCCTCTCAGGTTTTTTTGTGGCATCGGAATTCGCTATTGTCAAAGTCCGAACTTCAAGAATCGATCAGCTTATTTCGGAAGGAAATAAACAAGCGATTGCAGCCAAGAAGGTTATATCCAATTTAGATGAATATTTGTCAGCTTGTCAGCTTGGAATTACCATCACCTCTTTAGGATTGGGCTGGATTGGTGAATCTACGATTGAGCATTTATTGCACCCTGTGTTTGTTTATTTTCAGCTTCCAGCCTCGGTTACAACCATTTTATCTTTTGTAATCGCCTTTTCCGTTGTGACGTTTTTGCATGTTGTTGTCGGCGAATTGGCGCCGAAAACATTCGCCATACAAAAAGCGGAACATATCACGCTACTTTTTGCCCGTCCGCTCATTTTGTTCGACAAAGTCATGAAACCGTTTATTAAGATTTTAAACGGCGCTGCGAGGCTTTTGACGGGTTTGTTTGGCCTCAAGCCGGCACAAGAGCATGAAATTGCCCATTCGGAAGAAGAATTGCGCATTATTTTGTCTGAAAGCTATAAAAGCGGGGAAATCAACCAGTCGGAATATAAATATGTCAACAACATTTTTGAGTTTGACAACCGTATTGCAAAAGAAATCATGGTTCCAAGAACAGAAATTGTTGCTTTTGATAAAGACATGAAATTAAAAGACTGCATTGAGATTGTCATGGAGGAGCATTATACGCGCTATCCCGTATTTAACGGCGATAAAGATAATATGATCGGAATCGTAAACATGAAGGAGGTGCTCACCGACTATGTCAAAGGAATCCAAGGAGAAAAAACGGTGGGCGAATATGTGCGGCCAGTCATTCATGTCATTGAAACGATTCCGATCCATGACCTGTTGGTTAAGATGCAAATGGAACGCATTCATATGGCCATTTTAATTGACGAATACGGCGGGACGGCAGGTCTAGTGACAGTCGAAGATATTTTGGAAGAAATTGTCGGGGAAATTCGCGATGAATTCGATGCGGATGAAACTCCGCAAATTAAGAAAATTACTGATTCGAAAACGGTTGTCGATGGAAAAGTTTTGATAGAAGAAGTCAATGATATTTTTGGCCTCCAGATTAAAGAGTCCGATGTTGATACTATCGGCGGATGGATTTTAACCCAAAAGATGGATGCGAAAGTCGGAGATGAAATTGATTTTGACCAATATTCGTTTAAAATTTTAGACATGGACGGGTTTCATGTCAAAACGGTTGAAATTGCTGAAAGAGAATCATGAAATTAACGAAGATGTTACTAAAGATTTTCTTTTTTGAAGGACAATAAAAAAACAATAAGATCAATTTAAGATCCACCGCTATCATTGCGGCAGAGATTCTTTACTTTTCTTTTATATATAAAAGAAAATCTTGTTTTTGCAGAAGAGATTTTCAGAAACAAGCTCTTCCATACAAGCCATTTGTTCTTTATTCGTCATTAACATGGTTATCAACTTCAACTTAAGCGATGAATAAATAAAGATTCTAACTAACGGTAAAGGCTGTCGGGAAACACTCCGACAGCCTGATTTTCACTTCACCAACTTTTTGAAAACGTCATGTTTTGCTTTGACATTTACAAAAAAGAATGGAGAGTAGACGGCTTTCTCTTACATAGTGATTACGGGTTCATCAAGTCAATATAACTGCAAAATGAACCCAAGATTATTTTAGAAAAATATGGAAAACTCCTCCGGAGAATTTAAGGAAAAGTGTTTCAATCTGTACTTTTTTCGATCAGGGTTCCTGTACGACAAATATGTCAACTTGACAACCATCAACGGTTTAATACCGCTTCAATCGCTTTTTAGTCTTGCTACTTCACAAGGGTCACTTCAAATTGGCTCGGTATAAAACTCGCCATGAATCCTATCAAACCTCCATTTCAGCCAAGCCCCTGTTTCAGGTTCAATGGAAGAAAGACGGAGCCATCCGTTTTTCACTTTTTGACGGAAAAAGGGATTGTCCCGGAGCAGCCGCTCGATATAAAAACTCGGTGCTTCAATGATCAAGAGTAAACGAAGGGGGGAATGGAACAGCTCCCCGTCGGAAGAAGCAACCGACTGCCACGGAAGACCGGAAAGCAAGTCGCTCCCATTCCCTTGCATCACCCCGAATCCACCTGTAACCGTCTGCGTCGTTTTGCTGCCGCTTCCGTAATAATGCGGTGCAACGGTTGATGCGTAATATTGCAAATTGATCCATTGCCCGACCGTAGCAGGACCGGAGATGATATTTTCAAGTGCTTCGCCGGATTGGTCTTTTCGCCAGTCATAGCTGTGTAAAAACACTTTCCCGTCTAAATGGCAATGTTTTGTAAGCGTCCTGCGGCCGATAATAAAGGCTGCGTTTCCAGCCAATCCCCATTCAGGACGGATTTCGCTCCAATCGACGGAACGGCGGCTCGCCTCAGTCACCGGATTTTTCGACTTGCCGGTGCAAGGGAGATTCGCCAGCCGTTCGGCGTTTGCTTTCCGTTTCACTTCTTCTAGCTTTCCTTTTAGTAAACGGAGTGACTGCTCTGCCTTTTTCGATAAGGTTGGCAAATCGAGTAAGTAGAGTTCGTCGACCGTTGTGATATGTTCCGCTGCCACAAATACGGTTTCATCTGGAATGAAGATCCCTTCCTTCACCAGTCCTTCTCTTACTTCCTGCAAGTTACATAGGCTTGCAAACACGCGGGCATTAAAAGCTCCGGCTGTTCCGCCGCACGCCCCGCAATCAAGGGAGGAGGCATACGGGTTATTCGTTGTCATACTTTCGTGACCGCAGACAACGACAAGGGGGGCAAAAGACGATGTTAACCCGATATTTGTTAACAATTGTTTTACGTACTGAACTTGTTCTTCTGTTGTAAACCCGATGGGCAAACCGGATGATGAACAAGACACTTCATGATGCAATGACAAGTTTGTCGGCGGCTTCCGTTCAGCTGTTTTTTCAGCTTGCTGGAGAAAATGGCCCGCCCATCTAGGGGCAATGCTTCTGGCGATTGTATGCAAACCAAGCCATGGGCCGCTCATTTCTGGAAGCAATAAACTCGCTAATGCATCTTTTTTCATTTTTTTAAAGGTGCCCCCGATGAACTGAAATACATTGAGCCGGCGACGGTATTTTGCAGCATCATCTTGTGCAGATTCGTAAATTTCATGCTTCGGCTCAATGATCGCAGGACAAGAAGGATGGGTATGGTCGCTGTCAAGTTCACGCGTTCGGATCGGCAAACCGAAAAATCCTGCGCAACCGTACGTTTCAAATGGACCGGATTCCTCTAAATGACGGCGAAAAGGCTCGGAACGGACATCAATGCAGAAAAGAAACTGGACGGCGGCCTGCTCTTTTTGTCCAATGTATGGACGGGATGCAATTTTTTCTTGCAGCCGGGATTCGTACGTCTCTTCCCACGCCTCGAGCCAAAGGTGATAACGATTGATCCGCCAAAACCGGTCGGCAAACAATAAACAGGATGTCATTTCATCCTTCGACAATTGCCTCCACTCATCCACAGATATTCCTCCCCAATGGATCCATGCGGCCAAAAGGGGAAGTAAACTTGAAACGTCAGCCTTTTTCTCCTGTTCCAGCGGCAAGTAAGGGGAGACAAATGCCCATTCTAACGAAAGACGAATGGCCAAATAATCAACTAACAGTTGGAGGCCTTCTCCACTTTGCTGCGAACGCCACTTTAACATGCCGGCCCATCCCGGCAATGCAAGAAGATGCGATTCTAAATAGTCTTTCGCCTTTTCATCGTCTATATCAAGCAGCGACAGCGAAAACAACAGTGCTGTTTCCGCATCTTCCGGCCAGTCAGCTAGGCGTTTTCTCTCATTTTTTGAAAGAGCCGGATCGTTTTGGATAAGTTTTTGCCAAGCAGGATAAAATCCCTGTTCCCGGAAGGGCATTGCCCATGCAGCTTGATTATCATCCAAATATAGTTTGCACCATTTGATCATTTGTTGATCAAGCCGTTCGTCTAGCTTGTAAATGCGGGTACAAATCGGCTTCACCACCGCTGCGTTTGTGGAACCGATCCACTCGGCTATTTCCTCCGCCAGCTCGTTCAGTTCTGATGAATCTAACCATTCATGTGGTACGGTTTCGTTCCACAAAAGTGCATGGCACAACTGTTCCGCTTTGTGGCGATGAACGGGTAGAGACTGCTCGGAAAGCCAGTTCTCCAGCTGTTTTTCAACGAAGGAGGGATTGATCTCGCCTCTAGCGAGAGCTTTGCGTACAACCGCCATTGTCGGATACAGGTGAACATGCTGGGTTTGTTGAAAATGCTCGGCTACTTCGGTAAACGGCATATGTTCAAGTTCCATCCACGGATGCCGTGCAATGAACGTTGAAATCGGCCAAAGGGGAGCAATTGCATCGCATGCCTGTTCCACGAGCTGAAGAATAGAGCGGGACACATCTTTCTTATTTCGTTTACTTTGCTCTTCAGGACGTTCAAGTGAAATCACTGTTTTACTCATGGGTCATCTCCTCCTTCATATATGCATGCAAATAAAGGGGATGCCGTTCAACCGCAGACAGACTGGGCTCGCCAAAATGAACAAGCCGCATATAAAATCGGGCAGCAATACCGGAAGAACGTTGTTTAAAGAGCTGTGCCAACGCCAATGCGGAAACAATAAACAAAATGAAAGTAAGCCATTCAAGGACAAGCGGAGGTGCAAAGTGAGAAGCCTCTGCTTTATGCAGCATGGCCATTAGTCCGCTGCGCACTTCTTCTGAAATAAATGCCAGTATCGCTGCTAGTGCCAACCCAAGCCATCGACCTTCTCGGAAAAGCGCAAATCTGCTCCATGCAATCGTCATGGACGAACCAAGGAGCAAAGCGCTCAATAGGCGCGCCGGCTCTTCCGGCGAAACGGCCCAGAAGCCGAATCCAAGTGCCAAGCCAAGCATCGTGCCGACAAACCTATGTCCTTTTTTGTGCACCAATGTTCGTGCCGAATGTCCCGGACGGGGAACAGCCGATCCGGACTGTAAAAATAAAGTCGCTTTAAATAAGCCGTGCAAAATAAGATGAATGACTGCCGCCTCGTAAGCGCCTAATGCACATTGAATAAGCATCATACCCATTTGTGCCATCGTTGAGGCGACTAGTTGCCGTTTATAATCTACTTGAACGAAACTGACGCCGGTACCGATCATGACGGAAATAAACGCGATTAGAAGAAGGAGAGCGTGTGTGACTGTGTCCGTAAACAACGGTGAGAAATGCCAAAGCAAAAGTCCTCCGGCATTGACAAGACCGGCGTGCATCACAGCCGAAACCGGCGTCGGCGTTACCGCAGATTCAAGCAGCCAACGGTGGAAAGGCCATTGCCCGGCAGGAATGATGGCCGCCAAAATAAGCAGCAAGCTTATTCCGGCTGTCTCCCACCATTTAAGATGAGACAACTTATCCGTTGATAAAGCGCCCGATAACTTCCACTCCCCAGTCGCATGAAACAGCCAGACAGACACTGCACATACCGCAAGGGAAGAAACAAAAAACATTGTTCCCATTTGCACCGCTTCAGCTTTTGCCGGCCGCCATTCTTTTTTTAAAGCCGTCAAAAAGACAAGACCGAAAAGAGGCATCGCCCAGCAAATGCTAAACAGGCGTAGATCATCAGTCATCCAAGTGCTGGCGGAAGAGCCGGTTGTCCATGTCAAGAATAGAAAATATAGCCGGTAGACTCGATCCCCATGCAAATATCGAATGGAAAACCGCTGGATGATAAAGCCGAGTGTTGAAATATAGACCGCCATCATCCAGCTAATCGTGTCGAGCCGCCATGGTCCGGCTTTTATTTCCGCGCCAGAATAAATCCACCCGAAGAATGCCGAAGCAATCGGCAAAAGAAGCAGGCCGACGTGAACATGTACATACCAGTCGGGCACACGAGGATGCAGATAAATCAATGCGCTTATGAGCACAATCATCAATGCTGCCAGCCATCCGAAAACCAACATTTCTTGCAAATTTCGTTCCTCCTCTGGTGTGACCTTTTTGAAAGAAAAAAACCGGCTATGTCATTCTAAGCAAAACAGCCTTTTTTAAGAAAATGACTGTCTTTTGCCTAAAAATGACGATAGCCGGTTTACCTTAAACCAATTTCGATTGGCTTAGATCTCCCGTTTCAGTTTTCCCATTGTCGGTTTACCTTCAACGAACCTACTAATAGATTCCGTAGGTTTTTTGAAGGTCTGCCGACTTTGGCAATTCTCTCGTATTTTTTCAAAAAAAGTTGTTTTCATTATACATCATCGTTTTCAAGATTGCACGTATTTTTTTAGAGATTTATAGAAAAAGCGTTTACGTTTATTTAAGGAGTTTCTTTTCCAAATTTTGAAACAATTTAAACACCATAATTCGCTCCCCGGTTTGAGTACTAAGGTCCGTATGGAAACTTTTTACTTGCTCTTCTGTAATTTGAAAAATCATCTCTTTCAGCTCATCAACCCCGGATTCGACTAAACTGGAGCGGATTTGTTTCACAGACAACATCCCTTCTTTAGACTCACAGAGGGCATATTCCGCTGGGGTTAGAATACCTTGCAGCGATACAATAATCATATCCCGCAAAATATCCGTTTTGACGGACACAGATCCGCGTCCAAGAAAATCTTTTTCCCATTTTGTTAATGCTTTGCTGATTTCAGCCTCGATACTGCCTTTCGATTGATTCATGATGTTTCACCTCTCTAACAGGTACATGACAAGGAATTAAAGTTCGAAAATGATAAAACGACTGATACATTCGTATTCCCTTTTTTGATCAATAATCATTATTATAATCATTATCGGCTTTGGCTGCTAGAAAAAAATCATTCTTTGTTTGAATCAATCATTTTGAAATGGCAATTCCATCATCAATTTAGGAATCCAAAAGAGATTGTAAAGCATGGATAAGAACACCGTTTACCCGAGGCCCAGTCGTCACTCATCTTTTAAGGTTTCTAGAGCGTAAAAGGGAGCGCGTCCCCAGTTGTCGAAAAAAGCAGTAGCCATTAACCATCGAACGATAACAATTTTCAACATCCGAGATGTAACCTGTTCAGCGTTTTATCATTGACAAAGATACAGGTTTTCGCTGCAAAAAATATCGGAAAATGTTCCAACCAAACAAAGCTGTACGGCGAGATGTATTCTTTGAGCGCTAAAACAGCGTATTTCAACCATAAAGGATCTGGTGAAACGATTGAAACATGATCTAATTTTTCTTCTTGGGTGATATACTAGAAGATATGAAAGACTTGATTCTTCTTCAAGTCATAGAAGAAGGTTGTTGATGAGGAAAACGCACCGTGAACGCAACTAATTAAAAACCGAGAGTTTAGCTGTAATGATCATTTAGGCACTGAAAAAACTATTGCAACAATCAGCATGAAAAGAGATAATAAGATTTATATGGAATTTTATAAAATATTGCTAAAATTATTGGTAGGGGATGTAGTAAATATGAAAGTTGTAAAGTTTGGTGGAACGTCCGTTGCATCTGGGCAACAAATTCAAAAAGTGTTCGATATCGTCACATCTGATCCGAAAAGAAAAATTGTCGTTGTTTCGGCTCCTGGCAAAAGATTTAAAGAAGATGTGAAAGTGACCGACTTATTAATAAAGTGCGGGGAAGAATATTTGAACAATGGCAGCGTAAAGGAAACATATGAAGCTGTTGTGAACAGATATGTTGAAATTGCTAAAGAATTAGGATTATCTAATGATATTATTGATCGAATTTCTGCTGATTTGCAAGAAATTTTACATGGGGACAAATCAAATCCTGCCCGTTTTATGGATGCGGTGAAGGCCAGCGGTGAAGATAATAATGCAAAACTGATCACTGCGTATTTTCAATCGCGCGGAGTTGAAGCCCATTATGTGAATCCTAAAGAAGCAGGGCTTATTGTGAGCGATGAACCAGGCAATGCACAAGTGCTGCCGGAAGCCTATGAAAATTTAAAAAAGCTTCGTGATCGCTCAGGAATTCTGATTTTTCCTGGATTTTTCGGCTATTCAAAAGACGGAAAGCTCGTCACCTTTTCACGTGGCGGTTCCGATATAACCGGTTCTATTTTGGCCAACGGGGTCGGAGCGGAAATATATGAAAACTTTACGGACGTAGATGCGGTCTATTCCGTAAATCCAAATTTTGTTGAAAATCCAAAAGAAATTCGGGAGCTTACATATAAAGAAATGCGTGAGTTATCTTACGCTGGCTTTGCAGTATTTCATGACGAAGCACTTATTCCGGCATTCCGTGCAGGAATCCCGGTAAATATTAAAAACACCAATAATCCATCGGCTCCTGGTACAAAAATTGTACATGAACGAACAGATTCTAACGGCCCTGTCGTGGGCATCGCCAGTGATACCGGTTTTTGCAGCATTTATGTCAATAAATATTTAATGAACAGAGAAATCGGTTTTGGCCGAAGATTGCTGCAAATTTTAGAAGATTTTGGGCTGTCATATGAACATACACCTTCTGGAATTGATGACATTTCTGTCATTTTGCGCCAGGACCAGTTTGATTCGGAAACAGAACGGAAAGTTGTAGAGCGGATCAAAAAGGAACTGGAAGTCGATAATATAGAAGTTGCTTATGATTTAGCGGTAATCATGATTGTTGGCGAAGGAATGCGGAAAAATGTCGGAACGATGGCCAGAGCTGCAACAGCGCTTGCAAACAGCGGTGTGAACCTTGAAATGATCAATCAAGGGTCATCAGAAGTGAGCATGATGTTTGGCGTAAAAGGAACGGATGAAAAGAAAGCCGTAAAAGCGTTATATGAAGAGTTTTTTGGGACTAAATAACTTAATCAAAATTGTCCACGCCTGCAGACAAAATGTATTTTCTGTCTGCAGGCTGTTTTTTTGTTGGAACAGATAAGATATTTATGGAGATCCGGTACTTTTTTTCTGATGAATGAGTGGCTTTTTCTTTGAAAATAGCAAGTTCATTCTCCATTTCAAAAACGAGCGATTTTACTTTTTGCTTTCTAAAAGGGCAGTCTATTTATTGAAAAACATATGGCGACTTTACATATGCGATTTCAAGCGGATTAAAAAAGATTTTGCAGAAAAAGTTATGGTAAACGGTCGTATGCCTCTTAAAAAGCTAGTCGTCTGAAGCATTGATGATGAAACTGGGTCGATTTTACTATTCTTTAAAAATGATGAATTTTGCACCGATATAAATAAAAACATCCATGAGTAATTTTACTCCCCACCCATGCATGAAAATCCATCATTCCTTCCCATAATGGATATGAACGCAAACAGTTTTGAAAGACGTTCTCTTTAATGGTGGTTCGACCCTGTAATAAAAACTGTTTGAGTCCATTTGGTGTTCCACCCATTGTCAGCCCTTTTCGTGTGAAAAGGTGACTACGAACAGAAAAATGCCTAACGTGCAAATGGACTCCCTGTTTGCGAATTTATCGATGGAAGGAGTAAGAATCATGGATGTTCTTTATCATCGTTGTGCAGGATTAGATGTCCATGCCGAAACAATTGTCGTTTGTGCTCTTCTTGGAGAGGAAGAACACGTTCAAAAGGAAGTTGAAACATTTCCTACTTTCACGAAAGACTTGTTTCGTCTTCTGAAATGGTTAGAAGATCGTGGTGTCACTCATATTGCGATGGAGAGTACGGGCGTTTACTGGAAACCTGTGTTCAATATTTTGGAAGATTACTTTGACATTACACTTGCCAACGCTCAGCGAATCAAAAATGTACCGGGGAGAAAAACCGATGTTTCCGATGCAGAATGGATCGCCAAATTGTTGCGTTACGGATTGATCGAGAAGAGTTTCGTACCTCCTGAGAACATTCGAGAATGACGGGATTTAACTCGCTTGCGCAAAAAATGGATCGGGCAGTTAACCGCGGAGAAAAACCGCATTCAAAAAGTGTTGGAATGTTCCAATATCAAGTTAAGTTCCGTGATTTCGGATGTATTTGGTGTATCTGGGCGAAAGCTACTGGAACGTTTAATGAAACAGGGATACATCGAAGAAACCGAAGTCGATGCTTGCATTCACAGGAGTATGAAGAGGAAAAAACAACAAATTCAGGATTCTCTCTTTGGTACATTGACCAACCATCAACTGTTCATGATTCGCCAATCGTGGAAGCACATCGAATCGTTGGAAAGTTTACTTCGAGACATCGAAGAACGAATCGACCAACTCTTACAAGTATACAAACAAGAGATGGAGCTTCTTGTGACCATACCGGGGATCAAGAAGGAAACCGCTGCCGTGATTATCGCTGAAATCGGAGTCGATATGGGACAATTTCCAACGTCTCAACACCTCGCTTCATGGGCGGGAGTCGCGCCGGGAAATCATGAAAGTGCTGGAAAACGAAAAAGTACCCGAACGACGAAGGGGAATCCGCATATCAAATCGGCGTTATGTGAGGCGGCTTGGGCTTTGTCTCGATGTAGGAATCAACGTTTGGCAGCGAAATATTGGTCATTGGCGGCACGCAGGGGAAAGAAAAAAGCACTCGTTGCGATCGCGCACCGAATGCTTACCATCATTTACTGCATCATTTCTCGAAAAGAACCGTTTCGAGAGCAGTAAATAAATTAGTATAACCAAAAAGGTTCAGAAATATACGAGATACCTAAAAATAAGGTAGCTCTGCTTTCCTATTGCCTTTTTTTGGTCGTTAATAGGGTATCCAATTTGATTGTGGGGTATACCGCTTCAGCCATGGTTAATTGATTTTCACAGAAAAAGAGGTTTGGGAAGGGGATCGTAGATCATATGAAAAAGAATAAAACAGTGACAAGGATCACTACTTCCAAAAAGCAAGGCGGATTGAGAAGAAGGCTGCTCAGAAGCTTTGGAATATTAATGCTGCTAACATGTTTAATGGCCGTTATTAATTTTGGGGTAATAAAAAATTTAACAAATCATACGGAAAGCATCATGAAGGAAGATGTAGAAGGACTGATCCAAAACGAGAAAATGCGATACAATATTGCAGAACGCATTTCATTAATAAACCAGTTTCTTCTATATGGGGACCGAGACATTCGTCAAAAATACGAAGAATTGGCAAAACAGAGCAGCGAGATTCAAAAGCAGTTATTGAAATTGAATTCTTCACAGCAAATGAAGGATTTAGTTGCGAAATGCCACCAATGGGAATTGCTTGTCCGACACGAGGTTTTATTTGACTATGATATGGGGAAAAAGAATGATGCTTTAAAGCAAATGAAAGAAAGTGTACAACCGCTTGGGGAAACGATTATTCAAGAATTTGAAAAAGTGACGTCGGATCGACAAAACGATGTAATCAAAAGCGGAAATAATATGATTCAACTTAGCAATCTATCTATCATCATCATATTAGCTGTTTTGGCCTCCATACTTTTAATCGGTTTCATCATGTCCTTTAAAATGGCTCGTTCCATTACGAATCCTTTGATCAAAATCGCCGGCCAAATGGAGCAAATATCTAAGGGAAATCTAATGTTGGAACCGTTATCAATAAAGTCGAAGGATGAAATCGGCGAATTGATGGAAGCTGTCAACGAAATGGGGAATCAGCTTCGAAAGATCGTGCAAGACATTCATCATGCTTCAGATACTATGTCAAAACAAAGCAGCGATTTGCTTTCTTCCTCTAAAGAGCTAAAAGAAGGAAGCAACCAAATCGCTGCGACAATGCAAGAGCTGTCGGCTGGAGCAGAATCGCAAGCTAATTCTGCCTCAGAGCTTTCTGAAGCAATGGGTATGTACATGGATAAGATTTATCAAATACATAGGAATGGAAAAGAAATGTTTGATAAATCGAGAGAAGTGCTGGAGTTGACGGACAATGGCAGCAAGCTGATGAATCAATCGAAAAAACTTTTTGATTATATGTTTACAGGCATGCAAAGCAATATGAAAAAAATTAAAAAACTTGATGAACGCTCAAAACAAATTTCCAAACTCGTTGAAGTTATTCAATCTATAGCTGATCAAACAAATTTGCTCGCGCTAAATGCAGCGATTGAAGCGGCTCGAGCGGGGGAACATGGAAAAGGATTTGCAGTAGTTGCAGACGAGGTCAGAAAATTGGCTGAACAAGTTTCCAGTTCCGTTGTGGATATTCAAAAAATCGTGGAAGAAGTCCATAGCGAGACGAATAAAGTGACGAAAAGCTTTGAATTAGGATTTCAACAAGTAGAATCGGAAATGGATTCAATGAACGAAACGAGTGCCGCATTTCAACAAATTAAAGAAACGATTAAAGAAATTTCCGAAAGAATCAACAATGCTCAAAATGATTTAACTGACATGTTATCAACGAGCGAATCGATTAATGATTCGATTTCCAACATCGCATCGATTTCGGAAGAGGCGGCTGCAGGTATTGAACAAACATCAGCTTCAGCAGCAACGGCAAATGAGTCAGCGGCAACTATTGCTTCACATGCCGAATCCATGTCAAATCTGGCTGGAGATTTGCAATCTTTAGTGAAAAGGTTTCAAGTTCAATAATCAATTTTTACGAACCGTATGACAAAATAAAAGGATGAATGGACTGTAAAGCGTGCAAGCATCTTGCTGCACGCTTTTATTTGTGCGCCCGGCATGTATATGAACTATAGGGTGTAAGTCCCGAACCCCGAAGACAGAAGTAGAGGTTAGCCAAGAGCAAGGGTGTCCGTGGTGACGCGGAATCTGAAGGAAGCTGGAGGCAAAACACCGGTCCGAGGAACACGAACTTCATATGAGGCTAGGTATCACTGGGTGAGTTTGCAAGACAAAACAAAGCCCTTTCTGCCGAAGGTGATACAGAGTAAATGAAGCAGATGGATGGAAGGAAAGATTACACTCTTACCCGGGGAGGTCTGGCTGGCACGCCAAGTAACCTTGGTAACCTATCTAGTGATAGATAGCTGAACCGTCAGAAGTCAGCAGAGGTCATAGTATTAGTTGGTCTAGAACAACTAAGAAGGACCGAACAATTAAGAGAGAATAGCCCTTGGCATTCAGTGAGTCATGATGAACACAGAAAACGTAGTACCTCACTTGAGGGAGGAAGCGGTGAATCCCGTGGGAGACCTCTTGGAGGGTGGAGTGACCACTGGCATAAAGAGAACAGCTATTCACGGAAGTTATGAAAACTTGCGTCAATTATCTTAATTGAACCGCCGTATACGGAACCGTACGTACGGTGGTGTGAGAGGACGGGAGTTAATCGCTCCCTCCTACTCGATTTTTCGATAAGAAAAGATTTTGACTGACTGTTTGGTAGAGCGCACTTTTAAAATGACAGCGTTTACATAAACTGTTTTTTCCATTAAAATGAGCATTATAAAATAAAAAAAGGAAAAGGGGATTGGAAATGTTTTTTTCCTATACTCAAGAAGAAATGGAGAGGGCTTTAAACTTGTTTCATACGCTTGCAAAAGCGTATAAAAACGTTTCGGATCACGCCAATCGAGACAGCAAGGAGCATGGTTTGAATCCAACCGAATATGCTGTATTGGAGCTTCTGTACATAAAGGGTCCGCAAAAACTTCAGCAAATCGGGTCAAAACTATTGCTTGTCAGCGGTAATGTAACTTATGTTATTGACAAGCTTGAAAAAAACGGGTGGATTTATCGGGAAAAAAATCCGAAAGATAAACGGTCAGTTTATGCAAATTTATCGGAGAAGGGGCGCCAATATTTTGATGAAATATATCCGATCCGCGCCTTAAGGATGGCGAGAGTTTTTTCCGGCCTATCCGAAGAAGAACAAGTGCAATTGATCGAACTGTTAAAAAAAGCTGCAGACTCCAGCAATAGTGTGCTGTTTCGATAATTTTTATGAATGAAATTCTATGTAATTATTGAATAAAGCTATGTTTATACCGATATAAAAAATGAGAACCCATAGTTGAGGAAGTGTTAAAATAATGGATCGCCTTTTTCAACAATTTTATGACCTCATTTTTCAATTTCACCCTGATATGATCGTTTTTTGTGATCCAAGCGGATTGGTCAAGGAAGGCAACAGAATGGCTGCGCATTTTTTGCAAAAGAAAGGTTCGATTTATCATTTTTTTCATTCTTCATCCAGAAAAGAGATTCAGCATCTTTTTGAACAGGTGAGGATAACCGGCGAACCTGCAACTTTTGAGGCAGTTGTTGAGGAAACGCCTTCGTCCATCTTATGCCTTCCTTTATATAGCAATAATTTTTTTTATGGTTATGCGCTGATTATAAGAGATATTTCAAAAGTAAAGGAAGCGGATGAAAAGATTCAATATTTAACGCAATTTGACGATTTGACAAAGCTGCCAAATGAACAAGCTACTTTCAACCGTTTAGAGTATTTATGCCAAACAGAAAAAAATCCTGCTGCAGTTGTGAAGTTTCAAATTAACCGCTATAAATACATAAACGAAATTTTTGGGAAAGATATTAGTAATGAAGTGATTAAGTCATTTGCAAGGCAGTTGAGAAATATTTTTCCCGATACATACTTTATAGGTCGATTGTCAAATGACGAGTTTTTAGTTATTGTTTACAATGTTGTAAATAAAGATGAGATGATTCGTGATATTGTGCATCGTATCAATAAGCTGGAAGATATACTTGTCATCAACGATTTGGAAATTTATTACGACTACAGCATTGGCATCGTGTTTTACCCGGTTCATGGAAGAACGCCGAAAACTTTAATTAAAAATAGTGAAATTGCTATCAAAATGGGGAAAGAAAAAAACGAGCGCATTGCCCAATTTAATAATCATAACAGCAAATCGATCGAACGAAGAATTTTTATAGAAAATGAGCTTTACAAAGCTGTGAAAAAAAGAGAATTATGTTTATATTATCAACCGATCGTCGATACAAAAGAAAAAAAAATTACCGGCTTTGAAATGCTGCTCAGATGGAAACATAAAGAGCTTGGGATGATTCCCCCTTCAGAATTTATACCGATTGCGGAAGATACAGGGCTTATCGTAGAAATCGGCAAATGGAGCATGGAAAAAGCTTGCCAGCAATTAAAGGAATGGAGAGATAAGGGCTTCCGTGACTTGAAAATCAGTGTCAATTTATCTATTAAACAATTTTACCAGCATGATGTTGTGAAAATGATTACGGATTACTTGACGATGTATGAAATTCCGCCTGAATGCTTTGAGCTTGAATTTACCGAAACCGTCCCAATGTACAATTTTGAATGGTTTTTGGAAATCATCCGTAAGTTAAAGAAACTAAATATAGGTCTGAGCATCGATGATTTCGGAACAGGCTATAGTTCGCTCAGCTATTTAACGAAGCTGAAGCTGGATAAAATTAAAATTGACCGTTCTTTTATTCAAAACATTTATTTAGAGCACGACCACAATGTCGTTGTAAAAACGATCATTGCTCTAGCACAAAATTTGAAGCTTTCCATCGTAGCGGAAGGCGTCGAAAAAAAAGAACAAGTATTTTTTCTGAATCGCCACCATTGTTTTCAAATGCAAGGTTTTTATTTCAGCAAGCCTGTTTCATCTGATGAAGCATTCCAACTTTTGCAAAATTGGCCTGAAAAGAAAAATCAATTGTTCATTTGAAAATCTTGATCGTCGGATTTAGATTGATTACTCTTAAAAAAATATTCTGCTTTTAACAGGTGAAACCGGCAATTTTGCCGGTTTCAACGAGAGAATAAGCTCTGGCATTTTTGAAAAAGTCAAAATGCAATATTTACCATCCCCACCAAGATGCACCAACAATAATGAGAAGGATGAACAGAACGACGATTAACGCAAAGCCTCCGCCGTATCCTCCAGATACTCCAGACATATGAAAACCTCCCTGTGAAATGTTTTATTACAGTTATAAACTATGCTGAAGAAGCTCAAGTTGTATAGGCGGTTTTCATAATAAATGCTCGACAATGGCCTTAATTTTTTCATGCTGATCGATGGAAAAATAATGTTTCATTGGACAAATACCTGATTTTACCCTGTTGATGCAGTAGTCCATTGTAAAAGATTCAGCGTCAAGCTGTTCATTGACTTCATTCCAATGAAGCGGAGCGGCAACCGTTCCATTTTCGACTCCTCTGACGGAATAAGGTGAAATGATCGTTTTTCCCTCTGCATGCTGTAAAAAGTCAATATAAAGGCGGCTGCCCCGGTTTTTCTTCAAGCGTTCAATCGTAAATTCGTTCGGATGCTGTTCGGCTAAATAATTAGCGAAAAAAGACGTAAACCGCCTCGTATCCTCATATGAGAAAATGTTGGTGCCGATCGGAATATGAACTTGAATTCCTTTGTTTCCGGAAAGCTTTGGAAAGGAGGCAATCTCAAACCGATCTAAACATTCCTTCAGCTTGTTTGCAGCATAAACAGCCAAATGAAATTCGTTTTTCGACGGCGGATCTAAATCAAATACAATTTCCGCCGGCTGTTTTTCCTTCCACGTATTAAAGGGGATATGAAATTCAATTGCGAGCTGGTTGCCAAGCCACATAAGCGTTTTTTTGTCATTGCAAATGATATAATGAATCCCGTCGATTGCTTTTGTCTGAATAAATTCCGGGGCATAATCAGGACAATTTTTTTGAAAAAATGCTTCTCCCAACAAACCGTGCGGATAGCGGATCACCGTTAAGGGGCGGTCTTTTAAAAATGGAAGCATATAATCGGAAATTTCCAATAAATAAAGCAAAAAATCTTGTTTTTGTATATCATGTTTCGGCCAAAGAGGTTTTTCAATATGTGTGACAGCAACATCTTTGACATTGGCTTCAGCCATTTTCAGCTGCAAAAAAGTGCAGTCTGTCCAATCATGTTCCAATGCAAAGGAATGGAAAGAAGGTTCTCTTAAACTGCCGCCGTCAATGGAAAGAAACCGTACTTTCATGCAAATGGCCGGCTCTATAGTATATAGATGGTTTTCCTTTTTTCCTTTCTTTTTTATAATCTCCAACAACGCTTGTTTTTGGTTGTCAGGCATACCGTGAGAAAAAACGCCGGCTTGCACAATTGTTCCTTTATGATGAACAGAAATATGCATGTAGCCGTTGTTTGAATCAAATCCAGTGACAAAAAAGAGCGCTTCTTTAAAGTTTTTGATTTTCAGCCATTGTGATGTTCTTTTCTTGTTCTCATATGTGCTTAACATATGTTTGCAAACAACGCCTTCTCCATCATGCTGGACAATTTTTTCCCATAATTGGGAAAACTGATGATATGCTTGAATCATTTGGATCGGGACCGGATTCTCTGGACTAACATGCAGCGGTAAACCGAGTTGTTGAAATAAGGAGGATAGTAGTTCTTTTCGGCTGGAAAGGGGTTTTTTTGTTATATCCTCTCCTTGCAGCAAAAGTATATCGAAAACGAGAAGCTGATATGCTTCGGTCGTTTCATCGCTTTTTCTTTTCCATTTTCTTTTTAAAGAGGCAATATCAGCGGAAAAAGCTGTTTTGAGCATAACAAGCTCTCCGTCCAAAACAAGCGGAAAAAAAGGACGCCATTTTTCTATTTGTTTTTCGATAAAATGTTTAATTTCCGGGAACGATGGGGATAAATCGTTTCCATTTCGGCTCATGAGAGAAATACGGTCTTCGTCCGCTTGCAATATCGCGCGAAAACCATCATATTTTGGCTCATATAGCCATTGCTCCCCTTCCGGAATATGGAAAGATAATGTCGGCATCATCGGTTGCATAGTGTTCACCCTTAAAGATTGGAGGATAGATTTGTGAAAAATGCAGTTTTTTTAGACAGAGACGGCGTTGTAAATGAAGTGATGACCAATCGTGTCCGTTTCGTAAATAAGCCTGAAGATTTTTATTTGCTAAAAGGAGCAGCTGAAGCTGTTGCGCTTTTGAACAGATCCAATTTTGACGTTTTCGTTGTCACAAATCAGGGCGGAATCGGATTAGGATACATGTCAGAAAAAATGCTCCACAAAATCCATGAAAAAATGGTTCGTGAAATTGAAAAAAAAGGCGGAACGATTAAAGAGGTTGCCTATTGTCCCCACGCACCTAAAGAAGGCTGCGCCTGCCGTAAGCCGGAGCCGAAGATGATTGTTGATTTGGCAAAGAAATATAACATCAATATAGAGAACAGTTATATGATTGGCGATCGTGAAGTAGATATCGCTGCCGGAAAGGCTGCAGGAGCTAAAACGATATTAGTAGGCAGCCGCCATCAAGAAAAAATAGCTGATTTTCATTTTCCGGATTTGCTGTCGGCCGCCCGCTTTATTGTCCGGCAAAGCTAAGCTTTTTTGCGGGTCGTTTTCGTTTTTTTGCCTGCTGCACCGCTTTTTTCTTCTCCCTTTTTATTTAATGATTTTGAGCGTTCGATGCTTGCCTCAAGCGCACTCATTAAATCGACTACGTTCTTTTTTGGAGACGGTTCAGCCGTTTTTGTTTCGTTTTGCTGTACTTTTTGTTCAATTTTTTCTTGAATCCGCAAACGGTATTCATCTTGATATTTCTCCGGTTGGAACGTTGTTGTCAGCTGATCGATAAGCAGCATGGCAGCGTCCAGCTCTTTTTTTTCAATATTGGTATTTTGAGGAACCCCGGGAACGTCACGGGCGTTTCGCACTTCATCTGGATAATGAATTGTTTCCATTAAAATGACGTCCTCATATGTCCGGATGACAGCCAATTGTTGTTTAGAGCGCATTGAAATCTTTCCAATTCCAATCTTCCCTGATTGTTTCAATGCTTCACGAAGCAATGCATACACTTTTTGTCCGTTTTCGCCTGGACCGATATAATATGACCGGTTAAAATAAATCGGATCAATTTCCGGCAAATTCACGAAATCGACGATTTCAACCGTTTTGTCTTCATTTTCTTCCTTCAGAGCTGCTAATTCCTCATCTGTTAAAATAATGAATTTGCCTTGTACATATTCGAACCCTTTCACAATGTCATCGTTGCCAACTTCTTCGTCGCAGTTTGGACAACGTTTTGCGTATTGAATTGGGGTATGGCATTTTTTGTGAAGCTGACGAAATTTCATATCCTTGTCTTCTGTAGCAGAAAACAGTTTGACCGGGATGTTGACGAGCCCGAAGGATATGGAACCTTTCCACATCGTATGCATATTCATTCCGCCTTTCCGTAAGTTACCTTTTCTTTCTCTTTATTTTTAGCGAAAGGATCAGAATGATTTGTGTTAAAAAATGTAAGTTACATACTCGAAAACCGGTTCATACAAATTTCGAAAAAAGAAAAAAATCGGCAATTTGCCGATTTTAGGTTGAACCAATTATTTTTTTTCATTTTTTTCTTCTTCGTCAAGAATTCCTTTTGTAGCCAGCTTGAATTCCCGCAGCGTTTTTCCTGCTGCTTTTCCAAGCTCCGGAAGCTTGCTCGGTCCAAAAAGCAAAAGTGCAACGAAAATGATTAAAATAAATTCTGTCCAACCAATTCCCATGTTCTATTCCTCCTAAAAAATGTTCCATTTCATGCCGTTATGCAATCGGAACATGAACAAATAAAACTTATGAAACATCATCCAACATCATTTTACCCTAAACAATATGAAAAATGAAGCATTTGGACGAACATGGGAAAGGATAAAATGTTTGTATTATTTACAAAAGTCTATTTTAAGGCTGTTTTCCGCTAAAATCAGCCTGAGCTTGTGCAATTAAACGCTTTGTCATTTCTCCTCCAACAGATCCGTTTGCGCGTGAGGTAGTATTTGAACCAAGGTGGACACCAAACTCTTGCGCGATTTCCATTTTAAATTGTTCAAGAGCTTGTTCAACTCCTGGAACAATTAATTGATTTCGCCTTGCCATTCGAATTCAACTCCTTTTTGCCTGTTTACGCATAGTTTGCAAAAAAGAAGTGATCTGATGTGTGGAACTTGTTGGTTAAAAATAAACAATGTAGTTGACCGTAAAATGTTGATATTGGTATGAATTTACCAGCATATAAAAGGAAATGTAAGAAAACTATATAAAAAAACTATTCAGTACAAACTGACCATTAAATATAAGAGATATCCGCTATATACCGCGTTTGTATCCATCAAGAAAAATTAGTTATACTTATAAAGCAACGAATCGTTCGGGTTTACATATTTTTATTATGAGCTATTAAAGCTTAGTATGACAATTTTATCGGCGTATTATTTTGAAAATATTGAATTTTATAAAAAGGGGTGGAAAAATGCCGATCATTGAGGTAAAAAATTTAACAAAAATTTTTGGTAAAAACCCCGCTCAAGCATTGAAGCTATTAGATGAAGGATTTTCAAAGCATGAAATTTTACAAAAAACCGGACATACAGTGGGAGTGAATCGCGCTTCCTTTTCCGTTGAGGCTGGAGAAATTTTCGTCATTATGGGGTTGTCTGGAAGCGGCAAATCCACATTGATAAGATTGCTCAACCGGTTGATTGAACCGACTAAAGGAAGCATTTTTATCGATGGGGACAATTTGTCAAAAATGGATAAAAAATCATTGCGAGAGGTGCGGAGAAAAAAAATCAGCATGGTTTTTCAACGATTTGCCCTATTTCCGCACCGAACGGTTTTAGAAAATGCAGAATTCGGACTTGAAATTCAAAAGGTCCCAAAAGAAGAACGAAGGGAGAAGGCAATCAAAGCGCTTGAAATGGTCGGATTAGGACAATATTTGGAGCAAAAGCCTAATCAGCTGTCAGGCGGAATGCAGCAGCGCGTAGGACTTGCGAGAGCATTGGCAAATGATCCTGAAGTGCTGTTGATGGATGAGGCCTTTTCAGCCTTGGATCCGCTTATCCGAAAAGAAATGCAGGATGAATTGCTCGATCTTCAAGGGACGATGAAGAAAACCATTATATTTATTACACATGATTTAGATGAAGCTTTGCGGCTTGGAGACCGGATTGCCTTAATGAAAGACGGATCGATTGTGCAAATCGGTACGCCCGAAGAGATTTTAATGAATCCGGCAAACGACTATGTTGAAAAATTCGTTGAAGATGTAGACAGATCGAAAATATTGACGGCGCAGCATATTATGAAACGGCCCGAAACGATCAATATTGAAAAGCATGGACCGCGTGTTGCATTGGAAAGAATGAGAGAAGAAGGGATATCCACCATTTTCGTTGTTGACAGCAAACGGAATCTAAAAGGTTATGTAACAGCTGATGATGCATCAGAAGCAAGAAAAAAAGATGTTCGTGATATTGAAGAAATATTGCGGACAAATGTTCCGAAGGTTGAAAAGGACACTCCAATGCATGATATTTTTACGGTCATCCACGACTCGCCGATACCAGTAGCAGTAGTCGAAAAGGAAAAATTAATAGGGATCATCGTTCGCGGGTCAGTCATCGCGGCTCTTGCAGGTGAAAGCGAGGTGAGCACAAACAGTGCTGAATAATGTGTTGGATTTTGTTCCGAAAATTCCAGTTGCGGAAAAGATCAAACAATTTACGGACTGGGTGACAAATTCTTTTTCGTTTTTGTTTGATCCGTTAAAAAAATATTTTGAGGATTTAATGGAATATGTGGCGGATTTGTTGGGGGCTGTGCCGCCTGTTTTAGTCATATTGATCGTTGCCATTATTGCCTTTTTTATAAGTGGAAAAAAGTTTGGCCTGCCGGCATTTTCCATCGTCGGCCTTTGGTTTATTTACAACCAAGAGCTTTGGGATCATTTAATAAGTACATTTACTTTAGTTTTGATGGCAAGTTTATTATCCGTCATCATCGGTATTCCAATAGGTATTTTAATGTCTAAAAGCAGAACAGCGGAAGCAATGATTACTCCTATCTTGGATTTTATGCAAACGATGCCTGCATTTGTCTACTTAATACCTGCCGTTGCTTTTTTTGGCATCGGCATGGTGCCGGGAGTGTTTGCATCATTAATTTTCGCGACACCTCCTACCGTTCGTTTTACGAATTTAGGAATTCGCCAGGTGCCGAAAGAATTGATTGAAGCTTCTGATGCATTCGGTAGCACAGCAGTTCAAAAACTATTTAAAGTAGAACTGCCGATGGCGAGAGCCACAATTATGGCCGGAATCAATCAAACCGTCATGCTGGCATTATCAATGGTTGTCATTGCCTCGATGATTGGAGCGCCGGGTCTTGGAAGAAACGTGTTATCCGCTTTGCAGCGCGCTCAAATTGGTCCCGGATTTGTTGCAGGTATCGGTATTGTCATATTAGCCATCATTATCGACCGCTTCACTCAAAGCATGAACAAGAAGCATGATCATGTATAGCAAGTTGGTCTTTTTTCGAATTGAAAAATTAAAAAGGAGTTTTGATATTTATGTTTAAACGAATTTGGAAACGCCTAGGACTTGTTGCCGGAATTTCCTTGTCGCTTTTAGTGGCTGGCTGCGGATCAAACGGGGGATCTCAAGGCGGGGCGGCAGATGAAGGAAAAATAAAATTGGTTTACGTGGAATGGGATACGGAAGTCGCCTCCGCCCATGTCATCAAAAAAGTTTTAGAGGATCAAGGATTCGATGTGGACATTACACCTGTTGATAATGCTGTTATGTGGGAATCTGTTGCAAAAGGTGAGGCAGACGGCATGGTTGCCGCCTGGCTGCCGGCTACTCACGGAGATTTATATGAAGAATATAAAGATCAGCTGGAGGATTTAGGTCCAAACTTGGAGGGTGCGAAAATCGGGCTCGTCGTTCCGAAATATATGGACATTCAATCAATTGAAGAGCTCGATCAATATGCTGGCAAATTAAACAAAACGATTACAGGCATTGAACCTGGAGCGGGCGTTGTAAAATCAGCGGAAAACGCTGTTAAAACATATGAAAGCCTAAAAGGCTGGCAAGTCCAAACATCTTCAAGCGGAGCTATGGCAACGGCTTTAGGGGAAGCTTATAAAAATAAAGAACCAATTGTCGTTACAGGCTGGTCCCCGCATTGGAAATTTGCTGCATATGACTTAAAATTTTTGGAAGATCCGAAAGGCTCCTTTGGGAAAGAAGAACATATATCCACAATCGTTCGAAAGGGATTAAAAGAAGATATGCCGAAAGCATATAAAATTTTGGATCAATTCTCATGGACTGCTGAAGATATTGAACAAGTCATGTTGGAAATTTCAGAAGGCAGTGATCCTGCTAAAGCAGCAGAAGATTGGGTCGAAGCAAATCAAGGTAAAGTGGCAGAATGGACAAAAGGTGTGGAATGATCTATTTTAAGAGGGGCTGTACAGAAAGTCAAATCGCCATTGAAAACAAAAAATCATAAACACCGATATATCTAACACATTAATGGGGGCGTCAATAAGCCGTAAAAACGACTTATTAGACACCCCCTTTTATCATTTTTACATGGTCCGGAGCGTCTTTAGTTTTGATCATTTCAATTGTTTATTTTTAGTAAAGGCTGTTCTCTAAAAGATTTTTTTATATGAAAATTTGTTAAATTACCATAATGTGTTAAAATTATGTTATAAACCTTAAGGTAAGATTTATGTAAAGAGTATGAAGAACATATGTTAGTATTACAAAAATGGGGGTGTGATAATGAGCGAAGACAAAGAAACACCTGGAAGAAGAAGAGAAAGACTAAGACGAGAAGAATTAATACGAAACCCAACTGGAAATATAAGCGATGCGTTTAATAGAGCTGAAACTGGAAACCTTGCTGATTTAGTAGGTAGTTTAGGTTGGAAGGGTACTGGAATACCTATTCTTACGATCATAATAGGTTCTATAGCCGCATCAATATTCTTAAAGTAAGGAGAGTGCTTTGAGGTCTTTTATTATGCACTTCTTAGTTGTATAATTTGATTTTTGACAAGCTGAAATAACACGTTTATCAAATGTTAAATCCTTTCTTTATGAATCAACGGAACTAATAAAGGCAGTGATCCAAATAACGAGTTCCAACCCTTTAGAACCTTTCCACCCAACCTTTCAAACGATTGTGGAAATTGTTAACGTGTTGAATAAGATAAATTTCTTCCTTAACACGTTGCTTTTGGCGTTCATTGACCAACATCCCCTTCAATTTGGCAAGCTTTTTATAATTCGTTGCTGTATCAGTGCATAGCAAAGCGGAAAGGTGAATAAACTCACCTATCACAGTTCAATTTCTTCGGCTTTCACACGCCCTGTTCCTGTTTTTCGAGCAATCATATTGCCATTTCTATCTTGTGCTGCGACAACTGCGATTGTAAAATGAGAAATCCCTCTTTTCTTGTCTTTCTTGCCACATTTCTTAACTTTTCTATGTGATTTCACGCTTCCTTAAAAATGTTGCCCTTTGCTGTTTCTTTGTTATTATATAGGTATTGGTCGCTATAAGGAGGGGACTTATTTGAATCATCAAAAAAATGATGTTTATCTTAACATGATGGAAAATAGCTTACAAAGAATTTCAAGCCATTTTCATGAAATGGTCAAGATGATGGAAGAAAAAATGGATTTTACATACGAACGTTATACAGCTTTTGAACGAATGAAAAAGGAATTACTTGAAGACATGAGGGCTCTCGAATTTTACATAAAAGGTTCGGCTAAAAGTAGTCAAGCCCGAAAATAGTTCGGGAATTGCACAACCGCAATTCCCGATCTAAAAGTTAGTTGTTATCCATTTTTTGTCGATTCGCTTTCTTTATCAATGAACGCTTTTGCCCTTGTTTGAAAATGAAACGTTAAAACAGCCAATACCGCAGCAACCGTCACATGGCAAATGCTGTCGATTTGAGCATCCGATAAAGAAGTTTGCTTTTGAAGAAGCCTTTTTGTTTGTACGAAAAGTTTTTTTTCAAACTGCCGGTTGTTGTCGATCTCGACATTTTTTACTTGTTCCAACACATCTGTATATAATTTATAAAACATTAACGGACTGATTAAATCATCATTCCGGTCGGAAATCGTATTAAAAACTTTCATCAATAAGGAACGGACAGTTTCAAAGTCGAATATGGTTTTTAAATCTTTTACAATTAACAATAAAGCAGCTTGTTCGACCGAATATTTTTTTCCAAGTTCAGGAGGACCGATGATTTCTTTTATATCACGCTTGACCCAATTTTGAACGGAAGTTGATTTCAAGGAAGTTAGTTCGCAAAAATTTCCTAAGATGACGATTTCATTCGTTGACAGTCCAAGCTCTCCTTTGTCTCTTTGTTTGCTCAATTTTTTGATGAAGCCAGGTATTTGGTTTGTTTGATCAGAGGGCAATTGTTGTTTCATCACTTCTTCAGGGGATAATTCGTGTATTCCTTTTAAAGATAGTAATAATTGAACCATAACGGAACGGCGCAATTGAATTTTTCCCATAACATCCCCCTTTATTAAACAGCCTACCCTTATTTTTAATAAAAAGATATAAAAAAACAAGCATTTTATATGGAATTAATAAGTTCAGATAAATTTTTCTTGAGTATGAATTTGTAGAAATTGACACAATAACAAATTTTTCAGTTTCGATGATCAAAATTGGAAAAACCTCTTTAAAAAAACTTGTACTTTCTTTATGATAGTATGAGCAGTAAAAAAAAGGATTGAACAAGGATGCTAGTAAATATTCGTAATCGATTAGTTTCACTATCACCAGCTCAGATGCTTGCTATTTTTTATTTTTTAGCTATCACAGTTGCGGTCATTTTGCTCAGTTTGCCGTTTGTTCACAAACCGGATGCCGAATGGACGTTTTTGGATGCATTGTTTACTGCTGTTAGTGCAGTAAGTGTAACAGGGCTGACAACTGTTTCAATTATTGATACGTTTACCGTTCCGGGGATTTTTATTTTAATGATTGTTCTCCAAATTGGCGGCATCGGCATCATGACGTTGGGCACATTGTTTTGGCTCGTTTTAGGCAAAAAAATAGGCTTAAGGGAACGTCAGTTGATCATGGTTGATCAAAATCAATTGAATTTGTCCGGCATTGTAAATTTAATGAGGCAAATTATGTTGATGATTTTGATTATTGAACTGATCGGAACCATCATATTAGGCACATATTATTTAAAATATTTTCCGGAATGGAAGGAAGCTTATTTGCATGGCATGTTTTCTGCCATCAGCGCCACAACGAATGCCGGCTTTGATATAAGCGGTTCGTCGCTCGTACCTTTTGCACATGATTATTTTGTCCAAATGGTTCATATTATTTTAATGACGCTGGGAGCTATCGGATTTCCAGTTTTGATTGAGACAAAAAACTTTATTTTGACAATTGGAACAAAAAGGACATACCGGTTTTCTTTGTACACAAAATTGACAACTGTGACATTTTTCGCATTGGTCGTTATTGGAACAATCCTGATCTATCTAATAGAATCAGGCAATTATTTATCTGATAAAAGTTTTCTCGAATCTTTCTTCTATGCTCTGTTTCAATCAGCTACCACAAGGAGCACAGGGCTTTATACAATGGATGTCAGCATGTTCAGCGAGACGACTTTGCTGATTATGTCCATATTTATGTTTATAGGTGCTTCGCCAAGCTCTGTGGGTGGCGGGGTTCGAACGACTACCGTTGCAGTCATTTTGCTAGTTGCCTTTCATTTTGCGAAAGGTTCCAGCACGGTGAAAGTATTTAAACGGGAAATACACCCAGATGATATAAAAAAATCAATTGCCGTTATGACAGTTTCTGTTATTTTGTGCTTAACTTCGATTGTCATATTATCTGCAACAGAACGGTTTACGTTAATGGAAATTATCTTTGAAGTTTGTTCAGCCTTTGGAACAACAGGGCTTTCGCTTGGCATTACACCTGAACTTAGTCCGATCGGAAAAATCATAATCATGATCATGATGTTTATTGGTCGGATCGGCATTTTATCGTTTATCTTTTTAATTGGAAAACAGAGGAAGGAAGCCAATTATCATTATCCGAAAGAACGGGTAATTATTGGATAAAAAAGAATTGTGATAAAATCATAGGGGAGAGGGGGAATTTTTGTGCGGATTCGAAAGCTTTTTTTTAGTGTTTTTGTCGTGCTGGTGCTTTTTTCGGGATGTTCTAAAGATCCAAAGCCGGAGGATCGTTTTGCAGACTTTGTTGCCAATTGGAGAGACCAAAATTTTTCGGAAATGTATGACCAATTGACTGCCAATGTGAAAAAAAATATCAAAAAAGACGAATTTGTTTCCCGCTATGAAAAAATTTATCAAGATTCAGGTGTGAAACAGCTGAAAATCGACTTTAAGAAACCGAAAGAAGAAATAAAGCCTGATAAAAACGGAAATATTACATTCCCATTTGCTGTTTCAATGGAAACATTAGCGGGGAAAATAAGCTTTGAAAACAAAGCCGTTTTAAAAAAAGAAGAAACAGATAATGGAAACGATTGGCGAATTGAATGGAATCCTTCCTTTATTTTTCCTCAGCTTGATGAAGGAGAAGAAATTTCCATCCAGCCGATCGCGCCGGAAAGAGGGGAGATTTTTGACCGAAATGGAAAAGGACTTGCCATCAATGGCCTGTTGTTTGAAATCGGTGTAGTACCGGGAGAAATGAAGGAGCAAAAAGAAACCATTTTGGAACAAACAGCGAAGCTTCTTGAAGTTTCCAAGGAGGAAATTGAGAAAAAATTATCCCAAGGCTGGGTGAAGGAGGACTCATTCGTCCCGCTGAAAATCGTAAATCCGGCTGACACAGAGCTTGTCAACAAACTTTTAGCCATTCCTTCCGTTAAGAAAAAAAATGTAACGGGAAGAATGTATCCTTTTGGCGAGAGCGCTGCCCACTTGACTGGCTATTTGCGGTCAATGTATAAAGAAGAGCTTGAGAAATATGAGGAAAAAGGGTACAGCTCTTCTGAGCAAATTGGCGCAGCTGGATTGGAGCAAGTTTTTGAAGATGAGCTGCACGGAACGACAGGCTGGATCATCAAAGTAAAAGGAACAGATGAAGTGATCGCCAAAAAAGAAGCTGAGAACGGAAACGATATTTACCTTACAATTGATGCTGATCTTCAGCAAAATATTTACAAAGAATTATCAACTGATTCCGGTGCAAGTGTCGCAATCAATCCAAAAACCGGAGAAACTCTGGCTATGGTCAGTGCACCGTCCTATGATCCGAACGATTTTTTGACGGAATACAAGAAGAAAAAAGATGATCCGAATAAACCGTTTATGGCTAAGTTCAAAAATTTGTATACACCTGGTTCTGTTTTAAAGCCGCTCACAGCAGCGATTGGGCTCAATACCGGAACGATTGATCCGAATAAAAAGATTTCCATTCCAAAAGATACTTGGCAAAAAGACGGGAGCTGGGGCAATTATTATATTAAGCGGGTTCCATCCCCTGCAACACAAGTTGATTTGCGCGCTGCTCTTGCCTATTCAGATAATATTTACTTCGCTCAGGCTGCTTTAAATATTGGAGCCGAAAAATTTATAAAAGGACTAGAGTCCTTTGCATTTAATGAAAAAATTGATTTTCCGTTTCCTGTTGAAACATCGAAAATTGCAAATAACGGTATGGATAATGAAGTGCTTTTAGCCGATTCTGGATATGGACAGGGACAAATTCAAATCACTCCTCTTCATTTATCATACACCTTTACAGTATTTATCAATGGCGGAAACATGATTAAGCCCGTATTAATAAAAGAAGAAGAGAAGACACCATCCAATTGGAAAAGCCATGTTGTTTCAAAGGAACATGCGAATTTGATTTTTCAAGATTTGATTCAAGTGGTGGAGGATCCGAACGGAACGGCGTATAAACCTCGAACTCCAGGATTGAAGCTGGCTGGAAAAACAGGAACGGCAGAGCTGAAAGCGGCAAAAGGAGAAAAAGGTCAGGAAAACGGTTGGTTTGTTGCTGTTGATGCGGATAAAAAAGATCTTTTAATAACGATGATGATTGAACGTGTTGAAGATCGCGGAGGAAGCCATTACGTGGTTTCAAAAGTAAAAAATATTTTCAAAGCTAGAAAGTAAAAAAGGTCAACCATCCATTGCGAAGATGAATAGAATAAACGAATTTCAGTGTTGTCATGAATCGCTTCTTTCATTGTTTGGCAGTTTTACGAAATTACGCCAAATAAGAGCGGTTCTTTTTTTATGCAAACAAAGTGCTAAATCATCACTTTTTTTAGCTGCAAAACAGAAAACGGTCCAAAATTGCCGAATAGCTTGAAGTATAAAACATCAAAATTGCCGCATAACCCGTTATAAAAGAAGCACAAAATACCCTTGCGGAGTAATCGAAAAAACTTCTAAAACATTGACGATTGGGCATCCATATGGAAGCACATCCCTTTTTCCATCTTTTATAGAAACAGCTGAATAAATGGTTTGTTTCTGAAAAAGATAAAAAAGAAAGGAGGATGCAGATTGAAGAGGAAACAAGCATATAATCAAGCAGAAAAAACGAGCAAAACACCGACAGAAAGCCTTCCTGAAAAAGAATTTTCAGCATCCTATACAGATGAAGACCCGATGAAAGGGGCTAACCGAAATTCAAAAAAGGGGAAAGCACATGGATCATAATAAAAACGTAAAGAACAAAAAAGATGTGAAACAAGATTTGGAATTTGGCAATGAACTGGGAGATTTTAATGCTGCGAAAATTTACGATATTTTAGAAGAAAACAAAAGAAAAACAAAAGGTGAGGGATGTTAAGCTTCCCTCACCTTTTTCAGCGCAGTATACGGAAAAGAAAACATATGCGGCTGGTGATCGCTATAGTTGTAATAAACTAACAAAATTGCCGGCTCTTTTACTAATATCTTTTTTTGCAAATACAGCTCAGGATTAAATGGAAGAATTTCTAAAACCGTATGCTTATATAAATCTTTTTCCGAAAGAGACAGATTTAAAAAGGTTTTTCCAAGCATTTCAGGGTTGGACAGGATAAATTGATAGATTGCTGATTGCTCCTGTTTTTTAAGCTTTTCATCCCACCATGGCTTTCGCGGCTTTTGCTTCTGATTGCGCAAATAATCGTATTTCAGAAACCCTTCAACAATTGGCAAATGTTCTCGTTTGCGTTCTTGAATAAACGAAAATAATCTTCGAAACAAATCTTCGAGCTGATGACCAATTCTTGCCCATCCGCGTTCATCCCAGTAGGCGCCAAATTCTTGAAAGAAATCAAAAGGCGTCTCAAACACTTCTTCTACTAAATATTCTACTGTCGCGTCCATTCGATGGTCGTTCCAAAATTTCTCAAGAACATCTTCCACCTGTTTAATTTTGAGAATATCTTCAAAAGAGAGAACGTTGTTGCTTAAAATTTCGTATGGCGGTTCATCCATATACACGTAGCCAAAATGTTTAGCTCCAATTCGAAGACCAGTCCCTCTGAGCATTTTTAAAAAACCAAGCTGCAGTTCTTCAGGTCTTAATGCAAACACATCGTTAAAAGTTTTGCGAAAAGAGTTGTAGTCTTCTTCAGGAAGTCCGGCAATTAAATCAAGGTGCTGATCTATTTTTCCGCCTTGTTTGATCATCGTCACCGTTCTGGACAGTTTTGCGAAGTTTTGCTTACGTTTCACTAATTCGTTTGTGAAATCGTTTGTTGATTGAACGCCGATCTCGAATCGGAAAAGTCCTTTCGGTGCGTTGTCATTTAAAAATTGAATCACTTCCGGGCGCATAATGTCGCCAGTTATTTCGAACTGGAACACGACGCCTGAAACATGTTCATCAATTAAAAATTGAAACATGTCCATCGCATATTTCCGGCTGATGTTAAACGTTCGGTCGACAAATTTAATTGTTTTCGCACCGTTTTTCATTAAATAGCGAATATCTTCCTTGATTTTCTCCCGATCAAAATAACGAACCCCAACCTCAATGGAAGATAAGCAAAATTGGCAGTTGAAGGGGCAGCCGCGGCTCGTTTCAATATAAACAATCCGTTTGCTAAGATGTGGCACATCTTCTTCAAATCGAAAAGGCGACGGCATCATTCGCAGATCAATTTTGTTCCTCTGCGGATTTACAATGACTGCTCCGTCTTTTCGAAAAGCTAAACCGCTCACGTTTTCCCATTCTTGGTTTCCATGTGCTTCCCGCAAAAACTGCTTAAACGTTTCTTCCCCTTCTCCTACGATAATAAAATCAATCTCTGGGATTTTTTCAAGCCATTCTTTCGTATCATAGGATACTTCAGGCCCACCAAAGACAATGATGGTTTCCGGCTTTATTTTTTTCAGTATTTTCGCCACTTTGATTGTTTCTGCAATGTTCCATATGTAACAGCTAAAACCGATTATGTCCGGTTTTTTTCGAAACAAATCTGTTACAATGTTCATCGCGGGATCTTTTATCGTATATTCTGCCATTTGAACTTGAAATTCTGGCTCGGCATATGCTTTTAAATAACGTATAGCCAAGTTCATATGAATGTATTTGGCATTTAATGAACTGACAATGATGTTCATATTTCCACACCTTTTTCATAATGGATATTGAGAAGTAGCGATTTTCTACATTATTGTAACATATTCTTTTCAAATAAGAAGAAGCAGGGATTCACCCTTTTGATAAGTTTTTCGTACGCGTTCTTTTCCGTTTCTATCAATCACCTTAACAAGTCTACAGCTATAAAGCATATTCGTCGAGTGTTTTTGTCATTTTAACTGGTACAGTAAAAGTGAGTTACATATTAGACGTTCGTAACGGATGAAGCATTGTTTAAGAGTTTAGACAAATTTCTCTTTTTTTATGATGAAGTTTCATTCAGTCATTTGCGCGATTTCGGAGACACAGGTCTATGATTCCTTCCAAAAAAGTTGTCAAAAAAGAAAAAGTTTATGGTGAGACGTTGTTATTTTTTCGCCAACACTTTGATTTTTATAAGTCTTTTCCAGTAAAATAAATGTACCGATATTTTGGACTTCATTTTGTTTAGTTGAACTTTGGGGTGAAGCAAATGGAATATAAACAAATCAAACCGAGAAAGCTTTATGAAGAAGTGGCGGAAGCCCTTTTAGATATGATTAAAAAAGGAGAAATAAAACCAGGAGAAAAATTGGAATCCGTTCATCAGCTTGCTGAAAATTTTCAAGTCGGCCGTGCAGCGATTCGTGAAGCATTAAGCGCATTAAGAGCAATGGGGATTGTTGAAATGAAACAAGGGGAAGGAACGTTTGTAAAAGAGTTTGATCCCATGTCATTCACGTTTTCTCTTTCGACAGCGGCGTTAATGAATATGAAAGATATTGAACATTTATTAGAGGTTAGAAAAATATTAGAAGTCGGTGCTGCATTTACTGCTGCAGCAAAGCGGACGGAGCAAAATCTCCATGATATGAAAGCTGCGCTTGACGAAATGCTTATCCATATAAACGATGAAGAATTAGGAGAAAAAGCGGATTGGAAGTTTCATAAAGCGATCGCAGCCGCTACGCAAAACCCCATTTTATTAAGCTTAATGAACAATGTAGCCGACATGATTGTTGAAACGATGCGGGAAACACGAAAAATTTGGCTTTATTCAGAGCAAGTAACCGCAGAACGAATTTTTCAAGAGCATAAAGCCATCTTTACAGCAATTGAACAACAAAACGCGGAAGAAGCACAGCATTTAATGCTCGCACACCTGACAAATGTTGAAAAGGTTTTGAAAAAACATCATAAAGCCCATATAAAAACAGGGGCTAAAACAGAGTCTTTTTAATTAGGAATTGACATATGATGCAAGCGTTTTTACACATGCCGTCTCTGACTTGAACTGACAAAAGAACTGTTGTTTTTTGCGGCAATAAAAAATTTTTCGGGAGAAACCCGTTTGGGCAGCACTGAAAACCAACCGCATCCTGTATCCACAAGGAATTCGTCAATCCGCCAAAGAATTTGCCCGTTACATCGATGTTTCCGATACCCACCTCGTGACCGTGGGAGGGGAAACGTATCGAGTGTATCGCTACGAAGGGGCATTGAACGACATTCCAAATGCGGTGGTATTGTTTTGTTGGAAAACCGATCAACCGATGACGAGCGAGCATTTGCGTTGTTTTTTAAGTACAGACACAAAAACTGAGTGATCAGGCTATTCTTGAATACTATGCGAAACGCTGGTCGATCGAAAGCTACTTTCGGCAAACGAAAGAAACATTAGGTTTCGATCGATATCGAATCCATCATGAGTAAGGCATTAGCGATATTGGACCATCGACAATTTACGTATATCTATTGCATGACAGAACATTCAAGTGATTTTTCAACCGGTCTTGCGAGTGTAAGATCGAGAAAAATTCACAATCTCACTGAGTTTATTTATTACGAAGCCCAACGAGGAGTGCCACTAGATTCCATTAAACACCAGTTACGAGTGGCATTAGGGTATTTTTGTTTTCTTTTTAAAGATGGTAATAAATGTAATGGAATTTACTCATCTACAGTTTAAGTTTAAAAGAAAAAATCTACATAAAGATTATGTAGATTTATTTTTTTGTTCTTCTCTTATTTGCAAAAGTTTAGGTATTTTCTCGCTAAAAATTGTTTCAATGTCATTGATTATATTTTCTTTTGTAATGTCTTCTGTAGAATATTTAAAATTTCCAAGCTTCCCATAAATTATTTTTAGAAATGATTTTGCATCTTCTTCAGAAAGTTTTTCAATTATAGCTAAAATATCATCTAAATCCAATCTTTCATTAGGGTTCTCCATAATATTACCTCCTCGTATACTAAGTTTCAGAAAGTTTTTTTATCGAATTTCCAGTCCGATACGCTCCTTGACAATCGCATATCTTGGGTGGTTGCCTTTGTGGGAGGGGCGCGCCCCTCCCACAAAGGGTTGAGCGTACCGGGGTTGGACTTTTCGCAATGTTCCTGGATAATGGTCTTAGGATCATCGGGGATACTCTTCTCACTCCTGTAGCTTTGACTACTTGTAAAGTCTGTCTCCTCGGCCCCTGTTTGGACGTCTAACCCGCAGGCTGTTCCCGTTGGTTTTCCCCATGCTGGAAGGAGCAGCTTCCAGGGCAGCCCATGGTCCAACGTGAGTTCTCATATGCGAGGGTGACTGGTCAACAGGCGCGATCCGGGGGCATCCCGAAGAGTCCTACCCCTCGATCCTACAACAATAGGAGGTGATCTCATGAAACTCTACGTCGGGATCGACGTGAGCTCACGCGACTTAGCCACCTGCATTATGGATCATGAAGGAAATACGTGCGCACGCTTCAAAGTGGATAATCATCTTCTGGGCGCCACCTTCCTTCGGGATCAAATCCTCCTGTGGGCTAACAAGCGAAAGCCAACCGAATTTCTGATCGGGATGGAAGCCACCTCGGTCTACAGTTGGCATCCAGCTATGTTTTTCCACCAGCAGGAGGCCTTGCAGGCTTGGAACGTCAAGGTGTTTACGATCAATCCAAAGCTCATTCGCAAGTTTAAAGAAGCCTATGTCGACTTGGAGAAAACGGATGACATCGATGCTTGGATCATTGCGGATCGGCTTCGCTTCGGCCGTCTGAAGATGACGGCTGTCCTCAAGGAGCAGTTTCTCGCGCTTCAGCGACTGACACGCATGCGATATCATCTCGTCCACCAGTTAACCCGTGAGAAACAGTATTTTCTCCAGCACTTGTTTTACAAATGCAGTTCCTTTACCCAAGAGGTGGACAGTTCGATCTTCGGACATGCCATTCTCGAACTGCTGCTTGAGTCGTGGAGCCTCGATGACATCTGCCAAATGGATGTCAAGCAGTTGGCCGACTTCCTGCGCCAAAAAGGGCGCAATCGCTTTGCCGATCCGGAATGCATCGCCAAGTCGATTCAAAAGGCGGCCCGTTCGTCGTATCGGTTGTCCAAGTGTGTCGAGGATTCCATCGACTTGCTGTTAGGGCTGTCGATTCAATCAATCCGCAGCCTGCAATCGTAGCTCAAAGAGCTCGATAAAGCCATTACCCGCCATCTTGAAGGCATTCCGAACACACTGCAAACCATCCCAGGCATCGGACCGGTTTATACCGCAGGCATCCTGGCCGAAATCGGGCAAATCGAGCGGTTTCACAATCAGGCCGCCTTGGCAAAATATGCCGGCTTGACATGGTCCAAGCACCAATCGGGCCGTTTTCAAGCCGAGGACACCTCCCTCATTCGTTCCGGCAATCGCTATCTCCGTTACTACCTAGTGGAGGCTGCCAACTCGGTACAACGGCATGATGCGACGTTTCGTGCGTACTACCGGAAGAAGTATGAGGAAGTGCCCAAACACCAACATAAACGAGCCCTCGTCCTCACCGCTAGAAAACTCGTGCGTGTGATCGATGCGCTGCTACGCAACGGTCAAATCTACACGCCAAGAAAGGGGGAAGATCGATAAGAGGATCGATCTGGTATACCAATATCAACCTTTAGACCCAGTTTATTACATGTACCAATACTGGGTTTCTTCAGTATTGCCTTTTTTCGGATCATCGGACAAGGGAATTTCCAATTTCTATGATTTTTCACCTTGACATATTACCGCAGGACTTTAATCATTACACTTATATTCTATCGAAAATAACACAATATATAACATGGGAAAATGGTATAATTTGTTATATAAAAATAGAGTCTAGGAAATTTAATTACTAATTTCGGGTCTTTTGGGGGGAAGCGGAATTTGACAAGAGGATACTTTGGAGTTTTCAATGCCATTTTCAAAAAAATACATGCCAAATAAACCCACATATGTATATTCGAATTAATAAGCAAAAAATAAAAATGGTTCTGTTCGTCAATATCTACAAATATGTCGTACATTTCGTGTAGACAATAAAGTTCGGCAACAAACGCTTATAATCTAGGGGGGTTAGAGCATTTATTAGAGAATGGCTCTGTCGATAAATAAATCGAGGGATTAATCAAATTTTCAGAGCGTTACTTTGACCGAATTCACGGGCAAGGCTCTTCCTCTTCTGTCTCCGTGCTTTGGACAAAAGAGTTTGGGCCGGTTTATCTGTTCCGAAAGGTATGGGAAAAGTTAGGGCTTGGTCGGCTATTACGTAAAATCATGGATGATTCCGAGGCTGCTTCTCAGTATGACGAAGCCGTTTTTGCCATGGTGTTAAACCGTCTCATGGATCCCAATAGTAAGTATGATATCTTCAAACAATGGATCGACACGGCGGCTTTTTTTATGAATAAAGCAAGCATATTCCTTTCTAGTCATCAGATGACCTGTTGACTAAAGATAAAAAAAGCGATAAAGTGAAAAGAAAAGGGTTACATCTTAGTTGAAACTGTTTCACAAGGCGGGGGGAGCAAATTGAAAGTTTCATTATTTGTCACATGTTTAGTGGATGTATTTAACGGTTCAGTAGGCAAAGCAACAGTTGAGCTTTTAGAAAGACTTGGATGCGAAGTAGAATTTCCGGAAAGCCAAATTTGCTGCGGACAGCCTGCCTATAACAGCGGATATGTTCAAGCGGCAAAAGAAGCGATGAAAAATATGATTCTCACCTTTGAACATGCCGATTATGTTGTCACACCTTCCGGATCATGTGCCACGATGTTTAAGGAATATCCGCACATTTTTGATGAAGATCCGGTTTGGAAAGAAAAGGCGCAAAAGCTTGCAAATAAGACGTATGAATTAACACAGTTTATTGTAGATGTTTTAAATTTGGAAGATGTGGGCGCAACATTAAAAGGAAAAGCAACCTATCATACATCATGTCATATGACCCGTCTTCTTGGAGTTCAGGAGGCACCATTTAAATTGCTGGCAAACGTGAAGGGGCTTGAATTGGTTCCGCTTCCAAATGCATATGATTGCTGCGGCTTTGGCGGAACGTTTTCCGTCAAAATGGAACAAATATCTGAACAAATGGTTGATGAAAAAGTTCGGCATATTGAGGAAACCGATGCCGACTATTTAATCGGGGCAGACTGCGGCTGCTTAATGAATATTGGGGGGAGAATAAGCAGGAAAAATAAACAAGTGAAGGTCATGCACATTGCTGAGGTGTTAAACAGTATCGAATAATGGAGGGGGGAAAGCAGGATGGCAATGAAAATTTCGGATCAGCCGTTTGATCAAAGGGTGCAAAAAAATATTGAAAACGATTTTATGAGAAATGCAGTCCAAGATGCTCAAGAAAGGCTGAGAAAAAGACGTCTGGAAGCTGCTGAAGAGCTTGGCAATTGGGAAGAATGGAGATCGCTCGGTGAACAAATCAGAAAGCATACATTGGAAAATTTGGACTATTATTTACACCAGTTAAGCGAAAATGTTGCAAAAAGGGGCGGACATGTTTTTTTTGCTCAAACAGCGGAGGAAGCGAACGATTACATCCAAAGCGTTATCAAGAAAAAAAAGGCTCGCAAAATTGTCAAATCGAAATCGATGGTGACGGAAGAAATTCATATGAATCAATGTTTGGAGGAAGCGGGCTGTGAAGTTATTGAAACGGATCTAGGCGAATATATATTGCAGATTGATGATCATGATCCGCCTTCGCACATTGTAGCCCCAGCCCTGCATAAAAATAAGGAACAAATTCGAGATGTGTTTCAGCGAAAACTTGGGTATGAGAAAACAGAAAAGCCTGAGGAGCTTGCACTCCATGCGAGAAAAATGCTTAGGGAGGAATTTTTAACAGCGGATGTCGGCATCACAGGATGCAATTTTGCCATTGCCGAGTCCGGATCGTTTTGTTTAGTGACAAATGAGGGAAATGCCCGCATGGTGACGACCATTCCGAAAACACAAATAACTGTCATGGGGATGGAAAGAATAGTTCCAACATTCGAAGAACTTGATGTGCTTGTCAGTCTTTTGACAAGGAGTGCAGTCGGTCAAAAATTAACGAGCTATATAACGGTTTTAACTGGTCCGAAACAAAAAGAGGATGTTGACGGACCGGAAGAATTCCATTTGGTGATTGTTGATAACGGACGAAGCAAAATTTTAGGAACTGAATTCCAGCCTGTTCTTCAATGCATTCGTTGTGCAGCGTGCATTAACGTCTGTCCTGTATATCGGCATATAGGCGGCCACTCGTACGGATCGATTTACCCAGGTCCGATTGGCGCTGTATTGACGCCGCTTTTTGGTGGTTATGATGATTTTAAGGAATTGCCTTATGCTTCCACACTATGTGCCGCTTGTACGGAAGCATGCCCCGTAAAAATTCCGCTTCATGAACTTCTCCATAAGCATCGGCAAGTAATTGTCGAGCGGGAAGGACGAGCGCCAATAAGCGAGAAGCTGGCGATGAAGGCATTTGGAATAGGAGCATCGAATCAAAAACTGTATCAGTGGGGAACAAAACTGGCGCCAGCAGCCCTCAAACCGTTTTCGAAAGACGGGAAAATTTCCAATGGACCAGGTCCTTTGAAAAATTGGACGTCCATACGTGATTTCCCGGCACCGGAAAAAAACAGCTTTCGCGAATGGTTTCACAATCGTAAAAAAGAAAGTGGTGATCGTTCATGAACGGAACGATTCAAAATCGAGATTCGTTTTTGCAGATGATAGCTCAAAGGTTAGGACGAAATCCCCGGAAGGAAGGGGTGGAACGGTCCAGCTGGTCATTTCACCCTCAAGAAAAAACACTTGCTGGTTATTCTTCCGACGAACTGGTTGATGCATTTATAAAACAATGTAAAAATGTTCATGTCGATGTATACAGAACGACTTCCAAATCATTGAAAAATACGCTGAAAGAGGTGATTGCTTTTTATGGAGGCGGTCCGATTGTGACGTGGGACGATCATCGGTTTGAAGCATTCGGGCTGATGCCTTTTTTATTGGAGGAATTGCCAAACGAAGGAACAGACGTGCATATATGGGATCCTGAGCTTGGAAAAGAAAATATTCAAATTGCGGAAAGAGCAAATATCGGAATTACGTTCAGCGATTATACACTGGCTGAATCCGGAACGGTTGTCTTGTTGAATGGGGGAGGGAAAGGAAGGGCGGTCAGCCTTTTGCCGACAACGTATATTTCCATTATTCCGAAAAGCACGATCCTCCCTAGAATGACACAGGCCGCCAGAAAATTTCATCAAATGGTGGAAAAAGGCGAAACGATTTCTTCCTGCATTAATTTTATTACAGGACCGAGCAATTCAGCGGATATTGAAATGAACTTAGTGGTTGGCGTACATGGGCCAATTAAAACAGCCTATCTCATTATTGAAGATTGCTGAATGGATTGACTAAAAAATTGAACATCTGGCGAAGTCCATCGAGGGGCCTCGCCAGATTTTTTTGGCAAATGTTCGAATTTTCCATACCCCGCTAGGACCTCTGACTTATGACTTGTTTTTAAAGTTAGAAAGTTTAGGAACTGCGACGCCTTTGAAGTTATTTCTCTAACTACTCTAGATTGTTGTTTCAGCATCTCGGACTGTAGAAAAGACCTATTTCTGAAAAGCTATTAGAAGCCGTTCTATTTATGTGATGTGACTGTCTGTGTGCGTCAGCCCCGGTCTTATAAGCCTTTTACTATTTTTTTTAGCATTGTCGCTCGAAGTTCAATGATTGGCTGTGCGATCGTTTTGACAAAGCGGCTCGACAGCAAGAATGTAACGACAATTGAAACAATGGCGAATACCGTGATGCTTTCTATTTCTGTAAGCCAGCTTTCAAGTTCGCTGTCTCTGAACGATTGAATGATAAATCCGTGCAATAAATAAACGTAAAAAGTTCTTGTGCCCCATTCAGTGAAAAATTGACGCTTTTTCGGTATTAACGAGAAAAATCCGAACGTCGTAATCAAAGTAAGAAAATAAAATCCGAGCCGCACCAGCCCTGAAAAGATATCCGTTTCGCCAAAAGCTGAATAAGGCATGGAACCGAACAGCCACTCATACTCAAAAGGCAAATAGAAATACGTCACAAATGTAAGCAACAGAGCACTTGCCCCTAAAGATCTTGCAGGCAGCTTCGTCATCATGGCAAAATGTTCTTTCTTTAAATAAAAACCTATTAAAAAAATAGGAAAAAAGACTAGTGTACGTGACAAGCTCAAATAGTTGCTGATGAAATCAAAATATCCAGCTGCAATACCGATAAAGAACGAAAGTCCTAAAGCGACCAATTTATTCAATTTAGAAAACGGGATCAGCATGACGTTCCAGAAAAACAAACTTATTAAAAACCAGAGGGACCAGTGCGGATTCAAAGGATCAATTGAATGGAGCAGATTGTCGCCTTTAATCAAAACATAATAAACTGTATAGATGCCATGAAAAATGAAATATGGCAAAATGAGTTTTTTGGCTATTTTTTTAACGTATCCCTGTTTGTTAAACCCTTTGGCAAAAAAGCCGGAAATTAAAATGAACGCAGGCATATGAAACGTGTAAATAAATTTGTATATGTTCATCATAATGTAATTGTCTTCAATCATCGATCGAATAAAATGGCCGAACACGACAAGAAGAATTAATATAAACTTGGCGTTATCAAAGTAGCTGTTCCTCTCATTCATGTTATCACCTTCAAAAAAAGTTTCGATTTAAAATATAAGACAAATTCAACATTTTGTAAACAGTCGTACTGAAAGGTACATCGAATTGACTAAATTGACAGTGCATGAAGGATTCTAACGTAATTTGTAGAAAATGTAAATATATTGAGAGTGTTAAAATGAGAGGTGGGAAGTTTGAAGCAAAACATTGCAGCCATTGAAGAAGATTTGTTGGCAAAGCGTTTAAAAAAAGCGCAACAAGAAAATGAAAAATTAAAAAAATATTACGAAATTTTCGATCGATCAGTAGATGCTATGGTGCTTTTAGATCATCACGGCAAGTTTTTTCAAGTAAATCAGTCAGCATGCCGCCTTTTTGAAATGGAAAAAGAAGTCATACTAGAGAAGTCGATAGATGATTTTGTAGCAGCTCTGCCAGGAAACGAATTTATAAAAAATTTTTCTGATCATGAAAAACAGCAATATGCGGAACTCATGTTAAAACTGGAAAACGGCCGAATCAAATATGTTGAATACAGCATCATTGAGAACATTTACGGCACATACAATCTTGCTATTTTTCGGGATGTTTCTTCGAAAAAAATTCTTGAACAGGAACGATCGATCAATGAACAGCTGTTTCCGGATTTATTTGACCGTGCTGTTGACGGCATTGTCATTTTTGATTACGAAGGATTTATTATAGATGCCAATCAATCATTTTGTACAAGCTTTTGCATTCCGAGTGATGAACTCAAAAACTATAAATTTTCAGATTTTATCGAAGATGAGAAAATGAAAAAATATTTTTATGAAGTATTGTTTGAAAAAGGAAAAATGAAAGGAGAAATGCCTGTCCGATTAAAAGACGGAACGCGAAAAATTTTTGAATTTACGACCACGTCAAACATTTTACACGGATTTTACATGTCGATATTGCGCGATATTACAGAGAAGAGGCTTATGGAACAGCAAATTTTGAAGAGTGAAGAAAGGTTTAGAGAAATTTTTGAAAATGCTCTTGATGCCATCCTTATTTGGGATCATTTTGGAAATATTATACGCGCGAATCAATGGGCTTGCCGCATATTTGAACTCCCCTTTGATGAACTGTTGAAAAGCAATTTAATGCGATTTATCAATGCAAATGATCCAAAGTTTTTGCAGGTGAAAGATGAATATTTAAAATCCGGTGCCATCCGGGAAGAATTAATGTTTTACATGCCGAACGGACAAAAGAAGCAGCTCGAATTCACATCAAAATACAACCCGAAGGAAAAAACCCATATGACCATATTGCGAAATATCAGCGACCGGAAACGAATGGAAAAAGAATTGCGTGAAAGTGAACAAAAATTTCGGAATGTGTTTAACGGAGCGATGGACGGCATCCTTCTGTTTAATGATGATTGGGTGATTGTTGATGCCAATCCTGCTGCAATGCAAATTTTAGGATTAACACAAGACCAAATTGGACGTGATTGCATATTCCGATTTTTTCCCATTCATTTTAAAAGTGATTGGAAAATGGATGGGTTGACGAAAGAATTTGCGATTACGGTGAAAAATAAGCAGGAAAGAATTCTCGAATGTTCATTTAAACGCCACATTATTGAAAATATGAATTTAGTTATATTTCGCGATATCACCGAAAGAAAAGAAATCGAAGAGCGGCTGAGAAAATCGGACACTCTCAATATTGTTGGGGAATTGGCAGCCGGAATAGCCCATGAAATCCGCAATCCAATGACAGCGTTAAAAGGATTTATCCAGCTGCTGCAAGGAAGCATAAAAGAAGATTATTCCATGTATTTCAATGTCATTACTTCTGAGCTGAAGCGAATTGAATCAATCATTGATGAATTTCTTATTTTGGCGAAGCCTCAAGCTGTTCGATTTGAACAAAAAAATATTGTGAAAATCATGAAAGATACGATAGAATTATTAAATGCACAGGCTATTCTAGTAAATGTGCAAATTCATTTAGACTATGGGGAAGTGCCGGATATATTTTGCGAACCCAATCAATTAAAACAAGTTTTTATTAACATATTAAAAAATGCAATCGAAGTGATGCCAAATGGAGGCAATATTTATGTTTCGATCACAAAAGAAGATGATCACCGGGTTCAAATTTCCATTCAAGATGAAGGGCCAGGCATTCCAAAAAATAAACTGAAGCGGCTTGGGGAGCCGTTTTATACAACGAAAGAGCGGGGAACAGGCCTAGGTCTTATGGTAAGCTACAAAATTATTAAAGAGCACAATGGGAAAATTGATGTCAAAAGCAAAGTAGGGTATGGAACGACATTTTATATTTCGCTCCCTATCAATGGTCAAGAAGGTGTGTAGGATGTACTTTTTGCATACAATGAACAGCCCTATTGGAACGATCGGGATTATAGAGGAAAAGAATCGAATTGTCTCTTTGTTGATGGACGAGCAGGAGCTTACAGAGCTTCTGGCATCTTCAAAAGTTGTGGAACATAAAACGGATCTATTGGAAGAGGCAGCGAAACAGCTTAAGGAATATTTTCAAAGGAAACGAAAAATATTTTCCCTTCCCATTTTTCCAAAAGGCACTTCATTTCAGCAAAAAGTATGGAAAGAGTTGATGAACATTCCATACGGTGAAGCTAGAAGCTATCAATATGTTGCAGATGGGATCGGAAATCCGAAAGCTGTTCGGGCAGTTGGACAAGCCAATAAAGCGAATCCTATCCCGATCATAATTCCTTGCCATCGGGTGATTGGCAAAAACGGAGCGCTTGTAGGCTATGCAGGCAATCAAACGGATAAAAAAGCTTTTTTGCTGCAATTAGAGCAATGTAAAAATTGGGCATCATAGAAACTTTCAAAATGAAAAACTCTGCGATGCCTGCGCAGAGTTTTTAAAAAATTTGCTGTTTATATGATGTAAATGCCGTGCAGGTTCTGCATGAGCATTTAAAAAAGCTTGGACGAAATCACTCAACAGCTGTATATGTGTAAAATCTTTCCTCTATAAAAATCATCCCGGTTTGTCTTTTTTATTCTTGTTTAAATTGCAATAGTCTTGTTTTTAAGTCTTTCTCGAGCTGCATTAGTTCTTGCTCAGCCTGCTGCCTTTTTAGACGTCCTTCCTGTTGGATCCTGAGCGTTTCTTCGATTGTTGAAATTAGGTCGTCCTGTGTTTTTTTCAACGTTTCAATATCGACGATGCCTCGTTCATTTTCCCTGGCTGTTTCAATTGTGTTTGCTTTCAGCATTTCTGCATTTTTCAAAAGCAGCTCGTTCGTCGTTTTCGTCACTTGCTTTTGGGCCTCCAGTGCTCCTTTTTGCCGATATAAGGTGAGAGCGATCGCAATTTGGTTTTTCCATAAAGGAATGGACGTCAAAATGGAGGATTGGATTTTTTCCGCTAATGTTTGATTCATATTTTGAATCATCCGGATTTGCGGAGCCGTTTGGATTGTAATTTGCCTAGATAGCTTTAAATCATGGATCCGTTTTTCCAACCGATCAGCAAATTGAAGCATGTCGTTTACTTCTTGAACCGCCATTTGATCTCCAGTTGCTTCCGCTTTTTTTTGCAATTCCGGTATTACTTTTGTATGGAGCTCCTCCAATTTTAATTCACCAGCAGCGATGTAAATGTTTAGCGCGTGAAAGTATTCCTTATTATGCTCATATAAACGATCGAGCAATTGAATATCGGACATCAGCGCTTTTTTTGAATTTTCCAGCCGGACTGTAATGCGTTCAATTTGTGCCCCGATTTTTTGGTATTTGGATAAAATTTCATTGATCGAACTAGATATTTTCTTGAAAAGACGAGAGAAGAAGCTTCGTTTTTCCGGTTTTAATTCTTCCGGGTTTACTTGTTCGAGTTTGCTCATCAGCTCTTTTAAAATATCGCCTATAGGCCCGATATCCTTTTTTTGAACATAGTCCAGCATTTCGTGGGAAAAACTGGAGAGCTTTTGCTGAGCGGAAGCCCCAAATTGGACGATCGAATGCCGGTTTTTGTAATCAATTTGAGCTGCCAGCTGTGCAGCCTTTGCTTTATGCTCCTGTGAGAGCATGTCGATAAATTTTTTCGGCTGTTCTTCTTCGCCGACTGCTAAAGGTGATGCGGGCTTATCTTCTTTTTCTCCAAATGGGTCCTTTAATAGATCATCTAATAGATCCAACTCTTTCTTTTCTTCCAACGTAATCACCTATCTTTCCATTTCGTTGTTTGTTTTTTCGCAACATTTAATTCAAATTGAAGATGTTCGATATCATTCGATAAAACGGTGATTAAATCTTTCTCCAATGATTCGCAAATTTGATTCAACATCTGTTTCGTTTCTTCCAATGATGATTTAACGTTCTGATCGCGGATCGGCTGGGCGGAAAGAAACGTATACTTTTCTGCAAGCTCCACGCAAGAATCTAAATGATAGAAAAAGAATGATTCGCCTTGATAGAAGCGTTTCGGCTCCTTTTCAACGACATGATATATACGTTTGGAAAGCCTGATTGCTTCGACAAGCTGCTGAATCGTTCCGAGCGATCGGGCTCTAAATAAGGTGCGCTGCAGTCGGGCAATTTTTTGTCTTGCTTCCTTTAAATTTTCCTGTACATATTTGTATTCACTGGCTGTCAATCCGTTTTGCTTCAGCCAATTTCTTTTTTGCAGCCATTTGGTGATATAATAGACGATAATACCGCCTGCAACAGCATACAAAGACGATTGAATGAAAGCTTGGTCAAATCCTAAAAACAAGGCAAACCAAAGAACAGACATCGAACAAACAGCAATAAAACTTCTTATGAAAAACAAGAATATCGATTTCATGATCCTACCCCTGTCAGCATTGTTTAATAAATTTACGAACAAACGGAAAGCAAGGTTTCGCTTTTTACTACAATTTTACTACAATTTAGAGAAAAAGTAGAATGATTTGTGAATCGGAATGGAACGAAACGTTTTTTCAAACGTAATAAAGTAAAAAAATAAATAATGGAGGGAAATCCATGATTATTACAACAACCAATTCTTTGCAAGGAAAGGAAATTGAAGAATACTTGGGGATTGTCAGCGGTACAACCATTCTTGGTGCAAACATTGTCCGCGATTTTTTGGCAGGCATTACGGATATTGTCGGCGGCAGAAGCGGCGCATATGAAAGCAAGCTTTCAGAAGGAAGGGAAATAGCTATTGAAGAAATGACAGCGAAAGCTAGAAATCTGGGCGCCAATGTTGTGATTGGAGTGGATCTTGACTTTGAAACATTACGAGATGGGATGATGATGGTTGTAGCAACTGGAACAGCTGTAAAAATCCGATAAAATTGCGCTGTTTTTTAGGCTTGTCATTGTGATGATAGAAATAAGCGCAGCTTTTCTTAATGAAAGGAAAGAAATTTCCGACAATATTTTAAATAGAAAACAAGCATCTTATCATTGCTCAAATATTGTCCTCCGACCTATAAAACGGCAGCGGTTATTGAGGCAATAAGCTTTGGTCTGCTGTCAGCGAGTAAAAAAGAAGTCGAATTTTTTCTTTTAAAAAGTCTTTTGGATAAGCTTTTTATGACTGTATGAATGTTTTGACAATCCTCCTTACATAAATATTAAAGAGGATTGTCAAATACTTGTGTAAAAATATTGTCTAAATTTGCGAATCTATTTACAAAAATAGTAGAATCTGTAATAATAACCGAGTGCGTGTCTTTAGACCGCGAGATTTGGAAGGAGGATATGAGAAATGGCAACGGAAGAAGAGCTGCGCAAAGAAAAGCTGTTCATAGAAATCATAATAAAAAGGCAAAAAATGATTGAAATGGCTCAAATAAACGGGATGAACAGCAAAGAGACGATTGAGCTGAGCCAAGAACTGGACAAGCTTTTAAACAAATACCAGCAAATGGTAAGCAGCGATGAGAAAAATCAATCGATTTTCCACCCTATGAAATGGACATTAACAAATCCTTTTGTTGCAACGGTTGAAAAATAAAGAAAACTCATATTTGACAAGCTTAAAAAAGTTCAGTCAGCACAATCATAAATAAAATTCCGAAAATAAAAGAATATGTCGAAGTCAATTCATGACCATCGCCGTGGCTTTCCGGAATCAATTCTTTATAAATGATAAAAAGCATTGCTCCTGCAGCAAAAGCAAGACCGTAAGAAACTAAAGATTCAACAAATGTTGTTAAATAAAACCCTATTAGAGATGTGACAATCTCGATCGCTCCTGTCAACGTTGCAATGAAAAAGGCTTTGATGCGGGAAATGTTCTGATTGATTAAAAAAAGCGCAACTAATAAGCCTTCTGGTGCATTTTGCAGCCCGATTGCAAGAGCAATTAGATGACCTAAATCTTGTTTCTCTGAGGCATAACTTACTCCGACAGATAGACCCTCCGGGAGATTATGTAAGGTGATCGCCGAGATAATGAGCAATGCTTTTTCGTCAAATTGTATTCCTTCTTTCGTATGCTCCAGTTCAATGTGAGGAATATTTTTCTCTAAAATTGTTAATATAAGCACTCCAAGTATTAATCCGATGCACATTTTCATTATATTTCCGTTTGCTAATGCTTCAGGTATCAACCCCCTCATGGAAGCAGCCATCATAATCCCAGCGCTGAATGCTAATAATAAATCTCTTCCTCTATGTTTAATCGTTTTTTGCAAAAAAAGAATCGGGACAGCCCCTAAACCTGTAGACATTGCTGATAAAAAACTCCCAATATATACGTCGTACATAAAATCGTACCCCTTTTCAGAAAAAATAAATTTTGATAATAATGTTTTATAATAGATTTGTTATTTTATCAATAGAAGGAGATTTTATATGAAAGAAACGCTCTTATTCATTGTAGAACTGATTAATGATTTTCATGACAATATTATCCATTTGGTAGAAATGGCTGGTTTTCAATTAACAGATAAACAGCTGCATTTTTGGATCATCGGCATTTTCGGCATGGTTATCTTTTTCATTACACATGTGGTATTTAAATATATAGCAAAATTCGGCATTTTATGTATATCGTTTATTTATACAATGACCGTACTAGTTGTCATAGTGTTTGCCATTGAGGTTCAACAAAAAATAACGAATAGAGGAAATATGGAATTTGAAGATATTGTGCAAGGTCTATGGGGATTTCTCGCTCTGTTCTTCGCTTTTTTGAGCATTTATATCGTTTATAAAGGTGCAGTAAAAATAATGGGAAAAACACGTTCTCAAAAAGGAAGAAAAGGAAAAAGCGGAAGCCGCATGTCAAGATATCATTCATCGTAAGAAAATGATTGGGTACGACTCAGCATTTTTTAGCCCCGATCCTCTAATCGGTTTTTGATTCAAAAATAGATAAAAGAAGGTAGAAACCGTCGCTTTCATCGGTTTCTACCAATCCTGCATCAAATGCATCATCAAGCATTTTTAGATGCGGCTTACATTAGAACAAGAAGGCTGTTTTTCGCCTAGTTCAGAATCACATCGAGCTTTAGCTTTTATTTGATAGCGGCAGCTTTATCGTCACGGTTGTGCCGACATTCAATTTGCTTTCAATCTCAATGGTGCCGCCATACATATCGACAATGCGTTTGCATATTGCCAGTCCAAGTCCGGTGCCGCTGTCTTTCATCGTAAAAAATGGGTCAAAAATTTTTTCCATCATTTTTTCAGGAATCCCTTTCCCTGTATCGATCACTTTGATAACTGCAAGATTTGCTTCTTTTTTGACAATCAATTCTAATGATCCGTTCATGTCCATTGCTTCTAAAGCATTTTTCGTTAAATTTAACAAAACTTGTTTAATATGATTTTTTGTACAATAAATCCGAATAGGATTATGCCGATCCATATGAACTTGAAAATTTGTTCGATGGAGATTGATTTCCGATTTAATGATCGGCATGACTTCGTCGATAATCTGATTTAAGTCGTACAGTTTGTGTTTATGAGCGGTTGGTTTTCCGAGAACGAGAAATTCGCTCACAATTTCATTGATTCGGTCGATCTCTTTTTCTATGACGGAAAAATAATGCTGATCTTCTTCTGACTGATATTTTTTCTTTAACAGTTGAATAAAACCGCTAATTCCAGTTAAAGGATTTCGGATTTCATGCGCTGTGCTGGCAGCGAGAGTACCGACCAGTTCAAGCTTTTGCGCTTTAATTTTTTCTTCTTCCAATCTTGCTTTACGTTTCAGCAAATAATATTGGATCAACAAAAAAATAATATTAAAAAAAATGTATACAATGGCGGCATAAGTTAAAACAACTTGAGAGATTTCCAACGGCTTGACCGGAGCGACCGACGCTTTCAGCACCCATGGAAGCTGGGTAATATCCGTTTGAACAGATTTTTCGGAAGCGTCCTTTTCTTTTTCGCCTGCACTGAAAAGAAAGTTGTTCTTCGTGTCGCTCACCACGATATATAAATCTGGGCTCAGTACATTCATAATATTTTGTATATAGTTTATGCTTAATGTGGCGTATAAAACGCCATTTACATCTTTTTGCTGATTTACAATCGGGGTGCAGATCGTGATAAGCTTTTTATCGTGAACTTCTGAAATAGAAGTCTTTTTTGTTGCGAGCGCAGATTGAAAACATTTTTCCGAAGAGATGTCATGATGTAATGAAACGGGTTGAGTGCCGATTTTTATTGTTCCGTCTGCATTTGCGATATAAAGGCCGGTAAAGCGGGGTTCTTGTTGTAGGGTTTCTTTTAGAGCTCTTTGAATTTGGTTTGGATTATTTTCTTGATCTATGAATAACGCCATTGTTTCCATTCTCGTTTTTGTTTCCGAGATTAAGCGGTCAATTTGACTTTGATGAATGTCTAGCATATATACGGCTTCTTTTTCATGTTTCAAAAAGAGAATATTTTTTTGTTTTTCCCATATGATAAACGAAATCAGAAAAGTGGGCAGGATTACGATCAAAATGTAAAGCAAAACCTTATGGCGATGTGTTAAGTCCAGCATTTCTTTAAACTCCTTCTTTTTCATCAACCTTTTTATTATAGCATGATCTTTTGAAAGAAGATCGGGTTAAAAAAAGTTTTTTTATTCTGAAATTTTCTATGCAGTGATTGACAATAATGAGAAGTTTCACTATTATAATTCAAGACATTGAAATACTAAAGGAATGATGAAAGTTGGCTAAGGAAAACAGCAGTATTGAAAAATCTCTAAAATTTTTTATCGTTCTTTCACGTGCTTATCGCGCAATGAATGATCAAGTTAGCAAGCACATTCAATCATATGGATTAAACTTAACGGAATTTGCCGTTTTAGAGCTTTTGTATCATAAAGGAGATCAGCCACTTCAACAAATCGGCGGAAAAATTCTTTTAGCTAGCGGCAGCATTACGTATGTTATTGATAAATTAGAGCAAAAAGGGCTGTTAGTTCGAAAAGCATGCCCTAAAGACCGCCGTGTCACATATGCGGCAATAACGGAAAAGGGGAGAAAATGGATTGAAGAAATCTTTCCTTCTCATCAAGAGATGATTGATTCGATCGTGAATATTTTGACAGAAGATGAGAAGGAAACAGCGATTAATCTATTAAAAAAAGTAGGGTACCATGCGAAAGAAAAATGAAAGCGGAACCGGCTTAATTCGGCTCCGCTTTTTTATTGTTTGGAAGAATTAGAATTTCCACCCGTCTGTTTTTTTGTCTTCCTTCTGCTGTATCATTGGAAGCGACGGGTTTGTATTCGCCGTATCCTTTCGCACTGAACTTGCTTGGGTCGAGATTTTTGTTTTCTAAAATAATTTTCATCACATTTACGGCTCTCATAACACTTAAATGCCAGTTTGAATCAAAGTTTGAATTATGAATCGGTACATTGTCTGTATGTCCGCTGATAACCACGTTGCGGGCACTGCCCATGGCGAGCATTTTGGCAATGTCAGTAGCCAAAATTTCATCTTTTTTTCTCACTTTGGCGCTGCCCGAATCAAACAATATATCGTCCCGAATCGTGATTAACAAACCCTCTTCGTTTAGTGATGTTTTAATATTGTTTTTCAAGTTGTTTTCTTCAATGTATTGATTAAACCGATTTTGAACTTCCGCTAATTCCTCTTGATCGCTGTTTCCCGATTCATCATTGTCATGAGGCTCATTTTGCACTTTTCCATTTTGTTTGTTTTCTTCGATGTTTTCCATTTCTTGTTGTGGTAGAGGGCTCGGATATTCTAAAACGCTTATGCCTCCGTCAAAATTGGAATTGAAAGCTCTAGCCAAACGTTCAAATTTTTGGGCATCTATCGAACTGAGAGCAAATAGGACGATAAAGAGCGCAAGCAAAAGGGTTAAAATATCGGCATAGGGAATAAGCCAGCTTTCATCTGTATGATGGTCATTGCGGTTTTTTTTTCTACTACGCATCGGACGCAACACTTCCTTCATCAGAAATCTTTGCCCGTTCTTTTTCAGGAAGATAAAATGCCAACTTTTGCTGGATCGTCCGCGGTGCCTGTCCTTCTAAAATGGAAAGAATGCCTTCGATCATCACCTGGCGGACGAGCACCTCCTGCTGGGATTTCCTTTTCAGCTTGTTCGCAAACGGGTGCCATAAAACATATCCTGTAAAAATTCCGAGCAAAGTAGCAACGAACGCGGCGCTGATCGAATGTCCGAGCTCCTCAATATTTTCCAAATTGGCTAGTGCGGCAATCAAACCTAATACAGCTCCTAATACGCCAAGAGTCGGAGCATACGTGCCGGCCTGAGAAAAAATAGCGGCGCCTGCTTCATGCCGCTCTTCCATTGCATTGATTTCTTCTGTCATAACATCTCGGATGAACTCGGCAGACTGACCGTCCACAGCCATGCTTAAACCGGTCTTTAAAAATGGGTCATCTATTTCCTGAAGCTTAGCTTCCAGTGCCAACAATCCTTCTTTCCTTGCGATTTGCGCCCATTCAGAGAAAAGGACAATCAACTCTTGAATCGTATAAGTTTGTGTGTCTTTAAATAAGACGCGGAATAATTTCGGTACTCTTTTAATTTCATTTGTCGGAAAGGCAATAACGACCGCAGCAATCGTTCCGATGATAATAATGACGATAGCTGCCGGATTGATTAAGACGGAAAGACTGACACCTTTTAAAACCATGCCGACAATAATTGCCATAATTCCTAAAAAAATGCCGATAATTGATGTTTTGTCCATGTTCATCAAATCCTTCTTCTTTCTATATTCAATTATTATATCGACAAAGAAAGACGAAAATTTTATATTTGATAAAAAAAATAAACGACACATTCATCGGAATCGATTTTTGCGATGCTGTTCCCCAAAAAAAACTGCCCTAATGGACTGTTAGGGCAGCTGTTATGAACGAATAACGATTTCTTCATTTTCCACGTCGGCGATTAAATGATTGTGCACTTCACCGTCTAACAGGATGTCTGCAATTTTGTCTTCAATATGTTCTTGAATGACGCGGCGAAGCGGACGAGCGCCGAAGGATGGATGATAGCCGATTTCTACCAATTTTTCTTTTGCTTTTTCTGTTACGTCCAATGAAATGTTTTGTTCTTTCAACGTGTTCCGAACTTCTTCAAGCATCAAATCAACTATTTTCAAATAATCTTCTTTATCAAGCGGTTTAAATTCAATAATGGCATCGAAACGGTTTAAAAATTCAGGCTTAAAGAATGAACCGAGAGATTCAAGGATGCTTGATTCTTTTTCCACCGTGCTGTTAAAACCGACGTGAACTTGTTTTGCACCTGCTCCAGCGTTAGAGGTCATAATAATGACCGTATCTTTGAAGCTGACGGTGCGGCCTTGGCTGTCTGTCAAGCGTCCGTCTTCTAATATTTGCAAGAAAATGTGCTGTACATCTGGATGAGCTTTTTCAATTTCATCCAGCAGGATAATGCAGTAAGGATTGCGACGAACCTTTTCCGTTAATTGTCCTGCTTCTTCATGTCCGACATAGCCTGGAGGCGAGCCGATTAATTTTGAAACAGAATGTTTTTCCATATATTCACTCATATCCAAGCGAATCATGGCATCTTTTGAACCGAACAGCTCCAAAGCTAATGTTTTCGACAATTCCGTTTTTCCAACGCCAGTCGGGCCGACGAACAGGAAGGATCCGATCGGTCGGTTTTTTGCTTTCAATCCAGCGCGGCTGCGGCGAATGGCTTTTGCCACTTTCCGGACAGCATCCTCTTGGCCGATAATTTTTTTCGCCAAGTTTTCTTCTAAATGTTTCATTTTTGCTTGCTCATCCTCTTGCAGCTTGCCGACTGGTATGCCGGTTTTTTCTTCGATGATTTTTTGAATGTCTTCTACTTGAACGATTGCTTGCTGTTTGTCCTTTCCTTGTTCAAGCTGCTTTTCAAGGGCAGCTTCTTCGTCGCGAAGCTTAGCTGCAAGTTCGTATCGTTCTTCTTTTAGCGCTTTTTCTTTTTCATGGGCAATTTGTTTAAGCCGCTCGTGGATGTCTGCTTCATTAGCCGGCTCGGCTTTTAAGTTTAATCTTGAACCAGCTTCATCCATTAAATCGATGGCTTTGTCAGGCAAAAAGCGGTCTTGAATATATCGATGAGATAGTGTGACGCAAGCTTTAATCGCATCTTCTGAATATTTGACTTGATGGTATTGTTCATATTTTTCTTGAATTCCTTTTAAAATGCTGATCGCTTCTTCAATGGAAGGTTCTTTCACAATAACCGGCTGGAAGCGTCGTTCAAGGGCTGCATCTTTTTCGATTTGCCGGTATTCTTTTAGAGTTGTTGCTCCGACAACTTGAAGCTCACCGCGGGCGAGCGCTGGCTTTAATATGTTGCCGGCATCCATAGAACCTTCCGCAGAACCAGCGCCGACTAAAAGATGAATTTCATCGATAAACAGGATAATGTTTTTCCGGGCCTGCAATTCTTGAATTAGCTGCTTCATCCGCTGTTCAAATTGTCCGCGAATTCCCGTGTTGGCGACAAGTGATGAAACATCCAGCAAATAAACTTCTTTATTTTTTAATTTTTGCGGAACGTCTCCTTGAGAAATTTTTAAGGCTAGTCCTTCCACAATAGCTGTTTTCCCTACGCCTGGTTCTCCGATTAAAACCGGGTTATTTTTATTGCGTCGATTTAAAATTTCAATCACTCGTCTTACCTCATCATCGCGGCCGATGACAGGATCAATCAACCCAGCTTTTGCAGCATCCGTTAAATTTCGGCCGAATTGATCGAGGAAGCCGTTCTGTTTTCCGCCCCCTGATTTCGGTTGTGCTTGAACAGCTTGGTCAAAGCTCTCAAAAGAGTTTGGCATAAATGATTGAAATAATTCATCGAAACCGCTAAATCCGTAAAAACCACTTGGGATTTTTTGTTTATATTGTTGATAGCATTCTTGACAGAGACGCATTTCTTGTTTGTTGTGATTGATTTGTACATTTAATAAAACATTGGCTTTTCTTGCTTGGCAATTTTCACACAACATATAACATTCCTCCTTTTTGACTTTGATTAACTTTGACCAAAAGAAGAAACTTCTTTGACTTTCTTTGACCTTTTGGAATCAAAGAGACAATCTCAATCATTCAATAGTTAGATTCACTGTTTGACCTTTTCTGACTTTATTATACTTTGACCTTTTTTGACTTTCAAGTCTTTTTTACAAATTTTTTTCGTCTTTTTTTCCCTTCTTGTCCATATATTGTTGATAAAGTAAGGTGGGTGAAACATGAGCAATAAATGGGTATTGGCACTTCAAATAGCTTCTGTCTATATCGGCACTGTCATCGGTGCAGGGTTTGCAACGGGAAAAGAGATCGTTGAGTTTTTTTCAAAATACGGCGCCGGAGGAATTGTTGGAATTATTTGTTCTGCCGTTTTATTTGTTTGGCTGGGAACGAAAATGATGTTGATCGGAAGACGGATTAATGCATCTTCGTATTTGCAGTTGAACCAATTTTTGTTTGGGACGTTGTCAGCTTATGTAGTCAACGGCTTGATGTTTATGATGCTGATTGGCATCACATCGGTCATGCTGTCGGGGGCGGGGGCGATTTTTGAAGAGCAACTGTCGCTTTCAAAGCAATTTGGAATTTTTTTAACGATTGTGCTTTCCATTGCTGTGATTTCGTTTGGAGTCAAAGGGCTGTCTTCCGTCAATCTATTGGTTGTTCCGCTTTTTATTTTGTTTAGCCTGATCATCTCCATTGAAGCCATCATTAGGGGTGATTTTATCGATTTATCGTTGGATGGAGTGTTTCAACCAGTCAAATCAAGCTTTTTATATGTTTCTTTTAATCTCTCTCTTGCTCAGGCTGTACTTGTTCCGCTCGCAAACGCAATAAAGGATGAAAGCGCCATTAAATTGGGCGGAGTTGTAGGCGGTCTCGGATTAAGCTTCATTTTATTTTCCAGCTATTTCTCTCTTCTGCATTTGCCGGACGCCGGGCTTTTTGAAATCCCAATGGCTGAAATTGTCAAGCAGCTGTTTTCAGGCTTTTATTACATATACATCCTTGTTATTTTTGGAGAAATATTTTCATCGTTGATCGGTAATCTGTATGGTTTGGAACGGCAATTATCATCGGAAAAGCCTTTGGCAAAAATCGCTGGTGTCATTTTCATCCTATTATTATGTTATTTAGTCAGCCTGATAGGATACGGAAAGCTTATTTCCACGCTTTATCCGCTGTTCGGGTATATGAGCATTGCCTTTTTCATATTATTAATGTTCAAAAAAATTCCAGACGATAACAAATCATGATAAAATAGTAGGGAAATGAAGGAGGAGTTTATTTGGATAAAATCGCGGTCATTTCTGATATACATGGGAATATTCCAGCGTTGTCGTCTGTATTGAAAGATATAAGCTTGCGAAATGTAGATCGAATTTTTTGTTTAGGAGATCTTGTCGGAAAAGGACCTGAATCAAAAGAAGCGATCGATATCGTCCGCAGCTCCTGCGATTTTGTTTTAAAAGGAAACTGGGACGAGCTGATTACAAGGGAAGATGTAAACGATGTCGTTCGCTGGCATCAAAATCAGTTGTCGCAAGAAGACATAGAATATTTGCGTAGCCTCCCGTTTTCCATTGATTTTTATATGAGCGGCCGCCGGCTGCGGCTTTTTCATGCATCCCCTTTCAGCGTCTGGATAAGGGTACAGCCTTGGGATTCGATTGAAAAAAGATTGTCCATGTTTGAAAACAGCGTTGAAACCGGTTTGGGAACGAAGGAGCCGGATGTTGTCGGATACGGTGATGTTCATAATGCCTTTATACAGCATTTATCCGGCAAAACGCTTTTTAATGCAGGCAGTGTCGGTAATCCGCTGGACCTGCCCGAAGCATCCTACTGCATTTTGGAAGGCATGTTCAACTCGGAGAAAAGGGCTCCTTTTTCGATTCAGCACATACGTGTTCCATATGATATTGACCTTGCCATTCAATTAGCTAGAAAAAAAGAAATGCCGGAACTAAAAGAGTATATTCAGGAATTAACGACCTCACGCTACAGAGGCTTGGAAAAGGCATGATGCGGAGGTAAAAGTAAAATTATTGTAGGCAAAAATTAGCGCCTTCATTTAATGAGAACTCTGATTGCTCATTAAATGAAAGGGAAAGTGTGGCAGTAATATGAGAAAGTGCGGCTGCTCCTGGTAGAATGATCATGGACTACATTTAGATAAAAAATTGCCCACAAACGCTCGGCTCAATCCTGTTTTTTGAAAAAAGAAGATTTTTTTTACCAAGAGAGTACCCTGAAAAAAGTGATTTCGCTATCAAAAATAGCGATTAAAAAAGTTGCCCACAAAGTCTTGAGTGACTCCAGTCGGAGCATGCCGTTTGCATAACCAATTCTGTATGATATAATAAGATACAACTTGAATAAAAATCCGTTTCGAAAGAACGGGAGAGGTTCTAGCACACCCTCTATAAAAAACTAAGGAAAACTATATCCTTGGGATATAGTTTTTTCAATGTTTGCGAAAGGTTTAGAAGTTGAATAGATTTATGATGATTTCGAAAGGCTTCTGAACAGCTTGCTTCCGCCACTGTAGCAGAAAAAGTCAGTTTCTGTTTAAGCTAGGCAGTGTGAATGGCTTTCTTTTTTCAGAAAGGAGCGTTTTCAAATGGATAATAAGAAAGCGGTCGTTGTGTTTAGCGGAGGACAAGACAGTACAACTTGTTTGTTTTGGGCGAAGAAACAATTTGATGAGGTGACCGCTGTCACGTTTCATTATAATCAGCGGCATGCACAGGAAATTGAAGCAGCGAAAAACATTGCGAACGAAGCCGGCATACCTCATTATGTGCTGGACATGTCCTTATTAAATCAAATGGCGCCGAATGCATTAACGCGTTCAAATATGGAAATTGAACAAAAGGAAGGAGAGCTTCCCAACACTTTTGTTCCGGGGAGGAATTTAGTTTTTTTGACATTTGCCGCCATTTTGGCGAAACAACTGGGAGCGAAACATATTGTGACAGGTGTATGTGAAACGGATTTCAGCGGCTATCCTGACTGCCGGGACGTGTTCGTAAAATCCTGCAATGTAACGATTAATTTAGCGATGGAAGAGGATTTTGTGATTCACACGCCGCTTATGTGGATCAATAAAGCGGAAACGTGGAAGTTTGCCGATGAATTAGGGGTGTTCGATATCATTCGCGAAAAAACGTTGACGTGCTATAACGGCATTATTGGCGACGGATGCGGCGAATGTCCTGCTTGCTTATTGAGAAAAAGGGGATTGGAACAATATTTGGCTGAAAAAGGAGCTAATACGTGATGCTTCATCAATTTTATCCGCAAGTTTTTCATAGTTATAGTTATGAGCTGAATAAAGATATGCAAATATCTGCTGCACACTACATCCCGCATGAAAAAGCGGGGAAATGCGCCCGTGTACATGGCCACACGTATTTCGTCAATCTCACTATTTGCGGTGATCAGCTTGATGATTCAGGATTCCTTGTGAATTTTCAGCATTTAAAAAAATGGGTTCATGATCGATTTGACCATACGCTGCTCAATGACCATACGGATGTATTCAATGGTCAAAACAGCGAAGACTTTCCAACGACAGAAGTGGTTGCGCGGAAAATTTGGGAAATTGTCCAGGATCATTTAAATGTACTCCCGAATAAACCGAAATGCTTGCAGGTGTTTGTCAGAGAAACGCCGACAAGCTATGTTGTGTACCGTCCGAAAAGGGAGATGAAATAATGAAAAAAATACCGGTCATCGAGATTTTTGGACCGACCATTCAAGGGGAAGGAATGGTGATCGGACAAAAAACAATGTTTGTCCGAACGGCCGGTTGCGACTATTCATGCAGCTGGTGTGATTCAGCTTTTACGTGGAACGGTTCAGCAAAAGATGAAATTAAACAAATGACAGCAGCGGAAATTTTGGACGATCTTATTGAGCTTGGCGGCGATCGCTTCAATCACGTCACCATTTCGGGCGGAAATCCGGCATTGATTAGAGGATTGGATGAATTGATTATCCTTTTAAGGGAGCAAGGATTTCGCACTGCACTGGAGACACAGGGAAGCCGTTATCAAGATTGGTTTTTACTAATCGATGATTTAACTCTTTCTCCCAAGCCTCCTAGTTCAGGGATGAAAACGAACTTTACTGTGCTTGATGACATTATGAAGCGGCTGATCGATGGCGGACGGAAAGACAATGTTAGTCTAAAAGTTGTTGTTTTTAATGAGGAAGATTTTGATTACGCGAAAAACGTCCACCTTCGCTATCCAAATATTTCATTTTATTTGCAGCCTGGAAATGATCAAGTAAACGAACAAAATGATCACCTCCTGAGAAATCAGCTTTTAGAAAAATTAGAATGGCTGATCGAATTGACTGTTCTATCAAAAGAAATGAACGATGCTCGAGTTTTGCCGCAGCTTCATGCACTTGTTTGGGGAAACAAGCGCGGAGTGTAAATGAATAGGAAAGGATGAAAAAAGATGGCTGGAAGAAAAGATGATGAATTGAAAGATCTGACGCTGTTAGGCAACAAAAATACAAAATATTTATTTGAATACAGCCCAGAAGTGTTGGAAGTATTCGATAATAAACATCCAGACCGCGATTATTTCGTGAAGTTCAATTGTCCGGAGTTTACCAGCTTGTGTCAATAAGGGCACACTTCAGTGGCGACACTGTCGGATAAACCTTGTGAATTCAGGGGAAGAGGATAATGGAGTAAAAAGCGGAAATGGCAATTGTAATCAAATAAAAGAAAAACATGTTCTTGTCTCTTATTCCCATTATCTTTCCAACCCTGAGCCAAGCCTCAAATTTAAGGGAATCTTCTTCTTAAATTTGAGGAAGGTGCAGAGACTATCGAAATCACTCCAGCATGAAGCGAGTAAGAGTAGTGTTGGAGGAAGAGAGTAGAGTACACCAAGATGACAGCATATATTATCTTGGTGGAAGCGCAAGGGTTCTTATTCAATATCGCAGTTGAATAAGAATATGATATAGTCCACCTGTTTGTGAAAAACAGAGGCCAATCACCGGACAACCGGACTTCGCGACCATTTATATCAGCTATATTCCAGACAAAAAATGTGTGGAAAGCAAGTCGCTGAAGCTTTATTTGTTCAGCTTCCGCAACCACGGCGATTTCCATGAGGACTGTGTTAATATTATCATGAATGATTTAATCAAGATCATGGAGCCCCGCTACATCGAAGTATGGGGAAAATTTACGCCGCGCGGCGGTATTTCTATTGATCCTTATGTCAATTGGGGACGTCCTGGAACAAAATACGAGAAAATGGCGGAGTATCGTATGATGAACCATGATTTGTACCCGGAAAAAGTGGACAACCGATAAAGCAAGTCGCTTGAGGAGTTTTTTTGATAAAAGAACCTGCCGAAACTTGCGTTAATTGTAAAAAATTCTTGAAATGGCACTAAACTCTTTGATATAAGAAAAAGTAAAACGGAGCATTCAATTCTCCGTTTTACTTTCCGACAATTTTATAGTTTTTATGATTAACTACTGTTTTTTGTTCCAGATCCATTTCCCGAAAGTTTTCCATGTACGTAAGATCGACGATGACGGAATTTTCATTTACTTTTTCGACAATTCCTTTGAGACCGTCTTTAAATTCAATAACATCTCCAACTTCAGCAATTTTCATTTGTTCTCTCCTTTTTTATGGATTTTCAAATATTTTGCATGATTTCTTTAGAATTGTAAAGTTTTTTTGGACAATCGCAAAAAAATAGGTAAAAAGTTTCCATTGCTCGGTAGACTGTTTTTCATAGAAAAGGAGATGGTCGAGTTGACAAATCAAGAGATACAAGACATTTTAAACAAGCTTCGTGATGGAGAACTGGAAGAATATTGTGTATCAAAGGAAGATTTTATGGCGTTTCGCAAAGTGCTGATCGAAAGGGAAGATTTTAAACATTTTCATGGAACAGCAAAACGCGGTGGCAGCATTGTTTACCGATATACAAAAGATCCAAGAAGCTGACCGATGTCAGCTTCTTAATTTTTGGCACATCTTCCCCTTAAAAACTGCTATTAAAGACTGTTCACTGTTCTTCCCGTGCCTTTACGGCATATTTCTTCAATTTTTTTAATGCTCCTTTTCTCCAATTTTTTACTTTGTTGACTGTGACATTTAGCTCCTCTGCAATTTCCTTCTGAGTTTTTCCTTCAAAAAAATACATGGTAAACCAAATTCGTTGAGCATCTGATAAAGCGGGGGCAATCCGTTCATATAAATCTCTTGCTTCAATGTCTGTATATGGAAAAAATTCCAATTTAGCAGCTATTATGTCATTCGCATGAAGAACATGCCTTTCTTTATATGTTTGTTTTTTCCTTAATTCTGTCATGAGCGAGCCTTTTATCGTTGCATAAGCATAAGTGGCAAACCGTCCTTTCTGTTCGTCATAATTGATGCTTGCTTTCCAGAGGGCGATCGCTGCTATTTGAAAAAACTCGTCTTGGTCTGTATAAATATTTAAAGTTTTCATAATGTGAAAAATTAAAGGGCGAAAAGCAGTTAGCATCTCCTCAAATGATTGATTCTTTTCCACGTGTGCGCATCCTTTCAAAGAGCGCGCTCTTTTTTTTTCCGCGGTAATACAATCGTAAACGGTGTAAATCATTTGAGCGAATCATCATGATTTAGATGATACGCGTCCAATTGTCTGGGAAATTCAATTTTCTATATAGGAAAATACAATTATTTCGTTTCAGCCTCCTCCGTTTTCACCATTTTCCTCCTTATTTCTATAGAAGAAATTTAATTGAATAAATAAAAAGATGGCTTGAAAAAATAATGGAAAGAGGTGGGATGAATGAGCCGAATGTATAAGCAAAATTGGAAAAGAAAAGATTCAATTGAAAAATTGTTTGCTGTCTTCCGCAGTTCTACTGATTTTATTCAATATGACGTCAATACAAGCCATATCAAATATTGGATTTCATATTTTGAAACGTTAGTGGATGTAAATATATTAAATGAAAACATTTTAAAGCCGATTCACTCAAAATATTGGCAGTCATTAGAAGAACTAAAAAACATTTTACCGGTCAAAGATATTTTTTTAACCATTGATACGGATTTAATGAAGGAAAAGCTTTTGGAAGGCTTTGTTATGATTTCGCTAAGCGAATATGGATCTCCGTGCTTGCTCGTTAATGCAAAATTAAACAAAGCTAGAGAAGTTACACTCCCGGAAGTGGAATTTACGGTCATCGGTCCGAAAGAGGCGTTTGTTGAGTCCATTGAATCCAATATTAATTTAATTCGAAAACGATTGCCGATTGAAGAGCTGCGCATTCGGACTTTAAAAATTGGCAGGCTGACGCAAACGAGATTAGCGATCATCTATATAGAAGGCATAGCGGATGAGGAAAATGTATTTACGGTTTGGCAAAGAATTTCTAATATCCAAATTGATCAAGTGAATGATAGTTCGTACATTACGGAAATGATCTCTGACAATCATAATTCTCCCTTTCCTCAGCTGTTGGATACGGAAAGACCGGACCGTGTAGTTTCCATTTTGGCGGAAGGGAAAATAGCGGTCATTGTGGACGGCTCTCCCCATGTATTAATCGGTCCGACAACTCTTGTCGAATTTTTCGCATCGTTTGAAGATTATTTTTTAAATTGGATTTTGTCTTCCTTTTTCCGTATTATCCGCCTGTTTGCTGTCTCCTTTTCCATATTGGCAACACCGATTTATGTAGCTGTTTTAAATTATCATTATGAGTTAATTCCAACTGATTTACTAAACAATTTTGTCACATCCAGAAGGGAGGTCCCAGTTCCGCCTTTTTTAGAGGCGCTGTTTTTGGAAGGAACGATCGAATTGCTGCGTGAGGCGGGCGCCCGGCTGCCGACAAAGGTTGGACAAACGATCGGCATCGTCGGGGGGATTGTAATCGGAACAGCTAGTGTGGAAGCAGGTTTAACAAGCAATATTTTGCTCATCATTGTAGCGCTTGCTGCATTAGCATCATTTACAACACCTGTCTATAAAATGGGCAATACGATCAGGCTTTTGCGTTTTCCATTTCTCATGTTTGCCGAAATGTACGGTCTTTTAGGAATCGTTTTATGCTTTTGTTTTTTAGCGACCCATCTTTTACGATTAACTTCTCTCGGACGTCCTTTTTTGGAACCAATCTATCCTCCGAGAATTTCCGATTTAAAGGATGCATTCCTGCGTATGCCGTTTTCAATGATGAATGAACGTCCGAAACAGCTGCGGACGGAGCAGCCGAAGCGAATGGATGAAGAGAAATCGAGGGAAAATAAAGATATTGATGAATAACAGCGGAAGAGGAGGAATCCAACTTGGCGCAAATAGCAGAACGTCATAAAGTTTCCGCACCGCTCGTTTTTTATTTAGTGCACAGCACTCAATTCGGCATCGGTGTATTAGGTTTTCAAAAAAATGTCGTCAAGTATGCGGGACATGATTCATGGATTTCAGTTATTTTGATCGGTCTTATTGTTCATCTGTACATTTGGATGATCTATCAAATTTTGAAACGTTCAAGCGGAAGCTTAATGACACTGCAGCACGATTTGTTTGGAAAATGGGTCGGCAATGGATTGAACATTGTCTGGATCATCTATTTTTTTCTTGGAAGCTGCGCCATATTAATAGGATATATTGAAATTTTGAAGGTGTGGATGTTTGAAGATTTAAATATTTGGATTTATACCGCGATTTTTATGGGATTGCTTTATTACATTTTTAACGGTGGATTTCGGGTAGTAACCGGATTTGCTTTTTTTGGAGTGGTTCTGCCGCTTTGGATTTTTCTTACATTTTTAATTTTCCCGACTCGTTTTGCAGATCTTCAGCACCTCTTGCTAATTATGGATCATTCACCTCAGGAAATTTTCATGGGAACGATGCAGATGGTCATAACTGTTATTGGGTTTGAAACTCTTTTTTTGTATTACCCCTTTGTCAAAAATATTGACAAATCCCAAAAATGGGCTCATATTGGAAGTTTATTTACAACCTGTTCCTATATCATCATCATGATTGTTTCGATCGTTTATTATTCTGCGGAAGAAGAAATATTGCGCAATAAATGGGCGACGCTAGCGATGTGGAAAATTGTTGAACTTCCTTTTGTTGAAAGATTCGAATATATCGGTATTGCTTCCTGGTCTCTCGTCATCTTGCCGAATATTTGCGTCATGTTGTGGAGCGCCAAAAGAGGTATAACAGAAATTTTTGGAATAACAGAAAAGAAGGCAATCATTTCTGTTCTGGTCGTCATGTTTTTTATAGTCAATGTCATTGTTGATAAAGAAGATATTCAATTATTAAATAAGATCATCAATACGTATGCTCTTGGTATTGTATTTTGCTATATTCCGGTTTTATACCTCATTACGTTTGTACGGGATTTATGGAAAAGGAGAACATAAACATGTGGAAAATTCTCTCCTTCATTATGTTGTTCATGCTGATGCTTTATGGATGTCTGGATAAAGAAATTATTGATGATGTCAATTTAGTGATGGTTATTGGATACGATGTCGGCGAAGGCAATAAAATTAAAGGAACCATTGTTGCTCCTGAATATAAAAAGGAGCAGCCGGTCGACAGCAAGGTGATGACGGTCGAATCAGATTTAAGCAGGGATCTGATTTCCGATTTGCAAAAGGAGTCGCCAGCCCCTCTAGTTTATGGAAAATTGCAATTTGCTCTTTACAGTGAAGACGTAGCAAAACAGGGAATTGAAAAATATGTCGACTCGCTTGAACGAGATGCAAGCGTCGGTTCAAAGGTTATTTTAGCGGTCTGCAAAGGTGAAGCGAAAAATTTGCTGGAAGGAAAATATGGACAACAGGGGACTGCCACGTACTTTCGTAATTTAGTGGAGCATAATATGCACCGGGAAAATTTGCCGATTATCAATTTACACACATATTTGCGCAACTTTCGCATGAAAGGAAAAGACCCTTCTTTACCTTTATTAGAAAAGAAAAACGACCATGTCAAAATAACTGGACTTGCCTTGTTTCAAAAGGACAAAATGGTTGGCGAAATCGAAAATGATCAGCTTTTTTATTTTAAGCTTCTTTCCGATCGATATGTTAAAGGAATTCATACGATCACAATGGATGATGGAAATAAAGCATCTATAGAAAGCATCCGTTCGAAAAGAAGAGCGAACATCGATGAAAAAAATCCGTTCCATTTAACGATAGAGCTGGAAATTGAAGGGTATCTACGCGAATATTCGGAAGGGACTGTTCGTCCGGAAATCTTAAAAAAAGCTGAAAAAGCGTTTGAAAAGGAAATTGTGAAGAACAGTATGGAGATGATCGATATGTTTAAAGAGAAAAACATTGATCCGGTTGGATTAGGAGAAGAAATTTTAAGCCATGCGAGAGGTTTAAGAAAAGTGAAAAATTGGAGGGATATTTATTCAAAGATGGAAGTCGATGTGCATGCGGATGTAAAAATTACTGAAACTGGTGTGGTGCAATAATTCTAAATATTTGATTGCTTCGTTTTGCCAATGAAACGAGAAACCGAAATAACAAAGGCTGACTAAAAATTTTCCTCCCTCTTCCGATCCTCTGTCATGTTTTTGAACTTGTCTCATATGCATGAAATAAGAAAAGAGGGAGGAAAAATGAAAACTTTTTTTAAGGGAGCTCTGCTTTTAATCGTTGCTTCGTTTCTAGGGGAATGCTTTGATTTTATGATTAACATGGTATTGACGCGGGAACTTGGTGAAGAAGGCATCGGCCACTATATGTCGATCATGCCTATTATGTTTTTCATTATCGTGTTAGCAAGCTTTGAATTGCCGATATCTATTTCAAAATATGTGGCGGAAACTGAAAAGCCGTACCATTGGCCAATGTTGAAATATGCTTTTCGCCTAACTTTGTGGATCAGCATTTGCTTCAGCTTAATTGTTTTTTTGCTGTTTCCTGCTCTTCCGCCGCTAAAAAGCTATCATCCTTCCGTTACGGTTTTATTTGTACTGCTTGTTCCGATGATTTCTTTTTCCTCTATTGCTAGAGGCTATTTAATGGGCACGCAGCAAATGGGGAAAATTGCATTTGCAAATGGATTTCGCAAGCTTGTTCAGCTTATTCTGCTCATTTTGCTGTTCAACCTGTTTGAATTTTCTCCTGAAATGTCTGTCATTGCAGGGTTAAGCTCATTTATTGCAAGCGAAGCCGTTATTGTTCTTTATTTGCTTACCGTTTATGTCTATCAGGCGCAAGAACTAAAAAAAAGCACGCTCGCTTCATCCAAAACAGCTTTGATCCGGCGGAGTTTATTTCGTGTCTCTGTTCCAACGACAATTTTGCGCATTTTTCATTCTATGACACATGCGATTCAGCCGTTTTTAATCAAATATGCATTAATGGCAGCAGGTGTTTCGGAGGTTGGAGCGACGGAGCAGTTCGGTCTGCTTTCCGGAGTTGCGATGACGATCGGCTTTTTTCCCGCGTTTATCGCTCATGCACTGTTAACGATTTTGATCCCAACTGTATCAGAAGCGTTTGCTAAAGGAAACCAGGAACTTTTAAAGAAGCTTTTGCAGCAATCGCTCGGAATGACAATGCTTTACGGAATACCTGCGATTGTGATTATGTTTGCTTTTGCTGAGCCGCTTACAAGTTTGTTTGTCAACGGAACTACTGCAACACTTTTTTTAAAGCTTTTATGGCCGTACTTTTTTACCCACTTTTTGATCATTCCGCTGCAAGCGTATTTGATCGGTCTGAACTTAATAAAGGATGCTTTGTTTCATACGGTTTGGGCGCATTTTATCTCGTTTGTCGTCATCTTTTTGCTTGGATCGCAGCCAGAATGGCAAATGTCAGGAGTTATTATCGGGCTCAATGCAGGAGGATTGCTGCAATTTTTAATGCATTATATGACAATATGCCAAAAAATCGGCATTGGCTATTGGTCGCTGAAGGAAAAACGTGTTCATTAAGATTTTCCGGGTTGTCTCTACTGTGATCTATCGCAGCAATAAAGTATGAAATAGCGAAAGTCATCATTTTTCCATCATTGAATGGAAAAAATTAGTGCTCTCATGAAGGGGGAAGCGTTTTGAAAAAAACAGCTGCCTTGCTTTTTCATTTTCTGCTTATATCATGTGTGTTTTTTGGATGTCAAGAGAGCGATTTGAAACAAGAAAATGCACCGAGCAAAACAACTATGAAAGAAATAATAACGAAAGAAGATTCGAAAGTGCCCGCTAACAATTTTGTTTTGCCAACAACTGACGGCAAGATGGTAAAACTTTCGGATTTTAAAGGGAAAAAGGTCGTGATCAATTTTTGGACGACGTGGTGCCCTCCATGTAAGGAAGAATTGCCTGAGCTTCAACGTTTTTATGAACAAGCGGATTCTGAGCACGTCGCGTTTTTAGGAATTAACATTACTTCAGAAGAAGGGGGGAAAGAAGAAGTAAAGTCTTTTTTATCAAAGAGCGGATTTGATTTTCCTGTGCTTTTTGATGAAAAAGGCGAAGTCATGAAATTATACAAGGTTATGGTCATTCCCACTACTTTTATAATCGATGAACAAGGACAGGTGTTTAAAAAAATCATTGGTCCCGTAACAACCGAACAATTAAAACGTTTAACCGATTTGTAAAGCACAGCGAAGCTTCTGTGCTTTTTCTTTTTTAAAAAATAGAATTTTAATGCTTAACATATGAATCGACCGATTTTCCAACCAACGTTTTTGATCTGTAAAAAACCGTGATTGAGAATGATAATAATTATTAATATTAATTATTAATTTAAAATTAATATAATTATTACTTGAAAAAAATAATTGTTGATATATAATATACATATAGATGTTGATATTTTAATAGTTTTTTTACTAGTCGCCAAGAATAGCATATGGAATTCAATAGAAGTGAAGCTGAATTTTATTCTCAGTTAGGAGGTTGTAAGTGAGAATGGAAGCAAAGATGTTTCATAATACGGAATTATTTCAAGGGTTGAAACAGCATGTTGAAATGATTGCGGCCATTGTGTCAGGTGTTCTCATTTTTTTCGCTTGGCTGCTTAGCATAGATGATTTCAACATCATATCAACGATTTTATTTATTTTCGCATTCGTTATTGGGGGATTTGCCAAAGCTAAAGAGGGAATTGAAGAAACGATCCGCGAAGGCAAGTTGAATGTAGAGCTGCTGATGGTTTTTGCTGCTATCGGTTCGGCAATAATCGGCCATTGGCTTGAAGGAGCGATTTTAATTTTTATTTTTGCCCTAAGCGGCGCATTAGAAACGTATACAATGAACAAAACAAACAAGGAGATCTCTTCATTGATGGAATTGCAGCCTGAAGAAGCGCTGCTTTTAGTAGATGGACGGGAAGAAAAAGTGCATGTTTCCACTTTATCGATTGGAGATTTGATCATTGTGAAGCCCGGGGACCGCATTCCGGTGGATGGCCAGCTCATAAATGGTCATACGACAGTGGATGAATCAGCTATAACGGGCGAATCCCTCCCGGTTGAGAAAGAGCCTGGAAGTGAAGTGTATGCAGGGACTGTAAACGTAAATGGATCGATCACCGTTCGCGTAACGAAAAAAGCATCGGAAACGCTTTTTCAAAAAATTATTGAACTGGTGCAAAACGCCCAATCTGAAAAATCTCCGTCCCAGCAATTTATTGAAAAATTTGAAGGAACGTATGTAAAAGGTGTGCTTATTGCAGTGGCTGTTTTGATGTTTGCTCCTCCATTTTTATTAGGCTGGAGCTTTCAGGAAGCTTTTTACAGATCGATGGTGTTTATGGTAGTGGCTTCCCCGTGCGCGCTCGTCGCCTCGATCATGCCGGCGACGTTATCCGCTATTTCTAACGGGGCAAGAAACGGCATTTTGTTTAAAGGGGGCGTACATTTAGAGCGTCTTAATAAAATTCGGGCGGTCGCGTTTGATAAAACGGGAACTTTGACAAAAGGCGAGCCGATCGTCACGGACGTAATCGTACGCCCAGACATCGAAAAAACAGAGCTGTTACAAGCAGTTTATAATATTGAGCGGCAATCCTCCCATCCTCTTGCCAAAGCTATTACAGCTTATATTCAGGAAAATGTAAAAGGACTGAAAGATGAATGGGTATCAGTGGATGAACATTCAGGGTTTGGAGTTTCTGCTTCTTGGAACGGGCAGAAAATATTCGTTGGGAAAGCTGCGTTTGTCGGAAAAGAAGAGGCTGAACAATTTCAAAACTCTGTTTCCAAGAAATTATACAAACAAGGGAAAACGGTTGTTTATGTTAAAGACGAAAAAGGAATTGCCGCAAGCATCGCTTTAAAAGATGTACTTAGACCTGATATGAAAAATTTGATGGATGAATTGAAAAGCAAAGGCATCTATACGGTGATGCTGACGGGCGATACGAAAGCGTCAGCTGAAGCCATTGCTAAAGAGGCATCCGTTGATGAATTTCACGGTGAATGTCTGCCTGAAAGCAAAGTTGACCGAATAAAGCAGTTGAATAAACAATTCGGCGTAACGGCGATGATCGGCGACGGTATCAATGACGCACCAGCTTTAAAAACAGCATCTGTCGGTATAGCAATGGGGGAGGGAACGGATGTTGCTTTGGAAACAGCAGATGTTGTATTAATGAAAAACGATTTAACGAAATTGATCAAAGCGATCGAATTGTCGCAAAAAATGAACAAAATTGTGAAACAAAATATTGCCTTTTCTCTATCGGTCATCGCCCTTCTCATATGTGCTAATTTCCTTCAAGTCATTGACTTGCCGTTCGGAGTCATTGGCCATGAAGGAAGCACCATACTTGTCATTTTAAATGGATTGCGGCTATTAAGATCATAAATAAGAAGAATAACAAGGCGGATTAAGCTATATGATCCGCCTTTTATTTTCTTTTAAAAAGTCATTTGGTTCAGAGTCATCGGGTCGTTTCGTTACAATTATGTATGCAGCTACAATAAAAATGAATCCAACCACCCACCCGATTACCGAACTGTAATAATACACATCAATTAACATCATGCCGATTATGGGTGACGAAAATGCCGCCAAGCAGAGGATCGGGACGATATTTCTTTTGATAAATGTCACAAAAAATACACTCCTTAACTCCCCCGATTGCTTTACCATTATTATTATACTAGAATGGTTTTATTTATAAAATATTCCGAGAAAAATGTAAACAACATTTAAAATAACTTTGAAGGTGAAAAATCCTCCACATTTCTTATTGATATGAATGTTCTTTTCGCTTAAAATGATATTTCATTGAATGGACACAATAGAGAGGAAGAACATCATGTGGAGAAAATGGATTGTTTTATTTTTTGGTTTGCTTGCATTATTTTTCGGATGGGAGCTTTGGCAAAAAGATGATTCAGCCGTAAACAATCGGTTGGAAGCCAAAGTAATTGATGTCGTCGATGGTGATACGATGAAAGTCATCGTCAACAATAAAAAAGAAACAATCCGACTTCTTCTTGTCGATACTCCTGAATCTGTACACCCAACGAAGCCTGTGCAGCCATTTGCAATCGAAGCAAGCAATTTTGCAAAAGAAATGCTGTCAGACAAAAAAGTTGAATTAGAGCTTGGCGTTAGAGAACGTGACAAGTATGGAAGATTACTTGTTTATTTATATATAAACGGACAAATGTTTAATGAAATGCTGCTTGAAAACGGGCTAGCCCGCGTCGCATACGTTCATCAGCCAAATACAAAATATGTAGACCGTTTTTTAGATGTTCAAAAAAAAGCCCAGCACAAAGAAATCGGAATCTGGAGTATAGAAAACTATGTTACAAACGATGGATTTAATGATAAGATTGGACAAGACGACAAAAAAGAGGGCTGCGACATAAAAGGAAACATTAATTCAAAAGGTGAAAAAATATACCATATGCCTGGCAGCAGGCACTATTATATAACAAAACCAGAAATGATGTTTTGTACAGAGGAGGAAGCAAAAGAAGCCGGATTTCGAAAAGCTGAATAACGAGAAAATCATTTAAGCGGGAAAATTTTTTGATATAATACATTTTATAAAACATGAGATGGCAGCAATTATTGAACTGCATAATGAGGTGATGGAATGAAACGAATAGCTGTATTAACGTCTGGCGGAGATTCTCCGGGGATGAATGCTGGAATACGTGCAGTTGTAAGAAAAGGGATATTTCATGGGTTGGAAGTTTATGGAGTATACCATGGATATCAAGGATTAATTAACGGTGACATAAAAAAATTAGAGCTTGGCTCTGTAGGGGACATTATTCACCGCGGCGGCACGATTCTCCAATCGTCGCGCTCTGAACAATTTAAAACAGAAGAAGGACAGCTTCTTGCGATTCAACAATTAAAATCATTTGAAATTGAAGGTCTTGTTGTAATTGGCGGAGACGGATCATACCGAGGGGCTTTGAAGCTGACGGAAAAAGGCTTCCCTTGCATTGGATTGCCTGGAACGATCGATAACGATATTCCAGGAACAGATTTCACGATCGGATTTGATACAGCTCTGAATACGGTTGTAAGGGCAATGGACCAAATTAGGGACACAGCGCAATCCCATGAGCGGATTTTTATAATCGAAGTGATGGGGCGGCATGCTGGTGATATAGCGCTTTGGGCAGGAGTAGCTGGAGGCGCTGAAACGATCTTAATCCCTGAAAGATCGTTTGACTTAGATGATATTGTCAAGCGGTTGGAGCATGGTGTTGAACGCGGGAAAAAACATTCCATTATTGCGTTAGCTGAAGGAGTTATGAGCGCATCAAAACTTGCCGATATTTTAAAGGAAAAATACGGCATTGAGACGCGAGTATCGGTATTAGGACATATTCAGCGCGGCGGCTCTCCAACTGGATTTGATAGAGTTCTTGCTTCCAGAATGGGAGCGAGAGCAGTTGAGCTTCTGTTAGAAGGAAAAGGCGGAAGAGCAGTCGGAATACAGAAAAACCAAATCGTTGATCATGATATTGAAGAGATATTGAAAGAAAAGAGCGAACCAATCGGAGAATTATATACGTTGTCAAAACAGCTTTCTATTTAAAAAGAGCGGACACCGCTCTTTTATTTTTTCATCCGTTCCGTTTTGTGATACACAATAGTTTTGCATTTACGAAGTCTCCTTTTTTAATGGGGTTTGACCACTTTCATAATAAAAGAGAGCACTTCGTAAATGCTTTTTTAATTTTGATGAAATTCATTACTCTAAAATTTAGTTTTATCCAAATAAAATATTGACGAAACCAAAGAGATTCCGTTTATTGGAAATGGTCAAAACGGCATCAACAGCCGTTGTCTGCAGCGACAGGGCTCCGTTTTCATTTCTTTTTTCACCTTTTTACATATTTGCTGCCCCTTTTTTTTCATTTCTTTATATAAAGAAGGTGAAAGGAGGTGCGAGCAAATGGCTGAGGTTCAACCGGTCAAATCACAATTGCGTCTTGTTTTTGAAGAAGGTTTTGATCATTCCGGCAAGCCGCTGTATCGCTATAAAAATTACAGCAATATTAAAACGTCAGCTAGTGCAGATGATTTGCTTAGAGCAGCCCAAGCAATTGCCAGTCTTCAAAAAATGCCGCTTGCCAAAGTGGAACGAAACGATACGCATCAAATTAATGCATAAGTAATCTGGGGGTGAAAAAATGTCTAAATCGCTCGATCTTCTTTTTGCCAATACGGAAGGAAAGACAGTCAGAATCAATGTTGATGAACCTAAGGATTCATTAACAGCAGAGCAAATTGGTCAAGCTATGGAAACAATCATTCAATCAAATGTTTTTACTTCTTCTGGGGGTTCGCTCGTTTCAAAAAAAGGAGCCAGAATTATTGAGCAAACGGTGACAGAATATACGATGAGCTGACGGAAGCGGCCTGTTTCCGGTTCGGGAACAGGCCGGATTTCAGATGCCATAAAGGGAGGGATTGGTTTGCACGATTGGCTGTCGTTTATCAGCGATGTCGGTTTTCCTATTGTTGTGACGCTCTATTTGCTTCACCGGATTGAAGGCAAGCTTGATGACCTAAACCATTCGATTCAAATGATCCCGGTTTATTTGACACAAAAAGAAAATTAATCTCTCTCGATTGATAGCAATCAAACTGTAAAAAGTTTGGTTGCTATATTTTTTTAATGTAATGTAAAAAAATGAAATAATTTATATTTTTCCTTGTTTTACTAATCTCCATATTGGAATGATCGCTTTGATTTCAGAAAAACCTTTTGATATTAAACCTTTTGTAACAAGGAAATAATCTGTATGTATAGACCTTTACATGTTTTTTTGATAGTATAAATGGCAGACTAAACGAATGGAGTTAGTGGAAGGTGGAAGTTTATCAAAATTTAAAAAAGGGTGAACGGGGAGCATGGATTAGCATTGCAGCCTATATTTTGTTGACCGTTGTAAAGATAGCGGTCGGATATTTTTTTCATTCGGAAGCTTTAATGGCTGACGGACTGAACAACGGGACTGATGTAATTGCTTCGATCGCGGTTTTAGTCGGATTAAAAATATCGCAGCGTCCTCCTGACCAAGATCATCACTATGGACATTTTCGGGCAGAAACCATTGCGTCTTTAATTGCATCATTGATTATGGTCATGGTTGGTTTTGAAGTTCTTACTGAAGGAGCAAAATCAATCATAAACCCGAAAACAGAATCACCTGATTTGATCGCGGCATGGACGGCTATCGGCTCAGCAATCGTCATGTTTTCCGTTTATTTATTTAATGTAAGACTTGCGAAAAAAATAAAAAGTCAAGCGCTCATGGCAGCAGCTATGGACAATCGATCCGATGCATATGTCAGTGTCGGAACATTCCTAGGGATTTTGGCGGCGCAATTTCATATCGCATGGATGGACACAGTTGTTGCGATGATCATCGGAGTGCTTATTTGCAAAACTGCTTGGGATATCTTCAAAGAAGCGGTTCATTCCTTAACGGACGGATTTTCAGAGAAGGAGTTAGACAAATATAAAGAAACAATTAACAATATACCCGGGGTTCAATCGCTTGAAGATATTAAAGCCAGATATGTCGGAAGCACCGTATATGTTGATGTTGTCATTAAAGTTCATTCTAATTTAAATGTCGTTGAAAGCCATGCGATTTGTGATGAAGTGGAAAGAAGGCTGACGGAAGAATTTAATATTACGAACGTACATGTACATATAGAACCTTTAAAAGGCGACAGTTGAAAAAACGGACTCTTCATTTTTGGAAAGGAAAGTATGAACTGCCGAGAAAGATGAAAAAACTAAATTTTCTATTTCCATTTTAGATGCCTCACCACCAGTCTTAGGTGTTCGATTGTAAATTTTTTCTTGCTTTTGCTGAGTGCAAAATGCATTGACCTCCCCGTTCTTTTTTTGTACGATTATATAGATTTCTGGTAAAGGAGCGTCTTTTTAAACATGGGGTCCTTTAAAGTAAAAAAGGTGTTGAATAATAATGTATTAATAGCTGGCCACGACACCTTTCAGGAAGTCGTCTTGATTGGAAAAGGAATCGGTTTCGGAAAAAAAAGGGGGGAGCTGATTTCCAACGAAACAGTTGAAAAGATATTTGTGCTGAAAAACGAACAAGAACAGGAACAATATAAAAAACTTCTTCCTTATACAAACGAGAAGATGATAGAAGTTGTTTCAGACTGTATTGCCCACATTTCAAAGAAAGTCGGACTTCCTCTGAATGAACATATTCATATAGCTTTAACAGACCATATTACGTTCGCAATTAAGAGGATCGAGCAGGGGATGGACATCAAAAACCCTTTTTTATCAGAGACTGAAGTGCTTTATCCGAAAGAATATAATATTGCTAGTGAAGTGGTGTCCATTATTGAAGATAAGCTGAAAATCAAGCTGCCCAAAGGTGAGATCGGTTTCATCGCTCTCCACATTCACAGCGCCATAACGCATAAATCAATTTCTGAAGTGAACCGCCATTCTCAGCTTATTGCTCAGTTAATCGAAGTTGCAGAAGATTCCTTAAACATCCAGCTTGATAAAGAAAGCTTTAATTATTTGCGGCTTGTAAGGCATCTTCAGGCAACAATTGAAAGGGTTCTCAAAGAGGAAAAAACGGAAGAACCAGAAGAATTAGCTTTATTGTTGAAAAAAAAATATCCTCTATGCTATAATGTTGCATGGAAAATGATTAAAATGATGCAGCAAGTATTGAAAAAACAAATTGATGAAGCAGAAGCTGTTTATTTAACGATGCATTTATATCGAATAGCAAAAAAAGAATAAATTTTGCGCACGTGTTACTGATTCGATCAGGCATGAGTGAGCAAGGTGTACTGTATAGGGATTTGTTTTCGTACAGTTGACGCCTTGTTTCACCATGCCTTTTTTGTTTTTTCTAATACATCGATTATTCTTGCTGCATTTGTCAAATGATAATTATAAGGAGGTCATGTTATGTTTAAATCAATTTTCGGTGTTTTACAAAAAATAGGACGCGCGCTTATGCTGCCGGTAGCGCTTCTTCCTGCAGCAGGTATTTTGCTTGCATTTGGTAATGCTATGCAAAATCCGGATTTAACAGATAGAATTCCTGCTTTAACGAACGACTGGATCGTGCTTATCGCAAGCGTCATGGAGCAAGCTGGGCAAATAGTATTCACCAACCTGCCGTTGTTATTTGCAGTCGGCGTTGCAATCGGTCTTGCAAACGGCGATGGAGTTGCAGGGATTGCAGCAGTCATCGGCTACTTAATTATGAATGTTACAATGAACGGTATTTTAACAGGTTTGGGTCAAATGCCTAAAGATATTAGTTCTGATCCAGCATTTGCAAACGTTCTCGGAATTGAGACTTTGCAAACAGGTGTGTTTGGCGGGATCATAGTAGGTATCATAGCTGCTTATATGTACAACAAATATTATAAAATTGAGCTTCCGCAATATTTAGGATTTTTTGCCGGAAAGCGGTTTGTTCCAATTGTGACAGCTGCGTCCGCTGTTCTATTAGGGATTGCGATGTACTTTATTTGGCCGCCGATCCAAGGGGCATTAAACCAGTTTTCTCAAGGAATACTTGAGACGAACAAAACGCTCGCCGCTTTTATTTTCGGTGTGATTGAACGTTCATTGATTCCGTTTGGATTACATCATATTTTCTATGCTCCTTTTTGGTATGAATTTGGTTCTTATGTAAACGAAGCAGGGCACGTTGTTCGCGGCGATCAGGCCATTTTCTTTGCCCAAATCAAGGACGGTGTGGAATTGACAGCTGGAACGTTTATGACAGGTAAATTTCCGTTTATGATGTTCGGTCTCCCTGCCGCAGCACTCGCTATTTATCACGAAGCCAAACCCGAGAATAAAAAAGTGGTCGCAGGGATTATGGGTTCTGCCGCGTTGACATCGTTTTTAACAGGAATTACAGAACCGATTGAATTCAGCTTTTTGTTTGTAGCACCGCTTTTGTTTGCGATTCATGCGATATTTGCAGGACTATCCTTTATGGTCATGCATATTTTACATGTTAAAATTGGAATGACTTTTTCAGGCGGAGTGATCGACTTTATATTATTTGGCGTCCTTCCGAATCGAACGGCTTGGTGGCTCGTTATCCCAGTTGGGCTTGTATTTGCGGTCCTTTACTATTTCGGTTTCCGATTTGCCATCCGAAAATTCAACCTGAAAACTCCTGGACGGGAAGATGCAAGTGTTGAAACGTCTGATGATGAGCAGGAGAGCGAAAAAGCCGGAGATCTTCCATATAACATTTTAGAGGCGCTTGGCGGAAATGAAAATATTCAGCACCTTGATGCATGTATCACAAGGCTGCGCGTATCTGTTCATGATCAAAAGAAAGTTGATAAAGAACGCTTGAAAAAGCTCGGCGCTTCAGGTGTTTTAGAAGTGGGCAACAACATCCAGGCAATTTTTGGCCCTAAATCGGACAATTTAAAAACTCAAATACAAGACATCATGAATGGAAGAACTCCAAGAGCAGAAAAAGTTCATTCTCCAGAGCAGGAAGTTAAAGAACAAGTGGAAAATGTTATGCCGGAAGAATTACAAAGCGAAAGCTTAACATTTTCATCGCCTATGACAGGTACTCTTCATCCGATTACAGAAGTACCGGATCAAGTATTCTCTGGAAAAATGATGGGAGATGGGATTGCTATTGTACCTGAAGAAGGTATCGTCGTCTCTCCTGTTAACGGTAAAGTGTTAAATGTATTTCCAACGAAACATGCTATTAGCTTGCAGTCTGATTCTGGCCATGAAATATTGATCCATTTTGGTATTGATACAGTAAAATTGAAAGGAAAAGGATTTGACATTTTCGTTTCAGAAGGCGATACTGTAAAATTAGGTGACAAACTTCTTGAAGTGGATCTTGAATATGTTAAAAATCATTCTCCTTCTATTATGACGCCGATTGTCTTCACTAATTTAAAAGAAGGTGAAGCAATTGAATTGAAAAAAGTAGGCAAAGTAAACAAGGGCGAAGAAAACATTATTGCCATTCGGTAGCAGTTAGTAAACCGGCCTTGTTTAAATCGGACAAGGCTGGTTTCACAAATAATTGATTATCAGCTTGCACAACTCGACATGCACTGATAAAATTTTTAAAGAAAATAGCAGAAAGGATTTGATGCAAATGGCTGAAAAAACATTCAACATTACCGCTGACACAGGAATTCACGCAAGACCTGCGACTATATTAGTGCAAACGGCAAGCAAATTTGAAGCCGACATTAATTTGGAATACAATGGAAAAACAGTAAACTTAAAATCTATTATGGGAGTTATGTCATTAGGTATTCCAAAAGGAGCAACCATTAAAGTTACAGCATCAGGTGCTGATGAAAATGATGCACTTCAAGCGATTGAAGAGACAATCAAAAAAGAAGGGTTAGGCGAATAATGATACAGCTATCTGGGATTGCAGCATCAAACGGTATCGCTATTGCGAAGGCATACCGTCTAGAAGAGCCGGATTTAACCGTATCAAAAAAAGAAATACAAAATATTCGAGCAGAAATTGAGCGTTTTGAACAATCTGTCGAAAGCGCCAAAGCAGAGCTCGAGGTAATTAAAAACAGCACAGAAGAAAGGCTTGGTGCGGATAAAGCAGCGATTTTTGAAGCGCATTTGCTCGTTTTGAACGATCCTGAGCTGTTAAATCCAGTCAAAGAGAAAATCGAAAACGAAGCTGTAAACGCTGAATTTGCGATGAGGGAAACAGCTGATCAATTTATTGCGATGTTCGAAGCGATGGAAAATGAGTATATGCGCGAGCGAGCAGCGGATATTCGGGATGTCACGAAAAGGGTTATAGCCCATTTATTAGGCGTTCAAATCCCAAATCCAAGTTTAATTAATGAAGAAGTCATTATTGTTGCAGAAGATTTAACACCCTCTGATACTGCGCAATTAAACAAAAATTTTGTTAAAGCATTTACAACTGATATTGGAGGAAGAACATCCCATTCTGCGATCATGGCTCGTTCTATGGAAATCCCTGCTGTTGTCGGAACAAAGGAAGCTACCGCCAAAATTGAAAACGGTGCTTTAGTCATTGTTGATGGGATTGAAGGACAAGTAATCATAAATCCAAGTGAAGATTGTATTGCCGAATATGAAAAGAAAAGAGAAAAATATGAAGAGCAAAAAGCGGAATGGGCTAAATTAAAAGACGAGCCGACGTTGTCGAAGGATGGACATCGTGTCGAGCTTGCCGCTAATATTGGCACGCCTAATGACGTACAAGGTGTTCTTGACAACGGCGGTGAAGGAATAGGTCTCTACCGTACGGAATTTTTATACATGGGACGAGACCAAATGCCTACAGAAGAAGAACAATTTGAAGCATATAAAACAGTTCTTGAGAGAATGGAAGGAAAACCTGTTGTTGTCCGTACATTGGATATCGGCGGGGACAAAGAGCTTCCTTACTTGAATCTTCCAAAGGAGCTGAATCCTTTTCTTGGATTCCGCGCCATCCGCCTTTGTTTAGAAAAGCAAGATATTTTTCGGACACAGCTTAAAGCGCTGCTTCGCGCAAGCAAATATGGAAACTTAAAAATCATGTTTCCAATGATTGCGACAATCGATGAATTCCATCAAGCGAAAGCTATTCTGCTCGAAGAAAAAGAAAAACTTGTTCAAGCAGGTGTTGAAGTAGCTGATGATATCGAAGTTGGAATAATGGTTGAAATTCCATCAACTGCTGTTATGGCGGATCAATTTGCCAAAGTGGTTGATTTCTTCAGCATTGGAACAAATGATTTAATTCAATATACAATGGCAGCAGACCGGATGAATGAACGGGTTTCATATTTGTATCAACCGTATAATCCGGCCATCCTTCGATTAATTTCCATTGTGATCGATGCAGCTCATAAAGAAGGAAAATGGGTTGGAATGTGCGGAGAAATGGCAGGAGACCCGATTGCTATACCGCTTCTGCTTGGACTTGGATTAGATGAATTTTCCATGAGCGCAACATCTATTTTGCCTGCGCGTTCACAAATTAAAAAGCTTTCAAAACAGGAAGCAGAAAGCTTTAAAGAAAAAGTTCTTTCTATGCAAACAACGGAAGAAGTCGTTTCTTTTGTTAAAAAAACGTTCCAAATATAAAAGGTACGGAGCCGATCAGTTTAATCTGAATCGGCTCCTTTTTTTGATGCAAGAGCCGATTTATTTACGGAAGGTGAATATAAAAGAATTTCGGCTCTAAGTAAAATGGAGTATGAAAAACGCAGAGCATCAGCATTTTTTGATTTTACATCCGCTTTATTATCCCGATAAAGTCCATCAAAATATAAAAATGATTTGCAGCGAGCGTATAGCTAATTTGATGCAAACGATAGAAAGCAAAACACAGCAGCTGCAGTTCATAAAAAGCTTTTTGCAGTTTGAGCAACTAAAACGACGGGGTATCACGATATAAATTAGGATAAGTTTGCAAATGCAAAAATTTGAAGCCCTCGATATCCGAATCTCTTCTTGTTACTTTCCTCCAATTTGCTAAAACTTTTTTTCTTTTTCACAGCCGGCACCGCTACGGCGGTATCTTTTTTTAGAAGAAACACATGCAGCCTATGCTTTTTTTTATGCAAGATCGCTCCCAAAAACAAAGCCAATTGGAAATATGAAAAAGATAATTAGTTTCATTTTGTAAAAAGATAAATCAGATTGCCGATATATACATTAGAAAACGTATAAGTTTTCTTAATTATTTTTATTAAATAAAGATTTATGTAGGAGATGGAACAAATGTTTAAAAAGCTTCAGTGGAAATTGACAGCGCTCATCACCATATTGTTAATTTTTTCACTTTTGGTTGTTTTTTTCACGTCTGATTATTTTGTTCAAAAGAACATTAAATCAGATGCGTTTCATACGGGGCAATCGATTGTTAAGCAAGCGAAAAAGAACCTGCTTTTACAGATGCAGGAATATGAAAGAATTTTGCTGCTTTTCAGCAATGAACCGGAAATCGCACAGTTGCTTGAAAAAAATGACGATCAATCTTTACAGTCCGTAAAGGAAACGTTTCAATCATTTTTAAGCGCTAATCAATTGGTCCGGTCTGTCTATGTAGCCAACACTAAGACTCTTGTTGCTGCAGAACCTGAGTTAAACTTAAAGGAAGATTTGATAATCAATTCACGACCTTGGTATAAAAGCGCTGTAACAAGTCCAAACTTTGTTTCGTGGTCAGAGCCTTATCGTGATGGGGAAAAAGGAGAATATGTTGTTACCGCCTCAAAGGCCATTACAAAGGATGGGGTGTTGCTTGGCGTTATTGGAATTGATATTAATTTAACAACGTTTAATGAATTTGTTAAGCAAGTGGAAGCTGGCTTTGGAGGGTATACATTCCTGCTTGATAGAAATGGAGATGCCATCGCTCATCCGAAAATGACCGGAAAAAATTTATATAAAAACAACGGTCTTATGGCAGCGATTAAAAACCAAAAACGTGGTATAGCTTCTATAAAAGAAAATGGAAAAGATTCAACCATTATTTTTGAAACGATCACGGAACTAAATTGGAAAATCGGTGTAGTCTATTCGGATGCAAATCTGGAGCAAACAGCCCGCACAATCCGGAGCATTAACGTTTCCATTATTATTGCTGCATTGATTGTGGCATTTTTCATCACTAGTTTTGTTTCGAGAAGCATTTCAAAGCCGATTTTGCTTTTGGCTAAAAACGCCGACAAAATGGCTGAAGGGGATTTATCCGGAACATTAACAGTGAAAAATAAAGATGAAATCGGGAAATTGGCTAATAGCTTTACGAAGATGACCGATAACATCCGACAAATTCTCCTCGATCTGGACGGATCCGTGAAGGAGCTGCAGCAATCTGCTCAAACATTAAACGTGGTTTCGGAAGAAGCTACTGCGTCAAGTGAGGAAATTTCCGTTGCAATTGAGGAAATTGCAAAAGGCTCAGGTGAGCAGGCAAACAGTACGGAAATTATAAACGGACAAATCAAACAATTAGAAGATTGTATTCAACAAGTAAACAATGATGTAAAAAATGTCGAAAATTTATCTTACGAATCACAAAATGCCAGCTATAATGGTTTAGAAAAGCTAAATGAGCTTCAAATAAAATCAAATGAGGCTGACAAAGAATCTGAGATGGTCCAATCCGTACTACAAAATCTTGTAGATCGAGTTGAAAAAATTTCTGATATCGTGTCGACCATTTCCAAAATTTCAGATCAGACGAACTTGCTCGCTTTAAATGCAAGTATTGAAGCAGCAAGAGCAGGTGAATCAGGTAAAGGATTTGCCGTTGTCGCTGAGGAAGTAAGAAACCTTGCTGAACAATCGGCAAAAGCGACAGAAAACATTAAAAATATGATTGAAGGAATCCAAATTGAAACGAAAAATGCCTACGATGCAATGAGTCGTTCGAAAAAAATTCATGAAGAACAAAACAAAGCTGTTCAAGTGACAGGCAATGCGTTTCATGAAATTGCAATTAAAATGGAAGATTTGCTTAATGCCATTAAATCAACATTAAATGCGATCGATCGGATGAATGAGCAAAAAGAAACAGTCGTCGAATCGATTGAAAATATTTCTGCAGTAACCCAGCAGCTAGCTGCCTCTGCGGAAGAAGTCAGTGCAACAACGAACGAGCAGGTCAAAGCATTCTCAATGGTTGCGGAAAAAGCGGAATCGTTAAGCGAAGAAAGCAACCGCTTAAAAGGCTTAGTAGAACGCTTTAAGTTATAAAAAATATGCAGGGGGTGTCTAATAAGTCGTTTTTACGGCTTATTGACGCCCCCATTAATGTTTTAGAAACGTTGATATATCGGTGTTTATGATTTTTTGTTTTCAAAGGGATTTCTCTGGACAGCCCTTTCTTTATTTTTGATTTGAATGCAATTCACCTAGATGAGCAGGCAGGTAAGAAAACCATAACAGTTGATGTCAAGAAAAAGCATGGGTTTAAAGCTCCCTTTGAAATTTGAATTTTGGACATACTACTGCGTGAAAGAGGACAAGCTTAAACGCACCTTCGCAGGCCGCCTTTGACAGTGTTGAGCAAACAAAAGAAGCTCTATGTCGTTAATAAATTCAGAATGGGAGTAAAACGAAAGTTTCCCACATTTTGATAAGATCATGATAAGATGAAAGAAAAGGTGAAAGGATGGAATGTCAATGGATTTCGGTTTCAAAGGTAAAACAGCACTTGTTTTGGCATCAAGTCAAGGATTAGGTAAAGCGATTGCAACAAGGCTTGTGGAAGAAGGAGCCGACGTGATGATCACAAGCCGAAATGAAGAAAAGCTAATAGACGTGGCAAATCAATTAAATGCGCTTGGAAAAGGAAAAGCAGCCTTTATTAAAACAGACATTACTTCAAAAGAGGAAATTAGCAGGCTAGTTAATCAGACAATAAAAGAGTTTGGCAAAATTGATTTACTCGTTAACAACGCTGGCGGTCCCCCTGCAGGAGGATTTGAGCAAATGACTGATGAAGATTGGCAAAATGCTTTTGAATTAAACTTGCTCAGCTATATCCGTACCATTCGCGAGATTCTTCCGCATATGAAACAAAGAGGAGGGAAAATCGTAAATATTGCTTCTTCTTCCGTGAAGGAGCCGATCCCGGGTTTAATTTTATCCAACACGTTTCGCTTAGGAATTGTGGGGCTGACGAAAACGTTAGCAACAGAATTTGCAAAGTACGATATTTTAATTAACACGGCGTCACCCGGCAGAATTGCAACAGAACGGATTGATCAATTGGAAGAATGGAATGCAGCGAAGCTCGGTATTCCGAAAGAAGAGATCAAGAACAAATATTTGGAAGCGATTCCTCTCAACCGCTACGGAGAACCGAATGAATTTGCGAACTATGTGCTGTTTCTTCTGTCTGACTTGAATACATATATGACTGGACAAACCTTTTTGATTGACGGCGGTTTAGTAAAGTCCATTTAATCGGGTGTGCACTGAAAGCTGAAAATGCAAGCGTTTCATAGCAGAACAGTTTCATTACTAAGCCGTATACACTGAAATGGGGAAAGGGTGAACAATATGTCAAAAAAAACAATCGGTTTTATTGGGCTTGGAGTAATGGGAAAAAGCATGGCACGTCATTTGCTTGAAGCGGGTTATCCGCTTACGGTTTATACCCGGACGAAAGAAAAGGCCGAAGATTTGATCAATCAAGGTGCTGTTTGGAAAGAATCGATCAAAGATCTCGCAAAAGATGCGAATGTTATTATCACGATGGTTGGTTTCCCGAAAGATGTTGAAGAAGTTTATTTTAGTGAAAATGGAATTTTAGCCAATGCCTATCCAGGAGCTATATGTATTGACATGACAACGACAAAACCATCGCTTGCCGAAAAAATATACGAAAAATCAAAGGAAAAAGGCATTTCCTTTTTAGATGCGCCTGTTTCAGGAGGAGATGTCGGCGCAAAAAATGGAACGCTATCGATTATGGTCGGAGGAGATCAAGAGACGTTCGATGAATGTTTTGAAATTTTTGAGAAAATGGGAAAAAATATTGTTTATCAAGGAAAAGCCGGTGCGGGGCAGCATACAAAAATGTGCAACCAAATTGCGATTGCTGCCGGCATCATTAGTGTTTGTGAATCGCTTGCCTACGCTGTTCGGGCGGGGCTGGATCCAGATAAGGTGTTGAAAAGCATTTCCTCCGGGGCTGCTGGAAGTTGGTCTTTGTCGAACTATGCGCCGAGAATGCTTTCGAATCAATTTGAGCCTGGATTTTATGTCAAGCACTTTATAAAAGATATGGACATTGCTTTAGAGGAAGCAAGAAGAATGGAATTAGACGTACCAGGGCTTGAGCTTGCGAGAAGCTTGTATGAAAAACTGGCTGAAATGGGAGAAGAAAATAGCGGAATACATGCATTATATAAGCTGTGGAAAAAATAAAAACGCACATCATTCTTTTAAGTCACACAATTTTAGTCAGCTTCTTCTTTTTCTCAGCAATTAATTTTCAAAAAAAGTGTGGGGGCATATCCCCCACACCTTTTAAAAAGTTGAAATGAGTGAACTGTCCGATCTATTATTTTCCAATAAACATTTGTGTCCAGTAATTTCCATTTTCTACGTAACCAACGCCGATATGAGTAAAGTTAGGATTTAAAATGTTTTGTCTGTGGCCAGAGCTGTTCATCCAAGCATTAACAACTTCTTCAGGAGTACGTTGCCCCATTGCAATATTTTCCCCTGCTGTTCTGAAGGAAATGCCGAACTTTTTCATCATGTCAAACGGAGAACCGTAAGTCGGGCTTGTGTGGGAAAAATATTTGTTTCTTTGCATATCTAAAGATTTTTCACGAGCTACCTTGCTTAAAGCTTCATCTAAAACAAGAGGCTTTAAACCTTGTTTTTGCCGCTCAGCATTTGTTAGTTCAACTACTTTTTTCTCAAATGCATTTACGGATGAAGCGGTTTGTGATTGTTTTGGTGTTTGGTTGTTGGTTGCTTTGTCATTGGCAGATGGTGCTGGCTGAGTTGTTTTTTGAGTAGTTTGGGCTGGGTTTTTCACAGCTCGCTTGTTCGCAGGCTGGTTTGTGTTTCTTTTAATTGCTTCTTTTATAGCATTATTTGCTTCTATGCTTGGATTTTGTAAACAGTTGTTTAATAGATTTTGCAATTCTTTTGAATCAGCTGATTGAATGAGCTGTTTCAATTGATCTTCGTTTATATGATAAGGTCCGAAAGTTTGTACGTAGCTTTTGATTTGAACTGGTTGGTTTTGAATTTCAGCTGCATTGGCATTTGTGCCGGCGCCTGCAGTGAAAATGGCGGCAGCTGCTGCAATAGAAGCAATAATAGATTTCTTCATGCGTTTTCTACCTCCTTGAAATTTGTTCATGTAATTTACGAAACTATCATAACATGCGTTTTTTGTCATATTTTTGTCTATTCCTTCCATTGACAAATAATAGATTTTAAGTTTATAAACATTATCATGTAATTGTTGAAATTATAGGGTTCCAACCGAGGGAATATATGATATACTTCCTTCAAGAAGTGACAAAATTAAGCAAAATGTCTATAAATTGATAAGAATTAGGGGTTGACAATCTGTATAGAAAACAAAACTTTGTAATGTATGTTACAATATATTTACAAGTTCATGAGTCGACTGAAACATGATTTATAACTGAAACATGATTTATATTAGAAAAGAAAGGAAGATTCCTTCGTGAAAAAAGAAGCGGAAACAACTCCTTCTGAGACAAAACGGCAAAGGAAAGCGAGAATTTTTCGTATCAATTTTTTCTTTTTTATCGTTTTTCTTTTATTTGCCGCACTTGTCGTCCGCCTTGGCATCGTTCAAATTGTTCAGGGTGAAGAATATGCGAAAGAAGTCAGCCGGACAGAAGTGAATGTTGCGCAATATCCTGCACCAAGAGGAAAAATGTTTGACCGAAACGGGAGAATCGTTGTAGACAACAAAAATGTTCCTGCTGTGACCTATACGGTGGAGAAGACGACCAAAACGAAAGACAAGCTGGAAACAGCAAAAAAATTAGCACAGCTGATTGATCTCGACACATCTTTTCTAAGAGAAAGAGATTTGCGGGATTATTGGATAGCCAAAAATCCAAAAAAGGCAGAAAACTTATTGACGGAAAAAGAGAAAAAATTAGAACCTAAGGAAACATATCCACTTCAGGTTGAACGGGTTCCGGAAGAAGAAATTAAAAAAATCGAGAAGGATCCAAAAGAATTGGAGCTTGCCGCTCTATATACGAAATTTTCATCCGGATATGCGTATGAGCCGCAGATTGTCGCAACGAACTTAAGCCAAGAAGAAGTTTCAAGGGTTGCGGAACAGCTGGAAAATCTTCCGGGTGTCGATGTCATCACAGATTGGGAAAGGGTGTACCCTTATGATGACGTATTTAAAACGATTTTAGGGAAAATCTCATCTCCAAAAGAAGGGATACCAGAAGACAATAAATCATTTTTTGTAGCTCGAGGCTATGCCCGAAATGAACGAGTTGGAAAAAGCTATTTGGAGCAGCAATATGAGGATTATCTAAACCCAAGAAAAGCAAAAGTTCAATATATATCTGATAAAGATGGAAATACGATTTCCCAAAAGGAAATTGATGACGGCAGAAGAGGATTCGATTTAAAACTTTCCATCGATATCGAACTGCAAAAAAGAATTGAAAAAATTGTTGATCAGCAGATCAAAGCAGCAAGAGGACGTGGAAATTATTTAGTTGACCGCGCTTTCGTTGTCATGATGGATCCGTATAAAGGAGACGTTTTGGCGATGGTCGGACGAATGTACGATTCAGGAGAGATGTTGAACTTTGATTACGGTGCATTTGGGACGCAATATGAAATGGGTTCTACCGTTAAAGGTGCGACAGTTTTAGCAGGATATCAATTTGGTCTGAGACACGGAACCGTCTTTTATGACGCACCAATTCGTTTAAAAGGGACTCCGGAAAAATCTTCTTATCAAAATATGGGGGCTGTATCTGACCTAACAGCGTTGCAAAGAAGTTCAAACGTTTATATGTTCCATATCGCTATGAAAATTGCTGGTATACAATATTATCCGGGAAGAAGTTTTCCAGCTAAAGATGAAGATTTTCAAAAGATGCGGAATTACTATGCCCAATTTGGTTTAGGGGTTCCGACAGGGATTGATCTCCCGCAGGAGTCTGCAGGGCAGCAATCTGATCCTGGAATTGACAGAGGGAAATTGCTTGACCTTGCCATTGGTCAGTTTGATACGTACACACCGCTGCAAATGGCCCAATATGTTTCAACGATTGCAAATGGCGGATACCGTGTTAAGCCGCGGCTTGTAACAGAAATTCTTGAACCGACTGACGATGGACTCGGACCGATTGCTCAAGAAATGCCGGTAAAAGTGTTAAACCGAATAAACAATACGGAAGAGGATATTCAACGCGTCCAACAAGGCTTTTATCTAGTGACGAATACTCGACGCGGAACAGCTTACGCTCAGTTACATGGATTAAATGTTGCGGGCAAAACCGGAACAGCGGAAACGACTTATTATGGTACGAAGCGTCAATACTGGGGGACAGACGTTTATAATTTAACATTTATCGGCTATTATCCTGCCAAAGATCCGCAGGTTGCTTTCAGTGTTGTCGTCCCTTGGACAAAAAGAACCGGAAGCGAAGATGTGAATAAACGTATAGCGAGAGATATTGTAAAAGCATACATCGATTTACAGAAAGAATACGCCGGAAATTCCAATGCAAAATCAAATGATGACGAGCAATAAAAAATAAATTATATAGAAGGGCCGTCGCTTTTTAACGAGCGATGGCTTTTCTATTAGTTATCGAAAACCATTCATATAAATTGAACGATGCCGCATTCGCATAAAGATTTTTCGATAAACGGTTCGAAATTCGCACATGCCGCAAAAACCGCAAACTTTTGTCCTATCTGCATATCTCCGAATGGTGTGAAACCCGAAGAAAGCGCAAAAACCGCACATGGCCGCAAAATCGGTAAAGCTCATACCACCTCTTGCATGCCTCAGGTGCGTTGTTAAACCTGAGGGAAGCGCAAAAACCGCAAAATAACCGAAAAATCCGCATAAGACAAAAAAAACTAGCCCTTTTTTGGCCAGTATTTTTTAAAATGTTGATACATACATATTTTTTATAGGGAAGGAAATGCAGTGGAAAAAGTCGAAAAAACATTTTAAATAGTAAGATTGACACATTTTTAGATGTTTAATTTGTAAAACTATATTAAAATTTTAGGTGGACAAAAAGTAGCAGGTCAATGAACAAGATAGACTTTTTCTTTCTGGAAAGGGTAGTAATAGGGGGGCCAGGGATGAGTCAACAAATACAAAAGGGTGTGCACAATCAAACAGAAATCATTTATTCGGTTATTTCTAATGAAGGCTATTTTGAATACATCTCCTCAAATTGTTTGAAAGTGCTCGGATATAAACAAAAAGAACTAATCGGTTCCAATCTTTCAGAATACTTGCATGTAGAAGATATAAATATATTTGAAAGCTTTTTATATCATGGAGATGATATCTTTCCTTGTTCCTTCCGTTTTTTGCAGAAAAATGGATCCTATATTTGGATGAAAACGTCAGTTGATGTTATTTACAATCATTTGAACAAGGATCAAAGAGAATTTGTCTTAAAGTTTGCTGTCACTTCGGCGGATGACAAGATAGATGAAGTTCCCAAAGAAGTAAATCCGATACGTGCTGACGGTGCTCTTGATTTTGTGCACGAGCTTCCGTGCCCGCTCATAATTTCAAAAAAAGGGAAAGTTCAATATGCTAATACGGCTGCTGTTAAGCTGCTTGTGGCGACTAGCAGTGAAGATATTGTTGGAAAAATGGTTTTCCAATTTATTGACAAAATGTTTCACGAATCTGTCCATGAAACGATTGAAAATCTTCACAAAGGAATTGATAGCGGAATTTTAGAACAAATTTGGACATCTTTGGACGGGAACAAGATCTATGTTGAGTTGAAGAGCGTGCTTATATCATATAAAGGCGAACAAGCAGAACTGCTTGTCATTACCGATATTTCATCCAAAAAAATATACCAAAGCATTTTGCAGCAAAGCAGTGAAAAGTATCAAAGGCTGATTCAAAATTCCATCGATACAATTGCAGTGATTCATAATGATAAATGGGTTTTTATGAATGAGTCGGGGATCAAGCTTTTCGGTGCGCAAGATTATCCGGACGTATTGGGCAAAAGCATCTATCATTTTTTACACCCGGAATATCATCAGCATGTCAAAGATCAATTAGATGACATAACGAACGGAAGAACGGAAACAATCGTGACCAAGCAAAGCTGGTATACATATTCGAAAAAAATTGTCAATACCGAAATGGTTTGCATTCCGACAACATATTTTGGCGAACCGGCGGTTCAAATAATTTTACGAGATTTGTCTGAACATAAACATGCGGAAGAATTGATGATTCGCTCTGAAAAGCTTTCTGTTGCAGGGCAGCTGGCAGCAGGTATCGCCCACGAAATACGCAATCCGTTAACAGCAATAAAAGGTTTTTTACAGCTGATGCATGGTGAAATCGAAAAAGATAATCAATATTTTGAAATCATTTTTTCAGAGCTGAATCGAATTGAAATGATTTTGAGTGAATTGCTGATGCTTGCGAAACCGCAAGAAACGGTTTTTGAAAAAGCAAATGTCAAAACGATTTTACTCGAAGTTGTTACACTGCTGGAAACGGAAGCAATATTAAGAAATATTGTGATTGAGAAAAAATTTTCTGATGAGAATCAAGAAGTTGTTTGCGATAAAAACCAATTGAAGCAAGTTTTTATTAATCTCATTAAGAATGCAATTGAAGCAATGCCAAATGGAGGAACAGTGACAATTTCTACTAAATCGGAAAATTTTTCCATTGTGATTGAAATAAAAGATGAAGGAGAGGGGATACCGAAAGAGCTGCTAGAAAGATTAGGGGAGCCTTTTTTAACGACAAAAGAAAAAGGAACAGGTCTAGGATTAATGATCACATATAAAATTGTTGAAAATCATAAAGGCACGATCGATGTGTCGAGCAGCGAAAAAGGCACCGTTTTCACAATTAAGTTGCCAAAACAAAAAACAGTGCTTTAAAAGCGCACTGTTTTTCTATTTTCTTTTCAGTTGCACAAAATGCTCAAGCCTGTCCAAAGCTTTTTCCAGCTCTTTTGTCGAGTAAGCGTAAGAGATGCGGATAAACCCTTCTCCAAATTTGGAAAAAGCGCTCCCCGGGACGACCGCTACACCAGCCTTCTCAACCAGCTCCAAAGCAAAATCAAAAGAGCTTTGTCCAAATGATTGAATCGAAGGAAACAAATAAAAGGCTCCGCTTGGTTTAACAACCTCAAATCCCATTGCAACGAGACGACCGTATACGTACTCCAATCTTTTTTCATATTCTTTTTTCATTATTTGACCATCATGAAACCCTTCCGTTAAAGCGTTGTAAGCAGCTTTTTGAGAGATCGACGAAGCGCATGAAACATTATATTGATGCACTTTTAACATATGTTTTGTGATATCTTTCGGCGCAAAAAGAAATCCGATCCGCCATCCAGTCATGCTATGCGATTTGGAAAGTCCATTGACGACGATCGTCTGCTCCCGCAAAAAAGAAGCGATCGAGGTATGAGGTGCATCATACGTTAATTCACTGTAAATTTCATCCGCTAAAATAAAAATATCCTTCCCGCGAACGGCATCGGCAATCTCTATCAGCTCCTCTGCAGTGAATGTAACGCCTGTCGGATTGGACGGGTAAGGCAAAATTATGCATCGGGTTTTTTCTGTTATATTTTGTTTAATCAAATCCGCAGTTAATTTAAATTTGTTTTTTGTCGTATCAACATAAACGGGTATTGCTCCGCACAATTGAATAATTGGCTCATACCCCGGATAAACAGGACCTGGCAGCATTACCTCCGTCCCGGGCTCCAAAATCGTTCGAAGCGCTATATCAATCGCCTGGCTGGCCCCGATTGTAACAATCACTTCCGAACCAGGATCATAGGAGAGATGATATTTTTTATGTACAAATTGGCATGCTGCTTCTCTTACATCGATCAATCCTGCATTATGCGTATACGTTGTATAGTTGTCATCAATTGCCTGTTTTGCCGCTTCTTTTATATGTGAAGGCGTTGGGAAGTCAGGCTGGCCAATCGTTAGCGAAACGACATCGTCATAGTTGGAAACGATGTTAAAAAAAGCTCGAATGCCGGAAATCGCAATGTTTTTTACATTTTGGTTAATCAAATGTTCCATACAAATCACCTGCTTTAATAAGTGTCGTCTTATATTTTATCATGTTTGTCCCAAGCTTTTATTGGTAAACTAAATTTATGTCCAAAAAAATTTAGAAAGTGTGATGTCTATGATACGAACATTAGTCATTACAACTGATTTGGAAGCTAAATATGATGTGGCATTAAAAGAGATTCGAAAAAAGGAAGTTCTTTGGTACTGGGTCGATTTTTACAAGGCGACGGAAGATGAAATTAGATTGCTAGGGAAATTTTTTCATTTTCATCCTTTGTCCATTGAGGATTGTGTCGAAAATGTTGAACGGCCGAAAATAGATTTTTATGACTCTTATATGTTTGTTGTGTTGCACGGAATTCATCAACAGACGCTGGAACCGGAAGAGCTTGACTTATTTGTAAACGAAAAAGGAATCGTCACATTTCACAAAAATGCCATTCGAGATCTAAACAACATTTGGCTGAGAATCAAAAAAGACGATTCTTTAAAAAAAGGGCCTATGAAAATCATGCATCAATTGACTGATAAGCTCGTTGATGATTTTTTTCCGCCCGTGTACCATTTGGAAGATTTATTAAATCAAATTGAGGAAAACAATAAAAACAAATCGATCAATGAGTTAATGAAAGAGCTTTTTTCCATCAGGTCTCAATTATCAAAAATAAGAAGAACAATCATTCCGATGCGGGATTTGATGTACCGGATCATCTCGTCCAACAGGCTGAACGAAATGAAGGAGGAAGATTTGTATTTTTATGATGTTTATGACCATTTACTCAAGCTTGTCGAGATGACGGAGGCAAATCGGGAGCTTGCGGCTGATATAAGGGACAGCTATTTATCTTACAACTCAAACCGGATGAATACGATTATGATGACATTGACGGTTATTTCGTCTATTTTTATGCCTCTTACGTTTATCGCAGGAATTTATGGAATGAATTTTGAATATATGCCCGAGCTGAAAATGAAGTATGGCTATTATATTGTATTAGGAGTCATGGCTCTCATCGGAACAGGAATGCTTTATATTTTTTATAAAATGGGTTGGTTCCGGTTTCATAAAGGTCCAAAATTGTAGCGGGCAAAAAATGCGGCCTGCTTCGTAAAAAATAGGATGGGTAAGTTTTTGCACATTATAAAAAAGAAACTTGAAGAGTGCAAAATTTAACAATGAAAGGCGGAAAATTGCTCTTTCAATTTATCGATAAAGCGTCTTTGAAAGACTTGACAAGCATACATAGAAGCTAAAAAAGAAAACAAAGGCGAGAGTAAGAAAAAATTCAGTATGCGCCCCCTCAAATTCTTTTGTAAGGTAAACAATCAAAAGGAACTCTTTTTATAAAAGGCTAAACAGTGACAGCAATACAAGCTGTTCACAAGCTTCGTTCTATAATATAAAACAGCAAAAAATTTGAAATGGAGGCTTATGATGGAGAGAATTGCAGTAATTGGTCAATCCGGCTTGATTCCGGAGCATGTCCGCCTCCTGGCTGAAGAAATCGGTTCAGAAATTGCTAAAAGAGGAGCTGTTCTTTTGACAGGCGGCGGAAGCGGAGTGATGGAGGCAGTTTCACGAGGGGCCAAACAAGCAAACGGCCTTGTCGTAGGTATTTTGGCTGGAGACGACAAACAGGCAGCAAACGAATTTATTGATATTCCGATTAATACTGGATTAGGTTTTGATTACAGAAGCGTTTTGCTTGTTCATTCCGCAGATGCCATCATTATGATTGGAGGAGGAAATGGAACGCTTGGAGAATTGTCTGCCGCATATATGAACAAAAAACGTGTCATCATCGTTGAAAATTCAGGAGGGTGGTCGAACAACGTGAAGCAAATCGCCTTTGAAGGCTGTTATTTAGATGAGCGGAGAACAGTCGAAATTCAGTTCGCTAAAACGGCTAAATCAGCTGTAGATCTTGCTTTTCAATCCATTTACAACCCTGTTGATCCCGATAAAAATACCGGTTTAATAGGTGACTAGCATGCGGATGTTTAAAAATATAATGCTCCCATAAGGTGAGACACATGAGCGTGATAAATAAGTTATAATGATACCATGAAAAAAAGAAACCGATATACCGCAGAATTTAAAGCTAAGGTGGTTCTTGAGGTGTTGCGTGAAGAGCAAACCGTCAATGAAATAGCCGCCAAATATGAATTAAGCCCAGTCATGGTCAGTCGTTGGAAAGCAGAATTTCTAGAACGATCCTCGATGGTCTTTGAAAAAGGCTCAAGCGAAGTGGATAAAATCCGTAAAGAATATGAGGCCAAACAAGAAAATTTAGAGAAATTGGTAGGTCAGTTAACGGTTGAAGTTGACTGGCTGAAAAAAAAATCTGGGCTCAAATAAGTCTGTTGACGAACGAAAGGCTATGGTCGAATTCAATCACCCATCGATCAGCATCAAGCGTCAGGCACAGTTATTAGGTATTCATCGTACTAGCGTGTATCGCCAATCAAAGGGGCAAACAGAAAGCTCAGAAAACATCATGCTCATGCACGAAATGGATATGCTTTATACAGCTCATCCCTACTTTGGCTACAGGCGCATGACTGCGAAACTTCGTGAGAAAGGATTTGATGTGAATCGTAAACGCGTACGCCGTCTCATGCGCCTTATGGGTATACAAGCTATTTACCCAAAACCCAACCTTAGTAAGAGGCTACATGCCAAGTACTGCCGACCTTACCTGCTCCGTGGATTGGAGATCACCCATCCGAACCATGTGTGGGGAGTGGATATCACCTACCTTCGTATGGGACGGGGCTTTATGTATCTGTTTACCATCATCGACTGGTTCAGCCGCAAAGTGATCGATTACGAGTTATCTAGTACGCTGGAGAAAGAATTTGTCATCAACTGTCTTAAACGGGCATTGCGTCATGGTAAGCCGGCCATCATCAATAGTGACCAGGGCAGCCATTTTACAAACGCTGACTATCTCGGGCTGTTGAAAGAGTATGGCATCCAGGTATCAATGGATGGCAAAGGACGAGCAACAGACAATAGTCGTACGGAACGCTTCTTTAGAGCTTTAAAGTATGAATGTATCTATCTCAATGAATTCGAGAATCCTAAAGAGTTGCGAAAAGGCATTCGACGCTATGTTACGTTCTATAATACAGACCGACCTCACCAATCTTTGGACTATTTGACGCCAGCAACAGTGTACAAGCAACCTAAGATGGTTCAAGCATCCTAACCATCGAACGTGATGAGAGGCTTTATATGGAGAGACGGGCATGATAGGCTGTTTTAGCCATGCGATGTTATCTGTCCATCGCTCCAGCGCAAAAAATCGTGCCCGTAGAGGCTCCATGTCAAGCCTTTATCGCACACGTACCACATTCATAGCGAAAGGAGAGAATGGATAACTTAAATATTATCAATTTGTGTCTTGACAAAGGGGTGCATTACAAAAGTCCAATCTGTTGAAAACAATATATCAACGTTTCTAAAAAAGTAAAGGGGAGTCCATAAGCCAAAAACGACTTATTAGACAGCCCCGAGTGTCAATTCCTTAAAAACAAGAGAAGGAAGAGATTCTGTTTAAATCAATGCCGAAATATTCCCATCGATTTTGACGAGGTCTCCAGCGCCACCCGGCAATGGACCTTTGTCCTACAAACACAGGGAAATACCAGAAGCTTCTGCCGTTTGTTAATCGGATAAATGTAAAACGATGTAAACATCTTCTAATGCCTCCGGGATCAACTGCAAATGTTCCGACTCCGGGTGATTCTTGAGGAATAAAACTTGGAGGCGGTCCTGAAGGCGGTCCTTGCTGTTGTCCAAAACCGTCACTTGGACTTCCGCCGATTCCAGGAGGGCCGAATGGAGGGAAACCGGGACCAGTCCCCGTAGGAGGAAACGAAGGAAATCCTCCACCCATCCCTGGAAATCCCGGAAAAAATTCTGGCTGTTGAACTCCCGGGAGGATTTGTCGATAGAATGGATACACGTAAATGCTCCTTTCACTTTTCAGTTGTTCACCATAACATATGCAATTTCACTTTTAAGGTGTTTGACCTACATAAAAGTTTTTTATAAAAAAAGGAAATCAAGTCGTCTTTGTCGAAATGAAATGTATCATTTACATTTTTGTGAGTAACGCTGTTCAGACTTATTTCCCACCGATTTGTAGCGAAAGAAGTATTAAATGAACAAAGAATAAAACCGATATAAAAAAGTGAAAAAGAAACGTTCGCAAATATTAGACGGAAGGAAGAAAGATATGAACGAAAAGGGAATTTTGCTTGAAAGCGGTACGAACGAGTTGGAATTTGTAGAGTTTCTCGTCGGCTCGAATAAATTCGGTATAAATGTGATGAAAGTAAAAGAAATCATTCAGCCTCTTCCTGTAACGAGCGTGCCTCACGTCCATCCATACGTTGAAGGAATTATTGAATTAAGAGGAGAAGTGCTCCCGGTAGTTAACGTACCGAAGGCGATCGGCGATCCGAATTGCGAGCCCAGCGAAAAAGATAAGCTGATTGTAACGGAATTTAACAAACAAAAAGTTGTGTTTCGCGTCCATCAAGTAACCCAAATTCATCGTGTGTCTTGGTCGCAAATTGAAAAGCCTTCTGAAATGTATCAAGGATTGGAAACTCAAATTACCGGCGTTGTCAAAATGGGAGACGAAATGATTTTAATGCTTGATTTTGAAAAAATCGTTGTTGAAATTAATCCTGAGTCCGGAATCCAGCAGGAAAAAGCGAAAAAACTGGAAAAGAGGGACAGATCTGATAAAAAAATTGTCGTTGCCGAGGATTCCCCGCTGTTGCGCAGATTGTTGAACGACACATTGACGGAGGCGGGATTTCAACAGATTGAGTTTTTTGAAAACGGCAAGGATGCACTGGACTATTTAGAGAATATTGTAAATGAAGGCGAACCGGTTAAGGAGCGTGTTGATTTAGTCATTACGGACATCGAAATGCCGCAGCTTGACGGATTGCATTTGACGAAGCGAATTAAGGAAAATCCAGAGCTGGATCATATTCCGGTTGTGATTTTTTCCTCATTGATTACGAATGATTTAAAACATAAAGGACAACAGGTAGGTGCAAATGCCCAAATTAGCAAACCTGAGGTCCATCACTTGATTGAGCAAATCGATGAATTGTTATTTAAAAATGAAGAAGATGATGAATTAAAAGACGAGGCTGAATAAGCCTCTCTTTTTACTCAATCATACCGTTCGCCTAATCGTTTAAACACCGGTTTTTGATATGTATGACGATGGAACCGTTTGGGAGAAGAAAGCGGTCGATTCGCTTTATCCATACCGATATAATACTCCAATAAATTTTTTGCCTTTGACAATGATAGATTTGTTTTCGGGTTTCGGTATGAATTATTTAAGGAACCTAAGTGAGGAAGGTTTTGGAAGTCTTCTTTTGTAGGAGGCATATGAAAATAATAATTTCCTGCCGACACCAGAACATCTGACTGCTGTTTGCTTAATTTTGGATTTTTTGAGTAATGCAGTCCTTTCTTTGTTGCTTTTCCTTCAGCGATCAGCTTTTGCAGCGCCTTCTTTTTTAAATAATATAAATATTTAGGATTTGGCGCTGTTTTTGCATGCCGATTGACAACATAGATGGCTCGTGCTATATTTTCCGGCGTCTCATCCCGTAGCTTATAATGACTGATATCGTCCATGATGTCTCTCCTTTTTCATTATTTTCCGTAATCTTTATTTACATTATACTTTCATGAATAGAAAATGCAACCAGTTTTTACAGTCTATTAATTATGCCTATAATAGTTATTATGAAATATTTTAGAAAGCAGGGTGGGTCATGAGCGGAAAAGAGGAATTTCTAGATATAGACGAAGAAACGCTTTTTATCGTGTCGCAAACGTTTAAAGCGTTATCGGATCCGACTAGAATTCGGATTTTACATTTACTTGCGGAAAAACAAGAATGTTCTGTGAATGAAATAGCTGCCGAGCTTGAGCTTTTGCAATCAACCGTGTCCCATCAATTGAGGTTTCTAAAAAATTTGCGTTTAGTCAAATTTAGAAGGGAAGGAACGACCGTTTACTATTCACATGATGATGAGCATGTAAAAAAAATACTAGAGCAAACCATTGACCATGCTCGGCATAATTAAAATGGGCGTCGAGTGGGCAGTTTGATCAGGGGACTAAACGGTTAAGAGATGATCTCGGTATGGAGCCGGGGTCATCTTTTGTAATTTATTGGAAGCGGGGCTGATTTCATTTATTTATTTATTTCACATTCTGTAAAAGATTCGAATTTCTTTCGGAGCATGATAGGGAGGGGGTGTCCAGAAAGTCAAATCGCCATTGAAAACAAAAAATCATAAACACCGATATATCAACGTTTCTAAAACATTCATGGGGGCGTCAATAAGCCGTAAAAACGACTTATTAGACACTCCCTTTTTTGCTTGTTATACGTTTAGTAGAAGTTTTCTTGAGGGTAGAAGCAAAACTAATGATGAATTTTTTCGGTAAAGTTTATTATTATCCCTTTCCTTCAAACGAATATCACAAAAAAACTCCCAATCAATGCGGTTGTAGGGTGAATTCTCATCCACTATGATCCACATGATTGGGAGTATAAGTCTGACTGTCAAACACATTTTTGTTATAAAACCGATTTGATTGTGTTTTTACCTAGCCGATGCCGTTTTTCGTTTAAATATTTCGGCATCAAGATCATATAAAAGAAAAAGACGAAAAGAATGATAAGAGCCATACCGTAATAAAGTAAATCGATGTTTCGAATGATGTTTGGAAACAATAGTGCAATACATAAAAGCGTAGCAGACTGCGCAAACATCATTAACGGGTCGATCCATCCGCTGACACGTCCCATTAGCTTTGGATGAACGATATTCGGAATCCAACCGCCAATTGCTACGTTCACAGGACCGATGCACATGCCGATCAAAAAAATAATCGACAAGTAAAATTCTACTTCATCCACAAAACCAAGGAGAAAAACAAAAATGCTTGTCAAAAATATCGGTGTAACAAACATTGGAAACGGTTTTATTTTTTTAGCAAAAAATGTTGAAACTGTGCTGCCGACTAAAAGACCCGCACCGAGAAAAATGGCAAATAAGGATGAATACATTTCATAAGAATTCGGTGCCAGCTCATATTTCATTGTAAATAACGGAAGAACGGCAAAACTTCCTTGAACAAAGCCGAAAATGAAAAAACCAAAAATAATGAGCGATAAAAGCCGATTATGTAAAATGTACCGAATACCTTCCAAAAAGTCGGAAACAGCGGATGATATATGTAAACCTTTCCATGACACTCGACCGTTTGGTAGCCTTGCTGATTTAGGGATTTTACACGAGCGAATGAGCAAGGCGGAAAGAACGAAGCTTATTAAATCAACTAATACGGCCCCATGAATTCCAACTGTTCGATAAGTCAATGCCCCTAATCCGACACCAAACACTAAAAAAATGCTGAAAAGTACTTGATTCAAACCTGAAGCTTGCGCATATTGATCTTCTCGCAAAATAGCTTGTACTAAACTAGATTCGGCTGGATAAAAAAATTTCGTGACAGCACTCCGCAAAAACAAGATGAAAAAAATGAGCGGAATCGAATTTGTAAATAAGGCGAAAAACAAACATGCAGTCATAATTGCACGAATCCAGTCGCAGTTCTCTGCCACCTTTTTTCGATCGAAGCGGTCTGCTACTACACCGACAATGACAAAAACAAATACAGTCGGCAAAGAATACATCAGCTCAGCAATAGTTGCGTAATAAGGTTTGCTGCTAAAATGCTCCAACAAATAAAAAGCAAACGCCATATTGCCAACTGTTGAACCCATTTGTGAAGCAAGCGCTGCAAAAAACAATTTGACAAAATTGCGGTTTTTAAAAATATCCATTGCGATTCCCCTTAACTGACACTTACAGTAGCTATTATAATTTACCTAATTCAATATGAACATCTTTTTTTCATATTTTGGTTAGAGAAATGAAAGCCAAGTACTTTTAAGCCGGTTAAAAGAGAGGATTATTTGGAATATAATGTAAACAAGGTGATTTCTGGAACTGCCAAAAAACGAAAGGGCAGTCTAGTTGTGCCCAACCCGCGATTGACATAAAGCTTCGTATGATCAACAGTATAAAAGCCCTCCGAAAAGGATTTTGCATAAGGAGGCGTGTAAAGCGGACCTATAAAAGGGATTTTTACTTGTCCTCCATGGCTGTGTCCAGATAATTGGAGATCAACATTGTAATTTTTTGCTTGAAGCACTGTATCAGGTTCATGGGCTAAAAGAATAGTAAAATAGTTTTTGTCAATATTGCCCATTGTTTGATGAAAATCAGGTCTTCCAAGCATGACATCATCAAGGCCGGCGACAATCAATTTGCTTCCGTCAATCAGCTGTATCTCTTTTTTTTCATTTTGCAGTAAATGAAACTCTGCATTTTGTAATATATTGCGATAAACATCAGTGCCGTATCCGCCGTGATCACGATTTCCATAAATTGCAAATTTTCCGAAGTCGGCACGGAGGCGTTTTAAAATCGGGGCAATCTGATGCACAGCGGGATAACTGTTCGGCTCATCGATTAAATCACCAGTAAAAACAATTATATCCGGGTTTAGACGATTGATTTGATTGACGATCCGTTCCAGATTTGCAATTGTAAAGTCGTTATTTAGATGTGTGTCGCTGAATTGAACAATTTTCAAACCATCAAAACCTTTTGGTATTTTTGGATGAGAAACATTTATTTTTTTTATTTCTAGTCTTCCCGGTTCAATATATCTTGAGTAGATGTATAAACCGCTGCTCGCGAATAAACTGCACGCAGCCGTCCAGAAAAAATGCTTTAAAAATTGTCTTCTTGTCAACTTATTCATTCTTACCAACCATTTCAGTTTTTATAGCGATCGAAAAAATTATAACATAAAACTTTCAACATCTTGTTTAATGTTTTTTGACAAATCTTCACATGCACGTTTTTTCTGATTAACTTTTTTGTTATCATCTATGGACGACATTAAAACAATCATTTGGAAAATATGATGAAAAAGGTTTAACTCTTCTGCAGGAGCGAGAAAGTCTTTAGGAATTGAGAAATGAATGGTGTAATTTTCATAAAACATAAAGGGCAGCTATGTAATGATTTAAATTTCTAGTAAAATTGCTATTAAGGAAGGAGGATTAAAATGGTGTCACTTTAAGGGAAAAACCTATTGTAAGAGGAAATGATGCAAGAAGATTTATTAATAAAGCAAAAATTAATAACAGAAATTTGAAAGATAGAGCAAAAATAGAATGAAAAATTTGCAAAGAGAAGGTATTAGTAATGACAAATATCTTCATAAAACCTATTGAATGAAAAGATATGGAAAATAATAATGCGTCAATGATTTTTAATGAAATGAATGATACTGATTTATTTAAAACCAATAAAAATCAACAGTCTAGTTTTGAAATTGATAAAAAGAAAAAGTAAATTCGTTTATGTTGAATAACTAATTCAAATAATTTTAGAGGACACCTCAAACTCCCCTATTCGAATCAGCAAGAGAAAAACTCCATCTTTTTGAATATATTTTCTGCTTAGACGATTTTCTCCGTGTAGAAAAAAGTCATTTTGATGAATAGTTTTATCTGGACCCGTCATACTTATGAAAGCAATCACTTCATTTGCAAAGTCGTAGATCAAAAGCAGCAGTGCTGAAGCCTTGATGAAACTCGTTCAAACAGATTGCAAATTATTGGGATTAATGCCGTTAATTGTTTTTCGTTCATTCCTGTATATCTCTATCGGTATTTTGGCCAGAACACTCAAATTTCTTTGTTTTCCTTCGGTCCGATGATTTTCGGCTATTTTTCATTTGCAAACGGAATGTTTCTGCTCTCTGTTCTTTTATTGCTCGGTTTTCTGCTTGTATGGTCATTGAAAAAACAAACTACTTTGTTGATTGTGGAAACGGGCGCAAAACATAAAATCAATTGAGAAATGCAGAAACTTTGAGAGGCCAACCATTGCATCCAGGATGGCCTCTTTCCAATTATGTAAAAATGGGAATGTAGCAAATGCGCAAAAACGGTTCTTCATCATTTTCTAATGTACCAAATAATGCTATAATCATGTATCATATGAGAGTACAAGAAGCGGGGAGATGCCCATGGATCCACTAGATGTCATAACCAATACCGAAAAAATTGTGCCTTATTATCAGGCGATTTTTAGCGCAGATGAACAAAAGGTGATTGGCTACGAAATTTTAGGCAGAATTCATATGGAAGGGGAATACAAAAGCTTAGGCTTTTTTTTCCATGATGATTCGATCCCTGAAGAATACCGAATGGAAGTAGATGATACAGTCGTCAAAAAAGCATTGGAGGAAATGAAAGAACTGGATGATGATCTTCTCATTTTTATAAACAGGGATCCAAATCTGCTTATGATCGATCACGGCGAAAGCTTTTTAAATTTGCTGCTGGAAGAAAAAGAGAAAGGGCTTGATTTAAACCGGATTGTTCTGGAAATTACGGAACACAATTATTTAGGAGATATCGAACAGCTCCATCATTTGCTCACTTATTACCGGACTTACGGAATCAAAATTGCGATTGACAATATTGGGAAAGAATCGAGCAATTTGGACCGCATTGGGTTATTATCTCCTGATATTTTGAAAATCGATTTGCAGCCATTAAAATTAGCTTCACCCAGCCAATCGTATTTCGATGTTTTATTTTCGATTTCACTACTTGCGCGCAAAATCGGTGCGACGCTTTTATATGAAGACATCGAGGCAAACTTTCAATTGCAATATGCGTGGAAAAATGGCGGAAGATATTATCAAGGATATTATCTTCATTATCCGGAAAGAGAATTTATTGATCGATGTGTTCTAAAAGAAAGACTGCAGCAGGAATTCAACCATTTCATTCAATTTGAAAAGAAAAAGCTTGAAACACTTTATTCATATTCCGACCAGTTTCATCAGCGGGTGTCACAACTAGTGAACAAATATAAAAAAGCTATCAGCCAATTTGACGAATTAATTACCCATTTAGCAGAAGAGCTTGGCGACATGAGCTTTCGTATTTATATTTGTGATGAAAACGGGTTTCAAAAGTCAGGAAATATTTTCCGAAAAGAAGACCGATGGATTTTTCAAAAAGAATATTATATGAAAAATTGGAGCTGGCGCCCGTACTTTTTAGAAAATATTATTCGCATGCGCGTCAACAAAAAAGGGTTTTTAAGTGATTTGTATAGTGATATCGAAACAGGGGAGACGATCCGCACGTTTTCCTATCCGCTTGATGACGATCATTATTTGTTTATCGATATTCCATATTCTTATTTATATGAACAAGACGGTCTCCTTTGAATAAACCCCCCTTTTTTCTCAAATAATAGAGAAAAAGGGGGGTTTTTATGCAATTTACGAATTTGATCTTCGGCGGTGTTTTTTTGTTAGTTTTGCTTGTCGGCCTGTTTTATACGTTACAAGTGGGCAGCCAGATGGAAAAAAGGCAAAGCGAGTATGATACAGAAGTAAGCGAAAAAGTTGAAAAGCGCCCGTATATTCGAAATCCGATTTTTATTGCTTATATCGTGCTGATTGCATTCGCGCTTTTTTATATTTTTTATATTAGCTTTTCAACTACTTGGTAGCCATAACTTCGCGTTATGGTTTTTTCTATTAAAGGAAATTTTGTTTTGAAAAATTTTTTTATAAAAAGTGTTGACATCGATATTGATAATCATTATCATTATAAATGTAAGACGAAGTAGTTCACAGACGTCTTGAAGTGAAACATCGCGGCTAAACCCCCGCTCCCCCTTTGTTAAACATTCGGACGAGAAACCCGGCTTTGGAGGCCGGGTTTCTTCTTGTGCGCCCGGCATGGGTGTAATCTATAGGGTGAAAGTCCCGAGCTGCGAAGGCAGAAGTAGCAGTTAGCTTAACGCAAGGGTGTCCGTGGTGACGCGGAATCTGAAGGAAGCGAGCGGCAAACTTTAAGGTCTCTCGGAACACGAACTTCATATGAGGCTAGGTATCACTGGGTGAGTTTGCAAGACAAAACAAAGCCCTTTCTGCCGAAGGTGATACAGAGTAAATGAAGCAGATGGATGGAAGGAAAGATTACACTCTTACCCGGGGAGGTCTGGCTGGCACGCCAAGTAACCTTGGTAACCTATCTAGTGATAGATAGCTGAACCGTCAGAAGTCAGCAGAGGTCATAGTATTAGTTGGTCTAGAACAACTAAGAAGGACCGAACAATTAAGAGAGAATAGCCCTTGGCATTCAGTGAGTCATGATGAACACAGAAAACGTAGTACCTCACTTGAGGGAGGAAGCGGTGAATCCCGTGGGAGATCTCTTGGAGGGTGGAGTGACCACTGGCATAAAGAGAACAGCTATTCACGGAAGTTATAAAGACTTGCGTCAATTATCTTAATTGAACCGCCGTATACGGAACCGTACGTACGGTGGTGTGAGAGGACGGGAGTTAATCGCTCCCTCCTACTCGATTCTCTTAAAAAAATGATAATTGACAAGGAGAAAGGGTGGTATTATATTATATTTGTACAAGAAAATGATAATCATTATCAATTTGGAATAAATTGGAGGTTTTCCATGATCCGCCTATACACAGATCGTTTACAAATTTCCTATGGCAATCGACTGATTGTGAAAGATATGAAAATTGAAATTCCAGATAAAAAAATTACAACGATAATCGGTTCCAACGGCTGTGGAAAATCCACTTTGTTGAAAGCGATAACTCGGATTATTCCGCACCAATCCGGTCGAATTATTCTTGATGGCGAGAGTATTTTAAAGCAGGATACGAAAGAACTGGCGAAAAAAATGGCCATACTTCCTCAATCACCAGAAAGTCCAGCCGGCCTTACCGTTGGAGAGCTTGTATCTTACGGCCGCTACCCATATCAAAAAGGCTTCGGCAGATTAACAAAAAAAGATCTTGAGGTCATAAACTGGGCTTTAGAAGTTACGAAAACGGCCGATTTTAAACACCAGCCAGTCAATGCGCTGTCAGGCGGTCAAAGACAGCGTGTCTGGATAGCGATGGCGCTTGCTCAAGAAACGGACATCATCTTTTTGGATGAACCGACCACTTATTTAGATATGGCGCATCAGCTTGAAGTACTAGAGCTTCTACAGCAGTTAAACAAAGAGCAGGGGCGGACAATCGTCATGGTGCTTCATGATATCAATCAAGCAGCTCGTTTTGCCGATTATATTATAGCGTTGAAAGACGGACAAATTATCAAAGCCGGGACGAGTGACGAAGTAATCGACTGCAACGTGCTGAAAGAAGTATTTCAAATTGATGCTGTAATAGGACGGGATCCCCGAACAGATAAACCAATATGCATCACGTACAATCTAATAAAAGGAGAAGAAAAACATGAAAAAACGTCTTATTCCAATTCTGTTCTTGTTGGTTCTCATAGTTAGCGCTTGTGGTAATAAAAAGGAAGACAGCGCTGAAAAGAAAGAAGAAAAACCTGAAACGATTACATATCAATCGGAAAACGGTCCTGTTGAAGTCCCGGCTAATCCTAAAAGAGTCGTTGTTCTCTCGTCATTTGCCGGAGATGTGATGTCTTTAGGAGTAAATCTCGTTGGTGTTGATTCATGGTCAAAAATGAATCCGCGCTGGAAAGACAGATTGAAAGATGTTGCAGAAGTATCTGATGAAGATTTAGAAAAAATCATTGAACTAAATCCGGATTTAATCATCGGATTATCGACGATTAAAAATGTAGATAAACTGAAAAAGATAGCGCCTACTGTTACGTTTACTTATGGAAAAGTCGATTATTTAACACAGCATATAGAAATCGGCAAGCTTTTAAATAAGGAAAAAGAAGCAAGAGAGTGGGTCGAGGATTTCAAAAAAAGAGCTGAAGAAACAGGAGAAGAAATTCGCGCGAAAATTGGAGAAGATGCAACTGTTTCAGTCATTGAAAGTTTTGATAAGCAATTATATGTGTTTGGGAACAACTGGGGAAGAGGAACAGAAATTTTATACCAAGCCATGAAGCTAAAAATGCCTAAAAAAGTGGAAGAGAAAGCTTTAAAACAAGGTTATTATGCTTTATCGACTGAAGTGCTTCCGGATTTTGCAGGGGATTATTTGATCGTCAGTAAGTATTCGGATGCTGATAACTCTTTCCAAGAAACAGATACTTATAAAAACATACCGGCTGTCAAAAACAATCGCGTGTTTGAAGTAAATGCTAATGAATTTTATTTCAATGATCGACTGACATTGGAATATCAGCTTGAATTCTTTCGAGAAAAATTTCTTGGAAAAAAATAAGTAATTAGAAGAAGAGAAATTCAGCAGGCATGAATTTCTCTTCTTTCCATCTATAAAATAGAAAAATAGAAGAGATGAGATGTATGCTAAAAAACGATTCCGCTTCATTTTTCATTAAATTCATATTCGCAGTCATTTTGCTGATTGGTTCGTTTTTTTTAGCGATGGTGTTTGGAGCGGCAGACACTAGTGTAAAAGATGTTTGGCTGGCGCTAACGACAAATGCGGCTGGTAAGACGATTGATATGATTCGGGAAATTCGTCTTCCGCGCGAAGTCGGTGCTATTTTTGTCGGCGCTTCTTTATCAGTAGCAGGAGCAATCATGCAAGGATTGACTCGCAATCCATTAGCAGATCCAGGATTATTAGGGCTGACAGCCGGAGCAAATGCTGCACTCGCTTTGACAATTGCCCTTTTTCCAAACGCAAATTACTTTAGTATGACCATTGCGTGCTTTATTGGAGCAGCAGCTGGCGCCTTTTTAGTTTTTGGAATCGGTGCGGTAAAAAAAGGAAGGATTTCTCCTTTTCAAATCGTTTTAGCGGGGGCTGCTGTGTCTGCTTTTCTTTTTGCCGTCGCGGAAGGAATCAGCTTATATTTTAATATTTACAAAAATGTTTCGATGTGGACAGCTGGAGGACTTGTCGGTGCAACATGGAAACAGCTCAAGATCCTCATACCGATTGCTCTCGTTGGGATCACCATTTCTCTTTTTTTCTCAAGGCAGCTGACCATTGTAAGTTTAAATGAAGAAGTGGCAGTCGGGTTAGGACAAAAAACGGCACAAATAAAAATGGTGCTGTTTATCATCATTATATTGCTTACTGGTGCATCTGTAGCCCTTGTTGGGAATATGGCATTTATCGGTTTAATGGTTCCGCATATCGTCCGTTCGGTCGTAGGGGCCGATTATCGTTATATTCTCCCAATGTCTGCGATATTCGGCGCCTGCTTTTTATTAATCGCTGATACGCTTGCCAGAACGATTAATGCTCCTTACGAAACACCAGTGGCGGCCATTGTTTCCTTTTTAGATTTGCCTTTCTTCCTGTTCATTGTGCAAAAAAGGGGGAAAGCTATCACATGATCATACATCCGGCAATTGTAAAAAAGCAGCGGCTGATCATACTTGTTCTGATTCTTTTAATTGCTGCAACGGCCATCATCGGAATGGGATTAGGCACCTCCTCCGTCTCGATGAATCGCTTGCTTCCAACTATTCTCGGCCACGGGACGTTTAAAGAGGAGTTCGTTTTATTTTCCGTCCGCTTGCCGCGGATCATTGTGACCTTATTGGCAGGAATGGCTTTGGCGGTTTCCGGGGCGATCTTTCAAGATATTACTAGAAACGATTTGGCTGAGCCGGGGATCATTGGGATTAATGCCGGAGCAGGAGTAGCTATTGCAGTGTTCTTTTTATTTTTTCCAATTGATGTCGGCTCATTTGTGTATTTACTGCCAGTCGCAGCCTTTATCGGCGCTCTTTTAACGGCAGGTGCTATTTACGTTTTTTCTTATGATCGAAATGCCGGTTTAAACCCCGTTCGATTAGTCCTTATCGGTGTCGGCTTCGCCATGGCTTTATCAGGAACCATGATCGTCATTATTTCTTCTGCAGAACGGCAAAAAGTTGATTTTATCGCCAAATGGCTGGCAGGGAACGTTTGGGGGGCAGATTGGCCGTTTATTTTGGCAATTTTACCTTGGATTGTCATTTTGATTTCGTTTATTGCTTCCAGAGCTCAACAATTAAATTTATTAAGTTTAAACGATCCTTCTGCTGTCGGGGTTGGCTTGAAGATTGAAAGGGAGCGAATTACGCTTCTATTGGCTGCTGTCGGGCTTGCCGCAGCTGCGGTTTCTGTTACGGGAGGTGTAGCGTTTATCGGTCTTTTGGCACCCCATTTAGCACGGTCACTGATTGGTCCCCGCAATCAACTTTATCTTCCGATTGCGATTTTGTTGGGAGGATGGCTTCTACTACTAGCCGATACAATCGGGCGAAACATCGCACTTCCGGACGGCATCCCAGCGGGCATTATGACAGCTTTAATCGGGGCGCCCTACTTTATCTATATTTTATTGAAAAAATCATCATGATCGAGGCACTGATAGTAATTTAGAAATCTTCCATTACTCCTATGTGTCGGCTGGCTGTTCATCCTTTTTTAGCTAGACGGCATCTATTTGCTTAAATAATACTCGTAATACATCTGGCTGGAAGTAAGGCAAATTGATGCCTTATTTAATAAAAATTGGGCGGCAGGAGGGCTGAAATTTCCTTCCGCCGTTCCTGCCTTTGTCAGTGTGAAAAAGTTTGCCTCATAGACTCTCTTTAAATGCTCATTTTTTAGAAGAATTCAAGAAGTTTGGCAGTTGATCGAACATTTTACTGAAGGTAATGACAGCTTCTTTTTACTTCTTCGTTTTATGTGCAGCCTTTCATAAAGAGTATTTTGTCTCCAAGAGCTTCAACCGTGATGATTTAAAATTGAACATTTTTCCCACCTAATGACGCATGATTAGCATCTTTCAACTCTTTGTCCTAATTCAACGCTCTGACGTACAAAATGACCGGAAATACAGCTCTACATGATCTTTTGCTCTAGCTCAACTATTTTTGAGAAAGTTTGGCTGGCTTCATTGTTCGCTTCCGCCTCAAAGATGCTCTTAAGTTCATGCGATTTATTGAGCAATGGGTCCATGTTTCCCATTTCATTTCAATCAAATCTTTTCATATAACAGAGAGAGCATACGGTTTCAAAGGGGAGAAGCCCTCGCATCAGTTCCAACACTTTATTGGCGAAGAAACGTATCTATCATTTAGAATCAGTGTAAATAAACACAATTGCCGGAGCCAGAGGAACTGAATGCAGCGGTTCGAACGGTGATGTCATTTAATCGACTTGGTTAATTAAACAAAAAACAATCTGCACATGCTCCAGCTTCGGGCTTCTGATTCGATTTCCAGCTTCTTGTAATTGAAAGCTGCGAAAAAAGGAATATTATTTTTCATGATGTAAGCAAATTTCGACATAATTTTAAAGCTGCTCATTATATGTTATGGTTAGGATGTTTTTTAAAATGAAGGCACTGGAGGATGAATAACGATGCGAGCTGTTCAACCGGTATTGTCTCTAGAAGAAAAGCAATTGCTTGTCGCAATTTTGTTTCGCAACCATTTTGCGATTGAATTGGTTGTGAGCGAAATCAATGATATTGAATGCGGAAAAAAAGAGTTTGATTTATGTACATACAAAAAATTAGTGGAGCTTTATGACAAAATCCGTTCGCATACGTAACCTGTATCCTTGTGAGGACCAGTTTTTGAGTGTGAGAGGCATCTGAACGATGCTCTTTGCAAGAGCATCGCTTTTCGCAGAAATGTAAGTTTATCGCGTGATAAAACGCTTACATAATGATATCATAAAATAGGAAGTTTCTTTTTGGTAAATGGAACACATTTTCCAGATCATATGTTATGATTAAAATGAAATGTCAAAGTGAGAGGAAGAAACGAATGACAAAAGTTTTTTCTGAAGAATTTACAAATATTTCGATTAAAGATTTGATGATACCTGCAGACAAAGTGGCTCATGTCCAAATGGGAAATAACTTAGAGCATGCATTATTAGTGTTGACGAAAACAGGCTATACAGCTGTTCCGGTTTTGGATGCTCAATATCGCTTGCACGGGCTGATTACGACGAATTTGATCATGGATTCAATTTTAGGATTGGAACGAATCGAATTTGAGCGTTTGCAAAATATGAAAGTAGAAGAAGTAATGAACAAAGATGTTTCCAGATTGAATGTATCGGATGATTGGATGAAGGCGCTGAAGCTCGTTATTAATCATACGTTTGTATGTATAACGAATGAGGACGGTGTTTTAGAGGGGATTTTTACAAGAAGGGTCATCTTAAAAAAGCTCCATAAACAACTAATGATATTAAATTCCAGGTTTCCCAAATAAAAACGCCCTTGCCGGCGTTTTTATTTCATATTGGCTCAATAGTTTCGAATCCATCCAACCTTCAAATAATGAAAATATAGATATTGTTTTTTTGGAAAGCAATTGAACGAATGCGAATGCTATGGCAAAATGAATTCATGCTTACAAACGATTGAAAGTGATTTTCAAATGAGGTGATCGTGATGAAAGAGGCGCTTATTGAAAAAGATAGGGGGAAACTAGACCATAAAGAAACAAAGCGTCCGTTCGTTTTAGCTGCCGTCATGCTGGCGATGTTTATGGCTGCAGTTGAGGCAACGATCGTTTCCACAGCAATGCCTGCCATTGTCGCAGAAATTGGCGGTTTTTCAAAATATAGCTGGATTTTTTCTTCCTATTTATTAATGAATTCCGTAACGATTTTAATATATGGTAAATTGGCGGATTTGTTTGGAAGAAAACCGATTTTTGCTTTTGGCATCATTATTTTTTTAATTGGCTCTGTGCTTTGCGGTCTCGCCGATTCGATGGAAACTTTAATTATATACCGTTTTATACAAGGGATTGGAGCCGGAGCTGTGATGCCAGTCGCCACAACAATTGTCGGCGATATTTATACAGTAGAAGAAAGAGCCAAAATACAAGGATATTTGTCCAGTGTATGGGGAATTTCTGCAATAATCGGTCCCGTTTTAGGTGGCTTGTTCGTTGAGTACATAAGCTGGAAGTTTGTATTTTGGGTGAATGTTCCTTTAGGCATTTTATCAATGGCAGGAATCGGTCTGTTTTTGAATGAACGCATTGATAAGAAAAAGTCGAGCATTGATTATGCAGGCGCCATGTTCATGCTTATTGCGATCAGCTTGTTGATGGTCGTCCTTGTCGAAGGAGGAGTCCGCTGGTCTTGGACTTCCTGGGAGGTTGCGGCGTTATTAGCTGTTGCATGCTGCTTCTTTATATTGTTTATTTTTCAGGAAAATCGGGCCGATGATCCGATGATGCCGCTTTCGCTTTGGAAAAATCGCTCCATTTTGCTTGCGAATGTAACGTCCTTGACGACCGGGATGATGCTTATGGGCATTTCCACCTTTTTGCCGACATTTGTGCAAGGTGTTATGGGAAAATCGGCAATGGTGGCTGGATTCACGCTGACAACGATGTCAATCGGATGGCCGATTGCTTCAACAGTAGCGGGGAGGATTTATTTAAAAGCCGGCTTTCGTGCCACATCAATTTTAGGAGGCATTTTTTTATTGGCCGGCAGTCTTGTCTTTGTTATGCTTTCAGCAGATGACGGACCTGTTCATGCTATGATCGGCTCTTTTTTACTCGGCGTCGGAATGGGGCTGACATCGACCTCGTTCATTGTATCGATTCAATCGGCAGTTGATTGGAAAGAACGCGGAATTGCCACCGCCACCAATATGTTTATGCGAAATCTCGGCAACACCGTCGGCGCCGCTTTGCTCGGCGGGATTTTAAACAGCAAGCTGCAAACATATTTGGAGGAGCATAGTGCTGGAAAAAACTTAAACATTGATTCGGCCAACAACCTATTGAATCCAGAATCAGATCTTTCCGGTCCTATAAAAGAGGTTCTTGAGTCTGGTTTGAGCATTGCTCTTCACCATGTTTATTTCGTCGTCTTTTTATTAGCAATTTTGAGCGTTCTTTTTATTTTCTTTCTTCCGAAGAGAGAATTAAAATGAATGTTTTTTGCTAAACTTGTTATGACGGAAAAGCAAAAATATTTTATAATGTTTTTGAACTATTGAATCCACTAAGGAAAGGGTTTAGCGATGCAAATTTCGGAATTGCAAATCCTTGTGACTTTGTCTGAAGAAAAAAATATGAGAAAAGCGGCTGACCGACTTTTTGTTTCCCAGCCTGCTTTGTCGCAGCGTCTTCAGTCGATCGAAAAAGCATGGGGATTTAAAATTTTTTTGCGCTCACAAAAGGGATTGACTCTTACACCGGCAGGAGAAAAAGTTGTCCAGTTTGCAAAAGAAATGATTGAAAAGGAAGAGAAGGTAAGAGAGGAAATCTCTGTTTTGGAAGGAGAAGTGTACGGGACGTTAAAGCTTGCAGTGGCATCCATAATCGGCCAGCACTGGCTTCCAAAAGTTTTGAAAAAATATGTACAAAAATACCCTCAGGCGGAAATTTCACTTATAACCGGGTGGTCAAGCGAAATATTAAAATGTTTATATGAAGATGATATTCATATCGGAATCATACGCGGAAACCCTGATTGGAAAGGGTTTAAACAGCATTTGCTGGAAGATACTTTGTATTTAGTTGACACAGAAATTCAAAGCATCGATGATTTAGTACACACAGAGCGGCCTTTTATTCAATTTAAAAGTGATTCTACATACTATCAAGAAATACAAGAATGGTGGCACAGGCAATTTAAAAACCCGCCAAAAAGGACAATTGTCGTTGATCAGATCGAGACGTGCAAGCAAATGGCGTATCATGGTATCGGCTTTGCGATTTTGCCTTCTGTCAGCATTGATGAAAAGGATGGTTCGATCTTTCGACTGCCGCTCATTGATCATGAAGGAAAGCCGATTAAAAGGGATACTTGGTTGATCGGGCATGAATCATCGTTAAAGCTTAAACAAGTGCAGGCGTTTATGGAAATCGTCCATCAATTTATTAATGAATGATAAATTTGCTTGTCAATTGATTCTTTTCTTTGATACAGTAATGGGGGTACAGAAAAACAGAGAGGAGTATTACGATGAAAATGATGGATGCAAACGAAATTATTTCATTTATACAAAACAGTAAAAAAACGACTCCTGTAAAAGTTTATGTAAAAGGTCAATTAGAAGGAATCAACTTTGGAGAACAGTCCAAAACATTTATTACTGGAAACACAGGCATCATCTTTGGAGAATGGTCTGAAATTGAACAAGCACTAGCAGAAAACAAAGATAAAATTGAAGACTATGTTGTTGAAAATGACCGCCGGAACTCAGCGATCCCGCTTCTTGATTTAAAAGGCGTAAAAGCGAGAATTGAACCAGGTGCAATCATCCGTGATCAAGTGGAAATCGGAGATAATGCGGTCATCATGATGGGGGCAGTGATCAATATCGGCGCCGTCATTGGTGAAGGAACGATGATTGACATGAATGCAACATTGGGCGGTCGTGCAACGGTTGGTAAAAACTGCCACATTGGTGCCGGAGCGGTTTTAGCTGGTGTAATTGAGCCGCCTTCTGCAAAACCTGTCGTAATCGAAGATGATGTTTTGATCGGAGCAAACGCCGTCATTTTAGAAGGTGTAAGGGTAGGAAAAGGCGCGGTTGTTGCAGCTGGTGCTGTTGTAGTGGAAGATGTTGAACCGTACACAGTTGTTGCAGGTGTTCCTGCGAAAAAAATTAAAGATATTGACGAAAAAACGAAAGCGAAAATTGAAATTAAGCAAGAATTGCGGCAGCTCTAAATTCGAAGCGTGGACAGCGTCCACGCTTATCCTTTAGGAGGGGACTCATATGAATAAGGATGCGCTTATTGCCATTCGCCGTGATTTGCATAAAATACCTGAACTCGGATTTCAAGAACATAAAACACAAAAATATTTATTAGATTATATTCATTCGCTGTCGAACGAAAGGCTTGAAGTGAAAACATGGAGAACAGGTATTTTCGTGAAGGTCCATGGAACAAATCCTCGAAAAATGATAGCCTACCGGACAGATATTGACGGATTGCCGATTGAAGAAAAAACGGGGCTTTCATTTCAATCAGAACATCCAGGCTTGATGCATGCTTGCGGTCACGACTTTCATATGACGATCGCTTTGGGGGTTTTAACTCATTTCGCCTATCATCCGATTCAAGATGATCTGCTATTCATCTTTCAGCCGGCAGAAGAAGGGCCTGGCGGTGCAGAGCCGATGCTAAACAGCGAGATTATGCAACAATGGATGCCGGATATGATCACTGCGCTTCATATTGCTCCGGAGCTTCCGGTTGGAACTATCGGAATGAAGCCTGGACTACTTTTTGCTAATACGTCCGAGTTGTTTATCGATTTAACCGGGAAGGGAGGCCATGCCGCTTTTCCGCACACGACACATGATATGGTCGTCGCTGCTTGCTCCCTTGTCACCCAGCTGCAATCCATCGTTAGCCGCAATATAGATCCTTTGGATAGTGCTGTAATTACCATTGGAAAAATTGCAAGCGGCACGATACAAAATATAATTGCGGATCACGCCAGATTGGAAGGAACGATTCGCACATTTTCTGTCGAATCGATGGAAAAAGTGAAAAAGCGGATTGAAGACATGGTCAAAGGTATAGAAATCGGCTACCAATGCAAAGCAGAAATTGACTGGGGTTCGATGTATTATCAAGTGTGGAATGATGAAGCGTTATCAAAAGAATTTATGGAGTTTGTCCAGAATGAAACAGAAGTTCAACTCCACGTATGCAAAGAAGCGATGACTGGGGAAGATTTCGGCTATATGCTGGCGAAAATTCCGGGATTTATGTTTTGGCTTGGAGTTGATTCTCCTTACGGCCTTCATCATGCGAAGCTTTCACCAAATGAACAAGCAATCTTTAAAGCGGTCGATCTTATTTGTCAATATTTTGAATGGAAAGGCAATAAATAGAAGATTCATAGCCTCCTGCATAAAGCAAGAGAAAAAAATTAGAAATACGTTCTATACAAACACGAAGTCATAATTAAAAAGGAAAGGGGATGAGAGATCATCCTCTTTCCTTTTGCTGCTCGTTCTTATGAATCATCACTTGATGAGGGAACGGAATTTCGATGCCGTTTTCATCAAGCACTTCTTTCAGCCGTTTCCGGAGCTTTCTTTCAACAGCCCACTGCTCCATGTTTTTCGTTTTGGCGATGATGCGGATGATCACATCAGACGTGCCGAAATTTTGCACGCCTAAAACGTCCGGACCCTCCACAACCTCTTCAGTTTCTTTTGCAAATTGGTCGCAAGCTTCTTGAAGAATGGACATGACCCGATTTAAGTCTTCATTATACGATATGCTGATATCAACGAGGGCTTGCATATTTCCTCTAGAATGATTGGAAAGGCCGACAATCTGCCTGTTTGGAACATAATGCAATGTGCCGTCAAAGCCTCGGATTTGCGTCGTTCGTAAACCGACAGCTTCCACAATGCCTGAATAATTGCCTGTAGTGACATAATCTCCAACATCAAGTTGTTTTTCTAGGAGAAGGAAAAATCCTGTCACAACATCGCTGACGAGCCCTTGAGCTCCAAAGCCGATCGCAAGACCAACAACCCCAGCCCCGGCTAAAAGCGCTGTGACATTGTAGCCAAACACTTGAAAAACGGTAACAATAAAAATGAAAAACAGGGCATAATGAAAGAAATTCAAAACTAATGTTTGCAGCGTTTTAGCCCGCGTGGTGGAAATTTCCTTCCGATTCTCAAGCCCCTCAAACATTTTGTGAATAATTTTATTGCCGATTGATTTGACGATAATATATGCAATGTAAATTCCAATAAGCTTGGCCAAAACTTCTCCTGATTTTAAAGCCAGATCAGCCCAATCAATAGATTCAAAAAAGTTCAAAACCATTTCCCCTTTCTTTTCGAGCCAATCATTTGGTTATTTGACGGGATCATGTTAAACTGAATGTACAGTTGAAAGTTTAACATAGAAAAAGGAATTTTCAATGATTGTTACATTTTTTTAATGATAGCGGCGAAAATTGGAAATAGTATTATTGTTCTCTTCGTCGCAATGAAAATGTAAAACAGATTATTTAAATTAATTATTATTTAAAATTGACTAAAATTTTGTTGTTATATATAATAGTAATCGGAGGAAGGATATTGAGAAAATACTCAATTCATTCTCATTTGTTTTTGAAGGAAACGATCAAAAAGTTTCCTTTAAAATAAAATTTTAAAATGGAGGGTTACATAATGGCAGAGCGTTTGGTTGGTAAACAAGCTCCACGTTTTGAAATGGATGCCGTTTTGCCAAACAAAGAGTTTGGTAAAGTAAGCTTGGAAGGAATCATGAAACAAGGAAAATGGACAGTTCTTTTCTTTTATCCAATGGACTTCACTTTCGTTTGTCCAACTGAAATCACAGCTATTTCTGACCGTTATGAAGAATTTGAAGATCTTGATGCAGAAGTGATTGGTGTATCAACTGACACAATTCACACACACTTAGCTTGGATTAAAACTCCTCGCGAAGAGAACGGTTTAGGCGATATTAAATATCCGCTTGCAGCAGATACAAATCATCAAGTATCAAGAGACTACGGCGTTTTAATCGAAGAAGAAGGAGTTGCTCTTCGCGGATTGTTCATCATCAATCCAGAAGGCGAACTTCAATATCAAACAGTATTCCATAACAACATTGGCCGCGATGTTGATGAAACATTGCGTGTACTTCAAGCGCTTCAAACTGGCGGACTTTGCCCAGCAAACTGGAAGCCTGGTCAAGAAACGCTTAAAGTATAATGAAGCTTTTCATTCAAAGGGCCTAGCAGTACGTTAGGCCTTTTTTCAAACGATTATTTTTTTGATATTCATTCTTCAAGGAGGAAGCGGAAATGAAATTACGTGAGCCAATGCCTGAATTAGTCGGAGCAACAACTTGGCTGAATGGCGAAGTAACGAAAGAGCAATTAATCGGTGAAAAACCAACATTAATCCATTTTTGGTCAATCAGCTGCCATTTGTGTAAAGAAGCAATGCCGAAAGTAAATGAGTTCCGCGATCAATATAAAGATAAACTGAACGTAGTAGCTGTTCATATGCCTCGCTCCGAAAAGGATTTAGATATTGATGATATTAAAAAAGTAGCGGAAGAACACGGGATTACGCAACCGATCTTTGTTGACAACGAACATAAATTAACCGATGCTTTTGAAAATCAATATGTACCTGCATATTATGTTTTTGACAAAAACGGCATTCTTCGCCACTTCCAAGCAGGAGGAAGCGGAATGAAAATGCTGGAAAAACGTGTTAATCGGGTGTTAGCGGAAACAGAAAACGCTGAATGATTCAACCATCTGCAAAACATTGCAGGTGGTTTTTCATTTTAGAAAAATACCTTTCCGGCTTTGAAAGGACTTGTTTTTATTGCTTCGAAGCTTTCAAAAGATAAGCATCTCCATTTACCATTCATCTGACATCCTTTTTCCAGCTCTCAATCCTAAAGAAATGATTCACATTCCAAATCACAACATGCTATAATAAATGATGCTAGTTTGAACAAAAAGGAGCATAGGTGGATGGCAAAACAATCACAAACTTTTTCCATTATGAATCTATTAAAGGTGCTTTTGGCTGTCATCGTTATCCTTTTCCTATTTTATTTGCTTGCATTTAACGACGTCGTCGTGCGTTTTATATCTCTGCTATTAAATGGATGTTTAGTTGTTCTCGCCTTCCTTGTCTATCGGAAAATAGACTATATGATAAAGATAAAAGAAGAACGAAAAGAGCCTATTCAAAACGAAAAGCTGCCTGATGAAACAGAAATGGCGCGAAAAGAACAGCAATTAAATAAACTGGAGCTTGATAAAACGCAATTGTTGGAGGAGCTATTAACAAAAGCCGGTATCGAAGAGGAAGAAAAACAAAAGTACCGAGCCAAAATTAGAGAAAAAGAGGATGAAGCTTCAAAGCTTCAACAAGAGCTAGCATTCATGAAAGGCCGGATTGCCAACTTGATTTTAAAAAGAGATCCTGAGATCGAGCGGATTGTCCTGCTGCTTGATGCAGATTTTATATTAAATCATTCGTTAGTGGAAATTAATCAAAGGTTTCAGGAAATTAGCGGCAGTTTTTCTGAACAATCGATCGAGCATTTGAAAAAGGCTAATTATATTGATCAACATTTGCAATTTACTCGAATTGGTTATCGTGAATTATTAAAGACAGCAAAAAGGATCAATTAACCGTTAGCTTGTATTTTTCTATATTTTATGATTTAATGAAATTAAATGAAAATTTCATAATATTAACATACCACTAGGGGAGCCGAAAGGCTGAGAAAGGCGTGTGCCTTGACCCTTTGAACCTGATCTAGATCATACTAGCGTAGGGAAGTGGTGCAGTAATATCGAAACCTGTCTATGGGTTTTGTATATACTTGCCCGTTCCCTTATATTGGGAACGGGCTTTTTGCATTACAAGGCTGATTGGCAAACCATTTTTCAAAACAAAATGTTAAGAAAGGGGAGACAACGTGTTACAAACGCTATTTCAGCAAATTGATGAAAGGGAAGAAGAACTTCTGAATCTTCTAAAAACACTCGTATCGTTTGAAACGCCGAGCCCTCCGGCAAGAAATGCAAAAGAGGCTCAAAAGTATGTCGCCTCATATTTGGAAGACATCGGCTTTTCCATTGATCAATGGGATTTATATGAACAAGATCCAGTCGTAGTAGGAACGAAAAAAGGAAAAGATCCAGAAAATTACCACAGTTTAATTATTAACGGGCATATTGATGTCGCTTCAATCGAAGAGGGAGAAGAATGGCTAACGCCTCCTTTTGAGGCAACGGTTAAAGGGGATTACATATACGGACGCGGTGTAGCGGATATGAAAGGGGGAATGGCTGCCAGTCTGTTTGCATTAAAGCTGCTGCAAGAAAACGGCATTGAGCCGGGAGGGGATATCATTTTTCAGTCCGTCGTCGGAGAAGAAGTAGGCGAAGCAGGAACAAAATCGTGCTGCGACCGGGGATATCGAGCTGATTTTGCCATCGTTGTCGATTCAAGCAACTGTGAAATACAAGGGCAAGGCGGGGTGATCACGGGCTGGATTACGATTGAAAGCCCCGAGACATTTCACGATGGCACGAGAAGACAAATGATTCATGCCGGCGGGAAGCTTTTTGGGGCAAGCGCGATTGAAAAAATGATGAAAATTATTGAAGGACTGCGAGAGCTTGAACAGCATTGGGCAGTGATGAAAACGAGCAAAGGCTTTCCGCCTGGTTCTGCCACAATTAATCCTGCAGTGATTGAAGGTGGAAGGCACGCCGCTTTTGTGGCCGATAAATGTTCCCTTTGGATTACCGTTCACTATTACCCGGAAGAGCATTATGTAGAGGTGATCCGGGAAATTGAAGAACATATCCATCATGTTGCAATGGCTGATCCATGGCTTCGGAAATATCCTCCGAAATTTAAATGGGGCGGCACATCGATGATTGAAGATCGAGGAGAAATTTTCCCAGCTTTTTCATATGACGAACATTCACTCGGAGTGAAAACATTACAAAAAGCACATAAACTGGCATTTAATGAGGAAGCAAAGCTGACGATGTCCCCTACTGTGACAGACGGCGGCTGGCTGAGTGAAGCGGGAATTCCCGTCGTTTTATATGGACCGGGCACGCTTGAAGATGCACATTCGGTGAATGAAAAGCTGTCCATCCCCCAATTAAAAACATTTACAAAATCGCTGATCGCGTTTTTATTTGATTGGTATCAGAAAAAACGATGACAATTACAAAAGCTGCGAAAGGGGTAATTCAAATGTTTACAGACCGATTGTATAAAACTGCAAAACCGATTTGGGAAGCGAGTTACCATCATCCGTTTGTTCAAGGAATCGGCAATGGGACGCTGGATATCGACAAATTTCGCTTTTTTATGGAGCAGGATTATCTTTATTTAATCGAATACTGCCGCCTGTTTGCCCTTGGAAGCTTAAAGGCTCACAATCTTCAAACAATGACAGTTTTTGCTGATCTTCTACATTCGACGTTAAAAGTGGAAATGGATTTGCATCGTCAATACGCTGAAAGAATAGGAATAGAGAAGGAAAAATTAGAACAAGTTCAGCCTGCTGCTACAACCGTTGCATATACGAGCTATATGTTAAATGTGTCGCAGCGAGGATCATTGGCAGAACTGGTTGCCGCAGTCCTTCCATGTACATGGAGCTATTATGAAATCGGCACACGCTTACATGAGATTCCTGGTGCCAGTGAACATGAGTTTTACGGCGAGTGGGTAAAAATGTACGCATCAACAGAATTCGGTGAATTGGCAAAATGGCTGAAAGATTTAATGAATGAGCTTGCAGAAGGAAAACGGGAAGAAGAATTGAAATGGCTGGAAGATATTTTTGTCACAACGAGCAAATACGAATATATGTTTTGGGAAATGTCTGAACGAAAAGAAATGTGGCCAATCGAAATCAATTCTTAATATAGGAGAGAATGAACATGAAATTTTCTGAAAAAATTCGAACAAAAGCAGATCCGATATGGCAGGCCAGCTTCGATCATCCATTTGTAAAAGGTATTGCCGATGGGAGTTTGCCGCTTGAATGTTTTCGTTATTACGTTTTGCAAGATTCGTATTATTTAAGCCATTTTGCAAAAGTGCAATCGTATGGAGCGGCAAAAGCAAACGATTTATATACGACATCGCGAATGGCTCAGCATGCACAAGGAACATTTGAAGCGGAATTATCTCTTCATGAAACATTTGCCAAACAGCTGGGAATCACAGAGGAGGAGAAGGCGAATTTTAAGCCGGCCCCAACGGCGTACGCCTATACTTCCCATTTATATCGAGCGGCGATCAACGGTCACTTAGGCGATATTATTGCTGCAATACTTCCGTGCTATTGGCTATATTACGAAATTGGCGAAAAATTAAAAGATGCGAAGCCAAAAGAACCGATTTATCAACAATGGATTGCGGCTTATGGGGGCGATTGGTTTAAGCAGCTTGTCGAAGAACAAATTGACAGGCTGGATGAAATCGCACAACAAACGATAGAAGCCGATCTAAAAAGAATGGAAGAGCATTTTATCATCAGCAGTCAATATGAATTAGCGTTTTGGGAAATGGCTTACCGTTTAGAAAAATGGGAAGTGGAACCAAAAATCAGTCAATAAAGGAGTTTGATCATAATGAAAGGATTAAAACTGACAGACATTCTAGTAACAATTGTTATTTCGATCGTTTTTGGAATTGTTTATAAACTATGGGGACCGCTTTACTATGCGGTCAAGCCGATCGGGCTGCATGTCGACCAGCTCATATACGGTATGTGGTTTATTGCTGCGACGGTCGCCTTTCTTATTATTCGCAAGCCTGGAGTAGCGCTGATAGCGGAAACAGCAGCGGCATCTGCAGAATTTATAACCGGCTCTGAATTCGGCATAGAGGTTCTTCTTTACGGAATCGTCCAAGGACTATTTGCAGAGATCATTTTTGCGATTTTTCGATATAAAAAGTTTAATATCGGTGTTGTCATGCTGGCTGCAGCCGCTTCAGCAGCTGGTTCGCTAATTATGGATCTTTATAAAGGCTATATAGATGACTTAGTATTTTGGAACTTGCTATTATTCATTGGAGCTCGATTGATTGGCTCAATCATTATTGCCGGCGCGTTTGCCTATTATCTAGTGAAATCTTTGGAAGCAACAGGAGTGACTAATTTAGTAAGACCTGCGTCGCATGAAGATTATGACGCACTGAACTAGAGGTGGCAAACATGGATCTAGTATGCGAAGTGAAAAATTTACGATTAAAATATCCTGGAGAGGAATCCTTGCTTTTTAAGGATGTATCCTCTTCTTTCTATAAGGGAGAAAAAGTCTTGCTTCTTGGTCCTTCCGGCTGTGGGAAATCGACGTTTTTGCAAGTGCTAAGCGGTTTAATTCCAAAATCTATTGAAGTTCCGATGAAAGCAGAAAAAATCTTGACTCCGTCATCTTGGGGATATGTGTTTCAAGATCCTGACACGCAATTTTGCATGCCGTATGTAGATGAAGAAATGGCTTTTGTTTTGGAAAATTTGCAAGTGAAAAGAGAACAAATGCATGAAAAAATGCGAGTTTACCTGGAAATGGTCGGCCTTCATTTTGATGATCTTCATATCAGCATTCAATCATTATCAGGCGGCATGAAGCAACGGCTGGCGATCGCCACTGTTTTAGCATTGCATCCAGACGTGTTATTTTTGGACGAGCCGACTGCAATGCTGGATCCGGAAGGGACAAAAGCGGTATGGGACACGATGAAACAAGCAGCTCAAGATAAAACAGTTATCATCGTTGAACATAAAATTGATCATGTTCTTGACTTTGTCGACCGCATACTTTTATTTAATCAAAAAGGACAAATCGTCGCAGACGGTCCGAAAGAACAAATTTTTTCTCGGTATCGGAAAGAAATTCGCGAAGACGGCATTTGGTATCCCGGTGTATGGGAGGATTATCTTCGTGATAAGCAGGGGTATTACAAAAAAACCCCTTTAAAAGAACAGGTCGTGATTGAGCTTGAGCAATTTAAAGGATATCGAAAGAAGGAAGTCAAAATCGATGTACCATATGGAAAGGTTCATGCAGGTGAATGGATTGCGATAGTGGGGAAAAACGGCGCCGGAAAGAGCACTTTGTTACATTCATTGATGCAGTTTATACAAACGACCGGCACTTATTTGCTGTTAGAAAAAGAAGCAAAGAAAATAAAAAAGCTTTCCAACATGCTGTCGTTCGTTTTTCAAAATCCGGAATTTCAATTTGTCACCAATTCAGTTTACGATGAAATTGCTTATTCGTTGAGGATTGAACGGATGAAAGAAGAAGAAATTCGAACAAAAGTAGAAGAAATGCTCGAATTATTTCATTTACAGAAGCACCGCCATCAACACCCTTATCAGCTTTCAATGGGACAAAAAAGAAGATTGAGTGTTGCCGCTTCAATCATTAAAAAACAGCCGATCATGCTTTTAGATGAACCGACTTTTGGGCAAGACTCATCCAATACATTTCAGCTCTTGGAGCTTTTAGAACATTATCGCAAACAAGGGTCTACCATTTTGATGGTGACACATGATGAACAAATAGCAAAGCATATGGCGACAAGAGTTTGGCGGATCGAAGGCGGGAAGCTCGTAGAGGATGAAATTCATTCTTGTGAGGATGAGCAGATGTACGTTCAGATATAGGGGGATCTACAATGGATTTTGACATAAAAGAAACATGGCTGCATAAAATCAACCCGAGCTTAAAGCTATTGTTTCTGATCGTTTTATTTATTAGTGTTCTGTTTATTCACAACATTAATTTTTTAATCAACTACACAGTTTCCGCCTTTCTTTTATTTGCTTTTTTTACCGGTCATCCGATGAAGCGCATACTTTTATTGCTGATTCCATTCGTGCTTATTTTTGTGTCGACTGCTACCTCCATGATCTTTTTTGGAAAAGGTGAGACAACATGGTGGGAATGGGGGCTGATCCATATTACAGAAGAAAGCTTTTATCGCGGTCTTCATTTAGGATTTCGTGCCCTTATCTTCGCTCTGCTTGGGTTAATGTTTTCGTTAACGACAAGACCGGTTTTTTTATTTTATTCGTTAATGCAGCAATTAAAGTTGAAGCCTAAATATGCTTACAGCTTTATGGCAGGCATTCGTTTAATCCCTATTATGATCGAAGAGTTTCAAACAATACGGCAAGCGATGATTGTAAGAGGTGTCGAACAAAGAAAAGGCTTAGCGAATTTTTTTCATAAATTGAAAGCATACTCGATTCCGCTGCTATCGCAAAGCATTCGCAGAGCGCACAGAATTGCTGTAGCGATGGAGGCGAAAAGATTTTCGAATGACACAAAAAGAACGTTTTACTACGAAATCGGGTTTTCCAAATACGATCTTTGCTTTGTCCTTTATTTTATAATCGCTATTTTGTTAAGCTACTATGCAGCTAAGATGCTTCCGTTTTTCCCGGTTACAGATGTAAGGTATATTGAATAAATGGCAGCCGGCTGCAAAATGCTTTTTCATAATCGCTGCATGGTAGATTTAAATGATTGAATAGTCCCGAAAGCATCCAAGTAAAGTGATTGTCCCAACTTACGAAACGATGGACAGTGTCAAACAATTTTTTCTGAAAAGGAACAAGAAGTAAACCATTTTGAAGTAAAAAGTGAATGAGTTTGTTTGATGAAAAAGAGCCTCTAGGGGAAACACCTAGAGGTATTTTTTTGAAAAATCATGTTAACATTTTTTCCGTATTTGTTGTATGAAGGAAAGGGAATCGGTATTTTTATTATATAAAATTACATAAAGTGTTAAAAAGGGGGACAATAATGAAAAAAATTTTTTTATTTCTAACGATTTTCTCTGTAATTTTCGCAAGTGGATGTGCCATGTCTTCTGCTTTAGAGGAAAAGGAATCAAGCGATGGACAGAATAGCGAACAAAATGAAACGGATGTTGTGAAAGTCGGTATTCTCCATTCATTAAGCGGCACGATGGCGATCAGTGAAGTTTCTTTAAAGGACGCAGAATTAATGGCGATTGAAGAAATTAACAACTCAGGCGGGCTTTTAGGGAAGAAAATTGAACCGGTTATTGAAGACGGCGCATCTGACTGGCCGACCTTTGCTGAGAAAGCAAAGAAATTACTGCAACAGGATAAGGTAGCGACGATTTTTGGCGGCTGGACTTCCGCAAGCAGAAAGGCCATGCTGCCGGTAGTCGAACAAAATAAAGGCTTGCTTTGGTACCCCGTTCAATATGAAGGAATGGAATCTTCTCCGAACATTTTTTATACGGGGGCGACCACCAATCAACAAATTGTGCCTGCTGTCAGCTGGCTGTTAAACAATAAAGGGAAGAAGTTTTTTTTAATTGGCTCGGATTATGTGTTTCCGCGCACGGCAAACAGTATTATTAAAGCACAATTAAAAGCTGAAGGCGGAGAGGTAGTTGTCGAAGAATATACACCTTTAGGACATACGGATTACAGCACGGTCATCAATAAAATGAAAAAAGTGAAACCTGACGTAGTCTTTAATACATTAAATGGAGACAGCAATGTCGCCTTTTTCAAACAATTGAAGGATGCCGGAATCACATCGAAGGATGTTACTGTGATGTCGGTCAGCATTGCTGAAGAAGAAATTCGAGGAATCGGCAGTGAAGTATTAGCCGGCCACTTAGCGGTATGGAATTATTTCCAGACAACGGATACACCAGAAAACAAAGCGTTTGTTGAAAAATATAAAGAAGCTTATGGTGAAGAGCGTGTAACGGATGATCCGATTGAAGCGGCTTACATAGCTGTTCATTTATGGGCAGAAGCAGTAAAAAAAGCGGGATCTTTTGAGGTTGAAAAGGTCAAGGAAGCTGCGAAGGGAATCGAGTACAAAGCTCCGGGCGGCACGGTAAAAATAGAAGGTGAGAATCAGCATCTGTGGAAAACAGTAAGAATCGGCGAAATTCAACCGGACGGCCAATTTAAAGAAATTTGGAATTCTGGTGAGCCGGTGAAGCCGGATCCGTATTTAAAAAGCTATTCTTGGGCGGAAAAATTATCTAAAAATAATGAATAATCTAAATTGATAGGAGTGAACAGCTTGTCAATTTTCATCAGTCAACTGTTTAACGGGCTGAGCCTTGGATCGATCATGTTATTGATCGCCCTTGGCTTAGCTATAACGTTTGGCTTAATGAATGTCATCAACATGGCCCACGGTGAATTAATTATGGTCGGTGCGTATGCAACCTATGTAATGCAGCTCATTTTTTCTAAATATTTGCCGGAAAACTTGTTTAATTATTACTACTTTATTGCTATACCGATTTCATTTCTCGTTGCTTCGTTTATCGGTTATCTGCTTGAAAAAGGAATCATTCGTTTTCTATATAATCGACCAACAGACAGTCTTTTGGCCACTTGGGGAATTAGTTTGATTTTGCAGCAGATTGCCAGATCCATATTTGGCGCTCCGAATGTTGCGGTTGTTGCACCTGCTTGGATGGATGGAGGCTGGCAAATATTTGGTATTACATTGCCTTATAAAAGGTTGTTGATTTTATCTCTGTCAATCGTTTGTATCGCTTTGCTTTATTATTATTTAAACAAAACGTCTACCGGTTTGAGAATAAGAGCGGTCACGATGAATAGAAATATGGCCTCTTGTTTAGGAATTTTTACAAGAAAAATAGATTCTCTAGGCTTTGCTCTCGGAGCTGGATTAGCCGGAATCGCTGGCTGTAGCTTAACTTTATTAGGACCGATCGGCCCTACAATTGGAACGTACTATATTGTCGATGCGTTTATGGTTGTCATTTTAGGAGGAATTGGCGGATTGAAAGGGACGATTATCGGCGCATTTGGCATTGGAATGCTTAGCACTGTTGTTGAATATTCCTTCGGCGCCACGATGGCAAAAGTCATTGTATTTGCAGTGATCATTTTATTTTTGCAGTGGAAACCGTTAGGTATTTTCTCTTATCGCACAAGGGCATTGGATTAGGAGGACGGATTATGCGCAGAAAACAAATGATTTATCTGTTATTTTTCCTGATTTTACTTCTGGCCCCGTTTTATTTAACCGAATTCCGCTTAGCGTTGCTCGGAAAATTTCTTTGCTATGCGATCATTGCAGTAGGAATCTGTCTTATTTGGGGGTACACCGGGATATTAAGCTTAGGTCACGGCGTGTATTTTGGGATTGGAGCTTATTGCATGGCGATGTATTTAAAATTGGAGGCTTCAAAAGGAGCGTTGCCGGATTTTATGGAATGGAACGGAGTGCAGGAGCTTCCGTGGTTTTGGAAGCCCTTCTTTAATCCTTTCTTTTCCATAATGGCAGCAATTTTCATACCAGCTATGCTGGCAGCGGTTTTGGGCATGCTTACGTTTAAAAACCGGATCAAAGGCGTCTATTTTTCTCTTTTGTCACAGGCAGTCGTTGTTGTCGTCGTCACACTTTTAATTGCCAAACAGGATTTGACAGGCGGTACAAACGGATTAACCAATTTTAGCACCGTTTTTGGGTTTTCTTTATCCTCACCAATAGTACAAATTGTTTTATATGCTATTACCGTTTTCGCTTTGTTTGCCATTTTTATGTTATCTGTTTGGATTACCAAAAGCAGACTTGGCCATGTATTAATTGCCATTCGGGACGGCGAAAACCGCCTTCGGTTTTTAGGATTTGATCCGGCTGTTTTTAAAGTGTTTATTTACAGTTTATCGGCTTCGTTTGCCGGAATAGCTGGCGCGTTGTTTGTTTTGCAGGTCGGTCTCATTTCTCCTTCGATGATGGATATTATCCCTTCAATTGAAATGGTTTTATGGGTAGCCATCGGCGGCCGTCATTCGTTATTCGGCGCCATAATCGGAGCGATTTTAACAAACGGAGCCAAAAGCTTTTTCAGTGAAACATATCCGGATGTTTGGCTTTTCTGCTTAGGCATTCTATTCATTTTGATCGTTGTTTTTTTCCCGAAAGGAATTGCCGGGTTGTTCGAAGCTTTTCCAAAGCGTATTGCGAAATTTTTTGAAAAAGGTGTGAAAAAAGGTGAATCCGATTCTGTCGTGTCATGATATTATTGTTGATTTTGACGGCTTTAAAGCGCTTCAAGGTGTCAATTTAGATGTTCATCACGGAGAAATTCGTTTTTTAATTGGTCCGAATGGTGCGGGCAAAACGACTCTTCTTGATGTCATCTGCGGCAAAACAAAAGCAGCAGATGGAAAAGTGATGTTTCAAGGAGTAGATTTGACAAAGCGGAGAGAGCACGAAATCGTTCGGCATGGAATCGCTAGAAAATTTCAAAATCCGTCCGTTTTTACTGAATTAACCGTATTTGAAAACATGGAGTTATCGATCAAACAAAATAGAAATCTTGTTTCCGTTATGAAGGCGAAATTAACCGCGGATGAAAAAGACGAAATTACGGCAATGCTTGAGAGAACCGATCTTTTAGATCGAGCTTATGACCCAGCAGGCTTGCTGTCCCACGGCCAGAAACAATGGCTTGAAATCGGCATGCAGCTGCTGCAAAAACCGGAAGTTTTACTTCTTGATGAACCGATTGCCGGCATGACTGGGGCGGAAAGGGAAAAAACCGGCTTGTTTATTCAAGAAATAGCTGAGAAATGCGCAGTGCTGATTGTTGAACATGATATGGATTTTGTTCGGAATTTTGCTGAACAGGTAACAGTTATGCATGAAGGGAAAATTTTGTGTGAAGGTTCCATGGAGGAAGTGCAGCAAAATGAGCTTGTTGCAGAGGTTTATTTAGGAAGGGAGGCAAAGGTGTGCTAAAAATATCTAGTTTGAAAGCAGGATATGATGAAACGATGGTGTTGAATAATGTCCATCTTGAAGTTGAAAAAGGAAAGGTCGTTTCCATTCTTGGAAGAAACGGGGCGGGAAAAACAACATTGATCAAAACGATTATTGGATTGTTAAAGCCGATGGACGGGACTATTTATTGGAATGATCAGGAAATTACACATGAGCTTCCGGAAAGGAGGGCAAAAAAAGGAATCGGATATGTTCCCCAAGGCAGGGAGATTTTCTCTTCGCTGACTGTGGAAGAAAATCTCATTTTAGGCTTTGAAGCTGTTTCGAAAAAGATAGAAAAAACGCTTGTTTTAGAGGAAATTTTCGAGCTTTTTCCTGTTTTAAAGGAAATGTTGAAGAGAAAAGGAGGAGATTTAAGCGGCGGGCAGCAGCAGCAATTGGCCATTGCGAGGGCTCTTGCCGGGCAGCCCGAGCTATTATTGCTGGACGAACCGATGGAAGGGATTCAACCATCTATAGTAGAGCAAATACAGGAGGTCATTGTAAAAATTGCGTCCAAAAAAGGAATTGGCGTCGTTTTAGTTGAGCACAGCATAGATTCAGCCTTTGCCTGTTCTGATGAATACTATATTTTGGACAAAAGAACTGTTGTATCAAAGGGTGTAGTAAAAAACACAAATATTGAAGACATTCAACAATATTTAGTAGTTTAAATTAAAACTTCCTCCTTCCCCTAGAAAAATTTTTTTAAATTTTCCATGTTAAAAAATGTAACATAACACTTGGTGTTTCACATGGTGTGGATTATATTTGTAATAAAAAATAACATAAAAACAAACACCTTTTATCTTCAACCCATTGAGGGAAATGGAATGTAAGAAAATCGTGTTATTTTTGATTGTCTGTTAGAAAGGGAGAGTGTTATGAAGCTGACAGCCCGAGAGCAGGAAAAATTGATGGTCGTTGTTGCTGCAGATTTAGCGCGCAGAAGGCAGAGAAAAGGCTTGAAGCTGAACTATGCGGAAGCAGTGGCCATCATCACATATGAGATTATGGAGGGCGCAAGGGAAGGACGGACGGTTTCGGAGTTGATGCAATATGGCACAAAAATTTTAACTAGAGATGATGTGATGGAAGGCGTTCCGGAAATGATCGAAAATATCCAGGTGGAGGCAACATTTCCAGACGGAACGAAGCTTGTAACCGTCCATGATCCGATCCGGTAAAAGAGGTGAAAAAATGATTCCAGGGGAATATCGATTAAAATCAGCTCCGATTGTTTGCAATAAAGGGAAAGAGGCGATCAAGCTCAATGTTGTCAATAGAGGGGACCGTCCAGTACAAGTCGGTTCGCATTTTCATTTTTTTGAAGTAAACAGGGCGCTCGAATTTGACCGGCAGCTGGCGTTCGGCAGGCATTTAAACATTCCGTCCGGAACGGCGGTAAGGTTTGAGCCGGGCGATGCGAAAATCGTAGAGCTCGTTGAATTTTCGGGAAAAAAAGAAGTGTACGGTTTAAATAATTTGACGAACGGACCGTTGACAAAGGAGGCGGACAAATGAGTTTTCAAATGCCGCGCAAACAATATGCCGATATGTTCGGCCCGACAACTGGAGACAGCATTAGATTGGCTGATACGGAACTCTTCATTCAAATCGAAAAAGATTTTACCGTATACGGAGATGAAGTAAAATTCGGCGGTGGGAAAGTGATTCGCGACGGAATGGGACAGCATCCATTTGCCGAAAGGAAAGACGTGATGGATCTTGTTCTCACAAACGCCATTATTATTGATTATACAGGTATTTATAAAGCGGATATCGGCATAAAGGATGGGAAAATTGCCGCGATCGGAAAGGCGGGAAATCCATTATTAATGGATGGCGTCACAATGGTAATCGGAGCTTCAACCGAAATCGTTGCGGCAGAAGGAATGATTGTTACGGCAGGCGGAATCGATACCCATATTCATTTTATATGCCCTCAGCAAATTGAAACAGCTTTGACATCTGGAATTACAACAATGATAGGAGGAGGAACGGGGCCTGCAACAGGGACAAATGCAACGACTTGTACACCGGGTGAATGGAATATTTATAGAATGCTGGAGTCAGTTGAACATTTTCCTATGAATTTCGGCTTTTTAGGGAAAGGAAATTCATCCGGAAAAAAAGCGTTAGAGGAGCAAATCAAAGCAGGTGCAGTTGGTTTAAAACTGCATGAGGACTGGGGTTCAACACCGGCGGCGATCGATCAGTGTTTATCCGTAGCTGACGAGTATGATGTGCAAGTTGCCATCCATACAGATACGTTAAATGAAGCCGGTTTTGTAGAAGACACCATTGCAGCGATTAAAGACCGGGTCATTCATACATACCATACGGAAGGCGCAGGCGGGGGACACGCCCCGGACATTATGAAAATGGCCAGCCTGCCAAACGTTTTGCCTTCTTCGACAAATCCGACAAGACCGTTTACAGTCAACACGCTCGAGGAACATTTAGATATGCTGATGGTTTGCCATCATTTGGATCCGGCTATTCCTGAAGATATCGCCTTCGCCGATTCCCGCATTCGCAAAGAAACGATTGCAGCGGAAGATATTCTTCATGACCTTGGCGTATTCAGCATGATCAGTTCCGACTCGCAAGCGATGGGAAGGGTCGGCGAAGTGATTACGCGGACATGGCAAACCGCAGATAAAATGAAAAAGCAGCGGGGCTCCTTAAAGGGAGACGGCCAAGATCATGACAATTTCAGAGTGAAAAGATATGTGGCAAAATATACGATCAATCCTGCGATTGCCCACGGAATATCTGAATATGTCGGCTCTGTAGAAGTCGGCAAATTGGCGGATTTAGTTGTTTGGAATCCGGCCTTTTTTGGGGTGAAGCCGGAAATGATCATCAAGGGCGGAATGATTGCCTATAGTTTGATGGGAGACCCAAATGCATCCATTCCAACTCCGCAGCCTGTTTATTACCGTCCGATGTTCGGATCATTTGGCAAAGCTGTCTCACAAACATCGATCACATTTTTGTCAAAAGCAGCAATAAAAGCCGGCATTCCCGAAAAGTTAAAGTTGCAAAAATTTGTGAAACCCGTCAAAGGAGTTCGTACATTGACGAAAAAGGACATGGTTTTTAATGGTGAAACTCCTTCTATCGAAGTCGATCCACAAACGTATGAGGTAAAGGTGGACGGTGAATTGATCAATTGTGAGCCGGTTGAAGTTGTTCCGATGGCGCAAAGATATTTTCTGTTTTGAGGTGAAGACGGATGATTATTAAAGAAACACTTGGAAATATTTATGCAAAAGCAGTAAAGGAAAAACATGTGGAGCGCGTCTATTTAAGAAGCGATGATCTGCTCAAAAGAATTCAACGAGTGAAAACAGACCACGGGAACGAAATAGGGATTCGTTTAAAGGAGGAAAAGAAGCTGGCAGATGGTGACATTTTATATGAAGATGAAAACAATATGATCATTATTTCTGTCCTGCCTGAAGATGTCCTTGTCATTTGTCCGGCTACGCTGAAAGAGATGGGAGAAATTGCACATCAAATCGGCAACAGACATTTGCCGGCTCAGTTTGAAGGAAATGAAATGATCGTGCAATACGATCATCTTGTAGAACAACTTGCAAACGAGCTGAACATTCCTTGCAAACGGGAGAAACGAAAAATAAAACAACCTTTTCGATATGTCGGACATCATCACCATGATTGATTGGCTGCCTTTATTGCAGATAAGCGATTCAAACTTTCCTTCCGGAGCCTTCTCCCACTCGTTCGGATTCGAAACATATATTGTTGAGCAGAAAATAAAAGATGCAAGTACATTTAAAAGTTTTTTAAAAACGTACATTGACAAGCAGCTCGTCTATACGGACGGACTGGCTTGCCGGCTTGCATATCAATTTGAAAAAGAAGGGAAACAAGAGGAGCTTTGGAAGCTGGATGAGATTCTTTACGCCAGCTCAATGGCTAAAGAAACGAAAGAAGGGAACCGAAGAATTGGCGAGCAAATGCTGAAGCTTTGTTTAAATATTTACCCTCATCCAACACTGCAACAATATGCTCAAAAAATAAAAGCGAAGAAGCTTTACGGACATGCGGCTCTCGTTTTTGCCATTGTCGGGATAAAAATAGGAGCGGATGAAAAAACAACGCTTGTAACGTATTTGTATTCCACTATTCAAACGCTTGTACAAAACGGAGTCCGCGGCATTCCGATCGGTCAAAAAGAAGGGCAGCTGCTATTAAAAGATTTGCAGGAGGATGTGAGGAGAGCTGTTTTAAAAATTGGCAAACTATCGATCGACGATTTAGGTGCGCAATTACCTGGCCTTGAAATTGCACAAATGAGGCATGAGCAATTGCATGTAAGACTTTTTATGTCTTAACAGACTGTTTTCAGAGTTTCATTATTTTTACAAACTCTCTGCATGCTTGGCTGAAGCGAAAAGGCTGGAAAGCGTAAGAAGCGATCTGCTTCTTTTCAAAAAAAACTGCAAAGCTTGATCAAAAGATAAGGGGGGAAAGATTTGGGGCTAATCCCGAATCAGTCAAAATGGAACCTATACGAATCGGAATTGGAGGGCCAGTAGGAGCCGGCAAAACGCTGCTAGTGGAAAAATTGACTCGCTATTTGTCAAAGGAATTCAGTGTTGCTGTTGTCACTAATGATATTTATACAAAAGAGGATGCCTTATTTTTAATAAAAAACAGCGTTCTTCCGGAGGATCGGATTATCGGCGTCGAAACAGGCGGCTGTCCCCATACGGCCATTCGTGAGGATGCATCGATGAATTTTGCGGCAATTGATGAGTTAAAAGAAAGACACGAGGATTTAGATATGATTTTTGTTGAAAGCGGCGGAGATAACTTAGCGGCAACCTTCAGCCCGGAATTAGTCGATTTCTCCATTTATATCATTGATGTTGCCCAAGGGGAAAAAATCCCAAGAAAAGGGGGACAAGGGATGATTAAGTCTGATTTGTTTATCATCAATAAAATCGACCTCGCTCCTTATGTCGGTGCAAGTCTTGAAATCATGGAACAAGATACGAAAATGATGCGGGGGGAGCGACCGTTCTTTTTTACTAATTTAAAGGAAGAAATTGGTTTAGATAATGTGATCAATTGGATTAAACGAAATGCGCTGCTGGCAGGGTTGTAGAAATGGAAGGAATTTTGCAGATTCGCGCGGAGCAAAAAGGGGAGCGGACCGTAATTACGGATCACTTTTTTCAGGGAGCTTTGAAAATGACAAAGCCGGTCTATACGGAATCGTCGATACCGATCGTTTATGTGATTCATGTCGGCGGCGGATGTGTAGACGGGGATGAATACGCACAAGAAATTTCCTTAGGTGAAAAGGCAAGGCTTGCGGTGACGTCACAATCTTCAACGAAAATTTATAAAACACCGAAAAAACCTGTCAAGCAGAAATTCTTGTTTACATTGCAAAAAGACAGCGTGCTGGAATGTTTGTCAGATCCGTTGATCGTTTATGAACAGGCTCGCTTTGAGCAGGAAACCATCGTCCATATGGAAAAGGGTGCAGCCTTTTTGTACAAAGAAATTATTACGCCGGGCTGGTCTGAAACCGGGCAGCCGTTCTGTTTCGATGCAATTCGGCTAAAATTAAAAGTTTATAAGGAAAATCGATTGATTTTGTTCGATCATTTTTATCAACAAGGGGATCGGGGAATTGATCAATTATTGAATATGGAAGGCTATACACATTACGGTTCGTTCCTCGTTATTTCTGACGAAGTGGATGATAAATTAATGGAAAAGATTTCATGCCATTTGCAGGGAGGACCGTTTGATGGACGGATCGGCATTTCAAGATTTTTGCCATCTGCCTTTATGATTAGAATTTTAGGAAACCATACCGATCACATTGAGGGGCTGTTTTTGGAAGTTCACCGATTGGCGAGAGCTTATCTATTAAAAGAACCTCCAATCCTATTACGAAAATATTAAAGAGATAAATAGAAGAGGTGAAAAATGTGTCAGTCAATTTTTTATCCGTGCTTTTTTTCGGATTGATTCTCGGGATGAAACATGCAACTGAACCGGATCATGTGATTGCTGTGTCCACAATTGCCAGCAGGACAAAAACTTTAAAGAAATCCAGTTTAACAGGAGTATATTGGGGAATTGGACACACCGCTACCCTTTTGTTGATCGGGATGATCGTGATCGGATTAAAAACAGCTATTCCGGAGAAGGTTTCATTGACATTGGAATTATTCGTCGGGATTATGTTAGTGATTTTAGGAATTTTAAGTCTTCGCGATGGCAGGCACAAACTGGCGCGAAACGATGAAACGGAATTTACAAATATTAAATCATTGATCATCGGTTTTATTCACGGTTTGGCAGGAAGCGCGGCAATGGTGCTGTTAACGATGACAACTGTTGAAAGCTATTTTCAAGCGTTTTTATACATCTGCATTTTCGGAGTCGGGACGATCATCGGCATGTTTTGTTTTACAACCATTCTCGGCCTGCCGTTTATTCTCGGAAGCAAAGTGAAAAAATATGTTCCGTTCATTTGCTCGCTTGCCGGAGCAATTAGTATATTATACGGCATCTTTTATATTTATGAAATCGGCTTTAAAGACGGATTGTTTATATAAATCGATTAATTGCTTAAAACCTCGTTTGGATCACTCCATCCAAATGGGGTTTTTTCATGTGTATTGGGATTATTTACAAAATTATTAAAGTATTATTAAAACACCTATTATTTTTACGCCGCACAGCGGTGGAGTGATGGCGCTTCAAGTATTTAATGAGACTGAAAAGTTTTTGATTGGTGCCTATACGAGTGAACCGGATGTAACTGATGCCGGGAACTCCCTTACGATCGGCATACCGCCGCGTTATGACGGCTACGTGGAACCTTTTACAGATTATGCTATGAAACGGTTTGGCAAAAAATTAGCCGCTCTTCCGCCGTCTACACAATATGGGAAAGACTGGGCAAAAACTTTGCTTCCACAATGGGAAAAGAAGGGCGGAAAGGTTGTATATCATTCATCCATTGATTTTTCAAAGGAAACCGACTTTTTCACCATTGTCACAAATGCTCTTAAAGAAAAAACGGATGTTCTATTTATAGGCGGAGCTTCAGAACCTACCGCAAAAGTGGCAAAGCAAGCTAGAGAGCTAGGATTTAAAGGCGGATTCATTATCATGGATCAGGCAAAACTGGATTTTATGGAAAAAATAACAGGTTCCTATGACGTATTAGAAGGTTCTGTTGGAGTGCTGCCGCTCGTAAAATCTAATGATCCGGGAGCGCCGGCATTTGCCGAAAACTATCGAGCAAAGTTTAAAGATGAACCTAGCTCTGAATCAGGGCTCAACTATATCGCTACGTATATTTTCGTTGAAGCGATGAAAGCGGCAAAAACTGTTGACGATGCGGAAGCTATTCGCAAACATATGCAAGATGGACTGGATAATCTGCCAAAAGACAAACGCGTATACGAGATTCCATCAATCGGTGATGACGGAAGATTGGAAGTGAAACGAAAAATCGCGGTAGTAGAGGATGGTCAAATTGTTTTAAAAGTAGTAGATTAATAGGTTTTCCGATAGGATTGAGCAATGATTGAAAATTTAAGAGGCTTCCTGAATGGGGAGCCTCTAAATACATGTTCCAATGCACTGTTAATGAATATTCGGATATCGGGCATGAAAAAGAGAATTGCTGTAAAGTTTCCAGTTATATATTTATAGATCAGGGTTCCATGTGCACTATTATCATTCGCTTATCTTTTCCAGTAATTGGTCATACAGCTTTTGCGTTTCGTCCCTGTCTTTTTGATTCAAAATGATATAATCATCATCTTTTTCGATATATACATACGGTGCACGCCCTTTGTAAACAAACAATTTTCCTCCTCCACCGTATGGCTCTTTTAGCCGAAAAGATCCTTTCAAACGATCAAAAGCCGCAAAGCCATTACTTTTGGCAACGACCTCGGGAAGTTCATCCAACAGCTTCACACGGTCAATCTCATCAATCGGCCATTCCACCCCATATAAACCCGTTACCTTCAACTGTCGGTCATTTATGATCACATCATGCTCCTTAAGTCCCAAATAGCCTAAAACGATAACGAATGTGATCACAATAGCCGCAACAATTCCGGTAATCCAATAATATTTTTTCCGTTTATGCTTTAGTTCATATTTTTGTACATAGATCGAACCGCCGAGCAGTACGATGAGAAACAGCAGCATGCCTATTTCAAATCCATATGGGATTTGAAAAAGTGCTAAAATGACCGAAATGAACAAAATGATGAACGTATAAAACAGCAATCTACCAATTGCCTGCGGATAACCATTTTCAATTAATTGCTGCTGTTCTTCTTCTGGTCTGTTGTAGAAGCCCGATATTAAGCTGTAATCTTGCTTCTTTACGACTAAATACGTCAGGCCCCCGTGTATGATAAGTGTGAACCCCATAGTGATTAAAAAAACGATCGTATCTGTTGACACAATGGTTCCCCCTTACGCTTTACAAAACATTTTGATTATTTCTACGGTTTTATCTTACAAATGTTTCACTCGCATAAATACCTAATGGAACTAAACCAATCTGAAGAAAGAAGAAAACACTTTTGATGGAAAAATCAGATTTTTCAATGATCCTCTCTTCCCTTCAACAGAAATTTTTGGAATAATAATTATAATGTAACGTATGGAGAGGAGCAAGCGTATGGTGATTGCACTTGAAAATGTTTCGCTCATTCGCAACAAAAAATATATTTTGGAGAATATAAATTGGAATGTTGATGAAGGCGAGCATTGGTGTATTTTAGGAAGAAATGGAGCGGGGAAAACAGCATTGCTCAATTTGTTAAACGGCTATTTGTTTCCTTCAAAAGGAACGGTTTCCGTCATTGGATTTACTTTTGGAAAGGCAGATTTTCGCGAGGTTCGAAAAAAAATCGGCCTTGTCAGCTCATCGCTCCAAGAAAAAATTTACGGACATGATCTTGTTGAAGAAGTTATTTTGAGCGGAAAATTCGCGTCAATCGGCTTATATGAAACACCGGATGAACACGATTTAGAAGAGATGGGGTCATTGATGACGCTATTCGGGGTGGAAAAACTAAGCGGGCGTACATATGACAGCCTTTCCCAAGGTGAAAAGCAAAAAGTGCTGATTTTGCGGGCGCTTATGCCTCAGCCGAAGCTCCTTATTTTAGATGAGCCGTGCAATGGTCTTGATATATTGGCGAGAGAAGAACTTTTAGGGCTGATTGAAACAATTGCCAAAAGGCCAAATGCGCCAACGATCCTGTACGTGACGCATCATGTTGAAGAAATTTTGCCTTGCTTCACCAATTCCCTGTTATTAAAGGAAGGAAAGGTTTTTGCTGAGGGAAGAACAGAAGAGCTGCTTTCAAGTGAACGATTGTCAGACTTTTTTGAAGCAGGCATCGAGGTGGAAAATTTTCATGGCCGATATTATGCGAAGCTTTTGCAAAACAATCATAATAGATTGTCATAGGGAGAGTGGGGCTGTCCAGAAAGTCAAATCCCCATTGAAAACAAAAAATCATAAACACCGATATATCAACGTTTCTAACACATTAATGGGGGCGTCAATAATCCGTAAAAACGACTTATTAGACACCCCCTTTTTCGGATTTCAGTGGAAAACTGCTTTTTCTTTTTTGAGCATTCTTTTGATCGAGCGGTCTGCTTCTCTTAAAACAATTTCCTTGTCGAGTGTTTTTATTTTTTTGTTTTCCATTACAATCTCCCCATTTATAATGGTTGTTTCTACATTATCCCTTGAAGCAGAATAAACGATCCGCGAAATCGGATCAGCTTCAAAGGAAGGGAAAGTATGAAAATGATGTAAATTTAGAATCACTAAATCTGCTTTTTTGCCGATTTCAATACTGCCAATCTCTTTTTCCAATCCGACCGCTTTTGCCCCGCCGATGGTCGCCATTTTAAATACCTCTTTTGCTTTCATTGCGGAAGGGCCGTGCTTCGGCTTTTGGATGAGGGCTGCAAGCTTCATTTCCTGAAACATATTTAAATTATTGTTGCAAGGCGCTCCGTCTGCGCCTAAGCTTAACGAAACTCCCATTTCCATCAGCCCGGGAATATCCGCAATTCCTGAAGCTAATTTTAAATTAGACCCGGGGCAATGGCTAACATTTACTCCTCTGTCTTTAATGATTTTCTTTTCTTTTTCATCCAGCCAGATGCAGTGCGCCAAAATCAATCGTTTATTGGCAAGTCCAAGATAGTCAAGATATTCGATATTTCGCATCCCTGTCTGCTGTTCAACCAGCCTGATTTCTTCCTGATTTTCCGCTGCATGAGTATGAACTTTTACTTGATATATTTCAGAAAGCCGTTGAACTTCTTTTAACAGTTCTTCTGTACATGAAAGGACAAATCGGGGAGAAAAGGCATATTGAATTCTTCCGTTTGCAAACATATGCCATTTTTCAAGCAAATCAACGCTTTCTTGGAGAGAATCAGTTGTTTTTTCGCGAAGCTCCATTGGCACATCGTCGCCACGATCCATCATCACCTTGCCTGATAAAGCTCTGATTCCGCTTCCTGCAATCGCTTGAAACGCTGCTTCTGTATGGTGAACGGTTTCCATATCGACAATCGTTGTGGTCCCGCTTTCAATCAATTCTCCAATGCCGAGCAATGCGGAATAATAGATCGATTCCTCATCATGTGCTGCTTCCAATGGCCAAATTCGTTTTTTCAGCCAATCTAACAATTCTAAGTCATCCGCCCGTGAGCGGAAAAGTGTCTGACATAGGTGAACATGGGTTTGAATGAAGCCCGGAATGACGGTCCGATTTTCTGCATTGATGATTTGATCGGCGTCACATGCAAGATTTTTCCCTATGTTGCTTATGATGCCATTTTCGATGAAAATATCTCCCGTGAAAATTTCATCCGCATGATTCATCGTAATAATTTGTGCGTTTTTGATCAACAGGCTCTTCATATTCCTTTCTCCTTGCTATAAGTATTGAAATTCATTCTAAGAATGTATGCAGATAAATTCAATAAAAGTGTAAGAATTTATGACAAAAATAAAAAAATGTGGAAAAAAAGTTAACAAAGAAATAATCAAACATTTTGAAAAATTGTAAAATCATTTTTAAGAAAAGAGGTGGTTTTTTGAAAGACAAAAGCCTTTTGACAGAACAGAGGCAATCATTAAAAAAAGATATTGCGAGAATTTACAACGAAGTAAATAAAGAAATTTTTCAAACAGGTGTGATTCAACTGCGAGTTGAAGTAACGGATGAAAAAATTTTAATTTTCGGGTTGCATAAACGGGATCCTGCTTTGCAAATTCTTGAAAAAGTAGATGGAGCTTTGACAATGTGGGCAGATTCGTTATTAATTGATGAATTTAAAAAGCGATTTAAATATAAAATGGAAACAATTGTCGGACTAAACGTTTTTTCGGTTTTAAAAGTTTATGATCCTTCCACTGGCTCAGCATGCATGACAATTATTCTTAAAAAAATGAGTTAGCTTGAAGGACGTTTTCCGTCCTTTAGGCTATCCATAGATCATTCGGTATTGTTTTGATCCTGTTTACGGGATGGAAACAAGCCGTAGGAAAGAAAAAACTTATTGTTTTTCTTTTCCTGCTGCTTTTCTTTTTTCACAAAAGTAATCATTTGTTCGGAGGGGAAACGGCATGGAATTTCGCTACCAGGGAGAAGCATTTGAACAGAAATTTTTTGCAAGACTAACGAGTAAGGAAATTGCTGAATTGCCAAAGCAAAATGCTTTAATCATTTTGCCGGTTGGTGCAGTTGAACAACATGGGCCTCATTTACCGGTATTTACTGATTCTTTAATAGCGGAGGGGATTTTGCATTCAGCTTGCAAACATTTAAAAGAAGAAGATAATATTTGGATTTTGCCTCCAATTGCGTACAGCAAAAGCATCGAACATCTCGGATATGCAGGAACCATCTCATTATCTGGGAGCACTTTAGAGGCAATGATCAAGGATATTGCCGCAAGTCTGAAAAAAAGCGGATTTAGAAAATTTGTCTTATTTAATTCACATGGAGGAAACCATGATTTACTCAATTCCGTTGCCCGCGATATCCGCATTGAAACAGGTTTGATGACTTTCCGGTTGAACAGCTATGACTTCAATGTCTCAGAGGATCTCATTGAGGAAAAAGAGGCTGCATACGGAATCCACGGGGGAGAAATCGAAACATCCTTTATTCTTTCCTTCAAAACCGATTGGGTGAAAAAAGAGCTTTGTCCCGATGAGTTCATCCAGTTTCCGGAAAGCGCAAAGCATCTTCAATTAAAAGGCAACCATTATGTTGCTTGGAGGATGGAAGATATTTCGAAATCCGGGGTTTTAGGAAATGCAAAAAAAGCTTCAAAAGAAACGGGAGAAATCATCGCCAACCGTTTGGGTGAAAAGCTGGCGGTTGTTTTGCGGGAAATGGCGGAATTCGAAATGGATGATCTCATCAACATTTCTACCGAAAAGCAGTACAGTCCTTTGACATAGAAAGGATGATCAATTGTTTCAAACAAAAAGAAAACTTTGGAGGTGTGGAAGTATGGCTTGGAAAAAAGAAATACAGCAGCTTTTAGGGAAGGAAAAAGTTCTGTTCGATGCAGCTTCAAGAGGAAAATTTTCTAAAGATTATTATTGGTATTCACCCATTCTCACACAAAAGCTAAAGGATAAACTGGCCGATTGCATCGCCTTTCCGGAGTCAGAAGAGGAATTAGTTTCGTTAATATCATTCGCCGTAAAAAGAAAAATTCCGATTACGGTCAGAGGTGCTGGAACAGGAAATTATGGTCAGGCCGTACCTCTTCAAGGCGGTATTGTGATCGACATGACGAGGTTTCATCAAGTACTTGAAATCGGCGAAAACGCTGTAACGGTACAAGCGGGAATAAGAATCGGCAAGCTTGAACGGATATTAGAGCGAAACGGAAAAGAGCTGCGAATTATGCCGAGCACATATATTCAAGCAACGATTGGCGGTTTTGTGGCGGGAGGATCGGGAGGAATCGGCTCCATTACATGGGGCAATTTGTGGGATGGCAATGTGCACAGCGCTTCGGTTTACACAATTGAGGAAAAGCCGAGAAAAATTGTTGTTTCAGGCGATAAACTCGAGCAATATATTCACAATTACGGAACTTTAGGTGTCATGACAGAGCTGCAATTGCCGATCGAGGAGAAAACAGATTGGATGCAAGCAATGGTTTTTCATGACCATTTAGATGAAGCGATAAATTTCGCCCATCAATTTTCGGGCATAGAAACTATGAAAAAAAGGCTCTTATCAGTATGTGAAGGAGCTTTGACAAAGCATTTCGCTCCTTTAAAACAATATATTTTGCCTGAAAAAACGTTAACGATGATTGAGGTCGATGAAAAAGCAAAAAGTGAATTTGTCGAACTCGTTGCCGAACATAAAGGAATATTGGCACATACCATTCCTGCCAAGCAGTATCGAAAAGGGGTCCGCCTTTCGGATTTTACTTGGAACCACTCCACGCTGTGGGCCTGCAAAAATGAAGACAATATTACTTACTTGCAAGTTGAGTTTGATATTCAACACCTTTATCATCAAGTCCATTTGTTAAAAAAGGAATTTGGTGAAGAAGTTCTTCTTCATTTTGAATTTATAAAAAGAAACGGAGCAATTATTCCAACGGCCTTGCCGGTCGTTCGCTTTACAAGCGAGAAACGGCTGTATGAAATCATACAATTTTTCCTGAATATAGGAGCTAAAGTGCATGATCCGCATACTTATTTGTTGGGATTCGGCGGTTGGAGTTTACGAATGGATGAAATCATAAAAATCAAGCAAAAAAATGATCCGTTTCATTTGCTGAATCCAGGAAAAATAACGGACGTCACCTCTTATGCACAAGTGTAACGATGGGAAAATGAATTGAAACGGCTGAAATATACCGAAAAAAGTTCTTATTATCGGCACTAGGTTCTTGGCATGAAGCAGAAATGTAACTAGAAAAATATCAAAAATGGTAGGAGGATTCGTATGCAGGCAAAAGGGAAGGGATATACAAAAATCTTCATTTTATTTCTACTCGTTCTTTTAGCTGGATGCGGCAGCCAATCAGCTTCAACTAATAACGAAGAAGTCAAAGAGGACTCAGAAAAATTGGAAAAAGTGAAGCAAGTCACGAACTGGTTTGCCGAACCGGAACATGGAGGCAACTATGCAGCTTTGATGAAAGGCTTTTATAAAGAAGCAGGCATTGATATGACAATAGAGCCAGGCGGGCCGCAAGTTTCCCCCATTCAAATAGTGGCATCTGGGGAAGCCGATTTTGGAATCACTCAAGCTGACGATATTTTATTAGCTCGCGATAAAGGAATACCCATTGTGGCGATCGGAGCCATTTTTCAAGTGAATCCGCAGGCGTTGTTGTACCATGCTGATCAAAATATTAAAGATTTTTCCGATTTGAATGGGCGAACGGTGTACACGGCACCTGGAACAGGGTACTGGGCATATATAAAAAAGGCTTATCAGCTCGACAATGCGAAAGAAATGGCATATAGCGGACAGTTGACTCCATTTATAGAGAATAAAGAGTCAGTTACCCAATGCTACATTACGGCGGAGCCTTTCGCTTTAAAGCAGCAAGGAATCGAAACGAAATATTTACTGATTCACGATTCCGGCTACCAGCCTTATGGCAATGTAATATTTACAACCGAAAAAATGGTCAAAGAAAAACCTGAACTCGTCAAACGGTTTATGGAAGCGACAACGAAAGGGTGGGAGTATTATAAAGATCATTCGGATGAAGTAAATCCATTTATACATGAATATAATCCTGATTTATCAATGGAGGCGCTCGAATATGGGGCTGAACAGCAGCTGAACTTAATTTTCGGGCACGATGCGAAAGACCACGGCTTCGGCTATATGTCTCAAGAACGGTGGAACACCTTGCAAAATCAACTCTATGAACTAGGTTTAATTAAAAAGAAAGAAGATATCGCCAATGCCTACACAAACGAGTTTTTGGCGAAAAATTAAAAATGCGCCTCGGAGCAAGTTGGGCAAAAAGGGGAGAAAGCTATGAGTCAACTGCATTTGCTGAATGTTTGTCTGCCGCTTGAAGATCCTGGTTCTCTCTTTGAAATCATCATTAACGATGATCGATATGAAAAAATCACAAAGCAGCCTTCTTATCTTCAGCGCGAAGACTTTAAAACTTTAGAGGCCCTTAACTCATCCTCCGATTCATTCATTGATTGTCAAGGATATGTGTTGCTGCCCGGCTTTGTTGATGCTCATATGCATTTAGATAAAGCCTATTCTCTCAGGAAAGTTCCGAACGCAAGCGGGACGCTTCAAGAAGCAGTAATAAATTACCGGAAGCAATCTCCCCATTTCACGGTGGAAGAAATTGAGTATCGGGCGATGAAAACTGCACTGAATGCACTAAGCCATGGTACAACAGCCATTCGCACACATGTCAATTTTGAATTGCCTTTAGGGGAAGACGTCGTGTTCCGGGCGTTGACAGCTGTTTTAAACGTAAAAGAAAAATTAAAACAATACATTACGATTCAAGTCATTCCAATGTTTTTACTGCCTGACGACGATTCGAAACGAGAGCTGGAATGGATTGAACAAGCGATCAAAATGGGGGCTGATGGAATTGGCGGAGCTCCTCATTTAGCTGAAAACCCTGAGAAGCAAATTGACGGTTTATTTTCATTGGCGGAAAAGTACGACAAACCGATTGATTTGCATGTAGATGAAAGTGATGATCCGAACGTATGCACACTGGATTATATTATCCAAAAAACAATGGAGCGGCAATTTCACAATCGAGTTGTAGCCGGCCACCTTTGCTCTTTGGCGCCAATGGAACAAGAAAAAGCTCTTTCTTTAATTAAACGGATGGCGGCGGCACAAATTGGAGCGGTGACGCTGCCGGGTGCCAATATGTACTTGCAAGGTCGATTTGATCAAGGGATTGTCCGCCGCGGCGTCACAAGAATTCATGAAATTTTGCAAAGCGGGGCGACGCTTGCGGCTGCTTCCGATAATGTTCATGATCCATTTCATCCATTCGGGAAGGCGGATTTGCTGCAAATCGGTTTGCTAACTGCATATGTTGCCCATTTAGGAAGCGGTGAAGGCCTAAAACAAATTATTCGGATGATTACCGAATATCCGGCCAAATTATTAAATTTAAATAATTACGGTGTAAGATGCGGAGCGAAGGCAAGCTTCGTTCTATTAAAAGCTAGATCAGTAGAAGACATCTTTACGAATCTGCCTGTTGAAAGATATGTGTTCCGAAACGGAAAACTGCTCTATCAATCTAAAAAAGCTGAACATTGGAACGATCGCCAGTTGTTGATGTATCAGCACGAGACGGAAAGCCAATATGTAAAATTTGAAAGGAATTTACAATATGTATGACCTTGTATTAGAAAATATCAGACTGCCCAATCAAGAAAGGCATCATTTTATCGGGATTCAAAACGGGATCATTGCTGAAATTTCCCCTTATCCCCTGCAAGGAAAAGCAGTGATAGACGGCTGTGGAGATTTAGCCATGCCGCCATTTGTCGAACCACATATTCATCTTGATACGGCATTTACTGCCGGAGAGCCGAGCTGGAATCAAAGCGGCTCGATATTAGAAGGAATTTTATTATGGAACGAACGGAAGCAAACTTTGACGATGGAAGATGTCTACGAGCGAGCCAGGAAGGCGCTGAATCAGTTAATGAAATTCGGTGTTTTATATGTAAGAGCGATCGCGGATATTTCCGATGAACGCCTCGTTGCTTTAAAAACATTGCTGAAGCTGAAATCAGACTTGCAGGATATCATCCATTTGCAAATCATTGCTTTTCCTCAAAATGGTTTACTCTCTTGTCCGGAAAATCAGGAACGGATGCTTGAAGCAATCAAGCTGGGCGCTGACGGGGTAAGTGCTGTTCCTCACTTGGAAAGAACGAGGGAGGAAGGGATCGAATCCATTCAATTCTGCTTTTCTTTGGCTGAAAAATACGGCCTATTTCTTCATTTCTTTTGTGACGAAATCGATGATCCGCAATCGAGGTTTATTGAAACAGTTGCATCATTGGCGATTTCATCAGGACTGGAAGACAAAGTGACTGCAAGTCATGCGTGTGCAATGGCCTATTATCCGGATAATTATGCTGCCAAATTATTAGATTTGATTGCGAGTTCCAAAATTCATATTGTAGCTTGTCCTCTGATCAACACGGCAATGCAAGGAAGATATGATTCCTATCCTAAAGGGCGAGGGATTACGAGAATAAAAGAGATGCTGCAAAAAAATATCAATGTTTGCATCGCCCATGACGATATCATGACCCCGTTTTATCCGTTAGGTAACGGGAATATATTGCAGGCTGCACATATGGCTGCTCATGCAGGTCATTTAACGGGAATGAAGGAATTGGAGGAATTGATTAACATGATATCGATAAACGGAGCTAAAGCTCTGCAAATTAACGATTACGGAATAAAGGTAGGAAATGAAGCAAATATCATTACGTTCCCGGTTGATCATGCTATAGATTTGATTCGCCTTCAGCCCCATTGCCGCTATGTGATAAAGAAGGGCAGAGTTTTGCTTCACACCAATCCGATGGAAACCGTTTTTTATATGTAATTTAAAAGGCTTTGATTCTGTCCCAATACTGATATAGAAATATTCAAATCGGTTTTTATTTGTAATTTTAAAAGGTTAGGAGCAGAAAGCTTTATGGCAAATATTTTAGTTGTTTTTTATAGTGCTTTCGGACATATAAGACAAATGGCGCAATCAGTTTGCGAAGGAGCAAAGGCGATTGAGAAAACAGATGTACGATGTGTAAAAATTCCCGAATTTACTGATCGTTTAATTCCGGCTATTAGAGAAAATCCGTTGATGATTGATAAAAAAGGAATTTCCGCAACATTTCAAATTGGAAAGAGAAAAGAAAATTATGAGCGTGAAAGCGAAAAGCAGAAAATATTTAAAACAGCGGAAATAGAAGATTTCCACTGGGCAGATGGAGTGATATGGGGATTTCCGACGTATTTTGGATCGATGCCGTCCCAAGTTAAATATTTTTTAGAAACTATCGGCGACCTTTGTGTGGAAGGCGTACTGGAGGGAAAGCCCGCGGGCATCTTTACAAGCGCTGGTTCCATTCATTCCGGGCATGAAGCGGCCATCTTAACATCCATCGTACCGCTTCTCCATTTCGGAATGATCATTATCGGATTACCTTATACTCAAAATCCGGAATATTTAACGGACGCCCCCATTGGCGGAACTCCGTATGGACCAACAGTTTTAGCCGGCCCTGATGGTTCGCGAAAGCCGTCTGATGAAGAATTAAAAATGGCCGGTCGCCTGGGGAGAAACGTGGCGTATATTGCCAACGCATTGTGTATGCAAAGAGAAAGAAACAGTTGATGATTGCGTTTGAACAAAACAATCATTCTCATTACTTTTCTTTCATAAGAGGGGAATTGTTATGGACTATATCCATGAAATTTTAAAGATTGCAACAACTGAGCCAAAAAAAGCTGTGCTTGCCACTATTATTGATGTGGAAGGCTCCTCTTACCGAAAAGAAGGAGCAGCAATGCTGATTCAGGAGGATGGGGAAACAATCGGCGTAATAAGCGGCGGTTGCCTTGAAAATGACCTGCAAGAAAGGGCGAAGCTTTTGCTTGAGGGCGAGTCGCAATGTATCGTATATGACTTGAAAAGCGAAGATGACTTGTCGTGGGGAAAAGGCGCCGGCTGCAACGGCGTCATACGCATCCTGTTGGAGTGCATCGATGACCGTTTGCGAAAGCATTTATCCCGGCTGCATGATTTGCTTCAAAACGGCAAGGACGTTTTCATCCTAAAACAACTCGGCAAAAATTTTTCCGTAAGCAATTATTTATTTTTTACAGAAGACACGGAAACGTTCGGGGAATGGGCTGGTGCGGTACCGAAACAAATCGATGCCATAGCTGCGCAAGAGAAAAGCGGATTAGTTTGGGTCAATGAACTGTCCTCATATGTATATGTTCAGCGATTTGAGCCTAAACCGAGATTGATTATTTTCGGTGCCGGTTCGGATGCTGTACCACTGTCGCATTTCGCTTCGCGGACCGGTTTTTCGGTTATCGTTAGTGATTGGAGAGAAGCGTTGTGCAATAGATGGCGTTTTCCTGATGCCGATCAGCTTATCATCGCTTTCCCGCGGGAAGCGGCAACGAAAATATCTTTTTCCCCCCGCGATTTTGTTGTGCTGCTGACACACCAATTTCAACAGGATCAAGAGCTTTTAAAGCTGTTGTTGCAGCAAAACCTGCGATATATCGGGGTCATCGGTTCAAAAGAACGGACAAAACGCTTGCTGGGAGATCAGGAAATTCCCCGAAACGTTCATTCACCTGTCGGCTTGTCTATTGGGGCAGAAGGCCCTGAAGAAATCGCGATCAGCATTTTAGCAGAATTAATTCAATTGACAAAGCTTCGATCTCCTCAGAAGGTGCGTGCATAATGAAGCCGCAATCACATTTCACAAAAAACCAGGCGCTAATCGGAATGCCAAAGTCACTTGACCAATAGACGAACCGATGGTTATGTACCGACGCGGTATCTAAACTTGTCAAGCCCCTTTTTAGAGTTCTTTTAAAGGCGGCTTGGAAAAGTCGATAGCAGAGCAAGCGGTGCAATTGCACCAAACAGCCGTTTATTCAACTGGAAATCATCAACGATCTCATTTTTCAATACGAAACTTGATACGCAGCAATAAGTTGTTTGATGAGGATGCTGCCAAGCTGGATCGCTTGCCGAGTCCGCCGATTTTGTTATCCCTATTTAAGGAAGCGGACAGGCGATAATGGTGCACAATCGGTCAAATGCGGACGTCCACAAGGCATTTCCGTTTCCTATCGCAATATGGTTGCAAAAGCACGTTATTTTACTATCAAAGGAAGGGGGATGAAGTTGAAAACATTGTCCTCAAAAATATGGATGCCAACAGATTTAAGAGAAGCATGGCGATTGCGGCAGCTATTGCAATTAGAATCACACTTTATAGCCGGCGGAACATTATGGCAAACAAAATGGGAAAAAGGAGCACCGCAGCCATCTCATTTAATCAGCCTTGAGAACATAAAAATTTTAGAAGCGATATATGAAAAAGAAGATGGCGGCCAAAACTTTCTTCACTTGGGGGCGCTTATCCGATTGGCTGACTGCCTCCGCTATCCCATTATAAAAGCGAAATGGCCTTTATTGACCAAAGCTGTCAAGACCATTGCTGCACCAGCCGTGCGCAATCTTGGAACGATTGGCGGAAACGTCGCCTCAACAATTGGTGATGCCATCCCCGCCCTGTTAGTGATGGAAGCGAAAATCGGTTGTTTTGATGGGGACGACATAAAAAAAATCGATTTAGACCATTGGTTGAATGAAGAATTCAAGGATGATCTTATAACGGAAATAGTGGTGCCGGAAATTTCAGCTCCGCCATCATATGTCCATTTTTATCAAAAAATTGGGAGGAGAGAGGCGTTTTCAGGCTCTGTCGTCACCATTGCAGGGATAATCGGCCAAAATGACAACGGAACAATTGACTTTGCGCGGTTGGCAGCAGGCGGAGGCGAGAATCGTCCAAGGCGATTAAGAATAACGGAGCAATTGCTGGCCGGACGCAAGGTTGAGTCCGCTTTGCTAAAAAAGGTGCATGAGGCGGTCTTTTCTGAATTTCAACCTGCCGGCGATGCATTTTTTTCAGCGGATTACCGCAGGCGGGTCGCCGCCAACATAGTCATAGCAGAATTAAAAAAATTAGAGGAGAAAGATTAATATATTCAGATACGAGCTTTTTCAATTTGGATTATGAAGAAGGGAAGGGATTGAGATTGAAACAAGTGTGCATCAGACCTGACGGAGTAGAAAAAGTAACTGGACATTTAAAGTTTTTAACAGATCTTTCGTTTCCGAATATGCTGTTTGCAAAAATTTTGCGAAGCGAATATCCGCATGCCAATATCGTTTCGATCTCAACGGAAAAAGCGGAGGAATTGCCGGGAGTTCGGGCTGTCATTACTAGCAAGGATGTTCCAGGTTTAAACGGGTTTGGCTTAATCTTTCCTGATCAGCCTGTTTTATGCAAAGATAAAGTTCGTTTTGTCGGCGATGCTGTCGCGGCTGTTGCTGCGGAAACAGAGGAAATCGCCGAAGCGGCGCTTCAGCTGATCGAAGTGGAATATGAGCCGCTGCCGGTTGTTGATGATCCGGAACAGGCTATGCTCCCTTCTTCTCCGCAGCTCCATCCGAACGGGAATATCCTACACCAAGCATCTTATCAAAGCGGCAATGTGGAAGAAGCATTTCAATCATGCGACTGTATTGTAGAGGAAACGTATCAACTTCCAAGGCAAATGCATGCGTACATGGAAACAGAGGGCGGGGTGTTTGTTCCGGAAAAAGACGGCACTTTGACGGTGTATGCCGGCACTCAGCATGGATATAAAGACCGATATCAATTAGCCCGCATTTTAAATATGCCGGAAGAAGACATCCGCGTCGTCTCAAGCCCGCTTGGCGGCTCTTTTGGAGGAAAAGACGAATTAAACATCCAGCCGTACGGAGCCTTATTGGCGCTGAAAACGGGATTTCCTGTAAAAATTCATCAAACGAGAAGGGAATCGGTGCGGTCAGGAATCAAAAGGCATCCGATGAAAATTAAAATGAAAACAGGTGCGAAAAAAAACGGCAAAATCATCGCCCATCAAGTGCGAATTATAGCGGATACCGGCGCATATGCAACGTTAGGTCCTGCAGTATTGGATTTTGCGGTTGAACATGCGACAGGCCCATACATGATCCCGAATATTCAAGTTGAAGGCTATTCGGTTTTTACGAATAACGGCGTTGCCGGTGAATTTAGAGGCTTTGGTGGAAACCAAGTAACCTTCGCATTGGAAGGGCAAATCGATCGCTTGGCGGTCAAGCTTGGAATGAGTCCGCTTGAACTCAGGCAAAAAAATCTGCGCCAGGCACATGATCCCGGTCCTGTCGGGCAAAAAATCGCCCCAACTGACGGCGCTCAACAAGTTTTAAAACAGATCAGCCAATCGAAACTATTAAACAGCTGCCGAAAACAAGATCATAACGGCTTGATTAAGACAGGCGTGGGGGTGGCAATCACCATGCACGGCGGAGGGCTGGGCTATGGACGTTTAGATCCGGCTGGCGGGAGAATTTCATTGAACGAGGAAGGAAAAATCGAAATTGCTTTTGGGTTTGAAGAATTTGGCCAAGGCTTGCTCGCAGTGATTGAACAAATTGCCATTCAAGCAATAGGCTGCTCCCGAGAGGATTTACACATTGTCATCGGCGATACGGACAAAGTCCCGCGTTCAGGCTCATCAACTGCTTCAAGGGGTACGAGCATGGTTTGGCAAGCCATTCAACGGATGAAAGCTCCGTTTCAAAACAACCTGTTGGAAAGAGCCTCACAATGTACGGATGTACCCGTCAGTCAATTAAAAATAGGCGAAAAAGGTGTTTGGCACCAAGATGAGCTGCTGATTTCATACAAAGAACTGGCAAAACAAACGATAGACAAGCCGCTGATCATTGAAACTCGATTTGACTTTCCTGCAACCCCTTGCTCCATACCAGGCGGACATTTTTTATATTCGTTTGCAGCTTGTGCCGTTAAGGTGGAAGTGGATCTGGCAACTGGATTTGTTCGTGTAAAACAATTAGAGCAAGCCATTGCCGCTGGTCCTGTTATTTTTCCGCAAGGATATTTGGGACAAATTGAAGGCGGATCCGTGATGGCGTTAGGCTATACATTAACGGAAGAAGCGCTGATAGAAAAAGGAACATATGTAACGGAAAACTTTGATACGTATTTAATTCCGACGATAAAAGATGTCCCCCTTTCGATTGACATCACCGCAATCGAGGAACTGTGCGAAGAGGATGATTATGGGCCAAGAGGCGTCGGGGAAATTGGCACGGTTGCTGTTGCCCCTGCCATCGCAATGGCCATTTATGATGCGACTGGCATCTGGGTGAATAGGCTGCCGGTATCAAGGGAAGAAATCGTCAATAAGATGATGGAAACGGAGATGAGCAAATGGCTGACAAGCAAATGAGCGCAAGCATAAAATTACCGTCTGAAGAACGAATGCGCATGTCGATTTTTGTGAATGGCAAAAAGAAAGAGCTTGAGATTCATCCGGCCGCTCGGCTAGTTGACATTTTAAGAGAGCAGCTGCATCTGACTGGCACAAAGATTTCCTGCGGAATTGGCCGCTGCGGCGCTTGCTCTGTCATCATGAACGGCAGGCTAGTGAATGCCTGTTTAGTTAGAGCTTATCAAGCAAATGAAAAAGAAATTGTTACAATTGAAGGACTTGCGGAAAAAGGGCTTCATCCGATTCAGCAGGCGTTTTTGGAAGAGGGAGGTTTCCAATGCGGATATTGCACCCCAGGAATGATTATGGCTGTCAAAGCGATTTTGGATCAATATCCGAATCCAACTAGTCAGCAAATAGTTGACGGTTTATCAGGAAATCTTTGCCGATGCACAGGCTACTCCGGTATTATTAGAGCAGTTCAAAAGCTTGCTGAAAAAGAAACATCTCGCTTAGACAGCAAATGTTAAGAAGGCGGAGCAGTTCGGCGATTTTTTTTAACATGATCAGTTGAAAGAAATTATAGATTTTAGCGTTTTTCGGCTTGTTTCCTTGTCTGCAGCGTTAAAAATTTATGGCTATCGCCGAATGAAATTCGTCATACATCGAAAATAAGTGACCCATAAACGAATGTATGCCTGATGAAAACAGCCGGTATTCAATCTGTAATTCGTTGTAAAAAGAACCGTTACGTTTCATCATCAGCGGTGCATGTGGCTGAGAATGTATTAAATCGCAAATTTTTTAGCAAGTAAGCCAAATGAAAAATGGCTGACGGATGTCACGGAATTCAAGATAGGAAACGGTAAAAAAGCGTATTTGAGTGCAATTCTAGATCTGTATAGTTATGTATTAGGGCATTCGAACAATCATCAACTTGTGTTTCAAACAGTTGATCACGCTATCGCAAGGGTCAAGTCCAAATGATGTGTAAAACATCACACTCCCTGCCCAGAACCTAGATTCCTGGCAAATCACCGCTTTTTTTTTACACAACATTCAGGGCTTAATCTATCACAAGTTTAAAAGAACATAAACAACTTTTGATTTATAGTACATCTCATGGGCTTGAGAAGCGAATAATCGAAGCAAAGCGAACACATAGTATGTCAAGAGTGGGACGCTGCATGGAAAACGACCCAATGGAATCTTTTTGGGCAACCTGAACGTGTGAAAGGTATGATCTGAAACGATATGAAACGTTTAAAGCGTTACAACAAGCGATTAAGAGTTTTATAATAACAAACGCGATCAAGAAAAATTAAACGGCTTAAGCCCATTAGATTTTAGAGCTCAAGCCGTTTAAAGCAATTTTATGATGTCCACTGTCTGCTTGACAGGGGACAGTTCAACTTTTGGACAATCCCTTTAAGAAAGTTATTTTCTTTTTAATAAAATAGCTAATATCAATGATGTTTGTAGAGAAATGATAATTAAAAGAGATAGTATTAATTCACTATCTAAAGAAGTATCATAATTAAGTATATAAAATAAAATGACCGATACAACTAGAATAAGAATAAAGTTGGCAATCGTTTGTATCATAGACTTACCACTCCAACTAGATTAATAAGATAAAGTTAATGCGTATGATTTTGTATCTGTTGTGGAAGTTAGCGTGATTGATAAACCTGCTGGATAAACTGATATAGTAGGTGTTCCAGCAATTCTTTGATGACTATTTTTATATTTATTTGGGAACATATACATATTGACCAATATGCCCTTTGTGTTTTGTATGACTAGTAGAAGGTTTTAAATCATATGAGCCAGCCACACCAGCACTTGGCTCCCAATTACTCGGAGAATACTTAATTGAATAATCAATCGAACGTCCATTTCCTTGAGGATCTTGAGAATATCTATGTGGGTGCTGTTTTACTGTTCCTCCGCTAGTTGGTAGATATAATCCTGAATTTGAAGGGAAACCAATAGTCATTTTATCAACTAAATGAAAAGAAGGTGTTTTTAACCATTGAAAGTTACCATATATATAAAATTTATCTTCTTTTGAACGATCACTAGTTACTTTATATACTGTTCCACCTAATTTTAAAGTTGAAGAAGCAATAGTTCCCATAGTACTAATTTGTCCTGGTTTAACATCTTTTGGTTCATATCAGTAGCATTGCATTAAGTTAATTTTAATTTGTCAAGCCCAATTTTATGTTAAATTTCATCTTTTTGGATATAAAAAAACTCCTTATAATTAGGATTGGCAGTCCTATCCAAATCCTAAGAATAAGGAGAAACCATTATGGATAAGAATACCACAGAATCCACAATAAATGAACTATTTAAAGAGATCGATCCAATAACTTTTTCAAAACTAATTAATGTGATTGACGTTGACAAATACATTAAAAAATTAACGGCGTATAAGTTTTTACAACTTTGTATCATCGCTCAGTTAAACGAATTGGAAAGCTTAACAAAATTGGCCAAACATTTGAAAGACAAGGAAGAGTTGCAGACATATCTGGAATTTGATGCAATTAGTACTTCGCAACTTTCTCGCAAATTAGGCCAATTATCCCCTCAACTGTTTGAAAAAGTATTTAAATATCTGGTCTTAAAGATCCAAGGGCAAATGAAAAATGCCCCGATCATCCGAAACATTGGTCGTCTTCTGGTCATTGATTCTACCACGATGAGCATGAGTTTGAGCCAATATCCATGGGCAACTTTTCGTAAGACAAAGGCTGGTGTTCGACTCCATTTAAAGGTTGTTGTAACGAAGGATATCACTGTTCCGGATCAAGGGATTATCTTACCCGCGAAACATGCCGATCGCACACAGATGGACGAACTCATTGAAATCGATCCAAATGCGATTTACTTGTTTGATCGAGGGTATGTCGATTACAAACAGTTCGACCGCTTATGCCGAGAAGGGGTGCGATTCATTACCCGGCTTAAAAAGAACGCAGAGATTGAAGTTTTATCGGAACGGATTCCCAATCCAGAACGTTTGATTTATAGGGATCAGATTGTCATTTTAGGAAATGACCGTAATCATACCAAAATGACTCATCCTCTCCGATTGATCGAAACGGTCGACAGCGAAGGGAATCCCGTGATCATCATAACCAATTGCTTTGATCTTTCTGCGGAAGAGATTGCAGATTTATACCGATATCGCTGGAAGATAGAGACCTTCTTTAAATGGATGAAACAGCACCTTAAGATAAAAAGATTTTATGGAAAAAGTCAAAATGCCGTTTACAATCAAATTTGGATCGCCCTAATCACCTATTGCTTACAGGCCATGCTCCAATTAAAAGTGAATCACGATGGTCCTTTATTAGAGATCAAGCGAACTTTACAGAATCTGCTTTTTAAAGGTTTTGACTGTTTTGTTCGCTCCCTTTTTAAAAAGCCAATTCGAACGTCCAACGGTCGGAAAAAATACCATTGGGAAAAAGATTTTGAAACCATCGTGTACCAATTTGAAGAAGGGGAGGTGGAACACCTAGACGATTTAGTTTATGATCCAATGTTTCTGTAATATATTACCAAATTGTGGAAATGGACTGCCGATTAAGACGTCATTGTCCTTTTAAGCTTGCTTAGAAAGATTGTATGTCTGAATATTCAGTTACATGAAATAACTGGAATTTTTATTGAGCTTGACAAACATTAAATTTTTTTATGCAACGCTACTGGGTTCATATATAGTAATAATTTCTGGTCCAGAATCTATAACTTTAGCTTCCTCTTCAATTAATTGTCTAGCAACTTCAATGGGCAGAGCATCAGCTTCTTCTTGAGTGTTGCCAACTTCATTTACAGATAGTTTAATTCTTCTTGTGTAAGACTGTCTTCATTAACATTTGCATCGTTTTCTGCAGCAAATTCTACTAAATTTAGGGAAAATAAAAATGCAATTACATAAACCTATTTTCTTAAGCATTTTAAAATCCTACTTATTTCTGATTTTTTAAAATATTAACACATTTACTAGTCTTTTTACAATATTAAAAAATTTATCCTCATATCCAAAGTGTTTGTTGAATGTAAAATAAAAGTAGCGAACCGCATTATTATGGGCGTAAGCCTGTTTGCTGATAGCCTGATGTATTTTATAGAGGAGATGAACGTAAATAGTAAATTTGAATATATATTGATGAGTTCCGTTTTTTCACGTTTTTCATATGGTCTTCTTTCATGCGCATGAAGGTTGCGTCTTTATCCGTTTTAGAATAGCTGTTACGGTTGCCAAAGATTTCTTTTTGTTCCTTGTATTTAACCTGCCGCAGGATAAAATCTTCTCGAATTTGCTTCACAAATTTCTTTCATTGACTGCGCTTATGTTGCTTGTCCTTATGTATGTTTGTATCTGTTTCCTTTTCGATTTCTTCTGATAACTTTTCCACTTTTTCTTCTAATTTCTTAGCGGCTTCCTCTAGGTTTGGTTCTCATCTTTATCTGTATTGATTGTTTTTCTTTTGTTTCGCTCCAGCTTCCAATTGTTGCTCATAAAATCGTCCTTTCTGAAATATTGTGAGGCAACTTTCTTTTACTAGAAGGGACGATTTTTTTTGCTTTTTTAAATAAAGGGAGCCTCCCAAAAGTCAGTTACGCTGCTTTTGGGAGGCCCCGTTTTTTCATGACGTTGTTGAAGAAAGTATTTGTATCCGATTAACTTCCCCGATACACTTGATACCCCCACGGTGAAATAAGCAATGGAACATGATAATGGGCATTTGCATCAGAAATGCCGAAGCGGACGACGACGTGATTAAGAAACAGCGGCTCCTTCAAGGATAAACCTTTGTTTTTAAAATAATCTCCAATGTAAAACAGAAGTTCATAAGTTCCCGGTGTTAATTGCTGCTCAGTGATGAGCGGTTCGTCAACCCGACCGTTTTCGTTTGTGAATGCGGTTTTGAGCAGCTGTTTTTCCGTTTCGTTTTGATCTGTAACAGAAAACAGCTCGATTTTGACGTTTTGTGCAGGCGTACCGTGAGTTAAATCTAAAATATGTGTTGTTAATCCTTTCATATTCCATCTCCTTATTGACCTTTTTATTTGCCTCGTTTTTCATTTTGGAAGCCCGTTTTGTTACTTTGGAAGCGCTTGTCTGACGGGGCATGGCATTTGAATCACGGCTTTCTTTCACTATTTAACAAGCGTGTAATTTCTTTGGTTATTATTTCTCAGCAGATTCAGTTGTACCGCCATTTATGGCGCTTAAAAAGAATATGGCTTCGTACTGTGCAAAAGATCAAAAATAACGAAAGTCAATTTGTTCTATCAAAATGGAATGTACGTGTCAGCATAGGTTTCTCTCTTCTTTCACTATATCCTTCAGTCGAAAATAGGCAATTTTTTTAATTTCTGCTATTGCTTGCTCTATCTCTGCTTCCGCATTGTTTTTGATTCGCTGTTCAATCGATGCAAATATTTCCTGCTTTGTTTTGCCGCGCACAGCCAAAATAAACGGGAATTGAAATTTTTCCATATACGTTTCGTTCAATTTTAACAATCGATCGTATTCTTCATCTGTCAGTTTTTGCAGTCCCGCTTTTTGTTGTTCTGTTTGCGAAAATCGGGTCATTTTTGTTCTTGCGCCTAAAGCAGGGTGATTGCGAATAAGCGCCAATTTTTCGTGTTCGTCAGCTTGATCCACGATCTCAGCCATTTTGGAAAAAAGCGATTGCACGGAAGAAAACGGGCGGAATTTTTCTGCTTTTTCTGCCACCCATGTTGAATCTTCAAATATCCCGCCTAGCTTCTCAATAAATTCAGCCGCACTGAGTTGGTTAACTTGTTCTATGTCCATTCGGCTTTCTCCTTTCGTTTTTAAAATTTGATCGTTGTCGGTTTTAACTGTTCGGCAGCAGAAGATTTTTTCAGTGAGAAATGGTGAAAAAATAAGTTTAAAAAGATGGCTGTAAGACTGCCTGTTATAATCCCATCACTAAAAAGAATTCGCAGCATAGGCGGCAGCTGTGCAAACAAATCAGGAACAACTGTGGAACCCAATCCGAGGGAAATGGAGCAGGCAATTACTAACAAATTGCTTTGCTGTTGAAAATCAACAGTGCTTAACATTTTAATGCCTGAAGAAACGACCATGCCAAACATGATCACCATTGCTCCCCCTAATACAGATGTTGGGATCATCGTAGCAAAAGCAGCAATTTTCGGAATAAATCCAAGGGTGACAAGTATAAAGCCGGCAACGATCGCAACGCTTCTCGTTTTTATATTTGTCAGCTGCACAAGTCCGACGTTTTGAGCGAACGTGTTGTACGGGAAAGCGTTCAAAAAACCGCCGATGATGAAAGCCAATCCTTCGGCACGATATCCGCGCGCAAGATCTTGGTCGCTAAGATCTTTTCCGCAAATTTTGCTTAGGGCTAAAAAAGCGCCAGTCGATTCAATCATGATGACAATGCCCACTAATGTCATTGTTAAGATCGGCACAAGCTCAAAAGTAGGTGTACCGAAATACAAAAATTTCGGAGAATGAATCCATGAAGCTTGCATTACTTCTTTCACATCAACCTCTCCCATAAAAGCCGCGGCGATCGTACCCGCGATAATCCCGATAAGCACAGAGATTGCCCGAAAAAAGCCTGTGAAAAATCGATTCATAAACAAAATCAAAAGAAAAACCCCAAATGAAAGGAGCAAATTTTCCGGATCGCCAAATTTCGGACTTCCTGCACCGCCCGCCATGTTTTTAATCCCGACCGGTATTAAGGACAGTCCTATAAGGGTGACAACTGTACCTGTCACGACCGGCGGGAACAATAATCTTGTTATTTTGCCAAAGAGCGGAGCAAAAAGAATAATGAATATTCCTGCGGCAATGATCGATCCATAGATTGCATTGATGCCGTACTCTTTTCCGATCCCGATCATCGGTGTAACAGCAACAAATGAAGCACCTAATATGGCAGGTAAACCAATGCCGAAATATTTTGTTTTGAACGCCTGCAGCAGGGTGGCGATTCCGCATGTCAATAAATCAATCGCAACTAGATATGACAGCTCCTGCGTCGAAAGGTTTAACGCTCCTCCGACAACAAGAGGAACAACAATGGCGCCTGCATACATCGCCAGTACATGCTGCAAACCAAGTGAAAAAAGATGAATTCCTCCATTTTTATTTGTCAAGTGACCTCTCCTCCTCTTATGTAAAAAAATCTAACATTAGATGTTATTTGTTTTTCATAATAAAAGAACGATGTAGTGAAGTCATTGGTTGAATTACATAATCGTTTTTGCAAAATTTAGTTAATGTATCTAAAGCTTTATAGACAAATTACATTTTCATTTACTAAAGCTCTTGCCTCAATTTTTTTATAATTGAAGCAAATTTTTTATGCGGAATGCCAAGCGGAGGCTAATAGTGGCTTCTGGATCCTTTAAGCTTTTTCCGATGAGCTCCTCGCATTTTTCTAATCGATAGATCACCGTATTGCGATGAACGAAAAGCTTTTTGGCTGTTTCAGAAATTTGACAATGATTTTCCAAAAATAAAAACAACGTTTGCAGCAGAGCCTGTTTTTCAGTGTCTGCCGGGTCTGAAAGGTTTGTCAAAATCTGTTCGTAAAAATCAATCAACTCTTCTTTTGGAATCATTTTCAATAACGTATAAATATCTTTTTTCTTATGAATTTGAATGAATTCTTGATTTCCGGAATACTGTTCTTCTTCCAGCACTTCCAACGCTTCTTTATAGCCTTTTTTTACATCTAAAAATTGCTGGCAAAGACTGCCGATGCCGAATGAGACAGTCCGTTGAAACCTGCTTCTAATTTTCGCTTGCAATTCCTTTAAAAACGGCATGATGGAAGAATGAAGCTCCAGCCATGATTTTTGAATCGGGAAGAGCAAAATGCCTACGTTCCCCTTCACAAAAAAATGAACAGGATTTGGGAACGCATCAGCTTCTTTTTCCATAAATTCAAAAATCCGTTCATTTTCTTTATGGAATTGTGTAAACGTTAATGATTTTTTTCTTTCATCCAATTTTCCTGCTGCACAAAAATACGATTGATCATTGCGAATTTTAAATTCTTTTGCTTTAATGACAATCTCTTCTTTTGATTGAAAGGCGCCATCTGTAAAATTGATAAAAAATTCATTTTGAACTTTTCGTTTATGTTGTTTAAGAGCATTTTTTTTCATCAATTCAAATGAAATGACATTTGTCGCTTGTTCAATCGTCAACACAAGCGAAGGACTGTGAAAAGGAATGGCATCAAAAACAATTAAACATCCGCTGTTGCTTTCATGAGTGTAAATGGGAAAAACGGAAACAGTTCGTTTACTAGAAATAATGGAAAAACAAGTGTAAGAGCTTGGCTGTAAGAAAAAGCGAAATCCGTCTGTGTACATTTCCTCGATTTCCGGCAGACTCGATGTAACGGAAGATGAAGAAGCAATCATTTGAAAGTGCTGATCCAACAGTAAAATTGGACAGCCGATCAAGTTTGCCAAATTTTCCAGTAATGAGACGAGCCCTTTTCCTCTTAAAATATGGTTTGTAAATTGCTGATGGATTTCAATCGCATTGAGCAATTCGTTTGTCCGTTTGTCCAATATATAGCTTAATGTCTGGTTCACAACCTCTCCTAACGTAACCTCAATCGGCAATTCAATAATTGGGAAATTTTTTTCATTTGCATACTTCAGGCAAGCCTCCGGAATTTCTTCCAAAAATCGCTTCATTTTAATTGCCAACCCTGCACATTGCTGATCCGCCATATTTTTGATGAGTGCGAGCAGATCATTCGGATTGTCTTTTAAATGAAAGGCAGTTGTTACAAGCAGTTCATTCGGTTTCAGAAAATCGATGATATCCGGTGCATCCATCATATTGACGCTGAAAACTTCTCGATCTTTTCCGTTATGGCCGGCGATGAGCTTGGCATTTTTCATAACGGGAATTTTTAATATTTCGGAAATTTTCATTTTTTCAGCCCCTTTGTCTTCAAATTTTAGTGAACATGCACAAAAGATGGTGAAATTTATATCAAAATTGCCAATGTATATGAAAAAGAATAACGATAAAATAAAGTAAATTCACATTTTATGGAATAAAATATAACAAGGATATTTGCTTATTTTGAATAGAAAAGAGGGAAGAGACATGACAGTTCATTTACTTGGGCCCATTCAGCTTGAAGAGGAAGTTGAAAGGCTGATCGAATGGCTTGCAACATTCGGTAAAACGGAAAAAGGCGGAGTTACCCGGCTGTTATATAGCGAACAATGGCTGTCAGCGCAGGAAGCGTTGAAGGAGAAAATGGAGGAATGCGGATTAGCTCCATATTTTGATGACGTCGGCAACTTGTTCGGCCGAGCAGAAGGATCATCTCCATCCTCCAAAACAATCTTAACTGGTTCGCATATCGATACGGTTATTGAAGGAGGAAAATATGACGGCGCATACGGCATTATTGCCGGCTTGTTGGCGACTCATTATTTATTAAAGCGTTTTGGAACACCAAAAAAAACGATTGAGGTCGTATCCTTATGTGAAGAGGAAGGCAGCCGGTTTCCGCTTACATTTTGGGGGTCAGGCTCTGTAACGGGGAGGCGCTCTTTTAAACATATACAAAAAATTGTTGATTCTAAAGGGATTTCGTTTGTGCAAGCAATGAATGAATGCGGTTTTGGACAGGAAAGATTTCGCCAGCCATTTCGAAACGATATTCAATGCTTTATTGAGCTGCACATCGAACAGGGCTCTGTGTTAGAAAAAAAGAAAAAATCGTTGGGCATTGTCAGCGACATTGTTGGTCAACGCCGCTATCAAGTAAAGGTTGTCGGTGAAAGCAACCATGCAGGAACAACCCCGATGTCCTGCCGGAAAGATGCGGTGGCCATTGCCTCTGAACTGATTACCTATTTAATGAAACAAGCCAAACAGGTGTGCGACCAACTAAGAGTGACCGTCGGCAAAATAAAGGTTGAACCTAACGTTCCGAATGTGATTGCAGGTGAAGTCGTTTTTACGATCGATATCCGTCATCACGAAGAAGAACTATTGGAGCAATTTTGTTCAACATTTTCACGTCATTTTAAAAATGTGAGCGCACAATACAATGTCGATATTTTGTTAAATGAATGGCTGAACGTCAAGCCGGTCAAAATGGATCAACAATTGCTGAGACTGTCAAAAGAAATTGCAGAAGAGCAAAATCTGTCTCATGAAATCTTGGTTAGCGGAGCGGGACATGATTCGCAAATGTTCGGAACCTATTGTCCGACTGCGCTTTTTTTTGTCCCGAGTCATAACGGAATCAGCCACTCGCCGAAGGAATATACCGCAGCGGCTCATTTAGAAAGCGGCGTTAAGTTTTTAATCCATTATTTATATAGATTGGCATATTAAAAGAAAGGATTGTGGACGAAATGAAATTTCTGCCTCTACAGACACCTAATAGAACGATCATGACACCGGGGCCTGTTGAAGTCGATCCGAGAGTTTTGCAGGCGATGAGTACGCCGATTTTAGGCCAATTTGATCCTGCATTTACTTCGATCATGAATGAAGTAATGGAAATGCTTCGCTATTTATTTCGTACGGACAACAAATGGGCGTTCCCTATCGATGGAACCTCCAGATCGGGCATTGAAGCGATGCTGGCGAGCATTATCGAACAGGGCGATAAAGTGCTGATCCCGATATACGGCCGGTTCGGCTATTTATTAACCGAAATATGCGAACGTTACGGGGCTGATGTCACTACAATTGAGCGTGAATGGGGAACGGTGTTTGACCCGGAGGATGTATTTAGAGAAATAAAGAAGGTTCAGCCGAAAATAGTCGCGATCGTCCATGGGGAAACCTCAACGGGGTGCATGCAGCCGCTTGAGGAGATCGGGAAAGCTTGCCGGGAGATGGATGTAATTCTTGTAGTCGATGCGGTTGCGACAATTGGAGGAACGGACGTGAATGTCGACGAATGGCAGCTTGACGGCGTGATCGGCGGGACGCAAAAATGCTTATCGGTTCCATCAGGGATGGCTCCCATCACATATAATGACAGAATTGAAAAAATCGTTTTGTCGCGTAAAAAGGTAGAAAGAGGAATTCGGACGGAATTGGATCAGCAAATGGCCACAGGTCAAACAATTATTAGCAACTATTTTGATTTAAGCCAGCTTCAAGATTATTGGAGCCCGCGGCGATTAAATCATCATACGGAAGCTACATCAATGCTTTACGCATTGCGTGAAGGCTTGAGGCTTATTATGGAGGAAGGATTGGATAATCGATTTGCACGCCACCGCCTCCATGAACGGGCATTAATGGCCGGGCTGGAAGCAATGGGACTCACATTGTTCGGCGATAAACGCTTTAAACTGCCGACCGTCACATGCGTCAACATACCGCAGGGCGTCGATGGAGAATCCGTGCGCCGCATGCTGCTGGATGAATTCGGGATTGAAATTGCCAGCTCGTTTGGCCCGCTCCACGGAAAAATCTGGAGGATCGGTACAATGGGCTACAGCTGCCGCAAAGAAAATATTCTCAAGCTGCTGACAGCATTGGAGGCAGTTCTCATCTATCACGGTGTTCGCATAAACAGAGGTGAAGGAGCACAAGCAGCGCTGAATATGTATGGGAAACAAAAAAGTAAAGTATCATCTTAGATATTTATGATACTTTTTAACATGTTGATCGAACAATTGTTACCAAAAACAGTTGTTCGATTTTTTTAATTTTTGATATTTTACACAAAATCTTTTTTAATTTTTATTTATTTTGACAGTGGATAAATCAAAGAATTACGTATAATATACCAATATAGTTTCATTTTGCGTTAATAAAAGTTACATAAAGGGATGAGAAATATGACATTGATAGTTGAAAATGTAAAAAAGTTTTATAATGATCATCTTGTTTTAAAAGGGATAAACCTTACTGTTCAACCGCATGAATTTATTTGTGTATTGGGAAGCAGTGGCGGCGGAAAATCAACTCTATTAAATTTGATTGCGGGATTTATTAAACCAGATGAAGGAGTGATTAAGGTAAACGGATCTTTTGTAACAAAACCTTCCAAGGAAAGAGGAGTCGTTTTTCAAGATCATGCACTATACCCTTGGTTCACTGTTTTAGAAAATATCGCTTTTGGACCAATCGTGCAAGGGATGCCAAAAAAGAAAGCATTGGAAAAAGCATTACGTTATATAGAATTAATTGGTTTATCAGACTATGCAAACCATTATCCTGAACAACTTTCAGGAGGTATGAAACAACGCGTCGGCATTGCAAGAGCTTTAGCCGGAGAACCTGAAATTTTGTTAATGGACGAGCCTTTTGGAGCGTTAGATATGTTTACCCGTGAAAATATGAGAACTGAACTAATTCGTATATGGAAAGAAGTAAAGCCTACTATTATATTTATTACCCATGATTTAGCTGAAGCTGTCTATCTTGCAGATAGAGTGATTGTCATGAAAAATGGAATGATTGCTACAGAATTAGAGATTCATTTACCCCGTCCTCGAAATTATCGTGATCCTGAATTTAGTATTTTGATGGAGAATTTAGAAGAGCATTTTGTCAGCTAGTTAGGAGGAAGCTTATGAAAAATATGGCGGCCAGACAAGAAGCAGTTTCTGTCTATACGAAAAAAGTGGGCAAGGTTAGAAATAAAAAATATTTACATGCTATTCCAATAATTGCTTTTTTTGTTTTATGGGAAGTCATTACAAGATTAAATATAAATTTTTCCATAGTAAATCCCGTTTTTTTTCCACCGCCTTCACTTATATTTCTAAATGGTGTAGAACTATTTCATTCAGGATTAATTATAGACAGTATTGTGTCGAGTACGATCCGAATAGTAATTGGCTTTGCAATCGGAGTTCTTCTCGGGGTGATTGCCGCATTATTGATAGGAAGGGTAGAGAAGATTGAATTTTGGTTTATGCCTGTCTTTAACATGATCGGTCCTATTCCAGCTTTAGCGTTGCTGCCTTTATTTATTATTTGGTTCGGAATTGGCGAAATTCCAAAAATTATATTAATTGCTTGGACAACATTTTTTCCAGTTATGACGAATACAATTGATGGAATTAAAAGTGTTCATTCTTCTTATATTCGTTCTGCATTAAGCTTAGGCGCAAATGATAGACAAATATTTAAGAAAATTATTATTCCGTCAACATTACCAAATATTTTTACTGGATGTCAAATAAGTTTAGGATTGGCTTTTTCAGCATTAGTGGTTTCAGAAATGATGGGTGCAAAAAGTGGTTTAGGGTATATTATTGTGGACGCTCGAAACTATATGAAAATTTTAAATATGTATGTAGCTATTATTTTAATAGGTATTGAATATAGTCTTTTTTCCTTGTTATTAAAAGTGATTGAGAAAAAACTATTGAAATGGAGAACAGGCGGATTTGAAAATGCTGTAGAAAAATAATAAGGGAGGAATTATAAATGAGAAAAATTTTTCTTTTTTGCCTAGTTTTTTTGACAATGTTTGCAATCGTTGCGTGCGGTTCAAACAGTTCGACAACAACTAGTGAAAATAGTAATAAAGCGAGTGATGAACTAGAAGTGAAGGATATAACATTAGTAGGGGTAAGAGATGCGCAAATTTCTTCACAACAAATCATTGCAGATAAGTTAGGATTTTTTAAGGAAGAAGGGCTAAACGTAACAAACCAATTAATTGAAAGCGGACCAGATATTGGACCTATGATTGCTGGTGGAAGTGCTCCGGTTAGTTTACAAACAAATTTTATGGATATTATTTTAGCTTCCTCAGGCGTTAAGGTGAAAATCGTAGCTCCGCTTGCACAAATTGCAGGAACACAAGCGGTTGTAGCGGGCAAGCATGCTGAAATTAATTCTCCAAAAGATTTGGAAGGAAAATCAATAGGTATTCCTAGTGGTGCTGATGTAATGATTGCAATTCAAAATATGGCCAACGATTATAATGTTGACATAAAAAAGATAAATTTTGTGAACCTAGCTCCTAGCGATGCTTTAACTGCTCTTGAAAAAGGTGATATTGATGCAATGGCTGCTTGGGAACCGTTTATAACGAAGGCTATCAACAGCGGAGGAAAACTACTATTTAGCGGTACGGTTGACAATTTTGATGAAAAAGAAAAATCTGTTGATTGGATGAGTGTTCATACAACACTGCAAGTAACGGATGATTTCCTAAAAGAAAATCCGAATACGGTAAAAGCAATTATTAGGGCTTTAATAAAAGCTACAGATTACATTAATAAGAATAGAGAAGAAGCAATTAAAATTTTAGCGCCTGAACTTCATTTAGAAGAAAGCGAGTTAAAGGAAATTATGAATAGAAATGTTTATACAATGCAAGTCGACGATTCCTTTATGAACAAAAGCAATGGTTCTGAAGTAGGAGAATATTTATTGAGTGTAGGAAATATCAAAAATATCCCAAATAAGAAAGATTATATTGATTTTTCATTATTAGAAGAAGTTGAACCGGAACTTATGAATAACAAATAACATCTCAACTTTCGCAGCTCAATTTTGGTAAATAAGCCTTGATATAATTAGGCAAAACTACAATCCATTTACGTAATTGACTTTCGATGAATTTTTTAATCTTTTGATTTACATTTTGAAGTGCATCTTCAAGAATTTCAATGAGTAGTTGAAGTGCAAAGGCCCAATCTAGTTCATCGATTTCATCACAAAGTTCATAAAAAATGCCGCCTAATGTTCGATAATCTGTACTTACTCGGTTTTGCCAAGACAAAACAATGTACCTTGTAAACACAATAGTGGTATGGCTGATCATGGAATCATAAGATCTTCCTTGGAACTCTTTTTGGAGTTTCAATAAGGATTTGACTGTTTTGAAGAATACTTCAATATCCCAACGTATCCCATAAATACGAATGATTTCTTGATCCGATAAAGTACAGTCTGTACTCAAAATAGCTAGCCACTGTCTCTTTTTATTACGATTACGGACAAATACCACTTTAACAGGTACGCCATTTGCCATCGTTGTGTGAATAGAGCGCAAAATACCCTTTTGATGTTGTGATGGTTTAGCTGTTTGGTATAGTTTTTTTAGGCTCACCCATTCACCGTTCACTTGATATCTTTGTTTTGTATCCTTCACCATTCCAATAACATCCAACCCTTGATCCACAATGGACTTGATCAAAGGCTGTTGGGTAAACCATGTATCCATTAAAACGTATGAGGCATCGATTCCTTGAGAAAGTGCCCGTTTAATCATATTGGGAATAACTTCCGGCGCTTTTTGTAAAGCTTCGACACGCCGCTTATAACCGGATGTACGCTTATCGATTCGGTTATCAATCCCATTGATTTGGGAATTCGTAGAGCTTAATAAAGCAAAATCAATAGGCAAAAATGTAGCACCATCTGACCAGCCGAGTGTAAGCATACGAAATCCTTTGTAATAACGCATTTTTTGAGAAGAATGATCGAAACAGCGAGCAAGCAGTTCAACCTTTTTACTGCGATTTCGTTCATAAGATGAGTCGTCCACGATCAGCACTTTCGGACGGTCGTGTCTCGTTAAACTACTTACCTTCATAATGGTGAAAGTACTCAAAACAAGTAAAAACCTGCGCCAATTGTATTGAGGGTTATTTAAGAAGCGATAAATAGCGTTTTTTTCCGGCAAATCTTTAGCTTTTTTACTTTGAAGAAGTCGAAACAAATTTTTGCCTTCAAAAACTAAACTAAAAACTAGCTGGAATAAATAGGCGCAGGAATAACCGAAACCCTTGTTAATTCCCACTTTCCTTAAATATTTTAAGATTTCAAGTTCATCAAATATAGCTTTTACTTCTTTTGGTAGTTGATTGTTCAGTCTGTTATTCGTTATCATAATAAGAGACACCTCACCTGCTTTTGGTAATGTTTTTTCTGGACAATTAAACTATACCAAAAGTTGAGGTGTTTTTTTTGCAAATTTTTATGTCAAGAAGTATTCGAAACAACCAACAAACCCATTAATCGTAAGGCTTAGAAATCCAATTTACTGTGAGAAAGTTGAGTAACATGAAAAAAGCATGATGGAAAAATTTTTATTTTAAATGGAGTTTGATAAAAATGATCTACGATCTTATAGTCAAAAACGGCAGCGTTGTGTTTCATGACGAAGTGAAAAAAACAAATTTAGCTGTTAAAGACGGCATTGTTGTTGAAATTGGCGATGACATTGACGGGGAAGCCGATGTCGTTTGGGATGCGGAAGGCCAATACGTTTTTCCCGGATTGATTGATGTCCATGTTCATTTCAATGAACCGGGCAGAGAGGATTGGGAAGGCTTTTCAACAGGTTCATCTATGCTTGCAGCGGGCGGCTGTACAACGTTTTTTGATATGCCGCTGAACGGTGTCCCTTCTACAACTGATCTTGAAGCTCTTCAACAAAAAGGAAAAATAGGCGAGGAAAAGTCATTCGTTGACTTTGGATTGTGGGGCGGGCTTGTTCCGGGCAATGAAAATGATTTAGCGCCTCTTGCGGAAAAAGGAGTTGTCGGATTTAAAGCTTTCATGTCTCCGAGCGGCAATAAAGAGTTCGCAGCGGTTGATGATAATACGCTCTTGAATGGAATGAAAACGATCGCCGGCTTGCGTAAAATTTTGGCTCTTCATGCAGAAGACGGCGCAATGGTGCAATTTTTGCAGAGAGAAAAAGAGCGGCAAGAAAAATTCGGTCCGGACGATTATTTACAATCAAGACCGATTGCTGCGGAATGGCTAGCTGTCAGAAAAGCCATTACATTTGCGGAACAGACCGGCTGTTCTTTGCATTTCGTTCATATCAGCAGTGCAGAAGCCGTTGAAGAAATCCAGCAAGCGAAGAAAAGAGGACTTGATGTCACTTTGGAAACGTGCCCGCATTATCTTTTGTTTGACCATGAACATACGAAAAAGCTTGGAGCGGTTGCAAAATGCGCTCCCCCATTGCGCGAATTAAGCGACCAAAAAAAATTGGTTGATTTGTTTTTAAAAGATCAGATTGACTTTGTCGCATCCGACCATTCCCCGTCGCCATGGAGCTTGAAAGAAGATGAAACGAATTTTTTCAATGTTTGGGGAGGAATCAGCGGGGGACAATTTACATTGATGGCGATGATCGAACTATCGGTTCGCTATCGCATTCCTTTTCCGAAGCTGATTCATTGGACATCTGCTAGACCCGCCAAACGATTTGGATTGGACGGGAAAAAAGGGGAAATTGCAAAAGGAAAAGACGCAGATTTTGTGATTATAAGTTTAAAAGATTCCTTCACAGTCGAGAAAAACAGTTTGCTTCAAAAACACAAGCATAGTTTATATGTCAATCATACATTTCCTTGCAAAATCTTTGCGACATTTCAACGGGGGAAATTGGTATTTGACAACGGGCGCATACGGGCTTCCAAGCCTCTTGGCCAATGGCTGAAGTTATGATGGAAAGGGTAAGGGGGCTGTCTAATAAGTCGATTTTCCGGCTTATAGACGCCCCTTTAATGTTTTAGAAACGTTGATATATCAATGTTTATAATGTTTCGCTTTCAATGGATTTTGACTTTCTGGACAGCTTTTTTTTGAACGTTTTCCGTATCCTCCATTTTGCAATCATGTTCCGTGAAAAGTTTTCAAAAAATTTTTTAGCACGTTATCTGCAGCCTTAAAGGACTTGTCGGAAAACCGAAACAGGAAGTTTGGTTAGGCAAATAAAAATGTGAACAGGGGATCTGCGAATATTGAGGTTGGCCCAATAAATAAATGAATAGGTCAGTCTTACGAATTTGTTCAGCTTTTTTGCCGAGTGACAACAGGTTCGAGGTCTCCAAAAAATCGCATAGGTGCCTTCTCCTAAATCGTTACCTTTTCTTTAGAAAATTCAGGAAGAAAGAAGGTGAGGATTGCTGAAATGACTAATATGATTATTGAAAAATAAAAAGCAACATTATAATTCCCGTGGTAACTGTATAGTAAACCCGGCACATAGGCTCCTAGTGCTGATCCAATTTGGTGGCTGAAAGATAGCCAACCAATGATAAAACCAACAGAGTGTTGTTTAAAGTATTGCGTGACCAACAATTGCGTAGGAGCAACAGTGGAAAAATCAACCAATCCAAAAACGATAGCGAAAATAATTAAAAGCAGAGGGTTATAGCTATAGAATAGAATAAACAACGATAATGCCCGTATAACATATAGACAGATGAGCATTTTTCGACTGCTCCAGCGATCTGCTAACACACCAGAAAATAGTATTCCTACAATATTAAAAGCAGCCAATATAGTTACTGCTGCACTAGTCGCACTTGTTGGAACTCCACACAACTGGGCATAAGGGATAAGATGTGTATCCATTAAACCTGTAGTGGTAAAACCGCAAACGCTAAATGGTAAAATCAAGAACCAAAATTGTTTTTTACGAAAAGCATCCCAAATTGAAAAATCATTGAATTTACTTGGCTGTTCAGTTGTGCTTTCTTCTTGATCCATTCCGCCAATTGGCAACATACCTTTTTCATTAGGATGGTTTCGTAAAATTAACAGGACAATTGGAAACACAACAATCATTAAAAAACATCCCAAGATGATGACCGTTGCTTTCCAATTCAACCATTGAATTAATAATAGAGATCCTGGTACCAACAGCATTTGTCCGGCTCCAAACCCTGCTTCGACAATCCCTAAAGCAAATCCTCGTCTTTCATTAAACCAGTTTGTAACGACTACTGTTGCAGCCACGTTTGATGCTCCGCCAACCCCAAGTGATACAAATATGGCATATAGAATAAACAATTGCCATGGATGATGGACAAAAGCTGTTAATAGAATACTAACTGCCACCAAAAAAGTACTGACAGAAAGGATTATACGAGGCCCAAATTTATCAACTAACCTTCCTATAAATGGTTGGGAAAGTCCATAAACGATAAAGCTTAATGTCGAAATTAGCGATACCGTCCCTCTGTCTATTGAAAATTCCCTTTCCCAAGGTTCGACAAAAGCCCCGAAAGAAAGACGAACACCTTGAACGGCTAAAAGAGATAAAAACGTGACAAATAAAATAACCCAAGCATAGTGAAATCGTAACATCATTTTAGTTTAGTCTCCTAACTTCAAAATTTTAAAGATTCAATATTTTTTCTATTCTACCGAATTGGATGTTTAAGTCAAGCCATTTTTTCCAATATTTTTCTCCGTCAATCGCGACAAAAATCAGTTCATATTCCGAGATGGTGGTTATTTTACAGAAGACGGTCTCAATGATTTGAATATGCCAACTGTCGTCTCACCCAATCGTGCAAAAATCTCTGTTGAACCGATGCAAATCAAAGGATTGGCAAAGTTTCCCTGGAAATAATCAATCAAGCATTAAAAATGAAATGCGTATATAACACTTTTTTGGGGTTTTTATCTTCACTATGAGGAATTGCAAGCAATACGAAAGAGAGAAGTTTGTTTGACGTCTGGAGGCCATTATTTATCATACAGCCAAATTGCCAATTATTTATGTTTCAAAAGAGCCGTGCCAACAATGATTGAACGTGCGGAAAAAGAAAATAGCGGAAAGAAAAACAGAAAGCCTCTTCTGCCTTTAAATGGGTAAAAGAGGCTTTGTCTTTGTTTGTGCATTTACAATTGCTTCACGGTTTTTTTCGCTAATCATATGATCATTTGTTAAAAGTGTGCCGTCTGAGTCGATTGCGATTCATTTCATTAGCATTTTTCCACTGGCGTTAGGAATTTCACTACATCGTCAACAGCTTCACAACTTGTTTTGTCCGTTCATGACTATTTATATCGGATTCAATTTTGCCGTTTTTCACGCAGTTTATAAATTCTTCTACTTCATAATACATCGTTTCAAATTTATGTTCCACGGTTAAATCTTTTATTTCACCGTTTCGATATTTGATGACAACTTTCTTCGGATCACTGATTTTGTCAATTTCAATAACACCTTTTTCTCCTTGGATCTCACTAGGGAAAAAGGAGTCTGTTATTTTGGAATACATTACGACTGCTTCAAAATTATCATAATTTAAAATCATACTTCCTTGACCGTCTGCACCGGTGGATAAGTAATAGTGATTTTTTACTATGGATTTTGGTTCGCCGACTAGATGAACAATTGGTGCTAAGCAGTATACACCCAAATCCATTTTCGAACCGTTTCCTAATTCCGGTTTAAAGGCGTTTTCAATAATTCCTTCTTTATATTTATCATATCGTGAAGAATATTGATTGTAATGGAAAACAAATCGTCTGATCGGAGCGATTTCGTCAAGATGTTTTTTTAAATTTAAAAAGGTCGGCGTAACGGTTGATTTCATCGCTTCCATAAACATGGCATTGTAAGTTTTGGCTGTTTGAATGACCTCATCCATTTCTTGCACGGACGTTACTGCCGGCTTTTCGCAAAGAACGTGAATTCTATTTTTCATGGCCAAAATACTTTGTTCGGCATGGAATTTGTTGGGGGATGCAATATAAACGGCGTCAATATTGCCGCTTTGAAACATTTCTTCAAGGTTGGTGTACACGTGTTTTATTTGATATTTTTCGGCAAACATTTTTGCTTTTTCCATTGTTCTCGAATAAACAGCGCCGAGGGAAAATTCCGGGTGTGCGCTTGCAGCTTTTATAAAATGGTCGGTAATCCAGTTTGTTCCTATAATACCAAATCTCATAACGAATCCCACCTTTATTGTTCATATTTGTACATGAATATCATATTATAACATGTTCTGCAGCAGCTTTTTTCGACTATCTGTTTTTTGAACTAACTTAAAACTCCATGTCAATAAAGACCAAAACATACTAACATAGTAAGAGCTGTCTGAAAAGTCCCGAAAAAAAGAGTAAACGACAGTTTCTTTGCCATCTGCTTTTCTGTTTTGATCGAATTTCTGAAAAAGATAAACAGGCATTCAGAGTGGGAGCAACCCAACTCGCTTGGTCAATCGGACCGACCATTACATTTATACTGGCCGTATTTTTAGTGCCCTTAGGATTGTTCGGTTCGGGATTGCCTTGGCACCGAACACGCAAGCGGGAAATTGAAAAAGAACGGTATGGAATTTTGGAAACGGAAGAAAAAGTTACGAATATTTAGAGAAGTTGCTTCACGACTTGCTTAAGCAGCTTGGTAATCCTTTGTCTCGCATCGTGTGAGTAAAATGTTTGTGGGAGAAATTCTTAGAATTCCCCGATGAGGGGGTTGGGAACGTAGGTTCGCAATCCCCCTCATCGGGGCCACCAAGCAAAGCGCGGTAGGATCCCAAGCAGGAAACATGAAAAAAGGACTCTCTCCCTGGTAAGATGTTCATTGACCACACCACAAACAGGAGGAGAGAGTCCCATGAATATTCAACAACATCTTACCACAAATTCGTTGACATGGAAAGAGATCGAACTTGATTTGTTTCGAGCCCTGCAAAACGCCTTCGCTGAGCTGTTTACGGCTCTGTTGGAGGACATCGACCGACAATTGGCGGAAACCCGGGACAAGCGCCGGTACCACTTGAAAGACAAACGACGCACCACGATTCAAACCCTGTTTGGCGAAGTTACCTTTGAGCGAAACTACTATTTAGACCGAGAACAAAACCGTTACACGTTTTTGCTTGACTCCTTTTTAGCGTTTGATGGATCACAGTCAATCAGCCCTTGTCTAGAAGAAACAGCGGTGGGATTGGCTATGGAGTGCTCTTCCTATCGCAAAGCGGCTCATACGCTTGCCCAGATGGTCGGGTATCCGGTGATGAGCCATGAGGCGATCCGCCAGTTGGTGCTCGAGGCTGAAGTTCCGCTGCACTGCCCGGTTGACCAGCGATATGGACGGGTGCTGTTTGTGGAGGCCGATGGACTGTTTGTCTCTCGCCAAGGGAAGGGAAAACGGGCCAAGGAAGACAAAATCCTGACCGTTCACGAAGGGTGGAAGCGCAACGGCTCACGGATCGAATTCGTGAATCAGCGCCATTACGTCCATGAGGGCAAGAGGGAGGTGTGGGAAGGCTTCGAGGAATTTTTGATGAACGAATATGCCTATGATCCGTGTCGGGATCTTCTTGTCATCAACGGGGACGGCGCTCCATGGATTACCGCATGCCGGGAGTATTTCAAAGGACGGGTCTGCTTCCAATTGGATCGATTCCACGTGGCGCGTGAGTTGCGCCAATGCCTCTCGGGCCATCCACGGTGGCAGGCGATTCGGCAAAAGCTGGCGAAGCAGGATGAAGAGGGGTTGCTTGTGGAACTGAACAGCGCCCTCGGCACGCTGGGGGACGAAGCGAAAGAACAACAGCTGGCTGCCTTGATCCACCGGATTGAATCGATGCCGGGATGCATCCGTGATTACCGGGAATGGCTGAAGGAGCAAGGAGTGGACACAACGGGCATGTATCCGATGGGGAGGGCTGAAAGCGTGATGAGCCAGCTGGCGTATCGGGTGAAATACCGCCGCAGTTGGACAGACAAGGGACTCAGGACGTTTTTCAAGGCAATGATTGCCCGGATGGATGGGATTCGTCTTTTCGGACGTCGTTTCGGAGAAGAATCGTCGCATCCGGCGGAGGAAACGGCATCTACCAAACAGACGATCGTGAACAAGGCGAAACAACGCGTCCGCCGTCTTCTTCAGGAGGTAACGCGGAAACAAGCCATATTTACAGCAATCGTCCGGGTCTCCGATCTATCATGCCCTGTCTGAACTCAAGGGATGGTAAAAAAAGGTATACATATCGGTCTGTCATGGCAAGGGATGAGAGTCCGAAAGCGCTTACGGATGAAATTCAAAAAAATGGTTCGCCAATCTATGACTTACACCTGTTTTCAGCGAACCAAAAAAGTTCCCACAAAATCTTGACTGACTCAAGCGGACACATAAACATTGGTACCGTCAAGAATTTTGTGTAATGTAAGATAGATAAGGTATCTCTGAAATGGATTTAGAATAGAGGGGGGATATTTCCTCCACACAAGAGACTGAATATTCAGTCTCTTGTGTGGAAAGGGAGAATCCCCTTATTTTGTTTATTTACAATATTTGGTTAATGATAACGTTCTTCAAACATTCGCTCGAGGGCTTCATGCGCTTCGGCAAATCCTCGCAACTTTCGCCCTGCCCATTTCTCATTAAAATCTTGAATGGTCAAATACACGATTTTTTCAGCGGCTTCTAAACTATTCAAACTGTTCATCGGTTTTAGGCGTTTCCGAATCTCCTTGATCGTTCGTTCGATGGCATTGGTCGTGTAAATCACACTTCGAATACTGCTTGGATAATCCATAAATGTAAGGAGGACATCCAACTCATTGGCCCAAGATTGGACTTCCCTTGGGTACTCGCGAGACCATTTGGATTGAAACTGTTGAAACATCTCCAATGCGATTTCTTTATTCGGAGAACGATAAATGAGTTTCAGATCCTCCGCCATTTCGAATTGGTCTTTTTTCCGAACACGACTGAGCGTGTTACGGACTTTGTGAACGACACAACGCTGTACATCGGCTTTCGGATACACCGCCTTAAAGGCTTCCTCTAGACCCGGTAGTCCATCGAATACGCCCAGAAGCACTTCCTTGACGCCTCTTTTGTAGAGGTTTTGAAGAATTTCCTGCCATACATAGGCACTTTCTTGTCCTCCCACAAAGAAATCAAGAATTTCGCGATACCCTTCTTCATTCACCCCTAACACCACATAAATGACTTCTTTCTCCACGGTTTCGCAACGAAGTTTTGCGTATAAGCCATCCAAATATAAGACCGAATAACGCTTGTGTAGAGGGCGAGTGTGCCATTTCTCGATGTCTTCCTTCACGACATCGGTAATACGACTGATTGTTGCGGGAGAATAGGCATTGCCTAAAATTCGTTCAATAAACTTGCCAATTTCACGCGTACTCATGCCACTTTGATACATCCTGATGATGGCTTCCTCCAGCCAGCCGGTGTGGCGTTGGTAAGGAGCGAACAATTGGGTTTGAAATTCTCCGTTTCGGTCTCTAGGGACCAAAAGACCTTCAATCCGGCCATATTGCGTATCTAGATTTCGTTGATAGTAGCCGTTTCTCATATTTGATGTTCCGGCCTGTTCTATTTCGAGGAAATTCTTGATTTCTTCCCGCATGATCAGTTCTAATTTTTCCTTTACAAACTGACGAATGACACTTTCCAGTTGATTTGCCCAGTCGACATTCGGTATACTTCTTTTAGACATAGGTAGGGTTCTCCTTTCTCTGGAATGTGTTGTGGTCCAAATCAGAGAATACCCTACCTTTTTTCTTTTGGTCTAGCAAAATGCTTTACACAAAATTTTATACATCATCTGCTGGTTAGCCAGCAGTTTTTTGTAAACATACTGTGCTCGTTTCCAATCCGCCGCTTATGTTTAGTTTTTTTTTCATTGGTTTATACTAACAAAAGCAGTTTAATCACACTAAAGGGAAGTTGAGGTTCGTGAAAAAGATATGGAATCTTTATGTTCACGATATGAAGCAAATAGCAACAAACTGGGTAGCGGCGGTATTGGTAGGCGGATTGCTTCTTCTGCCATCGCTTTATGCGTGGGTGAATATCGAAGCTTCTATTGATCCGTATGCCAACACGAGAAACATTAAAGTAGGAATTGTCAATGAAGACAAAGGGGCAAAAATTCAAGGACATGCGTTTAACGCCGGAAAAGAAATTGTTAGGGCGCTACGAAACAATCATGACTTAGGCTGGAAATTTGTTGGCAAACAAGAAGGAATGAAAAACGTCCGCTATGGCGATTATTTTGCGACGATCGTCATTCCAAGCGATTTTTCAGAAAAATTGGCTACCATTGTGCAAGATAGGCCGGAGCAGGCCGTCATTCATTACTATGAAAATGACAAAAAGAACGCGATTGCGCCGAGAATCACATCCAAAGGAGCAAGCACCATCACCGAGCAAGTAAGCGATCAATTTGTCGCTGTTGTCAACAGCGTTTTGTTTTCTATCTTTCATGAAGCGGGGGTGGCATTAGAACAACAGCTGCCAGATATTCGCCATTTTGAGACCCTGATTTTTCAGCTGCAGACGAAGCTGCCGGAAATCAAGCGGCTGTTAAACCAATCGATGTCCGACGCGAAAGAGGCGGAACGGCTCGTCAATAAAGCGGAAAAAACGCTTCCCGAAGCGAAACGGATCGTCAACAGCGGCATTGCGTTTCTTGATGAAATGAATCAGTTTTTCACGAAAGCGGAAGCAAAAGCAAAGACATTGACGCCGCAAATCACGGAAAATTTGCGTACGCTGCAGCAAATCGCCATGTCCATCTATGCCGTAACTAACAAGCTGCAAGAAAACCTTTCCCTTGCCCAGCAGCGGCAATGGCTTTCCGACGTCCAGAGCATGGCCGCAGCTGGGGAACAAATGGCAGATGAAGCGCAAACACAGCTTCGCATATTCAATAACATGATCGAAAAGCGAGCTTTCTCTCGCACGGCTTCCGCCAATATGGAACAATTGTCCGGCCGTCTGACAGGCATAAAATCCAATTTAAGAGAAGCACAACGCCTTGCCAAGTTAGCGTACGAGCAAAGTGAAAACGGGGCGCAGCTAGGCAACCATCTTCTCACCGACCTAAATGAGCGGGCGGCAGCTGCGGTAAAGCAAGTCGATCGGGTGATGAATGAATACGAGCAACATATCGCACCACTCATGAAAGAAAAAATGAACGAAACGAAGCAGACGCTTCAAGACGCCCGCCGCATACTCGCGGACATCGCCAACACCATTCTGGAATTAGAGCGGTTTCTTCAGCACGCCGGCAGCGGTCTCAAGCAGGGGGAAGAAATGTTGCAGACGGCAAGCGATCAGTATCCGTTTCTTGCGCGGAAAGTCAACGATATCGCTTCCTTTCTTGTAAAATTGAAAAAAGAGACAAACATCTACGACATCATTCGTTTATTAAAAAATGATCCAAGAGCAAAAGGTGAATTTTTGGCCCATCCCGTCGACTTAAAGACGCATAGATTGTTTCCGCTTCCGAACTATGGATCGGGGATGAACCCGTTTTATACCGTCTTGTCCATATGGGTGGGCTGTCTGCTGTTAGTGTCGTTACTTTCTACCGAACCTTATGAGGCAGAAGGGTATACCAGCAGAGAAATTTATTTTGGCCGGCTGCTGACGTTTTGGACATGCAGCAGTATTCAGGCGCTTATTGTCACGTTAGGAGATGTATTTCTTTTAAAGAATATTTATATTCATGACTCCGGCTGGTTCATCCTCTTTGGGCTGTTATGCAGCTTTGTGTTTATTGTCATTGTCTTTACGCTCGTATCAGTATTCAGCGACGTCGGCAAGGCGCTGGCCATCGTCCTGCTCGTTTTCCAAATCGCCGGAGCAGGGGGGACGTATCCGGTTCAGCTTATTCCGGAATTTTTCCAAAACATCAACCCGTTTTTGCCGTTTACGTATGCGATTGATTTGATGCGCGAAGCAGTCGGCGGCATTGTGTGGGGAAAAGTGAAAAACGATGCGGTTCGTCTCATGATGTTTGCCGTCCTGGCTCTCTTATTAGGTACGCTTCTGAAAGAACCGTTGAACAAATACATGCATTCGCTGCATGCGAAAGCGAAAAAAAGCGGATTGTTTCATTAAACCATGCGGCATAGGCAAAATGACCGCCTGGCTTTTTTGTTTATATCCGATGACGCCATCGATGGGAAACAGAAACAGCCAGCGCGGATATGGACGCTGTTTTAAAAAAAATAGATTCGTTACGGCGGAAGGCACGGATTTGATTCGTGCCTTTTTTCATGACGAAGTTGCAAATGATTTGACAAATGAATGCATGTATAATATCCATCTTGGAATGAGGCTTTGAAAACGAACCGGACCAAACGGTATAGAGGCTAACTTTAGTGGGCTACACCATTAAAGACATCGCGTTGAGGGCTGGTGTTTCGAAGTCGACGGTTTCGCGCATCATTTCGGGAAAAGGGGTTGCAAGTCCAGAGACGCGTGAAAAAAGTATTAAAGATGAAGGAGCTGCAGTATAAACCAAATGCCTTGGCAAGGGCGATGGTTTCGCAGCGAACGAACAATATAAGCGTAGTGGTTTATCATTCACGTTCTCCAATGGCTTCGATCCTATAATTTTTCTTGAAACATGCTCATTTTCCTGCTTTTCCAAAAGTTTGTTATTCTACAGTAACAGATAGTTAAAGATGGAAACTTCTTGTATACTAAATACGTATAACCATTACGTCGATGGATTGTCTTTGTTTAAGGGGGATAGAGAAATCATGAATGGAGAGCCCGGAAAAAGAATCTCCGAACGAGCGCTATCGGTATGGCGGATATACGGCATGATCGGATTGGCCGTTTCTTTTATCGTCTTTGCGGCTATCATTGTCCTTATTATCGTTTTTGACGGACCGAAATGGATTATTCCGATGCTGATTATTATATTGATTGGAGTAGGCTATTTTTTTATCTTCTTTATTCCCGCATTGCGTTGGCGGAGATGGCGTTATGAAGTGCGTGAACAGGAAATCGAGATTCAAAAGGACTGTTTGTCGTGAAACGTACATTGATTCCAATGATTCGGGTCCAGCATGTTGATTCAAGTCAAGGGCCATTATTAAAAAAATACAGACTGGCATCCGTCACCATTTCCACTGCCGCAACGGTGCATGAAATTCCGGCACTTGATGAGGAGGAAGCGGAGGAGCTGCGTTATTCTATTTCCAGATTGGCGAGGGTGGCGGATGAAGATGTCTAAGAAAAAACGACTGCACCCCATTTCCGTTGTAGCCAATATCGTAAAACAACTGAAAGACGCGATTTTACCGATCATTCTCGTCATTATTGTCGGGAATAAAACGATTTCCTCTATGTGGGATATCGCCGTGCCGTTTGCCATTATCATTTATACGATTGTCATTGGAATTGTTTCTTGGATTCGCTTTACCTATCGTTTGGAAGAAGGGGAATTGCGAATCGAATATGGCGTTTTTGTAAGAAAAAAACGGTACATTCCTTTTGAACGCATTCAAGGCATTTCCATATCACAAGGCTTTCTGCAAAGAATGTTTGGAGTTGTAAAAGTAAATGTAGAAACAGCTGGCAATCAGCTGGGAGAAGCGGAGGGCTTGTCTAAAAAGTCCATAAAAACAGAGCGAATGGAGAAAACAATGAGTTTTTCCATTCGCTCTGTTTCCTTATTTTTGAAATTGGTTTGGGAATTTGCGGCCCATTTCAGTATGTTGTGGGCCATTGCCACAATCCCGAATTCTGTTCGGACTTTATGAAGCCCCCGTAACAGAAATCGAGTGAAACGCAAATTGCCCTTGATGTTACCGAACACACTTTCGACATCCACTTTACGCTTCGCATAAAGAGCTGCCTTTTGTTCGTCACCAAGAGCTGCTTTGGCTTTCGCTTTCATTTCTTCATAAATCGTGTTCCAATATACTCGACGATTTCCTTTGGCTTTCGTACACCCATTCTTCAACGGGCAATCCGTACAATCTTCACACTCGTACACTTTCAAATCTTGTATGTATCCAGATGCATTTTTTCTTTTTTGATAATACTTGAATACGACTTTCCGATTGTTCGGACAGATAAAGCAATCGTCTTCTTCGATGTATTTCCAGTTTTGTACTTTTGATAAATCCTTTTTAAACTTTTTACTTTGTTCCTTCAAATAGGTTTGGTATGGGGCTAATAATTCAAAACGAGGTTCTTTTTCTTCGCCAATCGCATATAAATAGTTTTCTTCACTCGCATATCCTGCATCGGCAATGACATACTTGAGTTTCTTTTCCTTCGGCATCGATTCCAATAACTTTTCCATAAATGGTTGGAAACAGCGAGTATCTCCTGGATTTTGATAAATTTCAAATCCCACGATAAATTGATGTTGTGTGGCGAGTTGAACATTATAACCCGCCTTGAGTTGGCCGTTTTTCATATGGTCCTCTTTCATTCGCATAAAAGTGGCCTCATGGTCGGTTTTCGAGTAGCTATTTCGTTCACCTAGAATCTGTTTTTGTACTTTGTATTTTCGTAATCGTGGAAGATAATCCGTTTGAATCGTTTTCAGTTGTTTGGTGAGTTGGGATTTTTTAGAGCGAAGTTCTTTTTTTCTTTCTTTGTCTTCTTCCTGTTTATAATCTTTTTCCAAAGCTTCTATTCTCTCAGAAAGTTGTGCCGATGATTTTTCTAATTCTTCTTCTAATTGTTCTTCTTTTAATTCCTCCAAGGCGATTTGGTGCGCTTCTTGTAGAAACGATTGAATTTTGGCTCGTAGTTTCTGATCATATTTTTCTACGGATTTTCGCCATACAAACGTATATTTGTTGGCATTCGCTTCTATTTTCGTACCATCCACAAAAATATGGTCGAGGTCGATAAGTCCTTGTTCTACTAGTTGAAGGACAAATTGTTCAAATACAGAATCCATCATGTTTGACATACGAACACTACGAAAATCATTTATTGTGCGATGGTCAGGGGTTTGCAATCCCGCCAACCACATCATCGGAAGATTTTCTTTCACCATTTGCGCTATTTTCCGACTTGAATAAACATTTTGAGTGTACGCATATAAAATCACTTTCAATAACATTTTAGGGTGATAGGGTGCACGACCCCCACCAACATAATGAGTATACAACACTTCATCCGGAATCGATTCCACCATTTCATCCACTAAACGGGCGACATGATTTTCAGGAATATACATTTCGATATCTAAAATGCTCATGACTTGACGATTGCAATAAGGTTGGAAAACTAGTTTTTTGCGTTTCTTATTCTTTTGAACCTCTATTTTTTGAATACCCTCTAGAGTCATTTCTAATTGCGTGTTATAATTTTCTTGAATAGTCATTTGATTATTCATAAGAAATCGTCCTTTCTGTAGAATGTTTTTTGGTCAATTTCATTCTATAAAAAAGGACGATTTTTTTGTACCCTAAAAACAGAAAAAAGGGCTGAGCCCAAGGTCGATTCAATCGACTTTTCGGACAGCCCCATCGTTGCCTTTGATCATTTCTCCGTTTTCGTTTACAAAAATGAGGCGAGCTTATATCATTTATCCACCTTTTTCGATTTAAAGATGAAGCTCGTTTCGCCGACTGATTACATTGAAAAGTATAAGCAATATGTACAAAAAACATTCGGCATTGATATTGAACAGCAGGAAAGTGTTAGGATTTTCTTGAAAATGAAAGACTGGTCGCCGCTTCCGCATAGTAAAATGAATTACATGCCTTTAAATAATTATAAAAAAACCCTCGTATTACCGACTGTTCAATCGCTGCTCAATAACGAAAAAGAGCAACGTCAAAGCAAGCAAAAAAATAATCACCAGTCGTACAAAACAAAAAAGAAAAATCCATCAAACTGTTCCAATAAACACAAAGTAAACGATCGGACTCAAAGTATAAACACTGCCCTTGCGGATCAGTTGAAAAAAATATATCGACAAGAAAAATAATAATCTCTGTTAAGCGTTAAAGCGTTTCCTTCATTTTTTCAAAAGAAGCTTTTGTTTGAGAGAATTTACCCGTGCCCCCATCAAGTGTAGGGAGATGGTGGGGGCATGTCATGAAAGAATAGAGAGGAGATCAAATAATGGCAAAAGTACTCATCTCGCCCCTCGGTAAAGGGATACGGGAAAAAGAAAAAACAACCGCTGGAGGAAAATACATAAAAACTACTTATAAATTTGCAAACAGTGATAAGGGGTATGACACTTCGTTTATCACATCGGCATTAAGTGAACATCTGCAATTGGATAAAATTTTTATGATTGGAACGGATCAGTCGATGTGGGAGGAAGTTTATTATTATTTTGGTGAAGTAAAAGAAAATTCGTATGGAGAAGACGTGTACTTAGAACTTGATGAAAAAAAATCAAAGGGAACGCTAACGGAAGCAGATCTGACCTGTGTCAATGAAGCGATTGACCGTTATTTGAAAAAAATGAACCCTTCAGCAACTGGGGGATCTTGTTGCAAGCTGATTCAAAATGGAAAAAATACAGAAGAGATTATAAAAAATTTTCTGATCTTTATGGAATTTAGCCAGCTTATCAAGCCCGGTGATGAAGTGTATTTAGACATCACTCATTCCTTTCGTTCGATTCCCCTGTTTTTGTTTGTGTTGATTGACTTTGTGCAAACCTTGCGAAAGGACGAAAACATTCAGCTGTCGGGTGTATACTATGGCATGTTGGAAGCAAAAAACGATAATGTGACTCCTGTTGTTGATTTGAAGGCGTTGTTTGAAGTGACCCAATGGACTCGGGGGGTTTATGAATTTATTCATTATGGTCATGCGGATCTTTTCGCTGAGTTAATCGATCATGAGAGTTATAAAGAAAGCTTAAAACATATATCCAATTTGGCGGATTTAAACCACATTAAAAGTTTAAAAAGTAAAGTGGATCAATTTCGCTCCAATTTTGAAAAAGGATACGAGCATAAAAACGGTCTACCAATTTTCCCGTACCTTAAACCACATTTGAATCGTTTTTTTGATTATTTTAAAGGAGCTGACACTGATGCCAAATTCCAATTCCAATTGGCAAAGTGGTTTTTTGATCATAAACGGTATGCCAACGGTTATATTTGTCTAGCAGAATCGATGATTACCCATGTGGCCTATGTTTATAGCAAAGTGGAAAGAAACTTAGATGTTGGGAAACGTATAGTTCGGGATAACATTAAAAAGTTGATTAATCATTATTTACAAACAAATTCAAACGAGCATTATCAGAAAATGCATAAACTTTACAAATGTGTTTCTAAATTTCGCAATGACATCGCCCATGCCGGGTTTTTATCTGAAAATAATAGCGAAGATGTCATCACTAAAGCCCATCAGTTCATTAAAGAAACAGAGAAACTTTTTTTCTCAAGTAATGGAAAGAGATTAATTGAGCAGCTCCCCCGTGAGTATCCTTATTCCACACTACAAACCCAGAGGAGTCGTAGCAAATGAAAGTATTGGTTATCATGTCACACAAGTTAACAGAAGGACAAAAGCAGGAACTTTGCCAGCGGTTCAACGCTGAATCCTTCATCGATTTTCCTGAACCCTTAAAAAAGCAATGGATGAATATTCCGCCTGTTGGTCCGTGGCAAAACGAATTCCTAAAAGAAATCAAAGAATGGTTAACCAACCAGCTGGCAAAGGGGGATAAAGTGATCGTTCAAGGGGAATTTGGCGCCACTTTTTCCCTTGTTTATTGGCTCAAAAAGAACGGTTATGCGGTGTATTATGCCACAACGGAAAGAAAAGTCGTTGAAGAAGTAAAGCCCGACGGCACAGTAGAAACGATACGCCGCTTTCAACACGTCTGTTTTCGCGAATATCCCGACATCGATTAGATGCAAAAAATGTCATACCGGTGTCGTCGACCTCCAGTCGTAGGGGGTCGACGACAAAATGAAAAAAAGAGAAAACAGCTGAAATTTATTAAGTTTAAAAGAAAATACGGTTTTACAAAAGTCAAGAGAAAGTCAAGAGAATTAGAAGAAGGAATTTTCAAATCATGTCGAATGTTGATTTATCAAGCAATTTTAGGGTTTAGATCTTAACTATAAGGAATTGAAACTGCTATTTGCCGCCATTCGTTTTTGTACCGTCATCAGTTTTTATCTTAACTATGAGGAATTGAAACCCGTCCGACATCGCTTATGGTGAAGGAGTTACAGAGTTTAATCCTAACTAAGATCCGTCTGAAGAAATAGTCGTGTACGAAACACCCCATTTTTAACTAAGCTGCCTTGTATGCGAATGCTCTGCAGTCGCAGGGATAATCACAGATCATCAACAACATCACTATTACTTGACTGTTATACGAATACAGCTCTTGTTGGAACTTCAATTACACCTTTATAGTTTTTTGTATTTTCCACTCTGGAAGTAAAGCTAAGTCAATTTTAGTCTGTATCCTATTGACTGCCTGAGAGGTTATAGCAAATGTTCCACCTGGATCTGCATGGCCACCAAAAAAAACTATTTTAAGAAAAAGATAGACTAAGAGTAACTATATCCAAAACTCGGGGGTTAATCCGATCTTTTTAAAAACTTGCAACTCCAAATACTTTCCAATTAAACCTAGATAATCAGCAAAATACTCATCTTCATCTAGGATCGTTATTCCTGCGTCTATTGAGTCCTTATTTAAAATACCTCGAATATAGTAACCCGAGCCAATACGCTCCAATTCTTCTTCTCATCGTATATTACTCTAATCTCTAACTCATCTAAAATTGTAAAACCGATTGAGACAGGATAACTTTTTCCTACTTCAATTTCATAGGGACATACAGAAGAGAAGCCTGTAAATTCAATTCCTTCCACCTCTAAGGTGACTTCCTTCTTCTATATGCGGGTCTAATCTTTTAACTAATGCAAAATACTCCATCTCTAACCCCCTCTTCTTACTCAACAGAATTGATTATCGGAATGTTTTTGCCGTTTATAGTTTTCCAAAACTTCTTGCCACTTTGAGTATGATAAGTGGTAATTCACTATTATTGTTCGTACCTACAAACTCAAATTTAGTTTTACCATCTCTGTTGTTACCCATAAATTTCACGTATCCTGTTCTAGTCTCTCCTTTATATTCAAATTGTACCTTAATTCAGTATACCCAAATTTGGTGTTTAGTCTACTTGACCTTAATTTTATTGTCCAGTTAAGAGTCGACGAGGATAAAGCCAAAGCCGTACAACGAGTGTTTGAGTTAAGAGAGCAACATAGAGAAATGTACAGTAAATCTATCAATCATAGGGAGTGTCTATAATGGCTAGACGTTTTGATAAGTGGTCGAGGAAGGAAAGGCGGTCGCTCAAATCGCAAGACAACTCGATATTTCACCAAAAACTCTTCATAAATGGGTCGCAGATTATAAAAAAGATGCCGAACATAGTTTTGTCGGAAGCGGAAACCTTAAACCAGAAGATCAAGAAAAGCGTGAACTTCAAAAGCGCATTCGGGATCTGGAGGAGGAAAACACCATCTTAAAAAAGGCCATGAGCATCTTCGCCAAAAACCAGAAGTAATTTATGAATTCATTCATACGCATAGAAAGGAGTTTCGTGTGGCGAAGATGTGCGAAGTCCTAGGTGTTTCAAGAAGTGGATATTATACATGGGTCAAACGCTCAGAAAGTCAACAAAAGAAAAGACAGGAAGCGTTGAAAAAGCAAATCAAAAAGATTCACATCGAGTCAAGAGAAACGTATGGCAGCCCCAAAATCACAAAAATCCTTCAGAAGCAAGGGGTTGAGGACGGTCGCCAGAATCATGAAAGATGGTGATATTCGTTCAAAAACAAAGAAAAAATATAAGGCAACCACGAACTCGAAGCATCATTGGCCGGTGTATCCGAACTTATTAAATCAGCAGTTTGAAGCAGATGAGCCGAATCAAGTATGGGTGGCGGATATTACGTATATTTGGACGAAAGAAGGCTGGTTGTACTTAGCCTCCATCATGGATTTGTTTACTCGTAAAATCGCAGGCTGGTATCTTTCTGAGCGTATGACAAAGGAGTTATCGGTCCATCCATCAGCGAAGTCCTCAGCCTGGTCTGATTCACCATTCGGACCAAGGGGGCCAGCATGCATCGAATGAATACCAAACCATGTTGAGGCAATACGGCATACAGACGAGCATGAGTCGAAAGGGAAACTGTTATGACAACGCATGTGCCGAATCGTTTCACAGCATCATGAAAAAAGAACTCATTTTCCACGAAACCTTTACGACAAGGGAAGAAGCGAAACAACGGATTTTGAATACATTGAGTATTTTTATAATGCCGAGCGAATTCATTCCGCTAATGAGTACATGTCCCCGATCCGGCAAGGCAAAAAGCAGCAACGTTTCTCACCATAAGTTACGATATATGGGACATCTTTCCTCTTGAGAAGAGGAATGGTTTACCAAACCGTTCTCCTTCTCAAGAGGCCACCAAACGAAGTGCGGTAGTAGGATTTTAAATTTTTCTCGATTTTACGTGTCTATTTTCTTGACATAATACCATTTGACCCTTATGAGTCAGAGCCTTATTCCCGTATAAAATACCTATATTTAGATTACTTTAACTTCTAAAAAGTCACATCCTGTTATATTATTTTTCTTTATTAGTTCTCTAAGTTCTTCTGATATGAATATTGGAATTTCATCACCCTTGAGTTTAATAATATGCTTTGATTGTATCGCCTCCTTACATAAAGCATATTTTTTTATACTATATATACTTTCACCATCAAGTTCAAATACACTATAATCTGAATTTTCTAAGTTTAATGCATCGACAACATTCAAAATGTTAGCTACCGAAAAACCTTTTAAAATTTTGTTTTCACCTTTAATCACTACATTTATAGGCAGATATTGTATACCATCATCTACTTTCTCTAAAATCGCTTTAAATCTTTCAGAAACTATAAACCACCCTAAATTGTTTGCTAAATAATCTGTTAATCTTTCTCCTTCTTTAGGGTCAAAGTAAAAGGTGATTTCGCTATTCCAATTATGAATATACTTACCTTCCGATAATTCATATTGTTCAAATCCCTTTGTATCTATACAGTATGCTACTACATCTCTATCATCACTATCATCCATTAGCAACTTATAAAATCTCATTATTTCTTCCTCCAATAATCTTTATAAAGCATCTCCGGGTTCTTTCTAATTTCCTGTTTTAATTGTTCGAATAATCTTAAAAATTTCCTTTTATCCCCCTTAGCTATTTTATCAAAAGTTCTAATATTGCTTAACACATACTCGTGATAAGCATTTGGATGTCTTCCCTGATGAGGTAGTAATTCTATATTCCAAACGTCATCCAAATCTAGTCCATATTTTTTCGTTATAGCCTCTATTTGTGGAGTATATTTTTTACTTTTATTAGTAGCATAATGATGTTTTTGTAAAGGTTTACCCGTACCCTTAGTGCTAAGTTCAACGCCATCGTTGCCTGCTTTACCTCCGCCTAGATTTAACCCCGTCTTCTCACTTAGATAAGCTCGAACTTTATTCTCCAATCCATTGGTGTTTTCGACCGGAACTTTAACGTTCCCAATCCCTTCCATGGCAAATCCCATTTGCCGGTCAGGGATTGAATTTTTCAGATTGGTCAGGGCGTTGTCTACGAACCGGGCGGTTTTCAGTGCACTGTTTGCGCTTTTGTTTTTCAAATGGTGCGGGATTTCTTTTGCCAAGCTTTTAGCATTTCTAATGCGGGGGAATATGCCTTTTTCCGCACGAACCACCATATCCCGGACAGATGATTTGGACTGCAAACCCGTTTTCGTCGCTAATAATTTTAGATCACTGGCTTCTCTTAGATGGAAAAAACGGGCGGCGCTGCTGAATGTGAAAAGCCCCTTTACGCCAGGGACGATATCCAATGGAGAAAGGACACCACGGAATACTCGTTCGTCTGTTTTCAACTCTCTCCCTGAAATCCAGTCTTTTCCGGAAACGGCTGAACTTAATTCCAGTGTACCATAAGCTGCCCCCAATGCCATCCCTGCTGGCGGACAAATGAAAGAAGTGCCTACTATGACAGCAAGTGCTGTTATTTGCCCCCAAAACTCTTTGTTCATCTGCCCGTCTTTGATCGATTCATACTGGAAAGCTTGGGAATTCAATGCTTTCTGTATATATTCCTGTTTCGAAAAATTTGCTTTAGGGTTCAGTTCTTTCCATGAAACGTATTCCCGTTCTATCAACTTAGCATAGTAGTTGCTGCCACTGAACAGATCTTCCAGTCCAACTTCCGCTTTCGGCACGTCGATTGTTTGTTGTGTGCCGTATGCTCCGGAAGCGACAACTGTTTTTTTGGCACCAATGTGATTTTTCGTTTTGATCTTTGATATGGATAAGTTGTGCATCGCTTCCACAAAAGCATCGATCTCTTGATAAAACAGATCATCGATGGTGCGGTCAACAATTTCTCCGACACGGCTGCTAAAGCGGTGCAAGACGAGATAATCTTCATATAATTGTTGATATTGTTTTTTTCGGTCTGTGTGGGTGAAAGAGATGACACCATCTGTGTCATATTTGGCGATGTCTGCTTGAACGTCTTCGAGAAGATCGTTTAGATCTTTTAATTTATCAATCATGCCTTTGCCCCATACACCGAGACCGACCAGATCGCCAATACCTTTCTTCGTCTTTTCCCATTCAGAAGGGATATACTTGACATCCACTGCCTTCATGCCTCCGATTGAAACGAAATGGATTCCAACATGTGGAACAGCTTTCTGTTTCATTATAAGAGAAAATATGAAACTTTTGGTAAACAGAAAGAAAAAAAGGGAATTTTAAGTAAAAACTACCAATCATTTTTCAGATCATGTTCTTATTTTAGGTCATAGGAACCGATCGAATAGACCTAAACCAATTTTTCCAGAATGAAACGTTAAAAATATGGTCTCACTCTTCCTTCAATTGAATGAGAAGGGAATGAGCCGGATGTTTACTTTATTAAAACAGATGGATCAGGTAAAATGGTTGATACAACATGGATTTCATTGTCGGCAGGCAAACTTTGAAATCTGTTTTAAACGGAAATAAAAAAGAGTCGTCGACCCCCAATCGTGCAAAAATCCCCGGGGATCGACGACTCTTTTAAATCTCCATTGAGCCCAAGCAAATCAAAGATTTGATAAAAATTCCACTTTTCGCTAAAATAAAAATAACCAGTCAAGCATTAAAAATGAAATGCTTATTTAACAACATTTTTTGGGGTTTTTATCTTAACTATGAGGAATTGAAACACAACATGTGTAGTATGCATGACAAATATCAAAAATGTTTTTATCTTAACTATGAGGAATTGAAACAAAGGATCAGCTTCAAAAGCTATTTATCACATCGTCGTTTTTATCTTAACTATGAGGAATTGAAACAACAGAAATCGCGCGGAATCCGTTTTAGTGCAAAAAATGTTTTTATCTTAACTATGAGGAATTGAAACACAGCATGGCTGATGATATGGATTTTGTAATTGAAGTTTTTATCTTAACTATGAGGAATTGAAACATGCTCGTTCTAGGGCAAAATCGAAAGCATGACGACGTGTTTTTATCTTAACTATGAGGAATTGAAACGAGACAGAAACAAATTTACATGCGCTTCCTGTTCCGTTTTTATCTTAACTATGAGGAATTGAAACAACAGAAATCGCGCGGAATCCGTTTTAGTGCAAAAAATGTTTTTATCTTAACTATGAGGAATTGAAACATACCCGAGGTATGCGTGCTCAACCATACTGGACACCTGTTTTTATCTTAACTATGAGGAATTGAAACGCTGGTTGTTGCACGGGCTGTGCTGGTGCTTGTTGTTTTTATCTTAACTATGAGGAATTGAAACGACAAGATTGAACGATATGAGAACGCAATAAAAGAATGGTTTTTATCTTAACTATGAGGAATTGAAACACAGACTTTGACCGACATCGACACGACCGGTTCAAAGTTTTTATCTTAACTATGAGGAATTGAAACAAGACGACTAAAGGTGATAAACAGTGACATCAACTGTTTTTATCTTAACTATGAGGAATTGAAACCACAAACAGAACAAGAGATTGCAACGAAAGTCAGCGTTTTTATCTTAACTATGAGGAATTGAAACGAGACAGAAACAAATTTACATGCGCTTCCTGTTCCGTTTTTATCTTAACTATGAGGAATTGAAACCGTTGAAGGCAGATGCTGAGTGGGTCAACGGGCAGTTAGGTTTTTATCTTAACTATGAGGAATTGAAACCTGCTGTTCAATTTTCCTTCTATTCCCGCCGCAACGGTTTTTATCTTAACTATGAGGAATTGAAACCAAGCCATTGATGCGATCGTCGCTTTAACACAATACGTTTTTATCTTAACTATGAGGAATTGAAACATTTGTGGATCATCATAACTCCACTCTGCATAATGAGTTTTTATCTTAACTATGAGGAATTGAAACCATGTAAATAATGAAACAGATAATTCAAATTGGTTTCGTTTTTATCTTAACTATGAGGAATTGAAACTCTAATATTTTCATAGAGTGCTCAGCTATGTCCGGCGCGTTTTTATCTTAACTATAGGAATTGAAACTTTTGTTTTCTATCGTCGAGGTAAATCTTGATGGCTAGGTTTTTATCTTAACTATAAGAACTTAAATCTCATTCATTCGGACTGGTTCACAACACGTAGGGCAACGTTTTTCATAACTTATTTACTACCCTTTCTCCTTGACAGATGTCTGTAGGAGAAAGGGTTATTTTATTGGCGAACATGATGTAGAAGATTCCTTTTTTTCTCGTTTTGGATTAAATGGACTTGTCATATGATCGTTTGTGACTGATTTTTGTCATAAAACGATCATTTTTGAATGTTTTTGATAAAAAATGATAGATTTTCGAAAGTGCTTACACTATAATGAAATTAGAGAAAGAGAAAACATCCAGATGGGAGTTGATAAGGTTGCTAACACCAGAGAGACACCGGATCATTTTAGAGCTGTTGGAACAAAAGGGAGTCGTCAAAATTCAAGAATTGGTGGAGGCAACCTCTTCGTCAGAATCTACGATTCGAAGAGATTTAAGCCAATTAGAAAAAGAAAAAAAGTTAAAGAGAGTTCATGGCGGAGCTTCCTTATTTCAACAAAGAAGTGAAGAGCTGAGCATCTCCGAAAAATCGACAAAGAATTTAGAAGAAAAGCGGATGATCGCTCAATATGCAGCGAGTCTCATTCAAGATGGTGATTGTATATATTTGGATGCGGGTACAACCACCTTTCAAATGATCCCGTACATTTCTGCTCAAAAAATAAAAGTAGTAACAAATGGATTAACCCATTTGGAAGCACTGCTTGAACAAAATATCGAAACCTATTTAACGGGTGGTTATGTGAAAAAGACCACAAGAGCTCTCATCGGTAAGGGGGCTCAAGAGGGGCTGCAATCGTATCGTTTTGATAAGGCCTTTATGGGTGTTAACGGCATCCACCTTGAGTTTGGTTATACAACTCCTGATCCAGAAGAAGCGGCTGTGAAAAGCCTCGCAATGAATCTCTCACAAAAGTCATTTGTTCTGGCTGATCATACAAAATTTAATGAATTTACCTTTTCAAAAATTACAGATTTAAATGATGCCGTCATTATTACAGATGAAATTGATCAAGAAATCTTAGAAGAATTTTCAGCCAAAACCGCAGTAAAGGTTGTGAAATAATCATGATTTATACGGTTACCTTAAATCCATCGATTGATTATCACGTCCGTATTAATCACTTAAAAATAGGAGAATTGAACCGAGCGGAAGAAACACTTTACTTCCCGGGAGGAAAAGGGATCAATGTGTCCCGCGTATTGAAACGCCTTGGTATCGATAGTGTTGTATTAGGGTATGCAGGCGGTTTTACAGGAGACTTTCTTAAGAATGCATTAATTAGTGAAAATATTGCCATCGATTTCACTGAGGTGGAAGAGCCTACCCGGATCAATATAAAGCTGAAAGGAGATCAAGAAACGGAAATTAACGGGAATGGACCTGCCATCTCAAAAGAAAAGCAGGAAAAGCTATTATCAAAAATTTCTTCTTTAAATAAAGATGATGTTTTAGTGCTTGCTGGCAGTTTGCCTCCAACAGTTCCTGAAAATTTTTACGAGACGATAGCATCGATTTGTCAGGAAAGGGAAATACCGTTTGTCGTTGATACATCAGGACCGAGTCTAAAACGGTTGATACCTATGGGACCTTTTTTAATAAAACCGAACCATCACGAATTAGGAGAGTTGTTTCATGTAAACATTGAGACGGTAGAAGATGCAATAAAGTACGGAAAGAAGCTGCAAAATGAAGGAGCAAGGAATGTAATCGTTACCATGGGAGGAAACGGAGCAGTATTGATTAATGCTGATCATACCGTATTGGCCAAAGTCCCAAAAGGTAACGTGAAAAATACAGTAGGAGCTGGGGATTCAACTGTTGCCGGTTTCTTAGCCTCCTATATTCAAAACCATGACGCGATCAAAGCATTCCAACACGGCGTCAGTGCCGGAAGTGCAACAGCATTTTCAGAAGATTTATGTACAAAGGAAAGTGTGGAACAGCTTCTTCCAAATATTCGCTTGGAAATTTATCGGTAAGGAGGATTGTATAATGAAAATCACGGATTTATTAACGAAAGAGACGATTATATTAGATTTACAGTCTGCTACCAAAATGGAAGTACTTAATGAATTAATAGAAACGCTTGCGAGGGCAGGGAAGCTTCACGATAAAGAAGCGTTTAAGGAGGCCATCCTTGCTCGTGAATCTCAAAGTACGACTGGAATTGGCGAAGGGATAGCGATTCCGCATGCTAAAACGAATGCAGTTAAACAGTCTGCGATCGCATTCGGTCGTTCAAAAGCAGGCATTGACTTTGAGTCTTTAGATGGTAAGCCCAGCCATTTATTTTTCATGATTGCAGCTAGTGAAGGCGTCCACAATGCTCATCTAGAAACACTTTCCCGTTTATCGACATTGTTAATGGATCAAGAGTTTCGTAAAAAAATTGAATCAGCCAATTCTGCTGAGGAAATCATTGAAATTATCAATGAAAAAGAAAAGGAAAATGAAGAAGAGAGCGAGCAGATCGATTCTAAAAAAGGAAAAATTTTAGCCGTTACCGCTTGTCCGACTGGTATTGCTCATACGTATATGGCAGCGGATGCTTTGAAGACAAAAGCGAAAGAGTTAGGCGTTGACATTAAGGTTGAAACGAATGGTTCAAGCGGTGTCAAAAATAAGCTGACGCCAGAAGAGATCGAAGAGGCAGACGCAATCATTGTGGCTGCAGATAAGCAAGTGGAAATGGACCGTTTCGATGGCAAACATGTCATTGAAGTCCCTGTTGCACAAGCCATTCGCCAACCAAAAGAGTTGATTGAACGAGCATTAAAGAAAGACGCACCTATTTACAAAGCTTCGGGAAAAGAAACAAATTCAGCGTTTCAACGCGGAGAACGAAAAGGATTTTATAAGCACCTCATGAATGGGGTTTCAAACATGCTGCCATTTGTCGTTGGCGGCGGTATCTTGATTGCCATTTCATTTATTTTTGGGATTAAAGCGTTCGATCCGAACGATCCATCTTACCATCCGATTGCTGAAGCATTGATGACTATTGGCAAGGAAAATGCCTTTAAATTAATGATTCCTGTTTTAGCCGGATTTATTGCCATGAGTATTGCGGATCGTCCGGGATTTGCTCCGGGAATGGTCGGAGGATTTTTGGCAGCAAATGGGGAGGCCGGTTTTCTTGGCGGATTAATTGCCGGTTTCTTAGCCGGATATTTAGTCGTTCTTTTAAAACGAATCTTTCAGGTTCTGCCGCAATCATTAGAAGGGATTAAGCCAGTTTTACTATATCCTTTATTCGGTATTTTAATTACAGGTTTTATTATGATGTATGTGGTGAATGATCCTGTTAAAGCGATTAACGATGGATTGAAAGCTTGGCTGGAAGGCTTAGGAACTGGGAACTTAGTTCTTTTAGGTTTGATTTTAGGGGGAATGATGGCTGTAGATATGGGAGGTCCGATCAACAAAGCAGCCTTTACATTCGGTTTAGCGATGATTGATGCAGGAAACTACGCCCCGCATGCTGCGATTATGGCTGGCGGTATGGTTCCTCCATTAGGACTAGCCATTGCAACAACTTTGTTTAAAAAGAAGTTTACAAAAGCAGAACGAGAAGCAGGAAAAACGTGCTATATTATGGGGGCAACCTTTATAACAGAAGGAGCCATTCCTTTTGCCTCAGCTGATCCAGGACGTGTAATTCCATCGATTATCGTAGGTTCCGCAATTGCCGGTGCGTTAACGATGGTATTTGGAATTGGTTTGTCAGCACCGCACGGAGGCATATTTGTCATCCCGTTTATAAGCGGCAGTCCATGGTTATATGTACTTGCTATTTTAATTGGTTCATTTGTAACAGCTCTTATGGTCGGTTTCTTAAAGAAAGAAGTAAAAGAATAAAAGACTAATACGAGCAGCAAATTTCTTTTAAGGGTTCGGATCTAGGGTCTGAACCCTTTTATGTTTGCGGTATGAACTGAAAAGGTGTGACGATATTTTTAGAAAAATGCTTGTTGGCAAGGGAGATATTGTTTTACGACTTACCCTCGGAATAGACTCTTTGTAAACTAGAAATAGTGGACGAAACTTGTAAAAGCTTTAGATGCCCCATGTCATTTACTTACTGAGTAATAGAACTGTTGTCGTCGACCCCCAAACGTGCAAAAATCCCTGGAAATCGACGACACTTTTAAATCTTCATTGAGCCTACGCAAATCAAAGATTTGATAAAAATTCCCCTTTTCGTTAAAATAAAAATAACCAGTCAAGCATTAAAAATGAATTGCTTATTTAACAACGTTTTTTGGTTTTTTATCTTAACTATGAGGAATTGAAACTGGTTGACACACTGGCATATGCCCAGTCCGAGCGATTCGGGTTTTTATCTTAACTATGAGGAATTGAAACAAAGCTTGAAAATGTCCTCATCAATGATCGATGAAGTTTTTATCTTAACTATGAGGAATTGAAACACCAATCCAATCGGCTATCATCCATCCACCCCGGATAAGTTTTTATCTTAACTATGAGGAATTGAAACACGAACTTTGGACGGCAACAAAAGAAGGTAAGTTACCGCGTTTTTATCTTAATTACTATGAGGAATAGTTTTCATCTTAAATTATGAAGAATGATGTTAGACTAAAAAGTAGACACAGATTATTAATAATAGACTGAAAAGTGAGGTGTCTACATGACAAAAAATCAAAGGCGGTACGAGGAAGACTTTAAGCTGTTCGTTATATTTTGGAGGAAGCGAATCCGTTGCACAAGTTGCCCGTGAGCTCAAAATAAACGAAAATACTCTTCACGGCTGGGTGAAAAAATATAAGCAAGAACCTGAAATATCAAAAACCCAAACTTTTCGATCTGAAGACCACGATGTTCGTGAACTGAAGAAACGTATTCGGGATCTGGAGGAGGAAAACTCCATCTTAAAAAAGGCGATGCACTTCTTCGCGAAAGACCATCGGTAAAATATTCATTTATCCATGAACATCGCTTCGATTACCGATTGGAGAAGATGTGCGAAGTATTGAAAGTTTCTCGAAGCGGTTATTATAAATGGCGTGATCGTCCCAAAAGTGCTAGACAAGAGCGTCGAGAAGAATTGACGCAGGAAGTGCGTCGTGTGTATATCGAATCTCGCCAACTGTATGGGAGTCCAAAGGTTGCCAAAAAGCTTAATCATGAAGGCATTAAGGTTTCACAGAAGACGGTTTCCCGCATAATGAACAAAGAGGGAATGAAGTCTCGTACCGTGAAAAAGCATAAGGCTACCACTAACTCAAAACATAACCATCCGGTCCACGAAAATGTCTTAAACCAACATTTTACTGTTACGAAACCAAATGAAGTATGGGTAGCTGATATCACATACATTCCAACGGATGAAGGTTGGCTTTATCTAGCTAGTATTATGAATAGTCGGCTGGCATATAGACTGTTCAATGAAAAAGGAGCTAGTATTGAGTGCTTTAAAACAAGCCTATCAGCGTCAACAACCACAAGGTTCTATCCTCCATCACTCTGATCGAGGGTGTTTTCTGCAAGAAAAAAAAAACAGAGTGTTGCAGTATACCTTTATCAAAATTTTGAATAAATATACATATATGTGATCTATCCATCAAGGGCTTGACATGGAGCCTCTGTAGCCATGATTCTTTAGCCAAGCGCCAGCTTCAACAGTTTTGGCAAAACCAAAAAAGGTTATCATGGCTCCTCTTCCATGTAAAGCCCCATTGCATATCACTGCATAAGGATTTTGCAATTCTCTGCACTTTTATTTTGCAAAAAACATCTTCTGGATAAGAGACTTGATAAATTTCTAAAAACAAGGTTTATCTTCAACAAAATCTGGAATCGGTAGAAGACTCTAAGAAACAGAGGATAATTTTTTGCAATTGAACAGACTCATTAATCATGAAGAATTGGTTCTATGGATTATTATTTTAAGAAAGTTGAGGACCAAGCAGCCTAAAAAGTGGAATCCAGAATTAATCAAACGGCTTTCATATTCTATTTGAAAAATTAGTTTTGATAGGTGATAGTTATGTTTGATAAATTGAGCATTTTGCACATTTTTCAACCCAAGAGCCATAAGGTTTTCTAAAGCATAAAAAAGGACTTCACCCCTTATTTGTAGAATTTTGAAGTGACCAAACCACAAAAATCCACAAGGAGGAAGTCACTTTGTATATTCTACAAGAAAGTCTATTTTCCTTTGAAGAATTGCAAATTTTAGAGTCAAAAGAGAAATTACCGATCTTTTTTAGTGCTCTAGATTTGCGTCCTTATGCTAAACAATTGAAAAGTTCTTCACCCCAAGGGGCTGAAGGACATTCCAAAGAAGGGATATTAAGGGCTCTTATCGCTGCCCCATTAGAAGGTATTGATACTTTTACTTCTCTTCACAATCGATTGAAAAATGACCTGCGTTTTCGTTACCAATGTGGTTTAGATATTAGCAGGCCTGCACCATCCATCTCTACTCTTAGCCGAGTATTTTCTTCACTAACCAAAACTGGACTCGTGAAAAGAATCTTTCAAGATCTCGTCCAGTTAGCTCAAGAGGAAGGAGTAATTGATGGAAAACATCAGGCTATCGACAGTGCCGCCATTGATGCTTACGAAAAGAAGCAGCCTAAGAAGCGAAGTGAACAAACAGGCAACGCCAATTGGGGGGCAAAGTTTGATTCCTTCGGTAATAAAATGACTTGGTTTGGCTATAAGATGCATCTTTCCGTTGACACCAAAAGTGAATTACCAATGGTGATTGAAGTAACCCCTGCTCATATCAACGATGAGGATGTCGCACCACAATTAATTGAACAAGTAAAGAGTTGTACAAACTCTAAAATTAATTTCCTGATAATGGATGGTGGGTACGACCAGCTTAAAAACTACGAATCGGCCAAGAACATCGGTTCTCAAGCTATTATTCCACTCAATTTGCGTAATGAAAATGATTCCCGAAGAAATTGCCTCCAATGGAACCCCACGCTGTTCTATGGGGTACGAAATGACTTATTGAGGAGCCAATAAAAGACCAGCTCAAATTCAGATGTCCACACGCAACTAGAAAAGTGGATTGCCCATTAGGAATGGCAGCCTGTTCATCCTCCAACTATGGAATGGTAGTAAAAATTAACGTATCCACACCGCGATTCCAAACGTTGGAAAGAATTACAATGAGCGAACCAGTGTAGAACGGTGCAATTCAAGAATGAAAAGTTATCTTACAGCGAACTCCCTGCATGTGTGGGGAATCGATAAAATAAAAACTCATATTTACTTGAACGCCATCGTATTACTGGTTTCAGCTCTCGCAATGGCAAAAGAGAGTAAAAAGCAACTAACCGATTTAAAAATTTTTAAAGCGAAAAATTCTGCAAGTATGCCCAAAAAAGGACAAAAAGAATATTTGTAAACCAAAGATACAAAATACCCCAATTTATTTGAGTTTCTTTTAAAACTCTTTTTAATAAAAATCTAATTTTGCAAAATGCTCAATTAGTAATCACCTATCACCAAGATGGCGTAAAAACCAGTTTTACTTGACGGTTACAATTTATCGCATTAAAGATAATTATTGATGAATTTAATTAGTTTAGAGGTGATTTTCTTGAGAAAAGTGGAAGATAAAATAAGAGACCAATTAGCTGCAAATCTAGCCTTTATTGAAAGGGGGTTAGAGTTAATTGAGAAAGAGTATATGCTAGAAAACTTTTATGGAACGAAAGGATTTATTGACATACTTGCAAAAGATAGCTACAACCGTTTTGTTATAATTGAATTAAAAAGGTCAAATCAAGCCTCTCGACAGGCGATTCACGAAATAATGAAGTATGTGGGACTATTAAAGCGAAAATTCAAAGTTAAGGAAAGTGAAATACGTGTAATAATTATATCGACTCACTGGGATGAGTTAATAATTCCATTTTCAGAATTATTAAGTCAAACTTCTTATTTTATTGAAGGATATCAGATAGAAATAGATGATAACTATAATCCAATTTCAAAAACTAAAGTTGCACCCATAGCTAATCCAGCCCAAAGAAAGTTTTCACTATTTCATTATTGTTTCTATTGTGAGGACAAAAAAACTGTAAATGCACTAACTGAAATAATTAAAAAAGCTACAAAGAGTATAGGTTTTGAAAATTATATATTAATACATATGGAAACAGTTAAAAGAAATAAATACCCAAATCCCTTTGCACTATATTTTGTACCTATGTGTTATACAAAGGAACAATACAGGGAAATTTTATCAAATATAAGTAGAAACGATGAAGATTATCATATTATTGAAGAATTTGAAGAATATATTGAAAATGATAAATACAATGGTATTGATAGTGAAGTATATTATTTAGAACAAGCTCTATATACATATATTAATAAAAAAATATATGAAGAGGAAAAAAATCTAACACTAGGATACTTTTTTTTGGAATCTGGTAGTCCAGAAGCACTTACGGGTTCAATAAAAGACTGGAGTATTTTAGAAATATTAAGATTCGGATTCCTAAAAGAAGATATTAGATTAGAAGACAAGCAGATTATATTAGAAACGATGGGACTTAGTGGAGGTAACAGCCTTCTATTCCATGATATATGTGCAACTAAATTTAAAGCAAAGTTTAAAGAAATAAGGGGAAGTGTGAAAGATTTCCTAAAATTTAACGATACTTGGCAAAATGATATTAAAAATATATTAGATGCTCATGAAAACAGCGATGCTTTAATTAGCTTGTATATATATAACCCAAATAATATCTTGGAAGCGCTTTATACTTCAATTTATACAGAAGGTAAAACTTTACCATGTTTCGAAATAATTGTTGATTTTATGGGAGGCGATGTACCTTACACCTTGATATACATAGGAGAGATTAGATGGAATGGAAAAAAAGCTAGTCTTAAAGATATTGTAAATAAACATTTTTATAATAATAAAGTAAACATATTAATGGCCATGACAATACATTCAATTGAGTCTCTTAATCCATTAATAATGCAAGATTTGGGTTTAGAGTTTGTGACCAATTCCATTAAAATAGAAGGAAATAAAAAGAGCATATACAAATCAACCCCAGCATTATCAAGAACTAAAGATATGTTTGATTTTTATAACGAAAATTATAAGTTCATTATGGATTTAAAAGAATTTTTCGACACTACAACTACTTATCCTTTATACTTTGATGGTGTTGCAAAACTAGAGTAAAAACTCGACGTTATGCATGATTATGAATAATTGTACATGCAGTTGATAGCGACGAAACCGGTACCAACGTGGTTGTTCTAATAACTGGTTAAATACTCGTTCGATGGTGTTACGAAGGCCGAACAACCATTTCACCAATCTGGTTTTCAAGAAGTCAGGAATCACGTGACCGTAAGCATCTTTTCGTTCGGTACCGTTTCGAAGATTCATCAGAGAAACGAAAAAGATGTCTATTTCTTCTGTTGCTTCATGGATGTTTTCACTGTCATAGGCTGCATCGCCAAGTGCGAATAGGATGCCCCGTCCTTGTAGCGATGAGAGTAAATTCGGTGACACGATCGTATCATGGTGATTGGATGTCAACAAGATATGTGATAAGAATGTTCCTTTCCGTCGTGGTACAAAGATGAAGTTTATACCCTTTAAACTAGCGATATAGGCTAGACTTCCCCCATTTGGCTTGAGAATCACATGTAGGGATGTGCTGTCAATGATCACAACTTTTCATTTTTGCCCCCCTAGATCATTGAAAAATTGAGCGTGTAAATCGGAAAATCCTTGTTCTTGAACCATTTACTGGCTCGTGAAAAAGTCGACAGATGTGGAACCTCTGAAAGCCCACAATTCCGTCGAAAATAGCCAAACCGACCGAGGATTAGAGAGTCGATCGCAAAGTACGTTTATTTAAGCAAGGCTTATTTAGATATCGGTGGTCTTCCTGTCACGTACGGTGTTTCCAGAAAAGAAAGTCGATCGATGTATTAAAATAACGCTTCTAAAAGAGGAACGATTTCATCCATCCATGCATGTTCTTCTACAAAATTGGAAATTATACTCATATCCACCCCTTGGATTTTTTAGTCACTGTATATAATTTCCAAGAAGGTGGATTTTTCACATCCTTTATGCATGGATTATGCGTTTTGCAACACCATCTATTTGTTTTTTTAATGAATCTAACAGACATCTCTTTTTCCTTTACTTAATTTGTGGCATACTATATCTAGGAGGAGGGTAACATCATGGCTAGGGTTGAGGTAAAACCAAATGTCCTACAATGGGCAGTAAAACGTACTGGTAATTTTGACATGCTTAAGAGCAAATTCCCAAAGCTTAATGAATGGATAAATAATGAAAGCCAACCAACTCTTAAGCAGCTAGAGAAATTCGCAAAAGCAACTGCTATACCTCTTGGTTATTTCTTTCTTCCTAATCCACCAGAGGAGAAATTGACTATTCCCCACTATCGCACTATTAAAAATGAATTTGCTACTCAACCCAGCCCCAATCTCTTAGAAACCGTTCAAACTATGGAGAGGCGTCAACAATGGATGCGTGATTATTTAATTCAACTGGGAAACGAACCTTTAAATTATGTAGGTTCTGCAGACTTATCAGACGATCCTAAGTTGGTTGCTCAAGATATCAGAAGAACGTTAGGTTTAAAAGACGGTTGGGCATCAAAGCAAGGAACTTGGCAAGAAGCTTTACGCAACTTAATAAAAAAAATTGAAGACATTGGAATTATTGTAGTGATCAATGGAGTTGTCGGTAATAATACGCATAGGAAATTGGATGTCGATGAATTTCGTGGTTTTGTGCTTATTGATGATTATGCACCTTTAATATTTGTGAATGGAGCAGATGGCAAAGCTGCACAAATGTTTACATTGGCGCACGAACTCGCTCATATTTGGTATGGAGCAAGCGCAGCATTTGATTTAACTAATCTTCAGCCTGCTGACATTAAAATCGAGCATGTATGTAACAAAGCGGCTGCAGAGTTTCTCGTACCCGAAGATGAGTTGCTCCATATGTGGCAACAAGTAAGCAGATATGAAGATTGTTTTAAACAAATTGCTCGCAATTTCAAAGTAAGTGAAATTGTTGCAGCCCGTAGAGCGCTAGATTTGAAACTAATTACTAAAGATGAGTTTTTTAAATTCTATCAAGCCTGTTATATAGAAAGACGTTACCAAGAAAATCAAGATACTAGCGGGGGCAACTTTTACGCAACTCAACATTTACGTATCGGCCACCGTTTTGCAGAAGCTGTAATAAGGGCTACAAAGGAAGGAACAATTCTCTACCGTGAAGCCTATCAACTGACTGGGCTTTATGGCAAAACTTTTTCTAAGTTCGCAGAATATTTAGATTCTGGGAGAAAGTTATGAGCTCTAACAACAAATTTGTACTGGATGCCAATGTCTTTATTGAGGCCTATAACAGGTATTATTCTTTTGACATAGCTCCTTCCTTTTGGAATGCCCTGTTTGAACATGCCAAAAGCGGTAACATAATAAGTATCGATCGTGTTAAACAAGAAATCAATAATTTTCATAAAGACGATGAATTGAGCAAGTGGATAAATAATAACTTTGCTCAATGGTTTGAACCGACAGATAAAGAGGAAGTTATTTACACATATCGGAAAATTATTACTTGGGCAGTTAATCAAAACCAATATCTTGACATTGCGAAAAATGACTTCGCCAGTGTAGCGGATAGCTGGCTGGTAGCTTTCGCAAAGACATATAATTTTATAGTAGTTACACATGAACAATTTAATGCCGATATAAAAAAAAGAATCCCTATCCCGAATGTCTGTCGTGAATTTAATGTACAGTACGTGAATACATTTGAAATGTTGCGTAGATTGAATATAAAACTTGGTTAAAATGTCAGAATTCACAAGTTAGTCTAAAAATAAAATTAATTCCCCTGAGCACGGTGTCTGGCACATCCTGAAGTAGATCGAAGATTATTAGAATATCAGAAAAAGAGAGCCTGTAATGAACTGCACCCCAATTGTTAGACACAACTAACCATTGAGGTGCAGTTTTTATATGACTAAATACAGTTTAGAAACTAAATTAGCTGCAGTTAGGGCTTATCTTGAAGGGGTAGATTCCTTTAAGGTAACCGCACAAAAGTATCATGTAAGTGTATCGATGTTAAAAATGGGTGACTAAGTACAGAGAACATGGATCAGAAGCATTTTAAAAAATGGATACAAATTACTCAATGGAGTTTAAAATGGACGGAATCAACTATATGAACGAAACAGGAGCGTCTATCGGAGAAATCTCTGCCCGATTTAACATCCCTTCCTCCAGTACGGTGTGGAATTGGAGGTATTTATTCGAAACACAAGGGATGGACGCTCTTCAACCAAAGAAAAAGGAGCGTCCATCCATGAAAAAAGAAACAAAGAAATCTCAACAAGTAGGGAGGGTCACAAGAAGCATTATTAGCTGAAAATGAGCGTTTACGTATGGAGAATGCTTACTTAAAAAGTTACATGCCTTCATTCAAGAAAAGGAAAAATTACAGAACAAGATAAAGCGAAAATCATCTTTGAATTAAGGCATGAATTTAAAGTCACCGATCTAGTAAAGGTCGCTGGCATTGCGCGCAGTACGTATTATTACTGGATCAAACAAATGAATCGTCCAGATAAATATAAGGAAATTAAGGAATGGATTAAGGAAATTTTTGAGAAACATCAAGGAAGGTATGGATACCGTCGTATCACAAGAATTACGTAATCGAGGGTTAAAAATCAATCATAAAACAGTCCAGCGCCTAATGAATGAAATGGGATTAAAATGTCTTGTCCGCATGAAAAAGTATCGCTCCTATCGTTGGCAAGTAGGGAACATTGCGCCTAATATTTTGGAGCGTGACTTCCACGCATCGAAACCAAATGAGAAATGGGTGACAGATGTGACAGAATTCCATTTGCATGGGGAGAAGCTATATTTATCCCCAATTCTAGATTTATACAACGGAGAAATTATCGCTTACAACATAGAAAGTCGGCCTGTTTATTCGCTTGTTTCCAGAATGTTGGACAAAGCTTTTGACTGTTTAAAAGAAGGAGACGCCCCCATCCTCCATTCCGATCAAGGTTGGCATAATCAAATGAAAAAGTATCAACACACATTAAAAGAACGAGGGATTGCCCCAAGCATGTCGCGTAAAGGAAATTGCTTAGATAATGCGGTCATGGAGAATTTCTTTGGCTTATTAAAGTCTGAATTACTGTACCTTAAGGAATTTGAGAGCATGGAGCATTTTAAACAAGAATTAGAGAATTAGCATATCAGCCAAACTCCATGTAGGTATAACCATCATAAACTCTGAAATTAATGTTCAGTTATTTTAAGAGCGAAACCATTAATAATAAAAAGAACCTTGAAAAGCATAAAGCCAATCAAGGTTATACAATTTAAACAACTCATCGAGATAGATAGTTAGTAGTGAAGATTTTATTCAATCTTGAATATTCTCGTATTTTTTTATCCATTCGGTTGCATCTCCACATGCAATTAGTACATCATGATGGTTAAAACATAATAAATATTCATTGTTCTTATTAGTAACATAGAACTCAACATTAAACATTTCTGACAGTAGTTTTACTAGATTTTCTCCCCCCTCTACTTCATAAGACGATTTTTCATCGGATGGGTTAAACATCAAAATAGCTTGAGAATTTCCAATATATTCAGCAATCCATTTCCAAGCTTCTGGATGTTGTACAGCTATATCGTTATCTAGATGCTCCCACAACGGAAATAATTTAGTACCGTTAGCGTATTTTCTGGAAAGTTGTTGAAATCTTAATTCTGTATCATGTTCTGATATTTTGGTTACATTGATGTTCATAGAAGCAGCAGCAGACATAATCTGTTCCTCAATATTCCACAACATATACATTCCTCCATTTATCTATTTGCAGGTACATCGTCTACCAGTATATGCCCACGTATGGCTCCTCCTCCACCTCTTTTCCCCCCAGTTTGATAACCAATGTGCGGAACATCTGGACCATTTTTTGTATGTCCAATATCAATATTGACTTCTGCACCATTTTTAGCTCTCCACTCTACTGGGAATGATTTACCATTAGCATCTCTTCCCCATTTAGTCACAGTAAATTCTGTTCTCGGTACACCTGTCCTAATAAAAGCTTCATTTAATGCGTCTCTATATGTCTTTCCTGTTCCCCTAAAATCTAAATCAACATCTTCTTTAAATTTATATCCTGTTATTTTACCTAACTCAGTGTTATCTGCACCCTTAGTGCTAAGTTCAACGCCATCGTTGCCTGCTTTACCTTCGCCTAGATTTAACCCCGTCTTCTCACTCAGATAAGCTCGAACTTTATTCTCCAATCCATAGGTGTTTTTGGGCGGAACTTTAACGTTCCCAACCCCTTCCATGGCCAATCCCATTTGCCGGTCAGGGATTGTATTTTTCAGATTGGTCAGGGCGTTGTCTACGAACCGGGCGGTTTTCAGTGCACTGTTTGCGCTTTTGTTTTTCAAATGGTGCGGGATTTCTTTTGTCCATGCTTTGGCACTTCCGATGCGGGGGAATATGCCTTTTTCTGCACGAACCACCATATCCCGGACAAATGATTTGGACTGCAAGCCCGTTTTCGTCGCTAATAATTTTAGATCACTGGCTTCTCTTAGATGGGAGAAACGGGCGGCACTGCTGAATGTTGAAAGCCCCTTTACGCCAGGGACGATATCCAGTGGAGAAAGGACACCACGAAATACTCGTTCGTCTGTTTTCAACTCTCTCCCTGAAATCCAGTCTTTTCCGGAAACGGCTGAACTTAATTCCAGTGTACCATAAGCTGCCCCTAATGCCATCCCTGCTGGCGGACAAATGAAGGAAGTGCCTACTATGACAGCAAGTGCTGTTATTTGCCCCCAAAATTCTTTGTTCATCTGCTCATCTTTGATCGATTCATACTGAAAAGCCCGGGAATTCAATGCTGTTTGTATATATTCTTGTTTCGAAAAATTTGCTTTAGGGTTCAGTTCTTTCCATGAAGCGTATTCCTGTTCCATCAGTCTGGCATAGTAGTTCCTTTCGCTGAACAGATCTTCTAGTCCAACTTCCGCTTTCGGCACGTCGATTGTTTGTTGTGTGCCGTATGCTCCGGGAGCGACAACTGTTTTTTTGGCGCCAATGTGGTTTTTCGTTTTGATCTTTGATATAGATAAGTTGCGCATCGCTTCCACAAAAGCATCGATCTCTTGATAAAACGGATCATCGATGGTGCGGTCAACAATCTCTCCGACACGGCTGCTAAAGCGGTGCAAGACGAGATAATCTTCAAATAATTGTTGATATTGTTTTTTTCGGTCTGTGTGGGTGAAAGAGATGACACCATCTGTGTCATATTTGGCGATGTCTGCTTGAACGTCTTCGAGAAGATCGTTTAGATCTTTTAATTTATCAATCATACCTTTGCCCCATACACCGAGACCGACCAGATCGCCAATACCTTTCTTCGTCTTTTCCCATTCAGAAGGGATATACTTGACATTCACTGCCTTCATGCCTCCGATTGAAACGAAATGGATTCCAACATGTGGAACAGCTTTCTGTTTCATTATAAGAGAAAATATGTAACTTTTGGTAAACAGGAAGAAAAAAAGGGAATTTTAAGTAAAAACTACCAATCATTTTTCAGATCATGTTCTTATTTTAGATCGTAGGAACCGATCGAATAGACCTAAACCAATTTTTCCAGAATGAAACGTTAAATATGGTCTCACTCTTCCTTCAATTGAATGAGAAAGGGAATGAGCCGGATGTTTACTTTATTAAAACAGATGGGTCATGTAAAATGGTTGATACAACATGGATTTCATTGTCGGCAGGCAAACTTTGAAATCTGTTTTAAACGGAAATAAAAAAGAGTCGTCGACCCCCAATCGTGCAAAAATCCCCGGGGATCGACGACTCTTTTAAATCTCCATTGAGCCCAAGCAAATCAAAGATTTGATAAAAATTCCCCTTTTCGTTAAAATAAAAATAACCAGTCAATCATTAAAAATGAAATGCTTATTTAACAACGTTTTTTGGGGTTCTTATCTTAACTATAAGGAATTGAAACTAGAACATAAGTTCTATTTTTGGGGGTCGTGGGAATGTTCTTATCTTAACTATAAGGAATTGAAACACCGTATTTGAGAGGGTCATACCTTCGAAAATATGGGGTTCTTATCTTAACAAGGAATTGAAACATTCGAAATCTACATCAGGAGTTTCAAAATTATCTCGTTCTTATCTTAACTATAAGGAATTGAAACCTTCTTCTAGCGTTTCAATTGCTTCTCGCGCTTCTGTGTTCTTATCTTAACTATAAGGAATTGAAACAAAAGCAGTCCATACAACCATCTCGTAAAGTGAAGAATCAGTTTTTATCTTAACTATGAGGAATTAAGCCCCTGTATCTAAGAAAATATGCTAGTCTACTAATAAGTGAAGCTATGAAAGAGCGCTAGACGAATACCAAAGGAGCGCATGAAATGACGTGTAAAGAACCTAAATTTGCAAAAAGTCCTTTCTTCGTTGATGAACCGGGTAACTGGCACCTAAAGCCTGGAGCGCCGGAAGACATAGTAAAAGAGTTTAATGAATACATGGAAGCCCAAAAAATGTGTGTAGAAGCTCCGAAGTTAGACGAAGCAGAGTTAGAAAAAATCCTTTCAGAGCTAAAAAAACTTTGAACGACTCTTTTTTCTACTGGCTGCTTCCCGTACAAGTATCAATAGGGTCTTGGGGCAGTTGTGATGGAAAACGCGCAGAATTTCACATTCAGCGCTGTAAAGCAGCTGGTTTAATCTTAACGAAGCTTTGGCATTGTCAGGGAAACACATCATTTAAATTGGTGTGTATTCTTTCATAATACATTAACAAATCCTTCGGGTAAGAAATGTTAAAGTGGAGCGAATGATTGCGAAAATATGAGTGATGAAAACCGTAATGATTGCAAGGACCAATCAGTAACAAATTGGCAAAAGAACCTAATCTGTGAATCAACGCCACAACGCGTTGATTCTTTTTTTTCGCGCTTTTCGATATGAAACAAATTTGTATTTAGCGTTTTCTAAATCGAATTCTTGAGTCCAAAGTGATAAACATTAAGACTAAAGAATTGTCTCGTCATTTAACTTTTAAAAAAGAGAAGAATTTGGTATGATTATAAACAATAATGATAATCATTATCATTTATAATCTTTGTGTTAAAATATTTTCCTTGCTGTTCCTTCAATATTTGAAAAGAAATGAACATGCTAGTTGACATAAAGATACAACTAATTAGGAAGGTGGAAGCTGATGAGTGGACATAGTTTTGTTGTGAAAGAGGCTTCGAATAATTTATCTTTAGATGACTTGTCTTTTAGACTTCGACATATTGAGTTATTAAAACGGAATGGAAATTTGCAAATTGAGCAGCAGCTAACCTTCTCACATGTTCTTATCATTGTGGTGAACGGACATGGACAATTGACGCTGGGCACAACCGAGTATCGGATTCAACAAAATCATGTGTATGCGTGTATACCTGGAGAGACTTATGGAGGTGAAATACAGGCTCTCGATGAAACAGAAATCTACCTGTTGAAGTTTGAGGTGTTCCGATCAACTGATCAAAGGTATGAATGCATGGTAAATGAGAAAGATGGACGTTTATTTTCTCTGCAAGGTGAAATTCAAGTGTTCCCTTTTGATCAACTCACTTCATTGTGCAAATCGATCTTTCAATATTGGGATAATGATGACGAGCTGGAACGCTTCCGCAGTCAGTTTACTTTCCAAAAATTGCTCTATATTATTTTGAAAAGCCGATCTTTTTTACATAACGGATCGTGTGCAGCGCTTGAACTGGCAAAGGACTATATGGACCATTATTATTATGAAAATTTGTCCATCGAGCAATTGGCAGCAATCGCAAAAATCAGTCCGAAATATTTTGTCGATTTATTTAAAAAAACGTACGGAATTAGTGCTATCGACTATTTGACAGAGCTGCGGATCAATAAAGCAAAACAGCTTATGGCACAGTCTAATGCCAAGCTAAAAGATATTGCCCATCAAATCGGCTACAACGATGAATTTTATTTTAGCCGCAAATTCAAGAAGCAGGTTGGAGTTACACCAACACATTATATGAAAAGACGACGCCGTAAAATAGCTGCTTATCGCTCTCCCATTACCGGTCAATTGCTGGCTCTTAAAATCATCCCGTATGCTGCGCCGCTTCATCCGAAATGGACCGCTTATTATTATAAGGAGTATCGTACAGATATTTCTGTCCATCTCAATGCTTATCGGAATGGGCAAAAATGGGAGTCCAACATCGAAAAGCTGCTTCAAGCAAAACCTGAAGTAGTCATAAGTACGGATGATCTAGATGAAATGGAGAAAGAAAAATTATCTCGGGTTGCTCCAATTTATTATATTCCGTGGCAGGAGAAAAATTGGCGGGAACAGCTGCTGCTGACAGCTGAATTTTTAGGTGAAACGCAAGAAGCTGAGGACTGGCTTAAAAACTATGACAGAAAAGTAAAGCATGCACGAGAATGGGTGAAAAATAAAGTGAAGGACGATACTTTCCTCATTTTACGAATTTCCAAACAGAATTTGTATGTTCATTGCAATCGGAGTATTACTGATATTTTATTTCACGATTTGCAGCTGGCATTTGCGTATGATTGCAATCAATTAGCCTGCGATGAACGAATGACAATAGATCAGTTAATTGAATTAGATCCTGATCGGCTTCTCTTGCTAATTCGCCAAGAAGAAGAAACGTTAGCTTATTGGAAAACTTTGCGATATTCGTTGCCATGGCAAGAATTGAGCGCAGTTCGTAATAATCGCGTTTATTTCATTTCCTCAGATCCATGGCTGGAGTATTCTGCCAGCGCGCACGAACGAATAATTGACGAAATGGTAAGTCTTTTTTCTGGAAATCGTCCAAAAAGAATTCTGGATACTGTCCATGGTCATATATAAGAAAGACTTTTTATAATTAAAAATGATAATTATTATCAATTGGATGATAGGAGGACATTCTATATTATGAAAAGAAAACTGCTTTACTATGGACTTATCACGCTAATTATACTTTTATTGGCGGCTTGCGGTGGTAATAAGGAACAAACCAGCAGCACAGGGGGAGATTCAAGCAGTAAAACGGAGCAGAAGAAGGAAGCTGAGTCAAGTGAAACGAGAACGATCAATTACCTCGGCAAAGAATATACAGTTCCTAAAAACGTAGAAAAAATTGTAATCACCGGCAGTATGGAAACGATGGAGGATGCGCTCGTATTGGGCGTTGAGCCTGCTGGAGGCATCACGGTTGGGGGAAAGTTCCCGGAAATGTTCAAGGATATTACAGCTTCAACCGTTTCGATTGGAGAGAAGGCACAGCCAAACATTGAATCGATCCTGAAGCTGAAACCGGATGTCATTTTCGCAACGACAAAGTTTAAACCAGACGTTATTGAAAAATTAGAGAAAATTGCTGTCACGATCCCGGTTTCTCATATATCAACAAATTGGGAAGATAACCTGCGATTATTGGCTGAACTTACGGGAAAACAGGATCTAGCAGAAAAAGTTTTAAAGGAATATCAAGATGACCTCGAAAAGGCGAAAGCACAAATAGGCGAGAAGTTCAAAGATAAAAAAGTAGCTATCGTTCGTATTAGAAGCGGTAATATTATGATCTATTCGAAAGATATATTTTTCAACCCTTCGTTATACGAAGATTTAGGATTTACCGTACCGGAAGAAATTCAAAATGCCAAAGCGCAGGAAGTGATTTCGTTAGAAAAATTTAGCGAAATGAATCCAGATTATCTCTTTGTCCAATTTTCAGAGGATGAGAACCAAGAGAATCCAAAAGCACTAGAGGAATTGCAAAAGAATCCGATCTGGAAAAGCATTAATGCAGTTAAAAACGACAAAGTATTCGTAAACGTTGTGGATCCGTTGGCACAAGGCGGTACAGCATGGAGTAAAATTCAATTCTTAAAAGCAGCGACTGAAAAATTGGCAAATGAATGATGCAGGGCGGGAATCATAATATGCGCTTAAAGATTCCTATATCCATTCTCATTTTATGTTCTTCGCCTATTGCGTTTGTGCTCATAGTTCTATTATCTATACTTTATGGAGCGAAAGATATAAATTTCGAAACGGTTTGGGAGGCGTTCTTTCATTTTGATCCGGAAAATGTAAATCACCAAATTGTAATACATTCCCGTTTGCCAAGAGCGATTGGAGCACTTTTAATCGGAATTTTCTTGGCCATATCTGGATCGATCATGCAGGGAATGACGAGGAACTATCTTGCCTCCCCTTCGATTTTGGGAGTTTCTGACGGATCGGTTTTCGCTATTACACTTTGCATGATTTTCATGCCGGATGCATCATCTTTGAGCATGATAATATTTTCACTACTCGGTTCAGCCATTGCTGTTGGCTTCGTCTTCGGCGTGGCGTCGCTTATGCCAAACGGAATGTCACCCGTTCGAATGGCGATCATCGGAACTATTATTGGAACGTTTCTCAGCAGTATTTCCGCTGCCTTGTCAACGTATTTTCAAGTATCGCAAAACATCAGTTTTTGGTATAATGCCCGGCTGCATCAGATGGATCCCTTTCTAATAAAACTTGCGATTCCTTTTGCAATTGTCGGGATCATAATGGCTCTTTATATTTCCAAATCGCTCACAATTCTTTCTTTAGGTGAAGAAGTTTCTGTAAGTTTAGGACAGAAAACGGTGTTGGTCAAAGCGTTAACAATGGCCAGCACCGTCATTTTGACTGGTATTTCTGTTACCCTGGCAGGAAATATTGGATTTGTTGGTTTAATCATTCCGCACATAACCCGATTTTTAATTGGAATCGATTATAGGTGGGTTATTCCTTGCGCCGGAGTACTTGGAGGTATTTTTTTAGCACTGTCCGATATTTTAAGCAGATTTTTGAATTACCCGTTTGAGACTCCTATTGGAGTTGTCACTTCCCTAATCGGAGTTCCTTTCTTCCTCTATTTAATTTACAAGAGAGGAGGAGGAACATATGCATAAACAAATGGCGAGACGATTTTGGACAGTGATGCTGATCAGTATAGTCTTTATTTTTGCTGCAATATATGTCAGCTTAACAAACGGTGAATTTGATATTAAAGTTATCGATATAGTAAAGACTTTGCTGCGGGTTGATCCCAATTCTGAGCATGATTTGGTCATATTTGAATTTCGCTTGCCCCGTATTTTAATAGCTTCATTGATTGGATTTGGTTTCGCAGTGGCGGGTGCAACCTTACAGGGGATCAGCAGAAATGGACTTGCAGACCCTGGCGTTTTAGGAATCAATTCAGGGGCAGGAGCCGCTATCGTTATTTTTATGCTCTTTTTTGAAGGACAAATAACGGGAAGCGGATGGCTGTCAACTTTGGCAATGCCGCTGTTTGGTTGGATAGGCGGACTGGCTTCAGCACTATTGATTTATTTATTCTCATGGCGAAATGGAAAACTAGATTCCGAACGTGCGATTTTGGTTGGAATTGCAATAGGATTTGGGTTTGGGGCCTTGTCTATGTTTTTATCCTTGAAAATGAACCCTCAGGATTTTGAAATGGCGACAGTTTGGTTGAATGGAAGTATATGGAATGCTAATTGGAAATACATTGTCTCTATTTTGCCTTGGCTCGTCATATTAGTTCCTATTATTATAAAAAAATCGTATATACTCGACTTGCTTCAATTAGGAGAAGATAGAGCAATAGGACTGGGAATTCGTACGGAAAAAGAAAAAAATGTGTTCCTTTTATGCAGTATCGGAATTGTGAGCGCTTGTGTCTCTGTGGCAGGAAACATTGTATTTGTCGGTTTGATAGCACCGCACATCGCCAAGCGTTTGGTCGGAATCCATCATTTTTGGCTAATTCCCGTCAGCGGAACGGTCGGCATGCTTATGGTCATTGTCTCCGATTATATTGCCAGAACTGTTTTTTCTCCAGCTGAATTGCCTGTCGGGATTGTCATTTCCATCATCGGTGTTCCTTATTTCATTTATTTATTATTTAAAGATAGTAAAAAATGAGAGTTTTCTAATGAAACGTGGAATTGTGTAAATGATTCATAAGTTCAAAGGTCATCCCGCATCATCTTACCTAATTATTTTCATATAGATGAGAATCATCGTTCGGCACCATTTTGGCATTACTAAGCGATGTCTTAAATACAGGTAAAGTCTTATGAACCATAGAAGGCGATCCATTCAAAAAAATCGGCTACCCATCAGGTTGTTTTAATGAAGGAAGGGCCCGTTTGCCCGTCAGAGAATAGAGTACCAGTTGCGAATACATATGTTTGTCGGCTTTGGAAAAGAGATTGAAATGTTCAGTTGGAGGGTTGTAATTTTTGCCCCGATTATATCAATCAATGATATGGAGGCGTTTAACCATGCATAGGAAAAAAGATAAACAAGCTGATGTGATGGACAAAGATACTGCTGGCCGAGAAGTTAGCATTCCGAGTACTGAACAATTTTTAATACGTTCAAAAGAAAATCGGCAATACAAAATTTTGCTTGGTATACCTGATGTGCCTCCTCCTCCTTCAGGCTTTCCAGTTATTTATTTCTTGGATGCTAATGCTATATTCGGAACGATGTTTGAGGCAGTCCGTATCCAATCAAGGCGGCCCGAAAGGACAGGAATCGTTCCAGCACTAGTAGTCGGCATCGGTTACCATATCGAAAAACCGTTTTCTCCTGAACGCTACTATGATTTTACACTGACTCCGCCAGCTTCGGAATTGTATTCGAGACGAGAGGGGACAGACAGACCAGAATATGGCGGAGCGGAACAGTTTTTGCAATTTATTGATGGGGAGCTTAAACCGCTGATCGAAAGCAGGTTCAAAATTGATAAAGACAGACAAGCGATTTTTGGTCATTCACTCGGCGGCCTCTTCGTATTACAAACATTGTTTACAAAGCCGTACGCCTTCAATACGTATATCGCAGGCAGCCCGTCCATTCATTGGAATAAATCGCTTCTACTTGATGCAGAGCAAAAATTTATCTCTAGTTTAGAAAATGATAAGCATCATATACGATTATTAATCACTGTAGGAGAATTGGAAAAATTCCATAAAAGCGGCATGAATGCGAATGCTAAAGAGCTTGCAGAACGACTATTACGACTCGATCAAAACAATTTTCACGTGGAATTTAAAGAATTTGAGGATGAAGGCCATGTGTCCGTGCTGCCGGCGTTGATTAACCGTGCTGTGAGGTTTGCACTAAGCGAAAAGCAGGGCACATAATCTGTCAAGGCTCCTATCATGCTTAATAAGGAGAGCGAACTTTTTTCAAAAAATTGAACTGAACCCAAAAAGTTAGACACGGAAATTTAGGCAACTGTTTGGGCATGAATTCGGTATTAAACCGGACTCATGCCTTTTAATTTTGCCTTATATGTGATTCAAAATGGATTTTTTGGAAGAAACTCATCAATTTTTGGGGTAGGAATGTCGAGAAATAAATGGATATTTCAAAAATATGTGATCTTGAATTATTTTTGTTCGAAATAATATTTACAAAAATAGCGAATATATGTATGATAGGAAAATAAAAGTAGTAATCATTACGATTTAGGAAGGTGAGAAAATGTTTCGATATTTTAAAAGCATATTAATACTTTTAACAACAATTTTTTTGCTTGTCGGATGCTCACAGTCTTCCTCAAAAGAAAAGGAGAAGAGCAGCAAAGAATTAACATTGCTTTTTAACTTTCCAACCAACACGCTCGATCCGCATTTAGACACGAACTATACGATAGTTCGTGCGGGAGTAGGAGAGACGCTTGTCAAAATTAGTGAACAGCAAAAAATTGAACCTTGGCTTGCAGAAGAATGGAAAAGTAAAGATGGGAAAAACTGGACGTTTAAAATTAGAGAAGGTGTTACATTCCATAATGGGAAAAAAGTTGATGCTCAAGCGGTGAAGGCCTCGTTAGAAAGAGCAATCAACGATAGTCCATCTGTTCAAGCGGCATTAAAAATCAGCAAAATGAAAGCCGATGGTCAATTGTTAACGATTCAAACGGAAGAAGTATTCCCGCAATTTCCTTCAGAGCTCGTACATCCAAATACAGCGATCGTCGATGTTGATGAAAAAGATATTGATAAAAGGCCAATCGGTACGGGGCCATTTAAAATTTCTTCTTTTGAGCCTGGGGTAGAGCTGAAGGTCGAACGATTTGAAAAGTATTGGGATGGCAAAGCAAAGCTTGAAAAAGCAACATTTGCTTTCAACGAGGATGCCAATGCACGGAAAATGGCGCTTCAATCAGGAGATGCGGACATTATTTTTAGACCGCCGGTAGAAAATCTTGAAAAATTAAAAGAAGAAAATGTAAAAATAGAATCAGTTCCAAGTTTGCGTACACATCAGCTGTTTTATAATATGAAGAGCTCCTATATGAAAGATGAAAATGTGCGGAAGGCGATGGATGCTTTAATAGATCGGAAGGAAATTGTTGAACATATTTTAAATGGACATGCCGTTGAAGCGAAAGGTCCTTTTTTGGCTGGCTCTCCGTTTGCGCCATCCTATGAAGAAAAGGAAAGCGGAATAGAGGCGGCGAAACAGTATTTTAGTAACGCAGGCTTTCAAGTAGAAGACGGAAAAGTTACGAAAGACAGAAAGGCCGTTCGGCTTAAAGTACTGACATACGCATCGCGTCCTGAACTTCCTTTAATTGTACAAATTCTCCAATCAAAGGCGAAGGAACTTGGCATAGAGATGTCGATTCAGCAAGTGGAAAATATTGATGAGTATTTAGCGGCCAATGATGATTGGGATTTTGCTACATACAGCAGTGTGACGGCTCCGCGCGGAGATGCGGCATACTTTTTGAATGCGACATACATGCCGAACGGAGCGCTGAACTACGCGAGTATTAACCATCCAGAATTAACAGCTAGCATTCAACAATTGAACCAAACGGTAGACGTGAACGAACGGAACAATTTGGCGAAGAAAGCATTAAAAATCATTGATCAGAAGACTCTCCATTCCTTTATCTTACATCCAAATATTATTGTTGCCTATCGTGGCGGAGTAAAAAATTGGGTGACTAGTAAAAGCGAGTATTATATGTTAACAAAAGATTTGGATGTGGAAGGGTAAATGATTCAAGTAGCGAAACGATTCATAGAGTTCATCATATTTTTACTTCTGCTGTCTTTCATTAGTTTTATATTTATAAAACTAGCACCTGGCGATCCTGTCAAACAGATGCTTCAAGTAGATGAAGTGTCCGTTACGAAAGAACAAATTGAAGCGCTAAGAGAAGAACTGAAGTTACATGAACCTATATACGTTCAATATTGGTATTGGTTGAAACGATTTTTCGAGTTTGATTTAGGCCATTCCTATATAACAAAGCAGCCGGTAGTTTCTGAGTTGTTATCAAGGTTTCCTGCGACCATTACGCTCACATGCACTTCTTTAATCGTAATGATTCTGATTTCTATTCCTTTAGGCACTTTATCTGCACTCTATAAAAATAAATGGGTGGACCATATATGCCGTTTGTTTGCACTAGTCGGTTCATCCATCCCCAGCTTTTGGCTGGGGCTCCTTTTCATTGAATTATTTGCCGTTCAATTAGGGATATTGCCAAGCATGGGAAAGGGAACGATTCAACACGTCATCCTGCCATCCCTTACGTTAGGAATCGCGATGTCAGCTGTTTATGTCAGATTGCTGCGTTCCAGTTTACTAGAAAGCTTGAATGAGGACTATGTGAAAGCGGCAAGGGCAAGAGGGATTAGTGAAAAACGGATATTTTTATTCCACGTTTTCCGCCGTTCTTTAATTCCAGTCATAACGATTTTTGGTATGAGTCTTGGGAGTTTAATAAGCGGCACAGTTGTCATTGAAGTACTGTTTGCATACCCGGGAATTGGAAAAATGGTGGTAGATGCGATTATTCGCCGGGATTACCCGGTCATTCAAGGGTATGTATTGTTTATTACGATTTTGATTGTCTTGATTAATATATTCGTTGATATTTGCTGCCGTTATTTAAACCCTGAGATACGTTTAAAAGGAGTAGAGAGACGTTGAAAATGTTTAGAAAAATGTATTGGACGCACTCACGAACGCTTCTTTTTATACTATTTGCCTTTTTTCTTGTCATCTTGACAGCTCCGCTGCTTGCTCCATATGATCCGTTGCAAATCAATATGAATGAACGTCTGCTGAAACCAAGTGCGGAGCATTTTTTCGGAACGGATTATTTGGGGCGAGACTTATTTTCTCGCATACTAGCGGGAGGGCAAGTAACGGTCGGAACGAGTATTCTCGTATTGGGCATTGTTTTGTTGATCGGCGTTCCGTTAGGCATGTTTTCAGGATTTGTCGGAGGCCGTTTCGATCGTTATTTGATGAGAATCATAGACGCTTTTCTAGCTTTCCCTGATTTTATTGTCGCAATTGTACTGAGCGGTATTTTAGGCCCCGGTATGTTAAATTTAATTTTTGCAATCGTTGTAGCGAAATGGGGAAGCTATGTGCGGCTTGTCCGCAGCACGGTGTTATCTGAGAAAGAAAAAGATTACATTTTAATGGCGGTTGTCAATGGTTTAAGCACATTTCAAATTATTCGTAAGCATTTGCTGCCCCATGTCGTGGGAAATGTGTTCGTTTTAGCGACGTTGGATCTTGGAAAAATTATTTTGTTGATCGCTTCCTTATCTTACATCGGCTTAGGAGCGCAGCCGCCAACTCCTGAATGGGGGGCGATGTTGAACGAAAGTACACCATATTTTCACACCTCGCCATATTTAATGTTTATTCCTGGAATTGCCATTATGTTTACTGTTCTAGTTTCTAATTTAGCTGGTGATGTATTGCGAGACCGTTTTGATGTAAAAGGATAAAGGGGAGATGGTATGTCATTATTAACTATTGATCAAATGCAAATTAATTTTCGAAATAAGCCGATTGTTGAAAATGTGAATATAACTGCCAGAAAAGGAGAATGGTTTACATTAATTGGCGAAAGCGGCAGCGGCAAAAGCATCACAGCTTCTGCGATTGGAGGGCTTCTGCCGAAAGAAATGTGGATAGCCGCCGGGCATATTCAGTTTGACAACAAGGATATGACTCATTTATCGAAAAAAGAATTTCAGAATTTACGGGGAAAAGAAATATCTTATGTCTTCCAAGACTATCAAAGCTCGTTTACTCCTTTTATAAAAATCGGTAAGCAAATGGATGAAATGATCCAAACTCATTGTTCTTTAACTAAAAACGAAAGAAAAGAAATCGCTTTTCAAGCATTGGAAGACGTACAACTCCCTGCAAAACGCGTCTACAATAGTTACCCTTTTCAATTAAGTGGCGGACAGCTGCAGCGTGCATCCATTGCTATGGCCATTATGCTGAATCCGAAATTGCTTATTGCTGATGAGCCTACCACTGCGCTTGACAGTATGACAGCAGCACATGTGTTAGAGGTCATCGCGAATATCAAAGAGAAAATCAATTGTGCAATATTATTTATTACACATGATTTGAGGCTTGCTAGGAAATATTCCGATACTGTTGCAGTAATGAAGAAAGGGGAGATTGTCGAAACAGGGACGAAAACAAATGTTATTTACCATCCTCGTCATCCTTATACCAAGCAATTATTGAGTGCCGCTCCAACCTTGCCGAATAAAATGCATGAAGTGATCACGTGAAGGCCGAGCGGTCATTCAGCGTTGTACCAGCGATGAGGCGTATTGCCTCGCCTGTTAAACTGGATTTTGCAATGGAAAGGAATATGTCATGATGGAAGATCTATTATTGGCCAAAAATATCAAAAAAATTTATGCTTCAGGTCATCAAGCAGTCAACGGGGTGTCGATATCGATACAAAAAGGCGAATGCGTCGGGCTTGTCGGTGAAAGCGGCAGCGGGAAAAGTACATTGGCGCGCTGCTTGCTTATGTTAGAAAAAATAAGCGAAGGCGAAATTTTTTTACATGACCAACCATTGCATAAAATGACTAAAAGAGAAATTCGAAAAATTCGCCATTGTATGCAAGCGGTGTTTCAAAATCCGGCAGCGGCTTTAAATCCAAAACGAAAGATCATCGATTCTGTCATGGAGGCATTAGATACACATCGTAATATCTGCCCCATTTATTTGCAGGATGTAAGAGAGCACCGTGAATTATGCGCAAAGCGGCTGCTAGAGATGGTTGGGATGACGGACCGCTATCTTTATCGCTATCCCCACGAGTTAAGCGGAGGGCAAAAACAACGTGTTGCCATTGCTCGTGCGATTAGCATCCAGCCGTCTTTGATCATTTTAGATGAACCGACAGCAAGCTTAGATGTCTATACACAAGGGCAAATATTAACTCTTTTAAAGGAGCTGCAAAAACAATTGGAATTATCCTATCTATTTATTTCCCATGATCTCCCGTCGGTTCATTTTTTAAGCGAGCGCATTTTGGTAATGAAAGATGGGGCTTTTATTGACTGCTTTCAAAAGAATGATATATTCTCTCAAGCCCGCCACCCATATACAAAAATGCTCATTCACTTGTTTGAAGGTTAAGGGGGATAATAATGACTCACCGAACTTATCTATCTTTGGCGATTCCGCTTATCATTTCAACGATCACCACCCCGTTATTAGGAGCTGTCGATACGGCAGTAGTGGGACAGCTTCCTGATCCAGCGTATATTGGCGGCGTAGCTGTAGGGACGATGATTTTTAATACGATGTATTGGTTGTTTGGCTTTTTGCGGGTCAGTACGTCCGGCTTTGCCGCACAAGCTTATGGTGCGCAAGATGCCAAGCAATGTTTTTTATATTTCGTAAGACCGTTCCTCATTGCGTTAGCCGTCGGCATTCTATTTATCCTCGTTCAATGGCCGATGAAGCATATCGCATTAACGCTTATTCATCCGGATGAGAAAGTCATGACTTTCACGGACGAATATTTTTCGATCCGCATTTGGGGAGCCCCGTTTATGCTGGCGAATTACGTCATTCTAGGATGGCTCATGGGAATGTCTCGTGTTAAAATTTCGCTATTTTTACAAGTATTTATGAATCTATTAAATGTTGTACTTGATTTGTTGTTTGTGAACGTTTTTCATCAAGATGTGAATGGTGTAGCTGCCGCTACATTGATTTCAGAAGTGGCTGCATTTCTCATTGGAATGTATATCGTGTTAAAGTCTTCCGATCTTCGCCTTTTCTCCATTCCTAGCAGCGAGCTGTGGAATGCAGGAGAATTTAAGAAGATGATGGCGGTCAATCGGGATTTGCTTATTCGCACGATTTGTTTGTTAACCGTGTTTAATCTTTTTACAGCGAGAGGTGCCTCTTTTGGTACCGAAATACTGGCAGCCAATGCCGTTCTCATTCAAATTCATTACATCATGGCGTACTTTTTAGACGGATTTGCCAATGCCAACAGTATTCTCGTCGGAAAAGCTGTCGGTGCAAAGGATGAAGCTTTGTATAAACGCACTTTATCGTTGACAGGGCAATGGGCGATAATTTCCCCCTTGTTTATGATGCTTATTTATATACTGTTTAAAGATTCGATCATTCCTGTTTTTACGAAAAATCAGAATGTGATCGAACTGGCCAGCTCCTACAGTATTTGGGTCACGATATTTCCACTTGCGGCAAGCTTCGGTTTAATTCTCTACGGTGTTTTTACAGGAGCGACCATGACCAATCCGATTCGCAATTCCATGCTGATTTCTCTTGCAGTATATATTGTTTGTCTTTTCATTTTGATTCCGATGTATTATAACCACGGTTTGTGGCTTGCTTTTATTGTTTTCAGCCTCGGTCGGTCTGTGTTTTTAGCTATGTATGTTCCAGCATTAAACAGAACTTTATTCAAAAAATGAGGTGCCGGTGATCTTAAGTGCTGAGTCTATCAAACGATTGGACACATAAAGATATGCCTTAACTTACAGATCACGATCACTGTATATGCTGGATTTTTCATTTAGCAAAGAAACATAGCAATTATTTTTGATCATCTCGTGCATCATGATACTAGCGGAAAATGAAGGATGTTATAATACTTCAGTCATCATCAATTTTTGAAAAGGGAGCATGAATGAGTTGGAAATAAATCATCGTTGTTGAAACAGTAGAATCCAACCAAAAAGTTACCGTGTAAAAATGTTGGAAAAGAATCATCATTGTTGGAACGGCAAGCAATGTCGGGAAATTGGCATCATGTGGGCGAGTTAAAAATGTGCGACAAAAAAGCAAGCAAGAGACCGACTTTCCCGTGGAATGTACGTGATGATTCGTCAAAGATTTGCTGCCAAAAATTTGCCTGAATTGATCGGCGTGATCAATGAAAAAAATAGCCACCGTGTTTTTTTTTCGAAGATAAAGGATTTACATGCAGTCCTGATTTATTGGCCCGCCTTTTCATACGGCGGTGCTTCATACTCGGAATTTGCGAAACATTTGTGAATGATTGTGAGAGGAGAAAAACAGATGAATAAAGCATTGCCCATCATGATTCAAGGTACGCATTCCGATGCGGGAAAAAGCGTGATTGCGACAGGTTTTTGCCGAATTTTTGCGCAGGACGGATATCGAACGGCGCCGTTTAAATCACAAAATATGTCACTCAATTCGTATATTACCGTTGACGGCAAGGAAATCGGCCGCGCCCAAGGAGTGCAGGCGGAGGCGGCAAGAACGGTCGCAACGGCGGATATGAACCCGATTTTGATCAAGCCTGTGAGCGATCACACTTCACAAATTGTTGTGAACGGTAAGCCGTATCAAAATTATAAGGCAGCAGCGTATCGGCAGGAATTTTTTGAACTTGGTTTGCAGGTGATTAAAGAAGCGTATCATCATTTGGCAAGTACATATGAGCGAATCGTTATAGAAGGAGCGGGGAGCCCTGCGGAAATTAACTTAAATGATCGCGAGCTTGTCAATATGCGCATTGCCCGGTTAACAAACGCTCCTGTCATTCTTGTCGGCGACATTGATAGAGGCGGTGTATTTGCGAGTTTAGTAGGAACATTGCAGCTGCTTGAGCCTGAAGATCGCGATCGCGTAATTGGGGTAGTGATTAACAAGTTTCGCGGGGATATTTCCTTGCTGGAGCCGGGACTTCGCTGGTTTGAAGAGTATACAGGCAAACCGGTTTTAGGGGTCGTACCATATATTTCTAATTTAAACATTGAGGCGGAAGACGCCGTCATATTAGATACGTTTCCACGTACAAATGAGAAAACTAGCGAGATTGATATTGCTGTTATTCATGTTCCTCACATTTCGAACTTTACCGATGTTGACCCGTTTCTATATGAAAAGGATTGCCATGTTCGCTATGTAAAGGAGGCAAATGAACTCAGAGAACCGGATGTTGTCATTTTGCCGGGAACAAAAAATACAATTGAGGACTTATTGCTTTTGCGAAAATCCGGCTTTGCGGATGCGATAGAAAAGCTTTATCGAGCGAAAAAATCAGTCATTGTCGGCATATGCGGCGGTTATCAAATGCTCGGAAGGGAGATTTCAGACCCTTATCACGTAGAAACATCGATAGGGAGCGCAAACGGATTCGGTTTTTTCCCGATTCGCACCGCCATGATGAAAGAGAAAAGGACGACTCTTACAACAGGGATGGCCCACTTTGCTGATTGTAGTGTGCCGGTGGAAGGCTATGAAATTCATATGGGAACAACTTCTTATGAAGGGGACGTATCGCCATTTATTACGACGGAAGAAGGAGTTGACGGCTGCATAAGCCAAGACAGCCTCCTAATTGGAACGTATTTTCATGGCATATTTCATAACGATGAGTTTCGGACGGCATTTTTGAATTTGATAAGAAAAAGAAAAGGTCTTCCGGCGATTTATGAGCGGCCATCAATGAAAAACATTCGTGAAGAAGCATTTGACCGGCTTGCCGATTGTCTCCGGAAGCATGTGGACATCGAGTGTATTTATCGGGAAATGGAACGGTTTCAAAGCAAATCTTTTTTCTAAGAAAATAAACGGAAATCTGATATGTTTGTTCGCCTCTTTATATTCATATGGCAATCTTTTTTGCACTGTGATTTTAGCTGTCTGTTTTTTTATAAAAATCCGGGAGGAAACGGTCATGCGGTTAACAGATGAAGAAGTGCAATCTCTTTTACAAGAGATGGAAGATTGGAAGCTTCTTGAAGAGCGATGGATTGCAAGAAAGTACCTCTTTCAAGACGATTTGCAAGAAATCGAATTCGTGCGGCAAATTTCGGACATTTCTGAAGAAGTAAACCATCATCCCTTCATTTCTATTGACTATAAGTTCATCACGGTAAAAATTTCGTCTCAGAGAGCGAAAGGACTCACAAAGCTTGATTTCGAACTGGCGAAAAAATATGATGAAGCTTATGAAAAAATAAAAGCAGGGTAAGAACGGAAAAAAGTGGATTATATGTGAAGCGGATGACGTGAAGAAAGCCGCATTTTCCGCCGCACCATAAGTTACGATATAAGGGACTTCTTTCCTCTTGAGAAGGAGAGCGGTTTTCAAAAAAATGATGCGATTTAAAAGGCATCCTGTTTTTCTCGAATAGATGGGCAGCTGAAATGATGCGGAGCTGCAAGAAGCGTGTATATGGTCTTTTTGGGGAAAATCTGCATTTATGGATAAAAAAAATGACGAAATTTTGCACACACAAAGCAGGCAACAAGGATGTTAGTTGATGTTGTTGAAGGAAAACTTTTAAGTGATCGGATCATGTCATAGCACCATTCAAGATATCATTGACAATGTTGAAGGAAAACAACCTGCCGAATTTAATCGTATGACCATGACCGAAGCGCTGCAAAAATCCTTTTGATTTACCGCGAAGCTTCGAAAGAATTATTTATACACCGCAGCACACTTGAATATCGCATTGAACGTGTTGAAGAAATACTCAATGTTGATTTAAATCATGCAGATATGCGCTTTGAGCTCATGATGGCATACAAGCTGTATAATTTGTTTGATTTTGACCGAAGCGAGCTGGCAAAAAGGTGAATTCTATTGATCGAGCAAAGGATTTTGGAACGGGATAAAGTCCGGCGGAAAAAACGGTTAAGCTATCGGGCAAGCGTGTAAAAAACATCTCCTGCGAATTTATGAATGAATCATTTCTGACACGTATTGGAAAGCTTTAGCAAGCTTAAAGAATTTAAACTCTAAGCGAAAAAAGGCAAATGAAACTCCGGCAGATGAGCCAATCTCCCTTGCCGGAGTTTTCTTTTTTTATGTGTTTTGCAGCCCATACAATCATTTTTTACACGATATTTAAACGCCGTGCTCGGCTGCAACTTCTATGTGCTGAAACGTTGTGACGTCAAATAATCCTAAATCTGTAATTTTGAGCTCTGGAATGACAGGCAAACTTAAAAAAGAGAGCGTGAGGAAGAGATTGAAATGCCGATGTTTGCTCACTTTGTGCAAGCTGCTGTTCAATTCATCGAGTTGATGGGCGACGATTGGATATGCTTGATCTGACATCAATCCGCCGATCACAAGCGGCAAAGAGGCGAGCGTTTTTCCATCATTCACAACTACTAGCCCACCGCCGATTCTCTTTATCTCTTGAATGGAGCAGATCATATCCTCATCGTTTGTGCCGGCAACGATCACATTATGGGAATCGTGGGCGACGGTTGTGGCGACTGCACCGCCGATTAAGCCTAATCCTTTTACAATGGCAAGGCCAATGTTTCCAGTATTTTTATGGCGTTCGAGTACAGCCAGTTTTGCCAAATCTTTTTCAATGGAAGGGATGAAGCAAACACCGTCGCTCGGAACTTCCATCATTCTTTTAACCGTTTCAATTTGATTCGGAATAATTTCTATTACATGCGCTTTTTGGTTATTTTTTACGTGAATGGCCAACCGTTCTTTTGTAACCTCGTTTATGTTTAGATTGACAGAATTTCTTGATAAAACGGAAGGTTTTGGTTGATCTATAGATCCTATATATTGACCGTTTTCCGCTATCACTTTTCCGGCTTTCAAAACTTTTTCAATCGTAAAAGCTTTGAAGTTATCTACTATGACAAGATCTGCTCTATATCCAGGTGCGATCGCTCCTTTTTGCGATAGTCCGAAACATTGGGCGGCATTAATCGTCGCCATTTGAATCGCTATGAGAGGATCAAGTCCATGCTCGACGGCAAGACGAATATTGTAGTCAATGCTTCCCTCGGCAATTAAGTCGTCTAAATGCTTGTCATCCGTACAAAATAGACAGCGGTGGCTATTTTTTTCATTGACCACGCCGATTAGTTCTGGCAAATTTTTTGCAGCAGATCCTTGACGGATCATGACGTACATTCCGCGAGCAAGGCGGTCTTTTGCTTGCTCTTTTGTCACACATTCATGATCTGTTTGAATGCCGGCCGCTCTGTAAACATTGACTCCTTCAATGCCAAGACCTGCGCCGTGTCCGTCGATCTTATATGCTGATGCCGTTAAAAGCTTGTCAATGATGCGGTCATCTAAATTTTGAACACCTGGGAAATCCATCACTTCCGCAAGCCCGAGCACCCGAGGATGCTTGTAAAAAGGTGCAAGTTCATCATCATTTAACACAGCGCCGGCATTTTCAAACGAAGTCGCCGGAACGCAGGAAGGCAGCATGCAATACACATCTAAATCTAAGCCTTCTGAATCCTCCAGCATAAAAGATATACCTTTCGTCCCGGCGACATTCGCAATTTCATGCGGATCTATAATAACGGTTGACACACCGTGGGGCAGAACTGCTTTGGAGAACTCCTTCGGTGTCACCATCGAAGATTCAATATGGACATGAGAGTCGATGAAACCTGGAACGATGAATTTATTCTCGGCATCAATGATGTTTACCCCATCATATTCTCCGATTCCAGCAATCACTCCGTCCGCAATGGCGATGTCTCCATGCAAAATTTCTAAATTGAAAACATCGGCAATTTTTCCGTTTTTAATCACAATGTCTGCCGGAATTTGTTTGCTAGCCACTTGGATTCTTTTCTTTAAAATGTTTTTGTCCATTCTCACTTTTCCCTTCTGTAGTAAACTCGCGCGTTGAGTTTGACAGGGAGAGTTGTGTATCGTCTCTCGTAGTCAAACTATTTACGGTAGTTTGGTAGAAACGTTTGGACCGTATTTCCAAACTTATACGAGAAAATCATTCGTATTTTTAAAAAGAGATTATACGACTCTAATTGAAACAAAGCAAGATAGTTGGCGCATTTCTTGACAGAAAAATTTTCTCAGGTATTGCGAAAAGCTGAGAATCACAGTTTCTCTGGTGCTCCAAACAGACCGGTTTTAAAAATTGGGCAGAACAACTCCTCCATAAACAAAGGAAATCATAATGAGAATGGCAGGGTGAACCTTCCATTTTTCTAAGGCAAAGAACGATACAGCAGCAATGATGAGCGATTGGATAATTCCGAGCGAATGGACAGAGTCTTCTATCATTTCCCAAGTTAAAAGCAGCATCATGACCGCAATAACAGGCTGTACAAGCAAGGTCATTCCTTTCACAACTAAAGATTCCCGGTGGCGTTGAATCAGTTTTAACAACAGAATCAAAGCGAAAGCTGACGGAAATACAGTCGCAAACAAGGCGATGAAGGCCCCCCACCATCCGTACACATCATAACCGACATAGGCGGCGATCTTTGTCGCAATAGGGCCCGGCAAAGAATTTCCCAGTGCGAGCATATTGGAAAATTCTGCATTTGTCAGCCATTTGTAATGATTGACAATCTCCTCATACATAAGCGGAATGGAAGCGGGTCCTCCTCCATAACCGAGTATGTTGGCCAAAAAGAAACCGATGAATAAGCTGATCCAGATTTTCATGCAGACATCTCCTTACTTCTGCTCTTCCGTTTTAAATGGAAAGCTCCATATGTTAAAAACATTAGAATTACAATAGCTGGATGAATCGAAATCACTTGCAGCAGGCAAAACGAAACAATCATCAGCAGGACGCCAAGCCATTTTCCCAATCCTTTCACGGCCTTTGCGGAAAATTCGTAAGCCAACTGCCCAAGCATGGCGGCGATCACCGGCATAACAGCAGAAATCATACCGTGGATAACAGGTGAATCGCTTAAAGCTGTGACCATTTTGAATAATAGAATCATGGCCAAACATGTAGGCAAAATATGAGCTGCTACGCAAATAAAAGCGCCTAATGCCCCTTTTTGTTTATATCCTAAGTAAGCGGCCATTTTTGTCGCGATCGGACCGGGCAGGGTATTGGCAATCGCCAATATTTCTGCAAATTCTTCATCTTTTACCCAACGGTATCTGGAAACTGCTTCATAACGGAACAGCGGTATGACGGAAGGACCGCCTCCGAATCCAAAAATTCCGGTTCTCAGCATAGCCATGATAAGACTTTTATAAGAAGTTTGCATATTTCTCCCCCTCATCCTTTATAATTTCATTCCCATGCGGCTCTTGTATCGTTTAATGAGAATTTGACAGTCAACGCTGACGACACCGCGCATCGGATACAATTTTTTTGTTAAAAAATTTTCCATTTCTTGATTATTTTTAAAGATTCCATGCATATGGAGCTTGCTTGGTCCAGTCATATGGTACAAGCTTGTAACGGCATGCTCCTCCGCCAATTGTTCTGCCACTTCCTCTAAATATTGCGGTTCCACTTCAACGTTGAAAAAGGCGGAAACATGAATGCCGATTTTCGTCGGATTGATAACCGTCGTAAATTTCTCGATAATTCCTTTTTCAATTAAGTTGTTTATTCTCGCCTGAACGGCAACTCGAGACAAACCGATTTCTTTTCCGAGATCGGTATACGATATCCGGCTGTTTTCATGCAGCTTCTCTAAAATTTGTTTATCAATATGGTCTATGTCTAAATTCGGAATGTTGTATTCGAATGCCATTCATACCACCCTTTATTTCGTTATGTAGTTAATTTTCTAATTATAATTTCCTTTAGTATACAAAATATGTTTTATGATTTCTATAAAAAAATGAAAATATTTATTTGTTTACGAAACGAAAAAAATCGTTAGAAAATGTGACAATATTAAAGCACCTTTTTATATGGATTTTTATAATGAAATCGAGTCAAAACGTACATCCTGGCTATCATGATTTTATGTGATGGAGGAAATTGAAGTCGGTGGCATTTCTATTGATTAACAGGAGGTTTAAATCTACCGTTTTTTATCACATAATGACTGATCAGTTTGGAAGAATTGTTATCCGTTTTTTGCTTTGTTTTGCCGATGTCCACTCAGGGGAACATAATATGGTTTGCAATAAGAAATTTTTTTCGGTTGGCATCAATAGTGGAAATACTTTTTCCATTTCATTTTGTTTTATAGAAGCAAGCTGTTTGGGCTCAAACTGTGCTGTTTCGCTTGTGCTCGATCCAGATATACAAAAAAAGATGTTCCGTAAAATTAAAATGGATAAATCGTTAAAGGTCTGATTACAAGAAACAATCTTTTTGTCTTCATATTCTGTAAGGTAGAAGGATCGACACAGGAAAATATCTTTTTGCGGCAGAGGCTGTTTTCTTCGGTTATGTTTCAAATAAATGAAAAAGCTGCTTATTATTTTTTAGCGTTAGCCAATTTGTCAAAATTATTCTTTGCTGCTAGCAGGATTAGTTTTTTACGGACTGCTAGGAAAATTGGCGCTCGATCCCGTATTAATATCTTATATGGCTGAAATTACGCCGTCATCCATGTACTCCAAAGTGTATGGTTTTTTCAATTTCAGCGGAATGCTTTCTTCAATTTTTGCACCTTATATTACGGGCTATTTTGCCGATATCACCGGCAAGCTTGAAATCGGCTTTTATTTGTCAGGTGTTTTGCTAATCATCGGCGCTGTTTTATTTCTATTTACGGAAGGTTCAAATCGCATGACCCATTTCGTTCAATACTACAAACCGGGGGAGGAACAAGTAAAATGAGCCAATCAATGATCGGAACGAAAAATATGGTTGTCAGTCCGCATTATTTAGCATCGGCAGCCGGTTGCCGCATACTGCAAAAAGGGGGCAACGCCTTCGATGCAGCGGTAGCGGTCAGCGCCTGCTTAGCGGTCGTTTATCCGCACATGACAGGGATCGGAGGAGACTCTTTTTGGCTGTTTTACAGTAAAAAGGATCAAGCAGTTCGTGCGTATAACGGCAGCGGCCGGTCAGGCTATAACGCCACGCCTGAAAAATACGAAGGTTTACCCGCCATTCCGTATCGAGGCATTCAAAGTGTTATCACCGTGCCGGGAATGGTTGACAGTTGGGATGCCATCATAAAAGAATACGGAAGACTTTCATTGGCGGAGGTTTTAGAGCCTGCTATCGAATATGCGGAAAATGGATTCCCTTTTTCAAAGGATCAATATGTCAACACGCAAAAAAATGTTCAAATTCTGCGAGAATTTCCGGAAACATCATCGATTTTCCTGCCTCATCATCGAATTCCGAGCATAAATGAAAAATTTATTCAGAAGCAATTGGCGGATACATTGAAAGAGTTAGCGAACAAAGGAAGAGATCATTTTTACAAAGGCAGTTTAACAAAACGCATTGTATCAAGCCTTCGAGAAAAAGGCGGGATTTTAATAGAGGATGATTTTGCGGATCATCACGGAGATTGGGTCGAACCGCTGAGCGGAACTTACCGCGGTTATACCATGTATCAGGTTCCGCCCAATTCACAAGGCTTTGCCGGGCTAATGGCGCTAAATATTTTAGAAAACTTTGATTTTAAAACGATTCCGCACGGTTCTTTTCAGTATTATCACCTTTTGACAGAATCATTGAAAAAAAGCTTTCAAGACCGAAACAAAGTATTGACAGATCCCGAATTCTACCAGATTCCGCTTGATAAATTGTTAAGCAAAACATATGCGAAAAAGCTGGCCGAATCGATCAGTCTGACAAAAGCAAGCGAAGTGAAGACTCAGCCTGTCGGAAACGACACTGCCCATGCGGCTGTCGTGGATGAAGAGGGGAATGCGGTTTCCTTTATACAAAGTCTTTATTTTGAATTCGGTTCATGTGTTGTTGCTGGTGACACAGGGATTTTAATGCAAAACAGAGGATCGTTCTTTTCTCTTGATCGTTCGCATGTCAATTGCTTGGCGCCGAGAAAAAGAACGTTCCACACGCTGATGCCTGCAATGGCTTTTAAAGATGGAAAGCCGTATATTTTATACGGAACACAAGGAGGAGAAGGACAGCCGCAAACACAAACAGCTATCATTACAAGAATGATTGATTATCGAATGAGCCCTGCAGAAGCAATATATGAGCCAAGGTTTGTGTGGGGAAGAACGTGGGGAGAAGAGACGGAAGAATTGAAGATGGAAGGCCGCATCTCAAAAGAAGTGATCGAATCGATGATCAAAGCTGGCCATCTTGTGAAAGTTGTTGAACCTATTGATAAAATAATGGGGCATGCCAACGCCATATTAATTGATGACCAAAGCTTTTTACATGGCGGGGTTGATCCAAGAGGAGACGGTGCGGCAATCGGTTGGTAACGGCGAATTCATAAAAAGCGGGGATTTATGCTATCCGTTGTTTCATATTTAAATATATAGGAGAAGGGTTTACGGAAAGTATCCAGCTAGGGCAAAGCCTGCAGAATTCATTATTGGAATTCTACAGGCTTTTATCATTTGAAGAGGTTCTCACATCGGTATATTCAACCCTGGAAATAAATTAGGAGAAGTTACAGCCAAAAAGAAAGGTTTTAGTAGAAATATATAGGGAAGCGAAAACACCAACGATTGCAACAAGCTGTTTCGCGGACTAAATCTTTCATCAAACCTCCTTAACAAAACTTACATTGATTTCCAGCTGCTGCTTTTCGTCAAAAACAAACAGCAAAATGAAATTTTATATTCCGCAATACTGGTCCATATAATTGCTACCAAATAGCCAAAAATGCCATGATGACCATTTTAATCTCCTTCACCATCTACACAGGCAATCATATTAGAACATTTTTTATGTATTTTTACTTATCAAATTTGTATTTGATTATTTACAAGTAATAATAAGGGGTATAACTAATATATAAAAAGAAAATTTTTAACAGCGCTCATTACGTTTGTTATTTCTACTTTTATCATAGCGATTTTATTTCGCCAGTAGCATTTCTTTTTGACCAACAAACAGGATCTTCTTTTCACGATCTTCTCATGATATCTTCATACGTAAGCGTTGGGCTGTTCTTTTATGGACTACCCACGATAGCAATTGCTTTCATTACCAAAAGGTTTTTCGCATTTGCTCTACATATAATCTTCGGAATATTGCCTGCTATCATATTATGGTTTTTTGCAGTTTTTTCTTTAGCTATTTCCGTTATTTTTTTCTTCGTTGACGAAGTCATTAAATATGGAATAAATAGGGGCTTAATGGTTGAATCCTCATGAAACAGAATGAAACACCGGGAAAGTTATTCTTCGGTTTAGGACTGTAGCCAATTGAGCAACATACATCTGCAAGAGAGTGCTGAAAATGTTTCAAAATAACAAAAAAACCGGAGAGCTTTGGAGTGCATGATAAATACCTTGGCTGTAGGTTGGAAAACTTTGATTGGACGAGCAAACTGGACAGAGATCAAGAAGGAAATAACGTCCCCAGAGGATTATGCGGAGAAGGTCATAAGATAATCAGATAATCCGCACGAGATAACGCCCAAATACGAAAATTAAAATAAATAGGCAAGACAACAATCCACTGAAAGTCGCTGCGTTAAATGCTAGATACGAGCTAAATCGGTTGAGAATGTACGTTCTTCTATAGTATGATAAAATAGTTATCTCGTTTATTTTTAAAAGGGTGTTTGGATATGGACACAGAAACTGCATCTGTGAGAACGTTTAAATATGGAAACAATCTCGAAGTAAAAATTGAACTAAATGATTGCGTATCCTTTTTAAAGTCTTTAAAAGATGAAAGCATCGACTTGATTGTAACAGACCCTGCTTATTCTGGAATGAATAACAAGCTGAAGCTCGGGAAGGGCAGAATCGTTGGTGAATATAAGCAAAAGGGAACGGAAAATGGGAAATGGTTTGCGGAATTTGAAGACAGTGAAGAAAACTATCATCTCTTTTTACAAGAGTGCAAGAGGGTGCTGAAAAAAGATACAGGGCACATTTACATCATGTTTGATTCTTTTTCTTTATTAAGCTTAGGGCATTTAATGAGAGAGTACTTTGACGTAAAAAACATCATCACTTGGGATAAAATCAATATGGGAATGGGGCATTATTTTAGAAGAAGGCACGAATATATTATTTTTGCTACGAACGGAAACAACCGCAAAATTAGAAACCGGTCTTTTCCGGATGTATGGAGGTTTAAACGAATTCACCATTCGAAATATCCGACGCAAAAACCGGTTGAGCTGTTCCAAGCGATGATTTATGCAAGTGCCGAAGAGGGATTTACGGTTTGCGACCCGTTTTTAGGGAGCGGATCGTCAGCTATTGCAGCCATAAAAAACAACTGCCGCTTTTTAGGATGCGATATCGCAAGCAATGCTTTTACAGCCAATGAAGAAAGAATTCATCACTATCTTAAAACAAAAGAAGACATCTATCAGCCCAAGCCTTGCCATATCGAAGGCGAACCGGTATTTTGGGAATAAAGACCGATCATAACTACGCAGCTTGCAAATGTTATTCATCTTCACCAAACCATAAAAAAATCGGCGTTTAGCCGATTTTTTTATTTTGATCATTGTCTGATCCAAGACCATATTTCTTTTGGCGTGGCATTTTTTCCGTACATTAAGATGCCGACTTTAAATATTTTTCCAGCTAGTTTCATAAATATCCAAACACTTATTATTAAGATTGCAAGTGATATGACAATTTCCGCCCATGGCCATTCCTCTAATATCGACAAACGAAGAACGTAGGTAGAAGGACTGCAAAAAAATTGCAACTTCTGGAGCTCAGGATGTAAATAAAAAAATTCGAAGCAGCTGATGAAAAAAATGTACGGAGAAACACGCAGCAAAATGGAACTGTAAAAAAGGTCAACAGCAGATGAAAAATTTCTATGTATTTTGCGACAGTCTTTTTTTAAATACTTTTTCCAGCGCATATTTGCTGAATCTATGGACAGAAGTGAAAAACTCGGGAATATTCATCCTCTTGTTTAGGAAGTATAAGAAAAAACAAGAGGAGATGTTGTGATGAGAAAATTTGTCATTTTGCTCTGCCTTTCGCTCGCTCTTTCTGGATGCGGAAATGGAAATGATAAAAAGCAGGGCGCTTCTTATGATCAACAGCAAGGAACGACAACTCAGAATGAAGGAGATAGCTCGCTCATTAGGATGCAGCATAGCCAATCTCCAGCAAAACGAATCCAAAAGGTAAACCTTGATCAGACGGCCCGCGACAAAAGACCTATTAACTCAATTGGATTTCTTGAGCCGATCACTCCGCAGCAATCCGTTTCTGACTTAAAAGGTGTCAGCCAGCATTTATCATATGTAGCTTTTTTCAGTTACCGAGTGAACGCCGATGGAAGTCTTGTTCCAATTGAAGACAGTGAAGCACTCGCAGCTGCTAAAAAATCCGGTGCGATTCCGATGATGGTCATCACCAATTTTACAGAAGGAAATTTTTCACCGGATATTGCTCATCGGATCTTTACAGATAAAACAGCCTCTAAAAGTTTGATCAATGGCGTTATTCAGACGATGAAAGCAAAAGGATATAAAGCTTTAAATATCGACTTTGAACATATTCGGGAAAAGGATCGTGAGCTGTATAACGGCTTTCTCGAAACGATTTTGCCGCAGGTTCGCAAAGCCGGCTTTACGGTTTCAACTGCATTGGCCCCAAAAACGAGTGATGAACAAAGAGGACCATGGCACGGAGCCCATGATTATAAGAGACATGGAGAGTTAGCAGATTTTGTTATTTTGATGACGTATGAATGGGGATGGTCCGGCGGTCCGCCAATGGCGGTTTCACCGATTCCGCAAGTTCGCAAAGTACTGGATTATGCCGTTTCCGTCATTCCGCGAAACAAAATTATGATGGGCGCCCCTTTGTATGGGTACGATTGGACTTTACCATACAAAAAAGGCGGTAAATTTGCCAAACGAATCGCTCCGGCAGAAGCAGCAGACCTAGCGGCGAAAGAAGGAGTTGAAATTCAGTATGACAACGAGGCGCAGGCACCTTGGTTTCGCTACACCGATGATCAAAACAAAACACATGAGGTCTGGTTTGAAAATGAACAAAGCATGCAGGCAAAGTTTAATCTCGTAAAAGAATACGGACTGAATGGAGTGGCGTATTGGGTGCTTGGCGAGCCATTCCCTCAAAATTGGACTTTGCTTGAAGAGGAGTTTATCATTCAAAGACACTAAGCGGAGAAAAATGGCATTAGCCCGCAACATTCTGAAAGAAGAAGGCGTCAACTGTTTGCAGATCAAAATCGAAGGTATACTAGCATGGAATCGGCTGTTCTTCACTTCAATACTAGCTTATTATAGCTGGTAAAGTGTTAGGACAGCTTTTTATTTTAATACACCTCATCAAAATTTGTTTAGCTGAAAATTGTGCTGAATTGTGCAATATAAAAATAGATTTACCAACTTTTTTAAGTGAGGAAAGAGGAAAAACCCTTGTTACATCTATGTTAGATAGATGAACAGTTTACATTAAAACTACAGTGGTAAGAAATCATGCACAACATGTCAAAATCATGTAATAGTCAGACAGTTCAAATCTATAACCTCTTAGAGTTAAGTGAAAATGAAACAATGTCAGTTAAGGTAAGTTAAGGTTATTTAAATTTATTTAAATTATTATTATACCACTTAATTTTATTATAAGCAATAATTTTAACTTTACTTTTCTTAAAAATCTGCTATATTTATGTTTGAATTATATTGAATGGGGTATTAAAATTGAAAAATAAATATTATTTCGGTGCTGCTTTAAACGCCGCTGACTTAGAACTTTTTAATCACTGGCATAATTGGTTAATTAGAGAATCTTTATTCGTGAACTGAGTAAAGCAGAAACTATGAGAAGAAGTATAAGAAAATCAGCGAAAATTCCTGATATACTTAACCAAATTGATAACCATATACAACGTGTTGAATCAATTTATAGTAATTTAACTTATTTTACCAAGGAAATTAAACAAGTATTAGACGGTCTAGTAAGATTAAAAGAAGCTATTGCAAACAAAGAAAAAGAAATAAATATCATAAACCAAGATATATGACAGTATGCCAACAGCAACGCAAGGAAGCGGCTTCCGGTGCTATCACAAGTAACTGTCACAATACCACACACAGCAACAGCAGGGAAAGACAACGGACAGCAGGCAGGGCGACAGGCACAGAACAAGGAAGGACAGGGACAACGACAGCAGGGACAGCGAACCCATAGCAACAGACAGCAACGAATGATCCAATAAACGAACCAAAAATGACAGCGAATGATAACCGGCGATGATGTGCCAACTACAGCTTGCCACTAGCACCCAGCCGCATGTTATTTTACAGACAGGCAGGAAGGGTATATAGGGAGAGGCTGGGTGTGTATGGATTCGATCTCACCTGAATAGTTCATACACACCAGTCCAGAAACTTCGAAGGGATCAAAATTTATTTAAACAGGTTGAGAAAAAATGAGTTTGTCCAAGCTAAATTGTTAGACTGTGCTTCGTGATTTAAGTCTATTCTTAGGCTTTCCAATTTATATTCATATTCCTTAATCGAAATAGCTTGACCCATGAGTAGTTCTGTTTGGTGCTTAATATAGTCAATTATTTCTATATCTTTACTATTTAGCATATAAGTTTTGTCTTTTTTAGACTCTTTAAGTTCGTCACAACGTTCCAACACTTTTTCAGGTGATACACCATACTTACACATATTGAGGGCATGAGAGATTAGAGTGCTTATAGTAAGAATGGCGTCATCACGTGCTGACAGCTTTAACCTTACATAAGCAAAAATTAGTAGTTGGTGAAGGGCGAATATGATTGTTACTTTGTCCAAAAAGTCGAATGTCCCTACATCTTTAAACCAAGCAAATGCAGATCCTTTTTCAAGTTTTGAATAAATACTCAATATAACTGAAATAACACTTAATACTTCGAGTAGATAAATTATTAACTGTACACGTTTTTGGTGTTTATAGTGTTTATCTCTATCTTTTATTACTGTCAATGTAAGTTTCCTCCCTTTTGTTCTTTTATTTTATGGTATGTCAACACTAAACTAGACAATTTTTTTGAGGTGTTTCTCTTTGTACTCCACCGGGCTTAAATACCCAAGTGTTCCATGGATTCTAATATGATTAAACCAATGAACATAATCATCTAATTCCAGTTTCAATCGGTCTAAATTTTCGAAATATTTACCTTTAACAAATTCTGTTTTGATAATTTTAAAGGTTGCTTCAGCTACTGCGTTGTCATAGGGGCAGCCCTTCATGCTTAACGACCGATTAATCTGAAAAGTATCTAGAGCTTCATCAATTGTCTTGTTCTTGAATTCATTGCCTCTGTCTGTGTGGAATAATTGAATTTGCCGTAAATCTGCTTTCACGGTCGATAAAGCTTGGTAGACTAGCTGGGCATTTTTGTTTGGGTCTGCACTATGACCAATAATTTCTCGATTATAAAGATCGACAAATAAACAGATGTAATGCCAGCTTTTTTCTACTCTAACGTATGTTAGGTCACTAACCACAACTGTTCATTCTTTTTGTTGATCAAATTCTTGTTTTAACACATTTTCAACTTTTGATTCATTGCATTTATCTACATGAGGTTTAAACTGGGCAACCGTATAATTTGATACTAGCCCGTTTTCTTTCATGATTCTGCCAATTCTTCGTCTTGAGGCAATCATACCAAGCTTCTCTAATTCATGTTTGATTTTACGTGTACCATAGTTTTTGCGGCTTTTCTGGAAAATTTCCCGAATGGCAGCTGTCAGTTCATCTTCTGCATTACTTTTTTCTTTTGCTTCGTAATAATAGGTGCTTCTTGGAAGTTGTAGGACATCGCACATTGCTGATATCGAGTATTTGTGTCTGTTATTCTTGATCACATTTACTTTTGTCCTAGTATCAGCGCGGCTTGCTTTAAAATATCATTCTCCATCATTAAACGCTTGTTTTCTTTTCGAAGCTGGATCAATTCATTTTCTTCTGGAGAACGATTGTCTTTTTCCTTAAATGAACCGGATGTTTTGCTTTGTTTGATCCATTTGTCCAAGGCTGAAGGCGTTAAATCATATTCACGAATAATATCTTTTCTTGGTTTCCCATTTTCATAAAGCTTGACCATTTGAGCCTTGAATTCTACAGTGAATGTTCGTCTGTTTCTCATTTTTAAACTCTCCTTAACTGTGGTAGTGTTGAAGTAGACCACCAAAACAGTGGGTTTGCGACGAAACTTGACATGGAGCCTCTGCGGGCATGCTTACCCAGCCAGGAAGTCAGATGATGTGTTCGTCTGTCTCGCCTACAAGGCTAGCATACCCGCCACTCCACGTAAAGTTTCTAGTACGGATCCTTTATGTTTAATAAGCACTATACCCAAATTTGGTGTTTAGTCTACTTGACCTTAATTTTATTGTCCAGTTAAGTGTAGCCGATTCAACCTTCCAAATAAAGGTGGTATTGTCTAATGAATATTTCGTTCGGTTATATTTGGGTTTCCTCTAAAGAGCAAAATTTAGACCGACAATATGATGCGTTAAAAAAGTATGTCACCGATGAAAAGTATATTTATAGTGACATGGCTAGTTATATGTAGTTAAATTACGGACTGCTAAGAGATTAGGTGCTTTTTATTGGATCACAATCTCAATTCCCAACACATAAACCATATCTACCAATTACTTAAATAAATAGAAAAAATTATATATAATTAACTCAACTTTCGCAGCTCAATTTTGGTAAATAAGCCTTGATATAATTAGGCAAAACTACAATCCATTTACGTAATTGACTTTCGATGAATTTTTTAATCTTTTGATTTACATTTTGAAGTGCATCTTCAAGAATTTCAATGAGTAGTTGAAGTGCAAAGGCCCAATCTAGTTCATCGATTTCATCACAAAGTTCATAAAAAATGCCGCCTAATGTTCGATAATCTGTACTTACTCGGTTTTGCCAAGACAAAACAATGTACCTTGTAAACACAATAGTGGTATGGCTGATCATGGAATCATAAGATCTTCCTTGGAACTCTTTTTGGAGTTTCAATAAGGATTTGACTGTTTTGAAGAATACTTCAATATCCCAACGTATCCCATAAATACGAATGATTTCTTGATCCGATAAAGTACAGTCTGTACTCAAAATAGCTAGCCACTGTCTCTTTTTATTACGATTACGGACAAATACCACTTTAACAGGTACGCCATTTGCCATCGTTGTGTGAATAGAGCGCAAAATACCCTTTTGATGTTGTGATGGTTTAGCTGTTTGGTATAGTTTTTTTAGGCTCACCCATTCACCGTTCACTTGATATCTTTGTTTTGTATCCTTCACCATTCCAATAACATCCAACCCTTGATCCACAATGGACTTGATCAAAGGCTGTTGGGTAAACCATGTATCCATTAAAACGTATGAGGCATCGATTCCTTGAGAAAGTGCCCGTTTAATCATATTGGGAATAACTTCCGGCGCTTTTTGTAAAGCTTCGACACGCCGCTTATAACCGGATGTACGCTTATCGATTCGGTTATCAATCCCATTGATTTGGGAATTCGTAGAGCTTAATAAAGCAAAATCAATAGGCAAAAATGTAGCACCATCTGACCAGCCGAGTGTAAGCATACGAAATCCTTTGTAATAACGCATTTTTTGAGAAGAATGATCGAAACAGCGAGCAAGCAGTTCAACCTTTTTACTGCGATTTCGTTCATAAGATGAGTCGTCCACGATCAGCACTTTCGGACGGTCGTGTCTCGTTAAACTACTTACCTTCATAATGGTGAAAGTACTCAAAACAAGTAAAAACCTGCGCCAATTGTATTGAGGGTTATTTAAGAAGCGATAAATAGCGTTTTTTTCCGGCAAATCTTTAGCTTTTTTACTTTGAAGAAGTCGAAACAAATTTTTGCCTTCAAAAACTAAACTAAAAACTAGCTGGAATAAATAGGCGCAGGAATAACCGAAACCCTTGTTAATTCCCACTTTCCTTAAATATTTTAAGATTTCAAGTTCATCAAATATAGCTTTTACTTCTTTTGGTAGTTGATTGTTCAGTCTGTTATTCGTTATCATAATAAGAGACACCTCACCTGCTTTTGGTAATGTTTTTTCTGGACAATTAAACTATACCAAAAGTTGAGGTGTTTTTTTTGCAAATTTTTATGTCAAGAAGTATTCGAAACAACCAACAAACCCATTAACCGTAAGGCTTAGAAATCCAATTTACTGTGAGAAAGTTGAGTAATTAAATAAAATATTAATCGGGAGCTGATTCAGATGAGAGCATCACAGGAATTTATAAAGAAAATTAGAAGAATTGTATCAAAACTATGAAAATGAAGTAAAAGAAAAAGCGAAAGAAGGTCTGTTAGCTGATAACACGGTAAGAACATACCTGCTCCATTCAGGAAACTTTGTGAAATGGTACCGAAATGAATTTGTCCCAGGTGGAAGAAACGAAAAGAAATAGTTTCAGCTTTAATTGTGGGAGGGGTAAAAGATGCCTGTAAGTTTAATATCCAAAAACCTACTATATCAGTTTCAAGAACTTTTAGAGAAAACGGAGAATGAATTAAATATTATTTCGCCCTTTATAGGAACGCAAACTGCAAACTTATTAGCTGATTGGCTAACTAAGAATCCTTCAGTAGTTTGTAATATCATTACACGATTTTATCGGGAAGACTTTGTTGAACGTGTCAGCAGTATATACGGACTAGAGCGCCTTTTACATACAAATGCAAATATATATGCATTTAGTTGATTTACACTCAAAACTCTATCTGTTTGATTCACATTCAACAATCATTGGTTCAGCCAATTTTACAAAAGGTGGTTTTGTATCTAATCATGAAATTTGCGTACTGATGGATGATGAACCAGAAATAGCAGAAAAAGCTCAAGAGTATTTCTATGACTTGTTAGAGCAAATTCAAGCAGCTGGGGACAAAGGAGTTGTTACACAAGAATGGGTTGACGAAGAAAAGAAGCATGTTCCTCAGCTAGCAGCAAATCAAAAGGATAAAACTGTTACATATTTCAAATGATAAGAAGAAAGGTGCAGAGTTAAAGAAAATTGTTCATCCTGATTTATTCGAGTCAATCCTAGAAAATACATATGAAGAAGACGAGGAAAGTACTGGTTATTGGTTAAAGTTTGAAGGAACCGGAGAGAACAGAATTCCTAATGATTTGAATTACCAACAAATGAAGGGTATACGTAATCGAGATTTGAAGACTACTTACTTTCCAAGCAGACAAAGCGGAATTTCCAAGGATGATACTTTATTTTTAACAATTGTTAGTTACGATGAACAAGGTCAACCTACCCCTATGATTGTGGGATATGCTAAGACAGAAGGATTCAATAAGGATAACATCGTTGACGATGCTGATATTAAAGATGCACCTTGGAAGCATCGTTTTCCATACTATGTTGAATTGACAAGTGGAAAAGTAATTAATGCGCCTATTAAGAATGGTATTCGTTTGGTAGATTTATATAATAGTATTGGGAAAGCAGCCTTCCCGTCTTTAAGAAAAAGGAATAAGGTAAGCCAGAAAACCCTACAAAGCATTGCACTTCAGAAGATCACACATTCGTATTACTCAAGAAGCGTATAACTTTCTAATGGATGAATTAAATAAGCGTTTTAGTAAATACGGTGAAATAAATTTATAGAGAACTAAAAAAATGTACCTATAATTTTAGAGACTGACTATTCATAGGTCTGCTGTAAATAACAGGTACCTCGGTTAAAGTGGGTATAATTCTGTCGTTTATGTCGGTAAAATTCTGTCACTCTACAACTACAAAAACTCAGTAGCGTTGCATAAAAAAATTTAATGTTTGTCAAGCTCAATAAAAATTCCAGTTATTTCATGTAACTGAATATTCAGACATACAATCTTTCTAAGCAAGCTTAAAAGGACAATGACGTCTTAATCGGCAGTCCATTTCCACAATTTGGTAATATATTACAGAAACATTGGATCATAAACTAAATCGTCTAGGTGTTCCACCTCCCCTTCTTCAAATTGGTACACGATGGTTTCAAAATCTTTTTCCCAATCGTATTTTTTCCGACCGTTGGACGTTCGAATTGGCTTTTTAAAAAGGGAGCGAACAAAACAGTCAAAACCTTTAAAAAGCAGATTCTGTAAAGTTCGCTTGATCTCTAATAAAGGACCATCGTGATTCACTTTTAATTGGAGCATGGCCTGTAAGCAATAGGTGATTAGGGCGATCCAAATTTGATTGTAAACGGCATTTTGACTTTTTCCATAAAATCTTTTTATCTTAAGGTGCTGTTTCATCCATTTAAAGAAGGTCTCTATCTTCCAGCGATATCGGTATAAATCTGCAATCTCTTCCGCAGAAAGATCAAAGCAATTGGTTATGATGATCACGGGATTCCCTTCGCTGTCGACCGTTTCGATCAATCGGAGAGGATGAGTCATTTTGGTATGATTACGGTCATTTCCTAAAATGACAATCTGATCCCTATAAATCAAACGTTCTGGATTGGGAATCCGTTCCGATAAAACTTCAATCTCTGCGTTCTTTTTAAGCCGGGTAATGAATCGCACCCCTTCTCGGCATAAGCGGTCGAACTGTTTGTAATCGACATACCCTCGATCAAACAAGTAAATCGCATTTGGATCGATTTCAATGAGTTCGTCCATCTGTGTGCGATCGGCATGTTTCGCGGGTAAGATAATCCCTTGATCCGGAACAGTGATATCCTTCGTTACAACAACCTTTAAATGGAGTCGAACACCAGCCTTTGTCTTACGAAAAGTTGCCCATGGATATTGGCTCAAACTCATGCTCATCGTGGTAGAATCAATGACCAGAAGACGACCAATGTTTCGGATGATCGGGGCATTTTTCATTTGCCCTTGGATCTTTAAGACCAGATATTTAAATACTTTTTCAAACAGTTGAGGGGATAATTGGCCTAATTTGCGAGAAAGTTGCGAAGTACTAATTGCATCAAATTCCAGATATGTCTGCAACTCTTCCTTGTCTTTCAAATGTTTGGCCAATTTTGTTAAGCTTTCCAATTCATTTATCTGAGCGATGATACAAAGTTGTAAAAACTTATACGCTGTTAATTTTTTAATGTATTTGTCAACGTCAATCACATTAATTAGTTTTGAAAAAGTTATTGGATCGATCTCTTTAAATAGTTCATTTATTGTGGATTCTGTGGTATTCTTATCCATAATGGTTTCTCCTTATTCTTAGGATTTGGATAGGACTGCCAATCCTAATTATAAGGAGTTTTTTTATATCCAAAAAGATGAAATTTAACATAAAATTGGGCTTGACAAATTAAAATTAACTTAATGCAATGCTACTGACAAAAACTACAAAAAGGGAAGGTTTCTGTCTCTATGTATAATAAGTTTGCGTGAAATTCTAATTTAACGAAGATTGTAGAAGAAGATATTAAATGTTTGGTATAATTTACCTGCGATATATATTTTTTCCTATAAATTTAATATGTCAAAAGTTGTTGATTATTTATATAGTTTTGTTTAGGAAAGGTTGATATTAGTGTCAAGAATTTGTGCTTTTTGTAAATCTAGTTCTGTTAAGTTAACTGGTGAACACTTTTATCCATATGGATTAATATCAAAATTCCCTGAATTTGACCATGCTTATTTTGGAGAAAGCAAAGCGGTTCCATTATCACCAGAAAAACAGGTAATTAGAGATGTTTGCGAACAATGTAATAATGTTACGTTTTCAAAATTAGATGAATACGGTAATAAGTTTATCCTAGAGTATTTTGCAGAGGAGATTTCACCTCAATAACAATTATCATCGAATATGATTACAATATTTTACATAAGTAGGTTATGAAAATCATTTATAACAGTTTAAGAAAGAGTAAATATTGTGACTGGGTGAAAAGAAATTCTAAATATATGGTCAATAAGGAACAAAATACTACAAGTAAATTTAGTTTATTTCTAGGATCTTATGTTTATATGGCACTTATGGAGAATATGTTTCCTAACATCCCCTTTCAAGCAGTGGCGAATCCAAGAATTCTAACATCTTCAATCAATAAAGAAGCTGAATATTCTAATGAAAACATTGAAATTATATATGTTTTAAGACTCTGTAACGCAATATTTGTTTTGGTTTGCTGGAAGGAAGAATGCTTCAGTCCTTCGCTAGAAGCTTAACTTGCTGAGATACTCCCTCACACATTATTAACTGAGAGTGGTAGTTCCGCTGTAATAAACAGAGTAACAGATTGCTTTAACAGGTCATCTTTATTTAGTAAGTTCAAAGCAAGTTCAAAAACAACATGATTCATATGCACAATTCTTAAAAATAAAAAAGATGTTCTCATTGTAGATTGACATAATTATGTATGGATAAAATCGTTTAAAATATTGGATTTTCTAAGTTATCCATACAAAACCGTGTTAAATTAGGTGACCAAAAGAAGAGGTTTTATATTGGATTGATCGAATCATGACCTTGATTAAATACTTGTCTTGTATAATTGGAAAATAAAATTACAGAATGGTGGGAATTAGGTATGCTTATTCTTTCGGGGCTAAAGGATTTGTATAAGAGTATGAGAAAGAACAATATTGAAAGATATAAGTTTAGTTTTACATTTCGTGGAGTGAATTTTGACGTAATGTATTTCATTGATGATAACCCACATATACTTGCAATCGGTATTGTTGCAGAGAACTATTATTTTGAAGTAGAAGTTAAAAATGGATTCAAAATTATACCTTACATAGACAATATAAATAGATTTTGTAGAATACTTAACTTTGAATATAATCCCACGTCCCCTTTTAAACCAGCGATATTTTTTAAGGAATTAAACTCAAAAATTCCTAAAAACGCTAATAAACAAAATATTCCAAAACCACATGAAATAGGGCAATATAGAAGGAATGTTGAGGAAGCAGATAAGATTTATTTTTGTGGTTGGCGCGATAATAACGCTCGGGGACATCGAGTTAGTAAGGAAAACTTAGAAAAAACGCGGAAGTTATTATCATATAAAGCTTACGAAATGTGCAAAAAGAAAAATATTAGTAGTCTTTGGACTGACGATCCGAATAAAGCCAAGAACTTTTCTCTTCCATCATAAACCTGTTTATGGATTGAATTTTATTATAATAAATGCTTTTCCCATTACATTACGCAAGGAGGATTATATATGTTTAACAAACTTTTTACCCTGATAGATCGGTGTATAACTGAAAATTAGATAACAGATAATTTATATTTGGTACATCTTCCTGAAACGACCATTATTAAATATCTTGGTTCTGATGTTAGTCTAAAAATTGGACACGGAGAACAGGGAGATTATAATAAACTTAATTACAATAGGTTCGAGGTGTCCAATCATGAAAAAGAGAACATTTGATCAAGAATACAAGATTCAAGCTGTTGAGTTATGCTTGGAGGGGGACAAGTCCATCGCCCAAGTGGCAAAAGAGTTAGGTTTGGCTTACAACACTCTTCATCGTTGGGTCAAAGAATACAAAGAAAGCAACGGAAAGAGTTTTGTGGGTTCAGGCAACATCAAGCCACAAAATCAAGAAATCATCGAGTTACGCCGTCGCAATCAAGAGTTGGAGGAGGAATTAGCGATCCTAAAAAAGGCGTTAGGCATCTTCACCAGAAACCAGAAGTAATTTGCATTCATTTTTCAACACCGTAATGAATTTCGCATGGTGAAGATGTGCCAAGTTTTCGGTGTTTCAAGAAGTGGGTATTATCACTGGCTCAAGCGTGCGAAAAGTAAACAGAAAGAACGAAAAGAACAACTCACTCAACAAATTCGAAATGAGTATCTAAAGTCCCGTAAGATTTACGGCAGTCCGAAAATTACGCAAGAACTACGCAAACAAGGGATTCGTGTGTCTCAAAAGACGGTCGCTCGCATCATGAGCGAAGAAGGCTTGAGATCCATTACCGTCCGTAAATTCAAAGCCACTACGAACAGTAACCATCCTTACAACGTATATGCCAATCTATTGAAACAGAACTTCCAAGCAACGGCTCGGAATGAAATATGGATGGCAGATATTACGTACATTCCTACCGACGAAGGCTGGTTGTATTTAGCGAGTATCATGGATTTATATACTCGTAAGATTGTAGGATGGTATATTGATACACGAATGACGAAAGAGTTAGTCATCAAAGCGTTACAACGGGCTCTAAACAGCGAAAAACCAACGGGACGAGTGATTCATCATTCGGATCGTGGGAGCCAATATGCTTCGAATGACTATCAGCAACTTTTACAGGAACATCATTTTCAAGTGAGCATGTCGAGACGTGGGAACTGTTACGACAATGCTTGTATGGAGTCGTTTCATAGCCTCATCAAGAAAGAGTGTATTTATCTGAATCGATTCCGCACGCGAAAAGAAGCGAAACAAGCCGTTTTTGAGTACATCGAATGCTTTTACAATCGTAAAAGAAGTCATTCAGCCCTTGGCTATGTATCGCCATGTGAATTTGAAGCTGCATATTACGCTAACCAGAGAAAAGTAGCTGCCTAAATTCAGCTATTTCTCTCTGTTTAACGTGTCCGTTTTCTTCCATAACACCATAATGAACTGCCCCCTGTCAAGTAGACAGTAGAAATAATAAAAATATACCTAAGCGGCTTTAGCTCTATATTCCATGGGGCTAAAGCCGTTTAATCTTTTTTGATACCTTTCATAATTATAAAAGCGGTTGTACTCATCCATCGCAAGAGCTAATTCTTTAAATGTCTGATACTTATGTAAATAATACTTCTCGCATTTAAAGCGTTCCCCAAAAAGATTCCATTGGCCCATTATCAATACATCTGCCTACTCTTGACATATTTTGTGTCATCCCTGCTTGGTCTATCCTACGTTTAAAATCATGAGAGGTATATTGGAACCCACGGTCACTATGAATAAGTGGATGCTCTCCATTTAAAAGTGCGGTGGCTTGATCCAACGTTTTGAATACAAGATGATGATGATTGAAATGTCCTAAAACATAGCTCGCAATTGATCCATCATATAGATCAAGAATAGCACTTAAATAGGCTTTCTTTGATGAACCATATTTTAATTCAGTGACATCAGCTACCCATTTTTCATTTGGCTTTTCCGCTGTGAATTCACGATTCAATATATTTTCTGCAACATGCTGAGGGGTAGATTGCTTATAAGATTTCTTCTTTTTTCGAATAACAGATTGTATACCGGCAACTTTCATCAATCTATAAATTCGTTTGTGATTGAAGTTCTGACCAAGCTTTCGATTTATATTCAACGTCATTCGACGGTAACCTATAAGTGGTTAAAACGTTCGCCTTCCTCCCGAGAACTTCAGAATGAAGAAATCGTAAAAGAGATGAAAGTTCGTGAAATACCGAATCCAATAAAAGGAACTATATATATTAAAGCAGGTTATATGCAACAGGAGATCGAATAGTTAATAACTGTATCCTATTTTATTAAGCAGATCGCAGACTTCCATTTCAAAAATGACATGATCCTTTAAGCGAATTTTTTTACTTGAATTTAGGGCAAGGCTATTATGAAAATAAAAATTCATGAGAAAAGAAGGTGTCGTATGTCAACGAACAATAAACCTAACCGATTAATCACTGAAAAGTCTCCGTACTTGCTTCAGCATGCTTATAATCCTGTTGACTGGTATCCATGGGGATCAGAAGCTTTTGAAAAAGCAAAAAAAGAAAACAAACCTTTGCTTGTCAGCATCGGCTATTCAACTTGTCACTGGTGCCATGTCATGGCTCATGAAAGCTTTGAAGATGAAGAAGTTGCAAAGATATTAAATGAACGGTTTGTCGCTATAAAAGTAGATCGTGAGGAGCGACCAGATATTGATTCCATATATATGAGGGTATGCCAGATTCTCACGGGGCAAGGCGGATGGCCGCTCAATGTATTTATCACACCGGATCAAAAACCTTTTTATGCAGGCACTTATTTTCCTAAGCAAAGCCGTTTTGGCCGTCCGGGATTTATCGATGTGTTGCAGCAGCTTTCGGAAATTTATCAAAAAGAGCATGAAAAAATTGAAAAGACAGCAGCACGCATAACGGAAGTTTTAAATAAAAATGCCAGTCGAAATAAGAAAGGTGAGCTGAAGCAAAGCGTTCTTCATGAAACGTTTCATCAGCTTTCAAGCAATTTTGACACAATTTATGGAGGGTTTGGTCAGGCACCGAAGTTCCCCATTCCTCACATGCTCATGTTTTTAATGAAATATCACGAATGGACTAAACATGAAAATGCTCTTTATTTTGTGAATAAAACGCTTGTGCAAATGGCAAAGGGAGGGATTTGGGATCATATCGGCTTCGGATTTGCCAGATATTCGACAGATGCCATGTGGCTCGTTCCGCATTTTGAAAAAATGCTGTACGATAATGCCCTTTTGCTTTATACATTCTCCGAGGCCTATCAAGTGACCCAAAACCCTCAATTTAAAACAATTGCAGAACAAATTATTGAATTTGTCCGACGGGACATGCGGAATGAATCAGGGTCTTTTTATTCTGCCATTGATGCAGATTCTGAGGGGGAGGAAGGGAAATTTTACGTATGGACAAAACAGGAAGTGGTAGAGATTCTCGGGCAGGAATTAGGCGAACAGTTTTGTCATATTTACGATATAACTGAAGAAGGGAACTTTGAAGGAAAAAATATCCCGAATCTTATTCATACGAATGAAGAAAAAGCGGCAATTACCTATCAAATGGGGCTGGAAGAGCTGAAAGAGCAATTGGAGCAGGCGAGACAAAAGCTTTTTGAAAAACGAATTGAAAGACCGTTTCCACATGTTGATGATAAAGTGCTGACCGCGTGGAATGCTCTCATGATTGCTGCACTAGCAAAAGCAGGAGCTGTTTTTGATCAGGAAGCATATATCGAAATGGCAAAAAAGGCGCTGAATTTTATTGAAAATCATTTAATTGTAGACGGAAGAGTTATGGTGCGCTATCGCGATGGCGAAGTAAAACAACAGGCGTTCATTGATGATTATGCATACCTTCTTTGGGCCTATATCGAAATGTATGAAGCGACATTTGATTTAACTTATTTGCATAAAGGAAAACAGCTTGCTGATAAAATGATTGATCTTTTTTGGGATCAAGAAAATGGCGGATTTTTCTTCACAGGTCATGACAGTGAAGCAATGCTTGTCAAGGAGAAGGAAATTTATGATGGTGCGCTCCCTTCAGGAAACAGCGTTGCGGCCTTCGCGCTTTTGAAATTGAGCAGGCTGACCGGCAATTTGGATTTACACGAAAGCGTTCAGCAAATGTATTCTATTTTTAAAGAAGAAGTGGAGCAATACCCAAGCGGTCATACGTTTTTCTTGCAAAGCCTTTTGATGGAACAGCTGCCGCAAAAAGAGGTTGTCATTATTGGTCCGAAAGATTGCAGCAAAAGGAAAAGATTATTGAATCGTATTCAACAGGCGTATACAATGGAACTTTCAGTGTTAGTTGCTGAAGATCCAAATCAATTTGCACAAATTGCGGAATTTGCGAAAAATTATCGCATGATCAATAATGAAACAACTATTTATATATGTGAAAACTTTGCCTGCCAACAGCCGACAACAGATGTAGAGGAAGTTATAAATACATTGAACTTATAATGAAAATGTACGATACTATTATCCCCAACAGGCAGGCAGTAAAAAACGATGCATTTAATACGATGCTTTGAAAAAGTCTGCCTCGGACTGGGGTTTTTATGTGAAAGGACAATCCTGAAAACGGGGAGTCGTTCGTTTGCAGTTTAAAGAGCACTTTCTGATCGGTGACTTGATCCGATTGTTGCCTGGCAGCGCAGAAGAAACGCTGATCTTATCGGCGGTGCTGCAAACATATTGGAATAAAGAGCAATGCCCAGATAGCACAAGGGATTAAGAAAGCTCACATTGCTAGGTCATTGAAAGATCAGCGGGAAATGTGATTACAACATTTCAGTACATTAGACAGGGATATGTATGAGCATTATATGATAAAAAACGCCTGGAGACTATTCACCGGAAGCGATCGAAGCCAAGATATGTATGAATATTATTTGAGAAGACTGTCTCACGCTCAAATCGCCAGCTTGTTGCCATTTTGACGCAATGCTGGTGTTTGGCAATGAGGCAGTCTTTTTTGTGTATTTTCAACAACAATTGTTTAGTTTTCAATGATTTTTAAACAAACGCTGTCATTGTCTGAAAATTCAAATCAATTATATGATAGAACCGTAGAGGAAATACCAGTTCATTATATTTTCATTTAGGAAGGTGATAAAAGATGATGAATGGTAAGGAATATTTAGAAAGTTTAAGAGATAACAGGGTTGTTTATTTAAATGGAGAAAAGATTGATGATGTTACAACACATTCTGCCTACGAAAACTCTGCTCGCTCCATAGCAAGAATGTATGATGCTCTTCATGATGAACAGATGGGAAAAATTTTAACGACGACTACTGAAGAAGGCTATCAAACTCACAAATTTTTTAAAGAACCAAAAAATGCTCAAGATCTTTTAGAAGCAAGAGATGCGATTGCACAATGGGCCAAGCTGAGCTATGGCTTTATGGGGCGCACCCCTGATTATAAAGCTTCTTTCACAGCACATTTGAAAGCGTTTGCGGATTATTACGAAGGTTTTGAGGACAATGCGCGAAATTGGTACAAAAAAACAACAAAAGAAGTTCCGTTTATTAACCATACGATTATTAATCCGCAGGTCGACCGTTCAAAACCTCTTCATGAAAATAAAGATGTTTATGTTCGCGCTGTAAAAGAGCGGGATGACGGTATTATTGTAAACGGTGCCAAAATGGTGGGAACGGCAGCTGCACTAACTCATTATAACTTCGTCTCTAACTATGGAGCTCAAGATTTAGGAGATGGTGATCAAAGCCATGCACTCGTCTTCTTTGTACCGATGAATGCGCCTGGCGTAAAAATGATCAGCCGTCAATCGTATGAACAAATCGCAAAAACATTAGGTTCTCCGTTTGATTATCCGCTTTCCAGCCGTTTTGATGAAAACGATGCAGTCATTGTATTAGATAATGTATTTATTCCTTGGGAGAACGTACTTGCCTACAAAAATGTAAACGTAGTAAACGGGTTTTTTGTTGAAACGGGATTTGTAAACCGCTTTACATTCCAAGGTTGTACGCGTTTTGCCGTCAAGCTTGACTTTATGGTCGGCTTATTAATGAAAGCGACAGAGGCGGCAGGTACGAAGCAGTTTCGTGGGGTTCAGGCAAATATCGGTGAGGTTATTGCCCTTCGCAATATGTTTTGGGCTCTTTCTACCGCAATGGCAGCCAATTGTGAAACGAAAAATGGCGTTGCACTTCCGAACCTTCAGTACGGCGCTGCTTACCGTGTGCTCGCTCCAATGGTATGGCCGCGCGTCAAACAAATTTTTGAACAAATCGTTGCGGGGGGCCTCATTCAATTGCCTTCCAGTGCCAGCGACTTTTTAAATCCGGAGCTGCGACCGTATCTCGATCGTTATTATCGCGGTTCAGGCATTGATGCAAAAGAGCGGGTGAAATTGATGAAAATGATTTGGGATGCGATCGGAACGGAATTTGGCGGACGTCATGAGCTTTATGAAATCAACTATGCGGGCAACCATGAGAACATTCGTCTAGAGACGTTAAAAATTGCTGATGCAACTGGAGATTCCGACCGATTTAAAGAGTTTGTCGATTCCGCTTTGGATGATTACGATCTAAACGGTTGGCTCAATGATACTTGGGTATCTCCACAAAAAGAACTTGTGCAGAAATAAAAAGAAAGGAGTTGGTGGATATGGACGATCGCTTGTTTCGCAATGCGATGGGGAAATTTGCTACAGGGGTGACGGTCATTTCAACGGAGCATAACGGAGATATTCATGGAATGACAGCAAATGCCTTTATGTCCATTTCCTTAAATCCGAAGCTTGTATTAATTTCCATTGGAGAAAAAGCGAAAATGCTGGAAAAAATTCAACAATCAAAAAAATATGCTGTTAACATCTTGTCGCACGATCAACAAGTGCTTTCGATGAATTTTGCCGGGCAGCTGGAAAAACCAGTCGATGTACAATTTGAACAGCTAGGGGGGCTGCCGGTCATTAAAGATGCTCTTGCGCAAATTTCCTGCCAAGTTGTTAATGAGGTTCAAGCAGGTGATCATGTCCTTTTCATCGGGGAAGTGACGGATATAAACATGACAGAGCAAGATCCGCTTCTGTTTTTCAGCGGAAAATACCATCAGCTTGCTCAAAGCGAACAAGCGACGGCGTCGAGCTAAAAAAAGGGGGCATTTCATTGAAAACAATCATCATTGATCATCAAAATGATCTAGATCTTATTGCCTCTTGCCCTGTCGTTGCTGCACTAGGGTTTTTTGACGGCGTTCATCTCGGACATCAAAAAGTCATTCAGACCGCTAAAAACTTGGCGGAAAAAATGGGGGTAAAAACAGCGGTTATCAGCTTTTTTCCGCACCCTAAAGAAATAATCGGCAAAACGGGAAAACGTGTCCAATATTTGCTCCCGCCTGCCGAAAAAGCAAAAAAGTTTTCCCATTTAGACATTGATTACTTTTATTTAATACGATTTACATCGGAATTTGCAAGACTTGAGCCGAAGGAATTTGTCCAGAAATATTTAGTTCCGCTGCAAATCAAGCATGTAGCAGCTGGATATGACTTCACGTACGGCCGAAAAGGAAAAGGAAGTTTAGATACGATGGAGGAAGACAGCGGATACTCAATCACTGTCACGAAAGTAGAAAATGTCAAACGAAACGATGAAAAAATTAGTTCTACGTTGATTCGAAATAAGATTCAATCAGGATTGATGGAAGAACTTCCTGATTACTTGGGAGAATTTTACGAAACAAAAGGAAAAATGATCCATACTGATGCAAAAGATGAATTGATTTTGGATCGGTACTATATGCTTCCTCCAAAAGGATGCTACGACGTGGCAATTGATATAGGAAAAGGGTGGTTTGAGGGACGCGTGCTTGTTACTAAGCAGAAAAAAATCTATTGGCTTGGTCCATCCATATCTTCTGTGTGGAGTATTTCTCGAGTCAAAGTAAAATGGATTGCCAGAAGTTTCGATTTCACATTAGAGATCGAAGAAAAGGAAGAGAAAAATCTAGTATTTACAAAAGGATAGCGGTGTTGACTTTAGGAAAGGGGGAAGAAATGTTGGCGTTTTTACAGCAAAAAAGCATCAGCAGTGACTTGGCGAAAAAAATGATTGACAAAGCGGTACAAAAGGCTGAAGAACTTGGAGTGAAAGTGAACATTGCTATTGTGGATCAAGGCGGAAATTTGAAATCGTTTTTCCGGATGGACGAGGCGCCTCTTTTAAGCATACAAATTGCTCAAAATAAAGCCTATACAGCAGCGGCATTCGGGATTCCGACCCATCAATGGTATGACATGATCAAAGATGAGCCGAGTTTGCGCCTTGGGATTGTCCATACAGAAAAGCTTGTCGTTTTCGGAGGAGGGTACCCGATTTATGACGGAAACGATTTAGCTGGAGGAATCGGGGTCAGCGGCGGCTCAGAAGAAGAAGACAGATTGTGCTGCGAGGCTGCGTTATCTTTATTGGAAACGCTTTAATGGAAAGAGCTGATGATCAAATTCATTAAAATAAGATTTTTCAATGAAAGGGAGGATTCAAATGAGCGAAATTTTAAGATTAGGGCGATTGGAGCTTCGGGTGTTGGATTTAGAAGAATCTGTAAAATATTACACAAATGTCATTGGGCTTGAAGTGACAGGACGAGAGGAAAATCGAGTATATTTAAAAGCTTGGGACGAATATGACCATCACAGCATCATTTTGCAAAAATCCGATACAGCTGGAATGGATCATATGGCATTTAAGGTAAAAGATATTTACGAGCTGGAAAAATTAGAATATAAAATTGAGCAATTTGGCTGCAAACTTTCCCGAATTTCCAAAGGTACTAGATTAGCAGAAGGAGAAGCGGTTCGTTTTCAGCTTCCAACAGGCCATCATATGGAGCTGTATACGGAAATAGAACAAGTAGGGACAAAAACTGGGAATCTAAACCCAGATCCATGGCCGGATGGACTAAAAGGAATTGCTCCGCATCGATTGGATCACGCTCTTTTAACAGGCGATGATTTAAAAACAGCAACCCGCTTCTTTACGGAAGTGCTCGGTTTTAGACAAACCGAGAAAATCGTTACGGTAGATGGAGAAGATTTAGTCGGAAGCTTTATGTCAGTGACGAACAAAGGTCACGATCTTGCATTCGTGAAAGGACCGGATGCGAAATTTCATCATGCAGGATTTTATGTCGATAACTGGTATGAAGTATTAAAGGCAGCAGATATTTTAACCAAAAATAATGTTCAAGCAGAAGTGACGCCAACAAGACACGGCATTACACGAGGCCTTACCGTTTACTTTTTTGATCCATCCGGCAATAGAAATGAAGCATACACAAGCGGTTATATGAGCTATGCAGACTTTCCGACCATTACTTGGACGGAAGATAAAATTGGAACAGGTATTTTCTATCATCGAAGAGAACTCATTGAATCATTCTCTAAAGCACTAACATAAAAATACAAAGATCAAGAATATTCTTGTTAAAGGGGTTCGATCATCTCTTCTGATTCGGGAAACACGTAAGGAGATGTTTGCAGCCCCTTCGCTATTTATTTTGCATTCTTAAAAAAGAAATGCTTCAGATGGCTGACCGAAAATCGCTTGAAGTCGATGTTTGGGGTCAGCTTCTTTATATACGGACATGCGAATTCATAATTTACGGATTGTTCTTTTGATGCGGTTTCCATGCCCAATTTTAATTTCTTTAACAGTACGTTTCGCTTTGTTGCGATTTCATGCCCATTTTTTTCTGGAAATTTCTTTAACAGCACGTTCCACTTTGTTAGGTCTATTCAAGGATCTGTTTTAATGTATGAAAAAATTTGTTATTTTTTCCTTTTGTTTCTTATTATGAAACAATGGAGTTGTATAAACAATAATTACCGTTTACGATTGGGATAATTAGTATTTTCTAAAAATTGCGTCAATTAATTTCGTGTCAGGAGTACGTGTTGGAAAATGATTCGATAATAGAGTCGAGAGGGGAGGAATTGGTTTGCAAGAAGCGACAAGTGTCCGTGTCAAAACCGGAGACTATGAAACTTATTTTTACCGCACCGGCATCGGAAATAATGAAGCGATTCTTTTTATCCATGGGTCCGGTCCTGGAGCAACTGCTTGGTCTAATTGGCAATATGCGCTCCCTTTTTTCAAGGAAAAGGGATTTGATTGTATCGCGCCAGACTTAATCGGTTTTGGAATGTCGGAACATCCGTCTTCACCTCCGAAAGGCATCCGGTCATGGATGAGGTTATGGGTGGATCAGCTTAAAGACCTTTTGGATGAATTGGAAGTGAAAAACGTTCATTTAGTGGGAAATTCTTTAGGCGGGGCTGTTGCTCTTCATTTATTGGCCGAGGCGCCTGATCGAATTGATCGCGTTGTGTTGATGGGCTCGGCGGGTGCTCCGTTTCGATTGACTCCAGAACTTGACCGCGTTTGGGGGTTTTATGAGGATCCATCCGCAGAGGCAATGACGCAGATCATTCGCTGGTTTGCATATGATGAAAGCTTTATTAAAGACAATCTTGACAGCATTAGTAAAATGCGCTTTGAGGCGGCAATGAATCCTGCCGTGCGCCGTTCCTATGAAGCAATGTTTCCTCCGCTTCGCCAGCGGATAGTAGATGATCTTGTTTTGCCAAGCGCCACTTTGTGCCGCATACAACAACAAGTTTTACTCGTTCACGGGCTGAATGATCCGATCGTTCCTGTTGAGACAAGTTATTATTTTGCCAAACATCTTCCGTGGGTAAAAATGATGATTTACGGACAATGCAGCCATTGGACGCAAGTGGAATATCGAGACAGCTTTCATTCTTTGCTTTTGCATTTTTTTCACAATGAAATATAAGAATATTTTTATGTTTTTATCAAAAACAAGGTTATGATTCGCTTTTTTCAAAGCCAGACAGCATTGCGAATATGCCTAGTACAACACAACAGTTACGGTTGTTGTACATTTCAATCATTGACGCTTTATCTAGAAAGACAGCCTGCACTAAAAGCGATTTGAAATTTTTTGCAGCCGGCATCGCATTTTCTCACTTTAGCGGCTGTCTTCCCGCATCATGTTAAAAGAACGATTTACGAAAAATGTTGGATCATATGTATGCTTCATCTTTATAGTTTTTTAAAGGAATGGTGCCATTATTTCGACGGTTGCGGTGCTAGTGTGTCAGGGGCCATTATTTGAACAATAACAAACTTTCTCGTGACCAGGAATCAGTGCAATGGTAGAAATCGTTCTAAGCGGGAGTTAGCCGATGCAATAGCAAAACGTTTTCTCCATAAGCCTGAACTTCTTTCGTTCGGTTGAAGCCTTTTTATCTTTGGAAAGGAGAGTCAAAACGTATGCCTTTCATTCAAGTTCACTTGTTAGAAGGTCGTTCTCCGGAAAAAAAGGAGACACTTATCTATGAATTAACGGAGACGGTGTGCAAAGTATTGGATGCGCCGAAAGAAAATGTCCGCATCATGATTCAAGAAATGCCTCTAGAACATTGGGGAATTGCTGGAGAATCTGTGAAAAAACGAAGAGAGCATGAAAAAGAGGGATGAAATCGGTAGATACAAAAGTAGAAAGTTAATTGTTTATGAATGGGGAACATGTTGCGTGATTAAGAACTCCGTTCGACGCTTTCAAGAACTGCGGCATTGGTCGTGAAGAAGAAAACATACCTTAAGCAAAAATATTTATTATGCTTATAGGTGTCGGATAGCCATGATGATATGTTCATCAACGATGCGATCAATGCTATGCATTTTTGTTTCTTTTCGCCAGCGCTAGTAAAAGCAGGTGCAAAATGGCGCATAACGTTATGCTGTAGAGCATGCTTGAATAATAGAAAAAATTATCATGTTGGGAGGGAGATAATAATGGTATATCAAATTCATATAGGCGGAGAAATTTTTTCTTGCGGAGAGAGCGTTGATTTATTAAAAGCTGCGAGATCTCATCAAGTAAAAATTCCTTATGGATGTGCAAATGGAGGTTGCGGAATGTGCAAAGTCAAAATCCAAAAGGGAGAATACAAAATTGGATTGTGTTCGAAAGGAGCTCTTTCGGATGAGGAGCGGCAACAAGGTTATGTATTGGCTTGCAAAACGTATCCGCTCAGCCACTTGATTGGTGATCTTGTTGAATAAAGCTAAGGTGGTAACATATGAACAAAAAAAGATCGGCATTAGATCAGCTGGAATTAAATTTTGATAACGGTTACATTTATATGGGGAAGTCCCGCTCGATGATTGTGGCGACAAATGCGCTCGGATTATTGCGCAGAGATTTAATTCGCGACATGGGATTTGAACGGATGAAAGGTTTTTTGTTTCGGTATGGATGGAATCTAGGTAGACAAGACGCGAAAGAATTGATGAATCATGCAAACTGTACAGTAGAGGAGTACATTCAAGATGGCCCAAAGCTGCATACGATGAAAGGTCATGTGAAAGCGAGATGTACTTTTTTAGAAGTCAGAAGGGAAAATGGAAAATATCAAGTCAGAATGGAAGGATATTGGTGTCATTCCTATGAAGCAGAAGAACATGTGCGCCATTTTGAGACATCATCCATCCCAGTTTGCTTTACCCTTTCTGGTTATGCCAGCGGCTTCGTTTCAGAAATTGTCGGAGAAAAGACGATTTTCAAAGAAATTGCTTGTCAAGGTATGGGAAAAGAAGAATGCCATTGGATCGGCCAAACGGTGGATCGATAGGGAGAAGAAGCGGAACAAGAGCTGTGCTATCTTGAAGAGTCCCCAATCGTAGAAGAGCTGGCGGCAACATACGAAAAACTTTTAGAAGAACGGAATAATTTAAAATTTGTGACGGATGTTCATAAGAAGCTCACTGAGGAAATCATTAAAGGAAACAATTTAGACTCCGTAGTTCGTCAAGTGTTTCAATCGACGAATATCCCAGTTTTAATTGAGAACCTGCACCTTCATCCGATGGCCTATGCTGGGATTACTTCCAATGAATTAGAACAATATAAAAACGAACTTATTGACTATGTAGGAAAAAATCCTTTTTGCCAGCCTCAAGCCATCGTCACATCAACACAACTTCTTCATTTGCGCCATCATGATCGCCTGATGACACCAATATTTTTGCAAAACAAAATTGTAGGATATTGTTCGTTTGTTTATCGCGATTTGCATCAATATAACGCCTCAATTTCTCCTATGATTTTAGAGCGGCTGGCCTCTGTCAGCTCGGTATGCTTGCTCAATGAAAAAGCAAAGCTAGAATCGTATGAACGGATTAAAGGATTTTTTTTAGAGGAAATCATTAATGCGGGACAACAAAGCAATGATCACGACTTAATCATGAAAGCTAGTTTAATAGGAGTGGATTTATCCAAGCCTTTTTATATTTGTGTGCTGGATTGCCGGTTTCAAGAAGATGATTTATCGAAAGAGCTGGAAATGCAAAAAGAAGTTTTAAGTTTTCTTTCCGCTTACGACAAAGATCAAAAACAAAACATGTTGATTGGCCAGCGTGCAAAACATCTTATTTTGCTGGTAACAGAAGATCAAGTTGCCAAAACAGGTATACAAACATGGCTGTCAAAAATCGTTGATTTACTATCTTCACAATTCTCTACTATTAAATTTTACGGGGGAATCAGCTCCAAAGTAAACAATGTGTCAAATGCCGGGGAAGCATATAAAGAAGCACTTACAGCGGTCAGGGTATCATCGAAGCACCAACAAATCATTTCGTTTGAATCGTTAGGGGTTGTTGGTGTGCTGATTAATGAAAAGAATGAACAAGAGGTAAAAAAAATGGCCAAAGCTTGCCTTGGAAACTTAAAACTGGATGATCCAAAAAATATCGAGTTCTTGCGAACATTGTACATCTTTCTAGTCAATGGAGGCAATTTGGAACAGACAGCGGCAGATTTGGCGTTATCCATCAGCGGATTGCGTTACAGGGTGAGCAAAATCGAAAGCATTATTCAGCAGGAACTGCGAAATCCTATGATTCATCATCAACTTCTTTTATCGATCCAGTCATTAATGATGATTGGAGAGATCGATATCGGCATTAAATAATGAAGGCACTAAAGGTACGGACATTTTCCTGCATGGGAATGGCACCGGTTGTGCTTTTGTATTCATAATAAAAGTTTCATATGGAAATTCTAAAATTTGCAGGAATCAAGTGCAAATTTTGAGTTAAATTCCATTTGGTATCCCCTACTAAGGTAGACAAAAAAAACAGATGCATTTCATATGATGTGTAAAGAGTCTGCCTGGGATGGGGGTTTTTAATGGCAAAGAAAAAACAAAACCTCAAATCAGGAACCTTTCATTTGAAGGAAAAGATTAAAGACACTTATATGAAGCACACCCCGAAACGATCGAACAGGTTCTCATTTTTTTAGCCTTAGCCGCTTTAAAAAATGCCTGTCCTGCGATCGAATCATTGTCCCGGCATAGTATTCCCTATTTTCATTGTTTTACTTGACAGAATATATGCACGACTAGATCTTTGTTAAATGAAAAATAAATAAAGAAAACTGGCGATTTGCCAGTTTAAAGTTCCGGATCCATCTCTGAAAGACAAGGCGCATATAAGATGTTTTTACAATTTAATCAATTCGGCAGTAGGAAACGGGGCAATTTTCACAATTGATTTCATCTTTTAAATATTGAAGATCATGAATGGTGATTTTTTTATTTTGAAAAGAAATTACGCCTTTTTTCCGCAAATTGCTCAACATTCGATTGATGCTTTCTCTAGTCGCTCCGCAAAAATTCGCAAGCTCCTGATTGGTCATGTCGATATTGATGAGAATGCCATTTTCAGTTTCTACTCCATAGGTGTTCGCCATTCGTATGAGTGTGGAGTATAAGGCACCTTTCTTCCCGTTTAAAATCAAATCGCGGAATTTTGTTTGAGTAATTTGATATTGCTCGCTCATCCATTTTAGGAACGAAAGGCTAAGATGCGGATTTTCAAACAGTTTGCATTCTAATCGTTCTTTTTTTATGAAATAAATAGAACTGTTTTCCAAAACTTTTGCGTTAAATATGTGCTTCGGGTCATTTGAAAAAATAGAAAATTCACCAATAAGGTCGCCTTTTTTGCAGATCTTTAGCGCCAATTCTCTTCCATCTGAAGTTGTTTTGCTTATTTGCACCAAGCCGGATTGGATGCAATATAATTCATGAACCTCCATGCCTTCTTGAAAAAGATATGTCCCTTCCCTCACGTTTATGATTCCGTCGAAATATTCATGCAAAGCACTCAATGGATCGGTTAAGAATGGATCCGCCACTTGTTTGACCATTATAAAACCTCCTTTCAAGAAGGAAACCATCTATATACCAATATTTTACCAGAACCTAGGAATCTTGATTGTGAAAAAATGGTGAATTGTGATGTAAAGCACATTTTTTTATGAATAAAAATTAGGTGATTACAAAAAAATAAAATGAATTTAAATGATAAGGAGGGAAAAAGAGTGCCGCAACGCATTCAATCGTATGTAAATCAAGCGCAGCAAGCATTGCAGCAGATTCAACAAATTGCCAAAGTACTGAAACAGCAAGAACAGCAAAACGCTAATCAAGCATTTAGCTCAAATCAATTTACAGCACAACAGACACAAGCATTTGGACAAAAGGAACAAAATGCGGTGCAAAATTTGCAGCAAATTGAAAATTTGGCTCAGTCGCTTCATAGTCAAGCACAGCAGCTGCAAAATTATCAACCGAAAAACCAGTATCAAGCAGTATACCAAGCTCAACAACCGCAAAATCAATATCAAAGTCAGCAATCATCAGGCTTCAGCTTCAATCCGTTAAGCGGACAAGCGAGCCAAACGAACATCAATGAAGTGCGCCAGCAAAATCAGCAATCAGCACAGCAAATACCGAATCAGTATCAAGCGCAGCAAGCATCCGGCTTTAGCTTCAATCCGTTAAGCGGACAAGCGAGCCAAACGAACGTCAATGAAGTACGCCAGCAAAACCAGCAATCAGCACAGCAAATACCGAACCAGTATCAAGCGCAGCAAGCATCCGGCTTCAGCTTTAATCCGTTAAGCGGACAAGCGAGCCAAACAAACGTCAATGAAGTGCGCCAGCAAAACCAGCAATCAGCGCAGCAAATACCGAACCAGTATCAAGCGCAGCAAGCATCCGGCTTCAGCTTTAATCCGTTAAGCGGACAAGCGAGCCAAACAAACGTCAATGAAGTGCGCCAGCAAAATCAGCAATCAGCACAGCAAACCCAAACCCCGTTTTAAAAAAACGCGGCAAGCAGGAGCAAATTAGAGCTAAACAACATGCGGACAAAATGATAACCAAAGAGTTAATAACCTGTAAAAGACCGTAGAATGTATTTCTGCGGTCTTTTCATCATGTTAAGGGAAGTTTTTCAAAATATTTGTAAGAAATTCAAAAAATGTGAAACTTCATTCTTATCAATCTCGTAAAATAAATTGAAAATAATCATTATAATGGAGGAGATGACTTTAATGAGTGAGCAACTGAACATTCAGCATTCAAATGAAAAAGTGGATAAACCGTCGTTGTTAGGGATTGTGACAAGTCCGATTGAGACGCTTGAGCGGATCAAACAACAGCCAAAAGTATTGCTTCCATTAATTGTTGTCATTATTATTTCATCTTTGGCAGCTTACCTTTCAGTGTTATCAGTCGACTATAGCATCGTGGAAGAGGAATTAGGTGCAGAAGGAGCAGCTTACGTCGGCGCATTTACAACAGTCGGTGCACTTGTGTCTGGTATCATTGGCGGACTTATTACACTATTGATTTCGGCACTCATTCTTTTTGCCATTGTAAAAATTGCCGGAAAACAAATTCGTTTTAAACAAATGTTTTCAATGACCGTTTTTATTTCTCTTGTTACATCAATAGGAACACTGTTAAATGCGATTATTTTATATTTTGTCGGTGGAGGAGACATCACTAATCAAGTATTTACTAGTTTAAACAGTATTGTAGGAGCTGAAGGGGCGCTTGGATCATTTTTGTCATCTATCGAAATTTTTGGAATTTGGGGAACAATATTGACCGCTTTTGGGCTTCATCATGTAGGTCAACTGTCAAAAGGTGCATCTTGGACTATTTCAATCGTTTTATTCATTCTTGGCAGTCTGCTATTGACATTATCTGGAGCAACACAATCATTAGTGGGGGCATAGTTATAGTATGAGAAAGAAAGTTTTGATCGGTGTAGGAGTAGCAGTTATCATCGCTTTATTTGTTGGGATCAGTATTTTTCGTGCTGCATCGAAGGAAAATCCGACTGTAGAAACAGTCAAATTGGAGCAAAAAGAAATTACCGGGAATGTTATGATTCCCGGTACTCTTCAATTAATGAATGAACAAAAAATTTATTATGATGCTGAAAGAGGAAAGATCAAAAAAATCCTTGTCAAAGAAGGGGACAAAATAAAAAAAGGAGCACCTCTCGTCATTTATGAAAACGAACAATTAGAGCTTGAAAAGGAACAGGCCAAGCTTTCGATTGAACAAAGCTATATCAAACTAGATCAAATCAATGAGCAGTTGGATGATCTGAAGAAAAAAGAAGAAGAATTGAAGAAACAAGTCGGTAAAGAAGAAGCAGAAAAGCAGATAGAAAATGAAAAAAATCAACTGCAAATGGATAAGAAAATGACGAATCTTGAGCTTAAACAACAGAAGATTCAACTGGAAACAGTAGAAAAGAAGATTTTAGAACTTGAAGTGAAAAGCGAAGTTGATGGAATTGTGATTACCGTAGATGAAGACGCAGCAGTAGCAATGGGCGAAAATGTGAAGCCGCTCATACATATTGGCAGTTTGAACAAAATGAAAGTGGAAGGGGTCATTTCTGAATACGATTCTTTAAAAATTAAAGAAGGTCAGCCTGTAGTTTTAAAATCTGATGTGGTGCCTGATGCAAAATGGAAAGGAAAAGTATTGAAAATTGGCATTTTGCCTCAACAAGGCAGTGAGATGGCGGCGGAAACAGGAAACGAGGCTGTCCAGTATCCAGTGGAAGTTCTTGTCCAAGATCAGAACATCCCGGTGAAGCCTGGCTTTAAATTGATTATGGAAATTGAAACGGAAAGAAAAAAAGCGAATGTTATTCCTCTTACCGCTGTTCAACAAGATGATGATCAACAATATGTTTATGTAGTGAAAAACGGAAAAATAACAAGAAAAGAAATTAAAACCGGTACTTCAACCGATGAATATATTGAGGTGACGAGGGGTTTAACAAAAGATGATGAAATTGTTCGTGAACCATCTGATGAAATCAAAGCAGGCGTGGAAGTGACAATCAAATGATCAAGCTGGAAGATGTGACGAAATCTTATAGAAACGGTAAAGAAACAATGGATGTGCTCAAAAAAATCAATTTAGAAATCCGGCAGGGGGATTTTGTGGCCATTATGGGGCCGTCCGGTTCCGGCAAATCAACTCTCATGAATATTATTGGCTGTTTGGACCGCCCGACATCAGGTGCTTACTATTTTGAAGGGAAGGATATATCGTCCCTTGATGATCAAGAATTGGCCAAAATACGCAACAAGAAAATCGGTTTTGTTTTTCAGCAGTTTCATCTTCTGCCGCGGTTGAGCGCCTTAAAAAATGTAGAGCTGCCAATGATTTACGCCGGCATTGGAAAAAAACAGCGGGATGAACTCGCTAAGCAGGCTTTAATAAAGGTTGGTCTCGGCGATAGAATTCAGCATATGCCAAACGAATTATCGGGAGGCCAAAAACAACGGGTGGCAATAGCTCGAGCCATTGTGAATAATCCAAAGCTCATTTTGGCAGATGAACCGACTGGTGCATTGGATACGAAAACAAGCGAAGCAATTATGGAACAATTTACAATGCTAAATAAAGAAGGGACAACCATCATTGTCGTAACGCATGAACATGAAGTGGCTCAATTTGCTAAGCGTACGATTGTAGTAAGAGATGGAGAAATTTTACAAGAAGATTTGGGACGGGGGAGCACATTATGAATTTGATGGAAAATTTTCGGATGGCGTTTTCCTCCATTCTTGCCCATAAGCTCCGTTCAATTCTGACAATGCTAGGAATAATTATCGGTGTCGGATCTGTTATTTTAGTTGTAGCAATCGGCCAAGGGGGCGAACAAGCCTTAAAAGCCCAAATTGCAGGCAGCAGCAATACGATAGAAGTGTATTATCAACCAAGTGAAGAAGAGTTGAAAGCAAATCCGAACGCAATGTTAGTGGATCCGTTTACCCAAGAAGATGTTGAAGCGTTGAAAGAGATCCCTGAAGTTAAACAGGTTGTTGCTTCCACGACAAGTTCTTATCAAATAAGGTATAAAGAAGAAACAATCGATGCCACGGTCTATGGGATCAATGCTGCATATATGGATGTCAATCAATTAAACATTCATAAAGGCCGACTGTTTACGGAAGCGGATTTTTTAGGCGGCAGACGTGTTGCGATTATTAGCGACCAACTAGCAGAAGATTTATTTAAAAAACATAATCCGATTGGCGAGGTCGTTTGGGTATCGAATCAGCCGTTCGAAATTATCGGCATACTTGAAAAACCGACAGGAATTTTTGCCTTTGGCATGTCGGAAATTTACACTCCATGGACGGCTTATCGAAATGCTTTCGGTCAAACGAATTATACGCAAGTAACGCTTGAAGCAGTTAGTGCAGACGAAATCAAAGCTGCAGGGGAAAAAGCTGAGCAATTGCTAAACGACATGCATCAAACAGAAGATTCGTATCAAGTGGTGAATTTTGAAGAAATTGCAGAATCCATCGGCCAAATTACCCGTATTATGACCATGATTATCGGAAGCATAGCCGGAATTTCCCTCGTAGTTGGCGGCATCGGTGTCATGAACATCATGCTCGTCTCCGTCACCGAGAGAACGAGAGAAATCGGCATCCGCAAAGCTCTTGGTGCAACAAGGAGACAAATTTTGCTGCAATTTTTAATTGAATCGATGACATTAACATTAATTGGGGGAACTTTAGGGATTTTATTAGGTGCAGGAATTGCATCCATCATTTCCATTTTTGCCGGTTGGCCATCATTAGTATCATGGCAGGTTGTCGTCGGCGGACTTTTATTCTCAATGTTTATTGGGATTCTCTTTGGACTATTGCCGGCAAACAAGGCGGCAAGATTGGATCCAATCGAATCGTTAAGATATGAGTGATACAGAAAGCTGCTGGCTCTGCCTTCCATAGGCGAGAAAAATTCATGCTAATACAATCTGTTTTTTAAACAAAACAAAAAAGGTGTCCAACTTTATTGGACACCTATTCTTTTGAAAACATAGATACACGATGGTGCCATCGGATACTGAAAATCAATCCGATCGCCATCATGCTGCCAATAAGGGAGCTTCCTCCATAGCTGATAAAAGGAAGCGGTATACCTGTGATCGGCAGAAGGCCAATCGTCATGCCGACATTTTGAAATACATGGAAGACAAACAAGCTGATGACGCCAGTACAAAGATAGCTGTTAAACGGTTCAGTTGTTTCAATTGACACTTTAATGATGTGATAGATTAATAAGAAAAATAAACTAATGACAATACTAGTGCCGATAAATCCAAATTGCTCCCCAATCACACTGAATATAAAGTCGGTGTGGTTTTCAGGGATATATACTTGTCCATGCCCAACCCCTTTTCCGAAAATTTGTCCAGATCCGATAGCTTTTAGAGAATTGAGCAAATGATAGCCTTCAGCGCTTTTATATCCTTCGGGATTTAACCATGCATAAATCCGGCCGAACTGATATTGCTTGACACCTAAATATTTGGCAAGAAATTCAGGCATTCGCAATACAAGATAAAAAATTGTTGCAGCAAAGAGGGTTACGATGAGAAACCCTAATGTAAGAATCCGCCAAGATATGCCTGAAACAAGAATAAGGCCGGCTAAAATGGCAAACATGACAAGCGCAGTCCCAAAGTCAGGCTGCAGTATAACGAACAATACCGGTACTGCTGTCGTCACACCCATTTTACATAACAAAATGAGATCGGTTTGAATGGTTCGATGCAAATACTTTTGATGATGCTTGCAAATAATATGGCTCAAAGCAATGATTAAGAAAACTTTCATGATTTCTGAAGGCTGAAACGAAAAACCGGGAAGAGTAAACCATGCTTTAGCGCCATTTATTTCTTTGGCAATTTTTTCTGGTGAAATCATTAACAAAAATAGAAGAAATATCCCAAAACCGTATAAATACCATGTCATTTTTTGAATTTGTTCTGAATCGAACAGCATGACAACTCCGGCAATAAGACAGCTGGCTGCATAGAAGGCAATTTGCTTAAAAATAAAGTTTACCGCATATTGCCCTGAAGTCATTTGCGCTCCGTAAATGGCCACGCAGCTCGCGCAAAATAGTAGAAATATAATAAATGCTAATTGATAATCAAACCGCGATTGCGCCTTTTTGTTAGAATCCATGAAGCCCACCAACTTTATGAAAATGTTTTTTTTAGAAGAGTAGAATTTCCTTATGTTAGACGAATGGTAAAAGCGAAAGGTTTCAAGCGCAAGTACGTTTATTATAGTAGCACACTTTCATTTGTTTGCACACATTTTATTCATCTATTTAAGATACCTTTGCTTCATTATTTCGTCTAATCCATAAACTGTAATTAACTGGAGATGATGAAAATGAAGAAAGTCTTGATTGGTTTGTTGCTGCTCTTCTTGGCCGCCTGCAGCAATTCAGAACAAAAATCATCCGTAGAAAGTGCTAAAATGGATCAGACCATGATAGAGAAAAAAATTGAAAAAAAAGGAGAAATGGAAACAGTTGAAGCGAAATCAGCTGCCAGCACATACTCAAACGAACGAAAAGTTATGTACACTGCGAATATAACGGCAGAAGTGGTAAGCTATGATGAAACGATTGCAAACTTAACAAAGAAGGCCAAAAGCAGAGGGGGCTATATCATTCAATCAAATGCAGTGGAACAGAATGGAAAGATCGAGGCATATGTAACGTTCCGCATTCCTCAAAATGAACTTCAACGATTTATAGAGGAAGTGAAAAAGGCAAGCAAATCAGTCAAATCGGAGCAAATGACTGGTGAAGATCAAACAGAAGAATATGTCGATTTAAACTCTCGATTGAAATCGAAGCAAGCGGTTGAAGCTCGGCTCCTTAAATTTATGGAATCGGCTGAGAAAACAGAAGACTTGTTGAAAATTTCGGAAGATTTGGCAGCTGTCCAAGAAGAAATCGAACAATTAAAGGGCAGAATAAAATATATTGAAAATAGAACAGACTATGCAACAGTTGAACTGCAATTAACAGAAATAAAATCTCATGAAAATTTTTCAAAGGATTTTAATACGTGGGAAAAAACGAAAGAACAATTTTTGACAAGCATTCATTGGATTGTTCAGGCGGCATCTTGGATTGTTGTGCTCGTTGTAGGGAATTTACCAATTGTTTTATTGGCGCTTATTATATTTTTCTTCGTCTATCGAACATTTAAAAAGAAATAGGAGAAGACTGAGTAATCTTTTTTACTTATGGATCGAGCTGTTAAAATGATAAAGACCGCACAATTTATTAATGAAATTGTGCGGTCTTTTTCAATTTGAATTTTTTAACTCCGTCTTCAAAGAAGCTTGCGAGCCAAGGCATGTTTTTTTAGGGGTATCTTTAATTCGTTTTTTCGCATAATAGAAGCCCTCATTATTGTTTTAGAAACGTTGATATATTGAGGATTTGGCTTTCCGGAAAGCCCTGGAAATACCGATTGCAGCGCTTTTGCTTTCGTCATCGTTTGTTTATTATGGGCAGTTTCGGACTTCACGTACTAAAAATGTGAAGTCTCTTTGTTATGAATTCGCTGCGTTTATTCTGCATTTAATTAACTAAGTAGTATAAAATATATCCGCAAATGATCGATAAAAAAAGATGCTTAAGAAACCGCTGCAAACGATGTTCAAAAAATGTTTTTATTTGTAGAGCCGGCTTAGTTTTTTCTGCGTTCACCATGTTCACCTCTCATTTGTACAAATATATGCGAATTAGAAGGTTAAAATGAATAAACACCTTCAATTTATTGGAATGATGATTATTCAGCTTGACGATTTTGTTTTTGGGATAAGGATGATAGGAAGAATTCATTTATTTAGGAAGACAAATAGATTAATAAACGTAGAATTATAGCAGACAAAAGAAGCTGTAAAAAGAATGAGTTTGGACGGCTTTAAAACATGTAAAAAAATTGATCTTACTGCCTTAAGAAATGATATGTGCGGGAAAGTAATGATGTTGATTCGGACATTCATCTTCTAAACAAATGAAGTAGGGGGCAGAGTAAAAAAACTGGAGCGAAAAAAATTTCGCTCCTGACGTTCCCCCTCATTGTATCTACTAAATTTTTGTAAAAAGCAGCTTTCCGCCAAGAACTGCAAATAAAATAGATTTGCCGTAATGAATAGCAGAAACTGTTTTTTTAGATTGAAACAAAATTTTTATTTTGCCGGCTAATGCTGAAAATAAGGAAAACAATACCAATGCTTGTACAATGAAAATAAGACCTAGTACAAACATGTCGAGCTGAACATGGACGCTGTTTGTTGATACAAACTGCGGCAAGAAAGCTAAAAAGAACAATGACACCTTCGGATTTAACAGGTTCATCAAGATGCCTCTTTTATATAAAGAAAAGAGTGAAAGACTTTTTACATTTGCTATTTTACCGGAAACTGCTGATTTCCCTTCCTTATAAGATTCCAATGCTAAATATAACAGATAGATCGCACCGACAGATTTAATAGCTGTAAAAATAACAGTAGATTGATAGAGTATGGCTGACAGTCCGAGTGATGCGATTAAAGTATGTCCGATAAGTCCGGTGCAAAGTCCGAGAGAAGTGATGAACCCCGCTCGAAAGCCGTAAGACATGCTTTGTGCAATGACAAATAAATTATCGGGTCCTGGTGCAACGGTTAATAAAATAGAAGCTGCAAGAAAACTTAAAATGATGGACAATTCCATTTTTTACGTTCTCCTTTTCGCGTAGTGGATCATTATAAAGTTTGGCTGTTTTTTTCTTTGAATAAGAATGAAAAGGGCAAAGTCAAATGACCGCCCATTAGCATGATAAAGTACGATTCGATTCAAAGAAGACAAATACTATGATGATGTTGATGCAGCAAATAAGCAAAACGAGAAATATAGAGCTTTTACTGACTTGCCTGAAACAAACGTTAAGGATGTACGATACAGTTTCAGCTAAGTGTTGTGCAATATTTAAGCAAGGCTTTCATGAGAAACGATCAGCCGGCCCTTTTTTAAAACGCCCAATTTCCTTTTCGGAAGATTGGTTCACGTGTGCCGTCCGGAAGAATGCCGTCGATGTCCATTTCTGCACTTCCGATCATAAAATCAACATGTGTAATGCTTGTGTTGAGACCATGCTGTTTCAATTCATCCTCTGTCATCGTTTTTCCGCCTTCTAAGCAAAACGCATAGGCGCTGCCGATCGCTAAATGGTTTGAAGCATTTTCGTCAAACAACGTGTTATAAAATAAAAGATTTGACTTTGAGATCGGTGAGTTATGAGGTACTAAAGCAATTTCGCCTAAATAATGAGAGCCTTCATCTGTTTCGACTAATTGCTTCAAAATTTCTTCGCCTTTTTCGGCTGTTACATTTGTAATGCGTCCTCGTTCAAATGTGATTACAAAATTTTCAATTAAATTTCCGCCGTAGCTTAACGGTTTTGTGCTAGTCACATAACCATTTACCCCATCTTTTTTCGGAGCTGTGAACACTTCTTCTGTAGGCATGTTTGCCATGAAAGAAACGCCTTTTTCATTAACGCTTCCTGCTCCCACCCATAGGTGCTTTTCAGGCAGTTCAATAGTTAAATCCGTTCCAGGAGCTTGATAATGGAGTTTTCTATATTTTTTCGCATTTAAATAATCGACTTTCTGATGAAGGTTTTCATTATGTTTTTTCCATGCAGAAACCGGATCTTCCTCATTAATGCGTGTTGCTTGAAAAATAGCATTCCATAATTTTTCAACTCGAAGCGATTTTTCTTCATTTGGAAAAACTTTCTCCGCCCATTCTTCGCTTGCGGCAGCGATAACCGTCCAGCTGACTTTATCCGATTGTATGTATCTGCGAAACGTATTTAAAGCTGTTCCAGATGCTTTCTGGAAATTAGCGATTCTCTCAGGCTGAATGCCTTTTAATAAATCAGGGCTTTGGGACACAATAGAAATAAAAGCTGCATTTCTTTCTGCTAGGGCAGTTCTTTCGAGAGACTTCCATTCAGGATATTCTAAAAACACGTCATCAGGAGCCTTTTCATATTTTAATCTTGTTAGAACATCATCTTGCCAGTCGATATGAATATTCCTTGCACCAACCTCATAAGCTTTTTCCGCAATAAATCGGACGAGTTCTTTTGCATCTATGCTTGCAGAAATGAACAGTTCTTGTCCTTTTTGAACATTGACTCCGACCTTGACGGCAAGTTCTGCATATTTTTCAAGCTGCTGTTTGAAAGTTGTCATCATCATTCTCCTTTATTTTCTACATATTTTTTTCTGTATTTTACCAAAAAAATTAAAATAAAACCAATTGGATTGCTTAACGAAAATGAATAATAGAGCTACAATAGAGATAGAAAAGAAAGAAAAAGAAACAGGTGTGTGAAGAATATGAATTTTTTAGATGAAATGGTTATTGTCAACAAATCGCATCGAGAATTAAGAGAAAAAGCCGAAAAACTTGCGGAGAAGTTCGCGGAGCGAGCTGCGAAAAATGATCAGGAATCTTCGTTTCCATTTGAAAACTTTTCAGATTTAAAAACGGAAGGATTTCTGAAATTAACTGTGCCAAAAAAATATGGAGGAAATGAAATTTCTTTATATGAATTTCTGCTTGTGCAAGAAAAAATTGCAGAAGGAGATGGAGCGACAGGTTTATCGTTAGGGTGGCATAATGGAATCGTAATGGATTTATCCGAATCAAAAAAATGGGATGAACGCACGTTTGAGCGCATTTGCGAAGAAATTGTCGCTGAAGGAAAATTAATCAATAGCTGTGCATCAGAACCGGCTGCCGGAAGTCCTGCAAGAGGCGGAAAACCAAAAACAACGGCAAGAAAAGAAGGAAGCAGCTGGATTATTAATGGCCATAAATCGTTCACTTCACTGGCCCCGATTCTAGATTATTTTATTGTAACCGCAACAATTGAAGAAACAGGTGAGGTTGGCGAATATTTAGTCCCAAAAGGAGCAGAGGGGCTTTCCATAAAAGAAACATGGGATACAATCGGCATGCGCGCGACAAGAAGCGACGATTTATTACTGTACAACGTAAAGGTCGAAAAAGACGCTCTCGTTTCGATTAGACAAGCTACATTCAGTCCTTCCACTCCGAAAGGATGGCTTTTACATATTCCTGCCTGCTACCTCGGGATCGCTATCGCCGCAAGAAACTTTGCTGTCAAATATGCAAAAGAGTATCAACCTGCCAGTCTTTCTCATCCAATTTCAGAACTTTCGGAAGTGCGGCGAAAAACAGCTGAAATGGATCTGGAGCTTACAAGCGCACGGCATTTTATGTACAGTGTGGCGAAAAAATGGGATGAACAGCCGCATTTACACGAACAAATGGGGCATGAGCTGGCTGCCGTAAAATATGTTGCCACAAACAGTGCGATCAAAGTCGTTGACCTAGCCATGCGAATTGCAGGCGGACAAAGCTTAAGAAAAGAATACCCATTGGAGCGCTACTATCGGGATGTCAGATGCGGTCTTCATAATCCTCCAGCAGATGATATAACGTTAAAAATTTTCGGTGACCGTGCTTTTCAAGAATAAAAGAACACAAAAGGCGTTTTCTCAGGCTGAAAAGTTGATGGACAGCCGAAAAACGCCTTTTATTATTTCTGTGTTCATTCGTTCCTTAGTACAAATAAAAGCTTTCATTTATTACGTTTGAACAAAAAATTGTTCATTGGCTTTAACTTCATTCAATCTTTTTTTATTGTCAAAACAACTTTGTCTTTTGTTTCACATCAATTGAGAAGTAGCTGCTGTCTTGTAAAAATGTTAAGATGCCCATTCTTTCAGCTTTTGATCGGAAGGTAAAAGCATGGAGAGCATGCCGATAAATGGAAGAAAGCCGCACGCGATCATAACTGGCTTTAAGCCGAATAAGTCCGCGAGAGCACCGAGCACGACTGATCCTAAAGCGCCTAAACCGAAGGCAAGACCGACCATTAAGCCTGATGCAGTTCCGATTTTTCCAGGCATTAGCTCTTGTGCGTATACGACAACTACAGAAAAGCTTGACAAAATAATAAAGCCGTTAATGAGCATTATTGGAATTGCCCAAAATTCATTCACATAAGGCAAAATGACCGCCAGCGGAGCTGATCCGAGCATTGAGAAAGCAATGATATTCCGTCTTCCGAAACGATCTGAAAGCGGCCCTCCTAAAAATGTTCCGATTGCACCTGCTGCTAAAAATATAAAAATATATAGCTGTGTTTTGCTGATGGAAAGTCCATGTTCATGAATTAAATAAAAAGGGTAAAAATTAGTGATTGCTGCATGATACCATGAACGAGCAAAAACTAAGAAGATGAGCAGCATAAGTCCAATTTTCACTTGCTTTTTTCGAGCGGCAGGAACTTGCACAACGGCTTTTTTTGCGCTTGTTTTTTTTCGGCTGTCGAGCTTTTCCTTATACCAATTTGCAATGTATAGAAGGACGATGACGGCCATGCCGGCAATTAAAGTAAACCAAATCGCGCCAAATTGTCCCATAGGGACGAAAATAAGAGCTGTCATAATGGGAGCAAGAGATTGTCCGGCATTACCTCCAACTTGAAAAATGGATTGGGCGAGCCCTTTTCGTTCTCCCGCTGCTAAATGCACCACTCTTGAACCTTCCGGATGAAAAACGGCTGAACCGATTCCGACGAAAAATACCGAAACTAAAACAATCCAATAATTAGGTGCAAAAGCAAGTCCCAGCATGCCGAAAAACGTACACGTAAGCCCGATGGGCAGCAAATAAGGCATCGGCTTTTTATCTGTATAAAACCCGACAGCAGGCTGAAGCAAAGATGCCGTTAGCTGAAGGCTGAATGTAATGAATCCAAGCTGCATATATGTAAGATTCATTGATTTTTCCAATATAGGGAAAACTGCTGGAACAACAGCTTGAATCGAATCGTTTAGAAGATGAACAAATCCGATAATAAATAATATTCTGTATAATGTAATTTGACCCATATTCTGTTTTTGAACAGCTGCTTCCATTTTGGTTTCTCCTCTCATATTTATTCGTATGTCTAAATATTTTACTTGATTTTACAAAAATATGAAATAAAAAAGTTTAACAGTTTACAGTAGTTTTATTATGTCGACTTAGTATATATAAAGGTCTGTCTAGAAAGTCAAATTTCTATTGAAAACAAAAAACTCATAAACATCGATATAACAACGTTTTCTAAAGCATTAAAGGGGCATCAATAAGCCAAAAAAGACTCATTGGACAGCCCCCTAAAAGCGTGCAAATAGTATTTAATTTAAAGCTTCAGATAACGTTTCAAGATTGCGTTTCATAATGCTGAAGTAGTCTTCGTTATTGTTTAAATCTGTTTCCGAAACACTTTCTAAATTATGTAGCGTTAATGATTTGGCACCAATTTCTTGTTGGATGATTTTTGCTACTTTTTCAGATACATTTTGTTCAAAGATCACATGTTTTAAATGATGTTTTTTCGATAGTTCAATGATTTTGACAAGCTGCTTTTGACTAGGCTCATCTGTTGGAGATAATCCCGATATTGGAATTTGTTCAATATCGTAGCGGTCTTCCCAATAACCATAAGCAGCATGAGCTACAAGAATATATTTTGTTTTCGATTTTTTTATTGTTTCTTGAAATGATTGATCCAGTTCTTCAAGATCAAGTTTAAGTTGAGCGAAATTTTGTTCAAAATATTCTTTTTGATCAGGAGCCGCTTCCGTTAAAGCGTTCTTGATGTTTTCCGCAAGAGTAATGGCCCTATTTGGATCAAGCCATACATGAGGGTCAACATCTCCATGTGCATGATCGTGTTCCTCTTCGTTTTGGTTCCCATGTTCTTCTTCATGATCTGAATCTTCTTCATGATGTGAATGCTCTTCTTCTCCACTTTCATGGTCATGTTCATCTTCGGACGCACTTAATAATGGGATTCCTTCAGCTGCTTTTACAATTTTGACATTGCCGTCTTTCAGCGTTTTTTCTGCCTTATCGGCAAATCCTTCTATACCAGCTCCAGTATAGATAAATAAATCCGCTTTCGCAATTGCTTCCAAAGTTTTTAATGTAGGTTCATACGTGTGGGCTTCTACATTCGGCGGGTAAACACTTTCGACGTGAACGTATTTACCGCCGATTTTTTTAGTGAAATCTGTCAGTGGATAGATTGTTGTATAAATTTCAATTTCTTTTTGATTGTTTTTGTCCTCATTATGATTGTTCGTTTCGGAAGCATTGTTGTTATTTTGGCCGCAGCCGATAGGAAAGATTGCAAGCATTGCCATTAAAAATGCAAAAAAGACTTTTTTCATGGATTTGAACTCCTTTCAAAATATATGTGTACCCCGCTGTATTAAATCGTAATGATTTCGATTTAATTATATATAACATTTTCTAAATGGGCAAGGCTAGAAGCACTAAAAACAAAAATATCACAAACTATAACATTTTGTTATACCCCATGTTGAATAAGCATTTCACACCAATCCTTCTCACTGGTACCCTTTAATTAGGATATTAACAGAGGTGAACTTGAATGGTGGAAATGGTTTTGCTGCTCGCTCTTGGACTTTTGTCAGGCGCTTATGGGGTAATGGTGGGAGCAGGGGGAGGATTTGTGTTTGTTCCTGCTCTCTTATTGCTGTTGAAATTGCCTCCTGAAATTGCAGCCGGTACGGGTCTTGTTGTGGTTTTTCTCAATTCTATATCAGGGTCGATGAATTATATACGGCAAAAGCGTGTTCATTTTTCTATCAGTTGGCCGATCATCTTCGGCTCCATCCCGGGAACGTTTATCGGCACTTGGCTGTTGGGAATTATTTCACCCGACTTTTTTTATTGGATATTTGCCGCTGCTTTATTCATGCTCGGGATGTTTTTGCTTTTAAAAAAAGCTCCGGAAGAGCCGGAACATAGTATGAAAGCAGGTTTTTTCAATGAGGGCAGAAACCGTTTAAAAGCTGTTTTTTTATTCATCATCGGACTTTTGTTGGGAACTTTATCGAATTTTTTTGGAATTGGCGGCGGATGGCTGCTCGTCCCCATTTTAATTTATTTATTGAAGATTCGTCCTCACGACGCAACTGCGATTTCTCTTTTTGCATTATCGATCTATTCACTTGTTGGTGCGCTGAATCAAATTGCATTAGGGAATGTTAATTGGACGGCCTGCTTGTGGGGCGGTATAGGAGTGATGATCGGCTCTCAACTGGGAGCTATCTTATCAACAAAAGTGCCTGGAAAATGGATTTTGCAAATGTTGTCTTTTTTGCTGATAGGTGTTAGCATGAAGTTGTTTTTAAGTGTTTAAATTGTAAGGAAGTGATTCCGAATTGGATTTGGAAAGTTTAAAAATGTTTTGTCTTGTTGTTGAGGAAGGGAGCATCAGCCGTGCTGCAAAGCTTGTCTATGTGTCCCAGCCGGCTGTTACGAGAAAAATCCATCAACTAGAGGATTATTATGGAACCCCATTGTTTGACCGTTCGAACGGAAAAATGACTTTGACAAAAGCCGGCAAAATGTTATATCCGATTGCCAAAAATATTGTGGAAGAAATTCAACAATCAAAAGAAGCAGTAAAGGAAATAACCGGACACAAAGATTTTACACTAAGTGTCGGAGCGACGTTGACAATTGGGGAATATCTTTTGCCTAGTCTGCTCGGAAAATTTAAAAAAGAAGTGCCAGATGTAAAGCTTTCATTAGCGATTTCTAATACTCCGGGCATTATTGATCGGCTTGTTGACCGCAAAATTGATATCGGATTTGTAGAAGGAGTTGTAGAAAACAGCATTTTTCATGTAAAAAAGCTTGTCGATGACGAGCTTATTTTAGTATGCGGAAGAGAGCATCCTTTGAAGGAGAAAAAACAAATTGACATTGAAGAGCTGGCAAAAGAAAAAATGATCTGGAGAGAAAAAAATTCAGGAACCCGTCTCATTATCGAAAATACATTAAAAAAATATGGGGTGTTAGATAAAATAAATTATTATATGGAGCTAGGAAGCACGCAGGCTGTAAAAGCTGCTATAGAATCCGGGCTGGGAATCGGCTTTTTGCCGAGGATTACGGTGTCAAGAGAGCTGAAATACGGCTACTTACATGAATTGAAAATAAAAGATGTGGAAATTAAACGGCATTTATCGATATTGTCTCGGACTGAACGGTTCCGCAAAGAAATTGTTGACGAATTTATTGATTTCATTTATAAAAAAATGGTAAGTTCAGGTTAAAATAATTGTTTTCACAATTAATAAAAAAGGATGAAAAAAGATGGCTTTGATATCCGAAATCGCTGATCTTTTGCAACAATCTAAACATGCTGTTGTATTTACTGGCGCAGGGATGTCCACTGCCAGCGGAATTCCGGATTATCGTTCAAAAACTGGTTTGTGGCGCAAAAAGGATCCGAGTAAATTGGCAAGCATTGAAGCGATGGAGACAAACCGTGATGAATTTATTCAATTTTATAAAGAACGCCTTCAATTATATAAAAGCAAATCTCCGAATGAAGGACACTACTTGCTGGCAAAATGGGAAAAGGAAGGGAAGATTCAATCGATTATTACTCAAAACATTGATGGGTTCCATCTCTTAGCAGGAAGCAAAAACGTTATTGAACTTCATGGAACACTTCAAACGTTTCACTGCCACAATTGCGGCCAACGCTTTCTAAATGATGTATACTTGAAAAATCAATATTATTGCGGCTGCGGGGGCTTTATTCGTCCTTCCATTACACTGTTCGGAGAGCTGCTTTCGGAAGATGCTTTTAGAGATGCGGAGCTTGAATGTGAAAAAGCAGACATTATGATCGTGCTTGGTTCATCTTTAACAGTTCGGCCAGCGAACGAAATACCGCTCTTGGCAAAAAGGATGGGAGCGGTATTAGTGATTGTCAACCAAGAACAAACAGACTTCGATGAATGGGCTGATTTTGTTTTTCATAACGATATTATACAATTTTTGAATGAATTGAATAATCGATTGAACAGGTGAAATGTTAAATGAGAAGGATTTGTGTCATACCTTGCGGAACAAAAAAAGTATGGGATAAAGAGCCCAGTGCAGGTGCTGTTTCCGCAGAAAAAGCGTATATAGGAGTTTTTCACCGCCTTTGCCAGGCGTATGCTAAAAAATTTTTCGATGAATGGGTGATTTTGTCTGCCAAGCATGGCTTTTTGCGGCCAAATGATTTTGTGCCTGGTCCTTACAATGTTTCCTTTAGCATGAAAAAGCATCCTGAATTAATGACAATCAACCAATTGAAGGAACAAGCGGTTGAAAAAAATTTGTTAGATGTAGATGATATTGTTCTTTTGGGAGGAAAGAAATTCCGTCCATATATAGAACAAGTGTTTACAAATAAGACAGCTTTTCATTATCCTCTTTCCGATTGCAAAGGAATAGGGTTTATGCAGCAAAAGTTGAAACAAGCGATTGATTTTGGCCAAGAAATACAAGAATAATGTCATTCAAGTTGTAATGGGGGAGTATTGATGAAAAAGGAGTTTGCCGTAATCGGGTTGGGGCGGTTCGGCGGAAGCATTTGCCGAACGTTATCGGAAGAAGGAGCAGAGGTGCTTGCCATTGATGTGGATGAGGATCGAGTAAACGAATTTGCCAATATTGTTTCACATGCTGTTGTAGCGGATACAACGGATGAAGCCGTATTAAAAAGCTTGGGAATCAGAAATTTTGATCATGTGATCGTAGCCATCGGCGACAATATTCAAGCGAGCATTTTGACAACCATTATGTTGAAAGAACTAGGAGTTAAGCATATAACGGTGAAAGCTCAAAACGACTATCATGAAAAGGTTTTGTCAAAAATAGGAGCAGATACAGTTGTTCACCCTGAACGGGATATGGGGCGGCGGCTTGCCCATAATCTTCTTTCGAACAATGTGTTGGACTATCTTGAGCTGTCGGAAGAGCACAGCATTGTTGAAATTGCTGCTAACCGCAACATTGCCGGCCATTCTCTCATCGAGCTCGATATTCGTGCGAAATACGGAATCAATATTGTTGCGATTAAACGAAATAACGAAATTATCGTATCGCCGCAAGCTACAGAAGTAATCAAGGCAGGAGATATTTTAATTGTCATCGGAGCTGACGTCGATATTGATCGGTTTGAAAAGAAAGTGCTAGGAGAATAATGAAAACTTCTATACATTCTTTCGGAGCTTTAAATGTTTCATCCGCATTGGGCAAAATCAAAATCTATTGAAGAACGAACTGAACTTATCCAGTCAAGTAAAAACAATCATTTGAAGCTTACATGGTAATTGAATGAGAAGCAGCTGTCTAGAATGCCTAAAGACAGTTCTTCTCATTCTTTTTTTGTTTGCCGGCTCAAAATCCTTGCTTATTGCAAGAATGTCGTTGTTTTTTCTGGCAATCGAATACATGTCTTCTTTAACTACAAATTGATTTCTTTATTATCTCCCTTTACTGCTGCCACTTGCAGCACCTGCTCCTGAAAAATTCTGATTATGACATTATCCAAGTCGAATTTTTTCATCAAATGTTTTTCAAATGATTGCGTATAAATTTATATGATGGCACAAACGTACATAAAATGTCTTTCTGCTCTTCTATTAAACACTTGTATATCGAAAAAATTAACCATAAAACTTTTCGGTATTTTTCATTTACATGTTTTGATCTCCGTCTTTCTTCTCTTCAAGCACTCACTTTTTCGTTTTTTATAAGAACTTTTAGCTGACGGCTGCCCGCTTTAAAACCATCTACCTAAAAAAGCAAGAGCGGCCGGATGCTGCGTGTTATGAGCCGACAAAATAACAACTGGACATTTTTGCAAAATAAATCCCTCTTATGTTAAACAGTATGTTCCACTGTCAACACAAGAGGGATCGATCACAAGTTATTACTTAAATTTCCATTATAATTGGCAAGATCATCGGTCGGCGTTTCGTTTTTTCATATAAAAACGGAGCGAGTGTATCGGCGATTTCATTTTTGATTTCCGACCACTGCGTAGTTCTTCTTTCCAATACTTTATTTAAGTGCTTAGTAATCAGTTCTTGGGCATCTTTAATTAAATCGCCGGATTCTCTCATATAAACGAAGCCGCGCGATATAATGTCAGGTCCTGCAGCAATTTTGAACTCTTTCATATTGATGCTGACGACAACGATTACGAGTCCTTCTTCAGATAAAATTTTTCGGTCTCTTAACACAATGTTTCCAATGTCGCCAATTCCGCTTCCGTCAATATAAACGGATCCGGACGGAATTTTACCGGCAATGGATGCTTCGCGGTCGTTCATCGCCAGCACATCTCCGTTATCCATAATAAAACAGTTTTCCTTTGGAACTCCGCAATCGACAGCTAGTTTCATATGCATGATCTGCATTCTATATTCTCCATGAATCGGCATAAAATATTTTGGCTTCATTAACCGCAGCATTAATTTTTGCTCTTCCTGTCCGCCGTGGCCAGATGTGTGGATGTCATTTAACGACCCGTGAATTACTTCCGCACCGGCGCGGAAAAGCAGATTGATCGTTCTTGAAACCGATAAAGTGTTCCCTGGGATGGGCGATGATGAGAAAACGACCGTATCGCCGGGAATAATTTGGATTTGCCGATGAGTTCCATTTGCAATTCTGGACAGAGCGGCCATTGGTTCGCCTTGGCTTCCTGTACATAAAATCACGACCCGATGATCGGGCAGACGGTTTATTTCATTTGCATCAACAAACGTATCTTTCGGGCAGCGAATATACCCGAGTTCTTGACCAATTTGGATAGCTGCTTCCATACTTCTTCCAAAAACAGCTATTTTTCGATTGTTTTTAACAGCTGCTTCAGTTACTTGCTGAAGTCGATGAATATTGGATGCAAATGTTGCAAAAATGATGCGGCCGCTTACTTTTCGGAAAATGTCGTGAATGCTTTCGCCGACCCGTCTTTCAGACATTGTAAATTCAGGAATTTCGCTGTTTGTGCTGTCCGATAAAAGACAGAGCACACCTTCTTTGCCGATTTCCGCCATTTTAGTTAAATTTGCAGGTTCCCCGACTGGAGTAAAATCAAACTTAAAATCTCCTGTATGAACGATATTTCCTGCGGGAGTTTTGACAACAATTCCATATGAATCTGGAATGCTGTGAGTTGTACGGAAAAAAGTTACGGCAGTTTTTCTGAACCGAATCACATCATCCTCCTGGATGATGTTTAGTTTAGCTTGTCTTAAAAGTCCATGCTCTTCAAGCTTATTGCGAATCAGTCCGATCGCCAGTTTACCGCCGTAGATAGGTACATTAATTTCCCGCAGCAAATAAGGTATACCGCCTATATGATCTTCATGACCATGTGTGATGAACAAGCCTTTAATTTTTTCTTGGTTTTTTACTAAGTACGTATAGTCCGGAATCACATAGTCAATCCCTAGAAGTTCGTCTTCTGGAAACTTAATTCCAGCATCAATTAAAATGATTTCATCTTGAAATTGCACACCGTACGTATTTTTTCCGATTTCGCCCAATCCGCCGAGGGCGAATGCTGCTACTTGGTCTCTTTTTACAAATTTCATATACTATCATTTCTCCAATACAGAAAAATTTTCGCTTTGTTTTTCAAATTCATAAAACGGACCGCTAATCGGTTGAATATATTCTATGTTTATGGAGCGGCCTTTTAATTTTTCACGAACTTCTCTTTCTGATTCCGCTTCAACGAAAAATGTTTTCGTTCTTTCCCGAACAGGCGGTTCATTCGGGTTTTCCTGATAAAAAACTTTAAACATCATTTGCGTAATCTCTCCTTACTTTCCATGTTAAACTAGCTTTTATTATTATAGTCGATTCTGATGGCAAATCCAACCTTCATTGAAAATAACGAAAACCGGGCTAAAGCCGCCCGGTTTCTTTAAGCAATCGATTTTCTGCGAAGCAATTGCTTCCACTGTTTTTTAATTTTTTTCTTTAAACGTTTTAACATATCAACTCCTCCTTCAATAAGATGTCAAAGTCGAGTCCGATTGTATTTACTTATATTATATGCTATTTTTTTATTTTTTTTATGGCTAAACGTGGAAAAGCTCTATTGACATAAAGCGTTTGCATACTATACCGTTTTGTTTAGTGTAAATAAGGTTTTCACGAAAGAGAAAAGGAGATTGAACATGGGGAAAAAATTTATTTTTTTTGATATAGACGGTACTTTATTGGATCATGATAAACGTTTGCCGGAATCTACTCTTGACGTGGTCTCCCGTTTGAAAAAAGCCGGACATCACGTCGCCATCTCAACCGGCCGCGGTCCTTTTATGTTTAAAAAGCTAAGAGAAGAGCTCGGAATCCATTCTTATGTCAGCTATAACGGACAGTATGTTGTGCATGAAGGAGAAGTCATTTATGAAAATCCTTTGAAGGTCGATGCGTTGGAGCAATTAATCGAAGCGACTGAAAATACTGATTACCCGCTTGTATTTTTGAGTGAAGAAGATATGAAAGCAAATGTGGAAGATCATCCGTTTATTCATGAAAGTTTGAAATCTTTGCACCTCTCGCATCCTGAGTGCAGACCTGATTATTTTCAAGAAAAACATATTTACCAAGCGCTTTTGTTTTGCAAAGAAGGAGAAGAAGAACAGTTCAATATTTCTGAAGAGATAAAATTTGTCCGCTGGCACCAGCTTTCAACTGATGTTGTTCCAAAAAAAGGATCGAAAGCAGAAGGGATCAAAAAGATAATGGATATGCTTGGCGTTAGCCGTCAAGATGTGGTTGCTTTTGGAGACGGTTTGAATGATATAGAAATGATCTCGTTTGCTGGAACAGGCGTTGCTATGGGTAATGCTGTTTCGCATGTGAAAAAAGTAGCTGATTTTGTTACAAAGCCTGTTGATGAAGATGGAATATTTTATGCTGCAAAGCAATTGCAGTTGATATAAATCCGAAGCTAAACTTAAAAAAAATGCCTTGCAAAGGCGATTTCAAATGGTAGTGTGCACAAAAAATTTCTCTTTATGAACAAAAAATCCCGAAAGAACTATTCGGGATTTTTTGCATGGATTTTCGTTTTGCTTCAAAATATTCCGCGGCTTGGATGCCGGGCGCTAACTTCTGGCTTCATCTGTCAATTGGAGTTGCATTTTCCGGTTCTTTAAAAGGATTCTCTTTATTGATCCGATCATAAAACATGATGCCGTTTAAATGATCTATTTCATGCTGAAACACAATAGCGACAAGACCTTTTAAACGAAGGTCGACTTCATTGCCTTCAAGGTCAACCCCTTTGACGCGGATGCGTGCATAACGCGGAACATATCCTGGAACCTCTCTGTCAACGGAAAGGCATCCTTCACCGCTTGTTAAATAACTTTGTTCCACTGAATGGCTTACAATTTTTGGATTGAACAGGCCGTACGAATATAATTTTCCTTTTTCATCCGTCACATGAACGGCAATCATTCGTTTTGATACATTAATTTGCGGGGCGGCAAGACCGATCCCAGGCCGCAATCCATATTTTTCTGCAATCTCTGGATCTTGACTGTTTTTTAAGTATTGAAGCATCTCCGCTAAAATTTTTTTCTCCTCTTCAGAAGCGGGCAATTCCACTTCCTTGGCAACTTGACGAAGAGTTGGATGTCCTTCCTTAATAATATCTTCCATTGTAATCATTGCTAATCACTCCTGAACCTATATCAACAAATTTCATTATACATAAATCTTTTAAAAGAAACAAAAAAGAATTGCCCGAAAATCGGACAATCATCAATTAATAGTTTAAGCAGGCAGCGCCAACAATAATGAGCAAAATAAAAAGCACAGCGATCAATACAAATGTCCAGTTTGAAACTGGAAAATATCCGTATGATGGGTAATGATAAGACGGATTGGAATAATAATGCATTTCTTTCACCTCCACATAAGGACTCCATATCGCCTTATTTAGGTCAAATGTCTATATCATCGTATGATGAAGCAAAATAAAGGTATAGGCGTTTACCTAGAAGCCTTCCTTATTTATATAAATTCTTCTGTAATTTATAAGAGAAGCAACACGCTCTCCAGATAAATGATTCGCTTCCGTCTGTATCTGTAATAGTGATACAGAATTATCTGTTGTATTAGTACAGATTTAAAAGTAAAAATATTTCCAATTATCTTGAAAGCGTTTTATATATTGTTTTAAAAATAAACAAATTAATTGACGCATGTGAAAAAAGGGTGTACACTATGAAGTGAAATCAATGTGTATTACTATTTTAAATAAAAAAATTAATACAGTTTGTAAAACGATCTTGCAATGTACTTGACGATTTTGGCAATTAAAGATCCGCATTGTGTGTCACCATGAACAATTTGGGGTAATCTAGTTTTATGGATGAATTTAAAGGCTGAGAAAATGAAACGAAGAGGTGTGTTGAATGGCAAAAAAGGCGAAAAATGTTGTCGTTGACAGCGAAAAGCAATTTGATGCGATTCGCAAGGAATTCCAAACGTTCCAAATTTTAAACGAAAAAGGCGAAGTCGTGAATGAAGATGCGATGCCTTCCCTTTCTGATGAAGAATTAAAGGAATTAATGAGACGAATGGTATTTACCAGAGTGTTGGATCAGCGTTCAATTTCTTTAAATCGTCAAGGTCGTTTAGGTTTTTACGCACCGACTGCCGGACAAGAAGCATCACAAATTGCTTCTCATTTTGCCTTGGAAAAAGAGGACTTCATTCTCCCGGGCTATCGTGATATACCGCAGTTAGTTTGGCATGGATTGCCTTTGTATCAAGCATTTTTATATTCCCGCGGGCATTTTCATGGAAACCAAATGCCTGAAGACGTAAACGCTTTTTCACCGCAAATTATTATCGGCGCCCAATATGTGCAAGCTGCAGGGGTAGCATTAGGCTTGAAAAAACGCGGCAAAAAAGCAGTTGCTGTTACGTATACAGGTGATGGAGGAACGTCTCAAGGCGACTTTTACGAAGGAATAAACTTTGCTGGGGCATTTAAAGCACCTGCTATTTTCATCGTTCAAAACAACCGGTTTGCAATTTCAACACCTGTAGAAGTGCAAACTTCAGCTGAAACACTTGCACAAAAAGCTGTTGCAGCTGGAATCCCTGGCATACAAGTAGATGGAATGGATCCGCTTGCTGTTTATGCAGCTGTGAAGGAAGCGCGTGAACGGGCAATAAACGGTGAAGGTCCGACATTAATTGAAACATTATGCTACCGCTACGGTCCGCATACAATGGCAGGAGACGATCCAACGAGATATCGGGCAAAAGAGCTTGATGACGAGTGGGAGGCAAAAGATCCGCTTGTTCGTTTCAGAAACTTCCTTCAAGCAAAAGGATTGTGGAGCGAGGAAGAAGAAAACGAAGTTATCGAAAAGGCGAAAGAAGATATAAAAGAAGCAATCAAAAAAGCGGATGAAACTCCAAAACAAAAAGTGACAGACTTAATCAACATTATGTTTGAAGAAGGAAGCTGGCCTTATAACCTAAAAGAACAATATGAAATTTATAAAGAGAAGGAGTCGAAGTGAGCATGGCGCAAATGACAATGATTCAAGCAATCACTGATGCGTTGCGTACGGAACTGAAAAACGACGAAAATGTGTTAGTATTTGGGGAAGATGTTGGTGTAAACGGCGGTGTGTTCCGTGCAACAGAAGGACTTCAAAAAGAATTCGGCCCAGACCGAGTTTTTGATACACCTCTGGCAGAATCAGGAATTGGCGGCTTGGCAATCGGTTTAAGCACACAAGGCTTTCGTCCGGTAGCTGAAATTCAATTCTTCGGTTTTGTTTATGAGGTTATGGATTCCATTTCTGGACAAATGGCGCGTTTGCGTTATCGCTCCGGGGGCCGCTGGCATGCTCCGATCACCATTCGTTCTCCTTTCGGCGGCGGCGTTCATACCCCTGAGCTTCACGGGGACAGCTTGGAAGGCTTGATGGCGCAGCAGCCTGGTTTAAAAGTCGTTATTCCTTCCACCCCTTATGATGCAAAAGGGTTGCTTATTTCAGCAATTCGGGATAATGATCCGGTCATTTTCTTGGAGCATATGAAGCTTTATCGTTCCTTCCGTGATGAAGTTCCGGAAGAAGAATATACAATTCCGATCGGCAAAGCGGATATAAAACGTGAAGGGAAAGATATTTCGATCATCACTTACGGGGCAATGGTGCATGAATCTTTAAAAGCTGCTGACGAACTTGAAAAAGAGGGCTTTTCAGCAGAAGTGATCGATTTACGTACAGTAAGTCCGCTGGATATAGAAACGATTATTGCTTCAGTAGAGAAAACAAACCGCGCGATTGTCGTGCAGGAAGCCCAAAAACAAGCAGGAATTGCTGCTAATGTTGTTGCAGAAATTAATGAAAGAGCGATTCTTAGCTTGGAAGCTCCTGTTTTCCGCGTAGCAGCTCCGGACACTGTCTATCCATTCTCACAAGCGGAAGATGTATGGCTTCCAAACTACAAAGATATCGTTGAAACGGCTAAAAAAGCATTGAATTTCTAATTGGCTAAAAAGAGGAGCATCATCTTTTCTTCTTTTCGGCCATCAACTGAAAATTATTTAGGAGGTTGAAATCTGTGGCTTTTGAATTTATAATGCCGGATATCGGTGAAGGCATTCATGAAGGTGAAATAGTAAAATGGTTTATCAAACCTGGTGATGAAATCAATGAAGATGATGTTCTTTGTGAAGTGCAAAATGACAAAGCAGTTGTTGAAATCCCTTCCCCTGTAAAAGGAAAAGTATTAGAATTAAAAGTGAATGAAGGGGAAGTTGCAACTGTCGGTCAAGTATTAGTCACAATTGATGCTCCAGGTTATGAAAATCAATCAAAAGGCGATGAAAGCGGTGAAGCAGCAAAAGAAGAAAAGCCTTCCACAGAAGAGCAAAAAGTGGAAAGCAACGCTTCACAGTCTGCTTCAGAAGACGTAGATGTTAACCGACGCGTTATTGCAATGCCATCCGTCCGAAAATATGCGCGTGAAAAAGGCGTTGATATTCGATTGGTACAAGGCTCAGGAAACGGCGGGCGCATATTGAAGGAAGATATTGATGCTTATCTGAAAGGTGGACAAGAAGAAGCAAAACCTGTTGAAAACGTGGAAAAAGAAGCTGCAACAGGCGTATCGGCAGGAGAAAAAGCAGCGCCGGCTCCGGTTGTCCTTGAAGGAGAATTCCCAGAAACCCGCGAGAAAATCAGCGGTATTCGAAAAGCAATTGCAAAAGCGATGGTTAAATCGAAGCAAACTGCGCCACATGTAACATTAATGGATGAAGTCGATGTAACAGAGCTTGTTGCACATCGGAAGAAATTTAAAGCTATTGCGGCAGAACAAGGCATTAAGCTTACATATTTGCCTTATGTTGTCAAAGCTTTAACATCGGCACTGAAAAAATATCCAGTATTAAACACGTCGTTTGATGATGAAACAGAAGAAGTTATTCATAAGCACTATTACAATATCGGAATTGCAGCTGATACGGAAAAAGGACTTTTAGTTCCTGTTGTCAAACATGCAGATCGAAAATCGATTTTTGAAATCTCTGCAGAAATTAATGAATTGGCAACAAAAGCGCGTGAGGGCAAACTTACTCCAAATGAAATGAAAGGCGCATCATGCACGATAACCAATATCGGTTCCGCTGGCGGCCAATGGTTTACTCCTGTCATTAATCATCCAGAAGTAGCCATTCTAGGTCTCGGACGCATTTCTGAAAAACCGGTTGTGAAAAACGGAGAAATCGTTGCAGCCCCTGTTTTAGCGCTGTCTTTAAGCTTTGACCATCGAATGATCGACGGTGCAACTGCACAAAATGCGCTTAACCATATTAAGCGTTTATTGCATGATCCCCAATTATTACTAATGGAGGCGTAATAAATGGTAGTAGGAGATTTCCCGATTGAAACTGACACTCTCGTCATAGGAGCTGGTCCCGGCGGCTATGTGGCTGCAATAAGAGCTGCGCAATTAGGGCAAAAAGTTACGATCGTTGAAAAAGGATCTCTTGGCGGCGTCTGCCTCAATGTTGGATGTATTCCTTCTAAAGCATTAATTAGTGCAGGACACCGTTATGTAGAGGCTAAAGAATCAGAAGATATAGGAATAAAAGCTGAAAATGTAACACTAGACTTTTCTAAAGTGCAAGCTTGGAAAGAAAGTGTCGTCAAAAAACTTACAGGCGGTGTTGAAGGCCTTTTAAAAGGAAATAAAGTTGAAATTGTAAAAGGCGAAGCATATTTTGTTGATCGCAACACCGTCAGAATCATAAACGAGAATTCAGCTCAAACGTATAAATTTAAAAATGCAATCATTGCAACTGGCTCCCGTCCAATTGAAATTCCAAGCATTAAATTTTCTGAGCGAGTCATTGACTCAACAGGAGCGTTGTCCCTGCAAGAAGTTCCGAAAAAAATGGTTATTATTGGCGGGGGAGTCATTGGCATAGAGCTTGGAACTGCTTATGCGAATTTCGGCACTGAAATTGTGATTATTGAAGGAGACAAAGAAATTCTTCCAGGATTTGAAAAACAAATGACAGCTCTTGTAAAAAGAGCGTTGAAGAAAAAAGGAAATGTCGAAATTCATACTAGCGCACTTGCAAAAGGTGTTGAAGAAACAAAAGACGGAGTAAAAGTGACATTTGAAGCGAAAGGAAAAGAGCAAGTAGTGGAAGCGGACTATTGTTTAGTTACAGTAGGACGCAAACCAAACACTGATGAACTTGGTCTCGAACAAGTCGGAGTAGAAATCGATGAAAAAGGCTACATTAAAATTGACAAACAGTGCCGGACAAATATTTCAAATATTTATGCTATCGGCGACATCGTTCCAGGACCTTCACTTGCTCATAAAGCTTCATATGAAGGGAAAATTGCTGCAGAAGCGATTTCTGGAAAACCTTCTGAAATCGATTATAACGGAATTCCTGTCATTGTCTTCTCAGAACCTGAGTTGGCTTCTGTCGGATATACGGAACAACAGGCTAAAGACGAAGGAATTGACATTGTAGCAGCTAAGTTTCCATTTGCAGCAAACGGCCGCGCATTGTCATTAAATGCAACCGATGGATTTGTAAAATTGATTACACGAAAAGAAGACGGCCTTGTTATTGGGGCTCAAATCGCAGGTGTCAGCGCATCAGATATGATTGCTGAACTTGGACTTGCGATCGAAGCAGGCATGACGGCAGAAGATATTGCCTTGACGATTCATGGCCACCCGACATTAGGAGAAATTGCAATGGAAGCTGCCGAACTTGCACTTGGAACACCGATTCATATTATAAATAAGTAATGCAGCCCAAAGGGGCAGTCTAATAAGTCGTTTTTTCGGCTTATTGACTGCCCCTTTTAATGTTATAGAAACGTTGATATATCGGTGTTTATGATTATTTGTTTTCAATGGGGATTTGACTTTTTGGACAACACCTTCTTACCTCTAGTCAAGTATTTTTTATTAAATAATTTGGTTAATATAGATTTTATTTTGGAAGGAAGGGGGACCCCTTCCTTCCAAAATAAATTTTCGCATGACAAATAGACCTCACGATTTCCATTTTTTTCGTCAGGTCTTTGTGATATAATCTTACTTACGATTACTGATGCATTGTTGCCTTTTCGTAATCGTATTTCAGATTATGTGTGATAAGGTGATAAGCCGATTTCAAGAACTTATTCACGCATGCTATGGACGCAACTTTATGAGGTTTCCTCTGGGGTTGCGTTTTTAATTTATCATAATAATCTACAATATGATTTTGTGTGTTTTTCCGTAGTTGGATCATGGTCTGGATCATGTAAAATAGAATCTTTCTAAGTTTGTTATTTCCTCTTTTATTAATCTTGTCTTTATAAAAGGTATTCCCAGATTGATATCTCATAATATCAATACCGACGTAAGCATTCAGTTGTTTATGGTTTTTGAATCGTCGAATATCTCCTAATTCTCCAATTAAACGAACTGCAGTCGTTTCTCCGATTCCTGGAAATGAAATTAAAATCTGATACTCTTGTTTATCTTTCGATAATTTAACCATCTTTTGGACAAGTTGATCTCTTTTCTCCTTCAAGTCTGCAATCCGTTTGGCATAATCCCGCACTTGTTCACAGCGAATATCATCTTTTGAAATTGCTGGATACGCTTCTTTTGCTGCTTCGATTAAAGCGATCCCTTTTTCTTCAGCACGTGCCAATGATAAGTTTTTTCTTGTGTTGGCTTTTAAACGATTACGAATCACTGTTTTTGAACAAACTAACACATGATCCGGATGAGGGTATAATTGAACGACATTCAAAAATAAAGCAGAACGTTTACTGAATAGCTTTTCTAACTCGGGAAAACTCAATTGTAGAATCGCATGTAAACGACTATATAAATGCGTCATTTCACTACTTAATTCATCATAATATCTCGTCATTGCACGCATTTGTTTATAATATTCCCCTTCTTGATAAGTTTGTTCACGTTCAACTCTAAAGTGAGTTTTCGCAAGTTCATGAGCGTCGCTTTTATCTGTTTTTTGTCTCCTCATTGAAGCCATTTGAATATTCGCTTCGAGTGGGTTAACTCGATAATACATATAACCTTGATCACCTAAGAATCGTTCTAGTGGTTTTGAATATACGCCTGTTGCTTCAAAGACAATATCAGGTGCCTGTGCATCTTTTTGTGTTAAAGATATAAGGGTTTCGTTTAATTTCTCGAAAGAGTAGCGGTTATGGGTTATTTCACCCTCATATTCGCATTGACGATAACGGTCATAAATGACCATTGTACTTTTCCCCATACTGACATCAAATGCCACTACGTGTTTCATATTTTCTGCCTCTCCTTTTTAGCCAAACATAGAAGTTCTTCACATTGCCTTATTGATTCCATTTTCTTATACACGGTCTCTTCGGACCCAACATACTAAACTGATTCAAATAAGGATGTGAAGTTGGTCTGTTTTTAATACGGACTCTATTTGGTCCCAGGGGATGTTCGACCTTCCTTCACTTCTACTATAAAAAAATAGTAGCACAAACCTTGGCCTAGGTCTGTACTACTAATGTTAGTATGTTTTTTATGATGAAAAATAAATGATGGAACAATTCTCTCACTGTTGTGAAAGTTTTTTCACAAAAATATGTTGTGCAGAGATTTTGAGCACAAATCCTATTTAGCTAAAGAATCTTCTCAGCGCTTAATTACCTCAAACCGACATTCTCATTATTCGGAAAGCACTTCTGAGACCGGCTCTACAATTTCATCTTTTGTTGAAACTGATCCTTTAATATGCAAAATGATGCCGTCATGATCCATCACGATAATGGAAGGATATGTTTTAATATTAAACCGCTTAGATTCAGGGTTATCAGCTTGGTAGATCATCATATTGTCCATTTCCTCTGGAAATTGTTTTTTTAAATCTAATAAAGCATCGTAGTAAATTGATTCTTTTTCCATCATTTTTTGGTCGGTAAAAAAAAGAATTTGTTTTTTGTCGGAGCTTGAAATCGAGTGATCGTCTTTCGGATCAGCAATACAAGAAGACAATAGAAGCAGTACGGCAACGGTATAGGTATATGCAATAAATTTCACCATTGTCCTACCTCTTTCGTTTAAAGAAAACTGGTAAAATGTGTTCATTTTTTCTTAACGCCATTTTAACATATTTAATTCCGTCACTTTTGAATGTTATGCAAATGTTACAAAAATAAAATATTATTTAAACAAATTAAAAAATTCAAATCGTGTACGAGAAGTATGATATCTAGAGCGAATGTTTGAGTTGTTGGGTTGTAGACTTTAGATGCACGTAATGGATCATACTCAGCATCATGTAATGCTAATGATCATAAAGATAAAGGTCATTTGAAAGCTACTTTGAACCAAAAAAATGTCCCCATCCCCATATAAAATGTACAAAACTTTAATTGTAACGGATAAAATCAATTTACATATTTTTTAATGCATAAAAAAATAAATGTGTTATACAATTTTCTGCTTGACGAATATAATGTGACATATTAATATATAACTATCAGGTCATTTTGTCTCCACTTTATTCTTTATGACGCTATATGGAAAAGGGGAATACAGGATGGGAACAATTGTCTGTCAAGACTGCAATTCAACAATTCATTTCTTTGATGATGAAAAAGTTACGGTATTGTATGGTAAATGCAACAATTGCTGTACAGAAAAGAATCGTAAAAAAAGCAATCATCAATAACATATTGAATAACACGTGTAACAAAGGGGTTTAAGATAAATGGGCTGTCTTTAAGGCAGCTTTTTTTTATGTAAAGCAAATGCTGGTGATCTTAATGGAATGGATGCTTGCAGGATTGTGATTGAGAGCTAAGACAGAAAAACATCGTTTGAATTCATTTTTTATCAATTCACCTTTGTCTTTTTCAGTAAGACGGTCATTGCGGTTTTTAAGTGTTAAAACGACAGCGATGCGGTTTGTAAAGATTGATGAAACATATACCAAATGTCACTTGTGCATAAAAGGTTGGATGAAAAATTTATTGGAGTTACGACAAATTTCGCAGCCAATATTGGAACTGGCAGCAATTCGATATAGCGAAGTTTGTTATCGATGTCTTTTCAATAAAAGTATAAAAAGTGGTGTCTATTCCATTCATTAGGCGGTAAAATGTAGCTAAAGGACTTTTGTGAAAGGAGCTTTACAATGGAGGTAATGGCAGCAAGCGTCTTTTCGGCAATTATTATATTTATTACTGTCTTTTCTATGATAAGGGTATTCATCATCGCTTTTAAGAGGAAAGAAATATCGCTTCGGAAGTTCATCATCTTCACCATATCTTCAATTGTTACAGGTTTAATTATTGCTTCCGTTTTACCGTTTGTTTATCAAAAAATATTTCATTACTTCTATTAACTGTTTTTTTAATGAAAGACCTTCCCCACGAAGCAGGAAGGCCGTCGTCCATATTTTAGTTATGTATTAGCACTTTTTACAGAAGCATTCGTAGTCAATTCCTTATTTGAAAGTCCTTTATTTTTCAAAAACATACTGACTCCAATTAAAGATAGCGCTCCGCCAATCATTTGGGAAATAGATGTAGCTTCTCCTAAAAATAAGTATGCTAATATAATTGCCCCTATTGGTTCACCTAAAATACTCATTGAAATTGTCGTAGCATCCAAATATTTTAAAAGCCAATTAAATAATGCGTGACCAAAAATATTGGGGACTAGTGCTAGAAGTACAAATATGCCCCAATCATGAACTGAATAATGAATCAGCGGGATCTCGTAACTAAGATTGTAAATCAATAATACAAATCCACCTATAAAGAACACGCAAAAACTATATATTGATGTTGGAATTTTTTTGCATAATACTTGTCCAAAAAGCATATGAATGGCTACTGCTAACGTTCCTGCTAATGAAAGGAAATCTCCATATAATGCTTTTGTAGAAAGATTAATATCTCCCCATGCAATAATGATTGAACCGCTAACAGCTATAAAAATACTCACAATCCCAATAAGGTTTGTTCTCTCTTTAAAAATAAAATAAGCTCCGATCATAACAAATACAGGCTCTAATGTCGTTATAATCATTGAACTTGCTACTGTTGTATATCTAAGGGAATCCATCCAAAATAAGAAATGAAAACCTAGGAAGATTCCAGATAAAAGTAGTTGAATCCAATCCTTCCATTGAATGTTAATAGCTCCTGTTTTGATTTTCTTCCAAGGGAGAAACGGCAGCATAACGATCACCGTAAAAAGCAGTCTATACATTCCTAATATAGATGCAGGCGCATCAGACCATTTAACAAAAATAGAAGAAAATGAAATAGAAATAACACCAATTAGTAAAATAAAAATAGGCGGAACGGGAAATTGATATTCTTTCATTGTTGTCGCTCCTTTTAAAAGAATTGAATATTATTATAAATTAAATACGGTAATGGTTTTAGCCATTACCGCAGCAAAATTATTTTATGATCGATCTTCAGCAAAATTTGGTTTCATCCGTTTTTCGACTTGTCCTCGAATGTATGGATTTATAAAGCTTCTTCAGCGATTTCTCATTTAATCGGTTTATGCTCTTTAATAACGCGAATGTAGGAAAGAGTTGGATCTTCTGTACCTTGAACAGGCAGGCCGGCATCTAAATTTTTTCGGATGTAATGTAAATTTTCTTTAGTGATGATTTCTCCTGGTATGAAAATCGGTATGCCCGGTGGGTACACCATGACAAATTCTGCAATAATGCGTCCGACAGATTGTTCAAAAGGCACCATTTCCGTCTCTGCATAAAAAGCATCTCTAGGTGTCAGCGCCAAAACAGGAATATCGGGCAGAAGGACAGAGACTTCCGCTTGCTTGTTTGCCTGATGGGAAAATTCTTTTGACAAAGCACGAAGCGCTTTTATTAAAAGTGATGTTTCATATTCTGTATCACCGGGCGTGATCAGACAGAGCAGATTGTACAGATCGGAAAGCTCCACTTCAATGTTGTAATGTTCTCTTAACCACAGCTCTGCATCATATCCCGTTATGCCTAGTTCCTTCACAGAAATAATTAATTTTGTCGGATCATAATCATACGTTGCATTCGTTCCCAAAATTTCTTCTCCTACACAATATAGATGATCAATTTTGTTAATTTCACTTCTTGTCTGATTCGCCAATTGAATCGTTTGCTCTAATAATTCATAGCCCTTCGTTGCCAGCTGCTTTCGAGCTGCATCCAGTGATGCAAGAAGCAAATAGGATGTCGATGTCGTAGTCAGCATGCTTAAAATCGATTGAACACGGTCAGGAGACACAAGACCTTCCCGAACATTTAAAATAGAGCTTTGCGTCATCGATCCTCCCAGCTTATGAACGCTAGTTGCCGCCATATCTGCCCCTGCCTGCATGGCGGATAATGGCAGCTTGTCATGAAAATGAATGTGGACGCCGTGCGCTTCGTCTACAAGAACAGGGACATTATATGAATGAGCAATATTTACGATTTGTTTTAAATCAGCTGAGATTCCGAAATACGTTGGATTAATGACTAAAAGCCCTTTTGCATCAGGATATTGCTGAAGAGCTTTTTCAACTGATTCTGTCGTTATTCCGTGAGAAATGCCGAGGTTTTTATCCACTTCAGGATGTATAAAAACGGGGGAAGCCCCTGAAAAAATGATTGCTGACATGACCGATTTATGAACATTTCTTGGAACAATAATTTTATCTCCAGGTCCGCAAACCGACAGGACCATTGTCATAATGGCTCCGCTCGTACCTTGTACCGAGAAAAAGGTGTGATCGGCCCCGAAAGCTTCAGCAGCCAATTTTTGTGCTTCTTTAATAATTCCTTTTGGCGAATGAAGATCATCCAAAGGACCGATATTAATTAAGTCCATCGCGAGAGCATTATGTCCGATAAATTCTCGGAATTTTGGCTCCATTCCGGCTCCTTTTTTATGGCCGGGAATGTGAAATTGAATTGGATTTTTTTGAATATGTTCTAAAAGACCTGTAAACAATGGTGTATCATGCTGTGACAATTTTCCTTTTCACCTACTTTTTAAAGGTTCCCCAAAATTAAAAACAAATGAAATTATAGCACTTTCCTATAAAACCTGCAAAAGGCACTGAATATGGTTTTGAAAATCTTTGTGCTTCTCTTTGTTTGAGCTACGTTTTAATAAAGAAGGAATTTAATGCGTGGAAAAAGAATAATACGAAATGGGGAGGGGTAAACATGGTATTTTCAACAAAAATTACCGAATTGCTAGGAATTAAATATCCGATCATTCAAGGGGGACTTGCTTATTTAGCGTATTCAGAATTAGCAAGTGCAGTAAGCAATGCAGGAGGGCTCGGTCAAATCACGGCTATGTCTCTTCCGAATCCAGCTGCGCTTCGAGAGGAAATACGGAAGGTGAAACAAAAAACGGATAAGCCGTTTGGAGTGAACTTCGCCATCGGTCAGCATGGCCGTCCATTTTCCGACATGCTTGATGTGGCGATTGAAGAAAAAGTGCCGGTCATTTCCATCACTGGCGGGAACCCGGCTCCGCTTTTTGACCAATTAAAAGGTGTCGATGTAAAAAAACTAGTTCTCGTTGCGGCAAGAAGACAAGCGGAGAAAGCGGAAGAGCTTGGAGCAGATGCAGTGATGGTCGTCGGACAGGAAGGCGGCGGTCATTTAGGAAAAGACGATATCGGCAATTTCGTATTAATTCCACAAGTAGTGGAAGCTGTCTCCATTCCGGTGATTGCTTCTGGAGGCATTGCGGACGGGAGGGGACTAATGGCAGCATTGGCTCTTGGAGCTGAAGGGATTGAAATGGGAACTCGTTTTATTGCAACGAAGGAATGCGTTCATGCACACCCGTTATATAAAGAAGCAATCGTCAACGGTACTGAACTTGATACCGTCATTATTAAAAGGTCGTTAGGGGCACCAGGTCGGGCGCTTCGAAATAATTGGACCGAAAAAATTTTGGAAATTGAAAGAGAAAGAGGAGATTATGAGTCGCTAAAAGATTTCATTAGTGGAGAAGCGAACAAAAAATATATCTATGAAGGCAAAATCGAGGAAGGATACGCATGGGCCGGTCAATCTGTAGGGCTGGTAAAAAATATTCCGTCCGTTGCGGAACTGTTTGACGAAATCATTGAACAGGCGAAAGAGATAAGGCGGAAATAGTCCAGCATTGCTTAATTGTTTTCAAAAGAAATAATGGTCAGCGATGCAGCGCATCCTGACCATTTTTAAACAGTGCTTTTTTGTGTGATTTGATAAAGTGGCATTAACGTTTTAAACGTCTCGTCAACCTTTTCCAAAAATTGCTCCCTGCTCATGGAGAGAACTTCATTTTTTGGAAGGTTGATGCCGCATAACATTTCTGCTTTTTTCACCGATTGCAGACGTTGAAAAATTCGTTGAAATTCTTCATCAGATAAATTTTTTTGTTTTTCCGCATCTGGTTTTGTATGATCGGCTGACCAGAAATAATCTTCAGGAATTTGCTTTCGGATTTGCTGCCAATTCTGTAGAAATTGTTTTCCGATTTCTTCTTTCACAGGGGATTCATAAATAATGGCAAACCAAACAAAGACGTGTGTGCTCCATAATCCGATTTGAAAATGGGGGAGCTTCTTATAACCCCGTTTACTGTTTGCAAATGCAACCCATGTGTCATTGGGAGGGTGAACGGTACGGCGGGCATGTTTTGCTACATGATAAAATATTTCATCTCCCGTCAAAGCAGACAAAGTAGGTGCAAAATGCTGTCCCAGCGCTTCAAGTTTTGGGCGCACCCGTTTTTTTAGCTCATCCATTCTCGCTTCTAAACCGTCTATTTGAAAAACTTCAAAATCTTCCTTCACAAATGGCACAAAATCCATAAAAATCCTCCTTGTATTGTTTGTCCACATTGTAGCACAAACCGACAGAGAAAGAAAAATAATGTGGGTGAAATATTGCAAAGAAAAAGGTGAAAAACTTGATTTTCTCCATTTCTTTACAGTATGCTAAAAAAGGTGATTGAATAGAAAGTGGGTAAGATAGATGAACTGGCATGAAATAGATCAAAAAGCAAAGCAATGGATTTATGAGGCTGGTGAAAGAATTCGCCAATCATTTCAACAAAAGCTGGTCGTTGAAGCGAAATCAAGTCCAAACGATTTAGTGACGAATATTGACCGGGAAGTAGAGCGTTTCTTTTGGGAACATATTCGCAAAACGTTTCCGGAACACAGCATTTTAGGAGAAGAAGGTTCCGGTCATGAATTGAAATCATTGGACGGTATCATTTGGATAATTGATCCGATTGACGGCACAATGAATTTTGTACATCAAAAGCGGAATTTCTGCATTTCGGTTGCTGTTTTTGCGGATGGTGTCGGTCAAATAGGACTGATTTATGATGTCGTCAGAGATGAAATGTACCATGCGATAAGGGGGAACGGCGCCTATTTAAACAAAACGGAGCTTCCGCCGTTACAAAAGAAAACAATAGAAGAATCCATCATCGGCTTGAATGCATCATGGCTGGTGGAAAACAGACGAATTGACCCGGCAATTTTAAGTCCGCTTGTCAAACGTTTAAGAGGAACGAGATCATTTGGTTCAGCCGCTCTTGAATTTGCCTATGTAGCCGCAGGCAAGCTGGACGGCTATATTACAATGAGACTTGCTCCTTGGGATTTTGCGGCAGGTTTAATCCTTGTCGACGAAGTAGGCGGGGTTACGACAACGCTTGACGGAAAACCAGTCGATTTGCTTAAAAAGCAAAGCATTTTCACCGCTAATCAAACCATTCATCAACAAATTATCGAGGAGTATATTAAAGGGAAAATATAAAGCTGCAAATGCTGTTGACAGCTTATAGATCATCATAGCTTGCTAAAAAACAAGCATGAAGAAAGCAGTATAAAAAGTCTCTTATAAAAATATGAAAGAATTGGTATCGTTCGGCAAACTTCACATCGTGATGGCAGGCGAGAAAAATGGAACAAGTGTGAAGCAATGAAATGTTGTAGCAATCAACGTTTTGTAAATAGGGCTAAAAATCGGGCTGTTTAAAAATTTACATAAAATGGAACTTCTTTGTATCCATTCCATTTCTGGCTGGTCTTTTGAAAAAGGCTATTGTAAATGAGTTTTAGCTAAAACCGAACATATTGTGAAACAAAAGATGGGTCTTTGTAGGTTTGAAAGAAACTAATGCCATGTAATAAAGCCCCTCTATCAGTAGAGGGGACGATCTATGTATCATAAACCGTTTGAAAGTATAAAATGGCCGATGCCAAGATGTAAATACTTTATAATAATCCTCTCTCTCGCATTTTCTTTTTTTGGGTAAAGCCGAGTCCAAATACTATAATAATTCCAATGATGCTAACAACTACTCCCAACAGGCTGCCAGCCCCTATTGCAAAGCCGACCGACACAATAAGCAGCGCCGCAATGGTGGCGAGAACCCAAAATATCCATTTTCCGTTGCCCATTCCCATCCTCCTTTCATCAATCCAAGACGAAAACCATTAATAACCTTTAAGCCTCTTTCCATCTTTAGTTTATCGAAAAACGTTCAACGTTTCCACAGTATTTATGGTATAATAGCCTAGGTTCAGTTTAGCAAATAGGAGATGACAGTGTGAAAGTTAGAAACGACTTACGCAATATTGCTATTATCGCGCACGTAGACCATGGGAAAACAACATTGGTTGACCAATTGCTTCGCCAATCAGGAACGTTCAGGGAAAATGAACAAGTGGCGGAGCGCGCATTAGATTCCAATGACTTGGAGCGCGAGCGCGGAATCACCATCTTAGCCAAAAATACGGCGATTGAATATAAAGGAACGACCATTAATATTTTAGATACGCCTGGTCATGCCGACTTTGGCGGAGAAGTAGAACGAATTATGAAAATGGTCGATGGCGTGCTGCTAGTTGTCGACGCCTATGAAGGCTGCATGCCGCAGACAAGATTTGTTTTGAAAAAAGCGTTGGAACAAAACTTAACACCGATTGTCGTCGTGAACAAAATTGACAGAGAGTTTGCCCGGCCTGAAGAAGTTGTCGATGAAGTGCTTGAGCTGTTTATTGAGCTTGATGCAAACGATGATCAATTAGAATTTCCGGTTATTTATGCTTCGGCCATCAACGGAACGGCAAGCACTGATCCAACTAAACAGGATGAAAATATGGAAGCTCTATTTGATGCGATTATCGAACATATTCCTGCACCTGTTGATAACAGCTCAGAACCCCTTCAATTCCAGGTGGCGCTGCTGGATTACAATGACTATGTTGGGCGGATCGGCATCGGCCGCATTTTTCGCGGAGAGATGAAAGTCGGACAACAAGTCGCATTAATGAAGCTTGACGGAAGTGTGAAGCATTTCCGTGTTACGAAAATGTTTGGATTTAAAGGATTAAAACGATTGGAAATTGAACAGGCAAAAGCTGGTGATCTTGTCGCTGTTTCTGGAATGGAAGACATTAATGTCGGGGAAACGGTTTGTCCGGTTGATCATCAAGAGGCGCTACCTGTTCTTCGGATTGATGAACCGACGCTGCAAATGACGTTTTTAGTTAACAACAGCCCTTTCGCAGGCAGAGAAGGAAAATATGTGACGGCGAGAAAAATCGAAGAAAGGCTGCATGAACAACTGCAAACAGATGTTTCGCTAAGAGTGGAGCCGACGGATTCCCCGGATAAATGGATAGTATCAGGGCGAGGCGAGCTTCATTTATCCATTTTAATTGAAAACATGCGCAGGGAAGGGTATGAGCTGCAAGTTTCGAAGCCTGAAGTAATTGTAAAAGAAATCGATGGAGTACTTTGCGAACCGGTTGAACGGGTGCAGGTGGACGTTCCAGAGGAATACACAGGTCCTGTCATGGAATCATTGGGCGCGCGCAAAGGGGAAATGGTCGACATGATCAATAACGGAAATGGACAAGTCCGCTTGATTTTTATGGTGCCATCGCGCGGATTAATCGGCTACACGACCGAATTTATGTCTTTAACAAGAGGATACGGCATCATAAACCATTCGTTTGACTCGTATCAGCCTATGCAAAAAGGACAAGTTGGCGGAAGGCGTCAAGGGGTTCTTGTTTCAATGGAAACTGGAAAAGCTACCTCTTATGGCATCCAACAGGTCGAAGATCGCGGAACGATTTTCGTTGAACCCGGAACAGACGTGTACGCTGGGATGATCGTAGGTGAACATAATCGTGAAAATGACCTTGTTGTAAATATATGTAAAGTAAAACAACAAACAAATATCCGTTCTTCGACGAAAGAACAAACGGTCGGAATGAAAAAAGCTCGGATTATGTCGTTGGAAGAAGCACTTGAATATTTAAATGATGATGAATATTGTGAAGTCACGCCTCAATCGATTCGTTTAAGAAAGAAAATCTTGGATAAAAACGAGAGGGAAAAAGCAGCGAAAAAGAAAAAACTGTCAAATCAAAGCTAATGAGTGAAAGGGGGAGGGACGTAGTGACAGAAGAACAAGTAATTGAAAGGCTGTCTTTTTTTGCGCGTCTTTTCCGTGTTCATGAGCAGCATGATGTCGGAATGTGGTATTTGTATATTACCATTCTGATTTTATCAATTATTGTATATAAACTGGGATTTGCTAAGAAGCTCCCGATTTTAAAGTCTGCTATAATCTATTTATTTCTCGCTTTGGGCTGTACGGTGCTGACGTTTTTGGCAATTTTTCTGCCGATTGCAGAAGGATTGGTAGTCGCTGTCCTTATTTTAAGCATATATAAAATTCGGCTTTACTATTCGAAAAAAAATGAAAACAACACATAGCTTTAAAGAAAATAAAAACAGATGTCGGTATGTGCCAGTGCGCACCACCTTCATCTGTTTAACTTTTTTCTGAGTATTTTTCTGTTCTCAAAAAAGCTCATTCCTTTTTCTTTCGCGGTACAAACGGAACTTTCCGGTTGATAGTCTTTTGTTTGTTTTTTCCGTAATTCGATTATAGCAAGTATTGCACATATATGTATGAATCGGTCTATTCCTCAGCTGTTTTGCCTTCAATGATTCGTCATCAATTGTTTCGATTTTATCGCATAAAACACATTTGACTTTCATCTTGCTTCTCACACTTTCTAATCAAATTTTTAAGCTTTGTACAACGTTGTTCGTCTCAGCATCAAAAGGCTTCGATGATAGTTTGGATTGCTTTCAGACAACACGCCTCTATACTCACTCGCCTCTCGCATAGTATATCACGTTTTGCTTCCGCTCACACAATTTCTTTTGCAACTTTGCAAAAGAATCAAGCCAGCAGCGGCTTTATACGACTTACACACAATACAATTTCTATAAGAAAAGACAGAAAAATAAGCTATTGAGCCACTTTCGAGCATTGCAAAAAACATTGTGAGACAGGTCAATACTCTTTATCCAAACCAGAGCCATTTGCATTTCCGTTCCGACTTGGGATCGTGAATCATCCGGCGATAGTCAAGCTATTATTAAAATGAATAGACATACTGATCTTCAGCCGCGCAGGTCGATAGTGAAACAATGTTTTATGAGTTGTTATTTTATTAAATATGACAAAATATCATCGGATTTTGACTAAAAGGTGTTGAAAGCAATGAAAAACGCTTAAGCTTCGGACTTAAGCGTTTTAATGTCTTTATTGTTGTTTTTGGTTTGATTGATCACGCTGTTCTTTATTCAGCTCTTGATTTTTTGACTTCGGAAGCTGATCTTTTTCATTCATCGGCTGCTTTTGTTGATTGTCTGTCGCGTCACCAGGAAGATCCGGCATCAATCTTCCGACGATTTGAGCGAGCTCATCTAGAATGCCGCCAATGGGCCGGCCGTTTTGAATTTCCTCTCCAATTTGGCGGATTCGTTCATTTGTGTCTGGATCGGCAATAACTACAGCATAAGCCCCGTAAGGATCGTTTTTTAATGATTCTGCAACGGAATACTTAATCGATTCAACTTTTGAACGATCCAGCTTTTTGTCGACATCAATTCCGACGACTGCATAATTTCCAAGAACAACTGCAGTTGCATCATTTACATCTGGAACATTTTCGGCTATTTTTGCCAAACGGCGGGCGATTTCCTGGCCGGATTTGCGATCAACATTTTCCCGCACGGAATCTTTGACAGTAATTGTTCTTGAATAGTTTTCACCACGATTTTCCTCTCGTGCATTTTCGTTTGTGGAACAACCGTTTAAATATAAGCCGACAAGCAAAATAAACATCAAAAAGCTGCGCATGCTATCACTCCTTTTCTTACAAGTAAGGTGTAAAGTAATCCATTACTTATTTCGTGCTTCCGTCTTTGACGAATAACATTGGTTCTAGTTACAAAACTTATAAAGAAGCCTGAATCTTTCGGAGTTAACTCCCGACTGGATTGTAGAAGACATCGGCTTAGGCAGCATCTTTCTTTATTTATTGTTTAATAAACCTTCTATCTTTATTCATAAAGACATATATTTTAGCTAAGGAAGCCTCCAATAATTTCGGATGAGGGAGGAAGAAAGATTGGGCAAGATATATGTGCTGGATACGAATGTTTTGTTGCAGGATCCGAATTCCATTTTTTCCTTTGATGAGCACGAAGTTGTAATACCTGCCGTTGTTCTTGAAGAGGTGGATTCCAAAAAAAGATATATGGATGAAGTTGGACGAAATGCGCGCCAAGTTTCAAAAATCATTGATCAGTTGAGGGAACAAGGGAAATTGCACGAAAAAATTCCTCTGCCAAACGGCGGATCTTTAAGAATTGAATTAAATCATCGTTCGTTTCATGATCTGCAGGAGATTTTCGTGGAAAAAACAAATGATAACCGAATTTTGGCAGTAGCCAAAAATTTATCACTGGAAGAGCAATCAAAGAAAGATGGAAAATCGGTAATTTTAGTCAGCAAAGATGCTTTAGTGAGAGTGAAGGCAGATGCGATTGGACTTCATACTGAAGATTTTCTGAGCGATCGTGTAGTAGAAATTGACCATATCTATACAGGGTTTCTTGACCTTTACATAAGTATGGAAAACTTAAACCGATTTTATGAGAAAAATGAGCTGCTGCTGTCGGAAATAACCAATCATCCTTTTTATCCGAATCAATTTATTTTGCTGAAGGATGCTTTAGGAGGCAAATCATCTGCCATTGGGATTGTCGATAAAACAGGGAAAAGATTGAAAAAGCTTGTTTTTCAGCATGACCATGTTTGGGGAATTCAGCCGAGAAATGTTCAACAAACGATGGCATTCGAACTATTAATGAGACACGATATTCAGCTCGTGACTTTGATCGGCAAAGCAGGTACAGGAAAAACGCTTTTGGCTTTAGCGGCCGGGCTGATGCAAACAGAAGACATGGAATCATATAAAAAGCTTCTTGTCGCCAGACCAATTGTTCCAATGGGAAAAGATATCGGTTTTTTGCCGGGAGAAAAAGAAGAAAAACTGAGGCCTTGGATGCAGCCAATATGGGATAATTTAGAATATTTATTTAATACGAAAAAAGCTGGCGAGCTTGATGCGATTTTAGCAGGTATGAATTCGATCGAGGTGGAGGCGCTGACTTATATTCGCGGCAGGAGCATCCCGGAACAATTTATCATCATCGATGAAGCGCAAAATTTGACGAAACATGAAGTGAAGACGATTTTAACAAGAGTTGGCGAAAAAAGCAAAATTGTGTTGATGGGGGATCCAGGACAAATTGATCATCCTTATTTAGATGAATATAACAATGGGTTGACCTATGTAGTGGAAAAATTTAAAGATCAAGCAATTGCCGGGCATGTAAAATTACTGAAAGGCGAACGATCCCAATTGGCGCAAATAGCAGCAGATTTGTTATGAAAAAGTGAGATGCTGTAGTTTCAAAAGCCTCAGGGGTCAGAGATAAAAGTGTGAGCTTTGCAGAAGCTGATTTATCTTAAGCTCTTTGCAGCATCCAAAAAGATTTTTTGCGCTAACATTTGCGATTCTGCTCAAATTGAGCAATGGAAAAAAAGGGATTGTCCAGAAAGTCAAATCGCCATTGGTAATAAACACCGATATATCAACGTTTCTAAAACATTAATGGGGGCGTCAATAAGCCGTAAAAACGACTTATTAGACACCCCAAAAAATTATTTTACGATTATTGCTCTCACCTTTTTAATTGGATCATTGCGGTTCGAGCCATCTCCGTAAATGATGTGGACAGGGCCGTCTTCTTTTAACGGTTTTCCTTCCATGCTAAATGCCAAAATGCATTCTTCTGCTTTTTCAATCGGCATTTCGACTTCGCCGTTTTCGGTTTCAAAAACGACTGTTTTGGCGTTCGTTAACGGTTCAGCATTTGATAAAAACGGTTTAAGCGGCATGCCGAAAGTCCCGGTAAGCACCTTTTCTTTTTCAAATTTTTGTTCCGTTTTTAAAGTAGGCGGAAATACAGCTCCCTCCTGAATCTCCCGTTGCCATTGATTTGCTGTTTTTTGCACATAGTCCTCTTCTATGTTTTCCTCTTTGCGGCCTTGATCAAAATATGTATTTAAATCAATGCGGCGGTCATCAAAGATCCAAACACCTGGGTCCAAAGTAATTGGAAATTTTACATTCCCTTTTATTTGAATAATATCGCTCATGAGCATCCCTCCACGTTAAAGTATAAGCGCTTTTATGGATTTTGTCACATTCCGTTGCCCATTTCAGTTCAAAAAGGCGACAGTCAGGCGGCTGAGTCCAGACGCGGCAAATCAATCAGACGAATTCTTCTAGCATTTTTTTGGAAGGTTCATACATATATATGAACAACTTTAAAATTATTAGGGAAGGAGGGTGCGTGTTTCCTTGCAATTTTCCTTTATAACATTTAATATTAATAGATAGAATAGGGATTCCTTAATGGGGAACGGAGGGATTCAGATGGCATCATTTGAAATGGTTCTTAGTCACCGGGAAAAGGCTCTTTCGCTTTTAAAGGCGGATGCAGATAAAATCATGAAATTGATTAAAGTACAAATGGACAATTTGACAATGCCTCAATGTCCTCTTTATGAAGAGGTTTTAGATACGCAAATGTTCGGATTATCTCGGGAAATTGACTTTGCTGTCAGACTAGGCCTGATTGAAGAACGCGAGGGAAAAGCTCTGCTTGATGAGCTTGAGCGTGAGCTGTCAGCTCTGCACGAGGCATTTGTACGAAAATAAAAAGCTTGCTCAAACCGGTAAAAAAAAGGTTTGGGCTTTTATTTTATCTTTTCCATTTCTCATATCGACCTTCCACAATAGGTGTTCCTTCGCAATTTTTATTTTGCCATTGAGAAAATGAATTGTTCAAAGTATAATAGAAAATAAATTTTCTTTACACTTATGAAAACAATGACTGTGTATTTATTTTGCAACAAGAAGAGCAGCAAGTCGTAAGGAAGATGAACATGTTGAAACGAATTTTAAAATCATATGATTATTCGCTTATTTTAGCAGTTTTCTTATTATGCGGTTTCGGCTTGGTCATGGTGTACAGTTCAAGTATGATCATGGCAGTCACGAGGTATTATACGGAAAGCGATTATTTTTTTCGCAAGCAATTGTCCTCGCTCCTGCTTGCAACGATAGCTTTTCTAGTTATGATGTTTTTTCCGTACCGCGCTCTGCTGAACGGAAAATTTATAAGAATTTTGTTTTTTGGATCGATTGCTGTTCTCGGGCTGTTATTTATTTTTGGACATGTTGCCGGCGGTTCGCAAAGCTGGTTTAAAGTTGCCGGAAGAGCCATTCAGCCGGGAGAATTTGTCAAGCTTTCCGCCATTATTTATTTATCAGCTGTATACGAAAAAAAGCAATCGTACATATGGCACTTCGGAAAGGGAGCATTGCCTCCGGTAATCTTTACCGTATTGATTTGCGTTTTTGTTATGCTTCAGCCTGACATTGGGACATCATTCATTATTGGAATGATTGCCTTGTCTATTATTTTATGTTCAGGTATGGGCATCAAAAACATGTTAAAGTTAGTATTGCTTGCTTTATTTTTCTTATTGCTGCTAAGTCCGCTCATTTTATTTAAGGCCGATGATATTTTTAGTAAAGAACGTCTTTCCCGCTTTACAGGGTATACGGATCCATTTGAACATGAAGACGGAGCAGGTTATCAGCTCGTCAATTCATATATTGCGATCGGATCCGGAGGTCTTACTGGACTGGGGCTGGGGGAAAGCGTGCAAAAATACGGATATTTGCCGGAAGCGCACACTGATTTTATTATGGCCGTTGTAGCGGAAGAGCTAGGTATTTTCGGTGTATTATTTGTTCTTACACTTTTGGCGTTTATCGTTTTAAAAGGCCTCTATATTGCAAGAAAATGCACCGACCCGTTTGGTACATTGATTGCTGTAGGAGTTTCAAGCATGATCGCTATTCAAACGGCCGTCAACTTGGGAGGAGTGACAGGACTGATCCCGATCACTGGTGTTACATTGCCGTTTGTCAGCTATGGAGGCTCATCGTTATTAGTACTTTTAATATCGATGGGATTGTTAGTGAATGTTTCAATGTTTGTCAATTACCGGGAGCAATATAAAAAAGAAAAAGAAATTGCAAGCATGTAATCGTTCCGCCATATGCTGCTCTAGTTTTATTTTCTTGAAAATCTAATATACACTGCAAGGGGGATTTATATGACGAACAGAAAAATTGAAAAAATCTTAGTAGCAAACCGTGGAGAAATCGCGATTCGGGTATTTCGAGCTTGCAATGAATTGAATATCCGAACCGTTGCAATTTATTCCAGGGAAGATTCAGGTTCTTATCATCGATATAAAGCAGATGAAGCTTATTTAGTTGGCGAAGGAAAAAAACCGATCGAAGCATATCTAGATATTGACGGTATCATTGAAATTGCAAAAGCTCATGACGTGGATGCTATTCATCCCGGATACGGTTTTTTATCTGAAAATATCGAATTTGCTAGAAAATGCGAAGAAGCCGGAATCATTTTTATCGGCCCTAGAACAGAGCACTTAGATATGTTTGGCGATAAAGTGAAAGCTAGACATCAGGCGGAAAAGGCCGGAATTCCAGTCATTCCAGGCAGCAACGGTCCAGTCAAAAGCTTGGATGAAGTGATTCAGTTTGGTGAAGAATACGGGTATCCGTTTATCATTAAAGCTGCTCTTGGCGGCGGAGGCCGGGGAATGCGCATAGTCCGTTCAAAGGCTGGAGTAAAGGATTCTTATGAACGAGCTAAATCGGAAGCAAAAGCAGCATTCGGCAGCGACGAAGTGTATGTAGAAAAGCTGATCGAAAATCCGAAGCATATTGAAGTGCAAATCATTGGTGACCACGATGGAAACATTGTTCATCTTTATGAGAGGGACTGTTCTGTTCAACGTCGTCATCAAAAAGTCGTGGAAGTTGCTCCAAGCGTTTCTTTAAAGCAGGAATTAAGGGATAAAATTTGCGAAGCGGCTGTACGGTTAATGAAAAATGTCAACTATGTCAATGCAGGTACGGTGGAATTTTTAGTTTCCGGCGATGACTTTTATTTCATCGAAGTAAATCCGCGCGTTCAAGTAGAACATACGATAACTGAAATGATTACGGGGATAGATATCGTTCAAACACAAATTCTTGTGGCAGAAGGCCACTCAATTCACAGCCCGGAAGTTGGAATTCCAAGACAGGAAGACATTAAAACATGGGGATATGCTATTCAAGCAAGGGTGACGACGGAAGATCCGCTGAACAATTTCATGCCGGACACTGGAAAAATTATGGCGTATCGTTCCGGAGGCGGCTTTGGCGTTCGATTGGATACCGGAAACAGCTTCCAAGGAGCTGTTATTACACCTTATTATGATTCATTGCTTGTAAAAGTATCGACATGGGCGCTATCGTTTGAGCAAGCTGCCAGAAAAATGATTCGAAATTTAAGAGAATTTCGAGTTCGCGGAATAAAAACAAATATTCCTTTTTTGGAAAATGTCATTAAACATGAGAAATTTTTATCTGGAGAATATGATACGTCCTTTATTGATTCATCACCTGAGCTGTTCGTTTTCCCGAAACAACGAGATCGGGGAACAAAAATGCTCACATATATCGGGAATGTGACGGTGAACGGTTTTCCAGGCATCGGGAAAAAGAAAAAACCGGTATTTGATGAGCCACCAATTCCGCACGTAAAATTATCGGAGCCTATTCCAGAAGGAACGAAACAAATTTTAGAGAAAGAAGGAGTCGACGGCCTTGTTAAATGGGTAAAAGAACAAAAACAAGTGCTGTTGACGGATACGACTTTCCGAGATGCTCATCAATCATTGCTGGCAACTCGCGTGCGCACAAATGACATTAAAAAGATTGCTGAACCTACTGCGAGATTGCTTCCAAACCTGTTTTCGCTTGAGATGTGGGGAGGAGCAACGTTTGATGTTGCCTATCGCTTTTTAAAAGAAGATCCGTGGGAAAGACTTCAAATTGTCAGAAAGCATGTGCCAAACTTGCTTCTGCAAATGCTTTTGCGCGCATCGAATGCTGTCGGATATAAAAACTATCCAGATAATGTAATTAAAGAATTTGTCGAAAGATCAGCGGAAGCAGGCATTGATGTGTTCAGAATCTTTGACAGCTTAAACTGGGTAAAAGGGATGACCCTTGCCATCGATGCCGTCCGAAAAACCGGAAAAATTGCCGAAGCAGCCATCTGTTATACAGGGGATATTCTCGATCCAACAAGAAGAAAATATGATTTGAATTATTACAAACAGATGGCAAAAGAATTGGAAGCATCAGGTGCACAAATTTTAGGCATTAAAGATATGGCAGGACTGTTGAAGCCACAGGCGGCATATGAGCTTATTTCAGTGTTAAAAGAAACGGTCGATCTGCCAATTCATTTGCATACACATGATACGAGCGGAAACGGCATTTACACATATGCCAAAGCGATCGAAGCAGGGGTCGATATTATAGATACGGCGTTGAGCTCAATGGCCGGTTTAACTTCTCAGCCAAGTGCCAATTCTTTATATTATGCGCTTGAAGGTTCGGAAAGAAGACCGAATGTTAACATTCAATCATTGGAAAAGCTGTCTCAATATTGGGAAGAAGTGCGCAAATATTATCAAGACTTTGAGAGCGGCATGAAAGCTCCTCATTCAGAAGTTTATGTACATGAAATGCCTGGCGGACAATACAGCAATTTGCAGCAGCAGGCGAAGGCTGTAGGTTTGGGTGACCGCTGGGAGGAAGTGAAAGAAATGTACAGCCGCGTCAACCAAATGTTTGGCGATATTGTTAAAGTAACTCCGTCATCAAAAGTTGTTGGTGACATGGCGCTCTTTATGGTTCAGAACAATTTAACGGAAGAAGACGTATATGAGCGTGGAGAATCGCTTGACTTCCCAGATTCAGTCATTGAATTTTTTGCCGGATATCTCGGCCAGCCGTACGGAGGCTTTCCGAAAGAGCTCCAGCGCGTGATTTTAAAAGGCCGTGAGCCGATTACAGTTAGACCTGGGGAGCTATTGGAGCCGGTTAATTTCCAAGCATTAAAAGAAGAGCTGGAGCAGCTGCTCCATCGTGAGCCGACGCCTTACGAGACGATTGCTTATGCACTGTATCCAAAAGTGTTCACGGAATATTTGAAAACATATGAACAATATGGAAACATTTCTGTTTTAGATACACCGACATTCTTCTACGGAATGCGTTTAGGCGAAGAAATTGAAGTGGAAATAGAAAAAGGAAAAACGCTGATTGTGAAGCTAGTTTCCATTGGCCAACCGCAGCCTGATGGAACGCGGATCGTGTACTTTGAATTAAACGGCCAGCCGCGTGAGGTTGTCATTAAAGACGAGAGCATCAAATCAACTGTTCAGCAAAGAGTCAAAGCAGATCCGCAAAACCCTGAACATATTGGAGCGTCTATGCCTGGAACAGTAATTAAAGTCTTGGTAGAAAAAGGCGAAAAAGTAAATAAGGGCGATCATTTAATGATCACTGAATCAATGAAAATGGAAACGACTGTTCAAGCTCCATTTGCAGGTGTTATTAAAGATATTTATGTGAAGAGCGGAGAAGCTATTCAAACAGGTGATTTGTTAATCGAAATCACTAAATAATAAATTTTGTGCCAGCCATTTTTGGCTGGTTTTTTTATGTAAAATTTTAAAATTTAAAACTTCGTTTCGAAAAAACTATTGAAAATGATTTTCACTCATGTTATTCTTTAATTAATGATGAAAATCATTCTCAAGAAAGGCTGTGACGACATGACAATGCTTTTTGTCGGTAGTACGGTTTTGATTTATAGCATTTTAATCGGATATGTTTTGAAGCGAGTCGATTCAAATTCATAAATAAATTTTTCATATATTACATAGCGGGGATTGGCAAAAAACCGTCAATCTCTTTTTTATGGGAAAACTGAGCTTTTTAACAGTCGCTTGGGAGGAAGCGAAGCGGGTTTTTTCTTGATCCAGGCTCCTGAAAATAATTTTTTTGCCTTCATTTACGGGCAATATGGTAAAATCAACATGAGGAATTGACGAAAAGGAGCCTGAGGTATGGGAAATGTAGTTGAGCAAGAACAAATCAGCAGCTTGATTCAAATATTTGAAAAGCTTCCTAAAGAAGTCAAAGCTTCCTATAAACAAAAATGGAAAGAATTAATTGAAAAAGAGATGCAGGATCAAATCCAAATTGCATTTATGGGCCATTTTTCGGCAGGAAAATCATCGCTGTTAAACAAGCTTGCAAACGGAACCATTTTGCCTTCGAGTCCGCTTCCGACCAGCTCCAATATCGTCATGCTGGCGAAAGGCGAACGTTTGACCCGTGTGCATCTGTTTAATGGCAAAATGTATGAATCGAAAGACGATTTGGATAATGAGCTGATCAGCAAGCTGTGCAAACAAGAAAATGAAATTGAAAAAGTATTTATTCAACGGCCTTATTTTACGATTCGTGAACATCTGATTTTAACAGATTCGCCGGGAATTGATTCGACGGATGACGATCATCGCAAAAGAACAGAATCGGCGCTCCATTTAGCGGATTACATCGTATATGTGACGGATTATCATCACGTTCAGTCGGAGCTGAATTTTTCTTTCTTGTCAAAGCTGAGGGGGATGAATAAACCGATCATCGTCATCATCAACCAAATTGATAAGCATCAAGAAGATGAAATCCCTTTTTCAACGTTTAAAACAAACATTGAAGCCTCGCTGACAGCTATCGGAATTGAAAAGGAAAATATTTATTATACGACAACGAAATCGCCTGAGCATCCTTTAAACGAATTTAAGCAGTTAGAGGAGCGGTTAAATGGGCTAGTCGATAATAAAAAGCATTTAGTGCGAAAAAATGTATTGGAGCAGGCAAAAATTTTGCTTCAACAAATGAAGGAGGATTTGTCTAAAGAGAAAGCGGAGAGTCTTCATCTCTCATTGGATGAATGGAATCAGCTTGATCAGCTGCTTCAAAACAGCCAGCAAAAATTGTCGGAAATAGAACAGAAGCTCAAACTGATAGATGAAGACATTAAACAGTTTGAAGCAGCATTTGATCAAGAACTTGATGGTTTGTTGAGAAACGCCAATCTTATGCCTTATGATACAAGGGAAAAAGCGGCAAAATTAATTGAAACCCAGAAAAAAGATTTTAAAGTTGGTTTGTTTTTCTCAAAAAAGAAAACAGAAGAGGCAAAACGAAATGCACTTATTCAATTTTATGAAGAGCTGGCCAAAAATGTGGAATCGCAAATTGTATGGCACATCATCAATATGGCGAAAAAATATTATGAAAAGCATCATATCGACCAACCTTCTCTTTTACAGCAAATACTAAGCTTTTCGATCGAATTTGATGAAAATATGCTGCTTGACGTGATCAAACCAGGGGCTGAATTAAATGGTCAATATGTGCTCCAGTATGGGAAAGATGTTTCAAATGCTGTACAGCAATTGTGCAAACGAGAAGCTCAAAGCTTGCGCGATCACATGATCAAAGCGTTACACAAGATGAATCAAACAGAAAGAGAACGGATGAAACAGGAGCGGGAACAGCTTACAGTCAAACTGATGCAAATGTCTAAAGCGATTGATGAGAAAGAACAATTTATGAATGAGTTTAAACAGCTTTCCGACATATTAAATGGTCAAGGAACTGTTGACAATATCGATATCGAGCGATGGAAAGCCGAACATCTGCAAAAACAAATCATGGAATGGAATTCTCTTCAATTCCTTATTTCGAATGAAAAGCAAAGAAAAGATAAAAAAATAGAGAAAAAAGAAACCGAACGAAAACATGAAGCGGCGAAGAAAGATCAAATGATAAATAAGCTGCAAAAAGGGATTGAAATTTTAAATGAGACTGGGCTGGAGCATTCAGCCAACCGCTTAAAAGAAAAACTTTCTCAAATTGAGAACCGCTCCTTTCAAATTGCAATTTTTGGCGCGTTTAGTGCAGGAAAATCGAGCTTTTTAAATGCCTTGATTGGTGAAAAAATTTTCCCTTCCTCGCCAACTCCAACAACCGCTGTTATCAATAAATTAACCGGTGTTAAAGATGGCAAAAAACACGGGGATGTGGAAGTAGTCTTTAAAAATGAGCAGCAAATTTTAGAAGAAATTAATGAATTGCTAGCACCGCTTTCTCTTAAGGCAGAGAGATTTTCCGGTTTGCGCGAAGCGATGCTTCAAGCAATGAAACGAACGGAAGATGAAATGGTTCAACGAAGGCTGAACACCTTTTTAGAAGGAATCTCATTTTATGAAAAAGAAGATCAAAAAGTGAAATGGATCAAGGCAGATGAGCTTGAGTCATTTGTTGCAAAAGAAGAACGGTCATGTATGATTCAGGATGTAACGATTTATTATGATTGTGATCTGACTAGAAAAGGGATTACTCTTGTTGATACTCCAGGTGCGAGTTCATTTCACGGCCGGCATACAGAACTTGCTTTCCAATATATAAAACATGCGGATGCCATTATCTTTTTAACTTACTACAACCATCCATTTTCAAAAGGAGATCAGCAGTTTTTGGATCAGCTTGGTCTTGTAAAGGACGCCTTTACGTTAGATAAAATGTTTTTTATCATCAATGCAATTGATTTGGCGGAACATGATCAAGATGCAGAAGATGTTCGAAATTATGTCGAGCAAATGTTATTGTCCCATTCAATCCGAGAGCCGAAGCTTTTTCAAGTTTCAAGCTTACAGGCATTGGAAAAGAAAAAGATTTCAAAGGTTCGAGACGAGTTTCCGCATTTTCTCAAGTCGTTTGAACATTTTATCCATCATGAATTGATGACCGTTTTAATTCAAGCAGCTGAACATGAATTTCAACAGGCGGTCTCAGAACTTTCAGATATGATCAAGCTTTTGGAGCTTGATGAAAGCGAACGCGATCAGAAAATTCGCGAATTGAAGGATCAGCTCAATCGCATGCAGGAATTAATTCGTACGCAATCAGTTGACGAATACGTTATAACATTCCAGCAGGAAACGGAAGAATTGAACTATTACGTAAAACAGCGGCTTCTTCATAAACTTCCGGAGCTGTTTAAAGAGGCGTATCATCCTGGCAAATTTACAAACAGCACAAAGGGAGAAGCAGCCATTTTAATGGATTGTTTTAACGAAATGATAGAAGGACTGAATATTCAGCTCCAGCAGGAAATGAACGCTACAACACTTCGTATTGAAAATTATTTAAACGGAATATTGCAAAAAATCAATCAGAACCTTTCCGACATGGTTGCTAAACAATGTGTAGCAGTTCCGTTTTCAAATATAGAAGAGATTCAATGGGAAGAAATCCGGATCCAAGTTTCCGTTTTCCCTTACATTCAATTTGATGTTTCAAAAGCACATAAAGTGTTCCGAAATACGAAATCATTTTTCGAGCAGAACGAAAAGCAAAAGCTGTATGATATTCTAGAACAGAATTTGAAAGATACGATTGACATGTCGGTGAGAGCTTTTGAAGAGCATCTGGCACGCCATTACGAAGCATTATTGAAAAAGGAAATCGAACAGCTGAAGGAAAAAATGATTCAAGAAGGGGAACAATTTATTCAAGCTAGATTAAAAACGTTGACAGCTCCAAATGATGTACAATGGATGAAAGAAAAATTCAATGAATTAACATCGCTTTCATAAAGAGGGGCAGAAGCTCCTCTCTTCCTTTGAAAGAGCTCGAACTTAAAAATTAGGGGGAAAAAAGATGGCAGAAGTACATAAAGAGATAACAAAGCATTCAAACCGCCAGCACGAGATCGTGAAAAGGTTTTTGCATCTAGAAGAAAAACGGGAGCAGGCAATCGATGAAGCTGTAATGCTTTGCGAAAAGGGGCTTCATTTTTCCGTGCAAACGATTAACGAAATTACAAAAGAAATGAATGAGCTGGCCAGAACAACCGGAATCGTTCCGCAGCGAAAATACGTAACGAAAGAAATGGTAAAAGAATATGTAAGTCGGAAGCAAAGCTGAAAGGAACTGGATGACCCAGTTCCTCATAAAATTTATGGAAGAGTCTTTATTTTCTGGATGCTAACAGAACGTGCAAAATGGTTTGTGGAAATGTTTTTTGCCGGGAGAAGCCGCAAAAACCAAGCTCATCCCTCTGATCAAAAAGCGGATGATCTCATGGGGCCCCGCTCTTGATGGAACGCTCATAAACGTTGTTAGTTTATTGTGTTCTAATACATTAAAGGTCACGGTGAATGTTCACAAACGTTGTTAGTTTATCGCGCTAATACATTAAGGTCCCGCTGAACGCTCCGAACGTTGTTAGTTTATTGCGTGCTAATACAATAAAGGGTTCCAATGAAAGACCAGAACGTTGTTAGTTCTTCTTCAATAATATGAGTTAACACATAAAGCCCTCCGAACGATAAAAAATGCTGTTTCCAAATATAAGCAACGCAAAAAAACTTAAAATCAGCCGCTTGTTGTTCCTTCATGATCAATCCCTTTTTGAAGCTGCAATGCTTTTTTGGCTAATTCATCAGCCGTTTTGTTTTGCTTTTCGGGAATCCATTTAATAAAAAACAAATCCAATTGATCGATGAGCTTTAATGCTTCTTGAAGATGGCTGTTATAGCGTTGATTTTTTGCATAACGTTTAAGCACTGCTTGCTCCACTGCCTGTGAATCGGTTCTGAAAGAGACGATCTTATATCCTTTTTCAAGGCAGATCATAAGTCCTTTGACTAATGCAGCAAATTCAGCTTCATGATTATCCATGACGCCAAGGGGGAAAAAATATTTTTCTTGAATGTTCGTTCCTTTTATATAAATACCGGCGCCGGAAAGTCCGGGATTTCCTTTTGCCGCACCATCTATGTAGACTTCTACCAATCAATTTCACTCCCTTAGAGGAATTTTTTTAAAAATGAAGAATATAACATGTCATCAAGATCATGATAAGGATGAAAAAAGCTTAAAATAGATGTGAGGAGCTTTTGATCTTATTAAGTAAAACATCTATTTGACTGCCTTTTTCTTTTCAAAAAAATCGATGTGATTATACCATACAATTCGATCAATGTCTGTAAAAACCCTTTTGAGTGAATCGGTTGCAAGGTTGAACAGAATATGGTATAAAAAATTAGTCTCTTCAATTGAGAATGCGAAAGATACATTTTCGAGAAAGTACAATCTCTTTTTGTGAAACAGCATAATGATAAATAAAAAACAGTGGAGATGGAATGATGAAAGATCGTGCGGCTATATTTGAAAAAGTGACTGAATTAATGGATGAATATTGCGTAAATTGTTTTTTAAAAGCTCATTTTCGAAAAGAATACGGAAAAACATATGCCCATTCATTTTGTATTAATAAATGCACGGTGGGACAGCAAATTAAAGAGCTGGGGAAAAATTTGAGGGGGACACGTAAGCGCGGCGATCGAAAATTCAGTAATAAATAAAAATTCCGAAAATAAAAAATAAAAAGAGGCAAAAGCCTCTTTTTATATTTGAAGATCAAATGATCATCGATTATAATTTTACAACGTTCGCTGCTTGTGGTCCACGATTTCCTTGGACAATTTCAAAAGATACCGCTTGACCTTCTTCTAAGGTTTTGAAACCTTCGCCTTGAATTGCAGTGAAGTGGACAAAAACATCGTCTCCGCCTTCAACTTCAATAAAACCATAACCTTTTTCATTGTTAAACCATTTTACTTTACCATTTTGTTGCATATTTCGATTTCCTCCTAATACTTTCCGCACAAAGCCGTGCTTAAAAAATTTTTTATCATTTAACAGGAATATAATGCAACAAGCAAGGTCTCAAAACCTTAGGCTGCCTATATTCAGCTAAATGATATATCTACTATACACTAACCAATTATTGAAAGTCAAGTTTATTCCAATGATTCGAATTTTTGTCAAAACGCTAAGGTGGAAATTGATTGGGAATAAATCAGCTTAATTGCCGGCTACATGACAAGGATGCTTTCACCGTGAAAATCGGTGCTGTTTTCTCGCAAAAAAAAGCATTTTCCAGGTAATACGAGGAAGTTAATATGATAAAGCGACATCATTTTATAAAAAAACGAATGTCTTATTGACACTCGTTTATGAAATATGTTCATGAATATATTTAGACATTCGTTCACTTTCTAACTTTATGTCGTCTAAAATGGTGTCCACAGCGTTTGGATGGTACAGTTGAAAAATATTTTTACGCATCCGTTTTAATTTATCAGGTGAATGCAATAATTTGTTCACCTCATCAATCATATCAGATACATTGTTGACGATGACCGCAGCGCCGTGTTTTGCAAAGAATTCCGCGTTTTCTTTTTCCTGCCCAGGAACCGGGTTGTATAAAACGAGAGGAACCGAAAGGGAAGAAGCTTCTGTTAACGTAATTCCTCCGGGTTTTGTAATCAACAAGGAAGCAATTCGAAACAGCTCGTCCACTCTTTCGACGTAACCCAAAACTTTCAATTGATCTCTGCTTGCTTTAGCAAGAGGGGCTAAGCGGTCTTTGAGCGCATGATTGTTTCCGCATACAACAACGGTTTGGACGTTTTCTGAATAGCGCATCGCTTCGCAAATTTCTTTCACATTTTTTAAGACGCCGTGAGCACCTGCCATAATAAGCAAAATATGTTTGTTCTCACTTAATCCATATTTGCGGTACAACGGTTCTATCTCAATATTTTCTTCAAATCGGCTGCGTATAGGAATTCCGGTAACTTTTACGTCTTTTTCGTCGATCCCTAAGCTGAGAAGTTTTTCTTTTACATCTTCACATGCAACATAATATTTATCTATGTTTTGATGCACCCAAATTTTATGTAAACAAAAATCTGTCATGACATTAAAGGTCGGAATCACGTGACCGGTGCGTCTCCGGTATTCGGGTACGACGATCATTGGAAACGTATTGATGATGATATCGGGTTTTTCAGCAGCAATCACTTGTTCGAGTTTTTTTCTGCCCATTGTGTAATAAACATTCATGACTCGTTTATTGTACATTTTATCTACACCATAATAAAACAAACGGTAAAACTGTTTTCCAAACGAAAAGCTCTTTAAATACAGGTATTTTGTGAATTCAGTAATGAGTGGATGAGACTCTTGATATAGATCGCAAACGATGACGTCCATACCCCGTTCCATACATCGCTTTTCCAGCGTCTTTGCCACTTGAATATGCCCGTTTCCGTACTTTGCTGTCAAGATCAAAATTTTCTGCTTATTCATAAACGATTTCATCACCTCAATTTCAGAACGTCGTATTTTAATCCGACCAGGTTGCTATTATTATTCCCAAATATAAGGAGTTTCTTGATATACATAATAGTTAAGCCAGTTGACAAACAGCAAATTCGCATGTGACCGCCAGCGATTGTAAGGCGATTTCGTCGGGTCGTCATTAGGGAAATAATTTTTTGGGATTTCGATGTCAAGTCCTCTCGCCAAATCTCGTTCATATTCATCTCTTAATGTTGTTGCATCATATTCAGGATGTCCGGTTAAAAAAATAAATCTCCCGTCTTTCGAAGAAATAAGACATACACCCGCTTCATCCGAATAAGACAAAATCTCTAAATCTTTTTGTTTTTTCACTTCTTCCACATCGATGTCCGTATGGCGAGAATGAGGAACGTAATAGATTTCATCGAAACCTCTTAACAGCTTGACGGAAGGATCTGATATTTTATGTTCAAAAACGCCGAAGCATTTTTTCGGCAGCATATATTTATCGATGCCGTAATGATAGAATAGGCCTGCTTGAGCACCCCAACAAATATGCAAAGTAGATGTCACATTTTCTTTCGTCCATTCAAAAATGTTTGTCAACTCTTCCCAATAATTAACAGCATTAAAAGGCATTTTTTCAACAGGAGCCCCTGTTACAATCAACCCGTCGAATTTTCGATGCTTGACTTGATCAAACGTTGTATAAAATTGTTCTAAATGCTGCTTTGCCGTTGTTTTTGGCGTATGGGTTTTCGGACGCAAAAACGTGATATTAACTTGAAGCGGAGAATTTCCTAAAAGTCTGAGAAGCTGGGTCTCCGTTTTTTCTTTTTCTGGCATTAAATTTAAAATGGCAATATTTAATGGGCGGATATCCTGAGTGTAAGCCCTTTTTTCATCCATCACGAAAATGTTTTCCTTCTCCAATATTTCTTTTGCCGGCAAATTTGCTGGTATATTAATTGGCATGTATGTGCACCTCCGGAATGTAATCGAAAAACAAAAAAATGAATCATGTGCAGAGCGAAACAGAACATGATCAGACTAAGTTTTGCTAATATTATAGATAGTTTAAAATGATATTTCAATTTTAGATTTGTTATTATTATGACTGTAATGTAAAATCAACGTAAATGGAGGGGGAGGCGTGATGACTGTTTATGACTTTGATGTAAAAACCGCAGATGGGCAAACAATATCACTATTACAGTATAAAGGAAATGTCATGCTCATTGTCAATACTGCAAGTTATTGCGGCTTTACGGAGCAATACAAAGATTTGCAAAATTTATATGAAACATACAAAGAAAAAGGATTTGTCGTACTGGCGTTTCCGTGTAATCAGTTTGGCAATCAGGAGCCGGGAACGGACGAAGAAATCCAAACATTTTGTGAAAATTATGGTGTGACATTTCCCGTCTTTTCAAAAATTGATGTGAGAGGCCCGAATGCCCATCCTTTATTTGTGTACTTGACCGAACAAATTCCAGGCGTGTTTGGAACAAAGATGATTAAATGGAATTTTACAAAATTTTTGATCGACCGCGACGGCAATCCGGTAGAGCGATTTGTTCCGCAAACAAATCCGAAAGACATCGCTCCTTATATCGAAAAGCTTTTGTAAATTCTCCATTATTTCACTGCAAGTGCTTTTGGAAAGAATTTTGCAGACTGGCATGTTAAAATGGAACTAGCTAAGAGGAAGTAGGGAGTGACATCTTGTGAACATTAAGTCGATTGAACCTACCCCAAGCCCTAATACGATGAAAGTAATTCTCGACCAAGAGCTTCCGGCAGGTAAAAGGAACAATTATAAAAAAGAAAATGCTCATGAAGCACCAAAGGAAATCCAATCCATTTTAGCAATTGAAGGGGTGAAAGGGGTTTATCATGTTGCAGATTTTATGGCCATTGAACGAAACAGCAAATATCATTGGCAGGATATTTTATCAGAAGTAAGAAGCATTTTCGGCGAGCAGGTTGAAGATAACAGCCAGGACGCCTATTCTCCTGAAGAAGGATATGGCGAAGTAAAAGTGTTTATTCAAATGTTTCACGGTCTGCCGATGCAAGTAAAGCTGACAGACGGACATGAGGAGCGCCGCTACGGGCTGCCTGAACGCTTCCGAAACATGATCATGGAAGTTCAAAAGCATGCGAACAACGTTGTTTTAGAAAGGGAATGGAAGGAGCATGGCGTCCGCTACGGAGATTTGGATGCAATCGGCCAGGAGGTTGTCGATGAAATATCAGCAGCCTATCCGGATGACAGGCTGGAACGCATAAAAAATAGAATCATTCATCAAAAGGATGAAAAGGAAACGTTTAAGCGATTCAGCTACAAAGTAACGGTTGACATGCTTGATGATCCTGATTGGCAAAAGCGGTTTGCCCATTTGGAGCAAATGGATCCAACGCTTGAAGATTTAGATGTGCTGGAAAAAGCGTTGAATGATGAGAAAGCATCGATACGAAGACTTGCAACGGTCTATTTAGGAATGCTCGAAGATCCGGCTGTCCTTCCTTTGCTCTATAAAGCGTTAAAAGATAAAAGCGTTACTGTTAGAAGAACAGCAGGTGATGCGCTATCCGACATCGGGGACAAAGCGGCTATTCCTGAAATGGCGAAAGCATTGAAGGACAAAAGTAAACTTGTTCGTTGGCGAGCAGCCATGTTTTTGTACGAAGTAGGAGATGAATCTGTTTTAAAGGAACTGAAGGAAGCGGAAGACGATCCAGAATTTGAAGTGAAAATGCAAATAAAAATGGCAATAGAAAGGATCGAAAAAGGAGAAGAAGCAAAAGGATCCGTTTGGAAGCAAATGACCGAAAGCCGGCAAAAGTAGCATATTTCTGTTTCATAAACGAATAATGTTAAATATAGTAAAAATTAGGGGGATTGAAAATGTCAATGGCTTATGAAGAGTATATGCGTCAGCTCGTTCAACCGATGAGAGATGAGTTGACAAATGCCGGATTCCGCGAATTAGTTACACCTGAAGAGGTGGATCAATTTATGGAATCAGCGGAAGGGACAACGCTCGTCTTTGTGAATTCCGTTTGCGGCTGCGCAGCGGGACTTGCAAGACCAGCGGCAACACAAGCTTTAGTAAGAAGCGAAAAAACTCCTGACCATCTCGTAACAGTTTTTGCGGGTCAAGATCGGGAAGCGACGGCAAAAATGAGGGAGTATTTTATCGGTTATGAACCGTCGTCGCCGTCAATGGCTCTTTTAAAAGGAAAAGAAGTTGTCCATTTTATCCCAAGACATGACATTGAAGGCAATACGCTGGAAGGAGTTATGGAAAATCTTCTTCAAGCATTTGAAAAGCATTGCTAATAATATTCAGCTTCTTAAAAGTAAAAGAGCTCATGGTCTTCCATGAGCTTTTAGTCTGTAAGTTCCATTACAATTAAATATGCAAGTGTAATAAAGCTACCTATTATGAACATTGCATCATACATATGTACTTTCCTCCAATCAACTAGAAAAAATTTTGCAGGATGAGTTGAACGGTCATTTTCTGCCGGTTTCCCAAATTGTCGGCTTCCGATCTGCTGCCTCCAACTTCTGATTTTTATTTTACCCTTTTTTCTCGTTTTTTTGAACCCATTTCTTTTCAGTCAAAAAACTCTATCAAATATCTATTTTGATTAAAATATGATAGAATGATAGTATCGTTTGTTCATTTGGCGGAAAGGATGTTGGGAACTTGAAAAATTGGATTCGAAAATCGCTTGTCGTTTTATTTACACTCGCAACATTCGGGCTTGTAGCGCCTCCGTCCGCCTTAACCGTCAATAAACAGGCTCCTGACGCAAACTATGCACCGGAGGCCGAAGAGAAAAAACTATTACTGCATCGTGATTCACAAGATCAGTCAGCAATAGAACAGCCAAACATTGTCGATCAATTTTTGTTTGAAGCGGAAAAACAATCATTTGAAAAATTCGGCAAAAAAATCAGCGGTGTGATAGAAGATGAGTTTCGCAACTTAGTTTTGCCGCAAATGGAAGAAGTGATCAAAACCTTCTTGGCAACGGAGAAGGAAAAATTTGCAGATTTGGCTATATCCCAAAAACCTGCGAATGGAAAAGGAGAAAAAATTTTTCACATTTATGATCGTACGAGCGGAAAAGACTTGATACGATTTCATGTTCGCGTCGATCATCCGCCAAAACAGGGCTATTGGTTTGATTTTCATTACCATACATACCATGACCACTTTCAAACCCATTATGCATTGGGGAAAATTTATTGGGACACAAACACACCTCCAAATTGGATGCAGTAAAGGAAGTGATTGAATATGGCGTATTCACTTGAAAAGCTCCAAAAAAAAGCGATTGAATTGTTGGAAGATCGGGGAGTAACATTAAAAGACATTGGACAAATCGTGTTGGAGCTGCAAAAAAAATACATTCCCGATCTGTCTCTTGAAGAATGCACATACCATGTTGAAAAGATTTTAAGAAAACGAGAAATCATTCATGCTGTCTTGACAGGAATTGCTTTAGACAAGCTTGCGGAACAAAAATTGCTTCCTGAACCGCTTCAGCAAATTATCGAATCAGATGAACCGCTATATGGAATTGATGAAATTTTATCGTTATCGATTGTAAATGTTTATGGGTCAATTGGATTTACGAATTATGGCTATTTAGACAAAGAAAAATTTGGAATCATCAAAGAGCTGAACAATAGCCATGACGGGAAAGTCAATACATTTTTAGACGATATCGTGGCAGCCATTGCTGCAAGTGCAGCTAGCCGCATTGCTCATAATAACGAAGATGTAAATGATAAGCTGGAAGAGATAAAATAATTTCAGAAAGTGTGCAGCGGGAAATAATTGGCGATTCGCCAATTTTTCCATTTTTAAAGATGGAGATTGCAAAAATAAGCTGCATGAGACGGCTTTTTCGATCCGGATTTTGAAAAAATTTTTTCGTTTGACAAACGGTTTAATAGCAATGAGAGAACGAGCCGATTGTAAACTAAAGTAACATTTCAACTAAAGGATGTGTCATCAATGGAACAATACTTAAATTTATGCAGACATGTGCTTGAGCACGGGGTTAAAAAACAGGATCGGACGGGGACAGGAACCATCAGCACATTTGGATATCAAATGCGTTTTGATTTGGCTAAAGGGTTTCCTCTTGTTACGACGAAAAAAATTCATCTAAAATCGGTCATTTATGAGCTGTTATGGTTTTTAAAAGGTGATACAAACGTAAAATATTTACAAGAACACGGCGTCCGAATTTGGAACGAATGGGCAGATGAGAACGGCGACTTGGGCCCCATTTACGGCTACCAATGGCGTTCGTGGACAGGTGCAGACGGAAATACCATCGACCAAATCTCAAATGTAATTGAACAAATTAAAACGAATCCACATTCACGGCGATTGATTGTAAGTGCTTGGAACGTCGCTGATTTAGATAAAATGGCCCTCCCGCCGTGTCATGCGTTTTTCCAATTTTATGTTGCGGAAGGAAAGCTTTCGTGTCAGCTTTATCAACGATCAGCAGACCTTTTTTTAGGTGTGCCGTTCAATATTGCTTCCTATGCGCTTTTAACGATGATGATTGCTCAAGTTTGCGACTTGGAGCCCGGGGAGTTTATCCATACATTCGGCGATGTTCATATTTATAACAACCATATTGAGCAAGTAAAATTGCAGCTGACGAGGGAGCCGCGGCCTCTTCCGACAATGAAATTGAATAAAGAGGTAAAATCCATTTTTGATTTTACTTATGAAGATTTCACGCTGGAAGGGTATGATCCTCATCCTCACATTAAAGGTGAGGTGAGTGTATGATTTCCTTTTTGTTTGCGATGGATGAAAACCGGCTGATCGGAAAGGACAATAAGCTTCCTTGGCATCTTCCGAATGATTTAAAATATTTTAAAGAAACAACGATGAACAAAAAGATCGTCATGGGCCGTAAAACCTTTGAATCGATTGGACGGCCCCTTCCCGGAAGAGAAACGATTGTGTTAACAAAGAATGAAAAGTTTTCTTCTGAAGGCTGTCTCGTTTTTCATTCGATAAATGAATTTTTGCAATTTGCCCAAAACAATAAGGAAGAAGAAATTTTTGTAATTGGCGGAGCGAAGATTTTTGAAGCGCTGCTTCCGTTTGCCGATCGACTCTATGTAACAGAAATTGAGGGGGAGTTTGAAGGCGACACATATTTTCCAAAAATTGATTTTTCTGAATGGAAGCTTATTTCCCAAAAAGATGGAGTAGTTGATGAAAAAAATGTTTATCCGCACCGCTTCCTTGTGTACGAGCGAAATAAATAAGAACGGTCTGAGTCAATTTGAAGTCAAGGAAGCATTGCTTCTTTTGCCGGTTTCTAAAGGACATTAAAAAAGGCGCTTAAGCGTCTTTTTTAGTTGTGCCATATCTTGCAAGTAATACATATAAGAATCATATAATTTCACATGTAAAATTGGATTCAATCGGTCAAAAAAGCCGATTTCTAAATAAAAACAATAGATGTAATTTTATTTTTATTTGAATCGTGTTATAATTTAAAAATTAAGAAATTGTTTAAGGGCAGGGATGTACGATGACGAATTTGACAAAAGTTGAAGCATTCGTCCAAGTAGAAGATATATTAAAAGCGCATCAATCATTAAAGGATGTTGTGACACATACTCCATTGGAATTTAACCAAAGATTATCTGAAAAATATGGTTGCCGGGTATACTTGAAAAGGGAAGATTTGCAAGTTGTACGCTCTTTTAAAATAAGAGGAGCTTACAACAAAATGAAACATTTGACTCCTGAGGAAACGAAAAATGGGGTTGTCTGTGCAAGTGCTGGAAATCATGCGCAAGGAGTCGCATTTTCGTGCAGAGCGTTAAAAGTGCATGGAAAAATTTTTATGCCTTCCACAACTCCAAAACAAAAAATATCTCAGGTGGAATTGCACGGAAGAGAGTACATTGAAATTGTGTTGACAGGCGATACATTTGATGATGCGTATAAAAAAGCGCTTGAATGCGCCGAAAAAGAAAACCGTACGTTCATCCATCCGTTTGACGATAAAGATGTCATTGCGGGCCAAGGCACCATTGCTGTTGAAATTTTAAATGACAGCGATGAGCCAATTGATTTTTTGTTTGCTGCTATCGGCGGCGGAGGGTTAATGTCTGGCATCGGCACATACTTTCAAAGCGTATCGCCGGAAACAAAATTAATCGGCACGGAACCTTCCGGCGCACCAGCTATGGCGAAATCACTCGAAAAAGGCGAAGTAGTCGAACTGGATGAAATTGAAAAATTTGTGGATGGAGCGGCGGTCCAGCGGGTAGGAAATCAGACATTTTCCATTTGCCGGACAATTTTGGACGATCTTTTACTTGTGCCGGAAGGAAAAATTTGTACAACGATCTTGAACTTATATAATGAAAATGCAATTGTAGCAGAACCAGCAGGTGCGCTTCCAATCGCAGCGCTTGATTTTTACAAAGATCAAATAAAAGGAAAAAATGTCGTTTGCATTCTTAGCGGAGGCAATAACGATATTGAGCGCATGCAGGAAATTAAGGAGAGATCCTTAATTTATGAAGGCTTGCAGCATTATTTTATCGTTAATTTTCCGCAGCGTGCGGGTGCTTTACGTGAATTTTTAGATGAGGTATTAGGTCCGACGGATGATATCACTCGCTTTGAATACACGAAGAAAAATAATAAAGACAGCGGTCCTGCGCTTGTCGGCATCGAAGTCAAGCATCGGGAAGATTATCGCGGATTAGTCGAAAGAATGAAAAAGAAAGGTTTTCCTTTTACAGAGGTTAACAAGGACAGCAACTTATTCAATTTGTTAATTTAAAATATTTTTGTATATGACAAATTTTTGCAAAATTCGCTCCTATTTTGTTGTATAATAGAAGAAACGGGTAAAAAGAGGATTGATACTTTGCTATTTAAAAGCCTAGAGTTCAAACTTGAAAATGGACAGAAGGTGAAGATTGTTGAAATCCCAGTATTGGAGGAGGATAACTCTTACCGTTTCATGTTAAATATTCATTTGCAGCTTTTTATAGCGAACATTTGCAAAGAATCAAAGCCAAAAAGCCTTTATAATTTTCGAAGCTATTTGAAGCATGCTTTAAAGTGGAAAGATTATGAATCAATTTTTCAAGACAACCGATTAAAACATAACGCTTAAAGAAATATCCCTTGCAGATATTTGATTATCGGCAAGGGCTTTTTATTTTTTTAAGCGTTTTGGAGAAGAAGGAGAGATCTGCGAAATTGACCGTTTTTGAATTTTTAAGTTTCAAAATATGTTAGGACGGGTAAAGATTAGAGACTGTTTCTTTTCTTTTGATCAGAAACGTGATAAGGTTGAAATATTATTGTTTGATAGGAAGTGAATATATTGACACAAAAGGTAAGGATCGTTACCGATTCAACAGCAGATTTAGATAAAAATATTTTGGAGGAATACAATATTGAAGTTGTTCCGTTAACTTATACATTGAATGGTGTATCTTATACGGACAGCATTGATTTTGAACCAGCGGAATTTATTGAAAAAATGATGGAATCAGCAGAAATACCGAAAAGTTCTCAGCCTTCTCCGGTCCATTTTAAGGAAGTGTATGATCGCCTTCATGCAGAAGGTTTTCAAGTGCTATCCATTCATATGTCCGGTAAACTGAGCGGAACAGTGCGCGCCGCACAGCAGGGGGCAAGCCTGACCGAGGGAGAAGTTACGATCATAGATTCCAACTATATATCTAGCGCTTTAGGTTTTCAAGTGATTGAAGCGGCAAAAATGGCAAAAAAGGGAGCAATGTTAGACAAAATAATCTCTCATATAGAACAAGTACGAAAAAACACTTTTCTTTATGTATCAGTAGACACTCTCGAGCATTTGGAAAAAGGGGGACGGATTGGAAAGGGAAAGGCTCTATTAGGATCGTTATTGAATATTAAACCGATCGCTTCTTTACAAGACGGGATCTTTACGCCAATCACAAAAGTTAGAAGTCATTCGCAAGTTGTTAAATTTTTTATGAAGCAATTGATTCAAGATATAAAAGATCGCGATTTGCTGAGGATTGGGGTGGCGCATGCCAATGCATTAGATTTGGCTCTGCGCTTAAAAGAGGAATTGTTGAAGATCACAACCGCCGATAAAATTGATATTTGCACAACGACACCAATCATTTCCATTCATACCGGCAAAGGAGCTTTAGGAGTTTCTTACTATGTGAAGCCATAAGTAAAAGCTAGTTTTTTGAATCTTTTATGAATCATTTTGGAATTTGTTTTCACTTGAATGAAAATTTGATACACTTTCGATGAGAATAGGTGAAAGGTGAATGATCGATGAAGAAGAAAATGTTCATTTCCTGTTTTCTGTTATTGATCTTTTTAACGGCTTGCAGCGGAAATAAAATAAAAGATCCGTTGAATTATAAAGTGGAAAATTTTGAATTTACGGATCAAAACGGACAGCCCTTTGCTTTAGCAGATTTAAAAGGGAAGGTTTGGGTAGCTGATTTTGTTTTTACAAGCTGTGAAACCGTTTGTCCGCCGATGACAGCCCATATGGCTCAATTGCAGGAAAAAGCGGAAAAAGAAGGTGTTGAAGTCGAGTTTGTATCATTCAGCGTTGATCCGGAAGTAGATACACCAGAGAAACTGAAACAATTTGCAAATCAATTTTCCGATTCTCTTGACAACTGGCATTTTTTAACCGGATACAGCCAAGAGACAATTGAAAACTTTGCAAAAAACAGTTTTAAAACGATCGTTCAAAAACCGGAAAGCGATGATCAGGTCATTCATGGAACGAGCTTTTATTTAGTGGATCAAAACGGAGTTGTTTTAAAAAGCTACAACGGTGTTGAAAATACGCCGTATGACGAAATTATCAACGATATAAAAGCTGTTCAATAAAGTTTAAAGTTGGCCTAAAGCGTCTGACAGCAGGGGGAAAGGACCCTCTGTACATGATGCCTTTGGGTCAATTTTAAACTTTTTTTCGTATGATATAATAAAAAGAAAGAGATCGTCACAAGGTGATAGGAATGCTGTCGAAAAAATTTTCTCTTCTTATTATGACTTTTTTCTTATTAACCGGATGTGTCCAAAAATCCACTGCTTCTCCTTCAAATCAAGCGAAGGCGGAAGAGGAAGAGAGCAAACCGATTGAAACTGAAATCGCTGTCGCGGGGAATGAAAGTAGGTCCAGCTCTTTTCAATTGCAAGGAGATATCAAAATTGTTGCACTTGGCGACTCCCTGACAAAAGGAGTGGGCGACCGAACAAAAGAAGGCTATGTTGGTCTCGTTTCAGATGAATTAGAAAAAAAGGAAGACATTTCATCTGTTTCAACAGTCAATTTTGCAGCGATGGGGCATTCAACGGAAAATTTGTTAAAAAAGCTTGATGAAGATCAAGTAAAAAAGGAATTGGAAGATGCCGATCTCATTTTCATGACGATTGGTGCAAATGATTTAATGAAAGTCGTGCGGGAAAATATTTTTGAATTAACAGTTGAACTTTTTCAAGAAGAACGCCTTCTTTATGAACAACGTTTAAGAGACATTATGAACAAGATCCGGTTGACAAATGAACAGGCAGTGATTGCGTTTATTGGGCTTTATAATCCGTTTGCGTGGAAATTGGCAGAATTTCCGGAAATTGATATGATTATTTCGGAATGGAACGAGCGGACGAAACAAATTTTGCTCGGAGATGGACGTGCGGTATTCGTTTCAATTCAGGATATTTTTCAAGAAGGAGAGGACAAAAACCTCTTATATACAGATGAATTCCATCCGAACGAGAACGGATATGTATTGATTGCGGCAAGGGTTATGGAAACATTGGAAAATGGAACAAAAAAGGATTGAAGTAAATGAATAAATGGAAGCTTGCATTTTTTATCTTGTTGTTTTCCAATTTTTTGATTATTCTCATCTCCTCTGGTCTTCTGCTTATGCCTGGGGAAAAGCCGCCTCTGAAAAAGGAAGCGGAAGGTAGTAAAGATTTTGCTGTCTTTAAAGTGGAAACAGATAAACAGACAGTAACTAAGGTCATCAATGATTATTTAAAAAAGGAAGCCGTTCATCAGCCTCTCACATACTGGGTTGAAATTACGGATGATATTAAACTGTACGGCAGCCTTCTCGCTTTCGGCCGGGATTTGGACATGGTCATGTCTTTTGAACCGAGTGTACAGCAGGGAAACGTCATTTTAAAGGTGAAAAGCTTATCGGTTGGGAGACTTTCCGTTCCGGTTTCTTATGTGTTGAAATATATTGATTCCCAATACCACTTTCCAAAAGAAGTGCAGATTGATGCAAAAAATCGCCAGATTGTAGTCTTTCTTGATCAGCTGGCATTGGAAAACGGGTCTAAAATTCAAGCTGAAAAAATTGATTTGGAGGAAGGGGTAATTTCAGCAAATTTGTATGTTCCGCTCCCTCTCAAATAAGTAAGCGGGTATCAAAACCCGCTTTTGTTTTGTCAAAATTGAACACGAAGACCTTTTGGATAAAAGTTTTTAATGGTTCCTTTCGTTTCTTTTCCCCAACCGATCGATTCGCCGTCTATTGTCATTAATATCCATCCCCTGTCTACACCCAATGGAGATGAAATCGTTTCTCCCGTTAAATAAGCTTGCCAATCTTTTTCGTTCGTTGAGAAGGAATAACTGTATTTCACATCATTTGGTGTGAGTGACAGGGCAAGATGATGATTCGGTTCAAATCGTTTCTTTTTGATTTCTCCAAGATGGAGACCCGCCCGCAAAACGTTCAACGAAGTAATATCTGGGCATTTTTCAGGTAATACATACAGCTGTTGTTTTTTTAAGAAAAATGCCCCGGTTATTCTTTTCTTTAAAAAAGAATGTTCGAATTGCTGAAACTCAGCTAATTGCTGTTTTTTGACATTTGATTTTAAATATGAAACGCTGCTTCTCGTATTGGTTTCGCCATTTTTGATTAATTTCGCAACGAAATGCCCTTCACCTTTGATTTTATGCGGCCAAAGGCGGATGCATTTTGAAATTTCTTCAAAATTCGTTTTTGTCCATTCCACTCTTCCTCGATCAAAACCTTCACGTTTAGGAATTTCAACAAGAGACATTTCTGGATGCATGCTTACAAATGCCTCAATAACCTGTTCATTTTCTTCAGGAGAAAACGTGCAGGTGGAATAGACGAGAGTTCCGCCGGGTTTTAACATTTGAAACGCTAAAGATAACAGCTTTTTTTGCGTGTACGAGCATTTTTCAACAAGATCCTCGCTCCAAAATTCGATGGCGTTATCATCTTTTCGAAACATTCCCTCTCCAGAGCACGGGGCATCAACTAAAATTTTGTCGAAATAATTCGGAAAGTGTTGAACCAGTTTTTCGGGCCGTTCATTTATCACAATAGCGTTTTGAATTCCGAAACGTTCAATATTTTCCGATAGTGCTTTCGCTCGTTTGAAATGAATTTCATTTGAGATTAGAATTCCTTCATTTTCCATCGCCGCGGCAATTTGCGTCGATTTTCCTCCTGGCGCAGCGCACAAATCTAATATTTTTTCTCCGGGTTTTGCCTGAAGCACTTCAGCAGGAACCATAGCACTCGGTTCTTGTATATAATAGAGCCCAGCTGCATGAAAAGGGTGTTTTCCGGGCTCGTCTTGTTTTTCATCGTAATAAAATCCGTCTTCACATAAGGGAACTGAAGAAAGAGAAAAAGATATTTTCCGAATGAACGTTTCTTTTTCTATTTTTAGACGATTGAAGCGCAGTCCCTTGATCGGTTCATCTCGCAAAGCAGAAAAAAAATCATCTGCTTCATTTTTTAACAATTGTTTCATTTTCCGGCAAAAATCATCAGGTAATGCCATATTTCAGATCTCCTTTCCTAAAATATTATAGCGGAATATGAAACATAATGGCGAAAATTCTTTCTGGCGAATTCTTGACGGAGAGGTGAAGATAAGAGAAAATAAATTGTTAGAGATGAAACATTTTTATAGAAAAAGAAAAGCAAGGGAATTTGGTGTAGGGGTGATGTATTTGAAAAAAATATATTTAATTGCTAGCATCGTCATGTTCCTCCTTGCTGTTTATTTTGGCGGTATGGCATATAAACAATACCTTGCTGGAAACTTAGATTACAATTTAGACAAAGTTTACATAAATGTCGGTTACTGCGCCTTGTTTTTAAGCATTGCTGTATATGTACTTCATTTGCGCGAGCATAAAAGTTAAAGAAAAGCGAGATAGAAGGAGGATCCAGAAGGATGAAAAACGTCCTTTGATGGATCGCCTTCTTTCTTTTCTGTAAAAGTAAAAATTTTACATCGTAGTTGATTCTTGATACATAAAAATTTAAAGTCAAAGATATGCAGGTGAAGTTATCATGTTACGTTCAAATAAACAAAATATCTCCCTCATATTACTGCTTTGCAATGTTTTTATCGGTTTTTTAGGAATCGGACTCGTTGTTCCGGTTTTGCCTGCTTATATGAATGAACTAAATTTATCGGGCGTTTATATGGGATATCTCATAGCAGCATTTTCAACTGCCCAGTTGTTTTCCTCGCCGGTCACGGGGATTTTTACTGACCGTTTTGGCAGAAAGATTATGATTGTCATCGGTTTAGTTTTGTTTGCTGTATCCGAATTTTTATTTGCAATAGGCTCTGCGTTCTTCTTGCTTTTGATTTCAAGAATAATTGGCGGAATCAGCGAGGCATGTATTATGCCCGCTGTTACTGCGTTTATTACAGATATCACCACTTTAGAGGACAGGCCGAAAGCGCTTGGATATTTGTCTGCCAGCATTAACGCAGGTTTTATTATCGGGCCCGGCATCGGAGGATTTGCGGCAGAATTCGGCATTCGGATGCCGTTTTTTCTTGCGGCATTTATTGCGCTTGTCGCAGCCGTTTTTTCCATTCTCCTTTTAAAAGAACCGCTTCCAAATGATAACATTCAACAATTAGATGAAAAACAAACTCGTCTTCAATTTTTCAGCGAATTAAGCAAATCGATCAAACCTCCGTATGTTGTACCGCTATTGATCGTGTTTGTTTTAGCATTTGGTCTTTCCGCATATGAAACGATGTTCGGTTTGTTTGTCGACAAAAAATTCGGTTTTTCGCCGAAAGATGTTTCCATCGTCATAACAACAGGAACGATTTTTGGACTCATCGCCCAAATCGTTTTCTTTGACAAGCTAGTGAAGTATCTTGGCGAGAAAAGGTTGATTGAAATTTGTTTATTAGGCGCTTCCGTCTTTATTTTTCTGTCAACCTTAGTTGACGGCTACTTTTTCATTATGGCTGTAACGTTTGCTGTATTTTTAGCATGCGATCTTCTTCGACCAGCTGTCACCACTCTATTATCCAATATGGCAGGAGATGAACAAGGGTTTATTGCCGGCATGAACTCTACTTATACAAGTTTAGGAAACATTGTCGGTCCTGCGATTGCAGGAATTTTGTTTGATATCGACGTCGATTTTCCATACGTTTTAGCTTCCATCGTTTTGCTTTTAGCCTTCATGATGGCAGCTTTATGGCCATTTCGTGATAACATGGAGCAAAAAAGGAAAAATTCTTAATGGAACGAATATACTAGTTTTTGCACTTCGCTATGCTTGAGTTGCAAATCAATTGTTTTGTTCTTTTTAATCGTTTTATAATGTATTGTAGGAAGAACAAGTTGATCTTTACTTTTGCGATGAGAATGAGCAGGCAGGAAAATTAGCTAAAGGGAGGGAAAAATGATGAGCAATGAAAAATATGAATTGGCTACTTTTGCGGGTGGCTGCTTCTGGTGCATGGTCCAGCCTTTTGACGAGCTTCCGGGAATTATTAAGGTTGTTTCCGGATATACGGGAGGACATAAGGAAAATCCGACATATGAAGAAGTGTGCTCGCACACGACGGGTCATGTGGAAGCCGTGCAAATTACCTTTGATCCGAACGTGTTTCCATATAAAAAGCTTCTGGATATATTTTGGCAGCAAATTGATCCGACTGATCCGGGCGGACAATTTTATGACAGGGGAGAATCTTACAAAACGGCTATTTTTTATCATTCGGAGGAACAGCGCGAGCTCGCGGAACAATCGAAAGAGCTTTTAGAAAAAAGCGGACGTTTTGAAAAACCGATTGCGACCGAAATATTGCCGGCAAAACCTTTTTACCCAGCCGAAGACTATCATCAAGATTACTACAAAAAAAATCCTTTTCACTACAAACGGTATCGTCAAGCGTCTGGACGGGATGAATTTATACGCAAGCATTGGAGCGACTGGGATAAAGAAGAGCTGAAGAAACGATTGACTCCGATGCAATATGAGGTGACGCAAAACAACGGGACGGAGCCTCCATTTCAAAATGAATATTGGGATCATAAAGAAGAAGGGATTTATGTCGACATCGTCTCGGGAAAACCGCTTTTCAGCTCGCTCGATAAATTTGATTCAGGCTGCGGATGGCCAAGTTTTACAAAACCGCTTCATCAGCATGAGATCGTCGAAAAATTAGATACATCTTACGGCATGATCCGTACAGAGGTTAGAAGCAAAACGGCGGATTCGCACCTTGGACATGTTTTCCCTGACGGTCCAGAACCGACAGGCCTTCGCTACTGCATTAACTCGGCTGCGCTTCGCTTTATCCCGAAAGATCAGCTCGAACAAGAAGGCTATGGTGAATATAAAAAACTGTTTGAAGACGATCAAACAGAGTAAAGATTATATGTAAACGAATGGGCACAAAAACATGTGCCCTTTTTTTATTAAATGTTCAAATTTATGTAAAATTCCGTTAAAACCTATATACATCGTAAAACAAAATTAGTATCATATATTAGGTTGAATTTTTATGGATGAAGGAGGGTGAAAATCGTTTATGAATAGCGGTTCTTTTTTAGATCCGGACGGACCCGAGATAGGTAAGGCAGTATGTATGCGGAAAGAGGCGCTGTTCGTAAGCGATGACACTCTTGCGCGTGCAGACTGCCTCTAGCAAAGGAGGTTAAAGCATGCTGAACATTTATATGTCAAGCGCGAACGGCCAATTGAAGGAAATTGAAGATATTCAAAACGGTTGTTGGATCAACATGGTGGCACCGACTGAGGAAGAAGTTCATTTCGTGTCAGAACGGCTGCAAATTCCAATAGACTTTTTTAAAGATGCACTGGATGATGAGGAAAGATCCCGGATTGAAAAAGAGGACCACAATGTGTTGATTATTGTTGACATTCCGGTTATCACGGTAGATGACATCGGGCAAACGTTTTATGAAACGATCCCGATCGGAATGATCATTACTGACAGTTGTTTTATTACAGTATGTTTGCAAGGAAACCCAATCTTTGAACAGTTTGCCAGAAACAAAGTTAAAGGTTTTTATACGTTTATGAAAACGCGATTTGCTTTTCAAATTTTATATTTAACTTCAACATATTATTTGCGATATCTGAAACAAATTAATCGCAAAACGAGCGAAGTAGAAAAAGAGCTTCATCAATCGATGAAAAATAAAGAATTTTTTTCATTGCTCAGTCTGGAAAAAAGCTTAGTTTATTTTACGACATCGCTGAAATCCAATAATATTGTCATGGAAAGGCTGCTGCGATTAAATTACTTGAAAATGTATGAGGAAGATCAAGATCTTTTGCAAGATGTCATTATCGAAAACAAACAAGCAATTGAAATGACAGAGGTATATTTAAGTATTTTAAGCGGAATGATGGACGCATTTGCATCAGTCATTTCCAACAATGTCAATATTGTCATGAAATTTTTGACGGCAATTACGATCGTCATCTCTATTCCGACATTAGTAGCGAGCTTGTATGGAATGAATGTGCCGATACCGTTTCAAAATCATCATTTTGCGTTTTTTATTCCCATTTCCATTTCATTGCTCATGTCAAGCTTAACAGCTTATATTTTTTGGAAAAAAAGATATTTTTAAACTTGTACAACCATAACTGGTCAGATGACTCTGAACTAATACTAGCAGCTTATGTCGGAAAAAGACGAATTTGCCCACTCCTTTTCTTTCGTTGACCGCTGCCATGTCTATACAGTAATCTCAAACAATCTAAAATTTGTAAAATTGATTTTTTAAGACAATCAAAATGCGGTCGCAGATGAAGTTCCTCCTCATGTTTCTTATAGGACGATATCATCTGCCCGCTTGCACAACTGGTGTTTCCAATTTCCAACTGCAGGGCGTTTGTTCCAAAGAATTTGGAAAAATAGGCATGTGCACATACCTGAAAGTCCAAAAAAACATAATGTAAACTGAAACCTAGATTAAAAATGAGGAGTGGGGCAAATGCATTTTCACCATCACGATTTTCACCATTGTGGACATGGATACGGTTATCCGGTACATGGTGCCGGATATGGCTGCGGATCTTCATTCGTTTTGATCGTAGTATTATTTATACTTTTGATCATTGTCGGCTGCGCTTATGTAAAATAAAAAAATCCTGCCTGTTCGGGCAGGATTTTTATCTGTATTTTATGTAAACTTAATCTAAAAAATAGTTGACATATATCCTTTCTTTTTTTACCATTTAAGTATTACAGAAAAGGGGGATTACGAAATGAGAATCGATTGGGTTGAATTAGCCGAAAACGTACTATTTGGACATAAAATAACTTATGAGGAAGCTGCTGCAATTTTGGACTGTCCTGATGAAGAATTGCTGCTTCTTCTGCATGGTGCTTACAAGATTCGAAAAGCATTTTACGGGAATAAAGTGAAGTTAAATATGATCATGAATGTAAAATCAGGATATTGTCCTGAAAACTGTTCCTACTGTTCCCAATCTTCCGTATCAACGGCTCCGATCGACAAATACCCGCTGCTTTCAAAAGAAGCCATTTTAGAGGGGGCCAAACGGGCACAAGAGTTGAAAGCTGGAACTTTCTGCATCGTTGCAAGCGGAAGAGGGCCTACAAACCATGAGGTAGAAAAAATATGCGAATCTGTACGCGAAATAAAAGATACATACAACTTGACGGTTTGCGCATGTTTAGGAATTTTAAAAGACGAACAGGCGGAACGATTGAAGGAAGCTGGTGTCAATCGATACAATCATAACTTGAACACATCAGAAAGATATCATGAACATATAGTCACTAGTCATACATATGAAGATCGCGTAAACACAGTTGACAAAGTCAAACGTGCAGGGATTTCTCCTTGCTCCGGTGTGATTATCGGGATGGGTGAATCGAAACAAGATGTTATTGAAATGGCTGCTGCTTTAAAGAAGATCGACGCAGATTCTATTCCGGTTAATTTTCTTCATCCTATTGAAGGAACTCCGTTGCAAGGAGAAAATAATCTTAATCCTCGATATTGTTTAAAGATGCTTGCCTTATTCCGCTACATGCTGCCGACAAAAGAAATACGCATTTCCGGAGGAAGGGAAGTAAACTTGCGCTCGCTGCAGCCTTTTGGGTTATATGCGGCTAATTCTATTTTTATCGGAGACTATTTAACAACTGAAGGACAGGAAATGTCAAAAGATCACGAAATGTTAAAAGATTTAGGCTTTGAGATTGACTTAAATCCGCTTCCAGAAACCGTTCAATAAGGAAACGGTGTCTTGGCATAATGGATCGTTGTTTTTTAATCAGTGGAGAATAAATATGGTCCATTCTATAAAACAATAAAAAATCTTTTTCCAGCTGCAGCTGAAGAAAGAGCATTTTTCTCTTTAAAACCGCTCCATAAAAAGGCGGTTTTTTTATTTTCGAAAATTTATCAAAACGTTATAATGAAACAAGCAAATTTTTTAGGAAGGTGGAAATATGAGTTCTTTTTATCATTATTTGATGACGTTCAGACATCCTAAACCGAAGGACAAAATCAGCAAGTTTGCAAACGATGCTTATCTTGACCACAGCTTTCCGAAAAATTCAACTGATTATGATGAACTCAGCACTTACTTGGAATTAAATGGATCATATTTGGAAAACATGTCTGTTTTTGATGAAGCTTGGGAAAAATATGTTCAATTGATTGAACAAAAACATTGACTGAGCCTTCAAAATAGTTCGCCCAACTCAAACAAGTTGATGATGCATATAATGTGATAATCGAAAGAGTGATGGCATTAAAGGGGGTGCCTTCATACTGAAAAGAAAAAAACCGAAGTTCAATATTGGCGATCAAGTCGTTATTACTTTGTACGGTACTTTGGGGACGATTACAAACATCCATACGATGGACGAAGAGTTTTTATATGAAATCAATTACAGTGAAATTTTATATTTTGAACATTCATTACAGTTTTTATCAGAATATGATGGGACTGTGTTTGAGTCAGAAACGGTTGAAGTGGAACTGATGTTTGGAATTGGCGACCTTGTTTATGTGAAAGGCTATGGTGATGAAATTTTCAAAATTGTCGGGTACCGGACGGAATTGTGGAGATATAAAGACGATGCGTGGGAGGAAGTGATTTATGAATTAGTGCGGGTGCGCGACGGGGAATGGATGGAATCATCTGCGGATGAATTAAAGCTGGCCGTTTCGAAAAAAGAAGCAGATCAACATTTGCAAAATATTCATATTATCCAACATATTGCTGGGATGGACGCACAGAAAAATGCTTCTGCTCCGATGAACAGCCAAAAAAACGAAAAGAAAACAAAGCCTATGCAGCAGGAAATCATTGATTCCCTCCTTGATCTGTATAATGATTACAAAGGTCTTTACGATTTATTTGGGGATAAAAAATATAAGGAAATGATGGACGTTGTCATTCAATATTTGAAAAAAATGAGCCGCTTACCATGATCTTTTTTTGAAAAATTTTCTAATGAAAAAACTGCAATGGATGACAAGTAATAGAAATAGAGGAATGGAAGATTACCAGGTCTTCCAATCTTTTTATTCAAAAAATTTTTTAAACTGAAACCAATGCAGATTTTTTTCGTAAAAACAAGTAATACAAGAAGGAGGGAAAAGGTGTATGTTGAGAAAATTCATCAAATCGTTTTTAGGCCATCGCCCTTACCATTATTCCAGCAGCAGCCACTACCACAAAAAGCATTATCCTAAGTCAAAATACAAACATGATCCAACTTCTTACGGCCATCATTATTATAAAAGAAAACATCGCTCTGGGTTTGGATTCTTTTCCGGTTCGTATAGCAGCTGATGATGGAAGTATGGAAAAAGTTTTGGAAGCTGTTTCCGCTTTGGGGTGAGCGGCTACATAAACCAGGATCTGTTATCGAACGATACGTAGTCCAAAAATTTTTAGGAGTAGGGAGCTACGGAATCACGTATCTTGCAGAAGATTTGTCCACACATCAAAAAGTCGTTTTGAAGCAGCTCCGAAAGCGAAGAAAAACAACGGGTGAACGGCCTTTTCAAAAAGAAAGGGAAATATTGCAAAAATTAAGTCATCCTGCCGTTCCAGCTTTATACGCTGAAATCAATGATGGTAGCCATCAATATCTTGTCATGGAATACAAAGAAGGGCTAACATTTGAGCAATTAATCTTTCAATTTGGAAAAAAATATTCCGAAAAAGATGCTTTTCATTATTTAACAAAAATTCTCGAAGTTGTCCAGTATATACATGATCAAAACGTTGTCCACCGTGATTTAAGAATACCGAACATTCTTCTTTACAACGACAGTATTTCCATCATTGATTTTGGCTTGTCCCGTTTGATTACAGATGAAGAAGAGGAGAGTTTTCATAAATGGGAGCCGGAAAAGCAAAGGATGCGTAAAATTAGCTTTCAGACGGATTTTTATGCGCTGGGGCATTTCGTATTGTTTTTGCTTTATTCATCATTTGATCAAAAGGGAAAAAAAGAAAAAAGTTGGGAAGAGGAGCTAGATATTTCCGTAGAATCAAAGAATATTATAAAAAAGCTGTTTGGAATGGATGGTTCATACAGATCAGCAGAGGAGATTCTAGAGGATATTCAGAAAAATTCCGAAATAGGGGGAGAATAAATGTCTCTATTTAATAAAATTTTCGCGGGCATTGGGATTGGAGCGGCAAAAGTAGATACGAAGCTTACCTCCTCAACGTTCTATCCCGGCGAAGAGGTGAAAGGCATTGTTGTCATTAATGGAGGAAACGTTGAACAAAAAATTGACGAAATTTACTTGTCCGTTCTTACGCATTATATAAAAGAAGTAGATGATCGTAGAGAGAAGAGGCAAGCAGAAATCGCTAAAATACAAATCAATAAACCTTTCGTCATACTGCCGAATGAAACGAAAGAAATTCCGTTTTCATTTCAGCTTCCGCTTGATACTCCAATTACTATCGGAGCATCCAAAGTATGGATTCATACCGGATTGGATATTAAAGGAGCGATCGATCCGAAAGATACGGACTATATCGACGTTGTTCCCGGCGGCTTAATGAAGGAAGTATTAAACAGTATAAACCGAATCGGATTTAAGCTCCTTCAAGTTGAAAATGAAGCAGCGCCATATCGTTTAAGAAAAAGGCTACCGTTCATTCAAGAGTTTGAATTTTATCCGACTTCCGGTCCATTTAGAGGCCGTTTAAAGGAGCTTGAAATTGTTTTCTATTCGATAGGCGAACACGATATTGAAATGATTATGGAAATTGATCGAAGAGCAAGAGGACTTTCCGGGTTTCTCGCCGAAGCGCTAGATTTGGATGAAAGCTACGTTCGAGTTCGTGTAAGCAGGCAGGACGTGCCGAATCTTGATAGCAAGCTTATCAATATCATTCGCCAATATAGCTGATAAACAAGGAGAGCCTAGTTTTTTTGTATGAAAATTTTTCAATCATGTCCAATTTAAAAGGCTGTTGTCATAAAATCCGACGGGGAATAGAATCAGTCGGTTATGGCGTAAGTAGGTGTATAACAAAGCTCTCATATTAGCGACAACGGAGAAGACTATTCCGTTTAGAAAAGCTGTCAAAGTAGCTGTGCAGTCAAATTACGCGGCATTTTTAACTAGCTAAATTTATTGTGGCCGCGATAAAATCGGACCAACCCAAAATGGGAGGAAGAGGGCGCATTAAGGCTGCGAAAATGGAAGGGGTGTTGGGCAGCACATATCGTCACCCCTCTGCTTTTGCTGCTCAGAAATAGAAGCCAGCTATCAAAAATTTATGGCGATGAAGAACTTAAAAATCAAAGCTCTCTATGTATATAAAGACGGAAGGGAATGTATCCAGTTCACACACTCTCTTGAAAAGATGAATGAACGGATTTATCAATGCGCGGCAACGAACGTAATTAAGTAAACTTCTTAACTTGAATAAGAAAATACCAACAACACGCAAAGGAAATTCTCCTCCACCTTATTAAAAAGGCGGCCATCACTATTATTTAACATCAAAAAGAAGCATCATTCTTTTATTGCTTTGCTCGGTTAATTTTACTATTGTTCATGAACCCATAAATAGTTAAGAAAACAAAAAAATACATAAGACTGTAAAAGTGATGCTATAACCTATATTATGTTCGCTGTATTTGTCATAAGCAAACATCCCCAGCACGATCGAATTGATCAACAAATTTAATAGTATGAATGGATGTATTTTTTTATCCACTGTTTTCCACCACCTCCCCAACTATCATTCTATCATAGGTTTCAGCAAAAATTGTTTCGAATATCAGCGATAAAAAGAATAAGACGTTTTAAACGATTTGCGTTTTTCCTATTTTTTACTATACTAAGAAATACAACGAAACGAAGGGAGGAAAAAGCGATTACCTTTCCCACTTTCGCTAAAAAGTGGCATATCTTCGCTGCCTTAGATGAATAAAACATATATATTTTTCATCCTGCTTTTTTATTTGATAACGAGTTCCTTTGCGATTAAAAATGAGACAGTTCGCCATGTTGACGATACAATTGTTCAATCAATCGAAGGGGTTCGAAATGATCCATTCACTTCCATTATGTTCTTTTTTACAGAAATTGGTTCATATCATATTCTTCTCCCTGTCACTATTTTCATAAGTATTTATTATATATTTCGAAAAAAATGGATCACGTTCATTATTCTTTACATAAATTTATACGGAGTTCGTTGGATGAATGAAATGATAAAAGAAATGGTGAAAAGAGAGCGCCCTGATTTTGATCGACTGACCGATATTTCCGGCTACAGTTTTCCAAGCGGTCATACGATGAATTCAACAGCTGTCTACGGTTTGATCGCTTATTTAATCAGCACCCGCATAAAAACAGGAAAGTGGGTCGTTTTTGCCGTTTCCAGTATTTTATGTCTGTTGATTGGATTAAGCAGAATTTATTTGGGAGTTCACTATTTAACAGATGTTTTGGCGGGATTTGCGGTTGGATTATGCTGGCTTATGTTTATCTTGACAATATCAGAAAAGGTTCGACAAAAGTAGTTGACATTCGCAGCAGGAATTCCCTCCATTGACAGCAAATAAGTTTGGAAAATTGTATTTGGAGGGGACAAGGTTGGCACTGAATCTTCTTAAATTGTCTAATCCATCGACCGATTATGATGTGACCATCTTTCAAACACCAAACATCGGGGAGAAAAAAGGGTATCGACCCGTATACCGCTTAACTGTCCGTGCAAAAAATCATCAGGAAGTGCTCAAAAAAATTTTTCGGAAATTTAATATTTCGGAAGCGATCCCTCCGGATTATAACGGACGTTATATTTGGACAGGAGACATTGTTTTTATTGATGAAGGAAAAAATGGAACAAAGTATTATAAATTAGTGACCGGCGGGTGGAAAAAAATTCACCGCATTCACGTCCGGTGATTGGAGGATGCAAAATATGCTGCACGGATTCTCATGAAAAATCTGCTATGTTATGATAATATTACTTCAATTATTTTTAAATGAAGGGGCTTGATAACATGAGCATTCATATTGGTGCGAAAAAAGATGAGATTGCTGACAAAATATTGCTTCCCGGTGATCCCCTTCGGGCCAAATATATTGCGGAAACTTTTTTAGAAAATACTGTATGCTACAACAAAGTTCGAGGAATGTACGGTTTTACCGGAACTTACAAAGGAAAGCGAATCTCTGTCCAAGGAACAGGAATGGGGGTTCCATCGATTTCGATTTACATTCATGAACTCATGCAAGAGTACGATGTGCAAACGCTTATTCGCGTTGGCTCCTGCGGTTCCATTCAAAAAGACGTCCACATCAGAGACTGCATTTTAGCTATGAGCGCATCAACGAATTCCCAAATGAACCGCATAACGTTTGGCTCTGTTGATTATGCGCCTACCGCTAATTTTGATTTGTTGAAAAAAGCTTATGATGCTGCAGTATCAAAAGGAATCGACGTCAAAGTCGGAAGCGTGTTCACGACGGATTTATTCTATAATGATCAAGCGGAGCACGAAAAATGGGCTGAATACGGAATTTTGGCAATTGAAATGGAAACGGCTGCTCTTTATACACTTGCTGCGAAATTCGGCAGAAGAGCATTATCTGTTTTAACGGTCAGCGACCATGTCCTGACTGGGGAAGAAACATCTGCTGCCGAAAGGGAATCGACCTTTAACGAAATGGTTGAAATCGCTCTTGAAGCTGCTATACAGGAATAAAACGGCATGTGCGGCGTCATGCCGCTTTTTATTTTTTAAAACATGTTCACAAAAATTGAAGGAAACGGCTTAGCTCCATTTATTACATCCACTCTCTTGTTTTAGTTTTTGAAAGATCGTCATCTGCTCCTTTCTTTTATTGAACGTTATGATAAGTTATAATGTAAGAACCGTTTTTCTTCTGTTTGGACAAGTGTTAAAATAGGAGTGAGAGATTATACAAGGTGGGAATTTTTATGCATAAAATCATCGCAGTCACGATTCTTGCAGCTTTGATGCTTGCCGGATGCTCAATGCCATTTGATAAGCTTCCCTTTTTTCATGGAAGCGACTATGTTGAAGAGAATGAACCGCAAGCAAAAACAGTAGAAAACAAAGAACTAGTCCAAACAACGGAAAAAACCGTCCAAACAGAACAAATTGATCCGGAATTTTTGCTTGAGGAGCAATATTTTAATGTCGTACAAACGGTTAACGGTCAACCCGTTATTCAAAATCCTGACAATATTTTAGTTCTTGTCAATAAAGATTTTTTCCTTCCTGTCGACTATAAACCAAATGATTTGACAGTGCCAAACATACAGTTTTCATTCGGGGACGCGGATGTTCCGAAGCGTTATTTGCGCAAGGAAGCAGCTGCGGCACTTGAACAGCTTTTTCTAGCTGCGAAAAAAGACGGCGTGATTCTTTTCGGAGCCTCAGGCTTTCGTTCGTACGATCGGCAGGTTGAGCTGTTTGAAGCAGAAAAAAAACAAAAAGGGGAGCAAAAAGCAGTTCAAGCAGTAGCAAAACCTGGTCAAAGTGAGCATCAGACAGGGTTATCTATTGATGTGACGAGTGAAAGTGTAGATTTTCAAATTACTGAAAAATTTGGGGAAACGAAGGAAGGAAAATGGCTTCAACAAAACGCCCATAAATTTGGCTATATTATCCGCTATCCGAAAGGGAAAGAAGCGATCACAAAATATAAGTATGAGCCTTGGCATATTCGCTACGTCGGAAAGAAAGCTGCAAAAGTCATATATGAAAATAATTTAACACTTGAAGAATATTTCCAAAAAGTAAAGAAAATTTAACCGAAGCTCTCCCGCTGAAGCGGGATTGATTTTTTCATAAACAAGAGATGAAGGATGAAAGAGCGTTGATTTAACGTTTTGACTTGCCATTTCTTTGCCGACAGAAACACATAGATCGTTTGACGATATTGTAATTGTCGGACATAATGAAATGGATGGATTAAAGGGGGAGTTGTGTTGTATATTAAAAAACGAAATTTTTTCATCGCTATTGTACTGACGGTCATAATAACTTGCGGTTTTACGCTCACATTACTCAACTTTACGTCAGCATCTGAAAAAGAAAATGATAGTTTTGAGAAGCTTTATTCAGCATATGATACGTTAAAGCAAGAATATTATAAAAAAATAGATGATGAAAAATTGGTAGAAGGTGCTGTCAAAGGGATGGTAGAATCTCTCGACGACCCGTATACGTCATATATGGATTTGAAAGAATCAGAAGGATTTGAAGAAAATATATCTTCAAGCTTTGAAGGAATCGGTGCAGAAGTAACAGAGACGAACGGTTATATCATGATCGTCTCACCGATAAAAGGCTCGCCTGCCGAGAAAGCAGGGTTGAAGCCGAGAGATAAAATTTTAAAAGTTGACAATAAAAGTGTTGAAGGAATGTCTGTGAATGAAGCGGTATCTCTTATTCGTGGCGAAAAAGGAACGAAAGTAAGCCTTGAAATTGAACGGGATGGCGTCGGCACGCTGACCTTTACGATTACAAGAGATACGATTCCGATTGAAACAGTTTATAGTGAAGTAGTAGAAAATAAAATTGGAAAAATACAAATCACAAAATTTTCCGAGAACACTGGAAAAGAATTGGCAGATGCATTGACAGAGCTGAAGGAGAAAAAAGTAAAAGGAATTGTCCTCGATTTAAGACAAAATCCTGGGGGACTGATGGACCAAGCCATAACGATGTCAAATATGTTTGTAGACAAAGGCAAAAAGATTTTGCAAGTTGAAGCAAAAGACGGATCAAAGGATATTTATAAAGCGGAAAATCAACCAATCGTTGATGTTCCGGTCGTAGTCATCACAGATAATGGAACAGCCAGCGCAGCCGAAATTATGGCCGCGGCTTTGAACGAATCGGAGGGAATTCCGATTGTAGGAGAAAAAACGTTCGGAAAAGGAACCGTTCAAAGCGCTAAAACGTTTGAAGACGGTTCGTCGATGAAATATACGATTGCCAAATGGCTGACACCTTCAGGCAAATGGATTCACGAAAAAGGAATAGAACCTCAATATAAAGTGACTTTGCCTGAATATGCTCATTTACCATATTTAAATCCGGAAAAAACGTTGCAGGAAGGCGACGTTTCAACAGAAGTGAAAACAGCTGAGAAAATGCTTCAAGCTTTAGGCTATAAAACAGATGTGGATGGATATTTTGATAAAGCATTAAAAAATACTGTTGTTGCTTTCCAAAGAGACCATCAATTAAAACAAACGGGGAAAATCTCACAAGATACGACAATCAAACTGATGGATTTAGTAAGAGAAAAAATTGAAAAAAATGATACCCAAATGAAAAAAGCAATTGAAGTATTGAAATCGAAGATGGAATAAAATTGACAGCAGCGGCTTGGTCTTCCGGCCGCCTTCTTTATTTTCAGATTTGTTCAAGCATATTGTTGAGATTGAAAGGACTTTATTTAGGGAAAGTCCTGTTGCAAAATCTTTACTTAACTGATTTTTTCTATACGATGAAGAAAGAGGGAATGATTGCTAATACAACTAAGGCATCCAAATATATGTAAAGTGATCGCAAATAAAAAAGGGCAAGTGACAAATATCTTGCTTTTAAATTCTTGCCTACCTTCTCCACTTTTCATTTTATTTTAAAAAATTTAATAATCATAGACCTCCCTATCGTTCTGCCATTTTCATTTCATTTTTGTTGAGCTTTCATATAATGCGGCGAACGTTCGCTTCGATATTTTTGAATAGGTGTTAAGAAAAGGGATTAAAGTAAAATGCGGTATCGGATTTGTCTGCATTTCATCTTCAGTTTCAGGAATATGTTGAAGATCCCTTTTGGCAGTGCGGTGTTTATCCATACAAAAATTGGATGAGTGGAGGCTGGTTAACAAAACCGGCCTCATTTTACTCAGATGGGAAAAGATCAATTTCCGTATAATGATGATCTTTTAATTTCACGAATTTAATTTCAAGAATTCCGTCAGAAAATACGGCTTTTGTCCCTTTTCTTTTCACAGGTGCAGGAAATACAAATTTTTTTTGTTGATTTTTTTCCGGATAATTCATAAGATGCAAATGATGTTGGTTATGCTGGATTTTTATCATTTTTTTTAAATCATCATTCATCGGAAGTTTAATATAGATAAATTCATCTGTCTCATAAAATTCAGGTGAAGGAGGAGCTTCTTTATGATTCATAATAGGAAAAGGACTGGTGAATGGGAATTGCTCCGTATAGTGTGAACCAAACGCTTGCTTCATTACTTCCTGAATATATTGTTCAACATGTCCGGCATTCATGTTTTTCCAAAGATTCATTGCTCACACATCCCTCTTCGACCCTAATTGTTACATTGTAATATATGACTGCTGCGGAAAGATCGTTCAAAACAATTTCTTGGAAAAAGCGATCGAAACAGAATATAATGTGTGATATGGGAAGGAAGATGATCTAGCATGAGATCAGGAATCATGTATATTAGTCTATCTTATATTTTATGGGGGATATTCCCTATTTATTGGAAAGTATTAGACCATGTGTCATCTGAGGAAATTTTGGCTCATCGAATCATATGGTCTTTTGTTTTTGTGTTACTGTTGCTTTTGTTCCAAAAACGATTTGCTGATTTTTTATATGAGTGCACAAAAATCATTAAATCACCCAAGATTTTGTTAACGTTGGCTCTTTCATCCTTCTTAATCAGCGCCAATTGGTTTGTTTATATTTGGGCGGTGAATCATGACCGTGTACTTGAGACAAGTCTTGGTTATTACATAAATCCATTGGTGAGCGTACTATTAGGAATGATCTTTTTGCATGAAAAATTAAACAAAGGGCAGCAGACCGCGTTTTTGTTTGCGGCTTTCGGAGTGCTCATATCAACTGTCCATTATGGCCATGTCCCGTGGACATCGTTTATTCTTGCGAGTACATTCGGGTTTTATGGACTGGCTAAAAAAGTGATAAAATTAGATTCTGCTTTTGGTCTGGCGCTTGAAACGTTTGTTGTGTTTCCAATTGGAATCATTTATGTGCTATACTTAGAATCGTTAGGAAGCAGTGTTTTTTTTGAATGGGATGCATCGACCAACTTTCTTCTAATGGGAACAGGCGTCATTACGGCGATCCCTTTATTGCTGTTTGCGAAAGGTACGCCTAAAATTCCGATGTATTTTCTCGGAGTCTTGCAATATATTGCGCCAACGATCACTTTTTTTCTCGGCGTTTTTCTTTACCACGAGCCGTTTACTGTTGTAGAATTGATCACCTTTGTTTGCATTTGGACAGGCATCATCATTTTTACAATGAGTGAACCTTCTTTCAAAACGATATGGAAGACTAGAATCTCAAAGTAACCTCATGCAAGCAGGTTCCTCGAGGTGAATAAATGTGAATGATAACGAACTTCTTCATGCATACAGAAAACTTTGGTCAAACCGAACTCTTTCAGTAGGGTCAGATGAGAAAAAAACGTTGGAAGAGGCGATTAAAAAAGAACTCCTCGATGAAATGACTCACCCTAGAGTAAGAAAAAGTCCAGATAAAAAATTACTAGATGCGCTGAAACGCATTATAGCAGCCGACATTTCACCGGAAGAGAAGCTTGAATTAATCAGCAAGCATATGGAGATGTATGAGAAAATCTTAACAAAATAAAGAAGGTGGAAGCTTTGAAACCGATTGATCCGATAAGGGTTCAAAAAATCATTGATTCTTTTTTACATAAAGAGGTGTATATTCATCTTGAAACGACAACCGGTGCTTATACTTCACACCACAATCAAAACAGCATGACTATTGTCGCGTTTGTCCGAAATGCAAAAATTACATTTTCACAAGGTAAAATAAAAGGAACAGGACCATACCGTGTCGGATTAAAAACAGAGGAAGGCTGGGTGTATGCTGAAGGTCTTACCGATTATACCGTTGATGAACAAAATCGCCTGCTCATGGCCGGCCACGATCGAGATGGAAAGCTTGCCATTGCATTACAAATTAGTGAAACTCCATTTTCATAAAAAGGAGAGAGGAATAAATGGAAGAGAGGTTATTAGTGATCCTGCCTCATCCCGACGATGAATCGTTCGGAGCAGCAGGACTGATCGCTTTAAAACGGAAAGCAAACGTACCTATCACGTATGCTTGCTGCACTTTAGGCGAAATGGGGCGCAGCATGGGAAAGCCTTTAATCGCCAATAGGGAGACATTAAAAGATATTCGAAAAAAAGAATTGGAGCAGGTCGCAAAAATTTTAAATATAAACGATTTACGAATGCTCGGCTATCGGGATAAAACGTTGGAATTTGAAGATGAAGAAAAATTGGCAGACCACTTTGAACAGATCATCCGGGAAGTCAAACCGACCCTTCTTGTCACGTTTTATCCTGGTTATGCTGTTCATCCAGATCACAACGCTTGTGGCGAGGCGGTTATTCGTGCGGTGAAACGCTTGAAAAGGGAGGAGCGTCCAACCGTTTATTGCATAGCTTTTTCAAACGATCGATTTGAACATATAGGCGAGCCGGATGTAGAAATCGATATATCTGAAGTTGCAGATATAAAAATACAGGCATTGAAGGCTCATCGATCGCAAACTTATTCCATCGTAGAAAAAATAGAAGAAGGAGGAAAAGACCTCCCTCAATTTCAACAATTTTTTCATAAAGAAACGTTCTGGATTTACCCATTTGATGATGAAAAATAAACGATCGAATAGGTTGCTTTGAAAATATTTACAATACAGGTCTATCATCCTCTTTTTTGAAAAAATGATGAATTTTATCTTATAATATAGTAAAATATGAAGAAAGTTGTCGATATAATAAGTAAGAAATTTTATTGTACGATAAACGAACATAGGATGTCTCATATGAGGAGGAAAGGCTGTATGAAGAAAAAAGTGTTGGGATTAACGACATCCGCGGTTCTTGGATCTTCGGTTTTCGCAGGAGTCGCTTCCGCTGAAACGATTCGAGTAGAAGCCGGGGATACTCTTTGGGGAATCTCGCAAAGATATAATACTACTGTTGTAAAGTTAAAAGAAGCAAATAGACTTACAAGCGATACAATATACATAGGTCAGGTTTTAAATATTCCTTCAGAAGCATCGTCTTCTCCGAAAGCGAAAGTAACTACTAATAATCAAACAGAGGCGGCTCCTAAACAAACTGGTTCGACATACACAGTGAAAAAAGGTGATACGTTATGGGGCATTGCCAAAAACAACGGAACGTCTGTCAGCGAATTAAAAAGGCTGAACGGATTAACCAGCGATTTAATTTATCCTGGCCAAGTGTTAAAACTATCTGGATCCAGCCAAGCTGTATCTAGCGAAAAGGTTAGCGCCAAAGAACAGGTGCAGGCGCCCAAACAAACCTCACAAACTTCAAATAAAGCAAGTTCACAAAATACATATACCGTCCAAAAAGGCGACTCTCTATGGAAAATTGCTGTGAAATTTAAATTAACCGTCAATCAATTAAAAGCTGCGAATAACCTTTCATCTGACGTTATTTACCCCGGCCAAGTATTGAAGCTGTCAGGCTCTTCAGCTGATAGTGCACGTCAAGTGAATTCCGGTACAAAAACGAATTCTGATTCATCTACTCAAAACGGCAAAGTTTTAGTAATGATTCGAGAAGCCAAAAAATTAGTTGGAGTTCCGTACAGATGGGGCGGAAATACGCCATCTGGTTTTGACTGCAGCGGATTTGTTTACTATGTATTAAACAAAGTGACATCCGTTTCTCGGTTAAGTACAGCCGGTTATTGGAACATGATGAAACCAGTAAGTTCACCAGATGTCGGAGACTTTGTATATTTTTCAACATATAAAGAAGGTCCTTCCCACATGGGAATCTATCTTGGAAATGGGGATTTCATTCATGCCGGATCAAGTGGCGTGCAAATATCGAATTTAAACCAAAAATATTGGAACGATCGATATTTAGGAGCCAGATCTTATTTTTAAAATTATATTTTGCGAGAATGAGAAACATGAAGCAATCAGCCGTTTGTTGGCTGATTGCTTTTTTAATCGGAAGAATGATAGAATCGTCTAATTTGCCGATACATCCATCTTACTGGAGATTTTGTATATGTATGAAATTTAGGGTTGTTAAAAATGTTTCGACATTATTGACAAGAAATACAATTGTATATAAAAATTTATATTTTGCAACGAATTCAGCAAATGATATGGAATAATTTTTAGAAAATAAGGCATACTCTGTTGATCTGAAGGAGGTGCTATAGGTATTGATTAGGAGCACGGTCATACAGGAAATTACAGATATTGTAAATCTGTTCGGTGGGACGGACTCTACCATGTAAATATATTCAATTAATATCTACTAACATGAGGTGAAGAAGCTATTGGAAGTTAGTGAAATTTAAAGAAAACGTGAGAATTTTGAAGAAAATTAAAGTTTATAGAGGGAGGGTGAAATGATCCCAACACCATTTTATTATTATGCTTTTAGGCTGAGAAGTGATATCCAAGCTGTAAGGAATGCTTTACTTCCCCCTAAAACATCGGTCTGCTTGAGGGTCAAATCAATCGCTTACAAATAATAAAACGAGTGACTTGCGGACGAACTGGATTATTTTTGTTAGAGAAACAGGTACTTTATCGATTGTGATAACTATTGCGAAATAACAAATATAAACTTGTTTTCAACCCTTACTCGTTTTCATAAAAAATTTCGTAAGAACCATATTTAAAATCATTTCTAAACAAAAGATCGAAGTCATCACGAGAAACCATGTCTTCTATCTACAACAATCATCTGGTAGACCGATTGATCATCCCTTGAAAGCAATGGTTGGATTTTAAAAAATTCTATACGAAAAAATCTTGTCTCAATCGAGGTGTAAATAGATATTGTTTTTGCACAAAAATTGTTTTATAATCACTATGGAATTAAATAAATAGCATCCTCATTCACCCGATGAGGTAGAGGTTGCGGCTTTTATGAGTACTGCGAACGAGATGCAGAGAACATTGAAGACTTCGCTGGAAAGGGAAAGCCGCCGAAGTTCGCACATTTCTCTGGATGTGCGGACTGGGGTTGCCACCGAACAGGGGCAGCACTGTCACGGTTTGCCTGGAGAAAAGCAGCCGTGGAGCGCTATCTTCACGGAAGGGTTGATACGGGTAATGTTTGTATTGCCGCCGAATCACCTTCGGCGGCTTTTTTGGTGCGCCCAGCATGGGTGTAATCTCTAGGGTGAAAGTCCCGAGCTGCAAAGGCAGAAGAGCAGTTAGCTTAACGCAAGGGGATGGTGCGGCTATTTTGCCTTGGCAGATACGCCAAGTAAGTTCAAAGAATTTGGCGAATGGATCAGACGAAGACTTCGAATGTGTTTATGGAAAGAGTGGAAAACGCCGAAAACAAAAATTCGGAAACTCAGAGGATTAAGTGTTCCAACGCATAAGCCATTCGAGTGGGGTAATACGCAAGAAATACTGTCGGATTGCCTGCAGTCCCATTCTACACAAAACCCTCGACAACTCCTACTGGAGTCGACAAGGGTTAAGAAGTCTATTCGAAAGATATCAATTTCTGCGTCATCTTAATTGAACCGCCGTATACTGAACGGTACGTACGGTGGTGTGAGAGGTCGGGGGTTAGTCACCCACTCCTACTCGATTATCACCCGGCTCCTTTCCATGACAAAGAAAAAAGGAGCGATGAAAACAATGGAAAGCGTTATTAAAAAGAAGGAAACAGCTACGACCGCCCATTCTTCGCCTAACCAGCTTCGACGCAAGCTAAAAACAAGGCATTTAACGATGATTTCTCTTGGTGGGACGATTGGCACTGGATTGTTTTTAGCCAGCGGTGGAGCAATTCATACTGCTGGGCCGGGCGGAGCGCTGGTAGCGTATATTGCAATTGGTATAATGGTGTATTTTTTGATGACCAGTCTTGCAGAAATGGCAGCTTATATGCCAGTTACTGGAACGTTTAGTACGTATGCAACTAAGTTTGTCGATCCTGCGCTCGGATTTGCTCTAGGATGGAATTACTGGTACAACTGGGCCATTACGATTGCCGCAGAGCTCTCTGCTGTGACTATAATTATGAAATTTTGGTTTCCTGATAGTCCTTCACTTTTATGGAGCGCTTTATGCTTAGTAATTATGTTTCTGCTTAATTATTTATCCGTTAAAGGATTTGGCGAAGCAGAATATTGGTTTTCGCTCATTAAAGTAGTAACAGTCATTATTTTTCTTATTGTCAGCTTTTTAATAATTGTAGGTATTATGGGTGGTGAAGCGGTTGGATTTAAAAACTTCACCATCGGCGACGCTCCATTCCATGGTGGTTTCATGGCGACTCTCGGCATTTTTATGGCGGCGGGTTTTTCTTTCCAAGGAACAGAGCTGCTTGGAGTTGCAGCAGGTGAAAGCGAGGATCCGAAACGTAACATTCCTCGCGCCATTCGGCAAGTATTTTGGCGCATTTTGCTATTTTATATATTGGCTATTTTAGCAATCGGACTTCTTATTCCATATACGAATGAAAATCTAGCGAATAGCGATGTTACGGTCAGCCCGTTTACTCTCGTTTTTGACAAAGCTGGCATTGCGTTCGCAGCATCCGTTATGAATGCTGTCATTTTAACAGCGGTTTTATCAGCTGGAAACTCTGGTATGTATGCGTCTACTCGGATGCTTTGGGGGCTAGCAAAAGAGGGGAAAGCGCCAAAATTTCTGGCTAAGTTGAATCGCCGGGGAGTCCCTGTTAATGCATTACTGGTTACTGCTTCATTAGGAACACTTGCTTTCTTGGCTTCGTTTTTTGGGGATGGGATCGTCTATGTATGGTTATTAAATGCTTCTGGTATGTCGGGGTTCATTGCATGGCTTGGCATTGCAATCAGTCACTATCGTTTCCGCAAAGCGTATGTTGCGCAAGGGAGAGATCTCCGTGATCTTCCTTACAAAGCAAAATGGTTTCCATTCGGACCGCTGTTCGCTCTGGTACTTTGCGCGGTCGTCATTTTGGGACAGAACTACAGGGCCTTCATGGGAGAATCAATCGACTGGTACGGTATTCTCGTTTCTTACATTGGATTGCCATTGTTTTTAGCAGTTTGGTTTGGCTATAAAATCGTGAAAAAGACAAAGGTCGTTCCTCTCGATGAATGTGAATTAGACTAAAAAGCCGCTTGAAAAGACGCATTAGTATCCAAAATCTGCACGTTCGGTGTTCAACGGATTTTGTATGCCATCACAACGACGAAAACGCTCGTATGGTGCAGGACAAGTGTAAACGAATGATGGTCCAATCAGAAAAGCCGCTCTTTCTTGATACGGAGCGGCATTCATCAGTTAAAGGGAAAGCTTCATCTTTTTTCCATCAAATGATTTGCTCTTTTTATTCCGATAATTAAGATTGTCTGTTCAGAGCTCCCAACATCCAGAGATGGGGGAATGGCGGAAAGGCGTCTTTCATTTGGTAAGATAGAAAACGATTGGATTGAATCCATTCCTCCCAATATATGTAACTTGACATGTTAACATCTGCATGGATATGTAGCTTGGACCGTTTTTCGACGGTCTGAAAATAGGTGTCTTTCTTAATGTTGCCAAAATGTTAAATGATACATTTGAATTACAAGATCTATATATATAAAATTTTAACTAAGCTACTGGTATGCGAAAGTTGGGTTCAATATAAATAAATTTCTATATAATTTATTGATTTATAGGGGCTGTCTAATAAGTCGATTTTTGGGCTTATAGACGCCCCTTTAACTTTTTTTAAAACGTTGATATATTCATGCTTATGATTTGATGGATTTTGACTTTCTGGACAATCCCAGTAGTACAAACCACGTCTATGGTTTGTGCTGTCTGTAAAAATTATAATATTTTAAATTCAAAAGAATCTTAAAAATTAATGTGTTAAAAAAGGATATGATATAGTTATGTAGTGAAACAATATAAAAAAGAACGTGATGATTAGAAAGGAAATTTTTATGATGTCTTTAGAGCTTCATTTGCCAAAAGAAATAATAAATGTAATTGAATCTCGCAAAAAGCGGGTGCATTCTGATCAAGATCAAAGATTAATTGGACAAGGCGGTTTTTTGTCTGACGATCCAGTCATTTTGTATGATGCGCTGGTGGCATTGGCCCTTGGAAAAAATGTTTTGTTAAAAGGACCGACCGGTGCTGGGAAAACGAAATTTGCTGAAACGCTGTCATCATTTTTTTCTCAGCCGATGCACAGCATTAACTGTTCAGTTGATCTTGATGCCGAAGCATTGCTTGGATATAAAACGATTGTCAATTCCAGCAATCAAACAGTCATTGAGTTTGTCGAAGGACCTGTTATTCAGGCGATGAAAAAAGGGCATTTTTTATATATAGATGAAATCAATATGGCGAAACCTGAGACATTGCCAATTTTAAATGGGGTGCTAGATTACCGGAGGCGGATCACGAATCCATTTACACAAGAGGTTGTGGCGGCGAAAGAGGGATTTGGTGTCATCGCAGCTATTAACGAAGGGTATGTAGGGACGGTTCCGTTAAACGAAGCGTTGAAAAACCGATTCGTCGTGATTGATGTTCCATATGTACAAAATGAAAAGTTAAAACAAGTGCTCACTGAGCAGTCTTCTTTAAAAGATGAAAAGCTGATAGAAAAGTTTCTCACATTATCTAGCGACATTATTACACAAGTAAAAATCGGGAAGGTTTCGGAAGAAGCAGCTTCCATCCGGGCTTTGATCGATGCCTGCGATTTGTCGGTTTATTTGCCCCCTTTAAGAGCAATTGAACGGGCCATTGCAGCAAAATTGGATGATGAGCTGGAAAAAAGAGCGATCATGAACATTGCAGAAACCGTTTTTGAGTGAGGGAAATCCGATGCATTATATAAAATTTAATGATGAAATCATAGATTCAATGTTAATGATGGAGCTGTCCGATTTAGCGCAAACATTGACAAAACGAAGAGATATCGATATCGCTTTTGCCGTTCAGTCTTACTTTCATCCAGCAGAACAAAAAATTTATATTAGCCATTTTTGGAACGATCGTGCGGAAGAAGACAAGCTTGCAGGATTTAAATCAGACATTTATTTGCGCGCAATTGGCAGCTATTATTATACGGATTTTCATCAAATTGCTGCATTTCATGATCTCGTTCGGACATTACATCATCAAAAATTTGCAAAACAGCTGTTGATGCTGCTTGAAGATGTGCGGATTGAAGAACTGGTTAAACGCGATCGTCCCGGGACAAAGCGCTATTTCCGCAAGCGGCTGAATATTTATAAAAAATATTACCGTGATCAGCTGAAAGCAAGCCTTGATCGGGGATTTGCAACCGATGCGCTCTTTGCGGCCCTGTATGAAATGGCTACGGCCACATCACCTGTTTTGAATGTACCAGAAATAAGCGTCCAAATAGATGAACTGCTGCCTTTCGTGAAGGAACAAGTGATGAACGTATACGATGCAAATAGCACGAAAGAAGTTTCCGATATTGTCCTGAAAACGATGAGGCTGTTGGATGAAGTGTTGAAAAAAGATTTGATCCATACTTATTTCATTTTGCCTGATTTATCGGAAAAAGATCTTCATACCTTGACTTTTGACGACATGAAACGAAAAGACCGGCTTCAAAATCAGGATGCACTGGATAATGTAAAAAAGGGTGATGAAGATCTTCATGATGAAAAAATGGCCGTATGGCATCGTGAAACATCCACACCGACGAAAAGCTTTTTGCAATTTGATTTAGAACAAGGAACGCAAACGAATTTAATAGATGAACATGCAAGGCAAACTGAGACGGGAGATCAGGCGCTTGTGATTGTAGAAGGTTCAGCTAGACAGACTCAAAACAATTATTATGACGAAGTAAATGCTGATGAAAAGCTGCAAAAAGAAGCAGAGCAAGAAATACAACAACAACTCGGGAAGGAAAACAAGCATGCAAAAGCATATTTCCTGACGGCAAACATGCCAAAGGAAGCAGAAAAATCTGCGTATGAAAAGGAATTGCAGCAATTGATCGTGTACAAAAAACGTTTGCAGCGAATCATTCAAAAAACGCTTGAACATAAAAAGACATATCCAAAACAAGATGAACATTTCGGCAGATTGAATAAAAAGCTGTTGCGTCTATGGACGGATGAAAACCCGAAGCTTTTTTTCAAAAAAAGGAATCCTGCGAATGATCTTGACGGGGTGTTTACACTGCTCGTCGACTGCTCTGCATCCATGCACGACAAAATGGAAGAAACAAAACGAGGCATCATTTTGTTTCATGAAACGTTAAAGTCCGTTCGGGTTCCACATCAAATTGTCGGTTTTTGGGAAGACTCGGCAAACAGTACAGAAAACAACCAGCCGAACTATTTCAAAAAAGTAATCAACTTCGAAACTTCACTTAGCTCCAGCTCAGGACCAGAAATCATGCAGCTTTTGCCTGAAGAAGATAACCGCGACGGTTTTGCGATCCGGCATATGACAAACGAACTGCTTGCAAGAAAAGAGAAGCAAAAATTTCTTCTTGTTTTTTCAGACGGTGAGCCTGCTGCCTACGGATATGATCAAAACGGAATTGTCGATACACATGAAGCCGTAATGAATGCTCGAAAGCACGGTATAGAGGTGCTGAACATATTTTTATCCGCCGGAGCAGTTGAAGAAAGCAAAAGAAAGGTAATGAAAACGATTTATGGAAAACACAGCATCATGGTGCAAAATATCACAGAACTCCCGGACGTCTTGTTCCCGCTTTTGAAAAAATTGCTGCAAAAAACAATCGAATAAACCGCCAAAACATGGCAGAATACAACATGTATTCAAAAAATCAAGAAAATTATTATATAAAGATGCTAATTTTTAAGTAAATACTATTGGTCAATCTGATGAATAGTGTTAAAATAGCGGTGGAAGCGGTTATTTAAAAAAATATAGCTTGCTTCTTGTGGGATGGTGATGAGAATTTAAAAAAATTTTTTGTGGGGAAACAAAGCAGAAGAATTCTAATGATTAGTGATCATTGGGGGTTTTTAAGAAAATGGAAGAAACTTCGTCAAATTTAAAAATCGCATGGCGTGATTTTCACGGACCTAATTTAGGGTATGTCATGGACTTATATGAACAATATTTAGAAGATCCGAATTCTGTTGATGAAGAATTAAGAAACATGTTTGATGCTTGGGGGGCTCCTGAGGCTCTAACTGAACAATCTTATGTAAACTCCTCATCCACTGTAAGCAGAAATTTGTCTTATACGTTTGAAAAGCTGCAAAAAGTAGCAGCTGCTGTAAGGTTTGCAGAGGATATTCGGACATTTGGACATTTGGATGCTTCTATTTATCCTATGGGGATAAAACATAACGAAGAAGATGTTTTGAATGAATCAAGATACGGTCTGACGAAAGAGGACTTAATTGAAATACCGGCCAAATTGTTGAGTCCGTATACTCCTGATCATGTACACAACGGGTACGAAGCGATCCAATATTTAAAAGATGTTTATTCAAAATCGATTGCATTTGAATTTCAACATGTCCACAATTTTGAAGAGCATGAATGGCTCAACGAAATGGTGGAATCTGGGAAAATTTTCAAAACACTTTCAAAAGAGAAACGCATTTCTCTTTTGAAGCGATTAACAGAAGTTGAAGGATTTGAATCTTTTCTCCATAAAACATTTGTCGGCCAAAAGAGATTCTCCATTGAAGGTGTTGATATGCTCGTTCCGATGCTTGATGAGCTGATTTCTGAAGCTGTGAAAAGCGGAACGACAAATATAAACATCGGAATGGCGCATCGGGGCCGACTAAGCGTGTTGGCTCATGTGTTAGGAAAGCCATTTGAGCTTATTTTCTCTGAGTTCCAGCATGCACCGAACAAAGAATTGGTTCCGTCTGAAGGTTCAATCGGAATCAACTACGGCTGGACCGGAGATGTGAAATATCATTTAGGTGCGGACAGAAAAATTAAAGATCATAATGTTGTTCGTGCACGGCTCACGCTAGCGAACAACCCTAGCCATCTAGAGTTTGTGGATCCGATTGTGGAAGGGTATACACGTGCAGCCCAAGATAATCGTAATGTGCGCGGATATCCTGAACAAGATATTCACAAATCCATGGCTGTGCTGATTCACGGCGATGCAGCATTCCCTGGCGAGGGAGTCGTGGCAGAGACTCTTAACCTTAGTCAGTTAAACGGTTACAAAACCGGAGGAACAATCCACATTATCGCCAATAATATGATCGGATTTACGACGGAAAGCCATGATTCTCGATCAACAAAATATGCCAGCGACCTAGCCAAGGGCTTCGAAATTCCGATCGTTCATGTGAATGCGGATGATCCAGAAGCATGTTTGGCAGCTGTTTATATTGCCATTTTGTATCGCAATAAATTCCATAAAGATTTCTTAATTGATTTAATCGGATACCGCCGTTACGGGCATAACGAAATGGATGAGCCGATGGCGACAAATCCGTTGCTTTATGAAAAAATTAAGAAACATGAAACAATTTGCAAATTATATGCTAAACAGCTTGAAAGCGATGGAATTATTTCCTTAGAAGACGCAAGAAAGTTTGAACAAGAAGTGCAGGATCGGCTGAAAAAAGCATACGATAAAGTTCCAAAAAACGAACACCAAGAAGAGGAAATTCATATTCCAGAAACGGTCAGCCATGGTCTGCCCAAAATCGACACGACTGTGCCGGTGGATGTCCTTGACAAAATTAACAAGGAATTAATTACGTTCCCAGAAGGATTCACCGTTTTTAATAAATTGCAAAAAATTCTAGAACGCAGGGCAAAAGTATATGAAGAAGAAAGAAAAGTAGATTGGTCGCTTGCAGAAGCGTTCGCTTTTGCGACAATCTTGAGAGATGGAACTCCGCTTAGAATTACTGGACAAGATTCGGAACGCGGGACTTTTGCTCATAGACATTTAGTCTTGCACGATGTGAAAACAGGCAAAACCTTCTCGCCGCTGCATCGTTTGTCGGATGTTCAAGCATCGTTTGCGATTCATAACAGCCCGTTGTCTGAAGTTTCTGTATTGGGATTTGAATACGGATATAACGTATTTTCTCCGGAAACGCTTGTTATTTGGGAAGCACAATTCGGTGATTTTGCAAACGTTGCACAAGTCATATTCGATCAATTTATTTCAGCCGGCAGGGCAAAATGGGGACAAAAATCTGGACTCGTCATGTTGCTGCCGCATGGATATGAAGGCCAGGGACCGGAACATTCCAGCGGGCGTTTGGAACGGTACTTGACCCTTGCTGCAGAAAACAATTGGACGGTGGCAAATGTAACGACTGCTGCTCAATATTTTCATTTGCTAAGAAGACAAGCAGCGATTTTAACAAAAGAAGAAGTGCGTCCGCTCATCATTATGACGCCAAAAAGCTTGCTGCGTAATCCAAATACGGTTTCCGACGTTACAGAGCTGACTGAAGGTCAATTTCAACCGGTTATTGAGCAGCCTGGTTTAGGTCAAAATAAAGAAAAAGTAAAACGTTTAATTTTGTGCACTGGCAAAATATCGATAGAATTGGCGAATGGTCTGCAAAAATTAGATCAAAAAGATTTTCTTCATATTGTACGGGTGGAGGAAATTTATCCGTTCCCTGAAGAAGAAATTAAAGAGATTATAGAAAGATACCCTAACTTGCAGGAAATCGTCTGGGTGCAAGAAGAGCCGAAGAATATGGGATCGTGGATTTTCACATATCCGCAATTAAAATCTATTGTGGGTGATAAGCTCGCTGTTAAATATATTGGACGTCCAAGACGGTCAAGCCCTGCAGAAGGAGACCCGACAATTCACAAAAAAGAGCAGAGCCGAATCATAACAGAAGCGCTTACATGGAATGAATGAGGAGGAAATTTAAAAAATGGCTGAAATTAAAGTTCCAGAACTAGCAGAATCCATTTTAGAAGGTACAATTTCTCAATGGTTGAAAAAACCTGGCGATAAAATTGAAAAAGGCGAATACATTCTTGAGCTGGAAACCGATAAGGTCAATGTTGAAATTACTGCTGAACATGCCGGTGTTTTAAAAGAAGTATTTAAAAATGAGGGCGATGTTGTCGAAGTTGGCGAAGTCATCGGAATCATCGATGAAGGCGCAAGTGAAGCTCCACAGGCAAGCAGCCCTCAACCAGAACAAAAAGTAGAAGCCGCTCCAGAGCAAAATCTAGAGGAGCAAACAGTTCAAGTGGAATCGGAAGAACAGTCTGCAGGCAAACCGCGCCCAATCGCAACACCTGCAGCAAGAAAGCTTGCACGTGAAAAAGGAATCGACTTATCGGCCGTGCCGACGGCTGATCCGCTCGGTCGTGTTCGCAAACAAGATATTGCATATTATGAAGCGCCAAAAGCGGAAGAAAAAGCCCCTAATAAACCAAAACCAGAACCGCAAGAAACACAAAAGGCAACGGTTGCAGATCAGAAGCCTGTGGAACGGATCAGAATGTCCCGCAGAAGACAAACCATTGCCAAACGTCTAAAAGAAGTTCAAAATACAGCAGCTATGCTGACAACCTTTAATGAAGTGGATATGACAGCAGTTATGAACATCCGCAAACGGAGAAAAGATCAATTTTTTGAGGAGCATGATGTTCGTTTAGGCTTTATGTCCTTCTTTACAAAAGCAGTTGTCGCAGCCTTGAAAAAATTCCCTCTACTGAATGCGGAAATTCAAGGCGATGAAATTGTGTTGAAAAAATATTATGATATTGGAGTAGCTGTTTCTACAGATGAAGGTTTGGTTGTTCCTGTTGTAAGAGATGCAGATCGCTTAACATTTGCTCAAATCGAGCAAGAAATTGCCGATCTTGCAGCAAAAGCGAGAGCAAATAAACTTGCGCTTTCGGATCTGCAAGGAGGAACATTTACGATAACTAACGGCGGTATTTTCGGATCTTTGTTGTCAACACCGATTTTAAATGGACCTCAAGTCGGTATTTTAGGGATGCATAAAATCCAGCTTCGCCCAGTTGCGATTGACGAAGAGCGCATTGAAAACCGTCCGATGATGTATATTGCTTTATCATATGACCACCGTATTATTGACGGAAAAGAAGCTGTCAGCTTCTTGGCAACTGTCAAAAAGCTGTTGGAGGATCCAGAGCAGCTCTTGCTGGAAGGGTAAATCACTAATGAAGGAAGAACGCATTCCGCGTTCTTCTTTTCATATGAAAACGAACGAATGAAGGAGTGGCAAACATGAATCATCTATCATGGAAAAACAAAAAAGCAAATAAAAAAGTTGTATGTTTACATACAAATGCAAAAAAGTATATGGTAAATAATGTATTGACACCTGGACAAACTTATGATGTCTTGAACGAAACGGAAGAGTATTATTTTATTATCGACAATTCCGGAAAAGTAGGCGGGTTTTACAAAGAATATTTTGAAGAAGCAAAATAGCTAATCATCCCTTTATTTTTTCTTTCCTTTTTGAGAGGAGGTGTTGTTCGTGTTCGTTTATACTGAAGAGGATATTCGCAACATTGACAATCTGGCAGAAAAAAATGGCCTTTCTTCTATTGTGTTGATGGAAAACGCCGGGCGCTCTTTATTTCAAAAGCTTGTTTCGTACGTAAAAAAAGATGATCGGATTTTAATATTGTCCGGTAAAGGCAACAACGGCGGAGATGGAATTGTTTTGGCCAGATATTTAAAACAAAACGGCTACCATGCCGATCTTTCTTTTCCGCTTGGGGCACCGATAAGTGAAGCAGCGAAGCATCATTTCGCTTTTTATAAAAACAGCGGTTTTCTCGAAACAGCCGAATATGAACAAAATCATTACCAAGTCATCGTTGACGCTTTGCTGGGGGTCGGTGCAAGGCATCCGCTAAGAGATGATGTGAAAAACATCATTGAATGGATTAATGGACAAAACGCTTTTGTCGTTTCCGTTGATGTTCCTTCAGGAGTTTTATCCGACACCGGAGAAGCGCCGATAGCGGTTAAAGCAAACGTCACCATCAGCATCCACGGATATAAGCGATCAGCCTTTTTGCTGCCTTCTTCATCTTTTTACGGAAAAAAGGAAGTTGTGTCCATCGGCCTGAAGGAAGAAGGGAAATGGAAGGTCTGGACAGAAAAAGATGTGAAGCAAACATGGCCGAACCATCCGTCTTTTTCCCATAAAGGCACTTTTGGAACAGGCTATTTAATTGCTGGCTCCGACGAAATGCCGGGAAGTGTGCTTCTTGCTGCGAAAGGAGCTATGAGGGCAGGAATTGGCAAGCTTGTGATCGGCACAACACCCTTTGTAGCGGGGGCCATCGCCGGGCAAATTCCTGAAGCAACTTATTTTTTTGAAGGTCTCATAAAAGCAGGAGATGGTGAATTCCCGGAAAAGCTGTCAGTATGTGCAATTGGACCAGGTATCGTTCCTGGAGAAGAGACCGAAACAGCCATTCAATCCATCTTACAAAACGATTGGCCTGTTGTGCTGGATGCCGGTGCGTTACAAAAACGCACATATCCGAAAAATAGACAACATCCTATTGTGTTAACACCGCATCCGGGGGAATTTAGCCGTTTAATCGATCAGCCGATCAGCTATATACAAAAGAACAGAATCGAAGCTGCTTCTAAATTTGCCGTTGAAGAAAATGTCATTGTGGTTTTAAAAGGCCAATATACAGTGATTGCATTTCCGGATGGAACAGGAATGATCAATCCAACTGGAAACATTGCTTTGGGCAAAGGCGGGAGCGGAGATGCATTAACGGGAATCATCGCTGCTTTTTTGTCCTATTATGAGAACAAAAAAGCAGCTGTGGCAAATGCAGTCTATTTACACGGTTTATGTGCAGATCTGTTTGTAAAAACGAAAGGTGTAAGATCAATGCTTGCGGGCGATATTCCAGACATTTTGCCGGAAGTGATGAAACGATTCGAATAGCCTTATCAATATGGCTTCCAAATGACTTTTTTTGCAGTTTGAAATCTTTGTTCCACTTCTGGCCAGTTGACGATTTTCCAAAAATTATCGATATATTTTTGCCGATCGTTTTTATATTGCAAGTAGTATGCATGCTCCCAAACATCTAATACAAGAAGAGGAATGACATCCCATTGGCTTAAGTTTTGATGCTTTTCCGCCTGCAATATTTCCAATCTTCTTGAACGGGGGGACCATACTAATATCGCCCAGCCTCCGCCTTCGACTGCTTTTGCAGCTTCGCTGAAATGCTTTTTAAATGCTTGAAAGCTTCCGAATGAATTTTTGATCGTTTCCTTTAATTCACCTTTCGGCTCGCCCCCGCCTTTTGGGTTCATGATATTCCAAAAAATTGTATGCAAATAGTGGCCTGCCCCATTGAAAGCTGCTTCCCGTTCCCAATGTTTAATCAATGAAAAATCTCCTGTTCTCCGTGCTTTTTCCATTTCGATTTCCGCCTTGTTTAAACCGTCTACATAGCTTTGATGGTGTTTCAAATGGTGAAGCCTCATGATTTCTTCTGAAATATACGGCTCAAGCGCATTGTATCGATAGGGAAGAGGAGGGAGCTTATGTTGTCCTATCGGCACAGCCAAAGACCGGTCATCTTCACCTTCAATAAATGATCTGAATTCATCATACAATTGATTCGCCTGTTCATAAAGTTCGCTTTCTGAAAGGGACTCGGCTTTGTCCAGCTCTGTTTTGAAACGGATTATTTTTTCCTCGAATTCGCTTGCAAAAGGGTGTTCTGAAATGATGTTTCCATAAAGATCATCACACCATTTTTTTAATTCATTAATATACGATTCACTCAAGACAACAAAATCCTCCTTTTCATTCAATCGTCCAGAATACTATATGAAGCAATTTGAAAAAGGGTGAACTAAAAGAAGCGCGTCTTTTTTTAGATGGAAGAGGGGAGCTCCTTAAAGCGGTTTTTCACCAATTAAAAACGGATGATTTTTTGAAGACGTGCATTTTTTATATGAGAGGAGAGGCTGGATGGGAAGAAATTTGTTTGTAAATACTCGGTCTTGTTATTAAAAAAGAGCAGCTGCCTGAATTATGTATGAAAAATGCCATGCATATCAGTGCAAAATAAAATCAGGGGATTGTCCCAAAAGGATACATCCATTGGAATTCAATAATCAAGAAATGCTGATATATCAGCATTACTGAACATGAAAAGGGGGATCCAATACCGTGAAATCAACTATTGGACAGCCCCTTAAGTCAATCTGCCCAAACATCGTTCATTGAACAGTATACTTTTCATCTTTTCAAATAAGCACGTCAGCTTCTTTAGCTTTTTTGGGAACTAATAGACAAACTCTATTTTATGACAGAAGTAAGTACATTCAAATTTCATTTTAACAACAAATACTATGTAACTTCTTGATTAGATCTGCCATCATAACAAAAATTTTATCATCATACGCATTTTCATCCTGCTTTAAAATGTCGTCTATATATCTTGGTATTCCTTTATAAAAGCTTTAACAAAGTCCGTGAAATGACAATCCAGTACTTTTTGTTTGCTTGAATCATAATACAACAATCAATAAACAGACGATTTTGGGATTTTTTTAATGTGATATTTTAAAGCATTCTCATAGCTTCTACGGTCCCTTGAACTATTTTTCATTACTGAATTTGATCAAGTAATCTCCGATATCTAATAAAAGACCATCACGGAATGTTGTTTTTGTCCCTTTTCAACAATATACATATATAATCTTTTGTAGAAATAAAAGGATAGCTCAAAAGGAGCATCTTTTGTATCCTCATATTCTTCAATCTCAAATAATAGCTTCATCTGTCTATACACCCTTTAAATTCATTTTGTTTACTATTTGTACAGATTTCATATATAAAATTACTTGATTTATCCCGTTACTTGGTTTTCCTTTAAAGATTTCATAATCCTCTTCATTTCTGTTTTTGAAAGATTTTTAGAAACAATGTTCATTTTATATCGCGATTTTCCCTGTAATTCCTTTTTGATGCTGTGCGTCCTTTAATTTGTAAAAAGCAGAGAAGACAACGCTTTTTTTAATTTAAAGCCGAACAGGGAAGGGGTGTTCTGCTGTATTATGGACAATTACTGTTTCTGTTGTTTTTCACAGAGGAAATGCCCGAGCTTTTCTCAATGCAGAAAGTACTAAAGCAGGCGGAACTCAACCTTTTAGGAGAAGTTCTCGACAACTGGAAAGCCCCACAGAAATCATTTTCTGTGGGGCATAGATATTGTTTTTTAGACAGGCGCTATTCTGAATTATATATTTTAATTTAAGCTAATCCACACGCTTTTTACTTCTGTATAGTTGTTCAAAGCATATGAACCCATTTCGCGACCGATACCTGATTGTTTGTATCCGCCAAACGGAGAAGCTGCGTCAAATACATTATAACAGTTGACCCAAACAGTTCCTGCTCTCAAGCGATTGGCGACATAGTGAGCGTTGGCCACATCTCTCGTCCATAAACCGGCAGCTAAGCCGTATTCGCTGTTGTTTGCCCGATCAATAACTTCATCTAAATCTTCAAAAGGCAATGCAGCAATGACCGGACCGAATATTTCCTCTTTGGCAATTGTCATTTTATCTTCAACATCAGCAAAAATTGTAGGAGTGACAAAATACCCTTTTTCAGATGGCGTAGATCCGCCGGTCACAACTTCTGCGCCTTCTTCAATTCCTTTTTCAATATAATTCAACACTCTTGACTGCTGCTCTTCAGATACGAGCGGCCCCATTTCCGTTTCCGGATTCAGACCAAAGCCTTGGCGGATATTTTGGGCATGGGAGGCCATATCTGCTAATACATTATCGTAATGTTTTTTCTGAATAAACACACGAGAACCTGCACAGCATACTTGACCTTGATTAAACATTACACCGTTTAATGCACCTGGAATCGCTTTTGACAGATCAGCATCCGGCAAAATAATATTCGGCGATTTGCCTCCTAATTCCAGCGTAACTCGCTTCAGTGAACGTGCGGCATTTTTCATTATCAGCTTGCCGACTTCCGTCGATCCGGTAAAAGCAATTTTATCTATCAGAGGATGATCAACAATCGCTTGCCCAGCTGTTTCCCCAAAGCCCGGTACTATGTTGATAACCCCAGGTGGGAAACCTGCTTCTTCAATAAGCTCTGCTAAATAAAGGGCTGAAAGTGGAGTTTGTTCTGCAGGCTTCAAAACGACTGTACAACCAGTTGCAAGAGCGGCACCAAGTTTCCACATTGCCATTAGAAGCGGGAAGTTCCATGGAATAATCTGACCGACAACACCAACAGGTTCATGTCTTGTATAATTGAAAAATGGTCCGTTGACAGGAATGGTCTGCCCGACTATTTTTGTAGACCATCCGGCATAGTAACGCAAGTGTTCAATGGCTAATGGAATATCTGCATTTCTAGTTTCCCGGATCGGTTTTCCGTTATCCAGCGTTTCCAGCTGAGCTAGTTCTTCTTTGTTTTCTTCCAGCAAATCCGCCAGTTTGTACAATAATCGGCTTCGTTCAGCAGCTGATATTTTGGACCATGGCCCGCTGTCAAAAGCAGCTCTTGCCGCACGGACAGCACGGTCAATATCTTCTTTGTCCGCTTCATAAACCGTTGCAAGAGTTTCTCCAGTTGCTGGATTAGGAGTGTCGAACGTTTTGCCGGAAACGCTTTCGACAAATTCACCATTAATGTACAACTTTTTTTTCCCTTTTAGAAACTCCGCTACTTTCCCTTCAACATTAGCGATTAATTGACTCATCGATCATCCTCCTAATTTTTTTTTTCGTTGTGTAAACTCTGGATGAACGAAATACAGTTTTATAATAAAGGAAAATTCAGAATATTTCAACCCATTTTTTAAAAATTACCAAAAATCTCCTGACCAACAACTGCTGGATGGCCGCAGAAAACTTAAGAAAACAACTTTATTTCAGTCATCAAGACAAACTATTTAAGAATAATCGTATAAAGAGAAATGAACTTCAAAGAGGTGATGACTATGAATGAGAAGCATCAAAAATCTTTTACGACCGTAAAATCATATCGTCCTTTTCATAGCAGATATGATCCATGTAAACCAATCGGTGTCAAATACTATTCCACACCGCCAAACCTTTTCCTCGGTTTTCAGCCGCCGAACTTGCAGCAATTTTCCGCAAAAGAAGCATTAAAAAAAGGGACTCTTTGGCGATTTTTTTATGACTATTACGAAAATCCGTATGAGAAAAAAGGGAGGTAGCCAAAATGAAGGAGCTTCCTCAAGAGTACTATCAGCTCCTTGAAGAAATTCAAGCGGCTGATTTCGTGCTTGTTGAATTATCGCTTTATCTAGACACTCATCCAAATGATATAGAAGCAATCCAGCAATTTAACCAATATGCCCAATACTCAAAACAATTGAAGCAAATGTTTGAATCAAAATTCGGTGCGCTGCAGCAATTTGGAAACAGCTTTTCAGACGCGAACTGGAGCTGGGGAACGATGCCGTGGCCATGGCAAGTATAGCTTTAATCCGTTTAACTATACTCATACGATGAAAGGAGAAAGAACATGTGGTTTTATGAAAAAAAACTACAATATCCTGTCAGGGTGAGTACGTGCAACCCAAAACTTGCAAAATATTTAATTGAACAATACGGCGGAGCGGATGGAGAACTTGCTGCCGCCCTTCGCTATTTGAATCAAAGATACACGATCCCCGACAAAGTAGTAGGACTTTTAACGGATATTGGAACAGAAGAATTTGCTCATTTGGAGATGATCGCAACAATGGTGTATAAATTGACGAAAGATGCGACACCGGAACAATTAAAGGAAGCAGGACTAGGCGAGCATTATGTCAATCATGACAGCGCCTTGTTTTATAACAACGCTGCTGGAACTCCGTGGACTGCGACTTATATTCAAGCAAAAGGGGATCCGATAGCTGATTTGTATGAGGATATAGCTGCCGAGGAAAAAGCAAGAGCTACTTATCAATGGATTATCGATATGTCAGATGATCCAGACTTAAATGACGGATTAAGATTTTTGCGCCAAAGAGAAATTGTTCATTCGCAACGTTTTCGGGAGGCGGTGGAAATTTTAAAAGAAGAACGTGATCGTAAAAAGTTTTTTTAAGAAGTTCAAGGAGCATCCAATCAGACGTACTTTTATCTATTGGATGCTCCTTTTATGTTTCAGGCAGAACATTGTTGGTAATATCCAAGATTGACAGCATTGATCGAATTTTTTTACTCTCTTTCTTTTAAAATAATACAAGCAGCTGTACAATCGATCAATTGAAGCTGTTCACGTACAAAAATAGTGTATTTTGCATTACTTAATCCATTTTCTTTAGCCCATGAATAAAATTCAAAATCATATCCTCCTCCTTAATATTTATGAAGACATAGTATTTTCTACTTCTACTATGTCTATCCCAATTTTATCCTTGATATATCATCTAGGTTAGAAAAGAATGGCACACCTTAAAAATAAAAATGCAACAAAAAAGGATAAAAGTAACTCTCCTCCTTGAAAAATGGACACATTACTTAAATGGTTATTTATAACATACTGTATGGAAAATACACAGCTATCTATGCAAAAGAAAACTCAAAAATGTAAGTGATCCAGTTAGGTATTATGAGCGATGCTGCGAGTCCTTTAATAATTACCATAAATCTGAGCATATAAACGAGTGCTACTGCACTTACCAATAAAGAAATATGTATAAGTCTGACCGAGAGCAATAATTTACATAGTCTCCTAAGAAATGATTAACTCCTAAAGAAACAAAGTAAATGATTAGGCTAGGAACAGCCATAGCAAAGAATAAACAAAAGCCTATAAGGAACATTCCTGTTAGAAGTTTTTTCGGGGACTTGAATAAAAAAGCCCTCTTGGTATGATTCGGGGGTGTCAATCGGATTAATTGCCCCCTAATTTGGATACCAAGGAGGACTATACATGAGTTCTATCTCAAACAAGAAGATTAATCAAGTCACCGATCAAACGCTCATCGTTGGCATGGATATCGCGAAAAAGAAGCATTATGCCTGCTTTGTGGATGAGCGAGGGAGGGTGTTAAAAAAGCCGTTTCCCGTTCTGCAATCGAAAGAAGGATTGGAATGGTTGTACCAGTGCATCGTGAAAGCGATGGAGGAAGTTGAAAAAACGGAAGTGATCGTTGGCATCGAGCCAACGGGACATTATTGGCTCAATCTCGCTTACTTTCTTGACGAGAAGAGCATTCCTCTCGTGATGACAAACCCGATGCACGTGAAGCGCTCCAAAGAGCTAGACAACAATCTTCCAACCAAGGCTTTATAAGTCCAAGACACTGCCCCTTGAGTTTGAAAATCTCCATTAACATTAGCGACTGTTCTAGCAGGGTCAATTTTTATAGAGATTGATTGGTTTTGAATAGCTTTTTGGACTCCTTTATGAACTGTTTCATCAGGCTTTGACTACTATTTACTCGAGCTATCCACGTAAATACTGTTTTTTTGTTTTTCATTCTGCTATATGAAAGAATGATTCAAACAGTATTTGTACGTTAGTAAAATAGCGGAAAAAGCAAGGTGAAACTGTTCCTTAGAAAGCCCAATAAAAAAAATAAACTTCCTGTAACCGAGCATACAAAATTTATGCTTCACGGCTGCCGCACTCTAAAACTACTGTATTCAGTTGTTCATTCCTTTTTAAAATGATCTTTTGATTTGAAAAATCAGTTAAATCAGCATCCGTTGAATGAGTGGCATAAATTAAAATTGCCTTGTTTTGCATGACGTAATTTTTCAAATAATCGAGAATAACTTTTCTTGACCTAATATCGAAATTGACAAAAGGTTCATCAAGGAGAATCAAATTAGGCGAAGATAGAAGTGCTAAAATTAAAGATAGTTTTTGTTTCGTTCCTAAAGACAGTTCGCGTGTAAGGGTATTTTTATATTTGTAGAGTCCAATTTTTTCTATAAGACCTTCTAGAGACGAATCTAATCTTTCCCCATTCAGGAAGGATAAGATCATATCAATTGTTTCAGCCGGTGTTAAATAATCGTATAAAAATGGTGTATTGCCAATTAAGGAGACTCCTTTTATATACTTTTGAAAATCGTCCTTTAATGAAATATTGTTTAACTTGATGTTCCCATCGAATGTTGTCATTCCACCGATGATATTCAACAACGTTGATTTGCCAATTCCATTTTCACCAAGTAATTCAACAATGCTCATGTTATCTATTTTTAAGTTAATACCGTCAAAAATGTAGGCTGATTCACCATATCTTTTTTTTATATTGATCAATTCAAGCATGTTTTACCTCTCTTTTGTCAGAAAATTATATAATAATAAAAAATGTGAATAAACAATAAAGAAAAAGAGTATAGGATATATACTGCCGAATTTCATTGAATAAAAAGCTACAGCGCTGCATGTAATAGAAGGCAACCCTAAAACGAATAAATCTTCTAAAGGATTAAAAAAATATACAAAAAAATTGTTTTTAATATCTTCTATTGATAATTTTTGAAAGCGATAGACTCTTTTTGAAATGATTTTTATTGTGTAGAAGTAAATGATTGTTGAACATAAAACAGTGACAGCTGAAAATAATGAAAATCCATAAAGGAGCATTCCTGTTAGAAGTTTTTTCGGGGACTTGAATAAAAAAAGCCCTCTTGGTATGATTCGGGGGTGTCAATCGCACGAATTGACCCCTAATTTGGATACCAAGGAGGACTATACATGAATTCTATCTCAAACAAGAAGATTAATCAAGTCACCGATCAAACGCTGGTTGTTGGGATGGATATCGCAAAGAAAAAACATTATGCCTGCTTTGTGGATGAGCGAGGAAGGGTGTTAAAAAAGCCGTTTCCCGTTCTGCAATCGAGAGAAGGATTGGAATGGTTGTACCAGTGCATCGTGGAAGCCATGAAGGAATTTGGAAAAACCGAGGTGATCGTTGGCATCGAGCCAACGGGACATTATTGGCTCAATCTCGCTTACTTTCTTGACGAGAAGGGCATTCCTCTCGTCATGACAAACCCGATGCACGTGAAGCGCTCCAAAGAGCTGGACGATAACCTTCCAACCAAGCATGATGCGAAAGACGCGCTCGTCATTGCCCGGTTAGTGAAAGACGGCCGATTCAGCTATCCGCGCATTCTGAAAGGGATGGAGGCCGAACTGCGCGTTGGAGCGACATTTCGCTCCAAATTGGTGGAAGAACGGGGAGCGATTCGAAATCAAATGATTCGCTGGCTTGATCGATATTTTCCGGAGTTTTCCCAAGTCTTCCCGTCATTTGGGAAAATGGCGCTCGCGGTGCTGGAATATACGCCATTTCCGAGTGATCTGGCAGGAAAAGAGCTGGAAGAGGTGCTGGCCCTTTACCGGCAAAGTGAGGGATTACAATCGCCACAAAAGCCGAAAGCGAAGAAGCTGATGGAACTGGCCCAACACTCCATTGGCGTAACGGAAGGACAACAGATGGCCCGTATCGAAATCGCCACACTTGTCCGCCGGTACCGCCAATTGGAGAAAGAAATCGAGGCACTGAATGAGCAACTGACAGAACTTGTGCAAACATCCGTGGAATACGAATGGCTCAAAACTGTTCCGGGCTTAGGGGATGCGACGATCGTGGAACTGTTATCGGAAATCGGGAGTTTTTCCCACTATCAGGATCCGCGCCAATTATTGAAACTTGCGGGACTGACCTTACGGGAAAACTCCTCCGGCCAACACAAAGGGCAAAAACGGATCTCCAAGCGTGGAAGAAGGCGGTTGCGCGCCCTCCTCTTCCGCGTGATGATGCCGATGATCCGCCACAACGAAGCGTTTCGGCAGCTGCACGACTATTACACGACACGTCCTGATAATCCGTTGCGGAAGAAGCAATCGATTGTGGTGTTATGCGGAAAATTATTGAAGGTATTGCACGCTGTATGTACGAAGCACCAAGCGTTCGATGCGAAGCGAATGATGCAGGACATCTTTGGCCTCGAAACGGCTGCTTGATGCCTATAGTCTCGATTCTCTAGACAACAAGGATGACACGGAGAAGCTGGCGCGATATCATCCATTCGACCTTGAGTCCCTAAAGGAGCTTAGCCGGCCTCTGCCTGATGACTAGACCGAACGAAGGAATGTAGGCGCAAGGATGCCAAGAGACATGGGAGGGTTCGTCATCATCAGCGATGCAGAGATCCACGGTGCATCCCATACGCTTCCCCCACTACAACCAAATTTAACCAGTAGTGGCCGCGAAGCGTACCCAGTCAATGTAAGATATACACATATTTAAGAAATAATGTTAGGAACTTTGTCGAAAAATATTTTTTTGACACCCCTGAAACGGCTACAACCGTTGATATATCAACATTTATAGAGGGAGGAATACACCAGCATAATAACTGATTAGGATTACGATGAGCCTTCTTGACAGAAATTTAGAAAGCGAATTCTCATAATAAGTTTTTTGATCAAACTTCTTTATATAATAAAAATCGCTTAAATTACAGTCGTTTAACAGTTTTGAGCTATTTATGATTCCTTGAGATATCATACTAATCATTGCGCTTTCAATTCCTAAATAAACCGAAATGATAATCAATTTATGAATATTAAAATAAAAATGAATCATACATATCAGAACTAAAGAAGCAGCTGCAAACAAATAAGTATACAATATATATAAGTAGTAAGTTCTATTTTGACAAGATCGGGATAAAGCCGCTTGATACTGATCTAAATGCAGGTCATTTTTATACCGGATGAAATGTTCTTTCTTTTTCGTAGCGTTCGGCCCGTGAATAAATAAAAAGACAATCTGAGGATTGCTCCATAAAAATTTTACAATAATAGTAAAAAAAACAGCTATTAAGAAGAAAATCTCGTATAAAAGAATGGTTATGTAACTAAAATGAAATTCTCTCATAAAAATCAACATAAAAAAACAATAAGACAAAATGTTTGTTCCAAATGTTAACAGCAATTTTTTAATAATCAGTAATTGAAATTTAATTTTGTGAGCTTTATACATCCATTGAGAAATATTCTCCAGTTCCACATGATCGTAATCATCATTATTAATATCAGTGAACAAAAGCGTTATAAAAAAATAGATAGTGGCGATATAAAAAGGATTTATATTTATAAAGGAATGAAAAAAATAAATGAGCAAATAGACAAAAATCGGTGCTAACATCGAAGCGAAAGTAATGACTGCATTTACGTTATAGAGAAAGACCAGCAGCAATTTTTTATCGCCGCCAGCAAACTTATTTAGAAAATTCCCAAATAAAATCTCGAAATTTGCTAATGCTTTTCTTTTTTTCATTAACCGCTTGTATTTAAAGTATTTCATCTTCTTCAATTCCCCAACATTTTCGTAACAATTTTTACCAGATTAAAAATTCCTACTAAAAAAACGATTATCGAGATTACGAACAATATTCTCATTTTAGCCTTAAATTTTTTTTCCATATTATGCACCTTCCTAAGATCATTGAAATTGCACAACAGTCATGAACGTTTGAATGATAAGCGTCAAACCATAAGTGGTCGAAAATATTATTGTACACAGTCTTATTTTTAGGCTGATGGAAGTGGAACTGTCTAAATATGATAAATATAAGTAGAAAAAAACAACCAATAGGATTTGCGAACCTGGAAACCAGCCCAGCCATTGAATATCTTGCAGTTGATTAAAGCCAGCCAGTGAAATGATCGTCATATTTAATAAAATGGAAACAAGATTCGCAAAAATGATGGCTGATAAAAAGTTACTAAATGTAAACTTTTTATTCGTCATGACATTTGTAATATAAGTAACAAATATTGTTTCGATTATGATCACGGTAATTCCCGCAATCAATTGTATTAAAATTAACAAAGCAGCAACAAACGAATGTGCAAACAATGGAAAGCTCGCTTGCAGTTTATCAAATTGCTCAATCACTTGAAACTGTTTAATGGAAAAAAATGAATTCGCCACAACTGCTAGCACTAACAGGCAAAAAGAAAGTAAATTTATTATTCTTTCATTTTTTAATTTGAGCATATTTATCCCCTTTATAAGAAAAGGTGTTCCGCCTTATTACAAAAATTAAAACATTAGGAGGCTAAAGGCTATTACAGTTAGAGTCAATCACCATGAAACATAAGAAATTTCATTGAGACCATCAAGAATAATTCCGGCAGCAGTCAGATTAAATTCATAACTTATCCTCTCAAAATTGCTTTAATTTCACACAAATAATATTCTTTCCTCGTTTAAAATTGCAACTGAATGGGCTGTACTTAGTTGGTCAGAAATTTTTAGTTCTAGTAGACTATAAACAACAAATTATGCAATTGTACTGAAGCGGGAAGCCAAATTGTAATCAACCGAACTTGCATAGATAAGCAGCCTGTGAATTCTTATGTGATGAAACCCGAAAACAAAGTCATGTAATTTCTTTTAAACTAGTATTTCCGAATGAGGTTTTTGGCAATTTATAGAAATATTATAATGAAGGTTGGATCCCTTGGTCAAGCTGCTCCTAAATTTTTCTAATGGTTTTCAAAAGGTGGCATGTTAGGAATAATGATTTTAAGTAATCCATCTCATTAATCTACGTTTTTTCAGACAGAATCATCTTGTTTGTAACACTCATTATTGCGTGAATAAGAAATGTTCATGCCCGATGCTTCCGAGAAGCAATCGAAATTTTAAAAAGGTCAAGATTCGGTGGTAGAGGAAAAGACTTTCGGATTGACCAACAGCCGAATGCCATTCCACTTTATGCTAAAACAAATATTTTAACAAATAGCATGGAGGTCTTGTCATATTATGTGACAATTCATTTTGCAAACAATGTTCTAAATGAAAAAAAGATATATTTTTATTTGAACTTATATTATGATTAAAATAAAAGGATCGGAAAACTATAAGTTTACATAATTATATTATTGTAAAAAGGAGATGGATGGAGAGATGACGGAAAAAAGAAAACCTAGCGGCTTTTTATTGAAGCAGCGAGCTTTTTTAAAATTATATTTAATCACGATGACGGAAAAGAAGCGGCTGTATGGTTTTAAAATATTGGATGAACTGCGGGAAGAGTTTCGCCCGTATGGCTACCGTCCGAATCATTCTGAGCTGTACAAAGCGCTTCATGATTTAATAAAAGACGGCATTTTAAAACAAATTAAACGAAAAAAGGAAGGAGCCGAGTTTCAAGAGGTTGTCTATTATCAGTTTGTCGATTATGAAAAAGCAAAACAATATAAAAGACAACTAAAAGCAGAGCTGGACCGCTCAAAAGCAATTATTGAAAAAGCTATACGAGACAATTTTGCATAAATATGGAGGAGTATTATGATCAATCTTGCAAAAAAGCTGGAACAAATCGATGGCAAAGGATATAAAGCGTACAAACAGATTCAAGGCTCGTACAAGTTTCCTGATTTTGAATTGTTGATCGATTATGTACAGGGCGATCCGTTTGCGAGTCCTTCGAAAATCAGAATATTGATCGCTAGAAGCAAAACGGCTTTTTTACAAAAATGGACAAACAGCCGGCAAAGAAAGATAAGATGTGAAGATATGATTGTCCGCGAAGTATTTCAAGCTATTTCTAATTTGAAAAATAACGTACGCGGCTCTGGAAAAAGCGGGCTGATCATGATTGACAAACCGGGGCAGAAGGTGTTAGAACGGACAGCTGTTCAGATAGGAGAAAACGATATTACAGTTTGTCTTTCAATCGGTCTTCCGGCTCAAGGGAGAACAATATTAGGCAAGGAAGCCAAAAAAATATTTTTTCAACTACTTCCCGAAATTTTGCGGCATTCTGTCTTTTCTGTGAAGGAGAAAGATATTGAGGGCGCGATTCAGCTTTGCGACCAGCAAATGGCGATCCGCTCCTATATGAAAGAGAGAGGAATAATAGCGTTTATTGCAAATAATTCAATTTTGCCGCGTGCAAGCGGCGTAAGTGATCAGCCGTTGAAAGGCGCTGTTCCTTTTCAAAGTCCAAAGGAAATGGAAGTCTCAATTCCTGTTCCGCATCGGCAAGAACCGTTGAAGGGCATGGCTATATACAAAGGCATCACCTTGATCGTTGGAGGAGGTTATCATGGAAAAAGCACTTTATTAAAGGCGCTCGAGCATGGTGTTTATGACCATATTGAAGAGGACGGCCGTGAATTTGTTTTGACGGACCGTTCAGCATGCAAAATACGTGCCGAAGATGGCCGCAGTATAAAGAAGGTGGATATTTCCGCTTTTATTAACAATCTGCCGTTTCAAAAAAGCACAAAATCCTTCTCTACGGAAAATGCAAGCGGCAGTACATCGCAGGCAGCCAATATAATGGAAATGCTAGAAGCAGGAGCAAAAACATTATTGATCGACGAGGATACAAGTGCAACAAACTTTATGATTCGGGACGCCAGAATGCAAGCATTAATTCATAAAGAGCATGAGCCCATTACTCCATTTATCGATAAAGTTTTACAATTGAAGCAGGATTTTGATGTCTCAACAATTTTAGTTATGGGCGGATCGGGAGATTACTTTTCCGTTGCGGATCGCGTAATTAAAATGGATCATTATAAGCCTTATGACGTCACACATGAAGCAAAACAGATTGCCTGTCAAATTAAAACCGGAAGAAAGCATGAAGGAGGGGAGAAATTTGGAGAATGGAAGCTTCGTATTCCGGAATCAGGCAGCTTGAACAGCAGAAAAGGGAAAAAATCTAAAATTGCTTGCCGGCTTTCTGAAATTCAATATGGACTAGAAAAAATTGATTTATCTTATGTAGAACAGCTGGTCGACGAAAGCCAGACAAGAATGATTGGAGAAATATTATCGTATATCGAACGGACAAACCTTTTTGACAGACGCTTAACAGTATCACAATTGCTTGATTTCGTAGAAAATAAGATCAATCAGGATGGTCTCCAAAGTTTTTCGGCCCATCATGGTCATCAAGGTGAATTGGCGTATGTAAGAAGATTTGAATTAGCGGCAGCCTTGAATCGGATTAGGGCGTTAAAAATTCGGGAATGAAGAAAAGACTTTCTTCCATAAAAAATTTTTCTATCATCATCAACGAACTGACGGGTGCCCCAATTTTGACAGCGCAAAGAAAGCGAGAGACTCCGAGAATTTCTTTTGCTTAGACGGCCTCGACCGCAAGCTTGCCGGCGCGAAACGGGCGCGGGAGTCGCAAGCTTTGAATCTGTCAATGCTCGTTACGAAAACGATTTGGCATGAACTTGCTGGTTTTCCCGCTTTTCCGTTTTCTTTTTCTCTTTTAAATAATCAATTAAAACTAGCAGAATAACAATGAAAAAACAAATGCTTGATAATTGAAAAATCGTTCCTAAATCAACATAGGATGATAAGAAGCCTAGAAAAACCGCACTTATTCCTATTCCTCCATCCAATGCTGAATAATACATTCCGTTTGCGACTCCTCTCCGATCGGCAGGTGTTTTAGAAAGCACCCATGATTGCAAAACAGGAAGCAGTGACCCAAAACCGGCGCCAAATAAAATACCAGCTAAAACAAGCATTCCGACTGAGTATGTGAAAGATAAAACCCAAAAGGCGATAAATGTTAAGAATGAGCAAACAATGGCAAGAAGCCAAGGACCGCTTCGATCAAACCACCTTCCTGAAATTGGTCGTACAGCAGTTGCCGCCAACGCATTACATAAGTAGTATAAGAAGATTTGATCGATCCCTCTTTCTTGGCCGAATATGACGATAAACGTGACAATTCCCCCATAACCGAAAGCTGATAATAATGTAATCAGTGCAGGAAACGCCCCATGTTTATCAATGAGTGAGCGAAAAAAAGAAAAATCCTTTACATGCATTGATTTTTCTAAAACAGACTTTGGCGTTTTGTATTGAACTAATGAAAGGGCGATAATCGATATGACACCGAAAATGGCGGAACCGATGATGAGCGGCTGGAATCCTAAATGTTGAAAAAGCAAAATGCCAAAACTAGGAGCGATGATCATCCCAATGGTGATAGATAAACCATAATAGCCCATTCCTTCTCCGAGGCGTTTCGTTGGAACCAATTCAACAGCTGCCGTTCCATTTGCTGTTGTTGACCAGCCCCAGGCAAAACCGTGAAGGAGGCGGACAATTAAAAATAAAAAAACAATCGATGTAAGCGAGTATGAAAGGGTTAAAAAGAGTAAGCCTACAGCTCCAGTTATAACGAGCCATTTTCGTTTCGCTGATTCAAGAAGAAAACCAATGAGCGGTCGAATGACAACAGCAGCGATGGAAAAAAGGGTTGTAACAAGCCCGATTTCAATGTCCGATGCTCCAATTGCTTTCGCTTGCGGCGGCAAAGTAGGCAAAAGCATTTGAAAGCTCATAAAAATAAATAAATTTCCGATAATTAACAAAATGAATGATTTTGTCCAAAGCGGCGGCTTGGCGGTATGAACGGCAGAATCCTTCATGGATTTGATGGCACCTCCTGCATCGTAAAAACAAAAATATTTAGATACTCGAACAATTACCAACTACTCTATTATACAAATTTTTCAAAGGAACTCAATGGATTGGTTGCCTTTTCTTTTTATTAGAAGCTGGAGAAGAAAATTCACAAATCGATGGAAAATCTAGAACAGCGATGGGGTGAAAAAGTTGCAACTGACACATATTACAAAAAAAGCCGATTTTCTTTCAAATAAGAGAAAGAAAATCGGCCGTTTTCTTTTATCGGTTTGGCATGATTTGTTGAATTTGACTGTTTGCAAATTTTTGTTGCAGCGGTTTGATGATGTTAGCGAATAAGTTTTGTCGTCTGCCAAATCCGTATAATGCTGCAGCCCCCAAACCGACTAAAGAAATCCACATCATGCTGTTTCTTTGCCGGTTCTTAGGAAACATGGAGCCTTTTTTTCCCATTTTGAAGAGGGACCCCATTTTTCTCATTATAAAAGCACCTCTTCCTAAGTTGTGTTTGGAAGAACATCTTCCAACAGTTATAGTATTGTTTTTTCACGATTCTTTATTAGTTACAGTTGATTCCAATTTTATTTTAGCTTCTAATCAGCTTTCTTTTCTACATATATTGGTACAAAGGGAGGGAAATTCTTTTGTACCGAAAATTCAGAAGACGACGAAGACGCGGCCCTCTGCCGGCTAAATATGTTTTTTTAATTACATTTGTCATTTTCAATGTTTTGACAGCATACAGCTTATGGCTGATCAATGCCATTATTGAACCGACATTGGTCAGAATAGCGGAAACAAAGACGAGGCAAATTGCCGAACATGCAATTCATGATGCTGTTTCGAAAAAAATAGCAGAAAAACTTGATATGAAGGAATTGATCATTATTCATGAAAAGAAATCAGACGAAACGGCGACTTACAGCTTTAATTCCCAAATTTATAACCGTCTTATTTCAGATGCGACCGTTTATATTCAGCAATATTTGGATGGGAATGTGGAGGTTGAATCGGAAGACGGCATCCCCGTCAATCAAAACCCAGATGGAAAAGGCCTGGTTTATCATATTCCACTCGGATTAATAACAAACAATGCGCTCATCTCCCATTTAGGTCCTGAAGTTCCCGTACGCTTTGAACTTATTGGTTCAGTTAATTCAGAAATTAGCACAAAATATAAGGAAATTGGCATTAATAACGCTTATTTAGAAATTTATATGGACATTTTAGTTAAAATTAACGTCATTATTCCTTCGATTTCAAAAGATATGGAAATAGAAAATTCAGTGAAAATTGGTGATTTATTTATTGAAGGAAAAGTTCCGCAGTTTTACAACAGCGGCGGGACTGGTTCGGCACCTGCTGTCATTATGCCTGAAAAATCAAAATAATAATACGGAATAAAATGGATATAAGGGAAGAACATCCCTTTTTTACTTTTGGGCATTTAGGAAATATTAAACTTGTAACAACAAAAAGGAGGAATTGACATTGACAGTTTCAACTCAAGTTCAACAAACATTAGCAGGATTAAAAAGTGCTCAAGCAAGCTTTGAAACGTTTGCACTGCAAACGGAAAACAAGCAAGCAAAACAGATTTATCAACAGGCTGCGCAGCAAACACAGTCAATTGTTGATTTGATTAATACCCGCTTGCAGCAAATCCAGAATGAAGAGCCTCAATATAAACAACAGTAAGGGGCTGTCCAGAAAGTCAAATCCCCATTGAAAACAAAAAATCATAACACCGATATATCAACGTTTCTAATACATTAAAGGGGGCATCAATAAGCCGTAAAAATGACTTATTAGACACCCCCTTTCAACACATCACAAATAAGAGTGAGCTGGTCAGGATGAAACATTTTATATTCTTTTTCACTTTCCTTTTTGTTTTCTCAGCATGCCAACAGAACGATATGGTCGATCCGACTTTAGAACAACCGACAAAAATCAATTATTCGACGAAGAACGCTCCTTTTAATCAAAAGGTCGCGAAAAAGGCGGAGGAAATAGCGGAAAGCTATGATGGAGTTCCCAAAGCCATAAGCGTCAATACAGACCGCAAGCTATTGCTTGCTTTTCAATTAGATCATATGAAACGGTTTCAATTAAAACAAAAGGAAAAAACAATTGAAAAAAAATTAAAAAAATCTTTCCGAGATTATGATGTCACCGTTTCAAGCGACATGAAAATTTATTGGGAAACAGAAAAATTAATTAACAAACTGGAAAATCTGGACAAGCGTGAAATGAACAAGAAAGTGGAAAACATTATTCAATTGAGCAGAGAAGAAACATAAGAAGGTGTTTTCGATGGCGAATGAGCAAAGAAAACTTCAAACGAAAATCATGCAGGAATACTATCAATTGGAGAAAAAAAATGAAACGAAAAGACCTGTTGTCCAAAACTGTTTACGAGCCTTTTTAGTCGGTGGAATTATTTGCTCCATCGGACAAGCGATACAGTTTTTTTACATGTACTTTTTTCATTTTACTCAACAAACCGCTGGAAATCCGACTGTTGCCACGATGATTTTTTTATCTATGCTTTTGACCGGATTTGGTGTTTACGACCGGATTGCTCAATTTGGCGGTGCCGGAAGCGCTGTACCAGTCACAGGGTTCGGAAATGCTGTTATTTCTGCAGCGATTGAGCACCGAACAGAAGGATTTGTCCTCGGTGTAGGCGGGAACATGTTTAAATTGGCCGGATCTGTTATTTTATTTGGAACATTTTCTGCATTTGTAGTTGCTTTAATCAAAACGATTTTAATTAAATGGGGTGGTTTTTGAAATGCTGAAAGGACATCGCACTTGGGTATTTCATAATCAACCCGTGATCATTTCAACCGCTACCGTTGGCGGGCCGTTTGAAGCAAATGGCAGACTAGCCGACGATTTTGATCTTCTTCACGAAGATTTGTGGTTGGGTGAGGACTCTTATGAAAAAGCTCATAAAGTGCTTTTTGAAGAAGCGTTTTACAAAGCAATAGAAAAAGGAAACATTGAAAAAGAACAGGTGGAATTTATTATTTCCGGAGATTTAGTGAATCAAATCACCCCGTCCAGCTTTGCAGCAAGAACGTTCGGCGTTCCTTATCTCGGCATTTTCGGCGCTTGTTCTACGTCGATGGAAGGGCTGGCATTAAGCGCATTTATCGTCAATTACGGCGGAGCAAAATATTTACTGACTGGTGCGGCCAGCCATAATACGGCAATCGAAAAACAATTTCGCTATCCGACCGAGTACGGTGGGCAAAAGCCACCGACTGCACAGTGGACAGTCACGGGTGCAGGAGCTGCTTTGTTAAGCAATGAAGGGAAAGGACCTGCCGTGACCTCGGCAACGATTGGCAGAGTGGTCGATTTAGGCATGTCTGATCCGTTTAATATGGGCGGTGCGATGGCGCCGGCAGCAGTTGATACGATAGAAGCGCATTTCCGCGATTTAAATATTGATGCGGACTACTATGATTTAATTGTAACAGGCGACTTAGGAAAAATCGGACGCAACGTCGCTCTTGAATTATTTGAAAAAAATGGAGTTCAAATGGATGAGGAAAAATTTCAGGATTGCGGTTTAATGATTTATCGGGAAGGACAACCAGTTTTATCCGGTGCAAGCGGGGCGGGCTGCTCGGCAATTGTCGTATACGGCCATTTATTAAATCGGATGAAAAAAGGCGAGCTGAAGCGAATTCTCGCTGTCGCAACTGGGGCGCTGCTTTCTCCGCTAACGTTCCAGCAAAATGAAACCATTCCGTGCATTGCACACGCTGTGTCCATTGAATTCAGGGGGTGAAACATTTGGTTGCGTCATTTTTTTGGGCGTTTGTCATAGGCGGATTAATTTGTGTAATTGGACAGATCATGTTTGATGTGTTTCATTTAACACCTGCTCATACATTAAGTACGTTTGTCGTGATTGGAGCCATCTTGGACGGTTTCGGGCTTTATGAACCATTTATCGATTTTGCGGGTGCAGGTGCAACCATTCCGATTACAAGCTTCGGAAATTCTCTCGTTCATGGAGCGTTGCAAGAAGCAGAAAAACATGGATTGATCGGCGTTTTAACAGGTATGTTTGAAGTGACTAGCTCCGGTATTTCAGCAGCTATTATTTTTGGTTTTATCGGAGCGCTTTTATTTAAACCGAAGGGGTGATTGGATTGACAGTAGCATCACAGGTCAAGCAAACGCTGGCCAGTTTAAAAAGCATTCATGCGGGATTGCAAAACTTGGCCATTACGTCAACTGATGAAGAAACGAAACGAGTTTTTCACGAAAACATGTTAATATCTGAAGAAATTATCAATGATGTAAAGTCTCGAATTGGAGAGCTGGAGTTTGAGGAACCTGAGTATAAAGGCTTTTGAAAAGAGGGATGAACATGCCAGAGTGGGTTGAAGTCATTATTCGTTCACTTGCCATAATAGCTGGATTATTTTTCATTTCCAAACTATTGGGAAAAAAACAGCTTTCCAAGCTTTCCTTTTTTGAATACGTCGTCGGCATTACCATTGGTGACATTGCCGGGACACTGTCAATGGATACGAATTTAAATTTAACAAACGGTATTATCAGCATTGCCATATGGGTGATGATTCCGGTTATTATTTCATTCATTTCCATGAAAAGTCCGTCGTTTCAGCAATTTATTGAAGGAAAACCGACCGTTTTTATTAAAAACGGAAAAATCATGGAGGAAAATTTAAAGAAAGAAAAATATCCTTTGGCCGCTTTGTTGGAACAATTGAGGAAAAATAATGTCCATCATGCCAGTGATGTGGAATTTGCTATTTTGGAAACTACTGGTGAACTGAGTATTTTGTTAAAAAAAGAAAAACAGCCTATAACGGTAGGAGATATCAAAACGAACGTTGCCCCTGTTAAAGAACCGCAAACCGTCATAATGGACGGAAAAATTATGGACGAAGCTCTTTCAACGACCGGTTTGAATCGAAGATGGCTGAAAGAAAAACTCGATCAATTAGGAGTCGCCGTCGAGAATGTTTTTTTAGCCCAAGTCGATTCATATGGACAACTCACTGTTGATTTATATGATGATAAAGTAAAAGTGCCTGAACCTGTTGAAAAACAGCTTCTTCTTTCATCCCTTAAAAAAGTGGAGGCAGATTTTGAATTATACGCTCTGCAAACTGAAAATACGGAAGCGAAAAACATGTATATAAAAAATAGAAAAAAAATAGCTGAAATGATCAAAACATTAACGCCTTTTTTGCAAGGTTGACTGAAAGGGTGGAAAAGTGAAAACATACGATTGCATCATTGTTGGCGGCGGGATCGCCGGTTTATCTGCGGCCATTATGCTTGGAAGGTATAAACATAATGTTTTAGTCATCGACAAGATGAACGGAAGATCGATGCTATGCAGAAGCTATCATAATTTGTTAGGGTGGCCTGACGGGGTAAGCGGACAGACACTGCGTACTCTTGGAAGAGAACATGCAGAAAAATACGGAGTAAAATTTTTGAAAAAGCTGGCAGCAAAAGTCGAAAAGCAAGGAAAAGATTTCCTTATCGAAACGGACGATCGCAGCATATACAAAACAAAAAAATTGCTGATTGCAACAGGGGTTACCGACCGCATACCAGAAGTGCTGTCAGAAATAAAGCATTGTTTAGGCATTTCGGTATATGTTTGCCCTGATTGCGATGGATATGAAGTAGATGGGAAATCGGTCATTGTAATGGGGGCAGGAAAAGCAGGAGCGAAGCTGGCTCTCTCACTAACGTACTGGACGAAAGACATTCAGTACGTGAATCATGATGGAGAAGAAATTAATGCTGCATTAAAAAATGAACTTTCTAATAAAAATATCGAATACATAAAAGAACGGTTAACGAAAGTGATGAGAGACGGTGAATGGTTTAAGGGAGTTGAATTGGAAAGCGGAAGACGCCTTTTGGCGGATAGAGGCTTCCTCGGATTTGGCGGCAATCGCGTTCATTCAGATCTTGCCGCTCAGCTCGGCGCCGAGCGATTAGAAAATAAGCATCTAGTCATCCATGCACGGACGAAAGAAACGAGCGTCCAAAATGTTTGGGCAGCCGGAGACGTTGCGGCTCACTCGGAACAAGCTGCAATCGCAATGGGGGATGGAATCCAAGCAGCGATTTGGATTCATAAACGGCTTTTAGAGGAACAACGGACTTGATGTTGATTGATAGATCTGAAAATTCCGAGCTGTTCAGGGCTCCATTATTTTGCCGATTTTACGACCGTAAAAGTTATCGACAAAGAATGACGAGCAATTTAGGAGCGAATGCTCGGATTTGTCTTGAATTAGTATTGGAAAAAGTTGACTGAACATAAAGCTAGGAGGGGGAGGACATCAATTGTTTTGAGCGCTGGAAGTTTCGATGCCCTACTTTATGTTGACATGAAGATATTTATGATTACAGCCTTTCACGGCTGCAGAGAAAGTAAATGTGATTAAATAAGTGAGAATCCGAAAATGGAAGTTCTGCACATGATAGGGATTGAGCATTTGTTTTTGGCGAAAAAGCTCTCTTCAATCTTTAATTTTTTTACGATGAAGGCTCAGATGTTTTCAACTAAAGCCCCGAATTGTTGAAGTGTATGTTTCACATACTATTTTCCAGCTTTACATAGGAATTTTTATCAAAGACAAGAAATCATTCTATATTATTTGCACGATAAGATTCATTTGCAGCTGCTTTCCTTTGTTGAAGTAAAAATAAAAATACACCTAATAAAAGGTATTATCTATAATTTCTCAAATTGCTTCTGCGAAATTATTTCAGCAGCGATCCAGAACGAATATTCCATATCCAGTGATGTTAGTTTATTCGAAAATCTATTACTCAGATAATTTCATCAATTAACTTTTTATATTATCTTTATAAACTGGTCAGCCCTGTATTAACTGTTCGAGCTGTACCAATACCTCATTAGTTTTTTCGGATTTAGAGGCTGATTTTCTCGCTCCTAAATCGATTAAATTCGATCAAATTCTGTTTTGCTTTTTTAAAGGATAAATTCTAAATAAACAGGATTTTTGATCAAACTTTCAATTTTATATAAGACGATTATTTATCAAACTTTATTTTACATCTGCATTTTGCAAATGAAGTAGATATATCGTTTAACTGAGCAGCCGTTAATCCTTTGGCTTTTTTGCTGCAAGCAATTCTTTTTCCTTGCCTAGGACAAAACATTCATATTGCACCGAAGCCCGATTGAAAAAAGAAATCGAACGGATTGCTCAAAGTGGTATTATGCACTGGTTCTATGGTCATAGAGATTCTTAAAAAAATTATGGCAATATGGATGAAAAAGAGCTATGATGAGTATATTACATATTCAAAAAATTACAATTATTGGGGTGAAACTATGGTCGCTCATGAAATTGAATACAAACTTCATGGAGACGATATGCAATTTGTCGAAATTGAACTTGATCCTGGCGAAAGCGCCATAGCAGAAGCCGGCGCCATGATGATGATGGACGATGGTATTGAAATGGAAACAGTTTTTGGTGACGGAAGTAATCAATCAAAAGGTTTATTAGGTAAACTTGTTGGCGCAGGGAAGCGTTTGATTACTGGAGAAAGCTTATTTATGACAGTGTTTACAAATCATCAGATGGAAAAAAAACATGTTTCCTTTGCCGCTCCGTATCCCGGAAAAATTATTCCGCTTGATTTAAAGGAATTCGGCGGGAAGGTCATTTGTCAAAAGGATTCATTTCTTTGCGCTGCAAAAGGGGTTTCCGTCGGAGTTGAATTTCAACGGAAATTAGGGACAGGATTTTTCGGCGGTGAAGGGTTTATTATGCAGAAGCTTGAGGGAGATGGATTAGCTTTTCTTCATGCAGGCGGAACGATTATCCAGAAGGATTTGCTCCCAGGAGAAAAACTTAAAATTGATACAGGCTGTTTAGTAGCAATGACAAAAGATGTTGATTACAATATCGAATTTGTCGGCAAAGTGAAAACGGCATTCTTTGGCGGCGAAGGTCTGTTTTTCGCAACCGTACGTGGACCGGGTTCTGTTTGGGTACAATCATTGCCCTTCAGCCGTTTAGCTGACAGAGTTTTGGCCGCGCAAAGTGGAGGCAAAGATGAAGGCAGCATTTTAGGCGGAATTGGGGATTTATTTGATGGAGATTGATTATTTGCAATGACAAGAGGAAGCGGCTCATACGATTCCTCTTTTTTTAATGAAAAAGGCCATAATAAAAACCTTTGTGAAAAAAATAAAATAGTAGTATAATATTTAAATATTAAAATTAATTGAAAATTAAAAAAGGAATTAAAAGCGGGGGGATTTATTTTGGCGCAATTACGCAGCAACATGATCAAGAAAGGGTTTGACCGTGCACCGCATCGAAGCTTGTTGCGCGCAGCTGGTGTAAAAGAAGAAGATTTTGATAAACCGTTTATTGCGGTTGTTAATTCATATGTGGACATTATTCCAGGCCATGTTCACTTACAAGAATTTGGAAAGCTTGTAAAAGAAGCGATTCGCGAAGCTGGCGGCGTGCCATTTGAATTTAATACGATCGGTGTCGATGACGGAATTGCAATGGGGCATATCGGCATGCGCTATTCACTGCCAAGCCGAGAAATTATTGCTGATTCTGTTGAAACAGTCGTCAATGCACACTGGTTTGACGGCATGGTCTGCATTCCGAACTGCGACAAAATTACGCCTGGTATGTTGATGGCAGCTATGAGGATTAACATTCCGACGATTTTTGTCAGCGGAGGACCGATGGCTGCCGGAAGAACAAGCGACGGCCGGAAAATTTCCCTATCTTCAGTTTTTGAAGGAGTAGGAGCTTATCAATCAGGAAAAATAGATGAAAACGGATTAAAAGAACTTGAAATGTACGGCTGTCCGACTTGCGGATCTTGTTCAGGCATGTTTACAGCAAACTCAATGAACTGTTTGTCTGAAGCATTAGGTTTGGCCCTGCCAGGGAACGGAACGATTTTAGCTGTTTCGCCTGAACGGAAAGAACTTGTCAAACAAACGGCAAAACAATTAATGAAATTGATCGAAATGGATTTAAAACCTCGTGATATTGTGACGGAAAAAGCAATTGATAACGCATTTGCTTTAGATATGGCGTTAGGTGGTTCGACCAACACGGTCTTGCATACTTTAGCCCTTGCCAATGAAGCAGGCGTTGATTATCCGCTTGAACGGATCAATGAAGTGGCGGAAAGAGTGCCTCATTTAGCAAAGCTTGCGCCGGCATCTGATGTTCATATTGAAGATTTACATGCAGCTGGGGGAGTTTCCGCCGTATTAAATGAGTTGACGAAAAAAGAAGGAACTCTTCATTTAGACTGCATGACGGTAACAGGAAAAACGCTCGGTGAAAATATTGCCGGATGCGAAGTAAAAGATTACAACGTTATTCGCCCAATTGATAATCCGTTTTCTGAAAAAGGCGGACTTGCCGTATTATTTGGAAGCCTAGCTCCAGATGGCGCTATCATTAAAACAGGCGGCGTTCAAGGAGGAATCACTCATTTTGACGGCCCTGCCGTAATTTTTGATTCTCAAGAGGAAGCGCTTGAAGGAATTGCGAAAGGAAAAGTAAAAGAAGGGGATGTTGTCATCATTCGTTACGAAGGTCCTAAAGGAGGCCCGGGAATGCCTGAAATGCTTGCGCCGACATCACAAATTGTTGGGATGGGTCTTGGACCGAAAGTTGCTCTCATCACGGATGGACGTTTCTCCGGTGCATCCCGCGGTTTATCGATTGGCCACGTATCACCTGAAGCTGCGGAAGGCGGACCGATTGCCTTTGTAAAAGAAGGAGACCGTATTGTGATCGATATTGAAAAACGGACGATTGATGTGCATGTTAAAGAAGAGGAATGGAACAAACGAAAAGCGGAATGGAAAGGCTTTGAGCCAAAAGTGAAAACCGGTTACTTAGCTCGCTATTCCAAACTGGTTACATCTGCTAGCACAGGCGGCATTATGAAAATTTGACGTCACTAACCGCCCCCTTTTTCAAAAAATTAAAAATTGGACAGATTTTCCTCATAGCTGCACATATTTCTAGAAAGACGCGACTGCCGCGTCTTTCAAGCATTTTTCAGATGATCTCACTTGATTTGGCGAATTTTTCTGATCCAATACTGCTGGAAAGATGAGGGGAAGCAACATACAGAAAGTGTGAAACAAAGATCTGCTCATCTCGTTTTGACGCATATAAAACAGAGAAAGGATTCAGAAGAAGCACGAGAACGGATTGTTTTTTTCATTATGAAATTATGAAAGCCCATTTTTTAATGATTTCAAATGGGCTTTTTCATGTTTTAAAGTTGAAGGGGGCTGTCCAGAAAGTCAAATCGCCATTGAAAACAACACCGATATATCAACGTTTCTAAAACATTAATGGGGGCGTCAATAAGCCGTAAAAACGACTTATCAGACACCCCCTTCATCTATTTTTCAAGCGCTTACATTTCGGCTTCTTTATATCCAGTATTGGCTTTAAACGTCACTTCAGCATATTTTTTCTCATCCCGCTTGGCGGAAACAAGCGTACCAATCAAACCACCGATAAAACCTGCTGGTACTGATATGAGCGCTGGGTTTGTCAGCGGGAAAATAGGATCGCCGACAAAAAAGGCTTTTCCAGCTTCAGGATGAATGACATTTGGGCTGATTGACACTAATACAATCGCTGTAATTAAACCAGCCAGCATGGCAGTGACCGCTCCGGCAGTGTTAAATTTTTTCCAATAAATCGTATAAACAATGACGGGCAAATTAGCGCTTGCCGCTACACAAAACGCAAGAGACACAAGAAATGCAACATTTAATGATTGAGCGCCAAGGGCTAGCAGGATTGAAAATGCGGCAACGCCTACAGAAGCCCATCTTGCAGCTAACACTTGCTGTCTTTCCGTAGCTTTTCCTTTTTTAATGATCTGTCCATAAATGTCGTGCGCGAATGCGGACGCACCAGACAAAACTAAACCTGCAACAACAGCTAATATTGTTGCAAAAGCTACTGCAGAAACAAAGGACATTAAGAAATCTCCTCCAAGTGCTTTCGCAAGCAGCGGCGCCGCCATATTTCCAGCAGGATTTTCGGCTATAATCGTTTCTGAACCGACAAATTTGGCTGCACCGAATCCTAAGAAGATTGTCATGACATAAAAGATTCCGACAACCCAAGTTGCATTAACTACTGACGCACGTGCAGTTTGTGCATCTTTAACGGTAAAAAAGCGCATTAATATGTGAGGAAGCCCTGCCGTTCCCAACACTAAGGCAAGCATCATTGAAAGTAAATCGAGCGGATTTTTAAATACAATTCCTGAATGTAAATAGTTTTCGCCGTGTGGAGTCGCTTGTGACATCTCGTTAAACATGCCAACGATATTAAAGTTAAATTTCAATAAAACAAGGAATGAAATAATGACCGTTCCTGCCATAAGCAATACAGCCTTTATGATTTGCACCCAGCTAGTTGCTGTCATTCCACCAAATAATACGTAAATGGTCATCATGACTCCAACGATCAATACGGCGATCCAATACTCAATCCCCAATAACAATTTAATGAGTGCACCTGCACCAACAAGCTGTGCGATCATATAAAATATAACAATTGTGATGGAACTAAGAGCAGCTGTTGCACGGACTTTTCTTTCACTGAATCTTGAGTTGATCATATCTGCGAGTGTATATTTTCCTAAATTTCTGAGAGGCTCTGCAACGATGAATAGAACGAAGAGATATGCGGTTAAATAGCCGATGCTGTAGTAGAAACCATCAAATCCATTCAATGCGATGGCGCCTGCGATACCAAGAAATGATGCGGCTGATAAATAGTCTCCAGCTATCGCAAGTCCATTTTGCCACCCAGTCAAGCCTCCGCCGGCTGTGTAAAATTCGTTTGCGGTTTTTGTTCTTTTTGCAGCCCAATACGTGATATATAACGTGACTAAAAGGATGATTAAAAACAGAATGAATGCTGGTACACTCATGAAAGTGCAGCCCCCTTATTTTATATTTTCTTCAATAATTTCTTCCGCCAATTGGTCAAATGTTTCCGCTTTTTTTACATACATCGTAGCGAATACCCAAACCATGACAAAAAGACCAAGCGAATAGAGCCATGTCCATGTAATCCATCCGATTGCTTTATGCTCCAAGATGGATGTATAACCCGTGAGAATCGGCAATAAAAAGTAAGTGATGAGAAAAACGATTATAATGGGTACAATAAAATTCCGCTTTTTTTTAATCAACTGTTGAAATTTGCTCGTTGCAACAATTTTCTCATAATCGAGAATGCGCTCCCCCTGTTCTTTTTCCTTTCCGAATGTTTCCATTGTACCATCCCCTTTCTTTGGTAATATTCGTAATTTTTTGTCAATTACAATAATAAGTTATGCTAAAAAAATAGTCAATCATTTTTGTAAAACGTTTTCAAAATTTCGTTTGTAACATTTTGGAAGTGAGAGGCTGCATTGACACACAAAATGGAATCGTTTACACAAATGCGTTTGGATGTCCGGAAATCAGGAAGCTGAATGAATGCATGATCAGTGATGGCCATTCAAAAAAACAGTAAAATCTATTGTAAGATTTTACTGTTTCGATCATTTTTATTTCCAATGCTTTCGCAAAAATTCATCCCGTCCGGAAATTTCCCGATCTTTTTTGTATGCTTCTGGATTTTTTTGATAAAAATTTTGATGATATTCTTCTGCTGGGTAAAATGGCGCAGCCGGTAAAATTTTGGTTACGATCGGTTTATTGAATTTTCCGCTTTTGGCTAAGGCGAGTTTAGATTGTTCTGCCAGCGTTTTTTGCTCATTTGAATGATAGAAAATGGCCGTCCTGTACTGACTGCCTCTGTCGTGGAATTGTCCGCCGTCATCGGTCGGATCGATTTGCTGCCAATAAATTTCAAGGAGCTTCTCATATGGGAACACCGATGGGTCAAATTCGATTTGTACCGCTTCATAATGCCCAGTTGTCCCTGTTTTGACCTGTTCATAAGTAGGATTTTCAACATGCCCGCCCGTATAACCAGAAATGACTTTCTCAATGCCGTCCCACTGGTCAAAAGGTTTTACCATGCACCAAAAACAGCCTCCGGCGAATGTTGCTTTCTCTAGCTTCTTCTCCAATTTCTTCACTCCTGGTCCAGTTAGAATGAGTTAAAGTTTAATAATATCATAAAGTTAATGGCAAATCCCGAGATTAAACTGTAAAATTTTAAATTGCCCAGCGATAATAGCTATCCATAAAATGGAGGCTATAGAATAGATCGCGGTTCGTTTTCTAAAATTTTTATATTTCAAGATAAAAAATGCTGCTACTGATACGATGGAAAAGAAAACAGTTAAACCTAACATTCCGACAAATGGAGTAGACCAATAATAATTGTTAAAAATCGGGATGATGATTGTTGGTGTGTAAAACTTTGACAGCGAATAGATGCCAAACAGCCATGAGATAATCATGAAAACAAAGATGGAAACAGTTGTCAATTTAATTGCCAAAGGTATCTCCTTTCTGACTTTTATTCCGATCTGTTTAATTGTATTTTATGTATGCTGCACGTTGTTGTCAATTGATTAAGTTTATAAATGATATAATAAATGAGTGAGCTATCTAAAAGCGACTAAATAGAAGAAATGTAAAAATCTGCAGCCGAAAAAAGGCAATACAAAATACTTAATTCGCTTCCGTTTAGGCGAGTAGAGTTGATCTTTTTATATCAGGCTGCGTGTCTTCTGAGCTAACAGTCAATCTGGTTCAAGGGGGACTCTTTTTTCGATTTAGGGGAGGGGAAGGTTGCAAGCTTCCAGATTTGCAGCCAGATTGAACTAGTAGCTCGAACACAAGATGGTGAAACCAACCTTTTAAGCAGCCGAAGCTAAAAGGAGGGAAAAAGCTTGCATAAAAGATCTTTAGACGGTTTCTGCGTTCAACGAAAAAAGTCCATCTTTAAATGAAAATTTTCAATATTGTGGGGCTGACCCTGTTATTTCCAACGGAAGTAATCGAAAACAAGAGCAGGATTTTAAAAAACGATAAGAGGAGGAATCGACATGGTCTTTGCAGGAAAAACAGTCATTATAACCGGCGGTGCACAAGGGATCGGGAAAGCGATCGTTTCCGCCTATGCAAAAGAAGGGGCAACAGTTGTGATAGCGGATGTGAATGAACAAAAAGGAAAGGAAACAGCTGAGGAATATGGAGCGACGTTTATCAAAACGGATGTCAAAAATCATAAGGACGTCATCAAATTAATAGAAACGGTCAAACATACAACGGGAAGAATCGATATTGTGATTAACAATGCAGGTGTTTCAAGATTTAAATCTCTTTATGAGCTAACGGTTGAGGAATGGGATGACATATTACAAACAAATCTTCGCAGCGTATTTTTATTTGCAAAGGAATCGGCAAAATATATGCGAGAAAATGAAAGGGGAGGTTCGATCATTAATATTGCTTCAACAAGAGCGTTCATGTCTGAAAAAGATTCGGAAGCGTACGCTGCATCTAAAGGCGGCATCGTTGCTTTAACACACGCTTTAGCTATTTCATTGGGGGAAGACAAAATCAGAGTCAATTGTATAAGCCCCGGCTGGATTGAAACGAACAACTATGAACTGCTTACTGAGCGCGATCATCTACAGCATCCTGCAAAGCGAGTCGGAAAACCGGATGATATTGCCAGAGCGTGTTTGTTTTTAACTCATCCCGACAACGATTTTATTACGGGAGAAAATATTATTATTGACGGCGGCATGACGAAAAAAATGATATATGAAGAATAAATCTTGATAAAAGGTAAGGAAGCAAGAGAGCCCCATTCGTTCAAAAAAAGCCCTCAGCAGGACGTGGTCGTAAATCCTTCACCTAGCGGCACTTTGCTTATTCGAAGGCTGCGTCAATGTAAGATGAAAGAAAAAGGTGATTCTTGGATGAAACAGACGGATTACTCAGAAGGAAATATTTTAAAGCAGCTCATCACTTTTTCCTCGCCTATTTTATTAACGAACTTGCTTCAAGTTTCGTATCAAATAATTGACAGTTTATGGGTTGGAAACTTGCTGGGGGCTCGTGCATTAGGGGTGGTGTCTCTCTCTGGAACTGTCATTTTCACAATTCTTTCTTTCATTATCGGGATCAACCAAGCAACATTAACGATTTTGTCCCAATTAAAAGGAAAACGCGATGAACAAGGGTTGAAACGGTATGTGAATGCCTTTGTTGTCACGCTGTTTATATTATCGATTTTGCTTGGAGTTTTTGGATTTATTTTTGCCGAACGGATTTTATTTTTGCTTGGAACACCTGACAGTTTAGTTGCAGATGCATCCTTATACTTGCGAATTAATTTTCTTGGAATTATTTTCTTATTCGGCTACAATTTTGTGGCGACATTGATGCGTGCGCTTGGAGAAAGCAAAGCCCCGGTTTATTTTGTTGTTTTGGCTGTTCTTTTAAATGCCGCTTTAGATCCATTATTTATTTCTGGATTTCAATTCGGCATAGCCGGAGCGGCTTATGCAACAGTGATTTCCCAAGGGATCGCCTTTTTATTCGGAATATATTTGGCGATTCATTACAAATTAGTTCCTTTTACATGGCCGCGTATGCCGAAAAAAGAAGAAGTTTCTCTTATTTTAAAAATCGGGGTTCCGTCCGGCATGCAAATGATGGTCATTTCCGCTGGAGTGACGGCGATCATGAGCGTTGTAGCTAGTTTTGGCGAAGACGCGCTGGCCGGATTCGGCGCTGCTCAGAGGCTCGATAATATTATCTTGCTTCCCGCAATGGCCCTCGGAACTGCTGTCAACAGCTTGGCAGGCATAAACATCGGTGCCAATCGATGGGATCGAGTTTATAAAATTGCTCAATATGGATTGATGTATAATTTAGCTATTATGGTTTTGATATCATTGCTAATTCTCTTTTTCGCCCGTTTTAGTGTGGAATTATTTATCCAGGAGGAAGAAGCGGTGCAATTTGGTGTGAATTATTTAAAAATCGTCGCTTTCTTCTATCCGTTTCTTGGCATCAATTTTGTGTTAAACGGTGTTGTTCGTGGATCTGGTGCGATGATGCAAGTCTTAATTTTAAACATCATCTCGTTTTGGGTGCTGCGTTACCCGCTCACATACCTTTTTTCCAATTGGATCGGCGAAGACGGCATCGGTGTCGGAATGGGCGTCAGCTTTGTTATTTCCAGCTTATTCGCCTTTTTATATTTTAGGCTCGGCGGGTGGAGGAAAAAAGAATTGTTTCACGGTACAGTTTAAATAAACAGCCATCCCATAAAACTATTTTAGGGATGGCTCGCTCTTTAGCATATCGATAAAATAGTAGATCATCCGGGCTGTCAGCCCCCAAATCACTTTATCTTTATAATAATAAAAATGTTCTTCTATTTTCGGTGAATTCCATTTATATTTTTTTCCCCCGATGATGCTTTCATAAGGAAAATTTTCTTCAGGTTCTGCCCGAAAATGAACTTCATAAATTTCTGGCTTCGTTTCTAAAAAGAATTGAAAAGGAACTGTAAATACTTCGCCGACTTCGTCTTTGTTTGGCTCTAACGAAGCGTCAGGATCGATCATGCCGACAAAAGGATAAACAACCGTTCCGTAGGCAGTCATCACATAATCAAGCGGATATACATGCTGAATCATATCGGCTGAAATACCTAGCTCTTCTGATGTTTCGCGAATAGCTGTATGTTTTGCATCGTGATCGGTCGGCTCAACTTTCCCACCTGGAAAACAAATCTCGCCGGGCTGCCTTTTTAATTTTTTGGCGCGTACTTCAAACAACAAATGAACTTCATCATTTATTCGCATAAACGGAAGCAATACCGCAAATTTTACTAAACGATCCATCCCAATTATCGTCGGAGTATGATTTTTAACCTTCTTTATAATATCTTCGATCTCCATACTGTCACCTTCAATCTAACATAATCGATTAATTTCATTATAAATGAAAAAAAGAACTGGTTGGCGAATGGCATGCATATTTTCGAATAAACGTAAAAAATTTCGCAACAATAAATAAGAAGATGATGATATATATGAGAGGTGAGCAAGAATGAAGTGGTTTAAAAACAAAAAACGTACACATGAACAAACGGAACTCGAAAGAAGAACGGATGTACATGACTTATATGAACCGTCCCGTGAAGCATATGGTCAAGCCTATAACGTAGAAGATGGGACAAAAAACAAAAAATAAAAATTTTATAGACAAAATGCTGTCTCCTATTCCTTTTTAAATGGCGAAGATCTACAGAATATATAAATGATTTCTGTGGATCTTTTTTAGTTGTTAAGGATTTTTCTGAAAGTAGAAATTTCAAGGAATTGTACCTTTTGCAATAAATGAAACGCTGCAAAGATGGTCTGAAATTGCGATTATAGGATTCATATGCCGGTGGGACAATATTATGTTTCGTTTATAAAACAAAAAACATGACAATTATGTAAAATATGATATAGTTTACATATAACAAAACATATGTAAAGACATCAGAAAGAGGTGAAGTTGACAAGATGAAAGAGATGTCAACAAAAAAGCTATTAGGCATTGCGGGACTCGCATGGCTTTTTGATGCAATGGATGTCGGCATTTTATCTTTTATCATTGCCGCGTTAAAAGAAGATTGGAATTTGACGGCAGAACAAATGAGCTGGATCGGGAGCATCAACTCGATCGGCATGGCTGTAGGGGCATTTTTCTTCGGTCTCTTGTCAGACAAAATTGGCAGAAAAACTGTCTTTATTATCACATTATTGTTATTTTCGATCGGCAGCGGCCTGTCGGCTTTTACAACCACATTAGCAGTATTTTTGCTGTTAAGATTTTTTATCGGCATGGGGCTGGGGGGTGAATTGCCAGTAGCATCAACGCTAGTATCAGAAAGCTCGCCGACAAAGGATCGGGGAAGAATGGTCGTGCTGCTTGAAAGTTTTTGGGCTGCAGGATGGTTGATCGCGGCAATTATATCTTATTTTGTTATCCCTCAATTTGGCTGGCGTCTCGCCCTTATTTTAACAGCTCTTCCGGCTTTTTATGCGATTTATTTGCGCATGAAGCTTCCGGATTCAAAAAAATTCAAATCGATACAAACAAAATCAAATGTATGGAAAAATATCGCAGCTGTCTGGTCAAAAAAATATGTGAAACAAACAGCTGTACTTTGGGTGTTGTGGTTTTCTGTTGTTTTTTCTTATTACGGGATGTTTTTATGGCTTCCAAGCGTTGTGATGATGAAAGGCTACAGTTTAGTGCAAAGCTTTGAGTATGTTCTTATTATGACTATTGCACAGCTTCCGGGATACTTTAGTGCGGCGTGGCTCATTGAACGAATTGGTAGAAAATTTGTTCTTTCTCTTTATTTATTTGGCACTGCACTGAGCGCATTCTTTTTCGGATTTTCCGATACAACGGCAGAGCTTTTAATATCTGGAATCTTTTTATCATTTTTTAACTTAGGGGCTTGGGGAGCGCTTTATGCTTATACACCTGAGCTTTATCCAACAGAAATTCGCGGGACAGGTGCTGGAATGGCCGCATCGTTCGGAAGAATTGGTGGCATTTTCGGACCTTTATTAGTTGGTTATTTAGCCGCTCTCAAAGTTTCCATGGTAGCCATTTTTTCAATTTTTTGCGCTGCCATTATTATTGGAGCACTAGCTGTTCTATTGTTTGGACAAGAAACAAAAGCGTTGGAGCTGGAGTAAAAATACAGCCTCTAAAGGAATTAACCCTTTAGAGGCTCATTTAATTTGAAAATAATCAGCTAGTTGATTGGCCAAGTAGCGTAGTTCAGGATATTCATGGAGATTTGACAACATTCCTTTAATGACCGGAGTTCTTGGCTTTTCAGCCGTTATTTCAGCTTCTAACACTTCAATCGTAATGTTTAACTGTCCATCATCGATTATAGAACGGCTCATTTCTTTTATCTCATTTAAAATGTTCAACGGATGGCTAGGGGATTGAGGATGATTGAACATTTTGGTCATGATCTCAGCTGGAATGATGGGGTCATTTTGTTTTGCCAGCATTCCTTTGACTAAATCATCTGCTGTTTGCAAAATGTATTTTGCCAATTTTTCCTCATCTACTCTCACCCTATTTTCAAATATGAGGAACTGAATGAATGAAAAAAAGATTCCTTGAACGATAATGTTTACATCTGCTATATACTTATCAATTGACTTGCCGTAAATGTTTTTCAGATTGTTTGTTAAAAAATGAAAAAAATCGTTTCTTAGGTTTTGTAACAACGAATCAATTTTTTCATTATTTTCTTTTAAATTTTCATGCATCTGCGTAATAAATATTTCTTTATGCGCCAAAAATTCTTTTAATTGAACAGACAATTGTTTAATAAACCGCTCTTTTGGATCTTCGTAATTTGCCCCGATTTGCTCCGTTTTTTTCTTTAACTGACTAAAAAACTGCTCCAATAATTTAATTAACAGCTCGTCTTTTGACTTGAAATAAAAATAAAACGAACCTTTCGGAATGCCACATGCATTGGTAATTTCTTGGATGGAGGTGGAAGAAACGCCTTTTCGAGCAAACAGCTTCATCGCAGCTTCAATGATTAAACGTTCTTTTTCTTTCACATGAACATCCCCTTATTGTCGGAAAAAATTTTATTAGTTTAGTTGACTACTAGTTAACCGGTCAATTATAATGACTATATAGTCAACTTACTATAAGTATGTATAAAAAAAGGAGAATTGTCAAATCTTCATGAAAGGAATGGGACTTGGTGGAGAACATTATTAAATTTTCGCTCCGTAATAAACTGGCTATTTGGATTTTAACTATCATTGCAATTTTTGCGGGACTATTTTCTGGATTTAATATGAAGCTGGAGACGATCCCGGACATAAACACTCCCATCATAAGTGTTACGACTACATATCCAGGTGCAACCCCTGAAGAAGTACAAGAGAAAGTGACGGTTCCTATTGAAGAAGCTGTTCGCAATTTGAACGGGGTGGAAATCGTCAGCTCTAATTCGTTTGAAAATGCATCTTCTATTCAAATCGAATACAAATTTGAAAAAGATATGGAACGAGCAGAAGAGGAAGCTGAAAAGGCAATCGAACAAGTCGAACTTCCGGATGGAGCAGGAGAGCCTAAAATTGCAAGATTTAGCATGAACGCTTTCCCTGTTTATACAGTGAGCTTTTTTGATGAAGGAAAAACACTTCCTGAATTAACTGAACTGGTTGAAGACATCATTGTTCCTGAATTGAAAGGAATCGATGGAGTAGAAAGCATTGTAACTTCTGGACAGCAGGTAGAAGAGGGGCGGCTTGTTTTTCATCAAGACAAATTAAAAGAGCTCGGGCTAAATGAGGAAACAATAAAAGATTATATTCAAGGTGCGGATCTCCGTGCGCCATTAGGTCTTTATACATTTAAAGACACGGAAAAGTCTGTTGTCGTTGACGGAAATATTACGACAATTGACGATTTGAAAAAGCTTAAAATCCCAGTCACTGGATCAGCACAAGGGCAGCAAGCTGGAGAGGCGCAAATGAGCCAAGTGCCAAACGGTTTGTCTGGAGCAAATGGTGCAGCGCCAAATCAGGCGATCCAGCAGCAAAGCATTGAATTGCCAACAGTCGAATTAGGAGAAATTGCCGATATCGAAATCGTCGGAAAAGCTGAATCCGTATCAAGAACGAACGGAAAAGAAGCAATCGGACTGCAAATTGTAAAAGCTACTGATGCGAATACAGTTGAAGTCGTAAATAAAGTAAAAGAAAAATTGGATGAATTAAAAGACGAATATAAAGGCCTCGGAGTCGTTTCAACGCTGGACCAAGCAGAACCGATTGAAAAATCTGTTGAAACAATGCTGAATAAAGCTCTGTTCGGTTCGATTTTTGCAGTTATTGTCATTTTGCTGTTTTTGCGCAACATTCGTTCAACGTTGATTTCCGTGGTGTCAATTCCGCTTTCCATATTAATTGCATTAATCATTTTGCGTGAAATGGACATCACGTTGAACATGATGACGCTTGGAGCTATCACAATGGCGATCGGCCGCGTCATTGACGATTCGATTGTCGTCATTGAAAATATTTACAGACGGATGACATTAAAAGGGGAGCCGTTAAAAGGGAAAGAGCTGATTATTGCAGCGACAAAAGAAATGTTTATTCCTATTATGTCCTCAACCATTGTGACGATAGCGGTTTTCTTGCCGCTCGCATTTGTCGAAGGGATGGTCGGACAGCTATTTATGCCGTTTGCCCTTACGATTGTATTCTCGCTTTTAGCGTCCCTTTTAGTGGCGATTACTATTGTGCCGGCACTTGCTCACGTTTTATTTAAAAAAGGAGTAAAACGGAAAGGCGAAAAAGAAAAGGAAGCTGGCTTTTTGGTTACTAACTATAAAAAAATATTAAATTGGTCTTTGAACCATAAATGGATAACATCATTGATTGCGATTCTGCTTCTTGTCTCCAGTCTGTTTTTAATTCCTGTCATCGGTGTAAGCTTTTTGCCGAATGAACAAGAAAAGCAAGTTATCTTAACGTATGATCCGGATCCAGGGCAAACGCTGGAAGAAGTAGAAGATATCGCATTGAAGGCAGAAGATTTCCTTGTCGACCGTGATCATGTAAAAACGATTCAATTGTCTGTCGGAAGCGAAAATCCGATGAATCCTGGAAATCGAAATCAGGCCATTTTCTTTATTATGTATGAAGATGACACACCGAATTTTGAAAAAGAAAAGGAGAAAATTGTTAAAGACTTAAATGAATTAACGAACGAAAAAGGCGATTGGGGCACCATTGACATGATGATGGCAAGCAATGAGTACACATTGTATGTGTTTGGCGATTCGATGGAAGATATTGAGCCTGTCGCCCAAAAAGTGCAAAAAATCTTGGAAGATGAAAAAAACTTGAAAAATGTCGAATCAGGTTTATCGAAAACTTATGATGAGTTCACGTTTGTTGTTGATCAAGAAAAGATGAGCAAGCTAGGATTGACCGCTGGGCAAATTGCGATGGCATTAAGCCAACACCATGAACGGCCGGTTTTAACAACAATCCAAAAAGAAGGTCAAGACATTGAAGTTTATATTGAAGGGGAAGAGCAAACATTTGATTCGATTGATGAGATGAAAAAGAAAACCATTCAGTCCCCACTTGGCATGAATGTGAAAATTGGAGATGTAGCGAAAGTAAAAGAAGGCGAAACATCCAATACGATTACTAGACGCGACGGAAAATTTGCAGTATCAGTCAGCGGAGAGATTACTACTAATGACGTTAGCCAAGTAAATGCAAACATTCAAAAGAAAATAGATGGTTTAGAATTGCCGCCTGGTGTGAACATTGAAACAGGTGGAGTGTCCGAACAGATCAATGAGTCGTTTTCACAATTAGGATTGGCTATGCTCGCTGCCATCGCTGTTGTCTACTTTGTGCTGGTGGTTACGTTTAGTCAAGGACTTGCGCCTTTTGCCATTCTATTTTCACTTCCATTTACCGTCATCGGCGGATTTGTAGCGCTATGGCTTGGGGGAGAAACATTGAGCGTTTCAGCTTTGATCGGTGCGCTCATGTTAATCGGTATTGTTGTGACGAATGCGATTGTGTTAATTGACCGTGTCATTCATAAAGAGCGTGAAGGACTTTCTACAAGAGATGCGCTCATTGAAGCAGGGGCAACTCGTCTAAGACCGATTTTAATGACTGCGCTGGCAACAGTTGGAGCATTGCTTCCTCTCGCATTAGGTTATGAAGGAGATGGAGGCATGATCTCGAGAGGACTTGGTTTAACCGTCATCGGCGGATTGACCAGCTCGACTTTGCTGACTCTCATCATTGTTCCAATCGTCTATGAAGTATTAAGCAAATTTAGAAGAAAAGCTCCAATCGAGGAATGATAAGCAAAAAACCTGAAAAGCACTAAATAGGCTTTTCAGGTTTTTTGCATAACTTGCTGAAACAGTTTTTATGAAAATAAGAATATCAATTGTTTTGAAAAATTTTTAAAAGGGTCAATTATTCAAATTCCGGCAATAAAAAAACGCGCTAAAAAGCGCGTTTTTTAAACGGAGAAGGTGAGATTCGAACTCACGCGGCGGTTGCCCGCCCTAACGCATTTCGAGTGCGTCCCCTTCAACCACTTGGGTACTTCTCCATGGTCGGGAAGACAGGATTTGAACCTGCGACCCCCACGTCCCGAACGTGGTGCTCTGCCAAGCTGAGCTACTTCCCGAAAAACGTCAGCATTGATATTATATATTAAAATAAAAAATTTGTCATCAAAAAATTTTAACCAATCAACAAAAAGTTTGGAAAAGGAAATTAATCTTTTTTTGTTGAATTATGTAGTAGGCAAATAAAAGAAAGGAGTCACATAACATTGAAGGTACAAAACATTGGCGATGACATCACATTAATTGATCTTTTTGACTTAGGATTAGAAAACAGAACAGGGGCTTACGTTCTTCACGAAAAAGAGCTGACCATCATCGAAACAAGCGCGAGCCCGTCTGTCCCATATTTATTAAAAGGTCTTGATAGTTTAGGAATTGATCCGAAGGATGTTCAAAACATCATTGTTACGCACATTCATTTAGATCATTCGGGAGGTGTCGGGCTTTTCCTTAAACATTGCCCAAAAGCAAAAGTGTTCGTCCATCCCCGCGGGAAACGTCATTTGCAAGATCCATCCAGATTAATTGCCAGCGCCAAAATGGTGTATGGAGAGGAGCAATTTCAAAAATTGTTTGATCCGATTTTGCCCGTGCCAGAAGACCAGCTAGTTGTAAAAGAAGATTTGGAAACGCTTCAAGTAGGCGATGATCGCGTGCTGACGTTTTATCACACACCAGGTCATGCGAATCACCATTTTTGTATACATGATTCCAAAAGCAACGGCATCTTTACCGGCGACACGATCGGAGTTTTTTATTCAATGCTCTTAGATTCAGACTTAGAGTTTTATTTGCCGTCTACTTCTCCTAACCAGTTTGATCCGGATAAAATGCTTGAATCATGTGAAAGAATCGAAGCATTAAACGTTTCGAAAATATTTTTCGGTCATTTTGGCATGAGCGAGCATCCAGAGGAAGTTTATAAACAGCTAAAATATTGGCTGGACATTTTTGTAGATCAAGGCAAAGCGGTTGTAAAAGAGCATGGAAGCTTGCCGTTTGAAGAAAGATCAAAGCTTCTATCTGATAGATTGTACAGCACGCTGCAAGATTACTTAAAGAAAAAACATATTTCCGAAGATCATCAAGTGCACGAGTATTTAAAAATCGATATGGGCATTTGTGCGCAAGGGATTATTGATTACTTGCAAAAAGCAGAAAATAGATAAGGCTTGTATGGAAAGGGATATACGCAAAATTAAAAATGTTGCGTTACAAACGAATAATCCGACTCATACTAATGGGTTTGTGTTAGAACCTGGTAATTGGGAGGAATATGATCGATTTTAATGCTTGCGGAGGATATTTTTCAGCAAGGGACGTTTGACCTTCATCCCCATCGGGGAATCGAAACTGTCACATATGTAATTGACGGGATTTTGGAGCATTTTGATAACAAAAATGGATATGGCAAGCAAAGCCGGGGATGTTCAATGGATGACTGCTGGAAGAGGAGTAATCCATCAAGAAGATCCTGCACCTGGATCTACCGTTCACAGTCTGCAGCTGTGGGTTAATTTGCCGAGTTCAAAAAAACTGACCGCTCCCCGCTATCAAAATTTGAAAAGTGCTGACAGGCCAGTTAGAAAAGAAAAAGGAGCGTTGATTCGGATTTTTTCTGGTTCGTCAAAAGGTATTCAAGCGCCGACTAAAAAATTACGTTCCTGTCACGATGGTGGAAATGATTCTGGAACCTGATGCGTCCGTTCATCAAGATCTTCCGGAAAACTATAATGGTTTTCTTTATATTTTAGAAGGAAAAGGCTTGTTTGGTGCGTCTAAAACAAAAGGGGAAAAAGGGCAAGTGCTGTTTTTAACAAAGGGTGCTGAGGGAGAGGAAAGCTACATAACCGTCACAACGACAGACAAACTCCGGCTGCTTCTATATGCGGGAGAACCTCTCCATGAACCTGTCACAGCTTACGGTCCGTTTGTTATGAACACGTAAGAAGAAATACGGCAAGCAATCGTCGACTATCAAACAGGAAAGTTTGAATGAAAGAGAATAACAGTTTGATAAACTCTCCGACTTTTATGCACGGAAGGAGAGTATTTTTTTTGTAAATAAAAATTATTTCTCGGGAAAGCGCAAAATTCAACAATGATAAAGAAAAAACGAGAAAAAAGGTAGCATCTGTCGAATGGTTGTATATTGAAATGTTTTGTGTCAGATTATGTGACATAAATTATGTTTCGTTCTTGTTCGGCTTGTTACAATAAAGAGTAAATTAGTGGAGACAGTAGGTGATAAATATGCTGTTTTTAAAAAAATGGAATCGAGCAGCGGATCATGAAGAAGATAGACAAAAAAAACAAATGGAGGATTCGTTTGCGGCACAGGTGGAAGTTGCTGCGGATCAATTAAAAGGCGTCATTGAGCAAATGAAATTAACCGCTGTTTCCCTTGATGAACGATCTTCCTCGAGTAAAAAAAGCACGTTTCAGCTATTAGAGCATATTGAGCAGACCGCGCAAGACACAAATAACGTTTCAGAAAAGATGCGTAAAATTGAAGAGGCAGCTGTGAAAATCACAGCATCTTCTCAAGAGATACATTCCTCAAGTATATTATTTTATGAACAGCTCGTAAAATCGAAAACGCAGCTGCAAAAAATACAAGAAGAAACGGAACAGCTGCGGCAAAATCATTTGAAAATTCTTGATCAAATGGATCGGCTCGTTTCTTTTTCCAAACAAATGGATCACATTCTTTCTTCGATTGGAGCGATTTCCCAAAAAACAAAAATACTTGCATTAAATGCAAATATCGAATCGGCAAGAGCCGGAATACATGGGAAAAGCTTCTCGGTCGTTGCAAATGAAATTGGAAATTTAGCAAACCAAACGCATGATGCGGTTGAAGAAACACATCAAATTCTTTCTTCGATTCAATCAGAAATTGAGTTTTCGACCAAAATGGTAAAATCGGAAAACGATCAGATGAAAAAGAATGTGGCTGAATTACTATCTTTAATTGATGTTATCCATTCTTTTCAAACATCGTTGGGCAAAATCACATCAATGGTATCGGATTCGAAAGACGCTGTCGAATTGCAGTGTGATCATGTACAGGAAATTACTACGGTGCTCAAGCAAATTTCAGATATGGCTCATGAAAATAAAACATATGCACTGAGAGTTTCAGAAGATATGGATAAGCAGCACCAGCATATTGAAGAGATGATTGCCATCAGCGAGACATTGGATCAAACCTCTAAAGAGCTGCAAACGTTAGTCAAAAGGGATCAGCTTCAACAAATTACAGAAATAGATTTGGCAAAAATCAACGAAATGAAAGAAAAAGTGATGAATCTTTTATCACAATTTCCATTGTATGAACTAGATGCGGATGTTCATAAAAAAGCATTGGATCAATTTTTTGAGGAGAACGAGCATATCGAAGCTATTTGGTCGAATCGACTGGACGGTACATTCGTTTATTCCAACCCTCCTGCAGGCTTAATAAATGCAAAAGCCCGTCCTTGGTTTATCGAAGCTAGTAAAAATAAAATCTTTATATCAAGCATCTATACATCTGCTGTTACAAAAAAACCGTGCATCACCATTTCCTTCCCCATTCATAAGAACGGAGACATCGTCGGGGTTATCGGTGTCGATTTAATAGTAAAATAAGCAGATGGTTTCAATCCTTTTTGAAACGATATAATTTTCGCCCTTTTATTTAAAAATGCGGTTTCACAACCGCGTTTTTCTTTTCTCTCAAACAAGAAAATTAAAAAAAAGAGAATGAATACTCAAAAAATTTTCAGAAAGATTAGCCTGTTTTTCTGCTCGATCCATCCGCTTCTCTTTAACTCCGCAACACAATGCTTAAAGCATTTTTTTAATGATGGATAAGAACATGTCTTTTTCCTCGCTTCCATTACGAGCCGCAAAATTTCCCCTTCGTTAAAGCCGTTTCTCTTGTTTATATGGAGCAAATAAAAACAAGTCAATAAAATCCAGACACACACTTCAGACAAATTTCCTTTGGCAAATTCTTTAAAAACGAATTCCGGGACTTGAAAATACCTATTTTTTACATTTTTATGTAGATGCTGTTCAATAATTGATTCATGATGGTCTTTTTTATACTCATTATTAAATATGTAGAGAGGCAGTGAAAAATATTTACGATGTTCATAGAAAGAAGGATTTAATTCATTTGTCAACATCTTGACCCCCAAAAACCCTTTTGATCAGCATGAACGGGAAATATTTTCGTAGAATTGTTTATTTTTGGCCGGTGCCCGCTTTTGTTTCTTCCAGTTTGATAAGAAAGGAAATGACATCTGCAAGTGCTTGCCTATAAACTAGCAAATTTTGAGTATCCATCAAACAATAGATGGTTCCTTTTAAATCATCGCAATCGTTTTTGGCTATGCCCAGCTTTTTAAGCTTTTCTTCAAGCTCGTTGTATAGAGCTTTGAGCTCACGGTTTTGTCGATTTAACAAAGCTTGCTCAATTCGATTATAAGCGAATTCATTGAAAGCTTGCTCAAAGTTCATCTATGCTCACCCAACCCTTTGAAGATAAAAATGAATAAAAAATATTCATTTTTATAGTAATACAAAACGAATTGAAAGTAAAATAGGAAAACGTTAAACTATATTATAGATGAAGTAGCAAAGAAGGAATGTAACAGATGGAAATCAATAAAAAAATCGGAGAACAAATAAGAGAAGTGCGAAAAAAGTATAATATATCGATGGTTCAACTGGCCGAGGATTTGGAAATTTCTCAGCCAAGGCTTTCCAGAATCGAAAATGGTGAACAAGAAATTCCTATTAGCCTCATTCAAAAGTTTTGCCAAAGATTTAATATACCGATGGGAAGCTTTTTTAAAATGATCGATAACGAGGACATATCCCTTGTTGATGATCAAGTAGAACATATTCTTTCTACTTTAAATGATGAGCAAAAGAAAGCATTATATGTTTTTTTATCTTCTTTTCAAAAATAACCCTCCATCCCTTGATCCCTTCATGAATTCGTGACGAAAGGCAGACCGAAAATAAACGAACAAATGTTCCTTTTTATTTTACCATGTTTTGATAGTTTTTGGAAGCGGTGAGAATCCTCTTTATTTTATTTTTATGGAGAGTTGAATCACCGCTTTTTAGATCCAGGCAAGTAACTGCCGTATTATATGCACAGTAAAAATGGAACATGCTGATGCATCGGCTTAAAATATTTTGCTAGAATGTAAGAAGCCAAAAAGTATGTTTGAACAAAACTATATACAGTTGATCCACTTTTCAAAAGCACAATCAAATGGAACTTCTGAACCATTTCAATAAAAATGACTCGAAAATCATTTAAACATTGTCGTAATAAAGCGAGAAATATTTGGGATTTGAGTTGGAATGGAAGTCGGCAGCGAAACATATTTATCTATAAAACGGAGCATAGCTGCTATGTTGATGCAGCTTCCTAGAAAATCTTACAGTTCTCAATGAAAGGTTTTTTAGAAGCTCGCCAATTTCATGGCGGGCCAAGCAAATTGATACAATGACAGCAGGACGAAAAATATGAAATGATGCTTAATGATTGACAGCCGCGCCATAAACTAATAAAATTGGATTGAAAATTCGGAATTTTTAGGAGGGGACCAAATGGAGAAATTTGAGAACTACAATAAAAGCTATATTAACGGACAATGGGTTGAAGGAAAAAGCGAAAGCATATTTGAAGATGTTAATCCTTACGATAATTCCCTCATCACAAAAGTGCGTTTAGCAACAAGAGAACAAGTGCAAGAAGCATTTGAAATCGCTCAACAGGCACAAAAAAAATGGGCGAAATCGTCTGTTGAAGAAAGAAAGGAAGTTATTCGAAAAGCAGCAGAATATTTAAAGTCTCATCAGGATGAAATTGTAAGCGTTATCACTCGTGAGACAGGCGGAACTGTTTTAAAGGCGAATGTAGAATTGCACTTGACGCTGGAGGTTCTCGAAGAAGCCTTGAACTATGCAGGAGCCATACATGAAGTCAGGGAAGTCCCAAGTGCAATTGAAGGGAAAGTGAACAAAATTTACCGTCTTCCGCTCGGAGTGATTTCATCAATATCACCGTTCAATTTCCCGATGAATTTATCGATGAGAACAATCGCTCCTGCGATTGCATTAGGAAACAGCGTTGTCCATAAACCGGATATACAGGTAGGTCTTGTTGGAGGCTCGATCATTGCGAAAGCATTTGAATATGCCGGACTTCCAAAAGGAGTCTTCAACATGATTTTAACCGATATTCCTGAAATCGGTGATGAAATGTTGACAAATCCGATTCCGCGCTTAATTAGTTTTACCGGCTCCACCGCCGTTGGCAGACATATCGGTGAAATTGCTGGCCGCAATTTGAAACGGGTTGCGCTGGAGCTTGGAGGCAACAGTCCGTTTGTCGTGCTGTCGGATGCCAACGTAGACCAGGCAGTGAACGCCGCTGTTTTCGGCAAGTTTATCCACCAAGGACAAATTTGTATGATCGTCAATCGCTTTATCGTTCATAAAGATCATTACGATGAATTTGTGGAAAAATTTGTTTCCAGAGCAAAATCTCTTCCTTATGGGAACCCTTCCGATCCCAATACGGTCATTGGACCATTAATCAATGAAACGCAGCTGAAAAAAGCTTTAAGCTACATTGAAGAAGCTAAGAAGGAAGGCGCAACACTTGTCTTAGAAGGGAAAAGAGAAGGAAACGTCCTCACTCCATTTGTCTTTACGAATGTCAAAAATTCAAGCAAGCTCGCGCAAACAGAAGTTTTTGCGCCCATCGCGACAATCATTAAGGCTGAATCAGATGAAGAAGCGATTGAAATGGCAAATGACACCGAATATGGTTTAAGTTCTTCTATTTTCACCAGCGACTTGAATAGAGGGGAACAGCTTGCGTTGTCCATTGATTCAGGCATGACCCATATCAATGACCAAACAGTCAATGATGCTCCAAATATTCCATTCGGCGGAAACAAAGGAAGCGGTTTAGGACGTTTCGGAAATCCATGGGTTGTCGACGAATTTACCGTGACAAAATGGGTTTCAGTTCAAGAAAAAGAGCGTCAATTTCCGTTTTAATGATGACAGGGGCTGTCCAGAAAGTCAAAATCCACTGAAAACGAAACATCATCATAAGCATTGATATATCAGTGTTTCTAAAACATTAAAGGGGCGTCTATAAGCCGGAAAATCGACTTATTAGACAGCCCCGATTTATTGTAAGAGGAATTTTGGACGAGGAAATTCCTTTTGGGGAATAAGCGATAGTTCTAGAGAAAAATATAAAAATACATCCTCTTTATAAACGAAAACAATTTCATGAAGGCACCTCTCATGCTATCTGATTTTTTATTAAAACGAATCTTACCAATTTTTGAATTTTATTGTCCACTCTTAAGTATGCGGTCAGCTTTTGCAGAAAATTGTGTTTCACGACTTGATAGAGTTGAATCTTTGTAAAAAAACTAGAAAGATGAATCATTTGCTTTTTATACCTGTAACGGGTATAATGTATACAAACGAAAGAGGGGAGGGGTGTCAGTGACAGAAAATGAAAAACATGATCACGAGAAAATAATGGTTCCTAGAACTTCTGATGAAATAGACAAGCTTTTAAAGAGGCTGAAACGGATTGAAGGGCAGGTTCGTGGGGTACAAAAAATGATTGAGGACAATCGTTATTGCATTGATATTTTAGTCCAAATTTCAGCCATTCAAGCTGCGCTGCAAAAAGTAGGTTTCAACCTGTTGGAGCGGCATGCCAGCCATTGTGTTGCGAAAGCGATCAAAGAAGGAAGCGGTGATGAGTCGATTCGCGAGCTGATGGATGTGATCAAACAGTTTTCTAAATAAGAGGTGGAACAAATGAGCGAACAGAAGCTTGTCACATTAAACATTACCGGCATGACATGTGCTGCATGTTCCGCGCGCATTGAGAAAGTGCTGAATAAAATGGACGGGGTAGAGGCAACTGTCAATTTAGCGATGGAAAAAGCAACTATTCATTATAACCCTTCGAAACAAAATCTTTTAGACATCCAGCGGAAAATTGAACAGTTAGGTTACGGCGTCGAATCGGAAAAAGTAACATTGGATATTGAAGGCATGACGTGTGCCGCATGCAGCGCACGTATTGAAAAAGGGCTGAAAAGAACGGAAGGCGTTGTAAATGCGACTGTCAATTTAGCGACAAACAGCGCTGTTGTGGAATATAGGGAAGGCGTTGTTTCGGTTGAAGATCTTTTAGAGAAAATAAAAAAGCTTGGTTATAAAGGACAAGTTCGGGACGAGACTACCCATCAATCGGATCGAAAAAAAGAACAATTGCATCATAAAAGAAGAAAGCTTATTGTTTCTATTTTATTATCGCTTCCTTTATTGTATACAATGATCGCCCATTTACCGTTTGAAACGGGGCTTGCGGTGCCGGATCTGTTTATGAATCCGTGGTTTCAGCTGTTGCTGGCAACACCTGTTCAATTTTATATCGGCGGCTCATTTTACACAGGAGCTTACCGGGCTTTAAGAAACAAAAGCGCAAACATGGACGTGCTCGTGGCGCTCGGCACATCAGCAGCCTACTTTTATAGTTTGTACGAAGCGATCAAATCAATCGGCCGTTCCGATCATATGCCGCATCTATATTTTGAAACGAGCGCAATCTTGATCACCCTAGTGCTCGTTGGAAAATATTTTGAAGCGATTGCAAAAGGTAGAACGACAGAAGCTATTTCCAAGCTGTTAAGCCTGCAAGCGAAGGACGCGCTGGTCATCCGCGACGGGAAGGAAGAATGGATCCCGCTGGAGCAAGTAAAAGTAGGGGATGAGATAATCGTAAAGCCCGGAGAAAAAATTCCAGTCGATGGAACGGTCATTTCTGGAATGTCTTCTGTCGATGAATCGATGATCACAGGTGAATCTATCCCGGTTGAGAAAAAAGTAGGGGATGCAGTAATTGGCTCCACAATCAATACAAACGGCCTTTTAACAATACGGGCAGAAAAGGTTGGGAAGGATACCGCTCTTGCCAACATCATTAAAATTGTTGAAGAAGCGCAAGGATCGAAAGCGCCGATACAGCGAATGGCCGATGTCATATCCGGTATATTCGTTCCTATTGTTGTAGGCGTTGCGATCGTGATGTTTGCTGTTTGGTATTTGTTCATAACGCCATATGATATGGCAAGAGCGTTAGAAGTAGCGATTTCCATTCTTGTCATCGCCTGTCCTTGTGCACTCGGATTGGCGACGCCGACATCCATCATGGTCGGATCAGGAAAAGGGGCAGAAAACGGGATTTTATTTAAAGGGGGAGAGCATCTAGAAGAAACACATAAAATCAATGCGGTCCTCCTTGACAAAACGGGAACGGTAACAAAAGGAAAACCGGAAGTGACCGATTGTATTGAATTAAAAACAGGCATGCTTTATTATGCCGCTTCTGCTGAGAGCGCTTCTGAACATCCGCTTGCCCAAGCAATTGTGGAATTCGGTAAAGCACGTTCTATCAACATACAAAAGCCGGAGCATTTTAAAGCCGTGACTGGACATGGCATCGAAGCCAAAGTAGATGGAAAACATATACTTGTTGGCACAAGAAAGCTGATGAAAGAACGGTCGATTGCAACTTCAGCCCATGAAGAGAAAATGGTGAAGCTTGAATCAGAAGGAAAAACAGCTATGCTAGTTGCAATTGATGGGGAGCTTTCCGGCATCATCGCTGTCGCTGATACTATTAAAGAAAGCTCAAAAAAAGCCATTCAAACATTGAAGGAAATGGGAATCAACATATTTATGGCAACGGGAGACAATAAAAGAACAGCGGAAACAGTAGCGAAGGAAGCGGGGATCGGGCAAGTATATGCTGAAGTGCTTCCGGAGGAAAAAGCGAAAATCGTGGAGGATCTACAAAAGCAAGGATATCGTGTAGCGATGGTTGGAGACGGAATGAATGACGCACCCGCTCTAGCAGTTGCCGACATCGGCATGGCGATCGGAACCGGGACAGATGTCGCCATCGAAACGGCTGACGTCACCTTGGTCGGAGGAGATTTAACACACATTCCAAAAGCGATTTCCTTGAGCCAAAAAACGATGAAAAACATTCGGCAAAACTTATTTTGGGCTCTTTTCTACAATTCAATCGGCATACCAGTTGCCGCCCTTGGCCTCTTGGAGCCTTGGATCGCCGGAGCAGCGATGGCACTCAGTTCAGTTTCCGTTGTCACAAACGCGCTGCGTTTAAAACGAATAAAACTGTAAAGTATTTGCAACGATTTAATCTGAATATCTTAAAATCATACTAAGGAGGAAATGAAAATGAATCTTACATTTCAAGTAGAAGGAATGTCTTGCAATCACTGCAAAATGGCTGTTACAAACGCTCTAAAAGAGCTGGACGGAGTCGAAAAGGTCGAAGTATCACTAGAAAAAGGGACTGTTGAGGTAGAATATGACGACAAAAAAGTAACAGTTGAAAAAATGAAAAACGCCATTGAAGATCAAGGCTACGATGTCAAGTAACCATCCTCTCCTAAAAGGGGATGGTTTTCCTTTTGCTAGTTCTATATGAAGAGCTTCAATGCCTCAAAAGGTTGAATAGAAGAGTCAGGCTATTACAACCTCTTTCTTTCTATAGATATAAATATTAACTATTTGTCGTTTGATGTCAGCATGCCCCTTTCCTTCTTCTATTATTAAATACTAACTGATAGCAAGTAAACTATTGATTGCTTGATCTGTCCAGCAAGCATATGATCTATCCGACTTTTAAAGTTTGCGAAATGATTGAACGAATCAATGAGAAAATCGGCTGTCAAGCAGGTATATTGAATATGTAATTTTGCATAATATTTGACAGAAGTTGGATTAATAATAGAGAGCTTAATTATGCTCGCAGACTGAAAAAATGTTTAAATTTTTAAGCGAACTCATGTTATAATTGTTTCAACACTTGTCATTTTGCGAGGCAGAATACAAAACTCTGAACAATCTTTGGAGTGGCTTTCCCAAAAAGTTTTAAAAGGTTGGATATCTCCCAATTTGATAAAACAGTCAAAAACAGGAATTCATAATCAAGAGTTTGTCAACAATAAATTATTAGAATATTCGAAAAATATACCGTGTATTTGACGAACTTTTGCACGATAAAACCTAATCATTGTCAGTTAACTCAAAGGAACTGCATTTGCTGCATACATAGTAAAGTAAAGAAGGAGGATTTTTATTGGAAACGATTCAAAAGATGTTTGAGCACTTGCATTGGGCGAACGAGCGTATATTAGACACTTTGCAAAAGATTGAAGGGGAAAATAATGGAGCGCTGCGCTTGTTTTCGCATATTCTTTTAACTGAAAAACTATGGTTTACAAGATTACAAGGATTGGACAGCTCACACATTGCGATTTGGGAGGATGTACATATAGATGCCTGCGCAGAACTTGCAAAACAAAATGAACAGAGCATTACATCGTTTTTGAAAAATTTGACGAATCGTGATTTAGACAACATTGTCACTTACAAAAACAGTAAAGGAATCGAGTTTCAAAATACATTAAGGGAAATTTTAACTCATGTCGCTTTGCACGGACATTACCATCGAGGACAGATCAACTTGAGACTGCGATCTGAACGGCATGAACCAGTGAACGTTGATTTTATCACATTTGTAAGATAAGCTCCAAGACAGTTTGCCAAAATTATGTTTATTGTTCATAAATGAAGCAAATAGGGGAGGAAATTAGGTATGGCAAATGTAGGTTCTATTATGACTTGGACGTTTTATGAAGAGACAGATGTTCCAAAAGAAGTGGAGGAAATTTTAATTGAAGGGGAAACTGCGGAAGCTGCGTATAAAACGGTTCGAGATGTTGCGGTCGTGACGAACAAAAGAATAATCATTGCCGATCGTCAAGGAATTACAGGTAAAAAAGTGGAAATCTACACCATTCCATTTTAAATCGATTGTCATGTATTCTTCTGAAAATGGAGGAAAGATTGACCTTAATGCAGAACTCGAACTATGGACTAGGGCAGGGAAATTCAAATTATTATTAAATAAAAAAGTGAATATTCGGAAGCTTGATCGAATTATTGCAAGTCATATTCTGTAGTTGTACTCTTTAAATCAAAAGAATTTTTATATTTTACAAAAATAAATAAATATAACATTTACAATGCTGCACTAAGAGATTTTTGAATCAATAGGTGCAATAAAATGCAAAGATTGTTAAGAACATTTAAAATTGCTTCTATGAAATTTTTCATATAGAATGATTGTTTGAGAGCAATAGCACCTATAAAATTTCTTAAATCTCGGTGCTTTTTTTGTTTTTTCAATACTAGGATGACGCTTTAAATTCCGCTTTTTAAAAAAAGTATCCCGCTTATCTGCAAAACTCTTTGGCATATTACTCCACCGTCTTCAAAAAACAGTTTTAATATTTTACTAAAAAAACTGTTCCGTTCTGTTCAAAATGGTTCCACAGAGTAAAAATAATTGTCTAACCTTCTTTATTTGTTTATGATGTAAGCAAATAAGATAAGGTGTGTGAAACATGGAAGCTTTGTTTAATTGGGAGTTAGTGATTTCATCTGTCGTCATGGCAATCATTGCTTCTTTTTTTTCTGTTCACATGATTCAGAACATACAGGTGTCTACTGAAAAGGATAAGTGGTTATACATAATGTTAGGAACGATATGGGTAGGGTTAGGAATTTGGTCGATGCAATTTATTGACATGCTCGGTGATGATTTATATTTGATTGCAACGTATTACACCGTCTGTACGTTATTATCTTTTTTGCTAGGGATCATTGCATCATTCGCTGCTTTTTCCATGAAAGATAAACAAAAAAATGTTTCTAATGCAGCAGCGATTTCGATTGTAGTGGGTTTAAGTATTTTTGTAATATATTATATTGGTATAAAATCATTGAAAGGGAATGAATATGACGGATTTTATTCCGTTCTTTCTAACTTAATCGCTTTTGTTTTAGCGGGAGCAGTGATTGCCTTTTTCCATCACAATAAGCGATCTCAAAAGCTTCAAATGAAAGCGATCATAATATCTTCAATTGTTTTGGGATTGGGTATTTTCATTTTTCAATACACGGTAATGAATGAAATAAAAAAAGCTGGATTATTCATATATGAGCAGATTTATTCGGTTTCTACATTGCTGGCAAATCAACTTCTCCTTTCAATCATCATGATTTTTATGATTTTTGCATTTGTTCAAAAAGAAAAAAACAAGCTAGAAAGAAAGTTTGAAACAACAAATCTATATTACGAGTCATTGATTTCGTATAATCCGTATATCGTTTTCATCATTAATATCGACGGAATGATTACGAATATAAATCCTAAAGGATTAGAAATCTTAAAAGCAAAAAAAGAACAAATGATTCATCAATCGATTTTTTCGTTTTTGCCTCAAGACGATGCCGAAAGGGTAAAACAGAAAATGAATCGTTTGTTGGAGCATAACGAAAATGAAATGGAAGTTTCGTTTAAAAATAGTAAAGGTGAATGGATTCCTTTACTTTTAACGTTTGTCCCTATGATCGTTGAAGGAAAAAATGAAGGTTTTTTCGTCATCGCCAAAGATATGAAAGAATTAAAACAATATCAAAAACGACTTCGAAAAATGCAGAAAGATTTAATGAATACATTAGAACGCCAGCAAGGAATGACATTTAAGTTCGTCAAAATAAACGATCAGTTTATCCATACGTTATGTGCAGGGGAATTGCTCTATAAACTTGGCTATTCTCCCCATGAGATTATTGGAAAGGATTTGCGGGATTTTTTGCCGAAAGAAGTCGCTGAAGGGCAGCTTCGAGCTTATCAGAAAGCCTGGAATGGCGAGATTGTCCATTTTGAGGGAAAGCTGAACGGATATGATTACTTGGCTGTGTTAAGTCCGGTTATAGAAAATGGAAAAGTTGTTGAAGTCATCGGTTCTTGTGTAGACATAACCGTCAGAAAAGAGCAGGAAATGAAATTAAATGAGTCGAATGCACTAAGACGGACGATTATTGACAATCTGCCAATCGGAATTGTTGTGATTGATCATGAAATGAAGATTATCGCCTTAAATAAGACGATATTGAAAATTTTTCAAATCAATGAGCCAATAAAACAGCTGATTGGGAAAAACATCACAAATTATTTTCCAGCCGTTGGCCGAAAGGTTGAAGAGAACACAGGGGAAGTATCAAAGATTTTCACGCCCTATAAGCATTTCTCTGATGAAGTGAACATCAAAAATAGTAAAATCTTGAAAAGAAGTTATTTTCCTTTTTATATGGACGGGAAACTGAAAGGCCATTTATGGACGTTTGAAGATATAACAGAACAAAAGAAGATGGAAAACAGCATTATTCAGGCGAAAGAAGAAGCCGTCAAAGCCAATATGGCGAAATCGGAATTTTTATCGAAAATGAGTCATGAATTAAGAACGCCGTTAAATGGAATCCTTGGTTTTTCTCATTTGTTGGAACTAGATAAAACTTTAACGGAGCAGCAGCAAGCATTTGTGGAAGAAATTTTAAAAGGAGGCCGCCATTTATTAAATTTGATTAATGAAATTTTAGATCTTTCCAGAATTGAAACAGGAAAAATAAAAATTTCAAATGACGAAGTACAAATTGATTCGGTCATATGTGAATGTATAGCATTGATGAAGCCAGCGGCAAACAAAAAAAGGATCAAAATCATCAAAAGCATTGATCAGTGTGTGGATCAAATGATCCACATTGATTCGTTAAGATTAAAACAAGTCATTTTAAATTTGTTAGATAACGCGATTAAATATAATGTTGAAGGTGGACAGATCCATATAACCTGTAAATGTCAAAACGGATTTCTAGTTATTCACATAATTGATACCGGAATCGGGATATGCGAAGAAGAATTGAAAAAAATATATGAACCTTTTTATCGTATTCAACATGTGCAAGTTGAAGGAACCGGTCTCGGACTTTCACTTGTAAAACAACTGATAGAGCTGATGAACGGGGAATTTGGGGTTGTTAGCAAAATAGGAGAAGGAAGTGACTTTTGGATTAAACTGCCTATGTTGAATCGAGAAACGAATCATGCTGTTAAGAAAGATCTAGAACACAGGCAGCACCATTAATATATATATATAAACTGTTTTCTATGTTTACGGAAAATGCCGCATGAGTTATGGGAAAAATGTTATTTTGTTCAAATAGGTTAAAAGAGTTCCGTTTAATGTTGGAATTTAATGACTGATCGTTCAGTTGCCTTGTTACAAAGTGTTTTGCAATATTCAATATGCAAAAGTAAAAGGTTTGATGAAAATCAAAGCTTTTTTCATTCCAGTGATAATGAAAACCTTTTCTTAAGCAAAAGATACCATTTTGTGGAAATACAGGAAATGAGAATTATAAAAAACTTTATTAGACGAACACGTCAAACTTGCCGGCAATGTCGAAAAAGCAGAAGAATTTCATACTTGAACAGGAGGCTTGCTAATCATAGCAGCTTCTTTTTTTCATAAATACAATTTCCTAGTTACAAAATCATGAATACAAGACAATGACGATTCTGAAGCTTTTCCTTCTGGATTCAAACTTCTGCTAAAAAAATGAAATAATTTTAGTATGATTATTTAGTCATAGGTCTTTTTTGCTATTGTTTTTAGTTCAAAAGAACTATTTGGGCAATATTTGTAAGTTTGAATAAAAAAGTCGTAAAATGTCGGATTTTTGACATATTCTGTCCTCTATCATTTTTCTTAAGTCAAAATACGTTCCTCTCATGCTGGAGGCTGGTTAGACAATAAGTTGGAATACAGTTACATTGAACATAGAACAAAAATATCATAAAACATGGCAAGGGAGGGAAAAGATGAGAAACAGTGCAGCCAATAAAATGGAATCAGTTTATCAACCGATTTGGGATTTAAATAATTGGAATGTATTTGGATATGAGGCATTTTTAACCTTTCCAGATGGCCAAATGGACATAGAAAAAATATATGAACTGGCACGGGGAAAAGGATGTCTTTATGAACTGAACATAAAGGCGATATTAAATGCGATTACGTGTTTTCCGATTGAACGTTTGGATGATTCATTAATATTCGTCAATCTTTTCCCTTCCACACTCATTCATCATCAATTCGAAAAATTTGTCGAGCGGTTATTGAAACAATATCCTCAAATACAAGAAAAAGTTGTATTTCAAATAAATCATACACCAAGTGAAAAGCATATATGGGACTTGCCAGATTTAAAAGATAAAATAAACATGTTAAAGAAAAACGGTTTTGATGTAGCATTATATGGCGTTGGAAATGGAACGGCTGTTTTACAACAAATTGTTGATTTTTCAGCAAGCTATATTAAACTTGATCGGCATTTTACTAAAGAATTATATTGTTCTAAAGAAAAACAGCACATTGTCTCGCTTTTAGTGCAATATGCAAAACAACAAATCACTATTATCTTGGAAGGAATCGAAAAGGAGATGGACTTAGCTAAGGCAAAATTGTTAAAAGTTCCTGTTGGCCAAGGAAATTTATTAGGAAAACCAGAAAAATCAGCCGTCCACACCATTGAAGATATTTTTCGATAAGCACTCCGACAGATGAATGAACATGTTTCTCCTGAATTTTATATGGAGAGGTAGATGCAAATGAATCAGTCAGTTTTAGCGAAAGGAAAAAACATACAGGAAGCGATCGAACTAGGTTTGAGTATTTTAGGGACTGATAAGGAGAAAGTTTCGATTGAAATCATCGAAAAAGGCGGCAAAGGATTTTGGAAAATTGGTTCTAAACAGGCGATCGTCAGATTAACAAAGCTGGATGATCAGGAAACATCTTCTAAGCAAAGCTCTATAAAACAGGATCCCTTAGAACAGATCATTGATTCGTTAGAAATCGAATCATTTGCAAGCTCTGAACCAATAAAAGAAAATTCATTAGAAGGTAAAGTGTGGATAAAAGATGGAAAATTATATTGCCAGCCAGCTTCAAATAAATACCCGACCGTTACTGTTGGAAAAGGAATAAAGTTGTATAAAAATGGTCAACTCATTACCGGAACAACCATCGTAACAGAAATGGATGAGTATAAAATTCAAACGGATGAAGTTGTAACGGAAGGTAAATGGGATATTACGATCGACTCTGACAAGCTGCATGTTTTTTTACAAATAGAACCAGGGTATCGAAAAACGTATAAAGTGAAAGATATCGAACCTAGTGAGCATATTGTATTAGAAGGAGAAGAAATTGTTGAAACGATTCCAGCAGTTGATTACAATCAAATTTTAAAAAAACTAGAAGAGCTGCGAGTTATTCATGGATTTAACCATAATGAGATTATTAAAGCAATTCATACGGACCGGCCAGGAAAATTTACAATTGCATCTGGCATGAAACCAAAAGAAGGGGAAAATGGAAAAATCGAGCTTCTCGTTGATTTAAATAAAGGAGCAAAAGTGAAAGAAAAAGAAGACGGAACCGTCGATTTTCGTGAAAAACAGGAGTTTCCTTCAGTTGAAAAAGGACAGGTCATTGCTATTGTACATCCTCCTGTCCCTGGAATACCTGGAATTACGGTTACGAACGAACCTTTACCACCTAAACCGACATATCCGCTTACGATTCAGCCGGGAAAGGGAATCGCTCTTATCGAGCAAGGTAAAAAAATTTTAGCTACAGAAACGGGGCGTCCTCTCATTGAACAAAGGGGATTAATCGTCAGAGTATCTATATTGCCAAAACTTGTACATTCTCATGATGTGAATTTATTATCAGGAAACATTCGTTTTAAGGGTGATCTGGACGTTCTTGGCAATGTGGAAGAGGGAATGGTTGTAGAGGCGGATGGAAACATTTTGATTCAAAAAAATGTATATGGAGCTACAATTTCATCGAAAAATGCCATTGTCGTTCATGGAAGCTTTATTAAAAGCACAATCTCAGCAGGAAAACAAAATATTTATTCATCCGAGCTCATTCGATTATTAACAAGTATTCAAGAACAAATGGATCAATTGATCAAATCCATTTATCAAGTCATTAAGCTCCCTGCATATAAAATGTCAGACTATTCATCAAAAGGATTCCAGCCGTTAATAAAAATTTTGCTTGAAAAAAAGTTCAATAATTTGCTTACGCTTGTAAAGCAATATATTGCGACCTGCAATAATGGGAGTCATATTTTAGAGCTGGAATGGCTAACAATTAGCGAACAGTTAAGACTATGTTTCCTTTCACCTGCTGTAAATGAATACCATACGATCGAAAAAATCAATCAGCTCATGCAAAAAATAACTGAACTGTTAGAGCGGCAAAAAAATGAACAAGATGATCACTGTTTTGTCAAACTAAAGTATGCTCAAAATAGCACCATTTATTCCCGAGGGGACATTTTTATAACTGGACAAGGCTGTTTTAACAGCAAAGTGTATGCTGGTGGAACGATCGCCATAAAAAATGTCCTCAGAGGTGGGGAAATATTTTCCGAAAAAGAGGTCATGGTGAGAGAGAGCGGTTCAGAAAGCGGGGTTATGACAAAAATCAGCGTGCCAAGCAATGGAAAAATTATCATTGATCATGCCAATGAAGGGACAATCATCGAAATAGGAAAAATGAAGCATGTGTTTCATGAAGGGAAAAGAAACATAATAGCGAAATTAGATAAAAATGGAAATCTTGTATTTTAGCGACATAAAAACAGTTGACGTTTGAAAAGGACGTGCCGTTTATTAAAAGATTTTTCAGCAAAACGAACAGGCATGATTTAGAAAGGAAGAATTTTTGTATGTTTTCTTATAGCCTCGATCAATTGAACGAAAAAGCATACGTCCGGTTTGTCGGAGATTTAGATATTGAAGTCGCGGAATTAATGGAAACAGAAATTATTCCGGCTCTGCAAACCTATACAAATATTGAGTTTGATTTTCAAGAAGTTCCTTTCGTTGATTCCACCGGGATTGGACTGTTATTAAATTTAATCGAGACAGTCAAAAAGAATGGGTTGGATGTTCAAGTGAAAATAAAAAACGTTCAACCTTTAGTGAAAGATGTATTTGATATGCTCCAATTAGATAAAATTTTAGGAGAAAATGTATTTGTATAGGTATTACGATAATGAAGTGGGATGAGAGCTATTTTAGAAGCAGAAAACATCATGTAGACAATGCAGTATTGGTAGAAATCAGCAAAACAGCCGATTTCTACCTTTTGATATGTAAAAAAATACTAATATTAGCATTTTGTGTATTTTACAGATTGTTGAGACTGAGTTGGGAGCCCGGGGAAAAATCAAATTTTTTCTATAATGTTTCTGTTAAAATAATTTTTATTTCAAATTGGCATCCCGGCGGTTTTATATCGGGAAAAGATTTGAATTGCAGAACGATCCTTTCAGAATCGACGCATTTCAACTTTTTCGCAGCTTGCAAGCATCTTTTCGGCGACAAAATTTGATTATAATGAAAAACTTATTTTATGAAAATATTTATGTGAAGTTCATAAAGCAAAACGGCTTTTCAGCATTTTAAGTACTTGGATAAACATCGAAGACGCTGTCTGCATCATGGAGACATCCAACAAGGAAAGATGCCGGTTTCATCCGTAATTCATGCTTTCCTTTTGAAAAGGAACATCATCATCCATGCAGAATACACAATAAACTCAAAAAGACGGCACGCAAACTAGAGCAACGAGGTGGAGATTTATGGAGAAATACAAACTGATTATTGCAGATGATGATCACCCTTCAAGACTGATTTTATCCCATTTTATTCAATTGTTCCCCCAATATGAAATCGTCTGTGAGGCAGCTGACGGAGAAGAATTAATTCAACGATTTATGAAGAAAATTCCTGATATTGTTTTAGTTGATGTCGATATGCCGAAAATTAACGGAATGGAAGCTATGAAAATATGTAAAGAAATACATCCGTCCTTGCAAGTCATCTTTACAACTGGGTATGATGAATTTGCTGTTGAGGCATTTAATCTGTCTGCTACAGATTATATCGTAAAGCCAATTGAACGGACTCGATTATTTACAGCGCTTGAAAAGGCGAAAAAAGCGATTGAAATAGAGAAAAAATTATTAAACAAGCATCCATTTAAAGAGATTAAAAAGCTTTCGATTAAATCGAATCAAACCTTTCATTACATCTCATCAGACGACATTCTTTTTATTGAGAAGAACGGAAGAAAAACGGTGTTTCATACTGCAGAACATCAACACGAAACAAACGAATCCCTGCAAGAAATAGAAGGGAAATTGCCTTGTAATTTCTATAAAACTCATCGTTCCTATATTGTTAATTTGAAAAAGATCATAAAAATTGAACCACAAGGCGAAACGTATGCCGCCCATTTTTCTGGAAGCGATAAAGTTGCCTACATTTCGAAATTGAAAATACAAGAGGTGCACGGATTGTTAAGGGCATGATATTTGCAAGGGAGAAGTTTTAAAATGGATTTTTTCTTTTTTATATTGAAAAAGCTTTAAAAATTATTCGGGGATTTTTCATTCAATTCGTAAAATATGTCTGACCCGAGTTTTTAAAAGAAAGGTGTATCATACATGCCGATCTTGTTGAAAGAGAAAGGGTTCATGCTTATTGTCATCGGCTTTGGCCTGCCCATTATTCTAATACAATTATGGAGTTTAGAGAAAACACATATGCCATTTGCCATTTTAATAGCGATTCTTGCAGGGATATTAGAAATATTTCCTATCGAACTCCGCAATGGTAAGAAGCTTTCTTGTTCAAGCATTTTTAACATTGTGGTTCTTGTTCAAATGGGAATTCCGGAAGCTGTGATTGTTGTTTTCATCGCTTCTTTATTCTTATTTTACAATAGCAAATTAAGCTTTATTTCTTGGTTATTTCAGGCTAGTCAATGTGCGGTTGCTGTTTTTTTAGCAGGATTTGTATTTGAGTATTTTTTTGGCAAACTCGGCGTTTTTACATATATAACCTCCGTTTTCGCATTTGCATGCACAACGTTTATATATTTTTTCATCTTTTTTGCCATTACAGTGATCTATAAGGGTCTCGTTTTCTCTCAAAATTTTTCAGATGTTTTGACAAAAGAGATGAATGATACATTGTTGGCATTTGCTGTGACATTTATTTTAGGATTTCGGCTTGCTGCTATTGATTACGATCAACAGCCTTTTCCATTTTGGTTTGAAACGATCTTTGCTGTCGCTGTTTTTTTATTCGCTCGATCCATTGCTCAAGTACTAGTTCGTCATAGAAAAAACCATTTGGCCACCTTAGAAAATATTACACAGTACCCATGGTGCTAGTTGAGCGTCAACGCTCAACTAGCCCAAGAACAACGAGCGAATAGGCCAACAAAATGGCATCAAGCGCCGTTTCAAATCCAGAGATCGAATTGGCGCGAATTTTCGTGATCCGAAATGAATCCACTAAAACCGAGAACGCGGTTTCGACGATTTTGCGTTTTCGTTTCATCCATCGTTTCCATGCTTTCGATTGATGGATTTTCTGGTTTTTCCGAACGGGCGTCCAAAAAGTGATCTTGTATTCATCATACAGCTTCTTTTGCAAGTCTTGGCTCACATATCCTTTGTCACCAAGTGTATACGGATGAGGAAGTTGGGCCATCACGGTTTCCGCAGCTGTCCGGTCGTGACAGGATGCTTCGGTGACGACATATCCCATCGGAAGCGCTTGGTCAGTGATCTGGAGATGAAGCTTAAACCCATAGTAAGCCATCTTTTTGGATGCACAATACCCGATATCTGCGATTCCTTGAAACCGTTTGACGCGATACATTCGTGCGTGGTGGCAGAGTTCAATAGGTAAGCTATCCACTACCGCATAAGCGTGATGTTGCCCACGTTTGGCTAGTTGATATCGTATCCATTTGACGGCAAAGCCAAGATTTCGACAACGGCGGTTATATCGAGAACGTTCAGGAAATAAATCTTTCGAAAATAAGTTTCCGATCACAAATCGGTGCCAAGCTCGTTCGGATGTAAAACCTAACAACTTTCCAAGAACATGGACGGCGATGATGACTTCATCTTCTTGCTTCAACAAATGGTGATTTCGGCGTTGTAAATACATCTGAATCAAAGACAATTGTCCAGATACAAAGAACAAAATCGCTGCATATTGTTTTTGAATTTTCGCTTCGTCTGTTGTAAAATGAAAGTGCTCTTGCATGGGACTTCTCCTTTTAAATGTTTGGTAGCACTTTCATTTTAAAGGAATTTTCCATGCAAGGGCTATTTTTATATCCTGTGATCTTTATCTAGCACCACAGGTTACACAGTATATGGAACAAAAAGTTCATTTGCCGAAGGGGCATTCTAAAAGGGTAGGAGATTTAGCACGCCGCATCGCAGAAGAGTTAAAGTTAAGCCCCAAACATGTTGATGCTGTTCATTACGCTGCCTTGTTGCATGATATTGGAAAAATACAAATGGAGCATGAAATTTTTCAGAAGCACGGGGCTCTTACGCTTGAAGAAGAAAAGCTTTATAAACAACATTCCGAGTTAGGGGCAAAGATGGTTTCAGCAATAATGGGAATCGAAAAAGCTGCCCAGTATGTCCGTTTTCATCACGAACAATGGGATGGAAACGGCTATCCGGATGGAAAAAAAGGAGAAGAAATTCCATTGGGAGCCCGCATTATTGCTGCGGCAAATGAGTATGACAAATTGATGCATTCTTCTGGAATTATCAATCAAAAGAAAGCTTTTCAAAATTTAAAGAATACAAAACTTGATCCAAAATTAGTAGAAATTGTTTTAAAAATAGCTGATTTCAAAAAGGCAGGCAAAGATCATCATCCGGGATTGATTCAGGCTCAAAATCAGCAGCACTTTCACGATATAAAATATAAAGGCTCGAAGCTTCTGAAAGATTTTGCTGTTGTACAAGCTGTATTTTATCAAAATGGCAGCTTCTATCATATAAATGGCGAAAAAGTTCAGATTCCTTGTGAACAACAAATCAAAAGCCTGATTACGAATCATCCTATTCAAAATGGATATGCACATGAATTTATTGAAGATGTTCCAAGTCGGAAAATGTATAACGTTCATTGGATCTGTTTGGAAAAGAAAATATTATGTCTATTGTTTGATGTAAGTCATTTACGAGAATATGAGAGAAAACAAGAATTGAGGATACGTACAATTTACCGTGATTGTTTATACGCCGTCACACAAGGAAAATTGACTCTGATTGAACGGGAAGAATTAAAAAGCTTTAATCAAGGTGAGAAAATTGCAGAATTTCCTGTTTCTGAAAAAAATGATGTTGCGGCATGTAGAACATTTATTGACCAGTTGTTAAAAGATCGGCATATTTCAGAAAAGAAAAGATATAATGTGCTCTTATCTATTTCTGAAGCTGTAACAAATGTATTAAAGCATGCGGTTGAAGGAAAAATGAAAGTTTATTTGAACCATGATTGGTTAAAAGTGATTGTAGAAGATAAAGGAAATGGCATCAAATTAAGCGAACTGCCGAAATCCATATTGTTAGAAGGTTATTCCAGCAAACGGTCATTTGGGCACGGTTTCAGCATTATGTTAAAAATGATGGATAAAATTTCAATATATACAAGTACAGAAGGAACGACGATTATTTTAGAAGTAGATTTAAAGGATCGACTCATAGAGAGAAGAAAAAACATTCCATTATGATAAAGATCATTTTGCAATCAAGTACTTGATCCTTTCGTTCGGAGTGAATGCGGATGAATTTCTTAAAGAATAAAACGATCATTGGTCAAATTATTACAATGATTGCGCTTATTCCGATTATTATTTGTTCTATTTTCATCTTTATTTTTGTCAGGCAGATGGAGAAAGAATTTGATCATTTTCATAGAAATGATGTGTTACGAACAGCAAACATTTTAAAAAGCGCGATTGAAATCAGCGAAAATTCCAAAAAAACGGTTGAACGTTTAATTGACGAAAAGCTGCATTTAATTTCAAAAGAGATTGCAAAAGAATTGCGCGGGAAAACGATCGAGGAAGTGACTCAGCAAGATTTAATTGCATTGCGCAATAAATATGATGTGTACAATATTTCTTTATTGGTAAGAAGAAATGATGATATAATCATTGCCCAATCTTCAGACCCCAATGAAATTGGTTTAAGCACAAAAGAGTGGGGGTATTGGTATGATGCTTTTCAACAACTGATGTCAGGTAAGCCTGTAACAGTAGGGAAAGGTTATTATCAAGAACATTATTGGGTTGGTCCGATCTCCAAATCAGACTGGGAAAACAAATATTTTAAATATGCCTATTATTATGACGGAACAACTGAATTTATGATTAATCCGTATATTCTTGATTCTGAAATTTATCATGCAACGAAGCATTCGGATCCTGAAGCGCTTATTCATTCCATTTTAAAATTTAAAGAAAGTGAAATCGAAGAAATTGCGGTTATAAATGCCAATGTACTGCTTCGGAGCGAAAATCGAGATATTATTGAACCGGAAAGAGATGCGCCGATATTATATGGAAAAAATTCATATAAGCATGAAAAAGATCATTTTTATATTCAAAAAGTTCTGAAAGAGAATCAAATGGAGTCAGTGAAACTGGGGGAAAACTATCGGAAATATTATCTGCCAATTCCAAATGACAGGGTTATTACGATTGTCACCGACTTAAGCGCTGGCACAAAGTTTTTTCATAATATCATTTTTTTGTTTGTCCTGTCATTTGTTGCTGCCTTTGTCATTATATTTTTCGTTTTGCAGGTCATTACGAAAAAATATTTAACTCCGATCCCTACTATTCACCGTTATATTAATAAAATTGCAGCAGGCGATTTGACCGAAGAAATTCATGTCGATCAGAAAAATGAATTCGGTGATATTGCTGCCCATTTAAATGAAATGACTAACCGCATCAGCCAATTAATTGTCGATATTAAAAACGATATTGAAACATTAAGGCTCGTTTCAAACGTTTTATCAGAGACAGTGCACTCTTACTTTCATGTCATGGACGAAGTTTCAACAACCATGACGAAGGAATCGCGGGAAATTTTTCATGAAATAGAATTAGAGGTGAAAGAAATACGACAAAACTATGAAAATATCAATCAACAATTTGAAAAACTAAAAGAAGCGAATCATCTTGAATTCCATCATGTCTCTAATTTTATTATTCAATCAAGTCATCAACTCATAAAACTGAATGATTTGATGAAACAAAATGTCAAAAAAGTTACGGAAATGAATTTATCTTCTTTTGATGCGATACAGCAATTGAATGAAATTATTATTCAATTAGACAACCTTTCAAAGGATTTAGAAAATAAAATAAATAAATTTAAAGTTCAAGAATCATGAAACACATAAAGGTGAAAATGAATTGCTCAGTTTTTCTGCTAAGGAGGGTATGTATGGGTCTTACGGTTCAAAAGGAAATTCAAGATCAAAGCCTCACATTATACATTAAAGGAGTTTTAGATATTTCAACGGCTCATGTGTTTCATGCACATTTTAATGAAATCGGCAATTTTCAAGTATTGACGATTGATTTTAGCTATTTGGAATTCATTGATTCATCCGGAATTGGTGAAATCATCGATTTAATTTATTTATCTCAAGAAAAAAACATAAAATTAGTTTTTAAAGGTATGAATGATTTCACAAACCATTTATTTGAAACAGTTGGATTATACGAAATTTTAAAATCGATTCAAGGGGAGGTTGTTTGATGCAAAGAGACTTTTTAACGTATCAGCAATCTTCCTATACGATAGAAGATGTTAAGAGAAAGGAACAAATGCTGCAAAGGGAAATAAACTTGGCACGGACGATACAAACAACGTTGTTGAACGGGCATGCTCCATCGATCGAAGGGGGAGAGGTATTTGGCTATTCTATACCTGCCCGATTAATTGGCGGGGATTATTACGACTTTTATCCGCTTGTCAACGGAAAAGTGCGCATCGTTATTGGGGATGTGATGGGAAAAGGGATTCCTGCTGCGATGCTCATGATCTTAACGCGCGGCGCCTTTCGGACAGCCGCTGAAAGCACGCAAAGCCCCGGAAAGACGCTGACTTCAATGAACAAAGCGTTATACAATGATTTGAGAAAGTTAAAATCTTTTGTTACCGTTTTCTGTGCCGATTGGGATCCGCTGTCGGGAACGTTTACATATGCAAATGCCGGCCATCATCTTCCGCTGATTATAAGAGGCGATGCGGTACATGAGCTTCCAAAAGTGAAAGGGCTTATGATTGGCGGTCTTCCTAATCAAATTTACCATGAAGAATCGATCCAATTATTTGAACATGATTCAATTTTCTTTTATACAGACGGAATCATTGAGGCGCAGAATAAACGCGGCGAGCAATTTACATTGGCACGGCTGATCGAAACGTTAAAACAAAATCAGGATAAAAATGCTGGGGAGATTGAAAAAAAAGTGCTGGAATCGATTCATAAATTTACAGAAGGCGTTCCGCAAAAAGATGATATGACTATGGTATTCTTAAAAGTAGGGAAACAAAAAGTCGATATTTCAAGTTTAAATTCGCCTGTCATGTAACGTTTATTTGAAAACGTGATTGTTTGGAGGAATTGAAATAAAAAATTTTACACTAGTTGGGAAAATAAATCTTGGGCTGGGAATCGCTTTTATCATAGCTGCTCTTTTCCTATTCATGCAGCATTTTTACAATGTGATTTATTTAAACCGTTTTCTTTTTGAGATTTCGTTCGTTTGTCTTGGACTTTCATGAATGTTTTCAGCAGCTTTTTATCAAAAATCGAATGGAACATGATTATGCTTTTTGGACAAAATGACCCAAACAGCCCATTGTACTGTCTGGGTCATTTTTATATATATATTTCGGTACACGAAAAACATTGACTCGGATAAACGATTGTCATATGATAAATAATGCAGTTTATAAATATTTCACAAAATGAAATATTTATTTAATGAATATTTTTTTTGTAAGGGGGATAAAAAATGAATGTGAAAAAGTTGGTCATATTAAATATTGTTGTTCTCGTTGTTTTGGTTTTAGGAGGTTTTGCCGGATTCTATTATTACAATGAGTCGGTCAACTATATTAAAACAGATTACGCAAAAGTGGACGGACAGCAATTAGTGATCGCCGCCCCTGCTTCCGGAGTCTTGACAAAATTTGATGGAAAGGTTGGAGCACAATTTCAGAAAGATAAAGTCATTGGAAAATTAGCCGTACCTGGGGAGGATGAACCTGTCAGCATTCAAATGCCCCAGTCCGGAACGATTGTCCAAACAAATGCGGTAGAAAATTCATTTGTGGCAGCTGGTACCCCTTTGGCATATGCATATGATTTCGATCATATATGGATCACTGCCAATATTAAAGAAACCATTATTGGGGATGTAAAAGTTGGTCAAGATGTTGATATTTACATCGACGGGTACAGCGAGTCTAAACTTTCGGGAAAAGTAGAGCAAATCGGAAAAGCAACAGCTAGCGTCTTCTCATTGCTTCCAAGTGAAAATGCGGACGCAAACTATACGAAAGTAACACAGGTGATTCCTGTGAAAATATCTATTGCGGATGCAAAAGGGCTAGGAATTATGCCGGGAATGAATGCAAAAGTACGCATCCATAAATAAATGATTTAACCATATAAACTGAAGGAGGTGGAAGCATGCCGTTTATCATCAGTTATACGTTTTTCACTCTGATTGTGCTGATCGTCATGAATGTTTTCCTTGTCAGAAAGAAAAACTGGCATACAAAAAAAGAGGAAGCACTTGATAAGGAAGTGCCGGTTGGAAAAGTGCTGTTCGTTTTAATGTTTGGAATGTTCATTGCGATTTTGAACCAAACAATTTTAAATGTAGCGCTTCCGGTCATGATGACGGATTTAAATGTCAATGCGACAACAGCACAATGGCTGATGACAGGCTTTATGCTTGCAAACGGAATTTTAATACCGATCAGCGCATTTTTAGTTGAAAATTTCGGTTTTCGCAAGCTGTTTATTACAGCGATGATCTCGTTTACAATTGGATCGCTCGTTTGTGCCGTATCAGCAACATTTCCATTGGTGATGATTGGCAGAATTATTCAGGCGATTGGTGCAGGAATTTTAATGCCGCTTGGCATGAACATTTTTTTGACTGTTTTTCCTCCTGAAAAAAGAGGAACAGCCATGGGGACGATGGGGATTGCCATGATTCTGGCTCCTGCAATTGGTCCGACACTCTCAGGATGGGTTGTGCAAAATTATGATTGGCATTTTTTGTTCTACGCGATGGCTTTGATCGGTTTAATTGATATCTTTTTCGCCTTTATTTGGTTCCGTTTAGAAAAAGAATTAACTCGCCCGACGTTTGATATCCAAGGGATTGTTTATTCAAGTATTGGATTCGGCGGCATTTTATACGGGTTTAGCGAGGCTGGAAGCAAAGGATGGTCAAGCGCGGAAGTTATCATCAGCTTAATGGTCGGAGTTGTTTTTTTAATTTTCTTTGCCGTAAGACAATTGAATGTGGAAAAACCTCTGCTTGAACTAAGAGTATTTAAGTACAACCTCTTTACGTTCACATTAATTATCAACTCGATTGTTACTATGGCATTATTTGGAGGAATGCTGCTTCTCCCGATTTATTTACAAAATATTCGCGGTTTTACACCGATTGAATCGGGTTTATTATTGCTTCCAGGAGCAATGATCATGGGATTAATGGGGCCGATAGCAGGAAAAATTTTCGATCGATATGGTGTAAGAGGATTAGCAATTGTCGGTTTGGCCATTACAACATATGGAACATATGAATTCACGCAGCTGACGGCCGATACGCCCTACACAACCTTATTAGGAATATATATGCTGCGGTCTTTCGGAATGTCATTGATCATGATGCCGATCATGACTGCCGGTATGAATCAGCTGCCATTAAAGATGATTTCCCATGGAACAGCCATGTCGAATACGATACGCCAAGTGGCTGGATCTATTGGAACCGCATTATTAGTAACGGTTATGACACAGCAATCAACAAATCATTTATCAGATTATACGAATCTTGTGTCAAAAACTGATCCAATGTTGATGAATCAGCTGCAAGCACTTGGCAGCAGTATGGCTCAATCAGCCGGACTTTCTGCACATGCTGGTCAAACTATTGGTGCTCAGGCACTTTTAGGGCAGGCATTGCAGCAATCAACCATCGAAGGGATCAACGATGCATTTTACATTGCGACCGTTTTGGCATTCATCGCGCTAGTTCTTTCCTTTTTCTTAAAAACACCAAAGAAAACGCTCCAGGAAAGCTCGTTCGAAGCAGCAAAAGTTAAAACCGAAGCATCTTCCCAAGAGTTATAAACAAAGATATAATGAATGAAACGGGGATGTCCGGCAGAGGACACCCTTTATATATGTGAAAGGAAGGGAAAGTAATATTATGAATCCGACATCCTCCTCCATGACGGAATTAGAGAACGAATTTATAAGGATTTTTCGTGATTTGCGAAATTTTTATACAATGGGGAAAAAATATGGCTTGTCAAGAAATGAATTTTTTATTATGAAGTTTTTGCTGAAAAACGGCCCTCAAAAACTATCTACCATTTCCCAAGAATCTGATATATCTCCCAGTTTCCTCACAGGTATTACTGATCAGCTAATCGAAAAAGGCTACATCGAACGGAATAGATCAAAGAAGGACCGCCGAGTTGTCCAAATCTCTTTAACAAAAAAAGGAGAAGAAACCATCATAGCGGTTCAACAGGACTTGATTCAATATATGCGTTCCAAATTCAACGCATTTACAGAAGAAGAAATTCAAGATTTAATTCGACTTTTGCGGAAAATACCATAATATCGTCCGTGGTATTCAAAATCAGTAGTGCCTGACTTTGTGATTTTAGTCAAAAAGAGACGAGCTTGTTTTAAAACGGTGCACTTTTTCAGAGATGATCCATTGACAAGACGGGGAAATTTGTGTATTCAATGTCAAAACGGGTCATGCTGCCTGTTTGACGTGGAGTAGAATCTTAACGGCTGCAAAGGGGGAAAAGAAAATGTGCAAAATTACGATCATTGGCGGAGCAGGAACTCTTGGAGCCGCCATCGCTTTCAAATTAGCAGGGAAAAAAGCGATCGATGAAATTTGTCTCATCGATCAAAATGAAAAGCTGCTGCTCAATCATTTAATGGATATGGAAAATGCTTATCCGTCCAAAACGATTTATAAAGGGACTTTTCACGATTTAAAGCACTCTAATATCGTCATCATTACGGCAGGCATCCCAAACCGAACCGATATTTCTTCTAGAGATGAGTTTTTAGAAGGAAACTTGCAATTGTTTCGTCAAATCGGAGAAGCCGTCGCAAAACATGCCCCAAACGCTTTGATTATCACCGCTTCCAATCCAGTCGATGTTCTGAATTACTATTTAGTTCATACGTTTCAATTTGATAAGAAAAAATTAATCGGATACACCATGAATGACTCCTACAGGTTTGAATGGGCGCTTCGCCGAGTTCTAAAGCTACACGAGAATGATAAAGTATCAAGCCCTGTTATAGGTGAGCACGGAGAAACACAAGTTCCGCTTTTCAGCCAAGTCAAAGTAAACTATAAGCCGCTGCTTTTATCAGAAGATCAGAAAATTCAAGTTAAAGAAAAGCTGACAAATTGGTTTCGAAACTTCAATGACCTAGGCATAAACCGAACAACCGGGTGGACGTCTGCCGTCGGTATGGAAAGGCTGATTGATCAGCTGCTTCAACCAAAAACGTCGACAGCAATCGGTTCTGCGGTATTAAACGGAGAATATGACGTTTCTGGCATTAGTTTAGGTGTACCTCTAACAGTGAATCATACAGGCATCCAAAGCATCCTTGAATGGGAAATCGAACAAAAGGAAAAAGAGTTATTTCAACAATCTGCTGAAAAAGTGAAGCGTCTCATTAACGAGTTTATTATGAATAAAAAATAGACAAAATGGAAGTTTCTTCAAAAAGAGCGCATCTATCTAGTAGACAATAAAAAAGCTCACTATAAACTATGCTAGTTTTTGTTTTGTTGTTCCCAATTCAGCTTTTTAACCATTTTAGGAGGTTACAGCACTGGAATAGATTTTTTTATCCTGTATGATTTTTTGAAAATCATACAAACTGCAGACTTGCCGCTTAACGATAATCTATTGCTGCTCCCAAACGAAGTTGGAAGATCTTAAAGAATTAATGGAGTTGATCAAAATGGAAGCAAAAACTTATGAAATTATTTCTATAAATGTAGGAAAACCGAAAAATTTCATATATAACGGCAAAGAATTCGTCACTGGAATTCAAAAGCAGCCTGTTGATGGACCGGTTTTTTTGTCATTTCTTAATTTTTCAGGCGATGGTCAGGCAGATCTTGTTCATCATGGCGGTAGAGATAAAGCGGTATGCGTTTATCCGTATGATCATTATGCCTATTGGGAGCATGAGCTTGAAAGAAAGCTGGATGTGGTGGCATTTGGTGAAAATTTGACAGTAAAAGGCTTGTTGGAAACAGAAGTTTGCATCGGTGATACGTTCCAATTAGGGGAAGCGGTTGTGCAAGTTAGCCAGCCTCGGCAGCCATGCCATAAGATTGCCAAAAAGCACAGGGTGAATGACTTGCCGCTTCGTGTTCAAAATACTGGTTATACCGGTTTTTATTTTCGGGTGCTGAAAGAAGGCTGGGTGGAGACACAATCAAGCTTGCAGCTCATTGAAAAACATCCGCTAAACATAACGGTTTCTTTTGCGAATCAAATCATGTTTCATGATAAAACAAATAAAGAAGGAATTGAACAAATTCTTCGTGTGGACGAACTATCGGAAAGCTTTCGGGATTCATTGATGAAACGCTTACAATCCATTTAGGAACATCTACCAAAAGAAGGGGTTGGAAAATCGGCTTGTATATAAATTAGAAATGCAAGAGAGATCATTAAAATTTCAATGATCGTTGTTTTTAGATTACTATTTTCAAAGGTTGAGCTTCTGTGGAGAAAGCGTCTTACATTTCAGCTACTTCCCATATAATAAGCCAACGATCCACTGATGCAGGGCAGATCGTTGGCTTATTTTACAAAACTTTGCCATCTAAAAAGCTCCAAAATTTGAGTTCTTGCTTTTTGTGAGAAAATGGGAATTCCTCCAATCTATTTCTGCAACTAGAATCTGATGATTCGATACTTTTTCTCCAGCATTTCGTCTAATTGATTGTACGAGAAAGAGAGGTGCACCTCGGCATGCGAGATGAAGATTTGGTTCAAAAGGCTTTAGAGGGGGACGATTCAGCCTTCCGTGAGCTTCATGACCGCTACATTGGCCAAGTGCTCCGCTATGCATATATGCAGACGGGGGATTATCATCGGTCAGAAGAAATTGCTCAAGATGTCATGTATAAAATGGCGGTTCATTTAGCGAACTTTCAAGGAAGATCAAGCTTTAAAACTTGGCTGTTTACAATTGGAAGGCGGGTTGTTATCGATTACCATCGCAAGTATAAAAAAGAAAATAACACAGTCTATTTAAGCCCTGAGGACTTAGGGCATAAACAGGATAAACATTTAGTAGAACAAAATATTCTGGAATATTCGCTCAGAGAACAGATCATAGCCAGTATGGAAAAATTGTCCCCGGATGAAAAGACGGTCCTTTATTTAAGATTTTTTGAAGGAATGTCTATAAAAGAAACAGCCAAGGTAATGTCGAAAACGGTTATGGCGGTTAAATCGCTGCAAACAAGGGCTAAAAAGAAATTGTCAGCCCATTTAAAAAGCGAGGTGAATGATCATGAAAAAACAACTCGTACCGCCGAATAGCGAAAAGCGTGAAGAGTCAATAAAACAGCTTTTTCATCACTTTTATATAGAACCGACAGATGAATTTAAAGAAAAAAGTTTTCAAAAAGCTTTAGCCGGAATTGAATTAGCTAGAAATAAAGAGAGAAGGAAAAAAGCCGCTAGCAAGCTTCAGCTTGTATTCTCATTTGCGGCCGCAGCAGCTGTATGCATCCTTCTAATGATTTTTCCTCCTTTTCAAACAAATGAGACGAAAGAAGGCGGCCAGCATTCAGATCAACAAAGCATACTAATGTCTCCCCAACAATCTCAAAATGCAGAAAAGGAAGAAGAAAAAGGAGATATCAACCGACCTGAATCGATCGAAATGACAATTTCATTGGAAGGAATGGAAGAAAAGGAGCTGTATCACCTCGTAAACATAAAGCAACTACCTTTTACCACATATATTCCGGATCGTTGGCAGGCAGAATATATTGAAGAAAAAAATTTGATCGGAGCAAAGCTGATAGCGGTGAATGAAAAATATGGGGAAGTTGATGTCATGTTTTTTCCAAAAGGGACATCTTTAGGAGAGGCGGAAAATTACATTACAGATGAATTGCTGGGAAATGTTTCTTATAAAGTTTTATCAGCGGAAGAAGAAGAGAAAAGAAATATACCTGATTGGTCTCTCCGTTCCTTTCATTATGAAAATGTAGAGCAGACGAGAACGGGCGAGATTTATTTAAGCGAGCATAACAGACAGTACTTTTATATACAGAGAGAGTTTGCTAATGAAGCATTGGAAGGATGGGGTTCAAGAACAACAACGATTTTGGAGCAATGGGAATGGAAGGACACGAAAAAAGGATTGTGGGATTAAAAAGTTTTATGAATCAGAAATGTGAGCAGCTACTATTTTTTCCGGTAAATACTTTTTCATCCACGGGGCAAACCCCGTGGATGGTTAATCTTCAGGCAATACTGTTTTTACAATCGTTTGGTCGAGCGCTTCGAAATCATCGTAATGAATCACTTCATAAAGTTCCTTGCGAGTTTGCATATTCTCGAGCTCGCTTTTTTGAGTTCCAGACGATTTAATGGTTTGGAATAGGCGTTCATACGCTTTAGCGGCGGCGCGAAGAGATGAAACAGGATAAATCACCATTGAATAGCCGAGTTCCGAAAATTCTTCTGCTGTATAGTAAGGAGTTTTTCCAAACTCTGTCATGTTTGCGAGAAGAGGAGCTGAAATTGCCCGGCTCACCTTTAAAAAGTCTTCTTTTGTTGAAAGAGCCTCAGGAAAAATAGCGTCTGCTCCCGCTTCAACATATCTTTTGGCGCGTTCAATGGCGCTTTCAATTCCTTCAACTGCATAGGCATCCGTTCTGGCAACAACGACAAGAGTCGGCGCTGCCTGTTTAATAGCTTTAATTTTTTGCATCATCTCCTCTACAGACACAAGCTTTTTGCCGTTTAAATGTCCGCATTTTTTCGGAAGATCTTGATCTTCGATTTGGACAGCAGCTACTCGTGCTTCTACCATTTCTTTAGCTGTTCGGGCGGCATTTAAAACACCGCCGAAACCGGTATCAATGTCAACGAGAAGCGGCAGATCAGCCGCCCGCACGATTTCCCGCGCCCGGCGGGCAACCTCTTCTGACGAGACGATGCCCAAGTCAGGAAGCCCTTGGCTCGCGGTATAGGCGGCGCCTGACAAATAAAGCGCTTGAAATCCTGCTTTTCTCGCTATAAGTGCAGCCATTCCATCATGGGCTCCAGGAATTTGAAGGATTTCCGGTGCGTTCATTAACGTTCGAAACCGATCGGCCAACTCCTCTTGTGTCGATTCTTTTTCAACGATCCAAACCATGGAATCACCTTCTTTTCTGTCATTTCATCTTAGCTTTACAGAACCATTAATTACGTTTCTAGAGGCAAGCCGCGTTTTTCATTAAACGAGCGCTGCCTTTGCTTAGCTCGTCAAGTCTACTCGAGGGTGCCGCCCTGTATCCACGCTTCGCTTACGGTCTGTTTTGTACCCTGATCTTTTGTCTCTTAACTTCCGTCATTTGGTACAAAATCGATTCTTTTCGTTCTTTTTGACTGCCCAAAAAATTTTCGCTTTACAGAACATTTTTCGGTGTGGCTGATTGCCACACCAGCTCGATAGAGTTATCTCAAATGTTCTTACAAGGTTTATAACATGTTTTTTCTTGCCAAACAATGAAATTGCGCCAAAGTAACATGCATCTGATGCAAAACAACGTGTGATCTGCCCCGGATTTATATAACAAATAAGTTTACAAACTCATGTACAAACATCTCTTCCAGCACGTTCTGGTCAAGCGAAACGTCTAAGATTTGCTTGAGCTGCTTGTTTGGGAACCGTGTTGCCAAATTGTTTTCATATTTTTGGATCAGCTTAGGCAGACCTTCTTGACGGCGGAATCTGTGGCCGATTGGATATTCCCGAACAACTTGGCGCGTTTCCGTTCCGTCTTTAAACCGTATTTGAACTGCGTTGGCAATTGACCGTTTGTCCGGATCGAGATAATCTTTGCTGAACTGTTTATTTTCCACAACTGTCATTTTTTCACGAAGCGCATCGATTCTCGGGTCTTGTGCGATTTCATCTTCGTAATGATCTGCTGTTAAATCGCCATAAATAAGACCGATGGCAGTAATATATTGAAGGCAATGATCACGATCAGCCGGGTTGAGAAGAGGTCCCGTTTTGTCGATGATGCGAATGGCTGATTCATGCGTCGTGATCGTGATTTCTTCGATCTCATCAAGGCGATCTTTTACTTCAGGATGAAGCTCAATGGCGCATTCAGCAGCTGTTTGCCCATGAAACTCTGCTGGATATGATATTTTAAATAAAATATTCTCGATTACGTATGATTCCAAAGGACGGGCGAGCTTCAGTTTCTGTCCTCGGAACAGCACGTCTTCAAATCCCCAGTTCGGAGCCGATAGGGCAGAAGGATATCCCATTTCACCTTTTATGGCCATAAATGCAAGACGTACAGCGCGGCTTGTTGCATCGCCAGCCGCCCACGACTTGCGAGAACCAGTATTTGGAGCATGTCGATATGTCCGAAGACTTGAATTGTCAATCCAGGCATTGGAAAGGGCGTTGATGATTTCATCTTTTCCCCCGCCAAGAAGCTTCGTAACGACAGCAGTTGAAGCAACCTTTACGAACAGCACGTGGTCAAGCCCGACTCTGTTCAGGCTGTTTTCAAGTGCCAGCACCCCTTGAATTTCGTGGGCTTTTATGATCGCTTCAAGAACTGTCCTCATATTGAGCGGCTTTTTCCCTTCTGCCACATTCGTTCGGCTTATGTAGTCGGCCGCAGCTAAAATTCCCCCCAAGTTATCAGAAGGGTGACCCCATTCCGCTGCAAGCCAAGTGTCATTATAATCGAGCCAGCGAATCATGCAGCCGATGTTAAATGCACCGTGCACGGGGTCTAATACATATGAAGTGCCAGGGACGCGGCACCCGTTTGGAACAATCGTCCCCGGAACGATCGGACCTAAAAGCTTTGTGCATTCAGGGTAGCGAAGAGCAAGTATGCCGCAGCCCAGCGTGTCTAACAACACATAGCGGGCGGTTTCAAACGCTTCTTTACTTTGAATTTCTTTATTTAGAACATAATCGGCAATTTCTTCAAGCAGTTTGTCTGTTTGTCGATTTTCATTATTTTTTACTAGTACTTCTGCCATTTTTACAACCTCCTAAGCTATCCATTACTGTTGTACTTTCAAAGAGCGTTTTCCTGTATATTTCACGCGCGGACGGAACAAACGGTTGTTATTATGCTGTTCGATCACATGGGCGCACAGGCCTGCTGTTCGAGCGCTGAAGAAAATAGGAGTATATAAATCAATCGGAATGCCAAGCATGTAATAGACAGGAGCCGCATAATAATCGAGGTTCGGATACAATCCTTTTTCCTCTCTCATAATGGTTTCCCCGGCTTCGCATATTTCAAGCAATCGAAAATCGCCCCGTTGTTCGGACAGCTGCTGCAATGCTTTTTTCATAAGCAATGCTCTTGGATCCATTTTTTTCATATAGACGCGATGGCCAAATCCCATGATCCGTTCTTTATTTGCTAATTTTTGTTTAATCAATCGTTCAAAATTTTCCTTTGTACCTGCTTCTTCAATTAAATACATCACCGCTTCATTGGCTCCGCCATGCAGGTGTCCTTTCAATGAGGAAACCGCACCGGCGAGAGCGCCATACAAATCTGCATGTGTAGACGATATGACGCGAGCGGCAAATGTAGAGTTTGGCATTTCATGTTCGATATAAGCGATGAGCGAGCGGTCGAATATTTTCGTTTCAAGTTCAGTTGGTTTTTTTCCTGTAATCATATATAAAAAATTTGCACTGTAGGAGAGATTTTCATCTGGTGAAATGACTTCTTGTTGATTGAGTAGATGATAACTGCTGGCAAGAATGGATGGCATCTGTCCTAGAAGATTGATAGATTTCGTTTTATTGGCCTGTTCAGATCTGTCATCAATGAGCGGGTCAAATCCTGCTAAAATGGAAATGCCTGTTCTCAGGGCGTCCATTGGATGAGTTGTCTTCGGCAGTTTGGAAAATACGTCGTAAAGCACGTCTGGAAGCTCTCTTTTCGCTAGAAGCTCGTTTTCAAATCTAGCTCTTTCTTGTTCAGACGGAAGCTTGCCTTCAAGCAGCAAAAACGCAACCTCGACATATGATTTTGTTTCGGCAAGTTCAATTAAATCGTATCCTCGAATGACAATTTCTTCATTTTCTACATCGAGAAACGAAATCGTTGTCTCAGCTGCCACTACGTTTTCTAATCCTGGTCTAAACTCCATCAAATATACCTCCTTCAAAAGTTTTCGAAAACGCTTTACTTTTAATGCAAACAGGGAAAAATGAATATCGGGATGATCGATCGCTTTCACAAATTTTGTTATTGGGCAATTGCTGAGACAATAACATTGTTCATTTCTTAAAGCCTATTCATTTCTCCCAAATCTCAAAGCGATCTTGCTATAATTGACCGCCTCTCCTTGTCGAAGCTTAAATGGTTAGGAAACCATTTTTTTACTTCTGGAAAAAATATAGCACATTTTTTAAAAAAAGAAAATGAATCTTCGGAATTTTCGTTTTTGTAAAACGACAGCTTTCACAAAATTCATTTGAAGAACTGACTTTAAAAATGGAAGTCAGCTTCCAGCAATCGGAGGCTTTGCGGTTTTAATGTCTTTTGGATGTTGACTGCTTATTTATATTCTATTCAAATCTTTTAAATAGACTGGAAAAATAGTACGATATAAGTAAAAAATAACATACTTTCTTCATTGGATTTCATAAAAGGATGGGAAAAATGACAGAGAAAAAAATCGGCATAATAGATTTAGGATCGAACTCCATTCGCCTCGTTATTTTTCATATTGATCAAAATGGACAATATAAAGAGCTTTACAATTTTAAGATCAATGCCCGTTTAGCTACGTATATTGACGCCGAAGGAAATTTGTCCAACGAGGGGATCGAGGTTGTCATCGATTCTTTAAAAAAATTTGTTCCAATCGTTCAATTTCATCAAGTGGCAGAAACGAAAGGGGTTGCAACGGCAGCTATTAGATCTGCCAAAAACCGGAAAATGGTCTTAGAGGCTATAAAAAGAGAGACGAATTTCGATTTTCGCGTCCTTTCCGGCCAAGAAGAAGCCTATTACGGCTACTTAGCTGTTATACATTCCGTATATTTAACTGAAGGCATAACCATTGATATAGGCGGAGCAAGCACGGAAGTTGCGTATTTTAAAAATCGGGAGCTCGTCCATTCATACAGTTTTCCGTTTGGGGCCCTCACATTAAAGAAAAGGTTTATTGCCAACAGCGAACCGAAAGAATCGGAAATGAAAGAGCTGACAGCGTTTTTGCGAAATGAATTTTCTTCGCAAAAATGGCTTAAAAACAAAAATGTTCCGGTAATCGGGATAGGCGGCAGCGCCAGAAATCTAATACGGCTTCATCAAAATAAAACCAATTACCCGTTATTTGGTATTCATCAATATGAAATGGAACCGAATGAAATTAAAAAAATAAATCAATGGCTGATCGGAATGACTGTCTCGGAGCGTCAAAAATTAGATGGACTGTCGAAGGAACGCGCGGATATCATCATTCCTGCAATTGAAGCAATTTATACGCTGACGGAAATCGTATCAGCTCCATTTTTTACAATGAGCAGCAAAGGCTTAAGGGAAGGGGTCTTTTTTGAGGAGGTGTTTTCCAACTTAAACGTCCGGTCTTTTTCTCAAGTAGCGGACGAAACATTTTCCAAGCTGGCAAGTGATTATAAAATCAACTTGAAGAATACATCATTTCTCCTTCGTCTTGCTTACGTATTTGTCAGTGAATGTGAGGCAAAGAAAATTATATCTTTTACTCAAGAGGAAAAAGAAATTTTGTTTAAAAGCACAAAGCTGGTTCAATTCGGGGAATTTATCGATCATCATTCAAGCAGTCAGCATACGTTTTATATTTTGACAAATCGATCGCTTGACGGAATCAGTCATAAAATGCGGTTGAAACTCGCATGCGTCGCTTCCTTTAAGTCCAAAAAAACTTTGATGAAATATATCTCTCCTTACAAATCATTATTAACGGAAGAAGAAATTTTATCGCTGGAGCGATTAGGCGCGATTTTGAAATTCCTTTATTCCCTCAACACGACACACCGTTGCATCATTTCCGAGCTGGAGGTGAACAAAAAGGAGGGGGAAAAGATGGAAATATCTTTAGCCTGCAACAGTGATTATACTTTTGAAGAGCAGGAAGCAAATAAGCAAAAAAAGCATATGGAACGCGCTTTTAACTGCCAAGTCGAATTATCATTTACACTCGTCTAATGGACATACGAAAGGTAAAAGGTGGGCGAAATTATGCAAGATAAGAAAGAACAATTGATTCCAGATATAAGCCGTCCAGAATTTTATAATAACCGGGAATTAAGCTGGCTTGCATTTAATGAGCGTGTCATGCAAGAGGCCATTGACTTTGAAAATCCTTTGCTTGAGCGGATGAAGTTTTTAGCTATATTCAGCTCGAACTTAGATGAGTTCTTCATGGTGAGGGTTGCTGGTTTAAAAGATCAAGAAAAAGCTGGTTTTAATTTACCGGAAAATAAAGCCGGCATGACGCCAAAGCAGCAGCTTAACGCCATTTCGGCGAAATGCCACACATTGGTCAAACGCCAATATGCAATATTTAATGAATATGTACAGGGGGAATTAAAAGAGGAAGGGATTGAATTTCTCAAGCTTAATGAATTAACTGGCGAACAATTCCGCTTTTTGGAACAAAAGTTTGATGAGCAAATTTTCCCGGTTTTGACGCCTCTTGCGATCGATGCGTACAGACCGTTTCCAATGCTTTTAAATAAATCGTTGAACTTGGCCGTATTGCTTCAATATAAGAAAAAAGAGCGGAAAAACCCTTTTTTTGCGATCGTTCAAGTTCCTGCTGTTTTGCCTCGATTCATTGAAGTGCCGAATCAAGATGGAAAGAGGCAGTTTGTATTTCTTGAGGATTTGATCAGCAGTTTTATTTACAAACTGTTTCTCGGTTACAACATCATTTCGGTCTCACCGTTTCGCATTACGAGAAATGCAGATCTGACCATTGATGAAGAAGGGGCGCGGGATTTGCTGGAAGTGATTGAGAAGGAGCTGAAAAAGCGGAAGTGGGGTGCGGCGGTCAGGCTTGAAATTCAAAAAGGAACGATAGATGAACGTGTTTTAAATTATTTAATGGATGTGCTGGAAATTCAAAAAATGGATGTTTATGAAGTGGACGGCCCGATCGATTTAACGTTTTTATTTCCATTTTATACCCATTTGCTGACCGATTTTGAGCACCTTGTTCATGATTCGTTCATTCCACCACCCCCGCTCGACTTGCCGAACGGAAATTTGTTCGAAGCTATATTAAAACGGGACTTATTATTACACCATCCGTACGAGTCCTTTCAGCCTGTTGTTGAATTTATTGAAAGTGCAGCGGATGACCCTCAAGTGTTGGCAATCAAGCAGACGCTGTATCGTGTAAGCGGAAATTCGCCGATCGTTCAAGCATTGGCAAAAGCGGCGGAAAACGGGAAGCAGGTGACGGTTTTAGTTGAATTAAAGGCAAGATTTGATGAAGAGAACAACATCCATTGGGCAAAAATGCTTGAACAGCACGGAGTTCACGTTATTTACGGCTTTCACCATTTAAAAACGCACAGCAAAATTACCCTTGTCGTCCGGCAGGAAGAAGGAACGGGTAAAATTCAACGCTTCGTTCATCTGAGCACGGGAAATTACAATGACGTCACGGCGAAACTGTATACGGATATCGGCTTTTTTACAAGCGAAGAAACATTTGGGATCGATGCAACCAACTTTTTTAATTATTTGAGCGGTTATGCGGAAAAACCGGATTGGAATCATTTTTCTGTATCGCCATATGATATGCGGGAGACCTTTATCAAACTCATCAATCAAGAAATCGAATGGCACCAGAAAAGCGGCAAAGGCCGGATTATTGCCAAAATGAATTCTTTAACAGATAAAACGATCATCATGAAGCTTTATGAAGCTTCGCAGGCTGGAGTCAAAATTGACTTGATCGTAAGGGGAATTTGCTGTTTGCGACCGCAAATAAAAGGCGTGAGCGAAAACATTCAAGTGCGAAGCATCGTCGGCCGCTTTTTGGAGCATAGCCGTATTTTTTACTTTCACCATTTTGGGGAGGAGAAAATTTTCTTATCCTCTGCTGACTGGATGACAAGAAACATGATTAAACGTGTTGAAATTCTTTTTCCGATTTATGATGTCCGTTTAAAAGAGCGTTTGAAAAACATCTTGGACATACAACTAAAGGACAACGTCAAAGCGCGTTTTCAGGATGCAAACGGCGATTATCATTATGTTGAACGGTCGGAAAACGAACCAGTCATTAACTCGCAAAAAATTTTTTATGAAGAAGTGGTTCGCTACCATGACGCTGACTGATCGGCAGCGCAAGTTTTATGAAAACTAGAGAATTTCTTCCGATGCGGAAATGATCATATCCGATTAAAATGATAGATTTTTGTCCCCTTCAAACAAATTGCTTTCAGATTCGAAATGTTTAGTATTATAATGAGTCTTGAATGAATTTTTTGCTATTTTTTAAAAAAAGGGGATGAATAAATGAAATATCGCAAATTGGGAAGAACGGGGCTAAAGGTTAGCGAAATCAGTTTGGGAAGCTGGCTTACATACGGAAACTCCATCGAAAAAGAAACGGCCATTCGGACGATTGACAAAGCGTATGAGCTAGGCATCAATTCTTTTGATACAGCGAACGTTTATGCAACTGGGGAAGCGGAAAAGGTCGTCGGTGAAGCATTGCGGAAATATCCGCGTGAATCATATGTTTTGGCAACGAAAGTATTTTGGCCGATGGGAGATGGCCCCAATGACAAAGGCTTATCGCGGAAGCATGTGTTTGAACAGCTCCATGCCAGTTTAAAACGCCTTCAATTAGATTACGTTGACATTTATTACTGCCACCGCTATGATCCGGAAACACCGGTCGATGAAACGCTGCGCACAATTGATGATCTTGTCCGGCAAGGAAAAGTGTTATATGTCGGCGTCAGTGAATGGACTGCTCAGCAAATACAAGAAGCTCTTGGCACAGCAGATCGATATTTGCTGGACCGCATCGTGGTCAACCAGCCGCAATATAATATGCTGAACCGTTATATTGAGAAGGAGATTATTCCAGTCTGCGAACAAAACGGTATTAGCCAAATTGTTTTTTCGCCGCTTGCACAAGGTGTTCTGACGGGGAAATATAAGCGCAATGGAGACATCCCGGAAGGAAGCCGTGCGAGTGATCCAAAAGCAAATAAATATATCAATGATTTGCTGACAGATGAAAATTTATTGAAGGTAGAAAAATTAGGAAAAGTGGCGGATAAATTAGGAATTAAACTTTCCCAATTGGCGATTGCTTGGGTATTGCGGCAGCCGAATGTTGCCAGCGCTCTGATCGGATCCACCAAGCCGGAGCAAGTCGAAGAAAACGTCAAAGCAATTGATGTGGAATTAACGGAAGATGTGCTCGAGGAAATTGAGCAAATCCTGTCGTAGTTCTCCTTATGGCAGAATTTTGATTGAAGAACAGACGTTTCAATAAAAAAGGGGAGAAAGGATTGTTTTTGTTCAACAAGTCTTTCTCCCTTTTATTTTTCATTTTTTGGACTTGGAAGCGATGCAGTCACCCCTTTAATTTCTTAATTGATTTGAGTGCCGGACCTTCTACAACATCGCCGTCTATTGAAAATCTCGAACCATGGCATGGACAATCCCATGTTTTCTCGCCGCTGTTCCATTCTAATTCACAGCCTAAATGGGTGCAGGTAGTATCTACGATGTGGAGGCTGCCATTTTCATCTTTGTAGGCACCGGCTCTTTTTCCGTTATAGGAAACGACTGCTCCTTCATCAGGGGCTAAATCTTCCGGCTTTCTTAGAGCAAACTCAAGCTTTCCTTCAATCAAATGCTTTGCAACATCTGTATTTGTTGAAATAAACTGCTTCACGCTTGGATCTGCTTGAAATCTTGCTGGGGTAAAAAGCTCGCGATATCGGTTTTCCTTCCCTTTAATTATATCGACAAGCAGTCGTGCGGCGGCTGTGCCGTTTGTCATTCCCCATTTTCGAAACCCTGTCGCAAACAGGATATTTGCTTTCTGTTCGTTTATATGTCCAATATAAGGAATTTTATCCAACGTTGTTAAGTCTTGAGTAGACCATCGGTAAGGAATTTTTTGTATGCCGAATGCTTGATCGCCAAAAGCTTGAAGGGACTCGTAATGCTGAATCATCGGGATTCCTTGTCCAGTTTTATGATTTTCACCTGCGATCAGCACAAGCTTTTCTCCATTGATCGTGACGGACCGAAGCGACCGAACCGGATTTTCGGCGCTGATGTACATGCCGCCGGGATACTCAATTTTTGTTTTGACAGCAATAATATACGATCTTTCCGCATACATTCTTGAAAAATAAAAGGCGGCATCATAGAAAGGAAAATGCGAACAAATGAATACATAGTTGCACAAAATGTGATAACCGTCTTTTGTCAAAATTTTCGGGTGTGGGCCATGTTTTATATCGACAGCTGCTGTATTCTCATAGATGTCTATCCCTTTTTCCGACGCGTTTTCCACAAGCTTTTGCAAATATTTTAACGGATGAAATTGGGCTTGATTTTTCATCACAACTGCTGTTTTTGCCTGTACGGGAACAGGGATGTTTTCCACAAGCTCTCCTTGAATTCCAAGCTTTTCATATGCTTTATATTCGTTTTCGATTTTTTTTATGTATTGCTCTGAATTCGTATAAACATATGCATCCTCTTCTTTCCAATCGCATTCGATGTTGTGCTCCTGTATCGTTTGTTTGATAAACTCCATTGCATCGCTGGCTGCTTCATAATATAGCTTTGCATTACTTTCCCCAAAGTGCTGTATAAATTCATCATAAATCAGCCCGTGTTGTGCGGTGACTTTTGCGGTTGTATGCCCGGTCGTACCATTTAAAATACGATCCGATTCGATCAGCGCGGTTTTGATTCCTTCTTTCGCAAGCAGATAGGCGCTTGTGATGCCTGTGATCCCGCCGCCTACAATCGCTACATCAACAAAAATATCTTTGTCAAGCTTGTTGAAGGAGGGCAGCTGAACAGAATCTGGCCAAAACGGTTTCGAAAGCTTAGGAAGTTCATTTTTACTAACGGCTTCTTTCATAAAAAAGTTCCTCCTATTAGATCTGATGATGCTTTTATCTTTTCCTAATATTTGGGTTGTTATGTGCATCTGATAATTTTGAGCGACCTTTTTATTTCAATTAAGATATGCTGCTACGTTTCAAAGAAATAAGTTTTTTGCTGATTCCAATCATTCCTTGCTTCTACTTAGGGTTGCTGTAGGAAAATGCAGATTGAGAACACTAAGTAAATTCCGAAATAAAAAGCCTAATTCTCTCATTTTAAATGATGAGAAATTAGGCTTTTTCCTTAATTAGACAATATAAATTATAATGGACAAACATTAAAGCATAAGTTTCTTTACGAAGAGCACTCGAATAGTTATTATATGACTACAACCGAAATAACTAAAATTACACATTTTTATTATCATTGTATTCTTTAAGTAATTTTTCACATAAATCCTTGCAAATTCCTTGAGAATGGTATCTACTCAATAATTCACTTAGGTTTATGAATATTTTATTTTCATTTAATACCACTAGCATTGCAGTAATTAAATCTGATGATTCAAAATACTAAGAATGTTCAATTTTTTATTGATTTCGAAACAAAAAAATCCTTTACAATGGAAGTACAGGTGGTTCCTGTCCAAATCCAATCGTAAAGGATAAGAGTTATGGACAAGAATACACTAATTTCATCATTTGGTAAATGGGTTTCACCCATAAATATTCAAAAACTTAGCGAACAAGTCAAAGAATTGAAACAGGACTATTACACAAAAAAGCTGACAACAGAAGCCTATATTAAACTTTTATTGGTAGCCCAGCTGCTCGAATTTAAGAGCTTAGAGGAAATGAGTGATGCACTTGTAGACGAAGATCTTCAAAAAGCACTCGGATTTGAATCGATAAGTGCCTCTCAGCTATCCCGAAAAAACAATCAGATCCACCCACTAATTCTTGCAAATTTGTTCTTGGATCTTGTTTGGAAAATTCAACGGTACCATTATAAAAACGGAAAGAATATGCCACTGAAAATCATTGATTCAAGTACACTCCCGTTGAATTTGACCCATTATAAATGGGCAAAATTCCGGAAAACAAAAGCTGGTGTAAAGCTACACTTACGGCTCGTTTTCATGGATAAAGACACCGTCTATCCTGAAAAAGCAGTGATTACGACAGCAAAAGAACATGACCGAAATCAACTCGAAGTCCTAGTGGATGATCAAGAAGCCATGTATGTGTTTGACCGCGGTTATGTGGACTATGAACGTTTTGATCGGATGACAGATGATGGCTATTTCTTCGTTTCAAGACTGAAGAAAAACGCAGTCATTCGTGAAGTCTATACATTTTCACTTCCTGATGATTGTCACGTTCTATCCGATAAAATGGTCTACATTGGTACCACACAAAATCGTACTGAAAATGTCTTTCGTCTACTAGAAGTTATGGACACAAAAGGGAACTTACTTCGTTTCATCACCAACCGATTTGATTTAAAACCAGAAGAGATAAGTGATATTTACCGATCTCGCTGGGCTATTGAACTCTTTTTCAAATGGCTCAAGCAACACGTAGAAATTAAGCACTTTTATGGAATGAGTGAAACAGCTATTCAAAATCAAATTTTCTTAGCCCTGATCACGTATTGCTTACATGTTCTCATTCAATTGGAGATGAAAAGTAAGAAATCCCTACTTCGAATTACTCGTTGGTTAAAGAGAGCTCTGTGGAAACCAGCTTATGTTTGGTTGCGAAAATTTGATGGGCGAGCCAGTCCATAATCTCCCTTTTGTCGTTGTCGCTCTGGTTTAACTGTATATATTTACCAAATGGGCAGTGCCACCTTTCTTTAGGTTTTGTCTTTTTGGCACAAATTCACAAAAAATAATTAACAGAAAATTCTAACTATATTTATGCAATGCTAATGATTTAATACATTTTTAAAATCTTGATAAGTGCCCTTTCTATTAATTTTCACCTTTCTTTCAGTGAAAAGGCTATTTATTTTATTATTGACTTTGTTATTGATTCTTCACTCTCAGCCACTGGGTTTTATAATGTTGAAGCAAAAGTCAAAATTGTTTCGATAAAATGTATATCATCTTCATGTAAACCATTTTTTCATCCATTCACTTACAGCTAAAATCCCCACAAGTATCTCTCCTAAAAGAATAAGGCATCTGCCATACGAATAGCCCAGCTTACAGCTATTGCAATGTTCTCAGCGGTAGTTTTACTCATTCTAGTATTCTTTTTTAAGTAAACTGGAAGTCTTGTTCTAACCATAGCAGCTGCATCTGAACCAGCATTTTCAAATTGGGTTAACCAATTTCCGATTTTTTACTATTATTTTTAAACGTTCTGGCAGTAGCTGCGTCTATTATGTTAAAATGTCTTGCCGCATCAAATACCGCATCTCCACCCGCTCTAAGCAACTGTGCGACTTTCACTATAACACCCATATTATAATGAGTACTGCCTAAAAATCCATTTTGAGAAGCTTAAAATGTAATAGTAATGATAACCATTGTGAACATTAAACTTTATTCAGCACCCTTTAATAGGTACAATGAATATTGACACCGCGAGCGAACAAAAGCTGGAATATCGGTGTAAAGGAGTGTGTCTGTCTTGTTTGATTTAATGCCTTTAATGCTGGAGCGAGTGGGAATTTTAGTCATTTTAGCTTTTTTGTTATCAAGGATGAAGGCATTTCGGCGAATGATTCATCATGAGCATGGATTAAGCGAAAAGCTAATGCTGATTGCCGTATTTGGATCTTTTGGCATTATTAGTAATTATACTGGTGTCGAAATTGCTCAAGGCAATATCAGCTCACAAACATGGCAAATAGAAGTGGATGGAGATGCCGCAATTGCCAATACAAGAATTATGGGAGTAGTGATTGGGGGATTGCTTGGCGGTCCATTCGTCGGCATCGGCACTGGTTTAGTAGCAGGACTGCATCGGATGACATTAGGAGGATTTACCGCGTTTGCTTGCGGAGCATCTACTATTTTGGCTGGATTCGTGACCGGTTTCCTTTGGAAGCGTTTTAGAATAAAAGACAATTTTTCACCTTGGAAAGCTGTTTTGACCGGAATTTTTATGGAATGTACTCAAATGGGACTTATTCTCTTACTTGCCCGCCCGTTTGAATCCGCAGTTAAGCTTGTAGAATTAATCGCTCTTCCGATGATTACGATTAACGGATTTGGGACTCTTATTTTTATTTTAATTATTCATTCGATTCTAGTGGAGGAAGAGCGGACGAAGGCGCTTCAAACACATAAATCTTTTTACATCGCGCAGCAGACCTTGCCATTTTTCCGAAAAGGCTTAAATGAGCATTCGTGTAAAAAAGTAGCGGAAATTATTTTAAAATGGACGAAAGCAGATGCCATTTCCATTACCAATCGGGAAATTGTCCTCGCTCATATCGGTGCCGGTTCTGATCATCATAAGCAGGGGCAAACTTTAGTAACAAAGCTGACAAAAAAGGTTTTAGAGCAGGGTAAAATCATTAAAGCAAAATCGAAGGAGGAAATCCAATGCCCAAATTCTGATTGTCCGCTTCAGTCAGCGATTGTTATGCCGCTTCAAGTACACAACCAAACGGTTGGCACGTTAAAGCTTTATTTTTTAGACCCGAGTCTTATGGATAAAGTGGAGCAAGAGCTGGCGGAAGGACTTAGCAAGCTGTTTTCTACCCAATTGGAGCTTGCTGATGCAGAACTGCAGAGAAAACTGCTGAAAGATGCAGAAATTAAAGCTTTGCAGGCGCAAATTAATCCGCATTTCCTGTTCAATTCGTTAAACACGATTTCCAGCTTGATCAGAACTGATGCGGATAAAGCTAGAAAGCTTCTTTTAAAATTAAGCGTGTTCTTCCGAAGTAATTTACAGGGAGCTAGACAATTTGTCATTCCGCTTGAAAAAGAGCTTGAGCATGTTGAAGCGTACTTATCTATTGAGCAGACAAGATTTCCTGATAAATATCATGTAAGTTTTGATATTGACCAAAGCTTAAAGAAAGTAATGGTTCCGCCGTTTACGCTTCAGCCTCTCGTCGAAAACGCCATCAAGCACGCTTTTGCCAATAAGGAGCATGGGAAAGTGTCCATTCGGGCGTATGCAGAAAATGATCAAATGATCTTAATCACCGAAGATAATGGCAGCGGCATTCCTGATCATTTATTGTGCCAATTGGGAAATCAGACCGTTCAATCGAATGATGGAACAGGAACAGCTCTTTGGAATATAAAAAAACGAATAGAAGAAATTTATGGTTCCGCCGGAGCCTTCCATATTAAAAGTGATGAAAATGGAACGAAAGTGACGATTAAGTTTCCATTAGAAATGAAAGGAGAAGTAGCCGTATGATCAAGGCTTTTATCGTGGAGGATGAACCGTTGGCAAGAGACGAACTTATTTACTTGCTTAAAAGGAGCAAGCAGGTAGAGATTGTTGGGGAAGCGGAACAAATGGATGAAGCGATTGAAAAAATCCGCCAGACCGACATGGATGTGATCTTTCTCGATATACAGCTGTCATCTCATGAACAAGGGATTAGACTTGCTGAAAAGCTAATGGAGATTGATCATAGACCTGAGATTGTTTTTGCAACCGCTTATGATGAGTACGCTTTAAAAGCATTTGAGCTGAATGCGGTTGATTACATTTTGAAGCCGTTTGATGAAGAAAGGATATTTCATACAATTGAAAAAATTTCAAAGCGGCTGGAAGCCCGCCAAGAAAAAAGACCGCAATATTTTCAAATGCAGGATGAAAAGATTCCTGTATCATTAGACGACCGCATTCTGCTTATTAACGTGAAAGATATTCTTTATATTGAGTTTAATGACGGAAAAACTATTATCACTTGCCGCGATCAAAAATATGAAGTTAAAGAATCGCTTGTCACTTTTGAAAGAAAGCTGCAGCAAACGCACATCATGCGTGTTCATAGAGCTTATTTAGTCAACTTGAATGAAATAGTTGAAATTCAGCCGTGGTTCAACTCCACGTATCATGTAATCATGAAAAATGGCGAATCGATCCCGGTCAGCAGAACTTATACGAAGGAACTGAAAAAGCGATTGGGCATTTAAAAAAAGCTGAAAGCTTTAAGCAATATTTGTGACAAAATTGTTGCAATTCAATTTAAGAAATTGACGATTTATCCCCGGATTCTTGCATTTTGTTTTGAAAACCGATCATGAAGATGTTTATTTAATACAATGAATGTAAAAAGCAAGAACAAAGGGGAGGTTGCAAAAAAATGAATGCGATTACAATCGTGATTGCCTCAATGTGTATTTTAATGATCGCCTACCGTCTTTACGGAACATTTATGGCTGTAAAAGTGTTGAAGCTGGATGATTCAAAACCGACACCAGCTCACGAATTAAATGATGGAAAGGATTATGTTCCAACGAATAAATGGGTAAGCTTCGGGCATCACTTTGCCGCTATTGCTGCAGCAGGACCGCTCGTCGGACCGATCCTGGCCGCACAATTTGGATATTTGCCCAGTCTGCTGTGGCTTTTGATTGGTGCCGTAATTGGGGGAGCCGTCCATGATGCAGTCGTTTTATTTGCTTCCATGCGGCAAAAAGGGAAATCATTATCGGAAGTAGCAAAAGAAGAATTAGGTCCGGTAGCCGGCTTTTGCACAGGACTTGCCATGCTGTTTATTATTACCATAACAATGGCTGGTCTTTCCATGGTTGTTCTTCATGCATTGGAAAAAAACCCTTGGGGCACGTTTGCAGTCGGAATCACCATTCCTATTGCAATGGGAGTCGGAATTTTCTATAAGAAAACAGGCAATTTAAAATTAGCTTCAACAGTTGGCTTTATTTTATTAATGATAGGTGTTTTCGCAGGACCTTCCATACAAGAAACAGCTCTTGGGGATTGGTTGACATTCGATACTAAAACTTTGGCGCTTATTTTACCAATCTATGCATTTTTTGCTGCGGCTTTGCCGGTTTGGCTGCTGCTTGCTCCTCGTGATTATTTGAGCAGCTTTATGAAAATCGGTGTGTTCATTGCGCTGATCATTGGTGTTTTTATCATTAATCCTTCTATTGAAATGCCGGCCTTTACAGAATTTATCCACGGCGGAGGGCCGATTTTAGCTGGACCTGTTTGGCCGTTTATATCGATTACAATTGCATGCGGTGCGATTTCAGGATTTCACGCTTTTGTCGGATCGGGTACAACGCCGAAAATGCTTAATAAGTGGAGCGATATAAAAGTTGTCGGCTTTGGAGCCATGTTGGTGGAATGTTTGGTCGGCATCATGGCGCTGATCGCTGCAACAGCTCTTCATCCGGCAGATTATTTTGCGATCAATTCCGCGCCGGAAGTATTCCGGACACTTGGAATGGATGTTATTAATTTACCAGCTTTAAGCCAGGAAATAGGTTTAAATTTGGAAGGAAGAACAGGTGGAGCGGTTACACTTGCAGTTGGAATGACTTATATTTTTACTGCGATTCCATGGTTTGAGAATTTGGCTTCGTATTTTTTCCAATTTGTTATAATGTTTGAGGCTGTTTTCATTTTAACTGCGATTGATGCAGGAACACGTGTAGCACGTTATTTAATTCAAGATTTCTTCGGTGAAGTGTATAAACCATTAAAAAAGGTAGACTCCGTTCCGGCTTCCGTATTTGCAAGCGCTTTAGCCTGTTTTATGTGGGGGTACCTGCTTTACTCAGGAGATATTGGATCGGTTTGGGCATTGTTTGGCGTATCGAACCAGCTGATGGCATCCATCGGACTGATTGTCGGTGCGACAGTCATTTTAAAAATTGCCGATAAACGAAGATATATGCTTACTTGCCTCATTCCGTTAGCTTATTTATTTGCTACAGTAAACTATGCAGGCTACTGGATGACCGTAAATGTTTATTTGAATCCGGAAGCTGCAGGCTACAACGTATTAAACGGAATTTTATCCATCATTATGCTCGTTCTTGGTATTGTCATCTTGGCAACGGCATTGAAAAAATGGATTGAAATATGGAATGATCCGGGCTTTCAAATGGAGGCTAAATCAGCCTGACACAAGGGTAATTGGGCGGCTCATTTGTTGATGCCGCTCTTTATTTGTTTAAGCATCACAACAGCGGTGGCGACAGAGGAGGAGAAATGATCAAACGATGGCAAAAAAACTTAATGGAAGTAATGGATCGTAAAAGCAATATCATGTACAATAACAACTAACTAATTAGTTAGTTGTATAAAAAAGGGTGATTTTTATGGCGAGAAATAAAGGAGAAGAGAGCAAAAAGAAAATATTTCAAGCTGCTGCGGAGCTGTTCGCTCATAAAGGTTTTCATGCTACAAAGATCAGCGATATTGTGGCAAAAGCAGGGCTCACGCAGGCAGCTTTTTATCTTTATTTCAACAGCAAGGAAGAAATTTTCGAACAAATGCTTGAAGATTTTGAAAAGCAGTTAATTCATTTTAGTGATGCAGGAAAAAAAGTGGCTGATATACAACCGGAGCAAGTGAAAGACCATGTCCGTGAGACAATCGCTGACATTCTGAAGTTTCTCGGAAAAAATCCTCACTTAACGAAAGTTGCACTCAGGGAGAACAAAGATGATCGTTTACGAAGCATCATTGTTGAAAAAATAGCAGCAAATATGAGCAACAATCAAAGACTTGGAATTGTTAAAACGGAAATTGACACTCAATTTGCCGGTGAAGCATTTCTCTCAGTGATCGAGCACATTATTGAACGATATGTAATGACAGGAGAAAAAACAGAAAATGAACTTGCGGACCAAGTGTCCCTTTTGTTCTTAGAGGGGATTTTGAATAAAAATTAAAAGGGGAACATGAAAGGTGCTGGAATGACGTTAACATCATTTCGCATTAGTGTATATGCGAAATAAAAAAACGAGATTAGATCAGTCGTTTTCCATTGGATAAAATGCTATTTAAAACCGCTAACCAATTTATTCGGTTAGCGGCTGCTCCGTTTTATTAAACGTTACACGATTTGCCAGTTCTAAGTCTTTCACGGCGTCTTCAGCTGTAACAAATCCTTCCCATCCTTCTTCTTCAATGATTCGGCAAAAATCAAGGAAACGGTCTTGGACCATTGCCTCATACCACAATTGCCGCTGCTCCAATTTGATTGTCCGTTCGTATGAAATGCTGGATAGTGCTTTAAGCGGGAACGATTTATTTTTGAAACAATGAAAGGCTGAAGAGCGTACTTTTTCAACAGCGTTTTCTACCGGTTTTTTCGGTATGCTGTCTAGTATTTGATCGATCAGCTCGCCCTGTTCTTTTGAGATTTTGCCCTCTAAATATAATTTTTGGGGAATCCATCCTTCAAGTACAATCCGTCCATGAGTGCAATGAATTTCCCATTTTGTCGATTCCGGTGCGTCAGGATCCATCGTAAAGCCGTGGTAATATTGAACAGGAACTAAAGAATATATGTTGTTTCCCGAACTTTTTTCGTCTTGTTGATAAACTGGTTTATGAAGAACGCTTGCCCAAACACGCTGTTTTTCACCGTTTTCCTCCGTCAGAGCAAAACCGTTCGCATCGACCGCTTCTCCGAGTATGTGGCGACCGACCTCAAAAAAATGAACTCCATGTTCAATAAAAATGCCTCCGCTTAGTTGATCATTCCAAAACCAATGGCCATTGGCGACGTGATGAGCCGAGTTGGTGAGACTTGCATGATGCACGAATCCAAGCAGCCGATGGCGGACGATCCATTCAACAGCTTCTACTAGCGGATTGTAACGCAATACAAGGTTCACGGCGAATGCACGCTTTTGTTTTTTTGCATAGTTCGCATTTTCCAAAAGTTCCTTGGCATAAAGGGCACCAGGTTTTTCTAACAAGACATGCTTTCCGTGTGTTAAAGCCAGTCGGCTAAGTGAGGAGTGAAGATGAGGCGGTGTTGCTAAAATGACAATATCGATTTCAGGATCGGCTATAAGGTCGGCTGCCTCATAATATTCTTTTGGCGTTATCGCATTATGTCTCTGTTTTTGAAAAGCAGCCATCACGCTCTCCCGTTTTGTATCCGTCCTTCCTGCGACAGCTGTCAATTGAAATTCAGGCAGCCGTGCAAGCGCACCGGACAAAAAAGTGGCAAAAGCGCCCGCACCTGCGATCCCCACTCGGTAAGTCTTCATCTTGCCAGACATGGTGTTTTCCCCCTTTACGTTATGGAATTTGACAACTTCATTATAAACGAAAATATAGTCTCGTAAATTTTGAATTGCACAATTAGTAGGATGTATATTTTTCAAAACCGATTCTGTCAAGTGTAAAAAAAGTTTGAAAGATTTGCGTGAATGAGAGCAAGGAAATGACAGGATGATCGTTGAATCAAATCTAGGAAACCTGCTCAAACAACGATTCCTAACAAATAACTTTTAATTATTTATTTGTATGCAAAAGCGATTGCCATCATGATTCAAAGGAAATTCGGGAGTTGCTTCCGGAAAAATCCAATCTGCCTTGATTATAAACATTAGAAAATATAGCTTTCTGCAAATGGACTGATGCAAACAGTTTGGAATCACTTATTGATGCTAAGCTTATTGAACAAAAATCAGCTTTCGAAAATATTTGCCGGCGCTTCCATTAGTTTAGTTGAGACGGGGAAAAAATATAACTGCTGCAACGAAATTTTTTTGTAATGTTTAAAATATTAAAACAATCAATTCATATTTTTTGATATGATGAAAGTAAGGTTTTGCAAAAAGAGGTGTAAAATGGATTTTCCTGTTTATATACATTTGGGTCCTGTTTCGATTCATCCGCATTTATTTTTTGAGACTTTGGCTTATTTTGTCGGTTTCAGAGTTTACTTGCATACGAGAAATAAAGAAAGAATTCCGCTTGATAAGGCGATGTGGGTCGTGATCGGTGCGATAGCCGGGGCTGCGTTAGGATCAAAGCTCCTGTATTGGCTTGAAAATCCTGTTGAAACGCTGAAAAATGTGACGAATCTCAACTATTTAATGGCCGGGAAAACGATCGTCGGTGGATTGCTGGGAGGATTGATCGGAGTTGAAACCGCAAAAAAGCTAATCGGCTGGAAGCGCTCGACAGGCGATGATTTTGTCTTACCGCTTATTATTGGCATGAGCATTGGCAGGATAGGCTGTTTTTTCACCGGCCTCTCAGACCATACGCACGGCACCCCAACGACTTGGGTGACGGGTGTTGATTTTGGAGACGGCGTACCGAGACATCCAACTCAAATATATGAAATTGTCTATTTATGGCTGATCGGTTTTTTCGTTCTATACATAAGAAAAAAGAAAACATCTCCGTGGGAAGGGTTTCTGTTCCAGTTTTTTATGGTTTCCTATTTGCTGTTTCGCTTTTTTATTGATTTTATCAAGCCGACACCTCACCCGTATTTTGGGTTAAACAACATTCAGTTAGCAGCTTTCGTCGGATTGATGTACTATTTGTTCCTTATAAGGAAAAAGAGAAGGGAGAAATTTCAGTATGCCAAATAGACCATACATTTTCTATGAATTAACGAACAGCATTTGTTCGAAATGTTTGCGGAAAACGGAAGCAAAAGTCATATTTGAGAATGATCAAGTTTTTTTAGTAAAACATTGCCGTCATCATGGAAGAGAAAAAGTATTGATCTCAACCGATATCGAATATTACAAAAAATGCCGTGAATTTTTGAAGCGTGCAGAAATGCCGTATCGCTGGAATACCTCCATTCAATACGGGTGCCCGTATGATTGCGGCTTATGTCCGGATCACGAGCAGCACAGCTGCTTGGCATTGGTGGAAGTTACGGATCAGTGCAATTTGCAATGCCCGATCTGTTATGCGGAGTCTTCCCCGAAAAAACAGAAATGGCGCCCACTAGAGGAAATTGAGAAGATGTTTGATGCGATTGTGAAAAATGAGCGGGAACCAGATATCGTTCAAATCAGCGGCGGTGAACCAACGATCCATCCACAGTTTTTCGAGATATTAGAAATGGCGAAATCGAAGCCAATTAAGCATATAATGGTGAATACAAACGGAATTAAAATTGCCCAGGACAAAAAATTTGCTGAAAAGCTGGCTCGCTACATGCCCGGATTTGAAATTTATTTGCAGTTTGACAGTTTTGAAAAAGAGGCGTTAATCGATCTGCGCGGAGTGGATTTGCGAGCAGTCCGAGAGAAGGCAATAGAACATTTAAATGAATACAACATTTCCACAACATTAGTTGTCACGTTAAAAAAGGGTGTAAACGATCAGGAGGTCGGAAAAATCATTAAATACGGTCTTTCGCAGCAGGCAGTCAGGGGAGTCACCTTTCAGCCGGTGCAAATTGCCGGAAGAACAAAAAATTTTAACCCTGCAACTGACCGATTAACGTTGAGCGAAGTTCGCAGCATGATTATCGAGCAATCGGAGGTTTTTCAAGCAGACGATATTATTCCTGTCCCTTGCCATCCTGACTGTTTGGCTATGGGGTATGCGCTGAAGTTAAACGGGGAAGTGAAGCCTCTGACGGGTATGATCGATCCACATATTCTCCTTGAAGGAGATCAAAATACGATCGTATTTGAACAAGATGAACAATTGAAACATAAAGTTTTTGAGCTATTCAGTTTAAATCATTCTCCCGGCTCTTCCGCGATGTCACTAAAAGATTTATTATGCTGTCTGCCGAAAGTAGCGATACCGGAAAATATTAGCTATAACAATGTGTTTCGTGTAATTATTATGCAATTTTTAGATGCTTACAACTTTGATGTTCGTTCAGTTAAAAAATCCTGTGTTCATATTGTACATCACGACGGCCGCATCATTCCGTTTGACACGTATAACTTGTTTTACAGGGACAGCCTTGAAAACCGGCTGAAAGAAATTCAAACAGAAATGGCGATGACTGTGCATGAATGAGCATACAAAAGACATTTGGAAAGGCATCGGTATTGTGCTTCTTTTACATGGGCTATTGTTGATTTTTCCGATTACGATCTTTTTTATCGGTTTTGTTCAGGTGATTTATATCATTCCAGCAGTCGTGATCGCCTTAATGAAAAGAAAAACAGCGATTGCTCAAGGAATACTGATCGCAGCTGGGATTACGTTTTTAGTGAATACAGCATGTTTCGGAGTGTTTATGATGGGATGGTACTAACGTAAAGAGTTTACAAACATGGTATAAAAAGCTGTAAATAAAACTTGTAGAGAAAAATATTGTCCTTCTCTACAAGCTCTGTAGCGCTAATCTAGGGGAAAATGGTCAAATTCTAGGATTAACTTTCATAATGCCCTTTCGCCTCTTTTTTCGGCCATATTGTATAGCTGAAGCTCCATAAAAAATCGATAAACAGGATGAACGTCCATTTTGCCGAAAATGATAAAAGTGCTTCTGTTTTCTGGAAATCGTTGACGAAAAGAACCATGAACAGGAGAAGGGCATTCCCAATAATCCATGCTAGAAGGTGGCGGTACCAGCCTTTCCGTTCATAAGCAGCATGCTGTTTTCCGAATTGAGGCCGTTTATTTGGCCGCTTTCCTCCAGCAAATCGGTAAGCAAACTGTTCATCCGCCCACTGAATCATCCGTTTGCCAAATGCAACCGAAACCCCAATATATACAGCAGACAATCCGTGTACAAAATGAGCTGTTGCGCCGTCTTTCAAATCGAAAACCGTTGCGATGATTAAAACAAGATCGATAAGAGGCGTACACAATAGAAGGAGCGACCCGATTTTTTTCCAGCCTAGAATATATCTGGCGAATAATCCGGCGCCGACAAATATCCAAAACAAAATTTCGCATATGACAATGAGCCAACCGATCATGATTCCACTCCTTTTTAAAACACACGTATTAAATAAAAATTTAACACAAGTGTATTAAAAAAACAACCATGATATAATAAAAATATGCCGAAAAAAGTGGATCACGTAAAACAAAGAGAAAAAATTGCTGTAGCGACATGGAATGTCATTGCGAAAGGCGGGATGGAAAAAGCAACCGTTCGCAATATTGCGAGAGAAGCAGGAGTTTCCGTTGGTTCATTAAGACATTATTTTTCAACTCAAGCAGAATTGCTGTCATTTGCAATGAAATTGGTGTCGGAAAGGGTGAGTCAACGAATTAACGAAATTGATTTTTCTATGCCGCCGCTTGATGCAATGAAAAGGATGATCCGGGAGGTTTTGCCGCTTGAAGATGATACAAAGAAAGAAATGGAGGTATGGTTTGCTTTTACCCAGAAAGCTCTTTCGGAGCCGGAACTTCAGTCTTTAAGCAAAGAAGTATATCTTAAAATGCGTTATGGATTTGAACAGGTCATCAAGACTTTAGTCAAACTTGATCTTGCGCGGCCGAATATCAATGTAGAGCTGGAGGTGGACCGTCTGTATGCGCTGATCGATGGCTTGGCCATTCATGGATTAATGCATCCGGAATATTTATCTAATGAGATGATCGAATCCATTTTGGACAGTCACTTAAAATCTTTGTGCAAACAAGAGGTTTTATAATGGTTTCCGTCGAAACTAAGAATATAAATCAAACAAATTCACATCCGCAAAAAAATGAAAGTTTAGGAATCCTTTCTAGCTTCTGATATAAAAGGAGGTGGGAAAATGGTTCAGCTTTATTACACAGATCAATTCAGTTTTGCACCTATTGTTGCTCTGCAGCAATCATTGAAAGAACATGAGAAAAAACAGTCTATTGTTGAAAAAATATATGAATCCAATCTTGGGGCCCAATCAGAAAAGGACAACATAAAAGATTTGAAGAAGGAAGCGCTGGCACACGGATCTGTTCTGAAAACAATCACGTTAAAAAGGGGGAAGTCAAACGCTCTAATCGTTCCTTGGAAATCAACTAAGTTCTACGCGAAAGCAAGGGGGCGGGCAGGATTTGGGCGTTTTGACCGCCTCGGTGAAAAAATTGATGATCTAGCTTCAGAATATGTTTATTTAAAAAACTGGATTGAAGAAAATTTTTTTGGTGAACAACGAAAAGAGCGGCTCGACAAACTCGATCATTTTTTTCAACAAAGCATCCAACAGTTAGCTGATTCTTTTTCAAAATCAGTTGGCGGCTTTTTTGTGAAGCATGGTCTCCCAGACGTGAAAGAGGAGATGTATAACGATATTTTAAAAGCTTATGAACAGCGCATCGAACAATATACATCTTTTTTACGCAAGCATGAGGATTATGCCCCAATCGACAGAACGGATGGTGAACAGCTGTTAAGGGGAAACCATACTTTTAAGTTGGAGGCGCTCCGCCAACAATTTTTACAGAAGGAAAGCGCTTTAGAAACCGGCGATCATTATACAATATATGATTTTGAAGCGGCTGGGTCCTTTTATCAAGAAGCGGTCCGAACAGAACATGGCTATACGGCTGCAAAAAGCGAAGAACAAATCGGGATTGAACTCGGATTATTAGGGATGAAGCTGGAAGCATTGCTTCATACACCATTGTCTGAAAAAATGCGTGGCAACCTTGAGCATGTATACCATTCATATATCCAAAAAACGATTGAATCATACAACCGCTTCCAGGAGGAAAAGAGGGAAGAAGCATATGGACGGAGCAAAAGGGCTTATTCCATACTTGATTCGAAAATCATCGATGACATTATTTCAAGTATGAGAAGGCACGCAAAAGAAAAAAATATAGATCATGTCTTTTTGCATATTATACCGTCTGCTTACGTTTCATATGAACAAAAAACAAATGATGCGAATTGGAATGATCTTGTCCGTTATCATTCCTCAAAAAACGACTGGGACATGTTTTTTCAAAATGATTGGTCGGCGCATCATGCGTATTATCCATTTACTTACAATAATCTTATCAACAATTGGAACTCTTTTATAAATAAAACAGAGGGTCTATTGGATATGAAATTTGATCAAGAGGCGGTCATTTTTGAAGCGAGAATTTAATTTATGAAGAAATGGATAATCAAACATTAAATGGAAAAAAGTCCGTTCTTTGAAATCATTTACAATGTTGCGATGGATGAAAAATTCATAAATTTGAAGGGAAAATGGAGATCCACGTCAAAATCCCAGTATTTTACCTCTGGGACTTTGACGTGGATTTTTTATTTCGGGTGCAAGTGTAATAAAATGGAAAGGTCTTTGCATCATTCAAGAAAAAAGGAATAGCAGATCAACAAGAAAAATAGTTAAACGATTCATCACCGTTATGAAGACATAATGAGCGGCCGCACCGCCTAAATTTCATAGTTTGAGGAGTAAAGTAAGAATTGTTCCTCTAAAGAAAACTTGGGAAGGTTAGTCAATGTAACAAAGGATGTAAACATTGATAACCTGACGATTCGGTTCTTTTATATGTGTTAACAAACGAATTTAAGTAAATAAATTAAACAAACTTTGCGATGTGAGCAATTGACAGATCGTCATGAACTGAAAGAAATACAAAAGGAGGACACGTCGTTTTTGATGACCGTTGTTCCTCCTGTCCATTTGCGGTCAGGACGAATTACATTTTACAGCTCTGATCGTTGCATAGTCCTCCGCCATCAGCTGCCAGTGGTTTGAGCGGCGAAGAAGAGTTTTCTTTATCCCATATTTTTTGAAAGCTTTTCAAAAATACTTCTGTTGGCTGCGCCCCAGAAATGGCATATTTGCGGTTGATGACGAAAAACGGCACACCTCTGACACCGAGACGTGAGGCTTCCTGTTCATCCTTTCTAACTTCCTCTTCCAATTGACTGCTTGAAAGCACTTGCTTGACTTCGTCGCCATCCAAGCCGATTTCTTCTGCGAGTTCAACTAAAACTTGATGGTCACTGATTAATTTCGATTCAGTGAAATAAGCATAAAAGAGCCGTTCGTGCATTTCTCTTCCTTTCCCTTTTTTATCTGCATATTTCGCTAATCGATGGGCATCGAACGTATTTGTTGGCTTCATTTCCTCGAAGCGAAATGTCAATCCGACGGACTCTGCCTGTTTGGCAACATCGTTATTTGCCCGCTTCGCTTCCTCAACGGAAATACCGTATTTTTGAGCAATGATTTCATGGATGGAAAGATCGTATTCCTTTTTGGCGGTTGGATCAAGCTCAAAGCTGCGGAACACGATTTCCGCTTGCTCCTTGTGCTGAAACAGCTCGAGCGCTTTTTCCATACGCCGTTTTCCGATATAGCAAAATGGGCAAACATAATCAGACCATATTTCAATTTTCACGTTTTCACCTTCTTTTATGAATCAATCGCACATCCATTGTATCGAATGAAAAGAAACAACTTCAACTTTTTCGACTTGACAGAAAGAAACAGGAAAACTTCATTTTTCATAAAACATTAAAATGATTGAATCTGTTTCGGACCTATGACGTTTGCGAAAAAAACGTGAGATTTATCTACAAGAAGATGTAAAATGTTGATCAACGGAATGGAATCGGAGCGTTTCATGTAAAACGGCCAGCGAAACATTAGAACTAACAGCAATTTTGTTAATATTACAGATGAAATCAACCTGAAGCCTTTTTATTAAAAAATTACGGAAAAAAATGAACTTTTTCCTTTCACGATTTGTATAAACAAATGAATGATGGGAAAGGAGATGACAATTATGCCTGTAACCGGCTGGGTAATCAGTTTAATTGTAGGCGGAATCATCGGAACGATTTTCGGTGTTTCGATCGCTTCTTTAAATAAAAAGGTCGTTCGGGATCGATGGGGAAACATTGATTTTAAAAAAACCGATCTTTATTTCTATTGGACCCGTTGGGATACGATTACGGTTATATCCGCAATTTATTCATTTTGCTGCCTCACAGGACTCTTTATCTTTCTAATAAAGGGAGATAACATTAACAGTCCTGTCATTCAATTTTTCCTTCATCAATCGTTTATGTTTACTTTAATGACGTTTCTTTGGTTTATCGGAAGAATCCTGTATGTGTTCAAAGGAATTAAAGAGCGGTGGTCAGATGAATTTAACAGATGAAAAGCTGATGGAAAAATTTCAAAACGGTGATACGGAAGCTTTGAACGAGCTTTATGAACGATATCGAGCACCGCTTTTCCGCTTTATTTACCGTTGTACACGGGACGACCAGCTTAGCATGGATGTCGTTCAAGATGCATTTTTGAAGCTGCAGCAAAAAAAGCATTACTTTTCCCCTGAAAAAGGGAGGCTGAAGACATATCTTTTTCAAATTGCTTATCATACGATGATCAGCAAAATAAAAATGAGAGCAAGGTGGCACCGTCTTCTTCCGTTTTTATATAAAGAGCCTGTCAACATATCCCGTTCCGATGAAAAAATGGAGGTCGAGAGGATGCTTCAATCGCTTTCAAACGAACAGCGGGCCGTTATCGTATTGTTTTATTATCATGATCTGTCGAAAAAGGATATTGCGCGCATCTTAAACATACCTTTGGGCACGGTGAAATCAAGGCTGCATCAAGCGGTTCAAAAAATGAGGAAAGAATGGGGGATCGAATCTGATGGAAAAGGATCGTGAAATTGATAAATTATTAAAAAAATATACAGTGGAAGTACCGGATTTTCCAATGAAAAAGTCAAAAATGGAGAAGCTTGCTAATTGGCTGTGTGAAAAGGCTTCATTTCCGATTCCTGAAGAACGAATCACATTTAAAGGGATGGTATGTATTCAGGTTATTCCAATTGTTGTTTCGCTAGCTGTTTCGGTTTGGATGATTTTGTGAACCGATGGATGGGATCATCTTTGCAGGTTGATCCCTTTTTCCATGAATTGCTCGCCGTTTAACTGACACTTGAAACAGGAGCTTCTCTGTTCTATAACGAAAGCATTGAGAGTGCAACGGACAGTCCTGACTGCTGCTCGTCGAATCTGCTCTTTTACAGTATAAAAGCTTAGCTCACACAACATTTTTCTATGCTAAACATATTTTAGAGAATGGAAACTAGCGTTCAGCACGTTAGAGAAGCCTTCATTTATTGGAATGCACCTTTCACGCGTTTGAAGAAGAGGAAGTTTGCCAATTTTCATACAAATTGATTGACAGGTTGATAGTTAAATAGTTTAATAGTTAAATAGTTGAACTTTTTAAAATAGGGGGGGGAGACAATGGATCGAAAAAAAATAGATGAATTGATCGAACGGTATATTAAGGTTTCGTTCATTGTAACGAAAAGAGCGGAAGAACTTGTGAAATGTGAAATTGATCCAGATATCACAAACGAACAACACTATCTCTTACGCTATATCCATCAAAAGGAAAGGTGCACTTCAACAGAACTAGCCAATGTTTTTCGAGTGAACAAAAGCGCGATCACAGCGATGATTAATCGGCTTGTTGAGAAAGGATTTGTTCGGCGAATTCGCGATGAAAAAGACAGGAGGGTCATTTATTTGGCTTTGACTGAAAAAGGGAGCAATTTGTTTGCAAGCACAGAAGAGAGAGTTCATAAAGTTGTAGGATCGTTCATAACAAAATTTTCGGAGGACGAGATCGAATCATTTATTCAAACCTATGAAAAATTGGCAAACGTATTGCTTGAACTGGAGGTTGAGTCATGAGGGCAATCCTGAAAGGAAAATGGTTTGTACTCATTTTATGGCTTGTCGCTGTTATTGGTTTGCTCTTTACATCGCCAAACATGGAGGAGCTTGTGCGCGAAAAAGGGCAAATTACGGTTCCGGAAGGTTATTCCTCTTCGATCGCGAATGACATTTTAAAAGAAATTCAGAGCAAAGAGCATTCAGGAGATCTAATATCAGTCGCCCTTGTGCTGCATAATGAGGACGGGCTGACAAAGGAAGATTGGAAAGAAGCGGAACAAGCTGTAAAACAGCTTGAACAACACAGCGAGAATTTACGGATTACAGAAATTGTTTCGCCTTTTCATCAAGAGGAGTTAAAGGATCAGCTTGTTTCAAAAGATAAAACCACCATCTTGACGTCAATACAAATGGAAAGAGACGGAAGAACGGCAAAAGAAATGACATCCGCTCTTTATAAAGTGATCGATCATATTTCATTGGAGCATTATTATACCGGCAGCTGGATCATCGATGAAGACGTTATTGTCAGCTCGCAGGAAGGAGTGAAAAAAACAGAAGGCATAACAGTCGTGTTTATTTTGATCGTCTTGCTGATCGTTTTCCGCTCGCTTATAGCACCATTTGTGCCGCTCTTGACAGTCGGCATTACATATTTGGCATCACAGTCAATTGTCGCCTTTTTAGTTGAAATGGTGAAATTTCCATTGTCCACTTTTACGCAAACATTTTTGGTCGCCATTTTGTTCGGGATCGGTACAGATTATTGCATTTTACTGCTAAGCCGCTTTAAAGAGGAGCTTGGCAAACAAGAAAGCCGAACTGAAGCGATTATAACAACCTATCGCACGGCAGGAAAAACTGTGTTTTTCAGCGGTTTAGCCGTTATGATCGGCTTTGCGGCAATCGGATTGTCATCATTTAAGCTTTATCAATCGGCTGCGGCAGTCGCTGTCGGAGTCGCCATCCTGCTGGTAGCACTTATGACGCTTGTTCCGTTTTTCATGGCTGTGCTTGGCCCGGTGTTGTTTTGGCCAGTTAAAGAAAATCTGGAACATAAACAGAGCAAGCTATGGGACTTTGCAGGACGTTTTTCGTTCACCAGACCGCTTGTTTCTTTAATCATCGTAGGAATCATTACCCTCCCAGTGCTGCTTTCCTATGACGGCAAGCTGTCGTTTAATTCCCTTCAAGAAATCGGGGATGATTACGACTCTGTCAAGGCTTTTAATATTATTTCGAAAAGCTTCAACCCAGGCGAAGCGATGCCGACAAAAATTGTGATCAAAAATGATGACAACATGAATAGGACGGAATACTTTGCTTTAATTGAAAAAATAAGCAGAAGCATCGAAAAAGTTGAAGGTGTCGAGACGGTCCGTTCAGTAACGAGACCGACAGGCGAACAGATCGACCAATTATTTGTGACAGAACAGGCGAAAACGCTGAAAGACGGAATTGGTCAGGGAAATGAAGGGCTTGAACAAATCAGCTCCGGTTTGAATGAAGCGAGCAAAGAGCTTTCTGCATCATCTCCGAAATTAAAACAAGCAACAGACGGTATTGAAGCGCTCGTTTCCGGAACAAATGAATTAAAAGCAGGCGTCGGTGATCTTGAAAAAGGGCTTTCGCAAGTTAAACAGGGGATCGAGAGCGGATCGATGGGGGCCGGCGACATAAAGAAAGGGATTGAGACCGTTCGAAACAATACGAAAAAGCTGCAATCCGGCGCAGAACAGCTTTTGAAAGGATATGAAACAGCCGGAAGCAGTCTACATTCATTGCTGAAACAATATCAACAGATGGAATCACATCTCGGTCAATTGTCAACACATTTATCCGGCATGAGTGAATCTTTAAACCGCATCGAACAACGACATCAGCAGCTTCAGCAGGATGCTGAGTATCAACAGGTGAAAATGGCAGCTTCCCAGCTTAGTGAACAAGCAAAACAAATGAGAAGCGGATTTCAGCAAATTAACGGAGCGCTTCAGCGAGTGACAAATGGAATAGAGCAGGCGAACCGTTCATATTCTGAATTACTTTCAGGTCAAAAAGCGCTCGTTAATGGAATGGGAGAGCTCATCAACGGGCTTGATCAGCTGCAAAAAGGGTTGAATAAAGCAGCGGTTGGACAGCAAACCATCATTTCAAAATTGCCGGAGCTGTCTAACGGCTTAAGCCAAGTCAACAATGGACAGGAGGAATTGCTGCAAGGTTTTTCTCAGCTGGATGGACAAATGAATCAGCTGATTTCAGGCCTTGACAAAAGCGTGGATGGTCTAAAACAAGTAGCCGACGGTCTCGGTTCTGCCGAGAATTACTTATCGGGTCTTTCTTCTTCAAATCAGGAAATGGCAGGCTGGTACATGCCGAAGGAAGTGCTTGAAAGCAAAGAATTTGCGGATGCGAAAGAAGCTTACATATCGAATGACGGCAAAGTGACAACCATTGATGTTGTTTTCGAGAAAAATCCATATTCAACTTCAGCGATGGATCAGCTTACTGAGGTCAAACAAGCGGTGGAGTTTGCCGTAAAAGACACGAAGCTTGAAAATGCGAAAATTGCCTATGACGGGGTTACTAGCATTTACTCCGACTTGAACGAGATTTCAGCAAACGACTACTCCCGCACAGTTGTATTGATGCTGATAGGGATTGCTCTTATATTAATTGCATTGCTGCGCTCGTTTGTCATGCCGATTTATTTAATTTTATCGCTTATTCTAACGTATTACACATCAATGGCAGTGTCAGAAGCCATTTTCGTTCGCCTTCTTGGATACGACGGTTTGAACTGGGCAGTTCCATTTTTCTCATTTGTCATTTTAATTGCGCTTGGCATAGATTACAGCATCTTCCTTATGAACCGCTTCAACGAATACAGAGATTTGCCTGTCACAGAAGCGATGCTTTCAGCTATGAGTCATATGGGAACGGTCATTATTTCCGCCGCGGTCATTTTAGGCGGAACATTTGCGGCGATGCTTCCGTCCGGTGTGCTGTCGCTGCTCGAAATTGCCACAATTGTTTTAACAGGATTATTTTTATATGCTCTTGTTGTACTGCCGCTATTTGTACCGGTGATGGTCAAAATGTTTGGTAAAGCGAACTGGTGGCCGTTTATGAAAGAGGAATAAGCGAGAAGGGAACATACGCTTTGTGCGTAGGTTCCCTTATTGTGCGCCCGGCATGGGTGTAATCTATAGGGTGAAAGTCCCGAGCTGCGAAGGCAGAAGTAGCAGTTAGCTTAACGCAAGGGTGTCCGTGGTGACGCGGAATCTGAAGGAAGCGAGCGGCAAACTTCCGGTCTGAGGAACACGAACTTCATATGAGGCTAGGTATCACTGGGTGAGTTTGCAAGACAAAACAAAGCCCTTTCTGCCGAAGGTGATACAGAGTAAATGAAGCAGATGGATGGAAGGAAAGATTACACTCTTACCCGGGGAGGTCTGGCTGGCACGCCAAGTAACCTTGGTAACCTATCTAGTGATAGATAGCTGAACAGTCAGAAGTCAGCAGAGGTCATAGTATTAGTTGGTCTAGAACAACTAAGAAGGACCGAACAATTAAGAGAGAATAGCCCTTGGCATTCAGTGAGTCATGATGAACACAGAAAACGTAGTACCTCACTTGAGGGAGGAAGCGGTGAATCCCGTGGGAGATCTCTTGGAGGGTGGAGTGACCACTGGCATAAAGAGAACAGCTATTCACGGAAGTTATAAAGACTTGCGTCAATTATCTTAATTGAACCGCCGTATACGGAACCGTACGTACGGTGGTGTGAGAGGACGGGAGTTAATCGCTCCCTCCTACTCGATTGTGCGCCCGGCATGTATATGAACTATAGGGTGTAAGTCCCGAACCCCGAAGACAGAAGTAGAGGTTAGCTCAACGAAAGGGTGTCCGTGGTGACGCGGAATCTGAAGGAAGCTGGTGGCAAAACACCGGTCCGAGGAACACGAACCTCATATAAGGCTAGGTATGATTGAGTGAGTTTGCAAAACAAAACAAAGCTCTTTCTGTCGAAGGTCATATCGAGTAAATGAGGCGGATAGATGGTGTGAAAGTGCATGTACTTACCCGGGGAGGTCTGGTGGATATGTGAAGTACGCTTCATAACCTACTTAGTGATAAGTAGCTGAACCGTCAGAAGTCAGCAGAGGTCATAGTATTAGTTGGTCTAGAACAACTAAGAAGGACCGAACAATTAAGAGAGAATAGCCCTTGGCATTCAGTGAGTCATGATGAACACAGAAAACGTAGTACCTCACTTGAGGGAGGAAGCGGTGAATCCCGTGGGAGACCTCTTGGAGGGTGGAGTGACCACTGGCATAAAGAGAACAGCTATTCACGGAAGTTATGAAAACTTGCGTCAATTATCTTAATTGAACCGCCGTATACGGAACCGTACGTACGGTGGTGTGAGAGGACGGGAGTTAATCGCTCCCTCCTACTCGATTCATTTGTGCTATGAGAGACTTCTGCTATCAATGAATTGAACGGGATTTCCGCACTTGAAAATTGTCTTCAAGTAATACCCAATTTTGTGGGAACGGATAGCCAAGTACCCAATAACTAATTCCCCGTAAACCGTAATCCTTTACCACATCAAATTTTGCCCGGGTGCTGCGCGCGTCTTCAAACCAGACCTCATGCGTACGGCCTTGTTCATCCACATACCGATAAAACGGAGATTGAGATGTTCGATCATACTGTATCACAGCACCGTGTTGAACTGCTCGACGAATCGCTTCTTGCATATCAAATGTTTCTGCTTCCTGACCTTGAACATGGGGAAGGAGCCAGTCACGAGCATATACTTGGAAGCCCATAAAGATTTTATTTCTTGGAATGACGGTTACAGCATAATCTAGCACTTGTTTGATTTGATTAAGCGGAGAGATCGCCTGAGGAGGTCCAAGCCTATAACCCCATTCGTATGTCATTAAAATAACGAAATCTGCAATCCTGCCGTGTGCGGCATAGTCGTGCGCCTCATATAATATTCCTTTTTGTTCTGCGCTCGTTTTAGGGGCGAGCGCGGTCGAAACAAAATATCCTTCTTTGTGCAATCGGTCAACGGCGCGCTGTAAAAATTGATTATATAACTCACGATCGTCAGGATATACATTTTCAAAATCAATATTTAATCCACGATAACCTTTTTCTTTCATAGTGTTTATAATGGTGGTCAATAATCGATCTTGCAGTTCCGTATTTGAAAGGATGACATGAGCCAGCCGTGACCCGGGGTCCCTGAACGTAAAATTTGTTATGCTCATCATTGGTATCACTTGTTCTGCTAAAGCAGCTTGAAGAATCGCTGTGTCGTTTATTGCATCGAGTCCGCCGTCTTCCCGGATGATATAGGCAAATGGAGAAACGTATGTTAAAAAGCTGCCAGCTTCTCGAACTTCTTTGCCTCCTTCTTCACCTGCATGGATCGTATATGCATTTACGTCAATGACTGGTTTTACAAAAGGAATCGTTAATCTTGTCCCCGGATAAAGAAGGTCGGGATTTTGAATTCGATTGGCTTTGGCAATTTCCTGTACGGATATACGGTAAATTTGAGAAATTTGCGATAAATTCTCTCCAGGCTTCACAGTATGGATGCGAGGCGGAATGTTTAAAATCATTCCCGGATTAATTTTTGAAGGATCACTAATATGGTTAGCCTGAACAATAGACCCGACGGCAACTCCATATTTTTGGGCAATTTGCCATAATGTTTCCCCTGCTCGGACGATATGTTGACGAAAAGCAATGGGAATCACAAGTGATTGGCCAATCAGTAATCGATTAGGATCGGGCAGACTGTTTGCAGCAATAATTTCTGAAAGACTGATACCGTAGCGTTCAGCTATGTTCCATAAAGTCTCTCCTCTTTGTATAATATGAATGATCATAAGTGCCTCCTTTTTTTGTTTATATATATGTTGAAAATGGTTGATCTAGAAAATGACATGAGAGAAAATAGTTTGCTGAATATAATTTTTTAAGGTCTTTACATATAACAAGTGTAGTAAATTGTCGTTAATGGATAATTGAACTAATCATCAGGCCGAATATACTTGTAAACGTTGTGCTCTTCATCAAACAAATAGATCGGTCTTCATCTCCTCCTTTACAGCGTCATTTTCTGTGTGGGTGCTAGAAAATTATTTAACGGGTTTGATTCTCATCTGAACGGCAGGTTTGCACTTTCAGACAACAGAAATTTATTGAAAAATTCTGTTGTCTTTCATCATTTTAAGAGCTTTTACGAAAGCGCCGTTTTTTTAAGTCTCTTCTTTTTTTACAAAATGAAAATTTTAGAAAATCAACTTTTTTACTTAAGAACGTTTTTACGTAAAGGAGTTCAAGCGGGTAGAAGAGAAATTATATTTCTGGGGAGGGTTCAGGATGAAATGGATTTACATTTTTTTAGCGATACTGGGTGGGATGATGATAGGAATACAGTCGCCGGTTAACGGAAGTCTAGGCAAAAAAATCGGTGCTGTTGAAGGAGCATTTGTCTCTTTTTTTGTTGGAACAATGGTTTTAGCGTTCCTTGTTTTATTTTTTGGAAAGGGCAACATTACCGATTTGTTTCAAGTTCCAAAATGGAATTTGCTTGGGGGATTTTTAGGCGCGATGTTCGTCACGTTTACCATTATTTCTGTTCCGAAGGTTGGGGTGGCCGTAACGCTCCTTGCAGGAATCATCGGTCAAATGGCCATCAGCGTCATCATTGATCATTTTGGATTATTTGGAATGCCGAAAAATCGAATAGACATAAACCGCCTGATTGGGATCGGGCTAATGCTGACAGCTCTGTTCTTTCTTTACCGCGGCAGTGAATGAGATTTGTTTTAAGGGGAAAGCAGCGCATAACATAAAGTATCACCCTTAAAGAGTCAAGAACATTCTTACATTTTCTTGACTCTTAATGTTTGATTGGTTATAATGAATTAGCCATTTAGTTCGTTTTATCATGGATCCATTATAAGTCGTACCTCATATTGAAATGCAGGCGATCTTATATGGTCTGCATTTCTCATGAGTGTACGGCTTTTTTTCTTATGAAAAACAAACAATGAATGGTAAAATCTTTTTTTGGAGGAAAAAGCATGAACACAGGTAAGGTAAAATGGTTTAACAGTGAAAAAGGGTTTGGATTTATTGAAGTCGATGGTGGAGACGATGTGTTTGTTCATTTTTCGGCGATTCAAGGCGATGGTTTTAAAACGTTAGAAGAAGGGCAAACTGTTAAATTTGAAATTGTCGAAGGCCAACGCGGACCTCAAGCGGCAAACGTACAAAAAAACTAATCCTTTCAAAGTGGCGCCTTATTTAGGTGCCGCTTTTTTTTAGAAATTTATAAACATCTCGACTTGAGGATTACTGTTCGATAAAGACCCTGCAGCATGTGTATAAACATTCTTGATTTTTAAATATATTGGGGAGGTCGAAAGAGGGGAGACCATTTTCGAATATATGTGGTTGACTGTTTTTGAACTTTTTAGAAATGCAGGGGGGAACAAATAGTACATAACGTTTTAATTCGCGTGTAGTTAACGAATGATAAGGAGCTGTCCAGAAAGTGGAGCCCATTAAAATCATAAACATCGATATGAACGTTTCTAAATATTAAAGGGGTTTGTCTATAAGCCGAAAAAATGACTTATTTGACAAATCCCTTTTAAAATTTGAAACAAACTGCATACCATTCCAGATTCGTCGTGACACCGTTTTTTAAATAGAAACAAGCTAACTTTTTGTCGTAAACGCAGCATCCGGAAGCTTTTTTATTTATTGCTGTTTTTCTTCCAACACCTGTTTTAACAAATCACCTAAACTTGTGCCAAAAGAATCGCTTTTCGGGCTGTATTTTTGAATTAAAGCCCGATCTTTGCGGTTATTGACTGCTGTTTTCTTTTCTTCCGCTTTTTCAACCACATTGCAGCGGCGGCATTGGAAGTAAACACCGGCTTTGCCGTTATGGATTTCCATTGGTTTTTTGCATTGTGGACAGCGCCGGTTGGACAGCTTCGGATCTTTTCGTTTGCTATAGCGGCATTCCATGTTCGAACATACTAATAAACGTCCTTCTTTTGTAGAACGTATTTTTAAAAAGGAGCCGCATTCCGGGCACATGGAGCCGGTTAAATTGTGTGCTTTGTAGCTTCGGTCGCTATTTTTTATTTCATTAACGAGCCGTTTCGTTTGCTTGCGAATGTTGTTTAGGAAAAATTCAGGATTTCCTTTTCCCCGTGCGATCGCTTCAAGCTCTTTTTCCCAGCGCGCTGTCAGCTCAGGTGATTTTAGTTCATCATTGACAAGTTCAATCAGTTGTTTACCTTTTTTCGTTGGGTAGAACCTTCCGTTTTTTCGCTCAACCGCTTCTGTTTCGATAAGTCTTTCAATAATATCCGCCCTAGTTGCAGGAGTGCCGAGTCCGAACTTTTCCATCTGCGTAAGAATGTCCGCCTCTGAATAGCGAAGAGGAGGTTCTTCCAATTTTTCTTCTATTTCTACTTGATGAACAGCAAAAGATTGTCCTTTAACTAAAGCAGGGATGTTTCTGTTTTCCGGCTCATCCTGCTGCTTCCCTAAAACGGCTTTAAATCCATTATTCAATACAATTGTCTCTTTTGCAGTGAGTGTTTCTCCGTTCACATCAAAAACCGCATGGACGGTTTCATATTCGTAAGCAGGATAAAACAGCGCCAAAAACCGGCGGGCAATCAAATCATACAGCTTCCTTTCATCATTGGAAAGCTGGCTCATATTTAGCGGTTCCTCCGTCGGGATAATGGCATGATGATCGGTCACTTTTTCATTATTGAACACCCGTTTTAATAAAATTTTTCCTTTGTTGGAAAGGAGAGGGCGGATTTCGTCTTTATAGCCGGAAGCCATTGCCTGAAGCCTGTCAAACATTGTCGATTCCATATCCGCAGTTAAATAACGGGAGTCTGTCCGCGGGTATGTGACAAGCTTATAATGCTCATAAAGCTTTTGCAGTATCGTTAACGTTTTCTTTGCGGAAAAGCCGAAACGCTTGTTGGCATCCCGCTGCAGCTCGGTTAGGTCGTATGGCAGCGGCTGATTTTCTTTCTTTTGCTTGCGCTCCACTTTGATGACTGTACCTTTTTTACCATTCAGGTTTGCCAATAGATGTTCAGCCGTTTCTTTGGAAAAAATTCTTTTTTCGCCGTTTCGCTCCCAGATGGTATGAATGGAACCGATTTTTGCATGAATCGTCCAATACGGCTTCGGTACAAATTTTTGAATTTCTGTTTCCCTTTTCATGATCATGGCAAGGGTTGGGGTCTGCACGCGCCCTGCCGAAAGCGGGTCATTATATTTCGTCGTCAAAGCTCTTGTCACATTTAAGCCGATGAGCCAATCTGCCTCTGCACGGCAAACAGCAGACTGATATAATGCTTCAAATTGTTTCCCAGGTTTTAAATGCTTGAAACCGTCACGAATGGCTTTATCGGTCTGAGATGAAATCCATAGGCGCAAAATCGGCTTTTTCCATTTCAGCTTTTTTAAAATCCATCTTGCAACAAGTTCGCCTTCACGTCCGGCGTCTGTTGCGATAATGCAATCTTTAATGTCCGTTCGTTTCGCCAACAGTTCTATGCCTTTATAATGCCGGCTCGTTTGTCTAATTACTTTTAACCCCATTTTTTCCGGGATAATTGGCAAATCTTCCAGCCGCCATGTTTTATATTTTGGATCGTAATGTTCCGGCATCTTCAATTCAATTAAATGACCGAGCGCCCACGTTACGATATACTTGCTTCCTTCAAAGTGAAATTTATGCTCTTTTTTGCAGCCAAGCACACGGGCTATCTCACGTGCAACGCTCGGCTTTTCAGCTAAAACGAGAGATTTCATATAATGCTCCTTTCTTTCAATCAACAACGTTTTAAGTATAACGGAAAGGAGGGAGGTTTGCATTAGTTGAATGAAAAAGCATAATATGTTTCAGTTTTATATCTCTAAAGGCAATGAATTCTTGTAAAGGTTGCACTATGGGATGATTGACTGTTCACATACAGAGGATGCATGTTCAAATTTAGTTCTTTCGTATTACCTCAAGAAATCAATCACACTCCATTTAGGAACATGTTCGTTTCTTAAAATCAGCAGAGACAAGGAGAAAGCTGGCAATTTTGAAAATTAACAAAAGTAAAAAACGAAATATTTTAAAATCTGTTACAATATAGGTAAAAAGGGGGGGATTTGTGGAAGCTTGGCAATTTGATAAAAAAAGGTATATATGGTTGTCCTTATTAGTGCTGGTGCTTTGTTCCAATTTTCTAATATATAGGTCGCCTTTGTCGATTATGGTATTGCCTGAGGAAATGGGATGGGTCATCCTAGGCACTTTAATGGATTTGGCAATCGTTGTTCCGCTTTTAATGGCAGTAATATATAAAAAGAATTTTTCAGTTGCTGCTAAAGACGGTGCAGTCAGGAAAAATTAAACCGGAACAGTTAGTCACTCATCGTTTTTCGCTGGACCAGATTTTGCAGGCATACGAAGTATTTCGCAATGCGGCTAAAGAAAAAGCGATGAAAGTCATTTTATCCAATGATTAACCTTTAAAAATCTTGATGTAAGTGAAGCATTGTTCTTAAAAAGTAAACCATTTTATTGTAACCCCGTCCTAAACTTAGAACGGGGTTATGTGTGTTGGATGGATGCTTAAACCTATCTGTTCATTTTTCATATAAACTGTAAAATTTAAGAAAGCAAAAACGTGCCAGCTGCTGTATGTTTACAAGACTTGAAAATAAATTAGGCGTATTTTATTCGAAAGCTAAGTCAACGATTCGGTGGGGGAGAGAAGCTATTTCACGGAGTTCGTTCATTTTGGAAAGGCTTTTTTCAACTTCTGCTTCTTTTTTTATAGCATTGCCGTCATTTTAAGTTATGAGTGTTTGTGATCTGCGCGCTTTGCGAATCCTCATGGAACATAGAATAAATCATAATAGTCTAGAGTCTGATATTGATTTCAAGATTATTATCTGTTTTGGAGGCTCGTTTTTACTATTGGTTTTAAACACTCAAGACTTTTCAGTCCCGAATGCTTTCACTTGATTAATGAAAAGATTAGGTTAATAATTGAGGTGCAAAACTTGCATTTCATTATTTTCTGTTTATTCTGTCATTCATAAGCTTTTTGATTCAATTGAAGGGGGAATGTTATGAAAATCGCTGTTGCTGGAGCTGGCGCGGTCGGCGGCTATTTTGGAGCTTTGTTAAAGAAAGCCGGACATGATGTTGTTTTTCTTGCAAGGGGCAAGCATTTAGAGGCAATGAAAAAATCAGGTTTAGTGGTTAAAACGAATGATCAACTCCTCACAATAGACGGTGTTTTTACAGATAAAATAGAGGATTTTGCTGATTGTGAGCTGATACTGTTTTGTGTGAAATCAACAGACACGGAAAGTACAGCAGAACAGATTGCCTCTTTGCAGAATGATCGCGCAGTTGTTTTGACGCTGCAAAATGGAGTCGACAATGAAGAAAAGCTCGCTCAAATTTTAGGTGGAAAAAGGCTCTTGTCAGCTGCAACCTATCTGTCGTCACATGTGGAAGAGCCTGGGGTCATAAAGCATAGCGGAAGAGCAAAACTAGTAATCGGTGCTCTGGATGAATCTCTCATTTCGTTCCGCGATAAAGTGGCAGATCTTTTTCGTCAAGCTGAAATTTTTGTAAAAACAACAGATGATATCATGCTGGATAAGTGGAAAAAGCTGTTGTGGAATGCAACCTTCAATCCGCTTGCTGCTTTATCCAAAGCGACTGTCGGTGAAATTATGGAGCATAAAGAATTGAGGAAAACAGCTGAAAATGCTTGCCGAGAAGTGATGCGAGTAGCCAATAAAATCGGGATTCCATTAGATGAAGAAATGTTTCATCGCACTTTTGCCAATTCAGGAGCAGCTCTGAAGCATAAGCCGTCCATGCTGCAAGATCGATTGAAAGGAAAAAGGATGGAAATCGAATCATTGTGCGGGTTTATCGTGAAAAAGGGGCGGCAGATTGGTGTTGAAACGCCTGTTCTTCAAACGTTGTACAGCAATTTGCTTTTTCTTGAAACACATCGATGATCCGATGGACAATTCCTATACACATGTAGGATTCAATTCCATTCATACATAAATATCGATCGATTGATAAAAACAGAAAAATAAGACATAAAAGAAAGGACGATTTAGCATGAAGACCATTCCAGATACAGAAATTTATGTAAGATATTGCGAAACGGATGCGTCAGGCCATGTTAACAATACAAGCTATTATTTGTATATGGAGGAAGCTCGGACTAAATTTTTAAAACACATATCAAAACAAGTAGGGAACCAAGACTGGAAATTTATTTTAGCATCCACAAAATGTGATTACCTTGCCCAAGCGTATGCCCATGATACATTAACGGTAACTTCAAAAATTACGCGGATTGGAACGAAAAGCTTTTCGATGGAGCATGAAATAAAAAATGCAGAAACGGGGAAATTGATCGCAAAAGGGGAAGGAGTTATCGTTCATTACAATTTTAAGTTGCAGCGTTCTGAGCCTTTAACTCCTGAAATGCGTTCGATCCTTGAACAATACTTAGTAGCTGTTTAATGAGCAAGGCAATTTTGTAAGCCTTATCAGTTGAATTAATATCATTCTGATGAAATAACTAAAGAAAAAGGATTTTCCGAATGTATCCACCGGAAAATCCTTAAAATTTGTTATTCAAACGCATCACGCACAACTTTTTTGACCGGGTCGACTGCATACCAGCCCCATGTAGAAGTATGTCCCTCTTTTGTCTCCGGATCACTGATCACGATTTCATAAACGTGAATAATATATTCGCCTTTTTCATTATCATGATCATATTCAACGTAAACGTTAGAAGTATTTTCAATTTTTAAATACTCCCGAACTAGCTGTTCAGCTTCTGTATGGCTTATAGGACGGCTTTTCTTTGATTCCTCAGCCTTTTTTTGCTCTTCCTTTCTCTTTTTTGCTTCTTCTTCAGCTTTTTGCCGCTCTTCTTGAAGTTTTTTCTCCTGCTCCTGCAAGTATTGATTTTTCGCCGCAGCCGCTTGATTCATTAATTGTTCTGCATTTTTGGTAACGCTGACGATCTTCTCGTTATTTGATGTTGTTTCCGCAATTTTCTTAAATATGGCGAATGCTTCGTCAAACTTGTTTTCTTCCAACAATGCTTTCCCTGACTCAAGTTCAGATTCCATTTCTTTTAAAGCGGCGCTCGTTTTTTCCGCCTCTTCGATTATTTTTTCAGCTTTCGGTTTGAGAATATCAAGAACCTTGGAGGTTTCATTTGAATTTTTGATTTTTTCTGCCAATGATATGGCGGTTTCAAATTCTCCTTTTTCAAGGGCAGCAACGCTGTCTTTAATTTGTTTTGACAAATCCAGCGCCAATTGAACTTCTTCAGTGTTTTTTTCATGAAGAGCTTTGTTAAAAAACGAGATGGCGTCGCTGTATTGTTCTTTTTTTAGCGCTTCAATACCAGATTCCATGTTGGATTTATATTCTTTTGATGTACATCCGAACAGAAACATCATGGCAAAAATCAAAATGTAGAAAAATAAGTTCCGCTGTTTCAAGTTTTTACCGCCTTTTCTAATATTATTGATTTCATGTAAATTATATCCCTCAAAATACGGCTCTTACAAGAAAAAATTTTATTCAAAACGTTACTAAGAAGTGTAATAGGCAAAGCGTTTAAAAGGAATGATATAAAAAGATTGAAATTCAGAAAGGAGAGATGAACGTGTCAAATGACTTTTATTCAGCAGTCAAACATCGACGCACTTATTACGGAATCAGTAAAGAATCAACTGTTTCTGATGAGCGTATTCAAGAAGTGATCAGCCACGCAGTTCTATATACACCATCCGCTTTTAATTCCCAAAGCGCCCGAGTCGTTCTTTTGCTTGGCGAGCATCATAACAAATTGTGGGATATAACGAAAGAAACGTTGCAAAAAATTGTTCCAGCGGATCAATTTGCTTCAACAGATGAAAAAATAAATTCATTCCGAAATGGATACGGTACTGTATTGTTCTTTGAAGATGACCGCGTTGTTCAAGGGTTGCAGGAACAATTCCCATTATATGCGGACAATTTCCCGATTTGGTCACAACAGTCTTCTGGAATGCTGCAATTTGTGATTTGGACTTCGTTGGAAATTGAAGGATTGGGCGCCTCGCTGCAGCACTATAATCCGCTCATCGATGATGAAGTGAAGAAAGAATGGAATATACCAAATGAATGGAAACTAATTGCTCAAATGCCGTTCGGAAAAACGACAGCTGAGCCCGGTGATAAAGAAATAAAACCAATAGAAGAGCGATTGAAAATATTTAAATAAGATGCTTTTGTTTTCAAATTGTTGTCACCCCTTTTCAAAAAGTAAAGCTGAAAAGGGGTTTTGCATTTGAAACAATTCAAACCGAAAGAGAAAAAACGGCTGTTCTTTTTTATATTGGAAGGAGTGATATTTTTTTTGACACTTATGATGTAAAAATTTTTTCAAACGTTTCCTACTTATTATCAAAAAAGAAAATAAAGGTGAGCGAAACAATTGCTTTTTTCTTCATCTTCCTTCACTATGGTAATGTACGCTAATATAAATATAAAGACAACAATTGCTTCATTTATGGAAAACGCTCTTCAAGTTTCATCCCCATCAAGTATATATTCTTCCTATTTACAAAGAAAAAATATTACAATAACATGTATTAAGCAGTCTATTTGTATCGCTAAATAATATAGAAAAATTGTTAGAAAGAAGGATTTATATGGGAGAAGAACGAGACCTAGCACAGGAAACCTTTAATAAAGTGCCGCTCATGATTGTGTTAATGTCCGGTGCTTTTGTTGCCATTTTAAACCAAACGTTGCTTGGAACTGCTTTGCCGCATTTAATGATGGATTTCAAAGTTGATGCCAATACAGTTCAATGGCTGCAATCGATTTTTATGCTTGTTAATGGGATTATGATACCGATCACCGCGTTTTTGATTGGTCGTTTTACGACAAGAGGACTGTTTCTTACAGCCATCGGAATTTTTGCTGTTGGAACTGCAATTTGTGCAATTGCTCCTAATTTTTCTGTTTTAATGGCAGGGAGAGTGGCGCAGGCTGCTGGTGCCGGAATTATCATGCCGCTGATGCAGACAATCTTGTTTTTAATTTTTCCCGTTGAAAAAAGAGGAACGGCAATGGGGATGTTTGGACTCGTTATTGCATTTGCGCCAGCAATTGGTCCGACTTTATCTGGTTACCTTGTAGAGCATTTTGCATGGAGAAGCTTGTTTTATGTGCTCTTACCTATTGTAGTCATTGATCTTATCTTAGCTTTTTTCATCCTAAAAAACGTTACGCGGCAAACTTACCCAAAAATCGATATTTTATCCATCATCCTTTCAACGTTAGGCTTCGGCGGTTTATTGTATGGATTCAGCGCAGCTGGAAGCAGCGGCTGGGGGAGCGGTCAAGTTATTTTATCGCTCTTCATCGGTTTGACCACTCTTACTTGGTTTATAATTAGACAGCTGCAATTGGATGAGCCGATCCTGGAATTCAAAGTATTTAAAAGCAAGACATTTTCGATCACAACTGTTTTAGGCATGATTGTGTTTATGTCTATGATTGGCGGAGCAGTTATTTTGCCGATGTTTATGCAAAATATGCTGGGATTTTCAGCATTTGAGTCCGGACTGGTGCTCTTGCCAGGCGCACTTGTCCAAGGGGTGGCCAACCCGATAACAGGCAGATTATTTGATAAATTCGGTGCCAAATGGCTGGCGATTATTGGATTTTTTACCTTAACGATCACGACGTTTATGCTGTCGCACCTCACCTTACATACAACGTTTACCTATTTAGCGGCAGTAAATGCTTTCAGGATGGTCGGTGTTGCGATGGTCATGATGCCGGTGACAACCGCCGGTTTAAATCAACTGCCTACATATTTAATTTCACACGGAACTGCGATGAACAACACAATGCGGCAAGTAGCTGGTGCAGTTGGAACAGCCTTGCTTGTGACAGTCATGACAAATACAGCCTTGCCTGAAAAAGGTATGGAAGGAATGATACATGGAGTAAATATATCTTTTGTAGTGGCAGGGATATTCTCTGCGATCGCTCTCGTCTTATCGTTTTTTATGAAAAATTCGCAAGAAGTAAAAGACGGAAGTCTAGAGGAAAAAGAAAACAAGCAAATTATGAGCGAAAGCTAAATTTTTTTCTTCGCAATAGCTAAAAAATAAAGCAGAAGCAGGGTAAGCCCTGCTGCTTTATCGTTTTATGTCTGCTGATTGTTCATTTGATTGCCAGCCGGTTGATAATGATTGATGATCGCTTGAGCAGTATTTTGCTGAAAGACCGGCACTTGATAATAACCTTTTTGGTTCATATATTGCCAAACTTCATAAGCTTGCTCTGCGCAATTTTTCGCCCCTTGGAGCACGACATTTCTTAATTCCGGATCTGAGCATTCCAATGCAGCATGCATCCTTAATGCTGCTGACGCTTTTAAACATCCTAACATTCCTGACGCAACATCATGGTCGTTCATCTCGTTTATTGAGCTGTTGGGAGCTTCCGGTGTTCCGCCTGAGGTGCCAAAGGAAGGGCTTGCATTTTTCAATGGGCGGTAAGTGCTGAAATTTTGCTGACTGCTCTTGTTTCTTACTATTTGAACGATTGAATTGTATTCATTTGTCATAAAAATGATTTGATTTTGCAAAATGTTTTGCAGCTCTGGATCTTTGCAATGGGGCTGATAAAGTTGAAATTGGTTAATTCCATCAATTGTGTTTGTTAAAACTTCATGTACTTCCATTAATTCATGAGCACCTAATTGATTCATACCTTCAATCCCTCCTAAGTAATTTTTTAACAGTTAGTATTATGTTTGAAATTTTTCATTTTATACAAAAAACCCCTCAGTCTGCGATACTGAGGGAAAACTTTTAAGAAATTATTTTTACACGCTCTTTTCCAGAAAAGCTTTTACATACTAGCATCTGACTAAATCTATTAGAATAATTTGTACGTGCTTGTATCGTTCCTTGTTCATCCATTGTGAGGATCCATCCTGCAGGCAATTCTCCTTCAAAATATTCAATGAAAGATTGAAGCTTTTCAGTCGATTCAGGGATTGTTACATACCCTTCCGTTAGTTGATACCATAAATCTCTGACAGAACGAAGGGCTTCTTTTAGTTTATATTCTTTTTCCAGTTGTTTGACACTTCGATAGATCATTTGATATTCACTCCCTAATAAAAACTTATAACATTGAAGAGTGAATCACTATGAAAAAATTTTTCCAGTTGAAGGTAAAAAAGCCAGACAATTTGCATCTATAGCCTATTGTACGTGTATCTATCTATTTGCCATCTTCTTGTCATTTGTTGTATGCCCAGCCGATGCTTCGAATCCAGCTATTTTTGCATAGATGTCACTGTCCATTTTGTGCTGAAGCTTTCTTTTTAATTTTCTAAACCTCTTCAATCTTTTGGGCTGCCATCAACCGAGCGGAAAGTGACTTTCTGGCAAATCAAGCTCTTTGACCGATAATGCAGTGATTTTCTTGTAAACAGGAAATCTTTACAGCGATCAGGACGATTTTGATAAAATAGGTAAGAGAAAAATAAGAAGTTTCTTTATTATTTTAAAAAAAGAAAGGAATTGGGATGAGGATATGAAATGTTTTTCAATTGATTTAGATGGCACACTATTAAATTCGCAGCATGAAATTTCACATGAAAATTTATCAGTTTTACATGAATTGAAAAAGCAAGGACATGAAGTCATTTTAAATACGGGACGTGCATTTCCGGACGTCATCAAGATTAAAGCGGTTGAAGAGCTCCAAGTGCCGATTTTTTGTGTTAATGGGGCTGTATTATATTCCGATAAAAGAGAGCTGATGTATGAAGCAACAATAGATGAAAAAACGTTTAAAGAAATTTTTGCAGCAGTAAATGCTCTGGATGTCGGAATTCTCGTTTACACCAATCAGGGTGGCTTTCCATCCACTTTACCGCCTTTGCATAAGCTGAGCTGGAAAGAGATCGAAGAGATGTTTCGCCAATTTGATTATGACTCTATTTTCAAGCTGGAAAATGTAAAAATCTATAAGCTGATTGGATTAGTGAATCATGATGAAACGGAAAAAATCGATCGAGTGAAGGAAGCTTTAAGCGAAAGAAGCGACCTCTCCATTGCCTCATCATTTCCGAATAATATTGAAATTACCTCCAGCGAAGCACATAAAGGAAAAGCGATTTTACGCTATCAAAAAATGAAGCAGCTGACATTTGAAGAAATTTATGCGTTTGGCGACGGAGGCAACGACATTTCCCAATTCGAGATCGCGACCACATCGGTTGCAATGGGAAATGCTCCAAAGGAAGTGAAAGAAAAAGCCGATTTTGTCACGAAAACGAACGATGAGAACGGCTTTGCCTATGCGGTAAAAGAACTGTTGAAGGCTGTATCAGTTTAAGCAATGCTTCATGCTGCCCGAAAGAATTCATGTAAAGCAGGAAGCCGCTTATTTTACTTATTTATATAAAATATAGAAAACGATTTTTTTCCATTTTTGGCTTAAGTCAATATATTGTTTGAGCGGGGATAAAGACTCGCAAAAAAGGATTCTAAATTTAGTGAAAGCTTATCAAGATATGTCAGATATTTATTCCTTGTTTTAGCAAATGTAGTGGAATCTGCCTTCTATTTTGACTTGTATTAGAGAAAAGTCCGCATTGGAAAACTAGCTTAATAGTTTTCCTTGCTGGAAGGCAAATTTTTTTGAAAAATATTATCGAAATTTGCAAAAAAATAATGAACGTTTTGGACATATTGCTAAATAATTTGTTACTATATGTTATCATAGAACTGTTAACAAATGATGGGGGAGTGATACATGTGGCGATGCCAAAATATATAACAAACATCGACAAAATTGAACAAATCCCAAAAGAGGAACGGGAAAAGCTGAAGCCGATCACAGAAAAATATGTGTTTCGGGTCAATGATTATTATTTAAGCCTGATCGACTGGAATGATCCGAACGACCCTATCAGAAAATTAGTTATTCCAAATGAAGGAGAAATGCGAGAGTATGGGAGGTGGGACGCATCAGATGAAGATACAAACTATGTCGTTCCTGGCTGCCAGCATAAGTACAAAACAACAGCATTGCTGCTAGTTTCTGAGGTTTGCGGAGCATATTGCCGCTATTGCTTTCGAAAAAGATTATTTAGAAGTGATGTAAAAGAAGCGATGGCAGACGTACAGCCTGGTATTGACTATATTCGCAAAACTCCTGAAATCAACAATGTTCTTCTAACTGGAGGGGATCCTTTAATCCTTGCTACGAAAAAATTGCGCATGATCATTGAAAGCTTACGAGAAATCGAGCATGTAAAAATTATCCGCATCGGCTCCAAAATGCCTGTCTTTAACCCTATGAGAATTTATGAAGATGAATCTTTACTCCAACTCATTAGAGAGTTTTCATCTCCTGAAAAACGAATCTACATTATGGCTCACGTCAACCATCCGAGAGAAATTACGAAAGAAGCAAAAAAAGCTTTTGAAGCGCTCCATGATGCCGGAGCAATAGTGGTCAACCAAACTCCAGTATTAAAAGGAATTAATGACGATCCTGTTGTTTTAGGCGAATTATTAGATAAGTTATCATGGGCGGGAGTAACACCTTATTATTTCTTTGTGAATCGACCTGTTGCTGGCAACAGTGACTTTGTATTAACATTGAAAGAAGTTTACGATATCGTTGAACAAGCAAAAGCAAGAACGTCAGGTCTAGGCAAGCGCGTCCGCCTGTCAATGAGCCATACCTCTGGGAAAATCGAGATTTTAGCTATCGAAAACGGAAAAGCGTATTTGAAATATCACCAATCTAGAGATGGCAATTATGGACAATTTATGGTGCTTGATTGCCCTGATGATGCAACATGGTTTGATGATCTGCCTGGCAACGAAAAGTATTGGAAAAAACCAAAAAAGAAAACAGACCAAGTTGTTTCAGTCAATGAATTGCCAGATCATCCTAAAAAAATAGCACAATAAAAAGTGATGGACAGGGGCTGTCTAATAAGTCGATTTTCCGGCTTATAGACGCCCCTTAATGTTTTAGAGACGTTGATATATCGACGTTTATGATTTTTTGTTTTCGATAGGGATTTGACTTTCTGGATAACCACTTTTAAAAAAATACATTATAAGAAAGGCAATTTATGACGTGAAAAAAATAACGAAAAGAAGGTACAGGTTGTTCTTGTGAATGAAGTGGAGCTGATGAGAATTTTGTTCAATAATAGCATGTATGATGCATTTGTATACAATAGAAGATTTTACCCCTTGGTATGGCCGTTCAGATATTATAGCAAGAGAATTTTTTTGCAAAAATTAGGAAGGCGATAAATTGAAGGGAAGTCTGTGCAGAACAGCACACCGATTCATCAGTTTTAATCGAAAAGAATTGAAAAACGATGAAATTTGCGGTTGTTTTTATTGTTTAAAAATATTTCATCCTTCTAAAATGGTGCGATGATGAAAAGACTGCCATTTGCCCTTTTTACGGCACCGATTCAATGATCGAGCAAGTTCCGGTTATCCTATCACAAAAAGTTTTTGAACCGCATGTGTAAGAAATGGTTTTAGTCTATTAAATTATTTATCATTTGGAATGAATTAGAAAGTTGAGGAAATGAATTTGAAAATCGGAAAAATGGCTCGAATGTACTTTTAGACCGAGTAAGTGTCCTGTAATTTTTTTCTACAAGACTTTTTACATCATTTTAAACACCGTCATCTCAGAAGTAATGGAGATTTCGAAACGGCGCCAAGCGTTTTATATGAATTAACGAACATTTGTAAAACTAAACGGAAGCGATATTGTAAAGACAATAAGACCCTTTTTTTAGCAGCTCCACAAATAAGCGGGGGATGAGTTGTATTTGGAAAAGAAACAGCTTCTCCCATCATCGTTACAAAGAAAATTCCAAAAGATAAAAGCTTTGCTTCTTTGTCATACGTGTATGATTTCTTCAGAACTTTTTTAAAAATAATCTGAATGGATTGCGGCTGCACAAAGGCGCCGGAAGAGAACGGTGCAAATGTCTGTAACCGCCACCCATTATTTAGTAAATCCTGATTATTTCCTCATAATTTTTCTTCAGTTTTCCTGAAAAACACCGAACTCCATTTGTATTCAAGCAGAATCATTCCTCTTTTCATATGTCATCTTATATACGAGAATATTGAAGGGAAAAGTTGCAGTTATAGACGAAATACCGCTTCTTTCAATGAAAAAAGAAGGGTTTTCGGAAAATTTTGCGAATACTGGAAGAGAAATTTTTTTATGAAAGGATGTGCCTGTCTGTATGGAGAAGGAAAACGAAATATTACTGCATTTGCCAAGAGGGAAAAAGTCAATGTCAGATATTTCAGGCTACAGTTATATATCATTGCTGAGAAAAGGAAAAAAAGCTTCTGTTTATCGGGGGATACGCGATCGTGATCATCAATGCGTTTTGCTGAAAGTTTTAACATCACAATCCCCATCGATAATTGATCATGCATCTTTTTTGCACCAATATGACTTCTACTCGCAGCTGAAGATGAAGGAAATTGTGACGCCTATAGAAGTTGAGCAATTGGGGAACACGTATGCACTTGTTTACCGAGATCCTGGGGGAATGTTATTAAAAGAATATATCAAAATTCATCGTCCACGAATTAGCGAATTTCTTCAAATTTCTTTACAACTTGCAGAAAAATTAATCGTCCTTCACGAACAAAACATTTCCATCACTATACTAAGTCCAGCTCACATTTTCATTCATCCTGAAAAACTAGATGTGCAATTTTTTGATATTGGAGGAGCCGAAGAGGATGATGAAATTTACGATATTTATCATTCGCCGGAACAGAGCGCACAAATCAATCCATCCTCCAGCCATCTCAGCGATATTTATTCGCTTGGTGTCATTTTCTATGAACTATTAACTGGCCGTCTGCCTTTTGACGTTGACTCTGATTTTGAATGGATGCATGCTCATATGACAAAAAAGGTCATTCATCCGTCTGAAAGACGTCAAGATGTGCCGAATGTGGTTTCCGACATCGTTTTGAAAATGCTTGCAAAAGCACCTGAAGATCGTTATCAGTCGGTTTTCGGACTGAAAGAAGATATTTTCCATTGCTTAAAGATGCTGGAACAAAACGGAACAGTCCAATCATTTCAGATTGCCCGATACGACTTTTCTTCACAATTTCAAATTACAAGCAAGTTATACGGAAGGGAGAAAGAAATACAAAGCTTAATGGAAGAACTGAAAATGGTTCGATTTGGTTTGACGAAAATGGTGCTTATTTCAGGAAGCGCCGGAACAGGAAAAACAGCGCTTGTGAATGAAATTGAAAAGTTATGCGCAAAAGAAAATGGTTATTTTGTTTCCGCAAAATTTGATCAATTTCAGCGGGATATTCCATATGAACCGTTTATTCGCGGATTTCGTCAGCTGATTAATCAATTATTGGCGGAAAGCAGAGAAGAACTTCAACGTTGGAAAAGAGAGCTTCTTGAACATTTAGGTTCAGGAGCGGCGGTTATCACGGAGGTCATTCCTGAACTGGAACTGTTGATCGGCAAACAAGACGCTGTACCTTTATTGCCTTCTTCCCAATCGAAGCTTCGTTTTCATTGGGCATTCAGGCGTTTTATGCAAACATTTGCGAAAAAAAGCCATCCATTGTTATTCTTTTTAGATGATCTTCAATGGTGTGATACAGCATCGCTAGAATTGCTGCAATCCATACTGAACGATCCAGAGTTTGAAAGTTTGCTCATCATTGGGGCTTATCGCGATGATGAAATGAAAGAAGGACATCCTTTCTTAACGAAATTAAAAGAAATGAAAAGAAGCAAAGAAAATATTAGGGAATTTCCACTCGGCATGCTGAATGTTGATCATATTAACCAAATCATTGCGGAAACGTTGGGATGCAGCCCGGACGATGTTCGCGAGCTTGCCATTGTACTATATGAGAAAACAGCGGGAAACCCATTATTTTTTAAACAGCTTTTCCAAACAATATACGATGAAAAGTTTCTATGGTGCAACTTAAAAAGAGGAAAATGGGAATGGAATCTCAACAAAGTGAAGGAGCAGCCCGAATACGATGAAATGATCGGATTCATTGTCAGCAAAATTGAAAAACTGTCGCCGTTAACCCGAAAACTTATCTTGACAGCTTCCTGTCTTGGACATCGCTTCGATTTTCAGTTTTTGTCTTTTCTTCATGATGGAATCAATACGGAGAAAATGACCGACGCATTGTCCGAAGCAGTCCAGGAAGGGATGATAATCCAGGTTTCAGATCAAGGAAGGTATCAGTTCATTCATGACCGTGTCCAGCAAGCTGCCTATTCATTGCTTGATCAAAGGAAAAAACAAGAAATTCATTATAAAGCAGGTCAATTCCTCTTCAAAAGAACAAGTAAAGAAGAACATGAAAAGTTTTTTGAAATGATCAACCATCTTAACTTGGGCCGGAGGTTCATTCAACATCCCGAAAGAAAAGCAGATTTGGCTGAGCTCAATTGGTCGGCGGGTGAAAAAGCGAAAAACGCAGCGTTATTTGATCAAGCATTGAATTATTTTCAAACAGGGATTGAATTGCTACCCGAAAATTATTGGGAATCCTGTTATGAATTAAGTTACAAGCTTTTTTTAGGCAAAGGGGAAAGCGAATATTTAAATGGACTTTTTCGGGATTCGGAAAGGACATTTAACGAAATGTTAACATATGCCAAAACAAAGGAAGATCAATTAAAAGTCTACAATATGAAATCTTTGCTGTTTTCTCATCAACAGCAGTTTGAAAAAGCGGTTGAGGCAGGGTTAAAAGGCCTTCGATTGTTCGGATGGAAGCTCCCGCAGCATCCGGGCAAGTTTAAAGTGCTGCTCGAGATGATTTTAACAAAAACAGCGCTTAGAGGACGTTCGGCTGCTGATCTCACCGCTTTGCCGACGATGACAGATAGGAACAAACGTTTACTAATGGAGATTTTAATTAATTTGAACAGAGCCAGCTACCAGTATGATCAAAATCTAGTCAGCATTCTCATACTTCGGGCGCTCCGGCTTACATTACGACATGGAATGACTGATGTGTCCGCTCTTGCTTACAACAATTATGCATTATTTTTAAGCGCCGGGTTTCAAGATTATGAGGGAAGCTTTCAATTTGGACAGCTTGCTTTACACACAGCTACCCGATTTCAATCAAAACACCTAATGGGGCGGGTCGATTTCGTTTTTGGCACATTTGTGAACCACTGGAAAAAAACGATGGAGGACAATCTTTTTTATATTAAACGTTCACAAAAACATTGCGTTGAATCCGGCAACCTTCATCTGGCCGGGGAATCGAGCTCATTTCTGATCATTACAATGTTGATTAAGGGGGAACCGCTCAATCAGTTGTTAGTAGAAATTGAGAAGCAGCTAGAGTTTGTCTTGCAAATTAAATTGGAACATTCCATTAAGTTTTTAAAAGCGGTGAAATCTTGGCTGCAATGTCTCGTTCATCTTAATGCGAAATTTACTATGTATGAAGAAAGAGAAAATCTAGATGAATCATCGGTTATCGTTTATGATACCATTCAATTGAAAATCGCATTTTTGTTAAAAGAAGATGAGCTGGCATATCAACTGGCGGTCCGTCTTGAAAAACTTGTCAAAAAATCACTGTTGCTCATCATTTCGCCTGAATTTTACTTTTATCATAGTTTATTGTTAATCAGGCGTTGCGAACAGAAAGACAGGAAAAACATGAAAATAGTTAAAAAACAGCTGAAACGGGCTTTGAATCAATTTAAAAAATGGTCTGAGCATTGCCCTGACAATTTTCGACATAAACAGCAATTACTTTTGGCGGAATGGGACAGATTGCAAAAAAAAGAGACAGAAGCCATGAAATGGTATGATGAGGCAATTCATTCCGCAAAAACTTCTTCTGACATTCAGATTGAAGCACTCGCTAATGAATTGGCAGGGGACTTCTATGCCAAAAAAGGCATGCATCGCATTGCGCAAACATACTTACGTGAAGCGCATCGATGTTATCGGCTGTGGGGGGCGCACAACAAAGCGGAACAGCTGCAGCACGATTATCCTGAATTTACTTTGATTGAGGAAACAAATCAAACAAAAAACGATCATAAAAGCATGATAACGTGGGAAGGGACCAAACGAACAAAAGGTGAGGAACGGGGCTTGTCCGCCATCATTCAAGCAGCAGCCTCTTTGTCTGAGGACATGAACTTAGAGCAATTGCTCGGGAAATTATTAATGCTCATTGCCAGATTTAAAGGGGCTGAAAAGGTATGCTTCATCAGGCCAAATGGAAAAGAAACCGTTTTTTCGATTGAAAAAGTCATTTCCACACATGGCGAAACAAACGAAATGGATCAAAACGTTGGCGAAAACATTCCGATTTCTGTTATCCAGTATGTGCACCGTATAAAAGAAACGATAAAGCTCCAGGATGCAGTAAATGATTTTACTTTTTCAAAAGATCACTATATTCAAAAAAACAAAGTCAGGTCAGTGTTATGTTTTCCTGTCGTCCAACAAAAAACGGTCAAGGGGATCTTTTATTTAGAAAATAATCAGTTAAAAAACGCCTTTGAATCCGAGAATATGGAAGTGTTGACAACCATCGCATCACAGGCTGTCTATGTACTTGAACTGCTGTATTCATTTGGAAAAGAAACAAAAATCGCAGTCGAGAAAAAAGCAGAGACGATCAAGAATGAGTTGGTTGATCCGTTGACAGAACGCGAATTGGAAGTGTTAAACCTTGTTTCAATCGGCTTAACGAATAAAGAAATTGCAGAAAGACTTGGTTTGGCTGTCGGAACGGTAAAAGTCCACTTAAACAATATTTTCAGCAAATTGCAAGTAAATCGCAGAACAAAAGCAGTGGTCCAAGCAAAGGAGTTAAACTTGTTGTAAGAAATGAGCAAAAGTGGCTCATTTTTTTTTTTGCGAAATTTGCCCATCTATAACTTTTGATATATGACAATTTCAAGAAATCAATGTATTGTGTTTTCAGTGACAGATGGAAAGGAGGATGGAAACATGAACAATAAAGAATTGGAAGAACAACAAATATTGGATATAGAATGGGTTGAGCTTATATTAGAAGCTAAAAAACTCGGATTAACAGCTGATGAAATTCTTCATTTTTTACATAACAGTGAATTTTATAAATATTGGATGAAAAAAGATATATCTACAAAATAATTAAAATAAACTAGAGTATGCATCCATGAATATTTTTAACTGTCAATTTAAATCACTACTTTCAACAAGATGATAATACAGAACGTATTATTCTAATAAATGAAATTACATAAAGCATATGACTAAAAGCCAAGAAATGGTGGTACTGTTCATTTAGTAAATAGTTATGTACGTTTTGATCGAATGACAGGAGATGGATCGTGAAAAATGCCTAATATGCACTTATTCACACGTAAATACGAGTGACTTCATGAATTTGAAAATTGTTCAATTGTTTGGGCTGGCTATTACAAATGCAATGGACAACCCCATTTACGCTATAATCCCTTTTATAAAGAAATAAAAAGGGCCTTATGTGAGACAAAGGGAACAAACCCAAAGTCTAGGCAGAAGGAGTGTTCAGTTATATTAAAGGCATCGGTGCTTCAGCCGTTTTTCGCTAAGATTCTGGAAAAAGCGATATTGTGTTTTATCTAAAACGGCAAGGCTCACAACTTCCTAAAGATGGAAGGGAAATGCTCCTATTACTGTAAAAAACCACAGAAATTCATTGAAGAGTTCTGTGGTTTCATATTTTTTAAGGAGCTTTTAAAAAGAACCCGTTAACTAACGGCATTATGTCGAGTAGACATGAAATGGAGAATACTTCAAGTTTTCATTCAAACTCAATGTCCGGCCTTTTCCTCGTTGCAAAAGTCTCTTCAGAAAATATCCACAAAGTTCCGCAAATGCCGTTATCATCACAATTTGCTTTTCGTCTCTTGCTTGTTGGCCCATCCTTTGCAAAATACCTTGTTACAAGATGTGTTTTGTTAAAAAACATTTTCCCAAAATTTGAATGTCCGTCAGCAATTACGAATATGATAGAAAACGATATATGACATTTATCATATTCTGAATATGACATATATGACTTCACAGATCGATTTCCCTCTTATATGATTAGAAATATCAAATAAAGAAGGGAATCAAAAAATGACGAAACAAATGCAAAAAAATTTGAGAAAGCAAATGGCTCCTTATGAAAAACCTCACACTATGAATAGTGTTTGGCAGTTAGTCAATACAACTGTGCCGTTTTTTCTGTTATGGTTTTTAGCTTATCAAAGCTTATCCATTTCTTATGTTCTTACTTTCGCTATTTGCATGATCGCAGCTGGATTTTTAGTTCGACTTTTCATCATTTTCCATGATTGCTGTCACTATTCCTTTTTTAAAAACCGCCTTGCCAATAAAATTTTTGGAACAATAGCTGGTATTTTAACGTTGTTTCCGTACAGCAAATGGCAGCACAACCATTCAGTCCACCACGCAACCAGCTCAAATTTAGATAAGCGCGGAACAGGGGATATATGGGTTTTGACAGTTGATGAATATTTGTCAGCACCGCCTTTAACTAAATTCGCCTACAGGGTGTATCGAAATCCGTTCGTGATGTTTGGGCTAGGACCGATTTACGTTTTCCTTATTAAAAATCGGTTTAACAGAAAAAATGCGAGGTTAAAGGAACGCATCAACACATATATAACAAACATATCAATCGTTGCCTTAGTTGGACTGCTTGGTTGGACGATCGGATGGGAGCCGTTTCTTATCATTCAAGGCACAATCTTTTTCATTTCAGGCTCTTTAGGCATTTGGCTTTTTTACGTACAGCACACATTTGAAGATTCTTATTTTGAAGAAGATGAAAACTGGGAGTATGTGAAGGCAGCTGTTGAAGGGAGTTCATTCTATAAGCTTCCGAAACCGCTGCAATGGTTTACCGGAAACATCGGATTTCACCATGTGCATCATTTGAGCCCAAGGATACCCAATTATAAGCTGGAAGAGGCACACAATCAAACGTATCTTTTACAGAATGTACCAACCATCACTCTAGCGACAAGCTTAAAATCACTCCGATTCCGCTTATGGGATGAGCAAGCGAAAAAGTTTGTCGGGTTTAAAGACTTATCGAAAAAGAAGGAAAAAAAGCCGAAAGTCCATATTGAACCTGAATTGTAAAATCTTTAGAGAATAGCGGCAAAGTTTTGAAGACGCAGTGTACCTTTTTATGATAAGATAACATGTAAAACAAATTTATTTAAGAGGATTTGACCATGACAAAAAAGTATATGATCTTAGAGAAATTCTCGGGAATTTCTCCTTATATATGGAGCGTTTTTAGCATTTTGCCGTTTTATTTTATTTTTCAATCTTCCTCCACTAAGGAAATCATTGCAGGGATCGTGCTGACAATTATCTTTTTCTTTGTATATCGTTTAGCTTTTATTTCCAAAAAGTGGCCCGTCTACTTGTGGACGTCTATCTTGATTGGGATTTCCATCGCGATGACGATTCTTTTTCAATTTATCTATTTTGCCTTTTATATTGCTTACTATAACGGTCATATCAAAAACCGCATTGCTTTTTTAATATTGTACATCATTCACTTAGCTGCAACGACCATCTCGATCAACTATAACGTGGTTCTACAGGAAAAGTTATTCTTAAAACAATTGCCATTTGTCATCATCATTTGGATTAGCGTCATCCTTCTTCCATTCAACATTTATAATCGAAAAAAGCAAGGGCAGCTCGAAGAACAGCTCCAAGATGCCAACAAAAGAATTTCCGAGCTCGTGAAACAGGAGGAGCGCCAGCGAATTGCCCGCGACCTTCATGATGCGTTAGGCCAGAAGCTGTCCCTTATCGGTCTAAAAAGCGATTTGGCTAGAAAATTAATTTACAAAGACCCTGAACAAGCCCGCAGCGAATTAAAAGACGTTCAGCAAACGGCCAGAACTGCATTGAATGAAGTAAGGAAAATAGTTTCACAAATGCGCGGGGTTCGATTGAAAGAGGAAATCATACATATAAAACAACTACTCCAAGCAGCTGAAATCATGTTAGTCAGTAATGAAGAAGAATTCACACTATCAAACGTATCCCCGTTTATTGAGAACATTTTAAGTATGTGTTTGAAAGAAGCAGTAACAAATGTCGTCAAGCATAGCAAAGCTTTCACTTGCCGGATTGCCATTCAGCAATCTTGGAACGAAATATGTATGACGGTGCAAGACGACGGAATCGGCATGGAGGAGGAACGGGATCTTGCGAAAGGAAACGGACTGATCGGAATTAAAGAACGTCTGGAGTTTGTGAACGGCAGTCTGGAAATTTGCTCGGAAAAAGGGACTACATTAATCATGAAAATACCTAATGTAGTAAAACAGACCGTTAAGGAGGGACTCAAATCATGATTCGAATCGTCATAGCTGAAGACCAGCGTATGATGCTGGGCGCTTTAGGGACTTTGCTTAATTTGGAAGAGGATATGGAAGTGGTGGGGAAGGCGAGCAACGGAGAAGAAGCTGTTTCACTTGTGAAGCAATATCAGCCTGATGTTTGCATCATGGATATCGAAATGCCCAAAAAAAGTGGCCTCGAGGCAGCTGAAGAGCTGAAAGACCTGGAATGTAAAGTGATCATTTTAACAACGTTTGCCCGTACTGGTTATTTCCAACGGGCTTTAAAAGCTCGTGTCAGCGGCTATTTATTGAAAGACAGCCCCAGCGAGGAGCTGGCAAGCTCGATCCGCAGCATCATGGCAGGCCGGCGAATCTATGCACCCGAGCTGATGGATGATGTTTACAGTGAAGAAAATCCTCTCACGGAAAGGGAGAAGGAAATATTAGAACTCGTTGCCGATGGGAAAAACACAAAAAAAATCGCGGACGAACTGAAACTAAAAACCGGAACGGTCCGAAACTATATTTCAACGATTTTGGATAAGCTTGAGGTAACGAACCGGATCGAAGCGATAAAACAATCCAAAGAAAAGGGATGGTTTAAGTAGATGTGGAAAAATTTGTTTTTTAACGACAAAACCAACACATAAGGGACGGAACAGAAACCTTCCAGGGTGTTTAAAATGAACAGTACTGAACACTTTTTCCCCTAAACTCGATAAGTTCCTGAAAATATCCTCCTGAAATCATGAGATTCACGTTCCGCTTGCCAATGAACCATTCCCATCATTATTAACCATATTTAGGGTACCCTATTAGAATTTATACTTTTCTAGAGAAAACGATTTTTATATGATGCTTGTTTATGTGTTTTCAAGTATCTCGATCCAAAAACATCTCTTCGTGAGCGTCAAGTTTCCTAGTATATGGATTGTAGCATCCTATTGTTTTTCATAGATAGGTTTATTGCATAAGATCTGACATGTTTTTCGCGTTTCCCCGCTTTCTATTGCTTGATATTATCAACCATTGTACCAGCAAAGCCGCCAATACTAGACAACCTGCAGCGAACGGAAGGGAGGAAGGAGTTAATCCGGCAAGCAACACAATCCCTCCAAGAGCAGAACCTACCGCACTTCCTAAATAATTAGCGGAACTGTTTAAAGCGACAACAGCAGCGCCGTGATTAGGCTGCAAACGTAGCAGTTCATGTTGTTGCGGGGCTTGCGAAGCCCAGCCCATCGCCCCCCATAGAACAAAAGGCAAAAAGGATAGGATCGGAAAAGGGAGTGCAAATGGTATGCAGAACATAGCGAAAGCCATGATGGTTAAAATGCCGGCCATAAGCATTTTCGGTCTTGCTGTCCGGTCAATGAAATACCCAACGGAAAAGCTCCCGATGACGCCCCCAATGCCCCATGCCCACAAATAAGGTGCAAGGCTGGGGGTGTCTTTTAAGTTATCCAAAATGGTTGAAATATACGTATAGAGTCCCAAGCTGGCAATGCTTGTTATAAAAGTTACGCTGATGATTGCGGCAACTCGTCCGTTCGCCATTATGGCAAAACGATGCTGCATCGATGGCGGTGGAAACGAGATAATCCCTATCATAGCGACAAAACCTAATTCTCCTATTTATAAAAAGGGATAAGCTTGAATTCTATTACGAATATGTAAAATCGGTGTCTTCTTCATTGATCGTTTCAATTTTCCGACCTTCCTAATCTCGTTCGAATCATACGTTTATTTTAAGCAAACATCTTCAGTCCCTTTATCGTTTATAATAGAACAATACGGCGAACTGGAGGAAGTAATTGCATCTAAAAATAAAAAGCGTTGACTTTTAGAGCAATGTTTTGTAATATTGAGACCATAAATACCCATACATGTATATGTAAAATGATTAGTTTAAACCAAATTTACAACATTCGATAGGAGGAAGAAGGGAATATGACGGTAAAAACTATCACGGTAAAAGAAATTGCAAACAAAATCATTCGCGGGGAAGACTTGTTTATAGTCGATGTACGCAATCAAGAGGAGTATGCTGATTGGAGAATTGAAGGAAAGAACGTACAAGTTGTAAATATTCCTTATTTTGAAGTTCTTGACGGTGTGGATCCATTTCTTGAGCAATTGCCTAAAGAGAAAGAAAACGAAATTTATGTGGTCTGTGCCAAAGGAGCATTCCTGTTAGAAAGGTTTTCGGGGACTTGAAAGAAAAAAGTCCTCTTAGTATGATGCAGGGGTGTCAACAAACACCTAACATCAGACCAAGGAGGACTATACAATGAATTGTACACAAAATCGCAAAATTGAACAAGTCACCGACCAAACGTTAGTGATTGGAATGGACATTGCCAAACAAAAACATTATGCGTCAATGGTTGACGCACGAGGTCGGGTGCTGAAGAAGCCGTTTCCTGTGATTCAATCGAGATCCGGATTTGAACAGTTCTATGCGTCGATACAAGAAACGATGAAGGAATTTGGCAAAACCGAAGTCATCGTCGGAATCGAGCCGACCGGACATTACTGGTTGAACCTCGCCTACTTCCTCGAGGAAAAAGGGATCCCGTTGGTGATGGTCAACCCGATGCATGTCAAACGGTCAAAAGAGCTCGACGACAACTTGCCAACGAAGCATGATGCCAAAGATGCTCTTGTCATTGCGAAACTGGTTAAAGACGGACGCTTTAGCTATCCACGTATTCTCCATGAGGTGGAGGCGGAATTGCGGGCAGGAAGTACGTTTCGAGAGTCGTTGACAAAAGAGTTGAATGCCGTCCAAAATCAAATGATTCGTTGGCTCGATCGTTATTTTCCTGAGTTTGTGCAGGTGTTTCCGTCGTTTGGCAAAATGGCATTGGTGGTGTTAGAGAAAACGCCATTTCCGATGGACATTGCGAATCAGACGGTAGAGGGGCTAATGGAGCGTTATCGGCAAAGCGAGAGGCTAAAATGCCCACAGAAGCCGAAAGTGCAAAAGCTGTTAGAGGTGGCCTGCCATTCGATTGGGATAACGGAAGGACAACAGATGGCCCGTATAGAAATCGCCATGCTTGTCCGCCGATATCGCCAATTGGAACAAGAGATCGCAACCCTCACAGAAGAGTTGACGGCACTTGCTCAAACAACCGCCGAATACGAATGGCTCCAAACGATCCCAGGGCTAGGAGATGCGACGATCATTGAACTGTTATCGGAAATCGGAAGCTTTGCCCAGTATCAAGATCCGAGGCAACTCATCAAATTAGCGGGCTTGACACTGAAGGAGAACTCGTCAGGGCAACACAAGGGGCAAAAACGAATCTCGAAGCGAGGACGAAAACGGCTACGCGCCCTTTTATTTCGGGTGATGATGCCATTGATTCGCCATAATGAGGCTTTCCGTCAGTTGCACGAGTACTATACGACACGCCCAATCAACCCGTTACGTAAGAAGCAATCGATCGTCGTGTTATGTGGCAAGCTATTGAAAGTACTATACGCGGTTTGTGTGAAACAGCAAGCATTTGATGGGGAACGAATGATTCAAGATATCTTTTCCCAATACCAAGCGCAGGCAGCCTAGAGTCGCCACCTTTCGCAAAAAGAACTGTCTGAACAACCAGATGACACGGAGAAGCTGGCACGATTTCATCCATTCGACCTAGAGTCCCTTAAGGAGCTTAGCCGGCCTCTGCCTGGTGAAGAGACCGAACGAAGGAATGTTGGCACAAGGATGCCCAGAGACATGGGAGGGTTCGTCCTCATCAGTTGTGCAGAGATCCAAGGTGCGTCGCATACACATCCCCCCACTGGAGTAAAAAATACAAAAATATCCAGTGGCCGCGAAGCGCACCCATGGACTGTTAGATATCAACAAAAATTCAAAAGTATGTGATGAGTTTTGTCGAAAAATATTTTTTTGGCACCCCTAAGATGCCAAGAAACCTTGATATATCAACATTTCTAGAGGGAGGAAAAATATACTCGTTATCCAGTTATTGATGGCGATAAAGATCACGTTCTTGGACTTATTAATGTGAAAGAAGTGTTTACCGATCTTGTGACAAATCCATCCGAAGAAAAACAAATGAAAGATTATATCCGCCCAATCATTCAAGTGATTGAATCAATCGCGATCCATGATTTGCTTGTGAAAATGCAGAAAGAACGCATCCACATGGCCATTTTAGTCGATGAATATGGCGGTACGTCGGGACTTGTTACTGTCGAGGATATTTTAGAAGAAATTGTTGGAGAAATTCAAGATGAATTTGATGTAGATGAAATTCCGTTGATCCAAAAAATTGATGAAACACGTACGATTATCGACGGGAAAGTGCTGATTAGCGAAGTGAACGATTTGTTTGGCCTTTCCATTGATGATGAGGATGTCGATACGATTGGAGGATGGATTTTAACGAAGCATTATGATATTAAAGTAGGCGATAGCGTCGAAATCGACAATTACTTGTTTACGGTGAAGGAGATCGATGGTCACCACGTGAAGACGCTAGAAGTCGTGAAGCAGGAAAAAGAAGAGAGAGAAGCAGATAATGAACTCGGTGAAAAAGAGGAATTGCATTTATGAGGCAGACGTTTATAGGACGTCTGCCTTTTATGGTGGATCCATGTAAAACCGAGCGATATCAACAGGAAAATCATCAACGTGAGCGATGCATGAAATCATTTCGTTCGTAAAAGGATGCAAAAATGATAGTTTAACGGCGTGAAGTGCTTGTCGATGAAATGTGTCTTTTCCGCCATAAAGAACATCTCCGACTAACGGATGACCGATGTAACTCATATGGACGCGGATTTGATGAGTGCGCCCGGTATCGAGGGAAAGCTCTACGAGCGATGTTTGTTCATCGGGAAACGTATGTAAGACGCGGTAGTGTGTTACCGCTTTTGCACCCGTTTTCGAAACTCTGCGTCTCGTCGGATGATGGCGATCGCGTCCAATCGGTGCAGAAATCGTTCCTGATTTATTTTTTAGGATGCCATGGACGAGCGCTACATACGTCCGTTTGATGAGCCGTCTTTCCAACATCCGATCAAGCGTGGCTCCTGCAAGCGTATGTTTGGCAAACAAAATCGTTCCCGATGTGTCACGATCAAGCCGGTGAATATGCCGTACTTTCGTCAAAATCCCTTGTGATTGTAAATAAAAAGCGACCGCGTTCGCTAAAGTCCCTATTTGAGAAGGTTCAGAAGGATGGATATCGATTCCAGCGCCTTTATTAATAATAAGGAGATGCTCGTCCTCCCATAAAACGGAAAGCTCTCGATATTCAGGAATAATGATGGAAGGTTCAGGTTTATAAAGATACAACTGCAGGCGGTCTTTTTCTTTTAATGGCGTTTGCCATGATACTTCTTTTCCGTTGAGCTTGATTCCTTTTTCCATTCGCAGTTGATGAGCTAACTTTTTAGAGGCGCACCATACTTCTTTTAGCAACGATTCAATCGTACGTCCTTCCCAAAAAGAAGGAATGACACATTCAAGCCAGTCTCCTTTTTTGGACCACATCATTATTTCACTCCAAAATTTCAAAACAGTGGAAACACTTTCTACCTCAATATATGTATCAGATATGATACACTCATAGTAGCGTTTTATAGTATGTTATGCAAGTGCGAAAAGGTGGTAAGAACATGAAAATGGTTTATGCAGCCACGAAAGAACAAGAGGAATATATGAATTATTTAGTCAATTATTTTTACACAAACATTTTTCCGTATTATTTTGATGATGAACAAATTAATAAGTTTGAAAATTCGAAAATCCTTTCATTACCAAGGGAATACGTTACATACAATGGAACGATGAAAGAAGCGTTTCAAATTATTTCATCACTTCAATCGTTAATTACTGTGATCGAATATGTAGGAGAAAGCGGAGATTGCGAACGGTATCGTGATCTATTTGAGCGGAACGTCAAATTACTTAGGCGGTACGGTATTACGTTTCCGTTTATGATCGAGCAGTTTATGAGCAAGCGTCATTACCCATGCAGTATGTATTTGCCTTCACAAAGCGATTGGTTAATGTAAGATGGAGCTCGTCCATCACAGGGCGAGCTCCTTATTTATGTGCGCCCGGCATGTACATGAACTATAGGGTGTAAGTCCCGAACCCCGAAGACAGAAGTAGAGGTTAGCCAAGAGCAAGGGTGTCCGTGGTGACGCGGAATCTGAAGGAAGCTGGAGGCAAAACACCGGTCCGAGGAACACGAACCTCATATAAGGCTAGGTATGATTGAGTGAGTTTGCATAACAAAACAAAGCTCTTTCTGTCGAAGGTCATATCGAGTAAATGAGGCGGATAGATGGTGTGAAAGTGCATGTACTTACCCGGGGAGGTCTGGCGGATATGTGAAGTACTCTTCATAACCTACTTAGTGATAAGTAGCTGAACCGTCAGAAGTCAGCAGAGGTCATAGTATTAGTTGGTCTAGAACAACTAAGAAGGACCGAACAATTAAGAGAGAATAGCCCTTGGCATTCAGTGAGTCATGATGAACACAGAAAACGTAGTACCTCACTTGAGGGAGGAAGCGGTGAATCCCGTGGGAGACCCCTTGGAGGGAGGAGTGACCACTGGCATAAAGAGAACAGCTATTCACGGAAGTTATAAAGACTTGCGTCAATTATCTTAATTGAACCGCCGTATACGGAACCGTACGTACGGTGGTGTGAGAGGACGGGAGTTAATCGCTCCCTCCTACTCGATTGCTATGTTGAATCGAAGAAAACCAGTCACGGAAAACTGCTTTTTCATGATAGCCATCGATTCGTTTTACTTCTTTCCCTTTTTCATAATGAACAAGGGTTGGTGTTCCATCAATATGGTACTTATCCCATCCATCTTCAAATTCAAGCAAATTAAACATTTTTAAGTCAATGCCCATTTGTTTTGCCAAAGGGACGACGATCGGAGTTATTTTTTTACAGTGCGGACAAGTCGGGCTGTAAAAATAGACGGTGACCGTTTCTTTGTTTTTTAACTTCTGTTCTAATTCGTTCGGCAAAATGATGTTTTGATAATTTGGATCATCAAGCTGCGCAACAGTTGCAGGGTCAAGTTCTTCTTTATGATAAGGATTATTTTTGGCAGCTTGTTTTTGCTGATACGATGTGATAAAGGAGATCGCCGCAAACAGCGCTACAATAATCGATCCGAAGATAAGGAGCTTTTTCAACTTATTTTCCCTTCTTTCTCTTTACGAATAATGAAGATGCTTAATACACTAATGAGAAAAAATGCAACTAACGCTAAAAATGGAATCGTAATAAAGCCAAGCCAATTAATGTACTGTCCCGTGCAAGGGACGCGGCCGCACGAAATCGCATGGGTTTGGAAAAACGAAATTTTTTGCAGAGCATAATGGTAAAGAGAAATCGCTCCACCGATGATGGATAATGCAAGGCTATAGCGAGCGATGCCATATTCTTTCCGAATGGCCGCAAGCCCTAACAAAACCACCTGTGGATACATAAAAATGCGTTGAAACCAGCAAAGATCACAAGGGATAAATTTTAAAATTTCGGAAAAGTAAAGGCTACCAAGCGTCGCGATCAATGAAATTCCCCAAGCGCCGATAAGCGCGTTTTCCAATGTTTTGGCATTGTTATTCATACTGTAGTCCCCTTATTTCTCATGTTTATTGCCATTTTCATTATATTGGACGAAAAGGAGAATGTAAAATTTTAATAAATATATAAGCCGCTATTTTTATTTGAGCATTTTGCACATTTTTCAACCCAAGAGCCATAAGGATTTCAAAGACATAAAAAAGGACTTCACCCCTAAAATGTAGAATTTTTGAAGTGACGAAACCACAAAAATTCAAAAGGAGGAAGTCACTTTGTATATTCTACAAGAAAGCCTATTTTCCTTTGAAGAACTGCAAAAATTAGAGTCAAAAGAGAAATTACCTATCTTTTTTAGCTCGCTTGATTTACGCCCTTATGCTAAACAGTTGAGAAGTTCTTCACCCCGAGGGGCTGACGGTCATTCCAGAGAAGGGATTCTAAGGGCTCTCATCGCTGCCCCACTCGAAGGCATCGACACCTTTACCGCCCTTCATCATCGATTGGATAAAGACCTTCGTTTCCGTTATCAATGCGGTTTATCGATTGATCGCCCCGCACCGTCTATCTCCACTCTCAGCCGGGTTTTTGCGGCACTTACCAAAAAAAAGCTGGCTGAAAAGATCTTCCTTGACTTGGTACAGTTAGCTCAGGAGGAAGGAATAATTGACGGCAGCCACCAGGCCATCGACAGTGCCGCCATTGATGCCTATGAAAAGAAACAGCCCAAAAAGCGTAGTGAACAAACGGGTAATGCCAATTGGGGCGCAAAATATGATTCCTTCGGCAATAAAATTACCTGGTTTGGCTATAAGATGCATCTTTCAGTCGATACCGCAAGCGAACTGCCAATAGCCATAAAAGTAACCCCTGCCCATGTGAACGATGGAGAAGTCGCACCAGAATTAATAGAGCAAGTGGCAGAGCGTACCAAATCCAAAATTGAATTTCTGATCATGGATGGCGGATATGACCAACTAAAAAACTATGAATCAGCCAAAAACATTGGAGCGCAAGCCATTATCCCGCTCAATTTGCGCAACGAAAAAGAGCCTCCTGAAGGGATTTCTTCCAATGGAACTCCGCGTTGTTCCATGGGTTATGAAATGACTTATTGGGGAGCTGATAAGGACCAGCTCAAGTTCAGATGTCCTCACGCAACCGGCAAAGTGGATTGCCCATTAGGAATGGCAGCCTGTTCATCTTCCAACTATGGAATGGTGGTAAAAGTCGACATCAAAAAGGATGTGCGCCGATATTCCAATCCGCACCGTGATACAAAACGTTGGAAAGAACTTTACAATGAGCGAACCAGTGTAGAACGGTGCAATTCAAGAATGAAAAGTTATCTTACAGCGAACTCCCTGCATGTGTGGGGAATCGATAAAGTAAAAACTCATATTTACTTGAACGCCATCGTATTACTGGTTTCAGCTCTCGCAATGGCAAAAGAGAGTAAAAAGCAACAAACCGCTTAAAAAATTTTTAAAGCGAAAAATTCTGCAAGTACGCCCAAAAAAGGACAAACAGAATATTTGTAAACCAAAGATACAAAATACCCCAATTTATTTGGGTTTCTTTTAAAACTCTTTTTAATAAAAATCTAATTTTGCAAAATGCTCATTTTATAGTACAATGCTTGTGTACAACTGGACATAGAGGTGAGAAATTTGGAACGAGCATGGTGGAAAGAGGCGGTTGTGTATCAAATTTATCCGCGCAGTTTTTACGATTCCAACGGGGATGGCATTGGCGATATCCGCGGCATTATCGCGAAACTTGATTATTTAAAAGAACTTGGCGTGGATGTGGTATGGCTATCTCCGGTATATAAATCGCCAAATGATGACAACGGATATGATATAAGCGATTATCGGGAGATTATGGATGAATTTGGTACGATGGAAGATTGGGAAGAAATGCTTGAGGAAATGCACAAACGCGGGATTAAGCTAGTGATGGATTTAGTCGTCAATCATACATCAGATGAGCATCCGTGGTTTATCGAATCAAGAAAGTCAAAGGACAATCCGTATCGCGACTACTATATATGGCGGCCTGGAAAAGATGGAAAGGAACCGAACAATTGGGAGTCAATTTTTAGCGGTTCAGCGTGGGAATATGACGAAACGACGGAAGAATATTATTTGCATCTTTTTTCAAAAAAACAACCAGATTTAAACTGGGAAAATCCAAAAGTGCGCCGCGAAGTGTATGACATAATGAAGTTTTGGCTTGATAAAGGCGTCGACGGCTTCCGAATGGATGTCATCAACATGATTTCGAAAGTGCCAGAATTACCGGACGGAAAACCGCAGGAAGGGAAGAAATACGCTTCGGGAAGCAAGTATTTTATGAACGGTCCGCGCGTTCATGAGTTTTTGCAAGAGATGAACCGCGAAGTATTGTCAAAATACGACATTATGACGGTCGGAGAAACGCCGGGAGTCACACCAAAAGAGGGAATTTTATATACCGACCCATCGCGTCATGAGTTGAACATGGTGTTTCAATTCGAGCATGTTGGTTTAGATTCCGGACCTGGAGGAAAATGGGATATTCGTCCATGGTCGTTGGCCGATTTGAAAAAAACGATGACAAAATGGCAAAAAGAGCTAGAAGGAAAAGGATGGAACAGTCTTTACTTAAACAATCATGATCAGCCACGCGCTGTTTCTCGCTTTGGCGATGATGGAAAGTATCGTGTGGAATCGGCGAAAATGCTTGCAACATTTCTCCATATGATGCAAGGAACACCGTATATTTACCAAGGTGAAGAGATCGGAATGACCAATGTGCGCTTCCCGTCGATTGAATACTACCGCGATATTGAAACATTGAACATGTATAAAGAACGTGTGGAAGAATATGGTGAAGATCCGCAAAAAGTGATGGAGAAAATTTATTATAAAGGGCGTGACAACGCGCGCACACCGATGCAGTGGGATGACAGCGAAAACGCAGGATTTACAACGGGGACGCCATGGATTCCAGTAAATCCAAATTATAAGGAAATCAACGTAAAAGAGGCTTTAGCGGATCCAAATTCGGTGTTTCATTATTATAAAAAATTAATTCAACTTCGCAAGCAGCATGACATTATTGTCTATGGAACATATGACTTAATTTTGGAAGACGATCCGTATATTTACGCATACACACGCACATTGGGAAATGAAAAGCTGATTGTTATTACTAATTTTTCTGAAAAAACTCCTGTTTTCCGGCTTCCGGATGATATCACCTACAAAACAAAAGAACTGCTTATCAGCAATTACGATGTTGATGAAACGGAAGAACTGAAAGAAATTCGCTTGCGTCCATGGGAGGCGCGCGTATATAAAATCCGTTTGTCATGAAACATTTGCTTTTTCCGGTGCCAATACTAAGCGATACAAACATTATTTTCTACCTATATCCTCCCGCCAATCCGCCCATAATAATCGGTGAAAGGGGAGGATCACATGAATAATAACAACAAAGTTCAAGACGTTATGACGAAAAATGTAGCGACAGTTTCTCCTAACCAAACAGTTCAAGAAGCTGCGCAAATCATGAGCCAAAAAAATATTGGGGCTCTTCCAGTAGTGGAAAACGGTCAAGTAAAAGGAATGATCACGGACCGTGATATTACACTTCGTACATCGGCGCAAGGAAAAGATCCAGCTTCCACTCCTGTATCGGAAATAATGACGAATCGCGTGGTCACTGGTACGCCTAATATGAGCGTTCAAGAGGCGGCAAGTGTGATGGCGCAACATCAAATTCGTCGTTTGCCAATTGTCGAAAATAACCAAATTCAAGGAATTGTCGCTTTAGGCGATATCGCGACAAACAGCGCGTCCGATCAAGCGGCGGGACAAGCATTGACAAACATTTCTGAGCCGTCGCAACCACAAGGATAAAAAAATGAAGGATGTCTCTGACTTATGAGACATCCTTTTCTTGTGCGCCCGGCATGGGTGTAATCTATAGGGTGAAAGTCCCGAGCTGCGAAGGCAGAAGTAGCAGTTAGCTTAACGCAAGGGTGTCCGTGGTGACGCGGAATCTGAAGGAAGCGAGCGGCAAACTTCCGGTCTGAGGAACACGAACTTCATATGAGGCTAGGTATCACTGGGTGAGTTTGCAAGACAAAACAAAGCCCTTTCTGCCGAAGGTGATACAGAGTAAATGAAGCAGATGGATGGAAGGAAAGATTACACTCTTACCCGGGGAGGTCTGGCTGGCACGCCAAGTAACCTTGGTAACCTATCTAGTGATAGATAGCTGAACCGTCAGAAGTCAGCAGAGGTCATAGTATTAGTTGGTCTAGAACAACTAAGAAGGACCGAACAATTAAGAGAGAATAGCCCTTGGCATTCAGTGAGTCATGATGAACACAGAAAACGTAGTACCTCACTTGAGGGAGGAAGCGGTGAATCCCGTGGGAGATCTCTTGGAGGGTGGAGTGACCACTGGCATAAAGAGAACAGCTATTCACGGAAGTTATAAAGACTTGCGTCAATTATCTTAATTGAACCGCCGTATACGGAACCGTACGTACGGTGGTGTGAGAGGACGGGAGTTAATCGCTCCCTCCTACTCGATTTATGAAGGATATTGTATGATGATAACGAATATATAAAGAAAGGGAGGGATGTCCGTTGGATTGGAAAAATAAATATGAACAATGGTTAGCACATAAGTCATTAGACAAAGAATTAAAGCGTTTATTAACAGAGCGTCAAGACGACCTGAAATGGCTGGAAGATTGTTTTTATAAAAACTTAGAATTTGGCACAGGCGGCATGCGGGGAGAAATTGGTCCGGGGACAAACCGGATGAACATATACACGATTCGGAAAGCATCAGAAGGTTTGGCGCGATACATAGAGTCCTTTGGCGAAGAAGCAAAAAAACGCGGTGTTGTCATTGCCTATGATTCGCGGCATAAGTCTCGGGAATTTGCGATGGAAGCAGCGAAAACATTGGCTACTCACGGCATTCAAACATATGTATTTGATGAGCTGAGACCAACGCCGGAGCTTTCGTTTGCTGTTCGTTATTTGCAAGCATTTTCCGGCATCGTCATCACCGCAAGCCATAATCCGCCAGAATATAATGGATATAAAGTATATGGATAAGATGGGGGGCAGCTTCCTCCAGACACGGCAGATGCGGTGATTCGATACGTCAATGAAGTGGAAAATGAACTTGATATCCATGTTGAGGACGAAGCAATTTTAAAAGAAAAAGGGCTCATTCAAATCATCGGCGAAGAAGTGGACAATGCTTATATTGACGCTGTAAAAACGGTCTCCCTTCAACCGAAGCTTGCGGAAGAAGTCGATATTCACATCGTTTTTACACCGCTTCACGGCACATCAAACAAACCGATTCGCCGCGCGTTAAAGGAACTTGGATACCGAAATGTATTTGTTGTTAAGGAACAAGAGCAGCCAGATCCGAACTTTTCCACAGTTGCATCGCCAAACCCAGAGGAGCATGCGGCATTTGCGTTAGCGATAGAGTACGGCAAAAAAGTCAATGCTGACTTGTTAATTGCGACAGACCCTGACGCCGACCGATTAGGGATTGCCGTAAAAAATGAAAAAGGCGACTATGTTGTATTGACCGGAAATCAAACAGGAGGCTTATTGCTTCATTACCTGCTATCCCAAAAGAAAGAAAAAGGGATATTGCTGCAAAATGGCGTGGTGCTAAAAACGATTGTAACCTCCGAGTTTGGCCGCGCGATTGCGCAATCTTTCGGCTTAGATACGGTGGATACATTAACAGGATTTAAATTTATCGGCGAAAAAATCAAAGAATATGAACAAACGGGGCAATATACGTTCCAATTTGGCTATGAGGAAAGCTACGGCTATTTAATCGGTGATTTTGCCCGCGACAAAGATGCGGTGCAAGCAGCGGTATTGGCTGCGGAGGTATGCGCATTTTACAAAAAACAAGGGATGTCTTTGTATGAAGGATTAATACAATTGTTTGACCAATACGGCTATTACCGGGAAGGACAGCAGTCATTAACGTTAAAAGGAAAAGAAGGAGCAGAAACGATTCAAGCGATTTTAACATCGTTCCGCAATGAGCCTCCGACAGAAGCAGCAGGAAAAAAAGTAACCGTGATCGAAGATTATAAAACGAAAGAACGGATCCATACGTTGACGGGCGAAAAAACAGTGATTACCCTTCCAACTTCCAACGTATTAAAGTATATATTGGAGGACGATTCATGGTTTTGCTTGCGTCCTTCGGGAACGGAGCCGAAAATCAAAGTGTATTTCGGTGTGAAGGGACAGTCATTGGCCGACAGTGAAGCAAAGCTGCAGCAACTTTCCAATGTAGTGATGAAACGAGTTCATGACTTTCTTCGCACTGCTTCGTTATCTTAACCGTAAATAAACGAACGCATACAGAAAGGATCATGCTATATGTTAACAAATCAAGTAGCGATTGTTACAGGGGCTTCTCGAGGAATCGGAAAAGCCGTTGCATTTCAATTAGCGGAGCAAGGAGCAAAATTGGCGCTGGCGGGAAGTTCTGAAGGGGTTTATGAAACGGAAAAAGAGCTGAAAGAAAAAGGATTCTCTTATGTGAAGGCGTTCCGAGTGGACGTTGCCAATGAACAGCAGATGCAAAAGATGGTCACAGAAGTATTAGAAGAGTTTGGACAAATCGATATTCTCGTCAACAATGCAGGAATCGGATTTTTTAAAGAAGTGGAAGAGACGACCGTGGAAGAATGGGAGCGCATCTTTGCCGTCAATGTTCAAGGTGTGTTTATTGGGGTAAAAGCCGTGCTTCCGCATATGAAAGAAAGAAAATCGGGAACAATTATTACCATTTCTTCCGATGTCGGCCGCTACACGATTCCGAACGGGGCGGCATACACCGCGACCAAATACGCCGTTCAAGGATTTTCCGGTTCGCTTGCGCAGGAAGTAAGAAAGTACGGCATTCGCGTTGGCACGATTAACCCGGGAATGGTTGATACGTACTTTGCTAATTCGATTCAAGGCGTTCCGGAAAAACGCGATTGGCTGAAAGCCGAAGATGTCGCAAAAGCGGTCGTGTATATGGCAAGCGCTCCAAAGCATATGCTTATTGATGAGATTATTCTTCATCCGCTCATTCAACAATATCCTATTGCATAAGACAAAAAAGACAATGCCGATGGCGGCGTTGTCTTTTTTTCGTGCGCCCGGCATGTACATGAACTATAGGGTGTAAGTCCCGAACCCCGAAGACAGAAGTAGAGGTTAGCCAAGAGCAAGGGTGTCCGTGGTGACGCGGAATCTGAAGGAAGCTGGAGGCAAAACACCGGTCCGAGGAACACGAACCTCATATAAGGCTAGGTATGATTGAGTGAGTTTGCGAAACAAAACAAAGCTCTTTCTGTCGAAGGTCATATCGAGTAAATGAGGCGGATAGATGGTGTGAAAGTGCATGTACTTACCCGGGGAGATCTGGCTGGCACGCCAAGTAACCTTGGTAACCTATCTAGTGATAGATAACTGAACAGTCAGAAGTCAGCAGAAGTCATAGTACTCTTTTCGAGCTCGAGACGAAAGAGGAAGGACTGAACAATTAAGGAGAACGAATCGCTAGGCGTTCACCTTCTGTGTGGAAGCAGACAATCCGATAGGACTTACTTGAAGGAGGAAGTGGTGAACCCCACGGGGGACTTCAAGAGGGTGGAGCAGAAGATGGCACAAATAGAAGAATTCGTTCACGTGGAGAGGATATCAATGTTGATGGAAATGATTTTGTCACGGGAAAATCTCCTGGCGGCACTGAAACGAGTCGAACAGAATAAAGGAGGTCACGGAGTAGATGGCATGTCCGTAAAAGACCTACGAAGACACCTCTACGAAAATTGGGACTCCATTCGACAGTCGTTGAGAGAAGGAACCTACAAGCCCTTACCCGTCCGTCGAGTCGAAATCCCGAAACCGAACGGTGGAGTAAGACTTCTAGGGATCCCTACCGTGACGGATCGTTTCATCCAACAAGCGATTGCCCAAGTGTTGACGAAAATCTTTGATCCGACCTTCTCGAACCATAGCTATGGTTTCCGACCAGGTAGAAGGGGACATGATGCGGTTAGGGAAGCAAAGGGTTATATCAAAGAAGGATATCGTTGGGTAGTCGATATAGACCTAGAGAAATTCTTTGACAAGGTGAATCACGACAAACTGATGGGGATCTTGGCGAAAACGATCAAAGATCGAATTCTACTGAAGGTAATTCGCCGGTATCTTCAATCAGGCGTGATGATCAATGGAGTGGTAATGGAAACGGACATGGGAACGCCTCAAGGCGGCCCGCTTAGTCCACTTTTATCAAACATCATGCTTCATGAATTGGATAAAGAGCTTGAGAAACGTGGACATAAGTTTGTTCGGTATGCGGATGACTGTAACATCTATGTGAAAACAAAGAAAGCAGGAATTCGTGTCATGAACTCCATTACGAACTTTATAGAGAAGGAGTTAAAGCTCAAGGTAAATAAAGAGAAATCGGCGGTAGACCGTCCTTGGAAACGGAAGTTTCTCGGTTTCAGCTTCACACTCAATAAGACTCCAAAGGTACGGATTGCGAACGAAAGTGTGAAACGTTTGAAGAACAAGATCCGTGAAATTACATCAAGGTCGAAACCGTATCCAATGGAGAAAAGGATTGAGAAACTGAACAAGTATTTAATGGGATGGTGCGGATATTTTGCCTTGGCAGAAACACCAAGTAAGTTCAAAGAATTTGATGAATGGATTAGACGAAGGCTTCGGATGTGTTTGTGGAAAGAATGGAAAACCCCGAAAACAAGAATTCGGAAACTCAGAGGATTAGAAGTTCCAAGCCATAAAGCATTCGAATGGGGCAATACACGCAAGAAATATTGGCGGATTGCCTGCAGTCCCATTCTACACAAAACCCTCGACAACTCCTATTGGAAGCGTCGAGGGTTAAGAAGTCTATTCGAAAGATATCAAGCACTACGTCATACTTAATTGAACCGCCGTATACCGAACGGTACGTACGGTGGTGTGAGAGGTCGGGGGTTAGTCACCCCCTCCTACTCGATTATACGATTGGAGCGAAGGGGGAAGAAAAATGAGCAAGGACAAGCAGGATATTCAAGAATTGCTTACATTAAAATCCATTGCCGAAACATTGAATGAGTGCAATGATTTAAAGGAAATGCTGCAGACGGTATTAAAGGAATTAATACAAGTGATGAAACTGCAATGCGGCTGGATTTTTTTTGTTCATCCAAAAGAAGGATACTCTCTTATTGCTGACTATCAATTACCTCCTGCACTGACATGGGAAAATAAGAAGCCGATGTGCGAAGGAGGCTGTTGGTGTTTGGAACGGTACAGAGATGGGCGGCTGCAGCGGGCAGCGAATGTCATTGAATGCAAGCGGCTTGAAAAGGCAATCGAAGAGCAATGGGGAGATACCAATGGCGTTACCCACCACGCGAGCATTCCTCTTCGTGCAGGGGATGAGAAATTTGGAGTGCTCAATGTAGCTGCTCCGCATAAAACGAGCTTTACAAATGAGGAACTGGCATTATTAGAAGCGGTTGCTTATCAAATCGGGACAGCAATAAAGCGAATCAAGCTCGCCGAAAATGAACAAAATCTCGCGTTAATAGCAGAACGCAACCGCTTAGCGCGAGATTTGCACGATTCGGTGAGCCAATTATTATTTTCGCTGCAGTTGACGGCCCGCGGCGCAAAAGAAATGACTCAAGGCGAAACAATAAAAGATACGTTCGCCTACATTCAGCAATTAGCGCAAGAAGCCCTTCAGGAAATGCGGGCGCTTATTTGGCAGCTTCGTCCGCACGGGTTAGAACATGGGCTAGCCAACGCCTTTCAGCATTACGGAGATATGCTCGGGTTAAAAGTAACCGTGGATATTAACGGACTGATCGATTTATCTAATGAAGTCGAAGAGTGTTTATGGCGCGTGGGACAAGAAGCATTGAATAACTGCAAAAAACACGCGGGAGTGTCTGAGGTTGATATGGCGATCCACGTCCAAAAGCACTATGTCCATATGAAAATACATGATGAGGGATGCGGATTTTCCAAGACGGATGGACATCCTTTTTCTCTCGGCTTAAATAGTATGAAAGAGAGGCTTCAGAGCCATGCCATTCTCCTTGACGGACTTTTCTCTCGGCTTAAATAGTATGAAAGAGAGGGTCGCATCGTTAAATGGAGAAATTCATATTAAAAGTGCCGCAGGAGAAGGAACGGCGATTGATGTCATCATTCCGTTGAAAAAGGGGAGAGGATAATGGGGATCAATGTACTTATTGTGGATGATCATCATGTTGTTCGGCGAGGATTAGCATTTTTCCTCAACACGCAAAAAGAAATTAACGTAGTCGGTGAAGCGTCCAATGGAAAAGAAGCGGTGGAACGGGTGAAAGAACTGCAACCAGATGTCGTGTTAATGAATTTGGTCATGCCGGTTATGGATGGCGTGGAAGCCACGAAAAAAATAAAGGAGCTGTCTCCTCATACGAAAATTCTCATTTTAACAAGCTTTTCTGATGTGGATCATGTTATTCCCGCCATTCGTGCCGGCGCGTCGGGGTATCAATTGAAGGATGTAGAACCAGATCAGTTAGTACAAGTGATTATATCTGTGTACCGAGGCGAAAATCAGCTTCACCCGAAAGTCACCACGCATTTAATGACTCATGTGTCAAAGGGAGGGGATCGTAAGGAACAACTTATTGAAGTATTGACGAAGAGGGAAAAAGAAATGCTTGCGGAAATTGCGAAAGGAAAAAGCAATAAAGAGATTGCCGCAGCATTAATGATTACAGAAAAAACGGTCAAAACGCATGTATCCAATATACTGGCTAAGTTAAATCTTGCGGATCGCACCCAAGCGGCTCTTTATGCTGTAAAACATCTCAGACTTTAGTTGTATTTTGAGGCTTCGGCTACTTTCGTATGTACAGCTCCCCCGATTTGCCGGTGAAAGAAGCCATTCCTTTGATTACACTATAATCAGAAAAACAAGGAAAAAAGGAGAGAAATGCCACGCATATCGTTGTAGTGAACGGAAGTTAATAGAGCTTATGAGGGGGATGACGAAAATATGACGAGGCAAGCAATCAAGAATGCTCTCAAGGATGTTCTTGACAAAGTTTTGGATAAAGCTGTAGGCAGGGCTGGAGGCGTACCAGGAGTGGTTGCAATGATAACTGATCGCGAGGGCAACATCTACGAAGGTGCAGCCGGGGTGCGCGAACTCGGAAAGGAAACGCCGATGACCACCGACACAGTGTTTGCTCTTTTCTCGACCACTAAAGCCATCACCGGCACAGTATTGATGCAATTGGTCGAGGAAGGAAAAGTCAGTCTCGACGATCCAGTCAAAAAGTATGTTCCTGAGATTGCCGAGATTAAGGTTCTTGAGGGATTTGACGCTGACGGGCAGCCTAAAGCCATCTCTCCTCACCGAAGCAAAATAAAGCTGCCGAGAAATGAACGGCAGCTTTTGTCTATTTCAGCAAATATACGCGTGCTTCATACGGTTTCAGCTTAAAGCGTGTTGCGTTTTTATGCGGTTTTACATCATAGTTTTGCAGCACCAAATTTTCTGAGCTTAATCGAATGCCATCATATCGATACAGCGCTGGTTTATCGCTTAAATTGACAATAACCACCGCTTTTTCGTTTCCAAGCGTTCTTGTGTACGCATAAATCGTCGGATGCTTTTCTAAAATCAAATCGTACGTTCCATAAATAAACACTTCGTTCTCCTTGCGAAGCCGAATCATTTTTTTGTAAAACTGAAGGACGGAGTTCGGGTCGCGCAATTGCGCCTCGACGTTAATGGTCTTATAGTTTTCGTTCACTTTCATCCATGGCGTTCCCGTCGTAAACCCCGCGTTTGGCGCGTCGGACCATTGCATTGGGGTTCGCGAATTGTCGCGCCCTGTTTTCCAAATCACTTTCATAATTTCTTCATGGGAGCGACCCTTTTCCCGTTCGATTTGATACATTCTTTTAATAGCAACATCATTGTAGTCTTCAATATTCGAAAATTGGACGTTCGTCATCCCAATCTCCTGTCCTTGATAAATAAACGGTGTTCCTTGCATCAAAAAGTACATCGCACCAAGCGCCTTCGCACTTTCGGTAAGGTACTCCTTATCATTTCCCCATGTCGAGACAGAACGAGGCTGATCGTGGTTTTCTAAAAACAATGCGTTCCAGCCGCGGTTTTCCAGCCCTTTTTGCCATTTTGTCAACGTACGCTTTAATTGGCGCACATCCACTCCGCCATTCGTTCCTTTTTGCCATAACCCTAAATGTTCAAACTGGAAGATCATATTGAAAATACCGTTTTCCTCACCGACCCATTCTTCCGCGTCCTCGACGGTAACGCCATTCGCTTCTCCAACCGTCATAATATCATAGCGTGCAAACGTTTGCATTTTGAGCTCTCTTAAATAATCCATAATTCCCTCTTGGTTCATATGGCCAGCAAAAGACGGAACATAATCTAGCCCTTTCGGATTCGGCAAATCCGGCAATCCCGGCTTTTTCTTAATATGTGAAATGGCATCCACTCGAAATCCATCCATTCCTTTATCCAGCCACCAATTAATCATTTTATACAACGCTTGGCGCACTTCTTCGTTTTCCCAGTTTAAATCCGGCTGCTTTACATCAAATATGTGCAAGTAATATTGATCAGTTTTCGGATCGTACTCCCACGCCGATCCACCAAAGATGCTTTCCCAGTTGTTCGGCTCTTTGCCATTTTTTCCATCACGCCAAATGTACCAATCCCGTTTCGGATTATCCCTTGATGAACGCGATTCAATAAACCATGGGTGTTCATCGCTTGTATGGTTAATGACTAAATCTAAAATCACTTTCATGCCGCGCCGGTGAATTTCCTCGAGCAATAAATCAAAGTCTTCCATTGTCCCGAATTCTTCCATAATCGCATGATAATCGCTAATATCATATCCGTTATCGGCATTTGGCGACTTGTAAATTGGACAAATCCATATGATATCGATTCCAAGGTCTTTTAAATAGTCAAGCTTCTCGATAATTCCGCGAAGATCTCCAATTCCATTGCCATTTGAATCCATGAAGCTTCTCGGATAAATTTGATACGCGACTCCTTCTTTCCACCAAGCTTTCTTCACGTCTGTATCCTCCTCTTTTTGTGCATAGGTTTTCACTATTAACTGTACACTACATGATGCCAATATACAATCTTTTTTGCAAAAAAGAAGGCAGCCTTCTTTTGTATACATAGAAAGCTGCGCTTTTTCTATTCTTACTCTGTTTTGGAGCGATTCGCCTCGTAAATTTTTAAATTATGGTACGCCAATTTTAACAGTGGCGTTTCGATTTCGTATTGTTCCGCCAATGAAAGCAAATATCCTTGCAAATGATCCGCTTCAATGAGTTGTCCTTTTTCCATATCCCGCTGCATCGATGATTTCATCGTCGCTTCTATTCGGTTTAATTGCGCCAGTTGTTTTTCTTCGATATCATCGCGGCAATTGGTGCTCCATGAGCCCGCATCACGGCCGCAATCTCTTTTAGCAATCCGAAAATAATTTCTTGTCCGTACTTTCCAGAACGAATTGGTCCAATCGGCGCTCGAAACAGCGTCGTCACCCCTGACATTGTCGCGATAAATAAATATTTATTCCACATATCTGTCGCAATATGCTCGCTTAAACGAAAACGGGCGTTGCAGCCGGAAAATAATTGTTCCAACGCAAGAACGCGCTCCGTCCGCTCCCCGGACCATTCCCCAAATCGAACATCATGGGAAGCGCTTGTTTGCGCGATTTCTCCATGCTCATTCAGCGTTGTTTCAATAAAACAAAGCCCTCCTAACACGTTTTCCTTTCCAAACTCATTCCAAAGTATTTCCATATGCGCCATGCCGTTTAACAGCGGTAAAATCATCGTTTTTTCTCCAACATACGGTTTCACATCGCGAATCGCTTCCGGCAAATGGTATGCTTTGTTGGAAAAAATGACGACATCAAACGGCTCGGCTTGCTCACCCGTTACAAGCAGCTTCGGAGACAGCACCGCATCGCCGTGAACGCTATGAATCACTAGTCCCTTCTCTTGCAGCTGCTTTTTTCTTCGCTTGCGAACAAGAAATGTCACGTCCACTCCTTTTTCGAGCAATCTTCCGCCGAAATAACCGCCAACCGCGCCTGCACCGACTACAAGTATACGCATATATTTATTCCCCCTTATAAAACAAAAAGAAAGTTATTTTTCTTATGACAAAACAGTGAATGAACAGGAAAACACAAACGAAAAAGCTCGTCCTCATTTAACTTGAAATAAATACGAAAAAGGAAAAAAGGGGAATAGTTTCCCCTTTTTATGTCAGCAACAGCGTGATACTTTTCCGCTTTTGCCGTTATAGCGCGCTTCCTGCACTTCGCAGAAAAACTCTTTTCTTGATTTTATCGGCTCTCCTGGATGATGTGTTTTCATATGTTCTACATATTTCTCGTAGTTTGGAACACCAACCAGCACCTGCAACCAATGAAGCACAAATGCGGCAAATCATTATGAACGACTACAATAATGCCGATATATCCAAAATGATCGATAAAATAATGTAAATAATGCTCCACCATTATGCGTAAGTGGCTTCATACGATTCTTAACGGGAATCGTCGCTAGACATATTGCAAAGCAATATGGAGCGCAGCTTATCTGATGTGGCGGTGGTTTTTGGAGTAAAAGGAGTCCAGCTTGCGCACCATAGTTTGTCTGTGCGGAAAGTAAAACATCATTTTCCTTCGTTGTCTATCGGTTGTTCGGTTCATTCGATCGCGGAAGCGATGGAAGCGGAAGAAAGCGGTGCTGATTATTGTATATACGGCCACGTTTTTGCTACTGGAAGCAAAGTAGGGGTACCGCCGCGCGGAATAGAATCATTGCGAAGTGTCGTCAATCACGTGAATATACCTGTTATCGCGATTGGCGGCATCCATTCCAATAATGCAGAACAAGTACTGAAAGCTGGTGCGCAAGGGATTGCCGTCATGTCAGCGGTATTTTTTGCCGACGATCCTGTTAGCGAAGCAAAGAAACTCGCAAAAATTGTGAAGAAAATGGTATGAATGTGGAGGAAATCGTTAGGAAAAAGAGAAGAGGGGATTTAAATGGAACGTTATCATTATGACGTTGTGATCGTTGGCGGCGGAATTATTGGCGCTTCTATTGCTTTTCAGTTGGCGAAACGTCATTTTCGCGTCGGTGTGCTCGAAAAAGGGCGGATTGCGAGCCAATCGTCAAGCGCGGCGGCAGGAATGCTTGGGGCGCAATCTGAATTTTTCGAAGAAAGTCCGCTTATTCCTCTCGCGATCAAAAGCAGGGGCATGACTCCTAAGCTTGCGGAGGAATTAAAGGAACTCACCGGAATCGACATTGGGCTTGTACAGAAAGGCATGTTGAAAGTGGCAGTAACGGAGGAAGAAGCAGCCGCCCTTCGCCGTCATTACGAATTTTGGCAGCATACCGATTATCCAGTACGATGGCTGTCGGTGGATGAGGCAGCGGAAATAGAGCCGAATGTTTCCCGTGATTTAGCGGGCGCGATGTACATCCCATCAGACGGACAAGTGAGCGCTTCTGATTTCGCTATCGCTTTTGCGAATGCCTCGATTGTCTATGGAGCAAAGTGGCATGAGTATACGGAAGTCATCGATTTACAACGAGCAGATTATTCATACATGATTCACACCAATCATGGAACGATCGCAGCCGATGTTGTGGTTATTGCGGCAGGAGCATGGTCTTCGCGTGTTCTTGCCAAAACGGGCATATCGCTGCCGATGTATCCAGTCAAAGGGGAATGTCTTCTTGTAAAAACAGAAAAACCGTTAATTCAAGCGACCGTATTTGCGAAAAACGGTTGTTATATCGTTCCAAAACGAGGAAATCGCCTGTTGATAGGGGCAACTTCGACACCGCACACATTTGACCGAAAAGTATCGATTCATGGAATCATGAATTTGCTTGAACGTGCGCATCATCTTCTTCCAGAAATGAAAAATGCGGAATGGGAAAAAGCGTGGAGCGGCATCCGCCCGCAAACGAGCGATGGCTTGCCATACATAGGGGAGCATCCGTGCTATCCGAATGTATGGATCGCGACAGGTCATTACCGAAACGGAATTTTGTTAAGTCCGATTACCGGCGTATTGTTAGCCGATCTCATTGAAGGAAAAGGAAGCGAGGTCGACCTTGCTCCATTTTCACTTACAAGACATCAAGCAAAGGTGGGAAAGTGATGGAACTCATTATTAACGGCGAATCGATTCATGTTCCAGATGAAGTGAAAACGGTTAGCGATTTGCTTGCCCATTTTCAGTTAAACAATAAAATTGCGATTGTCGAAGTAAATTTAACGATTATCCCAAAACAGCAATATGAAACAGCGGTGTTATGCAACGGCGATAAAGTAGAAATCGTTCATTTTGTAGGAGGCGGTTGATATGTTAAAAATCGGGCCATATGAATTTCAATCAAGATTGTTGCTAGGAACAGGAAAATATCCAGACTTGGAAGTACAAAAGCAAGCAGTGGAAGTGTCAGGTGCGGAAATTTTAACGTTTGCTGTTCGACGCATGAACATTTTTGAACCAAACCAGCCTAATTTTTTGGAAAATTTAGATCTTACCTGAATCCGTGACAAAACATCTTTACAATGGTCGCAAACCGTTGATACGATAAGGGAAAACGACGTTGACGATTCTTCATCAAGTAGGTGATGTGATGAAAGATTTCCCGATTCGGTTTGTATTGACAGATGAAGCGATTACCCCAAGTGCTGGGCTTGCTCTCGTTGGCTACTTACTCCATCGAACGAAACTGGATAAACGGGTAAACGCACTTCGGCTTCCAACGGTTCGTCGAGAAGTGCACATTTCCCATAGCGATGTCATTCGCTCGATGATTGGCTTGCTTGCCACAGGAAAAACGGATTTCGATCATATCGAAGCGTATCGTCAGGACGATATCTTTTCGGCATCGATGGGGATTCAGCACGTGCCTTCCTCTCCAACCTTGCGACAACGACTCGATCAGCTCGCTTGTCTTCCGATGACCGAAACGATTCTTTGGGAGGAGTCCATACGTCTGTTGATTCAACGACATGCCACTTTGTCCCCTTGTTGGACCAAAGGAAAGACGACATGGCTTCCCCTTGATATAGATGGTTCCCCATTTGACAACTCCGATACGAAAAAAGAAGGAGTCAGTCGAACGTATAAAGGATTTGACGGTTTTACACCGTTGTTTGCGTATGCAGGGAAGGAAGGGTATCTCGTTCATGCCGAGTTGCGTCCAGGGAAACAACATGTGCAAGACAACATGCCCTCGTTTTTAGTCACCGCTATCCGTCGAGCTCGTCAACTGACTTCATCTCGTCTGCTTGTTCGCATGGATGCAGGAAACGATGCAGAAGCGAATGTGCACGTATGCCTAAAGGAAGACGTGGACTTTGTCATCAAGCGAAACTTACGCCGAGAATCGACAGCGCTTTGGTTCCAGATCGCTTCGCAAAAGGGCAAACGTGTCGATGATGGACAAAGCGAAGGAGTACAAACCTATGAGCTATGCCTTCCACAGAAGGCAGCGATCGATGGAAACACGTATACGTACGTTCAAGTCACCCAAGTGACGGAACGGACGATGGAACGCAATGGACAGCTGATGCTCGTTCCTGATTATGAAGTGGAAAGCTATTGGGTGCGGCTCAAAGGATACGAGCATGTTCGAATGAGCGATGTGCTCGCGTTGTATCATGACCATGCGACATGCGAACAGTTTCATAGCGAACTGAAGAGCGACTTAGATTTAGAGCGGCTTCCATCTGGGAAGATGAAAACGAATGCGCTCGTGTTGGTCATGGGAGCCTTCGTTTACAATCTTCTTCGTCTGATTGGACAAGATCTATTAAGCGATCCGAGACATCCGTTGCACCACAAAGTGAAACGCCGCCGCATCAAGACGATTATTCAGACGGTGATCACGATGGCAGGGCGACTCGTCCGTCGATCACGACAGATCTGGATGAAACTGACGCGAAGGAGTGGCTATAGCGAGCCCCTACTGAACGTCTATCAGAAATGGAGAGAGGCAAGATAACGAACGAATGTTCGGGCACTGATGTCCAACGTCACTCCCTGTGCTTTTTTGTCTATTTTTTTGGTTCGTATACCTAAAAAAGAGATTTGTTCCATTTTCGGAAATAGAGATGACATAGGTCATAAGCATAAAAAGGGTTTTATGGATTATCAATCCATCAAAATTACAACAAAATCAAAGTCGATTTCAATTCATCACGGATTCAGGATTTTTTTATGGTAATTTTTGACGTTTTATGGTTGAGGATATTAGGGAATATGTAAAATAAGGTATTGTTTTAGTAGGAGGAAACATCATGAACATTTGCCCGCTATGCAACGGATTACGTAATGTGGCAGTGCATTGTTCGCGCTGTCAGAAGCAAATGGTGGATCAAGGAAAAATTACGGATTATTTTGATGATTACAGCCCGTATATGGATATTGATATGATGAAATTGGTCGATGGGTATCCGAAGACATTGATTCGGCACGAATGTGTGCATCTTTTTTATTGTCTGCATTGCTGTCACGAAGAAGTGCGGTTTATTAATCGAGTAGGAGGGAGCGATTAACTCCCGTCCTCTCACACCACCGTACGTACGGTTCCGTATACGGCGGTTCAATTAAGATGATTGACGCAAGTCTTTATAACTTCCGTGAATAGCTGTTCTCTTTATGCCAGTGGTCACTCCACCCTCCAAGAGGTCTCCCACGGGATTCACCGCTTCCTTCCTCAAGTGAGGTACTACGTTTTCTGTGTTCATCATGACTCACTGAATGCCAAGGGCTATTCTCTCTTAATTGTTCGGTCCTTCTTAGTAGTTCTAAACCAACTAATACTATGACCTCTGCTGACTTCTGACTGTTCAGCTATCTATCACTAGATAGGTTACCAAGGTTACTTGGCGTGCCAGCCAGACCTCCCCGGGTAAGAGTGTAATCTTTCCTTCCATCCATCTGCTTCATTTACTCTGTATCACCTTCGGCAGAAAGGGCTTTGTTTTGTCTTGCAAACTCACCCAGTGATACCTAGCCTCATATGAAGTTCGTGTTCCGAGAGACCCAAAGTTTGCCGCTCGCTTCCTTCAGATTCCGCGTCACCACGGACACCCTTGCGTTAAGCTAACTGCTACTTCTGCCTTCGCAGCTCGGGACTTTCACCCTATAGATTACACCCATGCCGGGCGCACAAGAATAGGCTCTAGCATCATCGCTAGAGCCTGTGCAATATTTTGGGGAACGATATCGTTATTTTTCATCCGCAGAACGGATTCGTTTTTCCGTTTCGATATCGAAAAAGTGTGCTTTGTTCATATCTAAGGCAAGGTCTAATTGGTGGCCTGGCTTGATTTCTGTGCGGGCATCGATGCGTGCGACAAATTCTTGTCCATTAATATTGGAATAAATCATCGATTCTGCACCAAGCAGCTCGGCTACCTCAACGCGGGCGGTAATTTTCGTATTTGGCGATGCTTCAAGGAAGAGTGGTTCATCATGGATGTCTTCTGGGCGAATGCCTAAAATGACTTCTTTACCAATATAGCCCTGGTCATGAAGCACTTTCATTTTTCCTTCTGGAACGCTAATAGTAATATTACCAATGACAAACTTGCCATCTTGCAATGTTCCTTTTAAGAAGTTCATCGCTGGAGAGCCGATAAAGCCACCGACGAAAATATTTTCTGGTTTTTCATATACTTCCCTCGGTGTGCCGACTTGCTGGATGACACCATCTTTCATGACAACAAGCCGTGTTGCCATTGTCATCGCTTCCGTTTGATCATGTGTGACGTAAATCGTTGTTGTTTCTAAACGCTGATGTAATTTAGCGATTTCGGAACGCATTTGCACACGAAGTTTTGCATCCAAGTTCGAAAGCGGTTCGTCCATTAGAAATACTTTTGCGTCGCGGACGATGGCGCGTCCTAATGCCACCCGTTGTCGTTGGCCGCCAGAAAGCGCTTTTGGCTTGCGATCTAAGTATTGCTCAAGGCCAAGAATGCGCGCTGCTTCGCGGACGCGGCGTTCGATTTCTGCTTTTGGGAATTTCCGTAATTTTAAGCCAAACGCCATGTTATCGTAAACGCTCATATGCGGATAAAGCGCGTAGTTTTGGAATACCATCGCAATATCGCGGTCTTTTGGCGCGACATCATTCATGCGCTTGCCGTCAATATATAAGTCGCCTTTTGAAATTTCCTCAAGACCGGCAATCATTCGCAATGTTGTCGATTTGCCGCAGCCGGATGGACCGACAAAGACGATAAATTCCTTATCTTTAATATGTAGGTTAAAATCTTTTACAGCGATTACGTTGTTATCGTAAATTTTATAAATGTGCTCTAAACGAAGCTCTGCCATATTCTCACTCCCCCTATTAGAAAACGTTTTCAACTGCTTTAAGCGTACCGAAAATAGCAGAATTCGTAAATGGACAACATGCACAAAAAAAGAGGGAGATTTCAGGCAAGATGACGAATAGACGGACTATGCGCTTGCCTCGTATGGTGATCCTGGCTTTACTGTAGTTCAATTGTCCGCATATTGCTGTAATAATATTGCTAAATACACAGCGACAGCTCCTTTAAAATGTTTAATATCGATTCCTGTTTTTTCAATAAATTTATCAATGCGATATTGTAAACTGTTGCGGTGCATATATAACTTTTTTGCCGCTAAGGAAACGTTTAGATTGCATTGAAAAAACGTTTTGATGATATGAAGTGACTCGTCATCCAATGTTTCGAGAAAAGGAAGCGACTTCTTGATCATTTCAAGTTCCGAGGAACCATGGATAAGCAATAGCGGAATCACATCTTCCATCTGATATACCGTTTGTGTTGGCATATACGTTTGTGCTAGCTGGAAACATTGTTTTTCGTGGCAAAATAATTCATAAAGATGGTCACCATATGGATGGATGTGCCCGATAAATAGATGAATGGTGATATAAAAATCAGTAGATAATGTATCAATAATTTCAGCAAACGGCAAAGGATCTAGGGTTGGTTTTTGTTTTTTTTCAATAATGACACCTCGGTAGTCGTGTTCCCAAACGATAATAATATGTTCGGAAAACAACCCGCTGATGACATCGAAAAAATTATCTTTGTTGACAACAGAACCTTTTATGAAAAAATGAATAAAGCGATAATACGGGGAGTGGGAGGAAAAATGCTGCAGCAACGTTGAATCTCCATGCGTGACCCAACGATGCCACGCCATTTCTTCATCGCTAATCGTACGGCTGACATCGGGAATCGGCGTGAGAAAAATCGATAATAGCTGTTTTTCCTGTTTCGATAGACGTTGTTTGCAAATTCCAATTTTATCTCCATCTTTTGTATAAAACCATTCATATGCATCAGTGTCGGCTACTTGTTCATTAATGACGATTGCATCCTTATAGTAGGATTTTAGCTGTTTGAGCATGGCGATGTTTCCTTTCTACATCTGAATGATTCCTTTCACTTATTATACAAAAGAAAAACCGATTTTCCCAATAAAAAGGAAAATCGGTTTTTGAATGGCTACGTTGTTTCATGAGGAGGTTCTTCTTTTGCTAAGTCGCGCGCTTCCTCGATGTTTACGGCATCACCGTGGCCATGGACATAGCCCCCTGCCAATCCCTCATTGATCATACGGTCGATATCCATATAGTGTTCATCACGTCCTTCATATTGGGAATCTTGATAATTCCGTTTGTTTCGTTCCGTCATAATGCGTCCCTCCTTGTTTTTTGTAGTTTGTATTATAAAAGCATAGATTATTCGTATTCATTATATATATGTCAAAAAGCAGGACAAGCAAGGAGGGAACACAATGATACGCACGGTGAAACAACTGCTGTACATAACAAGAACATCAACGCAACTAGCAGAACAGATGGCAGAAATAGTGAGCGATGAAACGTGGAAACAACAATTTATTCTGTATTTAGAGGATATAACACGTCAATATAAGCTATGGCAATATATTCACTATTTACTTGCCGGGGCATATGAAGAAAGCGACAGTGAAAAGATCGTAACAGCTTCGGTTTCCGAACTGTTGTATGCGCTTTGTTCCAATGAATTAAAAAAAGGAATGTTGTGTCGAAAAGCAAGTGAGATGTTATCGGGAGCTGCACAAAAAGCGGCAGATCACTCATTACAGCAGGCCATTCAATATAGCCAGCTATTTTTTACGATGATAAAAAACCAGCTAATTCATCAAATAGGGAGATAAGCTGTTTGGCACCATGATGTTGAATGTCCGGTTCGTCGAAAATCATCGGTTTGGCGTTCAGTTCGTACATGTACAATTGTCCATCTTTGCTAAGGCCAATATCCGCGGAAAACTCGCCAATAAAACGACATGTACCGTCTACATTGTCATAATACAGAAGAATTGTATGACTTTATCGCACAGCACCACCTTGCCCAATATGAACATATTTTTGTACAAGTTGCAGCCAATAAAGTCGATCAGCTTGAACTTCGGAAAATGATTGGGTTGCTTCAGCGTTATCTTCCACAAGCGCAGCTATTTGGCGTCACATACGGCGAACATTTTGGTTTCGATGACAAATTTTTTATATGTTTTACTGTGTTCGAAAAAGTTAGCGTTCACTCTGTTTTATTATCATACGAAGAATTTGCAAATGAACTTGAGCTTGTAACATATATTTCGGATACGCTTATAACGGAAGAAACAAATCTTCTTCTTTTATTTACTGACCAGAATAGCAATCTTCATTCCCTTATTCGCCATATACCACTAGCAAATGAAAAAACGGTTGTGATTGCCGGGCGAATTAATGAAGGAGAGCGTTTGTTTTCGCATGAAGGATTTGTCACTGGCGGTATGCTGGCAATTAGTTTTAACGGTTCTTCTTTTCGTGTTCAATCATCACATCCGTTTTTATGGGAACCAGTTGGCACTGCTTTTCGAATAACGAAATGCAGCGGAAATAAGTTATACGAGCTTGATGGAAAAAAAGCAATAAAATTGCTGCAACGTTATTTAGGAAAGGAATTTATCGATCGATTGCCTTTTTCCGGAGCGGAATTTCCGTTCATTATTGAGAAAAATGGCCATAAAGAATGTTTATCCATCGTTAAAGTAAATGAGGATGGTTCTATTGAACTAAACGGTTACGTCCATCAAGGGGAGAAGGTTAAGTTTAGCTACGTTCATTTAACGTCATTGGTTTGGACTATATCCGATGAATTAAACAAATTGACGAAAAAATACACGGAAGCGATTTTTTTCTATCGTAGCATCGCCGTACAAGGCTATGCATATCCAGTGCTAGAGCAAATAACGACAACGCTGGAGCAAGTTGCTCCTACTTTTACGCCATTTATATTTGTAGAACTGGTGATCAAGGATAGAGATATACGTTCAGCCACTTTTAGCATGCTTGCGTTATCGGAGGGAAATCAGAACGGAGAGAATAGCAGTGCTTCCGTTTCTTTATCTATTCCTGAGATGTTTCAAGGGGTGATGACGCTAGCGAATTTAATGTCCACCTCCTCTCGAGAAATGGAGAGGCTTCGCGTTCATGTACAAATATCACAATCACTTTTTGAACATAATACAGATATTGTATATTCTACTGATTTACATGGGAATTTTACGAACGTGAATCCCGCTTTCGAGAAAATTCTAGGTTACACAAAAGAGGAAATTTTACATACGAACGCTTTAAAATACATGCATCCGAATGATGTACCTCGTGTTAGCAGACATTTTTATCGAGCTTTGCGTGGAAAAATTCAATATTATAATTTGGAGATTCCTACAAAATCAGGGGAAACATTATTATTCCAAATTAAAAACGTTCCAATTATCGTTGATGGGAAAAAAGTAGGCATTTACGGGATTGGAAGAGATATTACCGAACAAAAAAAGCGGAAGAAAAAATTTCATATTTAGCGTATTATGACCCGGATACCCATCTTCCAAACCGGACAAAGTTTATGGAAATCATCGATGAACAGTTAGAAAAGGCGAAGCAAAAAATAGGAAGCTAGCAGTCGTATTCATCGATTTAGACCGTTTTAAGCTAGTTAACGATAGTATAGGGCATTATGCGGGAGATGAAATTTTAAAACAAGTCGTTCAGCGCATTCAGCATGTTTTGCCAGCTGGAGCGTATTTAGGAAGGTTTCATGGGGATAAGTTTTGTTTACTTTTAACAGAGCGCACCGATTCAGAAGGAGTGTTTAAAACAGCAGCGCACATTTCAAAAGAAGTGATGAAGCCGATTGTATATGAAAACAAAGAATTTTTTATCACTATAAGTATTGGAATCAGCTTCTATCCAAACGATGGTGTGGATAAACATTCATTGCTCAAAAGTGCTGATATCGCCCTAAATAGAGCAAAACAGAGTGGGGGAAATCGAATACAATTTTATTCTGCAAAAATGAATGAAGAAACGTTATACCGTTTAGAGATGGAAAGATATTTGCGAAAAGCACTGGAAAATCAAGAATTTTTTCTATGCTATCAGCCGATTATTGATATACATAAAGGTGTTATTGTCGGAAACGAAGCATTAATTCGTTGGCGCCATCCAAAGCTAGGACTTGTTAGACCGAATGAATTTATTTCACTAGCAGAAGAGACGGGGCTCATTCATGAAATTGGAAGATGGGTATTAGTAACGGCTTGCAAACAAACAAAAAAATGGCAGCAATTATGGAATCAACAACTCTTCGTTTCTGTGAATGTGTCGGCGAGACAATTTCAGCATGAAGGCTTTATTGATGATGTAAAACAGGCGCTAGAGCAATCGCAGCTCTCCCCAAATTGCTTACATTTAGAATTAACGGAAAACTCTATGCTTCGTAATCTTCATTACAGTATTCAAGTAATGAAAGAATTACAGCAGCTCGGTGTCGGTATTGCTATTGATGATTTTGGAAGTGGATACGCTTCTTTTAGTTATTTAAAAAATTTACCAGTAAACATATTAAAAATTGATCGTTCATTTGTTGAGAAAATGCATACAAATTCTTCGGATATCGCGATCGTAAAGGCAATTATTACGATGGGGCACGGATTAGGGCTAAAAACAGTAGCCGAAGGGGTGGAAACGGTCGAGCAGCTGGAATTGTTAAAAATGCTGCATTGCCATCACGCACAAGGATATGCATTGTATCGTCCTGTAACCGCAGAAGAATTGTCAACATATATGACGGTAAGCCACAAATAGAGAATTGGGGAAAGAAAACAACTCTTTCCCCATTATCCGATGTGCGCGCAAATAAACCGTTTTCCGGTATTAAATGTGATTTCAAAGCGGTCTTTATATGTATCTCCACGCTCATAGTAATGTTGGACGTTGATAATGAATTCAGTATTATCATAAATAATAAAATTAACACCAGAATATTTTTTAAATAACAATCCATTATAGCAGTATAAACAATCGTATAAAGAAAAGCCGAGTTCATTTAGCCACTGTACAAAATGAAAAAACGTTTTATCCGAAAGCGATTCGAGCCATTGTTGATAAGCGTATGGAAGCCGCTTTCGAAAACGGACGTGTTCGCCGCTTTGAAGAGGGAAAACTTCGATCCCTATATCGACCATCCCGTCTTTTTGTAATTGGCCGCACATCCAATGACCATGGCGGAAAATCTCTATATTTCCTTCTGTCATTTCCTCAAGTAATGATGCTTCCTCATCTTCTTCATCAAAAAAGATCCACTCGTCGTTTACGAATTCAATCGTTCCTTGTATATAAGCTCGTTTTTGTTCATTTATGCATTGAAGACGATGTTCGATGTTCACTTTTCCTCCTCCTCCTTTATTTCCTGTTTTGCCAAATTGTCTTCCATTTATTCACATCGTTCTTACAATCGGACAATTCATCGAAATGAGAGGTGCTGCATAAAATGGAATCATGCCAATACGGAGAATGCCAAATTAAAAAGAAAGCGAAGGTTAAAAAGAAAGCGAAGGCGGGAAGAACTATGATAAAATCCCTCAAGCGCGAGATAGCTTGGCTTAGCTAAGGAAAAGAAAAGGTATGGCGTTCGAGACGTGTTATGTTAAAAATAGCTTTTTTGTTATCTATCAAGAAAGGATTGGTTCGTATGTGTGGTATCACCGGTTGGGTTGATTTTCAGCGCGACTTGCGAATGGAAAAAGAGATTACCTCTAAAATGACAGAAACATTAGCGAAACGTGGACCTGACGATACAAATGCTTGGTTTAGCGAACATGCCGCATTTGGACATAAGCGGCTTATCGTGGTCGACCCAGCAGGCGGCAAACAGCCGATGACAAGAATGAAAAATGGGTATCGTTATACCGTTTGTTATAACGGAGAATTATATAATACAGAAGACATTCGTAAAGAACTATTAAAAAAGGGGTATACATTCCAAGGGCATTCGGATACGGAAGTATTATTAAACGCTTATATAGAGTGGAAAGAGCACTGTGTTGATTATTTTAACGGAATTTTTGCTTTTGCGATTTGGGATGAACAGCGCGAACAGCTATTTTTAGCGCGGGACCGACTTGGCGTGAAGCCGCTTTTTTATCGGCATGTCCATGATAGTCTTTTATTTGGCTCAGAAATGAAAGCAATTTTGGCACATCCGGAAGTAAAAGCAGAAGTGGACTATGAAGGACTAGCAGAAGTGTTTGGATTAGGTCCGTCACGGACACCAGGGCATGGCGTGTTTCGCGGAATGAAAGAATTGCGCCCGGCGCACGCGTTAAAGTTTTCCCGCGAAGGGATAAGAGTATGGCGCTACTGGAATGTGCAAAGCGATGTGCATAGAGACTCGCTGGATGAGACGGTGGAAAAATTGCGTTTTCTTCTTATTGATGCTGTTACGCGCCAGCTTGTTTCCGATGTTCCTGTCTGCACTTTTTTATCCGGCGGGATTGATTCGAGTTCCATTACCGCCATTGCCGCAACGGTGTTTGCGAAAGAAGGAAAAGGACAGCTTCATACGTATTCTATTGATTACGAAGGGAACGACCAATATTTCAAAGCAAATGATTTTCAGCCAAATGCCGATGCGCCTTGGATTGAACTAATGTCAAAAACATTCCAAACCGTCCATCATCATTGTGTCATTAGTCAGGAAGATTTGTTTCATCATTTACAGGAAGCAGTGATCGTCCGTGATGTCCCAGGCATGGCGGATGTGGACTCTTCGTTGCTATGGTTTTGCAAAGAAATAAGAAAAGATTTTGTCGTTAGTTTATCCGGGGAATGTGCGGACGAAATTTTTGGCGGCTACCCATGGTTTCACCGTCCTGACGATTTAGCGCGGAACGGATTCCCTTGGATGCGTTCGACAGAGGCACGGATGGATTTATTAAAAGAAGATTGGAGAAAGAAATTGCAGCTGGATGAATATGTACAAAAGCGCTTTGGTGAAACGATCGCGGAGGTTCCAAGACTGGAAGGGGAAAGTGCGGAAGATGCGAAGCGGCGCGAATTGTTTTATTTGAACATGATTTGGTTTATGACAACGCTTTTGGATCGAAAAGACCGCATGAGTATGGGCGCGAGTTTGGAAGTTCGCGTGCCGTTTGCCGATCATCGGTTAGTAGAATATGTTTGGAATATTCCTTGGGAGATGAAAATGTACGGCAACCGCGAAAAAGGCATTTTGCGCAAGGCATTGGAAGGAATTTTACCAGAGGAAGTGTTATATCGCAAAAAAAGCCCGTATCCGAAAACCCACCATCCGCTTTATACGAAGCTAGTAAAAAATTGGGTAAAAGAATTATTGCACGACCGCTCATCGATTCTTTATGAATTTTTTGATGCGAAAAAATTAGAAGAGTTAGTGGAAACAGAAGGAAAATCATTCCAAGCGCCTTGGTTTGGACAGTTAATGACAGGACCACAACTATTGGCGTATCTTGGCCAAGTGCATGTTTGGTTCCAAAAATACGGCATTACCATAAAAGAATAAGAGCTGCCTTTGTCGCAGCTCTTTTTGTCTATGCAGTTTCTATGCTTGGTATAAGTGATTTTCTCATCCACACTTTCGAACGCCAACGCCATAACATCAGCAATCCACGCAGCCATTCATCAGCAATAAAGGAAATCCATACCCCAATCAGTCCTAAACCAGCCTCAATACCGAGAAAATAGGAAATGGCAACACTAACGCCCCACATGGACAATATCCCCATATATACTGGAAATTTAACATCTCCAGCTGCTCGCAGTGAACTAATGATAACGAGATTAAACGAACGTCCGGGCTCTAATACTATTGTCAATAAGAGAAGCAATCGGCCTGTTTCGATAATTTGTTCATTATCTGTAAACAATGAAAGCAGCTGTCTTGAGAAAATGAAACTAATCGATGCCATCGTGATCGAGATGACGATGGCGCTGCGCAAACTTTTTAAACAACGTGTATATGCTTCTGTATAGCGTCCGGCCCCGACGAGATGGCCGACAAGAATTTGCGTCCCTTGACTTATCGCAATGCCAAATAAAAAAACAAACATCATAATATTTTGCGTATATACTCTCGTTGTCAACGCTTCTGCTCCAAGCCAAGTAATAAAATACGTAATAAGCATTTGCGCCGTATTGTACGCCAAGTGTTCTCCAGCGGATGGAATTCCGATTTTCAATAGATCCCGGATATGATGAAATGGCAAAGAACGAAGAACAGATAATGAAAATGGCATTTTTGTCCGTTTCAATAATAAAGAAAAGATAACGATCAATCCGATGAGACGGCTGACGGTTGTCGAGATTGCCACCCCTTTTACTCCTAATACTGGAAAATCGAACGGTCCAAAAATAAATAAGTAGTTGCCAATCACATTCAGTATGTTCATGCCGATGGTTACGTACATCGTTTCACGGGTAAAACCATAGCTTTTTAATATAGCTCCAATGGTCATAATGAGCGCTTGAATAAATAAAAATCCGCCGACGATCATTAAATAGTCGTTCGCCTCTGTAAGCAAATGGTTCGATAGTTTCATCGTATATAAAATTGGCTTTCCGAAAAAGAATAGCACACTGCTAAGTACAAGGCCGAACAAAAAGTTAACAGCGATAGAGATGAGCGAAACTTCCACTGCATGCTGCTTTCTTTCAGCCCCAAAATATTGCGCCACTAAGACGGCAGTGGCTAAGGCAATAAAATTAAACATGACAATAATCACAGCAATAATTTGATTCGCTACGCCGACAGCGGCAACAGAGTGATCCGAATACTGGCTTAGCATCAATGTATCGGCATTTCCCATGACCATATATAATAGCGTTTCAATAAAAATCGGCCATGTCAGCGCAAATAAGGAAAGTTTTTTCTGATCGGTGTTCATCAAGACAACTCCTTTAATCATTCCGACTTTAAAACTATATCAAGTTTATCTAGTTTATTGCATAATAAGAAGAGAAAAGAGCGATTTGATTTGTATATTTCCGACATGTGAAAGGATGTTTGGAATGGAATACATAACATTTTCTTTTCCGCCGTTTCCGATTTTTATTAAAGGGGCAGAAAGCGTATTTCCAAAAGGACAAAAACATTTTCGACGGACGTTTTCTGTGTTTGATTTGTTATATGTGAAAAAGGGATGCTTATATATGACAGAAGAAAACAAGGAATTTGCTGTAAAAGAAGGAGAATATCTTATTCTTATTCCGGGAAGAGAGCATTACGGGCATTATCCTTGCACGGAAGAAACACAACTAGTTTGGCTTCATTTTACGATCGAAGGAGGATATGACATTGTTCCAAAACAGTCGTTAAGCTGGCAAAATGTCATTGAGAGGGAAGCAACATATGTCGAGTCGGTTCAATATCGTTTTTGGATACGGCAATATGCGAAAGTAAAGCAAAGGGAACGCATCGAACAATTGCTTCAACAATTAGTCGAGCTGAATGAGGAAAGAGATCCAGATCGTTCATTAAAGCAATTACTCTATTTTGTTGAATTCATTTGGCAATTGCAAAAACAGGAGCTGCATATTCCAAGCGCTTCTGAAAAAGTGTGTGCCGAAGCGGTTGCTTACATCGAACGGCATTATGCTGAACCGATTACGATTCAGCAGCTCGCCCAATCATTACGATTTCATCCTGACTACATTACCCGTTGCATGCAAAAAACAATTGGCATGAGTTTTGTGCAATATTTGAATTATTATCGCTTGTCAAAAGCAAAAAAATGGTTGGCAGAAACGAATGAAACGATTGAAGCGATTGCCAAGAGAGCAGGAATTGAAGATGGCGCCTATTTTTCAAGGCTATTCAAAAAAATAGAAGGAGTTACACCGACAGAATATCGCCGTACTGTGCATCGGATGTAAAAAAAGCGAGAGGATACTTCCTTCTCGCCTTTTATCAATTTTCTACTTGATAGAGGAGAAAACCGTATGGAGGAATGTTTGCACGCAATGTTTTTGCTTCTACAGCAAATTGCTCGTTTGTCCATAAGTTCGTTAGCCGTTTTCCTTTAAGAGACAATGGGACCGTGACTTCAATATTTTTGTTGTTATTGTTGATCATAACTAAAATCGTTTCGTGCTTGTATGTTTTCGTATATATTAAATGATTTGTTTCATTATTTGCATCAATAAATGTAATATTTCCTCGACTTCCAAGAGCAGGATGAGTCTTGCGAAGCGAAATGAGTTTTTTCACATGTTCTAATATATCGCGGTTTTGTTTACTTTCATCCCAAATCATACATTTGCGGCATCCTGGATCTTGCCCACCTGTCATACCAATTTCGTCACCATAGTATATGCATGGAGAACCGGTAAAAGAGAGTTGGAATAAAAATAGCAGTTTGACTTTTCGTACGTCATTGTTACATGTCGTTAAAATTCTTGGTGTATCGTGACTGCCAAGCAAGTTAAAAGCGACTTCATTGACGTTTGCTGGGTAAGAATGCAGAACGTTCATAATTATATTAGCAAATTGTTCAGCACGGATTTCGTCTTTGGCGAAAAAGCGGATAACGCCATTCGTAAATGGATAATTCATGACAGCATCAAATTGATCGCCTCGAAGCCATGGCATTGCATCGTGCCAAATTTCTCCGAGAATATAAACATCCGGTTTGATTGCTTTCACCGCTTGACGGAATTCTCGCCAAAATTGGTGGTCTACTTCGTTTGCTACATCTAATCGCCATCCATCGATATCAAACTCGCGAATCCAATATGTTGCTACATCTAATAAATACTGCTTTACCTCAGGATTTTCCGTATTTAACTTTGGCATTTGCTCAACAAATGCGAACGTATCATAGTTTGGTCTTGGGACTGTCCGTAACGGAAATTCGTGAATATGAAACCAATCCTTATATTTTGAATTATTACCATTTTTTAGTACATCTTGAAACGGTGCAAAATAGTAACCGCAATGATTAAATACTGCATCTAGCATCACTCTTATTCCTTTTTGATGGCAAAGATCAACAAGTTTTTTAAATGTTTGTTTATCTCCAAAATGTGGATCGATTTCAAAATAATCTATCGTATCATATTTATGATTAGATGGCGCATAGAAAATAGGAGTAAAATAAATGCCGTTAATACCGAGCTCAACAAGATAATCAAGGTGTTGTATAATCCCTTCAAAATCGCCGCCGAAAAAACTTGTTGGTGTCGGTTCTTCGCTTCCCCAAGGTAGCGTTCCCTCTGGATTCAAAGACGGATTTCCATTTGCAAAGCGCTCCGGGAAAATTTGATACCAAATCGTATCTTTTGCCCATTCGGGCGCATGAAATACATCGATTTTATTTAAAAAAGGAAAGCAAAAATAGTAAGCGGTATCATCTGTTGGTGCCTCGTTGTAAAAACCTTTTTCCGTATATACTATCGTTTCACTGCCTGCTGTTAATTCAAACCCGTAACGAAGGCGGCGGTATGGAGGAACAACTTCAATAAACCAGTAGTCAAACAAATCGTCTGACCCGCTTTTCACCATGGGAGCACGGTTCAGCTGCCAAACGCCGTTTACCCATTCATACGGATCAGCATAAAGAAGGTAAACGGTTTCGATATCATTTTTTTTCGTACGAAGGCGAATATGTAACGTTTTTTCATTGTACGCATAAGCAAAGTTATCTTTTGGACGATGATAAATGGCTTCTTTCAACATTTTCTTTGCCACTCCTTTAACAAGAGCAATCGTTTGCACATAAATATGTTTTTGTACTTAAAGAGTAGGATAATTGAACAAAAAAGTCAAATTTTTATTGAAAAAAACTTGTCAAATAAAAAATAGACGATATAATGAAAGTGAGCGGTGCAATCGTTTTCATGGATAACTTACTCTTTTTTTGTAGTTTTGTGCAAACGATTTCCTAATACAAGCGATTGCGCTATAAGTGAATTAACTTTTAGGAGGGGGATATATGAAAAAAGTTGTTTCATTGTTTATGGTGATGATTCTTCTGATCGGCGTTTTGGCTGCGTGTGGTCCAAAGCGTGATACCGAACAAGTGAAAGAAAATAAAAAGGAAACTACAACAGAAAATGTAAAAAAACCAGAAAAATTAGTTGTTTGGGTAAATGATGAAGAAAAGCAAAAACAGGCATTAAGCGATATCTTTAAAAAATACACAGAGAAAACAGGAATCAAAATTGAAATGGTCGCTGCGAACATGCTTGATCAAGTGAAAAAAATAGCGCTGGACGGTCCGGCAGGAAAAGGTCCAGACGTGTTTTTCCAGCCGCATGACCGCATTGGTGACATTGTTCTCCAAGGTTTAGCTGATCCAGTTGATCTTGGTGATGCAAAAAGCGAATATAACAAAACAGCAATTGATGCGGTTACTTATGACGGTCAAACTTATGGTGTACCTTTTGTCGTGGAAACATACGGTCTATTCTACAACAAAGATTTAGTACCTGAAGCTCCGAAAACGATGGAAGATCTTATGAAAATTGCGAAAGAAAAAACAAATGCTGCAAAAGACCAATATGGTTTCTTGATGGAAGCAGCAAACTTCTATTTTGTCTATCCATTCTTTGCAGGGTATGGAGGCTACGTGTTCCATAACAAAGATGGCAAAGTCGACACAAGCGATATCGGGTTGGCAAATGATGGAGCTGTAAAAGGGGCCGAACTTGTTCAATCTTGGTTTAAAAATGGATACATTCCAAAAGAAATTAACGAAGATATTATGAACGGCTTATTTACAAAAGGAAATGTAGCGACGGTTATTAGTGGCCCATGGAACATTGCCATATATCGTGATGCGTTAGGGGATAAATTAGCGACTGCTCCACTTCCAGTATTAGAAAATGGCGAACATCCAAAATCGTTTGTCGGTGTGAAAACATGGATGTTATCTGCTTATTCGAAGAACAAAGAATGGGCGACGGACTTTATGAAATTTGTGACTAACGAAGAAAATTCACTTCATTACTATGAAGTTGCTGGTGAAATGCCAGCAAATGAAAAAGCGTTAACAAATGAAAAAATTAAAAATGACCCATTAATTTCCGGATTTGCAGAGCAAATTCAATACGGAGAGCCAATGCCAAACGTACCGCAAATGTCACAAGTATGGGATCCAATGGGCAATGCGTTACAATTCATCGCAAAAGGTGATGATCCAAAAGCAGTATTAACGGAAGCAGTAAAAACGATTCAAGATAAAATCGCAGCAAGCGGTGGAAAATGACGTAATAATTTGGTGGATAGAGCTCTCTATCCACCATTCTTATCACGTATAGGGGGGATACAACATGCCTGAAAAAAGGGTGCGGCATAATCCGGTTGTTGCCGTTGTGTTATCGGTCCTTTTTGCTGGCTTAGGGCAATTATACAATCGGCGCTATGTCAAAGGGATTTTATTTATTATCATTGAAGCAGCTTTTTTGATGACGTTTTATAACTTTTTAAACATTGGATTATGGGGACTCATTACATTAGGGGAAATTCCGAAAGTCGATCATTCGATTTTCTTGTTAATTCAAGGTCTAGTTTCTGTCATTATCATCGCATTTGCGGCCGCTCTTTACTATTTTAATATTATGGACGCGCGGAAAGATGCGCTTCGCCTTCAACGTGGAGAACCGTTTCCGTCGCTGATCGAATCTTGCAAAAACGCTTGGGATAAAGGATTCCCATATGTATTTGTCACTCCTGGTCTTGTCATGCTGGTATTTATTGTCGTGCTACCTCTACTTTTTATGGTATCCCTAGCGTTTACTGATTATAACTTATATAATTCTCCACCGCGCCATTTGTTGCATTGGGTTGGGTTTGAAAACTTTAAAAACTTAGTATCCGTGCCAATTTGGCAAAATACATTTTTCAGCGTATTTTCTTGGACGATTGTGTGGACAATTGTCGCTACCACTTCGCAAATTGCGCTAGGATTATTTTTAGCCCTTTTAGTCAATGACCCGCGCATTAAATTTAAACGGTTCATTCGGACTGTATTAATTTTGCCGTGGGCGGTTCCAGCGTTCGTGACGATTCTCGTGTTTGCAGCGATGTTTAACGATAAATTCGGAGCGATTAACCGCGATATTTTAAGCGCATTTGGCGTGATGATTCCATGGATGAACGACCCGTTTTGGACAAAAGTCGCCTTAATTTTGATTCAAACATGGTTAGGCTTCCCGTTTGTATTTGCCTTATTTACTGGCGTGCTGCAAAGCATTTCCCGCGATTGGTACGAAGCGGCGGACATCGACGGAGCTTCTCGCTGGCAAAAGTTTCGCTCGATTACATTGCCGCATGTGCTCTATGCGACGGCTCCGCTATTGATTATGCAGTATGCCGGCAACTTTAATAACTTTAATATTATTTATTTATTCAACGATGGCGGTCCGGCAGTGCGTGGTCAAAATGCCGGAGGAACCGATATTTTAATTTCTTGGGTATATGATTTAACGTTTACGACAAACAACTACAATATGGCTGCAGCGATTTCCATTATTATCGGATTGATTGTGGGCGGCTTTGCTTTATACCAATTTAGACGTACACGTTCCTTTAAAGAGGAGGGGAACATTTAATGAGTCGAAAAACAAAATCACGAATCGAAGTCACGTTGATTTATTTATTTATTGCATTTATGTTTGTTATTATCGCATATCCGCTTCTTTGGACCATTAGCATGTCATTCAATCCGGGAACGAGCTTATATTCTGCATCGTTAATTCCAGAAAAGCCGTCTTTGGAACATTATAAATGGTTATTTACAAGCCCGCAGAGTGATTATTTGCTATGGTATAAAAATAGCTTATTCGTTGCATTTGCCAATTCTATTTTATCTGTCTTTTTTACAGCATTAATTGCTTATGCGTTTTCCCGCTACCAATTTGTTGGACGGAAAATGGGATTATATTTATTTCTTGTGCTACAAATGTTTCCGTCATTGATGGCGATGGTCGCACTTTATATTTTACTAAATATGCTTGGGCTTTTAGACTCTCTATGGGGACTTATTCTCATTTATGTCGGTGGGCAAATTCCGTTTAACGCCTGGCTTGTTAAAGGGTATTTTGACACGATTCCACGCGAGCTTGATGAGGCGGCACGCATTGATGGTGCAGGACATTTGGCTGTGTTTTTCCGAATTATGCTTCCACTTGCGAAACCGATTTTAGCGGTTGTGGCGCTGTTCAATTTTATGGCACCGTTTACGGATTTCTTATTGCCATCAATCGTTTTACGCGATCCAGAAAAATATACGCTTGCAGTCGGATTGTTTAACTTTATTAGCGACCGATTTGCCAATAACTTTACTCGTTTTGCCGCTGGTTCTATTTTAATTGCTGCGCCGATTGCCATCGTATTCTTATTCTTGCAACGTTATTTAATTTCTGGCTTAACAGCAGGTGGAACAAAAGGGTAATAACCGTTATGATAGAATTGGTATTACCCCTTTCCGATGAGTCAAACGATACTAGAGATAAAGGGGGGAAGCTGAAATGGGGAATCGAGTATTCGCTTTATTTATGCTTCCGTTTCTTCTTTTTTGTGCGGTTCCGGTACAAGCTGCTGAAAAAGAAGAACGGACATGGCAAGATGAGGCAATTTATTTTATTATGGTCGACCGCTTTAACAACATGGATCCGACGAATGACCAAGACGTTAATGTCAATGATCCAAAAGGATATCACGGCGGTGATTTAAAAGGAGTGACCGCCAAACTAGACTACATTAAAGATATGGGATTTACGGCGATTTGGCTGACACCGATTTTTAAAAATGAACCGGGCGGCTATCATGGGTATTGGATTCAAGACTTTTACAAAGTCGATCCGCATTTTGGCACGATGGAAGATTTAAAAACGTTAGTGAAAGAAGCGCATAAACGCAACATGAAGGTGATTCTGGATTTTGTCGCCAACCATACCGGCTACCACCATCCATGGCTGAACGACCCAGCGAAGAAAGATTGGTTTCATGAGAAAAACGACATTTTTAACTGGGATGACCAACAACAAGTGGAAAACGGCTGGGTGTTCGGACTGCCTGATTTAGCGCAAGAAAATCCACAAGTAAAGCGCTATTTAATCAATATGGCCAAATGGTGGATTAAAGAAACGGACATTGACGGTTATCGCCTTGATACAGTCAAACACGTCCCGAAATCGTTTTGGCAAGAGTTTGCCAAAGAAGTGAAATCGGTGAAAAAAGACTTTTTCCTGCTTGGAGAAGTATGGAATGATGACCCGCGTTATATTGCCGACTATGGAAAATACGGCATCGACGGGTTTGTCGATTATCCGCTTTACAACGAAATCACGAAAGTGTTCAGCAAGCGCGATCAATCGTTGCGGCCGCTTTACGACGTATGGGAGTATGACAAAACATTTTACGATCGCCCGTATTTGCTTGGAACATTTTTAGACAATCATGATACGGTACGTTTTACAAGACTTGCGATAGAAAATAAGCAAAATCCAATAACGAGAATTAAGCTCGGTTTAACGTATTTGTTCTCTGCACCGGGCATTCCGATTATGTATTATGGAACAGAAATTGCAATGGACGGCGGGAACGATCCGGATAATCGTCGCTTAATGAATTTCCGTACTGACAAGGAAATCATTGATTATATTAAAAAATTAGGGGAACTGCGCCAACAGCTACCATCGCTACGGCGCGGCGATTTTACATTGTTATATGAAAAAAACGGTATGGCTGTCTTTAAGCGGACGTATAAAGACGAAACAGCGGTCATTGCCATTAACAATACCGGAAAAACACGAAAGGTTCATTTGACAAACAATCAACTTGCCCCGGGAAAAGAACTACGCGGACTGCTGGCAGGAGATTTAGTCCGAAGCGATCGCGACGGATATGATCTCATTTTAAATCGCGAGACAGCGGAAATTTATGTGCTTGCGAAAAAGACGGGGCTCAATATTCCATTTATTGCAACGTTAATTGCCATTTATGTGCTATTTGGGTTGTTTTTATATTATGTAAAGAAAAGGTCAAAACAGACAACCTAGGAGGGAAAAAAGATGCTCGAGGATACAAGCTTCGCCATTCAGCCGGAACAAGATGACAAAACGCAAGAAACGCACCGGATCGACATCGGGAATATGCATACATTTTCTCATACGGAACACGTATTTTCATTCCATTGCGACACAGGAATCGTCAAAATTCGATTTTACCGTGAAGATATTGTCCGTATCGCCTTCAACCCTTTTGGCGAAACAAGTTTGTCCACAAGTGTCGCTGTCGTAAAAGAGCCGGAAAAAGTAGATGCCTCCGTACATGAAACCGAGGAAGAGGTGACGTTAACATCGGCAAAACTGACGGTTGTTTTGCAAAAACGACCGTTTCGCGTCCGCATTTACGACAATCATGGACGACTGCTTGTTGCGGAAGGAAAAAAGGGGATGGCGTTTACCTACCAAGGAGAAGTATGCTGTTTTAAAATGATGGATGAAGCTGACCATTTTTACGGATTTGGTGAAAAAACAGGGTTCCTCGATAAGCGTGGCGAAACAATGACGATGTGGAATACGGATGTGTATGCGCCACACAATCCGGAAACGGACCCGTTATACCAATCCCATCCGTATTTTATGACGGTGCGAAATGGAAGTGCGCATGGCATTTTCTTTGACAATACGTACAAAACAACATTTGATTTTCAAACAGCGACCGATGAGTATTGTTTTTCCGCAGAAGGAGGGGCCATTGATTATTACGTTTTTGCTGGTCCAACGCCAAAGGACGTGTTAGAACAATATACGGATCTTACCGGCCGAATGCCGCTTCCGCCAAAATGGGCACTGGGGTATCATCAATCCCGCTATAGCTATGAAACCGAACAAGAAGTAAGAGAGATTGCACAAACGTTTATCGAAAAAGACATTCCGCTTGATGTCATTTATTTAGATATTCATTACATGAATGGCTATCGCGTGTTTACGTTTGACCGTAACCGTTTTCCGAATCTGAAGCAGCTCATTGCCGATTTAAAACAAAAAGGAATTCGTGTTGTTCCGATTGTCGACCCCGGAGTGAAAGAAGACCCAGAATACGTCATTTACCAGGAAGGCATTCGCCATGATTATTTTTGCAAATATATCGAAGGAAACGTTTATTTTGGAGAAGTCTGGCCGGGCAAGAGCGCGTTTCCGGATTTTACAAATAAAAAGGTGCGAAAATGGTGGGGAGAAAAGCACCAATTTTATACGGATTTAGGCATTGAAGGCATTTGGAACGACATGAACGAACCATCCGTTTTTAACGAAACGAAAACGATGGACGTCAAAGTGATACACGACAACGACGGCGATCCGAAAACGCATCGCGAGCTTCATAACGTGTATGGCTTTATGATGGGAGAAGCAACGTATAAAGGAATGAAAAAATTATTAAACGGAAAGCGCCCGTTCTTATTAACACGCGCTGGCTTTTCCGGCATTCAGCGCTATGCCGCGGTATGGACGGGGGATAATCGCAGCTTCTGGGAACACTTGCAAATGTCACTGCCGATGTGTATGAACTTAGGATTATCTGGAGTTGCGTTTTGCGGTCCGGATGTTGGCGGTTTTGCCCATAACACGAATGGAGAGCTGTTGACGCGATGGATGCAAGTAGGGGCGTTTACGCCATATTTTCGCAATCATTGCGCGATTGGGTTCCGCCGTCAAGAACCGTGGGCGTTTGGGGAAAAATATGAGCGCATCATAAAAAAATATATTCGATTGCGCTATCAGTGGCTTCCACATTTATATACATTGTTTGCGGAGGCACATGAAACAGGGGCACCTGTCATGAGACCATTGTTTTTCGAGTACCCGGATGATGAAAACACGTATAATCTGTATGACGAATTTCTCGTTGGTGCCAATGTATTAATTGCGCCGATCATGACGCCGAGCACGACCCGTCGCGTCGCTTATTTCCCGAAAGGAAACTGGGTGGATTATTGGACAGGCGAAGTGCTAGAAGGCGGCCAATACCATTTAATTTCTGCGGATTTAGAGACATTGCCAATCTTCATTAAACAAGGATCGGCTATTGCCTTAGGTGACGTTAAGCGTTCGACAGAAATGCCGGACGAACATCGGACTGTTCATATTTATAAGGCCAATGGTGGCAAAGCGACGTATGTACTGTATGATGATGACGGACAAACGTTCTCTTACGAAAAGGGAGATTATTTACGCATGTATATTGAGGTCGAATATGGCGAAAATTCCGTGCATATCGTAACGAAAAGCGAAGGAACGTATCAACCAAGTTGGAAGCTCTCTTTTGCAATTCATCACGCGACGGAACAGACGAAAGTCACGATCGATGGAAACGAACAAAATGCGATATTTGATCCTCATCAGCGTATCCTACTCATCCAAAGTGAATGAGCATCGAATGGGGGAGTAAATGATGAACGTTACGATAAAAGATGTTGCAAAACGAGCAAACGTGGCTCCCTCCACGGTTTCCCGCGTTATTGCCGACAGTCCGCGAATTAGTGAGAAGACGAAGCGAAAAGTGCGACAGGCAATGAAAGAACTTGGCTATCATCCGAATTTTATTGCGCGCAGTTTGGCCAATCAAGCAACACAGGTGATCGGCATTGTCATGCCAAGCGCAGCGGAACAGGCGCTGCAAAACCCGTTCTTTCCAGAAGTCATCCGCGGCATCAGCAAAGCAGCACATGAAAAAAAATACGCTTTGCAAATGTCCACAGGCGAAAAAGAAAAAGAAATTTACGAAGGGGTTGTGGACATGCTTCAAGGCCGCAGCGTCGACGGAGTGATTTTATTATATTCGCGCATCAATGATAGACTGATGAAATATTTGCAAAAACATCAATTCCCATTTGTCGTCATCGGGAAGCCGCATCAAAAGGAAGAACAAATCACCCATGTCGATAATGACAATTACCGGGCGGGCAAAGAAGCGACGGAGCATTTGATCGCGCGCGGCCATGAACGAATCGCTTTTGTCGGCGGCAATAAGCAATATTTAGTGACTGTCGACCGATTGCATGGTTACGAGGAGGCTTTGAGAGAAGCGGGCCTTCCTTATCGCGAAGACTATATCATGCACGAAGAATTTTTGCAGGAAGGCGGCCAAGAAGCGATGAAAGAGCTGCTTTCGCTCGCTGAGCCGCCGACAGCGCTCGTCGTTGCCGATGATTTAATGGCCTTAGGCGTGCTGAAGACATTGGATGAAATGGGACTGCGCGTTCCCGATGACATTTCGATCGTCAGCTTCAACAACACGCTGCTGGCGGAAATGTCGCGCCCGCCGTTAACCTCGGTCGACATTCATATCTTCCAACTCGGCTACGAAGCAACGAAAAACTTAATCGAAAAAATCGCTAACCCGAACGAACCGATTAAGCGCATTATTATCCCGCATCGGCTTGTCAGACGGTTTTCGTGCGATTATTATCGGAAATAAAAAGCTGGCACAAACGGTCACCCTACACGTGATCGTTTAGAGTCAGCTTTTTCAAATTGAGAAGTTCATTTATCATGAATGGATAGTTGTATTTCTCTGATCGAAAATAGAGGAGTTTTATGCTGTTTCCTTAAAAGTTTTTTCTGGAGATGCTTCAAATGATTATAACGGCTTATTCCTCCTCATTTTTTTCTACAGCATGTCCACCAAATTCGTTGCGTAAAGCGGCTACCACTTTGCCTGTAAATGTATCGGTTTCTAATGAACGATACCGCATCAATAAAGACATAGCGATGACAGGAGTAGCGGTTTGTAGATCTAAAGCCGTTTCGACTGTCCATTTTCCTTCACCGGAAGAATGCATAATCCCTTTGATTTCCTCTAATTTTGCATCCTTAGAAAAGGCGCGTTCTGTTAATTCCATGAGCCATGAACGAATAACAGAACCGTGATTCCACACTCTTGCCACTTTTTCGTAGTCATAATCGAATTCACTTTTCTCCAATATTTCGAATCCTTCACCAATGGCCGCCATCATCCCGTATTCAATCCCATTGTGGACCATTTTTAAGAAGTGGCCGCTACCTGCTTTTCCTGTATATAAATACCCATTTTCCACAGCGGTATCTCGGAAAAGAGGCTCGACAACGTTCCAAGCTTCAGAATCCCCTCCAACCATGTAACACGCTCCGTTACGAGCACCTTCCACTCCACCAGAGGTTCCGGCATCCATAAAGTGAATTCCAATCTCCTTTAGTTCGTTATAACGACGAATCGATTCCTTATAGTGAGAATTGCCGCCATCAATGACAATGTCTCCTTTGCTTAAAAATGGTGTAATTTCGCCAATTACCGAATCAACCACTGTGTGTGGAACCATGATCCAAATAATTCTTGGTTTTTCTAATGATAGAGCGAGCTCCTCTAAATTAGATACGCCTTTGGCTCCATATTTTTTTATTTCTTCAACCGCATTTGCATTTACATCGAACGCTACTACTTCGTGCTTATGGTCGATGAGATTTTTACCTAAGTTGAATCCCATTTTTCCTAAACCGATTAACCCGATTTTCATGTTAATGACCTCCTAAAAACGTCTTTAATCTTATAAGGTAAGGAAAATTTGTTGTTAAATGTGGCTTCTATTTCTTATATTGACAACCTATAGTCATGCTTAACTACCACCAATGAAATCCGGCCTCCTCCAATAATTGATGAGAAGCTTCTGGTCCCATCGAACCTGCAAGATATGAGTGAAGAGGAAGGAGATTCTCCTCAAATGCATCCAAAATGGGTTGAACCCACTTCCAAGATAGTTCAACTTCGTTCCAATGAGCAAAGAAAGTCGAATCACCGCATAAAGAGTCGAAAATCAAGAGCTCATAGGCTTCGGGTACATCTTTCTGATTAGTCGTAAAGTGCATATGGACGGGTTCAATCCTTCCATCGTTTAATACATTTTTATTATTTAATTGCAATGAAACTCCTTCGTTCGGATTGATTTGAATCACTAAAAGATTAGGAGCTGTTTTCTCATTTTTCGGTAAATACCATTCCTTTAATGGATTTTTGAATTCAATCACAATACGTGTGGACTTTTCCTTCATTCTTTTACCTGTGCGGATATAGAATGGTACCCCTCTCCAAACCTCATCATCAATCCACAAACGAGCCGCAACAAACGTATCCGTTGTTGAAGAAGCAGTTATTCCGGGTTCTTCTTTATATCCGACAACTGGTTTTCCATCGATTTCTCCAGGACCATATTGACCGCGAACAACGTGTAAACTTACTTCTTCTTTCTGTATTGGCCGAAGAGATTCCATGATTTTTCTTTTCTCATTCCGGATGTCTTTTGCGCTGATCCGTTTTGGAAGGTGCATAGCGGTCATCATCAACAATTGTAACATATGATTTTGAACCATATCGCGAATGGCCCCTGCCTGGTCATAATAACCTGCTCTTTCTTCAACTCCAACCGTTTCGCTAGCTGTAATTTGTACATTGGCTATATACTGATTGTTCCAGATTGCTTGAAATACAGAGTTGGCAAATTTTATAGCTTCCAAGTTCTGGACCATCGGCTTCCCAAGGTAATGATCTACTCGATAAATTTCGTCTTCTTCAAAAGCTTGACTTAACTTTTTATTTAAATCTTGCGCTGATTTTACATCGTGACCAAACGGTTTTTCGATAATCAGGCGTTTCCAACCTTTGGCGGATCCTAGTCCACTTTCCTTGATGTTTGCTGCAATCACCTCAAAAAATTCCGGCGCAACAGATAAATAAAACATGCGGTTTTCAGGAATATTCAATTCTTTTTCACGTCGTTGAACCATTTCAAGCAACTTTTTATACCCTTGGGCATTCGTTACATCTAAAGAAGTATAACGAAACGCATGGAGAAACTCTTCCATTTTGGAACGGTCATTTGTCAAACGTCTAGAAAATGTTCTTAATGAATTTTCCACATATGCTTGAAATTCAACATCGGATAATTCTCTTTTGCTCACCCCAATAACGGAAAACGACTGAGGCATTTTTTGGTCGAGAAATAAATTATATAATGCAGGGAAAATTTTTCGTTTAGCTAAATCACCTGTTGCCCCAAACAAGACAAAGGTCATCGAATCCAATGTTATCCCCCCTGTCTTTTTGAAACATTTTTCAAAAAGAATAAAGCTGATAGAGCAGATGTAACAAGGTTTACTACATTGCAAGAATTGGTATTTTTGTGAACAGGAAGAAGGTCTTGTTCTTGTATTTTTTCGTTCATGAAAGTTCAACAAAGACGAGGGCAGCTTTTGTTCCTTCCAGCGTTTTTAAAACATCGAGAGCATTCTCTCCGAAATAAATATCGCGCGGAATAGTAAAACGATTCATGCTGCTCCCTCCAGTGCTCGTAATTGGTTTACAGATGCTAGTATAATGCGTATAAAATTTATTGAGAAGTACGCACTTTATACATTTATTTGACAGTATGTGTTTTATTATTATAAAGTGAAAATGAGTATACCATGGGCTGTAATAAACATGGGAGGTGAAACGATGGGACACGTTTGCGGCAAGACGTATAACTGTGAAAAAGAATTAACACTCTCTGTTATAGGCGGTAAATGGAAAATGCTTATTTTATGGCATCTAGGAAAAGGGGGAAAGAAGCGGTTTAGTGAACTAAAAGCTCTCATGCCGGGGATCACCCAAAGAATGCTTGTTAACCAGTTGCGAGAGCTGGAGGAAGATCAAATTGTTCATCGCGAAGTCTATCCTGTTGTTCCACCAAAAGTAGAATATTCACTGACCGAGCATGGAAAAAGTCTGATGCCAATTCTTGATGCTATGTATGAATGGGGCAGAAACTATATGGAGACTGTTGTCAAAGGTCAAGTAAAAATCAATGAGGCCGCCAAGTAGAAAAAACTTTCCTCCTTTAAAGCTTCGAAAACTCCCTGCTCGTACTCCTTAATATACTTTTATAGGCAGGCAATTTTCATAGAAAATGCACACTTATCGATATAGAGATGAAGAAAGCAATAAGTTTATATTAGACGTTAAAAAACCAGCGGACAACCATCTTTATGAAAGATCCACTGTCCGTTGGTTTTTTTGTATGTATGTGGTTGCAGATCACAAAGCATCGCCTCTATCATCAGATCCCTCATCGTTTCTACAGACTTCTTTTTTATTCTCCTTTTTTTCGTTTATCCTCTTTTAGTATACTTTTCCACACTATGTAACACAAAAGTGTGTACTTGTTAAATTGAATGATGTGTCTAATAATATCAGTATCGCCACTGACTGGGGCGAAACGTTACTAGATGGATAACAAGAGAGGGGGAGACTATGAAACTGAGAGTTTCAGCAGTTCAATATCATCTTCATACCATCCAATCGTTTGAGGAATTTGCCAAACAAGTAGAACATTATATTAAAACAGCCGAAGAGTTTGGGGCGGATTTTGTCTTGTTTCCGGAATTTTTCACCACCCAGCTAATGTCTATTGGCAACCAGCAAGGGCAACCTTTGACCATTCAAGATCTTCCTGATTTTACAGAACAATATCGGTCTTTATTTATTAATTTGGCTAAGCAAACAAAGATGCATATTATTGGAGGAACCCATGTCATCCGTAAAGGCGGACGATTATACAACGTTGCTTATTTATTCTATCCAGACGGAAGAGTTGCCGAACAGCCAAAGCTTCATATCACTCCGACGGAAGTAAAGGAATGGAATATGTCTCCTGGAGAAAGCTTGCAGGTGTTCGAAACAGACAAGGGAACCATTGCGATGTTGACTTGCTATGACATCGAATTTCCAGAAATCGTTCGAATGGCAAAGGCGAAAGGGGCTGATGTCATTTTCTGCCCTTCATGCACCGATGATCGTCACGGATTTTATCGTGTTCGTTACACCAGCCATGCGAGAGCAATCGAAAATCAAGTTTATGTCGTCACCACTGGTACGGTAGGTTCCCTTCCTACGGTTGATTTCATGAGGGCAAATTTTGGGCAAGCGGCGGTGATTACACCGAACGATATCCCATTTCCTCCGCGCGGCATCTTGGTAGAAGGAGAAATCAATCATGATATGATTGTAACCGCTGATCTCGATTTAGAGCTGTTATATCAGGTTCGCGAAAGCGGTTCTGTCACCACGTGGCGTGATCGACGCACGGATCTTTATCCGGATTGGAAATAAAATGTGACTAGCTGCTCTATAAGGATCATCGCTATTTGTTGCCGAACAGCTTGAACAAGAAGGTTTTTCACATGTTTATTCCATTGAAGGCGGTATGAAAGCGTGGAGCGAGCATTTACAACCGGTCAAAATCGCTGAGCTGAAAAACGGCGGTGCGATTTATCAATTTGTCCGTCTCGGGAAAGGCTGCCTGTCCTATTTGATCGAATCAAACGGAGAAGGTGCGCTTATTGATACAAATCGCATGACGGATGTATACGTTGAGTTTGCGAAGGAACGCGAGATTTCTATTAAATATGTCATTGATACCCATTTGCACGCAGACCATATTTCCGGCGGCCGCAAGTTAGCTGAACAATTGGGAGCGACGTACTATTTGCCTCCAAAAGATGCGACAGAAGTGACCTTTTCCTATGCATCGATTCAAGATGAGGACCGCATTCAGGTCGGTCATGCAGTGATCGAAGCTGTTTACTCACCGGGACATACAATTGGCAGCACTTCGTTTATTATAGATGACCAATATTTACTAACGGGAGATGTTTTATTTATCGATTCGATCGGTCGTCCGGATTTGGCTGGAAAAGCGCAGGATTGGGTGGGGATTTGCGCAAGACATTATATGAGCGCTATAAACAATTAGCAGATGACCTGTTGGTTTTGCCTGCACATTTTATGGTACCGGGTGAAATGAATGACGATGGTAGTGTTGGTACTACATTAGGTATGTTGTACGCAAAAAATCATGGTCTCAATATCGCGAGCGAAGAAGAGTTTCGAAAAACGGTGACGGAAAACTTGCCTCCGCAACCGAATGCTTATCAGGAAATTCGGCAAACAAATATGGGAAAGCTTCATCCAGATGAAGAGCAGCAACGCGAGATGGAAATCGGTCCAAACCGTTGGGCAGTCCGGTAATGATTAAAAAAAGGAGACTTGAGTCATTCATGCCGAGTCTCCTTTTTCTCCCTCCGCAAATATTTTTTAAATTAAGTAAAGGGAAAGCTATATTGATAACTAACAAATAAAGAAAATGCCTCTGTTCCAAAAATTTGTTTAGAAAAATAAATCGGTTGATTATATACTTATACATGTATATAATTGTTCATAAATAAAAACAATGAATGAGGTGGAAAGAAGAATTGGAAGGAATACTGCTTTTGGCTTTATTTATTTTGTTATCAATATCTGTCTATCGGCGGTATTATCCAGTAAGAGGAGTTCCGTGTGTTGACTACCGCGATGAAAGTATAAATTCTTTAACGATTCTAGATCTTCGTGATTACAACGAAAAAACAAATCATTATCCCATTGCGAATTCCTTTCACATACCGTTTGCTTATTTAAAACGGCATGTTTATGAAATTCCTGATAAACCAATCCATGTGATTGCAAGTGATGAAGTAGGAAAAAATTTAGGCATTCGCTTTTTGCGCAGCCGCGGTTTTAAAGTGAAGAGCTATTCAATGGCCGATTGTCCTTGCAAAGAAAGGAGAAATGCCAAATGGAATACAGCAAAGAAATCAAAAACCGCCTAAAACGAATTGAAGGACAAGTAAAAGGGATTATTGGTATGATGGAACAAGAAAAGGACTGCAAAAGCGTGATTTCTCAACTTTCTGCTGCACGAAACGCTATTGATCGCACTATTGCTGTTATTGTAAGTTCCAATTTAGAGCAATGTATCCGTGAAAGCTTAGAAAATGGAGAAAAAACGGAACACCTTGTAAAAGAAGCTGTAGAGCTGTTGGTAAAAAGTCGTTAAAAGTTTGGGGCTGTCCAGAAAGTCAAATCCCCATTGAAAACAAAAAATCATAAACACCGATATATCAACGTTTCTAAAACATTAATGGGGACGTCAATAAGCCGTAAAAACGACTTATTAGACACCCCCAGATTTTTTTATCCCTATTAATATACATATAGGGGTAATGGTAATATTAAAGGAGGTCATTGACAATGAATGCAGATAAAGTATTAGATGCAAAGGGTTTTGCATGCCCAATGCCAGTCGTAAGAGCAAAAAAAGCAATTGATGAGTTAGAAGCTGGTCAAGTTTTAGAGGTGCATACAACGGATAAAGGTTCCAAAAACGATTTGACCGCTTGGGCAAAGGCAAGTGGACATACGGTTGTTAATATGAAAGAAGAAAATGGCGTTTTTACGTTTTGGATCAAAAAGGGATAATTTTTGCTATCTTTATACCCCTATGAGTATTTTGGGAAGAAGGTGGAAACAAAGTGTCGGAGCAAAAGAAAAAAACAACGATCATCTTGTTTAGCGGTGACTATGATAAGGCGATGGCAGCGTATATTATCGCGAACGGCGCTGCTGCCTATGACCATGAGGTTACAATTTTTCATACGTTCTGGGGGCTTAACGCATTGCGTAAAGATTCGACAGTTCCGGTGAAAAAAGGATTATTAGAAAAAATGTTTGCGAAAATGATGCCGCGTGGTGCTGACCGCATGGGACTGTCGCGGATGAACTTTGGCGGAATAGGAGCGAAGTTAATTAAGCGGGTGATAAAAAAACATAATGCTGTGCCGCTGCCGCAATTAATCGATATGGCAAAGGAACAAGGAATAAAGCTGGTTGCTTGCCAAATGACAGTCGATCTTTTAGGACTCCAACAGGATGAATTAATAGACGGCATCGAATTTGCAGGGGTTGCTGCGTATTTAGCAGATGCTTCTGAAGGAAATGTCAATTTGTTTATTTAAGGTGGGGCCTATGGTTCAAACCATTATTAATATTGGTCTAGTTCTATTGGTGATATGGTTCGTTGTCAATCGGTTTCTGCCCATAAAAGGAGTGCGAATCATATCTGTAGTGCAATTAAAGAAGGAATTACGAAAAAAGATGTTCATTACATTGACGTACGCACACCTATTGAGTTTCATACGAATCATATTCCTGGTTTTAAAAATATTCCGCTTCACGAGCTTCCAAAACGAGTTCATGAACTATCAAAAGATAAAGAAGTTATTGTGATTTGTCAAAGTGGAATGAGAAGCGCCAAAGCAAGCAAATTATTAAAGAAATTAGGATTTCAGCGTGTAACCAATGTAAAAGGCGGCATGAACTCTTGGTCATAAAGGTTGCTATGAAACAACTATTCTGCTAAAGAAATTTGAGGCGTTGTTCCATAAAAGGAAAACATTCAATGTTATTGATGTTCATGAACTAGAAGAAGTCGATTTAGGAAAATTTCTAGTTCCATAAATATTACGCCCTGACTGTTCAAGTTTCGGAGAATGAACTAGATACAGAAAAAGAAAATACTCTCGCCTGCTGTTTGAAGGAAAAAGCAGACGAGCCGAAAACTATCGGAAAGTTGCGGAAATTGATGCATAAATAAGAAGATCCTGTAGAATAGTTCCCATTTAAGGAGGAGAAAGTCATGATTCAAGTAGATATGACAATAGACGCTAAAGGGTTGTCTTGTCCGCTGCCGATTGTCAAAGCGAAAAAAGCGATTCATAAGTTGCAGCCTGGACAAGTACTGGAGGTACAAGCAACAGACAAAGGATCGAAAGCGGATATGAAAGCATGGGCAGAAAGCACTGGACATCACTATCTCGGTACAATTGAAGAAGAGGGGATATTAAAGCACTATATTCGTAGAGCAAGTGAGAGCGAGGCAAAGAATGAAGCGAAATTCCCCCATGTTATTCGCAATGAAGAATTAGCAGACAAAATAAATGATCCGTCAATTATCATTTTAGATGTCCGTGAACCGGCAGAGTTTGCATTTGGGCATATTCCTGGTGCCTTGTCAATTCCTCTTGGAGAATTGGAGGAACGGATCAAGGAACTCCCGCAAGATAAGACCATTTATGTCGTCTGCCGCACGGGAACGCGCAGTAGTTTGGCAGCCCAGAAATTAGCAGAAAAAGGGTTTTCAAACGTATGGAATATTGTCCCCGGTATGTCAGAATGGAATGGATCGCTTGAACAATGATTGAACAGTTGGTTATCAATATACAAATATATGATAAAGGTACAAAAAATCTTTAAACAACAAAAAAACATTTTTATAGTATACATGCGAACTATTTTGCAATTGGAAAATGAAAGGCGAAATTTCTCAATATTGAATTGTCCCTTATTGTGAATTAATCGATGGTTCATTGCATTGGGACGAAAATTCATTTATCGCCTTGGGCATCAAGCAATAGGCATACGATGATGAAAAAAAGAACATGATCGATCATTTTCGAATTAAAAAGGATAATTCACTTACTAGCGGGGTGCATATACGCACCCCGATTTTAACAACAACATCAAAGGAGTAGTATATCAATGGAAATAACGTTCAATTTTATTATCGTAATGTTTCTTATTGGCTTTATCGGTTCCTTCCTTTCCGGTATGGTTGGGATTGGCGGTTCCATTATTAAATATCCGATGCTTCTTTACCTGCCCCCGCTTTTTGGCCTTGCTGCGTTCAGCGCCCATGAAGTATCGGGAATTAGTGCCGTCCAAGTATTTTTTAAGACGATTGGCGGTGTTTTAGTCTATCGGAAAGGTGGATACTTAAATAAGTCGTTAATTTTTATATGGGGTGCAGTATTTTAATTGGAAGTTTCATTGGCGGATACGTTTCTAGGATGATGAGTGAAGGAAGCATTAATCTTGTATACGGCATTTTAGCAGCATTTGCTGTTTTGATGATGTTCGTACCAAATAAAGGGATTGATGATATTCCATTGGACATGGTGAACTTCAATAAATGGCTGGCAGCTTCGCTTTCATTTTTGATCGGAATTGGATCAGGAATCGTCGGAGCGGCGGGAGCTTTTCTATTAGTACCGATTATGCTTTCTGTTCTAAAAATTCCAACGAAAATGACGATTGCCTCCTCATTAGCGATCACGTTTATTTCCTCAATCGGATCGACATTTGCAAAAATCACAACGGGCCAAGTTGAATTCATTCCTGCAATAATTATGGTCATTGCAAGTTTGATTGCATCTCCTTTAGGTGCAAAAGCAGGACAAAAAATGAGCACAAAAGTACTCCGCGTAATTTTAGCTGTCTTAATTTTAGCGACGGCAGCGAAAATTTGGATCGATATTTTTTAAGCCGTCAGTGAAAAAACTTTCATGTGTGATTCGAAAAAACGAATCAAGATGTATAATAATTATGGCGTATCATTTATTGGTTTTAAAGTTAGGAAAACAAAGAGAGAATATTTGGAGCTCTTACTTGGATGATAAGGATGCTATAGTGATCAAGTGTATGATGAAAACAAACATGAACTATATGCAATGATTCGCCTGATCATGCAATGGTGTTCAGCGCGCTTTCACCACAATCTAAAAACCATTTCGCTCTGCAAGTGTGTCTGAAAAGGATTTTGCCCGCATTCAATATAGATGTCTTTCGCTTATAGAAGGAACAATGAATTTGTTTTTACGATCATCCGGATCAAAGATTCAACAGTTCATCTTTGATTGGCTGCTCTGAAAACATGTTTATAAGGTTGTGTTTGAACATGAAGCGCTGAGGAGGCTGATTAACTGTTCAAGAATCAAGTTGATTATAATTGTATGTAATTTTATTATCAGGGCTTTACAGAAAATAAAGCAGTTTATTGCTAAAAGACTTGGATTTTGCTTTTATGGTTGGGTTTCGTGTATTATTGAATTAATAATAAAATTATTACGTTTTAGGGGCTAATGATCACTGCCACGCTGTCAACAATCAGAGCTAGTCGTCAAGGTATTGTAGATTTGTTGGTTATATGCTAATCTATCCATGCAAGAGCGATCAACCTCCGTTTTAGGATTGTCGTTGTTCGTGTTTTTATTGTCTGTTAATGCAAATTTTATTCCGCTGTTGTTTTGAAATATAAGTATTGTCAATTGGAGGTAGCAATGGAACTTTTAGAAGTGTTTAAAGCCTTGTCAAATGAAACGAGGCTGCAAATCGTACAATGGCTCAAGAATCCGGAAGCTCACTTTCCCAAACCGCAGCACGGTGATATACACGAAGATGGAGTATGTGTGAGCGATATCCATAAAAAAGTTGGACTGTCACAATCTACTGTATCCCATTATTTATCGATGCTGCAAAATGCCGGATTAATAAAGGCAAAACGTGTTGGGCAATGGACTTATTATAAAAGGGATGAAGAGAACATCAAAAAATTGAATGAATTATTATCAAGGGATTTATAGGCCTAATTTTTTAATTGTTGCTTTTGGCTTGAATCCCTTTTTATTTTGTTTTATTATATTTATAGATTCAGATATCGAGAATTATCGATTTATAATTATTTATATCGATGATTCTAGATATTTAAATAAATAAAAAATATACTTCAACAAATTTTCGGGTTTTATGAAACCGCTTTTTTGTAATCGTTATCAATTTTTGGGCGGTTGAAATGCTTCTTCTTTGTCAAAAAGCGAAAGTATTGGAAGAAGGAGTTTTGCATATTGGTGACGACATCAGATTAGATCGTCGTTCGATAAAGTGGTCATGACAAGAATCAGTGATGTCAAACTGCTAGCATTTGAGGAGGTGAGGGCAGAAACACAAAAAATGATGCTTGTTCAAGCGAACAAAATTGAAATAGTGTCATTTGAGATCATGACAATATGAATCTGCTAGTTAAATGAAAACTATGAAAGGGAGCGAAGCAAAGATGTTGCGAGATATTGATTTACAATCTATCCAAGAAATAAGAAATTACCTTGAGGAAGCGAAAACAGCTCAAAAAATAATGGCAAAGATGACTCAGAGCGAGATTGATCATATTGTTGAAAGCATGGTTAAAGCGGCAAGGGAAGAAGCTGAGCGATTGGCTGCTATGGCAGTAGAAGAGACTGGCTTCGGGAATGTTCCTGATAAAACAGTAAAAAATCTGTTCGCAGCGAATGATGTTTACAATTCTATCAAGGATGTGAAAACAGTCGGGATTATTCGTCGCGATGAAGAAAACCGCGTATGGGAAGTTGCTCAACCTGTAGGGATCGTTGCAGGAATTGTTCCATCTACAAATCCTACCTCAACAGTCATTTTTAAATCATTGATCGCAGTTAAAGCAGGAAATGCGATTATTTTCAGCCCTCACCCAGCTGCTGCAAAATGTACAACGGAAGCGGCAAGAATTATGCAAGAAGCAGCAGAGCGTGCCGGAGCACCAAAAGGTTTGATTTTGTGCATTACCCAACCAACATTGGCAGCAACAAACGAGCTGATGAAGCATAAATTAACTGATGTCATCCTTGCCACAGGCGGTCCTGGATTGGTAAGAGCTGCTTACAGCTCCGGAAAACCAGCATACGGAGTAGGTCCTGGAAACGTACCTGTATACATTCATGAAAGTGCCAATATCGAAAAAGCTGTTGAACTTATTATTGAAAGCAAAACTTTTGACTACGGAACAATTTGTGCTTCTGAACAAGCTCTTTTAGTGGATGAGTCGATTAAAGAGAAAGTTGTTGCAGAGATGACAAAACAAGGCGCTTATTTCTTGAATGAAGAAGAAAAACGAAAAGTAGAATCCATCATTCTCGTAAACGGTGGACTGAATGCAAAAATTGTAGGAAAGTCACCTCAAGTGATTGGTGAAATGGCAGGTATTGAAGTTCCGTCCGAGGCGAAAGTGATCGTTGCAGAAGAAACAGGAGTTGGGAAAGAATATCCATTCTCAATTGAAAAACTATCTCCAACGCTAGCATTTTATACAGTGAAAGATATGCAAGCAGCAAGCGAGCTTGCCCAAAAACTTCTTGATGCAGGCGGACTTGGTCACACAGTCGGAATTCACGCTGAGGATGAAAAAGTAATCGAAGCTTACACAATCGATAAACCAGCAGGACGTATCATTGTAAATGCCGGTACAACATTTGGCGCTATTGGCGCTACAGTGAACGTAAAACCGTCCTTGACTCTTGGCTGCGGTGCTATTGGCAACAACGTTACATCTGACAATGTTACGGTCAATCACTTGTTTAACATTAAACGTGTTGCATTTGGAGTCCGCCAAATGCCAAAAAAAGAGGAAAGTGCACAAAATGAACCTGCATTAACGAAATAACTTGACTGTCCATAAAAACTCTTTTGATAGATTAAAAGACTGTATCAAACATCTGCCATGTTCTTTGATACAGCTAAAAAAATAAATTCGACACTCCGGAAGTGATAATGCGTTTACCCCCCTAAAAAAATTTCGTTGTAAGGACGATATTCAGTACAAAAATCCATGCAGGAGCATCTTTTCCTGCATGGATTTATTATTGCACACATCAACTAGTAAGCTCGTGCAGTTCACTGGATCTATTTTAAAAAGTTTTTTGTTAATTTGGAAATCGTAAAGTGGTAGCGGGAAAACTCCCAAAACAACACTAGATTATTGGTTGCGCTGCAAAAATAAAAAGCCAGTCATTGCAATTAAAAGCATTTTATGATGTTTCGACAAGTTGTCAGAGAGCTCAACGATATCATTGTACACATCACGAAAAATATTTGTATATTCATGAGGGAAATATCCATTGTAGAAACGGGCCAACTGCCGACCTTCGGAATCTGTTAATGTAAAATCACCAGAAAAGGCCTTAACCTTAACAGGGAGAATCAGCTTATCATCAGCATCTCTCAGCTCACCTTTTATGTTGACTAGACTTTTCCAATCCTCTTGTACATATTCTCCCAGTTTTCGGCCATGTACATCCTTCACAGTTACAATCGACTTTTTCATTCCTTTTCTCTTAAAGGTAAACAGCACATTTCCTTTATTCGAAAAAACACCATATGTAATCGGAAGCGTCATGATCAATGAATCACGAAGCAGCAGGCTCATTGGGTAAAAAATAGAAGGAATACGGATTGGCTTAATCGTTCCAACAAAATGGCCGCTTTTTTCAAACAGTAGGAGACGAGGAAAAAAGCCAATATCTTTTTTTAAAACTAGATGATCCAACTCAAGGAGGGAAGCTTTTGACTCATGAATTTGAATATCTTTCACCTTGTTATATTTAATCTGGTTTGAAACTCCGGTAAAAAACAAAAAAAGACCTACAATACCTATTGAAGAAAGATTTAACCAATTTTGTAAAGAATCTGGTCGATCGATGAAAAAAACAGAAATACCAATGAGCATAACTATAGAAGATAGAGCAAATGCTGCTTTCATTCTCCGTTTATACATAGTAGCAATCATCAAATCAACTCCAGTGAAACATAGGGAAGTCTTTCTACCTCATCAACTATCAGTTTAGATTAGTAGTTTATTGTATTCAATATTTTTTACATCCTTTTAGTAAAAAAATGGAGAAGACATCAAGATAGGCGGCTTTGAATTGCTCGTGCTCACCAGCCTTAGCAATCCTAAGTTATTCATTAGCACAATATGCCAAATAGAGAACTGTATGATTGGGCACGTTTTTTATTTATTTTCAAAGGTCAGAATAAAAGTTTAAATACAGGTTCTTTGAATAAAATGGAATAAATTTTTGCTTTTTGTATGGTATTTCCAGGAAATAGCACAGGGTTAAAAAAAGAAGTGAGGTTATCACTTTTTGAGGTGGTTGTAGGTTACATAATTTTTTTTCGTAACGTACGGATGGAAACGTCATGTTCGCCAATAATTTCGTAAACAGATTTGAAGCTTTCTTGGAGGTTTTTCATTTCTTCGTTTGTTTCCATTACAGCTTGTTTAATTGATTTTTGTTCCTGTTCAATCCGATTCAATCGCTCTTCAACATAATTTAAGCGTGTTTCTACTTGATCTAATCGCTCTCCTACTCGATCCAACCGATTTTCGACCCAATTCAATCGCTCTTTAACATGATTTAAGCGTGTTTCTACTTGATCTAAACGCTCTTCTACTCGATCCAATCGATTTTCGACCCGATTTAATCGTTCATCTACCTGGTCCAATCGCGTCCCGATATAATCCAGTCGCTCATGCACATTTTTAAGATCATTGTCAATAGACATCACTTTTTCTAAAATTAAGTCGAGTTTTTGTTCCATTTTTTGACTCCTTTTAAAAATCTCCTTTTCTCAATTTTATTCGAATGAAATGGTTCTGACAAGTACGGATTGGGTGCCGAGTCAGTCAAGACTTTGTGGGAATTTTTTTGGTTCGCTGAAAATAGATGTAAGTCATAGGTTAGCGAACCATTTTTTTGAATTTCATCCGTAAGCGCTTTCGGACTCTCATCCCTTGCCATGACAGACGAATATGTATACCTTTTTTTACCATCCCTTGAGTTCAGACAGGGCATGATAGATCGGAGTCCCGGACGATTGCTGTAAATATGGCTTGTTTCCGCGTTACCTCTGGAAGAAGACGGCGGATGCGTTGTTTCGCCTTGTTCACGATCGTCTGTTTGGTAGATGCCGTTTCCTCCGCCGGATGCGACGATTCTTCTCCTAAACGACGTCCGAAAAGACGAATCCCATCCCATCCGGGCAATCATTGCCTTGAAAAACGCCCTGAGTCCCTTGTCTGTCCAACTGCGGCGGTATTTCACCCGATACGCCAGCTGGCTCATCACGCTTTCAGCCCTCCCCATCGGATACATGCCCGTTGTGTCCACTCCTTGCTCCTTCAGCCATTCCCGGTAATTGCGGATACATCCCGGCATCGATTCAATCCGGTGGATCAAGGCAGCCAGCTGTTGTTCTTTCGCTTCGTCCCCCAGCGTGCCGAGGGCGCTGTTCAGTTCCACAAGCAACCCCTCTTCATCCTGCTTCGCCAGCTTTTGCCGAATCGCCTGCCACCGTGGATGGCCCGAGAGGCATTGGCGCAACTCACGCGCCACGTGGAATCGATCCAATTGGAAGCAGACCCGTCCTTTGAAATACTCCCGGCACGCGGTAATCCATGGAGCGCCGTCCCCGTTGATGACAAGAAGATCCCGACACGGATCATAGGCATATTCGTTCATCAAAAATTCCTCGAAGCCTTCCCACACCTCCCTCTTGCCCTCATGGACGTAATGGCGCTGATTCACGAATTCGATCCGTGAGCCGTTGCGCTTCCACCCTTCGTGAACGGTCAGGATTTTGTCTTCCTTGGCCCGTTTTCCCTTCCCTTGGCGAGAGACAAACAGTCCATCGGCCTCCACAAACAGCACCCGTCCATATCGCTGGTCAACCGGGCAGTGCAGCGGAACTTCAGCCTCGAGCACCAACTGGCGGATCGCCTCATGGCTCATCACCGGATACCCGACCATCTGGGCAAGCGTACAAGCCGCTTTGCGATAGGAAGAGCACTCCACAGCCAATCCCACCGCTGTTTCTTCTAGACAAGGGCTGATTGACTGTGATCCATCAAACGCTAAAAAGGAGTCAAGCAAAAACGTGTAACGGTTTTGTTCTCGGTCTAAATAGTAGTTTCGCTCAAAGGTAACTTCGCCAAACAAGGTTTGAATCGTGGTGCGTCGTTTGTCTTTCAAGTGGTACCCGGCGCTTGTCCCGGGTTGATGTCCTCCAACAGAGCCGTAAACAGCTCGGTGAAGGCGTTTTGCAAGGCTCGAAACAAATCAAGTTCGATCGCTTTGAATGTCAACGAATTTGTGGTAAGATGTTGTTGAATATTCATGGGACTCTCTCCTCCTGTTTGATGGTGTGGACAATGATCATCTTACCAGGGAGAGAGTCCTTTTTTCATGTTTCCTGCTTGGGATCCTACCGCGCTTTGCTTGCTGGCCCCGATGAGGGGGATTACGAACCTACGTTCCCAACCCCCTCATCGGGGAATTCTAAGAATTTCTCCCACAAACATTTTACTCACACTTATTTTTTTCAAATCGGCATTGAACTGATAATGAATGAGAAAAGCGAGGAATAATCATATCCTTTTAGACGGCATTTTTTAAGATAAAAACATTTTGCAAAGCATTCCTACTCAGCTTAACCGCTTATCTTCAATAAAAGCTCCTTTCACCCGAGACTGGCTGCCATTTTGAGTGCGTATTTTAGTTAACCAATTGACATTAATAGTTAACAATTTTATCATTTAATTGTTAACCTTTTTATTTTAAAAGTTAACATAAAAAAGATTGGAGGTTGGAAAAATTAGAAATAGCTCTTTAATTAGTTTAATGAATTTTGACGGAAATTCATTGACATAAAATAAATGACGGATGCTGGAGGCCAACGAATGGAAGAGGAAAGGTATTATAGTGTCAGAATGAGAGCTGCCAAGAATGGACCTCATGAACATGGCGGAAAACATATATCTGGTGGAGAACTGCTTTCAACCTATAGTGATTTAAAAAATTCAGTAAATGCTTTATTAGAAAAGGGACTTCATCACTCAAGAGGTACTCCGGATTTTATGCAAATTCAATTTGAATCTATTCACGAACCGATTAAACGAATTCAACCATTACATATTGACACAAATGAGGCAGATACAGTAGAGAAAGGGCGAAAGTTGTCTAGGCTGCTTTTGGAGAAAGTCGGTATCGAAAGACGGGTTATTGAAAAAGCATTTACAGAATGGACGAAATATTCAGGAATGAGAGGCGCTATATTAATTGATGTTCATTCAGGAAAACGTATTGATGATAGGCAGGAAAAGGGAGTGCGTGTTTCAAGAATCGATTGGATGAAGACGAATTTTGAACATTGGGCAGACTATTTTCATGTGCCCAAGAGTACAAGAATCAGGGAAGCACTTGTGATTGCCACAAAGGTGTGTGCGCATCCGGCTACCATCGCTGAACTATGTTGGTCAGACGATCCTGAATATACTACTGGCTATGTTGCAAGTAAAAAGCTAGGGTATCAACGGATTACAAACCTAAAAGAATATGGAGATGAACGTGGCTGCCGCATCTTTTTTGTTGATTGCAGGAAAGATCTGAATGCCTATATTCACTATTTAGAAAAACAGCCAGTCTTTATTCATTGGGAGGTAGAGAAATGAAACAACAATTAATCGAAAAAAGTAAAAAATATCTATGACTACCTTTTACACAGATGATGATCATCCTTTAATAATTGAAAGCGGCCAAGGAATGAAAGTTAAAGATATTGAAGGAAAAGAATATATGACGGCTTTTCTTCCGTTTGACTAACGTACATGGTCAATCGTAAAAAAGAACTGGACGAAGCAATTAAAAAAAAGCTCGAAAAAATGGCCACTCCACATTGTTAGGCATGACAAATGTTCCAGCAACAGAGCTTGCGGAGAAGCTCATTCAAATAAGTCCTGAAAAGCTGACGCGTGTTTTTTATTCAGATAGCGGAGCTGAAGCGATGGAAATTGCACTTAAGATGGCGTTTCAATATTGGAAAAATATCAATAAGACAGAGAAACAAAAGTTTATTACAATGCAAAACGGCTATCATGAGGATACGGTCGGCGCCATAAGTGTCGGTTCCATCCAGCTTTATCATCAAGTATATGGGTCATTAATGTTTGAAAATTTTAAGGCACCTATTCCTTACGTTTATCGGTCAAAAAGCGGCGATCCGAAACATTGTCGTGATGAATGCTTAAACATACTTGAACAACTGCTTAAGGAAAAGCATCAGGAAATTGCCGCACTAACAATTGAATCAATGGTCCAAGGAGCGGGTGGGATGATTGTGATGCCTGATGGATTTTTAGCAGGTGTCAGAGAATTATGTACAAAATATGATGTCTTAATGATTGTTGATGAAGTGGCAACGGGTTTTGGCCGTACTGGGAAAATGTTTGCCTGCGAATATGAACATGTCCAGCCTGACTTAATGGCAGTTGGGAAAAGAATTACAGGCGGTTATTTATCAATCGCTGCCACATTGACGACAGAGGAGATCTATAGGGCTTTTTATGATGATTATAACAAGTTCAAAACGTTGTTCCACAGCCATTCCTATACAGGCAACCAGTTAGGATGCGCTGTTGCCATTGAAAATTTACGTTTGTTTGAATCGGAAAAAGTGGTAGAGCAAGTTAGTGAAAAAGCAGCGTATCTTCAACAGCTCCTTCGTGAGTTCAAATCACTTTCTCATGTGGGAGATATCAGACAGCTTGGAATTGAACTTGTTTATTCGAAGGAAACAAAGGAGCCTTTCCCTTCAGAAAAAAGAATAGGCTACCACGTTACGTTAAAAATGAGGGAGCTTGGCATGCTGACGAGACCATTGGGTGACGTCATTGTATTTATCCTCCGCTTGCCAGTACAAAAGAAGAACTTAAAGATATGAAAGATGCAATTGTCACGGGTAACAGAAAAAGAGGTTTTGCTTTTTAAAGACATAATGAGGTGACAAGCGTTGAACTTTAATGGGTGGTTAAACGACCGTTTAGCGAAGACAAAGGAATCCGGCTTGTATCGGACGCTTAGAACAATGAATACTGCACCTAGTCCCGAAATGTACGTAGATGGCCAAAAGTACATAGTATTTTCCTCAAACAACTATCTGGGCTTGGCCAATGATTCACGCTTGATTCTTGCAGCAGAAAAGGCATTGCACGAGTTTGGGGTTGGGAGCAGCGGCTCAAGGCTAACGACAGGCAATACGCAGTGGCATCAAAAGCTTGAAAAAAGATTTGCAGATTTCAAACAGACTGAAAGTGCCTTGCTGTTTTCAAGCGGTTATTTGGCGAATATCGGCGTGCTTACTTCATTGCCTGAAAAAGGTGATGTTATTTTTAGCGATCAATTAAACCATGCGAGTATTATCGATGGATGCCGTCTCTCACAAGCAGATACCGTCATTTATAACCATGTAGATATGGAAGATTTGGAAAAAAAATTAAAAGAAACAAATTCATCACGGCGACGCTTTATTGTCACAGATGGTGTCTTTAGTATGGATGGTACCATTGCGCCTTTAGATAAAATCATGTCACTTGCTCAACGTTATCATGCATTTGTCATTGTGGATGACGCACACGCAACAGGAGTTTTAGGAGAAAACGGCAGGGGAACAAGTGAATTTTTTCACGTCTTTCCGGATGTAGTGATTAGCACTTTAAGTAAAGCGGTTGGAACGGAAGGCGGGGTCGTTTCTGGATCGAAGGTTTTCATTGACTTTTTGCGAAATCATGCCAGAACCTTTATCTTTCAAACCGCACTATCACCATCTATTTGTGCAGCTTCATATACAGCATTGGAAATCATCGAACATAGTAAAGAAAAACGACAGCAATTGCTTATAAAAGCAAAACGAATAAAAACTAGTTTACAAGAAATGGGGTACACCGTGAAGGGAGATCATACACCAATTATTCCTGTATTGATCGGAGATGCTCATAAGGCTGTCCTATTTGCAAAAAGATTACAAGAAAAAGGAATATATGCCCCGGCGATTCGACCGCCGACTGTACCTATCGGAGAAAGCAGAATTCGGTTAACGGTGACCGCGGACCATAGCTTAAAGGAGATAGATTATTTGTTGCATGCATTTAAATTAATCGGAAAAGAGTTGAATATGATCAAATGAAAGGTTTTTTTGTAACAGGAACTGATAATGGTGTTGGAAAAACGATAATAGCTTGCGGACTAGCAGCTGTATTAAAAGAGAAGGGAATGGATGTCGGCGTCTTTAAACCGTTTTTAAGCGGTATTTCTCGTGATGATCCAACAAGCGATACAAGTCTTTTAAAAGGGAACCTCAAAGTCGAAAATTGACTTATGAGACACCCCATGTAAAAATTCTACTCCTTTAATATAGAGCGTCTGAAAAAATGAGGACGCTTCTTTTGATTAGCAACTGCAAATTATTTTTCTCCGGCACAACAGAATAAAATCTTTAGATGAGCAGAAATCGAGATTGTTTATATGTTTGCTTTTTTTGGATCTAAACCCCATCTCTTTAACTTTTTGACTAATGTGGAATGGTCGATGCCGAGTTCTTTTGCCGCAATCCGTAGTGATGGATATTTTTTGATCACATCTTTTACAATTCGCTGTTCAAATTTTTCCACGCGCTGTTTCAGCGTCAAAGCTTCTTCACCGTCTTTTTGATCATGAATGTGCAAAGGAAGATGGTGCGGCTCGATCAATTGAGAGGGAACCGATACGATCATGCTTTCTATTAAATTTTTCAATTCTCGGACGTTTCCAGGCCAATGGTAGCTCGTTAAAGCCTTCTTAGTTTCTTTTGACAATGTTTTATCGACATGGTAAAGCTTGCAAAAGTATGAAAAAAAATGATCAATAAGCGGTGATATATCTTCTTGGCGTTCAGATAAGGGCGGAACAGTTATTTCAACAACATGCAGACGGTAATAAAGATCCTCACGAAATTTTCCTTCTGAAACAAGTTGCTTTAAATCTTTGTTCGTTGCAGAAATAAATCGAATATCAAGCTTAATTGGCTCCCTGCCTCCTATTCGCTGAATTTGCTTTTCTTGCAATACTCGTAATAACTTTACCTGCAAAGAGAGAGGCATTTCTCCTACTTCGTCAAGCATAACGGTTCCGCCGTCCGCCAATTCAAGCAGACCAATTTTCCCCTCTTTATTCGCACCAGTAAATGCACCTTTTTCATAGCCGAATAGTTCAGATTCAAGCAGATGTTCAGGAATGGCCCCGCAATTCACTTTAATAAACGGCTTTTGTTTCCGTTGGCTGTGATGATGGATAAAATTGGCGATCACCTCTTTTCCTGTTCCGGAAGGGCCAGTTAAAAGGACGCTTGTTGGAAAAGGCGCCACTTGTTTTACTTTCTCATAAATGTTTTTCATTTTTTTGCTGTTGCATATAAACATTTGTTCTGATCCGTTCACATGAGCCGAAAAACGGTTTTGGTTTATTTCGGAAATACATTTTGCTTTTTCTAACTCTTTTCTAAGTTTATTTAATTGTGTGATATCCCTTACGCTCGTCACTACGAGCTCAACGTCTCCTTGATCATTAAATACCGGATTTCCGGTGACAATGACATCTTTTTTGCCTCCTATTTTTTGCATAATGGAAATTTGTCTCTTTTTTTCCAAAACTAAGAGAGATACTGACTGGTCAATATAACCATTCGTCATCAGATCCCGCATATGCCTTCCGACCAGTTCTGTGCGTTCAAAACCTGTAATCTCTTCATATGCGGAATTAACATAGATCGTAATCCCTTCTTTGTCAACAACATAAAGGCCGTCAGTTGAAAACTCGATAATCGCCTCAAGCTGTGTTAGTAGGCTGCGATATTGCTCGATTTCAGTAATATCTTGAATAACACTGATCGCACCGATGCGCTTGCCGTTTTGATACAGAGGAGTCCGGTTTACCATACATTGTCTGTCCGCTAGTATCATTTTTTGACCGATTGAACGATCGCCGCTTTCCACAACCTCCAAAATTTTTGTGTGAGGGACGAGTTCTTGAATATGCTTTCCTTCCCAGTTTCCATTTTCCGCTTGCAATAACTTTTTTGCAGCAGCATTCATCACAACAATGTTTCCTTTTCGATCGACGACAACTACTCCGTTATGCATGCATGAAAAAATATTTTCCCAAGTTAAGGAATTAATAGAGTTTGCTTTGATTATAATCACAACCTTTCATCTGATTGGTGAATTTTTTCAACCGTTTGGTGAATAATTTCACCATATATTTTCGATAATTTCGATTATTAATCCTTTTTTATGGTGAAATTTTTCAACAGTTTTTAGTAAAGAAGCTTAAAAATCCCTTTGTTTGTAAGAAGCTTTTTTTGGCATGCATTTTGCATTTAAATTGATGAGCAAAAAATAAGGAGGGGGAAAGTAGAACGAATGATGAATGAATAGAAAAAAAGAATATACTGCCTCTATTCTTTCAGCAGTATTTCTTGTACTGTATAAAGAAAGCGCTTACGGAATTTGGAATATGTTGTGGTAGAAATGGCTGAATGTTGAAACAAAAACAAGAACACATTTTTACATGTCGTCATTTAAGAATTATCTCATGTCTTGATTGACATTTTCTATTTCATTATAGGAGGGTTTTTTATGGCAAACATTATTAAAAAACACCCGAAACTGTATGTAATGGACAACGGCCGAATGAAAATGGACAAAAACTGGATGATTGCGATGCACAATCCAGCAACCATTGACAATCCGAACGCGCAGACTGAGTTTGTCGAATTCCCGATTTATACCGTTTTAATTGACCATCCTGAAGGAAAAATTCTTTTTGACACGGCATGTAATCCAAATTCCATGGGTCCTGCAGGCCGCTGGTCTGAAACGACGCAAAAAACGTTCCCATGGACAGCGAGCGAAGAATGTTACTTGCATAACCGACTTGAGCAATTAAAGGTCAGACCAGAGGATATTAAATTTGTTGTGGCATCTCATCTTCATCTCGATCATGCGGGCTGCTTAGAAATGTTTACAAACGCAACCGTTGTCGTACATGAAGACGAATTTAACGGCACATTACAATCTTATGCCCGCAACCAAAAAGAAGGGGCATACATTTGGGCAGATATTGATGCATGGATAAAAAATAATCTTCAATGGAGGACAATCAATCGGGATGAAGATCATGTTGAACTTGCGGAAGGGGTGAAAGTTTTAAACTTTGGCAGCGGTCATGCTTGGGGAATGCTTGGTCTTCATGTACACCTTCCTGAAACTGGCGGCATCATTCTTGCATCTGATGCGATCTATACGGCAGAAAGCTACGGGCCGCCAATCAAGCCACCTGGAATTATTTATGATTCTCTCGGATATGCGAAAACGGTCGAACGAATTCGCCGGATTGCCAAAGAAACAAATTCCCAAGTATGGTTCGGGCATGATGCAGAACAATTTAAAGGATTCAGAAAATCGACGGAAGGATATTATGAATAAAATTTCCCGGAGTTTATATAGAAGAAATGGGTGGAAACGTCCATTTAGATTTTAAAGAACACAAATGTCGATGCTTTAAGAGAACATTCCAGGGTGTGAAGGAGGAGAGTCATGACACATTCAAAGCTAGTTTTTACACCTTTATGTTATACTGGATGGGGTTCGTTAAGCCAGCTTGTTCCGGAAGTTGAAAAATATCAACCTAAGAAAATTCTTGTTGTGACAGATCCGGTGTTGAATGACATAGGGCTCGTTGACCGCGTCACATCTCCATTACAAGAAAAAGGATACAGCATTGATGTATATACTGACATCGAACCAGAGCCTCCGCTTCAAATCGGAGAAAAGCTTGTCGCCTATACGAGAGAAAACAAATTCGATCTCGTCATAGGTTTAGGCGGAGGAAGCGCAATGGATTTGGCAAAGCTTGCAGCAGTCTTGTCTGTTCATAAAGGAACAGTGGAAAGTTATTTAAATTTAACAGGTACAAATCAAGTAGATAAAAAAGGTCTCCCCAAAATTTTGATACCCACAACTTCCGGAACGGGCTCTGAAGTCACTAATATTTCTGTCTTATCTTTAGAAAGTACGAAAGATGTTGTAACACATGATTATTTGCTCGCTGATGTAGCAATTATTGATCCGGAACTAACTGTCACTGTCCCGCCGAAAGTGACCGCTGCAACGGGGATCGATGCATTGACACATGCAGTGGAAGCATATGTCTCAATCAATGCCAATCCGGTAACAGACGGTCTTGCCCTGCAAGCGATGAGACTGATCAGCCGTTCCATCCGTAAAGCTGTGTTAAACGGAAATGATAAACAGGCGCGGATTGATATGAGTTACGGCAGCTATATTGCCGGATTAGCTTTTTTTAATGCCGGCGTGGCAGGCGTACATGCTTTAGCCTATCCGCTTGGAGGACAATTTCATATTGCCCATGGCGATTCCAATGCAGTTTTATTGCCATATGTGATGGGCTACATCCGAAAAAGCTGCCAAAAAAGAATGGTGGACATATTGAATGCTCTAGGCGAGAATTCAAGCTATTTGTCTGAAAAAGAAGCTTCCTATCAATGTGTCGAGGAACTAAAAAGATTAGTGGCAGATGTCGGAATTCCGACAACTTTGGGAGAATTCGGCATTCCGGAAAGTGCGATCGAAAAATTGACGGAAGACGGGGTGAAACAAAAAAGATTGCTCGCAAGAAGTCCAATGAAGCTTAATAAAGAAGATATCCGAACCATATATCAGTCAGCCTTTCAAGGGATAGTAACGGAACCGTCATAATTGTCGATAACTTGAGTTTTATAATTCACAGTTGAAAGGAAGATAAGGGCCAGATTTTTGATATTATCCCCTTATAGTTAGACAGAAAAAAGAAAGGGATGTCACTGTCTACTAGAAGGGGGTATTTTTATAGGTAAAAATTAAAAAAACATACAATAAAGAATATAAATTAGATGTTGTGAAGAAATATTTTGATGAGGGAAGGGCAAACCGTGAAATCATGGATCACTTTCACAACTCTGTTTTTGCAAAATAAAAGTGCAGAGAATTACAAAATCCTTACGCAGTGATATACAAGGTGCTTTACATGGAGGGGGAGACATGAAAACCTTTTTTGGTTTTGCCAAAACTGTTGAAGCTGGTGCTTGGCTAAAGAATCATGGCTACAGAGGATCCATGCCAAGCTCTTGATGGATAGATCGCATATATGTATATTTATACAAAATTTGGATATAGATATACTGCAAAACTCTGTATTTTTTTCTTTCAGAAAACAACATGTCAATTAGGAACAAAGCAATGCCGTTCGAAGAAACGTTATCGAGTGGCCATCTTTCGTGACATCCATGGACATGAGATTCGCATTGTAGCCAATGTTTTGACTATCGGCGGAAAAGATCGCCGATATGTATCAAAAACGTTGGACGGTCGAGATCTTTTCGATGGATCAAGCAGTATCCTATTTGGGACAATAGAAAAAGCAGTCTACAATTAGTCGTTTGCGTCGTCATTGCCTGCGTGCTGTTAAGATGGCTATAGAAGTAGGTTCAAAAGGGGCTTACTTTCATTTCTTTTGAACGTCAACTTCTTTTTGGACAACTTCCTCTCAATTGGCAATCGGAGTTGCCTTGTTTAAGTATTCTCAAAGTTTTGGAAATGACATACCTAATTTTTGATAATCAACAGTCGTGTTGTAAAATATTAAAAAATAAGACATTGACTTCCAAAATATCGATATATTAACGAAGCGTTTAAAGCCATTGCTGATCCCACTAGAAGAAAGATTCTTTCCTTGCTGAAAAGTGGGGATTTAACCGCTGGTGAAATTGCTTCCCATTTTGATATGCAGAAACCGAGCGTGTCGCATCATTTAAAAATTTTGGGTCTTCGGAATATATGGTGGAATTACTTTTTTAACAGTTTGAAAACAATGGATGCCTAAATCGGATTATTTGGTGGAATGTTGAGTGATGTGTTGTGAGAAAGTTTAAATATTCTAATGAACAAGAGTGTTGCAAATAAATTTTCCAATGCCTTGTAAAAGTGTTACGACATACTGGAAAAAAGAAATTTATTGTTATGACTGTATTAGGTATTCAAAGCATCTCTGTCTAAAAAAAGAGATGCTTTTTTATTTCACACCAACAAAAGAAATTACAATAGTAAAACAATAATAATATATTAATTAATAACAATAATTTATTGCAAGACAATAAACTTTGTATTAGGATAATAATAACGGTAAATAAGTGAGGTGCTTTTATGGAACGAGGAACAACACTCTTTTTAAAGATAGCTGTTTTTCTTATTGGGATTACGGTACTTGCTTTGTGTATATTTTTGTTACCTTGGTTAGCAAATTATACCGCAGAAATGTATCCAGAATATGCTTATTTGCAATATCCTGTATTAATTGGTTTGTATGTAACTGCAATACCATTTTTCTTTGCTTTATATCAGACTTTAAGACTTTTAAACAACATTGATAAAAACAATGCTTTCTCGGAGTTTTCAGTAAATGCGTTAAAAAATATAAAATACTGTGCAAATGCCATTAGCATTTTATATGTAATAGGTAGTATTTTTCTTATATCACAAAATGCCTTACACCCTGGAATAGCACTTGCAGGATTTATAATTATCTTTGCTTCATTTGTGATTGCAGTTTTTTCTGCGGTTCTTCAAAAGTTGTTAAAAAATGCCATAGAAATAAAATCAGAAAATGATTTAACGGTCTGAGGTGAAAAATATGGCAATTATAATTAATATTGATGTGATGTTAGCAAAAAGAAAAATGAGTGTAACAGAACTATCTGAAAAAGTTGGAATCACTATGGCTAACATTTCTATTTTGAAAAATGGAAAAGCAAAAGCGATTCGATTATCAACTTTAGATGCTATTTGTAAGGCTTTGGATTGTCAGCCTGGGGATATTCTTGAATATCAAAGTGATAAGGATACCCAAGAATAAATAATCAAATAATTAATTTAATAAGGGGTTGAGAATTTATGAAGAAATCGTTACTTTTATCAATTTCATTTTTGATAGTTATGTTTTTATCGGCTTGTACGGATAATTCTATGGAACCAAATGAGAATAACATGATTTTAAGTATAACAAATAATGCTAATTTTGATTTTTAATCAATAGAAATCAGCATTGATAAAATTACAGGCGGTATGAGTAATGCTGATGGTTCCAAAATACAAAAAGGAGACACATTTGAATGAGGTAATCTGATGAAAATATTTGATGCGCATTTACATATTATTGATCCAAAGTTTCCTTTATACGAAAATCAAGGCTTCTTGCCCGAGCCATTTACAACAGAGGATTATTTACAACATGTAAATACAGTTGATTTAGTAGGTGGAGCAATTGTTTCAGGCTCTTTTCAAAAGTTTGACCAAACATATTTGTTGGATGCATTACAAAAACTAGGAAAGAATTTTGTTGGTATAACACAGCTTCCATACGATACGTCCGACGAAGAAATTATTGAGCTAAATAAACACGGTGTCCGAGGACTGCGTTTTAATGTGAATCGCGGGGGCTCTGAGGACATTCGTCGATTAGATTATTTTGCTAAAAGAGTTTATGAGCTAGCTAATTGGCATACAGAATTGTATATTAATTCAAAAGAGCTGCCGGCTATCAAGCCAATTATCGCCCAACTTCCAGCAGTATCCATTGACCATTTAGGCTTGTCGAAGGAAGGATTTCCACATTTGCTTGCATTAGTTGAAATGGGTGTACGTGTAAAAGCAACAGGATTTGGACGAATTGATTTTGACCCGGTTGAAGCGATGAAAAATATCTATAAGGTGAATCCAGATGCCCTCATGTTTGGAACGGACCTGCCTTCTACAAGGGCAAAAAGACCATTCCGGTTTTCAGATATCGAATTAATCCAAGAGCATTTTGATGATAAAGCAGTTAAAAAAATCCTTTATCAAAATGCAATGGAATGGTATTGTAAATAAAGTAAAGTGGAATTAAGTGTGAAAAAGGGAAATATAAAGCGAAAGTTTTCAAAAAAATTAAGAAAAGTAAACATTTCACGCCTTTTTATTGCATATTTATATTTTATTCAAACAAAGCATATACGACAAAATGGGATGTCTATTTAGATGGCATCCTCTTTTTTTGTTTTGGAGAAAATGGATTATGTCATGTTCTTCGCATGGAACTGTTTTTAACCTGCAGTTTAAAAAAACACATTGACTATCCAGTCAATTTTAATAACGAGATTTAACAAAAAATTGGATAAGGAAATTAAATGTAGTATAATGTAAAAAAATGTCTCGAGGATAATCAATGACTCTGGTCTCTCCCGTTTTTTATTTTTCCACAGTCAAGGAAACCAATCTGCAAGTAAACCGACGATCAGCGTGCAAAATGAAAATACTATATTTAATTAAAGGCGATCCAGCCAATTTGCGAATACGATAAATGCATTGATGTTCCCAAAATCGAAAACACTCAGGAACAACCGACTGCATGGCTTCATGTCAATTGACCGATACTGATTGCAATTAATATTGGATAGATCGTCGTATATACACGGGTACACTGGTCAACGTTTGTTTGCATCGTTTTCCTCTCCCAATAATTAATGAATAGTACATTATAATTCTTCTGGGTATTCCAGAAGCCATTAAGAGCGTTAATCCTTATAAATCAACAATATGAATGAATTTCATCACTCTAAATCCTTGTACATCAAAAGTTTCAAAACAAAAAAGAGTGCCCACAAAATATAAATAAAAAAGGAAAACCATACTCTTTACAGGTTTTCGTTATATAGTAACCTATTATTTTTATAGTTGAAACTTTTCAAATATTAAAAGTATAATAGCTGTTGTATTCATAATTTGGAAGGAGAAGAAATAATGGGGACTCTTGTAAAACTAAGCAATTTTGTCAGCAATACTTTTGCAATTTGGGTATTAATATTCGCGGCATTAGCTTTTTTTGAGCCAAAAGCATTTACATGGATCGTCCCTTACATTGTGCCGCTGCTAGGTATTGTCATGTTTGGAATGGGATTGACCTTGTCGGCCAACGATTTTAAGGAAGTCTTCGCACGTCCGATAGAAGTGCTGATTGGAGTAATCGCCCAGTTTCTTATTATGCCGCTTTTGGCCTTTTTGCTCGCTACCTTATTACCTGTCTCACCTGAAGTAGCGATCGGCATCATTCTTGTGGGCTGCTGCCCTGGCGGAACGGCTTCAAATGTCATGACGTACTTAGCAAAAGGTGATACAGCGCTTTCGGTCGCTGTTACGTCCGTGTCAACCTTGCTTGCTCCCATTTTAACACCGTCCCTGATTTTGCTGCTTGCGGGGAAATGGCTGTCCGTTTCAGCCGGTGCTCTGTTTTGGTCAATCGTGAAAGTTGTACTTATTCCTATTATTCTCGGACTGATTGTACAAATGTTGTTTAAAAAACAAGTAAAAGCAACCGTTCAAATTCTTCCGCTCGTTTCCGTTATCGCTATTGTGGCTATCGTGGCTGCTGTCGTCGCTCAAAACCAGCAGGCTATCGCAAAAAGCGGGCTTCTTATTTTCCTTATCGTCGTTGCTCATAATGGGCTTGGATTGCTGCTCGGCTACTGGTTTGCGAAGCTGCTTAAAATGTCAGAACCGAAACAAAAAGCGATTTCGATTGAGGTCGGCATGCAAAATTCCGGACTTGGAGCTGCGCTGGCGACTGCTCATTTTTCGCCTCTTGCCGCTGTTCCAAGCGCAATTTTTAGCGTTTGGCATAACATCTCTGGACCGATTGTGGCGACCTATTTCCGTAAAAAAAGTGAAAAGAAGGAAAGCAATCAATCAACGATTACAACATGATCTATAAAGATTAGCAGCACAGACCAATGACAAAGGTCTGTGCTGTTATTTGTGCGCCCGGCATGGGTGTAATCTATAGGGTGAAAGTCCCGAGCTGCGAAGGCAGAAGTAGCAGTTAGCTTAACGCAAGGGTGTCCGTGGTGACGCGGAATCTGAAGGAAGCGAGCGGCAAACTTCCGGTCTGAGGAACACGAACTTCATATGAGGCTAGGTATCACTGGGTGAGTTTGCAAGACAAAACAAAGCCCTTTCTGCCGAAGGTGATACAGAGTAAATGAAGCAGATGGATGGAAGGAAAGATTACACTCTTACCCGGGGAGGTCTGGCTGGCACGCCAAGTAACCTTGGTAACCTATCTAGTGATAGATAGCTGAACCGTCAGAAGTCAGCAGAGGTCATAGTATTAGTTGGTCTAGAACAACTAAGAAGGACCGAACAATTAAGAGAGAATAGCCCTTGGCATTCAGTGAGTCATGATGAACACAGAAAACGTAGTACCTCACTTGAGGGAGGAAGCGGTGAATCCCGTGGGAGATCTCTTGGAGGGTGGAGTGACCACTGGCATAAAGAGAACAGCTATTCACGGAAGTTATAAAGACTTGCGTCAATTATCTTAATTGAACCGCCGTATACGGAACCGTACGTACGGTGGTGTGAGAGGACGGGGGTTAGTCACCCCCTCCTACTCGATTTGTAGTAAAAAGTGGTACTTGAGTTACTTTAAGGGCTAAATCTGTTGCTGTTGTTCCATTAGGCAGCTCGCCAACAAGTCTTACTCTGATGACCGTGACAGAGCCAGAACTATGAGAGTTCGTACTAAAAACTGGCCAACTTCACTGTCCTTATCAGAATCTGTTTTAAAATATTGGAACCATGAGATCGTGTATAAGAAAAGTGAATCGATAAGGTTATGTGAAGATTTCTACAAATCATTGAAGAGGAATGAATAATTGGCAAAGTGTAATGGCATTCGTAGTTAGAATGGAAAAAATTTTTTATCAATTCAGCTGTGAAATTTTCCATAATCACGCACAGTTTGAAATATGGGCGCAGTTTTATAAGGTGACGTTTTCAATTTGCCGAATCATTCCACATGATTGTTCCAAAACGGCTTTGGCGAATTACGGCAGTATGTAAAAGTCAATCCATTAAGACAGAAGCAGGTAAGTTTCTGCTTTTTTTTAGTTTTATGACAATATTCGACAACATTTTTTTGTCTATTATGTATATTTTGGACTAGAAAGAGTCAATAGAATAAGGGAGAAAAGTCCTACTTGATTTTAAGCTTTGAAATTCAAAATGCATTACAACAAATTTGAACGCATGAGAAAAGCTGGGAAAGCTAATGAAGAAACGTTTATAAACATTTAATCAGTAAATTTCTTGAGGGTGCAATTTAAAAATGTGCAGCTACAAAATTTTTTTCGAGCAGATCATTCAAAACTGTATTAGTAAATTGACTTATTATCTATTACATTAACGATCATCATGGATACAGTGTTCGTTTTCAAAAAAAAGGAGTGGGAAGTATTAAAAAAGATCTTTCATCGCTTAAGAAGGTTAACTTAAAATGATGAGAAAGCTTTTTGTTGCGATCACCGACGAATTACTAGTTGGCAAATTATAAGAATTAATGCTTCGGCTAAATGAATAAAGCTTGATTAGAGTTATATTTTTAACATTTGTCTTTTTGAGCTAAAACTAACATTATCATGAGTGTATTCGGCATTATCAGGACTTTTAGAAATAATTTTAGGTTTATATGAGTAAAAAAAGCGTTAATAGGTAAGACGATACCCTTTATAAATGTTTTTTGGCATTGGGAATCGCTTCAAGGTAACTGATTAAATATTCATTCGTATTTAGTGATTAATTGTGACAAAGATTAAAAATATAAATTTCAATAGCTTGGGAGGTTAATATGGGAGATGTTCAATCAAAAACAGTCAATGCTTTTTGTCTTTTCCTTGTAACGATTCACTTGCTTATTCTCTATTCGTTCGTTTTTATGACAGACAAATTAGATACTAGGCTTGGGCAAATGGGTTCTCTGATTACATTAGTTTTAGGAATAGTCTTTTGTTATCAGTCCTTTAAAATTAAATCCCCGTTTAGATATATTTTGCTAATAACAACGGCTTTTGTATCAATTTTAGCAGTACTAGTATTGCTGATATTCTTAATTGCTTGTTTTTAAAAGAAGGATTATGCACTCCTTTATATTGTTTCAACAATTTATGCTGAAAAAAAAAACAATACGATAAGAATTGAAAGAAATCAATAAAGCAGTCTGCAACAGCATACAGTAGATGCAGCAAGGAAGGGGAATACAATGAATACGAATCTTTTCTATACATTCCTTCTTTTATTCTTGTTTGCCTTGTTAGCAAGATGGTTCAAATCGAAAGAAGCGGAATGGCTTGGATCGCTTGGAGAATATAAAGTCCGAAAAGAAATAAATAAGATAGAAGAATCGTCTGAAAAATACAAATCTTTTCATGACTTGTATATTCCGAAACAAGATGGCTCCACTTCGCAAATAGATCATATTATTCTTTCTGATTATGGGTTGTATGTGATTGAAACCAAAAATTACAGCGGTTGGATTTTTGGTGATGAAACGTCAAAATATTGGACACAAGTCATTTACAAACGAAAAGAAAAATTTCTTAATCCAATTTTTCAAAATAAAGGTCATATCAAGGCGTTAAGAAACTGGCTTGGGGAGGAGTTTGCACATATACCAATTCACTCGGTCGTCGTGCTTCTGCCGCGGGCAAAGTTCAAATCAGAAATTCATTTTTCCAATGCATACGTTATTTATCCAAAACAGCTGAAACAAGTGCTTGAGCAGCATAGAACAAGCGAGATCGACGGAGAAACAAAACAACAGTTGATTCGAAAATTAGAAACTGTCATTGCCAAGAACAAGCAGCAACAAAAAGAAATAAAAAAGCGGCATGTACAAACGATTCAAACAAATAGAAAGCAGGAGGATCGATATATTCAGCAAAACCGCTGTCCGAAATGCGGCAGCGCTCTAGTAATCAAAAATGGAAAATATGGAAAATTTAAATGCTGCAGCACCTATCCCAAATGCAGGTTTACACAAAAGATTCGCTAATTTTCTCTGTTGTAGAATAATTGTGGGAGCAATTGTACTCCCATGAAATATGAGTTAAATTCCAACTTCTGTGTGTGAACTCGTTTTATGGTTGGCTAACGAAACAATTTTTTGCAAGGAGCAAAAAAGTTACATGTTATTAACATAAGAACTACCATTTAATCATTTACTCTCGTAAAGCTGCCCTTGCTGCATCCATATATTCAATCCTCTGCAGGCGCGATCATAAATCTTTTGTTGTTCATCAAATGCAGTTGGGACGTTTTCTAATCCCAAAAATACCTTGATACGCGTAATATTTAATTTTGTCAGACTGTCGATGTGTAAACGTGACGAAACTCCTCGAATGCTATTTATGTATGAGTGGAATGTAAAAATTTGTTCCATTAACAAAAATGTTTTTTATTTACAATTAACATTTGACAATTCTTAGTAAATCGTTTATAGTAAATTTAAACTTAAGATCAAAAGGGTGAACTGACCTAATGAAGTACTAATCCTATTTATGAAAGGTTACAATTGAAGGCTATGTTTAGCAGACAATCTCTGCTGTGTTTGCAATGACTTCAATTGTCGTTTTTTCAGAATAGGATTGGTCTTCTATAGGTGGATCTAAAAGAATAGTTTCTTTTTGGTGTGCCCCTAAATATTTATGCCTCCTATTCTGAATGTATATAGGAGGCATTTTTTTGTCTCCTAAGTTAGTACAAAGGAGATGTTCATATGCTCTTATTAGAAGCTCATCATATAAAGCACTATGTACAGGATCGTTTATTACTAGATGTGGATCGATTGGAAATCCATCAAAAAGATCGAATTGGATTAGTTGGTCGAAATGGAAGCGGGAAAACGACGTTACTTCATATTTTAGCTAAAAAAATTTCTTCAGAGGAAGGGAGCGTTATTCAACATACTCAATGTGGACTTTTGCCGCAGTTTAAACGAACTGATACAACAAAAAGCGGTGGTGAAGTGACGCAAGAATATATTCAAAAAGCTTTTGTGAAAGATCCAGAGCTTTTACTTGCAGACGAACCAACGACAAATCTCGATACAGACCATATTGAATGGTTAGAAAAGAAACTGAAAGAGTGGCAGGGGGCATTTATCATTGTTTCACATGATCGCGAATTTTTGGATGCTCTTTGTACGACCATATGGGAAATCAATGAAGGAAAGATTAAGGAATATACAGGCAATTACAGCGATTATGTAGAACAAAAAGAAGTAGAGAGACGTCAAGAACAGTTAGCGTATGAAAAATACGAGAAAAAGAGAAAGCAGTTAGAAGAAGCATTAAAATTAAAAGAGAAAAAAGCGGAAAGAGCAACAAAGACTCCTAAAAAGGTAAGTAAATCAGAGGCGAAAATTACTGGAGCGAAGCCGTACTTTGCCAAAAAGCATAAGAAGCTGCAAAAAACAGCGAAAGCCATTGAAACGAGATTAGAAAAACTTGAAAAGGTAGAAAAAGTGAAAGAACTCCCGCCGCTTAAGATGAACTTGCCGAATGCAGAAGCGTTTAAAAATCGAATTATCTTACGTGTAGAGGATGTAACAGGCAGGATTAGCGAACGTGTACTTTGGAGCAATGCAAGCTTCTATGTACGCGGTGGTGATAAATTAGCGATTATCGGTCCAAATGGAAGTGGAAAAACGACGCTTGTAAAAAAGATCATCAACGAAGAGCCTGGCATTACACTTTCCCCGGCTGTGAAAATGGGGTACTTTAGCCAAAATTTAAATATTTTAGATGTGGAAAAATCTATTATTGAGAATGTCCAGTCTTCTTCTAAACAGAATGAAACACTTATTCGGACGGTTCTTGCGAGAATGCATTTCTTCAGAGATGATGTCTATAAGCCTGTAGAGGTTTTGAGCGGCGGTGAGCGGGTAAAAGTTGCACTGGCAAAACTATTTTTAAGTGATATCAATACGTTAATTTTAGATGAACCGACGAATTTTCTTGATACGGAATCTGTTGAAGCATTAGAGTCTCTTCTAAAAGAGTATGAAGGAAGCGTGATCTTCGTCTCCCACGATCGCCGATTCATTGAAAATATCGCTACACGAATTTTGGCAATACGTAATCAAAAGATTGCACTTTTTGAAGGAACCTATCAGCAATATAAACATGCTCAACTGCAAAAAACTCGAGACACTGCAAAAGAAAAACGTCTCTTACTCGAAACAAAAATATCAGAAGTACTAAGTCGCTTAAGTATCGAACCATCTAAAGAATTAGAAATGGAATTTCAAAAACTTTTACGAGAAAAAAGGGAATTGGACAAGTTTGAATAATTGCGAAGAATTCTTTTTTGAACCAAAGGTAATTTCGATGTATAGCTTTTATTTAAAGAGCAATACCAATATCATCTTGGACAGTTGAGCAAAAAATACAGAAAAGATTTTACAGGAAGTGATGAAACTGCTTGGATCACGATCATTTAAAGCTTTTAGAATGATCACGTGTATGTGTTAAGCACAAAATGCTGTCACAAACTTCAGGTATTATTGTTTTCTAAAGGGATCAGGATGGTGGGAGAATCAGCAAGTTAAAAGGAGATTAATGGACAGCTTCTTCAAGAAAATGTTGTATAAAAGCGGAATAATTGCTAGTTTTCTTTGACTTTTTCAGATAAGATCTCTATAATAATCGGTGTACTGAAAATTTAAAGGAGGATTATTAAAAAGTGTATTCTGTCAGATTGCGTTTCCCAGCTTTGAACTAAGTAATTAAATACGTTCAAAGGCTCTGCTTGTGAATGCAGAGTAATGGGAGCAGTCTGTCCTTTTTTAATAATCTTCATTTCATATAGAAAATATGTAATATGAAGACAGACGGGTCTCGTCTGTCTTTTTTATATATGTATAATTATCCTTCTTTTATTTAGCAAAAGGAAGGTTTATCCCGCTTTAACGGGCAATAAGTCCCCGCTTCAAGGCTAAAGCTATAATAATAAGTCTAAGTGGGGAATAACTGCCCGTAAAAGCCCGATTGGTTTAGCTAACCATCAGTGGGGATGAAGGCCGATTAAAAACGCAGCGTCATCATTTCTTCATCGGCACTAGCACATGTCGCCTACTGATGGAAGTTTCACTTTATTTGGTGACGGCTTCAAATAGCCCCGTAATTTAAATAAGGATGGGTCTTCTTCCCTTTACTCTGAATCACAGGCAGATCGCCTGTGTTTTTTTATTTTGAAAGGGAGAGATCACATGACCAAAAAAATCAAAAGTGCAGAACTTGTTAGTGAATTTGTAGCGGCATTCAGATGTCCACTCTGTAAAAGTTCGATGAGGGTTGTTGATTTGAAAAGCCTAATATGCTCTAAAAATCATACTTTTGATTTCACTAAACAAGGATATGTAAACTTGATGACTCGTTCCTCTACTAGTCATTACAAGAAGGAATTGTTTGAAGCAAGACGCAAAATCATTATGGAAAGCGACTTATACACATTCGTGCATGAAGCGATTGCAAGGTCGATAAAGGAGTATATGGACGTTTCTTTTAAACCTTTAATGGTTGCAGATGTAGGGTGCGGAGAGGGCTCCCATTTACAAAGGATTTTGGACGAATGTAAGGTTTCGGCAATGACTGGGATTGGTCTTGATATTTCAAAGGAAGGCATTGCCATGGCTGCGAAGAGATACGAAAACCAAATTTGGTTAGTAGGTGACTTGGCAACATCACCGCTTGCGGATCAATCGTTTCATGTAATTCTAAATATCTTATCTCCTGCCAATTACAAAGAATTCAAGAGGATATTAGTTGAAGATGGACTTGTCATTAAAGTTATTCCTCGTCCTCATTATTTGAAAGAGCTGAGAGATGAACTATTTGATCACAACGAAAAAAAGGTCTATAAAAATGATCAAACAGTGTCGCTTTTCAAAAAACATCTCCATCTACTGGATGTGCAGCATTTATGTTACACAAAGAACCTTAATAAAGCTGATCTTAAACACTTGGTGCAAATGACCCCGCTAGCATGGTCTGCGGATAAAGGGCGTATTGATGCGTTTATAAATCGGGATTCGGCTGAGATCATGGTGGATTTGGAAATTTTAGTAGGCGTAAAGAAAACATCTGCAACAAGAATGGGGGCTGCGAATCATGGAAAAAGTATTGATTGAGTTAAATAATATTGAAGTTTCATTTTCCGGCCAACTTGTATTAAATATTCCTCGACTGGCCGTACACCAATTTGATCGTATCGGGATTGTCGGAAAAAACGGGGCCGGAAAGAGTACGTTGTTGAAGCTTTTGGCAGGCCAAATTACGCCTGATAAAGGTCAAGTACATCGCTTTGCCGATTTTGTTTATTTTGATCAGCTGTCAAGACCGGTTAAACGTGAAATCGATTATAAATTGCTAGGAAGGTTGTCAATCCCGCAAACAGAAGTGAAAAATTTAAGCGGCGGAGAACAAACTCGTTTGAAATTAGCGGAAATTTTCTCCACCTATCATGAAGGTTTATTAATAGACGAGCCGACAACACACTTAGATGAGGACGGTGTACAGTTTTTCATTGATGAGCTAAGTTATTACTATGGCGCGCTTGTTCTTGTAAGCCATGATCGCCATGTGCTAGATGAACTCGTTACAAAAATTTGGGAGGTAGAAGACGGGCGTGTAACGGAATATACGGGGAATTATTCAGACTACGCAGAACAAAAAAAGCTCGCTCGGAATAGACAGCTTAAAGAGTACGAAAAATACGTGAAAGAAAAAACGCGTCTTTTAAAAGCAGCTGAGGAGAAAATGAAAAAGGCTGAAAAAATTACTCAGCCAAATAAACGTATGTCAAAAAAGGAAACAAAAGCAAAGGCAAATAAAATGTTTATGACGAAATCAAAGGATACAAGCCAAAAGGCGATTCAACGTGCAGCAAAAGCGATTGAGCAGCGTGCGGAGCAACTCGAAGCAGTAGAGGCGCCAAAAAAGGAACAAACCCTTTATTTTCCTCAGTCAGCTGCTCTCAAGCTGCACAATAAGTTTCCCATTATGGCGGATCGATTGACGCTTAAGGCAGGAAATAAAATTCTGCTTAAAGAAGCCAGTTTCCAATTCCCATTAGGGAGCACGATCGCTATCACAGGAAAAAATGGTTCAGGGAAAACAACACTCCTTCGTCATATCATCCAGCAAGGGGAAGGAATTATTCTTTCTCCGAAAGCTGTCATCGGATCATATAAACAAATGGGCTATCAATTTGAAAAGAACGAAACAGTAGTTTCATTTATGAAAGAACGAAGCGACTATCATGAAAGTAAGATTCGTGCAGTTCTGCACGCAATGAATTTTACAGGAAATGATTTAGAAAAGAACGTCCGAAATTTAAGCGGTGGCGAAGCTATCCGTCTAGTTTTGTGTCAACTATTTTTAGGAAGATACAATATACTGATTTTAGATGAACCGACCAATTTTTTGGATGTTTTTTGTATTGAAGCGTTAGAGCGTTTTTTAAAAGGATATGAAGGAACTGTTATCCTCGTATCGCATGATCGCATGTTTATTGATCGTGTCGCAGATCATATATATGTCATGGAAAACCAACAATTGAAGCTAAGAAACTGAAGCAGGGAAGACGTTCCTGCTTCTTTTTTTATAAGAATCCTTTTTAGGCGGGTGACTTTTTAATAAGAAATTGTATAGTGTGAACGCTTATTTTTTAAAAATAGAACTATGTGCTAAATGAACATTGAAACAAAATAATGAAAATAATTAAACAAGAAGGTAAAGGAAAAATGGAAGTTTAAGGAGAAGAAAAAGGATTAAAAACAGAGAATTCTTTAAAGGGCATCAAACAGAAGCATTCACTCTAGAGCAAACAATCAAAATAAATTTGCTATTTACTGATTGTTAAAGTTTTTAATAAAAATGTTATGTTAACTGTATGGTGAGTCGGGATACAACCAAAGATTCCAGCCCTTTGTTTCTTTGTGATACAGTTAGAAAAAGAGGATGGGTGATTGGGAATCATTCATTTTTCCATTGGTCATGTTTGCTTTTCTTATTGCTTTTACACGTGCAGTGTTCTTTGTAGTCAAATCATTAGTCATGAGCAAAAGTTCAGCACAAATTGATAAGAAGCTGGATAGAATCATTGAACTGTTAGAGAAACAAAGCAAAGGATAACCTATTCTTTTAGACGGTTTAAGGAGGCCGTTTTACAACATAGAATTAGACAAAAACTAACCTAAAAACATTGTGTCTGAAGGGGAACGATTGCCTTCAGGGAGATTTCAAGAAGTACCTACTTATCCAACGGCACTCAAATGTATTCCGATCCTGCGGCACGAACATTGTATCTGTACCAATGGATGAATTTGGAATGAGAATTTATGAAACATGCAAACTTAGATTAATACATACTATTCCGGAATTTTTTTAAGTCAGGAAAGAAGAAAAAAGCAACTATTAACTCTTGTGCGAAGATATCAAACGATTGTTTTATAAGAGAGAACAAATCAAAGCAATATCTGTGTCTTCTTGATCAGTCTCTTATCTACAACACTCATCTGGCAGCCCGATGTATCATGCCTTGATAGCGATGGTTAGATTTAAAAAATCCTAAACGGTACTGCACAGGCAAACTAAGGAGTTCAGTAAACGCTTTCGAATAAAAAATTCTTCTGTACAAAAAAAGAAAATACCCACAAAATTTTGACTCAATCTTATTAAACGAGGATTGACATTTGGGGCATTTATTACGTATTTTATAGATAACAGCTATAAAATATTTAACTTTTCTGAAAATTGTGTTAATATAAGCTGATGAAGGAGATTTTCTATGGCAAATAAAACTTTAAAAGAAAGAATTATCGATACGGCTCTGCATCTTTTTGAACAATACGGCTATCATGGGGTTACTGTCGATCGGATTGTCACAGAAATCAACGCATCAAAAGGCGGCTTTTATCATAATTTTAAATCAAAAGATGAACTTCTTTATCACATTCACGACGTGTTTATCACCTATGTGCTCAACAAGGCACAGGCGGCCTATGAAAACTACAAAACCCCAACAGAGCGTTTATGTGCTATTATTCAATCATTTGTAAAAGTATTTCATTTATATAAGCCGCATATAACGGTGTTTTATCAAGAAAGCAATTATTTAAAGCCGGAGTATGCACAAAAAATTAATGAAAAACGTGATGAGTTTAAGCAGGTGATTTTTCGGGTCATTCGCGAAGGAATTGACGCAGGCGAGTTTCGCCCAGAGCTTTCAGTGGAAATTACAGGAATGACGATTATTGGCATGGTGAACTGGACGTATAAATGGTATAAGCCGGAAGGGCCGATGACAATCGAGCAAATTGCCGACTATTTTATTGATTTTATTTTGCATTCTGTCCTTACAGAAAAGGCTAAGCAAAAGGCGGAAAATATCATTTATTTCATCAAAAGCAAGCAGGCTTCGCTTCAATCATTTTAAAATTTAAAAAATGATTTTTAGTTAACGTAAATTTTTCATGAAAAACAAACCGACTAGTCGGTTTTATAATAATATGTTAGAAATGGGGGAGAGAGCATGAATTTTGAACTTACAAAAGAGCAACAGATGATTAAAGAAATGGTAAGGGAGTTTGCTGAGAAGGAAATTGCACCAAACGCAGCGAAATGGGATGAAGAAGCCTATTTTTCCATCGAAATATTCAAAAAGATGGGAGAGCTAGGGCTATTGGGAATCCCGTTCCCAGAAGAATATGGCGGAGCTGGTGGCGATACGATTTCATATGCTGTTGCTGTAGAGGAAATTGGCCGCGCCTGTGGCGGAACAGGTCTTAGCTATGCTGCTGCTGTCTCATTAGGTGCAAGCCCTATTTACTATTTTGGTACAGAAGAGCAAAAGCAAAAGTGGCTTGTTCCGATGGCAAAAGGAGAGGCGTTGGGAGCGTTTGGGTTAACTGAACCGAATGCCGGTTCAGATGCTGGCGGAACCCGAACGAGAGCGGTGCTTGACGGAAATGAATATGTGATTAATGGAGAAAAATGCTGGATTACGAATGCAGGGCATGCAAGACAAGTGATTGTCACCGCAGTGACCGGAAAGGATGACAAGGATAAAAACATCATCTCTGCTTTCATTGTTCCAACAAACGCTCCGGGATTTACGATTCAATGCAATTACGACAAAATGGGTGTCCGTGCCTCGAATACGTGCGAGCTTGTGCTTGAAAATGTACGCGTGCCGAAAGAGAACATATTAGGGGATCCGGCAAAGGGATTTAAGCAATTTTTATATACTCTAGATGGCGGTCGCATTTCGATTGCTGCTCTTGCCGTTGGCATCGCTCAAGCCGCGTTTGAGAAAGCGCTTCAATATGCGAAGGAACGGAAACAATTTGGCCAATCCATTTCTAAATTCCAAGCGATTCAATTTAAGCTTGCCGATATGGCGATGGAAATCGAATTAGCCCGCAGCATGGTGTATAAAGCGGCCTGGCTAAAAGATCAAGGGAAACCGTTTACAAAAGAAGCCTCTTTCGCTAAACTGTTCGCTTCTGAAGCTGGCTTCCGCATATGTAATCAGGCAATTCAAATTCATGGAGGATACGGGTATATGAAAGAATATGGGGTCGAGCGCCATTTGCGCGATATTAAGCTCATGGAAATTGGTGAAGGCACATCAGAAATTCAGCGGCTCGTTATTGCCCGTCAGCTTGGATGTTAAAGGACAGAAAAATGGAGAGGATGAAAATTTATTCAAACAAAGGAGGCGCACGTTATGACGGAGATGTTAGAGGTTACGGTTGGCAAACTATTAGAAGAAAAAGCGAATGCTTATCCAGAGCATGAGGCTGTTGTGTATGCAGATCGCGGACTTAGAATGACATACAGGCAGTTTGATGAATATTGTCGTCTTGTTGCTCGAAGCTTCATGAAACTGGGCATTCAGTCAGGAGAGCATATTGCAATTTGGGCAACCAACACTCCTGAATGGCTGGCATGCCAGTTTGCTACAGGCAAAATGGGGGCTGTACTTGTGACGGTCAACACGAACTACCGTACAGCTGAATTAGAATACTTATTGAAGCAATCAGATTCCACGACCCTTCTTTTAATCGAACAATATCGCGATACCTCTTACATTGACACGATCTATGAGATTGCCCCGGAGCTGTACGAATGTCAGCCAGGACAGCTGAAGGCGAAGCGTCTTCCACGTCTAAAAAATGTCATCGTTCTTGGTGATAAGCGTTACCCTGGCACATATACATGGAATGATCTTTTGGCGATGGCTCAAGATACCGCTGAAGATGAACTCGATCAACGAATGAACTCCCTTGACCCGCATGATGTCATCAACATGCAATACACTTCAGGAACGACAGGATTTCCAAAAGGAGTTATGCTCAGCCACTACAACATTATCAACAACGCCTACAATATTGCTCAATGCATGAAACTCACGAAAGATGATCGTTTATGTATTCCTGTGCCATTTTTTCACTGCTTTGGCTGCGTGCTTGGCGTCTTAGCATGCGTCTCTGTCGGTGCTACGATCGTACCAATACAAGAATTCAATGCTACCCAAGTGCTTCAAACGGTTCAAGATGAAAAATGCACCGCTTTACATGGTGTGCCGACCATGTTTATTGCTGAGTTGAACGATCCTGATTTCGAAAAATACGATCTGTCTTCATTGCGGACAGGAATTATGGCGGGATCAAATTGTCCAATTGAAGTAATGAAGGCGGTCATCGAAAAAATGGGAGCTAAAGAAATTACGATTGCTTATGGACAAACTGAATCTTCGCCTGTCATTACTCAGACGAGAACGGATGATCCTATTCATTTGCGCGTCGAGACAGTCGGGCGTGCTCTTCCAAACGTTGAAGTCAAAATAGTCGAACCAGGCACAAACAAGGAAGTACCGTGCGGTGTGCAAGGAGAGCTATGTACGCGAGGCTATCATGTCATGAAAGGATATTATAACAATCCGGAAGCGACGAAAGAAGCGATTGATGAGGAAGGATGGCTCCGTACAGGCGACTTAGCAATAATGGATGAAAATGGATATTGCCGCATTACTGGAAGACTAAAGGATATGATCATCCGCGGCGGAGAAAACATTTATCCACGGGAAATTGAAGAATTTTTATATCAGCATCCGAAAATTCTAGATGTTCAAGTGGTCGGTGTACCTGATGAAAAATACGGAGAAGAAGTAATGGCGTGGATTATTTTAAAACCAGGGCAAACTGCGACGGCTGAAGAAGTTCAAGAATTTTGCCGCGGAAAAATATCGCGTCATAAAATCCCCCGTTATATTGAATTTACCGATTCGTATCCGATGACAGCATCCGGAAAAATTCAAAAATTTAAATTGCGCGAGCAGGCTAAACAAATTCTTAGTACAAAGACAACCCATGAATAGGAGGAGTTGCATGTTTAAAAAAGTGTTAGTGGCCAATCGGGGAGAAATTGCAGCTCGAGTCATTCGAACGTGCCGGCGGTTAGGAATTCAGACAGTAGCCATATACTCAGAAGCAGATGCTGATTCGCTCCATGTAAAATGGGCAAACGAAGCTTATTTAATTGGAAAGCCGCATGTCAGTGAAAGTTATTTGAATATTGACAAAATCATTGAGGTTGCAAAAGCGACGAAAGCGGAAGCGATTCATCCAGGATATGGTCTCTTGTCGGAAAACCCGACATTTGCGCACCGTTGTGAAGAGGAAGGAATTGTATTTATCGGACCGAATGCTGATGTTATTGCGAAAATGGGAAGTAAGATTGAGTCGCGGAAAACAATGTCAGAAGCAGGCGTGCCGATCGTCCCCGGCATCTCCTTTCCGCTTCAAAATGTCGAGGAAGCAGCAAGCACAGCAGCGACGATCGGTTATCCTATTATGTTAAAGGCGTCTTGCGGCGGTGGCGGTATCGGAATGCAAATCGTCCATAATGAAGAGGAATTGCACAAAGTGTTTGAAGGCAACCAAAAGCGGGCGACTTCTTTCTTCGGCGATGGGGCGATGTATTTGGAAAAGTATATTCAGAATCCGCGCCATATTGAAGTTCAGCTTCTTGCTGACCACTACGGGAATTATGTGTATTTATGGGAACGTGAATGTTCGATTCAGCGGCGTCACCAAAAGGTGATTGAAGAAGCTCCTTCTCTGTTTTTAGATGAGCAAACAAGAAAAAGAATGGGGGAGACAGCCATTCAAGCTGCCCAATATATCGGTTATACAAATGCAGGAACGATTGAATTTCTTGTTGATGAACAGAAAAACTTCTACTTTCTTGAAATGAATACGCGTCTTCAGGTAGAGCATCCAGTAACTGAGGAGATCACCGGTCTGGATCTTGTTGAAGAGCAGCTGCGCATCGCTGCCGGGGAAAAGCTCGGCTATAGCCAAGATCACATCCAGCGTCAAGGGCATGCCATCGAGGTGCGGATTTACGCAGAGGATCCAAAAACATTTTTTCCATCCCCCGGAACCATTACTGCGCTTCAATTACCGGAGGGAGAGCATATTCGCAATGAAACAGCAGTTCAAAGCGGAATGGTCGTAACGCCGTTTTATGATCCAATGATTGCTAAATTAATTGTAAAGGGCGAAAACCGAAAGGAAGCGATTAATCGCATGCTGCAAGCGCTTGGCAGCTATCAAATTGAAGGAATTAAAACAAACATTCCAATGCTAAAAGAAGTGTTGGCACACCCAGAATTTCAAGCGGGACATACAACAACCGATTTTGTAAATCGGCATTTAAGCAGCGTTTCTATCAAAAAATAAGATGTTGATCAAGTCTTCCACTTTTCTTGATTAGAGAGTGGAAGACCTTCAATCTGCAAGTTCAGGAAATGGAGGAGTAAAAAGATGAATCAGATTGTTGCAATAATGGCAGGGAATGTATGGAAAATTGTTGTTTCTGTCGGAGAAAACATTGAGAAAGGGCAAGATGTCGTGATTTTAGAATCAATGAAAATGGAAATTCCTATTGCTGCAGAAGCAAGCGGAATCGTTAAAGAAATTCATGTGAGGGAAGGCGATTTTGTCAATGAAGGCGATATTTTGCTTGAATTTGAATAAGAGGTGAGGCGCGTGGGCAACTGGCCTAAACACGTTACGATTAAAGAGGTAGGGCCTCGTGATGGGCTGCAAAATGAAAAGACAGCCATTGCGACTGAAGATAAAATTGCTTGGATCAATCAGCTTTCCAAAACAGGGTTGACGTACATTGAAATAACATCATTTGTTCATCCAAAATGGATTCCGCAGCTAGCCGATGCGCTAGATGTTGCAGCAGGAATTGAACGAGCTCCTGGTGTTACTTATGCAGCGCTTGTTCCGAATCAAAAAGGGCTTGAAAATGCTTTGACGACTCAAGTTGATGAAATCTCTGTATTTATGTCTGCAAGCGAGACGCATAATCAAAAAAATATTAATAAATCAATCTCAGATACCTATCCTGTCTTAACAGCTGTTGTTCAGGAGGCAAAGCGTGCTAAGAAAACTGTTCGCGGCTATCTTTCAACGGTTTTCGGTTGCCCTTATGAGGGGGAAGTTTCCATTGAGCAGGTAGCTGCTATATCAGAGCGGTTGTTTGAAATGGGAGTGGATGAGCTTTCTTTAGGTGATACGATCGGTGTTGCTACCCCTCGCCAAGTGGAAGCTGTGCTCAACTCGCTTCTAAAGAGATTCCCGAAAGAAAAGCTATCCATGCATTTTCACGATACAAGGGGAACAGCCTTAGCCAATGTGCTGCTTTCATTAGAAATGGGGATTACGACTTTTGACAGCTCGCTTGGTGGACTGGGCGGCTGTCCGTATGCACCGGGAGCTTCCGGAAACGTAGCGACTGATGATTTATTATATATGCTTCATGGCATGGATATTGCTACAGGCATTGATGCTGGGCGGTTAACGGAGGCAGCGCTATTTATTCAAAATAAAATCGGTCGAGCGCTCAATAGCCATTATTTGCAAACCGTTGATCCTTGTTTGTCCTAATAAAGGAGAGTGATTAAATGGAATCTTCTATTCTCTATGAGGCGGCGAATGGAGTGGCAGTGCTGACTTTGCATCGCCCGCAAGCAGTCAACGCTTTGTCTACAGCGCTGTTAATGGAGCTGAAGCAAAAGCTTGGGCAATTAAGGTTTGATCGCTCGATCCGTTGTGTGATCGTAACAGGAAGTGGAAAAAAAGCATTTTGTGCTGGTGCTGACTTAAAAGAACGTGCCAGTATGACTGAAACAGAAGTGAGAAAAACCGTTGCGCTGATTCGCGAGACGATCAATGAATTTGAACAGCTTCCAGCACCAACTATTTGCGCGATTAATGGCGTTGCATTTGGCGGAGGCCTCGAATTGGCGTTAGCTTGCGATATCCGTATTGCCTCTGATCATGCTCAGCTTGGATTAACCGAAACGGCGCTTGGGATTATTCCAGGTGCTGGCGGAACTCAGCGTCTCCCGCGTTTAATCGGAAAAGGCAAAGCAAAGGAGCTCATTTTTACGGCTAAACGGCTAACGGCAGCGGAAGCAGCCAGCATCGGAATAGTAGAATATGTTGTGCCGTATGAGCAGTTAATGGAAAAGGCAAACGAACTTGCCGGACAAATAATTCAAAATGCGCCGATTGCTGTTGCCCAAGCTAAAATAGCCATTAATCGAGGTCTGGAAGTCGATTTATATACAGGTTTGAAGCTGGAGCAGATGGCTTATGAGATGACAATTCCAACGAAGGATCGTTTAGAAGGGCTGCAAGCCTTTAAAGAAAAGCGGAAGCCTGTTTATAAAGGAGAGTAAAGGAGGAAGTGCAAGTGATCAACGAGCAAGCAAAAACATTGACCGAGAAATTGGCGGAACAAGTCGAAAAAATTGAACAAGGCGGCGCATTAAAGTACCATCAAAAAAATGCGGAGAAAGGCAAGCTATTCGTACGAGATCGTCTAAAGCTGTTATTTGATGAGGGAATGCAATTTGAGGATGCTTTATTTGCCAATTGTCTTGCTGACGGTCTGCCAGCTGATGGCGTGGTAACAGGGATCGGAAAAATCAACGGGCAAACCGTATGTGTAATGGCCAATGATTCAACGGTAAAGGCGGGATCGTGGGGATCACGGACCGTAGAAAAAATCATTCGTATCCAAGAAACCGCAGAAAAGCTTCGGTGCCCGATGCTTTATTTAGTAGACTCGGCTGGAGCGCGGATTACGGATCAAGTCGAAATGTTTCCTGGTCGCCGCGGGGCAGGGCGCATTTTTTACAATCAAGTAAAGCTTTCTGGAAAAGTGCCGCAAATATGCTTATTATTTGGACCATCGGCGGCCGGCGGTGCTTATATTCCAGCTTTTTGCGATATCGTCATTGTGGTCGAAGGAAACGCTTCGATGTATTTAGGATCGCCGCGAATGGCGGAGATGGTGATTGGCGAAAAAGTGACGCTTGAAGAGATGGGTGGAGCGCGAATGCATTGCAGTGTCTCTGGATGTGGAGATGTACTTGTGAAAACAGAAGAAGAAGCCATTCAGTTTGCCCGCAAGTACTTATCTTATTTTCCAGCCAATTTCGCTGAAAAACCGCCAATTGTCGAAGCAAAGCCAGCGAAGAGCTTTGAAAAAACGATTGAGGACATTTTACCCCTGAATCAAAATGCGCCGTTTAATATGTATGACTTGATCGAGCGTTTTATTGATGAAGGCTCTTTTTGCGAAATCAAAAAGCTGTTTGCACCTGAATTGATTACAGGACTTGCTCGCTTGAATGGACAGCCAATCGGTATACTCGCTAACCAGCCGCGCATCAAAGGCGGTGTTCTATTCCATGATTCGGCTGATAAAGCAGCCAAATTTATTACTTTATGTGATGCCTTCCATATTCCGCTTTTATTTTTAGCCGATATTCCAGGATTTATGATCGGCACAAAAGTGGAAAGGGCAGGAATTATCCGCCATGGAGCGAAAATGATTTCAGCGATGTCAGAAGCAACGGTTCCGAAAATTTCTATTATCGTGCGAAAAGCGTATGGGGCAGGTCTTTATGCGATGGCTGGCCCGGCCTTTGAACCGGATTGCTGCTTAGCGTTTCCTAATGCGCAAATTGCCGTGATGGGACCAGAAGCAGCGGTTAATGCAGTCTATGCCAATAAAATTGCTGAGCTTCCTAAAGAAGAACAGGCAGCCTTTATTGAACAAAAACGGGAGGAGTATCGCCGCGATATTGATATTTATCGTTTAGCCTCAGAGATGGTGATAGATGGAATTATCGCTCCAAACCAGCTTCGCGAAGAATTGATTCGTCGCTTTGATGCCTATATGTCGAAATATATCGTCTTTTCGGAAAGAAAGCATGGAGTATATCCGGTGTAATAAAAAAGGTTCTTTGTCAAATATTGGGGTTCAGGCTGCCGCGCTTCGCTTGGTGGCCTTTTCTTCTGGAAAGGGGGTACCTCCCTTTCTAAAAGAAAAGGTAGTGCTAGCCTATATGTCCCTGTTACTAGTAAGAGACGCAAACAGTAAAAATAGAACTGTGTGCTAAATGAACAATATAAAAATAAATTTAATTTACTGTTTTTAAGGAAGTAAACACAAAATCTGAAAAAGGGGAATGCTATAAACCCCCTTTTTCCTCATAATTTGCTATAATTGATGTTAGCTTAAAGAGTAAGGCTGTCAATTAACTCTGAATAAGATTCGCGTTCATTTCACTGTCACAAATTTTTCCTTCGTGTAAATATAAAATTCGATTCCCCAATTTTTTTGCTTCCTCAAGATGATGGGTGACTAATATAATGGGAATGCGCCAAAGCTTATGGATACGTAATAGCTCTTCATGACCTTTTACACGTGTTTGATTATCTAATGCAGAAAAAGGTTCATCTAAAAGCAAGGCATCCGGCTCGGTTGCAATGGCTCGTGCAATGGCGACCCGTTGTTTTTCGCCGCCTGAAATTTCAGACGGATATTTATCTCTAAGGTGTTCAATTCGCAGCTCTTTCATTAAATTTTTGACAAAGCTTTCATTTTGCATGCCATAAGCAATGTTTTTCCAAACAGTCATATGGGGAAAAAGCGCATAATCTTGAAATACATAGCCGATGTTTCTTTTTTGAATAGGAACAAATACTTTCTTATTTTCAAATAAAATGGTGTCGTTTAATCGGATGATGCCAGCAGCAGGTTTGCTTATCCCAGCAATACAATTTAAGATTGTCGTTTTTCCGGAGCCGGAGGGACCAAAAAGGACAACAATCTCATTGGCCACTGAAAATTTTACATCTAATTCAAAATGGGATAGTCTTTTTTGGATTTCAACGATAAGCATAAGAAAAAACTCCTTTAAGTAAGCGACAAATAAGCTCTAAAAATTTTTGAACTTACTATTTTTGTACATGTCTCATCATATTCCTTTTGCTCCACCAATTTAGCCATAAAATAGCGCTAAAGCCAAGGGCAACGATAATGATCACCCAAAATTTTGCCGCTTCCAAATTACCTGACTCCACCGCAAAATAAATGGCTAGAGGAATGGTGTCGGTGACATTCGGAATATAGCCGGCGAGCATGAGAGTGGCACCAAACTCTCCTAACGCTCGTGCAAAGGATAAAACTAAGCCAGCTAACAGTCCTGGCCATGCCAGTGGAAAAGATATCGTCCAAAACACTCTCCATTTCGATGCCCCCATTGTATATGCAGCATTTTCAATATTTGGGTCATACTGCCGAAACGCTGCAGATGCACTTTGATACATTAAAGGAAAAGACACGACGACTGCTGCGATCACAACAGCATACCAAGTGAAAACAATTTGGAAATCAAACCAATCAAGCAGTAATCGACCAATAAATCCGTTTTTACCAAATATATATAATAAACCAAAGCCCACAACTGTAGGCGGAAGCACGAGTGGCAGCAAAATAATCGCTTCTATAATACTTTTCCCTCGAAAGGAGTTACGACTAATCAATCGTGCCAACACAACCCCAGTAACAAATACAATAAACGTGGCGATTGTTGCCGTTTTTAAAGAGAGTATAAGCGGCGAGTAATTCATATTTGTCGTTCACCTTTTCATAAAGTTTCATCATTTTTCGTTATAAATGGTTATAATTATTTTGAACTTTGGAGTAAAGGAAATGGTAAAACAAGAAGTTGAGTCATTTCCATTGAAAAAGAGCGAAACAAAACATGATATAATCAAGATTAGATATAAACTACATAGCCATCTTCTTGTTAAGAAAATAATTAATTTTATTTATATTTAAATATAAATCATTGATACAGAAGTTATCAATACAATATATCAAATTACATTTAATTACTTATAACGAATTTTTTTATGAAGGAGCAAGTAGGTATGGAAAAAAATCTTTCTTATACAACCGAGGAAGTGGCAAACATATTAAAGGTTTCAAAATTAACCGTATATGATTTAGTGAAAAAAGGGTTATTACCTGCTTATCGTGTCGGACGACAAATGCGAATTGATCCTTCCGATCTAGAAGAGTATATAAAAAAGTCAAAAGAAGAACTGCAGCCAAGCTCCGTACAGTCATCAAAAAAAGAAACATCGATTGAAACTCAAGGGTATTTGCAACCTAGACAATTAATTATAAGCGGCCAGGATATGAGCTTAGATATTTTGGCGAACTACTTAGAAAAATCCTCGAAAAGGTTTCGGCCACTTCGTTCTTATGTTGGAAGCTTAGAAAGCCTAATTTCAATGTATCAAGGATATTCAGACATTGTCAGTACACACTTAATCGAAGGAATTTCAGGTGAATATAATGTTCCGTATATCAATAAGATACTAGTGAATTTTCAGTATATCGTGATTCATTTACTAACAAGGAAGGCAGGCTTTTACGTCAAAAAGGGAAACCCGTTGAATATTAAGCATTGGGAAGATTTAAGAAGAAAAAATATAAAAATTGTGAACCGGGAAAAAGGTGCGGGTGCTCGTGTTTTACTAGATGAATGTTTGAGAAAGTATCGCATACCTGTTTCTGAAATTAACGGCTATGACAATGAGGTAACCAATCACGTAAGTGTCGCAAGTGCTATCGCTAAAGGGGATGCAGATGTCGGGGTAGGAATTGAAAGAGGGGCTAACCTAGTTAAAGATGTCGATTTCATTCCGTTAGTTAATGAAAAGTACGATTTGGTTATTTTAAAGAACGATGAAAATAGAGAGTTAATTAGTCAAGTCCTGCAAATTTTAAGATCGGTTCACTTTCAAAACGATTTAAAAGCACTAGGAGGCTATGATTTGTCACAAACCGGACAAGTCGTTTATGAAAGCTGAAATGGATCCAGCTAAAAGCCAGGGGTTCTCTTAAAAACCCCTGGCTTTGTTTTATCACTTTTTGGCACTGGAATATCTGGTTTTCTTGATTCGTGAGCACTGGAAATGAAAAACTAAAAAGAGAAACATAAGTATATCTTTTTCTATTATATTTATTTATAATTAAATATAATTAATTATAAATAAAAGAAAATAGGATGTTGTAAAGATGAACATTCATTTTAAAGCGATAGGAAAAATTCTAACCCCTTTTAACACCTTGGAAGGAATGCCGATTCAATCGGCGGCGGCGAAAAATGTAGAAGGAACAATAGAGCTTAACCCATTGTATGTAGAAGGGATGAAAGATCTGGACGGCTTTTCTCATCTTATTCTTATTTATTATTTTCATAAGGTTCATGAATATTCATTGCAGGTAGTTCCTTTCTTAGATGATCAACCCCATGGTATTTTTGCAACAAGATTCCCGAAAAGACCGAACCCAATCGGCTTTTCAGTCGTTCGATTGAAAAGTATTGAGGGGAACCATATCCATGTCTTAGATGTCGATGTATTGAACGAAACACCTTTACTCGATATAAAGCCTTACGTTCCGATGTTTGATGCAATAGAAACATCTAAGATTGGATGGTTTGAAAAAAGAATCGAAAACATAGATAAAGTAAAAGCTGATAAAAGCATTTATTGAAAAGGCGGTATTGGCAAGGCCGATTAAAAAGCACCTTATGGCTCTTTTTTCATTGCACTGAACAAATGTGTTTTTTCTATCCATGAACGGAGACACTTTACTATTCTATATAATTATATTTTATATAAATTAATTATATGCTATACAAAATAGTTATAAGAAATTATAATAAGTTTTATATTAGATTAAAAATAGAAGGGGGAGAGAAAGCATGAAGCATTCTATTCGCATGATCATGTTTTTGTGTGCTTCAATCTTTTTTATTTTTGGTTGTACAAACGAGGGAGAAAAACAGGAATCAAAGAAGACAGAGGATAAACAGACAGTACAATTAACCATCTCAGCAGCCGCAAGCTTACAAGATGCCTTAACGGAAATTCAGAAAAAGTATGAAAAAGAACATGAAAATATAAAAATTACATTTAACTTTGGAAGTTCTGGTGCATTGCAACAGCAAATCGAACAAGGAGCGCCGGTAGACCTATTTTTCTCGGCTGCTGAAAATAAGTTTCGTCCACTCGTAGACAAAGGATTGATTAACATAGAAGAGAGTAAAAACTTGCTAGGAAATGAAATCGTTTTAATCGTTCCGAAAGATAAAGCAGACACAGTAAAAGGATTTCAGTCTTTGGCAGACAGCGGTATTAAGCAATTTGCATTAGGAAATCCTGAAACTACTCCAGCAGGTCAATACGGGCAGCAAACTCTGACCAAGCTAAATCTTTGGCCAAAAGTAAAAGAGAAAGTCGTATACACAAAGGATGTGCGCCAAGTATTATCATATGTAGAAGCAAATACAGTGGACGCAGGAATTGTATTCAAAACTGATGCTCAAATATCTGATAAGGTAAAAATTGTCGAAATTGCAGACGCAAATATGCATGATCCTATTATTTATCCAGTTGGCATCATTAAGGACACAAAGCATAAAAAAGAGGCTGCCGATTTCTATCAGTACCTGCAGACAGAAGATTCGTTTCAAATTTTTGAAAAATTCGGATTTAAGATTTTGAAATAAGCGGGCTTCATTACTTTAAAAACAAAAAATCATAAACATCGATATATCAACGTTTCTAAAACATTAATGGGGGCGTCAATAAGCCGTATAAACGACTTATAAGACACCCCCAAAGCTCCTCAAGAACAACACTGTCATATTTTGGAGCACGAGGACTATGAGATGATAAGACCTTACATCGTTATTAGGTAATTGATTATGGTTTGTCAAAAACTTTTAGTAAAGGGCCCCTGCTAATCGACTTTCAAAAAAATAACCATGCACAACTCATGAAAGCAGCCCATAAAGTATATTATCATTCTAATGGATAATCGGGAGGAATCTATATTGAGTTATACATTTCCGGGAGGTCAACCGCAGGGGAAGCCCATCTTTATCACAAGTAAAATCAGGGAAGCGATGGTCGCTGAGTTAACCGCAATTAATGATTATAATTACCATATTGCAAATTCCAACATGGAAGAAGTCAATAGGGTTTGGAGAATGATCATGCTGGATGAAAAAAAACATTACGGAATGTTTCTAACCCTCTTGCGCAAATACGATCCTGTACAATATCAAACCTATCTCTACTATCAAAACACTCATTTGGATGTAAAGGAACCAATGCAGACCTATAGACCCAATTATGATAAACAATTGATATTAAATCTTGTCAGAAGTGATCTTAAAGGAGAACTAGAGACAGCCGTACTTTATGATCAATATGCAGCTGAAATCTCTATCCCGGATGTTAGTCATGTTTTCTCTGTCATTAGCCGTGATGAGAAATTCCATGCAGAACATTTAACGAAGCTCTTGATAAGTTATGATCCTGATCCCTACAATGGTCTGAAATAAAACTGAACTAAGCCCTTAAACGGTGAATTCCCTCCTTACTCAAGGGGAATGTGTCATCCTCATTCCCCTTGAGTAAGCAGTCTTCTCACCATAAATGATAAATCTAAAAGTCATGTCATTCATATAAGCTTCCCTAGCAATTTTTTATCTACAACTATTTCCACTTGTGATACGGTTCACCTTTAATTAATCTTAAACTGTTCAACAAATTCAATCCCTTTCCATTAGTGAAGTGACAAAAAATATCATCAAACTATAATTTTACTGAACCGTAAACTCTGACTCTTCACCTCTATATTTTTGAACTAATGTCCCAGCATCACGATTCTAACTCTCCCGCAGCCGCTTCATCACCATCCGCTCCCACCACTTCCACGGCAATATATTTTTCAAGACCATTCCTAATTTCACGCCTTTGCCAACCGGATACCGCAATTTCGGATAAGGAGACTTTGCCACGTGTACAATCTGTTGGATCACTTCATACGGAGAGGGTGCCGTGTCAGCAACATGGTTGACATATTTCAAAATTTTCTCCATCTCTTTAACATAAGGAGAATCCGGATTGACCGATACCGCATCCAGCCCTTTTGACCAGATTTCCGTTTTATAGGATCCCGGTTCAATTAAAACGACATGAACACCGTACGGCAGCATCTCTAAACGCAAAGACTCGCTGAATCCTTCCACCGCAAACTTGGATGCCACATAAGGTCCCATAGAAGGGAATCCGATTCGTCCGCTAATACTGCTTATATTCACAACCTTGCCGCTTCTGCGTGCCCTCATCGACGGCAAAACAGCTTTTGTTACTGCCACCAAACCGAAAAAATTCGTTTCAAATTGCCTCTGCCATTCTTCAACAGCAAGCTCCTCCGTAAACCCTCCCGCTGCATACCCCGCGTTGTTTACCAACAGATCAATTTGGCCGTAATCTTCAATCACATTCTGAATTACAGTTTCCGCTGCTGAAAAATCGGTTACATCTAGTTGGATAATCTCAATCCGGTCTGTTACACCTGCTTCTTTGGCTGCCGCTTCCAGTCGTCCTCTCTTATCCAAATCTCTCATTGAAGCCAGCACGCGGTAGCCTTCGCGGGCAAGCGCTACACTTGTTAGCAATCCAAAGCCGCTTGAAGCTCCTGTAACAAACGCAACAGGTTGTTTCTTTAAAGTTTGATTCACAAGATTCCCTCCAGCTATTCATATTCTAACACTGCCTCGTATACTAAGTTTCAGAAAGTTTTTTTATCGAATTTCCAGTCCGATACGCTCCTTGACAATCGCATATCTTGGGTGGTTGCCTTTGTGGGAGGGGCGCGCCCCTCCCACAAAGGGTTGAGCGTACCGGGGTTGGACTTTTCGCAATGTTCCTGGATAATGGTCTTAGGATCATCGGGGATACTCTTCTCACTCCTGTAGCTTTGACTACTTGTAAAGTCTGTCTCCTCGGCCCCTGTTTGGACGTCTAACCCGCAGGCTGTTCCCGTTGGTTTTCCCCATGCTGGAAGGAGCAGCTTCCAGGGCAGCCCATGGTCCAACGTGAGTTCTCATATGCGAGGGTGACTGGTCAACAGGCGCGATCCGGGGGCATCCCGAAGAGTCCGACCCCTCGATCCTACAACAATAGGAGGTGATCTCATGAAACTCTACGTCGGGATCGACGTGAGCTCACGCGACTTAGCCACCTGCATTATGGATCATGAAGGAAATACGTGCGCACGCTTCAAAGTGGATAATCATCTTCTGGGCGCCACCTTCCTTCGGGATCAAATCCTCCTGTGGGCTAACAAGCGAAAGCCAACCGAAATTCTGATCGGGATGGAAGCCACCTCGGTCTACAGTTGGCATCCAGCTATGTTTTTCCACCAGCAGGAGGCCTTGCAGGCTTGGAACGTCAAGGTGTTTACGATCAATCCAAAGCTCATTCGCAAGTTTAAAGAAGCCTATGTCGACTTGGAGAAAACGGATGACATCGATGCTTGGATCATTGCGGATCGGCTTCGCTTCGGCCGTCTGAAGATGACGGCTGTCCTCAAGGAGCAGTTTCTCGCGCTTCAGCGACTGACACGCATGCGATATCATCTCGTCCACCAGTTAACCCGTGAGAAACAGTATTTTCTCCAGCACTTGTTTTACAAATGCAGTTCCTTTACCCAAGAGGTGGACAGTTCGATCTTCGGACATGCCATTCTCGAACTGCTGCTTGAGTCGTGGAGCCTCGATGACATCTGCCAAATGGATGTCAAGCAGTTGGCCGACTTCCTGCGCCAAAAAGGGCGCAATCGCTTTGCCGATCCGGAATGCATCGCCAAGTCGATTCAAAAGGCGGCCCGTTCGTCGTATCGGTTGTCCAAGTGTGTCGAGGATTCCATCGACTTGCTGTTAGGGCTGTCGATTCAATCAATCCGCAGCCTGCAATCGCAGCTCAAAGAGCTCGATAAAGCCATTACCCGCCATCTTGAAGGCATTCCGAACACACTGCAAACCATCCCAGGCATCGGACCGGTTTATACCGCAGGCATCCTGGCCGAAATCGGGCAAATCGAGCGGTTTCACAACCAGGCCGCCTTGGCAAAATATGCCGGCTTGACATGGTCCAAGCACCAATCGGGCCGTTTTCAAGCCGAGGACACCTCCCTCATTCGTTCCGGCAATCGCTATCTCCGTTACTACCTAGTGGAGGCTGCCAACTCGGTGCAACGGCATGATGCGACGTTTCGTGCGTACTACCGGAAGAAGTATGAGGAAGTGCCCAAACACCAACATAAACGAGCCCTCGTCCTCACCGCTAGAAAACTCGTGCGTGTGATCGATGCGCTGCTACGCAACGGTCAAATCTACACGCCAAGAAAGGGGGAAGATCGATAAGAGGATCGATCTGGTATACCAATATCAACCTTTAGACCCAGTTTATTACATGTACCAATACTGGGTTTCTTCAGTATTGCCTTTTTTCGGATCATCGGACAAGGGAATTTCCAATTTCTATGATTTTTCACCTTGACATATTACCGCAGGACTTTTTGTCAAATATATGTAGAGCATCATCACTGCTTTCGTTCGCAAATTCCTTCAAAAATCTGCTCCACCTAGATGTTTTGACAATTCCTGTCTCTTCTTAATAAACACTTTTTATTGGAATTGTATCATGGAAATAATGAGATAAAATAAATCCTGCCTTCTTTACAGAGGATTGGTTAAAAATATTTAATTATTAAAAATCGCCAAGTATAATAATTACCGGCGATTTCTAACTTCTATCATAGCTCATATGAATAAGTCGCTTTGCCTTTTCAAAATCTTCATCATTATAAATACTGACTTCTAAATCCCCTGTTCCGATATGACCGATATTTCGTACATCACGGCTAAATCCTGGCTCGAGTTCAATTTCATCTGGATTCACTTTTAAAAATAAGACGATTTTTTCTGTCTGAGGATGCACTTCTAAGCAGACAAAATTTTTAATGCGCTTAAAGGCTATGTAGTATTTTAATACAGCCATTTGTACATCATCGCCTAGTGCCATAATATATGCTTTTATTGCTTCAAACCGGTCTTTTAATTCTGTACTGGATTGTTCCAGATATTCGGAGACTGTCTTATATCCGGGCTTCGATGAGTTAATATGGTTTTCAACTTCCAGTAATGGTTGTGCAGTTGTTGTATTTACTAAATCGAGCAAAAGAAATCCATCTTTATAAAACTTATACTGGTACAACTCAATGTTCCGATTAATTTGTTGAACAGCATGTTCGTCATATTTTGTGAATCCACCCGCAATACATAATAAGCGCGGATTCGTCCAATCAATTGCGTCAGCCAAGTCATTACCGTATTTGCGCATTACCATAAGAGTGAATTTTGCTTTATGATCCAACAGCCAGTCCAGATAATATAATCCTTGGTTAATGACATTTTCATTGACAGCTCGTTTATATTCGATAATAACTGGAGAGTTATTTTCATCAATACCTAATGTATCGATTCTGCCGCCATGTGTCTTGCCAGTAGAATATTCTGATGCTAAAAACCGTACACCTAAAAATGTTTCAAGATTACGCTCAATAAGGGTTTGCAGCGATTTTTCAATTGTCAGAGAAGTGCCTTCCAATTCACTTACATGTTCTCCATTTATACGAAATAATTTAATATCACCCATGAAACTACTCCTTCTTTTATTGTGCATCTAAAACTACAATTACAATAAATGAATAATGATAGTATACAATAAGCGTTGATATTTAGCGGACTAAATAATTTTTTCGCTTGTAAATGAGACATATTAGTCAATCTGTGTAAAGAATACGGAAGAACGTAACAAAAGACCCCAATTCAATTTTAATAATGTTCCACTCGTTCGGAAATATGTTTGCAAAATTATTTTGGCTCTTTGAAATACTAGAGAAACCAATCAATACATTCATTACAAAGACTGCTTGATTATTAACTACATGAAATGTTTATTACCCTTTACAAGAAAGGAAATCATGTTGCAAATTGCAACACCAAAGAAGAAAAAAAGTAAAACTGTTAATCGCTTTTACTCAAGTGTCGTTATTAAACTATGAAAAAATTGGGGAATTTTAACGTTTTATTTTTCCTCATAATCAATTGTATTTATATCCATTACCAGTATAATGTATAAAAATGTAGTCAAGAGGTGATATCAGTAAATCAAATCATCAAAATAGTTCTGCTAGATCGAAAGCATGTTGAAGCGTATGTACGTGCGGGAACAAAAGATGGTCGAGAACAATCGATATGAAAAGTGCAAATTTTTGCAATTCAAGCCGTGTAAACTAAGTTGTCAGGGAGGACCATTATTTGCAATCAGGTCATGTTTCAAAAATCAAAAGCTGCTTAAATAGGTTTCAAATTTTCACAAGTCTGGCGGCATGGTTGCATCGGTATGTTCAGGTGCACTATTGTTGGCAGAAGCAGGTCTATTATCCGGCAAAAGGCAACTACACATTCATTTGCGATTGAATACATGAAATCTAATTATAAGGACATTGAAGTAGTTCAAAATGTCCGATTTGTGGATGAAGGCAAAATTCTAACTTCTGCTGGAGTGTCAGCTGGAATCGATATGTCTTTATACATCGTAGCAAAATTACTGGGAGAAACAGTAGCACGTACAACAGCAGCTACAGAAGAATATCCATAATGATTTGAAAATATTGGGGGAGCTGGTCGGAAGGTTCAGTAAAGTTGAGCATCACTTGACTGTAACTTGATTTTCATACAGGCGAAACAGCGAAAATTTCTGTTTCGCCTGAAGTTATTTGCACTGACTTACAAAATTTCTTTCACACTTTCGGGTCAATTATAAGATTATGTTAAAAATCATCGTTGATTTATATAAGTATATTGTTATATACTTATTAATGTTAAGGAAATGATACTACTAAACAACATTTATGTCTCGGAGATGAAAAACAGCAATTTATCGTGTTGAAATGATTCTAAAGCAATTTAGGAGTTTTATCTTTCTTTTTCATTTATATATAAGCAAATAATTATATAACTATACAAGTATAGGAGGTTTTTCGATGCAAAAAGCAGTGGAGGAAATAGAAAAAGCAGCACACATTTTAAAGCTACTTGGTGATAAAACACGTTTAACGATTATGGCCATTTTAAAGAAACGCGAGTGTTGCGTCTGTGAGCTTCTAGAGGTATTTGATATGAGTCAGCCGGCTATTAGTCAGCATCTTCGCAAGTTAAAAGATGCAGGATTAGTAAAAGAGGATAAGAGGGGACAGTGGATTTATTATTCCCTCAATCTAGAAAATGAGTTATATGATTTCATTCAAGAAATTCTGCAGCACATTCCAGATCAAACAGAGAATATTCGTAAGATTGAGGAAACCAACCCTGCGCTTCGTTGCGGTTGTTAATCTACTAATTAAATGGGGAGGAAAAAATGAGTAATACGGGGAAAAAACGGCTATCGTTTTTGGATCGATACTTAACGCTTTGGATTTTCCTTGCTATGGTAGCAGGAATTGGCTTAGGATTCGTCTTTCCGGGCTTTGTAGACGGAATGAACAGTTTGCAGGTAGGAACGACATCGATTCCAATTGCCATTGGTTTAATTTTCATGATGTATCCTCCGTTAGCAAAAGTTCGCTACGAGGAGATGGGACGCGTCTTTAAAAATGTGAAAGTATTAGTGTTATCGCTCGTACAAAACTGGATTATTGGACCGATTCTTATGTTTTTGTTGGCGATCGTATTCTTGCCGGATAAACCGGAATACATGGTCGGACTCATCCTAATCGGTCTGGCACGTTGTATTGCGATGGTGATTGTCTGGAATGATTTAGCGAATGGAGATAGAGAGTACGCAGCTGGATTGGTGGCGTTTAACTCTGTATTCCAAGTGTTATTTTACTCTGTTTATGCGTATGTGTTTGTGACAATCATTCCGGAATGGTTAGGACTAGAAGGTGCTGTCGTTCATATTACAATGATGGAAGTCGCCAAGTCGGTGTTCATTTACTTAGGAATTCCGTTTCTTGGCGGAATGGTGACGCGCTTTTTGTTGGTAAAAGCAAAGGGCAGACAATGGTATGAAAAAGTATTCATTCCAAAAATCAGCCCGATTACATTGATTTCTTTATTGTTTACGATTATCGTCATGTTCTCTTTAAAAGGAGACGCTATCGTAAGTTTGCCGTTGGATGTAGTGAGAGTCGCCATTCCATTGTTCATTTACTTTGTATTGATGTTTTTCGTTTCCTTCTTCTTGGGGAAGAAATTTGGAGCGAGCTACCCTGTCACCACCACACTTGCCTTTACAGCCGGCAGCAATAACTTTGAGTTAGCGATTGCTGTAGCTGTTGGCGTGTTTGGGATCCATTCTGGTGCAGCATTTGCAGCTGTCATTGGACCACTTGTGGAAGTGCCTGTCATGATTGCATTGGTCAACGTAGCATTATGGTTTCAACGAAAATACTTTAAAACCGAATCAGTATCATACTAACAACAGAGGTGCAATAAAACATGAAAAACAAAAAGATCATTTACTTCTTATGCACTGGCAACTCTTGCCGCAGCCAAATGGCAGAAGGATGGGCAAAAAAATATCTTGGCGACGAGTGGGAAGTTTACAGCGCCGGTATCGAAGCTCGCGGATTAAATCCAAACGCGGTAAAAGTCATGAAAGAAGTAGGAATTGATATTTCGAACCAAACATCGGATATCATTGATCCGGAAATTTTAAATAAAGCGGATTTGGTCGTAACATTATGCGGTCACGCCGCAGACCATTGCCCGGTAACACCTCCGCACGTGAAACGCGTACATTGGGGATTCGATGATCCTGCGAAGGCAGAGGGGACAGAAGAAGAAAAATGGGCTGTTTTCATGCGTGTTCGCGATGAGATTGGTGAAAGAATTAAACGTTTTGCTGAGACTGGTGAATAACTTCCTTCAGTCCCTCCATATCAATAACAAAAAGAGCCTGGAGAACTTTCTCGGGCTCTTCGTGTTTTTTAGGAGAAGAATTAGACAATTAACGAAAAAGTCATATAGCATTGGCTGTTGCAAGACAATATCAACATTAAGATTAATAGATTTGCTGCAATGGGGCAGATTTTAGGGAGAAAAATAGATATTTAATTTAGGTAAAAGTTTTAAGGGATTTATAGTACGATTTGAGGCTTCAATTATTACATTTTTGAAACACCGCCCGATTTCTAACATTATTTTATTTTGGTTATGTGTAGTTTAAGTGGGGCTTGAAAGAATAAAATCGAGAAAGCTTCCGATACAAGCGTCGATTCACAATCGCCTGAATGTGGGACCTATTCAAGTTTCGATATTGGCTGTTTTATACGAGATGTTGATGTATGCGATGGATTCAACTACCGCTATGGAACGCACGTTAAAGAGTTAGGTGATTAGTTGTCGGATGACTTTCGAAAGACGGAACATTCCTTTCTCCAGGTCAGCTAAAGAAGCGTAGGAATAAGAAAGGCGAAGGTACTGGGCTGCATGCTTATCATAGACATTTCCTGGATTTAATAGAATTCCATGCTCTAATGCTTTTTCAAAAAGTTTCCGTATGGAGATTGAAGGCAATATGCGCAGCCATATATAAAAACCGCCTCTAGGAACAGTCCAGGTCGCAATATCGGAAAAATACCTCTGTAATGAATCAATCATGATCTTCCTTCGAACCTTCAATTCTTTTCTGACCTCTTCCAAATGTTGATGATAGAGCCCGCTTGCTAGCCATTCCGCAACAGCCCATTGAGACAAGGAACTGGATCCGTAATCGGTTTGCATTTTAATATCCGCCAATCGCTCAATAACAGGCTTCGGTCCGACTATCCAGCCGATTCTCAGACCGGGACTCAATGTTTTCGACATGCTCCCAAGATATAAAACAAGCCCATTTTTATCGATGGCTTTCAATGGTGGGGGAGGCGGTGAATCGAGCCAGAGTTCCCGGTATACGTCATCTTCAATAATCGGCATCCGCTCCTTTTCGCATACATCAATCAATTTTCTCCGTCTTTCTTCGGACATCAAAATTCCTGTTGGATTATGAAAGGACGGAATTGTATAAAGCAATGAAGCATTTTGCCGCTTTTTTTGTTCCGAAATCTTATTTGCTTGAATTCCATGCTCATCTAAAGGAAGTCCAAATAATCGCATATCGGCAGATTGAAATACATGCAGGGAATACAGGTACGATGGTTTTTCCAGAAAGATCGTAGCACCTCGCCGCAATAGACCTATTGATATCAATTGCAATGCCTGCAGAGCTCCTGACACAATCAAAATGGAAGAAGGGGAAGCTTCAATCCCGATGGTTTTCAAATATCTACTGAGCTGTTCCCTGAGAAAAAGCAGCCCTTTCGGTTCCTCGTAGCCAAGTGAATCAATGTGTCCCGTCAGCTTTTCAAATACTTGTTTCATCATCTCACGTGGAAATAAATCTGGAGAAAGCTCTCCTGTTCCTAAACGGATGATATTTGAATCAAACTCTGCTTTATTGATTTCCTGTATCGTAGGCAAATTAGGATAATAACTCCCCGCTTGCACATAGGAATTCCAGTCTGGGGGAGGGGTAGAGGTCATCAAAGACCATGAATTGTTAATAATCTTGGTACCGCTCCCTCTTTTTCCTTTCAGCAATCCATCAGCAATCAATTCTTCCATAGCCGCCACGATCGTACTGCGGTTCACTCCGAATGCTTTGGCCAATGTGCGTTGAGGAGGGATTTTTGTCCCTAAAGTCCATTCTCCTGTTTCAATCTTTTCTTTAATATATTCTTTGATCTGGATATAAAGGGGAACTGGAGTCGATTTGTCTGGCTTCCAATCTAATTCATTCATGAAAAAATACTCTCCCTTTACAATCATATGAGTCGATTATACAACTTGGTTGGTATTGAATCCATCCAATTGGTTGGAGACAATAATCGATTTCCGAGTAAAATTGTATTCATATGCTATACAATAGGAGGGATTGGAATGGCGGAAGCCTTTATTCACGGACTTATTCTTGCATTTGGACTTATTCTTCCTCTTGGCGTCCAAAACGTTTTTATATTTCATCAAGGAGCTCTTCAGAAACACTTCATTCATGCGCTCCCAGCCGTTTTAACTGCTTCACTATGCGATACGCTTTTAATCATCCTTGCTGTTTTCGGAGTATCTGTGATGAACTTTAGTTCTTTAACCAAAACGGTCCTACTAAGCATAGGAATTCTGTTTTTGTTATATATGGGGTGGAGCACTTGGAAAAGTACCTCTTCTACTGATAAAGAGAATAACGAAAAAACAGCCAAGGAAACTTTTACACCATTCAAACAAGTTGTGTTTTCAGCATCGGTCTCGCTGCTCAATCCACATGCGATCATGGATACGATTGGCGTGATCGGAACGAGTTCACTTCAATACAATGGAGGGGAAAAAGCAGCTTTTGCACTTGCCTGTATTCTAGTTTCCTGGATCTGGTTTGCGGGGCTGGCTTTGGCAGGACGGAGAATAGGGGATCTAGATCAATCTGGACGTTTGATGAATGCTTTTAACAAAATTTCCGCGCTCGTCATGTGGGGAGCAGCGATTTATATTGGATTCACACTGGCAAAATAAAAACAGGAGTTTGCAGTAGAGGTTTCATTACTCCAAATAGTAAACTCTTGTAAGTCTATGAAACAGGATAATAAACTAAAAAAAAATCCAGTTGCTGATTACTATAATAATCGGGAGACCAATAACTAGGAGAAAATTTTTTTTGCGGAGTTGAAGGGAGGAGATAGGATTGAAACACCCGTATGCTCATTATCGTCCTTTATTTCCTGTTTTAGCATCGAAAATCCATCTGGCGAGCTGTTCGCAAGGAGCCATTTCAAAAACTGTTTCCGAATCGATTGAAGAGTATATGAATAGTTTGCTAACGGCGGGGGGTAATTGGAATCAAGCAATAAAAGTAGTTGAACAGGCAAAATACAGTTTTGCAAAATTAATCGGTGCTGAACCTAATGAAATTGCTGTATTATGCTCGGTCTCTGACATTTTTTCTACTATCGCCTCTTCACTTTCTTTTGAAAAAGGGAAAAATATCATTGTGACGACAGATATGGACTTTCCAACCGCCGGTCATGTATGGCTCGCTCAGGAGAAATTTGGAGCAAAGGTCAGATTTATTCCTTCTCAACAAGGAGTCATTCCTTTAGAATATTATGAACGTTATGTAACGTCTGACACACTTGTCACATCCATTTCCCATGTCTGTTATTACAACGGTTTTAAACAAGATCTCAAGGCGATTGCAGACATTGTTCATCGTAAAGGTTCACTTCTTTTTGTTGATGCATATCAATCTGCTGGACAGGTGCCTATTGATGTAAAGAAAATGGATATCGACATATTGGCAGCAGGAACAAGGAAATACATGTTAGGTATTCCGGGAATATCCTTCCTATACATAAAAGCTGAATTGGCAGAGAAATGGAAACCGCGTGTCACAGGATGGTTTGGTCAGGAGGATCATTCGAAATTCAATGTTCATCAAATTATACCAGCAGCTGGAACACGTCGTTTTGAGACTGGAACGCCTTCTTTTATAAGCGCTTATGCAGCAGCTGCCGCTATTCGTTTACTTCTTGAAATAGGAGTGGAGAATATATCTTCTTATTTAAACCTATTAGCTCAATTCGCATTAGATTATGGACAAGAAAAAGGATTACACACTGTTACTCCTTTATCGGCTCACAAAAGAGGCGGCCTAACTGCTTTTTATGTAAAAAATGCTGGGCAAATAGAATCGATCTTGAAAGAGAGAAATATCATTGTTTCTGCTAGAAACGACGTCATCCGAATCGCTCCTCATTTTTACAATACGCAGGATGATATTCGGCAAGCCATTGACGAGCTAACAACTGTTTTAACAGCGAATAAATAAGCAGCACAGGTCTAGGTACTGAAAGACTCGAAACTTTTTCATGGTTCCAATAACAATATATGAGTGGTTTAAAGCGGACAAAAGATTTGTGTGAATAGTCTATTTTTAACTTTATAGTGCAAAATTCAGCTAGTTTCACAACTAATGTCTTAACAGTTTTTTTCGGCTCCATTCAACGATCTGATGGAGCTTCAGTTTATTATTTAAAATGATTATTTGCAAATTGCAAATAATATAGTATAAATAAATATAGAGGTGAAAAAATGGAAAACGTTAGAGAGCTTTTTCAAGTGATGACACGTCGTTTTGGATTGCTGAATAAAAATTGCTGTTCTATTGATGGTGTTGATATTTCTCTCGTTCAAAGCCATATTCTATATGAAATTGATAAAAGAGAATACCCTTCTATGCAACAAGTGGCCGAAGTATTGGGAATGGATATTACGACATTCAGCAGACAGATTCAAAATTTGGTCAAAATGGGTTTAGTAAAAAAAACGCCGCTCCCTGAAGATCGAAGAGTATACACGTTATCTCTAACCAACGAGGGAAAATTTATAGCAACAACTATCGATCGAGAAATCAGACAATATTTAGAAGAGGTATTTTCACACATGACGGAATTCGAGAAAGAAACAGTAATTCGTTCGATTAAATTGTTGAATGAGTGCATGGCAAAATCGAGCGTATGTTGCAAACCATTATTTTAAGGCAAGCTATCTTGGCTTGCCAATTCGTTAAACTTATATTTGCATTTTGCAAATAAAATAAAAGAGATAAGATTATTCGAAAATTTCTTTCTGTTTCGTTGGAATGAACTCTTTTATTTTTAGTATTTTGATTGTTATTCACTTTTTAGATAGATATATTCAGGCTTGAAAAATACGGGTTGAAAGTCAAGCTATGCAAAGTAATGCCGAAAGGAGAGATAAAGATTAAAAAGGAAACATGAGAGAAGATTCACAGGACACCTTTTACTATTTGCTTTTGGGTTCAGGCGTTGGAGCCGCTATTCATGGCGCTGTACCGACAGAATGAATTTCAATCTAAATGGGGGTGTATTGCTGCAATCATCGAAAATCCTTGGATGTCCGTCTTTTGGTGATTCCTATCTCGCCAATGTTGATTACAATGAGCATGACATTGCATTGATGATTAACTGAGAAGCTGCAAGCTTACCGGGATATCAATATTGCACAGTATCTTTAAAAAGAAACTAGTCTTTGCGTTTGTAGACTCTGTCATGACGATGGCAGGGTTATTAGGATTTTTATTCTATCTTATTTAAGGAGTGATCACTTATGAATCACATGAATAACGATCAAATCCGGCAAAATGTCCGAAACCGCTATAAGAAAATTGCGCTGCAGGAAGTGAATTCTGGGGGTTGTTGTTCAGTCAGTTCCGGAGGTTGTGGTACACCTAAGGAGGTATCGGCAAAACTAGGTTATTCGGATGAGGAATTATCTGCCGTACCAGAAGGAGCCAATCTTGGACTTGGCTGCGGCAACCCGCTGGCAATTACGGAATTGAAACCTGGAGAAGTAGTGTTGGATCTTGGTAGCGGTGCTGGATTTGATTGCTTTCTGGCGGCACAACAGGTTGGAGAAACCGGCCGCATCATTGGTGTAGATATGACGCCAGAAATGATCAGCAAAGCTCGGAATAATGCTGCCAAGAATGGTTATACCAACACTGAATTTCGATTAGGAGAGATTGAACATTTACCGGTTGCAGATCGTACGGTTGATGTTATTATTTCCAATTGTGTCATTAATCTTTCTCCAGATAAGCCCCAAGTGTTCAAGGAAGCCTATCGTGTGCTGAAAACAGGTGGTCGCCTTGTCATTTCCGACGTTGTAGCGACAGCAGAGCTTCCATCGGAAATCAAAAACAATATGGATGTCTTGTATTCGAGCTGCGTATCAGGAGCAGCATCAATTAGAGAACTGGAATCATTGTTGCAACAGAGTGGATTCATACAGATCACCATTGAACCGAAAGATGAATCGAAGGAGTTTATCAAAGACTGGGTGCCTGGAGCGAACATCGAAGATTACATTGCTTCTGCGGTCATAAAAGCAATGAAACCTTAAAAAACGTGGTGTAACAGATTAGAAACTGTTAGGTAAGACAAAATGAGCAACTTGTTTTCCATGATGATTCCGATCTCATGAAAAAAGTGAAGATATTGCATACAAAACCGTTATGGATGTTGCCCATCTACATTTAATCGTAAGTGTTGTTATTGTGACATAGAAAAGGCAGTAGGGCGATTCCTAGTGCCTTTTGCCTTTTCTATATAAAAAATAAGGAGAGATTAAATATGAACATTCGCAGCTTTTACAAAGAGGATTGGCTGCAAGTGAAGGAAATTTACGAGCAAGGAATTGCGACAGGACAAGCAACGTTTGAAACGACAGTGCCACAATTCGAAAAATGGGAATCGACAATTGCTGAAAACTTGTGTCTGGTTGCTGAAGATGAAAAAGGTATTCAAGGCTGGTGTAAGATCAGTAAAGTATCAGATCGCTGCGTATATGCAGGAGTGGGAGAGGTGAGTGTATATGTTCGAGATGAGAGCCGAGGAAATGGTGTTGGAAAACAACTTCTGCAAGCCATGATCAAAGAATCGGAAGCAAAAGGATTTTGGACATTAAATGCAGGGATTTTCCCTGAAAACATACCAAGCTTACGTTTACATCAAAGTGTTGGATTTCGTGAAGTTGGTATACGACAACGTTTAGGAAAGTTAAATGGCGTATGGCGTGATGTTGTATTCCTTGAACGCCGCAGCAAAATTGTGGGTATAGATTAATCGTTGCTTTAAAAAAATGATAAACATTTCAATTGAACAGGAAGTGATGGAATTTGTTAGGTAAAAAGGAAAACAGCAATTTATCAAAATTTTCTTTATATATTGGAATGGATAAAGAAATTAAATATAATAAAAATGATAATCATTATCATTAATGGATTGTGGAAGGGGGTATTATGTTGACTTCACATTTATTGATTAGGGATATTCACGATTATTTTGATCATTTCAGTCAACTTGTGCATGGACATGTTCAAAACAATGATTGGGAACAACAGTTTTTCCTGCCTTCACATATTGGGAACGGAACGGTTGACATCATTGCATCTAGGGGTTAAGCAAAAAATAACAGGTAATGAACGATAAGCAAAACAGGCGCGAAATGTTTATATATTTTTGGTAAAATCCTCTTGAAATATTCAGAAAATTCTTTTAAAATAAGTGTAAACTTCATCCTATCTACCTTTTACAGGTGAAGGTAATGAAGATATCTCTTCTTATCTTAATTTAACAGTTGACTGATAAGATTCCATTTCCAGCCTTAGCCGGCTGGTTCAAATGGTTCGTAAAGCCAGTCCATATCACTAAAGTGTGTTTGGGCTGGCTTTATTGTTTTTAAGAAACCTTTTTCAATAGGAGGCGGTGAACATCGGAGGCGCACTAGAGGGTGTAAAGGTATTAGATTTGACTAGGGTGCTTGCCGGCCCATATTGTACAATGATTTTGGCAGACCTCGGAGCAGATGTCATTAAGGTAGAAGCCCCGGGCGGCAGCGACGAAACGAGGTTCTGGGGACCGCCGTTTCAAAACGGTGTCAGTGCTTACTATTTATGTGCAAATCGCAATAAGCGAAGCATTACCGTGAATCTGAAATCGGAAGAGGGCAGGAAAATCATTCGAATTCTGGCAAAAGAAGCGGACGTGCTCATTCATAATTTTAAAACTGGATCGATGGAAAAATGGCAGCTCGACTACGACTCCTTACAAAAAATAAATTCACGGCTCGTCTATTGTTCCATCACGGGATTCGGGGAAACGGGCCCGTACCGGTATCTGCCGGGTTATGACTTTATTATTCAAGGGATGAGCGGCCTGATGAGTATAACCGGAAGCGAAGAGAGCGGTCCAATGAAAATCGGTGTTGCCATGGTGGATATTTTAACAGGATTATATTCGGTCATTTCCATTGAAGCGGCTTTGTTGGAAAGGGGAAGATCGGGCAAGGGGCAAAAAATTGATCTATCACTGATGGATACAGCGGTCAGCTCGCTTGCCAATGTCGCCAGCAATTATCTAATTTCCGGGAAGGTACCGCGTAGACTCGGGAATGACCATCCGAATATAGTCCCTTATTCGAAATTCAAAGCGTTAGATGGGGACATAATTATCGCCGTCGGGAATAACCGGCAGTTTGCCACACTATGTGAAGTAATGGGGCTGAGCGAAATGGCAATGGATGCTCGCTTCTGTACGAATGTGGCAAGAATGGAAAATAAGCTGGAGCTGACGAGGATTTTAGAAGACCAGCTCCAGCTCAAATCGGTCAATGAGTGGATAAAACTGTTTTCAGAAAAAAATATTCCATGCGGTCCCATCCATACTATAGATCAAGTATTTGAACATCCACAAGTTTTGGCCCGTGATATGGTTGTCCAAGTCGAACACCCGGAAGCAGGAATGGTAAAACTCGTTGGTTCGCCTGTTAAACTATCAAGAACGAATACAAAGATAGAACGTCATCCGCCGATGGTCGGGGAGCATACATGGGAAATCCTGCAGGAAGCTGGATTTTCATTTGAGGAGATTACCTATTTTAAAGAGAATAACATTATTTAATCGCGGGAGGAGTTTTTAAGATGAATTTTGAATTCACAGAAGAACAACGGATGTTGAGAAAGATGGTCAGAAATTTTGTTGATAAGGAAATTATCCCGAATATGCGAGAGTGGGATGAACGGGGATATTTCGATACGATCATTTGGAAGCGCTTAAAAGAATTAGGCTTGCTGGGTGTCTGCATCCCTGAAAAATACGGCGGCAGCGGAATGGATTATAATTCGCTGGCCATCGTTTGTGAAGAACTGGAAAGAGGCGACACAGCTTTCCGCACGGCGGTATCCGTTCATACCGGATTAAACAGTATGACGTTGTTACAGTGGGGGACCGAAGAACAAAAGCAAAAATATCTCGTTCCACAAGCAAAAGGTGAAAAAATCGGCGCCTTTGGCTTAACAGAACCGGGAGCTGGATCTGACGTGGCATCACTTGGAACAACGGCTGTTAAAGACGGTGACAACTACATTTTAAACGGCTCCAAAACATGGATATCTTTATGCGATGTCGCCGATCATTTTATCGTGTTTGCGTATACAGATAAATCGAAAAAGCATCATGGAATTTCCGCCTTTATCGTCGAACGCACTATGCCTGGATTTTCATCCAAGTCCATTAAAGGAAAGCTCGGAATCCGATCCGGAAATACAGGAGAATTGTTCTTTGATCAGGTCCGTGTACCAAAAGAAAATTTACTTGGCCAAGAAGGAGAAGGATTCAAAATTGCGATGTCTGCGCTGGATAATGGACGTTTTACCGTTGCTGCAGGGGCAGTAGGCCTGATTATGGCATGTTTGGAAGAAAGTGTAAAATATTGTCACGAGCGTAAAACATTTGGCAAAGAAATTGGTAAACACCAGCTTGTCCAGCAAATGATTGCCAACATGGAAGCGGGATTGCAAATGAGCCGTTTATTGGTGTACCGTGCTGGAGAGCTCAAAAACAAAGGATTGCGCAATACGAGAGAAACATCTCTAGCCAAATGGCAGGCCTGTAATTTTGCCAATAAGGCCGCAGATGATGCGGTTCAAATTCACGGAGCCTACGGTTATTCCAATGAATATCCTGTTGAGCGCTTCCTAAGAAACTCCAAAGCTCCTGTTATTTACGAAGGAACAAGAGAAATCCACACCATTATGCAGGCAGAATATGTGCTTGGGTATCGTGAAGATAAGCCATTAAATAACATGCTGCCAGCCTGGCCCTTTGAATGTGATAAAGAGACAGTAACGGATAGTTAGGTACCAATCGATAGCAGGATCGGATTCCATTTTGCATCCGATCCCCTTATTGCTTATTGATTGATAGCTTCATACTGTTTATACAGATCTTTTAATGCGGCAATTAGGGCATTATTGGCCTTTCCTAAATAACCATTCTTTAACTCTTCCAACGGCTTTTCAATGCCGTTGCGCAAACTATGACCTTTCAAGAGCCTGGAAATATATTCTCTGCCGTGTTCGGTAGCAAGCGTACAGGAAGCATCCACAATCACACCATATAATTTATCAACCTCTGCTGTAATCGTTAAAGTTTCATAAACACTTCTGGCCGCCATCCCTGTCGGAAGTTTGGCGTGACCGGCAATAAAATAAGTATTCATCCATAATCTCTCCTAATCGTTTTATTTTTAGAATAATATGAAAATAATCAAATGATAAGACTATTGATAGATGAAATTTCCAATACATCCCTAACGAAAAAGTTATGAAAATGAAAATATGTGAAAGGCAGAATTAATAGCAAACTTATTTTATGTGGTACGCCATACTTGGTCATATACCTTCGTATATGATTTGAATGTATTTTCTCCCCGTTGGAACAAGTGCGTTCGATATCTATCGGATTAAAACAGGTAGTCGTTTGTTTAAAGTACCAAGGTACCCTAAAATTTACATCTTTAATGCTCGAATGAAGCGATATTTAGAGGTAAGCGTTCAGATTACGGAGCTCTTTCTCTCATTTGAAGTGATTTTTAATCGCTCTTATGAAGAAAAACTTATCATTGGAAGCGGAGGAATTTAGCAGCTTTTGTCGTAAACTAAATACAGAAAGGAATCTTTGTTAAGAACATCAACCATCCTGCGAATAAAAGAAAAAAAGGTTAAGGCAACACTATTGCATTAATCAAATAGATTCACGGGAGGTTGTTTAATAAGTAAGGTGGTGTTGTAATATGGATAGAACTACTATTTTTATAAGTTCTGTTGCACAAGATGCTCTTTCCTCTATACGAAACGCTGTATTTGAAGAATTAAAAAATATGGGGCATGAACCTATTCGCTTTGAAGATAGTATGCGATATATTCATCAAGATGCCATCCGAACTTGTTTGGAGTACGTATCAAGAAGTGATATCTTTCTGCTATTTATCGCGGATAAAGCAGGAACATTCTTAGAGGATGAAGGGAAAACTGTTACTCACCTTGAATTTTTACGTGCATATCACGAAAATAAACGTCTTATCGTGTATGTTCACGATATAGTTCTTGATACCTATTTTCGGACGATCAGACCTCAAATAAAACAATCGTTAGTACAGTATTTAAGCGAACACGGTAAAGAACCGGATTCAATGTTGAATTTTATAAGCGAAAATATTAAAGAGGAGCCTCATATTGCCGAAAATTACGTATGGTACTTTCTTTATGATGCAGAACAAAAAGGGATATATTTCGAAAAATGCTCATTAGGTGTCGAAATTCTTTCAAACATAAAAAGCTATCTTTCAGCTCTTTTCAAAGAAAGCCTTCAATACTTAAATATTCGTTCTGAAATAGAACGGAGCTTAGAACATGTAGAATTATACGGGGATTTTTATGAACTATCACTTGAATTCATAAGTTTATTGCGGAATGGGCAAATTACAAATTGGAGAAGGCTATTAGCGCTTTTACGATCTAAGATGGTCGGCTGCAATATTTACTCTACAAATACAAAGTACCAACAAGAAGCTATAGGAGCATTAATGGACTGTAAAGCCGTAACTCTTTACGAAAAAAGAGATAACCAGATGATTTGCAAAGAATATGATGGATTAACAACTCCTGAGAACTTTTCATTAGATGATACCTCTTCTTATGTTGTGCAAACATATAATGATCATAATCATGATGAAAAGCTATACTATTCACTGGAAAAAAGAATATGTTATTTCTTGTTTAAGGTAAAGACTTACGTATTTTGCTTTCATCTGCCGCTGCTAGGAGAGTGGGATTATTATAAACTGAAGGCTTACCAAGAGAATATATTTAATGCTATACTTGAATCAAAAGGATATTCTTATTGTTACTTTATCAAAATGCTGTTAGGAGGTCTCTCAAATGAACAATTATAAAGAAAATGTAATATTAATCGCCTCCGCACCACATGGATATGGAAAAAAAGTTGTAACGAATCGTCTTAGTCAAATGAAACGTGATCACGCAAACTTACAAAATAAACTTTCCCAAATAAAAAGTTCATTTCGTCATTCAAAATAAACGCTCATGATGAAGGAGTAATATCCATTTCTTCGAATGTTTCAAATTTGCACGTTCTACAATTTCAATATGTTCATAGCAGAAGAAGCCCATCTATCACCAAAGTATTCAAGAAGAAGGTCAGCAGAACTTTATGAAAAGAATGCCCAAACGGATATCATAAAAGAGTTGTTTGGAAAAGCAATTGGAGGGGACATATCTGTATTCGAAAAGTTGGAGAAGTTAGATAAATTATCAAACCAGATGCAGAAAGGAATTTTCGTTAAATTAATCAAATAGATTCTAACTTCACAAATTCACGACACAAATGAACCCCCCTGAAGAAATTCTCGAATTTGAAGGAGTAACCATTAAGGATACACACCATGAAAGCTTTGCAACATCAGTAAAAAGTAAGAATTTTCTTAGACATGAAAAAAAGTACGTGGAAGCATTGCGCTTATATGAAGAACTGTATCAAAAAGAACCAGGAAATTTAAATTATCGTTATAAATTAGCTGTAAGTACTCCTCATGATTGATGATTTAGAATAATAATTCATCTAATCGGATTTTCTTACAGTAAAACGCGGTGTTATAATTTGCGGGTTGAATATTAATGCATGAAATCTAAGAAAATCAAGTCGATCGGTTTGTTAAATTAACTGCTTTTTAACGATGTTCACTTTCTTAACTAGATAATTAATAAATATTGTGAATACATCAACAATAATAACTTAAATTAATTTTTTTCTAGTTCAGATTCCTTTGAAATGCTTGTTGCATTGGTGATAGAGATTTATAGAAAAGTTATTGTAACTGCATTGGAGAATCATTTAAAAGCATGTGGATTTGAAGTAAACTTAACTAAATTCGTTTATATATGAGCGGTCGTAAAACCATTAAGGAATTTTACGACTGGATTTATCTCATGACAAAGGATTGTACTTAAAACGCAAATTTGAAGTGTTCCCGGATCAAAATTTTGATACAGAAACATTGCAAAACGCAAAATTAAAGACAAAACATGCTGTTGCAGAAAGAAAAAAGCTTTTATCGATGAATATCGAAAAAAAATTATTGCATTCATCGAGCCATGTGAAACTGCATGAATTACATTAGGAACATATTATACATGGTTAAAACGTGACAAATCATTTAGCGAAGAATTTTATAAAATTAACGAAAGGGCAGTTAAGTAGTCAATAGCTGCTTTATATTTTTCAAATTTTAGTTTACATAATATATAGTGAAGGGCTTAAAAATAGAATTATAGGAAGTTCTCATAATTTATCATACAAAATTTGATAAAACGAATAAAAAATGATAATTATCGTTCAAAATACTTTATAAAATTTTAGCAAATATGTTCTTAAAAGTCTACTTTATTACAATTCTCCTAACTATAGCTTATAGAGACTCATTCTTTCAACATTTAATAACTTTGTTCAATTTGTTTCTGCCACTCATCATAGAGCAAGGTTTAGAATATCTGGTGGGATTGGCAGGCTCCATCATGGTAGCATAAGTGGGTGAATAAGCCGTATCGAGAGTGTGTTTGATGAATTTTGTCATGACCTTGTTTTTTTGCAGCTCTTGCTACTGGTGGTGCAGTCATTGCTGGAAAGTATATGGGTAGTAAGAAAATGGAAGAATCAAGAGAATCAGCGAATCAACTGGTATGGTTCGTCGGTACCGTTTCCATCATCATGGTCATTATTTATCTAATAAAACCGCTTATTTTGAATGGTCTTTTTGGACAGATTACGAATGAAGTACACAAAGATGCGAGTACTTGCCTGATGATTACAGCAATATCTATTCCGTATCTTTCATTATATAATGCGCCGGAGCTGCGATATTCCGTACGATGGGTAATTCAAAACTACCGATGCAGAAGGGCTGAAAGTACAGAAATTTATTTTTGGTGATATGATTGACAGAATGTAGGAAAGCATGCCTGATAATCAGAAGCATATTCAGAGTTATCTTTCGGCGTATTGTTTTGGTGATATATATATAAGAGGTGGACTGCATTTGAAGACAAGGGAACTGTTGACATTCTGTATCCTCTGTACCTTGGGTGGATGTGAGAATCAGATCCGCAGACATATTCAGAAAAATGTCAATATGGGCAATAATAAAGAAATTTTGATATCAGCTCTGACCAGTGTATCCCTTATATTGGGTTTCCAAGGACTTTGAACGCACTTGCCTGTATTAATGAAATGATTCCGGAATAAGTAAAAATCTAATGTCCAAAAGGGAGACACCGAATGGTTGGAACTCGTAACAAATGAAGAATATAACAATTTAAAATAAGCAGTTAAAAAATTTGAACAAGCATTTATGTTATGGATTAAATGCTTTTATCCATATATAATCATTTATATAAAGGAATTTGTGTTAAAAAACTTAATTATTTGCAAATAGATTACTTCAATTTTTTTAATAGTATTAATAAAAGATATTCAGGAGGGTGTTTATATGGCAGTTGAAAATGCTGCAAAAATTGAAAATCAGGATACACATAGCGCAATCCCTTCTTGGAGTGGTTACGATTATCAAGGTAAAGTAGCTATATACACAGTTTTGTCCATGATAAATATCATGGATATTGAATCTGAAGATATGAACAAATTTACGGTGGAAATTGAACATTTAGAGGATTTTTCAATAAAAAAAAATGGGTATTATCAATCGATTCACCAGGTTAAATCTTATCAACAAAAATATAGTCTAAGTTCCTACAAAGGAGCAGTGCTAGAACTTTTGGGTAAAGGTTCAAAATATAATAAAGTTAAGTCCGCACATCTACATACAGCTTGTCAAATTAATTCAGTTACAAAAGAAGAAGTGAAAAAACAAATCAAAGAATTTAATCCTGATAGTAAAGTAGAGCAATTTAAAGAATATAAAAAGCTACTTTTTGATGAAAACAAGTTTGATGAGGCATATGAAAAACTCTTCATTAATGATGATGATAAAACCTCTTTCAAAAGAGTAATCGACATAACTGATATTGAAGATGAAATAAAAAATCAAATAGAATTATTTTTTGAAAAAAACGAATCGAAAATTGATGTTAACTACGCTGCAACATCTGAAAATATAAATTTTATCTACTCAAATTTATTAGCTGAAATTGATCGGATTGTTGTCTCTCTTCATAAGAATAAAGATAACTCTCGCGAAATTCCCTTTTCTGTTTTTATTAAAATATTAACAGAAAAAAATGTTTTTCAATTAACCCCATGTACAGTTTCAAACTTTTTAAAAAATGAACTTTACAAATATTTTATTGAATACTGCGAAGAAAATGAATTATCTGAAGAAGAAAACGCTAAAGAATTAGAAGTTTGGTATAAAAATTGGCAGTTCGTTAAAGAGTTAAGTGATAAAGATTTTTTATTGATATGCCGAAAAATATCTCCTAACGTTTTTGTGAAAAATGCAGATTCTTTATCTATAAATGACTATCGCTCATTAATGAATGAAAACGGTGTTAAATATAGTTTGTTTCGTATGATTTTAGAATTGGAACATTTACCCACGTGTTTAAAAAATATTTACGTGTTAGAAAAAAATGGTGTCCATCATCTTATAACTACTATTGCAAACAGTCCAGGGAAAAATACAGTAAATTCTATTGGTAAAAAAATATTTAATAATTTAAAAAAACATAACGATTTATTACAACTTTTATATGATATTAATAAAATGATTAACTTGCATCTCGAAGGAACATTTAGCGGAGATATTTTTGAAATCGAAAAAGCGTATCAAGAAGAATTCCTAAAATCACCAAACACTTATAAAGAGAATATAACTCGTCCGAAAAAAATTGAATTTATCAAGGTTGATGAAGCAGTGGAGGTACTAAAATGAAACAAATAATTGAAAAAATATTTGAAGAAAAAGATTTTCTTATCGATAAAGAGTTACTAAAAGACCGGAATAATTTTTTTGCAGAAAGAACTAACAATAACAAATTTGATTTTTTCGTCGTTATGTTTGAATCACTAGATTCTTTTGAAAAAGAAAATGTTGAAAAAAAAATCGAAAATTTTCTTACAGAAATTATTATAACAAAAACTAATTATTTAGGGATAGATAAAAATCTATCATTATTACTGCTATTAAATATACCTACAAATGAGTATACAAAACAATTAAATAATTTAATTTATGATTTTGAGGAAGACCCGTATGATTTTAAAAAATATGTATTAGTATATACAGATAAACAAGTTGCGTTGTTAAAGGAAAGATTAACACAATCTGGGGAAAACATATTGAATTATCTTCAATATACATTACTTAATGCGGATAAGTTTACAGCTTTTAAACAGGGGATTTCGTCGGAGGAAACCTTAGAATATGATTTAATTACAAAACTTTATATCAAGTTGCCGTTTTTAAACATAAATTACGAAACAAAACAGCTCTCCAATGTGGAAGAAGAAATTAAGCAAGGCATTAATAAAGAAGATTACGAAATATGGGAAAAGCTAATTCAATATCAAAATGAGGAGCTTATTGAGGATGAACTAGATCTAGATCTTTTACTGCAAGAATTAGGAGTTGAGGGAATTGAATAAGTATATTATTAAAAAAATATATATTGAAAATTTTAAGTCAATTGATAAAGCAACCATTCATTTTAAGGGTGAAAATTTAAATATTTTAGATGGTCCAAACGGTTTTGGAAAAACTACAATCTTTGATGCTATAGAGTTAACATTAACAGGGAAAATTAGGCGCATCGAATCAAACAGAATAGTACCCGCAAATAAAGGATTTGAAGATCTATTATTAAGTAAAAATCAAAGAAAGCCAACAATTATAAAAATAGAATTTTCGAATCTCACAAAACCAAATGATAATATTGTATTGGCAAGGAAACTAAATAATTTTACTGATTTGACAAGTAAACAAAAGCGTCCAGAGATATTTGATCAGTATTATCTGTATAAATTGGAAAGCTTTGATGATGAAATTACCGAAACAAAACGAATTAAAAATGAAAAAGTAAATGAGTTATTTGGTATTAATAATTTGCATGATCGATTTCATCTTTATCATTATGTTGAGCAAGAAGAATGTACATTTCTATTTAAGCAAAATGAAAAAGATAGAATGATTGCAGTATCAAAATTATTTAATATTGAAAAAGAAACTAATCAGAATAAGTTTTTTGAAAAGATTAAAGGAAAATTAATAACAAAAAGAACCAACATAAAAAGAGAGATTGAGGCGGAAAAAAGAAATTATAACGAAGAAGACTTAAAAAAGGAAAATAAAGAATTAGAGTATTTCCCTCTAATTTCTGACTCTTCTATCGAAGGAATACCGTGGGATCAAAAAGAAATAAAACCATTGGATAAATCAATAAAAGATCAATATATGAATCAATTAGACGAAGTAATGCATTTTATAAAATTTTTTTCCGAATTTAAAAAAGAATTAAAAAACGAAGAAATTGACAATATCATTAAAAATGAAAATAAAATAAAAGCATTAATTATATTTAGTCACTTTAAATATAATTTTTCTGAATTAGAAAAAAAACATAAATTACAGAAAAAGCTTGAAACTATTTTAGAAATTTTAATAAATAAAGATATTATTGAGAAAACAATAGATTGGAGTTTTTTGTATAATACACTAAATATTGAGATTAATGTAGAAGAAATTATTAATAAAATAAACATTATTAAATCCATAAACAATCAAGCAAATGAACTATCTAAACTAGTAGAAAAGATGAATGAAACTCGTGAAAAATTACAGCAGCAATTTGAAAAATACATACAAATGAAGAAGGACAAAGATAATCAATGCCCACTTTGTGGAGCAGACTGGGATAGTTTTTTGGATTTAACTGAACATATTTCAATTAAAACAAAGGAATTTTATAGCGATTACGATAAGTCAACAAATACAGTCGTTTATGAAACAGAGGAACTTTATAAGAAGTATTTAAGTGCTATCATAAAAGAAATAGAAAATTTTTTATCAAAACCTGAGAATAAAATAGATGAAACTTTTATGAATCAATTAAAAAAATATTCAGGTGTTTCGAATAATATACAGAAAGCAAAAAATTGGTTTAAAGAGTTGGGAATTAATATAGAAAAGTATATAAATAGAGAAATGAAATATGTTGAGGACTTAGAAGAAAGAGTAGAACAAATAACAAATGATTTAATATCTAAAAAAATTGAAGTTAGTGATGAATGCAAAGAAAAGATGAATAGCTTTAAGCGCTTATATTCTGATCTCTTCAGAAAAAATGATGAACTGATTCAAAGTCTTGATGTAGAAAAAATTCAAAAAAAGAAGCGGTATATTGATTATTTATATCTACTTCAATCAAGCCAATCATATAAAAAAGTACAAGCCCTGCGAAAAAAATTAGAAAAAATAGAAAATTTAATTACATCATTAGAAAATATTATACGAGTATATAACAATAAGATAAACGAATATAGAGGAAAAATGATAAGTGATATTGAAATCCCGTTTTATATTTATAGTGGTAAAATCATTCAAAATCACCAAAGAGGACTTGGGGTATTTATTAAAGAAAAAGATGATTCCAGAGATAATCAATTAAAAACGATTAATTTTATTCCTCCAGAAAAAACAGATCATGATATTGTGCATTCATTCAGTTCTGGGCAATTGGCTGCAACTGTTATTGCATTTACCTTAGCTTTAAATAAAGTTTATAATAAAAATGGCATTTTTACTTTATTAATCGATGATCCAATACATACAATGGATGAAATGAATATGGCATCATTTGTAGAGCTTCTAAGAAATGATTTTGAAAACAAACAAATCATTCTTTCAACCCACGAAGATAAAGTTTCATTATATATTCGATATAAATTTTTGAAATACAATTATAGTGTGGGTAATATCAACGTAAAAGATCATTTATATATTGAAGCATAATTAAATAATTGAGCATTTTGCAAAATTAGATTTTTTGGATAAAAGTATAAAAAATAAAGCACTCGACAAATAGCTACCAGTATGTTATTTTACAAAATATTACAATAATCTTGTTTTCGGGCATACCTACAGAATTTTTCACATTGAATTTTTTTAAGCGGCTTTCTTCCCTTTATTTTCCTTTGCCATCGCTAGCGCTGAAACAAGTAATACAATAGCGTTCAGGTAAATATGGGTCTTTACTTTTTCAATTCCCCATACATGTAGGGAGTTCGCCGTAAGGTAGCTTTTCATTCTTGAATTACAGCGTTCTACACTTGTCCTCTCGTTGTAAAGCTCTTTCCAACGTTTTGTATCACGGTGCGGATTGGAATATCGGCGCACATCCTTTTTGATGTCGACTTTTACCACCATTCCATAGTTGGAAGATGAACAGGCTGCCATTCCTAATGGGCAATCCACTTTGCCGGTTGCGTGAGGACATCTGAACTTGAGCTGGTCCTTATCAGCTCCCCAATAAGTCATTTCATAACCCATGGAACAACGCGGAGTTCCATTGGAAGAAATCCCTTCAGGAGGCTCTTTTTCGTTGCGCAAATTGAGCGGGATAATGGCTTGCGCTCCAATGTTTTTGGCTGATTCATAGTTTTTTAGTTGGTCATATCCGCCATCCATGATCAGAAATTCAATTTTGGATTTGGTACGCTCTGCCACTTGCTCTATTAATTCTGGTGCGACTTCTCCATCGTTCACATGGGCAGGGGTTACTTTTATGGCTATTGGCAGTTCGCTTGCGGTATCGACTGAAAGATGCATCTTATAGCCAAACCAGGTAATTTTATTGCCGAAGGAATCATATTTTGCGCCCCAATTGGCATTACCCGTTTGTTCACTACGCTTTTTGGGCTGTTTCTTTTCATAGGCATCAATGGCGGCACTGTCGATGGCCTGGTGGCTGCCGTCAATTATTCCTTCCTCCTGAGCTAACTGTACCAAGTCAAGGAAGATCTTTTCAGCCAGCTTTTTTTTGGTAAGTGCCGCAAAAACCCGGCTGAGAGTGGAGATAGACGGTGCGGGGCGATCAATCGATAAACCGCATTGATAACGGAAACGAAGGTCTTTATCCAATCGATGATGAAGGGCGGTAAAGGTGTCGATGCCTTCGAGTGGGGCAGCGATGAGAGCCCTTAGAATCCCTTCTCTGGAATGACCGTCAGCCCCTCGGGGTGAAGAACTTCTCAACTGTTTAGCATAAGGGCGTAAATCAAGCGAGCTAAAAAAGATAGGTAATTTCTCTTTTGACTCTAATTTTTGCAGTTCTTCAAAGGAAAATAGGCTTTCTTGTAGAATATACAAAGTGACTTCCTCCTTTTGAATTTTTGTGGTTTCGTCACTTCAAAAATTCTACATTTTAGGGGTGAAGTCCTTTTTTATTTCGTTAAAAACCTTGTCACTCTTGGGTTAAAAAATCTGCAAAATGCTCAATTCAGAAATAAGTATGTAATCTACTAATAATTTTTGTGTAGGTTACATACTTTTTTTTGAATAAATTTTACCCGTTCGACTAGAAATAATATTATATAAATGTTTAAATACAAAAGTAAATATTTACCAAAAGGGGATGGTTGTTTGCGTATTGATCAGGAAGAGCATTTTAGAAGAGAAGTAATTGGTGCAATAAATACCTATATTAGAATGATAAACGAATCAGATAAATGGGATCCAGTTGGCTTAGGAATAATCGATAATGTATGGAATTCTCATTTGGAGGATAATGGAGATACCTTTGTTGCCACTTTGAATATTAAAGGAAATAAAGAAAAGATTTATTTTAAAAAGGATGATTGGAAATCATTTAATGCCAATATGATGGCAAATCAACAATTACAAAATCTTTTTAACCGTTTTTCAAGAGGAGATTATAATAAACTTAATCAAAAGAGTATCTGATTTATGAAAGTCCAAAAATCAAGCAAGAACTGAAGAAACAAGGGATTCGTGTGTCTCAAAAGACGGTGTCTATAAATAAAGATAATTTAGATATTCGAAATATCGTAGATCGGAGTCTTGTCAAAAACTTAATAGAAGAATTAAAAAGGAACAAAAAAAACAATAAATTCAGACGCTATTGTAATCAACGGTGATAAAATCCCCAATAACAACGGTTTAAAATTCCCCAATAATAACAGATAATCGTTTCGAAACAACATCTTAGATGGAGTGGAGAAACGATGCTGAAGATTGGGGAGTTTTTTATGGTTCGAGAGTTGTATCAGAAAGGCTGGACACAAACAGCGATTGCTAAAGAAACAGGGTTTGATCGGAAAACCATCCATAAATATCTCAAGGAGGACAAGCTTCCAGAGCGCAAAGTCAATAAGAAAAAGAAAGAAAGTAAAAGCGATGGGATACACCGGCAAGATCACGATATTAAGAGATTTTGTTCGACCTTATCGAGAACAGCAAAAGAAACAAGCTACCTTACGGTATGAAACACCACCAGGTAAACAAGCCCAAATGGACTGGGCCTAAGTAGGAAAGTATATGGTGGCCAATCAATACCAAGATATTTATGCGTTCGTTATGGTACTTGGTTATTCTCGGATGAAATATGTGGAGTTTACCACCAATATGAATATGGAAACCTTAATAAAATGCCATATGAACACATTTGCTTATTTTAACGGTATTCCTGAACAAATTCTCTATGACAACATGAAAACCGTTGTTCTCAAACATACTCCAGTGGAAATTCGATTTAATCGAAAGTTTGAGGATTTTCTAGCCTACTACGGTATTATTCCAAAAGCATGTCGACCGAAACGTCCCCAAACAAAGGGAAAAGTAGAAAGAGTAGTCAAGTATTTAAAAGAGAATTTTTTTCAACGAAAGCATGAATCTACTCTTCAAGCCTTAAACGAAGACATTCGAACTTGGATGGATCAAGTTGCCAATCGAAAACCGAATCAAACAACGAAAGAACCGCCGATTCAACGTTTTGAGAAGGAACAGAAGTTCCTTCAATCATGGGGAGTCAAACTGTTATTCCCTACGAATCGTTGGGAAACACGAGAGGTCAGTCGAGATTGTTTTGTTTCACACAGAGGAAAAAAATATTCTGTTCCCTATCGCTACGCAGGACAAACGGTCAAAATAAAAGAAACGCTTATTGAGATTTATGATGAACAGGAATGTATCGCGAGACATCCGATATGGATTGGGCAGGCATCCGCACAGATCCAAATGGAACATTTATTGGTTCCGTTGTAAACAAATTATTCCTTGTATAACCAACTTTCTTTTCCGCATTGCCTTTCTCATGTCCACTAGACGGGTTACACGGTTGAACTTCAAAGCCATAGTGACATTTAAATCTAATAAAAGAGTCAGTGTATGTTCGCTTGTCCCCTTTACCAATTGAAACAACTACTACAGCTAAGTTATCAATTCGTAAATAGGTTGGAACTCCCCCCGCCTGATGAAACAGTTGTTTTAATCCTTCTAGGAAACATTCCGTATTTTCACTTTTTGCAACAGTCATGTTACCGAAATCCACTTGTGCTTCTCCAGGAGAGAGTTTCTTCAAAACTTTCTCCATCTGCGTATTTCTTAACTGTCCTCCAATTACGGCCAGTCTTTCTTGCAATTTCATTTATTGACAAATCTTCTTTCTCTCTTAAATGTTTGATATAATTAACTTCAGGCATTGCTAGCATCCTTTCATTTCCTCCCACTGTTAAGATCGCTCAATCTATACAGTAGGAGTTATTTTAGGGGCTGGCAAGCCTATTTTTTATGCAGTTAAGTTCTGCACAAATTCCTTGCAAATCTCTGTACTTTTATTTTGCAATAAACAGGAGCAATCCGGATTAGATTTAGTGTAAACTTAATTAGGTAATTCATCAGTCAATATTTATCTCGGCTTCCGCTCTTGATTTACACAAGATGATGTCTACTCAATTATCATTAATTGTATTGACTTTTTCGAAGGTGGTGTCATGGTGATCACTAAAATAAATTTTACAGATGGAACTTTTATTGCTTCCAAAGACGAATTTGGCTATCAGGAAGTGTTAGATGATTTTGATAATTGTAAGAAAATTAGAATAATTACATATAACATTTCAAAAGAAGAGGATATTTTAACTGAAAGTTTATTGGGATTAAAAGAAGATGTAGATATAGAGATAATTACAAATATTCCGGCTAGATTTGAATTTTACTCCAACTCATATAAAGGGCAGCATATGAGAAATACTGCTAGGACAAATATTAAGACATATTTAACAAAGTTAAAACCAGATAATTTCAGTGCAAAAATGATGCCTTTTTTTAATTTTAATAATCACTGTAAAATTATTGGTACTGAAAACATCATCTACATTGGAAGCCAAAATTTTTCAGAAGAAAGCCAAAAAAATTATGAAACAGGAGTAATCATTAAAGACCAAATTTTTATTGAGAATCTATATTCCACATTTTTTGAGCAATTAAAAGAAGAATCGATACCATATTTTGATGAGAGCTATGATGAATTAAGACTATTTTGTATAAGTATTTTAACGAGAATCAACAACCACTATAATCATATTAAAGATTCAATGTTCATTTATCATGAAAAAATCGATCAATGGATTTTTAATGATGATGAGACCAAGTTTTCGGTTAACGATTTTTATAAGTTAAAGTACGATTTATTGGAACTTGAACAGATAAAAACATTAATTGAAAATTTGGATGTAGATATATATGAATTAGAGGATGTAGTTCAGCGGTTACATGATATATTTTCTAACATAAATTCAACTAATCCTGTCTATCTATTATCAGATCAAGGCCCCTTTTATGATTATGTGAAATATAATTATGATGACATGTTTTGGGAGTGTTTTGATGAGTACAGGTTGGAAGCATATGATGAGTATCTCAGTGAATATCAGGAAAAAGCGATGAATGATGCTTCTAACATTTTGACAGATCTATTAGAAGAAGCAAGAGAAGATGTATACTTAATTTTTAACAGTTTAGAACAATTAATAAAATACCTAGAGGAATTAAATGTGATTCTAGAAAAATACTCTCACAAAGCCGTAAATAATAAAATCGATAATACTTAAAGAACGTGTTTCAAAACGCATAAGCGAGATACAGAAAGGAAGGAAAAATCTCGAAATTATATACAACAAAGTAATCAAAAACAACTTTCGAAAAAGAAGTATGAGCTTAACAAAAAAGTAGTAACAATAACAGTCAAAGCAAATGGCGATCACTAAACTCATTTAATTCATTTGATTTTTTGTCTTTCCAGAAATAAATAATTAAAAAAATTAGTTAAAAATCAAAATAAAAAATATTGACAATCAATATTAATTTGTTAAGACAATATCATATCAAAAAATCTGAAAAATGAATATAAACCAACAAGGGAAAACCCAAAATCATTTAGCATTACTTTTCGTGCTTTATGCACGTTTAGTGATGGTAATGGTTTGGGGTTTTTATTATGTATTGGAGGATGAAGTATATGGAAAAAACGAGAATTACGGCAAAAAGTACACTCATTGAAGCTTATATTGACTTTGAGAGTAAAAAAACTGGTCTAAAAATACGCGTCGCAGTTATAGCAATACTATAAGTGACGTTCAGGAAGATATGATTGCAAAAGGGATAGAACCCATACTAGAAGAATCTTGACTATGATTATGCATTAACATGGGAAAACGAAACTAAGACAGAGAAATTCTTTACTCCCCACGGATTTAGATATACTATTGCGACTTTGTTTCATGAAATCGGTGTATCAGAAGATAGTATTAGATTCTTATTGGGGCATTCAAATTTTGAACTGCGCAATCTTAGACATTACATTCTTAGCGACGCGAAATATATCAAGGAAATTAGAGCTGCGCAAACTCTATTAGAGTCATTATTTGAAACTACAATGTATCTTGAGACAAATCATAATATTAAAGTAGATTTGGATTTGGTTTTTCAAGAGTTTCCAAATGCTTTTGATAAACAAAACAAATACCCTAATTATGTAAATAACTTTACAGCGGAAATTATTTTTTTCTCGCTGTCCCAATTACGGCACGAGATTAATAAAAGAAGTCAAACTCAATTTGAAGATGGTATTACTTTCAAAGCTCCTGAATTGCATAATCCATTTCAAATCATGCCACAGCATGGATATGTGCCAATAAACAATCACATACCATTTAATGGAATATATAACCAAATACCGCAGGGAAGTTCAATGCCGTATAGCGGAGGAGGATACAACGGTTCATTGCAGCAACCAATATTTTTCACACACCGGTTACAGAATGGAAATAGATAACCAAATAACTACCCAGATTGGGTAGTTATTTGGTTATGAAGGAGCTTCAAAAATATTAAAGGAGTCGATTGCTTTCTTTTTCTGCTCAAAATCTACATGCGTATAGACTTGGGTTGTGACTAAACTTTCATGGCCAAGCAGATCCTGAACGATACGTAGATCGACATTTTCTTGAATCAGTAATGTGCAAAAGTATGACGCAAATGATGTAGAGAAAACCGTTTAGGTGGAAATCCAGCTTTTTCCAAAGTTTCTTTAATATTTTATGTAGACCTCGTGGGTTCAACCGGTCGCCATTCTTATTAATAAATACAGGTTGTGAAGGATGTAACAGGTACTCAGGTAAGCTGTTCTTATAGTTCACAATAAGAGGGACTATCATTGGGTGAAGAGGGAGTAGGCGTTCTTTTTTGCCTTTACCATGGATACGAATAGTGTTGTTAAATAGGTCAAGCTGCTCCCATGTTATGTCAACTAATTCAGATCTGCGCATACCAGTCGTTGCAAGTAATTTAAACATCAAATAAAAAATAGATAATTCGTTTAACAAAAAACTGACGAAAAATTATGAGGAACTTAGAAGAGGAAGTGCCTAATAATTGTTTTTATAGGAACTTGAAGGGAAGAACCCCTAACATTACGAAGAAATAAGTTAGTTTACATAATATATATTATAGGAAGTTAAGTAGATGGAATATCTCAAAAAGAAGATTACTTGTAGTAATGAGACAGAAAATGAAAAATGGAGGGCATCGAGTAAAAAAATATAAATTCATTTCGTTCCAATTGATTGCTTTCCGAAGAAAAAAATTTTTTGGGGTAACTGTTTAAGTCTTACCAGTTCATGAAAGGTTTTGAAACCAATTGGTTCTGACTCTCTAATTTCTCTGGTTTAGCGTCGAAATATTTTTATTTAAAGAATGTTCGAAACGATAAGGTTTTTTAAATCTTCTACTGACCGGGGAGCGTTTAATAATAACGGAACCATCAGTTCGATAATTTGCATTTTCTTTTTTCATATTCTCCCTCCTAAAAAATCAAGAAAGTAACTTTATAATATTTTAGTTTACATAATATGTTTATGTATAACTTTTTGTTCAAGCTTATCTGTTCCGCTTGCAAACAAATCGGGCAAGCAGGCGGCTAAATATTTGGCGTCCCCCGCCCCTTTTGCTCCCTATTTCTCATTTTTCTCATTTGGTAAAAACTGAACTCGATCGTTGAAAAACGTTTTATAGCCGAATTGCAGCGCTAAAAATGAAGAGATGCCGACACTGCCGGCAATGCCGATTAAAATGGCGATTTGGTATTCAATTGCAACTAAAGGGCTTGCCCCCGCTAAAATTTGCCCCGTCATCATTCCCGGCAAGAAGACAATTCCCATTCCGATCATGTTGTTAATCGTTGGCAAAATGGCGGAGTCAAAGGAAGAGTTGACGATATCTTTCGTCGCTTTTTCCGGCTTTGCTCCCAACATTAATGCTCCTTCAATGATATGTTTTTGCTTTGAAAAATTTTCGACCATTTGTTTCATTCCCAACGTGATGCCAGTCATGGAATTTCCGATAAACATGCCGGCAATTGGAATGAAATAACGAGGTTCATACCAAGGCTTAAAGTGAATAACAACTAAATTAAAGTAAAACAAGCATGCAATAGAACCAGCAATCATGGAAAAAGCAATGACGAATTTTAATTTTTTTGTTAATGGTGTGTCTAATTGCTTGTAAATATTATAAACTGCAAACGATTCCATCAAGAAAATGATCAGGAAAACAATCCAAGGCGACGGATGATCAAAAATAAACATTAATATGTATCCGACTAGCATTAGCTGCACAGACATGCGGATGGTTGCAATGATAATTCTTTTTTCCCTGTTGATTCCCCTTCTTTTTGTCAGCCATAATAAAATAACAATAAACAAGTAAGCGGAAATCAGTCTCCAAAATTCAATATTAATGACGCCGTTTTCCATGTGCCATCACCCTTATTTTTGAATTTGAATAATTTTGTCAGCATATGTTTCCGCCATTTCCACTGAATGCGTGACCATTATGACCGTTTTTCCTTTCTTACTTGCTTCGGTGAGGAAGGAGTTCATTACCTCGTCCTCTGTCCCTTTGTCTAATGCTGATGTCGGCTCATCCAGCAAAAAAACATCCGGTTCCATTAAAAATACCCTAGCAAGAGAAAGCCTTTGTTTTTCGCCGCCTGATAAGGAATCGGCATCTTCCTCTAGTTTTTTCTCCAATTTCACCAATTTTAACGCCTGAATGAGATAATGATCGTCACATTGTTTTTTCTCTGCAAAAATTCTTCCAATATTTAAATTTTCACGAATATTCCCGGTAAATACTATCGGCTGCTGAGAAAGCATGACAACTTCCCGCCTTAGTCTGATGGGATCCCATTCAAAGACAGAGCGCCCTTTATAATAAATTTCCCCTTCATCTGGTGAAAGCAAATGATTCAACATTTTTAATAATGTCGTTTTTCCGGAACCGCTTTGACCAATAATGCATGTTACTTGATTTTTTTCGATCTCGAGCTCTTCTATTGAAAGAATCTGTTTATATTTTAATCGCTTGATTTGAAACATTGCGGATTCTTCCTTCCTTTATACTATACGTATATGATTGCCATATAGGCTAAAGACTTTTCATGTCTTCCGCTTTTGTTCTCTAAAAACCATTTAAAAATGATCCGTTTATTAAAAATGGTCACAAAAACTAACATAAAAAAAGAAATCATCACCATGGTGATCACCCAAAGCCAAGCCATTTTCATATTTCCTGAATCCATTGCGACATAAATCGCTGTTGGCACGGTTTGTGTTTTACCCGGAATATTCCCGGCAAACATTAAAGTCGCTCCGAATTCTCCCAATGCTCTCGCAAAACTTAACACGAAACCTGATACGATCGATTTCATTGCTAACGGCAAGGAAACATAGACAAACACGTTCCATTCATTAGCCCCTTCCACTCTAGAAGCGTCCTCAATTTCCTTGTCAATCGCTTCAAAACCATTTTTCGCAGATTGGTACATCAATGGAAAAGCAACAACTGAAGATGCGATGACAGTTGCCCACCAACTAAATATAATCGGCTGGCCGAAAAGCCATTCCAGCGTCTTGCCAAGCCAACCATTTCTGCCGAACACGATGATCAGTAAAAATCCAACAACAGAAGGAGGCAATACGACCGGCAATAACAAGGCAGTTTCGATGAAAGACTTTCCTCTAAATCGCTTTCGTGCCATCAATTTGCCTAAGCAAACACCAGTAATCAACACAATCAACACGGAGACAAAAGCAGTTTTTAACGATAAAATGACCGGCGGCCAAAAATCGACCACATTAGTTCACCTGCTGAAATCCAAATTTTTTAAGAATCGACATTGCTTTTTCCCCTTGCAAAAATTGATAAAATGTCTCCGTTTCATCTGCGTGCTTTGTCCGTTTCATCATCGCCATCGGATAGACAATTCGGGAATGTGTTTTTGGGTCAATGGCAGCCGAAATTTTCACTTTTTTGGACTTCTTGGCATCTGTTCGATACACAATGCCAGCATCAACATTTTTCGTTTCTACATATGCCAGCACTTGGCGGACATCTTTTGCATAAATCATTTTAGGTTCAATCTTGTCCCAAATATGTACACTTTGCAGCGCTTCTTTTGCATATGTTCCGGCTGGAACCGCCCCGGGCGTACCAATAGCAATCCGCTTAATGTGCACCGCTGCTAAATCTTCCAGATGATCGGCAACTTGATTTGCGTCATTAGGCACAACCAAAACTAGCTCATTGCCGGCAAGATTTGTTTCTTTCTTAATGAATCCTTTGTCTCTCAGCGGTTTAAGTTGTTCTTTCCCCGCCGATATGAACAGATCCGTTGGCGCTCCTTGCAAAATTTGCCTTTGCAAAGTACCTGAACCGCCAAAATTCAATGACAAATGGATATTCCGATGCTCACGTTCAAAGGATTTTTTTATTTTCTGCATACAATCTTTTAAACTTGCCGCAGAAGAAATCGTCAACTCTACCTTTTCCTGCTTTGGAGGATTGCAGCCTGCCAAAATGAGGATCATCAATATAAAAATAACAAACATTTTCTTCCTTTTCACATTTCTTACCCTCCTAAAGAATCATAGTTTTTGCGTATGATACTTCATTATAAGTTAAGATTGCCCCTTAAGAGAACATTTTTGGCAAAATAAGAGAACAGCTGCCTGCAGAAATGGCAGCTGTTTGAGTGGTTTATTTGGCTAAATGTTGTTTTGAAGATCGTTTTCGATATATAACATAACTGCGGAGCAAATATTGAAAAGGAATGCTAAACACGTGAACTAATCGGGTGAAAGGCCAAACAATGAAAATGAAAAGAGCACAAACAATATGGATTTTAAACCAAATTGGTACATCAGCCATATAAGAAGGATCAGCTTGCAACAAGAAGATGCTTCTAAACCATGGTCCAATCGTCAATCTGTAATCAAAGCCGTTTGAATCAATGTTTAATATTGTCGAAGATAAACCGCTCATTATAACAACTGTCAATAAAAAGAGCACAAGCATATCCGTTTTGCTACTTGTCACCCGAATTCGCTTCACAAATAACCGTCGTTTCCATAAAATGAATAATCCGATGCACGATATGATTCCGGCCGGGATGCCAAATAGTATGGCCATTTTATGATAAATCGCTTCAGAAATGCCGATTGATTCATAAAATGATGCCGGAATCAAGATCCCCATAACGTGTCCTGCCATTACAATCAAAATTCCCCAGTGGAATAACAAACTGCCGATACGTAATTCTTTTTTTTCCAAAAATTCGCTTGATTTAGCCGTCCAACCCAGTTGGTCGTATTGGTAGCGAACAAAATGGCCGCCGATAAAGACCGTAAAAACAATATAAGGGAATATGCCCCAAAGAAATTGCTCCAGCATTTTTTCACCCCTTTCTCCCGATGCCGATTTCTCGAAGGACAAGCAATAATGCGTGCAAAATTTCTTGATAAATACTTTCAGCCTCTATTAATCTTTGCTGAATATCGCGAATGTTTTGTAAATATTTCCCAAAAATCGAAGCAACTTGGTGTTCCTCGGCCAGTGATGCAAATTCGAGCATTAGCGGCAGATAATCGGGAAGTTCTCTTTCAGTAGGTTCAAAGCCTGCTTTTTGGTAAGCCTGTTTTAATGCTATTAACTCGAAGCCGCGCTCCCTCTGTTCTCCCAAATTGTGATAAGTGACATATAAATTTGTTTTTTTTCCAAAATCGAATGTGTCAACATAAGATTGAATTCTTTCATTTTCATCCATTTTCCGAATAGCATCGATAAAATGCTCCATTTTTTCGCAGATTTGTTCCGGCATGTATTTTTTTGCTTCAAGACAATCATGCAGCCCTTTATACCACATGTCATCAGGATAGGTTAATAAATACGAAAGCACCTGAAAAACCGTTTTAAATGGTTCTTGCACAGCCAATCAACTCCGTTTCATGAAAGTGTGCCGCATGCGCCGGGGCCTCCAGCAAAAGAAAGGCCGCATGCGCCTTGCTCGTTATATAAGTCGGCCACTTGTTCACGATGGGAATGTGGAATAACAAATCGATCATTGTACTTGGCTATAGCCAGCAGCCGATACATTTCCTCCACCGCTTCTCCAGTCAAATGGAGCGATTTGATCATTTCTTCGTTTGGCACTTTATTCGTTTGCAATGCCCTCATATATATCCGCATTGCAGCCATTTTTTTCAAAACGGTGCGAATTTGTTCTTGATCTCCTGCCGTCAATAAATTGGCTAAATACTCGATCGGAATTCTCATTTGGTCGATTGCCGGGAAAATGTCCATATCATGTGCTTTGCTTCCTTTTCCTTCAATCATATTCGTAATCGGACTTAGCGGCGGAATGTACCAAACCATAGGAAGCGTGCGATATTCAGGATGAAGTGGAAGAGCAATTTTCCATTCAACCGTCATTTTGTAAATAGGCGATTTTTGAGCAGCTTCGATCCATTCTTCCGGTATTCCTTCCTCTTTTGCTTTTTGAATGACTTCAGGTTCATTCGGATCTAAGAAAATGGACAATTGCGATTCATACAATGATTTCTCGTCTGTTACGCTTGCCGCTTCTTTTACTTTGTCGGCATCATACAGAATGACGCCAATGTAGCGAATGCGGCCAACGCATGTTTCCGAACAAATAGTCGGCAAACCTGCTTCAATTCGAGGAAAACAAAGGGTACATTTTTCCGCTTTATTCGTCTTCCAGTTAAAATAAACTTTTTTATAGGGGCAGCTGGATACACAAAATCTCCATGAGCGGCATGCATTTTGATCAACCAAAACAATTCCGTCTTCCTCCCGCTTATACATAGCACCGGAAGGACATGCCGAAACACAGGACGGATTGATGCAATGTTCACAAATGCGCGGCAAATACATCATAAAGACATCTTCAAATTCGGACTTAATGGAGTTTTCCATTTTTAAGACATTCGGATCTTCCAGTGCTGTCACGTTGCCGCCGGCCAAATCATCTTCCCAGTTTGGCCCCCATTTCACTTCCATATATTCCCCCGTCAGAACTGATTTTGGCCGGGCGACAGGCTGATGTTTTTTTTCAGGACTGTTCGTTAATGTTTCGTAATCATAATTCCATGGTTCATAATAGTCATCAATCGTCGGCAAATCCGGGTTATAAAAAATGTTGAGCATCCGCTTTGTTTTGGAACCGGATTTCAATCGCAGATTCCTATTTTCATCCAATTCCCATCCACCATTATATTTTTCTTGATCTTCCCATTTTTTCGGGTAACCGATGCCCGGTTTTGTTTCGACATTGTTAAAGTACATATATTCTGCACCTAGGCGGTTTGTCCAAGTATTTTTGCATGTAACGCTGCACGTATGGCAGCCGATGCATTTATCTAAATTCATGACCATTCCAATTTGCGCCTTAACTTTCAAGCCAATCTACCTCCTTCAATTTGCGGATGATGACGTTTAAATCGCGCTGGTTTCCCGTTGGACCATAATAGTTAAAACCGTAGCTCAGCTGAGCATAACCACCAATCATGTGCGTCGGTTTCACATGAATCCTTGTTGGACTATTATGTGTTCCTCCCCTGTTATTTGTTAATTTCGTACTAGGAACATTAATATGGCGATCTTGGGCATGGTGCATAAATGCCATTCCTCTTGGAATTCGGTGGGAAACAACAGCACGTGCGACCACAACGCCATTGCGGTTAAAACATTCGATCCAATCGTTGTCTTGTATATCCGCTTCAGCTGCGTCATCCTTATTTAACCAAATGGTTGGACCGCCGCGGAATAAAGTAAGCATCGGTTGAGAATCAAAAAACATGCTGTGGATCGACCATTTGTTGTGTGGAGTTAGATAGTTCAATGTAATTTCTTTTCCTTCCGCTTCAGGTCGTTTTTCTTGAAACGGTTTATGCTGCAATGTTGGTTTATAAGTTGCCATCGCTTCGCCAAACTCCAACATGATTTCATGATCTATATAAAACGACTGGCGCCCGGTTAATGTCCGAAACGGGATAAGCCGTTCAATATTTGTTGTAAACGGCGAATAACGTCTTCCGCCTTTTTCGCAGCCGCTAAATGCAGGAGAAGTGATCACAGTTCTCGGTTGGGCCGTAATTTGTGCAAACGTAAAACATTCTTCTTCCCTTTCAGCAGCTAAATCTTTTAAAGGCATGTTTGTTTTTTTCTCAAGAGATTCCCAAGCCTTGACTGCAATGCGCCCGTTTGTCGTGGATGAGAGCGTCAAAATGGCTTCAGCCGCCTTTCTAGCATCACTGATATCAGGCATGCCTGCGCCAATCCCTTCTTTCATTGTTCCTAACGTTTTTTTCAATTTTTCATACTCCTCTTCAACAGACCAGTTAATCCCTTTAACACCATAAGGTGAGGCTGTTACATTCGGTCCTAGGGAAATCATTTTTTCAAAAATTTTTGTGTAATCTCTTTCCACAACATGAAATTGCGGCATTGTTTTCCCCGGGATAGCTTCCGCTTCGCCCTTGCTCCAGTCTTTCACTTTTCCAAACGGCTGTGCCATTTCTTGCGGTGTATCGTGTTGCAGCGGTGTTGCCACAATTTCTTTAACCGGCTTCATGTCCAATTCTTTTGCCAGATCTGAAACGGCTTTTGCTAATGATTTGAAAATTTCCCAATCGGTGCGTGCTTCCCACGGTGAAGCAATGGCCGGATTGAACGGGTGTACAAATGGGTGCATATCAGTACTGCTTAAATCATGTTTTTCATACCAAGTAGCGGCTGGAAGGACAATATCAGAATATAACGCCGTTCCAGCCATGCGAAAATCCAAATTGACCAATAAGTCCAATTTCCCTTCCGGAGCTTTTTCAGGCCAGTTAATTTCCGAAGGCCGCACCGAATCGCCGTCATCATTTAACAATCCGTTTGCAGCACCGAGCAAATGTTTCAAGAAATATTCATGCCCCTTGCCTGAGCTGGAAATTAAATTTGCCCGCCAAACAATTAAATTGCGGGGAAAATTTTTTTCATGATCCGGATCTTCAATAGCAAATTTTAGTCTTCTTTCTTTAAGCTCGTTGGCAACAAACTTTCTGATATCTTCCAATGTTTTCGCTCCTGATGAAATAGCCTCGTTGTACAGCTGAATTCCGCTTTTTTCAAAAGTCGGATAAGAGGGCAGCCAGCCGAGTCTCACGGCCAGCACATTGTAGTCAGCGTGATGGTGGTATCTCGCTTTATCCTGCAACGGAGAAACAAGACCATCCACCGATGACTCTTCATAACGCCATTGATCGGTAGCGAAATAAAAGAAAGACGTTCCGTTTTGCAATTTTGGAGGCATTTGCCAGTCACGGGCCATCGCAATCGTTTGAAAACCCTCTACAGGTCTCAGCTTTTCCTGCCCGACATAATGGGCCCAGCCTCCACCGTTTACGCCTTGAGCTCCAACAAATAACACAAGATTTAAAACGGCTCTGTATAAAATATCTGAATGAAACCAATGATTGATCCCAGCGCCGACAATGATCATCGAACGGCCGTTGGTTTCAATTGCATTTTCCGCAAACTCGCGGGCGATTTGAACTGCTTTTTCCCTGTTTACTCCTGTAATGGTTTCTTGCCAAGCCGGAGAAAAGGCTGCATTCTCATCATACGTTTTGGCGACATCGCCGCCTATGCCGCGGTCAACGCCATAATTGGCCAACACTAAATCATAAACGGTTGTGATAAACAGTTCTCCATTTTTTGTATTAAGTTTTTTTACCGGAACTTTTCGATGCAAAATATGATTTCCTTCAACAGAAAAATAAGGTATTTGAATTGTTGCCAATTCATCTTCAGTTCCAAGGAAAGACAAGAGCGGTTCGATTGCTTCGCCTGTTTGTTCGTCCTCGAGTTTCAAGTTCCATGTTCCGTTATTTTCCCAGCGGGAACCGATTGTTCCATTTGGAATGGCATACATTTCGGTTTTTTCATTCCAAACGAGCGGTTTCCATTCACCATTCTTTGTCTCCAGTCCAACATCCGCTGCATTTAAAAAGCGGTCTTGAACAAATTGTCCGTTTTTCTGTTTTGTCAGCGTCACTAAAAAAGGGAAATCTGTATATTGTTTTGCGTAATGGATAAAGTAATCGACTTTACGATCGACATAATATTCTTTTAAAATAACATGCCCCATCGCCATGGCTAATGCACCATCCGTTCCAGGTTTTACACTAAGCCATTCATCAGCAAATTTGGTTGATTCCGCATAATCGGGACTGACCGAAACAACTTTTGTCCCTTTATAGCGAACCTCAGCCAAAAAATGGGCATCAGGTGTTCTTGTCAACGGGACATTTGAACCCCATGTTAAAATATATCCGGAATTATACCAGTCGCTGCTTTCCGGAACGTCTGTTTGATCGCCCCATATTTGCGGCGATGCCGGAGGCAAATCGGCATACCAGTCATAAAAACTTAGCATTGGACCCCCGATGAGAGACATGAAACGTGAACCGCCGGCATAGCTCAACATCGACATTGCTGGGATCGGCGAAAAACCGATGTTGCGGTCTGGACCGTATTTAATGACAGTATAAAGCAAAGAGGCGGCAACAAGTTGGAGCACTTCATCCCATTTTGCACGCACAAACCCTCCTTTACCGCGTGCTTGTTTATATTGATTTGCTTTTTCCGGATTTTCTACAATGCTTTTCCATGCTTCTATCGGTGTTTCATGCTTTCTAAGAGCTTCGCGCCACATACTCCATAAAACGCCGCGAACATACGGATATTTGACACGCAACGGACTGTAAATATACCAAGAAAAGCTTGCCCCGCGCGGACAGCCTCTAGGTTCAAAATCAGGCATATCCGGTCCTGTACTTGGATAATCCAGCTGCTGGCCCTCCCATGTAACAATCCCGTCCTTCACATAAATGTTCCAACTGCATGAACCTGTACAGTTTACGCCATGGGTTGAACGAACTACTTTATCGTGCTGCCATCTTCTCCGATATACGTTTTCCCAATCACGATCCTCATTTGATAACTGGCTATGACCTTCTGAGTATTTTTCAATAGGTTGGATATATGTTAATTTTTTAAAAAACGATTTCCCATTTGCCAACGCTGTTCACTCCTTTTCTTTTATCCCTTTTATCCTTTCTTTCACTATAAAAAGTACGGAAATAAATAAATGTGATACACATCACAAACATTGCTGTTTTCACAAATATGTCGAAAAAACGTGATAAAATCTTTTTCCCATAAAAGAAAAAGCCGTTCCCTTTTGGTCGACAAGCGGCAGTTTATCACAGTTTCCTTTACGATCCTTCAATGGAAAGAAGCCTGCCCCATTTTCCTGAATTTGCAAAAAAAAGCCGGCATTCTGCCGGTCTTCCTGACGGTTATTCAATATTGCAATAAGATTTTGGACAATCTTCACAATTGATTTGCTTTTTTAAATAATCGAGATTATGAATGATGATTTTTCTCCCTTTGAACGAGACAATGCCTTTTGACTTTAAGGCATTTAACTCGCGGTTAACACTTTCGCGTGATGTTGAACTGAAATTAGCTAAATCTTGATGGGTGATTGAAACATCTAATAAAATTCCGCTGCTAATTTTCACACCATAACTATTTGACATCCGTATTAAGGTGGAATAAAGTGCGCCCTTTTTTCCATATAATACAAGGTCTCGAAATTTCGTATGCTGCTTGCGGAAATGTTCCGTCATCATTTTTAAAAACTCAACAGCAAACGCCGAATTTTTCAAAAGTTCTTTTTCAATCGTTTTATTGTAGATGATTAAGACTTCACTATCTTCCAATGCACGGCAATTAAATAAATATCGGCCGTTATTGGAAAAAATCATTAATTCGCCCATTACTGCGTTCGGTCCACATAAACGCAGACACAATTCTTTTCCGTCTCCGGAAAATTTGCTGATTTGAAATTTACCACGTGAGACAACAAAAAAGTTTTCGCCGACTTGTCCTTCTTGGAACAAAAACGTTCCTTTTTTAACTTTTTCTTTTAAATAAGCCAACTTTTTTAATGATTCTAAATGTTGGTCATTCAATGTGTTCGCCATTTTGATCACCATTTTTTAAATCTTTTCGGAAAAAGTCACCGTTTTTTCCGCCAGTTTTCTCAACCAAATAAGTCTGACCAATGATCATGCCTTTATCAATAGCTTTGCACATATCATAGACAGTCAAGGCGCATACACTGGCAGCTGTTAATGCTTCCATTTCCACTCCTGTACTGCCTTTTGTTTTGGCAAATGCATGGATCACCAATTGATAACGATTTTCATCAACTTGCCATTGAAAGTGAATGTCCACCGCTGTCAATGCGATCGGATGGCACATTGGAATAATATCGGCAGTTCGTTTTGCCGCCATGATACCGGCAACTTGAGCCACTGAGAGTACGTCTCCTTTTTTGATTTGCCCTTGCCGAATTTTTTCATACACTTCTTTTGCAACAAGAACACTGGAAACGGCATGGGCGGTTCTGACCGTTGTGTCTTTTTCTGAAATATCGACCATTCTTGCGCGTCCTTGTTCGTTCAGATGTGAAAATGAGTTCATTCTTTTACCCTCCACTTATTGGAGGAATCAAGGCGACGACGTCTCCATCGCCTATCACATCCTCCTCTGCAGCAAATTCTTCATTAACGGCAACCATGATCGATGAGGATGCCGATATTGAATAGTCGTTTTTTAAAATGTCCCGAAGTTGTTTAACAGTTATATTTTGGTACGGGAGCAAAAGTTCGTCTTTTTGCAATTGCTCTTTTAAATGGGCAAACAGCAACAGGCGGATCATTCCATCAACTCCTCAGGAAAGCCATTTTGATATGAAACAGTTCCTTTTTGATTGCCTACCCACATTTCGCCATCTTCCCAGTGTTCTTTTTTCCATATCGGAACGATTTCCTTGATTCGTTCGATTGCAAGCCGGCATGCTTTGAAAGCATCATCGCGATGCGGCGTTGAAACAGCAATGGCTACGGCAACATCCGTAATTTCCAATTTTCCAATGCGGTGAACAATCGCCGTTTTTGCTTCCGGAAAACGCTCTTTTATTTCAGAGCCGATTTGTTCCAATTTTTTTTGCGCCATTGATTCGTAAGCTTCATATTGCAAAAACAATGTTTTCTTGCCGTTGGTAAACTCTCTGACAGTGCCGACAAACGTCACAATAGCACCTGAAGAACGGTCGACAACATGGTCGATCACACTGGACACATTAATCGGTTCACGGACAATATGAAACATTTTTTGCAAGACGCCTCCTTTCACATTTTATCGGTTTAAATGCAGATAATTTTTTAACCAGTTTATTAGCAGGTCATCATCCTGACCGAGGATGAACGATCGTTTCTTTTTCATCGGTTTTCTGCTTGCGATTGCTTGAATGTTTGGAAGTTCAAGCAAATCCAAGTCATTTTCATCACGAAGACAAACGATTTTAGGATAGGATAATTTTTTATACCCTTCAATAAACAAAACCTCGATTTCAAAAAAATGTTGATAAAGCTCAATGAATTTCATTATAGATTTGCTTTCATCAATCCTTGCATGCAACAAGAGCGCCCCTTCCCCTGCAACAGCGGAAACTTTTGCACCTGCTTGAAAATGGCGAACGGAATCTTTTTGATATACGTCGGGAGTGCCTCCGTGGCCGTGATGCTTCAGCACACCGACTTTAATACCGAGGAAAGCAAACTCTTTGACGCATTTTTCGATAATGGTAGTTTTGCCGCTGTTTTGATAGCCGACAACTTGCATAATTAACATTGCCAAATAGGGGCTCCTTCTTCATCTTCTGTTAACAGCACATCCACTTCGGTTCCCGCTCGATAGCCTCTTGTCCCCCCTGGCAAGACGGTCAAACTATTGGAATCAATCAAAGAAGAGACAATATTTGATTTATCTTTGCCAATTGGTTCGACGGTCAATTTCCCATTTTGATAAGATAGTTTCGTGCGAACAAACCTTGTAAACGGATTCGGTTTTAAAAAATCCGCTGCCAGTTCGGCACGTATTTTTTTCAAATATCGGTGTTTTTGCCCGAGCATTGCTCGGATGTAAGGGCGGACAAACAGTTCAAAACCTACATAACAAGCAGAAGGGTTGCCGGATAAGCCAAATAACAATTTGTTGTCGACTACAGCAGCTGATGTCACACTTCCGGGGCGCATGGCAATTTTATCAAACAACAATTCGGCACGAAGCGATTCGTAGACGGCTGGAATATAATCGTAATCGCCGACTGAAACTCCGCCTGTCGTTACAACGATATCCGCCACATCCATGGCGTTTTTAACAGCTGCCAAAACATTTTCAAACGAATCATTGACAATTCCGCATCCAACCGGTTTAGCGTGTGCTCTTAAAATTTGCGCTTGCAACATGTAAGCATTGCTGTTGCGGATTTTCCCGGGTTCAAGCGGCTGATATACTTCAAGCAATTCGCTGCCCGTGGCGATGATGGCTACTCTCGGTCTTTTCATAACGGGAATATGATAAAAGCCAAATGTCGCCAAAATTGCGGTAATACCTGGATTAATCATCGTCCCTTTTTCAACTAGCAGGCTTCCTTTTTTGACATCTTCGCCAATGCGCGACAAATTTTCACCGGGCGATATATTCCGTTTGATTTCCACATACACTTTGCCATTGCGTTTCACTTCTTTTGTTAATTCTTTCATGACGACAGCATTTGCCCCTTTTGGAATAGCTGCACCAGTCATAATTTTAACGGCTTGATTCGGAAGAATGCCATCATTGTAGACACTTCCTGCCCCGATGGTTCCAATCACTTCCAATTGAACAGGCTGTTGGGATGACGCTGATTGCGTCGATTCAGCAAAAATGGCATAGCCATCATAAGGTGAACGGTCGAACCAAGGTACATCTGTCGTCGCAATGATGTCCTTGCCAAGGATGCGTCCAAAACATTTCTCGATCTGGACGTATTCCCATTCCCCTTCCATGCTTCTATTGATCACTCGTTCAATCGCTTCTTCCACCTTAATCGGTTTTCGCACGTTGTCCATTCCCTTCTTTTACCAGATTATAACATCACTTTACCCATGATGCGTGATAATCGGTGTGCAATTTATCACAAAATAAATGCGGATATAAACATTTCACATAATGTTCATTGTTAGAAAGAGAAATCTATTATTGGCTAAAAGTTTCGTAGTCTTCTTTTGTATTAATATTTAGAAACAATTTTTCTTCATCAAACTTTACATATTTTACCTTTATTTGGCCAAGCAGTTCCTTTACCGATAATTTTTTTTGCTCTAATAAGCTTTTGATTACCTTCTTTGTTTTTTGATGATATGCGGCCGCAAGCGGTTCTGTTTTGCCGTTTACGATAGGAACAACTGCCTCATACGGAGTGTTAAGATAGCCTGCCAGCTTTTGAAACACGGCTGCTTTTATAAAAGGGGTATCACACGGTGCGACCAAATACCATTCAGAATTGTATTGGGACATCACGGTGTAAATTCCTGCAAGCGGTCCGTGCCCTTTATATATTTTCAAATCATATGTATAAGGAATGTTTTGGAGTTCAGGCAATCCTGTTTTGATCTCCGGACGGATCACTGCAACAATCTCATCAGCAACTTCTTTCAAGGCATCGACGCTAATCATAAGAAAAGGCTTGCCGTTTCTTTTGGCCAGTGCCTTCGGTTCGCCAAAACGCTTGGATTCCCCTCCAGCCAAGACGATTCCAATGATGTTTTTCATTGCCTATGCATCTCCCAAACGATGTGGCGCAGTTCGGGCAGAATTAATTTTTCCATGGCAAGACGGACTGCATTCGTCGACCCCGGCATGCAAAAAATGACTTTATCTCCTATGGCACCAGCCAATGCTCTACTTAACATGGCGGCACTTCCGATTTCCTCGTAGCTTAAATAGCGGAACAATTCGCCAAACCCCACCATTTCTTTTTCAATTAAGCTTTTTACTGTCTCCACTGTTACGTCCCGTTTCGTAAACCCTGTTCCACCGTTTAATAAAATGATATCAATATCATGATTGCTTTCCAAAATGGCAGACCGTATCTCTTCTTTGCTATCTTCAACAATTACGTATTCTTTCACTTCCATCTGTTCTTTCTGCAGCATTTCAACAATTAGCGCACCGCTTCTGTCGGTTTCCTTTGTTCGTGTATCGGAAACTGTAATGACTTTGCAGCGAACTGAAACGTTTGCTTGCCTTTTATGATCGTTGGCACCCATTTTCCATCACCCGCCAATATAAGACATTTCAATTCGTTTTTTTGCAGAAACAGCTTTTCCTCTTTCTTCAGAGTAATGATCCCTGCGATTAGACCAAATACTTTCAATTATGCTTTTGAGTTCTTCATCATTTGCTCCATTTCTCATTACCGACAAAATGTCGACGCCATTTGAAGCAAAAAGGCAAGTAAATATTTTTCCATCCGCAGATAAGCGGATGCGTGTGCAGTCAGAGCAAAATGCCTGCGAAACAGAAGAAATAAAACCAATTTCAACTTTGGAATCGACGTATCTGTATCGTTTCGCCACTTCGCCCAAATAGTTGGCTTCCAACGGTTCAAGCGGCATTTCTTTGTTAATGAAATCATGAATTTCCTTGCTTGTTACCACTTCGTCCATCTTCCAGCCATTTAAAGTACCGACATCCATATATTCAATAAAACGGAGAATGATCCCTTTTTCTTTAAAAAAGCGGGCCATCGGCAAAATTTCTTGATCATTCCATCCTTTTTTTACAACCATATTCACTTTTACTGTAAGGCCATTGGAAACGGCTTCTTCGATTCCTTCCAAAATGACGGCCGATTTTGCTTTATTCCCGTTTAATTTCGCAAACACTTCGTCATTGAGAGCATCAAGGCTGACATTAATTCGGTTTACACCCGCTTTTTTTAATTTACCGGCATACTTTTTTAGCAAAAATCCGTTTGTTGTCAATGAAATATCTTGAAGACCTTCAATGTTTGCCAACATGCCGGCGAGAACGTCAATCTCTTTCCGTAAAAGCGGTTCACCGCCTGTCAGACGAATTTTTCGCACACCAAGTCCTACAAAAATATTGGCTAAGCGGTAAATTTCCTCAAAGGTCATCAGCTGCTCCCGCTTCAAAAAACAATATTCTTTTCCTTCTATTTCCGGCATACAATATACACAGCGAAAATTGCACCGATCCGTCACCGAAATGCGCAAATCCAATAAAGGGCGGTTCAATTGATCTCGCAACATCTTCCTCTCCTTATACATGCTTTCTTCATATGTTACAGACAAGCTAAACAAAAGAATGTGATCTCTGTCACATCAATTCGAATGATCATAAAAGATTAAATTAATTGTAAAAAAAATTTTCTGAAAATGAAACCTATTTGGAATTCATTTTGCCAATTTTCCATTTTTTATGGCTAACATGATGGGGCTCTATACGATGAATTGGGGAAACAAAATAGATAAACGAATAATACGTTAAGATTTCGGAAACGGAGGCTTTCTTAAAAGAATCAGCAGTTTTCATGATGGACACTGTACCCTTGCTTGGCGAACTGTAAAAAAGGCAGCCCTTCGGCAGCCCTTTTTGTCCAAACTATTCCTTTCTTAAAAGTTCGAGTGTTTCATTAAATTCTTTTTCAATTTCATGATTCGGCTGATAAGTAAAAATGCTGACAACAACTGTGACAAGGACGTTTAATAAAAACCCGGGAACAATTTCATACAGCGTGTCAGAAAGCGCGGAATTCCCCCAAATAAATACCGTTACAGCGCCAACAATCATGCCGCAAAGTGCACCAATCCCAGTTATTTTTCTCCAATATAACGCAAAGATAATAATTGGACCAAAAGCAGCTCCAAAACCAGCCCAAGCAAACGCAACAAGATTGAGAATGGTATCTGATTGTTCCCATGCAAAACAAACGGCAACAACCGATACAGCGAGTACTGCTAGACGGCCCAGCAAAATATATCTTTTGTCGGAACCATCCCGTTTGAAAACAGCCTTATAAATGTCTTCTACCAACGCCGATGAAATAACTATGAGCTGCGACGAAACGGTGCTCATAATAGCCGCAAGCACTGCAGCAAACATGATTCCCGCTATAAACGGGTGAAAAATCATTTGCCCCATGGAAATATAAACCGCTTCAGGATCAGAAAGAACTACTTCGGTGTTTTGGTGAAAATAGGCAACACCAATCAACCCTGATAACACTGCTCCTCCCAATGTTAAAATCATCCAACCGATGCCGATTCTTCTTGCTTGTTTTATTTCTTTGGCCGTTTTAATCGCCATAAATCTTATAATGATATGGGGCTGCCCAAAATACCCAAGCCCCCAAGCCAAGGAAGAAACCACACTGAAAACTGTTGCATTTGCAGTAAAGCTTAACAGATTCGGATCCACATGGCGGATGGATTCCACTGTTTCCTGAATGCCGCCAGTTTTCCATAAACCTATCACGGGTACAAGGATTAAAGCAAAAAACATAATGGTGCCCTGAACAAAATCTGTGTAACTAACAGCAAGGAATCCCCCAAACAAAGTATAAATGAGGATGACGGTGGCAACGACTAAGAGAAAGACATGATAATCATATCCGAATGAGCTTTCAAAAAATACTCCGCCAGCCACCATGCCTGATGAAACATAAAAGGTAAAATAAACGAAAATAATGAGCCCAGAAACAATGCGGAGAAATTTAGCATTTTGTTTAAAGCGGTTGTCAAAAAAACTCGGTATGGTGATCGAATCATTGGATACTTGTGTATAAACCCGCAGACGCGGTGCAATCAGTTTCCAGTTGAGCCAAGCACCGATCGTCAAACCGATGGCAATCCAAGCCTCTACCAGACCGGCGGCGTAAATGGCTCCCGGCAGCCCCATGAGCAGCCATTGCGACATATCCGCTGCCCCGGCGCTTAGCGCCGACACTGCCGGGCCGAGAGAACGCCCGCCAAGCATAAAGTCTGAAAGATTATGAACTTTCTTATATGCATAAAATCCAATTAATACCATTCCGATAAGGTAAAGAAAAATAGCGGTCAGTTGATAAACATAATCAGTCATGGAATCTCCCCTTATAAAAATAATTTTGGAAGCAGTTTTGAAAAATTATTTCCACTCGAAAGTTGTTTCAGATGTAAGAAGGTGCTTTCAACCACATTCAAAAAGGGTTTCTTCGCATAATTTTAGTAATTCCGGTCGATTGCTCCACAGCGCAGAAAATGCTAGGACAGGAGAAAAGAACGTGTTTATTATGGAGAAATTTGTACAGGCTTGATATTCTGCTTGAAACGGTCAGAATTTCTGAATTCTCGCTTCTTAACGATGATGATCTCCTCTTGCCTGTTCAGGTGAAAACAGTATAAAACAAATTCCTTTTTAAGACAATTTTTTTCGGGTAAGACGGAAAACGTCTTTGATGAGCCAATTGATATTTTGCGGTCGTTCAGCCAAACGGCGCATGTAATAGCCGAACCAGTCACGGCCGAAAGGCATATACGTTGTCATTTGATAGCCTTCGTTTGCCAATTCATATTGCATTTCCTGTCGAAATCCATAGAGCATTTGAAACTCAAATCGATCTTTTGGAATATTGTTTTCTTGAATAAATTTTTTCAATTGACGAATAATCCGATGGTCATGGGTTGCAATGGAAGTGAATGTATTGCCAAGCAGTCTTTTTTTCGCCAATTTCAAAAAATTTTGATCGATTTCTGTTTTGCATTGAAACGCAACTGCCGGACTTTCCTTATAGGCTCCTTTGACAATCCGAATGCGAACATTTTTCAATTTATCAAGAACCTCTTCCGCACATCGAAGATAGCTTTGTATAACCGTTCCCACGTTTTGATAATCTTTCAAAAGCAATTTTAAAATATCTATTGTCGGCTGAAAATGGGCATAATCTTCCATATCAATGTTTATAAAAATACAGTATTTGGTGGCCGCATCCAAGATTTCTCTCATATTTCCAAGGCAAAAATCCCGATCAATATCCAGCCCCAATTGGGTTAATTTTACTGAAACATGGCAATCCAGTTTTTCTTGATGAATTTTTTCCAACATATTAATGATTTGTCTTTTTGCTTTGCCGGCTTCTTCTTTATCGGATACGAATTCCCCCAGATTGTCAACAGTACAGCTGATTCCTTGTTCGTTCATTTTTTTAATTGTAAGTGTGACGCTGTCAATATCTGTCCCGGCAACGAACTTCTCAGCTCCAAGACGGAATCCCCATTTTCTTGCTTTTTTATTTAAAAATTTGTTTGTTGACAGAGCGATGAAAAAATTTCTTATTAAATTCTGCACCCCTTTTCCCCCTTACCTTTTTTACTCGGACCATCCGTTTATCAAGTTAACAATTCCCGCCTCTAGACATCGCTTTTATTGGACCTTTGTTCCTCAATTCTAATGTTAAAACATTTCGGAAACGGTTTTTGCTACCATGAACAATTTTAAATAGTCAGGGCCTCCAGCTTTTGAATCGGTACCGGACATTTTGAACCCCCCAAAAGGCTGATAGCCGACAATCGCAGCGGTGCATCCTCTGTTAAAATAAAGATTTCCAACATGAAATTCATATTTCGCCCGTTCCAAATGCTCCCTTGTATTTGAAATCACTGCACCTGTCAGCCCGTATTCAGTGTTGTTGGCAATTTCCAGCATTTCATTAAAATCTCTCACTTTTGCGAAAGCCACGACCGGGCCGAAAATCTCTTCCTGCATAATGCGCGCACTCGCATCCACATCTTTAAAAATTGTCGGGTACACAAAATATCCTTCGGAATCATCCGTTTGCCCGCCGTACACAAGTGTTCCTTCCTTTTTTCCGATTTCAATATAGCTTTTGATTTTATCAAATTGTTTTTGATTAATGACTGCCCCCATGTATACATCTTCTTCAGCTGGATTTCCCACCGTTAATGATTTTGTCAGCTCAACCGTTTTTCTCAACACTTCGTCATATACAGCCTCGTGAACCACCACTCTCGAGCAGGCCGAACATTTTTGGCCTGAAAAACCGAATGCGGAATGGACAATGGCATCGGCAGCCAAATCCAGATTTGCACTTTTATCTACAATGATCGTATCCTTGCCGCCCATCTCGGCAATCACCCGTTTTAAAAAATGCTGACCTTCCTGTACTTTTGCTGCCCGTTCATATATCCGGACACCAGTAGCCCTTGAACCGGTAAAATTAATGAAGTGCGCATCCTTATGGTCAACCAAGTAGTCCCCGATTTCTGCTGGGTCTCCGGGGACGAAATTGAGCACGCCTTCGGGCAGACCGGCTTCCTCTAGAATTTCCACCAGTTTGTATGCAACAACAGGAGTATTTTCCGACGGTTTCAGCAATACCGGGTTTCCGGCAACAAGGGGGGCAACTGTTGTTCCGACCACAATGGCGAAAGCAAAGTTCCATGGCGGAATCACCACCCCTGGCCCCATTGGCTGGTAAAAATAGATGTTATGTTCATTGGGCCGGTTGTTCATCTCTTGGTTCTTTGCAAGTTCGAGCATCTGTCTTCCATAGTATTCCAAAAAGTCAATACCTTCTGCTGTATCCGCATCTGCCTGTCTCCAAGGTTTGCCGGCATCATAGACGAGCCAGGCGGAAATCTCATGTTTTTTGCTGCGGGTGATGGCTGCCGCTTTAAAAAGCACATTTGCACGTGCCTCTGGGGACATTGTCCTCCATTTTTTAAAAGTTTCCTTTGCTGCTTCAAATGCCTGCTCAATGTGTTCTTTTGTCGCTTTTGACACTTTGCCGACAACCTGTTCTTTGTTCGCCGGATTAACAGATATCAGCTTTTCTTCGGTAAAAATTCTCTTGCCATTGATGATTAATGGGTACTCTTTGCCCAGTTGGCAACAAACCTTTTTTAAAGCGGCTTTAAACTCCCTTCGGTCAGCTGGATTGAGAAAATTGGTAAGTGGCTCGTGTTTGTAGGGAAAAACCATTAGTAAAACCTCCTTCATAAATCAACCTTCACTTTAAAATATGCAAAAATCATGCCAATCTTCTAAAATATTGGAAAAGTGGCATACATATTTTAATTTGTAATACTGCCCGTTTTTTTACTTGCAGCACACTTTCCAGTTCCAAGGCAACCTTCTATTTGTAGTAAATGACGCAGTTGAGAATGATCTTTTTTCAATGGCGTTTTGCCCGGGTTAGAAGAATTTTTCGCGCAATGGCCGCTGAACATATCAGCAAAGAAATAATCTCCCCCACCAAATACCTCAGCTGTTTCTACTTTAAAAACAACCTCTCTCTTTTCCATTTCCAGCAAAAACATTATTCATAGCGAAATGGGGGCAAGTCCTAATTATTGTAAAATCACACTCCCAGCTCAGCGAACTTAGCTCCCGGCAAATCAATACACAAAATTCTTTACTTAATCCGAAATGGTACCGATCTTTCATTGAAAACTGAAACATTTTCTAACAAGCAGTTCAATTGATGTTGCAACATCTTCCCTTCCCTCAATTGAAAGGCTATATGCCAATACGGCATCACGAATCAATTATTCATAAACTTTTCAAAAGTGATGCCGATGATGTGATGCAAATCACAAATTGCGGGAATTGTTTTTACTATGATGACCATTGATAAAAAAGATGGAAAGGAGAATATGGATGGGAAAAACTGTTGAATTAGATGTTCGCGAAGATTTAAAGAAGAAATTAGAGCCGTTTCAAAAAATCATGGCGGCCATTCAGCCTCTTGCACAAGGAGATGTATTTATTTTACACGCTCCGTTTAAACCCGTTCCGCTTTTTCCTATCATGAAGAAAAAAGGGTTTTCTTATCAAGCGGAAAAAATAGAGGATAAACATTGGAAAATTACCTTTGTTAAAACGGAGGAATGAAAAAATGATACTGGATAATCGCGGCTTAGAGCCCCCACAACCGATGATGCGGACTTTAACGGCATTAGCAAAATTAAAAAAAGGAGAAACGTTGAAAATTATTAATGACCGCCGCCCGATGTTTTTATTTGAACAACTTGACGATCTCGGTTATACCTATCAAACGCAAAAGCGCAGTGATGGAAGCTATGAAATAACGATTGAAAAGAAGGATGACGATGATGACGGCTAATCATACTTATGAAACGAATATTCGAATCCCTTTTTCGTTTATTATTTTTGGCTTACTGGCGTTTTTCCTTTCTCAAATTCTTTTATTTCTGTCAACTCGTCAGCTTTCAACCGGGGAAATGCGCCTTCCTGTCGTATTGTCAGCTGTCCATTTATTAGTGATTGGCTTTGCTTTAATGACAGCCATGGGGGCCATGTATCAGCTTGTTCCAGTCGTGTTTTTAACCCCGATATGGAATGAAGCATTCGCTTTTATCCAAATGGTCGTCACGTCATTAGGAATACTATCTTTTAGCATCAGCCTGGCCTTTAATATTCAAACGGCTATATTTTCAGGCTTGCTTCTTACTTGCGGGATTGTAATGTTTTTATGGCAGATGTTCATGACATTAAAAAAACAGAAAAAAAGAACGGTCATCACTTTATTTGTTGGTACCGCCCTCATTTGTTTGCTCCTAACGATCGGGCTCGGATTGACGCTTGCCTATCATTTTTGGAGCGGCAGACAATTAATCGATCATGATTTGATTTTCAAAGCACATATATTGCTGGGATTTTCCGGTTGGTTTACACTTCTTATCTTCGGATTTTCTTACAAAATGGTTCCGATGTTTTCATTGGCGCATCATTTTTCAATGAACACGGCCCGATATGTCTACATTTTTTATATAAGCGGTCTTGTATTAACTTTCATCAGTTTTATAACTGCAAATGACTGGTTGTTATCAGCAGGGCTTCAATTGATGGCTGTCGGATATGTGTTGTTTGCATACCATATGTTTGCCATTTTAAAGAAAAGGATGAAGAAAAAACTGGATAAACCTTTTCTGTTTGCTCTTTTGGCCATTGTTTTTGGAGTCATCCTGCACATAGCGGCGGCCGGTTTTTCTTTTGAAAGTGAAGCCCATTCCCGCATCTTTTCCATCATCATCTACTGTTATCTGTTCGGCTGGATTCTATTAAGCATCATTGGCTACTTATATAAAATTGTTCCTTTTCTATGGTGGACACACCGGTATAGCAAAAAAATCGGCAAAGAAGCGGTGCCGACTTTGAAACAAATGATAAATGAAAAATGGATTGTGATGGAATGCTGTTTATTTGTTGCGAGTCTTATCGGCATGATCGCTGCCCTTGCCTCTTCAAGTGCTGGTCTATTTTATCTTGCACAAGGAGGAATGGTGCTGTTTTCTGGATTATTTGCCTGTACGATTGGCTCCGTATTGCTGAAATAAAAAAATAAGGGAACGATTTACTGAAATATAAAGGGTGATGTTACAATGGAAATAAAAGCAAAAATTTTGGAAAAACTGCAAAACGTTTTAGATCCTGAATTGGGAATTAATGTCGTTGATTTAGGACTGATCTATAAGATTGAAGTAAAAGACGGAACTGCATTCATTTTAATGACATTGACTACACCCGGCTGTCCGTTGCACGACTCAATAGCAGGCGGTGTGAAACGCGCATTGCGTGATATTGAAGGCATTCAAGACGTAAATGTCCAAATCACTTGGAATCCGCCTTGGTCCCCTGATAGAATGAGCGAAAAAGCATTAAGGCAGCTAGGGTTCCTTTCCTAAACGTTTTTCAAAGACTGTTCCTTTCCTGAAAGGGACAGCTTTTTTTATGAAAAAAGTCCCAATGATTTTGGTGTTTTTGGCTCCACTTCCAGCGCACAAACAACAGCGTCACATTTAAGATTTTCGTCGTTTCATCCTTTCCCAGCCAAAAAAATCCCCCTCCAGGAAAACCTTTTTACAAATGCTGTCTGCCTGCAGGGGATAAGTTTTGGTTGGATCTTGCACAATTAATATTGGTCGGCTGTTTTTTCAACTGTTTTTCCTAATGCAATGCGATTTAATATATAACACACTATAGCAAATAAGCAAAGAAGCAAAAACCCTAGCGAATAAGAACTTGTCGCATCTTTTACGATTCCCATTAAAATGGGAGGAAAGAAACCGCCGATGCCGCCCCAGGCTCCAACAATCCCTGTTACAGCACCAGTTTCCTTTGCAAATAATTGCGGAACTAATTTAAAAACCGCACCATTTCCTAATCCTGCCATGATGGCAATCAACAAACAGGCGATAGTCATGACAAACATGTTGCTCATTCCGAATGCAAGGATGGCTGCCCCGATTGCAATACCCGCAAAAACAAACGTTAAAATCCTCTCTGCTCCCATCCTATCGCTCATATATCCGCCAATTGGTCTTGCCAAAGTGGCAATTACAGTAAAACCGGCTGCTCTAAGTCCTGCATCGACGGAAGATATATGAAACAAATCAATCAGAAGCGACGGCAAATACAAACCTAAAGCAACAAAAGCGCCGAATGTCACAAAATAGAGAATCGATAATATCCATGTATGCTTATATTTCATTACTGACAAGGAATCAATCATTCTTTGTTCAGTTTTCGGCATTTCCGGCGTGCAAAACCAAACGAACAGAAGCATTATAACGATCGGAAAAATATAGGTTAAAAATGCCCCTTTAAGTCCGAAAACTTCTGCGAGTGTCGGAACAGAAAAACTGGCTACGGCTGTTCCAATATTGCCCATGGCATTGATTCCTAAAGCTGTTCCTTGTTTTTCCGGCGGTGTCAACCGGGAAACAAATGTAACTGAAATCGCGAATGACGTACCGGCCATTCCGATGAAAAAAGCCCAAAACATCGTCATTCCGTAAGAATTGGCAAAACTGACGCCAACTAACGGAACAATTAAAAATAATAAAAGCAAGGAGAACATTTTCCGTCCGCCATACCGGTCAGTCCAAATTCCGAGTGGAATCCGCATCACAGAACCTAGCAAGACGGGTATGGCAACTAAGATGCTTTTTTGTGTTGATGTCAAATTATATATGTCCTGGAACGTACTTGCTAACGGAGATAAAATTCCCCATACGGCAAATGCAAATGTCATGGCTAAAGTAGTGACTGGCAGTAATGCTTTTTGTTTCATCAAAATCCCCCTCCTAAACAGATGATTGTTCCATCATTTGTATCATAGAAAAATAGGCGGGGAATGTTTGTGAACTTTATCACATAATTATTGATTGCCAAATAATTGTTAAAATTTCATCTCAACAAAAATGTTTTTACGATTTTTGCCCATTCAATCAAATTGAAAAGCCGCTTGCGTTTCCAACGGTTTAAACTTCCCGTTTTTGGCGAAGCGCTTTAGGAATGTATACACAATAAGGCTCACTCTCCAAATAGTCGCCTGTCACAGCATACGCTCTTGAGCGTGATCCTCCGCAAACAAAACGAAATTCGCAAACACCGCATTTTCCTTTATAAAGATTTGGATTGCGCAATTTTTGAAATATTGGTGATGTTCTATAAATATCGGCCAGTGATGTTTGTCTTATATTTCCCGCTTTGATTGGAAGCAATCCGCTCGGGTAAACATCGCCAATATGGGAAATAAACACAAAACCGTTGCCATCATTTACTCCCTTCGGAGCACGGCCGAGTCCGTCCACTTCCCCTGTAGCCCCTTTAAACAAAATATCTTCATAATGGATTTCTTTTCCATCTATTTGCTGTTCACGCATTTTGGCTTGCAAGACGACACGACGGTAATGTTGTCCGGCAGTCGTTTTAATATCAAATGGTACACGTTTGCTCTTTTCATATAACCAACGAAAAACTTGTTCATGTTGGGCGGGAGAAATCATATCCGATTGTTTTCCTCTTCCAGTTGGTACGAGGAAAAAAACGCTCCAAAGAACGCAATCAAGTTTTTCAACAAAATCCGCCATTTCTTCAAGAACATGAACATTGTAGCGTGATACAACCGTATTAATTTGAACAGGAATCTTAAATTCATGCAAATATTTGATTCCTTGCATCGTTAAATCGAAAGAACCTTTTGTGCCGCGAAAATGATCATGAATTTCCGCATTCGGGCCGTCCAAACTAAATGCCCAACGGGAAAGCCCGATATCTTTTGCCCTCTGCATCACTTCTTTTGTTACATTTGGAGTTGCACTCGGCGTGATTGAAACACGCAATCCCTTTTCAATAGCATATTCGGCAAGAGCGAATAAATCCGGCCGCATTAATGGATCACCGCCGGTAAATACTAATAGCGGCTGGTTCATCGCAAAAATATCATCAATTAATTTTTTTCCTTCCTGAAAAGTCAACTCATGGGGATCACGATGATATTGCGCCTCGGCTCGGCAATGCAAACAATTTAATTGACATGCTCTCGTCAACTCCCAAATGACTATAAAAGGGTTTTGGTCATAATCCATCATCACATACAAACTTTCTTTAAAATGAAAAATATCTCTGCTTCTTCTCATCATATAAAAAGGTGAGATTTTCGAAGTGAAAGCCATCACACTTTCCGATAAAAAGGAAGAAATGATTTTTACGAAAAAGTCATTTTTTTGACAAATGTTCAACTGCTGCGGATCTTCCCCGCGATTGCTTCGGTAATTCGCAAATGGATGAGCTGGTCTGCACCAAACCTTAAGTATGTTTACCACCTCATTTTTATTAAAAACTATGATTTACATCACACGACTCATTTGTAAAGAAACGCTATAATATGAAAAGAAAAACAAAGTTGAAATGAAGGTGTGATGCCATGACAAATAGCTGGGTCGTTGAAAGATTAAGAAGCGTTCCCCTTTTCCGCGAACTGTCTAATGAAGAATTGACTTCCATAGTCGCTATCTCTCAAGTACGTACCTATCAACCTAAATCATATGTATTCATGCAAGGCGACCTGCTGGAAAACGTATATTTCATCCATTCAGGAACGATTAAAATATATAAAACGGACAGAAATGGAAAAGAACAAATCGTTTCCATCTTGCAAAATGGAGAAATGTTTCCCCATATCGGATTTTTTCGCAAAGGATCTTACCCTGCTCATGCAGAAGTTATGGAAGAATCTACATTAATTGTCATTCCCATCAAAGATTTTGAGGAAACGCTTATGCTCTTTCCGGTATTGTCCATCAAATTGTTTCGTGTGATGAGTGAAAAAATTATAGATTTGCAAAATCGGTTAGAAGAGCAAATTCTTCATAATACATATGAACAAATCGTATTGTTGCTGTTGCGGCTTACCAAAACGAATGCACTGCCGCAAGGAAAACTTTATCGTTTGACAACCCATTTAACGAATCGGGAATTGGCAAATATGATCGGAACTTCCCGTGAAACCGTAAGCAGAACGCTTAACCAGATGAAGCGGAAGGGTCTTATTCTTGTTGATGACGACGGATATTATTTGGTTGATGCTGAACAATTGGAGAAAGAAATCTTTATGTAGCGGCCGCCAAAAAGAAAACTGTTTTTTGATGAATGTTTGAAGCGATTAAGAATCATAATAAAGGAAAACGAATTTTCATGGAGGAAACGAAATGTCCACAAAACGTCAAGACAAGAAAATGAAAAATAACCCAACCTTCGGAGCATATGATGAACCTGTAAAGAGCGGCAGCGAATCCGACCTAAAACAAGGTTTGGCCATAACGCAGGAACAAATAAGAGATACATATACGGAGGGCACAATTGATGGAATGATAGAGGATGTTGACGGCAACAACATCCCGTTGAAGACTGAAAAAGAATGATAATGCCTTTTTTTCCTGATATTAAAAATTTAAGTGAAAATGCCTGTACCCCCTGCAATCATCATGATGAATGCGGGGGAATTTCATGGCCAATTTTGTCTTGACAGCGTTTAAAAAAATATATCGGCATTACTTCCCCAAAAAAATCGAATGATCATTGGGCAATCAACCTTCTGCAAAGGGAAAATGCGCTTACGGCAGCATGAACAGATTGATGATCATAAACATTGCAAAACAAAAATATACGGCATTGCCCACTTCAATTAAACCGATTTTTAAAATCGGCATTTTTTTTCCGTAAAAATAAACAGCTCGAATAACACTCGGAATATAAGCTATTATAAAAACGGCATACTCGGTAGCGACCAAGCCGATCATTAAGAAAACATGAAAACCCCATGACAACCATTTATAGTTCGGATTGTTTTTTTCCCGAATCATTGTTTTGACATAAAAAGTGCTGCCCACAAAAAATAAAAAACAAAGCATTATGGTGATGAAAGCTTCTTTTGTTATTTCTCCGCTTACAATAAAAGAACTGGCAAGACCTCCAATGCAAAAAACAGCGATTGCTGCTAGATCATTGAAAAAAGCACGATCTTTTTTCTTTTTCCCATAATAAATATTTATTAAAAAAAACGGTGTCATCGCCATTCCGAAATATATTATTTCCCATCTATAAATTAATGGAAAGAGCAGTATAACGGCAGCAGCGGCAAAATAAAGAGCAAACCACTTTATATAAAATGGCTTGCGCTTATTTTTCATAGCCATCAGTAACGGATATGTTGCTAAATATAAACATAACCAGCCGATAAATAATGGAATATGAATCCAAGAGAACCCTCCTATATAAGCCCCCAATAGAAATGGTATAACAAGCATTGCCCAGGCTCCATGCTGTTTTGGAATCACTAATTTCTTGACGGTTGCCATCATGTATCCACCTTTCATCAACAATTTCTTCTAAATTCCATTATAGTGAAAAAAACTAGCTACGTTGTGATTTGTTGCATACCTCTTTGTTTTGTCACAAAATAGCCACAACACTAAACGGGAAAGTGACACCTGTCACTATTGAAAAGAACGAGTTGCGATATTATCTTTTTAACAATGAAATTGGGAGGGCAAAATAATGAAAACAATATTTACGGAAAATACGACAGTTGGAGAAATTGTCGCAATGCTTCCGAAAGCGAGCGATGTTTTTAAAAAAAATAAAATTGATTTTTGTTGCGGCGGTGATCGCTCTTTAAAAGAAGCAGCCGATAAACGGGGAGTGGCGATTGAGGAATTAATGAGTCAATTGCAGGATCTGTATGCTGCAATTGATGAAAAAACAGAGAAAAATTGGTTGACAGCAACATACTCAGAACTTATTGACCATATCATAAATAAACATCATCGTTATTTGTTGGAAGAACTGCCAAACCTTAGTCCCTATGTGACAAAAGTTATGCGAGTCCACGGCGGAAATCATCCACATCTAATAAAGGTTCATAAATTGTTTAATGAATTAAAAACGGAACTAGAACAACATTTATGGAAAGAAGAGTCTGAAGTATTTCCGCTTATTAGCCAGTTCGAGAAGCAGCCGACAAGCGAAAACGAACAAAAAATGAAAAAAATGATTGCCGATCTTACGAATGAACATGATAAAACAGGGGATATCATAAAAGAAATTAGACGGATCACAAATGACTATACCCTTCCGAACGGGGCTTGCCGAACATATCAACTCGTTTACAATCGTTTAGAAGCTTTGGAATCAGACTTATTTGAACATATTCATTTGGAAAATAACGTATTATTTCCACGCATTCTTCAATAATTTCGGGTGGAAGAGGCGGCGATCCCCCGCCTCTTTCTTCACCATCTACTTTCCATCTTCGTTGAGTCTAAGATCCATTTCAACATCACGGAAACGGACTGTTCAGACCTTGATCTAACCATTAAAACTTAAAACGTTTTATCAAGGACGAAGCTAAAGGCTATTGACAAGCAAAGTTTCATGGCATGCCGTCGTAATAGAGTTTTTTTCAGAGAATAGAAAGCTAAAAACGAAAAGCGCCTCGGTGTGTGACGTCATTTTCGCTGATGTTGCTGAATAAGCGGCTTTCGATATGGTTTCTTTCTTTTTGGAAGCGCTCTTTTTCTTGTTTTGATATTCTGCTTGTTTGGCACAAAAGAAGAATAACTTAAACATCTTTCTTCTGATATAATAAGTATAATAAGTTATATCCAACTTTTTTCAACTACACCACTACGATCACAAAGGAAGTGAAGGGAAATTGGAGGAATTTGTAGGATTTTGTATAAGGTGCAGCAAACCTATTCATTGTCTAAACGGTTTTTTGAATGGGGCTATTGACGAAAAAAATGGGTCGTTGTTTTGTTTTTCATGCTTAGAAGAGAATGAAAATTCGGATTTTTCTCATCAATCTCATTGAAAGCGCAAATAAATGGCATTTAGATTATGCATTTCAAACAACGTTTAGAAATGTGTCCGAATAATATGTCTGATCGAGACCAAGGGGTTTTCTTTCAGAATTTGCTCCTAAACCGCCAATGAAGCAAAATATCACTGTATTAGAGTGAAAAACCCCTATCCTCACTAAATCCGGATAGGGGTGATCATTTTTTATGCTTCCGTTTCCAGCCAGCTATCAGTGACTTCTCCTGCCTCCTCTTTATCTATGTAAAAGGAACCGTTGCTGTATCGATCAGTCACCTTCACATTGGAAAGAGGCACTATTTCCCTGATGCCTTTCTCCGTTTCCAATACCAAATTCTCATTTCCGTTGACGAGTAAGACGGCCGCTGTCCGATGCGGGTTTGTTTTCAGCTCTCTGTACAGCATTGATCCTCTTCTGGCTCGTTGTGTTCGTTCGATTTCCCCGATATTGATCATTTTCACAGCGCCTCTGTGCGTGACAATGGCGAGCTTTTGATCGTTAACATGTTTCTGAGCAAACACAAGTCCAGAAACGACTGCATCTCCTTCCTTTAATTGGATGCCTTTGACTCCTGCTGCACGGGAGCCGACAATATTCACTTCTTCTTCGTGAAATAAAAGACCGTATCCAAAACGGGTGGATAACAAAATCAATCCTGTTCCATCAGTTATATGAACCGCAACCACTTCATCGTCGTCTTTTAAATTGATCGCAACAAGCGGCTTGGAGTATCGCTGAGCTTTATATTGGCGAATTTCCGTTTTCTTCACCATGCCTTTTTTCGTAACAAACAAGAAAAATTTCTCGTCGTCAAAACTTTTTAAAGGAATTCCTTGTACAATCCGTTCATCTTGATCAATCGGAATGGTCCTTGAAATATGCTGTCCAATATCCTTCCAGCGAATATCCGGAAGCTCGTGAACAGGACAATATAAATAATTTCCTTTGTTTGTGAATAAGAGAAGAACATCTGTTGTGTTCATTTCATACTGGCATAGCAGTCGATCCGAATCCTTCATGCCGAAATCTTTTCCGTTTGATGCTGTATACGACCGCAAGCTCGTACGTTTCACATAGCCGTCTTTTGTCACAGTAACAATTGTATCCTCGCTTGCGATGAGGGATTCCATATTGATAGTTATGGATTCAATTTCCGCCTCAATCTTCGTCCGCCGCTCATCGGCAAATGTTTTTTTCAATTGTTTTAATTCGGATTGAATGACTTTGGAAAGCTTTTTTTCATCCTCCAAAATGCTTGTTAACCCCTTGATTTTTTTCTCAAGCTCTTCTTCTTCCGCTTTCAACGCTGTAATATCAGTGTTTGTCAGACGGTACAGCTGCAACGAGACAATCGCCTCTGCCTGCGGCTCAGTAAATGCAAATTCACTAATTAAATTATCTTTCGCATCCCGTTTATCTTTTGAAGCACGAATAACAGCGATCACTTCATCCAAGATGGATAGAGCTTTGATTAATCCCTTTACGACATGCTCCCTTTCTTGAGCTTTTTGGAGCTCAAAAGTCGATCGGTTAATCACGACTTCCTTTCGGTGTTCGATGTAGGCATCCAACAATTCAGGCAGGCTTAATAATTTCGGATGCCGACGGTGAATTGCAACCATATTAAAGTTATATGGAACTTGCAAATCTGTGTTTTTATATAAGTAATTTAAAACTCCTTCAGCATCGGCATCTTTTTTCAGTTCGATGACGATGCGAAGACCTGTCCGGTCCGTTTCATCGCGCACCTCGGCGATTCCGTCCACTTTTCTTTCGTACTTAAGGTCATCTATTTTTTTAACTAAATTTGCTTTATTGACCTCATACGGAATTTCTGTAATGACAATTTGCTCTTTTCCGCCTCTGATTTTTTCAATTTCCGCTTTACCGCGAACAACAATTTTTCCTTTTCCTGTTTTATATGCTTTTTTAATCTCGTCGATTCCTTGAATGATTCCTCCAGTCGGGAAATCAGGGCCTTTTAACACTTCCATTAATTCCTCAACTGTGCAATCCGGATGATTCATTCGCATAATCACAGCATCAATGACTTCGCCAAGATTGTGCGGAGGAATATCAGTTGCATAGCCGGCCGAAATCCCTGTTGAACCATTGACAAGCAAGTTTGGGAACATCGCGGGGAGAACGACGGGTTCTTTCGTTGTGTCATCAAAATTCGGTACAAACTCGACTGTATTTTTCTCAATATCTTTTAAAAGCTCGGAAGCAAGTTTGGACAGCCGTGCTTCCGTATAACGCATGGCGGCAGGAGGATCGCCGTCAAGGCTTCCGTTGTTTCCGTGCATTTCCACTAAAACATTGCGAACCTTCCACTCCTGGCTCATCCGAACCATCGCTTCATATACAGAAGAATCTCCATGCGGATGGAAGTTCCCGATAACATTCCCGACTGTTTTGGCCGCTTTTCGAAATCCTTTATCATGCGTATTTCCGTCCATCAGCATCGCGTATAAAATTCTCCGCTGCACCGGCTTCAGCCCGTCGCGAACATCCGGAAGCGCGCGGTCTTGAATAATGTATTTGCTGTACCGTCCAAAACGGTCGCCCAGCACATCTTCAAGGGGTAAATCGACATAACGTTGTTGAGCTTCCATGCTGCTCCTCCTCTAGCACATTGTTTTAAATTTCGAACATGTTGTCATTTTCGTCAATACCAAAAGACACATTTTTTTCGATCCATTGTCGACGCGGTTCAACCTTGTCACCCATTAAGGTTGTCACTCTTCTTTCCGCTCTTGCTGCATCATCAATCCGGACGCGGATGAGAGTGCGTGTTTCAGGATTCATCGTCGTCTCCCATAGCTGCGGCGCATTCATTTCTCCAAGCCCTTTGTATCGTTGGATTGTGTAGCCTTTGCCGACCTTCTTAATGGCAGCGGACAGCTCCTTCTCATTCCATGCGTATTCGATGACTTCGGATTTGCCGCTGCCTTTGCTTACTTTATATAAAGGCGGAAGCGCAATATAGACTTTCCCTGCCTGAATGAGCGGCTTCATATATCGATAGAAGAAAGTCAATAAAAGCACTTGGATGTGGGCGCCATCCGTATCAGCATCCGTCATAATGATCACTTTGTCGTAGTTGCAATCTTCAATGTTAAAATCAGCACCGACGCCAGCTCCGATTGCATGAATAATTGTATTGATTTCTTCGTTTTTAAAAATATCCTGCAGCTTCGCCTTCTCCGTATTGATCACTTTTCCGCGCAGAGGCAGAACAGCCTGAAATCTTCTATCCCGACCTTGTTTCGCTGATCCTCCCGCAGAATCCCCCTCCACAAGAAACAATTCATTTTTCTTTGGATTCCGTGATTGAGCAGGCGTAAGCTTTCCGCTTAAAGACATTTCAGATTTTTTTCGTTTTTTTCCTGATCTTGCTTCTTCGCGCGCTTTTCTTGCCGCCTCTCTTGCTTCTTGCGCTTTTATCGCCTTTTTAATCAGGAGGGTGCTGATCTCCGCATTCTCTTCTAAAAAATAAGATAATTTTTCCGAAATGACTGTGTCAACAGCAGATCTCGCCTCTGTTGTACCGAGTTTTCCTTTCGTTTGCCCTTCAAACTGCAAAAGTCCTTCAGGGATTCGGACGGAGATAATTGCCGATAGCCCTTCACGAATATCTGTTCCTTCCAAGTTTTTGTCTTTCTCTTTTAATAAACCGGTCTTTCGTGCGTATTCATTAAACACTCTTGTCATGGCAGTTTTGGCGCCTGCTTCATGTGTGCCGCCGTCTTTTGTTCTCACATGGTTGACAAACGACAAAATGTTTTCGCTGTAGCCGTCATTAAATTGGAAAGAAAATTCGACTTCAATTCCTTGCTGCTCACCTTCGAAAAAGACAACAGGATGAAGAGTTTCTTTTCCTTCATTTAAATATGCGACAAATGATTCGATCCCATTTTCATAACAATAAGATTCTTGAACATTGTTCCGTTCATCAATCAAATCAATTGTTAATCCTTTTAGGAGGAATGCAGACTCCCGCAATCGTTCACTCAATATGTCAAATTGAAAAGTCGTAGTGCTGAAGATGAGAGGATCTGGTTTAAAATGGACTGTCGTACCGGTTTCTTTTGTTTCTCCTATCTTTTCTAATGTCGTAACGGGTTTCCCGCCCTTTTCGAACCTTTGCTTGTAAATAAATCCGTCCCGTTTAATCGTCACTTCAAGCCACTCAGATAAAGCATTGACGACTGAAGCGCCTACTCCGTGCAAGCCGCCGCTTGTTTTGTAACCGCCTTGCCCGAATTTTCCTCCTGCATGAAGTACGGTTAAAATTACTTCCGGAGTCGGCTTACCAAGCTTATGCATGCCAGTCGGCATTCCTCTTCCTTTATCAGCAACAGAAATGCTTTCATCTTTATGTATTTTGACAATGATATGGTCTCCGAAGCCTGCTAATGCTTCATCTACAGAATTGTCAACAATTTCATATACAAGATGATGCAATCCTCTAGCATCCGTGCTGCCGATATACATCCCCGGCCGTTTCCTTACTGCTTCCAATCCTTCCAATACTTGAATCGCATCGTCATTGTATTCCATTATCTTTGCTTTTCCCACAAACAAATAACTCCTTTCAAAAAACAAGAACAGATGTTTGTAAACTGTATTTTACATGGTTTCCCTGCGTTTGGCAATCTTACACGGCAACGTATATTATTGTATTACTCAAATGTTGTATGTTTCAAACCTTTCTTCAAAAAAAGAACCCATCAAGATGATGGGGGAAACATTTGTTATTTTGTTAACGCATGCGCTACTTTTATACACATATCCATGATAACGGGATAACCTTTTTCTTTTAATAATTGATATGCTTCCTCGTTAACGCAGCCTAATTGAGCCCAAAAAACATCGGCATCAATTTCTAAAAATTCTTTCGCAACATCTAATAAATGCTCGGAACGTCTAAAAACGTTTACAATATCCACATGGCCTTCAATTTCTTTTAAGGATGAGACCGCTTTGACACCCAAGGCTTCATCGATCATTGGATTGACAGGAATAATCTCATACCCCGCATTTTGCATCGCTTGTGAAACTTGGTAAGATTCTCTTTCAGGATTGTTGGACAAGCCGACAACAGCGATTCGTTTGCTTTTTTTTAAAATATCACGGATTTCGTCCAGACTTGGATTTTGCATGAAAATTTGTTCACTCCTTCCAATGTTTCTTTTATTATAACTGTAAAAGCGTCGAACACCAAAGTTTTAAAATGGCTTTTATCAACAAAATATAGTCCTGATCGAATCAATTGTGTACAATAATAATAGAATCATGAATATAAAGGAGTTTCATTATGTCTTTTCTATTAATCTTAGTCCTTATCTTAGCTTATTTAATTGGTTCCATCCCCTTTGGACTTATCGTTGGCAAAATTGGATACGGCATTGATATTCGTGAACATGGAAGCGGAAATTTAGGTGCAACCAACACTTTTCGAGTGCTTGGAAAAAAAGCCGGGCTGTTTGTTACGGTTGCAGACATTTTAAAAGGAACTCTCGCAGCTAGCCTCCCCGTATTGCTTAGTGGCGACCTTCACCAAGCATGGACGCTCATTGCAGGAATGGTGGCTGCTGTAGGACATATGTATCCAATTTTCGCAGGCTTTCGGGGCGGAAAAGCCGTGGCGACAAGCGGAGGGGTGCTGCTTTTTTATAGCCCATTACTCTTTTTATCTATGCTTGCTGTATTTTTTCTTGTTTTATATGTATCAAAATATGTTTCTTTATCCTCTATGGTTACAGCACTGTATACGTTAGTTTATACCATTTTTACCGGTGATGCGGCTTTAATGATCATTGTCGCGATCCTCGCAATCTTTGTTTTCTATCGGCACAGAGCCAATATTAAAAGGATCTTAAATAAAACAGAGCCAAAAGTGAAATGGCTGTAAAATAGAAAGGAGCGGGAACTCATCTTCTCGCTCCTTGTTTTAATTGTGATAGTTTGATAAACACATCCATCAACGTTTTATAGCCTGATTCAACAAACATTTTTACATATTCACACCAGATCGCGGCTGTCATTTTTGCATCTTCTAAGGCGTGATGACGCTTTTGGACCGGGATGGAAAAAAACCGGCAGCATTCATCTAAACTTACGGCAATTTGTTCTCGCTGAACGAGCTGGAACAGCATGGCTGTATCCACAATCCGATGTTTAAATGGAATGCGGAAATGCTCCTTATTAGCTTCTGTAAGAAAATTTTTTTCATGATTGGCATGATGGGCGACAAGCGTCCGATTTTCTGCAAATTGATAGAAACGAATCAATACTTCCGATATAGGGGGAGCAGCTCTTACGTCTTCTTCAACAATTCCTGTCAATTTTTTTACATCAACGGGAATTTCCCCTTCATACTGAACAAAAGAGTAAAATGTATGCTTTTCTTCAATCTGCATGCCGTGAACTTTAACTGCTCCAATCGAAAGAATTTGATCCCCTTTTTCCGGAAAAAAACCTGTTGTTTCCAAATCAAGCACAACAACGTCCAGCTCCTGAAGAGGAGTTGACAAGCTTTCCTCCCGCTTTAAGTCTTGTTCCATTTTCCGCAAAAACGCTGCATGCTGAAGATTCGTTTCAAGACCTGTAAATGCTGAAGATTGCATTTTCCCCTGAAATTGCTTCATCAAGTGAAAAAAAGATGGAAGTTTCATGGATTAACGCCCTTTTCAATGATGGATTTCGTTTCATTCATCAATTTTTTTCCGCCTAAAATGATTTTTTTTAGCCTTCCTTTTTCTTCTTTTGATAAATCCTTTAAAGAGAGGTAATGAACTTCATCATATGTGTTCGCTTTTAATGAATTTTTAAAATGAATCGTTACTAATTCTTGAAAATATGTGTGATATGGAGATAATACATGACGAAAATACCCCTGCTTCATCAGAAGCTGAAACCTCGAGAGCGTAGACGTATCCAACAATCGTTCTTTGATCGCCAATAAGCGGACAGAATTAATGTAAGGCAACAACCCGGCCTGTTTTAAATCAATAGCGCCTGAATGAGGACCGTATGTTTCAGGAAGCAGCTGATGAAAAATACCCACCCCTTTTTTGACATGCATTGTGTTGTTTAACAATCGACCGAGAAAATCAGGATTATATTGAATATATTGGAAAATCTGGTTTTTCAATCGATGAATCGATTCGGATTGTCCGATGATCATACGCGCATCAAAAAAGATTAATAAATAGCGGATAGAATCAAATGTTTCATCCTGGAGCCATTTATTGATCTGCTTGCTCCAGCTTTGTTCCGATCGGCACCATAAAGAAGTTGAACACATGACATTTCCTTCGCAGTAAGGATAACCGATGACGTTCAAGCCGAATGAAACTTCTTTTCCAAGCAACAAAAAGTAGTCGAGAGCTTCTTTCTCATTGGAATGAAAAATGAGTCCGTGGTCTTGATCGCTTATTTTCGCCTGCTCGCCTCTTCCGCCGCTTCCGACTAAAAACCAAGTAAATTCACAAGGCGCAGGGCCGTATTTCTTTTTTACAATCTCGAAAGAAAGATGGAAGGATTGTTTCATAACCTGATCGTGTATACTGTTTAATTCCGTCACTGTTTTCGCTTTTTGCAAATGGCTGTTGCGCCATTCCTTCAATTGTTTGTAAGGATTCCCCATGTGTATAAAAATCCCCTTTTTTATAAATAAGCGTACAGATGATACATCATCCATACGCTCTTGCGGTTAGCTTCCAAGCTTTTGTTCATTAGATTCAAATGCTTCCGGATACCCATAAACTCCGTGCTCGCTTAAGTCCAAACCGATCATTTCTTCTTCTTCTGTCACCCGCAAACCATTGAGCAATTTTTTCATCACAGCTAAGATGACGAATGAAACAACAAAGGCGTATAAACCTGAAGTAAACACTCCCAATGCTTGAATGCCGAGCTGCGTAAAGCCTCCGCCGTAAAACAATCCAGGGTTACCAATAGTTGCTAATTCAGGGGTTGCAAAAAATCCAGTTGATAAAGTGCCCCAAACACCAGCTACTCCGTGAACAGACAAACAATAAATCGGATCATCAATTTTAACTTTATCAAAAAACTTCATACTAAAATATACAAGAATTCCAGCTATTAGTCCGATTACGACAGCAGCCCATGTGTCGACAAATGCACAAGATGCGGTAATGGCGACCAATCCTGCAAGCGCTCCGTTTAACATTGTCGGTATATCAGCTTTTCCGCCAGCGATCCATGAAATGATCAAGGCGCTTACGGCTCCTGCTCCGGCAGCTAAATTCGTGTTCAAAGCAACAAATCCAAAAAATCCATCCTCAACTGTAATCGTGCTTCCTGCATTGAAACCGAACCAGCCAACCCATAAAATAAGTACGCCTAGAGCTGTATAAACTTGGTTATGTCCATAAATATTATTAACAGAACCATCTTTGTTATATTTACCGATCCGAGGCTTCAACAAGATCGTTGCAGCCAAAGCTGCCATTGCACCTGTCAAATGAACAACGGTAGAACCTGCAAAATCTTGTTTTCCATGTTCTGACAGCCATCCTCCGCCCCAAATCCAATGAGCAACAACTGGATAAACAAGTGCGGTAAACAATACAGAAAAAATTAAATAAACTGAAAGTTTCGCCCGTTCCGCAAATCCAGCAAAGGCAATGGCGAGAGAAACTCCGGCAAAGGCTAACTGGAATACAAAAAAGACGGATGTTGAAAGAGATAATCCATCTATTTCATATCCTGAATAAAAAAAGTCAGACATTCCTACAAAAAAGTTGCCGTTCTTCCCAAAAATAAATCCATAGCCGACTGCCCAGAAAACAATGGAGGCAATTCCGAATGTAAAAACAGTTTTTCCGGCAATATGTCCGGCATTTTTCATTCGTGTAGAACCCGCTTCGAGCAATATAAATCCTGCTTGCATAAAGATGACCAAAATAGCTCCCAGCATCACCCATAAACTGTTCATTAACGTTAATGAGTCCATAGCACAACCTCCCATGTAATTATTTCTTCTTAATTGTGTTATAAAAAATAACATAAGAAGTATATCTCTATTTTTACACCCGTTTTATTTTAATGTCAATTCATTTTCCATAATTTTTCGAAAAAGTATGTTAGGAAATCTAACATATAAACAAAATTAGACAATAGTTTATTTTTTCCGACAAAACGTTTATGATAGTAAAAACAGTATTTAAGGAGGGTTTTATGAGAAAGGTTTTCTTAATATTCGCAATTATTTGTTTGATGCTTTTTTCAGGATGCGGCAGCAAAGGTCAGGCGAATGAGCAAAACGCGGTAAAAAAAGAAAATGTGGATGATTCGCCACAATCTATACAAGCTGCTCCCAAAAAAGTGGAGCCGACCGAATCGCTCGTCACTGTTTCTGCAATAGGTGATGTTCTCATACATAGCCAGCTTTTTAAAGATGCGAGAACCGGGAGCGAATCATACAATTTTAAGCCAATGTTTGCAACAGTAAAACCTTTGCTCTCGAAAAGCGACTTAGCCATCGCCAACCAAGAATCGATCATTGGGGGAACAGAACTTGGAATCTCCAGTTATCCGTTGTTTAACAGCCCGTTCGAAGTGGCAGATGCGCTAAAAGATGCTGGCATTGATCTCGTCTCAACAGCAAACAATCATAGTTTAGATAAAGGAGAAAAAGGTATTTTAAATGCGATTCAGCATTATGAACAAATCGGGCTACCGTATGTAGGGAGCTTTAAAAACGAAGCGGACGCCAATACATGGAGAATTCAACAGGTCAACGGGGTGAAAATCGGCTTTCTTTCGTATACATATGGGACAAACGGTATTCCAGTTCCGAAAAATAAACCCTATTTAGTAAACCTTATAGATGAAGAAAAAATGAAAAGGGATTTAGACACACTAAATGGACAAGTTGATGTAACTATTGTTAACATGCACTGGGGAGAAGAATATCAATCCTTTCCAAGCGACGCTCAAAAAAAATGGGCACAGCTGCTAGTCGATCATGGAGCAGACATAATCATTGGTCACCATCCTCATGTATTGCAGCCGATCGAATGGCTGGAAGCAAAAAATGGAAACAAGAGTATCGTTGTGTATTCGTTAGGCAACTTCTTGTCTGGCCAAAAGGGAGATGGAAAAGACATCGGTGGGATTTTTTCGATTGATGTAATTAAGCGGACTGATGCTAACGGTACGACACTGACTTTGAAAAATCCGCGTTTACTCCCTACCTACGTGACCAAAAATAAAAATCATCATTATTATGTTGAATTGCTGGACCGAATCGACAAAAACGCCTATGAAAAAGTGATGAAGCATATGCATCAATGGTTGGAAACGAAAGAAGTGACGAACTCTATCCAGTAGAGTTTATTCATGGAAAGAAAGCTTTTCATGTAATATAATGTAAACAGGAAGCTGATATTAGGAGTGACAAAAATGAAACTGAATATTACCGATGATGCAGCAAAATGGTACAAGGAAGAATTGGAGTTAAACGAGGGAGATGCAGTCCGCTTCTTTGTCCGATATGGCGGATGCGGCCATGTGCAAAGCGGTTTTTCCCTTGGAATTGCAAAAGAAGCTCCAAATCAAATCGGAATAAAAGCCGAAAAACTAGGGGTCACATTTTATGTTGAACATGATGATTTATGGTATTTCGACAATCATGACGTGACCATTCAATTGGATGAAAAAATTCATGAACCTGTTGTTCGTCTTATAAATTAGCAAATCGATTAAAAGCATGCTATAGGTCGAAAAACAAGTCTTTGTCAAAGAGCTGTTCTAGTAGACGAAGCATGCTATAGTCAGTAAAAGAAACCCAACCGCAAATTTAATTTGCCGATTGGGTTTCTTGTTTCATCTCATCATTTTTTACTCAAATCTGACTTCCACATGATGCCCGTCAAATCTTTTATTTTTTCAGCAATTTAAATCTTCTTAAATGATCGGTTAGCTGATATTTTTGCAGGATTTCTACTTGTTTTTCCCCCAGCAGGTCAAAATGCGGAAAATCTTTATGATGATGGATCCACTCCATTTTCAAACCGTTCTTATTTCCCCATTCTATTAAATGCTTTATATTGCTGCATCCGACCTTTGTTACAGAATGATAATCCGGAAACCGTTCATCATACCAATAATGCGTTAAAAAGGCGATTTCCCCTTTCCGCACTTTTTTCTTCCACTCAGCAAGCTCCTCTTTCTTGATTCCAAAGGCCAATCTTTATCTCTCCTCTTTCATCGCTTTTACATATGCTTCGTGCCATTCAGGATATAATTTCTTAAATACAACTGGGCGAAACGTTTCTTTTTTTACGCAAACATGGCTGGAAAAACCTTTTGCTGCCAATTCGCCATGAGAATTAAAAATTTCGTATCCATATACTGTTTTAATTCCGTTATATTTCTCAATCCACGTATGTATTATTGCCTTTTCACCGTATGTAATCGGTTTTTTATATTCGATTTGAATATCCACGACAGGGGAAATTATTCCGTCTTTCTCCATCGCTGCATACGAAAAGCCAAGATCTTGGATCAGCTTCGTCCGTCCAACTTCCATCCATATAATATAATTGGCATGGTACACGACACCCATTTGATCGGTTTCCGCATAACGAACTTCTATTTCTTTTGATGAAACAAACATAAGCTTCTCTCCCTTGCAAAAAATGAAATCGATCGAAAAAGCCTGCATCAGCGTCTGTGATACAGGCTTTCTATTTTAGGCCTTTTCAACTTTCTTACTTAAATTTTTTTGCGGAGTCTGTTTTTTATTCAAGCCGGTCCAACAAAGTTTGTCCCATTGTTGGCCGTTCATCAAATGAATTTAGAAGACAAAAATTTTCAATGAACAATTTTATTATAACATTTCCATTTGCAATCGAAAACTAAAATGGAATTATCAACCTAAATTGAAAGCTAGGAGTTTCGTTCACGGGCTTCATCTTTAATTTCTTGTCGCATCGCCTCAATGCTTTCTTCTCTGCGGCGATTTTTTGCCTCAATCTGTTCACGCTCTCTGTCGTTGGCAAACTCTAATGTTTCTTCTGCTCTTTCGATGTTTTCAATCGTATTTTGTACCATTTCCTGCAATTTTTCAACATTGTCGGAACGGTCATCACGATTTGTTCGATTTTGCATCAAATATTCTCCTTTCTGGGAAAAATTGTTTTATCGCCATTTCAAATATAGTTTGTGCATTTGATGTTAAATTATGAAACGAACCTGTTTCCTCAATGAAAAGGAGAAAAATGATGGAACCATAATTATATTATGTAAATTAAAAGGCGGTGGACATATGTCCTACTCGCCTTTTGTCTGAATCACTTGAGGATGCTCATTCGTCTTATTTTGCATTTTTTTCCCTTTGTTTCCACCGAATCCTCTCGGTTTTGTTCCGATATGATTCGGATTAAAATGAGACTGGATATCATTTGAATTTGTCATCAAACAATCGCCTCCTGCTTTTATTGTTTACCAATAAAGCAGAAAACATGCTGTCAAACACGACTGTTTGCTATCAGCTCGATTTTTCCAATTGCCGTTTTTCCAGCCTTTTTTCAAGTCTTTCTTCAATTTCATTCAATGCTTCACGGTCTTTTAGCAAGTTTTGCTTATTTTCCAACACAAGCTGTTTAAACGAAATTTTCGTTTTTTTCATTTTTTATCCCTCACTTCTTTTCTCTGTTACTTTTATTGTACAAAATATTCCGACACTTTCCCGTTGAAAATTTGAATGTTTAATGACAATATAACCAATAATGCAAAATTTCATACGTTTCAAAAAAACTCTTCTTTTGCAAAAAGAAAAAATCGGCAAAGTCAGCCGATTCTTTTTGATTCCCGAAAGGAAATCAGCGTCTTTTTATTTCAGGTTTAGTTTTTCTTTTATCGTTTTTTCATTTAATTCTCCCACTACTTTATCTTGTATGACTCCATTTTCATCAAGAAAAAATGACGTCGGATATGTAAGAATTTTATATCCACTGTTCATTTTATTTTTTGGATCAAGTAATATCGGAAACGTAAATCCAGCCTGTTGAACAAAATTTTCAACATCTTTTGCACTTTTCTCACTGGCAGTAAAGTTAACCGCGACAATCGTTACTTCATCTTGATGCTTTTCATATATTTTTTGCATGATCGGCATTTCTTTTTTACATGGTGGACACCAAGTGGCCCAAAAGTTTAAAAGTACTTTTTTTCCATAAAAATCGGAAAGCGATTTCTTTTCTCCATCCAAAGTCGTCACTTCAAAATTCGGAGCTTTGTTTCCTATTTCTAAACCGACTGTTTCCTTCTGGGAATTGATCCATTGCCATACTGCAATCGCTGCTAATGCGATTAATAAAAAAACAGCAAGCTTTTGTTTCATAAACCATAACACCTCTGATTCAATACGATAGCATTTCGAAATGATGCCCAACTTCATCATATATTATTTTTGTAAAAAAAACAGTATTTCATATCAATTGTCTAATTTTAGCCAAAAAATAACGGGAACTATGAACAGTTCCCGCTTTTTTTCAATTATTATCCTTTTAATCTTTCTCTTAATACCATTTGTAAAATTCCGCCATGTCGGTAGTAATCAATTTCAACTTCACTGTCAAAGCGAACTAATACTTCAAACTCTTTTTTGTTTCCGTTCTCATCAGTTGCCGTTACTTTGATGTAATCGCGCGGTTTTACCGATTCATCAATGTGAACATCCAATACTTCTTTACCGGTTAAACCAAGTGTTTCCGCATTTTCGCCTTCTTTAAACTGAAGCGGAAGAACACCCATAAGAACAAGATTAGAACGGTGAATACGTTCGAAGCTTTCAGCGATAACCGTTTTGATTCCCAATAAGTTCGTTCCTTTAGCAGCCCAGTCGCGAGAGCTTCCCATTCCGTAATCTTTTCCTGCCAGTACAACAAGTCCTGTTCCGTCCTGTTTATATTTCATGCAAGCGTCATAAATAGACATTACTTCGCCTGTCGGCCAGTACGTTGTATATCCGCCTTCAGTTCCTGGTGCAATTTGGTTGCGAATGCGGATGTTTGCAAACGTACCTCTCATCATTACTTCGTGGTTTCCGCGTCTTGAACCGTAAGAGTTGAAATCTCTTGGCGATACACCTTTAGACAGCAAGTATTGGCCTGCAGGAGTATCTTTGCCAATCGCACCTGCTGGAGAAATGTGGTCTGTTGTGACAGAATCACCGAATTTTCCAACAACGCGAAGCCCTTTCAACGGTTCTACTTTACCAGGCTCAGGAGACAATCCTTCAAAGAATGGCGGATTTTGGATATAAGTAGACTCTTCGTCCCATTGATATAATGGCTCATCTGTTGTTTCAATGGCATTCCAGCGTTCGTTATCATCAAATACACGTTCATATTCTTTACGGAATAATTCTGGTGTAACAGTTTGTTTCACAACTTCATTAATTTCTTCCATTGAAGGCCAAATATCTTTAAAGTAAACATCGCTTCCGTTTTGATCCTTTCCGATTGGATCATTCAGTAAATCAATGTCAACAGTCCCTGCTAATGCATAAGCAACAACTAGAGGCGGTGAAGCTAAATAGTTACCTTTCACGAGCGGATGAATACGGCCTTCAAAGTTCCGGTTTCCGGAAAGAACAGATGTGACGAGCAAATCATTTTCAGCGATCGCTTTTTCAATTTCATCTGCAAGCGGTCCAGAGTTCCCGATACAAGTTGTACATCCGTAACCGACGAGGTTAAACCCTAATTTTTCAAGATAAGGCATTAAGCCAGAATTTTGAAGATAACCGGTTACAACTTTTGAACCAGGTGCCAATGATGTTTTTACATATTTCGGAACAGTCAATCCTTTTTCAACAGCTTTTTTTGCAACGAGACCAGCGCCTACTAAAACATATGGGTTTGACGTATTCGTACAGCTTGTAATCGCCGCAATAACGACTGCACCCGTTTTCATTGTTGTTTTTTCACCATTCGCAAATTCAACCGTTACTTCCTTATTAAGTTCTTCCGGCTGCAAGCCAAATCCTTGGTTTCCTTGCGGAGCTGTAAGAGCTCTATGAAATTCTTCTTTCATTTTTGAAAGAGGAATTAAATCTTGAGGACGCTTCGGACCGGAAAGATTTGCTTCAATTTGAGAAAGATCGATTTCAACTACATCCGTAAAAATAGGATCCTCTGCTTCAGGCGTGAAGAATAAACCGTTTTCTTTACAATATGTTTCCACTACTTTTACATGCTCTTCATCGCGACCAGTTAAACGCAAATATTCAAGCGATTCATTATCAACAGGGAAAAATCCGCATGTTGCTCCGTATTCAGGCGCCATATTCGCAATAGTAGCACGGTCAGCAAGCGGAAGCTTTGCAACACCAGGGCCGAAAAACTCCACAAATTTTCCTACCACGCCTTTTTGACGCAGTACTTGAGTTACTTTAAGGGCTAAATCTGTTGCTGTTGTTCCGTTAGGCAGCTCGCCAACAAGTCTTACTCCGATGACTTCAGGTACAGGGAAATAGGAAGGCTGTCCAAGCATTCCAGCTTCAGCTTCGATTCCGCCGACACCCCAACCTAAAACACCGAGTCCGTTAATCATGGTTGTATGGGAGTCTGTTCCAACTAACGTATCAGGATATGTTTCGTATTCTCCATTTTCACCTTCAACCGCATGGACAACGCTTGCTAAATATTCCAAGTTTACTTGGTGGACAATACCTGTTGCTGGCGGAACAGCACGGTAGTTGTCAAATGCTTTTTGAGCCCAATTTAAAAATTTATATCTTTCAGCATTTCGTTCGAATTCAAGATTCATGTTATATTGCAGCGCATCATCTGTTCCGGCACGATCCACTTGAACAGAATGGTCGATAACAAGATCAACAGGCTTTTCCGGATTGATTTTTTGTGGATCTCCGCCCATGTCAGCCATCGCTTTTCTTAATGAAGCTAAATCAACGACAGCAGGAACGCCGGTGAAGTCTTGCAAAATGACACGAGATGGTTTAAATGGAACATCCAAATTTTTAATTTCATCTGTTCCCCATTTCGCAAGGTTTTCAACATGTTCTTTTGTAATAACTCGTCCATCCACTTGGCGCAGGACTGATTCCAAAAGAACTTTGATTGAATAAGGCAAACGGGAAACTTGACCAATTCCTGCATCTTCTAGCGCTTTTAATGAATAGTAGTTGTACGTTTTTCCGTTAATTGAAAAGCTTTTTCTTGCACGGAAAACGTCATTTTTCTCTAACTGTTGCTGTGACATGTCATTTTATCCCCCTTTAAACGTAATTTCGACAAAAATGCCGAATATCTCCCCACTTTAAACATCACACATTTAAATCTTAATATACTTTTTATGATAAGTAAATATCAATGATGTTATCAATTATTATAAGAAATGCTTATTTCACTAAAAAATTTAAATATTTTCAGTATAATTTTTCTTGCTAATGAAAACGTTCGTATAAGAGAAAAAATAGTGAAAAACTACGGAAGCTCCGCCGCTTTCAAGTCTCATCCAAATTCACTTCCTGCACAATTCGATCTAAATCGCGCTTGTACTGTTCTAAATGCTTTCTCTGCGTTTCCGATGCAACTTCCAATGCATTTTGAATTTGTTCATACGCCTCATTAATTTCCTGGCGAAGATGCTTTAGCTGATGTCCATAATCAGAACTGTTTTTCGTTAGATTGACATGTACTTTATGAACTTCCACCATTCCTTGTTGCACTGCATCAAATGCTTGTTTTTTATTTTTATGGTACGGCAAATATAGCACTCCTTTCGTTTTTTTATCTTCTATAGTGTTTTTTTCAAGAAATCAATTTATTCTAAAATGAATGAATGATTTCAAAATCATTCAAACTAAACGACGAAAGATAACAATGCTATTCTTTACTATTAAATATTAAGGAGCGATGTATATGGCAAAAGATCAAGTACAAAATGATCAAAAACAAAACGTTCAAAATCGGAAGGGACAGCCAGAGCCGTTATCTGGATCGAAAAAAATAAAAAATCGAAATCATAGCCGCCAAAAACATAACTCGGAGCATGATTTATAAAAAAATGGGGATGTTTAATTGAAATGTCCCCAAGTAGACAGCGGAAATAATAAAAATGCTTTAAGCGGCTTGAGCTCTACATTCTAATGGGCTTAAGCCGTTTAATTTTTTTGATAACGTTCGTTATTATAAAACTGAATATTCCTTAATGGTCTGTTGTAACGCTTCAAACGTTTCATATCCCTCTTTCACATTATAAGGTTCGCCAAAAAGATTCCATTGGGTCGTTATCAATGCAACGTCCAACTCTTGACACTATGGTTTTTAAGCATATCATAAGTCTTTCTTCGGCTTATAGACGTCCCCTTTCATCTTATAGAAATGTTGAAATGATGTTTATGTTTTCAATGAGAATTTGACTTTCTGGACAGCAGCAGTTTCGATTTTTATACACGTCTTTTCTACATATTATGTCTTGCGAAAATCCTTCGTTTATGGTTTTTCTTTAACGACGAATTTTTAAGTTATATCTATTTTTCATTTAGAACAATGTTTTTATTAATAATAAAAAGTTGATGACAAATGATTGAAATGAAAGTGGAATCTATCATAAAATATAGTAAGGTGAAAATGGAAGCTTTTTTTTCAGCAAATGACAGATATTGATAATATAAAATTTTTAAGTCTGGAGGCTGTCATGAACGGGCGTTTATATGAAATGTTAATTTATCCTTCCAAATCAGGCGATATTAAAATCAGTATTTACCGTGATGCAGTTGAATACCAAGTTTTCGCGGAAATTAATGACTGCTTTTCTGTCGGCCGTCATAAAAAGAAATTAGAAGCTGTGAGACGTGCTGTAAAAGAATTGATAGATGCATATGAGTCGATTAATCCTTAACGGTTTTCATCAACTTCGCCGAAGTGCACGAATTAATGGAAATGTTAAGGCGATGGGGGTGATTTCATGCTTGAAGGCTGGTTTTTATGGTTTATTCTCATATGGGTTGTGTTTCTTATAACTATGTTATCGATTGGCGGCTTCTTCATGTTTCGCAAATTTTTGAAACGGCTGCCGAAAGAAGACGGAAAATCTGAACTTGATTGGGAAGAGTATTATATTCAACAGACTCGGCATTTATGGTCAGAGGAACAAAAGGCGTTGTTAGAAGAATTGGTTGCACCGGTTCCAGAGCTTTTCCGCGATGTTGCCAGACAAAAAATCGCAGCAAAAATCGGTCAACTGGCATTAGAAGAAAAAGCTCCATCTATTACGCAAGATTTAGTCATTCGAGGCTATATTATCGCAACTCCAAAACGGGACCATAAATTTTTAATTAAAAGACTAAAAGAAAAAAATATCGACTATTCCAAATATGAAGCACTCTTTTAAACAAAAACATAAGCCTTTCGGGGATTTGTCCCGAAAGGCTTATTTATATAGAATAAACGGTAACCTGCTTTAAACAGCCGGCAGCTATATGTATTTTTTACGTTCCGTTCAGTTGATTTTTCAGTTTTTTATACGAAATGAACATCGCAATTCTCCAAGGCACAATCATTCCAAAAGCCAGCAGCCAGAACATACCGCTTAATTCGCCAACATCGATAGACGCGCTTAAATAAGATTTTAGCAGAATTCGTACAACTAACAGACCAATCAAAATGTAAACAAAAGCTTTTGACCTTTTTAAATAGATTTCTTCTCCCCGAACTTCAAAAGTAGAGGTTTTTATTAAAAAAATCGAAAAAATCAGCCCGACTGTCAACGCCTCTAAAATTTCCATCGGCGTTATGCGGAATTGCGGAAATAAATACATAAGGGCTCCAGTGCTCATAAAGATCGGAGGCAAAATAATTTTTTTCGCTGTCGCCGGCTTTTTAGCAGCCTTTGTTCTGATCATAATTACGACAATGCCCATTAATACAGCCGTAATAGAAGACCAAATGACCATGCAGAACCATCCTTTTATTTTCAGCTTCTTTCTTTAATAATATTATAGAAAAAAAAGCAAAATGAAAAGGCTAATTCATAACTCTTTTGATGGCTTCCATCACACGATCTTCATCAAAAGGCTTTGTAATAAAATCGAGTGCTCCTGCTTCTATCGCTTCGATAACCATTTTTTGCTGTCCCATTGCCGAACATATAATGATTTTCGCATCCGGAAATTCCTGTTTAATTTTTGTAATAGCCTCAATGCCGTTCATTTTCGGCATTGTGATATCTGTGATTAATACATCTGGTTGTAATTGTTTGTATAATTGTACCGCTTCGATGCCGTTTTCCCCTTCTGCAACAACCTCAATACTATGCTTTTTCAAAATGTCCTTTAATGTCTCCCTTAAAAATTTCGCATCGTCAACGATCAATGCTTTCAAATTAATTCCACCTCAATTATCCTCGCAAACTAAATCCTTTGATATTATACTACTTTCTGTCACAAAAAAGTACCGAGAGGTTTAAAATATTGTCAAAAATCTCGTTTTTCTCTTAAATGACTAAAAATTAAAACCCGGTTGGTAAAAATATAAGAATTTTGTTCATCCAATTAATAATTTTAGTCATCCAATCAAAAAACAGCAGAATTCCCATGAAAATCATGAATATGCCTCCAATTTTCATGATTTTCACATTATGTTTTTTGATCCAATTCATCCGCCCGATGAAGAATGATAAAATAAAGAACGGTACTGCAAAGCCTAGCACATATGCTGTCATATACAGAACTCCAGAACTAGGATTTGTTGCCGCTAAACCGATTACTACCATAAGAATTGGGCCCGTACATGGAGTCCATCCAGCTGCAAACGCCATACCAATCAGAACAGATCCAAGAAATCCGGCTGGACGATTTTTGAATTCAATCCTTCTTTCCTTCATTAAAACATCAGGTTGAAAAACACCGAGAATAACAAGTCCAAAAAAGATAATGAGGATCGCTCCTATTTGTCTTATCAGATCTTGATAGTTCAAGAAAAAGTTTCCAATCAAGGATGTGCCGAATCCCATTGCGATAAAAATGGCAGAAAAACCAACTAAAAAAAAGAAAGTATGTAATAAGCTTCTTTTTTGCAGCATAGCGTTTTCAGTTTTCAACTCATTAACCGATACCCCAGTTATATACGATAAAAAAGCAGGATATAAAGGCAAGCTGCACGGAGAAATAAACGATAAAAAACCTGCTCCAAATGCTAAAAACACATTAATTTCCGACATTTTGCTGCTCCTTCCAAAAGATTTACCTCCATCCATTCTAACAGATCATTGAATAAATGTTTAAAAGAACGTTTGACATTTTCCGCACATTATTACAATGAACCTTCCTATCATGAATACCATATTCTTACAACTTCTTATAACGAAAAAAGAATTAATCTTACCTTGAGAAAGGAAAGACTAATTCTTACTTCACAATTCCGTATAAAACAACGCATATATTAAATAGTATAGATAAAAATTACATGATGTCAAAAAATATGATTGGTCATCATGAACTAATTTAATGAAAAATCATTCAATAATGCCTGAAACGAAATTATTTTAATTGATTTTGCATCGCTTTCATCATTTGATTGATTTTCTTCTGGGACGGTTTCATTCCCATTTGCATCAAAAACCTTGATATTTCAGGGTTTTAAGCATTTTTTCAAACCACTTTTTCTGTAAAGAAAAATATACCATATTTTCTGTTATTTGTCTATCAAATATTTTGAGAAATAGAAAAAAATGTGGTTTATCCTATCTCACATGTCAAAATAATCAATCCCGCTTTTGTATAATTGACATTCACAACTCTATAAGTATAACCTGCAACCTCATATTCATCATTAACTGTAATTTTTCAAGTAAATAAAAAGTTGCACTTGTTTAGTACAGCCCACCTATTCATCATCCTCAACAATACTTTCCCAATCCATATCAACATCATGAACTTTTAAAGTTACTACTTCCCCATTGCTTGTTTTAATTGATATTTCATCTATCTCAATATTAAACGAATTAAGCTTTGTTATGATTTCCGCAATTGCTTCGTTTTCTGATCCAGCATTAATCAATTTTGAAACAGCAAACGATAAAGTGCCTTGAGCCAAATATTTTTTTAATTTCTCATTAACTTTAATCATTTTACATTCTCCTCTCAAATAGATGTTAAATTTTTTATTTTACCGAACTTAAATTTTTTCTTTCTGTTATAACTAAAGAAACATTACTTTTTTACCATACCTAATTTCTTCTGAACTGTAACCAATCCGACCAACAATAAATAACGTTGTTGTTTTGTTAATCGTAACCAATCTTTGCTTGCTATGATCATTCATTACCCTCCTTATCAAAAAATGTACTATATAGTGTTCATTTTGCATATTGTAGTGTTAATTAAATATTGCACACTATAATGTGCATTGTCAACACTATAATTGCCAAAATAAACAATTTAATATACAGTAGATGAGCAAAATCACTAACATAAATTTACATCGAAACAAAAAAGGAGACATGAACCCGATTCCTTGGTTAGAATAGATGTGCCAACAAACCATTCACACAAGGAGGTTCATGTCTCATGAATAGATTAGCACATCATCAAGGAATCCACAAGTTTTTCACGATGTTGGGGTTGGCACTTTATTTTTCAAAACCTGTCATGAAGCATCTCGTTCATATCGTGGATGCGATGATCACGAAAGGCTTTTCTGGAACGTTGACCGATCTTCATCATTGGAGCTTTCACCCCAATCATCGAACGACACTCAGCCATTTTTTCACGAAAAGCCCTTGGGATGAAGAGACGCTGCTTGGCAAACTCCAGCAATGGATGCTTCATCGTGTCGAACGGATCGCCAAACAGAAAAATCAACCCCTTTTTGTTTCGATCGATGATACGATTTGCCAAAAAATCAAGCCTTCGTCACGGGCAACGCACGCCATTCAAGGGTGTGATTGGCACTATTCTCACACAGAGAAAAAGTCGATCTGGGGACATTCTCTTGTTTGGCTCATGGTTCATACGATGACCCAGGCTTTTCCCTTTGCGTTCCGCCTCTACGACAAGGCGGCTGGGAAAAGCAAGGGGGAACTCGCGATCGAGATGCTTTCTTCTTTGGATGTACGCCGTCCCGTTTATGTGCTGATGGATTCGTGGTATCCATCGCAAGCGCTCGTGGAAGCCTGTCTGAAAAAAGGATTTCACGTCATCGCGATGCTCAAAACGAACCGGATTCTCTATCCGAAAGGCATCGCCATCCAAGCCAAACAGTTTGCCCGCTATATCGAACCGAACGACACCCATCTCGTCACGGTGGGAGAAGAGCGTTATCGCGTGTATCGCTACGAGGGATCGCTGAAAGGTCTCGATGATGCCGTTGTGTTGTTGGCTTGGAAAGCCGATCAGCCGATGACACCCGAACATCTTCACTGCGTCTTGAGCACCGACCGGGAGCTAAGCGATGAAGAGATCTTGCGCTACTATGCCCAACGTTGGTCGATCGAATGCTTTTTTCGACAAGCGAAAGACCAGCTGAAGCTCGATGGGTACCGTGTTCGTCATCGTCGGGCGGTGAAACGGTATTGGATCTTGGTGCAACTCGCTTATGTGTACAGTATGGTCGAGTCCAACCGGGATTTCTCTACTGGGCTTGATCTTCTCCGAACGAAGAAAGGGCATAGTCTCGTCGAGTTCATTTACCATGCAGCGAAGCAAGATATTCCCATTGATGTTGTCAAAAAACAGCTCCATGTGGCATAAGGGGTACCCTGTTTGTCTCTTTTGGTATGGTAATTATTGTTATGAAAATTGCTCATCTACAGTAATATATAATTTTCACTAGCAAGGAGGATTAATTATGATAAAAGTACATTTATCACGGATCATGGGAGAAAAAAAACTGAAAATAGCTGATGTGGCAAGAATGACAGGGTTGCATCGGAATGGAATTGCAAAGCTATACAATGAGGAAACTGATGGAATAAAGTTTGATACTTTAGACAAGTTATGTAAAACTTTGGATTGCAAAGTTGAGGATCTTATTGAATATATTGATGATGAAAAAGACCACTCGAAATGAGTGGTCTTAATTATTAATGCTATTGTCCATGTTAATATTCATAAACGGTTACCTTTTTGAACGAAATTCTTTTTAATTTCGATCTCCTAGATATTCCTGTTGGATTTTTTCTAATTTACCTGTTTCTTTAAACTTTAAGATCGTATCATTGAAAAATTTTAAAAGTTCTGTATCTTTTTTTCTTACTGCCATTGCATAGCTTTTCTTCGGTACAAACTCTTCTCCATTAGGGAGATATATAGCTCCCGTAAAATATGTATACGTCTTAGTTAAATCTGTTTCTACGAGGTTATCAATACCAGGCACAACATCAACATCTCCACGTTTTAAAGCAATAATCACATCGTCAAATGTAGGAAATTCTCTTAGTTCAACTGGAATATTATTTGATTGAGCCATTTCTTTTATTACTGCGATATTAAAGTCTCGATATACTTTTAAATCGTTTGTCCATTCTGTCTGAACGGGAACAATAATTTTATCTATATCGTACTTTGCCTTGTTTTCAATTTTACTTTGCACTTGTTGCTCTTCCTTTGTTTTATTTTCTTCAACAGTTTTTTCTGAACTGCAACCTATCATACTTATAAATGAGCATTTTGCAAAATTAGATTTTTTGGATAAAAGTATAAAAAATAAAGCACTCGACAAATAGCTACCAGCATGTTATTTTACAAAATATTACAATAATCTTGTTTTCGGGCATACCTACAGAATTTTTCACATTGAATTTTTTTAAGCGGCTTTCTTCCCTTTATTTTCCTTTGCCATCGCTAGCGCTGAAACAAGTAATACAATAGCGTTCAGGTAAATATGGGTCTTTACTTTTTCAATTCCCCATACATGTAGGGAGTTCGCCGTAAGGTAGCTTTTCATTCTTGAATTACAGCGTTCTACACTTGTCCTCTCGTTGTAAAGCTCTTTCCAACGTTTTGTATCACGGTGCGGATTGGAATATCGGCGCACATCCTTTTTGATGTCGACTTTTACCACCATTCCATAGTTGGAAGATGAACAGGCTGCCATTCCTAATGGGCAATCCACTTTGCCGGTTGCGTGAGGACATCTGAACTTGAGCTGGTCCTTATCAGCTCCCCAATAAGTCATTTCATAACCCATGGAACAACGCGGAGTTCCATTGGAAGAAATCCCTTCAGGAGGCTCTTTTTCGTTGCGCAAATTGAGCGGGATAATGGCTTGCGCTCCAATGTTTTTGGCTGATTCATAGTTTTTTAGTTGGTCATATCCGCCATCCATGATCAGAAATTCAATTTTGGATTTGGTACGCTCTGCCACTTGCTCTATTAATTCTGGTGCGACTTCTCCATCGTTCACATGGGCAGGGGTTACTTTTATGGCTATTGGCAGTTCGCTTGCGGTATCGACTGAAAGATGCATCTTATAGCCAAACCAGGTAATTTTATTGCCGAAGGAATCATATTTTGCGCCCCAATTGGCATTACCCGTTTGTTCACTACGCTTTTTGGGCTGTTTCTTTTCATAGGCATCAATGGCGGCACTGTCGATGGCCTGGTGGCTGCCGTCAATTATTCCTTCCTCCTGAGCTAACTGTACCAAGTCAAGGAAGATCTTTTCAGCCAGCTTTTTTTTGGTAAGTGCCGCAAAAACCCGGCTGAGAGTGGAGATAGACGGTGCGGGGCGATCAATCGATAAACCGCATTGATAACGGAAACGAAGGTCTTTATCCAATCGATGATGAAGGGCGGTAAAGGTGTCGATGCCTTCGAGTGGGGCAGCGATGAGAGCCCTTAGAATCCCTTCTCTGGAATGACCGTCAGCCCCTTGGGGTGAAGAACTTCTCAACTGTTTAGCATAAGGGCGTAAATCAAGCGAGCTAAAAAAGATAGGTAATTTCTCTTTTGACTCTAATTTTTGCAGTTCTTCAAAGGAAAATAGGCTTTCTTGTAGAATATACAAAGTGACTTCCTCCTTTTGAATTTTTGTGGTTTCGTCACTTCAAAAATTCTACATTTTAGGGGTGAAGTCCTTTTTTATGTCTTTGAAATCCTTATGGCTCTTGGGTCAAAAAATATGCAAAATGCTCAAATACCAAACAAAATATTGTTAAAAGCAAATTTTTTTTCAAACTTAATCACCTCTTTACGAAATTTTCCTACTAATTGAGCATTTTGCAAAATTAGATTTTTATTAAAAAGAGTTTTAAAAGAAACCCAAATAAATTGGGGTATTTTGTATCTTTGGTTTACAAATATTCTGTTTGTCCTTTTTTGGGCGTACTTGCAGAATTTTTCGCTTTAAAAATTTTTTAAGCGGTTTGTTGCTTTTTACTCTCTTTTGCCATTGCGAGAGCTGAAACCAGTAATACGATGGCGTTCAAGTAAATATGAGTTTTTACTTTATCGATTCCCCACACATGCAGGGAGTTCGCTGTAAGATAACTTTTCATTCTTGAATTGCACCGTTCTACACTGGTTCGCTCATTGTAAAGTTCTTTCCAACGTTTGGAATCGCGGTGTGGATTAGAGTACCGGCGAAGATCCTTATTCACGTTAATTTTTACTACCATTCCATAGTTGGAGGATGAACAGGCTGCCATTCCTAATGGGCAATCCACTTTTCCGGTTGCGTGTGGACATCTGAATTTGAGCTGGTCCTTATTGGCTCCCCAATAAGTCATTTCGTACCCCATAGAACAGCGTGGGGTTCCATTGGAGGCAATTCCTTCGGGAGTCATTTTCATTACGCAAATTGAGTGGAATAATAGCTTGAGCCCCAATGTTCTTGGCGGATTCGTAGTTTTTAAGCTGGTCGTACCCACCATCCATTATCAGGAAATCAATTTTAGAGTTTGTACAACTCTTTACTTGTTCAATTAATTGTGGTGCGACATCCCCATCGTTGATATGAGCAGGGGTTACTTCAATCGCCATTGGTAATTCACTTTTGGTGTCAACGGAAAGATGCATCTTATAGCCAAACCAAGTAATTTTATTACCGAAGGAATCAAACTTTGCCCCCCAATTGGCGTTGCCTGTTTGTTCACTTCGCTTCTTAGGCTGCTTCTTTTCGTAAGCATCAATGGCGGCACTGTCGATAGCCTGATGTTTTCCATCAATTACTCCTTCCTCTTGAGCTAACTGGACGAGATCTTGAAAGATTCTTTTCACGAGTCCAGTTTTGGTTAGTGAAGAAAATACTCGGCTAAGAGTAGAGATGGATGGTGCAGGCCTGCTAATATCTAAACCACATTGGTAACGAAAACGCAGGTCATTTTTCAATCGATTGTGAAGAGAAGTAAAAGTATCAATACCTTCTAATGGGGCAGCGATAAGAGCCCTTAATATCCCTTCTTTGGAATGTCCTTCAGCCCCTTGGGGTGAAGAACTTTTCAATTGTTTAGCATAAGGACGCAAATCTAGAGCACTAAAAAAGATCGGTAATTTCTCTTTTGACTCTAAAATTTGCAATTCTTCAAAGGAAAATAGACTTTCTTGTAGAATATACAAAGTGACTTCCTCCTTGTGGATTTTTGTGGTTTGGTCACTTCAAAATTCTACAAATAAGGGGTGAAGTCCTTTTTTATGCTTTAGAAAACCTTATGGCTCTTGGGTTGAAAAATGTGCAAAATGCTCACTAATTATAACATTACTATGTGAACCAAAAAAGGAACGGTAACTTACCGTCCCTTATGAGCGTAATTTTAGTCCATTTACTTGGACAATACGAAATGGATAATCTTTTTACATTAACTCTTTTTATTTATAACTGTATTTTTTATTTTGGACGAAGAAAAAAATGAAACGAGTGGAATTATTTTAAATGGTGATGAGTGATGAAAAAATACAGGTTCATCACCAAAAGATGTACTTGATTTTTACGTTAAAATGTGATAGAGGTCTCTAGACGGACACGCAAAGTAAAACGCTGGATATTTCGATACCCATATCCTCGCCTTTTGATCAATTTTATTTTGTTGTTGATTCCTTCCATTGGACCATTTGAGTAAGAAAAAACGATGCAAGAAAGCACTGCGTCTCTTCGGGTGATGAGTGCCTTGGCAATACTGCGTACGGCGGCACAGTCGCTAAAAAGGTACCGGTCAAACCATTGGGTCAAACGAGTTTCGGCTTGCTTTCTTGTTTGGCTTTTGGATACGTAACGGAAATGTTGAAGTGCTTGATAGACATCACGTAAATAAGCACTTTCTTGGCACCATTGTCGAACTTCCTGTCTCTCTTCTTCTGTTAATTTTTCTGGACGTTGGCTTAACAATCGGCACACGCGGCGAACGCTTCCATGTTTGGTTCCGCCTTTGGCAAGGTATTTGCGACAACGTTCCAGTGCATCGGTGAATAACTGAATCACATGGAAGTGGTCAAGAACATGGATGGCTTTTGGACATACCTTTTCAATGGCTTTTCTCATGGCAGGAGCCAAGTCGCTGACAACATACTTCACTTTGGAGGCGACGGGTTGAAGCGCCTCCACAATGGCTTCTTCATTTTTTCCAGAAGCAATGGAAAGGACATTCCGAGTCTGTGTATCCATCACCGCTACTCCGTAATCATGTCCCTTTCGGAAAGCGAATTCATCCACACATACTACTGTAGGATTCGATGTTGGTAAAAGAGCCGGGGCATATTGATAAAACCAGCGTTCTACTGTCGTATAGGCGAGTTGTAACAAGCGAGCGACTTCTTGAATCGTTTTTCCGATGCATAACTGGGCGACCCAATGTTGAAACGATTCCGTCGCGATACTGTGAGACGGAAGTCCCGGATAAGAAACGGTGAACGTCAGAAAACAGGCTTGGCAACGCCGTCTTTCTATGGGAAGTTCAATCCAAAATAAACCGACCGTATTGGTATAGCCATGAATCCATTGTTTTCGTTTCGATGATATTTTGGTTGTCCGTCCGAAGCAAGTCGGGCAGATCGGACAATGAGGAGGGAGGGAAAGTTCAAAAATCCATCGTTCTCCCTCTTTTCGTTCTCCATGAATAAGAAAGCCTGGTAAAGTGATCAAATCTTTGATAAACTGAGATTGCATGCGAAATTTCCTCCATGGTTGATGGTTTGGTCACCTTTACCATACAGGAAATTTCGCATTTTTTGTACCCTTGATCAGAAAACAACCTGATTGTCAAGTACATTTTGTGGTGAAGAGCCAAAATACAAACTGAAAAGCAATATTTGGGAACTAATTGAAAAGAGTGGATTGCGGAATGATTACATACGAAAACACGTAAATGTGCAACAAAAACAGCTTTGGAATTGAAAAAATGGAGTAAGTTTCCCGCCTTTGGAGAAAGCCTTTATTTTAGCGAAAATTGTAGGGTGTAAAGTGGACGATCTTGCGGAGCTGGTTGAGGTAGAAGAGGAAGAATAAACTTTTATGAGTAGACTTCAATCCTAATGTTGTACAGTACAATAATAAAGGAGTAAGTATATGAAGTTACTTTTGCCATTCATGATACTGATAGGCGTTGTACTAGGCTTTTGTTTAATAAATTTAATTAATATGAAGTTATTATTACCCTTCATGACATTAATTGGTGTTGTATTAGGTTTTTGTTTAAATTTAATCAAAGATTATATTCAAAATAAGCCTAAAATCAGAACTGGGATCAATGAGTCATCTGGAAAATTTAATTACTATAAAAATTTTGTAAATGAAAATGGTTTTGACGTAGAAAAGATAGCAACTCCCGATGAAGCTTCATTTTTAGAATTAAAAATAAAAATTGACGTTTATAATATTGGAAAATCCGATACTGCTATTAAAGATTTAATGATTGACGCAACAGCTAACAATACTACAATGAGTTTTAAACCTGAATTAAAGATTAATGGAGAAACCAACAAAGACTACACATTTAATGTAAAAAGTGGGAGTATTACTACTTTGGACTTACACTTAAAGATTCACAAAGATGAAGATACCGAATATCTATTTAATTTAATAAAAATGTAACATTGTTCCCAGATGAAAAAGAATGTTTGTTATTTACCGTAGTAAGGTACTGTCAAGAATTTTGTGTAATGTAAGATAGATAGGGTATCTCTGAAATGGATTTAGAATAGAGAGGGATATTTCCTCCACACAGGAGACTGAATATTCAGTCTCCTGTGTGGAAAGGGAGAATTCCCTTATTTTGTTTATTTACAATATTTGGTTAACAATAACGTTCTTCAAACATTCGTTGAAGGGCTTCATGCGCTTCGGCAAATCCTCGCAACTTTCGCCCTGCCCATTTCTCATTAAAATCTTGAACAGTCAAATACACGACTTTTTCCGCGGCTTCTAAACTGTTCAAACTGTTCATCGGCTTTAGGCGTTTCCGAATCTCCTTGATCGTTCGTTCGATGGCATTGGTCGTGTAAATCACACTTCGAATACTGTTTGGATAATCCATAAATGTAAGGAGGACATCCAACTCATTTGCCCAAGATTGAACTTCTCTTGGATATTTGCTGGACCATTTTGATTCAAACTGTTGAAACATCTCCAGTGCAATTTTTTTATTCGGAGATCGATAAATGAGTTTCAAATCTTCCGCCATTTCGAATTGGTCTTTTTTCCGAACACGACTAAGTGTGTTACGGACTTTGTGAACGACACAACGCTGCACATCGGCTTTCGGATAAACCGCCTTAAAGGCTTCCTCTAAACCCGGTAGTCCATCGAATACGCCCAGAAGCACTTCCTTGACGCCTCTTTGGTAGAGATTTTGAAGAATTTCCTGCCATACATAGGCACTTTCTTGTCCTCCTACAAAGAAATCAAGAATTTCACGATATCCTTCTTCATTCACACCTAACACCACATAAATGACTTCTTTCTCAACGGTTTCACGACGAAGTTTTACGTATAAACCATCCAAATATAAGACGGAATAACGCTTATGTAGAGGACGAGTGTGCCATTTCTCGATGTCTTCCTTCACGACATCGGTAATATGACTAATCGTTGTTGGTGAGTAGGCATTTCCTAAAATTCGTTCAATAAACTTACCAATTTCCCGCGTACTCATGCCACTTTGATACATTTTGATGACGGCTTCCTTGAGCCAGCCAGTATGACGTTGGTAAGGGGCAAACAGCTGCGTTTGAAATTCCCCATTTCGATCTCTTGGGACCAAAAGACCTTCAATCCGGCCATATTGCGTATCTAGATTTCGTTGATAATAACCGTTTCTCATATTCGACGTTCCAGCCTGTTCAATTTCGAGGAAACTTTTCATTTCTTCTCGCATGATCAGTTCTAATTTTTCCTTTACAAACTGACGAATAACACTTTCCAGTTGATTTGCCCAGTCTACATTCGGTATACTTTTAGACATAGGTAGGGTTCTCCTTTCTCTGGAATGTGTTTTTGTCCAAATCAGAGAATACCCTACCTTTTTTCTTTTGGTCTAGCAAAATGCTTTACACAAAATTTTATACATCATCTTTGGTTAAAAAATCTGACATTATTTTTTATTATTAAAGCAAATTATCCCTCTGAAGAAAAGAAATAGCAAAGGTTTTCCTGTATAACTAGCACCTAGTTTTACAAAGAAAGCTAAAAAACATGAAGAATTCGAAAACCCAATGTATAAATTGCACTTTAACACAAAAGAAAAAACCCTGATTTTTATAACAACATATAAATTAGTACCTGTTAAACATTTTTCGTTTAAGGTGGCGTGTTAGAATCCTCGTTGTCTCTTATATAAGATTTCCAGTATAATATCATGAGTAAAATAGAGGTATAACAGGTGTAAAATTAATGTATTCACCAAAAGGCAGGGTCAATCCCTGCTTTAAATTCGCTTCACGCGACCATTGAATTTTCTTTCCAGTAGCCTTTAGACATGTCCGCAATCGCTACACCTGTGCTTGTTTGCGTTCCGATAAATTTTCCATCACCGACATAAATGCCGACATGTCCATCTTTTTTATAAGTGTCAAAGAACACAAGATCACCCGTCTTCATTTTACTAGGCGGAACCGGAATTATCCGGATTTCCGCAAAATATACTTTTACAATTTTTGCAAAAAACTTAAAACTATTTATTATTGAATCAGAGAAAGATCTAAATCTGATCCTTTCCTTTTAACTCAGATAAATATTTTTCTACAGCTTCCTCAATAAGCAAATAAACATTCTTCTCCTGTAAGATCGACTGCATTTTCAGTTCTTTATGTAAATCCGTGCGTAAGTCAAAAGATACCCGTTTTCTTTCCACCTTTCTTTCTTCCTTTCTTCTTTGGTTGTTTTCTTCGTTCGTATCAACGTTACTTTCTTCCCCAACTACTTCTGTTAATATATGGGTAGGAGTTATTTGTTTCTGTTGGCGTTTCATGTTTTTAATGTCATTCACCTTTGACACGTTTCATCAACTCCTTATAGAAATTCTCATATTGTTCTAATGCCTGTTTTAGCTCTGCATTTTGGTAGAATCCATATAGAGATAGTCTACCTATCGGTGCTTTTCGTGTGATAATGGTTTTGAATACTTCATCCGGATAATCTTCCTCAATCATTTCATTAAAAGCCTTTGCATCACTGCGTCTGACATCATTCATCGTCCGTAAAATACCGATTACCTTTGTTCCCCGCTTTCCAAAATCTCTTGCACCATTTACAGAGTCCATGAAATTAGGAATAGCAGAGTAACACCAGTTGGAGCATTCAAATAAAACAACGACATATTCACTGGCACATAATGCATTCGTTGTCTGTTCACTTAATGATGGTGGAGTATCGATGACAATGAAATCATATTCCCCTCTTACTTGATCCAATACATGATCTAAAATTAAGCTAGGATTTCCACGAAACGGAACGGTTTCCCCTCGATATGTTTTTCCTGTATAAATCCAACGAGGAAAGGTTGCTAAAAAGTTATTGGCAGGAAGTAAGTCTAAATTTTCCCCAATCGGCACAATGTATTCTTTTACATCACCCTGCTGCATCGCTTCCAATACAGACTTCCCTATAAATTCATTTGAAGGTTTTTTAGATAATAACTCTGTCAGGTTTCCTTGTGAGTCCATATCTATTGCAAGTACCTTGTATCCGTCTTGATTTAACAAATACGATAAAATCCCTGTTGTTGTGGATTTGCCACATCCACCTTTTTGAATCCCCATTGTAATAGTGATTGCCATCCTTTACATCCTCCTTTCTTCCAAGGTTCTTTTCTTTTTTTCTTGTTTCTTTTGTTCGTTCTTATCATCACTATTTAATTGAATTCGACAAGATCAGTAAAACACCTTTTTAAACCAAAACAATAAAGGAAGCAAAAAGCTCCCCTTCTTACTCTAAAAACATTACAGAGTAATATACATGTAATGCAATGAAACAATTAATCGCCTATCGGCGAAGCCGAAACAGAAAGTGAACCACCTTCGGAACTTCACTTTCCGTTTCGGTTAAAATGGAATTCACGTATCGGAAATTAAAAAGGATGAAATCATAACAATTTATCATTTTTCCGCATAAGTACTTTCATGACAAAAGGTTAATCTTCCGAACGTTGACATGATGGAATCAAGTTTTGAATCATTTTTCTTTATGATAAGTGATCCCTTTACATCTTCCTTCTTCCAACGTTCTTTTCTTCTTTTCTTGGTTCTTTTGTTCATTCTTAACATCACTAATTAAATGAATTCGACATGATAAGTAAAACACCTTTTTAAACCAAAACCATAAAGGGAGCATAAAGCTTCCCTTCTTACTGTTGTGCAAATTCTTCACACCCGAACACTTATTTTTTTATATAGGGGCGTTTTAGGATCTGGTACGAAAATAACGTAAGTATGTCCAAGTTTGCAGATTTTTTGCACCAGAACTTTATATCCGATATATATAAACTCATTAAAAAAGGTAAACGTAAGATATATTCCTAAGCTTCTGCCCAGCACGCTAACAAACTTTGTTAGAATTTCGGCAACACCTCCACGGCATCGGCAAGATCACTGTATCTTTCTTTCAAATACCGTGATGTCGTGACGATATTGCTGTGACCAGCACCCAATGATTCACCATCTCTTAGATCAAAGCAGATTTTAGTCTATGTATACCTTCTTCTATTTCCTCTATTGCTAGATTACCATAGCCTAAAATTATTTTATTTTGATGTATTCCTTTATGAATCGTATGAAGTTCTACTGGGTAAATTTTAACTTTATGTTCTACCATTATTTCCTGTACCTTTTCATTTGAGAACTCTATATTTTGAAATTCAACAATCAAATGCAGACCTGTTGAATCACCTGAAATTTTAACCTTAGTACCAAACTGTTCTACTAAACATTTTTTTAAATGATCACGACGTGTTTTATATATTTTTTTCATTTTTCTAATATGGCGTTCCAGATGTCTTTCATCTATGAAACGCGCAAGGGTGAGTTGTTCTAATGAAGGGGTGTGAAGATCCGTGAACCATTTTAAATCTTTACAACGTTTTGTTAAAGAATGAGGGAGAACTAAATACCCCAACCTTAGGGCAGGTGATAAGATCTTGCTGAAAGTTCCAATATAAATCACCCTGTTTGGATCAAGCCCCTGAAGTGAATTAATTGGCGCTCCTTGATAACGAAATTCACTGTCATAATCGTCTTCTACAATAAAACAATCAACTTTTCTGGCAAATTGGATTAACTGAATTCGACGCTGAATAGGCAACGTTCCCCCAAGCGGAAACTGATGAGATGGAGTAACAAAAATAAATCTTGGTTTTTTATTTGGGGGGATTAAATCCGTTTTCATACCGTGTTCATCTACAGGTATAGGGTGGAGCATTGCCCCAGTAGAAGAAAAAATGGTTTGAATTTCGTGTGTAATAGGATCTTCAATCATTACTTCATCCCCTGGTGAAAGAAGTAGTTTTGCTATAAGGGATAAGGCTTGTGTTGCTCCAGATGTAATAACTAGCTGATCAGGATAACAATGTACCCCCCTTGTTCTCTTTAGATACCGAGACAGGATATGACGCAGTTCAATTCTACCTTCAGGGTATCCATAGCCAAATACGGAATGTGGAGTTTCTATACACACTCGTTTAGCGATTTGTCCCCAATTATGCCTTGGAAACATGTCTAAAGCGGGGATACCGGAACGAAAATCTATAAAATCATTTCTTTCATCTTTCAAGTGCTGAATTTCAAAAAAAGATAAATAATCCGTTCTCTCTTGTTGACTTAAGTAGGCTCCTTCCGCAACATATGTTCCGGAACCTTGCCTTGCTTCAATGTATCCTTCTGCTAGCAATTGTTCATAAACTTCTACAACCACATTCCGTGATATGCCTAAATTGGAGGCTAGTTCACGGGTAGGTGGAAGACGCTCTCCAGCTACAAGTTCTCCTTTCAATATTTGTGTGCGAATTTGTTCATAAACTTGTCGTGTTAAAGGTATGTCTAATGTTCGATCAATCGTGATCCAGAGCATGCTTATTCCCCTTTTGTTTAAATTGGTACTATAAAAATCAATAATAATTGGTCCTTATCACTACCATTTTATCATGCTAAATTATTTAAAAAAGATAATATACATAAATTGGGGTACAAGATAAATAATCCTAATCGTTACGGGGGCGGGGGCAAAATGATCGTTGAAACCCAAGCAAAGGAGCAAAATCATCCCTTATTAAATTGGAATCAACACTTTTTATCATCCCTGGTATTTTTAGAACAACTTGAAATTGCTACTCTAGGCCCTTCTGGAACAAGTAGTGAGGCATCAGCTCAATACTTGCTTTCATCCTTAAAAAACAGTCATGGAAAGTATTCACTTTTTCCTACTTATGAAGAAGCTTATGAAAACTTAGTTTCAGGGACATCTAATATTCTTCTTGTAGCTAATGCCTACAAGGGAATAGATAAGTTTTACATGTCAAAAGATATCCAATTTTTATTTCCATTTGTCTTTGAAACACCTTTATACGGAGTTGCAAAAAGACCTTGTGAAGAATTGAATAGGAACCGTTCATTGGTTATTGCTACTCATCATGCTCCTTCTTGTCTTCTTCCTTGGTTCTTAGCCGATTTCGACATGAAATATGAGGTGTTATTTGTCAATTCAACAAGCGAAGCTGCTATCAAATTACAGAAAGGTGAAGTGGACCTTTGTTTAACAACTGTCAATGCAGCCCAAAAATATAACGTAGAATTCATTTCGCCGACCTGTACCATTTTAATGTTATGGTCCGTTTTTGGTAAAAAGTCAACAATCGTATCGTTCAAACTTTAACAATGGAGGAAAAAATCATGGAAATGAAATGTGTAATGGTTATTGATGCAGATTTACCTACAGGATTAATCTCAAATACTGCTGCGGTATTAGCCCTGACTTTGGGAAAGGAAATTGAGGGAATTATTGGTCCAACGGTAAAGGATGGAAGCGGTCATCCTCATGTAGGGATAACTACTACACCTATTCCTATTTTAAAAGGTGATTCCCTAAAAATTAAAGAGTTAAGGAACAAGTTATACGCAGAGGAATTTTCTGATTTATTTGTTGTAGATTTCACCAATGCGGCACAGACAACAAAAAGTTATGAGGAATATATCGAAAAAATTTCGACCTTATCAACAAACGATCTTGAGTATTTAGGATTGGCTTTATATGGAGACAAGAAAAAAGTGAATAAACTAACCGGAAGTATGGGGCTTCTCAGATAATAGGGGGAATCCAAGATGGGGAATCAAGTGAAAAATCAGTTAGACAATATGATTGTGATTCCAGGGGGGACTTTTCTTCGTGGCAGCAATGAATCGCCGGATGAACAACCAGTTAAATCCGTAACATTACACCCTTTTGCCATTGATAAAACACCAGTAACAAATAAACAATTTCGAGTATTTGTAGAAGCAGGCGGATATGAAAACCCTGTTTTCTGGCTTCCGAAAGGATGGGAGTATATCAAAACTAACAACATTAAATATCCAAATTATTGGTACGATGATCATTTTAATCAAGACGACCATCCTGTCACAGGAGTCAGTTGGTGGGAGGCAATGGCCTTTGCTACGTTTGTAGGCAAGACCTTACCGACCGAAGCGCAATGGGAGTACGCATGCAAAGGAACGGATCAACGAAAATATCCGTGGGGAAATGAAGAACCAACTTCTGATCATGCAAACTTTGCTGTTGACTGCGATCCCGAAGAATTGAACCGTAGCTCAACCTCTGTTTATGCTTTTCCAAAGAATAAGTCCTTTTTCGGATGTTTAGATATGGCGGGGAATTTTGCAGAATGGTGTTTGGATAATGTTTCTCTTAATTACGAATGGGATGAAACCGGAGTAAATCCATTATATCTTACGCAAGAAGAAGATTATCACATAGTTAGAGGTGGATGCGGACTACATAATGAAGATTTCATGAGATGTACAGCAAGAGATTACTATCCCGTTTCAGTCAGGGATAATCTAATTAGTTTTCGTTGTGTTATCAATCTTATTTAAGGAGAGAGGACTATGAATCCAATAGTTAAAACTCCAAATTTAGATCGAAAGCCATCTTCACTTCGTTATTATCAGGAAGGGCCACCAAAATCGGTTGATTTAAATACCTGGCGTCTATCAGTTACTGGATTAGTAGACAAAAAATTGAGTTTTACCTATCAAGATTTATTAGAGATGCCACAAATAGAAGAAAGCAGAAGAATGGTTTGTGTCTGTAATTGGAGTATTCGTCGGACGTGGAAAGGTGTTTTATTATCGAACATTATAGAAATGGCTGGAGTATCCCATCCTGAGAAGTATTATTTAAAGCAAACAAGTATAGGAACTAAGGAAAAAGGAGTTTATGAATCTACGATTCCTTTGGGTGATGCTCTTTCCAGACGGGCATTGATTGTTCACTCAGTTGATGGGGAACCTTTACCCATGGAACAAGGGTATCCTGTTCGATTATTTGATTTCGGTTTATACGGCTACAAAAACGTCAAAGGGTTGGCTCAATTAGAAGTGAGCGAAGAATATCAAATTGGGGAATGGGAACGCCGTGCAGGATATGACATAAATGGGATTGTCCGTCCTAAAAAGTACTGGATCGTTGATTTGAAAAAATGGCGTTTTGTAGAAAAGCCAGGTGAAGTCACGGAATTTTAGCTCAATTGATGAAAGGGGAATTTCATGAACTTAAAAAGAGATTTAGGATGGAAAGAAGCTACCTCTCTTGGCACTGGCGCTATGGTCGGTGCGGGTATTTTTATTCTTAGTGGTGTAGCAGCTGGTAAAGCAGGGCCGGCTGTGATGCTTGCTTTTGTAATCGCAGCAATCTTAGAAATTTTACTAGGACTATGTTACGCAGAATTAGCATCGAGATACCCTAGAGCAGGTGGTGCTTATGAATATGTGAGGCAAACAATGGGTTCATTTGTTGGGACGTTAATTGGATGGTCATATTGGGGAGCATGGCTTGCAGCAAGCAGTTTCGTTTCACAAGGGTTTGGTAACTACCTTAACTCCTTAACGGGTGCTCCTCCGTTGCTAAGTGCAGTGGTACTCCTTCTGGTTTTAGGATTTCTAAATATTTTGGGTATCAAGTTCAGCGGCGTTGTTCAAGTAGGAATTGTAGTTGTTGAAATCATCGTACTCCTTTTATTTTTTGCTCTAGGTTTTAGTCATGTGGATTATTCGCTATATACACCTTTTGCTCCTAACGGCTTTGAAGGAATTCTTGCCGCAGCATTAGTTGGTTTTCTTTCGATGGTTGGATGGGATGTGATTGTGGATGCAGGAGAAGAAATGAAAAATCCGAGTAAAACCATTCCAAAGGCTATTTTTTCATCCATTATCATCGTACTTTTTCTATACTGTGGTCTTTTATTCGTTTCGACAGGAGTCGTCCCTTGGCAGGAACTTGGATCATCAAAAGTACCGGTCGCTTTCGCAAGTCAGCAATTTTTAGGAGACTTCGGGCCGACCTTAGTTAGCATTGTGATTGTTATTGCTTTACCAGCCACAGCTAATGCTTTTATTATCTCGATTTCGAGAACTGCCTTTGCCATGGGCCGCAATGGATTTTTGCCGAAAAAAATTGGCTTTATACATCCTCGCTTCCAAACTCCGGTTTACGCTATATTACTAGGAGTTAGTATTCAAATTCTTTTTACATTGGTAAGTTCAATTAATATTGCAGTTAATGCAACAGGTTTTTTATATTTAATCACTTTTATTTTTACGATGATTGCCTTTTTTATCTCGAGAAGAAAAGCGACTCTTGAAAAAAAATCAACGCAGTTTTTAACTCCTTTTTATCCCTTTCTTCCAGCTTTAGCCTTAATCATCAGCCTTTGTTTACTAATTCCAGTTGGAGGGTCTGGCTTTTTTTCAGGATTGATATGGCTATCAATGGGGTTTTGTATCTATTTAATTCGTACTAAATCGATCAAAGCTACTGACAAAGTAAGAAGAAAAGAAAATGAGATCAAGATATCCTCCAATGAAGTGATCGACAGTGTTGTTGAGTGATTCTACCTTCGTGAGAAAGTGTAAATATAAAACCAAAAAAAACATTTTCAGGGAATCAAAATCTAAAAAATGAAACATTAATAGTCATAAAACCTTTTGTTGATTATGGATTAAAAGAAGCAGCTCTTACGTCATATGAACATGCATTAATCTATTTGAGGGAGAAGGCTTTGCACAAGTGATCGAAGAGCACGACCAGAGATTGCGCACGCGTTTCCCGACCGATGGTTGCAGCCAACTTCTCCATTTGATACAAGCGCCCCATTGGTGAAGCTGCCGGGGCGCTTGTCATGCTTTTGCGGAAACCGTTTATTTCACGGAAACAGGAAGCTTTTTCAATCCATAAATCGCTGTGCTGTTGCCGATTGGAACAGGGCGGCGATCCGATTGCCAAGAAAGGCGATCCACTCTTTGCAGGAGACTGGTTAAAGCGATGTTAGCTTCCAAACGCGCCAGGGGGCACCTAGGCAAAAGTGGATGCCTTGCCCAAACGCAAGGTGGTGGTTGGGCTTGCGATGAATGTCAAACACATGGGCGTTTTCGAATTGGTTTTCGTCACGATTGGCGGAACCAATCCAAGCCATTACGATTTCGCCTTTTTTCAACTTGTTGTTCCCTAATTCCGTGTCTTGTTTCACTCTGCGGATGATGACTTGGGCGGGTGAACGGTAACGTAGCGTCTCCTCGACCAGTTGGGAAACCAGGGCCGGATCATGTTTGACCTGTTCAAACACCAGCTTATGCTCGATGAGGCTGTATACCGCATTGGAAATTAAATTGGTTGTAGTCTCATTTCCCGCCACAAGCAATAAGTTGCAAAAGGCAATTAGTTCTTGGCTGGACAGTTTCGCTTCCTCTTCCTTCGCTTTGATGAGGATCGAGATGAGGTCATTTCCTGGATGTGCCCGTTTTTCTTCAATGATTTGCTCAAAAAAAGGCGCTTAATTCCGCTTCGGTTCTGTTGCGGATCTCTTTGAATTTGGCCAAGTGTTCGGGGTGATCGTTCTCGGGGGAACTGACCAGCGTATCCGACCAGTCTTTGAACCGTTTCATTTCGGACGATGGAACACCCAACATCTCGGCAATGACAATCACGGGCAAAGGATAAGAGAAATCATTTACAATATCAAATTCCGATTGCCCTTGGACCGAATTGAGCAGTTCCACTGCAATCTCATGAATACGGGGTTCCCACTCTCTCATTACTTTGGGAGTAAAGGAGCGACTTACTATGGAGCGGATATCGGTGTGCTTGGGCGGGTCCATGGCAATGATGCTTTGTGAAAGTAAACTCTGCCCTCTTCGCGGAATGACATTTGAGAAAAATTCCTTATCCTCCAATACCCTTTTGACATCTTTATAGAGGAAAACATTCCACATGCCTGCCTTGTCATTGTAATAAACGGGGGTTTGTTTCCTCATTTCTTCATACCACAGGAAAGGATCATAGGGGTCTATTTTCCCACGCAAATAACTGCTGGGGATCAGTCTGACATCCATCGTTCGATTTTCCATGAGTTTCCCTCCAAAGTGAGATCAATTTGAAAAGATAAGACTCTTTTATTGTGCGACATGGGTATTAACGGCTTCCCTCTGCGCCCTCGAGAGAAAAGGGACATCTCTTTTGGAATAGGCAGGTCTCCGTGTTCATCATGCCCAATGAATTACTCTACTACTGCCCTCGCGAAGCGCACATGTTTACTCGCATAATAGCCGTCCGTTCGACTCTGAAAATAGCGTTCTTGAATATCGGATGGGCTTAAGTTCTCATGAAGACGGAGCCCTAAACTTTCCAGTTCAAAAGCCAGTGTTGACGGGTCAAAGGTCGTTTTAATCGGCTCTCCTATCTTTCGTAAATTCTCCTGTATCTTTTTCATATATGGAGTAGCTTCTTCTGGTACAAAGTAATCGAAAATAACCGCACTGCCCACGGGGGCAATATCGGTAATGGAACGCAGCGTTGCGAACACTTCGTTTTGAGTTAAGTACATTGTGACACCTAGCCAACTAAAAAAACTTTTAGTCTGCAAGTCATACGAAGTTCCCTTGAGTGCATCAGCCAAACTCTCCTTTGTGAAATCTACAGGTACAAAATGAAGATTTGATGGGATTTCCCATTCTAATTCAGCCAGTCGATTAAGTTTGAAGGCTTGTGTGGCCGGGTGGTCAACTTCAAATACCTGAACCTGACTTAGGAGATCTGGACGACGAAAAGCAAAAGTATCCAACCCAGCTCCGAGTATCACATACTGCTCCACCCCTTGTTTTACAGCCTGATCAAGGTTATCTTCCGTATATCTTGAACGGCTAAGGACATTAGGTAACCCCATGGCTTGCAATAAAGACGGCAAGGTATTTGTCGCCTGGTCGGAGCATGCCAAGATACTTTCAGGAACATTAATCTGGAGAGCCCTAGAAAATCCTTGTTCAATGAGTGCACGTCTTTCCTCTGGAATCAAACGATAGGCTAGAAAGTCATCAAAAATTTTTGGGGTATCATTCATGGCATGGTAGGCACGTAAGTAGGCGGTCATTATTGCGGTAAGACTGACTTGGTTTTTTTCATTTGAATATCCTCCTTTTTAGATGCATCAACGGACTCGATGGCATTGCTTTTTCAATAAGTTGAAAATCCTCAAGCGATTGCAAATATCTCTGTGTGGTGGATATATCAGAATGACCCAACAACTTAGAAAGTGTATAAATGTCTATCCCATTTAAAATACATTGAACTGCAAAAAAATGTCTAAATGTATGCGGACTTACTCTTTTATCTTTAATTCCTGCACGTCTAGCAGCTTCTTTAATGATGTTGTCTAAGCCAACATGCGAAATTAAATCGCCTTTGTATGACAAAAAGTAGTAGTTTGGATTAAAATATTTATCCCTGAAATATTCCTTTTTGATCCGCTCATATTTTATAAGAATTTTCTTTAACGCAGGGCTGATAAATATATAACGTTCTTTGTTACCTTTTCCATTGACGAGAATTGTGGTTTCTTTTACATTCTTTGTTTCTAATTGTCTTAATTCCATTGCACGCAGTCCACAGTCGGCAAGCATAGCAATAATTGCCTTGTTGCGTGCTTCAAAATAACTCTTATAAGTAAAAGAATTAATCATTTTATCAACTTCTTCTGCTGTGAAGCCCTTTAATACCTTTTTTGGCAGTTTAGGAGTTTCCACTTTTTTTGCTATATTTTCTTTTAAATACTCCTCTTCTTTACACCAAGAAAAGAATGCCCGGATTATCTTAAACATGGAAACAATGCTTTGTGGCTGTAACCCTGATTTTTGTTTTAATCTCACATATGCTTTTAAATCATACGTTGTAATACTTTCTAACTCTGTAATGCCACGTTTTTCCAATAAAAAATTTTTTAATTGTTTTAGTTCTTGACGTTTGTTTTTTATTGTCTTTTCTGTGAACCCTTTAGCTAAACAATAATAGTCATATTCCGATAAAACATCTTCTAACAACACAAAAAAACCACCCTTTCTGCTTAAGTTTTCACAGAAAAAAGTGGTTTGTTTTTAAATATGAAAGATAAAGCAATTTTAAGCGAAAAATCGTGAAGAAAAATAAACCAAAATAAGGGCATTTTTTTGATTTTTTGCTTAAAAAATGAAGGATAAACCTGCTAAAAAACCAATCATATCAAGGTTTCTGACACATTTCATTATTTTAATTGATTTTGCATCGCTTTCATCATTTGATTGATTTTCTTCTGGGACGGTTTCATTCCCATTTGCATCATCATCATTTTCAACATTTGTTCGTTAATAGGTGGATTTTTCTTCAAATAATTCATCATATACTTTCGAGCGATAAAAAAGCCTAGCGCTACGCCGGCAAGTAATGCCAGAACAGCGATTAATATCGCCAGCCAAAGTTCCATCTTATTTCCTCCTTCATGTTGTCTATCATACAGTGTACTAAACCATATGACATTATACAATATTTCATTAGCAAATTTCCGCAACTTTAGACAAATTTTCTTTCTTTAATCGGACTCAGCCACCCGTATCGTTCATTTGTAAAATCCATGGCAAAAAAATAAGGATCAAATTTTCCCAATATATCAAAAAACAATAACTCACCGTCAAAGCTGCCGGTACAAATCATTTCAATATACCGTTCCTTTAAAACCATAGTAGCTTGTCCTTTTTGATTTTCCATTTGGATGGCGTGAATCGATGATACCTTTTGATAATGGTTTCGGTGAGACAAGAATGACTGAAGCAGCAAATCTATTTCTGAAATGGGAATGGCTCTTGAAATATAATTGACTTGCCTTTCCAATTGTTCAAAAATAGGATGCGTTTTCCTTGTCCAAAAAAATTCTTGATATAACTGAAAAATTTTCGATTCCCTATGATAAAAATGCTCAGCAAATTCCTTTTTTATCAAATACAAATAAAAGTGCCTCATGCGCTCACCTCATTGTTACATTCCTTTTTTGCTATTATAAAGCAAGGAATGTAAAAGGTTTGTCTTATGGTGGCGGATAGAGGCACTAATTTTGGCGATTATTTCCGAACTAATTCTTTTACTTTTTCGACAACATTTTCAACAGTAAAACCGTACTCGCTTATAATTTTTTCCCCAGGTGCAGATGCTCCAAACTTGTCGATAGCTAAGATTTCACCTTCAGATCCGACATAGCGCTCCCAGCCAAGCGAAGATGCCATTTCGATCGCAAGACGCTTCGTTACGCTGCTAGGAAGAACTGATTCTTTATAATCTTTTGATTGCTTTTCAAAACGGTCCCATGACGGCATGCTGACGACTTGCACATCAATTCCATCGGATGCAAGAATTTGTTGAGCTTTAATAGCTAATGCTACTTCTGAACCTGATGCAAGTAGAAGAGCATCCGGTTGATCCGATTTCGCCGGTGAAATGACATAAGCGCCTTTTGCAACACCTTCTTCAGCATTTTCTTTCGTACCTTTAATAGTTTCTAAATTTTGGCGCGTTAATACTAATGCAGTCGGTGTTGATTTAGATTCCAGCGCAGCCTTCCACGCAGCTCTTGTTTCATTTCCATCAGCTGGACGAATGACAGAAAGATTCGGCATTGCTCTCAAAGAAGCTAATTGTTCAATCGGCTCATGTGTTGGTCCGTCTTCTCCAACCGCTATGCTGTCATGAGTGAACACGTAAGTTACAGGGAGATTCATTAATGCTGCTAAACGAATCGCTGGCCGCAAATAGTCAGAGAAAACAAAGAACGTTCCGCCAAAAACACGTAAACCTCCATGCAGAGCCATACCGTTCAATGCTGCTCCCATGGCAAACTCTCTGACACCAAACCAAATGTTTCGTCCGCTGTAATCTTCCGCAGAAAAGTCTCCTGAACCTTTTATTGTCGTCTTGTTTGATCCAGCTAAGTCTGCAGATCCCCCAAAGAAATAAGGAACTTTTTCAGCTATTGCATTTAATACTTCTCCAGAAGAAGAACGGGTTGCAACGCTTTTTCCTTCTTCATAAAAAGGTAAAGATTGATCCCAATTTTCTGGCAATTCACCATTGATTGCTGCCTTTAACTCTTTTGCAAGTTCAGGATATTCTTTCTCATACTTTTCAAACAAATTATTCCATTCAATTTCTTTCTGCTTTCCACGTTCTTTTACATTTTTCTCAAAATGCTCATAAACTTCTGCTGGAACATAGAAATCTTCTTCAAATGTCCATGCATAGGCTTCTTTTGTCAATTTTGCCTCTTCTGGACCTAACGGCGAACCATGAACGGAAGAAGTGCCTGCTTTATTCGGCGAACCATATCCGATTGTTGTTTTTACTTCAATTAATGTCGGTCGTTGTTCATCCAATTTGGCTTCTTCAATGGCTTTCGAAATCTCTTCAATGTTGTTGCCGTCCTCAACGCGCAGCACTTGCCAGCCCATAGATTTAAAGCGCTCTTCTACATTTTCTGAGAATGATTTATTTAAATCCCCATCTAGGGAAATATCATTCGAATCATAAAGAACAATTAATCGTCCAAGCTTCAAGTGACCAGCTAAGGAAGCTGCTTCAGAGGAAATCCCTTCCATTAAGTCACCGTCACCGCATATGACGTATGTGTAATGATCAACAATATTGTATCCTTCTTTATTGTATGTAGCTGCTAAATGACGTTCTGCCATCGCCATTCCAACGGCCATTGCTATTCCTTGGCCTAATGGTCCAGTTGTTGCGTCAACGCCAGGTGTATGTCCGTATTCAGGATGTCCAGGTGTTTTGCTTCCCCATTGACGAAACGATTTAATATCATCCATGGAAAGATCATAACCCGATAAATGAAGCAAGCTGTAAAGCAGCATCGAACCATGTCCGGCAGATAAAACAAAGCGATCTCGATTAAACCAATTAGGGTTTTCAGGGTTAATGTTCATAAATTTCGTCCACAGCGCATAAGCCATTGGTGCGGCGCCCATTGGCATTCCAGGATGTCCGGAATTCGCCTTTTCAATCGCGTCAATGGATAATGTTCGAATCGTCATGATGGATAAATCTTGAATGGAATGAGTCACCATTATCATCCTCTCATCTGTATTTTCAGTTTATAATCTTATCTTTATTGTTGCAATAAGGCAACACCCATCCGTTAATGCAGCCTTTTATTTTTAAATTTTTTCAATTTTTCCGGTGTAACATCATTACCTTTCGGATCAATCACTGTAACATTTTTTAAGGTGTTTTGAAAATCCCAACGAAACGACTCTAAATATTCCTGCCTTAATTGCTGCTGCTCTAGCTTTTCCTCTTGCGTCAATCCTTCTGACTTAGACTTTTTAGATAGTTCATTAATACGGTTAAGTTTTTCTTTTGAAATCATAAGCTGAACCCCTTGTATATTTTTGCCGCGCTCTTTTATCATACTAAATGCAACCACTAATGACAACAATTATTGCTATGATTCGCCTTTTTCTGACAAAAATTGTTGATATCTGCGATGAACAGTAGCTTTTGAAACATCATAGCCGAATCCTCTTAATGTTGCCGCTATTTCTGAAAATGTCAGGCCGTTTTTCCGCAATCGGTCAATCTCCTCGATCGGAACTTCTTTTCGCTCTCTTTTATAGGAAGAATTTCTATTCTTTAAATTTTTTTCAGGCCTGTACCCATTTTGTATAGCTCTCAACATTCCCCGCTTTATTTTCAAATTATGAATTTTTCGTTGATATTCTTCCACAATTCCTATAATTTCAAGCACCATCGTGTCTGATTCAGACAGTTCCATCTCCCCGCGATGGGCAGCGGTGAAAATTTTCACGCCTTGTTTCAAAATGGAATGGACAATGGCGATTTTGGCATTTCCTCTGCCAATTCTTGTTTCATCCTGTATTAATACCGCTTCAATTTCTTTCTCCTCAATCAATTCCAGCAGTTGAAAAACCCCTTCACGATCAACATCATACCCGCTCGCTTTTTCTTCTATCACTTCAACAACTTCCATACCGTTTTCAGCTGCGAGCTTTAACAGCTCGTCTTTTTGTCTTTTCAAAGATGTTTCCTGCTCTGCCTTTTCAGTGCTGACTCTTGCATAAACGACTGCTCTCATGTTAAATGCTCCTTGCGGTTATTCTTTGTTTGCCAAATATTCAGCATTGTAGTATTTATTTTTTTCAATCGGAATGACGATTGTTTCCCCCGGTTTTACAACAAGGCTTTGGAGATTGTTTCGCTCCTGAACCCATTTTACAAACTCTGAATGAGACATATTGTCATATTCTTTATATTCATCAGCGATTTTCCACAAACTGTCCCCTTCCTTCACTTGAACCTCCATATAATGATCGAGCTCTTCCCTTTCTCCAGTATACGAAATCGCCAAAACTGCCGCCATGATGACAAGGAAAAAAGAAACGATGTAAGACCATGATAATTTATCCATTAAGAACCGCCCCCTGAAACAGAATATTTGTTCGGTTTTTGTTTTTAAGTATAAAAGGGAACACATGTTTCTGTCAAGCAAATATTCGAACTTACGTTTGCTTTTTTGGAAAAATCATGCTATAATCGACACAAATTGATATGACTGAGGTGCTTGACATGTCAACAAAATTATCTAAGAGACAACAAGATATTTTGAACTTCATTAAGGAGGAAGTAAAAAAGAAAGGATACCCTCCCTCTGTAAGAGAAATCGGCGAAGCGGTCGGTCTTGCCTCCAGTTCAACTGTTCACGGGCATTTAGCAAAGCTTGAGAGCAAAGGACTGATTAGAAGAGACCCCACAAAGCCGAGAGCCATTGAAATTTTGGACGATGATGGCAGCCACCTTCTAACAAACAATGTGATCAACGTGCCGGTCATCGGAAAAGTGACGGCTGGTATTCCGATCACTGCCGTTGAAAACATCGAAGAATATTTTCCGCTTCCGAATCATATTGCATCAGGTGATGATCAACTTTTCATGCTTGAAGTAGTCGGAGAAAGCATGATCGAAGCAGGCATTCTGGACGGAGATTTAGTTATTGTCAGACAACAGCAAACAGCCAATAACGGCGACATCGTTGTCGCGCTCACAGACGACAATGAAGCGACCGTAAAAAGGTTTTTCAAAGAAAAAGACTTTATACGGCTTCAGCCGGAAAACCCAACAATGGAACCGATTATTTTAAAAAATGTGACAATACTCGGAAAAGTGATCGGGCTATACCGTTCCATACACTGAATATTCGATGTCTCAAAACAGGTGAGGCATCCTTTTTCTTTTTATAAAATTTTCAACATTCCCTCTCTTAGCGATGTTAAATTTTTAAAAATGTTTTCTAATCAATATGTATGCAGACAAGCTAGATTCAATGAAACAAATTTCAGGCGCCTTCTCCGCGCCTGCATGCAAAGCTATTATGCAACAATTCTCAACAGTCATTGTTTTTTGATTTATTTTGTTGTAGAATTTTTTATTGTAGATTTCGCTTCCTTAGCCAGTGCCGGGATGATTTACTGAATTGTTTGAATTCTTCTAACTGCTTAAATTTTAGGTATAGGAGAGGTGCTATGAATCAATTACTTATGAAACAAAGTGAACTGGAAAATGCAAAGCAATATGTCAATGAAGTATTTCAATCCGTGCAAGAAAAAAATCCGAATGAGCCTGAGTTTCTTCAAGCTGTAAAAGAAATATTTGACTCGCTTGTGCCTGTATTTGCTCAACATCCTACATATATAAAGCACGGAATACTTGAAAGAATTGTTGAGCCGGAAAGATTGATCATTTTTCGCGTTCCATGGGTGGATGACGAAGGAAAAGTGCGTGTAAACCGCGGATTTAGAGTGCAATATAATAGTGCAATTGGGCCATATAAAGGAGGCTTGCGCTTTCACCCGACCGTCAACGCCAGCATTATTAAATTTTTAGGATTTGAACAAATCTTCAAAAATTCATTGACTGGGCAGCCGATCGGCGGAGGAAAAGGCGGATCTGATTTTGATCCGAAAGGTAAATCAGATGGGGAAATTATGAGATTTACACAAAGCTTTATGACAGAGCTTTACAAACATATTGGACCAGATATTGACGTTCCTGCCGGTGATATTGGAGTTGGCGCAAGAGAGATCGGATACTTGTTTGGCCAATATAAAAGAATACGCGGCGGATTTGAAGCTGGGGTGTTAACCGGAAAAGGCATTGGGTACGGCGGAAGCTTAGCGAGAACCGAAGCGACAGGTTATGGAACTGTTTATTTTGTTGAAGAAATGCTTAATGACCATGGATTAAGCTTCAAAGGAAGCACAGTTGTTGTCTCTGGTTCTGGGAACGTTGCCATATATGCGATTGAAAAAGCAACACAATTAGGTGCAAAAGTTGTCGCATGCAGCGACTCTGATGGCTACATTTTTGATAAAAATGGAATTAATCTTGAAACGGTTAGAAGGTTAAAAGAAGTTGAAAGAAAAAGAATTAAAGAATATGTAAATGAACATCCTCATGCAGAATATTATGAAGGCTGTTCCGGAATTTGGTCCATTCCATGCGATATTGCCCTCCCATGCGCTACTCAAAATGAAATCGATAAAAAAGCAGCTGAACTCCTTGTTTCCAACGGACTCAAAGCTGTTGGAGAAGGCGCCAACATGCCGTCTACATTAGAAGCGATCGACGTGTTTTTATCAAACAATATTCTTTTTGGACCTGCAAAAGCTGCTAACGCAGGCGGAGTTGCTGTTTCAGCATTAGAAATGGCTCAAAACAGCGCAAGATTGTCTTGGAGCTTTGAAGATGTCGACGCAAAATTACGTGATATCATGAAGAACATTTACCGAAATTGCGTCAACGCTGCAAATGAATACGGCTGCTCCGGAAATCTTGTCGTCGGCGCTAACATTGCAGGATTTAAAAAAGTCGCTGATGCAATGGTAGAACAAGGAGTCATTTAAAAGATAGAAAAATGGTCATTTCCATCATTTATTCTTTATAGTGAGTAAACATATATGATAATCGCTAAAGCTTTACCTAACCTGCTTTGGCGATTCATCATGCTCACTATAATACCCCATCTTAACTTGAGTGAATAGAAATTGACATCACACCGATCCAAATTCACTCTTCTTTATTTCCACGATTGGATCAAATTTTTCTCTATCAGTGTATCCCATTCAATGAGAGAATTGAAGTTTTATGTCAGATTATCTTACATATTTTTTTACGCTGATGCCTGGACTGATTGTCTCTTGCTTTTTAATTAAAAAAGACAGATTGCGCTGATGTTCGTTTTTCTGCTTCTTCTCTTCTTTACTCTCAATATTTTGTATCATTAAGTATAAAATTTATAGAAACAAAGTAACTGCTATTAAAATTGATTTTTCCAATTAAAACATTTTATTATTGATGTGGTTGCCCCTTTTATCCAGCGCCAACAACCTTCAGCACAAATACTTGTTCATCTAAAAAACACCGAATACGACCCGCCCTTCCTCCAAATGAAACGGCGGTATTTTCACTGACTGACTTTGGATAAGACGATTCGTTGACGATGTACTACCGACTTTACATGCATCACGTAAAAATGCTAAACTGAACGCAGACAAAATCGACATGCGCCCTAACCGAAAATACAGATCTTTTGCAACGCAAACATATTTCTGGAAGTCATTCGGGGGGGGAACAAAATGATTTATCATTTAGCAGGAAAACTTGCAATATTGATCATTAAAATTTTTAGTTTGCTAGAAGTCAAAGGCAAGCAGCATATTCCGGCAGACCATCGTTTTATTGTTACATGCTCTCATCGCAGCTGGGTAGATGTAGTCTTGCTCGCCGCAGCACTTTTTCCAATTCATGTCCATTATATGGCCAAAAAAGAATTGTTTCAGAACACGCTCATAGGTTGGTTTTTGAAAAAGATGCATGCTTTTCCAGTTAATCGTGAAAATCCTGGACCGAGCGCACTAAAAATTCCTTTGAAACTGTTAAAAGAAAATAAAGTTGTTGGAATTTTCCCGAGCGGCACAAGAACAGACGAGGAAGTTCCTTTAAAAAGAGGCGCGGTTACAATTGCGATGAAAGCCGGCGTTCCCATATTGCCTGCAACCTATCATGGTCCAAAAAGTTTAAAAGATTTTTTTGCCGGGAAAAAAGCTGTCGTTGCATTTGGCGAACCAATCTATTTAGAGAAAAATGCAAATCAAATTGATGATGCGCTTCAACAGCTTGAACATAAGCTGAAAGCTCTTGAAAAAAGCATAAACGACTAAACATTGACGTTTCTGATCAGCTTGTCATTTTTAGACAAACTGATCAGAAAGCTAAAGGCGAAGTAAAGTTCTGATATTTTCATTTATCGATCTAGTTCGATCCACTTATTTGTCTTCAAAGGCGGTTTGTACGCACGAAGTTTATCTATTAATATAGAGGGATTGTCTGCAAAAATCATAAACTGTTTATGCGTTTCAGGCATGAAGCCTCCCTCTACCGCATTCTCAATCATCTGTTTTACCGGCGTGTAATAGTCATCGATATTTAACAACGCCACAGGCTTTTCATGAATCCCAAGCTGCCCCCAGCTAACCGCTTCAAATATTTCCTCAAAAGTACCATAGCCTCCGGGAAGAGCAATGAACGCATCTGAAAGCTCTCCCATTTTTGCTTTCCGCTCATGCATATCATTGACTTCATAAAGCTGAGTGAGATGCTTGTGGACAACCTCTCCTTGAAATAAATTCGTCGGCATAACGCCCAATACGGTGCCTCCTAACTCTAATACGGTGTTTGCAATCACTCCCATCAGACCAATGCTGGAGCCTCCATATACGAGCTCAAGCCTGTTTTTTACCAATTCTTCTCCCAGTTTGATAGCTGCTTCTTTATACTTAGGATTTGTTCCCGGATTCGATCCTGCAAAAACACAAACACGTCTCATATTACCACTCCTGCTTCTTCTCTAAACGTTCTGACGAATGAGAAAGTCCTATTAAAAGCTGTGAATGGGATATTTCCATCACAGCTTTTTTACAAAATTATTGAAAAATCTGACTGATTTTCTCTATTTCTTCCTTTGTTAACTGGACATCTAACGTTTTTAAATTGTCAAGTACCTGTTCCGGCTTCTTCGCACCAGGGATGATCGCATCGATGGAATCGACCGTTAAATACCATGCTAGCACAACGTGAGCAATTTCAGCATTTTTCGCTTCTGCGATTGGACGCAATTGCTCGACTTTTTCGAGATTACGCGCAAATGCTTCCCCTTGAAACAAAGGATTTTGTGCACGTGAATCATTGAACTTCGCATCTTTCGAATATTTTCCGCTTAATAGACCTGAGGCAAGTGGAAAATATGGTATAAACGATATTCCATTTTCCGCTGTGTAAGGAAGCAAATCTTTTTCTGCTTGTCGTTTAAATAAGTTATATTCGGACTGAATTACATCGACATACCCATCTTTGTTCGCTTCCTTTAATTGTTCGAGCGAGAAGTTCGATACACCGATCGCACGAATTTTCCCTTCATCCTTAAGCTTCTTCAATTCACCGACAGCTTCATCCTTCGGTGTCGTTTCGTCCGGAAAATGAATGTAATATAAATCTATGTAATCCGTTTTTAAGCGTTTCAGGCTGCCCTCGACCGACTCGCGAAGGAAATCGGGAGAGTTATCAAGAACAACTTTTCCGTCTACAAATTTGTGAGCACCTTTAGTAGCAATGACTACTTCATCACGACGGCCAAACTCCTTGACGACTTCACCGATAATTTCTTCCGAACGCTCAGGACCGTAATAAAATGCCGTATCCAAAAAATTTATTCCATGATCCAAAGCTGTACGAACGATTTCTTTCCCAGTTTCATCGTCAAGGTTTGGAAAAATGTTGTGCCCGCCAACAGCATTTGTTCCAAGTCCGATTGGGTTCACATATATATCGGTCTTGCCTAATCTAGTCTTTTTTGTCACAATATTTCAACTCCTTTCATTTACATTATAACAAATTCTATCAGAAAAATCAGTTTTTTAACTAATAAGCTATTAAATATTATTATGGCTTTATAAATGAAATTATGAAAGGATTCTTTTATTCATTTTCAAGCAGCAGTTGCTCGACTGTTTATTGTTTGTTCCATTATGTTCAAATTCTTGAGGTTGTCTAAAGCATCATAAAAATATCTTAAGCAACTGCAGCCTGCTGCAATAACAAAATAAAGAGGGGGCTGTCTAATAAGTCGATTTTCCGGCTTATAGACGCTCCCTCTATAAAATAAAGTTTTTCTTAGAATTACTCGCATTTTCTCCGGAAATCTGCACCAATTGTTTTTACTTGTCAATCAATTCATGGATATTATAGGTATTTTACCTAATAAATGGATGTTTGAGTTGACTTCGTGTAAGACAAAGGTTCTATTTACCTTTATCTGGTAACAAAGATATGATCGCACATAGGGATCTCCACAACGCTCATGGCGGTTTACCCTCCCATGTCTCACAGAGTCAAAGCTCTTACATTCCTTCGTTCTACCTATCCATGAGGTGGAGGCCGGAAAAGCTCCTTTACTGGGTCATGCCCGAATGGTACAAATCACTCCGGCTTCTCCGTGCTTCAATTGTCAAGGTCACAAGTCACAGTTGGGCGATTTCCTTTGATTGATGCGTTTTAAGCAACCTGTTTCTGATTCTGAAGATGAGGCATATCTTGAATCATTCTCTCTTCACTAAACGCACATTGACGACGGCCTATCACAAACATAACGCGAATAAGCTTACCACATAAGGCAATCAACGCTTGTTTTCCTGTGAGCGGATTTTCCGGACGGTGACGATAGTATTCATGCAGACGCTTAAAGGCCGGATTGGTGGCGGCTAAGGGCATGGCGACCCGGAACAAAAGGGCTCTTAAACGTTTGCGGCCTCTTTTGGTTATCGTTGTCCGGCCCTTATGCTCGCCGGATTCGTTCTTTCGCAAGTTCAATCCCGCTAATTTTAGGATTTGGCGTGGATGATGATATTGCGAAAGATCGCCGACCTCGGCAAAAAAGCCGACGACGGTCATCACCCCGATACCCTTTATTGCGCTGATTTCCTTAGCCCCGGGTATGGTCAGAACCATCTCGCTTAATTCCTTAGCTAACTCGTCAATACGGGCCGTTAAATCGTCATATTGCTCCATTAAATACCGCAATTCCTTTTTAGCGAATCGTACACCTACCGATAAGCCCACTGATTTTGCAGCGGCTTCCTTAAGCTTTTGAACACGCTTCATGCCGACCGCGCGTCGAGCTGCCTTCTTGATCTCAAAAAGAATGGTTTCTTCAGGCATTTTCACAATGTCTTGGGGGAAAAGGCCCGCGCGTAAGATTTGAAGAGCGGCGTTGCCTTCCCAATTCTTAAAGACCGTAAGAAACTCGGGAAAATAGCGATCCAGCACATTATGGACTTTGGCTTTAATCGCATTGCGATCCTGAACCATTTGATCATAAAGCTTCATGCCTTGTCTGAGATCAGCATAGATGCTTTCGGGCAGCGTGGGTTCGGAATAGCGCCCGTCTTTCACAAGTTGGGCAATCACCTTCGCGTCCTTCGCATCATTCTTTGTCGGCGAATTGTCGTCCAGCTCTTTACTTCTTTTCACATGTAACGGGTTGACTACAACGCATTTAATATCATGTGTTTTTAGGTAATAAGCCAGAGTCATCCAATAATGACCAGTTGGCTCCATTCCGACAATGACCGTATTCTTTTGATGACGACCCTTCAAATGGTCTATCCATTGTGTCAGGGTTTGAAAGCCTTTGAGATCGCTCGTAAACACTAGGCGATTAGCTAGGTCAATGCCTCTAAAATCTTGCGCCCGAGCGACATGTTTGTGCTTAGCAATATCAACACCGACGATCAATGTGTTCTCTGTGATTTGAGAGATTTTGCGATTTTGGTTATAATTCATGTATGAGTCCTCCTTGGTTTCCTAAATTAGAGGTCAACATCCGTTGACACTCCGTACTATACCAAGAGGGCTCTATTTTTGTACAACCCGAAAAACCGCTATTTTGCCTCATTTTTCTTCAATACAGGAATGCTCCTTTAATGTTTTGGAAACGCTGATATATCAATGCTTATGATGTTTCGTTTTCAGTGGATTTTGACTTTCTGGACAACCTCTTTATTTTATGGACTTATCGGACAGACAATTTTTTTCAATCTTGTTTATATCCTTCAGAAGTCTTATGAAGGATTTTTCTTTTGCTCTCTTTCTTCATTAGGTTCTTCAAAAGTTTTATGACGGACATTCAGCACATACAATCGCTTCTTGTTGGACTTCATTGCCTCTATAAAGAACATTTATAAATTTTATTTCATTATTTTTGTCCTTCACAGTTGTATTTCTCAAAATCTTTCATTTTAGCAACTCGTCGGACAGCCCCACTGTTTGCTTGAAAGCAATTCCGTCCTTTACTTTCAATCTTTTTATTTAGAAGGATATTCTTTTTTTCGGCAATTATATCAATTAATTAAAACAGAATAAAGCATTACTGAAAAATTGCAAATTAGTGTCTGTCAAAACATTTATTTTGCGAATACTTATCTTGATTTCATAAAATCCACCGAACGCTCACGATTTTTTATTGTAAATCTTGTGGAATTCGGCAGCTCTGTTAATATATTTGATGCACAAGGTTCAAAGTTGATAAACATTTTTTCAAATATAAGAACTCCCGCACTTTGACGAAACTTTTTGGCATTACGGATCATTTTTGATCCGCTTTGCGTGGAATTAAGCAGCTCTTTTGATATATGATGTACGAGCCTTGAGAATTACAAACATTTACAAATGAAAGAGCACGCCCAATTTCCTTCCGCATTTTGTTATAAACATTTTGGAATGACGGCCAATTGATTGCTGGCAACATTTTGATCCAATTTACTTGCTTTTATTGGTATCTTTCACAGCTTATTTTTGATAAAGCTGCCGGTACCAATTGGATGCTGCCTGAACTTCTGATAAAGTCAGCTCATGTCCTCCATTTTCCCAATGCAAGTGCACATTTGCGTTGTTATTTTCTAAAAATGTTTTAAGCTCTATTGATTCTTCAGGAGAGCAAATTTGATCACGCTTTCCAGCTGCAATAAAAACGTTTTTTCCTGATAGATCCGGCAGATCCATCCCTCTTCTCGGCACCATCGGATGATGCAAGATGGCTCCATTTAGCGCATCCCGAAAATGGAATAAAAGGCTGGCTGCTATATTTGCTCCGTTGGAATAACCGATTGCGATTACAGAATTTCGATCAAATCGATATGTTTGCGCTGCTTCATCTAAAAACGAGTTTAATTCCTTTGTACGGAAAACAAGATCTTCTTCATCAAAAACTCCTTCGGCAAGTCTTTTAAAAAAACGCGGCATTCCATTTTCCATTACATTTCCGCGCACAGCTAAAATCGATGCTTCTGGATCAATAATTTCTGCAATGGGAAGAAGATCAAACTCATTTCCGCCGGTTCCATGCAGCAATAGGAGTGTCGGTTTTGCCGGATTGCTTCCTTTTTGAAAAATATGTTTCATCGTTTTTTCTCCTTCTCAGCGTTTATTAAGCATTACTTTTCTTATTCGTCAAGGTTACGGACTTCCACTGGCATCAACTTATTTTCCAACCGTTCCCGATACTTTTCGTAACGCTCCGGAAGCTTTAATTCTTTTCCAAGTGCATCTAAAGATTCATCAATTGCAAAACCCGGAGGATCTGTTGCAATTTCGAACAAAATTTCACCATGCTCTCTGAAATAAATAGAATGAAAATACTTTCGATTCTGAACTGGCGTTACCCTGTATCCATTTGATTCTAAAGATGTTTTCCATTCTAATTGATCGTTGTCGTCTTTTGCCCGAAGCGCGATATGATGGACTGTTCCAACCCCCATGATGCCGCGTCCGGAAGAAGTAAATTTTACATCAACGACATTGCCGATTTCACTTGGAGACTGAAAACGAATAAAATCTCCTTCCCTTCCAATTCGTTGAAGTCCAAAAATATTCTCCAACAACTCTGACGTTTTTTCAGGAAATGATGAATATAATACGGCGCCGCCAAATCCTTTAATGGCAACATCAGAGGTGACATGGCCAAATTCCCATTGATTTAATTCTCCTTCTTTTCGTTCCACTAGCTCAATGTTCAAACCGTGCGGGTCTTGAAATACAAGCAGTGACTCACCAAACCGTTCTGTCATTGTAAACGGAATTCTAAATTTATCTAGTCTTTCTTGCCAAAAGCTCATGGAACCTTCTGGTATCACATAAGAAGTTACACCCACCTGACCCTTGCCGATTTTTCCTTGATACGCATCAGGCCAAGGAAAGAAAGTAATCAGTGTCCCTGGCTTTCCTTCTTTATCCCCGAAATAAAAATGGTACGTGCCGGGATCATCGAAATTCACAGTTTTTTTAACTAACCTCAGCCCTAAAACTCCAGCATAAAAATCAATATTTTCCTGCGGATGGCCGACAATAGCAGTAATATGATGAATTCCAGCTGTTTTCTTTTTCATCTTTGATTCTCCTTTATTATTTTCTTTACGCGATTCATTTTTGTAAATCAATTATTTTAACGGGTCGTTATTTCGAATTAAAATATCTCGAATTAAATTATTTTTAATTCGAAATAATTTTATCAAATCTTTCATTTATTGTCAAAAAGCTGATCTGTTGAATTTTTCATCTCTTTTCGTTCCGTATTCACTAAAATACCATCCTTACCAAAATGAAAGCAATCGCAAGAGCAGCGTTTGAATGCGAAGAGAAACCTCCCTCTCCTCTTACGCGCAAAATCGTTACAGAAATTGTTGTTCTGGCCGCAGCAAGGGCTATCGGCCGTTCCATAAATTTTTTTTGTGATGGCTCGGCAAACACAGTCGAATTTAAGATTGGTGATGAACACGCAACATCCTGAAAGTAGCCGGCATCCGCCAGCTGCTTTCAGATAAACCGAAAACATGCAAAAGCAAATTGCTTTTTGCAGACTGATCGGAATGACCGTTGCAATTTAATATTAGTAAATCCGTATGGCTTTAGCAAATGTAGACAAATGAAGTTGAATACCGTAACCGGACAGGTATCATTTCTGATCTTCTTTTTTATCATCTAATTCAAAGAACTCAGCAAAATCCATCAGCGAAGCATCTTTGTCTTTTAACGCCAATTTTGCTAAGATGATTTCGAGAAGACATAAGCCAATTAAAATAAGTAATCCTTTCATCATATTCCTCCCCCCCTCAAACTCATCTCTTTGTCAACATCAACATAATGTATGAAACGCGTTTCAGGTCAAGGATTTTTAAAAGAAAGGGATATTTCATGGCAACGATTCGTGATATTGCAAAGCTTGCAGGTGTTTCTGTTACAACGGTTTCGAGAGTTTTAAATAATCATCCATATGTCAGTGACGAAAAAAAAGAAGCGGTTTTAAAAGTGATAGAAGAAATCAACTATAAACGGAACATTCATGCAGTCCACTTGTCTAGAGGCTTTTCAAATTTGATCGGCGTCGTCCTGCCTAAAATCGATCATCCTTATTTTAGCAGCATTGTGGAAGGGATTTCGGAGGAAGCGATCAAGCATCATTTGCAGCTTGTTCTCTTTCAAACGAATTATGAACCAGCAAAAGAGCTTGAAGCATTGGAATTGTTGCGGGGAACCTTATTGGATGGTGTCATTTTTTGTTCAAGAGCCATTTCCTTTGATGTATTGAAAGAATATAAAAATGCTGGACCGATCGTTCTTTGCGAAGATTCAGACCAAAGCCATTTCCCTTCTTTGAGCATTCCGCATGAACAGGCATTTCAGTTTGGTTTGGACTATTTAATTTCGAAAGGTCATACGAAAATTGCATTTACTTTAGGACGAATGGAAGGGCCAAACAGTAAAAAAAGAAGAAAAGCCTATAAAACAAAAATGAAGGAATTAGGCGAACCGATTCGAAGCGAGTGGATCTTCGACAAATGCCTATCGATCACTGACGGCAAACAGCTTATGGAAAAGCTTCAGCATTTAGAGAAAAAACCGACTGCCTTTTTTGTTACAAACGATCAAGTGGCAGCAGGTATCTTATTAAGTGCCGAACAATATAAAATAAAGATTCCTCAAGACATTGCCATCTTAAGCTTTGATAATCAGCCTATTGCCGACATCATGGGAATCACTACTATTGAAATCCCAATAAGAAAAATGGGGAAGCTTGCGGTGCAATCGATTATTCATTGTAAAGAAAAACGGGAGCAAACAAATAAGAAGATGACTCTCCCCTTTCGGTTAATTGAGCGGAAAACTGTGTAACCCATGAAGAAGGATGCCCCCTCTTTAGAGTTCAAATCATTCCTGCCAAACGATCATCTGCAAAAACCGAAGCAGCTTGGCAGGATTTTTCATTTGATTTTGTAATCATTTTGACGATTTGCATGCGTCTTTTTCCATATTCCGTTTTCTTTTGACGTTCAGTGTGAAATTCATCGATTACTACTCAAAGCTGGTTAACAACTTGTCTGCATACTTACTCCCCTTTTTGGCCGACAGCAAAGTGTACGTCAATCACAAATGGCCTTACAGATGTTTTCAATTGCATAGCAATGAAAATCCTTAAAATTGGAGCGTTATTTCCCCAAACCGCTTTTTAAAACAATTTTCCTACTCCGTTAATTTTCTTCTTATCAGCAAGCTTGCGATCACGATGCTCAAAATATTTGCTGCATAAACAAACGCTTCATTTCCGTCAACCATCGAGTTGAATTTGTAAAAAAAGTGCGGCCATGGTATAAGTTCGCCGTTTGTCACGTATTCGACAACCGTATAAATGGCAATGAATACGAACGCCATTTCAACATTTTTGACCAATAAAATCAATAACGCACCAATCAGCAAAAAATTCAACCCGAGCAGCAAGGCGAATAAAATTAAATGCCAAGGCACATCCGCTAGATTACGGAAGAAAAACAACAAGATCATTAACAAATTCATCACGGTGTAATATCGCATTAAATCAATAATGGCGTGCTTTTTATACAGATTGATCAATGTTTCCCATGCCCCGTCCTCCAATAACTCACTATAGCGGAAAACAGGCCAAAAACAATACATGGGAAGAAAAATATATTGCAAGCCTTGAAAAAAACGAGCCTCTTCGAAATCGTTGAACATGAGGACAATCGCAAAAACCGCCCAAACTATAAAAGGAAAATAAAAGAGAATTCCCATCGATTTCCGGTCAAAGTAAAAGAATTTTCTTAAATCGTTCATTATACCCCACACTCTCTCATGACAGCAACATAGCCGTCCACCATTCTTGGCGCTGCCGGCATTTTCTGGCTATTAAGAGGATCATAAATCCGCACCAAAAAGCGGCCTTGATTTTCTGTTACAGTGATCACATCAAAATGATTGAAATAATGATCCAGGTTTTGTTCCGTAACGATCTCTTCACGTATTTTCCCGCTTGCACGTTGTTTTAGTTCTTCCGGGCTTCCTTCAAAAACGACTCGGCCGTTTTTTAACATCCCGATTTTCGTGCATAATAATTCTATATCGTCAACATTATGCGATGAGATCATGATAATATAGTTTTTGCTGATTTTGCGGATCAGATGTTGAAACCGCAGCCGTTCTTCAATATCCAGCCCTGCCGTTGGTTCATCTAAAATCAAAACTTTCGGATTTCCCAGCATAAGCTGCGCAATCCCCACCCGCCTTTTCATTCCGCCTGACAAATGCCCCATTTTTACATTGCTTACGTTAGCTAAATTGACTTCTTTCAATATAGAAGCAATGAGATGTTGTCGTTCCGTTTTATTGTGATGTCCTTTTAAAATGGCGAGATGCTCCAAACTATCCTCGATGGAAACGTTCGGATAAATATTGAATTCTTGCGGCAGAAACCCGATTTTGTTATCGTGTTTCACATACCTTCCTTTTACCAGCTCTTTTCCATCTAATGAAACTGTGCCATGTTCAAGCTTTATCAATCCAGCTAAAATTTTCATCAATGTGCTTTTCCCTGCACCGTTTGAACCAATTAAGGCATAAACTCCTTCAATATTGAGTGTGATATTTGATAACACCTTTCGTTTGCGAAAAGATTTTTCGATCCGTTCAATTCGAAGCATCGGCTAATCCTCCATATGTTTTTAAAAATTTTTCATAAAATGTTTGCCAATCGATTGCGTAAAGATCTATATGATGGTACAAATCGTATAAAAATTGCTCTTTTTGCTCTTCCGTTAAACGCTTGTAGATTGGAAGAATTGACCGCACCACTTCCCTGTCTTTTTCATCCTCTACTAGCACAATTGTTCCATCGTCCCAGTGCTGTTCAATCAAATCTTCAATATATTGGTGTAAGTCACTCTCTGTCTGATTGGTGTAGCCTGAAGCCGATTGATGGAAAGCCTGATTGACGAGCATAGTAACGAGGCGCTGCAAATGATAGGTGAACACGGAATCCGCCCCTTCCGGAAACAGCATCGCATAAATAGGTTCCTCGAATTCAAATGAAAAATGTTCCTGTTGATCATAATGATCTGTATCTAGATTCATATAGAGACTGTTTTGGAAAACATAATGGCTGATTACGATTGGACAGACAACGATTTTTTTCAATGGACGAGAATTTTGCAAAAGCTTGAGCTTTTTTGCCAGCAATTGCTGAAGCACTAGTGCATCCTCAATTCTTTCGTCAAAATCTTCCGGCATTTTCTTTAATATACTTGGCTGGATAAGGTGATATGATTGAACTTTTTTCTCCGTAAGATCTCCTGCCATTAAAAATACACCTTGATTGGAAACGCCTGCTTGTTTCTCAGTCAACGTTTCATTTAAAGAAGTGTACAGCTGATAACGTCCTTTATAAGCGACAGTGTAACGAACGGACTCATGATTCGCGAGCGGATTTTGAATAAAGGAATAGCGATGCTCTCTTAAAATGAGCGGGACTGACGGTTTTACAGGCATCCAAGCCTCTTGATTTGTAAAAACAAAACCGTTTTTCACTTCTCTTTCTAATAGTTTTGAAATTTGATAAGTAAATTGAATGGTTCGTTCACCTTTTACATTTTCTTTCCATTGAACGGTAACAAGCGATCCTTCCTGTTTAAAAGGAAGCGGACCAGTTTGTTTATCCACCACATCTAAAAGAGTGAAAGAATCATCTAAATAAAAATGGGCGAGGTTCGTTTTTTGATGCAAACCAAGCTGCACTGTTGCATGAAAAGCTAAGGAATGATCATGATCGATTTGGATATCGACCGATTTTATGTCATAATTCCGTTTTAACTCCGCTAAATCAACCAAATCATCGACTTCGCTTTCGTTCCCCTCCGCAGCCTGAAAGTCCATGTAATTCGTAAAAATGAAAATATCAGCCAAAATGACGGCAAACATCATCGCAAGAACCAATAGACGAGGAAGACGGTCTTTTATAACAACTAAGAAATACACAATCAACAAGCCAATAAAAAACAAAAACCAAAAGAACGACTGCCATTCAATCCAACGATCGAAATAAAAACGGTGCAGAAAATCAAAATGAACTTTAGAAATTTCAGGATAAATGTAAAACGTTTCTGGAATGATACTGGAAAAAATAAACGAATTAAACGGTGCAAAAACGAGCCATAGCAAAATAATCAATAAAAATGAAAACTTCTTTTGATTGAAAAACAGCGCTGTTAAACTTCCGATTAGAAAAAACAGCAGAAATTCCAGAAACCAAAAAATTAATAAATAAACTAAAAATTCCCTGTAAAACGTGCTGTTCAGGATCCCCATGTTTATAAAACGAATGAAATATACCGCATAGTAGCAACAAAAAAACAGAAAAGAAATCAAAAAATGATTAAAAAATACAGCAGCAATGACGGACAAATGATCTTTCCAGTTGGTGTGATAAATGGTCAAAATCCCATACTTCATTTCATCCCGAAACAGCAGAAAGCCTGAAAGCATCATCAAAATAGAATGGATTTGCATCGGCACTGCCAAAGCAGATATTGAGGTAGACAAAAATCGGTTATCGTAATTGATATTTGTAAACAGTGTAAACCCGAGCAGCAGAACATATGAAATCCAATACAGTTTAAGCGACAACAACCGCTTTACATAAAAAAATTGCAGCTGGAAAAACTGTTTCATCTTTGTACCCCTAACAAAAAATTGTAAATTTTTAGTTAATTTTAATGAAGATGATTTATCAAGGTCAATAAAATAAAACAATTGTTCATTATTTATTCAAAATTTACGAAATGATAAAAAAACACTTGTATCAAATCATTTGTACTCGAACGATTTCAATCTTCTTTTTCCGGGGCTGTCCAGTAGTCAAAATCCACTGAAAACGAAACTATATCAGCGTTTCTAAAACAGTAAAGGGGTGTCTATAATCCGGAAAATCGACTTATTAGACAGCCCCTGTGACTCGCTTCGTTTTGCTTTTTTCATTAAAGACATCATTACAAAACAGTCTTCGTACTGATTAGTGAATGATTTTTCTCAATCGATGTCATCAACACTGAATGATTCTATTTTCTAGATTGTTTCATTTACGCTTACCTGAATTGTCTTCTTTATCGATTTTCGGAAAAAACAAATGCTTTTCCAAACAGCCTCCTCCCTTATTGAAAGGAAATCGAAATACGCCTCAAGTCGTAGTTCAAAATATGCCTCAGGTTCGTTATGAGCAGCGACCACAAAAGGTAAGATGAAAATTGAAAGGAGGTCATTCAAATTATGAAAAAAATTGGTTTGTTCATCGCAGGTGCAATAGCCGCAATAGTTTTAATCGCCAATCTCGGCTCAATCGTCGGACTTCTTATCAGTTTGCTTGTTCTATACTTTTCGTTTAAACAATTTGTGAAATCCGACAAAAAATCAAAAAAATGGTTTTGGGGGATTGTCGGGCTGATTGCACTATCTGTTTCAGCTGCAAATGTCCCAGCTATTCTCGGTTTAATCGCCGCATATGTGCTTTATCTCATTTTTAATAATTGGAAAAAATCGAATGATCCGTATGTGTCAGACGATCCATTCACCAATTTTGAAAAACAATGGGAATCACTAAAACGACAATAAATGGAGGGGAAAAAAATGAGCATATTTACGAGATTAAAAAATGTGATTATGGCCGATTTACATGATTTATTGAATGAACAGGAACAAAGGAATCCAATTGCGCTATTAAATGAATATTTGCGCCAATGTGAAAAGGAAGTTGAAAAGGTTCAAAAATTAATCGAACGCCAACGATTATTAAAACAAGAGCTGTTAAGAGAATACAACCATGCTGAACACTTAAAAGAAAAAAGAAAATATCAAGCCGAAATTGCGTTGAAAGCGCAAGAAGAAGAATTGCATCAATTTGCCATCAACGAGCAGCAGCAGTATGAGGAGCGTGCATCAAAATTAAAACAAGCGCTTGAACAAGCAACGAAACAGCTCATTGACTTAGAACATAAATATGAAGAAATGAAACATAAATTAAAAGATATGCATATAAAGCGCATGGAGCTGATGGGACGAGAAAATATTGCACGCGCCTACTCCCGGATCAACCAAGTTCTTGAGCAGCATAATTCCGAAAAGAACCATTTTGTTCGCTTTGCTGAAATAGAGAATTACCTTGATGAACTGGAAAATCGAATCAACAACAGATACGATACATTAACATTTGATGCAAGAATCGCAAAGCTTGAAAAAGAATTAAAAAATCAAGAAACGGATTCAAATTCTTAACGTAAATTGTTATGCTATAAGGGCGTAGTTCTCTACGCCTTTCCATATTTATGTTCACACTAATAGGAAGGAGAGGAGCCTCGTGTTTCATCAATCGAAAATAGATTTTACAAAATGGATTTTCGTCATTGGCATCATCTTATTCATCGCAGAGCTTTTATTTTTCAATGGTGAGGCCCTTTTCTTCCTAATGATGATGATTTTTTGCGTATATATTGGAAGAAAAAGAATGCCGAAAAAATCAGGATTATTGTTATTTTGGATCGGAATAATCGGCGGCGTTCTATCTTTTTTCAATATGTTTACATTCCGACTGCTTCTATTTGCTGTTTTCATTTACTTTATTTTTCACTATGTTCAAAACAAGCAGGTAGCTGCTAAAAAGTCTCCTAAAATTGAAGAAGCAGATCCAATCCTCTCGCAAGAAGAGACATTTTCCAAAACGCCTCTTTTTCAAAACAGATTGTTCGGAACGCAGCGAACCGAAGAACAAATATACAGATGGAACGATGTCAACATTCAAACAGGCATCGGCGATACAGTAATAGATTTAAACTATACGATTCTTCCGAAAGGTGAAGCGGTGATTGTCATCCGAAAGCTTATCGGCAATATCGAAATAATTGTTCCTTACGAGCTGGAAGTGTCCGTCCACCATTCCGGTTTCATCGGCTCCTACTCCATTTTTGATTATAGTGAACCGAATGTATGGAACGAAACAATTCGATATGAGTCCAAAAACTATCATGAATCTGCCCAAAAAGTGAAAATCATCACCTCTATAACCTTTGGCAGAATAGAGGTGAAAAGAACATGAATGTATTGCAAAGACAAATTATTATCTGCTTAGTAACATCAGTAGTCACTTTTTTATTTTTCACTGTTTCGCTTTTGCTTACGTTCCTGTTTCCTAATTGGACATTACTATGGAAACAAAAAATTCTTGATATTCCGTTTATCCTCTTCACGTTCGTAATCAGCAGCGCCATCGGCTTGCTTTTCGGCATTCTATTCGGACTTCCTTTTAAAGATAAACTACACAAGATTGAAGACAAACTAAAAAAAATAACAAAAGGAGAAACGGTTAAACAAAATGAACATATAAACATTAAAGAATTAGATGAAATCAACCTTCGAATTGACCAAGTGCAGCATCATCTCATTGAACAGACGAAATTAACGCAAAAACTTGCAGGTGAAAACGCAAAAGAACAAGAAAAAAGATTGGAAGAAATCATTTCACAAGAAAGGCAAAGGCTGGCACGCGAGCTGCATGACTCTGTCAGTCAAAACTTGTTTGCGGCCTCGATGCTCATTTCTGCTGTTAAAGGAAACAATGAAAAAATCGATGAAGGAACGAGCAAACAAATCCATTTAGTTGAAGAAATTATTCAGCAGTCCCAGCTTGAAATGCGCGCTCTTCTTTTGCATTTGCGGCCTGTCCCTTTAAAAGGTAAATCTTTGCAAACTGGAATTGAAGAACTGCTCACAGAGCTGCGGCAAAAGGTGCCGATGAACATCCAATGGAAGACAGAGCAATTTCCTCTAGATAAAGGGATTGAAGACCATTTATTCCGCATTTTGCAAGAATCGGTGTCAAACACTCTTCGCCACGCCAAAGCGAATACACTTGAAGTATTGCTGATCAAACGGAAAAATATGGCCATTTTACGGATTGTCGACGATGGTGTAGGATTTGACGTTCAATCGGCAAAATCAGGAGCATATGGTTTGCAAAACATGTATGAACGTGCAGCCGAAATCGGCGGAACATTGCAAATTGTCAGTGTCCCTCATGAAGGAACTAGATTGGAAATAAAAGTACCGTTGTTAACAGATGAAGGTGATAAAAATGATTAAAGTATTACTAGTTGATGATCATGAAATGGTAAGAATCGGCGTTTCGGCTTTTTTATCGTCCCAGCCTGACATAGAAATCGTCGGCGAGGCTGATAATGGCAAAAAATGCATTGAACTAGCTTTACAATTAAAGCCTGATATTATTTTAATGGACCTCGTCATGCCGGAAATGGACGGGATTGAAGCGACAAAAGAAATACTTCATCAATGGCCAGAGGCAAAAATCATTATTGTCACAAGCTTTCTCGATGATGAAAAAGTCTACCCTGCCCTTGAAGCCGGTGCTGTCAGCTATATGTTAAAAACTTCAAAAGCAGACGAAATCGCCGATGCGATCCGTTCAACATATCAGGGACAATCTGTCTTAGAGCCTGAAGTGACAACGAAAATGATGGCAAGAATGAATAAAAAACAAAACCGCCATCCTCATGAAGAATTAACAAACCGAGAAATGGAAGTGCTGCTTTTAATGGCTCAAGGGAAATCAAATCAAGAAATTGCAGATGAGTTGTTCATTTCATTAAAAACCGTCAAAGTTCACGTCAGCAACATTTTAAGCAAACTGGGCGTTCAAGACCGCACCCAAGCCGTCATTTATGCGTTCAAGCATTCGCTAATCAAGTAAAATTGGCAATAAGCGAAGAAAAGAGAAAGTGGAATGGTTTTTCACCGAAGCACAAATACAGGAAATTTCATTCGAAATTTATTTATCATTTTACATATAATCAAAACAAAAAAATTGCTAGTTTTCCCAACCTAATAGAAAGCGATGTTATTCATCTACCAAATGAATGCATATTCGTCGACAAAAGCAAATATAAACATGTTAACGCTTGATAAAATCGGCTAAAAATAACTCAAAAATCTCAAGCGAAACGATGGCGGAAATCGAAATAATCGGTAAAAGAAATCAGAAATCCTCCTATTCGTTTTCCGCCAAAAACTAGTTTTCTCTTAAAAAAACAATAGGTGAACAAAAGTCCTATTATGATCATTTATGCAACAGGCAAAAAAAGCAGCCTTCCCTTGCAGATAGCACATCCAATAAGCCTTTTGGTTTCCAGGCTTAGGATGGGGGCAAAATAAGATTCATAATCTTCATAGCGCAACACTTGAACAAGACGCAACTTCCCCCAACAGTATTCCGGCTTTTATCGTATATATGGAGCATGCTCTTTTTCCAATGCATCTTGCAGCCATCTCGGATGCATCGTTAAAAGGTTTTCCGGCAGATTGTTTGGATCGAAAAATCGTGCATCAAGGGTTTCATCTGTTTTTTGGCGCAGCTTTCCCCCAATGATCTTGCACTCAAAGCAAGTTGTAATAAAGTGGCTGATTTCGCCGTTTGGGTATAAAAAAATTTGCGAATCCGGATCTGAGTAAATGCCGATCAGCCGGGTTACCTCCACTTCAAGACCAGTTTCTTCGTAAATTTCTCTTATAATTGCTTCTTCCACCTTTTCTCCCGGCTCTACATGCCCTGATGGAATACCCCATAATCCGTTATCTGCTCGTTTCAATAAGAGAACTTGCTGCTGTTCATTAAAAATAATCCCCGCCACTCCTGCTTCGATCCGCTCCGGCCACGCAAAATCACGCGGATGCCATTGTATGATTTTGACACGATCATCAAATAAAGACTGCAAATTGCCGATCACCGCATCCGGATTGCGGTAATCCCCGGGAGATGGAAACGGTGCATTCTTCCCGTTGGAAATTAAAATCGCTTGAATCCCTGCTTGATGAGCTCCTAATATATCAGTTGAAGGGTTATCGCCGATCATAACCACTTTTGCTTTAGATGAAATCGATTCGATCGCTTTTTGAAACATAAATGGATTCGGTTTGCCGACAATGTACGGTTTTTTTCCGGTTGATGCTCGTATCATTTCGGCAACAGCACCTGTTGCAGGCAAAGGACCTTTCGAAGTAGGGAAACTCATATCGGCATTCGTTGCAATAAACTTCGCACCATTATGTATTTGTTTTACCGCTTCCTGAATATCGTACAAAGATACATTTCCGCTCCAGCCGACAACAACGGCTTCTGCCTCCTCTTCACCCTTTACAACCATTACTCCTGCTTGACTGCACTCGTGCTGTAAATGATCGTCCCCCAGCACGTAGGCACTGCGAATATTTTGTTTTCGCAAATATTGAGCTGTCAACCAAGCGGATGTAATGATTTCCTCTGGACTTGCTGTAATCTCCATTCGCTTGAGCCGTCCGGCAATTTTTTCTCTCGTAGTACAAGGATCATTTGTAAGAAACCGAATCATTTTCTTTTCTTGACGCAAGCGCCGCAAAGATTCAACTGCCCCAGGAAGCGGATTTTCTCCTATGTAAATCACTCCGTCTAGGTCAAATAAAAACACGTCAAAATCATCTATGATCATGAAATCATCCTTCCTTAGTGAACCATTTTCGCATGAAACAAGCTGATTGAAAAAACCTCCTCATCAGCAAGCTAATTCAAGTTAAAGTGATCGTTTTCTCGAAAAGATTTGAACTTATTTAAAATACCTCAAAACTAACTCGTGTTAAAACAATCGTTTTCTCAATGAACCATTTCTTAAACTTGCGCAAAACTTTTAGAAGTTTTTTTGCTGTCAAACCAAAAGATGTTTCAATGAAACGATTTGCCTTGCTTGAAAGTTTGCATGAGCTTGTATGAGGAGGAATCTTCTTTCTTTATTTCCACTTCTACATATGATTATAATAGATTTATCGTTCATGCAGCAAAAAGGCGGTTTTAATGAAGAAAATGTGATGTGGAATATTATCCCCCTTTCTGCAGGGAGTTGGTCTATGTATCGCTCAAAAGTTTAAGGTGAGGACATTTATCCCCACCCAAATACATCTTCTGATATCAAAAAAATCAAACACATTCTTCTATTTTCTAAAGCTTAAATTGCCGTACAAATTCATTCAGCTCTTCGGCTAGCTTCGCTAGTTGTTCGGAGCTGTTCGCCACTTCTTCCATAGAACTGCTTGTTTGTTCGGCTGCCGCAGAGGTTTGCTCAATACCTGCTGCTGATTGCTCGGAGATCGAGGCTATTTCCTCGATGGAACGGTTCATTTCCCGGCTGTTGGAAGCGATTTCCTTCAAGTTGTTCGCAATCGTTTGAATATGATGAACCATGTCCGTAACAGCTTTGTTGATCGTTTGAAATGTTGCGCCTGTATTTTTAATTTGCTCTGTTCCTTGTTCAACCTCCTGATAGCCGCTCTTTAAAGCATCAACTACATTCTTTGATTCATTTTGGATATTGTCGACAATGCTTGTTATGTCTGAGATTGAGACGGAAACTTGTTCAGCGAGCTTTCTTACTTCATCTGCAACTACTGCAAAGCCTTTTCCGTTTTCGCCTGCTCTTGCCGCTTCAATCGCTGCGTTTAATGCTAGAAGATTCGTTTGGTCCGCAATTCCTTGTATGACTGATACGAGTTTTGTAATTTTTTGCAAATGTTCGTTTAAACCGAGCACTTTATCAACAGATTGTTGGAAAATTTCGTCAATTTTCGACATTTGTTCGGTAGAAGACATCATTAGTTTATTTCCTTTGCCGGCAATTTCAAGCACCTCTCTGGAGACTGATTCAATATGCTCCCCTTTTTCGCTGGCATCTTGAACTTTTTCGACAAATACCTCCATCTTTGCTGCCATGTCGCTCGCGCTGCTTGCTTGCGTTTCAGCGCCTGATGCCAATTCCTGCATGGTGGTTGAAACCTGCTCTGATCCGGCCTTCACTTCATTTGCAGAGTGGGTCATCTCCTCGCTGTGGCTTGTCAGTACTTCAGAAGCATTCGAAATGTTTGTAATCATTTCTTTCAGTTTATTTTGTAGCTGATTTATGGCATGTGCCAGATTTTGTGTTTCATCTTTCGAACGGATTTTTATTTCACCTTGTGTTAAATCTCCATTAGCCAGCAAATGCATGCGCTCAGATACGGCGTGTATTGGTTTGGAAATGCTGTTTGAAAACAGCCATACGATGAAAAATCCAATCACAATCGTTGCGCCAATGACAATCATTAAAAAAACGAGAAGATCTTTAGCCGGCTGATTGAAATCCATTAAATACGTGCCCGCACATACAACCCATCCCCAATGAGGATCAGTTTTTGAATAGGCGACTTTTTTTTCAATTCGATTTTCGTTGTCAGGCAAAGCCCATTCGTAATAAGTTAAACCGCCACCTTCATTTCCGGTTTTAATCATTTTTTGATTGAATTTTACGCCTTTGGAATCTTCGTCATTCCAGCCTTGTCTGCCTTCTATAACTGGATGTGCAATAAGAGTTCCTTTTTGATCGATAATATGCATGTATCCGTTTTCGCCTAAATCAAAATTTTTATTAATTGGCCGTTTGCCGTCAGCATTCTTTTCCCCCAATATCGCAACTTTTACCTGTTCCTGCGCTTCTTCTAAAGACAATGTTCCCTTTTCAACCTCTTTATTTAACGCATCGATTAACTCAATGGTCATTTCGACGCTATTTTTTAATTTCTTTTCCCCCAGCTTGTTTAAACTGGAAGTTGTTTTCTGATAGCTTAACAAGCCTAAAATGACTAACGGAATCGTTAATAATAGAAATGAAATGGTCATTAGCTTCATACGTATCGTGAATTGAAATTTCTTTTTCATGAAAATCATTACTCCTTTGTTAAGCCATAATTTTTTTAAAGACTTAGTTCTTTCCTCTTAGAAAAGCGTTACAAACTCATTTCCATCCATTTTCACTCCCCAAATCCGAAATTGGTTGCTTGACATTTTAATTATCGGTCTCTAAACATACTTTTTTTAGTTAATTAATCATTTATTGTTAAAATTGTATTTTTTTAGCTTTCGCATGAACGTATATGATCAAAAAATATGATCAACCGATAACCCGATATTTAAGCGTTTTTATTAAATATATCGTCCATTTATTGCGGTTCTTTTACGTCAATGAAGCAAAAATAATCTGAAAATAGTCTATATGTTCGATCCGATAAAATTTATTTTTCTAATTCATTTACTATGAATAAGAAGCAATTATTTTTTTGTATTCTCCCTCATCGGCTTCGGCTCGCCTAATAAATATCCTTGAGCGTAATGAACCCCCAATGCTTTAGCCATGTCTAAATCTTCTTTTTTCTCAATTCCTTCTAAAACTAGTTTCATATTGGTACGTTCGCAAAGAAATAAAAGCTTTTTAATAACATCTTGATTTTTGCCCGAATTATATAAATTTTGGCCTAAAGAACGATCGACTTTAATATAATGCGGGTTTAAATCGACAATGGTTTCTAACGATATTTCACCTTTTCCGAAATCATCAACGGCAACTTTATACCCTTCATCTTTTAAAAATTGAATATTTTTTTTCAGCAATTCAATATTTTCGATTTTTTCACTTTCATTTATTTCAAAAACTACTTTTTCGGTCGACTGAAAAAAAAGGTTTATTTTTTTTATAAATTGGGTAAAAGAATGATGAACAATCGTCGATGGAAATACGTTAATAAACAGCTTTTGCTGCCGGTCTCCCATCGATGTTATTGCATTGTGAATGGAGCAAGTATCCAGTTCATATAAAAAATCGCATTCACGGGCGATTTGAAACAAAATTTCCGGATCGGAAAAATATTTGCAGCGAAGCAAAGCTTCGTATCCATATATTTTTGATTCTTTTAATTCATAAATAGGTTGAAAAAAATGACAAAATGATTTGTTATCTATAATTTCTTTTATCCTTCTAATTTCCCATTTAACCAATGGAAGAACCTCCTAGACGTCTATCTATAGACCTATTCCGGATAATGTCTAATGTTATATTTCATATTTTTAGTATATATTTTAATACTTTTAATATCAATAGTCTCTTGGGGGCTTAACTCTCATAGTAGATTGTAAAAAGGAATCACTATTATCCCCAAGGAGTGACGGTTCATGACTAAAATACAGCAAATAATCGGAGAAAGAATCCGAAATTTTCGCAAGCAGAAAGGGTGGAGTCAAGAAGAATTAGCAGATATAGCAAATCTACATGCTACTTATATTGGACAATTAGAAAGAGGCGAAAAAAACGCAACATTGGAAAGCATAAACAAAATCGCAACGGCGCTTGAGGTTTCTTTAGAGGAATTATTTAAATCTATTCAACCAAATTCAAAAAAACCAGATTATACTTTGTCGCAAATTATTACAAAACTTCAGGCAAGGCCGGTTGAAGATCAAAAATTCATACTAAACATGCTTGATCTCCTATTGAACTGGAAAGATAAGTAGCAGTATTCCAAAAAGGGGGAACAATCCCCCTCTTTTTGGAACTTATTTATCATTTTACAGCATGTTAGCAACATGCTTTTCAGCATCTAATACATCCATCTCCCCTGATAAAAGCCGGGGCAGCAAAGCGTTTTGCATTTTTTTGAGCCGGTCATTTTCATTGGCATTTTGTATCAGCATCGCATAATAATTGCTGGTGAAACGTATAAATTTTTTTAAAATATCATCCGGCGGAAGCACAATTTTCATTTTTTTTATCTCATCCGCGCTGACATTCGGCTGTGCAGATCCAGTAGACCGATCTAAAATTTTTTGGCGGAAATCCGGCAATTTAGTTATGGCATAGACAAATGGCAATGTGTTCATCTCGTGCACGCTAGAATAAAATTTGCCGACACGTTGATTTAATAATGCGGGTTCTTCAAAATAGTAAATGCCGCATTTCCCGATTTCAGCGCCTGTTAGCCCAATGAGCAGATCTCCTTGTGTAATTTTGAAACGATCTAATCGATGGAATAAAGATGGATCTACATATGCTGCATCTTCTTTGTTGATGAAAGGCGGGACAATATTTTTTATTTTTATTACTGGTATGCCTTCACATTTCCATTCCTTGCTTTTAAAAGCATATCCATTTTGTAATTCTATAACTTCACCTAATGTTCCTGCCTTCCATCCTTTCGGAATCATTCCCAATTCAGAAAGTTCGAACCCTCTATCTTTAAAAGGCCCAAACTCTATGAACCAGTATTTGTAAAGTGTCATGATCGTTTCATCGATCGTTTTATTTATCTTGATATTCAGTTCAATTTTATCATCAATTGTTCCTAATATGTCCGCAATCTTCTCTTGCGTCCGCATGTCCGGCAGCAATACGAGCGCATTTTTAATAGAATCCATGCTGACAGCCGGATACGCAGCTCCCTGTTCCTGAGAAACTAAATAATCTGTAAAAGATTGATTGGAAATAAGGTAATACACATACCTCGGATGAATATGCTCCGTAGGCCGAAGAACCGCAAAACCGGTCGATACAACTTGATTTTCTTTCGGATTTTTTAAAAACAAAAAGGATCTTCGATTCGGACGGACGGTCGAAAGAATTGTATCGCCTGCTCGAACCAGCCTTTTTGCTCTGCTGGGCGCTTCATGAATCAAATATTGCGATGTCTCCCTCAGTTCGCCTGTTCCAACAGACGAAATATCGATGTAATCGATCATTTGAAAGGGAAATTGTTTCGTTAATGATTCAGGATTTATTTGAACAATCTCACCAAGCCGAACTTTCTTCCAGCTCGCCACATAAATTCCTCCACATGCATTAATTTTGAAACTTTATGGGGCAGTCTAATAAGTCGATTTTCCGGCTTATAGACGCCCCTTTAATGTTTTAGAAACGTTGATCCGTTGATATATCAATGCTTATGATGTTTCGTTTTCAGTGGATTTTGACTTTCTGGACAGCCCCATGACAATTCCGAAGCAACAATCAGATCGCTTCCCCAATTTTTCTAGTTATAGCTCGTTCAGAACATAATCCTCCTGTTTTGATCCATATTGATTAGCTTTTCATTTCCAATCAAAGCGGATAAAAAAAACTGCACTATTTTAATTTTTCTTCTGCTTCCGGCATGATGATAGATGTAAAAATTCTTTTTTTTCGGTTAGGAGCAGGCTGGTTTTCCATTAGCTTTTTCATCGCCCGGTTGATAGTTTGAGCAAATTGAAAAAACTCTTCGTCGCTTGCATAAAAGCGAACCTGCCGAAATCCCACCCCATCTTTTAGGAGATCGATTTGTTCTTGTCGTAAATATCTCTCATAATCCGCTAAAATATTGGCGATAAATCTCATAAATATGTTCAAATGTTCATCTCTGCTTATATGCTGCAAATCGCTGTCTTCGAGCCCAATCGTTTCATCCGGCAAGGCATAAACTTTTTCTATTGTTCCCCTTATCTTTCTTTTCTCAACGATTTCAATCAGCTTTGCTTCTTCAAGTTTTTTTAAATGTCTGTACAAGGATGCTTGCGGAACTTCCGGCAGAAACTCCATTATTTCCTGCACAGTCAAGCGTTTTCCGATCAATGTTTGAATGATCCGAATCCGTACCGGATGCAAGATTAAAGCAGCTTTTGATTCAATCATGAAAACACCTCATTGTACCGTTTGTTCAACCAATTTTTCAAATGGTCGCAAAGCTCTTCGTGAAGCGGTTGATCCGCATTTTTGATATAATTTTTTTTCATTTTCAACATATTAATCTCATCTTCTTGTTTTTTCAATAAATGATCCATATTTTGAATCATATAATATTCCAACTCCCCTTTCACTATAGCGGGGAGGCGGTTGAGCTTTTCCGGATCAGCTTGAACGTCCTTGTCACCGGTAATGGCCAAAACAGGGCATTCTATTTTTTTCAAATCTTCGAGCACATCGTATTGCAAATGCTCCCGAAACCATTTAGCATTTATTTTTTGAAAACCAACTTTGATCACATCTTGATCAGATTGCATGATTTTTTCAAAAAGGGCATTCGACTTTTTTTCGTTTTTTTGCTCGATGTTAAACATGCGGATCATTTTTCCTTTTAAACCTGTTACATTGTTTAAAGCTTCATACACAAGCTTTCTCTGTCTCGTTAAAGCTTCTTCCAGCCTCTCCCCTGCCCCTGAGAGAAGAATGAGCCCATCCATTTTCTCCAAGGTGTTTAAAGCAACTGCCAATGTTGTTCCTTCACTGTGCCCCAAGGCAATGATCCGATTTTCATCAACAAGCGGATGTTGTTTTAAAAATTGTACAGCGCTAGCTGCATCCCGGACGAAATCCCACATTCCTGCAGATAAATAATCGCCGCCGCTTTCACCAACTCCCCTTTTATCATATCGCAACACGATAAATCCTAAAGAAGTAAGAAATGATGCCAATTGCTTATATATATTCAACTGGAATTTTCCTTTTGCATCATTGCCGTCGCGATTCAACGGACCAGAACCGGAAAGAATGAGAATAGCCGGCTTTTGGCTGTTTTGTAACATGGATAATGTTCCTTTTAACTCATATCCGCAGCTTTGAAAGCTGACAAATTGTTCAATCATGTTAATTTCTCCTTTATTTATGTTATTATTATCATTATCGATAATAATAACAAATAAGTCAAGAAAATTCTGATGATTGTTTTTTGCATATAAATGTTATCAGAATTGTGCCTTCAGCCCACAGCATATTGAAAGCAGTCGGCATCTGCGAACTGTTTTTTTGAGAAAAATCGTAAACATACAAAAGCCCTTAGAGAAAAACAGCTCTTTTTCTCTAAGGGCTTTATTTTAGAGACTAACGGACAGCACCGATGCAAATGTTCTATCATTCTACAACGGCTTTCCTATCAAAATCTTAATTTGGGAGCACTGCGTCGCTGACCATTTCCCATTCGTGAATCTCATACCCTCTAGCGCCAGTCACAACATATGGATCTTCTTTCGCAAGCTTTTCGGCCTCTTCAAAAGAGCCGGCGCGATAAATCACCATACCGCCTGTGCCGTCGGTAAATCTGCCTTTTGCAAATATTTTTCCTTCTTTTCCTTTCTGCTCTAAATAATTCAAGTGATCATTCCGAAACGCTTTGCTTTTTTCTTCATCTTTCATCGGCAATAATACGACAAAATATTTCATCTCAACCACTCTTTCTATTAGATTCATCGCTTACCATTTTACTTGAAGCTGTCAGTCTTGAAAAGCTTCATGTCTTAAGTTCCTAATGTCAATCAAATATTTCTTGCTGCATGCGAATGTGCTCTATTGCGCAATCTTCTTTGATGGAGCAGTTTGATCAATGGAGGTACTGCGATGCATACTAACACAATGCGCAGTACTTGAACGACCACAACAAATGTTGAATCTTCATGAAGTACAGCGGCTGTTGTAGCCATCTCCGTAATACCGCCCGGCGCAAATGCAAGAACTGCTGTGACAAAGGTTATTCCAGTCAGCTTTGAAACAATAAAAGCGCAAATAAACAAGGAAAGAATTAAACCAATCGTGCTGAATAAAGCAACCGCCATTGTTTTCCCTAGCCCTGTAAACATCTTTTTATGAAATTTCGAGCCGATGCTTGCAGCGATGAAAACTTGCGCCGCTATGATCAAAATGTTCGGCCACCATGGCGTCAAGTTGTGGCCTGCAAATGATGAGCCGGCTGCTTGAATACTAGCAGCACCAAGCATTCCGCCAACGAGCCAAGGTGCAGGGAACTTCAGCCGCTTTCCAATGTAATACCCTGCCAATGCCCCTAGTGCCAATACTGCCGTCCAAATCATTTCGTCCATTTCCAAGCTAGGAAAAATGAACGCTGATTGGTTGTTCGAAACTTCAAGCTTCGCAGAATGGACCGCAAATGAAGAAACAAGAAACGGGATCACAAGCACTACTAAAAATACCCGCATCGTTTGTATAATGCTGACGACACCAATGTTGCCCCCGACTTCTTCTGCTATGCCGGGTATAACAGACAAGCCCCCGGGCACCGTTCCGAACAAACTAGTCAATAAATCTGTATGACTGAACTTCCACAAAACGAGTCCAGACAGCAGCGAGAAAACAATGGACAAGAGAAGCATTGTCATGATGGACATCCAATGATCTCTAAAAATATCTATAACTGTCAAATTGATTTTTTGCCCTAATTCAATCGCCAAAATAAATTGCCCAGCATTCATCCAAAATCGGGGCAAAACATACTTGTCATCGGACGATGTTGAATTGGTATGGCTCCAAAATGAAAAAGCCCCTGCCATCACCAATGTTCCGAGCATCCAGCCGATGGAAAGGCCTGTTAGAGATAAAAGCAATCCTCCAATACTGCTGAATAAAATAAACGAAACATTGCGCAAGAAACCTTTCGTTCGTATCATTTCAATCCTTCTTTCTAAACAAAATATCTTGCGGCATTCGAACTTGCTACAAACATATTGTATACTTTTTTTAGATATAAATAAAATATCAATAATCTATGCATGATTATAAAAATTATTGATGGAAAAAGAGAGGTGATGACGATGGATGATCGAGACTGGCTTATTTTGAAAGTTCTCTACAACGAAAAAAACATTACAAAAGCTGCAAAAAATTTATATATTTCTCAACCAGCTTTAACAAACCGGCTTCAGCAAATTGAAAAGGAATTCGGTGTACAGATTGTTCATCGAGGAAGGCGGGGAGTTGAATTTACCCCGCAAGGAGAATATTTAGCGAAATGTGCGAATCAAATGCTGCTGAAAATACAAAAAATAAAAGAAAATGTTGTGAACATGGAGAACCGAGTAACCGGCACATTAAGATTAGGGGTTTCCAATTACTTTACAGATTATAAACTCCCCGGTCTTTTAAAGCTTTTTAAAAACGAGTATCCCGACATTGAATTTAAGGTCCTGACAGGCTCGAGCAGCGAGATAGCCCATTTGATCCACAGCCACGAAGTCCATGTCGCTTTCGTAAAAGGAGCTTACAGCTGGAACGATCAAAAACGATTACTATTTGAGGAATCCATTTGTATTGCTTCTAAAGACAAAATAGATCTCCGCGATCTTCCAAATTTGCCGAGAATTGATTACCGGACGGATCCCTTGCTAAAAACGGCAGTGGACAATTGGTGGTTTGAGAATTACTCCCAACCACCATTGATCAGCATCGAAGTCGATAAAGCAGATACGTGCAAAAAAATGGTGTTGAACGGATTAGGTTACGCTATTTTGCCAAGCTTGATTTTAGATGATGCCGACGATATTTATAAAATCGATCTGAAATCGAAAAATGGGAAGCCCATTTTAAGAAAAACTTGGATGTTTTATCACAAGGAATCGATCCAACTGAAATTTGTGAAAGCGTTTGTCGAGTTTATGGAAAAGCTCGATTTTCAAAAAATTCCATAAAATGCTATGACACTCGTATAACCTTTTTCCTTACATATGTTGCTTGGAAAAAGGTTTTTCAAAATTTCCGCAAACGTAATTACGTTTGAAACCGTTCATAATGAATAATAGATTCCTTCCGAACCATTTCTTTTGCGGGCGGTTCCTTTTCAGGATAACCTAAACCTAATATTGCAACTACGCGGCGGTCTGATGGAATGTTTAAGGCTGTCCGGACAAAGTCTTCCCGTTTTTTTGATTCTTCTTGATCCTGTGAGTGATATATCGCACCAAAAGCAGCCCCTAAACCTAATTCAGTTGCAGTCAGCCATATAAAACCGCATGCGATCGAGGCGTCCTGCAGCCAATATTTGCTCACTTCCGGGCAGCCTGTAACGGCTATGGCCGCTTTCGCCTCTTTCAACCAAGAAACAAAAGGCGTGGCGTTTGCCAATTCATCAAGCTTTTCACGATTTGTTATAAGTATAAACTCCCTGGAAGGAAGATTGTTCCCAGAAGGGGCTAAATAAGCTGCTTCTAAAATTTGCTCCAACCGTTCATTTGGTATAGGCTGATCTAGAAACTTTGTCATTTCACGTCTTTTCTGTATAGCTTCAAAAACGTTCATGCACCTTCATCCTTCTTTCTATTTTTTCGCCTATTTTGCTTTCGTATGAATGTACCTTTTCATAAACGATTTTTTCCCTCTCCTGTTCAATACATGATATGGAATCATTATATCGATTCATATGGATCCACAAAAGAATCATTTTAGCCAAAACTTAGGAAGTTTCATTCCGAAAAATTAAAATATAGGAATGGACGAACAGCGTTATTATTTAGATGCTGCTGTCTATAATGGCAGCTTATGATACCGACAGAGCCATTCACTTTACTTTTTAATTATTTCACAGTTTGAAGTTAATTTTTTTTATTTATAAATAAAAATCCTAGTTTTGACACTAAATACAAGATAAAAAGAATTACTAAAGTTCTAGCAATTACATAACCATCAACAGCCAGCTTATATGCTTCAGGCACTAGTGAATTGGGTTCAATTAACAAATAAATTGAAATTATCAAAACAATAGAAATAAGTATATACCCTAAAGCTGAAACAGATTCTTTTGACATACATGTTTCTCCTTTTTATCCAATAATAACATTTTTTTGTTGGTACTGGAACATTAGAGATTTCTAAACAATGATAATTAAAATAATTGGAACAATACGCTAAAGCCGGATTGAAAGTGAAATCGGATAATAAGCAGCCAGTATTCACCCGTTATTATCCAATAGAGTATAAATGAAAATATTTAACGACAAGCTGGAAAGCTTCTTGAGTCGTAATCCATCGCTGCCTAAGATAACGAGACACACGCTTCATCGTTTTTTGAAGCCGGATTGAATATTAAAAAGATGCAGAAATAGTGACAGTAAAACTATCTATGCTCATATCACGAGATTAGAAAAGATCATCCTGCTCATTTCTAGATTTTTAAAAGTGCACAACATAAAAAACTTTCCCAAAAATCGCGGGAAAGAGTTTGGAAACGTCATGATTATTTGCCAAGCAAAAATGATACACAAATTCATTTTCAGTTAACCATTAACTGTTCGTTCAAAAATCCCTTATTGTTTGGCAGGTCGGGATGTTGTTAAAAAGGATATTTTCGATATTCTTTTTGAATCGAAATCCATTTTGTCATCGTAAATTCTTCTACCACCCAAGGATTTCCAAATCTACCCATTCCGCTCGACTTTGTTCCGCCAAACGGAATTGTCGGGCTGTCGTTGACTGTTTGATCATTGATATGAGTCATTCCGCTTTCAATTTGAAGTCCTAGTTGTTCACCTTCACTTAAATCCTCTGTAAAAATCGCAGAGCTTAAACCATATTCTGTATTATTCGCCATTTCAATTGCATGATCGTCTGATTCCGCTTTCATGATCGTAGCAATTGGTGAAAATAACTCAGTTTGAGCAAGCTTGCTGTTGTTATCAACATCCACAAATACAGTCGGAGTTAAAATATTTCCGATACGCTTCCCTTCCAACGCAATTTTTGCTCCTTCTTTTTTTGCTTCATTTATAATATTTAAAGCTTTTTCAATTTGTGTTTCGTTTATAAGCGGTCCAATAATTGTTTTCGGGTCAGACGGGTCTCCGTAAGGCAACGATTTGGCTTTTTCCACAAATTTTTGTACAAATTCATCATATTTATTTTTATGGACAATAATTCTGTTTACAATCATACAAATTTGACCTTGATGTATAAACTTTCCAAAAATAGCTGCATCAACAGCACGGTCTACATTTGCATCTGCCAGAACAATGAACGGGTTATTTCCGCCTAGTTCAAGGGCAACCCTTTTCAGCATGCTGCCGGCAATTTTTCCGATATGCTTGCCAACTGGCGTTGAACCAGTAAAGCTAATAAGCTGTGAATGCGGAGAAGTGAGCATGTCATCGCCAATTTCATCAATATCCGTTAAAATACATTGAAAAACACCTTTTGGCAGTCCTGCATATTCAAATGCCCTCGCAATGATTGATCCTCCTGTCAAGGCTGTTTGAATATCAGGTTTATGAACGACACTGTTTCCAAGTGCAATAGCAGGAGCAATTGTCCGAATGGATAAATTCATCGGAAAATTAAAAGGCGAGATGGATGTTATAACTCCTAAAGGAAGACGATAAACACGATTCACTTTCCCCTTTATATCGGCTTCAATTTCCCTCATTTCATCTAATTTCTTGGCCATTTTCACAGCTTCTTCCACAAGCCCTACCGTCAAGTCAAGTTCAACGTTAGCCTTTATGAAGCTTCCGCCTGTTTCACGAGAGATCACTTTTATGATTTCGTCGCGATTTTTTTTGAAAAATTCCGCTGCTTTCCGCAGCACTTCTTCTCGCTCACAAGAAGACGTTTTTCCCCATTCTTTTTGAGCTTCTTTTGCGTTTAAAAAAGCTTGTTCAAGTTGCTGTGAGGTCGCTAGCCGAATCGTTTGAATGACAGTTCCATCATAAGGATTCAAATTTTCATATGTTCTCTTACTTAATCCCTCGACCCATTCACCATTAATATAACTTTTGTTCAATTCCTCAAAGCGCTCCATATCGTTCCCCCTTTTACAATTTATTTATTTTAGTGTAGTTTTTTATAGTTCGCACAAAATTATTCTTGCTAAAGGCCGGAAAGCAAATGACAGATGAACTGTAAATTGGTTCCAAAAACAAAAAAAGAGCCGGACATAAGCTGGCTCTCATCTTCCTTTCAACAATATAAAAGATGCATACAATCCCGCTCAGCAGACATTAAAAACCTAATCTGCTAATATAGCTATTTCCCCCATTTATACCCTACTCCCCAAACAGTGTGAAGAAATTGATCGATTGGAAAACCGGCTTGTCTCAGTTTTTCGCGAATATTTTTTATATGAGAGTCGATGGTTCGCTCTTCGGTCTCGGCATCGTATCCCCATAAGGACACAATGATTTCTTCTCTGCTGAACGCTCTGTTCGGGTGCTTTAAAAGCAGCCCTAAAATATCGAATTCTTTCGGCGTTAATAATATGTCTTCGTTTTGAAAATGGACTTTATGTTCTTCTTGATCCCACACCAATCCTTGAACATCAATAATTGAACGCTTTCCTGCGGAACGACGCAGCACCGCTTCGATGCGAGCAAGCAGTTCAGCTTCGTCAAACGGTTTTGTTATATAGTCGTCCGCACCGAGTTTGAGGCCTTTAACAATGTCGAATGTTTGGTCTCTTGCTGTTACCATTATAATAGGAACGTTTGAAAATTCTCTTATTTTCCGGCAGGTTTCCCAGCCATCCATTTCCGCCATCATAATATCGAGCAGGACAAGTTCAGCTTTGTTGTTTTCTAAATATCGGATGGCTGATAGTCCTGATTCGCACTTGACGCAATGATATCCTTGAGGGGAAAGATAAAGCTCCAGCAAGTCCAACATTTTTCTTTCATCATCAACGAGCAAAATCGTGTACATCCTTATACCTCCGGCAGCGTGATAACAACGTTTGTTCCTTTTCCGTATTCACTGGCGGCGTAAACCGTTCCTCCGTGCGCTTCGACGATCTCCTTAACAATGGCCAATCCGAGACCAGTACCGCCGCTTGTTCTTGATCTTGATTTATCCACTCGGTAAAATCGTTCAAAAATATGATGCAAATCTTCCTCTGGAATTCCGATTCCATCGTCTGAAACAATGATCACTATGCTGTTTTTCTCCGCTCTTGCTTCAATCGATACAACTGAGCCTTCATCGGAATATTTTAAAGCATTGTCCAACAAATTGATCATCACCTGCTCAAATCGCTTTTGGTCAATTTGGACGGTAATGTTTTTTTCACATTTATAGATAAGTGACATGTTTTTCTCATGAAACGCAGGTAGCATTTTGTCATGTAATTTCTTTAAGAAATCACACAGGTTGGCCGGTTCCTTATGGATTTGAAATGAATGTTGATCCATCTTTGCTAATTCAAACAGTTCCTTTACAAGCTTTTGCATATTCTCCGCTTCTTCATAAATAATGGACAAATAGCGGTTCCTCTCCTCTTCTTTTAGATTCGGCCTTCTTGCGATATCTGCATACCCTTTTACATATGTAAGAGGGGTTCGGAGCTCATGAGAAATGCTGGCAAGAAATTCTTTTCTTTCTTTTTTTAAATATTCCAAATCTCTCGCCAATGTTTGAATCGCTTCCCCCAGCTCCGCCAATTCGTCCTCCCCTTTCACTTGCAAGCGAACAGAAAAATCGCCTTTGCTCAATTTTTCGGTTGCCTGTTTCATACGAATAAGGGGATTTGTTATCACTTTTGATAAAAAAGCGATCGTCAAAATGGTTAAAAATACCGAAAGAAATCCAACCAAAACGAAATGATGCTTTAACTTATAGATCATTTTTTGAATAGCATCGGTATTTTGAAACATATAGACATACCCTTTGATCTTGCCGTCAATACGTATCGGGCTTACTGTCGCTATATGCGACTCTTTTTGCCAATTTCTTTGCACGATTATTCCGTCATGCGGAATCGTTCTGTCCATTGTATTTACAATTTTTTTGGCAAAAGGCAATATGTCATCGGAATAATACAATATATTGCCTTTCTCATTTGTAATCACTACATCCGTCACCGCTTCCGATTCCATCATCGTCACATGCTCCAGCGTGGAATGGTCAAAGTTTTTTTCCAGCACATCGCGATGGTTATTCCCTCTCGCCAATAGATGCTCAAACTCCTCCTCAATTCTTGAATTGACCAAAGTTATGTACAATGAGACAAATAAAATGATTTCGACTCCCAAAACAAACACGAAAAATAGCAGTCCTAATTTAAACGAAATTTTTTTCACTTTTTGTCCCTTCCTTATCAGCCAACTAGCTTCCTCTTCAAAAAGGAAAGCTCTTCGCCGCCTTTAACCGAACGTTCTGTTCTCATTTTTTCATTATATCATTTTCATCCAACGCTTATCTGTTCTCCCCCGTCCGAACTTTAAAACAGCGAGCGGATGCCAAATGCGGGCACACCTTTTGGCGAGTAAATAATTTTCGCATAAAAAAATTTACAGGATCAAAAATGGACCGTCTCCATCATTTTTGCACATTTTTTTGTTAAAACAGATGCAAAGAAAATGTTAGGAGGAGGAATCAGAATGAAAAAAAATAGTAAGCTGCTGATTTTTCTTACCGTTTTAACAGCTTTCATGCTCTTTTCTGCATCATGTTCCAACGGAAGCAGCAACGACCATACAGGAGAACATACAGAAGGCATGAATCATGAAAAAATGGACCACGAAAATATGAATGATCATGCCAATCATAACGGAAAAGACACTCAGAGCACAAAAAATCAAGACTTTTCCAAAGCGCCTGCACAATTCAATCCTAATGCTGAAGAAAGCTTAATTGTTCAAAACACGAAAAATATAACGAGAATTCCTGTTGCCGATCCAATTCGTGCATCCATTTACGTATCCCAAACCATTTGGCCTGCCACACATAAAGAAAATCAACCCGGAGCCGCTATTCTGTCTCCTGTTGGTCAATGGCAAACAACATTAGCCGGAGCTGACTTAATCCATCATCCAAATAACGGCCCGATCTTACTGATTCATCAAGATAACATTCCCGATAAAGTGTTGAGTGAAATCAAACGGTTAAATCCAACTGGGAACCGGAACGGCACTCAAATTGTTGTGTTAGGAGATGTTTCAAACAATGTCATCAACCAGTTGTCAGGTTATAAAATAGAACAGATCAAAGGAAAAAATCCCGCAGAATTCGCAAGGAATGTCGATCAAGCTTATGCAGAAGTATCCGAAGGCTATCCAGAAAGCGTGATCATCGTTTCTTCAGAGGATCAACATAAACTATATTCCATACCAGCCGTTAATTGGATTTCCCATATGCCTGAGCCTATACTGTTTGCATCTGAACACGAGCTTCCTAAAGAAACGAAAGATGCGCTTAAGAAACGGAACAAGAAAGCAAACATTTATATTTTAGGACCAGAGAAGGTTATTTCTAAAGATGTAGAAAATCAATTGAAAGAATACGGGACTGTTCATCGAATAGCTGGAAATGACCCTGTAACCACTTCGATTGAATTTGCCAAATTTAAAGATAAAGACACTCAATTCGGATGGGGTATAACGGAACCGGGCCATGGTGTTTCTTTTATTTCAACAGATTCACCAGAGCTTGCTTTAGCTGCCGCGCCGTTTTCACATCTCGGCAAACATGCACCGATGATTTGGTTAAACAAAGGACAGCTTCAACAAGAAACATATGATTTCTTGGCAAGCATCAAGCCACCCTTTCAAGATGACCCGACAACAGGTCCTTACAATCATGGTTTTATCATCGGAGATCAAAAACAAATTTCCTTTCAAACACAAGGAATTCTAGATGACAAGCTTGAAATTGCTCAGGAAGACGGACACGGGCATGGTGGGCATTAAGGAAAACCGGGCGTAAAAATTGAACGCCCGGTTTTCCTAATCTTTTTAAAGTAAATAAACAGCTTCATATGGTAAGTGTGAAAGATCGCTTCCATTTAGCTTCCTGCTGTTTGAGGAGTTTTATATTCTATCTGTCCCGAAGATACTCAAAGATTTATTTGTGCCCACGAATTAGTTTGAGGCGTTTTATATTCTTTCTATCCCTGAGGACAAAGTCAATTTTTTTCATTTTCCAAAATAACAAAAAGTGCAAAACCAAGAATCGTACTAGACACATCATCTGTTGTTAATTGTATATTTCCCTATTTATTGAAAACTTTGAGTATTCTTCACGATGAATAAACTGGCGTTTTCAATCAGCTAAAAATGTTTGAAAATGGCGGATTAACAAGAGATAAATTTGTGTAAATAATGATTGGAAAAAGAGAACAATAAATCCAACAACACTCATCGCTGTTGGGCCGAAAAGGAAGCTCCCAATCATTTCTATTCGTTTTTATCCCGGAACAGGCCATCGCCATGCATATTATGGAAGGTTTTCTGCCGATTGAATGGGCTTTATTTTGGTGGGGGGTTACTTTACCTTCTTTAATTATAGGCTTACTTTCTATTAAAAAGAAGCTTCAGGAGCATCCTGAATTCAAAATGATGCTAGGTTTATCTGGAGCATTTGCATTTGTGCTGTCAGCATTAAAAATATAATACTTGCTCTATATGAATTTATTTTTTCAATATGCCTTTTACTGTATAATCCGTTCTTTTACATTTGCCATTTTTATAATAATGACTGACTTTTTGATCATATGGCACCCCTTTGCTCAGCTACGATTACCTAATTTTGCATAACTTATCAGCCCAAATCATATGCGCGCAGTCCGGATCATTGATGCAGTATAAGAGTGTTCCATCGACAATTTACTGATATGAATAGTAATGCTATTTAACTCTATATTTAAAAACTTTAAAAAATCTTCAGCAACTTTTTGTTGAATCTTTTCTGCGATGACGGGTAATGCTTCATCCAATGGATAAAATATGGTGAGGTTGATTTTTATATTCGGCAGTTCGTTTAATGCAATATCTATCCGATGGCATTTTTTCACTGCTTCTACCGAAGTGCAGGCATGGGAAATGATTTGTTTTAAAACGTATTCAGAAATGTGGATGGTTCCTTGATGAAACCGTGGTCTGATAATCGTTGTTTCACCAATCTCTTCTTTTGGGGTAGAAAAAATTTTCTTTCCCTTCATAATGATCTTCTTTAAAATATTTTGTTCAACTTGTACATATGGAATCGGAATAATATGTTTCCCCTCTGTTTTTCTCACATATAATGCCATGTTGATTTCCTTTGACGATCTAATTTCTTCAATTTTGTAATATTTGGTGATTTTTCCTAATTGCAATGTTTCCGCAATTTGATCAACCATTTTCGTAGACGTACCAATGATGAGAAGCGAATGAATATCAAGTGCTTTAATAGCATTTTGGACTTCTTTTCGGTGATCCTCATAAAAAAAGACAGCCCGTTTAATAGCGGTTATATAGTTCTTTTCATATTTCGCTGAACTCCCTGCAGCTTTTCGCCCTTTATAAATTAACAATCCATCATCAATCATAGCCGGTATGTTTTTACTATGTGCAAAAGAAAGTGCGCTGGTGCTTTTTCCCGTGCCGCTGCGGCCAACAAGAGCGAATACGCGCATTGGGTGAATACCCCTTTCTTAAAAATCTTTCAACCTGAAGGAAAATGCCCGTAAAACTTAAAGGCGGACCGGATCCGGCAAATCGGAAACTCTATTCTGTCTATTTACAGGAAAATTCAGTTCGTATGACAGCAAATGTTTGTTTCGGGACTCCGATTGTTATGTGGGATATTAATATTCATGAATTTCAAAAAAATAGGCTTTGGATCGAGCATCATACACAATAAAACAGAGGAAGTTTTTTTACTTGAAAAAACTAGCAAATTATTAAAATATTTTTAGTCGATTGTCGACTGAATTTTATCGAATTATACACATTTTTGTTGAGGAATAATAATCCCCTCTTTTATAAATGTTTCTATCTCTTCTTTACTGTAGCCCATTTGCTTTAGAACGGTTTCACTATGCTCCCCCTGAGCTGGAGGGACCGTTTTGATCCTGCCCGGTGTGCGCGATAATTTTACAGGAACACCAAGCATTTTTAAGATTCCGAGGGAAGGATGCTCCATTTCAACGACCATTTCCCTTTCCTTGATATGGGCATCATTTAAAATGTCCGAAAGCTTATTAACCGGTCCGCATGGAATTTTCGCAGATTCCAACATGTCAACCCATTCATCTCTCGTTTTTCTTTTAAATATTTCTTCAAGTATGGAAATCAGTTCATCTCTATTTTGAACCCGGTCCGGATTCGTTTTAAATTTCCGGTCTCTAAGAGCTTCCACATCCAATACGTCAACCAGCGAATTCCAAAGGCTGTCATTTCCTACTGCAAGAATAAAGTGGCCGTCCGAAGCTTCAAAAACCTGGTAAGGCACAATATTCGGATGGGCTCCTCCCAGCGGCTTTGGATCATTGTTTGTCGCAAAATAGTTGCCGGCAAGGTACGTTTGCCAAGAAACCATCGTGTCGAGCAAGGAGACATCGATCCATTGTCCTTGACCTGAACGCTCTCTTTCCCAAAGTGCTGACAGAATGCCGATTGTTGCCCACATTCCTGCTCCGATGTCTGCCAAAGAATATCCAGCTTTAACTGGTGTACCGTCTGGTTCGCCTGTAACGGACATTAACCCGCCCATTCCTTGAGCCAGGACATCATAGCCAGGCTTTTTTGAATACGGTCCTGTTTGACCGAAGCCGGAAATCGAAGCAAGAATAACTCCGCGGTTATGCTGCTTTAAGATGTCATAATCAATTCCGAGCTTTTTTAATGTGCCGGGTCGAAAGTTTTCAACAACAACATCCGTTTCTTCTACCATTTTCAATAAAATTTCTTTTCCTTTTGGATCTTTTAAATTTAAAACAACACTTTTCTTATTGCGGTTGACACTTAGAAAGTACGCACTTTCATTTTTAATGAACGGAGGACCCCATTGCCTTGTATCATCCCCTTGTGGACTTTCAATTTTTATCACCTCGGCGCCTAAATCAGCTAATGTCATTGTGCAAAAAGGGCCGCTCAATATTCTCGTTAAGTCAATAATTTTAATTCCTGCAAGTGGCAGCATGTCAACCTCTCCCTTTAAAATTCGGTTTTCTTTTTTCTACAAAGGAACGAACACCTTCAGGAAAATCATTTGCGTCAATACTGGACGCCGTACCTGTATCCCACGGAAATGAAAGTGCCGGCTTATTGTAGGCGACAGATCTTTTAACAGCAAGAAGAGATGCCGGTGACTGCTCCATAACTTTTTTCGCCAAACGTATTGTAAAATGATCCACATCCTCATCATCCGGAACCATGTAATTAACTAATCCCAATTGACAGCATTCTGAAGCGTCTAGCAGTCGACCTGTATAAACTAAATCCATCGTCCGGCTCCCTCCGATCAGATCTGCAATTCGTTTTACAAACATTTGGTTTAACGTAATTCCCAGCCGTCCGACTGGGATTCCCATTTTAGCTTTAGAGGTCCCAACCCGAAGATCACATGCTAAAGATAGAACAAATCCTGCACCTAATGCCGGACCATTTATAGCGGCAATGGTTGGCAACGGAAGTTTTTCAAACGTCGAAATGGCTTGTTCCATTAAGCGGAAAGCTTCGTGCGCTTCGTTAATCGACATTTGGTTAAATTCTTTCAAATCAGAACCTGAACAAAATTGATCCTTGCTTCCGCGCAGGATCACCACTCGTGTTTTCGGGTTTTCAGGAATCAGCCTTCCGATTTCCGCCAGCTCCCTCCACATCCCCGATGTTATAGCATTTTTTAGGCGTGGACGTTGGATCGTTACAATGGCAAGCCCGGCACTTTCCTGAAGTATAATTTTCCCATCCGCCTCGACCTGACTAATCGTTACCCTCATTAAAAATCACCTATCTCTTGTCTTTATATTTTTTAACAAAACCATCAGGATTCAAAAAATGCTCTTCCTAGAAGATGGACGACTGTCGACAATCATCTTGTTACAACCATGATATCCCCTCATGTTATAAAAGTCAATAAAAATTCTAAAAATTTTAAATTTTCATTTTGTATTTGCTGAGGAAAACCTACTTATGTCATGTTTTGATTATGACCCAGTCAATAAGCTGAAAAATAAAAAAAGGAGCTTATATGAAAAGGGCTTCACTCCTTCATATGAACTCCCTAAAATCATGTATATGTTGTTCGTTTCAAGACATTTACAGCGCTCGTTGTTTTCCCTTTTTTGCTGCTAGTACGATTGTTTATTTTTCGTTTTGTTTTCGACCCTTTTAATTACGCTATGATTATGATTTTCAAGCAAAACAAGCGCTTCATCGATCAGGTTTTCCTTTAACAAATCTAAAATAATGCGGTGTTCCTTCAAAGACTTTTTTATATGCTCCTCTTCAAGAAACGATATTCTTTGAAGTACAAGCAAAGGACGTCCTAATCTCCAATACATTTCTTTAATAATTTCGCTTTTGCTCATTTCAATGATGAGCATATGAAACTCTTGGTTCAGATTGGCATACTGTTTTTCGTCATCAACCTCTGACATCTTTTGTACCAATTGCTCCATTTTCTTAAGAATTTCTTCATTTATCCCGCGGACTTTAATTCTTTTCATCGCAAGGCTTTCCAATACGATTCTCATTTCAAGAAGATCATAAACTTCATCTTCCGTATAGCCTTTCACAACAGCGCCTTTTCTAGGAATTCGCTCTATTAGCCCTTCATTTTCCAGCAAATAGAGCGACTCTCGAATAGGCGCCCGGCTCGTTCCAAACTCTTCTGCGTAAGTGGACTCAATAATTTTTTGTCCGGGCTTCAGCTCCCCCGCCATAATTTGGTTTGTTATTTTTTCCGCTATTTTGTGGGACAACGAATGATTGTAAAATAATTGATTATTTTTCATTCCCGCTCTTCCTCTCTATAATGTCGACTGTCTATTTTTTATAATCCTATTATAACTTGTTTATAAATACAAATCGAAAAATTCTGTAAAGTCGGCATTGTATTGGAAGATTTTCCGCAAATCTTTCGTTTGCTGCACTGTTCTAATTTATTCGAAATTTATAGAAGTTCTCCTTCCTCCATATATAAAAATTAATGTGATCCCTTTCATTATAAATGACTTCATAAATAAGAATATTCAAATTTTTATTACGAATATTTCATCGCTTCGTACATCCTGTCGACAATTGACAAAGATGCATATTTTGCATTTTGCTTTCGTAAACATTTTTGTAAATGAATAAATAGCTGTAAACAATCTGTGATGAATGAAAAACGGAGAAAAGGAGGGAATGTGCGAAAAACACTTTATCTTAATCTTATAAATGCTGTTTCTCTCTTTATTTTGCCCTTGGACCGCCTTCTAACAAATAGGATAAGCAGCCGATTTCCTTGTGAAGTCGCCGAAATGTTCAGGTATGTCATTCAAAATAAAAGCATACATTTCAATTATTTTTTCGAGAGGTGACGATTTATGATTTGAAATTATATTTTTCAGAATATTCAAATAAAAAGTCACCTTTTTTCTAGTCATTCATATTCTTATAATGCATTGTCGATCGTCGATTTTGTAAGCTGGGGTTTTTAGAAAGCGGTTTCAAATTTTTGGGATTTTCTATTTTCATTCCAAAGCTTAGGAGGAAAAATCAATATGAGTATTGAGCTCATTGGAATTATTGTGCTTCTGTTGATGTTTATTGTAGGTTCAGTTTTGCCAATTAACCTCGGTGTTTTAGGGTTCGTAGCTGCTTTTATCGTCGGAGTTGTATTCAGCGGATTAAATATTGACGACATTTACAGCGGTTTTCCGGCTGAATTGTTCGTCACTCTTGCTGGAGTGACTTATCTGTTTTCAATTGTTGAGAAAAACGGGACAGTTGATTTGATTACCGGATGGGGTCTTCGCCTAGTCAGAGGTAATCTAGGTCTCGTGCCATGGATAATGTTTTTGCTTTGCGCTATTTTAACTAGCGTCGGCACTTTGGGACCTGCTGCTATTGCGATCCTAGCGCCGATTGCGCTGCGTTTTGCCGCACGATACAACATTAATCCTCTCTTGATGGGGTTATTGTTAGTGATTGGTTCCACAGCGGGATCCTTCTCACTGCTTAATCCTTATGGAGTGATTGTTAACGGCGTTATGCAGGCAAGAGATCTTCCTCATTCGCCGGGGTTGCTTTTCATAAACGCTTTTATCTTCAGTGTATTTGCTTCTGTGATTGTGTTCATCGTTTTGGGAGGACTTCGGCTGCTAAAAAAGCGAACTGCTGCCGAAGAAGATGCAGCGTCTAGAGCTGAAGGGTCCTCCGCAAATGAGAACAATAAATCACAAGAAATTGGATTAACTTTTTACAGAGGCATCACACTTTTAGGGATCATCACACTCGTCGTCCTCGCTCTTATGTTCGATATCGATATCGGCTTTGCAGCGCTTGGAGTAGGATTAGTGCTAGCATTAATTGCTCCAAAGCAGCAAAAGGGCGTTCTATCACGGATGCCTTGGTCTGTGATTCTCTTAATAACTGGTATTGTCACATACGTAGGCGTTTTAGAAACAATTGGAACGATTGATTACATGACTGACTTAATCGCAAAAGTAGGAAATCCGGTAATCGCAGCCCTTGCATCGTCATACGTAGGAGGCATCGTTTCAGCTTTTGCCTCGACAACAGGGTTTCTGGCAGCTATCATCCCGCTGGCAGCGCCCATTTTACAGGACCCGACCATTTCTTCCATCGGTGTCGTTTCAGCCATTGCCATTTCTTCAAGCATCGTCGATATAAGCCCCTTCTCCACTAACGGTGCATTGCTGCTCGCCAACGTACAAGGGGTAAAAGAGAATGTATTTTTTAAACAGCTTTTACTTTCTGCTGTTGTAGTCGTAGCGCTTGGACCTGGGCTCGCCTGGCTTGCTTTTGTATTAATTGCGGGATAGCATGGCAAACGATCATCCTTTCACCGGCAGAAAACAGTTTTTTATAACGAACAAGCGCAGCTTCAAGCTGCAATAATGAAAAAACGTTGACCGCTTGATCTTTTGGATAAAACAAACACCTCCATTCATCGAATTTATTTGATGCATTCGACACTGGAGGTGTTTGTCCCTTCCCTCATTTAACCGGGCCGCTTTTAGACAAATTCGTATAGTTTTTTTTGAGACGAAGCGGTGCAATGAAATCTTGCTGTATATTGCGTCAAATTGATTTTATTAGCAAATATATAAAATAAGGCGCCCCCAAAATGGAAACAACGATCCCGACAGGCAGCTCTGAAGGAGCCATGACAACCCGTCCTAATGTATCTGCAGCCAAAAGAATGAAGCTTCCTAAAGCAGCAGTAAGGGGCAAGCATTTCGAATGCTTTGGCCCGACTAGTTGCCTTGTAATATGAGGGGCAAGCAAGCCAAGGAACGTTATCCCTCCGCCAACCGCTACACAAACTCCTGCCAGTGTAACGGCAATGATTAATAAAATCTTGCGTTCTCTTGCAACGTTTATTCCTACCCCTGTTGCTGTTGAATCACCTAAAAGCAATATATCGAGAACCTTTGATTTATAAATCGCGATCGGAATAAGGATCAATAACCATGGTAACAGCGCCCACACATAGTTCCAGTTCGCACCCCAGATGGCTCCCGACAGCCAAGTAAGTGCTCTTGTAAAATCATTCGGTTCCATTTTCATTTGGAAGATGAGGATGCCGGCATTGAATGCCCCATTCATCCCTATTCCCATTAATAAAAGTCTTATCGGTGTAATATGTCCATTTTTTCGAGATAAAAAATAGATTAAGACGGCGGTAAGAAAAGCGCCTGCTAAAGCCGTTATGGGCAAAACATACACGGAAGCCCAGCCGTTCAAAAAGGAAGCTCCTTGGAAAAAGAACATATATAATACAACGGCAAACCCTGCTCCTGAATTAATCCCCAATATTCCCGGATCCGCTAACGGATTTTGCGTAACCCCTTGGAGGATAGCCCCTGAAAGGGAGATTCCCATCCCTACGAGCAATGCCATGAATATTCTAGGCAAACGGAATTGGAATATGGTCAATTCATTTTGATCTGTTCCATTTCCTAATAAGGCGGCAATGACCTCATGAAGAGGTATTTGTATATAGCCGGCATTAATGCTTATGATTGCGGTTATAATGATGAAAAAAATAGTTGAAAAAAACAATGTTTTGAAGTTTATTAATCTTTTTGACATGTTACACCCTCCCCTCTTTACGGGCTAAATAGAGGAAGAAGGGAACCCCTACAACGGCAGTTATCGCTCCAACAGGAGTTTCAAACGGAGCATTCACCATGCGTCCGACAATATCAGCCGCAATTAATAAAATCCCGCCTAAAACGGCAGAACAAGGAATAATCCAACGGTAATCCGTTCCGACTAAAAACCGTGTAATATGAGGAACGATGAGTCCGACAAAGCCAATCACTCCAGCAATTGAAACAGCTGCCCCTGTTAAAAGCAGCACCGTGACCGCTCCTAAAAATTTTACCACATTTGTATTTTGCCCGAGACTTTTGGCAGCTTCTTCGCCCAAGTTAAGGACGGTAATAGAGCGCGACAGTAAGATGGCCAGCAAAAGACCGGAAATGACGAACGGCAAAAGAAAATGGACTTGGGTTGGTTGGACAGCTGAAACTCCTCCCGCAAAAAAATAGCTGATATCCTTTGCAATATTAAATTTAATTCCGATCGCAGTCGATAAGGAGGTTAGGAGTGATGTAATCGCTGACCCGGCCAAAGCCAGCTTCACAGGCGTCATCCCTCCGCGGGAAAGGGAGCTAATGCCGAACACAAGACAAGCGCCAAGACCTGAACCTATAAAAGAAAAGATTGATAGACCGAAATAAGAGATTCCCGGTAAAAATGCCAGCGCAATGGCAATGAGAAAGGACGATCCTGCCGTTACACCCATAATAGAAGGAGAGGCTAATGGATTCCTAGTCATTCCTTGCATAATAGCACCGGAAACAGCCAAGGCAGAACCGACGAGAATGGCTGCGACTGCACGGGGCAAACGCAATTCCCTGACAATGACATGAGCTTGATTGTCCTCTTCAAAGGCAAAAAACGCACCAAGAACATCCCGATAACTCAAATCCGCAGCACCAAAACGAATCGAAATGACAACTGACAGAAATAGGCCAATGATGCCTATGAAAAGAACGATAAGAGCAATCCATCTATTTTTGCTTTTATGTAAAGATTCTGAAGCAGTTTTCGTATGTATCGTTGAATCCATAAACCATTTTTCCTCCATATGATAAAAATTAAGATTGACAAAGTGGCAGAGATATATTTTAATTGAAAATGGTTATCATTATTGCTTCCCAAAAATTTATTTTATCATATGAGTTGGAGGTTTAGAAATGGTATTTCAGAAAAAGTTATTTTCTCTAATAGGAGCTGCGCTATTAGCTCTATCACTAACCGCTTGCGGTGGACAAGGAACCGACTCCTCTTCCGGATCGGATCAAGCTTCAAATGAGAATGAAAAGTCAGCAGAAACAAGAACATTAACAGATGGAATGGGAAATAAAGTGGAAGTTCCTGCTAATCCAAAAAGAATTATTGCCAGCTATCTTGAAGATCATCTTGTTGCCCTTGGTGTAAAACCTGTCGCACAATGGAGTGTAAACGACGGGAAAACCGTACAAGATTATCTGCAAGACGAGCTGAAAGGAATTCCAACCATTCCTCATGATCTTCCGTTTGAAGCAGTTCAAAAAATGAATCCGGACTTAATTATAATGGACTCCGCTAGCATGGTAGAAGGCGGAAAATATGAACAATATAATCAAATCGCCCCTACTTTTGTTATTGGTGAAGAAGATAACAGCGATTGGCGCAAAGAATTGAAGCTTATTGGCGAAGTATTAGGAAAGGAAAAAGAAGCGGAAAAAGCTCTAGAAGAATATGACGCCAAAGTAGCCGAAGCGAAAGAGACAATTAAAGAAAAAGTAGGAAATCCTTCTGTCGCAGCAGTCTGGTTAGTAGGCGGACAATTCTTTATCGTAAATGAAAAACTTTCAAGCGGTGCCGTCATGTACGGAGACTTAGGATTAAAAGTGCCAAAAGTTGTAAAAGAAATTTCAGCAAACTCAGCAGATAACTGGAGCTCTATCTCTTTAGAGAAATTAGTAGAATTGGATGCTGACTATTTGTTCTTAATTAATAGTGACGGTTCCAATGCAGCACCTTTAAGTGATGCTCTATGGAAAAGCATTCCGGCTGTAAAAGCAGGCAACGTTTTTGAATTTTCACCTGAAAAAAGCTGGTTGTACACAGGCTCTATTGCCAATTCGCAAATCATCGATGATATTCTAGATTCCTTAGTACAAAAATAATGAAAAAGGGTATCCATCACGGATGCCTTTTTTTTGTTGGAAATTTCAACTAAGCGTTTTTTTCCGTTACGCCTTTCCGTAATGGCGAGCGGTCACAAACTTCAATGTTGCAAGAATTTAAACGTCTAATTCATATAAACAGCAGGCCATACAGCTGCTAGAAGATCAAATGAACTTTGTTTTTTGTTTTGCTATTTTCGGTCAAAACCGGAGTAGATAGATCACATCTCAGTGTGCTGATCTGAAAACGAAGCAAAAACCGAACTTGATTGATCACAAGTTTATCCTTTTCTCAATGTCTGGCCAATGAAGCCAAAACTGTAAGGTTGAAATTCATGGTTTTTGCCGGAAAATTCCTCTATTTTTTATGTAATGGTTGACACTTCATTACATTAGTCGTGGAAAGTTCTTGTTTGCTATTTTCTATGTAATAACGCGCGTTTGCGATTTTTTATTGTTCATTTTCAAACTCAAGCTGATCTGCATTTGTTTCAGGCTGCCGATGATGAAAACGGCTTCCCCTCTCAGTTGTACAAAATCTTTAAACCGTTTGAGGACGCCATTTTGTGCTTTGCAATAGCCTTTAAAGCCTTATTCCCCCCTTCTGCATAACCGAGCTCCATATGTACATTTTTTCTATTTTTCCTATGGCACAATCGGCATCTATATATGTTAAAAATTTAAAGGCGGATTTAGCGAAAATGGAGAACGCTGTTTCAATCGGCATCTATAATCCTTACACTAAAATGAAAAGCTAAGAGGCTCTTAAATCAAGATTTCCTCCTATCTCGAATCAAGAGCCTCAAATAATTCAGCTGGCAGTTTATTAAATCATACTAATAATATCTATATAGTAGTATTTAAAGGTGCAAAAAACAGATAGAAATTTTTACTAAAAGCCATTGCGTAAAATTTCGTTTTCGATAAATCCTCATTCAAAATTTTTGGAATTTGCCATAGCGTTTTGATCTGCTAATCACTAGCAGAATAATTGAGAAGGGTTGAAGACCTTTTGGAAAATTCAGTTCACTTACCCATGCTTTGAGGAGAATTCACTGTCCTTCCCTTTCCAACGTACGGGTTTAAAAGAATCATGCGTATTTTTTGATGAAAATTATAATTTTTTGCTCGTCCAACGAATCAACCCTGTTTCACTATGCGGATGGGAATCCCTTTGGGTTTTTTTATATTCATATTCTAATTCTGATAACGTTAATTTGCAAAGCTGCTCCTCATTCTTAAATGCATTTAAGACAATCAGTTTGTTGATCAATTTTTTTCTTCTGATTTCTACAGCCTGACGAAGAAGGTTACTCATGTGATCCTCTCCTTATCATAAAATTTTTACGTTTTTTTAAATGGTTATCCGATTTCGCTGCACCAGCTTTCTTAGTGCAAGTCTGATCTTGTTAAGACTATTTCATCCTCTGTGCCTTATACGGATCATTTATATTCCTGCTGCGAATTTAAAAACTAAGAGGCTCCCAAATCAAGAAAATCCATCTTGAATGGAGCCTCTAGTGAACCAGTCGGCGTTTTTAATTTTCCAGTAAATTTAACATTATATTAAAACATATTAATCCTACCTGTCAAGTAGAAATTTATGTTTTTATGAATTTAGGCAAAAAAATTCTGCCTCACCGGTCGTTGATTTGTTAATTACAGATTGATTTCAATTATACAGTCCCGATCCACCCCGGGAAACAGTCCCTTTTGAATGTGCAGTAACATGTTAAAATGTGAAGGGTTAAGGGTTGCCATCCTGACGAATGTACGGTAACATGTTAAAACCCTATTTCACAACTTGTTAGGTTGTTTCAGCAGGCCAAAAATAAAGCAGCTTACCGTTTTTCTTAACAGAAGAAATGCTGTTTTAGACGATAGCTTTTTTCTCTAAGCAATTATTTGAAAGAAGTGGAATTCCAATGCTGCTGTTAAAATGTTGGGAAGTCACCATAGCAATTTTTTGCATAATATGGCATAAAAGCGTTGGATCCGTGCTTTTGTAGAACAAAGAAATGAGCCGTTCACATTTAGCAATTTGCCGTTTAAATCATAATACCCCGCTCTGATGGAGCTGATAAATCGGTTACACGAAAACTTATAGCCCCTCACTTAATGGGTTTCTCCTGCCCCTAGTAAACATAATAACAGTTCATTTTCTCTTCTGTTGCTGAACTCTTTTTTGTTCCAGCATCTGGCAAATGGATTTGATCCCGATCATTCCAAATTTAGCTTTCTTCATGAAGCGGGATAGCTGGACGTCTTTTAACGTCAACACATCGAACAAAAATTTTTCTTCAAAATGTGTACATTGAATGCCCTTCTAATACTAAAGATCCCCAATCTTTTACAACTAGATGAATTTTTTATATAACTTGTGATATTTGTCCGTTTCAAAAAGTCCTGCTAATACATTTAATGTATATAGATATTCTAGGAGGTGAGTTTCCAATGTTTGGTCATAATAGACCTATTATCTGTCCGCCTAAACATGTGGTTCGCGACCGTTTCATTCCACGTGTAGTTCCTTATATTCATCCAATTGTAAGGATTAATCGTTTCAATATTGTCAATGTTCCTAGACATATTTATAGACCAATTACAAGAAACGTAATTGTTGATCCAGGATACCCTTCTAAATGCTGCTAAATGACATTACAATGCGCCCTCTTTTATTAAGGGGGGCGTTGTTCTGTTTAAATTCCCTTAACGCCATAACCTCAAGAGGTTCCATCATTATTTCGCATTCAAAAGTACACTAATGTTCAGATTTTCATTGGAGACACCATAAATTAAGCCGATACAGACCAAGCAACTATTCCTTTGCAAAATGCCGATGCGTTTATTGTGAACAAAGGATTTTTGTGCCCTCTGGATGTTTCAATGTATACAAAAGGAATTTTTCGTCTTCTGATTCGCCATCCTCTCGGATGTTGTCTGCGGCCATCCTCCAAGATCAGAAAGCTTTCTTTTTATCAACCCATTCCAACCTGTTTGCCCAACAATATCCATACTTTGAGTTAATCCCCATCAGTTGCAATACATCCATTTATATCCATATGATGAATGAGTCGACACTTTTTTTATATTAGTTCACATAATTATTTTATGGGTTACTAAACTTAATTTTGGCTAATTTATCAGCTGCTGTTCGCTTCAAAATTGATTCTGCAGCGGTTTCCAATCGATTTTAGCAGCGCTTTTGGCTCTTGCTCTTACCCGTTGCTTGTGCAGTATTTAACAAAAAGCTCCCTCCTTTGAAGTTGAGTTTTGAAGGAAAAGAAAAAGCACCTTTCAAAAGGTGCCTACACTTTTTTTCTAAATGCCCTTCTTTCCGCATATACTGCACATTCCGGACAAACTTTCATACTATTTCCGTTATGGTCTACATAATGATAGTAAGTTTTTGTTTTTCGCTTACACAAAAAGCACCGCTTATGAAATAGACGAAACATAATTCAACTCTCCATACTGTAATGTTTGAAATGCACCTCACAGGGTGCATCTTTTAGATGTTCCATTTTAATACTCTCCACAAAAAAACGTTCGATTCCGAACGCTTTTAAAATGTTCTACCTGTCTTTTTCCATATATTTTTTTATCTTTTTTTCTTCCCATTTGATGCTAGTATAGTTTCATGGACACCCTTTAGTGAAATATAATATTAACGAAGGGATGTGTCCTGATATGGGTAACACAAGCGAAAAACGTAAAAGTTATCATGCTGAATTTAAGGAAATGGTGGTTGAGCTTTATCAAACTGGAACACCAGTAAAACAGATCTGCAGCGAATATGGCCTGTCTGAAACGACAATCTACAAATGGATCAGAAAACAAAAACCGGTTAAGCTGGATGACGGGGGCTCTTTTACCCCGGAAGAATTTCTGAACCTGCAAAAAGAATTGCACCGGCTGAAAGAGGAAAACGAAATCTTAAAAAAAGCTATGGCCATATTCGCAAAGAAGTAGATCAAACCACTGTTATATCCATGATTGACGAGATAAGAGCCAAACACCATTATGACCTTAAAACCATGTGTACGGTCCTTGGCGTGCCGAGAAGTACCTACTATCAATCCAAACAAAAAACAGAGTCAAAAACAAAACGGGAAAACCGGGAGCTGACAGACAGAATACGAAAAATCCATACGGAAAGCAAGCAGAGATACGGAGCACCGAAGATCCACCATATGCTTGAAAAAGAAGGGCTCAAAGTCAGCCTGAAACGGGTTCAGCGTTTGATGAAGGCTGCAGGCATTTATTCCATTATCAGAAAAAAGTACCGCCCCCATTCCAATAAGGGCAAGATGGAAGAACACGATAACCTGCTGAACCAGGACTTCTCAACGACAACCATCAACGAGAAATGGGTTACGGATATTACGTACATTCATACTTTGAGAGACGGTTGGTGCTACCTGGCTTCCGTAATGGATTTACATTCCAGAAAGATTGTCGGTTACGCTTTTGACCGCCACATGACGACTGAACTGGCTTTAAAGGCAGTAGAAAACGCTTATCAGGCACAACGTCCAGGTCCGGGATTGATCTTGCATTCTGATTTGGGATCCCAGTATACAAGCGAGAAATTTGCAGAATACATGGAAAAGAAGCAGTTCAAACACTCCTTCAGTAAAAAAGGTTGCCCATACGATAACGCCTGCATGGAGTCTTTCCATGCAATTCTGAAAAAGGAAGAGATCTACAGAGTCAACTATTTGAACTTTCAAGCTGCCAGAAGAGCCTTATTCGAATTTATAGAAGGCTGGTACAATCGGAAACGGATTCATAGCTGCCTGGGCTATATGACGCCACAAGAAACAGAAGACAGTATCAAAGGGGCAGCGTAGTGCTCTTCACAATTTTACAAGCATCCGCTTTACATGGAGTGGCGGGGCGTGGTAGGCTTGTTTGCCATGCGAAAGAAATCATTGCCCCTTTCGCCCTTCGCATAACACCACGCCCGCAGAGGCTCCATGTCAAGCGACCAGCGATGTCAATGAGATCAAAATTAAATTTCACTTATTGGTGTCCAAAATATTGACTTAAATCCATTTCTTCCCCGAATATGCCAAATGCAAACGTTGAGGCGCCGTGTACTAAAAGTCCAATCCCCCAGCCAAAAAGCGGATATTGAAACCACCAATTACCGGGATCCGAAATTAAGTTAAAAAGAAAAAGCATAGAATTCACTAAAACATAAGAAATGAAATGCATATAAAAGGCTTTCAAATTTTCCACTCTTTTTTTCGCCCTTAAATATTTTTCATCTTTTTCGACTTTCAACCCCCCTATATAGCTTAGTTTTTGAACAGCCTTGTTGCCACTCATAATGCTGAAAACATTTTGTTCTCCTTCACCGTTTACATTTGGGAATGAGGCACGACAATTTCTAACCTGCTGTTGATTCGGTTTTTCATAAGTCTTGAACCGTAAACGCAACAAATTTGCTTAAGTTTCGGCATTTACCTCTCTTCTTTTACTCCATTCGACAAAGGGGTAATTTTTCCTTCTTTAAACAATAAGGATTAACAAATTTTTTGCAGGAAAAAGGCGAATAAAAGCTTCAAAAAAATATGGGTCACCATTCAATGAAATCGTTTCACAAATGAAATGCACACCACAAAGCTCTCAGCAGGATGGATGAAATGAGCTTTTTCATCTAGAAAGGCCAGAACAAGAAGATTGGAGCTGAATCGCCATTGGCTAACAAGTACATCTAGTGGCATTCTTTTGAACAATCTTTTTCTGTCAAAGCGGCAACCGTACCGTCATCCAAACCTTTAATTTGCAACGCATCTTTCACTGGAACAGGGTGTGGCTCCTTAAACAGCTCTTTCATCATTAGAATGGGGGCCATCCGTCATCATGAAGGAAATGGTCAATTTTCAAACTTCCCAGCAGGATTTACATCTACAATTATGGAGATCGTGATGCCATGCCTGTATCTAGAAGACAAAGAAACACCTTGATCATATTTCATAAGCAAATACCTGCATCAATTTTACTGTTTTGAACATCATATCGGCACAATATTTTTATATCTCAAATGTATCTTATGACCGCCTCAAAGTTTTTTATTCCTTATTTTTAACAGCTGGGTCTATAATGGGAGCAATTGGTAGGCATCAAACGTAAAGGCCTTTAGTTTGGTGTTGCAATTCCTTGTAGGTAAGATAAAAACACAAGGTGGCTTGTGTCAAGTGTTTCCTTCCAGACTGTTTCAATTCCTTATAGTTAAGATAAAAACTTCCCTATCACATAATGAGTTGTTGCGTAGACTGTATGTTTCAATTCCTTATAGTTAAGATAAAAACAAAATCACGAGCGAATGGGAGGAATTAAAATGAAAAGTGTTTCAATTCCTTATAGTTAAGATAAAAACAGATGTGGATCCCCAATGAAAGGACATACACACAAATGGTTTCAATTCCTCATAGTTAAGATAAAAACAGACGATCATGAATCACGCATCACTCAAACAGAAAATGCTTCAATTCCTTATAGTTAAGATAAAAACGTGCAAGAGCGTCCTTGTCCTCGACAAAAACTTCGCTTCAATTCCTTATAGTTAAGATAAAAACCCCAGAAAATGTTGTTAAATAAGCATTTCGTTTAAAATGGTTAATTGGTTATTTTCATTTTAACGAAGGAGTCAAATTTTATCAATCCTTTGATTTGCGTGGGCTCAATTGAATTTTAAAAGAGTCGTCGATCCCCTAGGATTTTTGCACGATTGGAGGTCGACGACAAAATTTCATTATTTTTATAAAGAAGAATGTCAATGATTCCAGTATTCTTACTGATCAAAGGCTTGTTTTTAGGACTTTTTATTCGGACAGAAATCGAGAAGAGTTGTAAAGAATTAAAGATCCTGAATTAGAAAATAGATAAGTGGATTATTTGACACTACATCATTTGCGGTAAAGCCATTGTTGCATTCCTCCTTATGTTTGGTCCATTGTAAATTCTACAAAGGAAGGGGAAGCAATGTGGCTCTTTTCTATTTCCCTTTTGACACAATCATATGGACTAATTGGTGACGCAATTTTCTAGTCTGCAACGGTCCAGTTACACACGATTTGCTGTTTCAGATAAATGAAAATTTGCAGCATGTGCTATCAGAAAAAGTGGAATGTTAAAAATTATTGGATTTAAAAAAATGACAACGGTTAGTCGTCCCCGTTGTCATTCTAAATGTTAATTGATTAAAGACTAGTTACGCAGCTGAGAAACAATATTCTCATTTGATAGTTCTTTCGCTAATATGCTGGAAATAACATACTTTACAAACAATTTATTTAGCAAAATGAATAAACTTAATAGTATTAATAAACCAACGGTAATTATCATTAATATTTCATTATTTAGCGCCTTAGAAAGAAGAATAGCAAATAAAATAACCGTTCCATAAGAGAAAATATAAATTTTTTTGTTTCCTGATTCGATTGTTTTATAAAACTGGGATGTGATTTCTTTGCTAGACATTCCGTCAGTAGCGTTGCATAAAAAAATTTAATGTTTGTCAAGCTCAATAAAAATTCCAGTTATTTCATGTAACTGAATATTCAGACATACAATCTTTCTAAGCAAGCTTAAAAGGACAATGACGTCTTAATCGGCAGTCCATTTCCACAATTTGGTAATATATTACAGAAACATTGGATCATAAACTAAATCGTCTAGGTGTTCCACCTCCCCTTCTTCAAATTGGTACACGATGGTTTCAAAATCTTTTTCCCAATCGTATTTTTTCCGACCGTTGGACGTTCGAATTGGCTTTTTAAAAAGGGAGCGAACAAAACAGTCAAAACCTTTAAAAAGCAGATTCTGTAAAGTTCGCTTGATCTCTAATAAAGGACCATCGTGATTCACTTTTAATTGGAGCATGGCCTGTAAGCAATAGGTGATTAGGGCGATCCAAATTTGATTGTAAACGGCATTTTGACTTTTTCCATAAAATCTTTTTATCTTAAGGTGCTGTTTCATCCATTTAAAGAAGGTCTCTATCTTCCAGCGATATCGGTATAAATCTGCAATCTCTTCCGCAGAAAGATCAAAGCAATTGGTTATGATGATCACGGGATTCCCTTCGCTGTCGACCGTTTCGATCAATCGGAGAGGATGAGTCATTTTGGTATGATTACGGTCATTTCCTAAAATGACAATCTGATCCCTATAAATCAAACGTTCTGGATTGGGAATCCGTTCCGATAAAACTTCAATCTCTGCGTTCTTTTTAAGCCGGGTAATGAATCGCACCCCTTCTCGGCATAAGCGGTCGAACTGTTTGTAATCGACATACCCTCGATCAAACAAGTAAATCGCATTTGGATCGATTTCAATGAGTTCGTCCATCTGTGTGCGATCGGCATGTTTCGCGGGTAAGATAATCCCTTGATCCGGAACAGTGATATCCTTCGTTACAACAACCTTTAAATGGAGTCGAACACCAGCCTTTGTCTTACGAAAAGTTGCCCATGGATATTGGCTCAAACTCATGCTCATCGTGGTAGAATCAATGACCAGAAGACGACCAATGTTTCGGATGATCGGGGCATTTTTCATTTGCCCTTGGATCTTTAAGACCAGATATTTAAATACTTTTTCAAACAGTTGAGGGGATAATTGGCCTAATTTGCGAGAAAGTTGCGAAGTACTAATTGCATCAAATTCCAGATATGTCTGCAACTCTTCCTTGTCTTTCAAATGTTTGGCCAATTTTGTTAAGCTTTCCAATTCATTTATCTGAGCGATGATACAAAGTTGTAAAAACTTATACGCTGTTAATTTTTTAATGTATTTGTCAACGTCAATCACATTAATTAGTTTTGAAAAAGTTATTGGATCGATCTCTTTAAATAGTTCATTTATTGTGGATTCTGTGGTATTCTTATCCATAATGGTTTCTCCTTATTCTTAGGATTTGGATAGGACTGCCAATCCTAATTATAAGGAGTTTTTTTATATCCAAAAAGATGAAATTTAACATAAAATTGGGCTTGACAAATTAAAATTAACTTAATGCAATGCTACTGACATTCCGTTTAAATAGAGAGACAGTAAATCACGATTTATTAACTTGATGAGAGAATTTAAGCTGTTTTTATATACAATAACAATTACAATAAGTAAGCTTAGCTGGAAAAACAAAAGCAAATGAAAAGAGACTTTCGAATTTTGTACTAAGTTCTCCAATCCTTCAGATTGATAATATACATAAACTTCATCTTCATTAAACATTTCATGAAAGGATTTGACAAAATCATATATATATTCTGTTTTTTCTAAGTTCACAATAAGTGATTTAACACCTGAATAGTTACTGCTATTAATTGTTGCCAACATTTTATTATATAAAGGTTGAGCGAGATAACATTGATCCTTTAGAAAATATGTGCCTGATCCTTCATAATAATAGTTTGTAGTTTTAACGGGCTTGTGATTCATATCAGAAATAATTAATTTTTGATTTTTAAAATGTTCTGGCAGCACTAAAGCATTGTCATCAACTTGTTCGTCAAAACTAATAGCTTCTCTAGTAGTTTCATTAAGAGGCAAGCAATCTAAAAACTCTACCTCCTCTTTTTCCGACGAATAAATAAGAGGAATTTCATAATCATAGGTAAGATTTTTAACATGAGGCAAATTTAAAATTAAGTTAGTATCGTACTCAAATTCTCCTGTTTCTGTATATCCATTGATCAGTACCATTGATAATTTATCATTATTTAATATATTATTATGGATGTTCTCAGCAGAAATAAATACTGTAAAGATCGAAAATATAATTGATATTAGGTCAATAAAGTAGACACAAAAATTTATAGATTTTTTTTCGCAGCTACCGCGCTATCGCTTGGTGGCCTTTTAAAAGTAATTACGACGTTGTCCTAATTATTTTTAAAAGGTAAATTTTCGTGTCTAACTATTCTATTAATATGTTCATTAAGCTCCCTTTTTATAGTACATACGTTCGTATTCAGATGGCGAAAAATACTCTGTTGCGGAGTGAATACGTTTATTATTGTAAAATATTTCTATATACTCAAATATGCTCTTTTTTGCTTCCTCCCTTGTTTTATAACGAGTCTGATAGATTAGTTCTTTTTTTATAACCCCATGAAATGATTCAATACAAGCGTTGTCATAACAATTTCCTTTGCGGCTCATGCTACATTTCATTCCGTATTCCATTAGCTTAGCTTGATAGTCATTTGAAGCATATTGACTCCCTCGATCAGAATGATGGAGGATAGAACCCTGTGGTTGTTGACGCTGATAGGCTTGCTTTAAAGCACTTAACACTAGCTCCTTTTTCATGGAACAGTCTATATGCCAGCCGACTATTTTCCTTGAATACAAATCCATCATACTAGCTAGATAAAGCCAACCTTCATCCGTTGGAATGTATGTGATATCAGCTACCCATACTTCATTTGGTTTCGTAACAGTAAAATGTTGGTTTAAGACATTTTCGTGGACCGGATGGTTATGTTTTGAGTTAGTGGTAGCCTTATGCTTTTTCACGGTACGAGACTTCATTCCCTCTTTGTTCATTATGCGGGAAACCGTCTTCTGTGAAACCTTAATGCCTTCATGATTAAGCTTTTTGGCAACCTTTGGACTCCCATACAGTTGGCGAGATTCGATATACACACGACGCACTTCCTGCGTCAATTCTTCTCGACGCTCTTGTCTAGCACTTTTGGGACGATCACGCCATTTATAATAACCGCTTCGAGAAACTTTCAATACTTCGCACATCTTCTCCAATCGGTAATCGAAGCGATGCTCATGGATAAATGAATATTTTACCGATGGTCTTTCGCGAAGAAGTGCATCGCCTTTTTTAAGATGGAGTTTTCCTCCTCCAGATCCCGAATACGTTTCTTCAGTTCACGAACTTCGTGGTCTTCGGATCGAAACGTTTGGGTTTCTGTTATTTCAGGTTCTTGCTTATATTTTTTCATCCAGCCGTGAAGAGTATTTTCGTTAATTTTGAGCTCACGAGCCACTTGTGCAACGGATTTCGCTTCCTCCAAAATATAACGAACAGTTTGACGCTTAAAGTCTTCCTCGTACCGCCTTTGTTTTTTTGTCATGTAGACACCTCATTTTTCAGTCTATTATTACTATAATAATCTGTGTCTACTTTTTAGTCTAACATCAAATCAATATTAGTAATAAAAAGTTTAGTATCGCAAGCTTTCTTAAACTTTTTAAATATTTTTGCTTTATATAATAAAAAACCGAATCATGTTTTAACATAGTTCTTTCAATCCTTTATTTAATTGAATAAAATCAAATGATTTGTCTGAATTTTCCACAACAAATTTTGAATGGGTTACTACTATAATGACCCTATCTTTTTTTATACTAGATAAAATATCCATTATGATTTTAATGTTCTCTTCATCTAAATTATTCGTTGGCTCATCCAATAAAATAAGCGGATATTCAAATACCAATACTTTTAAAAAAGCTGCTCGTTGTCTTTCACCACCAGAGAGATTATTTACTGGAATATCTAACTTGTTTTCCATTTGTATTTGCCTGCTGTATTTATTTAGTTTTTCGTTATCTAAAGGCTGGCTGTTTATAAGTGAGATAATTTGAAGGTTTTCTCTAATTGTTAAAGTCTCTATTAAATTTAAATCTTGGAAGAAATACGCTATTTTTTTCCGCAAGTCATCAACTAATTCAACATCCTCAAAATTAATTTGTTTATGGAATAAATTAATGGTTCCTGAGTGAGGTTTTTGTATTAAAGATCACTAGCATTGCAGTAATTAAATCTGATGATTCAAAATGCTAAGAATGTTCAATTTTTTATTGATTTCGAAACAAAAAAATCCTTTACAATGGAAGTACAGGTGGTTCCTGCCCAAATCCAATCGTAAAGGATAACCATTATGGACAAGAATACACTAATTTCATCATTTGGTAAATGGGTTTCACCCATAAATATTCAAAAACTTAGCGAACAAGTCAAAGAATTGAAACAGGACTATTACACAAAAAAGCTGACAACAGAAGCCTATATTAAACTTTTATTGGTAGCCCAGCTGCTCGAATTTAAGAGCTTAGAGGAAATGAGTGATGCACTTGTAGACGAAGATCTTCAAAAAGCACTCGGATTTGAATCGATAAGTGCCTCTCAGCTATCCCGAAAAAACAATCAGATCCACCCACTAATTCTTGCAAATTTGTTCTTGGATCTTGTTTGGAAAATTCAACGGTACCATTATAAAAACGGAAAGAATATGCCACTGAAAATCATTGATTCAAGTACACTCCCGTTGAATTTGACCCATTATAAATGGGCAAAATTCCGGAAAACAAAAGCTGGTGTAAAGCTACACTTACGGCTCGTTTTCATGGATAAAGACACCGTCTATCCTGAAAAAGCAGTGATTACGACAGCAAAAGAACATGACCGAAATCAACTCGAAGTCCTAGTGGATGATCAAGAAGCCATGTATGTGTTTGACCGCGGTTATGTGGACTATGAACGTTTTGATCGGATGACAGATGATGGCTATTTCTTCGTTTCAAGACTGAAGAAAAACGCAGTCATTCGTGAAGTCTATACATTTTCACTTCCTGATGATTGTCACGTTCTATCCGATAAAATGGTCTACATTGGTACCACACAAAATCGTACTGAAAATGTCTTTCGTCTACTAGAAGTTATGGACACAAAAGGGAACTTACTTCGTTTCATCACCAACCGATTTGATTTAAAACCAGAAGAGATAAGTGATATTTACCGATCTCGCTGGGCTATTGAACTCTTTTTCAAATGGCTCAAGCAACACGTAGAAATTAAGCACTTTTATGGAATGAGTGAAACAGCTATTCAAAATCAAATTTTCTTAGCCCTGATCACGTATTGCTTACATGTTCTCATTCAATTGGAGATGAAAAGTAAGAAATCCCTACTTCGAATTACTCGTTGGTTAAAGAGAGCTCTGTGGAAACCAGCTTATGTTTGGTTGCGAAAATTTGATGGGCGAGCCAGTCCATAATCTCCCTTTTGTCGTTGTCGCTCTGGTTTAACTGTATATATTTACCAAATGGACAGTGCCACCTTTCTTTAGGTTTTGTCTTTTTGGCACAAATTCACAAAAATTAATTAACAGAAAATTCTGACTATATTTATGCAATGCTAATGATTAAAGATAAAATATTGATAAAAGTGGTTTTCCCACACCCGCTTTTTCCATAAATAGCATATAAACCAGGTTCATTTATCTCTAGAGAGAGATTTCTCAAGATTATTTTTTCGCCGTATTGAAAGTTAATGTTTTTAACACTAACATGAATATCCTCATAGTTGTCAACGGAATTTTTGTGCAAATTCATCACCCTCTAATATATTAAGGATATTATTCAAATACACACTTAGCTCAAAAACATAGTTACCTCCTGGTTCACAATATCCTAAATAACATTCATACTGCTCTACCTTTTTTCTAATTAATTCCTTATCTATATCAAGGTTATGCTTTTGAACTAGACTAGTATAAATATTTAATATAATATAGAAGTCTTTACTTTCATTATTTAAAACTTCAGGATATAATTTTTTCATTTCTTCGATATCTTTGGGAGTAGGGTCAATGATATCGTACTTTAGTACCTTTGTAAGTAAGTCATCTGACTCTTCGTAAGCGTAAAATAGTCCACACCTACCTTTAGATGTGGACTATTGTTATGATTTATTTAGCTTTATTAGGAACACGACATTCTTCTGGAATTGTTGTGGACCAAGGAAGGAGTTGATCTAATTTTTCTTTGTCAGTCAGATTAATATTTGGAAGCTGTTCAAATAAATATTTAAGATAATTGAATGGGTTTAATCCGTTTTCCTTCGCAGTCTCCACAATGCTATAAATGATTGCGCTGGATTTAGCTCCCTTTATGGTATTGCTAAACAGCCAGTTTTTCCTCCCGATTACAAACGGTTTAATGGATCGTTCTGCGCGGTTGTTATCAATCTCTAAACGACCATCCTCTAAAAAAGCTACTAAACGGTCCCATTGATTACGACAATATTTAATGGCTTGCCCAAGTGCACTTTTTGGCAACACTCTTGGGGATTGTTCATGAAGCCATGCCAAAAAAGCCTCCAATACCGGTTGGCTGCGTTCTAAACGTTTCTTATAACGTTCTTCAGGACTAACATCCTTTAAATCCCGTTCTATCGAGAAAAGTTGGTTACAGAATGCAAGACCTTCTTTGGCTTTTACGTGAGTAGTTTTAGCCGATTCAGGAAGAGCCTGCAAAGCTTCTGTGAATTTACGTCTGGCATGAGCCCAACAACCGACCAGACTGACATCAGGGATTCCGTTATAACCGGCATACCCGTCCACATGTAAATATCCACGGAAACCTTCCAAAAATCGTAAAGGATGCTTGGATGCACGGGTTCGCTGGTAGTCATACAAAACAATTGGAGGCCCCATTCGTCCTGTCCGATAAAGCCACATAAATGATTTGGAAGTCGCTCGTCGGTCAGGTTCTGAAAGAACCTGTAAGGTGGTCTCATCCGCATGGAGGATATCCTGATTCAATAGATGGTTACGCATTTGGTCGTAAACAGGACTCAACCAGGTGTCGGCTCCATACAAAATCCAATTGGATAAAGTTTGCCTGGAAATGAATATGCCAAATCGCTCCAGATGTTTTTCCTGGCGATACAAAGGCATACTTTCAACGTATTTCTGCGTCATCGTATAAGCCATTGACGATGGAGATGCCAGACTTCCCGGAAAAACAGGAGCCGGCATTTTCGCCGTGACAATAGGCGTTTCTATTTCATGGCGTTCACAATGACGACAACTATAAACATATTGGACATGCTTTTTCACTTTTACTTGTGCTGGAATAACTTCTATTTCTCTGCGTACTTGCGTACTCATTTCGTGTAGAGGTCCAGCGCAACACGAACAAACCTGTTCCTCAGCTGGCAAACGGTATTCCACCGTTTCAGTAGGCAGGTTTTCTAGTTTTTCATCTCGACGATTTCGCTTCTTCTTGCGTGTATATGTAATGGTTTCAATCGTCGGTTCTTCATCATCAGGATTTGCGGTAGCTTCAGCTTCATTGAAAAGGGACAGTTGGTCTGAATTGGTCTTCTCACTGGAAGAACCAAAACGACGTTGTTGACTTAACCGAAATTGCTCCTCATACCATTTTAGCTTCGCTTCCAAAGCTTCCTTTTCTATTTCAAGCTTTTCGTTACGCGCTTTATAGTATTCAATTGTTTCTTGAGTTTTCATGTCCATGTTTTTCATAGTTCCAGTATACGCAAAAGAATCCGGCTTGACCAGTCGGATTCTCAAGTTTTTTAATTTCATAGAATCGTGCGTGCTTTCACTGTGGGATGGGCTTGTTTTTGTTCGATGGATAAGCCATCTAATAACCAGCGTAGCTGACGAGGACTGATATCCATCGGCACTCCTTCTTGTTCAGATGGCCAGTTGAAAGTTCCTCTTTCTAATCTTCTATAATGGAGCCAAAACCCATTATTATCCCACTGTAGAATTTTAAGTTTATCCCTTTTCCGATTACAGAAAACAAATAAACAAGGGGAAAATGGATCCAAATCGAAGCATTCTTTGACGATGACTGCGAGACCATCAATCGATTTCCGGAGATCGGTGCTTCCACGTGCAAGGTACACTCGTTCAAAATTTGCGTTAGATATCATCGATTTTGAATCACACGCACTACATCGGAAAGTAGATTCAAATCGGTGCCTGGACGTACTTCGATGGACAGTGCACCGTAATGAATAAGGACAGATTCCTGACCCGTATGATGGGAGGAGATTTCTTGGACATCCACCGTCAACCATTTTGATTGATGCTCGTTCGTAGAAATTTCTTCCTCTCGAAACTTTCGAATCCAGTAGTACATCTGATGTATATTTACATCATTGATGCGAGACCACTCAGAAGCACTCAATCCACTTGTTTTCCAAGCATCATACCTGGATTTCCATTCTATTCTTTTGTCAGCATCATTCATAGCATAACCTCCAGCATTTTTTCTATGGAGATTATCTCATGTAACATTCACAACTAGAAGGTGCTGAGTATTTGACGCTTACGACTCTTCTATAGCAACAGCTTCAGAAGTAGCCATCTCACCAGTTGCCTTATAACAGTAATACATTTCATTAAATAATTTTATGTCTCGGCAGTTTGTATTTTCAGCAGCTTCTTGATTACGAGAGGATTTTCCAATCACTTCTTCTGCATAGTTTAAATAATATGAATATTGGTAATAACTTTGATCTCTATTGTTTTTCAATTCCTGACTAAAAATATCTATGCGATGGCTTAGTACATTTAAATATTTATCGACATCAGAAATTTCTTTACTAGCAAATACATTCGACATTAAATATAGATTTCTTATACTCTCCAATGAATAAAAGTACGTATGAAAAGGTCTTGTTTCTGATAATATATTAGTCATAAACTTTTTGTTCTCAAAGTGTTGCTCTAGTTCTTTTGCGATCATTAAATGAACCCAATAAGTAATTTCATCTCTGAATAATATTGTTATTTGGTTTTCTTTCTTTTCATATATGTCTTTTAAATGGTCCAAATTTACTTCAAGATCATATAGATTGCTTAAAATAATAGAGGCATGAAGAAGAATTGGTTTATTATAGTCTAAGTCTAAAAGGTCTTGTTCAGTAAAACTTGAAATGTTATTTTCAATTTTATCTTTCATATCTGCAACCGTGTTATTTATCTTATAATCCAATATTAGAAAATAATAATACTCCACTTGATCATCCTTGCCTGGATTCTCCAGCTTCATAAATACTTTTTTTATTTTTTCTAACCCCTCTGAATCACCAATATATTCCATCATATTATAAACCTGAATCCGTGACAAAACATCTTTACAATGGTCGCAAACCGTTGATACGATAAGGGAAAACGACGTTGACGATTCTTCATCAAGTAGGTGATGTGATGAAAGATTTCCCGATTCGGTTTGTATTGACAGATGAAGCGATTACCCCAAGTGCTGGGCTTGCTCTCGTTGGCTACTTACTCCATCGAACGAAACTGGATAAACGGGTAAACGCACTTCGGCTTCCAACGGTTCGTCGAGAAGTGCACATTTCCCATAGCGATGTCATTCGCTCGATGATTGGCTTGCTTGCCACAGGAAAAACGGATTTCGATCATATCGAAGCGTATCGTCAGGACGATATCTTTTCGGCATCGATGGGGATTCAGCACGTGCCTTCCTCTCCAACCTTGCGACAACGACTCGATCAGCTCGCTTGTCTTCCGATGACCGAAACGATTCTTTGGGAGGAGTCCATACGTCTGTTGATTCAACGACATGCCACTTTGTCCCCTTGTTGGACCAAAGGAAAGACGACATGGCTTCCCCTTGATATAGATGGTTCCCCATTTGACAACTCCGATACGAAAAAAGAAGGAGTCAGTCGAACGTATAAAGGATTTGACGGTTTTACACCGTTGTTTGCGTATGCAGGGAAGGAAGGGTATCTCGTTCATGCCGAGTTGCGTCCAGGGAAACAACATGTGCAAGACAACATGCCCTCGTTTTTAGTCACCGCTATCCGTCGAGCTCGTCAACTGACTTCATCTCGTCTGCTTGTTCGCATGGATGCAGGAAACGATGCAGAAGCGAATGTGCACGTATGCCTAAAGGAAGACGTGGACTTTGTCATCAAGCGAAACTTACGCCGAGAATCGACAGCGCTTTGGTTCCAGATCGCTTCGCAAAAGGGCAAACGTGTCGATGATGGACAAAGCGAAGGAGTACAAACCTATGAGCTATGCCTTCCACAGAAGGCAGCGATCGATGGAAACACGTATACGTACGTTCAAGTCACCCAAGTGACGGAACGGACGATGGAACGCAATGGACAGCTGATGCTCGTTCCTGATTATGAAGTGGAAAGCTATTGGGTGCGGCTCAAAGGATACGAGCATGTTCGAATGAGCGATGTGCTCGCGTTGTATCATGACCATGCGACATGCGAACAGTTTCATAGCGAACTGAAGAGCGACTTAGATTTAGAGCGGCTTCCATCTGGGAAGATGAAAACGAATGCGCTCGTGTTGGTCATGGGAGCCTTCGTTTACAATCTTCTTCGTCTGATTGGACAAGATCTATTAAGCGATCCGAGACATCCGTTGCACCACAAAGTGAAACGCCGCCGCATCAAGACGATTATTCAGACGGTGATCACGATGGCAGGGCGACTCGTCCGTCGATCACGACAGATCTGGATGAAACTGACGCGAAGGAGTGGCTATAGCGAGCCCCTACTGAACGTCTATCAGAAATGGAGAGAGGCAAGATAACGAACGAATGTTCGGGAACTGATGTCCAACGTCACTCCCTGTGCTTTTTTGTCTATTTTTTTGGTTCGTATACCTAAAAAAGAGATTTGTTCCATTTTCGGAAATAGAGATGACATAGGTCATAAGCATAAAAAGGGTTTTATGGATTATCAATCCATCAAAATTACAACAAAATCAAAGTCGATTTCAATTCATCACGGATTCAGGATGTTTCTCAAATTTCCATTTATTATCAATACCAAAAATAGATGGAGTGTGATAAGAATGAAAATTTAACAAATCCAAATAGTCTATACTATAAAGTGGACAAAGTTGTAATGATGCGAGGCGAAGAAATATATGTTTATGATCAAAACGGCAACAAATATATAGACTGTACGAGGCAATTCACTGATCGACACCCTCGCGCCGAATCATCCCCAGAGTTTTTATTCAAGTTCTCCTCCAAAAATTTTCTAAACAGGAATATTCCCTCTATAAATATTGATTTATCAACGGTTTGACCCGTTTTAGTTGTGTCAAAAAATATTTTTCGACACGATCACTAACATAATTTTATAAATATGCGATTCTCTTACAGTTAATGGGTACGCTCCGCGGTCACTACTGGTTAAATATGGATGTAGCGATAGGTCTGTATACGATATACGATGCACTGTGGATCTCTGCATCGCTTATGATGACGTACCCTCCCATGTCTCTTGGCATCTAGGTGCCCACATTTCTTCGTTAGGTCTAGTCATAAGGCAGAGGCTGGCTAAGCTCCTCAGGGAACTCAAGGTCGAATGGAATAGATTCTGTTGGCTTCTCCGTGTCATCCTGTTGTCTAGTCCGTGTAAAGTATATGGGTGTCAGGCAGCCTTTTCGAGCTTGGGAATGTCCTGTATCATTCGCTTTGCGTCAAATGCCACATGCTTTGTACTGATTGCGTGCAGTACCTTCAGTAATTTTCAGCATAACACCATGATGGATTGCTTCTTACACAATGGATTGTTTGGTCTGTTCTTGTAATACTCGTGCAACAGTCGAAACTCTTCATTGTGACGGATCATGGGCAAAATAACCCGGAAGAGGAGGGTGCGTAATCGCCTTCTTCCTCGTTTGGATATCCGTTTTTGGCCTTTATGCTGGTCGGAGGAGTTTTCCCGTAAGGTCAGTCCCGCTAGTTTTACTAGTTGGCGTGGATCCTGATAGTGAAAAAAGCTGCCGAGTTCCGACAGTAATTCGACAATGGTGGCATCACCCAGGCCTGGAACAGTTTTCAGCCATTGATACTCGACAGATTCCCGGACAAGTTCAGAAAGCTGCCGAGTGAGTTGACTCCAATATTCTTCGAGCTGGCGGTATCGGCGGACAAGTGTGGCTACTTCTATACGGGCCATCTGCGCCCCTCTGTGACGCCAATCGAGGTGCCTGCGAGTTCAATTAGCCTAGCTGCCTTTGGCCTTTGTGGAGCTTTGAACCCTTCACTTTTCCGGTAAAGCTCCAATACCTCATCGGGCTCTTTCCCTGCGAGACCACTTGGAAAAGGGGTATGTTCCAAAGCAGTGAGTGCCATTTTGCCGAATGACGGAAATACCTGCCCAAACTCCGGGAAATATCGGTCCGTCCAATGTATCAGCTGGTTGCTTACGGAACCTAATTCCTCAACCAGCTTAGACCTCAGGCTAGTTCCGACACGCAGATCGACCTCCATCCCTTTAAGGATGCGTGGATAACTGAACCTCCCATCCTTCACAAGGCGTGCGATCACCAAGGCATCTTTGGCATCATGCTTGGTTGGCAAGTTGTCATCCAACTCTTTGGATCGCTTGACATGCATCGGATTCGTCATGACAAGAGAGATCTCCCTTTCGTCCAGGAAATAGGCCAGATTGAGCCAATAATGTCCGGTTGTCTCAATTCCGTTGATGACTTCTGTTTTGCCGAATTCTTTCATAGCTGACAGGATGCGCTGGCAAACCCTTCAAACCCTTGGTTAGATTGTGCAATCGGGAAAGCCTTTTGCAGGATTCGACCGCGATCATCGACAAAGAAGACGTAATGTTTGCGTTTTGCGATATCCATGCCGACTACCAGCGTTTTTTCGGTGACTTGATTAATTTTGTGATTTTGAGTACAATTCATGGGAGTCCTCCTTGATTCTAAATTAGGGGGGCATTTTCGAGAATTGACACCCCGCATCAAACCAAGAGGGCTCTTTTTATGCAAGTCCCCGAAAAAGCTTCTAACAGGAACGCTCCTCATTAAATGCTTTACAATTGTTTTTCGTGTTAAATTCGTACGATTTGCAATTCGGTAATTAAATCTGGTAAAGTGTGATGAACAGTTAAATAGTCTTCGACGCATTCGCTCACCGTTTGTGCATTAACACCTTTCACTCTGTCCCTTGACACTTGTCCTTTTCGGCTTAAAATTCGAATTTTATCAATGCGCGGCATTTTTTGATATTATTTTTTATATTACAGAGAGACTTTTATAGGGTTTTCTACCTCTGGTATTAATAACTGATTACAGAAAAACATTATTTCAGAACCCATATATTTATTTGCTAACGAATAGTTTAGAGAAAAGTTTTTTTGACGTAAACCTTTATACATTTCTTTTATTTGAGGGGTATTATCATATGTTAAAAGCCAGTATTGTGTAATTTTCGTTCTAATTAATTTTGCCAAAAATTCATGATCTTCATGGCTATAATGATTTTCATACAAGTCTCTACCCTTATGATAATAAGGCGGGTCCAAATAAACTAAAGTTTTTTGAGGTAATCCTGGTAATACATCAGTTATTAATTCTGACGCATCTAAATTCAATAAAAGTATTCGATTTTTATATCTGGCGATTTTCTCTATCCTAGAGATTAAATTTTTTTTATTAAATCTTGCATCGATTTTATATTTGCCATTCTGATTTAATCCTCCTATTACTCCTCCACTCAAAATTCCAGATCTATTTGTCCTATTTAAAAAAAATGTTGAAAAACCTAATTCTAAAAGAGAGCAGTTCATAGCATTTTTTTGAACATTTTTTTGTTTCTTCCACTGTTCAACTGTTACTGGGGTATCGCATATCAATTTACAAAGTTCATCCGTTTTATTTAAAACTGAATACCAAAAAGCAAATATAGATTTATTTATATCATTAATCACCACCTTAGTTACATAACCATCTATAAGTAGTGAAAGAGCTATACCGGCTCCCCCAGCGAAAGGTTCTACATATGTCCCATCTAGAAGTTCATTTTCTTTTAAAATTAATTTCACATAGTTTGAAAGTTTTCTTTTTCCCCCTGGATAACGTAAAGGAGAATATCGCCCCATAATTATCACCGCTTACTTTTTATTTATTAGTCTAATTCCATAGCGATTCAACAAAATTTTGTATAGTATCCCATATTAATTTCAAGTCTTTTGATGAAGGTACCATTACCTCATTATGTACATAAGAATGTAATGTATTTATTGAGAAAAAGTGATTTGGATTAGAAACAGCAGTACGAACAGGTTTAAGTTGATTTTTATCTAATTTATTATTTTGTTCCAAATGTTGAGTAACTTTTTTAACTTTATTCCCCAAAGAATCGTTAGGAAAAATTTCAATTCTATTTTTTTTCATATAATGCTCTACACTTAACTCTATAAAAACCCTTAATAATACTGCTACAGCATTAGGAAAATCATCAACATTAATTTCTTTAAGTTCTCTATAAATATAATTTATTCTAATGTTTTCAATATGAATGATAAAATTGCTAGGAATAAGCTTTTTTCTCGTTATTGAAAGATGTTTACTTTTCTTTGCAGATGAGACCGTTTCTTCAATTTCTTCAATAACTACTTTACTTTCATTATATTTTTCATATACCTTCATTTTTTGCTCTTCATTTTGGTTCTTACTATCTTTATTTGGAACAGATACTATTCTATCTTCGGAGAGTTCTTTTTGGTTATTATTAATCTCGTGTTCCGTATTATTTTCATCATTAATTATCTGAATACTTTCGCTAATATCGTTATTTACAAGACTCAATAACTCTACATAATTCTCACGTGATTTCGATTTATCTGGGAGACAGGAAACATCAAGTCCTTTTATATACCTGATTCTATCATCTTTATAATAAATATCAGTAACTTTAATTGTTTCCGATAAAATATCTTCGAATATTTTTTTAATCCCCTTTCCAACTTCTTCTTTAGGCAAATTGGTGTATAGTACTTTGTTTTCAAGTACTAAACCAAGCGCTTCTCTTACATCTGGATCTCCTATTAAACGATGTATATTGGTTATTTTTACTTTTTTTAATTTTTCTTTGTGTACTAAATTTGCTTTCTTAATAAATTCTAAAATTTGATCTTCAGGAGATTTTAGACCTAAGTTTCTTTCAAAACGTTTTTGTTGAGTTCGATCCCAAGAGACTATACCTACCCCATTATTTTCTCCAGTATGTCTTAATTTAATCCAATGATTGGCCTCACTTTCATTTTCTACAACCACGCATCGAATTTCTTCAAACTTTTTCTCATCAAAGTCTTTCCTCAGTTTTTTATACCTCATTTTTTGAAATTCAGAAAAATCAATTAAATCTGGGTTATTTAAAATTTTAATTGCTGTTATTCTACGATTCCCTTCTAAAACCCTATACATTCCATCTTGTTGAAAGTCCTCTATTACTATAGGTAATTCACTTGGATTTAATCCTTTTTCCACGATACTTTTAGCCAACCTATATAATTTGTCATTTTGTTCTAGAACTAACCGCTTTATAGCTTCAGTTTGAGAATTTACTGATTCAAAACGCGGATTTTCACTATTTACTAGCAAATCGTTTATCTTTATGCTTTTTATTTCGGCCATTAATCCTACCTCCTAAAAATTTTGATAGTGTTATAAAAATATAGTATAAAAAATCAAAATAACGAATAATTAGCAGTAAACCCCATATTATATTGGCGTTACTTAACGTCGTTGATAATAAAGTGGGGATAACCTATTCATAGAACAGTTAAAATGATATCGAATTTTCGCAAAAAATATTGTCGATTTTTGTCTGAAAATTAACACATTATTTCAGAATCCCTTTTTCAAATTATTTCGGACGGATTCGGAAATAATGTGCAAAATCTTTGCGAATTATTTTGCAGATTATATCCGAACGTTTGCACATTATTTCGGATGATCAACTAGAATGAGGATAGAGTGGGATGGAACACAGCAGAGGCCGATCGGCCCCTGCTGTGTTAGTACCCCATTTCTTCGGCTGCCATACGAACGATATCTTCGTCAATCATATCTTTTTTCCATTGAGCGCCGTATAACAGGCAAGTAGTGGCGAGGTTAAAGATCGCGTCGAACCAATCGGAATCCTCGACGAACGACACCAAATGCACTTGCGATTGAAACACCTCATGTGGCGTCTTCCCGTCCAACGAGGTATGCGGTTTTCGTTGGTAATCTTTCTCCAACCACTTCCAAAATCGCTCGTTTAGCTCTTCGAGCAACTTCGGTGGATTCATCTTGAGCAACGGATAAAACCGCGTCTGTACAGTGCGGAAAAATCGTTCGATTTTTCCTTTGCTTTGCGGGTCGTACGGCTTGGTATGGATCAAGGTGATCCCTAACTCCGCGCAGGCGTACTGCAAGGGTTCCGCCCGATAAATTTTTCCGTTGTCCGAATAAATTCGTTTCAACTTCCCGTACCGAAGCAGCGCTCTTTGGTCACGATCCGCAACCCGTCAAATTTCTCGGAAGAGAAAAACTGAGTGTACGGCACGACCCGCGAGCAGTCATCGATGTAGGCAATCAAAAATGTTTTTTGCGTTTTGCCATTCACGCAAATCAACGGGTCATAGGATAAGTCCCCTTGCCAGAGCTCATTGACCTGATCGTACACGAATCGTTTTCGTTCAGGAATTGGTAAAATTTCTTTCCCCACGAGGTTGTATTTTTTGCACAACCGATATATAGTAAAGTAAGATACGAGTTGTTTTTCGATTTCCCCCTGCTCAATAAGGTGTTGGTAAAACGCCGTCACGGGCATGTGGGGATGTTTTTTTCTTAGGGTTAAAATATGATCCTCGTCTTCAGGTGACAGCCTTCGGGAATGGCCACGGTCTGACCGTCGTTTCGGCTTCAGTGCCTCAAAGCCCCCTTTTTTGTACTGCGTGCACCAGTCGAGAATCGTTTTGGCAGCGATGCGTTCTCTCCATGGTGGGGAACTGGATGGATCCGTTCCGCCACTTCTTTCAGGTACGTATTCACCAATGGAGCGATCAATCCATACCGAAATAAAGCGATCTCATGTCTTATCGACTCATCCATTTAGATCTCCTCCTTCATTCATCCCATTCTAGGACTGATTGGTCCGTCCTGTCTCTATCCTATCGGATCATTCCCCCGACCGTCGAGATGAAAGGTTTGTGTAATCTATAAATGATTCCATGTAAGGGGATGTAAGTAAAATTAGGAACTGAATGTACGTACAAAAAGATGTGTCGATCGGTGCTCCCATATTTCTTGGATGACGGAAAAAAGGCCAAGCTTCTCGATGGCCTGAACCACCATAAGGCTCGTTCTATCGCTTGGACGATGGCAGGGCCAATTTGGCAACACAGTCACCGTCCCCCAACCTTCGGGCAGCGATACCGAGCGATCCAAATGCGATAAGACTGATGCGGCGTCACGGCATTTCGTTCGTAGTACCATGGCGATAAAGAAGTCGTTTTGCCTGGCAATGAGGACAACGCTCAAGAAGTCGTTTTGTTTTCCCCTTTGATGGAAATAAAGTGGTAATTTACATTTTGTCATTAAAACAAAATACATAAGCCGATGATGTATAAAAGTTTGTGTAAAGCATTCTGCTAGATCAAAAGAAAAAGGTAGGGTATTCTCTGACTTGGTTATAACTCATTCCAGAGAAAAGAGTATCTTACCTACTGTTTATTGCAAAATAAAAATAAAATGATCTGTATCAAAAAAATGTAGAACTCTGTTATTTTATTTTGCAATAAACACTTATGGTAGCCTAACAATAAAAGACGAGCTAAAACTGATATTAGTTAGCACGTCTTTTTACATGTTATAGTGTACACTTTAAAAAACCCATCCCTACCACATAGGTTAGAAATGGATTTCAGCGATCCCCCTTTTACCACTTTTTAAAACACAAATATTTCCTTCTCCATCGCTCTCTCTTCAATAATCTCGCCGTCTTGAACGACATAAATATACACTTTGTTCAAAATATCTGCTAAATCTTCAAGATGTTCTTCAGATGGCATATAGTTTGGATCGTTTGTCAGGATGATATATCGTTCTTCGCCGTTAAAGCGTTCGCTGTAAAAGTCGACTAATGCTAGGCAATTAAACATTTTTATGTTTATCCGTCCGTTTGCTTTTTCGTATTTTTCCACTACATCCTTATAGTAAATAGACATGACTCGCTTACTGCGCCCTGTAGAGGCAAGTTGTAAAGAAAGAATTTTCTTTGGTGGCTTCATGCTAATATTCTTTTGGCGACGAATGACGTTCAAACGTTCTTCTTTCTTCATATCTAAGTCAATTAAATGAGCGTTCATTAGGTTAATAAGAGCGCTATTGCGATTGTCTATGTTTTCTTGTTGATATTTTTCTAGCTTTTCTAGCGTGTTACGGTATTGTTCATTAAAAGATTTCTCTAAGAACGCTAGAAGCTTATCTAATTGTTTTTGACGTTTGGCTTGAACTTGATCTCTAATTAAAGATGAGTGCTTTAGAACATGTCCTATACATTCGTTTGATGCATGATCACTTAATTCAATAACGTTTTCGTAAAAATGACCAGCAAATAACCAGTATGGATCTAGTGCAATGATTTCGCCATTTTCACGTTTGGCTAGATGAATAAAATGGTTTTCAAGCTCTTTTCCCGTTCCATCTACAATGCTAATATTGTATACCTCAACCATCAATGGTTCAGGAACATCATAAGTTACTAAAAATCTCCCCCAAGAACGTTTTTCATTTTCTTTTTTCATTAAGTCCATGCTTAATTTAAAAATTGGATGATCACTATTTAATAACGCCACTTCTTCAGATTCATATTCACGTATACCCGTAAAACGGTAACTTTCCCCTTGATAACGAGCTAATTCAGGCAGGCTGTCTCGAATAAATTTTGGTAAACGTTCAATACGTTTTACTTTGCCATCGTTTGTATCATAGACTCGGACTTTTTTCTTTTCTAATATGTACGTTGCTAAATCTGTATATGCCCGAATTGGAATGCGTTTTACTGTTAAATCATTTTGTTCACGTTTTAAAATCGATAAATCGAGCGGATCTTCAACCATTCTTTCTTCTTGCATGAGCTTCAATAACTTTTGATGCTCTTCCGACAATGTTTTTTTCATATTGGCAATAACATCATCCAGACGTTCCCTGTTTAAAATTGCTTCCTGCATTAAGTCGGCTAAACTATCAAACTTATCTTCTAAAACTTCGCCAATAAAATCATAAACTAAATCAGATCCTAAGTCTTCTTTCATCTGCTCCATTTTTTCAAGCAGACGAATCATGACACTACCTTCACGAGTATTTTGCGCAACTAAGTTAAATACAAACACTTCGTTCTTCTGCCCGATACGATGAATGCGCCCCATTCGCTGTTCTAATTTATTTGGATTCCAAGGGATATCATAGTTAATCATTTGATTACAAAACTGGAGATTTATCGATTCTCCACCTGCATCAGTTGCAAGCATAATTTGACACTCGTTTCGAAAAAGCTCAACTTGTCTTCTACGCTCATCCATTGAAAAATTACCAACAATTTTCGCGATTTTTGGTACATGCTCAAGAAGCTTTCTTTCTAAATAATTCAATGTATCTGTAGAGTCCGTAAAAATGAGAACCTTCTCATTTTGCTGAAGCAGTCCATTTGTTCCAAACAGCGTTTTCTCTAATTCTTGATACTTTTTCTCTACCGCGTATAACTTAAGGTTTTCCGCTTGTTCGATTAATTTCTTTAAAACCATAATTTCCTTTTTTAATTCGATCGTATCAATGGAATCTACAGCTTGTTCCAACTGTTTCTCAATCAATTCTTGTTGCTCGCTCGCCTCTTCTAAATAATTCTCCAACTCAATATGTCCTAATTTTTTAATATACTTTTGCCTTCCTGCTCTGTTTGTTTGTATAACTGAACTAAACGTTTATATCTTCGTCTAAGGGATAAATGAATCGCTTCCAAAGACGAACTTAGACGACGTTGCAAGAGCATCATAGCAAATGCAGTACTATTACTTCCATTACTTATCGCTCGGTTAAAATGCTCTCTTACATATTGCGTTACCGCATCATATAAAGCTAGCTCTTCGTCTGTCAAAGTATATTTAATTGTTTTCGTCGTTCGTTTGGGAAATAGAGGTGTTCCGTCAAAGTTTTTCATACTTTCTTTCAAACGACGGATCATGAATGGATTCGTTTTTTCGCGTAAACTTTCATTCCCGCTTATATTCGAAAAAATATCTTCATCGATTAATTTCATCAAATGGCGAAAATTCTCCATATCACCTTTATGCGGAGTAGCAGTCAGCAACAAACAATGCGGTGCCTTACGTAATATCGACTCGCCTAATTGATACAGCTTTGTCCTTGAAGTGCGCTTTTTTATCGTTCCGTGTGTATACGCTGCCATTTTATGCGCTTCGTCAACGATAATTAAATCAAACTCTGCTTCTTGAATTAATAGTTTAATATCTTCCCGCGCAGCCCAATACATAGAAGCTAAGCATAAATCGTTGGCAACAAACGGATTTTTTCCACCGTATTCCTTTAACACATTTCGATTAATAATATGAAAGTGTTCGTTAAACTTCTCTAATAATTCTTCTTGCCATTGTCTCACTACTAAAGGAGGAACTAAAATTAGAATACGTTCCACACTATATCTAGCTTTTAATTCTTTGATTAGCATACCGGACATAATCGTTTTACCAGCACCTGGATCATCAGCAAGTAAAAAACGAATTTGTGGAACTTGAAGCATTCTGCCATAAACTGCTTCAATTTGGTGCGGTAATGGTAATAATTTTTTATTCCCTAATGCTCTTGTTCGCGAGTACTTAACCTCATTGTGTAACATTAAATCACTAGCATTGCAGTAATTAAATCTGATGATTCAAAATACTAAGAATGTTCAATTTTTTATTGATTTCGAAACAAAAAAATCCTTTACAATGGAAGTACAGGTGGTTCCTGTCCAAATCCAATCGTAAAGGATAAGAGTTATGGACAAGAATACACTAATTTCATCATTTGGTAAATGGGTTTCACCCATAAATATTCAAAAACTTAGCGAACAAGTCAAAGAATTGAAACAGGACTATTACACAAAAAAGCTGACAACAGAAGCCTATATTAAACTTTTATTGGTAGCCCAGCTGCTCGAATTTAAGAGCTTAGAGGAAATGAGTGATGCACTTGTAGACGAAGATCTTCAAAAAGCACTCGGATTTGAATCGATAAGTGCCTCTCAGCTATCCCGAAAAAACAATCAGATCCACCCACTAATTCTTGCAAATTTGTTCTTGGATCTTGTTTGGAAAATTCAACGGTACCATTATAAAAACGGAAAGAATATGCCACTGAAAATCATTGATTCAAGTACACTCCCGTTGAATTTGACCCATTATAAATGGGCAAAATTCCGGAAAACAAAAGCTGGTGTAAAGCTACACTTACGGCTCGTTTTCATGGATAAAGACACCGTCTATCCTGAAAAAGCAGTGATTACGACAGCAAAAGAACATGACCGAAATCAACTCGAAGTCCTAGTGGATGATCAAGAAGCCATGTATGTGTTTGACCGCGGTTATGTGGACTATGAACGTTTTGATCGGATGACAGATGATGGCTATTTCTTCGTTTCAAGACTGAAGAAAAACGCAGTCATTCGTGAAGTCTATACATTTTCACTTCCTGATGATTGTCACGTTCTATCCGATAAAATGGTCTACATTGGTACCACACAAAATCGTACTGAAAATGTCTTTCGTCTACTAGAAGTTATGGACACAAAAGGGAACTTACTTCGTTTCATCACCAACCGATTTGATTTAAAACCAGAAGAGATAAGTGATATTTACCGATCTCGCTGGGCTATTGAACTCTTTTTCAAATGGCTCAAGCAACACGTAGAAATTAAGCACTTTTATGGAATGAGTGAAACAGCTATTCAAAATCAAATTTTCTTAGCCCTGATCACGTATTGCTTACATGTTCTCATTCAATTGGAGATGAAAAGTAAGAAATCCCTACTTCGAATTACTCGTTGGTTAAAGAGAGCTCTGTGGAAACCAGCTTATGTTTGGTTGCGAAAATTTGATGGGCGAGCCAGTCCATAATCTCCCTTTTGTCGTTGTCGCTCTGGTTTAACTGTATATATTTACCAAATGGGCAGTGCCACCTTTCTTTAGGTTTTGTCTTTTTGGCACAAATTCACAAAAATTAATTAACAGAAAATTCTAACTATATTTATGCAATGCTAATGACATTAAATATTGAAAATATCGCTGAATGTCAATCGCTTGAATATTACTTTCGTTTTTATTTTCCTTTAAACTTTTTAATTCTGTTAATTTCTCTTTCTCCAGCATAAGCTCATAAAATTGATTTGTTTCTCGCCCAATGGCTTCGATAATGTAGAACTCACCAAATAATTCACAACGCTTAATTTCAACACTTTCCGGGAAATGTGGCCCATGTACGATTTCACCAATGTTAAACATAATACAACCTCCACTGAAAACAATAGGAACCTAATCATGATCACAAAGACAGTTCGACTGTCACCATATCGACTCCTTGTCTATTTATACGAAACTGATGATTATTTCGTAACTCTGTCGCACTTATGTCAAATGAAAATGGAAAGAATAAAGCATGATTATGAAGTAAGTCAATAGGCATGGCTGTAACATTCGTTGCTCGTAAAATCACTTCTGTAATAAATTGATTAAGATCCGTTGATGTTACAGACATTTTTGGGCGTAGCTTATATGAACGGCTTTTTAACAGATCGACTATTCCCCACGTTTTTATACTTGTTAATACGGCACTTGTTGCCACTTCTACGCGTCTACGATCCCCGTACAATTCCTTCATTTTTCTTCCGACTACTGCGCTTGGAACTTCATCTTGCAAACGAAACAGCTTTCCTAGTTCCTGTACCAAGTCTTTAAAAAATGGATAAGCAAGAATCGTCATTCCCCAATGAACAAGTAATCGCTCTTCTTTTGTCAAATGAGGAAACATTTCAAGTGCTTTGTCTCGTAATGGAATAATCTCCTCGTCTACTAAATACCAAATTTTCATTAACATCGTGATGGCGTTCTTTCTAGATTTCGCCCCGAGAATATCACTCCGTAAAAAATAATCTAAAACTTCATACATTTCCTTTCTTGATAATTTCCTTGCTTCATTCGCAGTAAAATCTAAATGATGTAACATTATTTTCTGATCAAAGCCTACTGGTTTAACCATTCGTTATCCTCCTAAAGACGGAATCACTTTCACAAAAGGAACGATGACTTCCTCAATACTAATACTACCGTGGCTAACAATTCGCTCATTTTTATTGACAAATGCTTGTCCATATTGAGCTAATAAAGCATGATAGTTTTCCGGTAATCCTACACCAGTCCAAGGAATACCACCTATTTTTTTCGCTGCATCTTTAAACAAATTAGTATCTGTATAAATTCGGACCCGTTCTCCTTTTTGTTCTGCTAATACACCTTCAGAAATTCTGCCAATACCAACACTTTCCGTATTTCCATGGTCAGATGTAATGTAAATAGTGAATTTTTCACGGTGCAAATCAGTTAATAATCGTGCTAAATAGTCTGTATTTAACCATAATTGTAATTCCGACATTAGACTTTTTTCACCTTGTACGGCTCCATGGATAAATTGGTCGATGATGTCAATAACAGCGCCATATACTTTAACGTTCGGACGTTTAAAGGCTGCAATTCCTTCCTTTTTATAAGCTTCTTTTCCTAATCCTTTTTGATATGAAACATATTGTTTTAATAGTCCGCTATTTTCCCAAAATGTTTTCCAATAGTTCTCTTCTGTTGCGGTTGTGCCAATACTTTGTGAAAATGCAGATGGAAAATTACCAGCGAAAATGGCTTGACGAGAAACCGATGTTAATGTTGGAACCCAAGCAAACACACCATTTTCTTCAAAAGAAAAACCTTTATTGGTTAAATAATACTTGATTTTTTTCCATTGAACATAGCTCATCCCGTCCAATACTAGCAAAGCGATTTTTTCATTTTGTCCCCGCTTCGATGCAAGAAATTGTACAATATGATGAACCATTTTCGGTTTAGGAACCGGTGGCAAGCTTGTTAATGAACGGTAGCCTTCCATCATCCATTTTTCGAACATTTCGTTTACTTTATGGAAAAGAGCGCTTACTTCCCTCTCATATTCTTGTTTGTTTGTATCTAAAACTGTACACTTGTATTCAGCCATCAGTTCCATTATGTTAATCCAATCTTTATAGCGAGATGCAGAAGTGATTTGCTCCATGATTTTTTCATGAAGATGACGAATTTTTTCCTGCAATGAACCATCCTCATCCACTTCTACACCGTATTTCATCCAAGTTGGAAAAGAATATGATACGTTCGTTTTTACTTTTCTAATATAACCTTTTGCAAATAAATCGTTCATCAGCCTTCTAACATCTGGACTAGAAAATGGATGAGCTAAATACAAAGGAGTTTCTTCTAATACACTTCCCTCTTGTAAATCCAGTAATTGATGAACAAATGTAGTCCATTGCTTCTCTATATATTGAAAAAAATAACTAGAAGATGTAAGCAAACGTTTTATAGGTATTCCTTCAAATACGTTTTTGCCTGATAACTTTTCGATTAAAAACTGCTGTACAATCGACGGTAATTGTTTCTTAGCATAATGAATCGAAAGAAGTAATTTATATAACTCAACTTCGCTATCAATTAGCTCATGAACAATTTTATAAACATGTTTAACGATGTATTCCAACGTTTCCTTATCAGAAGAAGAACCCTGATACTGTTTGTGTGCAGTATACAAGACATCGAAATCTTCTTTGTCTAGCTGTTTAACAATTCCTGGCGAAAACTTTGGAAATAACTCGCTAATCTTTAATTCAATATGGTATCCATGTTGCAAAAAATCATATGGAAAATAAGTGTAATTTTCATCATTACTAAAGAAAAGCAATTTTAATTGATTTTGCTCGACTTTCTCTCTAAATTGAGACTCATACAGGTAACGAATAAAGATGCTATCATTAAAATGAATGACCTCATATCCATTCTCTCTTAACCGTTGAAGAATTTCTTCATCATTCAATAAAAAATCCGGATCATTGACTAACAATAACGAATAAGGCTGATTGACAAACTTTTGGACAATTTCATCGCGCCAAGTTTTCATGGTCTCACCTTAAAAAGATTTTTTCACCGCATATACCATTATGATTACATTATAACAATGTTAAATATTGAAAGCCTGATTTTTTGATAAAAAATCAGGCTTTCAATTGGTTTACAAACCTAAACGAATTTGTGCGTTGTCGTAATACATTAACAGCTTGTCGTCCTCTTGAATGACACTCTCAGGTAGACGTTCGCCGACTTTGACAATCTTTTCATAATCTTTGTCGCTCCATGCTTTCTTAAATCCAGCACGAATCGCTTCTGTACGGAATTGTTTGAGCTTTTTCTTGCTTTTTTCTAATTCTTCTAAGTAACCTTCAAATTCACGCAACAACGCTTTTTCACGAAGTTTCTCTAAATCGGCTTGTTTGTTTGGATCTGGTACGTACCAACGATTCATTGCTTTTTCTTGTAATTGTGGATCATCGTTCTCTAAACCGCGTAAATCTTTATAATTTCGGCGGAGATAGCTTGCAATTTGGTCTGGTACAGGACCGTCCCCTTCATATTTCAAGAAGTTTTGCTGCAATAAGTCATCCAACTCAGGCAACTTCTCATGTTTCGCAATATGCTGAATTTCTTTCATAAAGTTTGGATGAATATCTTGCCGCGTCTGCGGTTTCTTTAATAACTGCTGACGCAACCATTCGATGGCGCTTGTTTCGTCTGTCACGAACAAGCTCATTTGCGCAAATTCTTTCACTAACGTACGTTTCTTATCGTACTCCGCTACTTGGCTTTCTAAAAACGCCATGCCATCACGCATCGGGAAACGTTGCGCAACTCCAGCTTGGAACTCTGCAGAAGAAATCGGTACAGGCAAACCATTTTGAACATGATATGCAACCATTCGGTCAAACAAGATACGTGGTGTCCGCTCCGCAATAATTTGCGCTTCGCCTTTATGACCAATAAACACTGGCAGCTGTTCAAGGTGCTGACGAACAAACGTCCAAGCGGATTCTTCAGTATTTTGTTCCCGTCGCATCTTCTCAATATTTTCTTGTTTAGGTTTATAAGCGGAAATAACTAAGTCTTGTTTAACAGCTGTTGTTGTTGTTACTGCTTTGAAACTGCCTTGCTTTTTATCTAGGACAGAGACATTTGCAATTACGAAGCCCGCCTTCAAAATAGCTTCCTGAATCGCATTCCAAATACTTGCATGTGAATTGCTAAATTCTACCGTCATCCAACGTCCCGGCTTTAACACTCTGTAGTAGTTTTTGAAGCATTTCTCTAGCAATAACTTGTATTCTTGGATTCCTTTGTTTTGAACAGAATTGACAATTGCCTCACTTGAATTATTCGTTTGTACTTTTAACCATGACTCCCAAATAAAATTAAGTTCGGAATAGTTGATGTTAGCTCCAAAAGGTGGATCAGTAAAAATATAGTCAATACTATTATCTTTAATTTTGACGGAATCCGTGGACTGAAGAGTTGTAATTACATTATGTTCGTTTACTTTTAGTGCCTTGGTAAAATCATTTAGTTTTCCTTTTAAAACATTAAAAATATTTGTTTCTGCATTCAAAGAGGATACATAAAGTGTTCCATTTAAAGGTCCATTTCCTCTATTCCCCAGATTATATCTCACTAATTTTGATACTAATGTGCTAACAACAGATTGAAATACCAACTTACTTATATTTTTAAAATCATTTAAATCATTAAAACGCTTATATAATTCAGATAAAATCACTAAATTCCTTTTAGTATAAAAATGATGTACATGACTAAAACCATGACTTACTAAAGGTTGGTTTGTATTTTTACCATCAGGTAACTCATTAATTGGAATCCAATTTGATAAAGGAATTTCTTCTATTTTATTTAGCAATATTCTATCTTTCTCATCAAACCTTTTAGTATATCTTTTATTTCTAAAAGTATAAAAAATAGCAACTGGAACTTGCTTAGATTGTTCTACAGTTCGTTTTAGTATGTTATCGTAAAAGTGCACTTTTAGTCTGAGTAATTTATTCTTTGTAAGTACCGCCTGACAATGTGGACAAGAAAATTTATCATTTACTTTATTACCTTCTTCATTAACAGCAACATCAAAAAAAACAATTTCCCCAGCACAGTGAGGACAACTAAAAACATCACTCCAAATAACATAATTAATCTTACCGATTTTTACAGTACCATTCTCTTTATGTTCAGTCTCATACATCCATCCATACTCTTTTTCAACATCTTCAACAATTTTTAAAAATTGGATTTTAAACTTTTCAATGTTAACTGGATTATTATAATTCGAAGCAATAAAAGATGCAGCCGAGGAAAGATCATTCAATACAGCCTTTCTACTCCCTATAGTTGATATATAATTATCATTTTCATCAAATATTTCGTTACCTACTAATTTATATCCGAGTGACTCTACAATGCTTTTTTGTCCACATAGATTTGCAGCAACGCCAGTCATTCCTGTCCCAGAAAAACCATCTAAAACAATATCACCCGGCTGTGTGTAATGAAGTATATATCTCATAATTGCTTTATACGGAACTTTAGTGTGGTAGCTATGTGCATTATAAATTGGGTCATTCTTCCCCTCACTCACATCCGCCGCGAACGGTTCGCGATGATATTCCTCATTCTCATTTCTACCATACTTCTCTTTTTTCTCGCGCTCCCATTCTTCAATAAAATCGTTAATCCACGGATTCGGACATGCTGTATAGTATGGTGGGTCAGACAACGCAATGATATCTTCATCATCACCGATTGGAAAGCCTTCGATTTTCTTTAGTTCGGGTAGTTTTTTACGTAATTCGTTTCGGAAATATTCTCTTCGTTCCTCATCATTTTTAAATGTCATGCCTAAGCAGACAACGGTCCCGTTGTCTACTTGGTCATCATCTAGTAAAGACAATTGTTTTTCGTCCAATGTTGTTTCCTCCCTTTACTTCTTTACCATGATGCGCACACGATGTGGTTGGTGGTTGCCCACAATTGCCCTCATCAACATTTCAAAGCTTCTTCTCACTTCGTCGACTGTTAATGGGTTACCATCGCCCATCATTTTCACAAGTTGGTCAATATGAATTTCTTCTTTATGAATTCCCTTTAGTAAGTCATTAATAATTTCAAGAAGGCGAATATCAATCGGTAAATCAAACTGTTTCTTTTCAATAAAGTCTTTTACGATTTGTTGTTCATCATCACTCAATAGTGAGATCCCTTCTTGAACGATTGGATCGTTAAAGTTGGTTAATAACGTTTCTGTCCACGTATTTAACAAATCATCAAGCCGTTCTTCTAATTGCTCTAATGAAATTCGTTGTACCATAACTTCGTCACGCGGATTGAACTTACAATGTGGGCAAATTGGATCATGTTGCAATTGCTCACGTGTCAATTGATAACAAGATTTTAATGATTGAATGTTTTTAATCCACTCATCTAGTGCTTGACGAGGTAATAAATCAATTCTTGATACCAACTCTTTTAATGCAAGGTAACGTTTGTCATGCAATAATGCTTTTTTCTTGTTTTCTTCGGTCGCATTTAAACGCGCTTGATGATGTAACTGTAAATAATGTTGAATATATTCTTCTTTTAATTTCTCTAATTCACGAATCTCACTTGAACAATCTCTATTTTCTTTTAATGCAATCGCTAAGTTGTCTAACGCTACGTCAACGCTTTCGAGCCACTCTCGATTTGTAGACATAATTAATTTCGCTTTCGATAAGTAATCGGCTACTTTGGTGTATTCGTGAATTTGTTGTTGTAATTGTTCAAGCTTAGTAACAATCTTTAAGTTTTCGTTTTGTTGTTCAATATCGGACACGCTATATTTTAAGTTTGTCATTTTTGCTCGTGTATTATAAACTTGAAGGCCTTCTAAGAACGTTTTTAAGCTTTCAAGTTTCGTAATGTATTCCGCACGTTCGTCACTTGAGAATAACGGACCATCCCAAATGTGGAATTTATTGCGCACATCGTTTATCATCTTAACCGTTTTTTCAACCGCTTGGCGTGATTGGCTAATGATTTGCTTAATGGCGAATTCTAGCCAACTTTCATCAGTCACATTTCCTTTACCGATATCAAACATATCAATTAATGAGTTAATTGCTGGAATTGGCAACCCGATTGGTTTTTTAATATGACTAAAATTCGTTAGCTTGCTTAAAGGAAGTTTAATAAACTCACCGAAATTCATCGCTTCGTATGTTTTATTATCTACTGTTACGACAATTTCACCTTGTTCAATAAGGGCACCTAACACAACAACTAATAACTCCGGTTCCATTCGAAATTCTTTTGTCAATCTGACATCTTCTGTACCTTGAACAGTATAGATCGTTTCAATTAGTTCGTTTTGATTAAGTACTTGTCCATGTCCTTTTTCTTCTAGTTTTTCAATAACCCAGCGTGCGTATCCAGAACCGCGAACGTTTAATTCCCCTTTTTGATCTAATAATACGAATCCGTTTAAAATTGCTTGCCCTTGGCTCGTTTTTCTTCCATTCATATATGAAAGCGCATCGCTAACGTAGGTTGCCATATTGTCTTTTGTTAAATATGCTTTGTCTAATTTCCGGAAAGAAGGGTAATCTTTATACTTTTCTTCAAACCATTGACTCAATAACCCTTCCGCCACTGTATTAATCAAATCAATTAAGGTGGCGTTTCCTGGAAGAAACATGCCGAATTCTAATACGGAACCTTTTTTACCACGATATTGAATTTCAAAGGCTTCTACGAAATTATCTTTTAACCAAGTAGTAAGGCGTTTTAAGTAAATATCTGCCTTACTATTATATAAATGCTTTGTTGTAGAGGCATCATTGCTCATTTCACGTGCCCCACCGTATAGACGCAATAAACGAACAAATTCATCATCTTTTTTTGTCATACGAAAGAATACTTCATCCGCTTTTTCTTCATCTTTAAATTTTGGTGGTTCAAATGGCTGTAACATATAAATGTAAAAGTCTCGCTCAGGTTGAGCCGTTGAACGTTCATTTGGCGCACCAAAGAATAGATATCCTTGACGTTTTACTCGACGACCTTCCCAAGGAATTTCATGCAGCCAAATTTTATAGCCGGTTACGTATGTGTTATCTGCTACTTCCGTTGCTTGTTTTAATATTTCAAAATAGTAGCGATCTAATTGATTGTCCGTTAATTCTTCCCCACGTTTTTCTATTAAATCGTCTACCGCAATATCTTTTTTAACATCCAAGTAATACTGACCATTCTCTTGGTTCGTAGAAATATATTGGAAGCTAACCACTTTCATGATTTCCTTTAGTACCGATTCAATCGTTGTTTTTAAGAAATCCGCTGCTTCATCATCCATGTCTAGCAACATTCCGATATTTAAGAACAATTTATCTCTTAGTTCTTCAGATGTTAAACCGACTGGAGCATTAATATCATCTGTCGCTAAACGGTTAACGGCAAGAGCATTAACAATACGTAATGCCGCTGGTTTATATGCAGGACGTTTTAAACCGTTTTGCACACGGTCTTTCAATGTCTGCACTTTGCTCATCACTTCTTTTACATTCGGATTACTTCTTAGTGAAGAGTCTTCTTCAATATATTGCCAATAACGGTCAAATGAAATAATCCCTGTTTCATTTTCCGGAACCTCTTCGGTCAATAGCTTTCGGATTTCTCTACTAATTGTTTGCAGTACAACACGTTTTTCCGCAATATTTACATTTTCAAATGTTTCCAAGTAGGCAGGATGGATCGGGAAAAGATTCACATACGTCTCCATATCTTCACCGAGACGATGGTATAATGATGTATATTTGCTTAAATGCTCGCGAATTAACGCTTTTTGTTTTTCATCCTTTTTCAATAGACGTTCTGACACAACGTATGCAATGTCTTCGCGGACAATTCTTACTTCTTGGAAACGTTCCTTTACTCGACGTAAGGAATCAGCAACAAATTGGAATTTTGGGTTGTCAAATAACATTTCTTGGATTCCAGCGATAAAGCGTAAACGAGTTTTACTACAAACTTCTCCAAATTCGCGTAAAAATCCTAAGTCTAAAGTTAGTTCTTGCTCTTTACGGCTGCGTAAATAGTCTAATAATTCGTCTACAACAAGCATGAGTCCTTGATCAGGGTATTGTTCATGGAATATTTCCATCATTTCATAAAGCATGTCTTTATTGTTCGTTACTTCATCAGCTCTTGGGAAAGTATAATCAATCCCTAGGTTTGCTAAGCCTTGTTGTAGCGCTTTGCAAATGATGTCACGCAAAGACATCGCAACAGCGCCTATTTCTGTACGAATCACTTTAAACTTTCCTTCAATTTCTTTTGCTTTTTTTGCAACACGTTCATTTTTAATATGCTCACTTGCCCCTGGCTGTTCCGCAATCGTCGAAATGACACTCATTAAGTGCGATTTACCTGTACCATAGTTACCGACAATCAATAATCCTTTATTGTCAACCATCCGATCAAACTGAATTTGCTCGATGATAATCTCGTCTAGCTGCTCGGCCATACGGTCGGAAATAACATATGTATCAAGCAAGTGAAACGCGCGTTCTTTATCATCCGCATCGCGTAATTGCACGACCGATTCAATTGGCTCGAATTGAATTAAATCGCTGTAACGTAACATAACGATTTTCCCCCTTTTATACGATTACTATTTTTCCTTCGAGTTCACTGCATTTAAAATACTCCGGATGTTCGGGAGTAGCATAAATTAGTGCTTTCCCATCATATTCACCCGGCCAAGATACAATTAATTTAAAGCGTTTACTTAAATGTTCTAGCAATCTTACCGGGTGTTGCTGTAGTTGTTTATCAAATAGGATTTCTATATTGCCTAGCCACAGCGCAGGAGCATGATAACCGTTAAAAATTTCATTAAGTATTTCTCCAACTTGTAAAGGATAATTAGATTTGGGAATGTTCTTCAAATTTTCGCTTAATCGCAAATTGAGATTTATGTAAGGAATATTTAATGAATTTGCAATTTGTCTATCATTTTCGACTTTCCCACAAGCATAAATTATTTTGTACCATCTAGAGTCTAAGAATTGGAGTTCTGATTTAATCGAATATAAACTCATATAAATACTCCTTAAAATAATAAAACTAGTATTTTGTACTCATTTATACACTTTTATATTTAGTATAATTTAATTTCGTGTTAATTAAAATAAGAATAAATTAAGAGAAAACAAAATTGTTAAAGCCAGTGATCCCTAATCTATTCGGAACAAAATTTCCCCACTTAAGAACCATATTATTAATGAGAGAGGAGCTATGGTACGCGATTACGAGAAAGGAATTTTTGATGTTTAAAAAAGGGGAATGAGTGTTTCCAATATAGCAAGGGAAATTGGATCAATCAAAAAAAACAGTCTCATCACCATATTCTGTGATGTTCACACAATTCCGGAAATAAGTTAGCGAGATTGATACTCAATCTAGAGTAGCTCCTTCGTCAACTTGCAGACCACTAAGTTAGTAGATGGAAGCGGTCAAGTGTTTCCTTGACGGATTCCATTCTTCCAACTAAAATGCGGAAAGCTGATGAAGGGCATGGTAAAGCAATCTGATTTTTATAAGTTTTACCTGTACATTCCAAAAATACACGTAGTCGAAATCTTTCAAGGTTTCTGAAGCTTTCAAATTTCTTATCAGGAAATACCTTCCATCCTCCATTTAATTGTTGAACATACCATTTATGTTGAACAATAACAGAATTTAGAATAATCTTTTTAAACAGTACTTCTTCTGTGGTGGCCATATTGTTTTCTAACAATTCATGATGCTTACCAAAAATAAAACCATCATCAGAGTACAGTCTTTTTCCTTTGATTAATCCGTCATACCTTTCGCCTATCGAAAACCAATCAATAATATCTTTAAAAAGATGTAATTGATCAATTAAATTAGATTCAATATTATGTGGATCATTCGGTATAATTACCGCTATAAACATGTGTGACAATGGTAGCACCTCTTACTCAAAATTGAAAGGTTGGTAAATTCAAAGCTTTATGAACCTTCCACGTAAAGTTCTATTGCACTAATTAAAATAATTTAGAACAGAACATTATAAGGAACTGGTTGAAATTAATCAGTCATTCTTCTTTCTCAAACTCATCACCGCATGTTGGACATACCGTATACCAAGAGTAATGGCGATCTATTTGACGATGATAATTATTTGGATGTTTAATAATTTTATGACCATTATGACAGTGTAGAGAACGAAGTATAGTCTTTCTTTGCCGTCGTTGTCGATGAAGAGGGCCCAGTCTGGGTTGTACGAACCGATTGGGATGTCGATTTTGAACCAGCTTGGCAGTTTGACGTATACTTTTACGATTCCTCTCCTACTCGACTCGATAATTTTTAGTTTTTGTTAATCTCAGCCTACCGAGATTATAGGATGGTGTATGTTAGGAGTTTATGTAAATAATTGCGACACTTTTACCTACATGAAAAGCCCTTTATTTTATCCTAAATTATTTTTACAAAAAAAATTCGTCAAATCAGATCATAAAAACAAAAAACATACTAAGATTAGTAGCACAGACCACGGCCATGGTCTGTGCTACTATTTTTTATAGTAGAAGTGGAGAATAGGTCGTGACAGCCCCAGAACCTTGAGTTCGTAGTGAAAAACTGGCCTACTTCACTGCCCTTATAAGAATCAGTTTCAGTATGTTGGATCCTTGAGATCGTGTATAAGAAAAGGGAATCGATAAGGTGAAGTGAAGACTTCTACATAAAAATCAGGAGGAATGTATATGCAAAGCGTCATTGCTTTTGATGTCAGTATGGGAAAAAGTTATATGGTGATTTATAACGCTGCACGTTCTTGTATTTTTGAGGGGGAAATTTTGCATAATCGCCCCCATTTTGAACAGCTAAATAAACGAATCATCGATTTAGTACAAAAAGATGGACAAGTTCCAGCCATTGTATTTGAAGCAACAGGCGTGTATTCCCATTAGAGCGCTTTATGAATGATCACGGTTTTCCGTACTGTCTGTTAAATCCCCTTGAATCAAAGATTCAAACAGCTACTATGCGCATTCATAAAACCGATAAAAGTGATGCCCACAACCGAACGGCGCATAAAAAAACCGCAGGACAACTACTTCGACCAAATGCGTGCGCTTTCCCGATACTATCATGAATTAGACGAAGAACTAGCGATGCTTCGAAGTAGAATGCACACTTTACTACAACTGACTTTCCCAGAAATGGAATTGCTGTTCACACAAAAATCCGAACTGTTTTTAAATATCCTACAGCTATTCCCACATCCTGATTACGTTAAAAATCTTTCAAAGACGGTTGTACGCAACCGACTACTTGCCAACACAGATAAGAAATGAGCGCCTAAAACGGCGGAGAAAAAGGCCATACAGTTAATAGGTGCAGCACAGGATTCGTATCCAGCAGTGGATCAAGACGACATTCGCTGTGAACAGCTAAAAGATTATGCCAAACGTTCTTTAGCCATTTTGAGAAAACGTGAGGAACTGATTCAGCAGATGGTTGTTCTTTCAGAAGAACGAAATGAATATCAAATATTAATCAGTATTCCTGGTATAGGGAAAAATACAGCCGTTCGTTTGATTGGAGAAATAGGCGACATGACACGCTTCGAAAATCATAAGCAACTCAATGCCTATGCAGGAATTGATATAAGGCGTTTTCAATCAGGCACATTGTTTTACAAAGATAAAATCAATAAGCGTGGCAACAGTCATCTGCGCAAAATCCTTTATTTTACGATTCAAAATATAATCCGCCAACGACGCTTTGGACACAATCATTTTGTAGAATACTACGACAAATTAAAAACGCAACCCTATAACAAATGTCATAAAGTTGCGTCCATCGCATGTGTGAATAAGTTATTGAAGTGCCTCTTCCACCTTATTACACACAATTTAACGTACAATTACGAAATCGCTTCAGTATCTTCGTAATTGTGTAGGAAAAGTATAACATAATGGGCCTAGCGAAAAAAAGCAAAAATCGTTAGGTCTATTTGGCATGCGAAAATTTTTTTTGGCGGAAGGGGTACCCCTTCCGCCAAAAAAAAATTAATTATCTCAAATAACTATTGATAAACCTCTTGACTAATCGTAAGAAAGGGGGCTGTCCAAAAAGTCAGGGTAACTGACTTTTTGGAGCCCCTCATTTTTTCACTTTTAAAAAAATGCACAAAAAAATCGTCCTTTCTAGTAAAATGAAGTTGCGACACAACATTACAGAAAGGACGATTTTTTATGAGCAATCAAATGATTACTCCTGAAAATTATAACACACAAATGACACTTCCTCTAGATGGAAAAGAAGAAAAAACTCCTGCCAAAAGAAAGTTCAAATGATTTATGATATTGAATCGCTCATACCTGAACATCACGTGGCTCGTGTCGTGGACGAAATGGTGGAGGCGATACCAGATGAACAATTGTTTTCTCATTATAAAGGCGGCGGCAGAAGCTCCTATCATCCCAAAATGATGCTGAAAATCATTCTGTATGCTTATTCTCAAAAGGTTTATTCTTGTCGAGGAATCGAAAAACTCGTTAAAGAAAATATTCCTGCCATGTGGCTTTCAGCGATGCAACAACCAGATTTCCGGACAATCAACGAATTCCGAGGCGGACGGATGAAGGTCCTAATGGATGAGTTATTTGAAGCGATGATTCTGAAGCTGATTGAAGAAAATTACATCACGATGGAAAACTACTTTTTGGATGGTACTAAAATTGAAGCCAATGCCAAAAGTATTCTTTCGTGTGGAAAAAATCAACCTTGAAATTTGAAGCGAAGGTAAGAGAAAAAATTCAAGAAACACTTCAGTACATTCAAGAATTAACCCAATTAGAAGCAGGAACAGCACAAAAAGAGGCGAAAGAAGATCCAGAAATCACGGAACAGTACTTGGAAGCCATCGCTCAAAAATTAGAAGAAAAAGTCGAAATCCTAACAGAGGAAATCGAACAGGAATCTGATACAAAAGTTCGGAAGGAAAAACGAACAGAACGGAAGAAATGGAAAAAACCTTTAAAACGGATTCGAGAAAATTTTTTACCTCGACTAAACGTTCATCTAATTTTAAAACTCCCAAACAATTGAACGTTCCGGTACATCTTTTCCTTCTTCAACAACGTAAAAAATATCTACCTTACACCCATACAATAACTTCAGCAACGCCATTCCTCTTAATTGAGCTTCATTTAAACGATCGTTCGTATCCATTCTCTTCACTTCTGCAAACCGCACTTTACAAAAATCAGGATGAATCATCAAATCGGGTTCTTGAACGTGAACATAAGGAGAAAAAAGGCGATAAAACTGCCGTCCTTGTTCATATCGCTTATCTCCAAAATGTATTCGAAACACTTCTTCAGCAACAGGATATTTACCTAGCCGATTGCCACCGAACAGATTATAATCATGGTGAATCCATTCGTATCCTAATGATTCAAATAACGTCCGACAATAAATTCACCGAACCCTTTTGTTCCAGGCAGTTTTCTACAATAAGAATCTTTGCAATTCACTCTTTCACCGTTTCTCCACTTGTCTAACTCCTCCGAGCGAAACGTTACAACTCAAACGGGAATTTCTATTTTGATACCCACATAGTTTTCCTCCCTATCTAACCGAACTACCGTTCTCTCAGTATCAGCAATATATGGCTAGGAACCGATTCTACATAAAATCCCAAAGACTACATGAAAACTTGACTTTACCGTTTTCTGAATAGCTTTCACCCTATTTCTTGTTTATTGCCCTAAAAATAAACATTCGACCTTACAAATTACAATTTTTCCAGCTCATGAAACACCGCATCTCGAATATTTGTCGATGTGATCGATAATTAATCAATTTCTTTCCAAATAACCTCTTGAATTCTACCGTACTTTTCAGAAGTTTTTTCATCATTTGGAACTGTCTTAAAGATTCCGTTTCCAAGTCCATGATCGCTAAAATGACTGCCATCATATAATGGCCAATAGAAAAACCAACGTCCAGAAACGCTTGGTAGCTTATCCCGATGTTCAAGAGACTGATATTGTTTATGTTTTTATCAAATATTGGAAAAAATGTGGACACATAAAGTGTAGCAGCATTGTTGTAGTTGGAAATGTGCCGATTATTTGTAGATGGTGTGATTTGCGAGATTTTTCGATTTTGAGTATAATTCATTATTGAGTCCTCCTTGGTAACTTATTAATTCGGGGTCAATGCATTGACACCCTGTACTATACTAAGAGGGCTCTTTTTGTTTCAAACCTCAAATTTCTTCATTACAGGAATGCTCCTTGTTCAAAATCTCTAGATACTTTTTTAAGATTTTATTCTCCATTTCTAATTTTCGTACATAGCGATCTTTATCTTTATACACTTCACGACGTCCTTGTTTATCGATGAAAGCTGATTGTCCTTCTTTTCTAAACTGTCTGTACCAACATTTCACCGTATCCTTATTGGTAATCCCTAATTTCGTAAGCGTCAAATAAAACCCACATTCCGATCATAGGTCATCCGTGTGATAATCTTCTTAGAATGATTCGGGAGGTTTTGCCATGACCCTAAAAGAAAAAAGAATAGAATGGAAAGCACGATATGATGCCTGGAAAGAGAGTGGACAGAGTATAGCGGAGTGGTGCCGGGATCAAGGAATCAAAACTCACCAAATGTACTATTGGGTGAGGCAGTTCTCCCGCGGTGGCAGTTGCACTGAAACGCCTGTCCAGACGCAGTGGCTGGCTGTTCAGGTAGAAGAATCCTTGCCCTCTTCAGGTCAAGGTCCGATCTTTTTACACGTTGATGCGATCTCCGTTGAAGTACGGCCCGGTGCCAATCTGGATCTATTAACCGATGTGATTCGGGTGCTGCAACACCAATGTTGATGAATTCCCCGTTTGAACGTGTCTATCTGGCGCGTGGCAGTACGGATCTTCGCAAATCGATTGACGGACTGGCCGCTATTGTACAGGAATGCTTTGAACTCGATCCCTTTTCTCCGTGCTTATTCGTGTTTTGTAACCGGAAACGGGACAAGTTAAAGATTCTTCAATGGGAACATAACGGCTTCTGGCTTCATTATCGCCGTCTGGAAAAAGGGACGTTCCACTGGCCGTCGGAGAATGATACAGCGCCCATGTCTATCAGTTCACGCCAGCTGCGCTGGCTGCTGGACGGCTTGCCAATCGAACAAAAGCAAGCGCATCAGGAAGTGAAGGCACGCATCCTTCTATAAAACAAATAAATAAAAAAAGAATTCGATACTAGGCAAGTTGGATTCTTTTCCGTATACTGGACATATGGAAAAATCAGCGCAGACTTCAAAAGGCACAATTGAATATTACAAAGCGCTCAACGAAAAGCTCCAAATGGAAAAGGAAGAGTTGGAAGCGAAATTAAAATGGTATGAGGAACAATTCCGCCTCAGCCAGCAACGCCTATTCGGAGCTTCCAGCGAGAAGACCCATCCGGACCAGCTCTCCCTTTTCAACGAAGCCGAGTCCACGGCTGATCCAGCTATGGAAGAGCCCACCGTTGAGACGATGACATATAGACGCAAGAAACAACACGGCCAACGCAAACGCATGCTTGAAAACCTGCCTACAGAGACGATCGAATACCGTTTGTCTGATGAGGAACAGGTCTGTTCGTGCTGTGGCGGTGCTATGCATGAAATGAGCACAGAAGTACGCAAGGAATTGAAAGTCATTCCTGCCCAAGTGAAAGTAGTCGAACATGTGCGTCATGTATATAGCTGCCGTCACTGTGAGCGTCATGAACTGAACACACCTATTGTGACAGCGAAGATGCCGGAACCTGTTTTCCCTGGAAGCCTAGCGTCTCCGTCGTCAATGGCTTATACCATGACACAAAAATACGTAGAAGGTATGCCCCTGTATCGCCAGGAGAAACAACTGGAACGCTTTGGCGTGTCCATACCTCGGCAAACGCTGGCCAATTGGACCATTTATGGGGCTCAAACTTGGCTTAGCCTCATTTACGATGAGATGCATGAGCACCTCCTACAGAAGGATCGTCTGCATGCGGATGAGACAACCTTGCAGGTCCTGTCTGAACCGGACCGGCCAGCGACGTCGACTTCCTACATATGGCTTTATCGTACCGGTCGCGGGGATACACCAATCGTCTTATACGATTACCAGCAAACCCGTGCAGGCAAGCACCCACGCCGTTTTTTGGACGGCTTCCGGGGATATTTGCATGTGGACGGGTATGCGGGTTATAACGTCCTCCCCGATGTGAAATTGGTCGGGTGCTGGGCCCATGCCCGCCGCAAATTCACAGAAGCCCTGCAGGCACTGCCTGAATCGGCGAGCACTTCCACCGTCAAAGCAAAGGAAGGTCTGGCCTATTGCAATAAACTTTTTGAAATTGAGCGCAAGCTTAAAGATGCAAGTCCAGAGGAGCGCTATCAAGCACGGCTGGAGCACAGCAAACCCGTGCTTGAGGCTTTTTTGTCATGGCTTAAAGAGCAAATGCCGCGCGTACTGCCAAAAAGCGCACTTGGCAAAGCGATCAAGTATTGTCGTAACCAATGGGAGCGGTTGGAGGCATTTTTAGAGGACGGCCGTTTGGAGATCGATAATAATCGCGGGGAACGGTCAATTAAACCTTTTGTGATCGGTCGCAAAAACTGGCTCTTCAGTAATACATCAAAAGGAGCAAGGTCTAGTGCGATCATCTATAGTGTTGTGGAGACAGCCAAGGAAAACGAGTTGGATCCATTCAACTACCTTAGCTATCTGTTTCAAGAGCTTCCCAATATAGATACGACAGATAAAACAAAATTAGCTGAATTCCTGCCATGGTCACCGACGCTTCCGCAGGAATGCCGTGTTCCTAAAAAATCTAAATAAAGCATACATGAAATCCCCATCTGAATACAGGTGGGGATTACTTTGTAAGCGTAAAATAATCCCCACCTTTTAATGATAGGGATTAAATACTATTATTGTGATAAGTTATTAAAAACCCGACAATTCAAAGGAATTGTTTTGGACCAAGGAAGTAGTTGATCAAGCTCATCCATATTGCTTATATCCATATTGGGAAGCCTTTCAAATAAGTAGCGAAGATAATAAAATGGATTTAATTTATTCTCTTTTGCTGTCTCCACAATACTGTAAATGATTGAGCTGGCCTTAGCTCCTTTCGGAGTATTGCTAAAAATCCAGTTCTTCCTTCCGATCACAAATGGTTTAATGGATCGTTCACTTCGATTATTATCGATTTCTAAACGTCCATCCTCTAAAAATGCCACGAGTTTTTCCCATTGGTTGAGGCAGTATGTAATGGCTTGACCTAATAGACTCTTTGGTAAAACATTGCTTTTCTCTGTTTTTAGCCATGCTGAAAAAGCCTCCAACAATGGTTGGCTGTGTTTAAGTCGTTTTTTATATCGTTCTTCTGGTGTACATTCTTTCAAATCACGCTCGATGGCAAATAGCTGATTACAGAAATTGAGTCCTTCCCGAGCTGTGACTGCTGAATGACGTTTGGATTCAGGAAGTACGTTTAAAGCCTCATCGAACTTTCTGCGGGCATGAGCCCAACATCCAACTAATGTTACGCCGGATACCTTATGGTATCCTGCATATCCATCGACATGCAGGTATCCTTTAAACCCTTTTAGGAATTCTTTGGCATGTTCTCCTGCTCTAGTTTCCTGATAGTCATAAAGGACAAGTGGTGGATCCTCTCTTCCAGTCCGATAAAGCCACATGTAAGATTTCGATGTGCTTGACCTTCCAGGTTCATGTAAAACCTGAACAGTTGTTTCATCCGCATGTAGAATGTCTTTAGAGAGGAGATGCTCTTTCATTCGTTGATAAATTGGCGCAAGCCATTTTTCGGCACCATAAAGCATCCAATTGGCCATGGTTTGCCTGGATAAGATCACACCTAATCGTTTGAACTGTTGTTCTTGGCGATATAGAGGTAGCCCCTCTACATATTTTTGATTCATAATATATGCCATGCTTGACGGTGAAGCTAAACTTTTTGGATACACAGATTTTGGGGCAGGTGCTGTAACGATTGGTGTCTCTATTTCATTACGCTCACAATGACGGCATCCATAGACATATCGAACGTGTTTTAAAACTTTGACTTGAGCCGGAATAATCACTAATTCTTGTCGTACTTCTGTGCTCATTTCGTGTGTTTTTTCACCGCAACACGAACAGACCTGCTCTTCTTCGGGTAAACGATATTCAATCGTTTCCATAGGCAGGTTTTCAAACGTAGCTTGACGTTGACCACGTTTCTTTTTACGACGATATGTAATTGTTTCAACAGTTGGCTCTTCGGCTTTTACATTAGACTCTACCTCTGCTTCATTGAATAAAGGTAGTTCTAATTGATTAGGATTTGTTTTTTCGCTTGAAGAGCCAAATTTTCGTTTTTGACTAAGACGATACTGTTCTTCATACCATTGTAATTTCGCCGTCAATTCAACGATTTGCTGTTGAAGTTTTTCAATTAATTCAAATGGGTTTTGGTTAGGATTCTTTAAATTTTTCATCATGTAGTAATAATTCGACGGTTTTAGCTATTTTCCTCCAAGGTTTTTGTTAAAAGTAAAAAATTCATATAACTGTTCTAGCCTTTACTTCTGGGTGTGCTTTCTTTTGCTCCATTGCAAGACCATCCAATAACCAGCGTAATTGCCGATAACTAATTTGTATCGTTCCAGTGTCATTTTCATTTGGCCATTGAAATTTTCCTTTTTCCAATCGACGATAATAAAGCCAAAAACCATTATAGTCCCAGTGAAGAATTTTTAATTTATCTCGCTTTCGATTACAGAACACAAAATAGCTTGATGAAAAGGGATCTAAATCAAATCCCTCTTTCACCAAAGCAGCTAATCCATCAATGGATTTTCTCAAATCAGTACTTCCTTTTGCCAAGTAAACTCGTTCAGCTCTTGTACCAACTAACATGTTGATTTCAACGTCCTAACCACTTCTGAAAGAAAGGCCGGATCGAAACCAGGTTTTACTTCAATTGAAATCCCACTAATTTCAATCCGTAATGAATTTTCAACTGTTTGTGAATGATCTTCTAGGGTAACGGATGCCCATTTTGTAGACTTTCCTTGATTTTTTATTGGATTTTCAATTTTTCTTAACCAGTATTTAAACTGGTGAATACTCCATTGATTTTCCTTGCACCAGTTTACTTGAGTTTGACCGCTTTTACGATAGTCAGCGATTCGTTGTTCCCAAACCTTTCGTAATTCAGGATTCTTAGGCATAAAAAAACCTCCTTCAATTTCATCTTGAGGAGATTATCTCATGAAATTAGCACATCAAGAAGGTGTGCAAGATTTGACGCTTACATTACTTTACGCTTACCTAATTTCTCTGCTATTTGAGCATGAGTATAACCATCTTCCTTCATTTTCATTGCTTCTAGCATAAGTTCTACAGAATAAATTTGGAAACGTTTCCTTTTCTTGCCATAAAAAATCACCTCTTAAAGAAGTGTTGACCAAATAGGGATTTTTCAACATCTACTTTAAGGGGTGCAGTTCATCAAAAGGTGTGGATTATTTGACGCTTACAAATCCGCTGCTGGTAATTGACATCAATGGAACTAAGGGGAGTTATGGTAAATAAAGCTTCGATAAAAAGCTTGCAAAACTGTCGCTTACTTTTTCAACCCTATTTTCTTCATGAAGCCATAGGTAAATTGGCGGGTTTTTTTGATTTTCACTGTAATCAAAACATAAGTAATTACCACTGTTATCATTTGCAAACGGGATAAATTTAGAAGGTATTTTTCCTGATATCCAATTCATTACATCGAAAATATTTCCCTCTTCTTTTTGATTTAAAGATAATAACGATTTAACTGTACGTTCCTTCGTTTTTTCAGTATCGTATACATTAGGTTTCGGCCTAGCACCATTATAATTTAATACAATTTGCTTGTATTCTTCTGGAAATTCTATATCAAAATGCTTCTCAATATTAGAAATTGTTTCACTATCAATTGGTGATTTAGTAAATCTCCATTCAATTTGCGTAAACATCTTAATTGTCCCTCCTAAGTGTTTATTAACGATATAATGAACCTCCTCCCCATATAGTCCGTCCCCCGGTATGACCTGTTAGCGCATGAATCCTTTCATCAACTAATTGTAATTTTCCGACTTCCTCACTATGATGCCACGTAAATCCATCTGGTGTTTCCCCTGCTTTAATTTGTTCAAGTTGAAGATCGTTAAACTGCTTAGCTAATTCCGGGTTTTGTTGAATCGCTTCTTTAAGTTGTTCATTTGCATAGGAAAATTGCTGATAATCAGTATCTAAATACATATTTTCAGGTAGTTGCACATCAAAAACAGAGTCAAACTGAGGAAAAACTCCTTCGATTATTGTGCCATCTGGTAGTTCAATTACTTTCACTTCAAATGGTACACCTGTTTCCGGGTGAACAGTACCTTCTAAATGATCATTAAGCGTTTCTATTCTAATTATTTCTTGCCTTATCCCTTCATCTACTGCTATATCCATATTTTCAAAAGCGTTTAACGCTTCAGGCGTGGCTGATGCATTTTCAATTGTCTCTAAGGCAGACTCAATAGATGCTTCCTTTAAGCCTTCAATAGAAGATGTTTCTATCATTTTCTCTAAGGTCGCACCTGCTAAAGTTAATAATTCCATTTTTCTATTTCCCCTTATCTACTAAATTGGAGAACATTTGTTGCAAATGAGGTTTGTTTGCTTTTGCTGTTAGTATCAGTAAAACACGTTTTAATAACATTTTAAAATTAGGAGAATTATACGTTTTTAGAAATTCTTTTTTTAATTTTTCTTTTACTACTTCATAAAAAATATATACATTTTGTTTTTTATCATTTTCTGCAAAATTTAAGTTGTAAATACTATCTTCTATCAATTTTTGCGCTAATAAAATTGCTTCTCCATCCAATCCACTTGATTCATTCAACAAGCTCATATACGGTTCATCAGATAATAAACGTTCATTTGCTTCCGCAAGTAATGTATAAAGATTTGTACTTCTTCGATAGTTAATTAATTTTAACTCATTGATAGACCACTCATAATGACGATACTGAGTCATTGTGAGAAGATATTCTCTAATTTTATTGGAGATTTTTTTTATTTTTGAGAAGTAAGTATAATTATTTAAAAATTGATTTATACCTTGAACTAATATAGAAGTTAAAAATTGCTCTTCATTATTTTTATTAATTTCATAACCACTTTTATAAACAATTTGTAAAATGTTTTTTTCAACTAAATTAAACACTTCTTTTATATTAAAAATATCTTCGAACATTAAATTTCGATAAAGCTTTTGTATAAGTTCGAGAATTCTATTCTTAGTAAAATTGTCTTGTTCCATAATAATTTCAGCAATTGGATGGATAAATTCCTTTTCATAAATAAATGGATTAAATTTTTCTACAATTGTTTCCAATTGATTATCTGAAACAAACGTTAACTTTGATTTACTATGATAAATTAAAACATGAGAAGCTCTCTCCATTCCAGCTTTAAAGATAATAGCTTCTCCTTTCTTTAATCTTGAAATAGTAAACCCTTCCTTTGTTTCGTCTAAACCTAACGCTTGACACATACTTGCAATATCATCATATGACACGAGTCGATGAACAATCTTTAAATTTGTATTCTTAATCGTATCGGGCGCTAATTTAGTAGGAATTTGGTCTACAATAATCATCCCTTCGCCCATGGAACGAATTTCACTTAATAAATTACAAAAATGTTCTACTGCTTTTCCACGAATATTAACAGTTTCAGGATTTTGATTTGTCATTTGTTCATTTCTAAATAGACGGTGAGCTTCTTCTACAACTGTTACATGTTTCAGCGGATGATCAATCTGTCCAGCATTCTTAATTTTTAATGCTTGTGACAAACGTATAAAAAAGAGCCCCATAATTAAAGCTTTATCGTCATCATCCGCTACTTCCTCAAGTTCTAAAATTGTAGGATAACTAAGTAATTCATCGAAATCGAGGCATTCTTTAGTATTTAACATTAAACCTTTGCTACCAACCATCAAACTTTTTAATCGAGTTAGTAAAGCGGCGCGTATATTAGATTTTTGTTCTTCTGCATATCCTGATTTAGTAACATAGTCGTCAATTTCTTCATACAAATCTTGTAAAGTTGGAAAATAAGGTGTCGCTTCCTCATGACAACTAGCATACACATTCGTGGAATGATGCAAACTCCAACCATTTTTTTTGTAAATGGAATATAAACATTGTTCTAGTATGTTCGGCATTGAAGCATACATCGAAAATGCTGACATAAACACTGCCTTTAAAGAATCAATATGAGACAGAAGAGAAACACCTTTTGGAAAATAAAATGGATTAAGGCGAATCGGAGAGATGTTTTCATTTCCAACAGTATATACACGAACATTTTTGTTACGACTTAGTAAGTGGCGATACTCACGCTTAGTTGGTTCAATGACAAGAAAAGGGGCACTCAGATTTTCAAGCAATGATAATATTGTGTTCGTTTTGCCACTTCCAGTGATTCCTGTTACTAACCCATGCATTGTTAAATCTTCTTCCGATATTTTAAAACATTGCTGTAATTTACGTTCACGACTATACAAATAACCGATATGTATCCCTTTCTCTTGATCAACATTTACATTAAAATCTGCAACTTTTCTAACACTATATCCTATGAACTCTTCATCAGGAAGAAGCAAAAGATGAGTTAGTTCATCAGAAGTTAAAATTGTAGTTGCTCTACTGAAAAATCCATTCAATAAATTGCTCTCTCGCTCACGGTCTGGCAGAGTTCCCGAATCATAAAATTCCTTAACTGTCAAATCTTCAATCACTTTAAAACTAGGTGTATAGGATTCTGGTAGCATGGTTGTCAAAAGGGCCCCATTAACATAAGAGAATATTTCTCTAGAATCTGTAGCAATATAAATTGCAGTTTGCCACACCCCTCTAGTTGCCCCTTGCTCCAAGCGTTTTAAGTGAAAAGATAAGATATCAACATACTTAGTTATGTAGCTGTTTTCAAACTCGCTTGATTCATCTTTTGAATTAGATGTTCCTTTAGAAGTGGTACTACTTATATTCTCGCTTTCTGAAACGATAACCATACCTTTATTTGAATTATGACTTTTCGAATCAGATATTTGCACGGATTCTTGTTCTCCAGTTGTACGCGTTACTTTTCTCAATGGGGCGAATTGGTTATATTCATAACTAATATTTTCAGTAAGTTCAATAATCTCAGCTGTCTGTAATGGCTTGCACAAAATCATGATTTCAAACTTTTCTTCTAACTTCGAACGTAGCACAGCTCTAATCCATGATTTCGAATCTTCATTAATTTGTGCTGGAATTCCTAACGCATACCCATAGTAACGATAGTTATCAACTCCCTTTTCTTGTTGCTCGGTAATAACACCTGTAAATGCACTTTGGAGTATATCACTTGACTCCCTTTCACTGTAATAAGGGAAAGCAAAAGACAAAGTTGCCTTCCCTTGTCCATCCGAATTTATAAAAAATTGGAATGGCTGATTCATCCCTTGTAAAAAAAGAATTAGCTCATTTATCGACTCAACCAAAGCTTGACTAACTTTTTCTAAATTTTGTTCTGAAAGAAGAATTTCGCGTATAGCAATTCTTTTACCATTCTTTCCTTTTCTAAAAGGCATAGTCAGCTGTGTTGGCTCAAACTGAAGGAGCTGATTATATTTATCACGCGTTATCTCATTTTCCATAAATAACAGCATTGCTTTTTCCTCCTTTAACTAGCTCTCTTCAGTATTGCTTCATATTCTTTTTGAATACTAGTGATTACATTGTAAATATACTCTTCTACTTCATACTTTCTTTTTTGTAGAACCGCTTCAATCGGCAAAGTGTTGTCTTTTTGCTGTTTCGAAGTCATAGAAATTTCCGATTGTTTGTTTACATATTTTATATTTGTCCGCTCCTTACCTGACGCATAATTATTAACAAAACTGGATGCAACAAAATATACACATACTGCTCCGCCGATAACACCTGTGATTGCAAGAATAGCTGGTTTTCCAATTGCAGTTCCAAGAGCAAGACCTGTTACTCCCCCTGCAACAGCCCCTCCTGCGGTAGCATACATAATGTTTTGATTGCTGTTCTCTTTTAACGTTCTATTTTGAGAATTACTATGCAATACAACTCTTTGAACTAGCGATTCTTTTTTCGAATCACTAGAAAAGTTATAATCCATAGCAGAAATTTCTTTGTGAAAAAATTTGGTTTTTAATTCATTATAAATTTGACTCGCCTCTTCTGATTCAAAAAAATTTTTTAACTCGTCACGTATATTTAAAAGAATAGTATCTAGTTGAGATTGAAAAAAACGATTAATACCAGCTTTTTCTAATTTGATTAATTGTGGGTAAGAGTTTACTGAACGACTTTGAAACTGCTCTAATAAATCCTGATAATAAGCAGTCAAATAATTTTTTGTATTTTCAAGATACTGATTGAACTTCACTAATGTCGCCCTCCTCCAACACTAAAATATCTAAATACTTTTGACGAACTTCTTCATACTTCTGAGATAGACTTGAAACCTTTTGTTCAATAGCTGAAATAGCTTCTTCCATATCTTCTTTTTTGATTGACAGCTCTTCCTCAAGCTGTTTCATATTTCTCGTTTTCCATTTTTGGAAATGATCAATTTTTTCCTTTAATCCCTTTTTAACTTTATCATTAATTAATCGAATTTTCTCTTCAATTGAGAACTCAATCTCAGTAACTTCCATTCTTAAAACTTCTAAACTTTCATCAGTCACCTCATCGACCAACTGTCTAAAATCTTGCTGATAACGGTATTGGTTAAATTCTTTAATCATTTCTGCTTTTCCAAAAAAAGATTTAATCGCATTCAAAAGTCCCGGTTTTCGACTATAAGAAGTATTTTCATTGATTAAATCATCAATTCTTTCATTAATAGCCGGAGAGCATTCAAGAGCCGTTTCTTTGTAAAACTTCTCTACTTCATTACTCACTTCGTTTAACACTTGCTCTTTATTAAAGAAAGAACTATGATTTTCAATTGGTTGCAAATCTAGCTCTTTCACAAAATTATCAAGCACTTCTTTTTCGAAATCTTTAAATGCCCCAATAAATTCTTCCATACTTTTCGTATATCTTCGTTCTAATTGTTGGAAAACTTTTTGTATAAAGGTTTTCTTTGCTGTCTGTATATTAATTTTTAAAATATCAATGATTTCTTGCATAATACGTTTACCATTGTATTGATTTAACTCGTTTTTTCTTGCTTGCCACGCTTTCATTGATTGAATTTTCACTTGTTCAGTTAAAATTGGAGTCTCGTATTTTCGAATTTCTTTTACCAAATTTACAATAGGCGATTGTCCCCGTTCATTATATTCAAATTCTTCGATTACTCTCTTTTCTGTTTTCTGTTTTAATTCTTCCACATCACGTACAAAATCCCTTTGTAAACTTTCTAATTTCAGTTGGTAATTAACCTCTTCATTTTTAAAATTATTCTCTAACATTTGTATTCTTTGTTGTAATTCTTCCTGTTCTCTTTCAAACATACTCAATGTCAAACTTATCACTTCATCAATTAAATAATTATTTTTATACTCAAGGTAATCAGCTAACGTTTTTTCAACCTTTTCAATTTGACTGACTTCTTTAATAAGCGGAACTTTATCTTCTGTTAGTAGCGGACCAGCAACTGGATAACCTGTTTCCTCGTCTATAAATAAAATATCTCGATCAGACTGAAGTTCCTGCAAAGAAAATCTCCCTTTTTCATACATGCGCGATTTCATTGCAAAATAAGAGGAAACTTCAAGAATTTGCGGATTTGACAAAATCGGCTGAAGCACTTTTAGCAGTTCTTCACGAGCATGTTGAATCTCTTCCTTCTTAAAGCGATCTATTTTTGTAATAACAAAAAAGATATGTTTTCCTTCCGCATCTAAGTTGCTTCTTTTAGCATTTTCAACATAATTAGAAATAAATTCGGTAAAATGCACTTCCCCTACGCTGTCCGGAGAAATTAAGAAGAGGATCGCATGTGCTTCTGTTAAAATCCGTTCAGTAATATCTTTATGCTCTTTATAAGAAGAATACAATCCTGGTGTATCTATAATTTCAACCCCATCTTTTAGCAAATCAACATCCCAAAACACATCGACTGCTCGAACACTGTCTTCAACCCTAACAACAAACTCCTTTTCGCTTTCTATTCTTGTGACCGTCGTTTTTTCTTTCAAAAATCTTTTTAAGTCCTCAAAGGTAACTTGTGTATCATTTATACCCGGGTACTCTTCTTCCGTACCGTCATAATAATAAACTTTTATTTTATTTTCTTTCCCATATTTTAAAGTTGTGATTGTTGCTGTTTCTGCTAAAATGTTACGAGACAATAAATCTTCGCCGATCAATCCATTAATAAATGTTGATTTTCCCGCAGAAAATGGAGCGATCAGTGCAACCTTAAACGCACCTGACTTTAAATTTGCTAAACTTTTATTTATACCTGATTCAGTAATTACTTCATCATAAAAATAATTACTATTTTTGACTTCTTGGATAAGCTCTATTATTCGATTTCTTTTTTCAATAAATTTTTGAATCATACAAATATTTCCTCCCGTCTTTGCTGTAATACATTTTTAACAACGTCTATGCCGCTACTCTTAAACAGAACATTTTTCCAATTTTTTATTGTTGTTTTCGGTAAAGGAAATCCATTATCATCTACAATAACAATATCTTTATCTTTAATTAATTCTTCAGTTACTATATTGTCTAGTTTAGATAAAGGATAGCTATTTACTGGTATAAATAGTGTATCTGGAAATTTACGTTTCCATTTCCTAATTGCTTTTTCCATTTCAAATAATTGTATTTGATTGCTACCATCGACTAATAAAATCATGTTTCGATAACTATTAAGATTATCTTCTGTAATTTCATAAAAGTATCGGGAAGTAACTACTATGGTTTCCACTTCTTCTCTTAAAAACTCTAAATCGTCTTCCGTATCGATAACCTGTATAAATAAACTAATATCTTTCTGTAGTTCCCTTAGAAATAATGGATCAAGTCTATATGCAAATATATATTTTTTTGAAGGATCCCTCTTTATAGCTAAAAACTCCTTTTTAAGAAGCTTTTTTATTGCTTCTTCCAGCTTTTGTACACCTGAATATTCTATTAGCAGTTGAATATTGCGTTCATGAAGAATCTGTTGAAACGTTTTAACCGCACCATCCTTATGATTCGAGAATAAGAAAGTACTTACTACGCCCTCTGATTTATATCTTTGCATAACTTCATACCCAGTTAATGAAACAAATAGTATTTTCGGGTCTTTTATCAGTCTACTCAATTTTTTTTCTAAATCTTTATAAACAATGGCGACTTCCTCATTCGATATTTTTTCAATATCATTAATAACAAAAATCATACTTTTATCGTGGGCACCGAGTTGTTTAAGTCGTTGTATCGTATTAGTCAGGTGACTTGAGTTTGCTCTTTGGGAATTTAGTAAAAATATACTGATTGAATCTTTGGTAGGTATTTCTTTTTCTAAAGGTATATATTCATATGTAAATGAGTGAAAAAGCTCTTTTTTTGACTCTATGAACATCTGAAATTGATTTACGTACTTAGGTGTGTCATAAAATATAGAAACATTCATCCATGAATCTCCTCCTTTCGTAGCAATCTCCTAACGAATTTATTTATTTTTTGCTCCAAGATTTTGATATTGCTGTTTTCATATATTTTGGGAAGATGATGTTCTTCTAAAAGCGGACTTGGATAATACATACCATCGTCGTCGATTAAAAACATATCCCTGTCTCTTTTTAACTCTTCAATACTAATTAACTTCTTTTCATATGCTTTTACTTTAACTGCCCAATAGCCAGAAATATAGACAATAGGAGAATTTTTAAAAATTGGATTAAACAACCTTCTTACCTCTCCCATAACTGTATTTATGGATTGATAGTGCAAATCATATTTATTAACAGCAAATATAAAAGGAACATCCAATTCTTTACGAAATCTCACTAATTTATCCATGTACTGTTCTTTCCCTACTTGTTCAGGATCAATTAAAAAAACGATTATATCAAACTCTTTTAACGAATTTTCTGTAATTAAATCATGATGTTTATGAGGACCAAAAAAACCTGGTGTATCTATCCATTCAATCGATTTGTATAGACCAGCAAAAGGTAATGTGATATGAATTTTTTGAAAATCAGATGATATAACTTTTACACTAGAGCATTTAATAATATCTTCACGGAATTCTTCAAAACTATCATAACGTTTAGAAAAGATGTCATTTTCCGTCTCATAATATAATGAAAAGTACGGTGAATATGTAATATAGGTAACTACAGCTGTTTCAGCAGTTATTGCTTCTTTCAATATAGGTAAACCTAATAAACCATTTAAAACCGTAGATTTTCCATACGTGAACGGACTTACTATACCAACTTTTTGCGTTCTTAGTGGCTTTAAAAGAAACAAATCTCTTAACTTTTCTAATTCTTGTTGTTTTATGACCTCTTCTTTAATAATCATTTGCTTAAGAAGATTGATTAGAATTTGTTTATCATCCTTAGAATAATATGAAAATGAAGTTAAAATATTTAAAAATATTCCTTTATATCTTTGAGAAGGTAATTTTTCGATGAGCTGTGTCATTACCTTTTCTAAATCAATTTCATGTTTTAATAATTTATAACCTTCTCCGTATTCAATCGGTATCATATGGCCTATTTGGAATGACTTTCCATTATCTTCGTAGAAATATTTGAATATCCCTTTAAAGTTGTTCGAAAACTTTTCTTTAGATTTTGCAAAAATACTCAAATCTTTTCGTGAATTAATGTTTAATTCTATACACAACTTATTAATTGCTTTGATTAACAAAACTTCTTCTTGTATATCTGAAAAATATATTTCTTTTTCGACAAATAATTTATTTTTTTCAAATTTAGATAATATAAGCTCCGTTCCCTCTACTCCTCTGTACAAATGCATGATGTATTTTGTGACAACCTTTTTATTTTTAACTGGGCTACTTAAATAAAAAAAGACAAAACTTTGAATCTCAAAGTCTTTGATTAAACTACGAATTGTTTGCTGTAACTCTGCTCGATACAATCGTAAAATTGAATTAGGAAACACGAAAACATAGGGTCCAACACAGTTATTAGTGAGTTGGGAAAAAATATCTTTAATCATTTTCTCTATTCGACTCTTTACTTTTTCTTTGCGTATTAGTTCAAAAAAGTATCCCGAATCCCGTATAGGCCAGATATTTCTTAATACCTCAGCCTTTCTTCCGAATATAAAATCCCCGTTAATATTTTCATAGATATATGCTGGAAACTCTTTCGATTGTTGTTTATATAAACATTCAATACAATCTTCATAAAAAACAATATACGTTTTATCCAAACCACACACCTACCGAAAAAAAGCTAAAAGAATAATGATACATAAAAGTATATAATTCCATAGTTGGCCTTTCGACACTTTTCGTTCAAGTTCTACAAGCCTATCTTTAACCCTGTCTAAATCCCTTGAATGATTTGTGCTGATTGCTTTTATATGATCTTTTATAGCTTTAACACTATTTTCTTGATTTTGTTCCAATAAACCAATTGAGTAATCTATATTCTGAAACAATTCCTCTTGTTTTTGTTTATGTTTTAAATCTATATCTTTTAATAGAGCGACTTGTTTACTAAACTCCGTAGAAATGTGAGTTTCAAGCTTAGTATGTATAGAATTAATAAGCTTATTCTGATTCTCAATACTATGTTCTATTGCTTTTAAAACCTTTATATACTGTTCATTTTTTGCAAGTAGATGATTCGAATTTTCTTTAATTGCTTCTTTTACTTCACTAATGCCATCACTAACATCATTTGTTAGCTTTCTTATTAGCTTTTCTATTTCCTCATGGACAACTTTTAAATGTATAACTTCTTCTCTAACAGTCCCGAGCTCATCCGTTTGAGAGCAAAGTTTATCAACAATATCATTATTAATTAAAATTTGCTCTGCAAACTTTTCTCCTAAGCTGGCCAAGTAGTCAATCATAATATCTTGTTGCTTATTATGCATGGAATACCTTCCTTTTTTTCTAACTGTATAGTAAAAAAGAAGCATTTCTAACTTTATTTCCAAAAATTAATTGGGATAAAATGACATTTTATACAACTTACTACTTACTATTATATAAAATTATTTACAAATTTCGCACTAATTATAACAAAAAAAAACATCATAAGCTATTTAATTCCAATTTTCGAGCTAAAAATAAAACATACTAAGATTAGTAGCCCAGACCACGGCCATGGTCTGTGCTACTATTTTTTTATAGTAGAAGTGGAGAATAGGTCGTGACAGCCCCAGAACCTTGAGTTCGTAATGAAAAAACTGGCCTACTTCACTGCCCTTATAAGAATCAGTTTCAGTATGTTGGTTCCTTGAGATCGTGTATAAGAAAAGGGAATCGATAAGGTGAAGTGAAGACTTCTACATAAAAATCAGGAGGAATGTATATGAAAAGCGTCATAGCTTTTGATGTCAGTATGGGAAAAAGTTATATGGTGATTTATAACGCTGCACGTTCTTGTATTTTTGAGGGGGAAATTTTGCATAATCGACCCCATTTTGAACAGCTAAATAAACGAATCATCGATTTAGTACAAAAAAATGGACAAGTTCCAGCCATTGTATTGAAGCAACAGGCGTGTATTCCCGACCATTAGAGCGCTTTATGAATGATCACGGTTTTCCGTACTGTCTGTAACAGACAAAGCTAGAAGAACGTATATAGTCCAGTTTGCCGCCCTGTTCATTTTACTTTTTCCCGCAGTTTGTTGATTCATTTCATACATCCCCTTTACATTATCGGTAACTATTACGAATAATTGTAAGTTCTAAGAGTACATCATACAAGCTGAAGTTCCCGCTGAATGACTTATTCCTTTTACAGGAAAAAACTGACCAAGGAAGCGAATCTTTCACCCCTGTGGCCAGTTGTTATTAAATGCCCCTATCATCATTAATCATTTGCGTTATGATGTGTTGTATGATGAAATTTATCCCACAGCTCTCATTGACTCTTCCAATCTCCTAAAACAACTCCAACTGCTCGGTTTCGCCGAGACGTTCGAGCGATTTTGGCTCGTGATCTTGAAAATAGGCGTAGTGGAGCCATTTTTCCTTCGTCATCACCTGCTTGTTCGGTTCGGACGATGGGCGCAGACGGCAGCTGTAAATGATCGGGAAGTAGTCCCTGAGAAACTTGCCTTCCGCATGTGCGGTCAAAGCAATGATTTGGAAGCCAAGCTGTTCAGCGATAAAGAAGACCGGGTTGAGCACGTGGTCGCTTGATGCTTTTCCGAACGGATTGTCTAAAATGACGGTGCGATGGCGTTTCATCGTCGGCTGGATGTGCTGCTTTTTCTCTGCGACATAGTTGAGAATACCTAAAAAGAGCGTCATGTTTTTGCTCCATTTTTCGCCTCCAGACCAGACGTTGCTTTGCTCCCACGAATACGAGCGCATCGTCACTTGGTTGTCGTTCGTCACCTTTCGGCAGTTCACTTTCATGCCTTCGTTGTTCATGACGACTTGGAGAAGCTGCTTCGATTGCAGCCACATTTCGATTTCTTTTCTCACCTTCGCTTCGTCTTGCTGGCCGTGCTCGTTCATAAACCGTTCGGACTCGAGCTGCTGTAAAATCCATTCAATATGGTTGCAAATGCGCGTCTTGCCGACTTCTTCTTCCCACTCTGGAATCGTAAACGTGAAAATGCGCTTCCATTCGTCTCCGACTTTTACTCTTGTTTTGTTCGGGATTTGCTTCAGCTCCTCCACCAATGTGCGCAAATGGGTGTGAATATGATTAATAAACGCTTGAAGCTCCGCGTCTTTTTGCCGGATATGTTCATTCGCGTAGTTTGTCGCGCTTTCAACGCTTCGCATCATATTTTTCTTAAAGTCGATAATGTCTTCGTACGTCTCTTTATGCTCAATGCCGTTGAGTGCCATTTGCCGCATTTTCATATCTTTAATCGAAGCGTTGCAAAACTCTCTAAAAGAACGTTTCGCGCGCTCGACGCGGCTTTTCGTCTCTTCGACCGCTTGTCTGCCCGCCTTTAAACTCTCGGTGATACCTTCGATAAAACGTTGGTGCTCGTACGTAAATGCCGTTGCTTCTTCCGCGCTCAACGAAAGGGCGTCGATAGTCGGCGCATTGAAATGATGCACTTCTTTAGATAACTCTAAATGGCGTTCTGCCTGTTCAATGCTTTTCATCTTTTTCGCCAAGCGCTCATGTTCTTGGTCGAGAAACACCTTCCGTTTCTCCAGTTCTTCTTTTTCGGTTTTCAAATGATCGGCGATCTCATCAAGCGGTTCGGTAAACGGCCAACGTTCTTCATTCGGATATTGTTGTTGAAATTGCTGCTCTTTCGTTTTTAACACGCCGCTTTGCTGCTCCTTTCTGATCAAGGCATCTTGCACGTCTTTGTTTAACCGCTTTAATTCCGATTGGAGCGACGCGATTTGTTCTTCTAACTGCTGCAGCACATACGGTCCGTCGCTTGGAAACGAACGCGTTTCGTCGAGGTCGCTATGCTCGCGTTTCAGCTTGTTTATTTCGTTCGTTAGCCGGTCAATTTCTCTTTGTTCAGTCTCTTGCCTCAACTTCCACTCCCTGTAGGTCGTTTCAATTCCATTAATTCGGTCTTCCAACTTACGAATTTTATCGCGAATGACACGCTCGCTTTCGCCTGAATAAAGCGGTGTAAAGGAGCGGAGCGATTGATAATCATCGCTTCGTTCGATGTTACGGCGATCTGCTTGTAGCGATCGGATGCGCTCTTCGAGATCCTCTTTTTGTGCCAGTGCGTCTTCAAACCGCTCGCTGAGGCGCACAATGTCTTTTTCAAGCGCCGCGATCGTCTCGTTGAGCGTTTTTTCCGTTTTTCGCGCTTCTTGCACTTCTTTTTCATATTGGATATATTTATTTGCATCTTCGATTTTGTCGCTCCAACCTTTCATTTCTTGCTCGTATTGGTGGATGATCGACTGCGCGTGCGCGATTTTGGCACGCCATTCTTCAATGCGCGCTTTTTCTTTGGCAATCGCCATGTTCAGCTGCTCGATGCCGCTGATGAGCTCTGCGTATTGCGTGCGAGCCGCTTCAACCGTTTTGTACGGGTGAGCTTCCAAAAACGCGCGGAATGCTTGTTGCACGTCTTGCCACACTTTGAGTTCCGCTTCTTTCTCTTGGCGGTGCTTTGTCGTTTCTTGCGCACTCGCGTTGATTCGTTCTTTCCATGCGCGGAACAACTCTGGATCGCTCGCTTCCTCCCAATAGCGCGGCGCGATCCATTCGTATGAAAACGCTTCGTCTTCGATGCGCGCCGCTTCGTCCGCTGCAAACACGACAATCGGCAGCTGCAAGCGGTCATTTAAGTACTGCACTTTTTGCGAGAGCCGCTCCTTCGATTTTGCTGTTGTAATCAACGTCATCGGCCAGAGCGGAAACACCCGTTTCTTCGCGCGGTCTTCTTCCTCAAGCGACTGTAAGTATTCGACGCCCGTCTCTACGTAATCAAATTGGTTTTTCCACGAGGCGAGCTGCTGCGCTAAAAACGGATCGGCGAAAAAGATGTCTTGTGCGCCGTACGCATCCGCGAGCCGCGAAACGATGCGTTCACGCACTAAGAGCGCCTCCCGCTCTTTCGTTCTCTTCTCGATTTCTTCGAGGAGTCTCATTCCGATCGTCGCTTCATGGGAGTAGACGCTATCAAGTGCGACCCATTGCGGACGGAGCGATGCGAGCTTCTTGATGAGCGCTTGCTCCTCGTTTTCGAACGCTTTGAGTCGTTGCGCCAGTGCCTCGCATTCCGCACGCTTTGCCGCCCATTCTTGCTGGAGCACTTCTTTTTTCGCTTCCGCTTCTTGTTCCGCTTGGCTGAATTGCTTCACATCTTGGCGCAAGCGGACAATTTCTTCATCAAGCCACCGTTCGCGCTCAAGCCATTTCTCCCTTTCTACTTCTACCGATTGTTGGGACGGGTTTGCTAAAATGTGCTGTTTAATTTGCTCCATGTCCCTCTCTCTCGCCTCGATGCGGCTTTGAACGGCAGCGCGCTCTTCGCGGGTGTTCTGCTTTTTCTGATCAAGCGCTTCTTTTTCCTTCGTCCATTGTTCAATCTGCATCTGAATCGGATTCAGCTCATAGTGAAGGCTTTGTTGTTCTTTGTCAATCGTCTCAAGCTTCTCGATGAAGCAGCCGAGCAGCAAGCGGCGCGCTCTTTCCAATTCCTCTTCGCAGTTCGCAAGTTCCTCAGCGTCCTTCAGCTTGGCCAACTCCCGTTCGATGTATGCAAGCGCCTCTTCATGCTGTTTTCGCCGCTCTTTTCGCTCCGCCAGCTGCAGCGAATAATAATCTCGTTTGTGCCGGGCAAACGCCTCTTCCTTTTCTTTCTGCCGCGCGAGGGCGAGTTCAAATTCGCGTTGAAGCTTTTGCCATCGCGCTTCTTCGACTAAAATGTCATATGACGCACGCTTTTTGTTGTGCGCTGCGTAGTTCAGTTTCCAATACTCAAGCTTGTCCGCGATGTCTTTCTGCTCGTCAAGACACGCTTGCTTTTGCTTCAACGTTTCGAGCCATACTCCTTTGGCGCGCTGCTTCGCTTTTAAATACGCGAGTTCTTCACGATGGAGTTGTTCGTACGTTTCGACGTATCTCTCCAACTCCCGCTGAATGAGCTTGTTTTCTTCGATCGTCTCTTTCAGCTTTTTGTAATGCTTGAAGCTTGAGTGCTGTTTTTCAAACATATCGGCGAACAGCTTCTCGTCATGGCCGACGATGGCGCTTTCGACAATCGGAATGAGCAGGCGATCAAACAGCTGGTTCGTGCTTTTGCATTCGTCGAAAAACGCTTCAACGCCGCCTTCCGAACTATTAATCTTCACCACGCTTTCCCATTCGCTTGAAATAATATGATATTGCTCTTCGATAAACGCCTTGTATTCTTTAATCGTCGAAAACGTGCGCGCCAAGAACGATTTCTCTTTCATATGACTATAGTAGTCTTGCATTTCCCCGCGTTCCGCCGGGCGCTTTCCATCTTTCCCTTCACGCACGAACGGAAGACCTTCGATGCCATGCGGGTCGTTCGCGTTGTATTCATAGACGTAGCGGAGTGAATCGAGTCCGTTGTTCGTCATGAACAGCGAGACCGTGGTCACGACATACCGTCTCGGTTCGTCGTTCAACATCCATTCGATCGCAATATGGGCTGGGGCGTTTTCGAGCTGCAGCGTGTTTTTAATTTTCCGGTCTGCCACATCGACATGAGGCAAAATCGCTTGCAGCACCGTTTGAATAAACACCGTTTTTCCTCCGCCATTTTCAAGCAAAATCGCCCCATTATGCCCGTCAAAGCGGAAGATTTCATCGTTGTACCGTTTGCGCCCTTCTTCATACACAACATTCGTGAGCCGAATTTTACTGATCGCTGGCATCGTCCTTCTCCCTTTCAAATCCGTAAATAAATTCAAAAATCCCGCGGTTGTATTCGACTTCCATGAAAAAGCGTTGAACAATTGTTTTTGCTTTTTCCGTCAACGCGACTTCATGGTTGCCGATATCGACAATAAGATCTTGGTCGATTAAAAAGCGCCGCGTCGTGTCGATGAAGCTTAAACGGCTGATCGTATTGCCGCTTTGCTTTTTCGCTGTTTCTTTAATATCGTCCATCGCATCCCATTTTTCAATAATGAGTCTCCAATTGTACGAAAACTCTTGTTCTAAATGTTTCAATTCATCCGGATTGTGCTGTTTCAATTGATCGATACGCTCTTGGACAAGGTGCACCCATTCATCCATGCCTAAAAATTGCCGCGTTGGTTCTTGACTTTGATACGTATCGTAAAAGCTGCCAAACAAAACGAGCACCGTAAAATAAAGCAAGTACAAATCGCCGTTCGTGGCACCTGAGCGAAGATAATGGCGCTTAATCCAGTCGTTGCTGACATGGAACGGAGACAGCTTCGTGCGCGGCACGAGAAACATTTGCTCGCTCGTCAAAATGATCACGCAATCGACTTCGCGACTGAATATATCCAATAGCCCGCGTATATCATCGTCGCTTTTATAAAGCTGCACCGCCTGCTCGCCTGCGACGCCATGGCTCGCTAGCACCGTATACAATTGAAACGCTTGAATGACTTTTTGCTCTGGATAATTTCTCATTGTTCCCTCACCGTTATCATCATGTCTTGAATTGAAAAACGTTCAAATTTTCGAATAATACGATCCCCTTCTTGGACATCCAGCACATTTCCGCCAAGCAAAACGAGCGCATCCCCTAAAAGTGTGTTTCCTTCCTCCCCTTTCATATCGCCGTGTTGAACCGGGGAGTGTTGATGCATAATGAGCCAAAAATCGTAAAAATAACGCTGCTCATACAAACGCGACTGTCCGATGTCGTCCAAGTAACTGAAAAACTCTGAAAGCGTTTGGGCGCGCCCAAGCTGGTACGCCTCTAAAAACAGCTGCATCAATTCTTTATATTTTGCCATAAGCCATGTGCGATACGGATCGTCGCACACCGCATCGTCCGCTTCGATAAAGCGCAGCCCAACTTTTTCTTCCCTCTCTTCCGTAATGTTTTGCTCCGCAAAAATCGCAAGCGGCGACCAAAATTGATTTTCTTCGACTTTTAAAAACGGGTGGAGCAATCCTTTCATCGCTTCGAGGGGGAGCGGGGTGGAAACGATGTATGACACGATGTCTTGGTCGAAATTGAACGAATGAAGACCCGTATAATAAAGCGACTCCTGCGCCGTGACGAGCGTTGTATTTTTTAACGAAAGAGCCTTGTCGAGCAAAGCAGAATGCGCATAATGCACCGACTCTAATTCCCGGGCGATTTTTAAGACAAGTTCATACGTCTTCGCTTCTTTTTGATGAACATCGCGCGCGTACAGGCGTTCCCTTGTTTCATTGACGAATTCGCGCAGTTCCTTGAACTCCTCATCCTCTCGCGAAAGCCGACTGTAGATGTCGTCGAGCAGCTGTTTATACCGTTCAAACGTCTCTTCGGAAATAATGCTGCGCTGAATTTCATGCTTCAGCCGAGTCATGCGTTCTTCCAATGTTTCGACGTCAATTCGCATTTCGTTGATTTGCTTGAGTGCCGCGGCAAATTCGCCTTTTTCCAACTGTTTCCGCAACATCAACTGGTTAATCGATAACTGGAATTCGCTATAAAACTCCTTCGTCGCAAAGACGAGCTCAAGCCCATCTTCATCGAGCGTGTAATATTGCGTATTCGTTTTCACATCGAAATCGTTCGCTTTTAAAAGGGAATATTCAATCGCGCTCTCTTCCCGTTTTTCCCAATCGTAAAACGAATAACTCCGTTTTTTCCCCGTCGTCGGGCGAAACGTTTGAATAATCGTCCGCGCCAAGTCTTCGTACATCTCGTCATCTAACACGTACACATTTTCCGTTAGCTTTTTTAAAAAAGACGCGAGCTGTTTTACCCCAGTTTTATACTGCCGCATCAGCTTTTGCTCAAAGAAAAACAAAAGCGCCAATAGCCCGAGCCCTTTCATATCAATCGGCTGCCCATTGAGGTCAGTTGAACGCTTCCGCTCAAGATCAAAAAGCGGATCAAACAGCGCAAGCCTTCTGATACGCTCGCGATAGCCGTCCGTCACCCCTGCCAATTCTAGCTTGTCCACTGCCATTCCCTCCAAATTTGTTGCAGTTCCCTCGTTTTCAACATTTCTTGCGGATAGTACTGGCCGGAAGCCAACAGCTCTTGAAGCTGCTTTTTTTCATCCGCTGAAAAATAAGCGAGAAACGCGTCAAGCGCGTCCGCCCGCACCATCTGATAGTCCTTGCCGCTGGCCGGATCTTTCTGCAAACATGCCCGATAAAACGGAAGCGCCGGCGAAACGGGCTGCTTTTTCGCAAGCGAATGCCAAATCGCAATACCTTCGCGGTCAATGTCGCCAAAGTAATAAAAACGATGGTCCGCTTTCACCGGATATTGCAGCGAAAATTGTTCGATGCTGCTAATTATGGCTTTGCCTTCCCCGTAAATCAGCGTCGAAAATGCGGTGTCTGGAAGCGCGGGAAGCAGCGCTTGATACGTCGTTTTATTTTCAACAATGAGGTGGAACTGGACCACTTCCGCTATTTTTGCCGGATGGACGGCTAACATTAACGGTTCGGACACGGGGATGATGCGAAGGCGGTCAAAAAGACCGATTCGCTCAAGCAGCTTTTTCCCGTCGCCTTCGGTGATCCATTTCTCATCGCCGACCAACTCCATGCTGCGCTCCGGTGCGGGAACGGGTTCGCTCGGTAACGAATGCGTCTTTAAATATTCGTCAATTTTTAAAATGAACGGCACATCGTTGTTCCAAACGGACGGATCTATGCCGTAATAGGCATCGAGCTGAATCGCCGGATGAAGCCGATTTTGATAGCGCTGCAGCTCATGATGATAGTCTTCTATAAATCTGCTTTTATAAATGCGATATTGAAAAGCGAGAGACGGTGTTCTCGTTGTCCGCCCTTTCGACTTCACCATGTCAAGCACCCGCTCCGCCTCCAGACGCAAAATTATTTCGGAAAACTCATCATACGTACGTACAAAAGGCTGAATGAGCTGTTCCAGCTCCCCTAACGAAATCGTCCGCTTCGGAAAAACGGCTAGCAATCTTTCAATTGGTTCCAATCTCGCTCCACTCCTACAAACTGGATTTTCTCTTATTATATAAGAAAACAAGAGAAGAGGGTATGAATGATTGTTCCCAAACTTGAGGGGGATTGCAAAACAAGGGAAGATGATGAAACACCGGGCTAAGCTGCTTTCACTTTTAAGCTAAAAAACTTGAGGAGAATTTTTCATTAAACTATAGTTTTACGCAAAGTTTGAGGCAGGAAATAAAGATGAATAAATGAACTGATTTAACAACATAGCAACCTCATGCGGACGCTCCTCAGCATACTTCACTAATCATACAAAACTTCCAGAGGAAGGATTCTCTTTCTGCAGCTTTTTTACAATATTGACAAACAATGCCTGTCACTGTTCGCCAAGAACGTCTTTCAAAACTGTTTGCGTTCATCATCCATTATGGGAAGGAGTAGTTGATTTTCATGTATGGGTGGGGAGTAAAATTTACTCATGGATGTTTTTTGCGGAAAAAGGGAGGGCACCCGAAAAGAGAACGCCTAGCGAACACTTTTGGGTCCCATCATGTTCGACAGATACTCTCGAACACTGAGCTCACGACAGAGGCTTTGCATAAATGACCTTTCCATCACGCATAATTTGCCGTTTTATTTCCTCATTCAGCGAGTCAAAAAACAGCACATCACACGAATAAATGCCGACAATCTCGTCAATGTCGTCCATTATTTTCCCCTTTTTATTTCCGGTATAATCAAGACACAAATCAATATCAGAATTATAGCGTGCCGTGTTTTTTGCGCGTGATCCAAACAAAATAACTTTTTGAATCTCTTTGTCACCTTCAAAATACGTAAGCAACCGCTCAAATACATTTTTATTAATTCCATACATCGCTATCAATCACTTCTTCTTTTATTTTTTGAAGCAACGCTTCGATTTGGTGAACATATTCATTTACGATTTTATTTTTTATTCGCTCATAATCTTCTTCGTTATACACATGGGCAGTTGCGTTTCGCGAACTCAGTATATCGTTCCATACATCAATATTTTCAATCCATCCTTCCTTAAAAGCTTGACGATAACATGCCCGCGGACTGTTTAGTTCAAGCCCGGATGACTTAAAAATTTTTGATAAAAGCTTCCAAAGTTGATCTTCTAAAATCTCATATTTTTTCACAATCGAATCTCTATACACTTCTTTCATCAATTCGTCTTCATTTGTTATTTGTTGCGATGCTGAAATCACATTTTTTAAGTGCAACAATAAACGAAATGCATATTGATACGACAACATGATCGATTCTTTGTATTTGTCAAACAAATCGTCCATTCCCAATCTACCGCCTTTCTCTTACATAATAACACAAAAAGGCTAAAACTATGTATGGCTTCTTCTGATGACTTTCAAACAAACAAGACATAAGTTCAACAACTTGATATGGTTGCTAATATAATGAATACATCTTCCATGGACATACTCAAATTCCAAAATGTATAAATTTAAAACATTCGACAAAATAGATTTTCACTCTTGTAATAATGATGCATTTTTTGCGTCATGAGTATCAATCTCGAAAACATAATTAAGAAAAAAAGCCTCCTCCTAGCCTTTAAAGCATTTTTTCAAAAAGTTGAAATTGACATATATTTCATCCTCGAAAAATTCACTGAGCATGTTGAGATACGTAGCTTGGTAAAAAATGACGCGAATATGAATTTTCATTCTTTGCGACTTCTTTGTTTTTCTCCTACTTATACTTACTCATTCGGCATCGTTCAAAAAAATCCTACTTTTTCGGAATCAAAGATTACGAAATGTGGAGTGAACGGTTTTTTAGAGTACATTGAACATCGTCTGGAAGAAGTTCTACAACGCTTAAGACGTTTCTTGAGAAGTCGAAATATTGAATTACAGTTACATTTATATATAACAGAAATGCTCTTTTTTCATTGTTTATTTGACAGGGTTAATTGTAGGGAGTTTTTATCTGGATTCAAAAGCTCTTCAATATATTTTAGAACACTTTTACACAAAATAAATTACTCAACTTTCGCAGTGAAAAATTTATGAATAATCCTTGATTTGATAGGTTTCTTTGGGTATCTCATATTCACTTGACACTGAAAAAATTCGTCTAAAAAACAAAAAGACACCTCTTTCTTTTGGTAAACTATTGGTGACCAAACCAAAAACCAAAGAAAGAAAGGTGTCACCATTATGATAACGAAAAAAGAGTATTTTGCGCAATTACCAAAAGAAATAAAAGACGGATTTTCTGAATGACAAATTGGTAATCATTTAAGAAAAGCAGGAATTATCAAGGCTTGTGGTTATTCTTGTTTATCGATTTTTCAACTATTATTTCTTCTTGTTTTTCAATACAGAAACTGGTACCACGCCTTACAAAGCAAAAAGGCTGCCGATTTACCAGGAAAAGATACCATTTATCGTTTTTTGAACTCGTCTACGTATAACTGGAGAACCTTTTTACTATCTCTGAGCTCCGAAGTGATTCGTCGTGTGAAACAAACGATTTCGAAGCGCCGTGTTACCGTGTTGATTGTAGACGATTCGATTTATTCTCGTAACCGTAGTAAATCGGTTGAGCTTCTAGCTAAAGTATTCGATCATTCCACTCGTCAGTTTGTCAATGGTTTTCAACTATTAACGCTCGGATGGTCCGATGGCTTTACATTTGTACCTATCGATTTCGCTCTTTTGAGTTCAGCGAACCAAAAGAATCGCTTGAACGAAATCCATTCGTCCATTGATAAACGAACCACAGGCTACAAACGACGGCTCGAGGCATTGGAAGCAAAACCAAACATGGTGTTGAAATTAGTAGAACATGCATTGGATAAAGGAATTTTCGCTGATTATGTGCTCATGGATACATGGTTTACTCATGCCCCGTTGGTGGAGAAGATTCACTCCAAAGGCCTTTTTGTCATTAGTATGGTCAAACAGCTGAAACAACGGTATCTTTTCAACGGAGAACGTTTAACCTTGGAACAACTGTATCGAAAAGCGAAACGAGACATTGGCAAAAAAGAAACACTCGGCTCGATTCACGCAACCCTTCATACGGGTTTACCAGTGAAAATCGTGTTTGTGCGGAATCGAAACAACCAAAGTGAATGGCTGGCCATTTTGAGTACAGATACCACGCTGTCTAATGAAGAAATCGTTCGAATCTATGGGATGCGTTGGGACATCGAAATCTTTTTTAAATTCAGTAAATCGTTTTTACATTTAGCCAAAGAGTTTCAAGGTCGTTCCTATGACATGATGATTAGCCATACTACCATTGTCTTCACTCGGTATATCTTGTTTGCTTGGCAACTTCGGAAAGAAGAGGATCCGAAGACCATGGGCAACTTATTCTTGTTTCTATGTGACGAAGTAAAGGAGATGGACTTTAAAACGGCTTTACTACAATTGATTTCTCTTTTCCAAACTTTGGCTGAAGCTAAGGTTTATTTGAGTATGGACATTTTTCAGTGTCAACTGTCCAATTGGATTACTTCTTTACCTCGTTATATCAAGGACTGTCTCCATATTTCTGTGTGCGAAAGTTGAGTTACAATATATAGAAGAAAAAATATTAATTGATTCAAACAATTAGATAGCAATTTCTTAAAAGTTTATGAAAGAGAGGATGAAAAATAGATGCACACCACCCTGAACGCTCAGGAAATGCCGTTACATAAAGTGTTTAGTGATGATTTTTTATTTACCATTCCTTCTGTTCAAAGACCTTACTCTTGGACTACCGATCAAGCGGGAGAGTTATTAGATGATTTACTTGAGTTCATTGAACATCATGGAATCACTGAAAAAAATATTGAGCAAATTCCGGAACCTTATTTTCTTGGAAGCATTGTCCTTGTAAAAGGGGAGAAACCAGAGGCAGAAGTATTGGATGGGCAGCAGCGTTTAACGACTTTAACTATCTTATTATCTGCCCTGCGCAGTTATTTACCAGAAGAATATGCGAATGAAATTGACGAACTTATTGTTCAGCGCGGTAGTCGAATTCGTAAAATTGAAGATACATATCGTCTTCGTTTACGTAAGAAAGACAATGACTTTTTTAAAAAATACATTCAAGAGCGCGATGGAATTACAAAACTAACAAAACAAACCCCTGTAAAAACAGACAGTCAAGCATTAATTAGGGATAACGCGCTATATTATTTAGAGCGTTTTAACGACCTTGATGAATCTACTTTAACAACGTTACCAAGTGTCATTGCTACGCTATGCTATATGGTTATTGTGTCTACACCGAATTTTGACTCTGCCTTTCGTATCTTTACTGTTTTAAACGACCGTGGACTAGATTTAATGGTTACTGATATTTTAAAAGCTAAAATTATCGGTAAAATTCCTGAAAGCGAGCAAGAAATCTACACAGAAAAATGGGAAGATATTGAAAGTGCGCTGGGCCGAGAGCAGTTTAATGAATTATTTTCACACATCCGTATGATTTTGCAAAAAAGAAAAGGCATGGGAAACCTTAAAGATGAATACGATAGTATTTTAGAAAACATGTCTGGAAAAACATTTATCGATGAAATATTGATACCATACAGCGACATTTATATACAAATAAGAAATTATAAAACATCGTTTGTTAATGATGAAGAAACCGTCAAGATTTTAGAATTTCTAAATCGAATTGATAATATAGACTGGATACCTGTAGCTATGTACTATATGCATCATTATAATAACAACATTCCAGCTTTCTTAAAACGTCTTGAAAGATTTGCAGCAGTTCATATGATTTTACGGAAAAATTTTAACTGGCGACAATCAAAATATTCGACTATTTTACGAGAATTAGAACAAGGCAAAGACCCTTTTTCGAAAGCGAGTACGTTAAATCTTACTGACGATGAAAAGAAAGAAGTAATTGAAGCGTTGAATGGGGATGTATACAAAAAATTAAAAGATGCTGCTAAACGGTATGTACTTTTACGTTTAGATGCATTGTTATCTAAGGGACAGCCTTATTATGATTACAATACCATTACGATTGAACATGTACTGCCACAAACTCCTCCTAAGGAAAGCGAGTGGACAAAGAATTTCCCAAACATTGAACAGTATGTGCATAAATTAGGTAATTTAGTTTTACATAAAGAAAAATTCACGTGCCAAAAACTTTGATTTTGAGCGTAAAAAATCTACCTATTTTCAATCTAAAGATGGAGTCAGTACATTTGCTTTGACAACCCAAGTGATCCAAGAAAAAGAATGGACACCAAAAGTACTTGAAAGACGACAAAAGTTTCTTTTAGATTTGCTGATAAAAGAATGGGAACTTCGTTAAAAATTACTTCCATGTTAAGATAAAAACCCCAGAAAATGTTGTTAAATAAGCATTTCGTTTTAAATGGTTGATTGGTTATTTTCATTTTAACGAAGGAGTTATATTTTATCAATCCTTTAATTTGTGCGGGCTCAATGGAGATTTGAAAGAGTCGTCGATCCCCCAGGTTTTTTGCACGATTGGAGGTCGACGACAAATTTCATTATGTTTTGAAACATAACGTTTGTTTGCAGATCGTCAATTCAATTTTGTTTAAATCCGTGTTTTTTTCAGAATGCTTTTTACTGCTGCTTCTGTATCATAGACAATATTCCACCAGCTTTTTCTCGATCTCTTCTTTCTTTGGAACAATTTCATCTATTGATTTTGTAATATGGTGATTGCCTTTGAATCTCAAATTGATTATACACCAGATGTAAATTTATACAAGAATTGATTGTTAAATCCAAAAATTATATGAACAATATATTTCTCAAGCATTTTTTGGGTCAACTCGTCCGCTCCGGCGCATACATAGCCGGCAGCGTTAACTTCTTTACGGTTTAAACATAATCTTTTTCACCAAGTTCAGCTTTGCAACGTTTATTATCAACTGTAGATGAGCAAATTCACTAACATAAATTTACATCCGAACAAAAAAGGAGACATGAACCCGATTCCTTGATTAGAATAGATGTGTCACCAAACCATTCTCAAGGAGGTTCATGTCTCATGAATAGACTACCACATCACCAAGGAATCGACAAGTTTTTCGCAATGTTGGGGCTGGCCCTTTATTTCTCTAAGCCGGTCATGAAGCATCTCGTTCATATTATCGATGCGCTGACAACGAAAGGATTTGTGGGAACCTTGACCGATCTGCATCATGAGAGCTTTCATCCCAACCATCGAACGACACTGAGCCATTTTTTCACGAAAAGCCCTTGGGATGAAGAAATCTTGCTTCGCAAACTCCAGCAGTGGATGCTTCGTCATGTGGAACGAACGGCCAAGCGAAAGAATCACCCCATTTTTGTTTCGATCGATGATACGATCTGCCGAAAAACGAAGCCTTCGTCACAGGCGAAACACGCTATTGAAGGGTGTAATTGGCATTATTCTCACGCGGACAAAAAGTCGATTTGGGGACACTCTCTCGTCTGGCTCATGGTTCATACGATGACGCAAGCCTTTCCCTTTGCGTTTCGCCTCTACGACAAGGCGGATGGGAAAAGCAAGGGTCAATGGGCCATCGAGATGCTTTCTTCTTTGGATGTGCACGGTTCTGTTTATGTGCTGATGGATTCTTGGTACCCATCGAAAACACTCGTGGAAGCCTGCCTGAAAAAAGGATTCCACGTCATTGCGATGCTCAAGACGAATCGGGTTCTTTATCCAAAAGGCATCGCCATCCAAGCCAAACAGTTTGCCCGCTATATCGAACCGAACGACACCCATCTCGTCACGGTGGGAGAAGAGCGTTATCGCGTGTATCGCTACGAGGGAGCGCTGAAAGGTCTCGATGATGCCGTTGTGTTGTTGGCTTGGAAAGCCGATCAGCCGATGACACCTGAACATCTTCACTGCGTCTTGAGCACCGACCGGGAGCTAAGCGATGAAGAGATCTTGCGCTACTATGCCCAGCGTTGGTCGATCGAATGCTTTTTTCGACAAGCGAAAGACCAGCTGAAGCTCGATGGGTACCGCGTTCGTCAACGTCGGGCGGTGAAACGGTATTGGATCTTGGTGCAACTCGCTTATGTGTACAGTATGGTCGAATCCAACAGCGATTTCTCTACCGGGCTTGACTTCCTTCGAAAGAAGAAAGGACATAGCCTCGTGGAGTTTATTTACGATGCAGCGAAACAAGATATTCCCATTGATGTCGTTAAAAAACAGCTTCATGTGGCATAAGGGGTACTCCGTTTGTCTCTTTTTACATGGTAATTATTGTAATGAAAATTGCTCAACTACAGTTATCAACAAAAAAGCGTCTAGATGTTCGACGCTTCCTGCCCAGATTTCGTACTTTTTAACTTCGCATTGACAACAACCCTTCATGCATTGTGATGGTGTTGACCGAAAAACGAACCATCTGGTTGTTACCATTTCCGGCCAAACCGCTTGTTCCTCTAGCTGATTCAAGTACGCTTATGCAGCTGTCAAGAAAGGAAACACTTTATACTTTTCCAACCAGCTATCGCCCCGGATTTATGTCTGCCATTATTTCTCCGTTGTCTTTTCAAGAGCATATTTGATTGCAGCGACGGATCCGATCCCATACAAGGCATATTTTAATCCGTTTACTAAAACCTCAAACGAGAAAGCGCTGGCTTCAAAAATAGAGAAAGCAACGCCAAGTACAACTGCGACAATCGGAATGTAGCGATTCGAAAGATTGGTTGCTTGACGGATTGCGTACAGCAAAACGGCTAATGCCACATATGCAGTGAACTCAATTGATAGAATAGCTTCCATTTGAACATCTCCTTTCTAATTGTCATTGCTCCAACATTAGTGTATTCAAGACCTAGTGCAAGAGAAACAGCAGAAGCATAGCAATTCAACAAATTAGTTACTTGTCTACCGCACGATTTTTTCCGTCACCGAACACTTACTTCAATGCAGCAAAAATAATAGCTACGACTCCTCCGATCACTTACACAATAATTGCGCTTGTGATCGTTAGCCGTAGCCATTTTGTATCGTCCTTAATAGCTCGAATGTCATTAAATTTTTGTAGTCGCCTTGTGGTCAAGAAGGCAGAGTTTTACGTCCGGCTTCTTTTCGTCCAATAATGATCGCCAAAACAATTGACATAGAACCGTAATTAAATTACATTCTTATCCTTTGAATTTCAAATGTCGATATTTAAAACTCAATCGTTTGCTCGATTCTCATTAAAAATTTTCAAAAGAAAAAATGAACTTACTAATAAAACAGGTATTCCTATCAAGATGTATAAAAAATTTTTCGGCAGAATCATATCGTATACATACAAAAAAAGAGTTGTCCAAACAAACAGGACTATATATTTTAATATTTTTCAACTCCGCATTCATTTATCCATCGCTGCTTAACATAAAATCTCTATGAAACTGTCATTTACTGCAAAATTTACATTGTATTAAAATCGATGGATAAACATGAAAAAGGTCGTGTAGTATGAATGAAAGCATTTTTATTTAGAAATCTCACAACATATTGATTGGTATCAGTACTGATAACGATCTGTCTTATCCCTAGATTCTGGATGTAAATATTTCCTATATTTTCATCTGCTGGCTTCTATGTATCTTTCATTGTTTTGTTGTATGGGGTATCCGCATCAATCCTCTCTGAAATTTTAAGTAAAAGTATTATGAAAAAAGAAAATCGACTATTAGTCAAAGCAATTATATACTGTCTTTCTATATCTATATTTGCATTACAGTCAAAGTAAAGCGAAACACGTTAGAGAGTTCAGAAACTTTCTATATCTATATTTGCATTACAGTCTCCTCCTGAATTACTGATTTATGCAGTTATTCGTGCAGTGTTCTATTATTCTGTGGACGAGTTTGTTCGAAAATATAATAGCAATAAACAATAGCCCAAGGATTTTTCTTTTTTGAACCTAAATAAAAATGCTCTATCAAATACAACTTCTAAATTTTATGTCGTTGGGCGAACTTTTAACGAATGTTCCGTTCTTCTAATTTCGCATATTCACCTGCTTTTTACATTTAGATGAACAAAAAACACATAGTTTTGACGGCATCTCCTTTTTTATACGATTCAGCGAGCGATTAGTCTCACGCTTTTAGAAGTCCTTACGCAATTTCCTGCTGGGTTAGTTTGATGATCACCAAAAATAAATGTGTGATTCTTTAAGGCTTGTAATTGCGATTGAAGAATATATTCATTTTTTACCATTACAGTCGTTTCCGAGAAAAAATAACGGCCTTTCCCCGGTTGAGTATCGAGAAAAGGCCGCAGCTTCATATACTCTTTTTCTAATATCTGCTTGACAGAGTTATGTGCAAGTGACTATTACAGCATTGTTGTTCGATCTCAGTCGGAAATGCCCACTTGACAGGGTTTTGCGGAAGCGCCTGGCATTTTTTATATCTTACACTAATAAATCCAGCAACGCAATCAGCGCAAAAGCGACGACAGAAATAATTGTCTCCATTGCGGTCCATGTCATCAACGTTTCTTTGACGGTCATGCCGAAATACTCTTTGATCATCCAGAAGCCGGAGTCGTTGACGTGCGATAAAATGAGTGATCCCGCTCCTGTCGCTAATACAAGCAATTCAGCGTTCGTGCCAGGAATGCTGGCGGCAATTGGGGCAACGATGCCTGCCGCTGTCATCATCGATACCGTCGCAGAACCTGTCGCAATCCGAATGAGCGCGGCAATTCCCCAACCTAACAGCAGCGGAGACATTTGCGAATGTGTAGCCCAGTCTGCGATTTGGTCGCCAATGCCAGAATCAAGCAACACCTTATTGAACGCCCCGCCAGCGCCGATGACAAGCAAAATATTGGCGACAGGACCAAGGCAGTCATTGGCAAATTTTAATACTTTATCGCGATTGAATCCTCGAGCGTAGCCAAGGCTAAAGAACGAATAAATCGTCGCGATCAAAAGCGCGATGATCGGATCCCCGATAAAGCGCAGCACTTTCGATGCTTCCGACGCTTGATCCAGCGTAACATTAGCTATGGAAGCAACCAGCATTAAAATAACCGGAAGCAGAATCGTAAATAACGTGTTGCCAAAGCCAGGGAGGTCTTTCTTTTCTTTATGCTGTACAAGCTGCTCGGCGATTTCACCAGGCACTTGTTTATACATGCGCGACCCGATCCATTTTCCAAACAACGGGCCGGCGATAATGGCTGTCGGCAGCCCGACAATAAGCGAATAAAGAATTGTTGTCCCGACATCGGCTTTAAAAATGCCGACGGCAGCCATCGCAGCCGGATGCGGCGGAACAAGTCCATGCACGACAGATAATCCGGCAACTAGCGGAATACCAATTGTCACAAGCGAAATTCCTGTTTCCATTGCAATGGTAAACACAAGCGGAATTAATAGCACGAATCCTACTTGGAAAAATACTGGGATCCCCACTAAAAATGCGACGACCATCATTGCCCAATGGACGCGTTTTTGGCCAAAACGGTCAATCAATGTTTTCGCAATGCGTTCAGCGCCTCCGGACTCCGCCATCATTTTTCCAAGCATCGTTCCAAGCGCCAATACGATCGCCAAAAAGCCAAGCGTATTGCCAAGACCTGCTTTAATCGAATCAATAATTCCCGGCGTTTCCGGCGACGGTGCGATCAGCGGCATTCCCATTGCCAGCCCTACACCAACGGATGTCAAAATCAAAGCGACAAACGGATGCATTTTCGCAACCGTGATGAGCAGCAATAACACAACAATCGCAGCAATAACAATCGCGATTCCCATTTCCATTCCTCCTATTTTCTGTTTGATGTGAACTAAACCGATTTAGTAGCTATCCATTTCTACGCTGGAAAGAAGCAATCACATCAAACTCATCCTTTATGCGATCATATAATCGTGTATATATATCAAATAGTTCGGAATAAATAAGCGTATTTTCTTCATTTGGCACATGGCGTGATAAAATATGAATCCACGTTTTCACCGTATCAAGCGATGGAATATCGCCAAGCGCATACAATGCCAATGCTGCAGCGCCTAACGCAGACGCCTCGTGCGTTTCCGGTACTAACAGCTCTTTTCCCATCATATCGGCAAGCATTTGCCGCCAAAACGGAGATTTCGCAAAACCGCCAGATACGCGGATTTCCGACAGCGGCCCTGTGACATCGCGAATCGCCAGAGCGACAGAAAAGACGCTCATACATACCCCTTCCATCACCGCGCGAATAAAATGCTCCCGCTTATGACGGAGGCTGATGCCGAAAAAAGTCCCTCTTGCGTTCGCGTTCCAGTACGGTGCACGTTCGCCAGACAAAAACGGAAGAAACACCAATCCTTCTGAACCTGCTGGAACTCTTTCAGCGTACTTTGTCAGCAGTTCATATGGATCAATGCCGAGCCTTTTCGCCACTTCGCGCTCTGGGCTGCCAAATTCGTCACGAAGCCAACGCAGCAAAATACCGCCATTGTTCGTCGGCCCGCCAACGACCCAATGATTTGGTGTAAGCGCATAACAAAACGTCCGCCCTTTTTCATCTGTTTTTTGAATTGGGGAAATCGTCCGCACCGCGCCGCTTGTTCCAATCGTAATCGCCGCCTCCCCGGGCAAAATCGCTCCGACGCCGACATTAGCGAGCACCCCGTCACTAGCTCCGACAACGACAGGGACGTTCGGATCCAAGCCCATTTGCTCAGCCCATTCTTTCCTCATCCCCTGCAATATGTGCGTCGTTGGCACCAAGCTCGATAACTGCGCTCTTGTCATTCCGAGAAGTTTAAGAACATCCTCATCCCAATCAAGCGTATCTAAGCGGAACAGACCCGTTGCTGAAGCGATCGAATAGTCGACAACATATTGGCCATATAATTGATACAGCACATATTCTTTCATCGATACAAATTTGTGCGTCTGACGGAATAAATCAGGCTGTTCCTCTTTCAGCCAAAGCAATTTCGGAAGCGGGGACATCGGATGAATCGGGGTTCCAGTCCGTTTGTAAATGCTTATGCCGCTTAATTCATCCAAAAGCCGCTCCGCTTGTTCGACACTGCGGTTATCGGCCCAAATAATGCAGCGGGTAAGCGGGCGTCCTGATACATCAAGCGCCATTAATGAATGCATCGCCGCGCTGAATCCGATCGCCTTCACTTGGCTAGAAGGAATTTTTAACTTAGAAATAACAGCGTTTACAGTTTTCACAACAGCTGCGAAAATCTCCTCCGGATCCTGCTCCGCCCAGCCTGGATGCTGCTGTATTATTGGATAATCAATTGCGTGGGAGGCTAGCGTCCGCCCCTGTTCGCCAAACGCCACCGCTTTTGTGCTCGTCGTTCCGATATCGACACCAATTACAACTGGTTGTTTTGCTTCCATGTTTGCTCCCTCTTTCTATGATGTTTTTTCTTTTACCGATCCTCGTTCGATAAACGTAGGCGAAAAACGAAAAACTTGCGGTTGATGCTCGCTTTTTTTGGCGATTTGCAAAAAAAGCCGTTCTGCCGCTTTTTTCCCCATGGCAAACGTCGGCTGCGAGATCGTCGTCAACGTCGGCGTATAAACATGGGCAAACGGCACATCGTCAATGCTGATAATCGCCAATTCGTCAGGAGTATTAATATGATTTCCTTTAATAAAATACAAAACTTCCATCAATGTTAAATCATTGATCGTAAACAATGCTTCCGGCAAGCGGCCGGATTCATACAACCTTGTCAATTCTTTTTGAATACGCGGGATCTCCGTTGTGATAAAATAATCGTCAACAACTGGAAGTCCCTTTTTTACTAACGCTTGCCGAAATCCTTCAATGCGCTCCATCCTCGGAACGATATGGGAAACAAGCGGCGGAGTGACAATTCCGATGTGTTCGTAACCACGCTCAGCAAAATATTCGACCGCCAATTCAGCAGCCTTTTGATTATCAAGCAGAACTGCGTCCGCTTTGACCTCCGGAACCATCCGATCGACAAACACAAGCGGAAACCGTTCTTCAAGTAATTTTTGATATATATCAGCGTTTTTTCCTGTTGGAAAAATAATCAAACCATCGACTTGTTTTGCCCGCAGCATCTCAATATATTTCTTTTCTTTCTCCGGATCATCATCGGAATTAGAGACGATAACATGGAAACCCCGCTCTTGGCACTCTTCCTCAATCGCATGCAGCACTTGCGTCGTAAGCATATGCATAATGTTGAAGACGACCACTCCGATTGTCATCGTTGTTTTCTGTTTTAAGCTGCGGGCGATAAAATTCGGTTGATATCCCAATTCCTTAATCGCCATGGCAATTCGTTTTCTCGTTTCCTCGCTCATATATTCATAGCGTTTATTTAAATATTGCGACACTGTGCTTTTCGAGACATCCGCCAACTTTGCGACGTCAGCCATCGTAACTTTTTTCAAAGGGATCCCTCTTTCATTACTAAATCGATTTAGTATTTATAAGCGTTTTCATAAACCGGTTTAGTAAAATTATAAAACAAAATGAAATCGTTTTACAATTAATTTGTTAAAAATTTTTCTTTAAAAATCAACATATCTGGCTGCCAAACGTTGTAAATAAATCGATATTTTTGTGAACCAGTTAAATGCGGACAAATCCAATTTTAAAAAAACTGCCCGTTTATATGGATAGATTCATTAATCGCCGATAAGAAAAAATCTTAGCAAAACATTGACGGAATTTCCGGCTGTGCGCAACAGCGATCATAAAGATGTAATTTTCGACATCTATGACCCGGCACAAAAAATCTGCGATACTAGTTGCCCCTTTACGATAAGCCGAAAACAACATGAGGTACCAGTAAAAATCCATCTCCTCCCCCGTTTCAAATCCAGAAACCGGATAGTGAGAAATGGCTGGATAGCAAAAGATTGTAATTGCTGGACAAAAACAAATCGCGTTCAACAAAGCTGAACATTTCTGACCATTGAAAGTCGTGTAACTTAACATTCTCTTGACCATTCTTGTCAAACCGTGATACGCTCGACTTACAAATTATTTTAAAAATTCTAAAAATAATGTTACAAAGGGGTGAATATGATGCACATGGCGGATGCCTTGATTTCACCAGCTGTTGGTGGAACCATGCTGGCAACCACTGCTGGAGTTGCAGCTTATTCAATCAAAAAGCTCCAGAATGAGCTGGATGAAAAGAAAATTCCTTTAATGGGAGTGATGGGAGCATTTGTTTTTGCAGCACAAATGATTAATTTTTCAATACCAGGCACTGGTTCAAGCGGACACCTCGGAGGAGGAATGCTGCTGGCAATATTATTAGGTCCTTATGCGGGATTTTTAACGATGGCTTCGATTTTGTTGATACAGGCATTGTTCTTTGGTGACGGCGGATTGCTTGCTTATGGCTGCAACGTATTTAACCTTGGTTTTTATACGTGCTTTATAGCGTATCCATTCATATATAAGTGGATTACACGTAAAGGGGTTACTTCCAAAAGGATTTTTGCTGGTTCGATGGCTTCAGCACTGGTTGCTCTCCAATTGGGTGCTTTTAGCGTTGTCCTTGAGACTCTTTTATCGGGAAAAACCGAATTGCCCTTTGTGAAATTCGTATTGTTAATGCAGCCGATACACCTTGCGATCGGGATAGTTGAAGGGCTGGTAACCGCAGCAATCATTACCTTCGTATGGAGAGCTAGACCTGACATTTTGGACAAAGCAGCAAACGGGAAAGCCTTTGGTAATATTTCAATGAAGAAAGTATTGACAGGCTTTTCAATCGCTGTAGTTGTGGTTGGCGGTTTGTTTTCTTGGTTTGCATCCGCTAATCCTGACGGACTGGAATGGTCTATCGAAAAAACAGCAGGTACAGAAGAATTGGAAGCTCCTGACGGCATTCATGAAACACTCTCTGAAATTCAAAGCAAAACAGCATTATTGCCTGATTATGATTTTAAAGCAAGTGAAAATGAAAAAACAGCTGGACAAGCTGAAAATGCGTGGCCTGCTGTTAATGCTGGGACAAGCGTTTCGGGTATAGTAGGAGGAGCATTGACTCTTGCATTAGCCGTATTTACAGGGTGGGTCATCATGTTGATTAAAAGGAAAAAAATAAAAACGACCGCTTGATTATTTTATGGTGGGGCCCTCCCTTTAGTTTATTAAAATATATAATAGGAATGGATGTAAATGTCGAACATGATAAATTCGCTGTCTAATATGAGGCTTCTGGATGATCTGGCGCGAAAAGAGACCTTTATACACAAAATTCATCCGCTAATAAAGCTGTTAACCACAGTCGTCTATTTGACTGTGGTTGTATCATTTGAAAGGTATGAAATAATTGGTCTTTTGCCTTTTATTTTTTATCCTATACTAATTTTTGCTTTTGCAGAGCTACCAGTTGCACCAATTTTAAAAATGATATTGCTTATTGAACCTTTCATTATCGGAATTGGAATATTAAATCCATTGTTTGATCAATCTAAAGTGCTGTTTGGTGGAATTGCCATTTCAAAAGGTTGGGTTACTTTTTTATCCATTTTAATAAAATGCAGTTTAACAGTGACAGCCAGCATTTTACTCATTGCAACCACAGGGATGGATCGGTTTGCCGCAGCTTTGCGGATGGTCAAAATCCCTAAGATTTTTGTCTTACAGCTTCTATTAACATATCGATATATATCGGTGTTGATCGAAGAGGTTTCCAGGATGATAAGGGCGTATTCACTTAGGGCGCCAGGACAAAAGGGATTAAAGTGGAGCGCTTGGGGTTCTTTTGCCGGACAAATATTGCTCAGGACTTTTGAAAGAGCAGAGCTGGTATATCAAGCAATGAATTTAAGAGGCTTTACAGGAGAGTATTATACAGGAGATATTGCAAAACTTAGCTTTAAAGATCTTGCCTATTTTGCCGGATGGAGTCTATTTTTTATTATTGCAAGAATTTACAACATACCTGTATTGATAGGGTCATTGTTTACAGGAGTGATTTGATAGGATGAGTCATCATAAAATTGAAGTGAGGAATCTGCATTTTTCGTATCCGGATGGACATGAAGCAATTAAAAATATGTCTTTTTCCATTTATCATGGTGAATCAGTCGGAATCATTGGTGCAAATGGTGCTGGGAAGTCTACGCTGCTAATGCTGTTGATGGGAGTTTATTTTCCGGATGGCGGAGAAGTGCTGGTAGGAGATGTGCGTGTAACCAAAAAGACATTACCGATGATTCGCCAAAGATTGGGAATGGTTTTTCAGGACCCTGACGACCAATTGTTCATGACTACTGTTTATGAAGACGTTGCCTTTGGACCACGAAATTATAAGCTGGAAGAGGAAGACGTGGAGAGACGGGTGATGCAGGCGCTGGAGAAGGTTGGAATACCTCATTTGAAAGACAGGGCCCCCTATAAACTATCAGGAGGAGAAAAGCGCTCTGCCGCAATTGCATCCGTTTTATCCATGCAACCTGATGTATTGATCATGGATGAGCCAACTTCTGGCCTGGACCCAAAATCAAGACGGAGAGTAATTGATTTGTTAAAAAGCTTTGAACATACAAAAATAATTACCAGCCACGACTTGGACATGGTACTTGAAACCTGTAAAAGGATTATTGTGATAAAAAAAGGAGAAATAGCTGCAGATGGAACCGCAGTGGACATTTTATCCAATGAAGATCTGCTGAATAGCTGTGGCTTGGAATTACCTCTTTCACTTCAAAAATGTCCTGTTTGCGGAACTTCAAAAGGTAAATTCGGATATATCCATGAGAAAATTGTAGTCGACAAAGAAGCCAAAAAAGAATTGCGATTGACCAGAGAATGAGATTGCTTTTGAATTTTGAAGAAGCTCAAATAAATTCAACTATTTCGAAGCAGTTGACCTTATGAAATAAGCACTGCCTAATCTGACGAGAACCATAAAATATTCTCTCGTTTATTTTGATGTTCCATGCCCCCCGCTCCGGCATCACTTTCACAAAAAACATCGGCTGGCTCATTGATGTTCCGAACTTAACTTATATCCGTTTCCCCGAGTCTCCTAGTGGGAACAGATAAATGAATTTATTATCGAATAAAGCATAATCTGAGGATACTCTATAGAACCTTACACAAAATTCTTGACGGTACCTTTAAAAGGAAGAGTTTCTATTTCTATATAATTATTCTTACAACCTTTTTATTTTAGAATGAGTGTATTGAACAATTCTATTTGATATGCAACATACACTTTACTGAGGGATAAATCCTATTAAGTTAAAAATGCCTTGTGGCTCTATGGTTGTGGAAATATATGCTTTACGTCATACGAAATGTGACAGGAACCATAAAATTTCCGTTTGGAAGTTTTATGGTTCTTTTTATTTTAATGGAATTTTATATACTTGTCGAAGCAAAAAATAAAGTGTGATGTCCCCTTTATGCGATCCTATTGTAGTAAAAACAAAGACATGTTTGGATTATCCAATCCTTCATAAATTTTACTCCACCATTTTTACCTATATATTTTCGTGCAAAAATACTAAACCTTAATTGATGCTAGTAATATTGTTTCATTTTGTCAAAATAGAGAGGATATTATTGTAAATTGTTGAAAAGATTACTGTGAAAAACTTGGAAAGGGGGGATAAAAAATGAATAGTAGTCTTGGAGTTTCTCGCTATGTGCGAAATGTATTTGTCTTAATCATTGCGGGGCTTTTAATTACCTTATGTCTCTCTTTTACTCAAACACAAGCAGCCGGTCAGAACTATGCTAAAGCATGGGAAACACTAATGGGGGCAAAATGGAATGGCTATGTCCAAATCAAAGCCTCGTAAAATGATAATGGCAAACACGCGAAACAGGGATATCACCGGTTTACTCGTCAGGCGGGACCTTCTCTTGATACAGGACGTCTTTACACTTCAAAAGCAAGTTCGAAAAGTGATACAAGAGTTCATTCCCGCCAAGACTCTGTTTGGGACTCACCACTTTGGGGTGACAAATATGTAACTCGCTATAACTATAACTTTATTTACTTCTAAAATTATAACCTAATTAAGTTTTACTTTCTAGAATTTGGATCAAAGCACGTAAATTGAGGAGGGCGTTGACATGAATACAAATAAATGGTTTCTATTAAATTTAAGACTTGCACTTAGTAGCGTCCTTCTCAGCATGCTAACATCTTTCATGGTGCAAGCATTTCAATGGACGCTTGAAAGCCGCCAAGAAATCACATTCGGCTTAACAGGAGAAATAACTGTCTTGACCATGATTAATGGTCCACAAGAGGTTACAAAAACTGAAGCATCTTCTGCACAAAGTATGTTAATTGACTATATTGATAAACAGTCACTATCTCTTGTTTATTCTTCGTTAGGCGATGGTCGACCTGAAATCATTGTTTACGACCCACATGGATCCCTGCCTTGGTTTCCAAAAGATTCAGATGAAAGTACGGACTTAACAACTTCTCATGCCTATCTTTTCCGAGGTACATACACTGAAAAACAGTGGTCGAATTCTGGTACAGCATCTCTTTTACCAAAGGAAGTTGAAATTTCCGGAGTGATTGATTCGCCATCTGCAACAGATGATTATCAATATGCACGTACGATTAATCTAGATCCACTACCTCCTGGAAATTACACGATAAATACTTCGGATCCGGATCAAGTAAAACATATATTAAACTTGTTCTATCAGATGGGGTTTGTCCCTCAGGTAAGTAAGGAAATCCCATTATTTACATATTTCATTAATAATCCATTTGTTGTAATCACTGTCATTTTTCTAGTTATGGGTCTTTTATGTGTTGTTTTGGACTGGTTTTTATACAATCAAGAACGTGCTCGAGAGTTTGGCATTCGAAGACGTTATGGAGCCTTGCCCACTACCCTCGTGCGAGAAAATCTATTATTTGGGATAGCTGGTCTTCTAATAGGGAGTGCTATAGGTGGAATTATGTCAAAACTTCTAATAGCAGAAGTTAGCCATACTGATATCCCATTATTCAATTTACAAACATTCGCTAGTATTGCTATCTCATTCATTATTGTCATCTTGACATGGTCTTTGATACTTTATGTGGTTATAAAGACAAACAAGGAGGTAAATGTTGATGCGTGAGTTGTGGGCAGGGGTTATTATGGCTTGCCGACGTTGGCAGGCCATGTTAGGAATTTCATTGATGATTACCGCAGCCTGCGTTGTTTTTGCACTGGCCTTAGAGGATGTTGTATCCCAGGTTGCTGTATTAAAAGGAGGCCAGCAATTACGGGAACAGCACGCTGTCACTTTTACCCCTTACTATCCATCCGATGGTGAACCGAGTCAAGTAGGGACGGATACTATACAATTTGTGATAGACCAAATCAACGATCAAAAGGGCTATACTGCAATCATTAATAACATGGGACTTGATGATCCTGAATTTGCAGATGGACATCTTACACTAATACTGTTCGGTGATGTTATTTCAGATTTATTTCCTGAGCTTCAGCTGTGCGAATCCGTACCATGTGCTATGCAAGGGTCAAAACTTGCTGGTGAAAATATGGACTCTGTAAATATAGCAGGAGAAAACATACCAGTAGTCGGCACACTTCCTGCAGGAGCTACTTTTTTTGATCCTTCGGCGGCAGGTTTACCCTTAGACAACCGCATCGTGATTAGAGCACCAACTAACCTTCTTCCACTACTCAGTCCTATTGAGCAAGAAGAAGCTATAGCTCGAACGGTCTTGCTTGATCCGGAAGCTAAAGCGGTAGGTACGTTTGTTAAGATGAGTGCAAATAGTGACTTGTTTCTTATTCCCCATGACATAGCTGTGGATCAACCTCAACGATTTCGTGAAATAATGGGACGTTCCGCTATATATATTGTAGGTATGTTAAGTTTTCTGTTACTAGTTTTTATTGCTTTCGTGTCCTCTGCACGTTTGACGATTCGTCAAGAGCATCGGGCTTTTAAAATCAGGGTTATGTATGGAGCAACGCCTTTTCATATTAGTCTTCGCATTGGGGGATTTTTGGCAGCGGTGGTGCTGATCCCACCGATTACGATACTTACACTGCTCTTATGTTACTTACATCTTGCGGGTGCACCATCACCAAATGTACCGTTATGGGTTATGTTAGGAATCTTAGTGACATTTTTTATATTATGGTTATGGTCCATGCGCAGCACAAAAAAGATAGGAGGCTGAAAATGAAACCAATCCTTGAAGCTCGAAACATTTCGAAGGTTTATGGTAGGGATCGCACACAAGTAACGGCTCTTGAAAAAGTTTCTTTACGACTGAATGCTGGTGAATGTGTTATTTTGATGGGGGCGTCAGGTAGCGGTAAATCTACATTATTAAATATATTAGGATTAATTAGTAAGCCAACGCAGGGCCATATCATCATTCAAGGAAGAGAAGTATCAGAACGCGATCGTAATAGGGCTCGTCTACGAAATGAGTATTTTGGATATATCCATCAGGATTACGCAATAATTGAGAATGAAACTGTTGAAAGTAATGTGATGATACCATTGCAATATGCAAGACCCTTACCAGGACGTAAGGAGAGAAAAAATAGAGTATTAGAGGCATTAGAGAAAGTCGGCCTGGATTGGGCATTAAAGAAGAAACCATCAGAACTTTCTGGAGGTGAACGACAGCGAGTTGCTATTGCTCGTGCTCTGGTGAACAATCCTGATGTGATACTCGCCGATGAGCCGACAGCAGCCCTTGATAGCGAGACAGCGCAAACAGTAATGTCTCATATTCTTTCTTTCAAAGAAAAAGGTGCTGCAGTGCTTGTTGCGACCCATGATGATAAGGTGGCTAAGCTAGGGGATCGAATTCTACGAATTAATGACGGTCAACTCATAACAAGTAAGGGGATGTCCAAAAAATGACTAATTTTCACTTTTTGGCAGCCTCTTTCTTTTAATTCATGCTTAAAAATACAAAAAAATCACCCTTTCTAGTAAAAGGTAAGTGACCAAACAAACATTTTAGAAAAAGGGCGATTTTTTATGAGTAATCAAAAGACTACTATAATGAATGATACCATGCAATTGTCATTTTTTCCAGAAATACATGATAAAGAACCTTCAAAACAACAAAGAGACATTACTCCTACATTTAAAGAATACAACAATAAGCAAGTTATCGTTATTTATGATATTGAGGTATTCCCATACTGACATCAAAAGCAATGACGCTTTGCATATACATTCCTCCTGATTTTTATGTAGAAGTCTTCACTTCACCTTATCGATTCCCTTTTCTTATACACGATCTCAAGGAACCAACATACTGAAACTGATTCTTATAAGGGCAGTGAAGTAGGCCAGTTTTTTCATTACGAACTCAAGGTTCTGGGGCTGTCACGACCTATTCTCCACTTCTACTATAAAAAAATAGTAGCACAGACCATGGCCATGGTCTGTGCTACTAATCTTAGTATGTTTTTTTGGTTAAAATTTTTCTTCATAGTTAAGATAAAAACCCAGTGGGTTCAAAGGTTTATCCTATGTCATTGACAAGTTTCAATTCCTTATAGTTAAGATAAAAACGCTAAGAAGAAATACAAAGAAGTTGTAGAAGCAGCGTTTCAATTCCTTATAGTTAAGATAAAAACGAAAATTCTCGCATTGCAGGTGGAGCTTGGGGAACTTTGGTTTCAATTCCTTATAGTCAAGATAAAAACAACGGCAGTTTTTGAAGGGGGCAAAAGAAAATGTGGTTTCAATTCCTTATAGTCAAGATAAAAACCCCAAAAATCAATGTTATATAAGTATTTAGTTTAAAATGATTTATGAGTTATTTTCATTTTAGCGAAGGAGTTACATTTTATCAATCCTTTGATTTGCGTGGGCTCATTGGAGATTAGAAAGAGCCGTCGATCCCCCAGGATTTTTGCATGATTGGGGGTCGACGACAATTTTCATTTAAAACAGGCTTTCCACGTTTGCAGGCCAACAATCAAATCCGTGTTTTATCTGAAATATTTTACCTGATCCATCTGTTTTAATAGAGCAAACGGCCGAACTAGAAGTTCATGCCGTTTGTTATTTCCATTGAATGGTTAGAGAGATAGACCATCATCGTCACGGTCTCTGAACTAAACAGTATTGAAATCAATACGCTTAAGCGGCATCATCCGGTAGTGTCCATATTCCACGGATAAAACGCTGTGTTCTGGGTTTATCCTTCTCACTCATTTGCGGTGAGAGTGAGACCATCTTCAACGCATAAAACGCCGTGTTTCTGGAGCAAGGATACGGCCTACCGATGAATAACGATTAAGTAATCACTCCACTCCACCAAGATGCAATACAAACATAATCATAGCGACAATCGCCGCGCCGGCGAAAGAAGAAGGCCTCTGAAAACCATAAAAAACAGCAACGATGGGAACCGCCAATACCTGCAAGCAAAATATCGGTAAAATGACATCAAGCAAAATCAGAATAAAAACATCTAAGCTTGTCTTCCTCCCTATCGTTTTAACTTGTAAATTCTCTCCGGCCTTCCAACAGAGCCGTACAAAATGTCAGCTGTCACTTGAGAAATGGAAACAAGATATTCTAAATATCTTCTTGATGTCGTTCGGCTCGCGCCAATAAGTTTCCCTACTTCTTCCGCTGTAATGCCGTCTCGATATTGCTTCACTACCGCCAGCACTTTCTCCAATGTCAATCGGTGAATTCCTTTTGGCAGTTCCCCTTCTGCGTCTCCAAAGGTACGTTCCCGTCGAATTAATTGATCGATTTCCTCCTGTCCAATCAATTCTTTTTCCTTCATCAGTTCATGCACTTTATAAAAATATTCTTTGTATTTCACCAATGTTTCGGTAAAACGGTCGAGCATAATCGGCTTGATAATATAGTCAAACACTCCGCCATGCATCGCTTGCTTTAATGTATCAATTTCTCTGGCAGCTGTAATCATAATAATATCGATATTCGCAAAATGCTCGCGAATCCATTTTAAAAATTGAATCCCATTCATATCAGGAAAATAAATGTCCAGCAGCACTAAATCGGGTTGCAGCACTTCTATCAGTTCTTTCCCTTCCTGTTCATTTGTGGCAATCCCGACCACTTTATATCCTTCTACTTTTTCAACAAAGCGGCGGTTAATTTCGGCAATACGTTTATCATCTTCGACAATGAGCACTTGAATAGTGTATTCCATCATAATTCCTCCCGTTGCTTCGGAATGATAACGGTAAAAACGGTTCCTTTTTCTCGCTCTGATTGATAAGTAATGTGCCCTCCAAGCACCTTTAACGAATTTTTTACTAAATCCAGACCGTATCCTCTCTGTGCTTTCCCCTTGGTGGAAAATCCCCGTTCAAATATTTGTTCAGCAATCTCTTCCTGAATACCCGTTCCGTTATCTTCCACTTCAATGATTAGATCGTCGCCAAGATCGGTTAAAAAGACGTTGACCCGCTTTTGGTCACGCCCATTATGCAATGCCGCCTCCATGGCATTATCAATAATATTGCCGATAATCGTAACAAGATGATCGCGGTCCAATTGTTTCGGAATATCTTTAAAGCTGCTTTGCCGATCAATATCAAATTGAATTTTCAGCTCATTAGCTCGGTTAAATTTTCCGATTAACAGCCCTCCAACAATCGGGTCAGGTACTTCTTTCATCACAAAACGAACGATATCCTGCTGCATGTTTGTTTCTTTTGTAATGAGTTCCAACGCTTCTTCATAAGATTCCAGCTGAATCAATCCAGAGATAAGATATAATTTATTGGAAAATTCATGTGTCTGCGCCCGCAGTGCTTCTGCATAGCTTTTTAGCTGGGAAAGCTCTTTTGTCAATCGGTACAGTTCCGACTTATTGCGAAATGTCGATACCGCCCCAATGACGTTTTCTTTTTTATCAACAATCGGAATGCGATTAGTAATGATCGTTTCTTCACCTAATATCATTTCGTCATCATATTCTGCTTCACCTGTTCGAATTACTTCTAACAGCCTAGAATGAGGAATAATATGTAAAATATATTTTCCTAGCACATCTTGTTCTCTCTCATAGCCTAACAGCGTCATCGCCGTTTTATTGACCATTGTAATGATTCCATTCTGATTCACAGCAATAATTCCTTCGCGAATCGCTTCTAAAATCGCCTGCTTTTCTTGGTATAATAGCCCGATTTCTTTCGGTTCCAATCCATGAATCGATTTTTTTACCGTTTTGGCAATAACAACCGCTCCAATAATCCCTAGCAATAGTGCAAGGATAGAAAATAAAAAAATGTTTGAGGTATATGACCAAACGATATCCTCAATATCTTCCAGCAAAAAGCCTACCGATACAATGCCCACCACATTTCCCCGCTCATTGAAAATCGGTGCTTTTCCGCGTATCGCCGGACCGAGCGAACCAACCGCTTCAGAAATAATCGCTTTTCCTTTAAGCACCTCGTGATTATCTCCCCCGACCATCTTCTTCCCAATTCGATCTGGGAGCGGATGGGCGTAACGAATTCCTTGTCTGTTTCCCACGACAACGTACTCTGCGCCTGTTTTTCGACGAATCATTTCTGCAAACGGCTGAATTTGTTGATGAGGGTTCGGCTGTTTAAAAGCGTCCCGAATGTGCGGCGTAGCGGCCACCGTTTCTGCTACATTCAGCGCCCGCATTCCGATTTGTTCTTTCAGTGTTGCCGCAAGCATGTACTGAAACAAAAAGGAAAGAAAAATAATAACAAATAAAAGCAATGAACAAATAATGATCACCAGTCGCGTTTGCAGCTTCATTTTTCTCTCTCCTTGACTAAAAATAGAGAAAGACTATCCGCCAAAAGGCAATAGTCTTTCCCTTATTACATATCTTCATTTACAATAATCGACTTCCCTTTTAATTTCATGATAAATGGCACAACAATCCATAAAAACGCTATGATCAGCAGTACAAGTGAGATTGGTTTTTCAAAAAACACCATAAAATCGCCATTCGACGCTGTAAGTGCTCTTCGCATGTTATTTTCGATCATCGGACCAAGTACCAGCCCTAATACAAGCGGAGCGAGGGGAAAGTCATGTTGTGCCAGCAAATAGCCTAAAAGGCCAAACCCAATGAGTAAAAACACATCAAATATTGTGACTTGCACCGCATAAACACCGAAAACCGAAATCGCAACAATAAGCGGCAGCAAATATTTAGTCGGGGTTTCAATAATTTTAGCAAATATTTTGACAAGAGGCATGTTTAAAATAAGCAGCATCACATTGCCGATAAACATGCTGGCAATAAGCCCCCATGCAACATCTGGATGTTCGTCGAAAAGAAGAGGACCCGGCTGGACGTTATACATAATTAACGCACCCATTAAAATCGCCGTCGTCCCAGAGCCAGGGATTCCGAGCGTCAACAGCGGAATCATCGCCCCTCCTGAAGCGGCATTGTTCGCTGATTCCGGCGCCGCCACGCCGGCAATCGTTCCCTTTCCGAATTTTTCAGGCGTTTTGCTTAATTTCTTTTCCATGATATATGAGAAAAACGAGGCGAGCGTCGCCCCTGCTCCCGGCAATACGCCGACGAAAAAGCCTAGCAGCGATCCGCGCGCAATCGGACCCACGCTTTCTTTTGCTTCTGCTTTCGACGGAAGGATGCGGCCGATTTTTGCGATTTCGCCGTCATTTTTCTCCTTATGAAGAATGGCTTTGAATACTTCTCCTAAGGCAAACAAACCGACCGCTACCGTTAAAAATTCCAAGCCCCCGTATAGAAACGAAATGTTATACGTAAACCGTGCCACACCTGATACATTATCAAGACCAATGGTCGAAAGCAATAAGCCGAAAACGGTCATCATCCACGCTTTTGTCATCGAGTTTCCCGCCAGTCCACTGACAGCAGCCAATCCAAGAAGCATTAAGGAAAAATATTCCGCTGGGCCGAATTTCAACGCTACATTGGAAAGCGGCTCTGCCAACAGCACAAGGGCAATTAAGGAAACGAGCCCGGCGACAAATGAACCGATCGCCGCAATCGCTAAAGCTGCCCCCGCCCTTCCCTGCTTTGCCATTTGATAACCGTCCAATGTCGTTACAACAGAGGAAGATTCTCCAGGCGTATTTAATAAAATCGATGTTGTCGAACCGCCGTACATCGCTCCGTAATAAACACCAGCAAGCAAAATAATTGAGCTTGTCGCCGCTTGAGCTGGGTCAAGACCGGACGTCATTGAAGCGGTTACCGGGATGAGCAGCGCTACCCCGCTCATCGGCCCAATTCCTGGCAGCACTCCTACCGCCGTTCCGATCAGCACTCCAAGAAAGGCGAAAAACAGATTGTGCGGCTGCAATGCGGTCTGAAAGCCATCAATTAAAAATGTCAATGCATCCATACTTTTCTACCTCCTTTACTGCAACCAAATTGGCCAGCTAGGCAACGTTCCTTGCAACAGCTTGACGTATAGCCCGTATACCCCTAGAGAAAAACAAGCGGCAAACAACACCGATTTCCACAGCCCACCTTTTTCCATTGCCTGAAATCCAATAACAAGAAAGACAAAAGTGGTAATCACATAGCCGACTGTTTCTAATAAAGCGGCATAGAAAACGGCGGCAAGTAAAATGATGAAAAACTTTTTATATTGCAGCGGCAGCTTTTCGCTTTCTGAGTGCGCATATTTTGCTGTTTCGAAGAGCAGTTTAATGCTTAATAACACAAGAATAAGTCCTAGCAAAAATGGAAACACGTTTGGTCCGACGGCACTCCCATACGCACTTTTCGAGATTCGCAGACTTTCCACCATAAACAAAGCTCCAACAGCCAAAAAGGTGATGGCAGCAATGCGATCAAACGTTTTACTCACTCACATCCCTCCATTCTTGTTATAAAGATGGGGAAGAATTCTCTCCCCGTCCACTTACTTATGCATTCCGAGCGATTTTAACATGTCGCTAATAAGCTGTTCTTGTTCTTGTAAAAATTGTGTAAATTCTTTGGAACCTTTGTACTCAGGCTCCCAGCCTTGTTTTGTTAACTCCTCTTTCCATTTTTCATGCTCAGACAATTTTTTGAATGTATTTTCCCAAAACTTTTTCGCATCGTCAGACATTTGTTTTGGACCAAAGACGCCGCGCCAAATTGTAAATTCCGCATCAATGCCAAGCTCTTTTAACGTCGGTACGTCCTTCAAAACACCGTCAAGACGTTCCGGCGCTGAGACAGCAAGCACCCGCACTTTTCCTGCTTTTACATATTCCCCGACAGAAGAAGCATCGGTTGCAATGACATCGGTATTTCCGCCAAGCAGCGCTGCAATTGCTTCCCCTCCGCCATCGTATGACACGTATTTCACTATTTTCGGATCAATACCGGATTTATAAATAGGAAGAATCGCAACCAAATGATCCATAGATCCTGGTGCAGATCCGCCGGCAACCGTCACCGATTTCGGATTTTGCTTAATCGCATCCAATAATTGAGACATCGACTGAAATTTCGAATCCGCTCTGACCACGATCGCTCCAAAATCTTTGGTTAGTTGGGCAAGCGGTGTTGTATCTTTATAACCATATGGACTGTTCCCTTCCGCTTTTAAGTTGTTAATAATGATCGGCGGGGAGTTGACAAACAGCTTATAATCATTGTTTTTATCTTGTGTCGCATATTCTGCCATAAACACGGTTCCTCCACCGCCCGGTTTATTCTCTACCGTCATCGTTTGCTTCACCAGATTTGTTTCATCCAATATTTTCGTAATCGCTCTTGCTGTTAAATCCCAGCCGCCCCCAGCACCTGAAGGAGCGACAAACATAATCGGTTTTGTTGGATAATTTTCTTGTTTGTTAGATGATTTTGTCGTCGCAGTACTTCCGCAAGCCGCCAGCATCACCGCGACAATCCCCATCACTAGAAAGAACCACCACTTTTTCATTTCAACAGTACCCCCTCGTTTTTTTGACAGCGTTTACATTTTCAAAGGTATTATAGCAGCAATTTTCTGAATAATGTTTTTTTGCAAATAAAAATAATTATGTGCATTTTGTTCATGAAAATAGAAAAAAACCTGTCCCCGACTGATGTGGCAAAGAACAGGTTAAATTACAAAAGGATGGCCTTCTTCTCAAATAGAGCCTCGTCTACTCTGGATTTTGAATAGTTTGTTGTAAGGTGAAGGTTTACTTGTCGTTTTATAAGTAACAGAAATAACGGAGCAATTCCTTCGGTTAAACCGCATAATATTACACGGCTGATCCGATCAAATGATTATTCGTCCCAAGTTTGCGGATTGGAGAACGCAACCCGGACGACTTCGTCGGAAATGAAACATTTAAGCGTTGAAGGATTTTTGAATATGGATTCATATGCGCTCTACAGTTTTTTTTCGTCTAGCATTCGATTGGCTGCAGTTTAACTTCTTTCTTCCCGATTGGTACGATCCGGACGAGCTTCCTCGTCTTTCATGGTGTTCCATTCTTTCGCTTTCTTTTACTTTTTACTTACGAATTTCATAGTTTTGAAGCTATCACTTTTGAATACATTTTTTATAAGATTGGCCGTTATCTTTCACAAGTCTGTGCATAATTTCCTGCTGGATTGTAGAGATGATCGCTATAAAAATAGATATGTGATTTCTTTTTCTTGAAAAAGTATAGCTTGTATATCATGAAAATACTTCAATTCTGAAAGATGGATAAAATGTTCCTGTCTACTTGACATGGGTCACTTCACATTGGCCGTGCTTTTTTGGTTAAAATTTTTCTTCATAGTTAAGATAAAAACAAAGAGATTCGCATTCCTGATGCGTTCAGGAGAGCAACGTTTCAATTCCTCATAGTTAAGATAAAAACCTTCTCCCCAGACTTCTTCCGTTCCTGGAATTGGATTGTTTCAATTCCTCATAGTTAAGATAAAAACTCTCATCTCGTCAGATATTTTCGAAAGAACTTCTTGTTTCAATTCCTCATAGTTAAGATAAAAACGGTGTCACACCAGTAATATCAAGTGATTCGCATATATGTTTCAATTCCTCATAGTTAAGATAAAAACCCCCAAAAAACGTTGTTAAATAAGCATTTCATTTTTAATGCTTGACTGGTTATTTTTATTTTAGCGAAAAGTGGAATTTTTATCAAATCTTTGATTTGCATGGGCTCAATGAAGATTTGAAAGAGTCGTCGACCCCCCGGGGATTTTTGCACGATTGGGGGTCGACGACTCTTTTTTATTTCCGTTTAAAACAGATTTCAAAGTTTGCCTGCCGACAATGAAATCCATGTTGTATCAACCATTTTACATGACCCATCTGTTTTAATAAAGTAAACATCCGGCTCATTCCCTTCTCATTCAATTGAAGGAAGAGTGAGACCATATTTAACATTTCATTCAGGAAAATTGGTTTAGGTCTATTCGATCGGTTCCTACGATCTAAAATAAGAACATGATCTGAAAAATGATTGGTGATTTTTTCTGTTTGAGGTGTTTCTCTTTGTACTCCAGCGGGCTTAAATACCCAAGTGTTCCATGAATTCTAATATATTAAACCAATGAACATAATCATCTAATTTCAGTTTCAATCGGTCTAAATTTCCGAAATATTTTTTAACAAATTCTGTTTTGATAATTTTAAAGGTTGCTTCAGCTACTGCGTTGTCATAGGGACAACCCTTCATGCTTAACGACCGATTAATCTAAAAAATATCTAGAGCTTCATCAATTGTCTTGTTCTTGAATTCATTGCCTCTGTCTGTGTGGAATAATTGAATTTGCCGTAAATCTGCTTTCACGGTTGATCAAGATTCGATGCGTAAATATGAAGAATACACCTCATCATCAATTATGGAGTAATTTTTTTCAATTTTTGTGGGTGCTTTTTATTGAAAGTTAGATTTATTGTTTTCACCCACAAATATAAAACCCCTCCAACGCTTGAGCGTCAAGGGGTTTCGGGATTAATATTGAGTGATGTATTGTTCGCGCTCCCATGGGTGCACTTGTGTGCGGAACATATCCCATTCGATCTCTTTTGCTTCGACGAAATGTTCGAATAAATGGGATCCTAAAGCACTGACAATGACTTCGTTTTGTTTTAAGTTTTCAAGTGCCTCATATAATGTTGCTGGAAGGTCGACAATGCCGTTTTCGATGCGTTCTTCTTTTGTCATCACATAAATGTTGCGATCTACTGGTTTTGGCGGAGTTAATTTGTTTTTAATGCCATCGAGACCAGCTTTCAAAAGTACAGCCATGGCAAGGTATGGGTTTGCAGATGGGTCAACGCTGCGCACTTCAATACGAGTGCTCATGCCGCGAGATGCAGGAATCCGGATTAACGGGCTTCTGTTGCGGCCGGACCATGCAACATAGCAAGGAGCTTCGTAGCCAGGCACTAAACGTTTGTAAGAGTTGACAGTTGGGTTTGTCACAGCTGTAAAGCTTGTTGCATGTTTGATGACACCTGCAATGAATTGTAAAGCTGTTTCGCTTAATCCATCTTCTGTATTTGGATCGTAGAATGCATTTTCACCATTGCGGAATAAAGAAAGGTTGCAGTGCATACCTGAACCGTTGACGCCGAACAATGGTTTTGGCATGAATGTTGCGTGCAAGCCGTGTTTACGGGCAATGGTTTTCACAACAAGCTTAAATGTTTGAATGTCATCACAAGCTTTGATGGCATCTGCATATTTAAAGTCAATTTCATGCTGACCAGGTGCTACTTCGTGGTGGGAAGCTTCGATTTCAAATCCCATTTCCTCAAGCTCCAACACAATGTCGCGGCGGCAGTTCTCGCCTAAATCAGTCGGCGCAAGGTCAAAATATCCGCCATTATCATTCAATTCTAATGTTGGTTCACCCTTTTCATCCAGTTTGAATAAGAAAAATTCCGGCTCAGCACCTAAATTAAATGCTGTAAATCCGAGCTCTTCCATTTCCTTCAGCACTCGTTTTAAGTTGTTGCGCGGATCTCCTTCAAAAGGCGTTCCATCAGGATTATAAATATCGCAAATTAAGCGGGCAACTTTCCCTTTTTCCGCTGTCCATGGGAAAATGACAAACGTATCTAAATCAGGATACAGATACATATCAGATTCCTCAATGCGGACAAATCCTTCAATAGATGATCCGTCAAACATCATTTTGTTATCCAACGCTTTTTCTAATTGGGAAACAGGGATTTCAACGTTTTTAATCGTTCCCAAAATGTCAGTGAACTGCAGGCGGATAAATTTTACGTTTTCTTCTTGGACTAAACGAATAATATCTTCTTTTGTGTACTTTGGCATATTATTTCTCCTCTCATATATAAAAAATAAATTTATATAGCGATATTATCAATGAAAGAACCGTGAAAGGTCTCCTTGTCTTAATGTTGCACGGTTCATTCTTCCAGCATGGAGAAGTTCTTCCTTTAATAGTTTGCGAAGTTCGGCATCAGATAAATCTGATTTTTCTTTTGCCAATGAGGATCTTTCGAAAGTTTGTCTTTCTTGTTCGTTTTCTTTATACGCAAATATTTGCTTAATACCTGCCATATTGACACCCTGCTCAATCAACGATTTAATTTCAAGCAATCTATCGACATCATTGAAGGAAAATAACCGGCGATTGCCTTCCGTTCTCGCAGGGGAAATAAGACCATGTTCTTCATAATATCTTATTTGTCTGGCAGATAGTTCCGTCAGCTGTTTTACGATGCTGATTGGAAACAACGGCATGGAACGGCGGTCTTGATCATTCATGCTCTTTTAGCCCCTCCTTCCTTTTGCTTATCTACATTATAGATGAATGTAAGATATCATGTCAATATAATGTCACAAAATTTAACATGGTTTTTTACAAGGAAAACTTTATCGTTTGACTGCCCATTTAACGAATCGAGAATTGGCAAATATGATCGGAACTACCCTAGAAACCGTAAGCAGAACGCTGAACCAGATGAAATGTTTTTTTATAGTTCGACTAATCGTTTTTCTATTAATTCATTAACGGCATGGAAAATAGCGATTTTGACATGTTCAAACGTCAAGCCTCCCTGCACATATGCCACATATGGAGGACGAATCGGTCCATCCGCTGAAAGCTCGATGCTGGAACCTTGGACAAAAGTCCCGGCCGCCATGATGACTTGATCGCTATAACCCGGCATTTCATTTGGAACCGGTGTTACATGCGAGTTTATGGGCGATGCAGATTGAATCGCTTGGCAAAACGCAATCATCATATCTGCATTATCAAACTGAACGGACTGAACTAGATCTGATCTTTTCTCATTCCAGCTAGGATTGACTCGCAACCCGATTTCTTCCAGCATTGCAGCGGTAAAAATCGCTCCTTTTAGCGCTTGTCCAACAACATGCGGAGCGAGAAAAATACCTTGAAACATCTCATGAAGACTGTAAAGCATTGCACCGGCTTCCCTTCCGATACCTGGCGAAGTGAGCCGGTACGCGCAAGCTTCCACGAGCTCTTCTTTTCCAACGATGTATCCTCCCGTTTTCACAAGCCCTCCTCCAGGATTTTTTATAAGAGAGCCTGCAATAAGATCAGCACCTGCATGTCCCGGCTCCTGATCTTCGGTAAACTCACCGTAGCAATTATCGACAAAAACAACAATTTTTTCATTGATTGATTTGATGAAAGAAACCATTTCCTTAATTTCCTGAATGGAAAATGACGGTCTGACATCATATCCTCTAGAACGCTGAATTCCGATCATTTTTGTTTTATCACTGATTGCCGCTTTTACTCGGTCAAAATCAACTCGTCCTTCAGGAGTCAGATCAATTGTTTGATAAGAAATGCCAAATTCTTTTAAAGAGCCTGTCCCCTTTCCGCGGATACCGACAATTTCTTCAAGCGTATCATACGGCTTTCCGGTAATATAGATGAGTTCATCGCCGGGCCTTAATACGCCGAAGAGAGCCGTTGAAATGGCGTGTGTACCAGAAATGATTTGCGGCCGGACAAGTCCTTTTTCACATCCAAAAATATCAGCATAAACATCTTCCAATGTATCCCTGCCGATATCATCATATCCGTATCCTGTTGAGGGAATAAAGTGGGAATCGCTCACCCGATGCTTTTGAAAGCTTCTGAGCACGCGAAGCTGATTTACTTCCACTACTTTGTCAATTTCTTCGTGAAATGGTTTTATTTTTTTTTCTACTTTTTGAGCTATGTCCATAATTTTTTTTCCATGTGTAAAATATTGAAACATCTGTAAAACCCTTTCTACTTATTCTTCATAATTTGATCATATACTGGATGGTCGCGAAACACTAGACCAGAAACGATATAGTGCTGATTTTGTTCGTCAAATTGCAAGGTTGAAACGAGCGTATTTGCTTTTAACAACGATAGACGTTTCCCATCACCTGTTGGAACGGAGACAACGTAAGGATGCATTTTTTTCTTTAATTTTTCTTCAATAGCTGTTTTTAACCGTTCTATATCTTCGTCACAAAAAGCAGAAATGACAATATAGTCTTCCTTTAAAGAAGGAAAGAAATGCTCTAGTTGTTGATCTTTTTTATTGTACACTGTTAAAACAGGCAATCCGTCCGTTCCTAATTCTTTTAATAATTCATTCACAGTGTTTTCATGCTGAATATAGTCAGGATGAGAGCTGTCGACGATATGTAAAAGCAAATCTGCTTCCTTTATTTCTTCTAACGTAGAACGAAAAGCAGCGATAAGGCTTGTTGGCAGCTGCTGGATAAAGCCGACAGTATCAGTCATGAGCACCTTCATGCCGGATGGGAGAAACATTTTCCTTGTCATAGGATCCAATGTGGCAAACACCATATCCTCCTGAAATGAATCAGCAGCTGTCAGCTTATTGAACAGCGTTGACTTTCCTGCGTTGGTATAGCCAACAAGAGCGATTTGAGTTTGATGATTTCTCTTTCTTTGCGAACGATAACGCTCGCGATGGGAAACAATATAGGACAGCTGTTGTTTTATATCGTGAATGCGATTTCGGATGTGCCTTTGATCCGTTTCAAGCTTCGTTTCTCCCGGACCTCTTGTCCCGATTCCTCCTCCTTGCCGAGATAGATTCAATCCATGTCCCGAAAGTCTCGGAAGCAAATATTCAAGCTGTGCCAGTTCAACTTGAAGTTTCCCTTCTCTTGACTTCGCCCTTTTTGAAAAAATGTCCAAAATTAGCTGAGTCCGATCGATCACTTTTACCTCTAACAGACGAGCTAAATTTCGCAGCTGGCTGGGCGACAGCTCATTATTGAAAATAACGGTATTTGCCTCTGTCGTTTCGATAAGCTGTTTAATCTCATCAACTTTTCCTTTTCCAATATATGTAGATGGTTCGGCCCTCAATCGATTTTGTGTGCAAACAGCTGCGACTTGGCCGCCCGCAGCAGCCGTGAGCGATTTCAGCTCTTCCATTAAATAAAAAAACTGTTCTTCATCGGTTTCCATGAACTTGACGCCAACGAGAATCACCTGTTCTTTCTCTTCCACTCGTCTTCTTCCTCCAATTATGCTGCAAATTTATAAGCTATGCGTTATGAATTAAACCTTCGATAAACGGTTCAATGGTAAGGTTATCAAATTTAAATCATCTTTAGTGCACTTTAAGACAAAAGAAACGTATTGAATTCAAAAGTAAGATGATCAAACTCAATTTATCTTCAGCACATTTCAAAACAAAACGTACTGAGTTCAAATCCAAATCATCTTCAGCACACTTCAACACTAGAAACGTTTCTAAGTTCAAAATTAGGATACAAACTCCAATCATCCTTAGCGTACTTCAAGACAATAACGTACTCTGTTCAAAGTTAGGATCATTTAGCACATTTCAACTTTAGAAACATTATTAAGTTCAAAGGTAGGATGATCAAACTCAATTCATCTTCAGCACATTTCAAAACAAAACGTACAGAGTTCAAATTCAAATCATCTTCAGCACACTTCAAGACTAGAAACGTTGCTAAGTTCAATGTTAGGACTCAACTAAATCATCTTCAGTATGCTTTAAAAACAGAAACGTATTGAGTCAAAATAAAGATTATCAAACTTAAATCATCAACGCACTTCAACGCTAGAAAAATTTATTGAGTCAACGTTAAGAGTATCAAATTCTAATCGTTTCAGCCAATTAAATGGCTGCCGTCATTCTTTTCTAAACTATGTGAGAAAAATAAACGAATTTGTGTAAATTATGTGCAGCAATGAAACAGGAGCTTTCTTCAAAGCCCATTTAAATAAAGATTCTTTTCAATAATCAAGCAAAGCAGCCTAGGGGCTGCTTATACGTTTAATATTAAATCTTCTTCTTTTACAAGAAGCAAATCTTCCTTGCCAAACTTATCAGAAAGCAGGAGCCTCATTGCCTGTGCCCGTATAGATTTTTCGATAATGTTGCGAACATATCTTCCATTTGAAAAGTTCGTTGGGTGAGTCGCATATTTCACTTTTAGCAAATGCTCTTTCAATTTGCATTCAGCTCCATGGCTAAATCGATACTCTTTGTCCTTCATCATTAATTTTGCTATTTCCATCAGCTCATCGACTGAATAGTCTGGGAAATCAACTACGATCGGAAAACGGGATTCGAGTCCGGGATTTAAAGATAAAAAACGATCCATTTCCCTTGGATATCCAGCTAAAATTAACACAAAATCATGCTGTCTGTCTTCCATATGTTTGACAAGGGTGTCAATTGCTTCTTTTCCGAAATCTTTTTCTCCTCCGCGGGCTAAACTGTATGCCTCATCAATAAAAAGAATTCCGCCAAGTGATTTTTTGATCAAATCGCGCGTTTTTTGTGCTGTATGGCCGATATATTCACCTACTAAATCAGCCCGCTCCGCTTCAATTAAGTGTCCTTTCGATAAAACATTCATTTGGAAAAAAAGCTTTCCGATCAATCGCGCGATCGTTGTTTTTCCCGTTCCGGGATTCCCTTTAAACAGCATATGAAGCGCTTGCCTTCCGGTTTTTAACCCCTGTTCTTCTCTTTTTTTATTCACAAAAATCCATGCATATATTTCCTTTAATAATCTTTTCACTTCTTCCATTCCAACTAATGCGCCCATCTCCTGTTCGATCTCTTTTAATACACTGTGTTCGACAGCCGCTTTGGAAATGGAAAGATCATATGTCGTGATTTTTTCCTTCTTACCTTCAAGTTCAGTTTTGCTTTGTCCTAAGACAATATTCATTTGGCCGTTATTTTTGAAGGTGACCGCTCGCTCCACAGGCTTCACCTCATTTTTATATTTATCTTCTAAATTACATCTACTTTGTTTAAAGGAACATGTCATGGAAAAAGGTTGTTATTATTAATATTTATGCTGAAAGCCAAGTAGTACAAACCTTCTTTTCATCTATGTCTTCATAAAAACTAAGCAGTATTTTTCTGAAGCCTGGGTGGCTTGCGGCCTGGACAAGTACAGATTCTAGGACAGGTCAGTTAAATATTAGCGAAGGGCAAAAATAACGACCATTCAAATTATCTGCGTTTAGACGATAATTAGGAAAACATGGATTGAAGATAGAAAAATACCTGACATATCGGAACCGCTGCCACGAAACCTTTCCTTCTCATGAAAAAACCGGAGATCATCTCCGGTTTTTTCGTCATGCTTCAATGTCAATTTGTACATTTCTTTGCGGTGCAAATGTTGAGATCGCATGCTTGTAAATGAGCTGCTGTTTTCCCTCTGATTCGATGAGGACCGTAAAATTATCAAATGCTTTTACTTGTCCTCTAATTTGGAAACCGTTTAATAAAAACACGGTCACGTAAGTGCCATCTTTTCGTAACTGATTTAACACTTGATCTTGAATGTTTATCGGTTGCTTCATCATTCGTCCTCCTCATATCCTCTATAATTTATTATTTCTTCTCAGAAAGAAGCTTTCCTGCTATATAATGAAAAATTTCACTAACTTTTTCTTCCATCGAGACAGGCGGAGTCATATCAAACCATTTGACATTCATTTTGTTTCGAAACCATGTTAGTTGCCTTTTCGCATATCTTCTTGTGTTTTTTTTCAACGTTTCAATTGCTTCTGCAAGAGAAGCCTTGCCATCAAAAAAATCGTATAATTCTTTATATCCAATCGCCTGCGCAGATTGTACACCGCGAACTCCAGAATCATACAGCGATTTTGCTTCTTCAATCAAACCTTCCTCAATCATTTCGTCAACTCTTTTATCAATGCGTTGATACAATACATCGCGGTCCATCGTAAGGCCGATAATGGCGGTATGATAGCGCTCATTTGCTTCATGCGTCTTTATATGCTCACTCATTTTTTTTCCTGTTTTATAGAAAATTTCTAAAGCACGGATGACTCTCCTAGCATTGTTTGGATGAATTCGTTCCGCACTGTCAGGGTCGATTTCCTGTAAACGCTCGTATAATGCTAAATTCCCATGCTCATGCAAAAAATTTTCCAGTTCTTTTCTTATTTCAGGGTCAGATTGAATATCGGAAAATTGGTAATCATCATATAGAACCGCTTGAATGTACAAGCCTGTTCCCCCAACAATCATCGGCATTTTTCCGCGCTTAGTTATCGAGGCAATTGCTTTTCTCGCAAGCTTTTGAAACTCGGCAACGGAGAATTCTTCCGAAGGATTCTTTAAGTCAATTAAATGATGGGGGATTCCTTCCATTTCATGCTCTTTTATCTTTGCTGTTCCGATATCCATTCCTTTATAAATCTGCATGGAATCGCCGCTGATAATTTCGCCGTTTAATTTTTTGGCTAATTCAATGCTTAGTTTCGTCTTTCCGACAGCAGTTGGGCCAATTAAAACAACAAGTCTATCCTTTTCTTCTTCCATATTGACCACACTTTCAAAAAATACTCACTGTTTCATCGTATCATGATTTTTAAGAAAACACCAATGTATTATACCCTTTTTCATCATAGAGTATACTCTTTTCAATTGATTTCATATTCTCTTTATACTGCTCTAATCCGAAAAAAACAACTCTTGTCCAATCATTGCTCTCATCTCCATTTACCTCATAACTTGACAACGATCTTTTACATGCTGCAGAAAACTATTACATAACCCTCTTAAACATTTTTTCGAGCTCATAGGTGGAAAAATGAATGATGATCGGCCGGCCATGAGGGCAAGTAAATGGATCTGACGCTTTTCTTAGCGATTCTAGCAACGCGAATATTTCTTCATTGTTTAAATATTGATTCGCTTTAATTGATCCTTTGCAGCTCATCATGATGGCTGCATCTTCTCTAAGCTTGTGGATATCCGTCTTTTTTTCATCAAGCACCTGCTGGATCAGCTCTTCAATAATTTCTTTTTCTTCACCTTGCGGAAACCATGTTGGATGAGATCGAATGATATAGGTGTTCGGTCCAAAATTCTCCAAAAACACTCCGACCTTTGCCAGCTCTTCTTTATGCTCTTCGATCACCATGACTTCATCAGAGGAAAAGCTCAGTGTAAGGGGAACAAGCATTTCCTGCACTTCGCTCGCCACTTCCCCAACTTTTTCGCGAAAATATTCATATTTGATTCTTTCTTGGGCAGCATGCTGATCGATTATATATAATCCTTTTTCATTTTGCGCCAAAATGTATGTGCCGTGCATCTGTCCAATTGGATACATTGGAGGAACTCGGCTTTCATCCAACCTATTATTGTCCGAATCCTTCTCTTTATGTTCTTCGTTGTTATTTGGCAAATGCTCTTGTACTTCAGCTTCTCCATTGACAACTGGAGGTTCAGCTATTTTTTTAGAGGAAAAGGATTGTTGCTGCTCTTCATCCGCTCCTCTATGATCAATCGCATACAAATCATCTTCGTTCCATTGATTGTCAGCCGTTTTTGGTTGAAACGTCCATTCTGGATCCTGTTTTTCCTCTTTGATCAGATGTTCAAATTGGATCTCCTGCTGCACGTTTACCGGGTGCTCTTTTTTCTTTTTGACTGTATCAGAGGTTGGGATAAGCTCTTTTTTCTTAAATGCATCCTGGATGCCTTTTGCGATGACTTCAAATAATTCCGCTTCTTTGCTGATTCTGACCTCCAGTTTGGCAGGATGAACATTTACGTCCACTAAGATCGGATCCATTTCAATATGAAGATAGACGACCGGAAAACGCCCTATAGGCAGGAGCGTATGGTACCCTTCTTCCACCGCCTTCGTAATGGAATGATTTTTAATAAATCTCCCGTTGATCATCGTAGAAATATAGTTTTTGGATGCTCTTGTCACTTCCGGCAACGATAAATAGCCGCGTATGTCAAAATCAAGCGAACGGAAATGGACTGGAAACATTTTTTTCGCAATGGGAACCCCGTAAATCGCTGCAAGAACTTGCCTTACATCTCCTTTTCCGTTCGTATATAGAAGCCGCCGGCCGTTATGCGTAAATTTAAACGATATGTTTGGATAGCTCAGCGCAAGGCGATTGACTATGTCGGTTATTCTACCAAGCTCCGTATTCAAGCTTTTCATATACTTCAATCGCGCCGGCGTATTGAAAAACAGGTTCGTGACCGTAATGTCCGTTCCTTTTCGACTTGATGCTGTCTCTTTTGCTGTTACCTTCCCGCCGATTAAAGTAATTTTCGTCCCGGGTTTATCCCCAGTGCTAGTTTTCATTTCCAGATGAGAAACGGCGGCAATCGAAGGCAGCGCTTCGCCCCGGAAGCCGAGAGTTCGGATGCGGAATAAATCCGCTTCATCTTTAATTTTGCTTGTTGCATGCCGCTTAAACGCCTTTTCGCAATCATCTGGCTCCATTCCGTCCCCATTGTCCACGACGCGAATTTTGCTCAAACCGCCTTCTTCCGCCTCAATTTCTATCACTGTGCTGTTTGCATCAATCGCATTTTCGACTAGTTCTTTCACAACAGAAGCCGGCCGCTCCACGACTTCCCCAGCGGCAATTTTGTTGGATAAACTAGCATCCATAAGGATGATTTTTCCCATCATCATCACCTATTTCAATTTCTTTTGGATGTCATACAGTGTGTTTAATGCTTCAAGAGGCGTCATATCCAATAGATCTAAGGAAGAAATGATGGAGAGCACCTCTTTTTCCTTTGATGAAAGCTTTTTCCCTGCCGGCTCTTTTTTCTTCTCTGCTATTTCATCGCCGAATAAAGAAAGCTGGCTTGGCTCCGCAGAATACTCGATGCTCCGTTCCACCGAATGCTCGATGACGGATGGTGTATGTTTCTCTTTCTGATTGTCTCCTTCCAGTTTGCTCAATATTTCTTTTGCCCTTTGGATAAGAATTTCAGGAAGCTCCGCAAGCTCAGCAACATGAATTCCGTAGCTTTGATCAGCCGCCCCTTCATCCACTTTATGGAGAAAAACAACCTTTCCGTTTTCCTCTATTGCCTTAACATGGACGTTCTGCACATTTTGCAATTCATCTCCGAGCACGGTTAATTCGTGATAATGGGTCGAGAACAATGTTTTGGCTCCGATGTGGTCGTGAATGTATTCGATTATCGCTTGAGCAAGCGCCATGCCGTCATATGTCGATGTCCCGCGCCCGATTTCATCAAATAAGATCAAGCTTTGATTCGTGGCATGTACAATCGCATTTTTGGCTTCCAGCATTTCCACCATAAACGTACTTTGCCCTGATACTAAATCGTCCGCCGCTCCAATTCTAGTAAAAATTTGGTCAAAGATCGGCAGAACCGCTTCGCTGGCAGGGACAAAGCAGCCGATTTGCGCCAAAACAGCCGTTAAAGCAATTTGCCGCATGTACGTACTTTTTCCTGACATGTTTGGACCGGTAATTAAAAGAATGTTCCTTCCTTCTTTCATCCAGCAATCATTCGGAACATAGTTTTCGGATTCCATCACTTTTTCTACGACTGGATGACGACCATCTTTAATGTAAAGCTCGGAGTCGGAAAAGGACGGTTTCGTATAATGTCGTTCTTCGCTGATTACAGCAAAGCATTGCAGGCAGTCAAGCTCGGCAATCTTTTTAGCCAAGAGCTGCAATCTAGGAATATATTGCTTTACTTCGTCGCGAATTTGCACGAACAATTCATACTCAAGATCAACGATTTTTTCTTCCGCTTCTAAAATCAACGCTTCTTTCTCTTTCAGCTCTGGTGTCACATAACGTTCGGCATTGGCCAGCGTCTGTTTCCGTTCATATCTTCCTTCATCCAAAAGATGAAGATTCGCTTTCGTTACTTCAATATAATATCCAAACACTTTGTTGTAGCCGATTTTAAGCGATTTAATTCCTGTCAGCTCTCTTTCTCTCTTTTCCAGCTCTGCTATCCACGTTTTTCCGTTTCTCGCTGCATCTCTGTAGCGATCCAATTCTTCGTTAAATCCGTCCTTAATGATGTTCCCCTCTTTGACTGAAATCGGCGGGTTTTCGATGATCGCTTTTTGAAGCAACTCCTTCAAGCTTTCACAAGGATCAATTTCTTTTTTTATTTGCTCCGAATCAGCAATTCCTAACGAAGCAACGATTGAGCGGATCTCAGGAATTTTTTCAAGCGACTTTTTCAATTGAATCAGATCTCTTGCGTTTGCATTTCCGAACGCAATTTTTCCTGACAGTCTTTCTAAGTCGTATACTTCCTTCAGCAATTCCCTTAGTTCTTCTCTTTCGATATAGCGGTCGATCAACATTCCAACGATATTTTGCCGCTTTTCAATTTCTTTTTTGTCAATAAGCGGACGGTCAATCCATTGCTTCAGCAGACGCGCGCCCATAGCTGTTTTCGTCTCATCTAACAGCCAAAGAAGAGAGCCTTTTTTTCCTTTCGACCGAATCGTCTCGGTCAGCTCCAAATTTCTTTTCGAGTACATATCAATTTTTAAATATTGATTTAATTGATAAAACTCCACCTTTTGCAAATGCTCAAGCGTCCGTTTTTGCGTCCGTTCTAAATAGTTGTATAGCCTTGCAAACGTTATTTTCAGCCGCTGATCTTGCAAATGTCCTGCAATGCTGTCTAATTTTTCAAGATAAGCTGCGTCTTTTTCAATCGAAAATGTCACAGGCTGTCTTTCTAATATCATTTTTTTTAGTTTCTCAGGAAAATCATCTGCCACTACAATCTCTTTCACTTGGCGGGAATAAAGCTCTCCCAAGCAGTCCTCCATTGTGGAGAGAAGGGTGACATATGATTCCCCTGTCGTAATATCTGTCAAAGCTAAGCCGAAAAGCGCTTCAAAGACCGTAACGGAAGCAATATATTGGTTGTCTTTCTCGCCTAGCCCTTTTCCTTCCATTAATGTCCCTGGTGTAATGAGCTGAACGACTTCCCGCTTCACAACACCTTTTGCTTGTTTCGGATCTTCTGTTTGTTCACAAATCGCCACCTTATAGCCCTTTTCAATGAGCTGTTCGATGTAGCTTGAGGCTGAGTGATACGGCACCCCGCACATTGGGATTCTTTCCTCGCCCCCGCCATCACGGCTTGTTAACGTAATTTCCAATTCTTGAGAAGCCTTGATGGCATCCTCAAAAAACATTTCATAAAAATCGCCTAAACGAAAAAATAAAAAGGCATCCTGATAGTCTGCCTTGATGTTTAAATATTGCTGTATCATTGGCGTGTATTGTGCCATGTTCATCCCCCGACTGTATGTAAAAGTTAACATCTTTTATTATAGCACAAACTCTTTATTCCGAAAAAAACTTATTCGCTCAAATAACCTATGACAAAACAATAAAACTAAAAAGCACATACATGATTATTCGCAAATTTGTTTATTGCGTCAACCTTTGACATAAATGTTCATGATTAATGGCGGATTTGTTTATTCCTTTAAACTTTTGACATAAAAAATTAAGAAACAGGTGCGTGATTATCGCAAATTAGTTTATTCCGCCAAACCTTTGACATAAAAAACAGGAAGCAAGGGCACGATTATTCGTAGATTGTTTATTCCGTCAAACATTTGCCGAAAAAACAAGGAACCCAGCGAGCGATTATCGCAAAATTAGTTTTTCCCGTCAAATCTTTGACATAAAAAACAGGAAGCAAGGGCACGATTATTCGCAGATTATTTATTCCGTCAAACATTTGACTAAAAAACAAGGAAACCAGTGCGCGATTATCGCAAATTAGTTTTTTCCATCAAATCTTTGACATAAAAAAACTAGGAAGCAGCCCTCCTAGTTTTTCATTATTCTTCTGGTTCACCTTCTAAAAGCTCTGGCGTTAAATCTTCTATTTCATCCTCTAAATCCTCTTCCCAATCATCCCATTCCTCATCGGATTCAGACAAGTTGTTAGGATGGACGGAGACAACCACTTTCGTTTCTCCGATGACCTCTGCTAAAAATTCTCTTTCTACTTGAACCACAATGTTTTCGCCGTTTGGAGAAATGGTGACTTCCAGACAATTCGGCTGCTGCAAAACACGGGCAACCACTTCGTTCTCGTCATCTAAATAGTTGTCATCTTTATATCGTAATTTTAACACATCTGTATACTTGACACGCTCTGTAACTACTTCTGTTTTCGTATTTTCATCAAATGAATACCAAACGTTAATATCATATGTTCCCTCGATTTCAACTGTTTTCCCCCGTTTTTGCGCATCATATTTATGGTTAATAATCCAACCACCCAAAATACTTGCTGGTTTCTTCTCAGGACTAATCGTATGTGTTGCTTGAGTAAACTTTCGACCTTTTGCTACTACCGCTTTCGTTATGATTTCCCTATATTCTGCCATTTGCCAAACCCTCCTCAAAACGATCGTAAAAAGATTTTCGCTAGGACAAGCTCGATATTTTCATAAATCCTTCTAGTTCATTCTATGCATGAGCCAGAAAATATGTACCAAAAATTAAAAAAGACGCTGACGCGTCTTTAAACAAAATGAGGGAGGGTTGGCCGAAATTGTAGAAATACCGATTGTTCATAAGCTCAAACGGTTTTTATTTTTTCAAAAATAGCCTGAAAACCTTAATACGATTAATGGCAAGATCCATGTTTATTCCGAATTTGGGCGCCTGTTTCACCCGTTAACAGATTGCCTCCAGTTGAGCGAATAATTTCATTTGTCACATGGTTTGAAATTGTATTCGCTACTAATTGAAGAAGATCGTTAACTTCAATTTGCGATTCTTTAAATTGCTGGACGATCGGAATTTGATCTAATTCTTCATACAGGCTGTCAATTTTCTCCTCCACTTGTTTGAGAGCTTCATGCTTTCCGAAATGCTGAAAATTGACGGCTTGTTTTTGCAGGCTTTTAATGCTGGCAATCATTTCCCGAACTTTTTGATTTTCGTTAATTTGTTCTTCCGCTTTTTTAAAGAAGTCAACTTGCTCTGTTTCGGCTATCATTTGCGCCAGTTCTTTTGCCTTTTCTAAAATATCGTCTTTCGTATACGCCATTACAATGTCACCCCAATTTGCTCTTCCACCATTTCTCCATCAAGAGTCCAGGTTTTGGCTTTTGTAATTTTTACTTTTACAAGCTGACCAATCGCCGATTTCGGACCTTTAAAGTTAACTAGTTTATTTTTTCTCGTATACCCTGCCAAAATGTCAGGATTGTTTTTGCTCTCGCCTTCAACTAATACCTCAACGACTTTGCCTTCATATTCTTTCATTTTTTGGGCGGAAATTTCGTTGACTAATGCATTTAATCGCTGCAGCCGCTCTTTTTTCACTTCCATCGGGACATTATCTTTCATTTTAGCAGCAGGCGTTCCTTCCCGAGGCGAATAAATGAACGTATAGGCACTGTCAAAGCCGACTTCGCGATAGAGGGAGAGTGTTTCTTCAAACTGCTCATCCGTCTCATTTGGAAAGCCGACAATGATATCAGTCGTTAACGAAACGTTTGGAATCGCCTTTTTAATTTTTTGCACTAATTCTAAATACTGTTCGCGCGTATATTTGCGTGCCATCAATTTCAATATTTCCGAGCTGCCTGACTGCACCGGAAGATGGATATGATCGACAAGGTTGCCACCTTTGGCCAAAACTTCAATTAAACGGTCGTCAAAATCTTTCGGGTGACTTGTGGTAAAACGAATTCTGGCGATATCGATTTTTCGAAGCTCGTCCATTAAATCGCCTAGGCCGTATTTGATATCGTCAAAATCTTTCCCGTAGGCATTTACGTTTTGACCAAGTAACGTGATTTCTTTATACCCTTGCGCTGCAAGGTGGCGAACTTCTTGAATAATATCCTCCGGTCTGCGGCTCCGTTCTTTGCCTCGAGTGTACGGAACAATGCAATACGTGCAAAATTTGTCGCAGCCGTACATAATATTGACCCAAGCTTTAATATTTCCTTTCCGGACTTTCGGAAGGTTTTCAATCACATCGCCTTCTTTTGACCAAACCTCCACGACCATTTCCTTCGACATGTACGCTTCATTCAACAAATGCGGAAGGCGGTGAATGTTGTGTGTTCCAAAAATTAAATCAACATATTGGTACTGCTTTAAAATTTTGTTGACAACAGATTCTTCTTGGGACATGCAGCCGCAAACACCTAAGATAAGATCCGGCTTTTCCATTTTGAGCGGCTTCAAATGCCCAATTTCCCCAAATACTTTGTTTTCAGCGTTTTCCCTGATCGCACATGTGTTTAACAAAATAACATCAGCATCTTCTGTGCTGTCAGTCGGCTTATATCCGAGCTGCATAAAAATACCGGCCATCACTTCCGTATCATGTTCATTCATTTGACATCCGTATGTGCGAATATAAAACTTTCTGCCTTCTCCCATTCCTTTTAAATGTTCAGGAATGACAAAATCTTTATGGTATTTCACTTCTTCTTTTCCGCGCTTTTTCGCATCTTTTAAAGAAGGCGGAATGTAAACACGCTCGAAATACTTACTGTAATCCTTCTCGGATTTTTTGTCCGAAGGATTCACAAACGTGGTTGCTAATCGTTGTTTTTCATTCATGGCGCATTACTCCTTCATGTTTAAAAGTGTACACTGTTTTATAGTATATCGTGTTAAGTAGCAGAACACAATATTGCACCATTATTTTATAATAAAGACACTTTTTTTAAAAATTTTCGATACAAGATTTCTAGAAATAAGCTAAAAGTAGATTTCTTCCTTTAACAATTGAAGTCAAAAAAAGAGAGAGGGGAACCCCTCATACCCGTCAGGTTAGCGGTATAAAATTTTTTAGGATGATACGCATGTTCGAAAAATCAATCAAAGGATGAAGAGAAAACCAAATGCTGGGCATGGGGGTGTCTAATAAGTCGTTTTTACGGATTATTGACGCCCCCATTAATGTGTTAGAAACGTTGATATATCGGTGTTTATGATTTTTTGTTTTCAATGGGGATTTGACTTTCTGGACAGCCCCTTGGCATTTATATCCATGACCCACACTACCATATCCCCAATTTCTTTAAAAGATCCGATACCGTTTCCTCTCCTTTCCTTCGGTCTTTCCTCGCGTGTTTCCTTAACTGAGACAGGAGAGATGGAAGGGCGGTTTCCATCGCTTGGGGATGCAAAAGAAACCGATGCCAATACGATTGGAGGATATTAAGCGCTTTCCATTCACTGATCTCGATTCCCTCCCGTTGATGCCAATACCTTCGGGCTTGGAACAGAAGAGTCTGCGTGACTAAAATGGCAATCAATGTCCCATTTTGTCGATCAGTTCTTCCAACACGATCGCCACGCCGTCTTCCTCGTGTGAGGCGGTGACTATGTCGCTGACTTCTTTTAATTCCGGTGCGGCGTTTTCCATCGCGACGCGGTATCCGGCGACGGCGAACATCGATAAATCGTTATGGCTGTCACCGAAAACAACCGTATCTTTCAGATCGATGCCATAATGGGCGGCCAGTTTTACAAGCGCCTGTCCTTTCGTCGCCTGTTCATGGTTAATCTCAATGTTGTTCGGATGCGAAGAGGTGACGGTAATACCGGAAATGCCGGCAAACTGGGCGGCCGCTTCTTGTAAACGTTCTTGATCGAGAGAAAAAATGAGCACCTTATAAAACACGGTTTGCCGATCCTTCCAGATGGCGCGGATGTCATCGACATACGTCACGCGCGCCTGCTGGAACTGCTTTTCGACGATGTGCTTTAATTCAGGCGCGATATCGCTTGCCTTTTCTGCCATCGCCTCAAGGTGGGCGCGGTTATGGAGCCCGACGTAGACAGCATCTCCCGTATAAATTTCGCAATATAAATCGGGCTGCGCGCGCACCCATTCGAGCGCCGGAATCAACTTTTCCTTGTCAAGCGGCACATCGCCAAGCACCGTCCCATCTTCTAATGTCATCACCGCGCCATTTAAACTCATAATCGGGCAAACAAGCCCGCATCCCGAAGCTGCGCGCGCGTCTTTATACGCCCTGCCCGTCACGATCACCACGATATGGCCTTGCTTTTGCGCTGTCACAATGGCCTCTTTATTTCTTCTACTTACCTGTCCATTCGAATTGAGCAGCGTCCCGTCCATATCCAATGCGATTAACACTATTGCATCCCTCTTTCTCATTATGTACGTTTGTAAATCACTACTCCATCGCGGTCAATTTGCCGTTTTATTTAATAAATCGGCAAACAGTACATCATAGGAATAAATTCCGACAATGTCATCGATATCTTGAACAATTTTTCCTTTCTGTTCTCCTTCATAATCAATACACAAATCAATATCCGAATTATAACGCGCCGTATCCCTGGCCCTTGAACCAAATAAAATCACTTTCCGAATGCCACGTTCGCGTTGAAAGTAGTCCAATAATTTTCGATATACATCTTCATGAATTCCATACATCGCAATCAATCACTTCTTTTTTTATATTTTCAAGCAGCTTTTCGATTTCCCCCACATATTGTGCTATTATCTTGTTTTTAATTTTTTCATAATCATCCTCATTATAGACATGAACCGTCGCATTACGCGAACTTACAATGTCGTTCCACGTATCAATATTTTCAATCCATCCTTCTTTGAATGCTTGCCTGTAACAAGCACGCGGATTGCTTAATTCGAGTCCCCAAGACTTAAAAACCTTCGATAATAATTTCCACAATTGATCCTCTAAAATTTCGTACTTTTTGACAATCGAATCACGGTACACTTCTTTGGTGATGTCATCTGGATTTTTGATTTGCTGGAAGACATGGATAATATTTTTTAAATGCGTCAATAATCGGTACACATACTGATACGACAATATATTAATGGATTCTTTATATTTGTCATCCAAAATATAATAATGGATTCTTTATATTTGTCATCCAAATCTAGACTCCTCCTTGAATCTCATCCTAAAACATTTCAAAAGTTCTGCGGACATGTTCGGACGCAGGAGTCCGCGGCACTTCCATCGTCCGGATCGGCAGTTTGCGCAGAACAGGAGCAAGCATTTGCTTCGTTTCTTTTTTCATGCGGATTTCCCGCGGTATTTTCCCGAGCCGCAGAAGCATGTCCAAAAAGCTTTTTTGCACGCGCATCGCCACATTCTCGATCGGAAGCAAATCGTTATGGATGATGAATCCAGTGTTCACGTCCACCGCCAGTACAAATGTCGGAAAATACGGGCGCTCTCCGCGCTTGTCTTGAACCGGTCTATTGATATATCCCGCGTCAAATTCGATGCTGCCATAGTATACTTGCCCAATATTTTTCACCATTTTAATCAATTTCGGATCGACAAGCAGTTCATACGTCGGCGATTTTTCCTCGACTTCCAGCTCGGCAAGCGGAATGAGGTCATCGCGCCAAACGACATTCCCATCCTTCTTTTCACCGATGCGGGCAAACATCTTTTCATCCTGCGGAAACACTGAAAGCGAAAGTTCTCCTTCCCTGACGCGCCGCGCGACATCCAGCGCCTGATCAAGCGCCACTGTCGCCAACTTCGCCTCCTCTTCAGAAATCGTCCACGGATAGTACCCTGGGTCAAAGCTGCGAAACTGCGGCCACTGCTTTTTGCCGCGGAATGTCATGCCTAGGGAGCGGAGGAGCTCATAGTCTTCCTTGCTTAATTCATTTCGGTCAGCAAAGGAAATGAGCACCGCCCGCTGTGTATAAACAGGATCTTGTTCGGGATATGGCTGTTTGAATAAATGCTGCAGGCTTTTGTATCCTTGCTCCCCGATATATACGACCATGCCATGCTCCTGGCCAAGCGCGCCAATGACGGAACAATACAAGCGCTCGTTTGTTTCTGGATCGATGACAAGAAAAATTTCATCATCATCCATCCATTGCCACGGCGCTAATCGGTTAAACGCCACCGCTTTTTCCAACAGCACCCGCCATACGTCTTCTTTAGTTGCTTGCGCTTCCTTCACTGTTTTTCTCTGCATTTTCTTTCGCACTGTCTTGCTGGCTTTTTTGTGCAGCGGAGCCAGCTTGGCATTGACCATCGCTGTCAATTTCTTTGTTTCGATTGCCTCTTGATTCCACTCTTCGCCCATGCTGTCTTCTTCAGGCGCAACACGCATCGCTTTAAGGCAAATAGGATAGACGAGATCTGGCTGCGGCTCCACTATTTTTTCAAGCACGATCTCATGTTCCCAATAATCACCGAAGTCATAAATATACAAGCAGCGGTCTCCCTCCTGCACGAGCCAATCGAAAAGCCGCTCCTTATGCTCTTCATAGTCCGCATTGCTCCATCTATCACCGACATCATTGCCGATTTCGATGCGCAATTTCGCCGTTCCGCGCGTCTTGGTGATGTAAAACGTATGCAAATGCCGGTCTTCCCAATCAAACGCTTTTTGCAGCACGCGATGAAGTTCGGCGAACGTCATATCGCCTGGCACCAATAACCGCCGCCATACCGGCGGGCGAATATCTTTTAACTGCACTTTTAGTTGATAGATCACACGATTTTCCTCCATATCATCAAGAAATTTTCCTTTTCTCATTCTACCATTTACTTATCACTATTGTTAAGAAGATGGCAAAATGGTACAAAATACGATTGCAAGAAATGATCAACGCAGTAGATCTTTTCGCCACACAATTCGCACCCAAATGCGGAACTAAACGAGTGAACGAACGGTTTAACCGGCTGGAAACAAAATAAAGCCAGCTTGCGCATTGAGCTAACGGAAACTCCACTCTGGCAAAACCGCCCGACACGAGTAATAAATCTGCGATTTACTATAATCCTTTTTATCACTCTCTTACCAATCTCCTATTAAAAAACACTCGTCTTGAATCTCCCTGTCCGCGCTACACTTTAGCGATGGAAGATTCCTGTTCTGCCATCTCTATTATCTGCCATTTGCTCGATTTATTCGTTGAAGCGGAAGCCTTCTTGGCTATATTTTCGATAAAAATACGGCCCGCACCACTCTTCATGCGTCTGCACGTACGTCCATGTAAACTGCGGATCGACGACATACACATCGTGCTCCCGCCGCAAATCTTCCGCCCGCAAATTTTCAGCGTTTACAAGCATATACGCTTCTTCTGTTTCTTGATAAAACAAATAACAGACGAACCGATTCTCCTCATGAAACGCTTGCATCGCCGCTTTTCCTTCAAGACAAGGCAGTTTTTCGTAGCTGAATACATGCCACAAAAACTGCTCAAAATAAATCGACTGTTTTTCCTGTGGACTAATGGCATCCGTAAATGCCTTTTCCCAACGCTTGCGAAAGGCTTCTCCTTCCCCTATTAACTCTTCCACAACGATACCTCTATTTTCTAATATTTTTCGTATATTCATCCAATCCCCCTACTCCCAAGGAAACATATCGCTCGCGCGGCAAAAAATCCGATACGAAACGCCTTGTTTTCGGCTCCGCCCCACTTTGTTTCCCATTCTGGTCGTTTCAATGATATCATCCCAAAACGAAATGCGTGCGCGCAGTCGCTCAAATATCTTTCGAATCGCAGCATCCGTAACGTCTCTGCCGAAAAACGTTTGAAACAACGTTTTTCGGATATCTTCCCCAGTCATTGGCCGTTCGCTATGAAGAATCATCGCAAGCACATAAAACGACTGGTATTCTAGTTTTACAAACTCGCCTCCGAAACGAACGACAAAGCCGTCTTGTTCGCTGATGCAAAGCATCACCTCATGTGGCGAAAGTAGCTCCTGCTCGGAAAAATAGGTTTCCTCCGTTACAATTTCGTCGCTTTCTGGTGTAATGATACGATAAAGCGCGCGATGAAAATCTTCAATGCGATGGAGAAAAATCGCTTGGCGATAGCGCTCGACCGTTTCTTCATCATATGGCCTTGCTTCCATCTTTTCTATCTGCTTTAACGCGTTCGCCGCGAGAAAAATACCGCAATTGACAAGGAACATAAGGCTTAACATCTCTTGCGTGTCATTGAGAGATTCCTCCATCGATCCCGAAAGCGCCTGATGAAAATGATACGCCGCTTCGGCATATCTTCCTTCGTTATAGTAAATATGCGCTAACCGATAATTCGCAACGGGATGGTTCGGTTTTCGCCTTAACGCCTTTTGCAAATACATTTTCGCCTGCTTTGGATCAGGGTTGCTCGACATTTTGAAATACTCGCCAAAACGAACATACAGATGAATCAACTCGTTTTCGATTTCTTCCCGCCGTTTTCGATCTTTTTCTTTTTTCCACTCCGCAAGCAAGCGGCGCTCTTCTTGATGCGGAAAAAACTCGTATTCTTCCATCTCCGTACTCTCCCTCCTTTGTGACAGGGTGTCACAGACCGATTTGTATAGTTGTATTGTAACGAATTTGAAAAGGAGATGGATAATATGGAAAAATGGACAAAATTGATGATTCGTCACGGATTTCATCCGGAGGATATGGAAACAGGAATTACATCACAATGGCTTGCGCAAACATTCGCAACGCTCATCCAACAACGCCAGCACCTTGACACCATTTCCGAAACGGACTGGATGGAAGCTCTCCAACAAACCGCCAAGCAAATTGTTTTTTACAACGATGACATTCCAGGAAGAGAAACGCTGGTCGACCCAACGAAAAACGAACTTCCTCTCATTCAAATCGATCCGTACGTCCGCGGCATCGTCCGCTGGCTGAACAGATGCATATTTACACCACCTACAGCTGCGACGGAGAGGGAGTTCGCCCGGCAACGATTTATTTTCTCGAAGACTTATCCGCCCAGCAGCTCGCCATCATCCGGGCTTGCACTCCGCCACACGTTCGAATTAGAGCGGAAAAAAGAAAAGTAACATTATTTTATCAGCGCGGACACATCGATGACCTTCTGACGATGGCTGAACGGTTATACAATGTCTGGCGAAATCCAGAGCTGCTAATGACGTATCGCTTAGAAACATTCAAACATCGCCTATACTCCCGTCTTTCCATAAACGGAAAAAGCGGCAGAGAAGCGATGATTCGGCAAATGCTCTATCGAAAGCTCCAACAAAAAACAGATTGGCGCGAAATCGACGATTACGGAAACTTGCTTGCTGCTGTCTACTGCGGAAACGGTCCAACGATTTTGCTTTCCGCCCATATGGATACAGTTCGCCCGTTTTCACCGAAACGCACGATTATCGAAAACGGAACGGTATTAAACAGCTCGCACGGCATCTTAGGCGCCGACGACCGCGCGGGAATCGCGGTCATCTTAGAAATACTTGATTTCATTCGCCATTCCCGCTTCAAGGGAACGCTCAAAATCGCCTTTACCGTCGAAGAAGAAATCGGCTGCCTCGGCTCGCGTAACATCGACCCAACATTTTCGCAAGACGTCGATGCCGCGATTGTCGTTGACCGCCGCGGAACGCGCGATATCGTCACTTCTTACGCCGGCATCGTGCCATTTTGCGACGATAATTACGGCCGCATTTTTGAAACAGCTGGAGCGCTCGCCGGCATGCCCGACTGGAAAATGACCCACGGCGGACTCAGCGACGCCAAAGTCTTCGCCGAATTCGGCATTCCATCTGTCAACTTATCCGTCGGCTATGAGCATGAACATACCGAATTCGAAACGCTCGACTACAAAGCAACGCTTGAAACGGTGATGTTACTTGAAACGGTATTTGAAAACAATATGATTACAGAAGAACTAGTCGTCACGTATAAGTGTTAGGAGTTATTAATGAAAAGTAGAGTGGATAAGAGAAGCCACTCTACTTTTGTATAATCCAAATAACTACATTACATCTACAATATGTAGCATCATATCACTCTTCTGGTTTAAATAGAATTTTCTCTGCTGTCTGCTTTATTGTTTAAAAATACCTGATTAATAATAAACTTTTGCTTCTGGTATAATAATCTAAAAAAACAAAAAGGATATAACAGTTTTACATTTTTTCTTGTACTAGGGGGAATTGGGAATGAAAAATGGTCCTATTTACAGCAATATATCCATAATTAATAGAGCATTCCGTGCGCTTGGATCTCCCCTTCACCGTGACCTTATTATTGATTTTGTTCGTACACATTGGGGAAATGGAAGAGGACTTCCGCTTGAAGAAGCTCAAAATCTTGTAAAACTTGCTCTTGAAGCTCAATTTTATTATGAAAAAGCAAGTGAAGAAGATCATTTTTCACGTAAAGAAGTTTATTGCAAAGAGCTAGACCGTCTCTATTATAATATGCAAATTAACCCTTATCCATATCAATATAATAGTAGAATAATGAATTTAACAATGAGTGAAATCTATTTAGATCCCCGATTTGATACAATTTCATCTGATGACGGAATTATATACTTAGTTCTGAGCGAATGGAATTTGCTGAATGATTTAGTCTACTATTATATGGTAAAAAACAATATTGACAAAATCCCAATTTCCGATATATACAGAAATGTTTTATCTAAATATTCAATCGATGATCCTAATGCATACTTTTTTCCAAAAATTGATCCTCGTTTTCAAGTTAATCGCAAACAAATCGTTTCTCTAGTTGAAAAAAACTATAGCGAGGCATTTCTTTCTGTTCAAGTAACCGACTATATTAAAGAAAAAGTTGCGATGAAAATTCCTATCATTAAACAATTTGTAATGGATAGTAAGGAAGCTGTTAAAATACGGTATATCATTAAACGAATATTTAACTTGCAACCACATCAACCGTTGTTTTTTCCGTATTTCGAAGCAATTAAACAAATAGTTCCACTATTGCAAAACAATCTTTTTTTAGTAAATGACGACTCTCTCATATATTCAGCATCCAAAGAATTACCGAAAATCATACCAAAACAGCGCTTATATGGAAGCACTAATTTGGATATCATTGATTTAAAGGTTAATGAACTAGACTATAACATAAATAACCAGACTACTTCGCTAAAACAAAAGGATCAAACATCTCATGAAACAACGCCGCTAGTGAAAAGACAAAAGTTGAGCTATACCCTTCGCTATTATGATCGAATTCAAGAAACTTTAGCTGCACATTATTTCAAAGATTGGATTCAAAATGGTTATTTAAAAGTAAATTTCTTAGATGGTGAAAAAATAACACCTATGATTATTCATTATGATGAAAAGAACAATGTGTTATATGGTGAACATCTTAGTAATTTTATGATCGATTACGATTTAGAGCCTGGACAAAAGCTAGAATTTTTTCTAAAAGACGATCATTTATACTTGGAATTAGGTGTATTTGATGAAAAAGCACATACAGAGCAAATGAAATATGAAGACTTAGCTAAGCTATCAGAAATGAAAAAGCTAGGCACCAAATCACTAATGCAACATTTAGCTGAACTTCTAATGCTGCATCCATCAGGATTACATATTCGCGAAATCGTACGCGACATTCAAGAAGATACTACATACGCAGAGAGCAGTATTCGAAATACTTTATCTTCCTATCCATTTTTTGAGCCTATTAAAGGAAAGGTGGGGTATTGGCGGTTCAACCCTAAACTGTGGAAAAAACAATATATGGAATTAGAAAATAATATAAAAAATAACCTCAAATCAAAATCAATACCTACTCTTAGACAACAATGGAAAATAAAAGCGTTAGCATCCACTAAAACAAAGCGACGCTTGACCAACGAACAATTTAAACAATTGCCGAAAGAAACTTTTCTTTCTTTAGCATGGGACTATTATTCATTTACAATTTACCAATATGCAAAAAAATTTTCATGTGAAACAGTTCCAATGGAGGATCTTTATCAAGAAGCCTATTTCGCATTACATAAGGCATACGAAAAATACAATCCCGAATTGGGCGGTAGTTTTTATCATTATTTTCGCAGACATTTATTTGCTCGTTTACAACGCTATAAATCAGACAATTTGTCCTTGATTCGTATTCCTACTCATCGGATTGAAACACTTATGAAAAATGATCAAATCTTCGAAAAACAACTAATAACAAATGAGAAAACTAATATTAACATCTTGGATAGCGACTATATACTTTTCAAAACAAATTATATCAGTTTTGAAGAACTTTATTCTCTATATGATGACAATGTTGGAGATGAGGCACGTGCACGCATATATTGTTATTTTAACCATCCTTTTTATGAAGACACCAGCTTAAAAAGGCAGGTTTTTATTGATTATTCTTATATTGAAGAACCTGAGGAATGCGACTGGCTTTTATCAGAAGAGCGTTATGAGGAAGAAATAGAAAACCGCGTATTGGCTGAGAGCGCTATTGATTATTTACGTAATATCATAAAAAACCCGAGAGATTGGAAAATAATTTTGTATCGTTTTGGCTTTATGACAGGTGAAGAAATGACATTGCAAGAAATCGGGGAATTATTCGGTGTTTCCCGTGAACGTATACGTCAAATTGAAAACAAAGCCCTCAAACATTTAAAAAAATGTCCAGCATTAAAAGGAGCAAACCCATAATAGAGTTTGCTCTTTTTTCTTACAATTGGAAAAACGCAAGACTTTCTCCTTCATTTAAGGGAATTAAAGTTCGTCGATCAAGAAGCTGATTCCCCCACTCACATGATGTTTCAGAAACAAATCCACAAGCATGGCAAGCTGCCCCGTTAACGGTAGATTGCATTTCAAATCTTGCATCGGAGCAGTGAGGATCAGACGAACAATACTCCATTTTCTCAAGCGCGCGTACAAAGATTGGATATAACTTCTCTGGCTTAGATAATTCAATTAGCCCACCTAATCCTCCCTCTGAATCAGACGATGCTGTATAAATTAACACACCATACATATCGTCGCTACAATACAATCTCTCTCGCAGAGATGTAGTAGCATATCCAGAGAACCTTGCAAATTCTTGAATCATCGCATGACTAAACGTATGAATCAATATATGGCGGGCTTTTAAATAAATAGATGAATTCCCCAGTTGTTCCCGACGTTTATTATAGCGCTCAAAAATACGAGATAATTCTTGTTTCACATTCTCCTTATTTTCCCATTCTAATAGTTTCTGGATATTGAATTGAAAAAATATACCCTCTCCTAAATTTTTTACCGCTGGCAACCAATCGGTTGACCGGCTATTCTTCATGATGGAGCAAAAAGGAATCTCCGTAGCATCGAATGGATCTAGGTAATGAAGGCGTGTAAATCCTCTCAATACTTGAATTTCAGGTAATGATTCTATTTTTACAATGGATGAAAAATATGGTTTCATTTGTTCGTGAATCTCTACTTCAACAGATTTAAAACCTGTCTCTTCTAAGTAATCAACATTTTTCTTAATTATTGTATTCCATTCTTGCTTACGAATGGTTTCATATGATACTGATTGCTCATACTCACCATTTAAAATTTGCTCAACAGCAGGAAGTTCATTTTCTGTAATATCTAACAATATTAAGGCAATTTGTTTAAATTGCTCATATGATCTATCCTTTATCTTCAGTAAGTTATGTTTCTCTCTGTTTACTTTTTCGATTAAGTTGTCTACTCTCCCATCACTTAAAGGAATACTTAATGTACTAAATACGATGGGAGTATATAACTTCGAAGCCCCACGTAAAACTGTCTCCATTTGTTCTTTGCATTGCTCTTTATCTTGTTCTTCATCCCCTATCCATGGACGTTCTCCTGTACAATCCATCGTAAATTTCATAATATTTGCCAATGATTTTTGTTTTCTACATTTCACACATTGAACATACATATCTGAAAGGGATCCAGCCATACCTCGATAAGTCATTTTTAATATCGGTTTTTTACATTCTTCTTCGCCTTCATGAAGCCATTCAATCCATGGAAAATCTCGAATATGACCATGTTTACACGCTATGACAAAGCGACTAGGAAATAACTCTATTTTTACATTTTCTTTTCCACAGTAATAACACTCTCTTGTATCCCATTCTGTCATCATTCCACATCTTGGACATACTTTCCATTTTGGAAACGGCCGCGCAGTTACACTTATCTTTTCTTGATCTTCATTGAGCAATCTCAAATAAGGAACTCCTAATGAACTCCTTACACGCTCATCTTCTATTACATTTTTGGAACGAAAATCCCATAAATCTGCAGCCATAATCATAACACTGCCACTCAACATATCCACAATGGCGCCTGGTCCATGATAAAACAAAAGCTGGCTTGGCCTCAACTGCCCGAATTGTCTTTCCATAATTCTACACCTCAAATAATTATTTCTTTTGACTTTATCCTTTCCACGCTTTTACTTCAATCTCTGCTTCCACACTTCTGAGAGAATGCATCGCAGGTCTTGCGTCTTTCAATGCATTGCTATCACCAAATGGTTTCAATAAATAAGGCATATGATTATATTTTGAAGATCGATAGGCAAGTGAATCATATTTATTTGTCATTCCAAGCCACCAATCTAAAACACTTTCAATATGTTGTTCAAATTCTTGCTCAGATATTTCTCCTGTCTTTACGGCTCTCTCAATCAAAAATTTCTTAATCTCTTCAACATCTTCGTTTATCACAAAACGTTTTGCGCTTTGCTCTTTGCTAATCTCTATGATTCCTTGCCGTATTGATCCTACTACCAAACCGGTTAATCCACGTTGAATACTCCCTCGAGCAAATGGTGTCACACTTGTAGGTTCAACAAAACGGTAAATTGAACTGTGATAAGATTTAAATCTTTCATAGTGTGATAAATCCCGTGGACGTAAAGAGTTGAATAAGGTTAAAACAAGACCTGGATATGTTCTTCCAACACGGCTAGTTGCTTGAATATATTCTGATGTTGTTTTTGGTTGACCATGCACTACCATAATTCCAAGACGATTGACATCCACTCCTACCGAAATCATATTTGTAGCTAATACAGCGTTAAGCGCTCCATTTTCTGCATACGTTTTTTCCATTTGAGCCAGCAAATGAGGAATTTCCCTTGCTTTTCTTCGACTTGTCATTTCCTCAATAACTAATTCCTTTTGCTCGGAATTCTCATTAAGTAATTTTAAACGAACTGGGATTTCATCTTTAAAAAGCATTGTTGTTCCTGCTAATTCTTTTATCGTATTAAAATACCCTAAAATTGTCCAATACGGATCAATTACAGGTCCTTTTAATTTTTCACTTATTGTCAACAATGCTGAATAAACATGGACAGAATGAATTTTTCCACTGACACCCGGTGCACAAATTCCTACATATAACCTTCCTGGCTTTTGTTGTGTTGGAACTTCATACGATACAAAATTATCTGTTGCTTTTAGGACTGGTAAAGGAAATTGACTAGCCTCACGGCCGTAGAGACGACGAATCTGTTCATCAGCTCCTCTAATAGTGGCCGTAGATGCGACAATTTTAGGACCTGCTCCATCATATTGACATAAATAATCTACAGCTAATTCGTATAGACCCGTCAAAGATCCTAATGGACCAGAGATTAAATGCAGTTCATCTTGAATAATCAATTCAGGAGGCTTTAAATAATTAATTTTCTTATATCCTTTTTTATTCGTTTCAGAAAAAATAAACCCCTTTTCTAAATCATAATGAGTTTTACGACCAAATAACTCATACATATCTTTTTTCCAAGCAATCTGCGCCATTTTATCAACAGTTCCTATAAGAATCGTAGGAACATATTGATAAATAGCCTCATCAATCGTTAAAGCAGGAATTCCCTTTTCAGATGAAAAAGGACAATCATAATAATGACAACGAATTAATTGCTTATGCCGCTCAATGATGTAATCCTCCGCATTAAGTTCTGTTCCGCACCAAGGACAGTGAGTTAACTGCATCGGATTTCCTTCTAGTACTTCGTTTCCTTCCCTAATTTGCTCCATTTTTAGTATTGCATCTTCATATGTATTAGGTGAAGAAGATTGTCCTATCCAAAGTCCTATACGAAATGGTTCAATTCCATATTTTTCAGGATTTTCCTGACGAATCAACTCAGCAGCGCAAATCATAGCTGCAGCTCTTTGAAATTGCTGTGTTGTTAGCAACCGCAATGTATAACGCATAAATACAGTAACACCTGCATATGTTTCCGGATTATCCCACTCCCCAATAAGCCGACGATATCCCATGGTAAATGCAGCTAATCCTAGATACGCCTCTGTTTTCCCCCCACCTGTCGGAAACCAGATTAAATCTACAACATCTCTATCTTCGTGATGTCTATCAACAATACCAGCGATATTCATTAATAAAAATGCTATTTGGAATAAACGCCATTCCGATGTATATTTTGGTTCTATTCTCTCTTGAAAAGTACGATAATGCAAAGCAACCTTCGATTGAGCTTGCTGAATCATCATAACTTTATTTGCAAATTGGAATGCTTCTTTTACAGAAGGATTGCTTATAATTAAACAAATACCTTCTCGAATTCTTTTAATTATTTTTTCAATCTTGTTAACATTATTTCTCGCTATATCTTGTAAATGTTCCGGCAAAGATGGAATATGACCTTTTTGTTCACATAGCCATTTTTCATATTGCTCAGGAATAATAGATAATGTTGTATGTAAACTTTCCGAATCCATTTCACTTAACTCTTTCATAAAAAATCGAGCATGAGAGAAAGTACGATGCTCTACAACAGGCAATTCATAAAAAGGAAGCCATTTGCTCTCAATAATGACGTACTGATCCGTTTCTTTCCAATCTACGCCAACCCCATGACCAACTGCATACTCATGAAAATGCCGTCCGTATAATAGCTCATCTTCGTAATGATTTATATCAGCTTTGGAAGAAAAAACAGCTATATGTTCCTTAGGAACCTCCACAATCATTTTTGTTTGAAACATAATTTCACTTTGTTTTGGATATGAATCCCGTTCATAGCTGTTAATCAAAAATAAACTAATATGATATAAACCGTCATGATATTTAATTTTACAACGTACTCGAGCAGGCTCATTTTTAGCCACATATGTTTTATTTTCAGGAACAAAACACCATTCTTCTTGTAGTTGCGTCCGTTTATGTTCTTCATCATCGTACATTCCCCAACTAATGTGAACTTTTATACTCGAAAGGGATTTCATTTTAAAACTAAATCCCATCGCAGATGGACGAAATACATGGCGATGAATAAGCATTTCATCCATCGCTTCATCTTCTAATAATTGTTTTGTTTCAATATGATTTTCTTCTTCATTAATAACATCAAAAGTGGAACCGAATGGAACAAGCTTCCCAGTTAGATAAAGGGCCATTGGTGCTTTTCTACGACCGAGAGTTTCATTTTCTTCAAATGGACCAACGAGAAATTTCTCTAATTCTGAAAGAATCGTTGAACGCATTTGAACATATTCATTCACATCTATATGAGTCTTATAAGACTGTAAGTTTTCCCCCTTCTTAAGTCTTACTTTTTGGTTTTCAACAACAAAAATATCATTGTATTCTTCCACAAAGCGCTTAATGGTTTTATCAGTCCAAAAACTTCCTATATTTTTAGCATCTTTAAAATCTAATTCTTTATTTTCCTGTAAGTATTCTAGTAACTTCTTTGCTCCTGGCTTCATCGAATCCCTCCACATATAGTAAAAAATGCCTAAAATTATCGTATCGAAAACATAAGAAAAATGTTGTCGAATCGTGTCGGTATAAATAAAAACAGAAGCGTGTATTAGCTTCTGTTCTCATAAACAATTATTTATTCTTTCTCTCAAAATACACATGCAACCTGTACTCACAAATCTCCTTCGTCCATTGGTATAAAATCTCTTCGTCTTCCGGTCCGATGGAAAATGTTAAAGAAAACACATTGTTGTCAAAGGAAAGAAGTCCGTTTGAACTCCCGCTCCATTTCGTCATCGGCATTCTAGCGATAAGTTTGCTTACTTTTTCTTCATCGTAAACCCATAGCCGTTTTGTTTCCTTGTCTGAAAAATCAATGCGCTTCCGGTATTCTTTCTCGGTTAGATAGCGATGGAAAAATGGTGCTGCCTCTTGCGGCGTAATCGGCAAATGCCATCGTGAAGAACCCCGTTGAAGCATCGCCTGTAAAACAACCATTTTGTAGCTTTTTGTCATCGGAGTGCGTTCTACTTCCACTAACCATGATTCATACTTTGAGAAAATTTCTTTCTCTCGTTCTGACAGCTCCCCAGCCCAATAAAGAAACCCGATATACGATTTAAACTCTGATTTATATTCAGACGCCTCACTTCTTCCATAGAGATGAAGCTGCAAGTATGTCGGGCGATAACCGAGTTCCTGTTTTAGTTGTTGATAGTCAAATAATAGTTTCTCACGACGCGGCTGGCGTTTTTTTCTCATTTCTTCTAATAAGTTAATAGCCTGTATATCTAAATGAAGCGAGCAATTGTCGGGAACGGTCGGTATCACCTTTTCTCTTTTTCCATTTTTCTCCGCATTGCGCTCTGTATCAAACAATTTCAGCTTCACATCAGCATTGCGATAGTTTCCGATTAAATCGATTATGACGCAATAATCCTTTCCTTCGTACAACCGAAGTCCGCGGCCGACTTGCTGGGTGAACACGGTGAGCGATTCTGTCGGCCGGACAAACAGCAATGTATCCACTGATGGAATATCAACGCCTTCATTAAATAAGTCCACCGTGAAAATAGCATCTAATTCCCCTTTTTCCAGCATCGCGATAGCTTGATCGCGCGGAATGTCTGTCTGCTGGGAGTGAAGGCTGACCGTTCGATAATTTCGTTTTCGAAAATATTCGGATAAAAAGTCGGCTTGTTTGATCGATGAACAAAATACAAGCGTTCTTGTTTTCTTATATTTCTCCCATGCTTTTAAAATCTTGTCCGCCATTTCTTCTCTTAGCTGCACTTGAAGCAGTTCTGTTTCATCATAGCGGTTGCCAAGCCATTTGATCTTGGAATAATCCGTATCGTCGTAAACACCGTAATAGCGGAAAGGAGCAAGCCATCCGCGCTGAACCGCTTCAATAAAATCAATTTTGTAGGCAACATTTCCGTCACAAATCGCATATACATCTTTGTTGTCATTTCGATCTGGAGTTGCGGTAATGCCAAGCAGAAATTTTGGCTCGAAATAGTCAAGCACCCGCTGGTAAGAACGCGCCGCGTCGTGATGAAATTCATCGATGATAATTAAATCGAACGCATCTTTGGAAAAGGCTTTTAAATGTTTTTTCATGCTTAGCGTAAAAATGGAGGCAAAAATAATGTCGGCATCCTTATCTTTCTTATTTCTGTCATAAATGCCAAATGTTTTATTCGGGATAACCCTTTGAAACGAACGTTTTGCCTGCCGAAGAATTTCTTCACGATGTGCGATAAACAGCGCTTTTTGAAAATTGCGGGCAAAAAATGCGGCTAAATACGTTTTCCCAAGTCCTGTCGCCATGACAACCATCGCCTTGTCGTAGCCTTCTTCGTAAGCCGCTTCCAGCCGCTCGAGCGCTTCCACTTGGGCAAAGCGCGGCTGAATCGTTTCGTATGTGACCGTTGCTGGATCGTAAATTACGTCATGATCACGTTCATTGATTTCCGTCTCCGCTTTATCCACTGGAAGCATTAATTCAACTTCTTCCGATTCCGCCCACGTTCGCGCAAGATTCGGATGCCGTTGGTGATAGTCATGATACTGGTTTTCATAGTCCTTTAATGTCTCTTCGTTCACTTGTACTGTTTCATCAGCGTAAAACAGCTTCAAAAACTCTTCCATTGACTCTGCAAATACGTTTTCATCGACAGTTTTATCCAGCCCGATGTTCCATTCGATTCCCTCTGTCAGCGCCGATTTCGATAAGTTGGATGAGCCGACAATAAAATAGCCGTTCGTTGTATTTTCAAATAAATATGCTTTCGGGTGAAAAGATACTCCCCTGCTTCGCCATAAACGAACTTCGATGTCCGGATGAATAGAGATCAGCTCACGAAGCGCTTCCGGCTGGGTGACAAAGAGATAATCGCCAGCGCAAATTTTAATATCCGCCCCTCGTTCCGCCGCTTTTTTCAATGTTTCTTTCAGCAGGCGGACACCCGATTTCATCACGAACGAGGTCAATATGTATATGGTTGACGATGTTTCGATATGTTCCTGTATCTTTTCGATAAGATTGCGTTGAATTAATTCGACCTTACTCATCGTGTACCTCGACTAAAAAGATTTTTTCTTTAAATCCTCCCCGCTTCTCTGCTTTTTCCGCTCGAATTTGTTCAACGCGTTCGATCGACGATCCGTGGCATTCGGCAAGAGCATGAATAATTTCCAGCACATCCGCCAATTCTTCCAGCGCTGTTTCATTATCACTCGCATTCATATATTCTTCTAATTCTTCAAATGCTTTTTTTCGCAGCTCTTTGCGATATTCGTCATCTTCCAATATTCTCGTTGTAAATGTCTTTCCCGTTTGTTCAATAATTTGTGGAATCTTATCACGGACAAGTTTGTTGTATACTGGCATGATACCCTCTCCTATTTTTATTTTCTCTTTACATATTCTACAAGATTTTTCCCTTGTTTGAAATGTGCACTTTTCTGCCCTCTATCGAAAAATGAATCATCGTCTTTGGGAAACGATAATCGATTTAAAGGATTTGTCTTTATGATCAATGTTATTAGTTGGCGACTTCTTCTTTATCCAACTCCCAAACAAGATAATCTCACATGGGCTGGGAAATTGGATGACATCACCGCCAATCTAGACAATGCCGCCATTCAAATTCTCCTTTCCCCCTCCAAGACCAAAACGCAAGACCCATTATCTTAATCGCGGCATTCATCCATGCACGGGATGAATCGTTCATAATTGTTTTTATGGCCCATCACCGTGTTTGGGTGAGCACTTTTATCAATGCGGTATCCATGAATGAGAAAATTCGTATCCAACCCAAAACATCATATACATACTGAACTCGCTCATAAGGAAATATAAGTAACAAACGATGATGATTTCCACTTCCAGAAAATGAAAGGGGATACGATGAGAAACATTGCTGCTTTATTTTCAATTCTGATGCCTGGATTTGGGCAAATATATAATGGTCAATTCATAAAGGGTGTCTTCTTTGTCATTGTGGAACACTTTGATAATGCATTCGGACATATAAACGAAGCCATTCACCTTGATTTTAACGGATTACATCAACAGGCTATCTAGGTGACCCATTTTGACTACATGTTATTTTACCCTGGATTTTATGTTTATTGCGTATGGGACGCATGGTATCACGCAAAACCAAATGCGGACAAGACAAAAACTGCCATTCCTTTTATTATAGGCGGTTTTCTGGGAGGGATGGGTGCAATATTCGCAAACCGGCTGCCGATACCTACTCTAACCGTCGCAATGTTAATGATCATTCCGATGATTTGCGGCATGATCGTATTTAGAGATCAATAAGCGCATCTTTTGTCTATTTGAGCCACGAGTTAGTGAAACAACCAAATCAGTGCTTAAGCGGCATTTTCATTTATTCAGAAATATTCCATTTTTCTCTTGTCCATACTAAACGATATGCAAATCAATCATAGGAGATGGATGAATCCATGGACAGAATCCTTTTGTGGGCATTGCTGATGATTGGCATTGCCTTACTTTGTTTTAGTCTGAGAAAACCGCTAATCAAAGACACGCTTTTAGTGTTCTTATTGAAAGCCTATTTTTCCTCATTTTTTGGCGTTATTGTTGCAGAAGGAAAATTGGTTGAATACCCTGTAAGGTTTTTAGGCCAATATTTCGACACGAGCATTCTTTTTGAATACTTTCTGTATCCGATCATGTGTGTGTATTTTTACCAAACCTCTTATCATTCTCGCCTTCTGGGCATTATCGTGCAATGCACATTATATACCGCTGCTTTAACGATCATTGAGGTTCTTTGTGAAAAATATACAGATTTAATTAACTATCATACATGGACATGGATGGATTCGTTTATAACCATCTTTATCCTATCGTTTTTCGTGCGCATGATTATGGAGCTAATCAACAAAAGGGAGCAATCAACAGGATAATGTGCATGAGATCATGCCTGATAGGAACTGCATACATGCCGCTACTTTCTAAAAAAGAAGTCTAATTTTCTGCCGCTGCTTCTATATATGTAGTAATAGATGATAAAAGGAGGCAGCAGATCATGATACTGTACGATGTGAAAAACAAGCTATTCTACAAAGTCATCAATTCAGGCCGACCAAAAATGACAAATTTCCCTCAAAAAAGGGCATGGGGCTACGTCTGGAAAACAGTGAACGGAGAACGGGTTAAGTTTTGGTTTGACTTTGCAAAAGGGCGGTATATGTATTTTCAATACGGACAAAAGTGGTATCGCGTACGATATTTGCAGTCGAATGATAAAAAGACAAATGAAGATATTTTCAATGGGGTGCTGATTGATTTAAGCATCGATGGGCAGGAGTTGAAACTATTGAAAGGCAATGCCGAAAAATATGAGAAGCAAGCGATATGACGTCAGTTGCAATAATAAGGTGGCAAAGAGGGACGGAGACCATACCCGTCAGGTTAGCGGTATAAAATTTTTTAGGATGATACGCATGTTCGAAAAATCAATCAAAGGATGAAGAGAAAACCAAATGCTGGGCATGGGGGTGTCTAATAAGTCGTTTTTACGGCTTATTGACGCCCCCATTAATGTGTTAGAAACATTGATATATCGGTGTTTATGATTTTTTGTTCTCAATGAGGATTTGACTTTCTGGACAGCCCCATTATCCATGACCCACACTACCATATCCCCAATTTCTTTAAAAGATCCGATACCGTTTCCTCTCCTTTCCTTCGGTCTTTCCTCGCGTGTTTCCTTAACAGAGACAGGAGAGATGGAAGGGCGGTTTCCATCGCTTGGGGATGCAAAAGAAACCGATGCCAATACGATTGGAGGATATTAAGCGCTTTCCATTCACTGATCTCGATTCCCTCCCGTTGATGCCAATACCTTCGGGCTTGGAACAGAAGAGTCTGCGTGACTAAAATGGCAATCAATGTCCCATATAAGTGGCATTCGAATCGTTCCTTCTTCATCTTTTTGACACGGTCAAGATCAAATCAGCCCTTAAATAACAGCTCCACTTGCCAGCGCAGCGAATACAGCTCATAAACTTGTTGCGCATCAAACGATTCTTGTGGTAAATTGGTCAGTAAGATGTGATATTTCTTTTGTTCAAGGGTTTGGCGTGACAGCGCCTTCCCTTTCTTTTTTTCCTTTTTCCGCACGTACGCCAGCCGTTTTTCCCATTCTTCCGCCGTGAGACGGCGAAAAATCAGACGCGGAACATACAGGCGTTGGTGTCCGATATACACGTGTTCCACTTCCACGGCTTCCCCCTCGCCCAATCGATTTCCTATCGATTCCCAATCCCATTCGTGCCACTCCCCGTCCTGCTTGATATAGACTTTGATATCGGAACGCAACCGGGTAATATAATAAGCACCTCGAGCATCGATCTCCGCCAGCGTGGCGAGTGAAAAAAACCCCAGATCCCGAATGCAAAGGTCATTCGGTAAAATCGTGTGCTGGGTATGATAAGCAAAACGGGCATCGGAATCATTGGCCTGTTGGACGCACAGCTGAAGACAGGTTCCCGATAACAGCTCATACTCAAATTGGATTTTGGCGCCAGATGAAACCGAACCTTGATCCTCACCATAGTCGGTCGGAAGTAAAAAACTGGTAGAGTCTAAGATCCACAGACGGGTGAAACAAGCGCGATACGTTTCGGTGATGGAAGAGAGTGCCGGACGTTGATGCATCAGGAGAGTAAAAAAGACCTCTTTTAAAAACGCCACGGCACGAGGCGTAAACCGCTGATTCAGTCCTTCATTCGAGAGAGAGCAATCATGCCAGAGCGCCAAATCGGCACACAACCGCTGAAGCGACTGACAGGCGAGCGATCCGTCTCCCCAAGCACATAGTGTCAGAAAGGCTTCCGCTGTTAATGAACGCTGCCGCTGAATGAATCCGACTTTCCGTTCCAGACGGGTCAGTTCTTCATAGGAGAAGAGTTGACGAATCGTTTTTATCCATGCCTTCATCTTTTTTGCCATCAAAAAATAATCCTTTCCAACGATGATTTTCGTTAGAAAGGATACCATGTTTTTGGCGCTGAAAAAAGATCAAATTCTTAACTTGATGGCTATGGGGGAACCCCTCTCCTACATAAACTCTGCTACTAATTCGTCAAATTTTTCTTTGCTAAGTTTCAGTTCAGCTTTTGCAAGCGGCACTTCGCCGAATCCTGGAACAAGCTCTTCATATGGTTTTTGTTCTTTATTTTGATAAATAAGACCTGTTACAAGACCGTTATATTCCATTAACGTTTGCATCGCAAGTTTTTTGTCAGAAGGATCATATCCTTCAATATCTTTCAGCTTTGTTAAATTCTCTTTAAACCAGTCGTATGTGTTCACTTTGTTATAAGTAACGCAAGGACTGAACACGTTGATAAAGGAAAAGCCTTTATGCTGAATTGCTTGTTCGATCAAGGAAGTTAAATCTTTTAAATCTGTCGAAAAGCTTTGCGCAACAAACGTAGCACCTGCTGTTAACGCCAATTCCATTACGGACAGCGGAGATTCAATTGAACCTTGCGGGGTGCTTTTTGTTTTAAAACCGACATCACTTCTTGGGGACGTTTGTCCTTTTGTTAACCCGTAAATTTGGTTGTCCATCACAATATACGTAATGTCGATATTTCTTCTCATCGAATGAATGGTATGCGCCGTACCAATAGCAAACCCATCGCCGTCACCGCCAGCTGCTATGACCGTTAAATCTTGGTTCGCCATTTTTACACCTTGTGCGATCGGAAGCGCACGACCGTGAATTCCATGGAAGCCGTAAGAATATATATAACCTGAAATCCTTCCTGAGCATCCAATTCCGGAAATGACTGCAAGCTGATGCGGTTCCAAACCGACATTAGCCGCTGCCCTCTGTATAGCTGCTTGAACCGAGAAATCGCCGCAACCCGGACACCAATTCGGTTTGACATTGTTGCGAAAATCTTTAAAAGTGGCCATTTAGAACAACACTCCTTGTTTTGTGAACTCCTTGCTTTGCGTATAAATTTCATTCGGCAGGAACGGGTTTCCGTCATATTTTAATAGAGATTGAATTTTGTCAGCAAATCCGACATTCATTTTTATAAGATTTGCTAATTGTCCTGTTGCATTATGCTCCACAACGATGACTTGTTTAGCCTTTTCAATGAGCGGGCGAATTTCCTCTTTCGGGAATGGATGAATGAGACGGATGTGCGCATGGTTCACTTTCACTCCGTCTTCTTCTAGACGTTCCATCGCTTCCTCAATGGCCCCTCTTGTCGAAATGTAGCCGATGAACAAAATATCCGGCTCTTCATGCTTGTCATTTTTATGAACTTTATTGTTGAACTCTATTTGTTCTAATTTGCGAAGCCGTTTTTCCATTTGCGCCTTTCTGTTTGCGGCAGCTTCCGAAGGTTTTCCAGTTTCATCGTGCTCAACACCTGTCACATGGTGGATGCCGTTTTTCATTCCAGGAATCACTCGCGGCGATATACCGTCTTCTGTTATTTCATAGCGTTTGAAATACCCTTGATTGCCTGCTTCCGGAACTAATTCTTCATTTAATAGTTTTCCGCGCCGAATTTGGATAGATTCATAGGAAAGAGGTTCAACCGTTTGCTTACCAAGAGAAAGCTGCAAATCAGAAAGTACAATCACAGGGCATTGGTACTCTTCCGCTAAGTTAAACGCCTCAACCGTATCATAAAATGCTTCTTCCACCGTACTCGGTGCAATAACAATTTTTGGTATCTCTCCATGTGTTCCGTAAATCATAGCCATTAAATCCGATTGCTCCTGCTTAGTTGGAAGTCCAGTGCTCGGACCACCGCGCTGTGTATCAACTATGACTAGCGGAGTTTCCGTCATGCCTGACAGACCGATCGATTCCATCATTAATGATAAACCAGGACCAGCAGAGGAAGTAAATGCCCTAGCGCCAGCATAGTTGGCTCCAATCGCCATTGTGGCTGCAGCGATTTCGTCTTCCGTCTGAATGACAGCTCCTCCTAAATCTGGAAGCTTTTTAATCAAATATTCCATAATTTCCGAAGCGGGAGTAATCGGATAGGCAGCCATAAAGCGTGCACCAGCGGCAATCGCACCTAGAGCGATGGCGTCGTTTCCAATCATGAACATCCGCTTTTGACCATCAGCTTTTTCCAAATAAAGATCTGAACGGTCAAACCCTAATTCTTCTTTTAAATATTGGGCGCCTTTTCTAATCGCCTCCATGTTGTTTAAGACGACTTGTTCGCCTTTTCTTCCGTAAGTGTCTTGTACAACTTCCTGAAATAATGACGGGTCAAGATTCAAAATTGCGCTTGTTGCACCGATTGCAACCATGTTCTTCATTAAAGATGTTCCCAGCTCTGAAGCGATTTCCGTAAAAGGTACTGAATATAAGGAAACATTGCTTCCTTCAGGGATTTTCGGTCCAAACTTTGCATCGGCAAGAATAACTCCGCCGTCCCGCAATTCGTGAAAATTAAAATCGATCGTTTCTTGGTCAAAAGCAACAAGAATATCTAAATCATCGCTTATCGTTCGAACTTTCTTCGTGCTGACACGAATTTTATTGTTTGTATGTCCCCCTTTAATTCGTGAAGAAAAGTGGCGGTATCCATATAGGTAATAACCAAGCCGGTTGAGCGTAATTGCAAAGACTTCTCCTGTACTTTCGATTCCTTCTCCTTGCTGCCCACCGACTTTCCATGAGAGTTGGTTTACCATTTCTATGTTACACTCCTTTGGATCTAAAATATCTTTATCATTTCCGGTATTTTAGAGGCCCACTGCCCTGCCGAAAAGTCTATGATGATGAATTATGCTATTTTTAGCAATAATAACCTTGTTCTGGCAGCAAAACCACCATACCTTAAAATTTTTGGGATAATCCTAAACGATTTCAATTTTATCCCTAAATAATCAAAATTACAAGTTTAAATGCTTGTAATGACAAAAAATTTTAAATATTCACCATTCTCTACTTCTGTATAATGAAATTATAATAAAACCGATAAATATTATCAACATTTTAAGCAAAAAACAGTCTGCAACCGAAAAGGAGTGCAGACTGTTTAGCTAATTTATTTAAACATGTTATCTCGGCTCAACAATCAATTTAATGGCTGTTCGTTCTTCACCGTCTATTTGAATATCTGTAAATGCCGGAATACAAATTAAGTCAACACCGCTCGGAGCTACAAATCCTCTTGCTATCGCTACCGCTTTTACAGCTTGATTCAATGCTCCAGCTCCAATCGCTTGAATTTCGGCGGCTCCACGCTCCCTCAGCACCCCTGCTAGCGCTCCGGCGACAGAATTCGGATTAGATTTTGCTGAAACTTTTAATATTTCCATTTCCTAGTTCCCCCTTCATTTTTTACAATGGTTCGTGAAAATTTATTGGAACAAATGCTGTTAGATGCATTGTTCAAAAGACCCATCACCTCTTGAACAATTGGTTCCATCCCATAGTTACTATATTCCCTAAAGTTTAGCAGTATTCCTGCTTATTTTTAATTTTTTTTATTTAATTTCAGTAGCGTTGCATAAAAAATAAAAACATTTTATGCAGAATTTTCTGAATAAAATATTTTATGATAAACGAAAAACAAGGCAGTAACCAACTAAAGGTGATCACTATCCATTTGGTAATAAATGTATTTGTTTTATTGTTACATGGCTACTGCGCTTCGCCGACTTTTTTCAACTCATTCCCGTTGAATTCGTTCCACCCACACGGTACTTGGTTTCCAAAGAAAAACGCGAAGCCAACGATAAATCTGGGTGAGAGAATGTTTCGATTTCATTTCAAGTTGAATAAGAATGAGTAAACAGTAAGAAATCAGAGCTAAGTAAACCTGATTTTCTACAGCTTCTGGACTCGTTCCATAAAGATGTTTGAGTGTTAAACGTTGCTTAATCCACTTAAAAAATAGTTCAATGGCCCATCGAGAACGATAGATATCACCAAGTTCTTCTGGATCTAGGTCGAATCGGTTCGTAATGATTCGAATTCGATTCCCGTCCGAATCGAATGTTTCGATTAATCGAAAGACATTTTCCGTTCGTTTTTGTGGTGTCCCAATGACCACCATCGAATCAGATAAAATAGAGGAATTGGATGGGACAGAGAACGATTCAAGAAATCGAACATAGGCATTCTTTTTCAGACGGGAGGCGAAAAAGAGGCCTTTATCACAGTAATAATCGAACTTTTCGTAGTCTACATAACCACGATCAAACACGTACATGGCATCTGTTTCGTCGATCAGTTGTTCCATTTGTGTTCGATCATTGTTCCCTGCTGGGGTCATGACCATTTTTTCCGGATAAACCGTATCTTCATTGACAAACACCAGTCGTAAATGAACCTTAATTCCCGACTTCGTTTTGCGAAACGTAGCCCATTGATATTTTTTCAGATTCAGTGAAATGGTCGTAGAATCCACGATTTTTAAGCCACTCACCTGACTGGAGGAATTCGTGGACATCTGGCGGATTTGATTCACTAAATCCAGAAAGATTTCTGCGAGCAATTCGGGTTTTACTTGGCGATGTTTTCGAGAAAGTTGTGAAGCACTAATAGATGTCAATCCTAATTCTCGCTGAAAATCATCCAGTAACGCATCATCGGCGATGGCGCGCAGTCCTTCTCGTTGTTGAAGTTGAGCATGCAAAAACAAAAGTAAATACGCTTTTGTGGTTAATTTTTTCGTATATTTATCTTGTTTCATCTCTTCAATTCTTTGTGTAAATTTAACAGAATTGAGAGGAGTGACCCATTTACCAAATGAAGAAAATAGTGTATCCTTGTCCATAGGCTTCATCCTTTATATTGGATTTGGACAGGGACCACCTGTACCATCCATTATAAAGGATTTTTTTATGGACTTCTTTCAATTCGGAATTTTCGAATTAAATTAATGCAACGCTAGTGATTTAATTTATTCAAAATAAACGTGATCATCATTGATTAATATTCGTTTGATCGATTTCGCTTTGCCGGTTCCTTCCTCAATTTCCACTAATACGGCATTCAATTGTCCTCTGCCTTCATTGATTTCAAACCGAACAGGGAGATTCGTTAAAAATTTTTTTAATACTGCTTCCCTGTCAACTCCTAAAATACCGTCATATGGTCCTGTCATCCCGACATCGGTAATAAATGCCGTTCCTTTATCTAAAATTCTTTCATCGGCAGTTTGAACGTGTGTATGAGTGCCAACCACTGCGGAAACTTTCCCATCCAAATACCAGCCCATCGCTTGTTTTTCGCTCGTTGCTTCCGCATGAAAATCAACAAAAATATATGGAGTTCTTTTCTTCGCTTCTTGAATCAATTCATCCGCTTTCCGAAAAGGGCAATCGATTGCCGGCAAAAATGTTCTTCCCTGGAGGTTTATGACTGCAAGCTCTTTTCCATCCGCTTCCACGTACACGATTCCTTTTCCTGGTGTGCCTTCAGGAAAGTTAGCCGGTCGAACCAACGCTTTTGCTTCATCGATAAATTCAAAAATTTCTTTTTTATCCCAAGTATGGTTGCCCATTGTCACTGCCTGAACTCCCAATGAAAGAAGCTTCTGGTAAATTTTCATAGTTATTCCTTTGCCATGTGCAGAATTTTCACCATTGACAATTGTTACTTCAGGATTATATTTTTTCTTCAGCTTCGGCAAATATTGTTCAACCATTTCTCTCCCTTTTGCTCCTACCACATCGCCTACAAATAAAACTTTCATGATGAATTCCTTTCTAAATGTTTATTATATAGTTTTGCATAAATTGAAAAAAAAATAAAGCGGCACATTTTCATGTACCACTTTATTTGGCATATTCAACCGCACGAGTTTCCCTAATGACGGTCACTTTAATATGTCCAGGGTAGTCAAGCTCTTCTTCGATCCGCTTGCGAATATCTCTTGCTAATCGATGAGCTTCTAAATCATCTATTGCATCCGGTTTTACCATGATGCGAACTTCGCGGCCTGCTTGAATGGCGTACGATTTTTCCACACCTTCAAACGACTCGGAAATTTCCTCCAATTTTTCAAGCCTGCGAATATAATTTTCAAGCGTTTCACTGCGGGCACCCGGCCGTGCTGCCGATAAAGCATCAGCCGCTGCAACTAAAACCGCAATTACCGATGTCGGTTCTTCATCCCCATGATGGGAAGCAATGCTGTTGATGACAACCGGGTGTTCTTTATACTTCGTTGCCAGCTCCACGCCGATTTCAACATGGCTTCCTTCTACTTCGTGGTCAATGGCTTTTCCGATGTCGTGCAGAAGCCCTGCACGTCTTGCAAGGATTTGATCCTCACCTAATTCGGCAGCCATCAATCCGGTTAAAAAGGCAACCTCTATTGAATGCTTCAGCACGTTCTGGCCATAGCTCGTTCGAAATTTCAATCTGCCTAAAATTTTGATCAAATCCGGATGAAGACCGTGAACGCCAACTTCAAATGTCGTTTGTTCTCCGATTTCCCTAATATGCTCGTCCACTTCCCGCCGCGATTTTTCCACCATTTCTTCAATTCGCGCTGGATGAATGCGCCCGTCTTGAACAAGCTTGTCAAGCGCAATTCTTGCTGTTTCACGGCGAATCGGATCAAATCCTGATAAAATAACCGCTTCCGGTGTATCGTCGATGATGAGGTCGATCCCTGTCAACGTTTCAAGAGTGCGGATATTTCTTCCTTCTCTGCCGATAATTCTCCCTTTCATTTCGTCATTTGGCAAATTCACAACAGAAACGGTCGTTTCAGCCACATGATCTGCTGCACAGCGCTGTATAGCAAGGGAAAGAATTGCCTTTGCTTTTTTGTCTGCTTCTTCTTTCGCCTTTGTTTCTGCTTCTTTCACCATTACAGCAATATCATGAGAAAGTTCCTTTTCCACTCGTTCAAGGATGATTTGTTTCGCCTCTTCACGCGATAAACCCGAAATGCGTTCAAGCTCTATTTGTCCTTCTTGCACCATCTTTTCCACTTTGCTTTCCATCTCTTCAATATGCTGTTGTCTTTCATTTAGAGAATCTTCTTTTTTATCTAGCATCGCCTCACGCTTATCTAATGATTCATCTTTTCGATCGAGATTCTCCTCTTTTTGCATTAAACGGTTTTCTTGTTTTTGAAGTTCATTTCTTCTTTCGCGAATTTCTTTTTCTACTTCCAAACGAAGCTTATGAATTTCATCCTTTGCTTCCAGAAGCGCTTCTTTTTTCGTTGCTTCAGCTTCACGCTTAGCATCTTCAAGAATTTGTTCCGCGGCGTTTTTTGCACCCGCTATTTTCGCTTCAGCAATGGATTTTCGAACAAAATAACCAACAACTGCACCGACGATTAGGCCAAGCAAAATGGAGATGATTTCAATGAGTTCCATTCTTTCACCTCCTCTTGCTATGAACTTGTCACAAAGAAAGTGTCGGCATTACACATTTACTCTCCCAATAACATTTTCCAAAAAAATATGTTAAATATATTGCAAAAATGAAAAAATATACATATCCATTTTAAATGTGGGAATAACCCTTGTCAAGTTTTCATCTTGTCGAACAAAGGATGGGGCTTTTTTTGACCAAAAAAATAAGACCGGCTACTCCGCCAGCCTTACGCTAAGATGTGCGTACATTATTCATCCAAAAGCTCGAACGTTTCCTGCCCCTCTTGCACAGGTTCATTCGTTTCAAGGCCATATGCCTTGCGAATTTCTTGCTGAATGGCATCGCGAATATCCGGATTTTCGCGCAAAAATTGCTTTGCATTTTCTCTTCCCTGTCCTAAACGCTCCTCTTGGTAAGAATACCACGAACCGCTTTTTTGTATAATATCCAATTCCGTTCCCAGGTCGATGATTTCTCCTTCTTTTGAAATCCCTTCCCCGTACATGATATCAACTTCTGCCGTTCTAAAAGGAGGCGCTACTTTGTTTTTGACAACTTTAATTTTCGTTTTGTTTCCTACCATATCATTTCCTTGTTTCAGCTGTTCAGCTCTGCGCACTTCAAGGCGGACAGATGAGTAAAATTTCAGCGCGCGTCCCCCTGGAGTTGTCTCGGGATTTCCGAACATGACGCCCACTTTTTCCCTTATTTGATTAATAAAAATCGCAATGGTTTTCGACTTGCTAATGGCTCCTGAAAGCTTCCGAAGCGCTTGTGACATAAGACGCGCCTGCAATCCGACATGCGCATCGCCCATTTCGCCTTCAATTTCCGCTTTTGGGACGAGTGCTGCGACCGAGTCAATGACAATGATGTCGACTGCACCGCTGCGAACGAGAGCTTCTGCAATCTCAAGAGCCTGCTCGCCGGTATCGGGCTGCGACAAAAGCAGTTCATCAATATTAACACCTAAATTTTGCGCATAGACAGGGTCGAGCGCATGTTCCGCATCGATGAACGCTGCTTGCCCGCCTAGAGCTTGAACTTCAGCAATGGCATGAAGGGCCACTGTCGTTTTACCGGAGCTTTCCGGTCCATATATTTCAATAATCCGACCTCGAGGATATCCGCCGACGCCAAGAGCTGCATCCAATGCCAGCGATCCGCTTGGAACTGTTGAAACTTTTCGCTCAGCCTGTTCTCCAAGCTTCATTATCGAACCTTTTCCGAATTGTTTTTCAATCTGTTTTAACGCCATTTCCAAGGCAGCTTGACGATCATGATTCAATACAATTTCCTCCTTAAAAAATTGATAGCTTCAAAATAAATATACCGTGTTTTTTCCTGTTTGCCAAGAAAAAAGGGAACATTTATTCGTTTTTTAATTTTCATTATTATATAAAAATTAAAAAACCGGATGAAGACGCTCATAACCGGTTTTCCATTTCCTTTATTACATTCATTACATAGTAGCAGCCATAATTTGCCGTTCTGTGCCTGATCCCTTCCCGAGTACCGGAAAGATGAAGCTCAAAGACTGCCGTCGGCCGATCGTCGATTTGAATACCGATATAGACAGTCCCAACTTCTTTTCCTTCAGAAGGATCAGGTCCTGCCACTCCCGTAAAGCTGATGCCGATATTGCTGCCGGTCAATTTTTTTATATTTTCCGCCATTTCTTTCGCACATTCAGAGCTAACGGCTCCTTTTGTTTTCAACGTTTCTTCCGACACGCCAAGAACATGCTGCTTCACTTCGTTTGTATAGCAGACAATTCCTCCAAGCACAACATTCGAAGCGCCTGGAAAATGGGTCAGCTGTTCGGAAAAAAGACCGCCCGTCAAACTTTCTGCAGCCGAAATAGTATATTGCTTTTCTTTTAAAAGCTTCATAAGCTGCTCTTGGATCGAAGTTTCACCGTGTCCATAAAAATATCGGCCAACACGGCTTAAAATCTTTTTTTCTGTTTCGTCAATCAGCTTCAGCGCAGTCGACTCATCTTCATGTTTTGCTGTCAGGCGCAATGTTACTTCGCCGTCTTTTGCCAGCGGCGCGATGGTCGGATTTGTTTGCTGATCAATCAGATCCTCTATATCTGTTTCAAGCTGAGATTCGCCGATGCCAAAAAAACGGAGCACACGCGAGATGATTTTTTCTTTTAACCCGTAATGATATTGCAAAAACGGCACACCGTAGTTGATAAACATCGGCTTCATTTCTTTCGGAACACCCGGCATGAGCAAATATATAATTCCGTTCGCCTCTAACGCCATTCCTGGCGCCATTCCGTAATGATTTGGCAAAACAGTAGAACCTTCCAAAACTAATGCTTGTTTCCGATTGTTTTCCGACATTGTCCGTTTCGTCCGTTTAAAAAAATCCTCAATGTTTTTCATCGCCGCCTCGTCGATCACGAGACGTTTATTCAAAATACGTGCAATCGTTTCTTTCGTCAAATCATCTTTTGTCGGGCCGAGCCCGCCGGTAAAAATGATGCAATTCGACCGTTTTTTTGCCGTTTCGATCGTATGCTCTAGCCTCTCAGCATTGTCTCCAACGACCGTATGATAAAAAACATTTACGCCTATTTCGGCAAGCTTTCTTGATATAAATTGGGCGTTTGTGTTGGCGATCTGTCCAAGCAACAGTTCTGAACCGACAGCAATAATTTCAGCATTTACATTCATACAATATCCTCCACATGGTTATTTCGAATTGACAAACGCGTGTTTATTTTTCATGAAATAGTCCCATCCAGATAAAATGGTAAAAAAGAGCGCAACCCACAAAGCAATGTCTGCAAATGGAAACGAAATCCATTCAAAAGGTATATTATGTAAAAGCAAAGCGGAAATAGCCACAATCTGCGTCCATGTTTTTATTTTGCCGAGCATATTAGCTGCTACGACTTCTCCTTCACCGGCCAGAACTAAACGCAATCCGGTTACGGCAAATTCACGGCTGATGATCAGAATGACAATCCAAGACGGAGCAGCACCTATTTCCACCAATATGATGAGAGCTGAAGAAACGAGCAATTTATCGGCAAGAGGATCTAAAAACTTTCCTAAATTTGTCACAAGTCCAAGCTTGCGCGCATAATATCCATCAATCCAATCGGTCGTCGAAGCTAAAATAAAAATGAGGGCGCCAACGACATGTTTGACAGGAATAACTTCTTCACCGACCGACCAATTTCCCCAGTTAAAATCGCCAAGCATCACAATCATAAATATTGGAATTAGCATAATTCTTGATACAGTAATTCGATTTGGCAAATTCATTTTGTACCTCCACTAGCATAAAGTAAGAATGAATAAGCCATCTCGTACGATGACTTATTCATTCTTGTTATTTAAAATGATAATATCCTGCCGAACCATTTTATTCGGGTCCGTTTCATAAGAAACGGCTTCTCCATTCACTTGAATGGTCGTAAATCGAGCATCGCCTACAACGATTTTTGCTTCTTCTTCCGCTGTTACATCAACCGTTTTCTGCTCATTTTGTCGCATCATTCCTGCAAAAAACGATTTTCCTTTTCCGTTCTTCACTTCTATCCACGAATTCCCATTGGTTGAAATATCGATCACCAATTTGTCCGCATTGGACAATTCATATATGGTTTCTTTCCCTCTTACTTCTTTTACCGTCAATGTTTGCTTCGTTTCATTTTCGGCGTTCTCTTCTTTTTTCTCCTCTTGTTCTGTTTCTTCAACCGAACGGTCTTTTTCATCGACAATATTATTTTGCTCTTTTTTCTCAGGCTCCACGCCAGAGGTTTCTATTTTGACGGATTTTGTATCGTCCTCCGTCTGAACGCCTTCATCTGTGCTTCCACGCTGGGAAAGCACCCAAACGATAATCGCCACCAAAATAATAACAGCGATGACGGCAAGCTTCGGCAACAGCTCTAAAAATTTGGAAGCCGGCTTTGGAAGCTCTTTATGCGTTTGAACGCGGGACAATTTCTCAGGTATCTCATCATATGTACTTGGTATTTCATTTTTATACTGCTCAAATAAAACATCCGGATCAAGGTCAACCGCTTCCGCGTATTGTTTAATAAACGCACGCACATAAAAATTCCCCGGCATGATCGAGTAGTTTCCTTCCTCAATGCCGATTAAATAGCGCTTTTGAATTTTAGTTATTTCCTGCAAGTCATCGAGTGAGATGTTTTTTTCCAGCCTAGCTTGTCTCAGATGGTTACCTAACTCGCTCAAAACGTACCCACCTTTCTAAAAATCAAATCCATTATAAATTGAGTGGCCAAACGGCTGATGATTATTTTCTACAACGTCATACGTAATTTCTTCATCAGGGTGATGTCTAAGTTCAATAATGTAGTCGAAATCATCCAAAGTATATTCGGAGCTCTGAACGAAAATATCTGGATGCTCCACGACTTTCGTTGCCGGAAGCTGCATCACTTCCCGAACTAATTGCAAATGCTGTTCAGAGCCTCTTTTCATCGTGACGATTCCATCTAAAATAAACACGTTATCTGTCCGGTATTCATCAGCAATCAGCCTTTCCCGGACAGTTTGCTTCAGCATGGTTGAAGAGAGAAAAAGCCATCTTTTATTCGCACAGACGCTCGCCGCTACGATCGATTCTGTTTTTCCGACACGCGGCATTCCGCGTATGCCGATTAATTTATGACCGTCTTGTTTAAAGAGCTCGGCCATAAAATCAACAAGAATACCAAGTTCATCGCGAACAAAACGGAACGTCTTTTTATCATCTGCATCCCGTTGAATATAAAAGCCATGACGGACAGCAAGACGATCTCTCAGCTTAGGCTGCCGCAATTTTGTCACTGTTATGTTGTCCATCGTATTCAGAATAGATTCAAGCCTTTTAATTTGTTCAATCGTTTCACAGCGCAGAAGCATCCCGCGGCGCATATCATCAACGCCGTTAATCGTAACGATATTAATGTTCAGCATACCGAGCAAAGACGAAACATCTCCCAGCAGCCCCGGCCGGTTTTTTTGAATTTTATATTCTAAATACCATTCAGTTTTTTCCACCTTCAAAGACCCCCAAATAACACACCTATAAATTTATAATAAATCATTTTAGATAAAGAAGAAAGGATAATTGCAAGGAAAAAATAAAGGGCATCTTGGTCATTTCACCAAGTGCCCTAACTTGACAGTAATAAATGAAAAACATCCTAATGGACGCTGTCATTTTGAACAAGTTTCACCATCATGTTGGCGATTGCATGTTGCTCCTCTTTTGAAGCGACACTCCACAGATCGTGAAGAATTTTTTCTTCAGGGTTTTTCGGCTCCACTTGCTTTGCTAAATAATCACCGATTTCATACGCTAAATTGGAAATAACCTCTTGGGACAATCCGCCGCTTTCTGCTTGCTGGAGGCGATCCGCCAAAAAATCTTTCCATTGATTCCAATTTTCCAATACTGACATATGTTCCCCTCCTTTATCGTTTAATCAATTTTTATTTTCCCTTGATCATGCAGTTTTTATACGGGAGAGGGAATCAGCAGTACCATCCTCCATTGACAGCAATCACCTGACCTGTAATGTAGGAAGCTTGCTCGCTAATAAGGAATAAAACAACATTCGCGACTTCTTCAGGCTTTCCATTTCTTTCAAGGGGGATGCTGTTTTTAATATCTTCCAATTCTTCAGGAGAGAATCGATCATTCATACTTGTATCGATCATGCCTGGCGCAACGGCGTTGACGCGAATATTGGAAGGCGCTAATTCCTTCGCTAGTGCTTTCACAAAGGAAATTTGCCCCCCTTTTGCCATGGAATATAAAGCTTCACAGCTGGCTCCTGTCTGCCCCCATATAGAGGAGATGAAAAGAATGCTTCCTTTTTGTTTTCTTATCATTCCACTGACTACTTTTTGAGTAATAAAAAAAGGCGACGTGAGATGAAGCTGTATAATTTTTTGATAATCTTCCATCAAAACATCTTGAATCAGTCCGTAGTGGGAAATACCGTTAGCAAAAATAAGAGCATCTATAGAAGTTGGAATGTTTTCAAGTAATTGTTCCGTCCCGCTTTCCGATGACAAATCCGCATAAACTGGAATGATCTGATCATATAACTCCATTGCTTCTTTTAACGGTTCAATGTTTCGAAAGTATTGAGCATAAATTTGATATCCTTCCTGAGCCAATTTTTCTACAACCGCTTTTCCGATTCCTCCGCTGGCTCCAGTTACTAACGCTGTTTTCAAGATTTCCCCTCCGCAATATTATGATTTCGGCAAAACTTGGAAAACTGTTAAATAATCTTCATCAATCGCTTCTTTTAAAACTGCTTCAATCGTGTCCATGTTTACATTTTCTAAAGCTTGCACAACATCGAACAGATTCATTTCGTTAAATTGATACCGGGTAAATTGATTGGCGATAAATTCAGGAGAATTAAAAGCCCTTAAAAAAGAGCCGATTTTTTTCTTTTTGGCGGCTTCCAGCTGCTCATCGGTAAATAACGATTGCTTGCTTTTCATAAGAGCTTCTTTTATATATTCACTCAGCTCATCCGGCCGGTCGGTATCGCCGCCGACCATAGCAAAACCGAAGCTGTACTCCTCTGTATAATCGAAGCTGAACGTATCATCAATGAGCCCTTTTTCATACAATTCCAAATAAAGCTTTGAGCTTTTGCCAAAAAGCATTTCTAAAATTAAATTCATGGAAAGCTCATGCGTAAGCAGCTCTTCCCCTTTTCGGAAAGGATGTTTTGCCTTTAAGCCAACTAAGCATTTCGACGACTTGACATTCATATAAATTTTTTCACTCGTTTTAAACACTTCATCTCTTTCATGTACTTGTTCACGAACAATATTCGTTGGCTTTTTAAAATCTTTTTTTGCCTGATTCTCTTCCACTTGCTTGATAATTTTTTCCGGTTGCACAGGCCCGATCACAAACAGGAGCATGTTGCTGGGATGGTAAAACGTTTCGTAGCATTCATAAAGCTGCTCTTTTGTAATTTGATTTATCGAATCAATTGTGCCGGCAATGTCAATCCGTACTGGATGGCTTTCATACATGTTTTGGATGAGTCCAAAATAAAGCCGCCAATCAGGATTGTCTTGGTACATGTTGATTTCTTGACCTATAATGCCTTTTTCTTTTTCAACGGATTGGTCAGTAAAATAAGGACTTTGGACAAAATCTACTAACGTTTCTAAATTTTTTTCAACATTTGCTGTGCTGGAAAAAAGATATGCCGTTCTCGTGAAGGATGTAAATGCATTGGCCGATGCCCCTTGTTCACTAAACTGTTGAAATACGTCCCCATCCTTTTTTTCAAAAAGCTTATGTTCCAAAAAGTGAGCAATACCGTCCGGGACGTGAACGATTTCCTCTTTGCCAATTGGAACGAATTTATTGTCAATAGAACCGTATTTAGTGGTGAATGTCGCATACGTTTTATGAATCCCTTGTTTTGGAAGGACATAAACATCTAATCCATTTTCCATTTTCTTATAATAATACGTTTCTTTCAGTTGATCGAATGTAATTTCTTTTATCATAAAGATCCGCCCCCTTTCAAAAAATAAACCGTATCCAGTTGAATTTTTTCAGCAAGCTGGACGATTTCGTCTTTTTGGACCTTTTCTACCCCTTCGATCCATTCTTCAATAGTTCGGTTTGTTTTCGCAACAACATTGTGGTACAGCACTTCCGTCATTCCGTAAGGGGTATCGATTGTTTCCAGCAACTGATTTTTGATCACCGCTTTCGTTTGTTCCAATTCTTTATCTGTAAAATCTCCCTTTTTCATCGCTTCCATTTGTTCATGAATAATCGTGAGAGCGCGTTCGTAGTTCTTCATTTCAATTCCTGACATCACCATTAACAAGCCTTTATGACTTTCCACTCTCGAGGAAGCATAATAAGCAAGACTGTTCTTTTCGCGAACGTTTAGAAACAGCTTCGAATGCGGAAATCCCCCAAAAATGCCGTTAAACACTTGCAATGCGTAATAATCATGATCACTATATGTTGTGTGCGTGCGGTACCCGATGTTCAATTTCCCTTGGGTAATGTCTTGTTCTTCGATAACTTCGTTAACCTTCTCAATTTTTTTTTCAACACTTTCAGCCCTAGCTTGTTGATTGGATTTTGTTAAACGGAAATATTTCCTGACAATATCAGCCACTTGTTCGTTTTCAATATCCCCGATCACAAATAAATCGACTTCATCATGCTGCAGCATGTTTGTATAATAATCCGTCAGCTGTTGAGGAGAAATTTGATCGATATGCTCTTTCTCTCCGTTGACATGCAGACGGTACGGCTCAGTTTTGCACATTTCTTGAATTAAACGTAAATTCGCATAACGCATTTTATCGTCATAAACCGCTTGAATGCGCTGGTTTAATGTCCGCTTTTCTTGTTCGATAATGCTTTGATTGAACACCCCTTCTTGCAGAGGAGGCGAAAGAAGTACTTCGGACAACAATTCGATCCCTTTTTCCAATAAAGGTGTCTTATCTTTTAAAAATTTTTCATTCGGGATTTCCATCCGGAACGTAATGATATGGTTTTCTCCCTTTTTGGCTAAATCGACTTGCAGTGTTGCACCGTACAAATCATCCAAATATTTCCTTAATTCAGTTGTGGATGGGTAGGATGCTGTACCCCTTTGCAAAACATGGGGAAGCAAAGCTCGAATGGTTACATCCTTTTCCGATAGCGGCGCCTTTAACCTTAAAATGAGTGAATTTGTTTTAAAAGCATTTGATGAAACGGTATGCAGCTGAATCCCGTTTATTTCGCTTACTTGCTCTTGTAAAAAACCCATTCTATCCCTCCTAAGCTGAAAGCTTTCTATATGATATTGTTTCCAATCATGAAAAAACACGTTATTAGTAATTATATCAATCATAGGATATTGAAGGAAATCATAACGAAATGAAATATTATTTAAAGTTTACATAATTAAATTACTGTTAATTATTTAACAAAAAGCAGGGATGCCTCTAGCCAGATCAGCTGACTTATGACATCCTTCTTATGTATAAAATATGGGTATACGATAACATGCAGGAATTAAAAAGTGTTTAGCAGATTCTCGGAGAAAACACACTATTGATCGTTGCCCAATACTTTTTTGTGTGTTTCAGTTTATTGTTCAATTTTAAGTGAAAAAATACCATATACTTAAAAACCTGAATCCGTGATGAATTGAAATCGACTTTGATTTTGTTGTAATTTTGATGGATTGATAATCCATAAAACCCTTTTTATGCTTATGACCTATGTCATCTCTATTTCCGAAAATGGAACAAATCTCTTTTTTAGGTATACGAACCAAAAAAATAGACAAAAAAGCACAGGGAGTGACGTTGGACATCAGTGCCCGAACATTCGTTCGTTATCTTGCCTCTCTCCATTTCTGATAGACGTTCAGTAGGGGCTCGCTATAGCCACTCCTTCGCGTCAGTTTCATCCAGATCTGTCGTGATCGACGGACGAGTCGCCCTGCCATCGTGATCACCGTCTGAATAATCGTCTTGATGCGGCGGCGTTTCACTTTGTGGTGCAACGGATGTCTCGGATCGCTTAATAGATCTTGTCCAATCAGACGAAGAAGATTGTAAACGAAGGCTCCCATGACCAACACGAGCGCATTCGTTTTCATCTTCCCAGATGGAAGCCGCTCTAAATCTAAGTCGCTCTTCAGTTCGCTATGAAACTGTTCGCATGTCGCATGGTCATGATACAACGCGAGCACATCGCTCATTCGAACATGCTCGTATCCTTTGAGCCGCACCCAATAGCTTTCCACTTCATAATCAGGAACGAGCATCAGCTGTCCATTGCGTTCCATCGTCCGTTCCGTCACTTGGGTGACTTGAACGTACGTATACGTGTTTCCATCGATCGCTGCCTTCTGTGGAAGGCATAGCTCATAGGTTTGTACTCCTTCGCTTTGTCCATCATCGACACGTTTGCCCTTTTGCGAAGCGATCTGGAACCAAAGCGCTGTCGATTCTCGGCGTAAGTTTCGCTTGATGACAAAGTCCACGTCTTCCTTTAGGCATACGTGCACATTCGCTTCTGCATCGTTTCCTGCATCCATGCGAACAAGCAGACGAGATGAAGTCAGTTGACGAGCTCGACGGATAGCGGTGACTAAAAACGAGGGCATGTTGTCTTGCACATGTTGTTTCCCTGGACGCAACTCGGCATGAACGAGATACCCTTCCTTCCCTGCATACGCAAACAACGGTGTAAAACCGTCAAATCCTTTATACGTTCGACTGACTCCTTCTTTTTTCGTATCGGAGTTGTCAAATGGGGAACCATCTATATCAAGGGGAAGCCATGTCGTCTTTCCTTTGGTCCAACAAGGGGACAAAGTGGCATGTCGTTGAATCAACAGACGTATGGACTCCTCCCAAAGAATCGTTTCGGTCATCGGAAGACAAGCGAGCTGATCGAGTCGTTGTCGCAAGGTTGGAGAGGAAGGCACGTGCTGAATCCCCATCGATGCCGAAAAGATATCGTCCTGACGATACGCTTCGATATGATCGAAATCCGTTTTTCCTGTGGCAAGCAAGCCAATCATCGAGCGAATGACATCGCTATGGGAAATGTGCACTTCTCGACGAACCGTTGGAAGCCGAAGTGCGTTTACCCGTTTATCCAGTTTCGTTCGATGGAGTAAGTAGCCAACGAGAGCAAGCCCAGCACTTGGGGTAATCGCTTCATCTGTCAATACAAACCGAATCGGGAAATCTTTCATCACATCACCTACTTGATGAAGAATCGTCAACGTCGTTTTCCCTTATCGTATCAACGGTTTGCGACCATTGTAAAGATGTTTTGTCACGGATTCAGGTTATTATAAGAGTTTTAAAAATTTGGATTTTTTATATTTTTTTGGTAATTTTAAATAATTGACTTTTACTTTTTATTTTATTAATATATAATCTTGTGTTTCATAAACACCGTGGTTCGAAACCATCCCACGATAAAAAACTAAGGAGCTGTTGAAAAAATGAATAGTAAAACAAAATTTTTAGCGACGACAGCGATTATTGCAGCACTTTACTTTGCAGTATCGATGTTAGTTGCACCGTTCGCATTTAAAGAAGTACAATTTCGTATTTCTGAAATGTTTAACCATTTAGTCGCTTTTAATCCGCGCTATATGTTAGGCATTTTGCTTGGAGTATTCATCACTAATTTATTTTCACCATTAGGGCCGATAGATATTTATTTTGGAGTAGGCCATTCACTTTTAACTCTTGGAATTTTCATTTTAATTTGTAAGTTTGTGAAAAATATTTGGCTTCGATTAGTGATTAACTCATTTTTATTTACATTCACAATGTTTATTATCGGTATTGAATTAAACATCATGTATGAAATTCCATTTTGGTTTGCATGGTTAACGTGTGCAATTGGTGAATTTGTCGTCTTAATTATAGGTGCACCAATTATGCACTTTATAAATAAACGTCTTAAATTTAAAGATTTAATATGATATCGAGTAGGAGGGGGTGACTAACCCCCGACCTCTCACACCACCGTACGTACGGTTCCGTATACGGCGGTTCAATTAAGATAATTGACGCAAGTCTTTATAACTTCCGTGAATAGCTGTTCTCTTTATGCCAGTGGTCACTCCACCCTCCAAGAGGTCTCCCACGGGATTCACCGCGTCCTCCCTCAAGTGAGGTACTACGTTTTCTGTGTTCATCATGACTCACTGAATGCCAAGGGCTATTCTCTCTTAATTGTTCGGTCCTTCTTAGTTGTTCTAGACCAACTAATACTATGACCTCTGCTGACTTCTGACTGTTCAGCTATCTATCACTAGATAGGTTACCAAGGTTACTTGGCGTGCCAGCCAGACCTCCCCGGGTAAGAGTGTAATCTTTCCTTCCATCCATCTGCTTCATTTACTCTGTATCACCTTCGGCAGAAAGGGCTTTGTTTTGTCTTGCAAACTCACCCAGTGATACCTAGCCTCATATGAAGTTCGTGTTCCTCAGACCGGAAGTTTGCCGCTCGCTTCCTTCAGATTCCGCGTCACCACGGACACCCTTGCGTTAAGCTAACTGCTACTTCTGCCTTCGCAGCTCGGGACTTTCACCCTATAGATTACACCCATGCCGGGCGCACAAGCAGGAGAGGTAGGGTTAGCACCCACCTCTTTTTATATTTTTAAAGAAGCTACTTGTAAAATAAAACCCTTTTAAATCTAGTGCTTCTCCCTTCTTGATTTTTCTAATGAAGAAACTGCTTAATCGTTCATTCTGTAATTTACCTCCCCCCAACCTTTTCAAATGAAATCAATCTATTTTTTCCAGCCCTGAAGAGTAAAAATTCTTCGAGATAATTCCACCCAAACTTTGCCAAATATGTGATAATAAGGGTATGTAAAAAACCTAATATATTGGCATTTGGGGGGGATTTTTTTATGGTAACGAGGAAGGAAAAGCGTGAAAAGGAAAAAGAGGTAAATTATTTATTCGAGTTGCTAAAAACACAAAATCACTTTTTTAAAAATTTAAACAAATTGCTCAAAACTATTGATGATCCAAGGCACCAAAGCTATATTACCTATGACACGGAAGTCCTTTTGATGATGGTTATTTTGAAAAATGCATGCAACTTAAAAAGTATGCGCGAAATGACAAACGAATTTAATAAGGAAGAGTGCATTAAAAATTTGGGGAAATTGTTGGGGAATGAAGATTTGGAAGAACTGCCCCATTATGACACAATCAATGATTTTTTGGCACGAGTGAACCCGGCAGAACTTGAAAGGATCCGAATCGATATGATCAAGAAATTATTCAAAAAGAGGTGTTTTGAATCCTATCGTATCAATGGGAAATACTGGGGTATTGCCATAGATGGGACCGGTATTTTTACTTTTGACAAAAAACATTGTGAACACTGCCTGAAACGGGAGCGCAAATACATAGACAAGGAAACGGGTGAAGAAAAAATAAAGACCATCTACATGCATCATGTCTTGGAAGCCAAGTTAATTGTGGGAAATATGGTACTAAGTGTGGCCTCCGAGTTTATTGAAAATGAATCAGAGGACGTGGAAAAGCAAGATTGTGAGTTGAATGCTTTTTATCGACTGACTGCTAGACTGAAAGACACCTTTAAAAAACTGCCTATCTGTCTGATTGCCGATAGTCTTTATGCCTGCGAAAATGTATTTAAACAATGCAAGGCGAATAATTGGAACTACTTATTCCGTTTTAAGGAAGATCGTATTAAAAGCATCACCGATGAGTTTCAAGCGTTAAAAAATATGGAAGAGGAGGAAGGCAAGAAAGCCAATGTGGTAAAGATACGTGAAAGCGAACAGCGAGGGGAAATCACCTGGGTGAACGATATTGATTACAGAGGCTTTGGGGTGAATGTTTTCGAATGCGAATTAGAAGATGAAAAAAGAAAACAAAAATTTACCTTTATCACAGATATAAAAATCACAAAAAACAATGCAAAGAAACTGATGAACGCTGGCAGAAGCCGCTGGAGAATAGAGAATGAGGGGTTTAACAGACAAAAAAACCTGCGCTACCACATTGAACACGCAAGCAGCCAAGATTACAATGCCATGAAAAATCACTACCTATTAACCCAAATTACAGAGATTATCATGGTGTTACATGAGCATGGGTCAAAAATATTGAGAAGCATGAAGAAAACGATAAAAGAAATATCCTCGCGATTGTTAGAAGCCTTCCGTGGGCAAACACTAACAGACGAGGATATCGCACAACTGGGAAAACCTATGCAAATTAGGTTTACCTAGCGAATTAATTGTACCAAAGGATGTGATGTTTGGCAAAGAAAAAAAGTTATCCACAACAAACAAAAATAAGTTATCCACATTTTTTAAAAAAATAAGCAAAATTGGTTCTTTTTGACCCTTTTTGTAAATAAATTTAACTGGAAAATTTTACCAACTGTGGATAAGTCGTAATTGCATAATACTACCGAAAATTGATAAATTTACTCCTCATAGCTGTATTTTTTCTGAATACATTGACAATATAGAAATATTTTTATAGAATGAAATTTACATAATCGTTCGGAATTGGCATTCGCCATGAAGAGCTGAGCAGAGTTTAGTTTAGTATGAGAATAGTTGAGAATAGCCGAGTAAATTGATGAGTAAGAATAGTAGCGATTTTGTACGCTTTAGAGAGCTAGTGGGTGGTGTAAACTAGTGCGAAAGAATCGTGAATGGGCCTTACGAGAGCGACTAGCGCAAGTTAGTTGACGGATTCCCTCGTTATCGGGAAGTGTCAATAGTAGACACACTAAGGTGGAAGTTTTTACAACTTCAACAGAGGTGGCAACGCGGTAAATACCGTCCTCTACAAGGAAAATGAAATTCCTTGTAGGGGACTTTTTTATTTGTCTGCAAATCCTCGGCTTTACCACTCAACTTCAAATTATAACAATTTGGAGGAATGAATGATGACACTTCAACCGTTTATTACACGAGTAAATAATAATGAATATTTATCTTTCGATGACATGTTACAAGCAGCAAAACTTGTTTTTAATGAAACTACACCTAAAGATGAAATTGCCCAGTTTCTTGTTGCATTAAGTCAAAAAGGTGAAACAGCAGAAGAAATTGCAGCATTAGCTACTGTCATGAAAGCAAACTCTTTAAATGTTGCCGTTCCAGAAGGAGTATATATGGACAATTGTGGAACAGGTGGAGACGGTTTAAAAAGCTTCAATATTAGTACCGCTTCCGCTTTTATCCTTTCATCTTGCGGTATAAAAGTTGCAAAACACGGTAATCGAAAAATCTCAAGTAGCTCTGGTAGTGCTGACGTTTTAGACGCTTTAGGTATTCCTGCAAGTCTATCTATTGATCAATCTGTCAATCTAATTAAACAACATGGAATTACCTTTTTATTCGCTCCAAGCGTTCATCCAAAATTAAAACGAATTGGAGAAGTTCGCCGTGCTATTGGAAAACCAACAATCTTTAATCTAGTAGGACCATTAACAAACCCTGTTAATATTGAAAGACAACTTGTTGGCATAAACCGCCCAGCACTTGTGATGCAGTATGCAGAAGTACTTAAACTTTTAGGAAGAAAACGTGCTATTGTCGTTTCAGGTTCAAAAGGAATGGATGAAGCTTCTTTAAATAATGAAAATACTTTTGCATTACTCCATGACGGAGAAGTAATTCCTTTTTCCATTGACATTACTCAACTTGGATTTTCTGAAACTCCAGTTGAAGATTTACGTGGTGGTACACCTGAAGAAAATGCAGAAATTTTACGAAACTTATTAAAAGGAAAACAAAGTCCATATTTCGATGCTGTTTTACTGAATGCGGCAATCGCCCTTTTCGCATATGGCAAAGTGGAAAATGTAAAAGATGGTGTAGAATTGGCACGTGAAACAGTACATTCTGGCAAAGCTTACGAAAAACTCGAAGCTGTTTCTAATTTCTGTCAATCAATTTCTAAGGAGAATATTGCGCTATGACAATTTTACAAAACATAATTGATTACAAAAAAACGTTAATCCCTTCATTACTTGAAAAAAAACCGAATTTTAATATACAGCCGAAAAAACGACCTTCTTTATATGAAGTTTTGCGCAAAGCAAACCAATTACAAATTATTGCTGAAATGAAAAGAGCTTCCCCTTCTAAAGGACTAATCAATACAGATGTTGATCCGATTGAGCAAGCTCGTAAATACGAAAAAGCTGGTGCAGCTTGTATTTCCGTATTAACAGAAGATAAATTTTTCAAAGGTTCTTTTGAAGATTTAGCGCAAATTGCAAACAACGTGGATATTCCTCTTTTAAATAAGGATTTCATCATTCATGAAGTCCAAATTGATTATGCCAAAGCAAGTGGTGCATCGGTCATTTTACTTATCGTTGCCGCTTTAACTGATGAACAACTAAAGTCTTTATACGATTACGCAACAAAAGAAGGATTAGACGTTTTAGTAGAAGTCCATAACGAAGAAGAAGTAGAAAGAGCTTTAGCGATCAAACCAAAAATTATAGGTGTCAATAATCGAGATTTAAAAACATTCCATGTAGATTTAATCCAAACGGAAAAACTAGCCAATCGAATTTTACAATTTGAAGATATTATCTTTATTAGTGAAAGTGGCATTTGGGAAGAAAAGGATGCCGAGCGTGTTGCCAAAGCTGGTGCCCGTGCCATTTTAGTCGGTGAATCGTTAATGAAAAGTGACAATGTGGAAGAAGCAATTCAATCTTTCCAAGTCCCTCTTCCAAAGGTTGTGAAGTAATTGGTCAAAGTAAAAATTTGCGGAATTAAAGAAGTCGAACATGTAAAAGCTTGTGTGGAAGCCGGAGCCACTTGGATTGGCTTCATGTTTGCAGAAAGTAAAAGAAAAATCACAATTGAACAAGCAAAAGAATTAGCTCAACATGTACCACCTCATGTAAAAACAGTTGGTGTTTTCGTCAATCCAACTGCTAAACAAGTTCAGGAAGCCGTTGAAAAAGTAGGGCTTAATTATGTTCAATATCATGGCAATGAAGAGCCATCCTTCATTGAATCACTTGGCTACCCTTCCATCAAAGCTTTTTCCGTTCGAAGCTATGAAGATGTTGAAAAGCGAGAAATTATAACGTAGATTACTATTTGTTCGACTCACCAGGCACTAAATTTGCAGGTGGTAGTGGAAAAATTTTCGACTGGACACTACTCGATCAATTATCCATCCCAAAAGAAAAAGTCATTTTAGCTGGTGGATTAAATCCAAACAACGTAAAAGATGCCGTTGAACGAGTAAAGCCTTTCGGTGTTGATGTATCGAGCGGTGTTGAACAAAATGGGCGGAAAAATAGCGAATTAATTAAACAATTTATACACATTTCTTCAAAACTATAGACAATTAAAATTAGACACATGCATTGGAAACTATTATATTAGTTCCTCGCTACAAACAAAGGAGTGACATTATGACGACTGCACAAAAAGGACGTTTCGGCCGCTTCGGTGGTCAATTCGTACCTGAAACATTAATGAGTGCTTTACAAGAACTTGAAGAAACTTATGACCAATTAAAAGATGACCCTTCTTTTAAAGAAGAGTTGAACTACTATTTAACAAATTACGTTGGTCGCACTACCCCACTTTATTTTGCTGAACGTCTCACTGAATATTCAGGTGGTGCAAAAATTTACTTAAAACGTGAAGACTTAAACCACACTGGCGCCCACAAAATTAATAACGCTTTAGGGCAAGCACTTCTTGCAAAACGAATGGGGAAAAAGAAAATCGTCGCAGAAACTGGTGCCGGTCAACATGGTGTTGCAACAGCTACAGCTTGCGCCCTACTTAACTTAGAATGTATCGTTTACATGGGTGCTGAAGACGTAAAACGACAAGCTTTAAACGTTTTCCGTATGGAACTTCTTGGTACAAAAGTTGTTGCGGTTGAACACGGCTCTGCTACGTTAAAAGATGCAGTAAATGAAGCGTTACGTCACTGGGTAACACACATTGAAGATACCCACTATATTTTAGGTTCAGCCCTTGGTCCTCATCCTTTCCCTACTATCGTTCGAGATTTCCAACGAGTAATCGGGGATGAAACGAAACAGCAAATTTTAGAAGTTGAAAACCGTCTACCTGATGCAGTTGTCGCATGTATCGGTGGCGGTAGCAACGCAATCGGAATGTTTTATCCATTTGTAGAAGATACATCCGTAAAACTAATCGGCGTGGAAGCAGCTGGTGCAGGCATTAGTACAGGGAAACATGCCGCGGCAATTCAAGGTGGAAAAACGGGCGTATTGCATGGTGCTTACATGTATTTATTACAAGACGAAAACGGCTTTGTCCAAGAAGCCCATTCCATTTCTGCAGGATTAGACTATCCTGGTGTAGGTCCAGAACATTGCTATTTATACGAAACAAAACGAGCTACTTACGAAACAGTAACAGATGCAGAAGCACTAGAAGGAGTAAAATTACTTTGTAAAACAGAAGGTATTCTCCCTGCTTTAGAAAGTGCTCATGCCATTTATTACGCTTCTAACTTAGCAAAAACAATGTCAAAAGATGATATCATCGTCGTATGCTTATCAGGTAGAGGCGATAAAGATGTTCATACAATTTCTGCTGCCCTTGGAGGTGACACTCATGAGTCAATTAACGAATGCAATTAATGAAGTCATTTCCCGTGGCGATAAAGGGTTCATCCCATACATTATGGCCGGTGACGGTGGACTAGATCAATTAAAAGAAACCATTTTAAAACTTCAACAACTTGGCGTAACTGCTATTGAAGTTGGAATTCCGTTTACTGATCCTGTAGCAGACGGACCAACAATTCAAAAAGCAGGAGAACGAGCTTTAGCAAATGGTACAACTTTACAAAAAGTTTTAACTACTTTGCGTACTTTCTCTGATGAAATCACAATTCCACTTGTTGCTATGACTTACTTAAATCCGATATTAGCTTACGGTGTTGAAAAGTTTGCCCAAGACGCATATGAAGCAGGTATCCGCGGTGTCATTATTCCAGATATGCCTCTTGAGGAATCAGACATCGTGCAACCGTCATTACGCGATTCTGGCATTAATCTTGTTCAACTCGTTACATTAACAAGTACAAAAGAACGAATTGAAAGATTAACAAAAGCTAGCGAAGGATTTATTTATGCAGTTACTGTCAACGGTATTACAGGCGCACGCTCTTCCTTTGAAGCATCACTGGAGGATCATTTTAAGCAAATTAAATCTTACACAGATTTACCAGTACTTGCAGGGTTTGGTATTTCGACACCTAATCACGTAAAATCTTTCAGTTCCTTTTGCGATGGAGTCATCGTTGGTAGTAAAATAGTAGATAGTTTATATCAAAATGATTGGGAAACCATTGAACAGTTAGTAAAAGCTTCTAAAGTAGCTACAATAAAATGAAAAATTAAATTTTTGTAAAAGGGGTTGCTAATTTATGAGTTTCGTATCAGTAAAAGATGGTTATTATGGACAATTCGGAGGTAGCTTTGTTCCTGAAGATGTACAAAACGTATTAAATATCTTAGCAGAACAATTTAAAAAATATAAAGACGATCCTGAATTCAACGAAGAATTAAGCTATTACTTAAAAGAATATGCAGGTCGCGAAACTCCACTTTATTTCGCTGAAAACTTAACAAAACAATTAGGTGGCGCAAAAATTTATTTAAAACGTGAGGATTTAAATCATACAGGTTCTCACAAATTAAACAACGTATTAGGTCAAATTTTACTTGCAAAACGTATGGGTGCAAAACGTGTCATTGCTGAAACTGGCGCTGGCCAACATGGTGTGGCAACAGCGACAGCGTGCGCTATGTTCGGTATGGAATGTACAATTTACATGGGTGCAAAAGATACGAAACGCCAAGCTTTAAACGTGTTCCGTATGGAATTACTTGGCGCAAAAGTAGTGGCAGTTGATAAAGGAAACGGTCTTTTAAAAGAAGCGGTAGACGAAGCTTTTGCAGACTTAGTACAAAACCATGAAAATACATTCTATTTACTAGGATCTGCTGTTGGCCCTACTCCATATCCTGAAATTGTAGAGCACTTCCAATCTGTCATTAGTAAAGAAAGTCGAGCACAACACTTAGAGAAAGAAGGCAAACTTCCAACAGCTGTTGTTGCGGCTGTTGGTGGCGGAAGTAATGCTGCTGGTGCATTTGCAAACTATATTGGGGATGAAAGCGTTCGTTTAATTGGTGTTGAACCTGCTGGTGCGGCATCGATTACAAAAGGTGTCCCTGCTGTATTACACGGCTTCAAAAGCTTAGTGTTACAAGATGAAGAAGGTAATTTACTTGGCACAAACTCCATCGCCGCTGGATTAGATTACCAAAGTGTAGGTCCATTACACGCATACCTTCACGAAACAGGTCGCGGAGAATACGTAACAGTAACAAATGAAGAAGTATTGGAAGCTTTCCAAATATTATCGAAAGTAGAAGGAATCATTCCAGCACTTGAAAGTTCTCATGCAGTAGCTCATGCAATAAAACTTGCACCAACTTTATCACCTGAAGATACAATTATCGTTAATATTTCTGGCCGTGGTGACAAAGACGTTGAGCAAGTATTTGAGATGTTGAAAAAGTAACCTACTTTATAGTCGGTCCTTTGTTACTACTTTAAAAAGTATCAAAGCACTTTCTCTTTTTAGTACTAATTTAAAGAGGTGCGTAATGATGACTGTAGAACTTAAAAGTTTAGAGGAAGTAAGAAATAAAATTGATGAAATTGATAGTAAAATCATTAAGTTAATTAGCGAAAGAGCTAACTTCGTTAAACAGGCAGCAAAATTTAAAAAAAATCAAGACGCAGTAAGAGCACCTAAACGAGTAGAAGAAGTAATTGAAAAAGTAAGAAACCTTGCAGTTAAAGAAAATTTAGATCCTAATATAGCTGAAGACGTATATCGAACGATGATTAATTGTTTTATTAATTACGAACTAAACGAGTATTCAAAATCCACTAAATAATCCCTTCTTAACAAGGTTTATTTGAGAAGAATCGAGTAGGAGGGAGCGATTAACTCCCGTCCTCTCACACCACCGTACGTACGGTTCCGTATACGGCGGTTCAATTAAGATAATTGACGCAAGTCTTTATAACTTCCGTGAATAGCTGTTCTCTTTATGCCAGTGGTCACTCCACCCTCCAAGAGATCTCCCACGGGATTCACCGCTTCCTCCCTCAAGTGAGGTACTACGTTTTCTGTGTTCATCATGACTCACTGAATGCCAAGGGCTATTCTCTCTTAATTGTTCGGTCCTTCTTAGTTGTTCTAGACCAACTAATACTATGACCTCTGCTGACTTCTGACTGTTCAGCTATCTATCACTAGATAGGTTACCAAGGTTACTTGGCGTGCCAGCCAGACCTCCCCGGGTAAGAGTGTAATCTTTCCTTCCATCCATCTGCTTCATTTACTCTGTATCACCTTCGGCAGAAAGGGCTTTGTTTTGTCTTGCAAACTCACCCAGTGATACCTAGCCTCATATGAAGTTCGTGTTCCTCAGACCGGAAGTTTGCCGCTCGCTTCCTTCAGATTCCGCGTCACCACGGACACCCTTGCGTTAAGCTAACTGCTACTTCTGCCTTCGCAGCTCGGGACTTTCACCCTATAGATTACACCCATGCCGGGCGCACAAAAAGAAGTGTTCATTTTCCGTTTTGAAAATGGCACTTCTTTTTTAGTTAAATTACTCCTATATAATACAGCGTTATTATGATTTATTGAGTATTTCGTTTCCTATTAAGAATGTATCCAAAAGCTCCAATTAAAATGAATGCTAGTCCTATTAAAAGCCAGTTCATATAGTGCATTGCAGTTTTAGGTAATATTGATGATTCTTCATTTGGCTCATTTTGTATTTCTTCTGTTGGTCCACTCCCTGGTTCTTCTATACTTGGTCGTATTTCTTCAAAATTAGCCGTAATTGTCACATCTTCTGCAGGGACCGTATAAATGAACGATGGTTCGTCGCTTACTTCTTTGCCGTTGATCGACCAATTGACGAAACGATAGCCTTCGTTTGGTGTTGCTTTTAAGATGATTTGACTACCATATTCGTACGTACCACCGCCACTCACTTTACCTGCTTTTGGATTATTCGCTTGATCAGTTACTTTGAATGACAGGATTTCAAAGTTCGCGATGATTTCTACATCCTCTGCAGGAACCGTGTAAGTAAACGATGGTTCGTCGCTTACTTCTTTGCCGTTGATCGACCAATTGACGAAACGATAGCCTTCGTTTGGTGTTGCTTTTAAGATGATTTGACTACCATATTCGTACGTACCACCGCCACTCACTTTACCTGCTTTTGGATTATTCGCTTGAGCAGTTACTTTGAATGACAGGATTTCAAAGTTCGCGATGATTTCTACATCCTCTGCAGGAACCGTGTAAGTAAACGTTGGTTCGTCGCTTACTTCTTTGCCGTTAATCGTCCAATTCACAAAGCGATAGCCTTTATTTGGTGTCGCTGTTAAAGTAACGTTCTCGCCATATTCGTAAGTACCTTCGCCTGAAACAGTCCCACCTTCTGGATTGTTTAATTTCACGGCTACTTTGTATGATTGTTTTCCAAAGTTTGCCATAATTTCGACGTTTTGAGCTGGAATCGTGTAAGTAAAAGTCGGCTCTGTACCTACTTCTATGCCTTCTACGGTCCAATTGATGAAACGATACCCTTTATTTGGGGTCGCTGTTAATGTAATGTTTTCTCCATATTGGTAAGTACCTTCTCCTGAAATCGAACCGCCTTCAGGATGATTTGATTTTACTGTTACTTTATAAGTTAATTTTTCAAAATGAGCTACAATTTCTGCGTCTGTTGCTTGGACAGTATACGTGAATTTTAGATTTTTACTTACTTCAGTACCATTGACAGTCCAATTGACAAAGCGATAGCCCTCATTTGGTGTGGCTTGTAATGAAATTTGGTCCTCAAAAAGATACTTTCCACTATTACCTGTGACTGTACCACCTTTTGGATCGTTTGCTTTCACAGTCACTTCATAGGATAGCTTCTCAAAGTTGGCGAGAATTTCAACGTCTTTTGCTTGGACAGTAAAAGTAAATGTTGGATTTTTACTTACTTCTTTACCGTCGACAGTCCAATTGACAAAACGATAGCCTTCGTTCGGTTCTGCTTTTAATTGAACTTCATCTTCGAATAAATAACTTCCGCTACCTGTAACTGTTCCGCCTTTTGAATCATTCGCCTTAACAGTCACGTCATAGGATTGTTTTTCGAAGTTAGCGATGATTTCAACGTCTTTTGCTTGGACAGTATAAGTAAATGTTGGATTTTTACTTACTTCTTTACCGTCGACAGTCCAATTGACAAAGCGGTAGCCTTCCTTAGGTGTTGCTTGTAATGATATTTCTTCATCGGGTAAATAACTTCCACTTTTGTCAGTAATCGTACCACCCTTTAAATCATTCACTTTAACAGTTACATCGTAGGTTTTTGCAAAATTTGCAACAATCGTAACGTCTTTCACTGGCATTGTGTAGGTAAAATTTGCTTTATTGCTTAATTCATGGTTATCTATCGTCCAATTGATAAAACGATAGCCAGGTTCTGCCTTTGCTTTTAGTTCTACTTCTTCGCCAGGCTCATATTGCCCTTGTCCTGTCAATGTACCAGCGTTTGCCAGATTAGATTGTAAAGTTACGGTACTTTTTTCTGCAGCACCGATTCCTTCTGTTGTTTGTAATGTCGGATAACCATTTTGACCAATCTTCCATATATGATTAAAATCCCAACCTAAAGCTACATAGGTTTGTTGATTTTGCGCTTCTTCTATACTAATGTCTGTGCCGTTAACACCGTAATAAACGTCATTGTTATAAGGATTTGTAATATTAAGTATCATATCTTTTAAGGCATAAATATTTGAGAAATATGGATAACTATAATAACCGATGACTTTACCAATATAGCTATCATTTCGTACATTTAGATTTATTTGTGCATTTAAAGCGAAGGAATTTAAAGTCTCTCCATTTCCCAATTGCCCAATTAATCCACCAACACCAATACAAAGCATACCTGTTACAATTCCTTTTGCGTAAGTTTTTGTTATTTTACTAAATGATAATCCAACTAATCCACCAACATTATCATCGCCACTTACATCTCCAGTGGCATAGCTGTTTGTGATACTGCCACCACTAGTCTCTCCCACCAATCCACCTATAAATGTACCACCTGTTACTTTTCCAGTGGCGAAAGTATTTTCAATTGTGCCTCCAACATTTCCTCCTATTAGTCCACCGACAGATCCTCTTCCTGATACATCCCCTGTCGCATAGGCATTTGTGATTTGCCCATTTGTATTCTGGCCTACTAAACCACCAATATACCATTTGCCATTTACATTTCCTGTGGCAGTGGAGTTTTTAATTGTGCCGTTTTCACTTTTTCCGATTAATCCCCCAACATTGTTTCCAATACCTTGAACATCTTTTGTCGCAGAAGCATTTTCAATTGTTCCGCCATTATGATATCCGATTAGCCCGCCGACATTTTCTGCGCCTTCTACAGTTACTTTGGATAGCAGGAATGTAATATTTCCACTGTTATATCCAACTAGCCCGCCGACAGAATTTTTTCCTTTTACGGTTCCTTCAGCGAGAGAATTTTCAATGGTACCTTGGTTGTATCCAACGATTGCCCCGACATTCTCTTTATCGCTGGTGTTTATATTGACATTTTTTAAGATGACAAATTTAATGACGGCATTTGAATCGGTTGCGCCAAACAAGCCGATGTCGTTTGTCGGGGATTGTTGAATGGTTAAATTGGATATCGTAAATCCGTTTCCATTCAATGTTCCCGTAAAAGGAGCGGACTGGCTTCCTATTGGAACCCATTCTGATTCTAAATCCGATAAATCGATGTTTGCCGCTAACTTAAAATGCCTATCTAGATAATTTCTGACGTTGTCTAGCTGCTCGGCAGTTTTAATTAAATACGGGTCATTCGGATCGCCTGAGCCGCCAGCAAATTCAGCGGATTGTGCTTCGACAATCGGCAGCTGGTGCAGCAGGGTGAATATAACTAACAGAAAAGCTAGATTGGTAGATACAATTTTTGTGAAACGTTTTGACACGAAATATCTCTCCTTTTGCAAATCATTCGTAATTTTTTACACATGTTTGCATTAGTAAGTATGCCAGTCTAAAAGAAACTTTTAATTATATGTGGAAGTTGGTTATATACAATTGGTTGAAGCATTTGAGCAATTTTTCTATTAACGTGATGCATTTAAATATTATATATACTAGAATTTATTTGTTTGTAAATCGACCAAAAGGTTGAAGGACTGGGTGGAATTGATAGGGAGATGTTGGTAATAAAGGCGTTTTGACATGTAGAAAACCGTTTTCTTTTTTGTTTGTTTGTCGAATAATCTATGGACATTTATGTGTAATATAGCGAATATTCAAAATTGACTATTTTTAAACATAACTATAGTATAAATTGTGTAAGAAATTGTTATTATTTAGAGGTTTTGATCGAAATATGATGAATTGAATTTGTTCATTTTTTGTTCCACTGCTGTTGACATGCGTTTTGCACTAACTATGAGGTATTCTTAGTCTTAGTTAGTTTAATTTTGCAAAATGTGATAACGTTCTAAAAAAACAGAAGGGAATAAAAAGGGGTTAACGGAATGATCATTGAAACGAAACTTTTTGTCCCGAAAACAAGGGGGAAATTAATTGTCCGTTCCCACTTGAATCATCGTCTTAATGAAGGTCTTTACCGAAAACTTACTATAATAACTGCTCCTGCAGGGTACGGCAAGAGTACGTTACTCAGTGAATGGGTAACAACAATCGATGCACATATTGGATGGATATCTCTAGATGAAAGCGACAATAATCCGGCTCAGTTTTGGGCACATACCATTGGAGCGCTTAAACGAGCTAATCCATCATTTCGTGAAAAAGTTGAGAGGCATTCGATAGAAATAGATTTGTATGGAAATACGCACATTTTTAAGTTAATCAATCTTTTGCATCAATTTTCTGAACAAACGGTGTTGGTTTGGGATGACTTTCATGTTATTAAAGATCCATCCATTTTGGATGGATTGTCTTACTTACTAGAACGTATACCTGCACATGTTCATTTTTATATTGCCACTCGTAATCAACCTATTTTGCCGATATCCCGATTGCGCGTTGAAGGTAATCTCGTTGAACTGGTCGCAGATGATCTGCGGTTTGACATCGAAGAGACAAAAGCTTATTTTAACCAGTGCACTGAGTTGACTTTTAATAACATTGAACTGTTGGACATCTTTCAACGTACGGAAGGTTGGGCTGCCGGGATGCGGATGGCAGCTTTATCCATTGATAATAAATTAAACGGGACGAAGGTTGCTTTGGATATGTCAGGAAAGCAGCGTCATGTGGCTGATTATTTTTTTGAAGAGGTACTAAGCAAACAACCGAAGGACGTTCAACAGTTTTTAATGAAAACATCTATATTGGAACGAATGAATGCTTCCTTATGTGAAGCGATTACCAATGAAACGAATTCATCCACTATTTTGCACCAGCTAGAACGGGAAAACCTGTTTCTTGTGTCATTAGATAAAGACCGAGAGTGGTATCGTTATCATCACCTTTTCCAAGAGTTTTTGCACATGCAACTTCAATTGTCTAGTCCAGAACAAGTGAAAGCTTTGCATGAAACAGCAGGTCGATGGTTTGAGGAAAACGGTTTTCAACAAGAAGCTTTGGAACATTATTTGTCTAGCGGAAATTATGAACACGCCCTTCGTTTACTAGAAAGAATGCTCCCTCTTATGCCAAATTATGAATGGGCGGTTTTGCACCAGTGGCTGAATCGAATTCCGAATTCCGAGCTTTTTAATATACCGATATTTTTTTTAATGAATATTGCGTCTCTTTATTTAACAGGCTATATTTTTGAAGCAACAGAAAAATATTGTTGGGCAATCGATAAACTGGAAAATCATCCTAATTTACTTTCACAAAAAGATAAACAACATTATGGAGCAGGATTGGATTTCCTTGTGGCATTTCGCTCTTTTTTAGAAAAAGATTTTGAGTCTTTTGTAGAATATTCTAAAAGATATTTAGAGCAAGACCCTGACGGTGGGTTTCTTCCTGAATTCGGCATTGAACAAGACGGCTATCATCCGATTTGGGATATTTATTTAACATGTGAAAGTGAAAATCTTTATAAAACAGAAGAAACTTTGCGAATGTTATTAAACATGTGGGGGAAGACAAGACATACATTGTTTTTAGCTCATTTATGTTTAGATTACAGTGTTTTGTTATATGAACGAAACCGCTTGGAAGAAGCTGAATATTATACTCAAAAAGCTTTGGGGATTGGGAAAGAGTGTGACAATCTAAATTTTGTAGTGAAAGCTTCCTTAATGTTGGCGCAAATTGCTGCTTATAGTAACCGTAAACATAAAAGTGACCAAATCATTCATCAATTGATCATCGATGTGGAGCAAAGAAAAATTCTAAGACTATTAAAAGAAATTAAATTGTTCCAAATGCGAGATATGTTAAAAGATGGTGAATTAACTGCGGTGGTAAACTGGGCAAACGAAAATGGCTTTTCTGTATCGGATGAAATTTCCGTTGCGATGATTGAAGAATATGAGTTATTCGCTAGAATGTTATGGATGCAAGGACAAAAAACGGAAGCTATGAACTTGACAAATCGCTTGCTCACTCTTGTGGAAAAGGAAAGAAAACCTCGACACGTTATTCGTCTCACTATTTTGAAAAGTTTATTACTTGCTCAGCAAAATCAAATGCTTGAAAGTTTTCAAGTATTAGAAAATGCACTATCTTTTGCACTCCCCAATGGGTTTTTAAGAGTTTTTCTAGATGAAGGAATGCATTTAGAACAATTACTTAAACGATATGTTCAAGGAGTAAGAAACCACTATATTAATCGATCGAAACACGTTAATTTAGATGATGTGAAAAGATTGCTTGAAAAGATGTCAATGGAATGTTTTGTCAAATCATCAGAAGGAAATGCAAATTTAAGCGAGCATTTGTTAACCAATCAGCAAATGAAAGTTTTAAAACTGATGCAAGAAGGACTTTCGAATAAAGAAATGGCAGAAGAATTGGATGTTTCATTATCTACTGTCAAAACTCATATTAATCATTTATATCGTAAATTAGGAGTCCATAATCGTATGTTAGCTATTAAAAAAGCTCAGGAATTGAATTTGTTTTCCGAATAAAAAATCTAGTTTGAATTCAATTGTGAAAAAAATAAGCTGTAATACTAGAATTTAAACGAAATCTAGAAAAATAAACGTCTTGCAAATTGTTTTGAACTATAAAAATATGCTTGGGATGAAATCTTTACGAACCTATCAGAGATATCCTAAATTATGGAATAATAGTATCTAAAAAGACAACAGAAAATAAATTCTGTTGTCTTTCATCATTATTTTTCAGGCACAGCTTTTGAAACAACCTTTATGTTCTTTTCTGTTGCCTTTTGTCCGCTGCAGCAGAGCGAGCCAATGCTTGAAGATCGTCCTTGTCGGCAAGCTCTCTTGAAAATTCAATACTTTTGCCGTCTGACTTCAAATTTTTTGGCACTTGCGGCAGCTTAGCTTTGTTTTTATCACGCGCTTTTTGCTTATGTGCTCTTCCCATTTTGCGCACCTCCGCAAAGAGGGTGTAGACAGTTGCTTTCACAACATGTCCTATCCATTAGGGTGACATGTTCGGAGCATTTTATAATTGGCATTTTTATGCTTTAATGGCTTTCATGTTTTTCTGAAAAGCCTCCCGCTCTGTCAGCCATTTTAAACTCTCTCGAATAAGTGACTTCTTGGGCGCTGCTCAAACTGCTTTTTGCTTTTTTACGTTTCGCATCTTTTGCCATCCATCGATCTCTCACTTTCTAGTAAATGTAGTTTTAGTATGCCCGTTATTTAAATATTTTTTACATGAAAAACACGAAAATTTTTATGACAAACGTTCCTCCAGCTCTTCTTTAGAAATCAACACTTGGCGCGGCTTGCTTCCCTCATAAGGTCCGACTACCCCTCTCTCTTCCATGGCGTCAATTAATCTCGCAGCTCTTGAGTAGCCGATTCTAAATCTTCTTTGCAGCATGGATACACTTGCACTTTGCATGTCCACAACTAGTTGAACCGCTTCATTATATAATTCATCATCAACATCTCCATGATCCTCGGAATCTTCGTTCGGAATCATTTCTTCTTGATATTGCGCCTTTTGTTGTGAAATGACGTAATTCACGACTTTTTCCACTTCTTCATCTGATAAAAACGCTCCTTGAACACGAATCGGCTTTGATGATCCGACTGGCAAAAACAGCATATCTCCTCTTCCGAGCAGTTTCTCAGCTCCCCCCATATCCAAAATAGTGCGTGAATCGGTTTGGGAGGACACACTAAAGGCAATTCTCGATGGAATATTGGCTTTTATGACTCCTGTAATTACATCAACAGACGGACGTTGAGTCGCAATAATTAAATGAATGCCAGCAGCACGGGCCATTTGTGACAAGCGTGTAATCGAATCTTCTACATCAGAAGAAGCAACCATCATTAAATCAGCGAGCTCATCCACGATGACGACAATAAAAGGAAGCTCAGGCTGCTTCTCTTTTGACAGCGAATTTTGCCTTCTGATCATTTCATTATATCCTTCAATATTGCGCGTTCCAGTATGTGAAAACAGCTCGTATCTTCTTTCCATTTCATTAACTACTTTTTGCAATGCGAGCGACGCTTTTTTCGGATTTGTCACAACAGGAGCCAATAGATGCGGAATCCCATTGTAAACACTTAATTCGACCATTTTTGGATCGATCATCATCATTTTCACTTCATGAGGCTTCGCCCTCATCAAAATGCTTGTAATAATCCCGTTAATGCAGACGCTTTTTCCGCTGCCTGTTGCACCTGCGACAAGCAGATGCGGCATTTTGTTCAGTTCAGCCAGCACCGCTTCTCCAGTTATATCACGTCCTAAGCCGATCAGCAGCTTGGAATCAGGGCGATCGTTCATTTTGGATTCCAGCACCTCGCGCAATGACACCATCGCAATTTCTGAATTCGGCACCTCAATTCCAATTGCAGACTTTCCCGGAATCGGCGCTTCAATCCGAATATCTTTTGCTGCTAAAGCCAGCGCCAGGTCATCGCTTAAACTGACAATTTTGCTTACCTTCACCCCGACATCCGGGTACACTTCATATTTTGTTACAGCAGGCCCTAAATGTACTTGGGTAACCTTTGCCTTCACTCCAAAGCTTTGGAAAGTGCGCTCTAGTTTTCTCGCATTATCGTAAATATTCCGCTTATCGGCATGCTGACCGCTGTATTTTGGAAGAGACAGCAAATCAATCGGAGGCAATTTATAATCTTTGTTTTCTATCTCCTGAAAGGCGATCGGCTCATCCTTTTCTTCAAACGTAATTTGTTCCTGCTTTAAATTATTTTCGGGCTCTTTTTTATCATTTGTCATGATTTCCGGATGGTCTGTAAAACTGGAAATAATCGGTTCAGATGTATTTTCTTCTAAATGTTCATCTTCTTGTTCTTGATCGTCTTCAGCCTGAACCTTATTGGAGCGATGCTTCTTTTGCTTTTTCTTTTGTTTTTTTACTAAGGAAAATAAGTTCTTCATATCATCCACAAAGGCAAAAAATTGTTTTTTGAAAATCCGGCCGATGGACTCAACAATTTTGGAGAGGCTGTTTCCGAGTGATTTTCCGGAAATTAAGATGCAACCAATTATGATCAAGACAATGGAAATAATTCGAGTGCCCCCTGAAGAAAATAAATAGTATGATGCAGCAAAAAAAACGGCGCCGATCATTCCTCCTCCAAGATCTTGAGCGCTTGCCTCCCCGTTTAATTCCTTTAAATACATCTCCCAAGTATTCAATATAACGCTTGGAGAAGCAAAAACTCCTCCCTTTGACAAATTTTCAAACAGCTTCATATGGCTGAGAATTAAAATTGAGCCAACTATAAGATAGATCCCGAGCCATCTTCTCGTTAAAAAATGAGGGAATGTCTTTTTCCAAAATATATATATGGAAAACCATAATAATCCTAGCAAAAAGATAATAAACCATTCTCCAGCGAAGAACCGAAAAAAGGAGACAAGCGCTTTGCCAGCAAATCCAAATTCGCTTAAAGCGATTATCGACAATGATAATAGCAGAAGTCCCGCTATTTCAAATTTTAGTTTATTTTGCCAATCCGTTTTTCTCTTTTTTCGTTTTCTTTTCACTTTTGCCACTTTAATCCCACCTATGTATTATGTAAAACAAGAACGCAGCCACTATTTGGCTGCGAACGACTGTTTGTGTCCATATTATATCATACAAACTTGAATTTAGGTATGCTAGCAACGATGTTGTCTTTAAAAGGAATGTTAGCTTCGAAAAAAAGGTACTTTTTGACCGGGGAAAACAGATTCCAATAAATAATGGTTTGGATTGGTTGAAAGCACTCTGACGATTTGGCATTGATTTTCTCCCGTTTCTTCTATTAATAATGAAATGCCGTTCATCTCAATAATGTGCCTTTTTTGAAAAGCTTCTTGATCTGATGGAAAAATGAGCTCTTCAGGAACAGTCGTGTATAAAATCATTGAAGGATGTCCCCTCCTTTTCCATTCTTTCTTTCCAAAATAAGCTCGTTCAATTTTTTCATCGCGCTTCCTACACCGCCTATTTCATCGATCAAGCCGTACTTAACCGCATCTTGACCGATAACATTTGTTCCAATATCCCTTGTTAAATTTCCTTTTGAAAACATCAGCTCTTTAAATTTATCTTCTGTAATATTGGAATGCTTTGTTACAAAACTAATAACCCGCTCCTGCATTTTATCAAGATATTCAAACGTTTGCGGAACACCAATGACCAAACCGGTTAACCTTATCGGGTGAATCGTCATCGTAGCCGTTTCCGCAATAAATGAATAATCGCATGACACAGCGATGGGCACACCGATAGAATGTCCGCCGCCAAGAACGATGGATACAGTCGGTTTCGTAAGCGAAGCAAGCATTTCAGCGATCGCAAGTCCTGCTTCAACATCGCCGCCGACAGTATTTAAAATGACGAGCAGTCCTTCTATTTTCATATTTTGTTCGATCGCCACAATTTGCGGAATGATATGTTCATATTTCGTTGTTTTATTTTGAGCAGGGAGCTGTATATGTCCTTCAATTTGACCGATAATGGTCAAACAATGAATGTTTGTTTCCTGATCCATTTGCGGAATGTTTGTTTGTCCTAACTGCTGAATTTTGTCAACTACATTTTCGCTTCCCTTTTCCACTGGCTGAACAGTCGGTTGATCAGCATTTCCGTTCATCCCAATCATCCTTTCTTCTTACCGTTATGATGTTAGTATGAACGGAATCCATTTTTTCATGCGGCCAGGAAACCGTTTTAAAAATGTGAAAAAAGCAGGCTTCGTCGGCCTGATTTTTGTCTAAACCTCCATAATAATTGGCAAAATCATCGGGCGGCGCTTCGTTTGCTCATATAAAAATTGATTCAAGACGTCGCGAATGTTTTGTTTCATTGTTGACCAATCCATTGAAACATCTTCCATACAAGACGACAGTGTGTCATGCACCATTTTCGTAGCTTTGGAAATTAAACTTTCAGACTCACGAACATACACAAACCCTCTTGATATAATTTCAGGACCAGCGACAATTTTTTTCATCTCTTTGTTTAACGTAACAACAACAATTAAAATGCCGTCCTGAGATAACAAACGCCGGTCTCTTAGCACGATATTTCCAACATCTCCTACACCAAGCCCGTCAATGAGTACATTTCCAGAAGGTACTTTTGTAACCGTTTTGGCAGATTTAGGGGTGAATTCAACCACATCTCCTTGATCGAGCAAAAAAATGTTTTCTTCGCGTATTCCGATCGATTGCGCAATTTTAGCATGCGCTATTTGCATTTTAAATTCACCATGAACGGGAATAAAGTATTTTGGTTTCATTAAATGTAGCATAAGCTTCAGCTCTTCTTGGCAGCCATGACCAGAAAAAAACGCTTTTTTATCAATCGAAACAACATTGGCTCCTGCTCGAAACAGCAAATCAATCGTTTTCGAATAAATAAGTTCTTGTCCGGGTGTTGGGGTCTGAGCAATTAAAACCGTATCATCGGAAGTTATATGATGTTGCTTGTGAATGCCTTTGGCCATTTTTGAAATTTCCGCAAGCGGATCGAATGAATCGCTTGCACATAGTAGAACAGAGTTTTGTTTTTCAAGCTTTTTTAAATGCGACACCGGAATAAACAAATCATCGTCAGCCTTTAAATACCGTAATTGTCTTGCAAGCTCAATAATTTTGGCAAACGATTTCCCTATAATTGCTATTTTTCTTCCAGTCTCAACTGCGGCATTGAAAATTTGCTGAATTCGGTAAATATTCGTCTCTGCTACAGATACAACAACTCTTCCAGGCGAATTATACATAACATCGTTGATCATTTCTCCGGCAAGAGCTTCGGAACCAGAAAAGCCGGGTCTTTCTGCATTGATACTGTCGGAAAGCAAACAAAGAACTCCGCTATTACCGATTTCCGCCATTTTACCAAAATCAAGAAAATGACTTCCGATCGAGGATTGCTCTAATTTAAAATCGCCTGTATGCACGATCGCTCCCATTGACGTATGGAAACAAACTCCCATAGAATCAGGAATATTTGAGAATGTGCGAAAAAAAGAAACCGTCACTTGAGGAAAATGTACAGGCTTTCGCATATTCACTTCGCGAAAATCAGCGGTAACAGAATATTGCTTCATTCTTTCTTTTGTCAAGGCAATTGTCCATTTCGTTCCGTAAACTGGCGCATTGATATGTTTTAAAATGTAGAAAATCGCACCGATCCGATCCAATCTGCCATTTGTTAAGAAGATGGCCCGAACCCTATCTTTACGTTCAAGCAAATATGTAATATCCGGTATCACCACATCAATTCCGAGCATCTCGTTTTCAGGATATTTCAAGCCGGCATCCACAATAAAAATATCCGAGTCGATTTCGACGATGTACAGGTTTTTTCCGACTTCCCCAACCCCTCCTAAAGCAATAAGTTGAATTTTTTCAGCTTTTTTCATAAGTGTTAGTGATCCTCCCTAAATATCCCCGTCCAAAGCACTTAGCAATATTATACCTGATGAAAGAAATGGAATACAAGTTAATTTATATCAGGCACACTTATCCGAAAAATTAAGCCGCTAGACTCAGCTGTTTTGAATGGGGCAGAGTGGAATTTTTAAAATAAAAAAAGGCTAATCACGATGATCAGCCTAATTCATGGATCACAGCGGCTAATGATGTTCGCTCATCTGTTGTTAACGGAACTAACGGCAAGCGCACCGGCCCAACATCCAGACCTTTTATTTGCAGCGCTGCTTTCACTGGAACAGGGTTTGGCGCCTTAAACAGTTCTTTCATTAATGGGAGAAGTCTTCGATGAAGGCTTCCGGCTTTTTTCACATCACCTGACAAAAAGGCTTGAATCATTTCTTGCATTTCATCTCCTACAACATGGGAGGCTACAGATATGACGCCATCACCGCCTATTGATAATGTCGGCAGCGTTAAGCTGTCGTCCCCAGTGTATAAAGCAAAATCATCTGGCGTTTTCTCGATAATTTTGGCCATATTATCAAGATCTCCGCTAGCTTCTTTAATCGCAACGATATTGTCAATTTCCGATAGACGAATAATCGTTTCAGGCGCGATCGAGGACGATGTTCTGCCAGGCACATTGTAAAGCATCACAGGAAGATGCGTGCTTTCTGCTATCGCTTTAAAGTGCTGATAAATCCCTTCCTGATTCGGTTTGTTGTAGTATGGAGTGACAAGCATAATCGCATCGACGCCGGTTTGTTCCGCCTTTTTTGTCAGTTCTATGGAAGCTCTTGTATTGTTTGTACCTGTCCCTGCAATCACTGGAACTCTTTTATTGACAACAGAAACGACATGTTTAAATAAAGCGAGCTTTTCTTCCGTTGTTAAAGTTGGAGATTCACCCGTTGTTCCAGCCACAACAATTGAATCTGTTCCATGATGGATTAAATATTCTACTAATTTTTCTGTTTTTTGAAAATCAATATTCCCGTTATTGTCAAACGGGGTAACCATTGCAGTTGAAATTCTTCCAAACATACCCACTTGTTCCTCACACCTTTATCGATTATTTTCCAAGATCAAACGCTTTATGAAGTGCATTAACTGCTTGAATCATTTCACTTTCCTTCACAAGCACCCAAATTGTTGTATGGCTGTCTGCCGATTGCAAAATTTGTATCCCTTCCTCCGATAAAGCAGCTACGATTTTGGAAGCGACTCCAGGGACTCCTTGAATGCCTGCTCCTACAATTGAGACTTTTGCACAATGCCGCGTGATCATCGGATCATATCCGATCTCTTTCAAAATTCCAACAGCAAAATCCGTTACATCCCCATGAACAGTATATATGACACTCTTAGGAGTAATATTAAAGAAATCGACGCTAATTCCGCTTGTAGCCATCGCTTTAAAAATTTCTTGATGAAAACGGAAATTCCCTTCTTTTGCATCTACTTTAATTTGCGTGACATCGGAAACATGAGCAATTCCAGTAATTAAACGTTCTTTTATGTCCGCACCTAGTTTGTCCTGATGGTGAGAAGTGATGATCGTTCCTTTCGATTTAGAATAAGTGGAACGAATGCGAATCGGGATTTTGGCTTGCATAGCGATTTCAACCGCACGCGGATGAATCACCTTTGCTCCTTGATAGGCCAAATTGCAAATTTCCGTATACGTCACAAATGAAAGGGGCTTTGCATCCTTAACAATACGAGGATCCGCTGTCATCACTCCTTCCACATCTGTAAAAATGTCTACATATTCTGCTTTTAAAGCTGCTCCAAGTGCTGTTGCTGAAGTGTCACTGCCGCCGCGCCCAATTGTCGTCACATCTCCATTTGCTTGTGCTCCTTGAAAGCCTGCGACAACAACGACATCATTTGTTTCTAGAAGCCCGAGCAGGCGATCACATTTCAATTCTAATATTTTAGCATTTGTATGTTCATTTGTCGTCAAAAAACCTGCCTGCGCTCCGCTTAAAGCTGCCGCTTTTATTCCTTTCCCTTTTAGCATGCTAGTAAATACGACAGAAGAGATGATTTCTCCGCAGGACAGCAACATATCCTGTTCACGTTTGGAAATGGTGTCGATCCCGCCTTCCACAAGGCTGATCAGCGTATCTGTTGCGTACGGATCTCCTTTTCTCCCCATCGCTGATACGACGACGACCACTTTTTTTTTCTCAGACAAGGCTTCCTTTATATGTTCGTACGCATGTCTTCTGCCTTGTTCATCACGGACAGACGTTCCTCCAAACTTTTGAACAACAATGCTCATGATGTTCACCTCTATAAAATAACTAAACAGAAGAGAGCTGATGGCTTCAACTCTCTTCTTTTCACCTTATACTAGTTTCAGTTTAATTAAACTTTCGGCAATTTGTACAGAGTTTAACGCTGCCCCTTTTAATAAATTGTCGGATACAACCCAAAGGTGGAAGCCGTTTGGCCGATCTAAGTCTTTGCGAATTCGGCCTACAAATGTATCGTATTTGCCTTCTGCAAAAGCAGGCATTGGATAAATTTGATTTGCCGGATCATCTTCAAGCGTAACGCCAGGCGCATCTCTTAATACATTGCGAATATCATTTACAGTAACATCGTCCCTGTCGATTTCAATGTAGACTGATTCTGAATGCCCGATGACGACCGGCAAGCGGACGCAGGTCGCTGCAACTTCCAGATCCTTCATATGCATAATTTTTTTTGTTTCATTGATCATTTTCATTTCTTCAAATGTAAATCCATTTTCCTGGAACTTATCAATTTGCGGAATTGCATTAAACGCAATTTGATAATGTTTTTCGTCACTTTTAACAGGTAAAATTTCAGGTACAAACGGCTTTCCTTCTAAAATCGCTTTAGACTGTTCTTTCAATTCCTGGATCGCTTGTGCCCCCGCACCTGATACTGCTTGATAAGTGGAAACAATGACTTTTTTCAGCCCGAACGCTTTACGGATCGGCTGCAATGCAACAACCATTTGGATCGTCGAACAATTCGGGTTGGCAATAATACCGTTATGCCATTTTATATCCTCTTCGTTCACTTCCGGTACTACGAGAGGAACGTTTTCATCCATTCTAAATGCGCTCGTATTGTCGATCACGACCGCGCCTCTTTTGGCTGCTTCCGGTGCAAGCTGCTTCGACACGCTTCCTCCAGCGCTGAAAAGAGCGATATCAACCCCTTCAAAGCTCTCCGGTTCCGCTTTTTGTACTGTGATTGGTTTTCCTTTAAATGTAGCTGTCTTTCCTGCAGATCGTTCGGATGATAACAACGTTAAAGTTTCCACAGGAAAATTTCTTTTTTCCAATGTTTCGATCATTCGTGTTCCTACTGCTCCAGTTGCTCCGACAACTGCTACATGAAAACCTTTTTGAGCCATTTTCTATCTATCTCCTTCCAAAATGCATCAGAGTCGAATAATCATGTATTCGTATTACGTTTAATTGTATCACAGTAGCCAAAAAAAGTGATGAGCGATTTTTCATGAAAGCGTTTTATTTGTTTGATTATTTTTTATGTTCAATAATAACCGGCTGAAGCTGTCTATGTTCAAGCGCATGTTCAACTGTTTCCACTAACCGATCCATATTCGCCACCATTGAATTCGGTTTTTGGTGGGGTGCATCTTGGCCGAACGGAACAAAGAAAATATTTTTTGCCGCCATTAGCTTCATTAAATTTACGCCATTTAACCCGAGAGCATCGTTTGTAGAAATGGCTAGTACAACGGGGCGATGGTTTCTCATAGTCGCTTTTGCAGCCATCAATACAGGAGAGTCCGTCAAGGCATTCGCCAGTTTGCTCATCGAATTGCCGGTCATCGGCGCAATGACCATGCAATCAAGAGGAATTTTCGGACCTAAAGGCTCGGCATCCACGATCGAATCAATTACTTGATTTCCAGTCGCTTCTTCAATTCTTTTGACCCATTCTTCTCCTTCCCCGAATCTAGTTGTTGTCGTCTTTACGGTCGAGGTGACAATTGGCAAAACGTTTGCTCCTTTTTCAACGAGCTTTTGAATTTGCGGAAATACCGCATCATAAGTACAATGAGAGCCTGTTAAACCAAATCCGATCCGTTTACCTTTCACTTCCATTATCCATACTCCTTTCAAGCTGATGCTGTTCAGTTAAAAGGATTGTCAACGCATTCGCCAAAATTTGGCCCGCTGTCCTCGGTGCGACAATTCCTGGAAGACCAGGTGCTAAAATGGCTTTCATACCTCTTTTTTCAGCATAGTGGAAATCGGTTCCCCCCGGCTTTGATGCTAAATCGATAATAAGAGCGTGGACAGGCATAGCTGCCAAAACATCAGAAGACAACACCAACGCTGGAACTGTATTAATGCAAATATCGATCGACGACAATTCGTCCTTCAGTTCACTCAAATGAAACGGCTTCATTCCCATTTCCGTGATCCTGGCCAAATCTTTCTGTTTGCGAGCGCCTACCTTCACATTAGCTCCTAATGCTGCAAAAGTGCGGGCAACGCTCATTCCTGTCCGTCCAAATCCGATAACGGCAATGTTGGAACCATGAATGGTAAAATCAGTATGTTGAATAACGAGCATTATGGTCCCTTCTACTGTCGGAATGGAATTATATATCGCTACATCATCACGGTCCAGTATCGGTACAAGCTTTCGTTTTTCTTTTTCCATTAACTCTTCTAAATATTTTGTGCGTATCCCAGAATAAAAGATGCAATGCTCAGGAGTGGAGGCCACCATTTCTCTTGTCAGTACGATTTCTTCAGCGGAAAAAACTGCTTCGACCTGTCCTTCGCTTCCGGTTCCTGAAACAGGCAATATTACTGCATCCATTCCTTCCAGACTAATATTATGGCTGTTTATTTTCACTGATCCTGTATACCCATGTTCAAGCTGATCAAATCCGATTAAAAATAGATTGGCATCGTGCTCTGATAGCCTTCGGATCACCTCTAGCTGCCGGGCGTCACCGCCAATTACAGCAACGTTTAAGCCAGTTAACATCCTTTTTTCACCTTCTTTATGGCAATTCAGTTCAGTTTCGAAAACCATAATTAGCTCCCTGTTTTAAGCATATTATGTAGGTGGCAGTCGATAGGTGAATCGCATCGAAAAATTGCCAAAAAAAATAAAGCCGGCTTCTTTAGCCGGCGGATCTTCATTAGTCATCAATTTTATTTAAGGAATTTTCCGGTACGTCAATAATGATCATATCTTGACCAATTTTTTTGATATGCTCCCACGGTACTCGAATATCATGTCCTTGTTTCCTTAAACCGAACCACTTTAAAGAAGGAATAATAAGCGCCGTGATTTGTCCAGTTTCCGCATTGATTTCAAAGTCTGTTTGACCGAGCACGCCTAGACGTTCCGCTCGTTTTACATCGACGATTTCTTTTCCGCTTAACTCGGATAAACGCATAGTATTGGCTCCCCTCTTTCATTATAAATATACGAACATATTCACAGGCAGAGATTGATTCGAAACTGATGAACATAGCTTTCCATACATGTATACGTTTTTGGCAAATAAAAAATGCCCGCCAATCCATCATAGCAGGCATTTTAATTCTGGAATTGCAGAAGAAAGATTCTCTTCCGGACTAATTAAAGATACAGCATATTCATCTGTAAAAATATGTTGAATAAGTTCATTGACGCTCATGATATCAACACGGTTAACCGTTTCGATAATTTCATCCAAAGATCGATGTTTGCCTAAGAGCAGCTCATTTTTGCCGTTTCTGCTCATTCTTGCATTTGTACTTTCAAGGCTAAGCATTAAATTCCCTTTAATTTGTTCTTTTGAATGCATTAATTCTTTTTCAGTAATACCGCTTTTCTTCAATTTTTCAATTGTTTGAAAAATCGTTTCAAATAAAATATTCAGCTGGTTTCTTCCAGTCCCACCGTAAATTGTGAGCACTCCGCTGTCTTCATATGAAGTGTGGTAAGAGAAAATAGAATAAGCAAGCCCTTTTTCTTCCCTCACCTCTTGGAACAAGCGGCTTGACATGCTCCCGCCCAAAATATTGTTTAACACAATTAAGCTGTAAATGTCGTCATGACCGACTCTCAACCCTTTAAATCCAATGCAGAGATGCGCTTGCTCCGTCTCTTTTTTCTTGGCGATTTTTTGGTCCAAAAAAACCGGTTCCTTATATTTTTCTTTTTTATGAGACGACTTAAAATTGCCGAACCATTTCTCAACCTCTTGAATAAAGCTTTCTTGAACGTTTCCAGCTACTGAAATGACGATATTGTCAGGAGTATAGTATTTTTCCATATAGCTTTTCAACGCATCGCCGGTAAAACTAGATAAAGTTTTTTCTGTGCCTAAAATCGGATAGCCAAGCGGATGATCGCCAAACGCAGCCTGGCTTAGCAAATCGTGCACAATATCGTCTGGAGTATCTTCATACATTTTGATCTCTTCGAGAACAACATTTCGTTCTTTGTTTAATTCTTCTTCTTCAAATACTGAGTTGAAAAACATATCAGCCAGCACTTCAAGTGCATAATTTGCATGCTCATCGAGCACTTTTGCATAATAGCAGGTGTATTCTTTTGAGGTGAAGGCATTCACCTGACCGCCAATTTTGTCAAAAGCTTCTGCAATTTCTCTAGCTGTTCTTTTTTCTGTTCCTTTAAAAAACATATGCTCTAAAAAATGAGAAATACCGTTTGTTTCTTTCGTCTCGTTTCTAGAACCTGTGCCAATCCAAACTCCGATAGCAACGGAGCGAACAGTCGGAATGGATTCTAAAATGATTCTAACACCATTTTGGCATGTATATTTCTTGATCAAATTGTAACCCCCTGTTCTTCCAATCAGTCAAGACGTTTTTCATCCAGCAGACTAGAAAGTGAACCGATGGAAAGATTTTTTTCTTTAATCTTTTTAATTAATGAATCTAGACTCTCTGCGGTCGATGACGTCGGATGCATTAAGATCATGGCGCCGTTATGAATTTTTGACATCACTCGATTGATTAACGTTTCAGGCCGCGGCTTTTGCCAATCAATCGTGTCAACAGACCACATGATCGTTTCCATGTTCATTTCTGCCGCTATATCTACGACCTCCTTGCGAAAGCTGCCGCTTGGAGGCGCAAACCATTTCACGTTTTTTCCTGTCGTCGCTTTGATGATTTTGTTCGTCTCTTCCATCTCTTGTCTAATTCTTGCAGACGGCAGGCGGGCCATATCTGGATGCGAGTATGAATGATTTCCAATTTCATGGCCGCTTTCTACAATCATTTTAGCCAGTTCAGGATTTTCTTTTACCCATCTTCCTTCTAAAAAAAACGTCGCTTTGACATGGTGCTTTTTCAGCACGGCCAACATTTTAGGAAGATACTCATTTCCCCATGCAACATTTATTAAAAAGGAAACCATTGGCTTATCCGGATGTCCACGGTAGATCGCTTCGTTCGGCAAATCGCTTAAATGAACAGAAGGCGGAATTTGCTTGAATACAAGAAGCTTTGGATCAAAAGAACCCTTTTTCTTCATTCTTTTATACGATGCGTCAATGTCGACTGATCGCCCATTATAACCGGGCGTTTTTTTCCAAACTCTATGTATTTCAGCATTTTCCGGAGGAATTTCATACTCTTTTGCTTTGGCAACGATTTCTTGATACAACGAATCTCCGCCAGATACAGCGAATTCATGTTTTGCTTTTAATTGCTGGAGAAAGATCAATGTATAACGATTATCCAATATGACATAAGAAAAAAGTATGATCAATATAAAAATGGCTATTTTCCCTTTTTTTCGCTTCATCGCAACATCCCCTTTTTCACTTATAAAACTATGAAAAAAGGGGACAAGATAGAACTGCCAACCGCAAAAATGGAAAAGAAGCCGGGTTTTCCCTGGCTCCGGTCAAGACTTTTGCTGCTCTTTTTGGTCCCTTAAAACGGCCTTTCTTGATAAATTGACACGACCTTGTTTATCGATTTCCATCACTTTGACTAAAATTTCATCACCGACTGACACAACATCCTCCACTTTTCCTACCCGCTCTTCTGCAAGCTCAGAAATGTGGACAAGACCATCTTTTCCGTTAAACAGTTCCACGAATGCGCCGAATTTCTCGATCCGTTTAACTTTTCCTAAATACATTTGTCCGACTTCAATTTCTCTTACAATATCTTCAATAATTTTCTTCGCTTTTTTATTCATTCCTTCGTCTACGGAAGAAATGTAGATTGTGCCATCTTGTTCAATATCGATTTTTACTCCTGTTTCTTCAATGATTTTGTTAATTTGCTTTCCGCTAGGTCCAATCACGTCACGAATTTTATCCGGATTGATGACCATGGTTAAAATTTTTGGAGCATATGGCGATAATTGTTTTCTCGGTTCAGAGATTGTCGCCAGCATCGATTTCAAAATTTCAAGGCGGCCTTTGCGAGCTTGTTTTAACGCTTCTTCTAAAATTTCACGGGACAAGCCTTTAATTTTAATGTCCATTTGCAGCGCAGTGACGCCTTTTTCTGTACCAGCGACTTTAAAGTCCATATCACCAAGCGCATCTTCCATGCCTTGAATATCTGTTAAAACCGTATAGTTGTCACCAGATTTTACAAGTCCCATTGCAATTCCAGCAACAGGCGACTTAATCGGCACGCCGGCATCCATCATCGCTAAGGTGCTTGCACAAATGCTCGCTTGTGAAGTTGAACCATTTGATTCAAGCACTTCTGAAACGAGACGAATTGTGTACGGAAAATCGCGCTCGGAAGGTATGACTGGCTCAAGCGCTCTTTCTCCCAACGCTCCATGACCAATTTCCCGTCTGCCAGGCCCCCTCATCGGACCGGTTTCCCCGACACTAAATGGCGGGAAGTTGTAGTGATGCATGAACCGCTTTGATTCTTCCACGCCGAGTCCGTCAAGTATTTGTACGTCTCCTAAAGCTCCGAGCGTACAAATAGACAGGGCTTGTGTTTGGCCGCGGGTGAAAAGACCTGAACCGTGCGTGCGCGGCAAAATTCCGACGGAAGACGATAATGGACGGATTTCGTCAATTTTTCGTCCGTCAGGTCTCACTTTTTCTTCTGTAATGAGACGGCGCACTTCCTCTTTCACGAGCTTGTGCAAAATTTCTTTTACTTGCTTAATCGTTTCTTCATCTGCTTCTTCTTCCTCAAATATTGCGACAGTTTTCTCTTTCACTTCATTAATAGCATCTTCGCGGGCGTGTTTTTCAGGCACTTGGATAGCTTGCAATAAGTCGGCAAGAGCCATTTCACGAACTCTTTTTTCAAGCTCCTCATCGATTTTATATAATTCGACTTCCATTTTTTCTTTTCCGATTTTTTCTACAATCTCTTCTTGGAATGCAATCAAACGTTTGATTTCTTCATGGCCAAACATGATTGCTTCTAAAATCGTTTCTTCAGGCACTTCATTGGCTCCTGCTTCCACCATGTTGATGGCATCTTTCGTGCCGGCTACGATTAAATGGATATCGCTTTTCTCAAGCTGTTCGACAGTTGGATTAATGATAAACTGGTCATCAAGGCGGCCGACCGTGACACCGGCAATCGGACCTTCAAACGGAATGTCCGATATTGACAGCGCGAGCGAAGATCCAAACATAGCCGCCATTTCGGAAGAACAATCTTGGTCGACGCTCATCACCATGCTGACTACTTGAACCTCATTGCGAAACCCTTCTGGAAACAGCGGGCGAATCGGTCTATCGATTAAACGGCTCGCTAAAATAGCTTTTTCACTCGGTCTACCCTCTCGTTTAATAAACCCTCCCGGGATTTTACCGACAGCATAAAGCCTTTCTTCATAATTGACCGTTAGGGGAAAGAAATCCACTCCTTTTGCTTCCTTCGAAGCGGTTGCCGTACATAAAACAACCGTATCTCCATAGCGGACTAAAACGGCGCCGTTCGCTTGCTTCGCCAGCTGGCCGATTTCAACAGTCAGCTTCCGTCCGGACCAATCTATGGAAAAAACATGTTTCTCTTGATCCATACTTGTTTTGAACCCCTCTTTCATTGACAAAGTCTATCTTCGCACATAAATTGTACAAAAATGTTATTTTTAAACTTTTCAATCTATATCGTTTTTATGTAATCTGTCATAAACTTTTTTGAATACAGTAAAAAAGCGGGAAATCTCCCGCTTCCATACAACTTAACGACGCAAACCGAGTTTATTGATGAGTTGACGGTACCGTGCAACATCTTTATTGCGCAAATACGTCAACAAATTACGGCGTTTCCCAACCATTTTCAAAAGACCTCTGCGTGAATGGTGGTCTTTTTTGTGAACGCGCAAATGCTCATTTAAAATGTTGATTTTTTCAGTTAGGATAGCAATTTGCACTTCAGGAGAACCAGTATCTGATTCATGTGTTTTAAATTGCTCAATCACTTCATTTTTCCGTTCTTGCGTTAAAGCCATCCTTGTCCACCTCCTAAATATAATCCCCGGCTACCTAGCAAGCGTCGGTGACTCGCGTTGCCACGCAGCGGTTAAAAGTTACAAGAATAAGAATACTATTTTTCCCAAGAAAAAGCAAGGAGGTTCCATTAAAAATTTTTTTCAGCCGTGATTTTATCCGATTCTGTCAGCCGCTGAAAAAAATCTTTAGCTTCCTTGATGTCCCGTTTGATTTGGGCAATTAATTCTTCCACACCAGAAAACTTTTGTTCACTTCGTATTCGTTTGAACCATTTTACGGTCACATCTATATCATAAATTTCTTCATGAAAATCAAAAATATGAACTTCTATGCTCGGCTTGTCCGGTCTTTTTTCATGAAATGTCGGCTTATAACCGATATTGCATATGCCCGCATATTCCTTCCCATTCATGCTGATTTTGACCGCATATACCCCTGTCGGAGGAGTAATGTAGGATTCGCTTAGTTCAATATTTGCGGTTGGAAAGCCGATTGTCCGCCCTCGCTTTTCTCCATGGATTACCTTTCCGGATACTTGATGAGGCCGCCCTAGAAGAGAGCATGCATAAGAAACATCACCATTTTTAATCGCGTTTCGAACGAGGGAAGAGCTGATTTTTCTTTCACCGTCTGTCAGCTTTTCGACCGTCGTATGCGTAAAGGCTCCTCTTGAATAGAAAGGCAAAGTTTCCATTGTCCCTTTTCCAAACCGGCCGAATGTAAAATCAAAACCGGCCACAACGTGAATGGCATTTAATCCGATAATATATTGATCGACAAATTGTTGAGGCTGAAGCGAGCTAAAGCTTTCTGTAAATTCGACTAAATACAATCGATCAATTCCAAGATCTTCAATAAACTTCAGTTTCTCTTGTAAAGGAGTAATATATTCTAATTGTTGAATATTTTTTTTTAAGACGATGGATGGGTGCGGATCAAATGTCATCACCGCACATTCAACATTTAATTCTTCAGCCTTCTGTTTAGCTGTTTGAATGACTTTTTGATGCCCTTTATGGACTCCATCAAAAAATCCGAGCGCCATTACCGATTTCGGCACATTTTGTTTTGCCAAATGGTGTGGATGTGATATTTTTATCATTTTCACCGAAAGTTCCCCTTTTCTTACCTATTCATTCGTTTTTAACACCTTGACGGGTTTAAGCACATTGTTTTTTTCTGAATGCTTTTTATATATGGCAATAATTTCTCGATTATTCCATATTGCTACAACATCATTTTGTCCAATATGCTGGAAATCCTCGTTCATTTCCAACATCGCTCCGTTTTTTACTTTCTTTGCTAATGTATCATTTATTTTAATTTTCGGCAATTGATTTAATGCTTCCTCTATGGTAAGAAAACCGTTTGGCAAATCTCCCGTTTTTAAACATTGCTCGACCGCTGAAAACGTGACGCAGTCATGTAAATGAAAACGGCCGGATCTTATTCGCACCAATTCAGACATGTGAGCAGGATACCCTAATTTTTCTCCGATCATGACCGCGAGAGTTCGAATATATGTCCCTTTTGAGCAAGAGACTTGAATGGAAAAGGAAGCCGTTTTGTCATGTTGTTTTATATCGCTTAAAAGGTGTATGGCATGAATGACAACCCTTCTTTTCGGCCTTTCGACTACTTTTCCTTCACGCGCGTATTCGTATAATTTTTTTCCATTCACTTTTACTGCAGAATACATTGGCGGAATTTGTTCAATTTCTCCGCGAAAGCTTTCCAGCACTCGTTCAATTTCCTCTTTTGATGGAGGGAGCTTTACTTCTTTTTCAGCAATAATGCTTCCAGAAGCATCCTCTGTTTCAGTGGCAGCTCCTAATGTTACTTCAGCAATGTATTCCTTATTTTCAGCCATTAAATATGACGAAATTTTTGTTGCCTTGCCGATGCAAATAGGGAGCACGCCTGAGACATCCGGATCTAATGTACCAGTATGCCCCGCTTTTTTCGTTCGAAACAATTTGCGCACTTTTTGGACACAATCATTTGAAGTCATTCCTCTAGGTTTATGTAAGAGAAGAACGCCGTCCACTGTCACACCTTCCTTTTGCCAGCTGCAATCATGAAAAAAGAACCCGTTACACAATTGTGAAACGGGATGCCTCAGCTTTCATGATCTCTTTCTTCTTTTTTCAATTCATGGATTAATGATTCGATTCGATTGCCATAATCAATTGTCTCGTCAAATTCAAAATGAATTTCCGGAGTTTTCCGCAGCCGAATCCGCGACCCGATTTCAGAGCGGATAAATCCTTTGGCTTTCGCCAGCGCCTTCATCGTGTTTTCCTTCTGTTCCTCATTTCCCAATACAGAAATATATACTTTAGCGATTTGCAAATCCCCTGTTAAGCGAACGTCCGTTACAGTTACAAATCCAATTCTCGGGTCTTTAATTTTTCTACCAATAATATCGCTTAGCTCTTTTTTCATCTGTTCAGCTACTCTGTTTGCTCTTAGGCTCATTTCATCACCTCATTTGCTAAAACCAGTCAAATGTTGTAATGGTTCGTTCAATTTCAGGAAAAGAATCGATCAACTTCAATGCCTGGTTCAGTTCTTTTTCCGCGATGGCGCGGCTCGATGCAAGGCAGGCAATGCCGATTTCGGTCCGCTGCCATGCATCCTGAAAGCCGATTTCTGCAACACTGACATTAAATTTGTTTTGCAGTCTTTTTATAATTCGTTGCACTACTGCACGTTTTTCTTTTAAAGAAGAAGCTTCAAAAATCATGCATTCACATGATACCATTCCGAGCATTATTTTTTAACTTCCTCCATGATGAACGCTTCAATCGTGTCGCCTTCTTTAATATCGTTAAAGTTTTTAATCGTAAGTCCGCACTCATATCCTTGAGCAACTTCTTTTACATCATCTTTAAAACGTTTTAAAGTGTCAATTTCTCCTTCAAAAATCACGACTCCGTCCCGAATTAAGCGAACGCCGCTGTCGCGTGTAACAGAACCATCTGTGACGTAGCAGCCAGCAATTGTACCGATTTTAGAAACTTTGAATGTTTGCCGCACTTCAAGGGTACCGATCACTTTTTCTTCGTATTCAGGATCAAGCATACCTTTCATGGCCGCTTCGATTTCTTCGATCACTTTATAAATGATGCGGTGAAGGCGAATGTCGACGTTTTCCGCTTCCGCTGTTCTCTTCGCATTCACATCCGGGCGAACATTAAAGCCGATCACAATAGCGTTGGAAGCAGAGGCAAGCATGATGTCATATTCCGTAATGGCACCGACACCGGTGTGAATGATTTTTACTTTTACTCCTTCAACATCGATTTTTTGAAGAGCAGATGAAAGAGCTTCAACGGAACCTTGCACATCTGCTTTGACGATTAAATTAATCTCTTTTATATCATTTTGCTTAATTTGTTCAAATAAATCATCAAGGCTTAGCTTTGTCTTTTCGCTGCGCTGCTCTTCCAGCTGTTTTTTCGCACGGGCTTCACCGATTTGACGCGCTTTTTTCTCATCTTCAAATACCATAAATCTGTCGCCGGCTAATGGAACTTCATGAAGACCGGTGATTTCAACCGGAGTGGACGGTAAAGCTTCTTTTACACGTTTTCCGACATCATTCACCATCGCACGCACACGTCCATATGTGTTTCCGACAACAATTGGATCACCGACACGAAGCGTTCCGTTTTGAACAAGCAATGTTGCAACTGAACCTCTGCCTTTATCAAGCTTTGCTTCAACAACCGTACCGGTTGCAAGACGATTCGGATTCGCTTTTAACTCTTCCATTTCCGCAACGAGCAAGATCATTTCCAATAGTTCAGGAATTCCGTCACCTTTTAATGCCGAAATTGGCACAAATATCGTGTCGCCGCCCCAATCTTCCGGTACAAGGCCATGTTCCGTTAATTCCTGCATCACACGGTCAGGATTTGCCGTCGGCTTATCCATTTTGTTGACCGCTACAATAATCGGCACATTCGCAGCTTTTGCATGGTTAATTGCCTCAACTGTCTGTGGCATGACACCATCATCTGCAGCAACGACTAAAACAGTAATATCTGTTAATTGAGCACCGCGGGCTCTCATTGTTGTAAACGCTGCATGGCCAGGTGTATCTAAAAATGTGATCTTTTTCCCTTCCACTTCAACCTGGTAAGCGCCGATATGCTGCGTAATACCTCCAGCTTCGCCTTCAGCCACTTTTGTTTTTCGAATGGAATCTAAAAGAGTCGTTTTCCCATGGTCAACATGCCCCATAATTGTCACAACAGGAGGACGGCTGACAAGATCTTCTTCCTTGTCTTCGATTTCATACTTTTCAAATTCCGTTTCATCGAAAACAATTTCTTCTTCCACTTCAACGCCGTATTCAGAAGCGATCAGTTCGATAATGTCCTTCTCCAGCTCTTGGTTGATTGTTGCCATGACGCCGAGCATCATGAGCTTCTTAATGATCTCTGACGGTTCTTTATGGAGTTTGTTGGCAAGCTCAGCGACTGTTAAAGAGCCTTGATACGTAATTTTGGACGGCAATTCTTTTTTGCTTGGAGCTTCATTTTGAACCGCTTTTTTGTTTTTCTTTCCATTTTTTTTGTTTTTATGTTTCGTTTGTTGAATCGGAACGTTTTGTTTGCGTTCCTCGCGTTTTGGAGAAGGTTTTTTGCCTGATTTTTTCTTGTTCAATACGATATCCTCATCGTCATCAAATGGAATGTCATCATATGCTGCATGCTTTTCTTCCTTTTGTTTTGGTTGATGATCTTTTTGAACGTTTTTCTTAGGTTGTTCCTTTTGATATCGTCCATTGAGTTTTTCAATTGTATTGCTGTCGATCATTGACATGTGGTTTGCAACATTTATATTCATTTCTTTTAATGTATGGATTACTTCTTTGCTCGTTATATTTTGTTGTTTTGCATATTCATATACTCGCATTTTACCCATACGTTCACCCCCAAAGTAGTTATTCAAGTAGAAGCTTCAACTTCTTGGCAAAACCTTCTTCCGTCACGGCAACAACTACTCTTTCTTCCTTACCGATCGATTGCCCAAGTTCGTATCGGTTTGGGGCAATCACGAGCGGAACTTTATAAAACGAACATTTATCCGTAATTTTTTTCTTCGTGTTAGAAGAAGCATCGTCTGCCAATAAAACGAGTTTTGCACGCTTATTTCGAACCTCTTTCAAAACAAGTTCTTCTCCTGAAATCACTTTTCTTGCCCGATAGGCAAGGCCTAATAAAGATTTCCATTGTCCATTCATGGCAATGAAGGTTTCTCCTTCTCAGCTAGCTGAATTAATTCATCATATATAGATTCCGGAACAGGCGCATCTAAATGGACGGATAGCACATTTTTCTTTTTCGCCTTTAAAATGCAGTCTTTATCAAGAGTGATATAAGCACCGCGTCCATTTTTCTTTCCTGTTAAATCAACCGAAACTTCTCCTTCTTTCGAACGAACGATTCGAACAAGCTCCTTTTTGGGTCTCATTTCGCCAGTCGCCACACATTTTCTCATCGGAATTTTCTTTTGCTTTGCCACTGGTAACCACCTCTATTCGTCTTGTTCTTCTCCGTGTTCATCATCCGTATTGTCAAATTGGAATAAACTATCATGCTCTTCGCGAGGATAGATGTTCAGCTCTCTCGCTTCCGATTCGCTTTTAATATCAATTTTCCATCCGGTTAATTTGGCAGCGAGGCGAGCGTTTTGCCCTCTTTTGCCAATCGCAAGGGATAATTGATAATCAGGAACGATGACGGTTGTAGCTTTTTCCTCTTCATCGACAATAACGTCCAAAACTTTTGAAGGACTTAAAGCATTTGCAACAAATTCAACAGGATTTTTAGACCAGCGAACGATATCAATTTTTTCGCCATTCAACTCGTTTACAATTGCTTGAACACGCTGGCCTTTTGGTCCAACGCATGATCCGACCGGGTCAACTTCCGGATTGTCGGAATGAACCGAAATCTTTGATCTGTCACCTGCCTCCCGGGCGACTGATTTAATTTCCACTGTCCCGTCATATATTTCCGGAACCTCCAATTCGAATAAACGCTTCAACAGCCCCGGGTGTGTTCTGGAAACAAAAATTTGTGGTCCTTTTGTTGTTTTTTCTACTTTTGTAATGAATACTTTAATTCGGTCATGAGGTTCGTATTTTTCATTCGGCATCTGTTCCGATTGTGGGAGGAGAGCCTCTATTTTCCCTAGACTTACGTATATATATTTGGGATCAGTTCTTTGGACGATTCCGGTCATGATATCTTCTTCACGATCAATAAATTCCGAATAAATGACTCCTCTTTCGGCTTCACGAACTCGCTGCGTAACGACTTGTTTCGCAGTTTGTGCAGCTATTCGTCCAAATTCTTTCGGTGTCACTTCAATTTCAACGACATCGCCGATTTCATATTGGGGATTGATGTTCATCGCATCATGGATGGAAATTTCCAAACGGGGATCCATTACTTCTTCCACCACTTCTTTTCTCGCAAACACCTGCATCGTACCTGTTTCGCGATTAATATCGACACGCACGTTTTGCGCTTGGTTAAAGTTGCGTTTGTATGCAGAAATGAGGGCAGCTTCAATCGCATCTATAATAACATCTTTACTAATGCCTTTTTCTTTTTCTAATACTGTCAAGGCATCTAAAAGTTGGCTGTTCATAAAATGATGTTCCTCCTCATCACTTAAATATTAAATGAAACGGCAAGTCTAGCTTTTGCAATTTTTCCCCAAGGAATTTCCACTTGTTTAGTTTTTGTTTTCACTCTTATTTCGAGTGTGGCAATCTCGCCGTCAAAATCCGTTAAAACCCCTTCAAAATGTTTTTCCCCGTTGATCGGCTCGTAAGTTTTAAGTGCGACATTTTTCCCGACAGCCTTTTCAAAATCGGCCTTTGTTTTTAAAGGGCGTTCAGCGCCTGGAGAAGATACCTCCAAGAAATAGTTGTGAGGAATCGGATCGATTTCATCCAGCTTTTCGCTCAGACGTTCGCTTACCATACCGCACTCTTCAATATCGACACCATCTTCAGAATCAATAAAAAGCCGTAAATACCAATTTTTTCCCTCTTTTACATATTCAATATCTACTAGTTCCAGTTGTAAATTTTCAAGAATTGGCGATGCTAGTTCTTTGACGAGATCTGTTATAGATTGGCTCATATTTTCCTCCTTAATTTCAGCGTTTCAGAAAGGGACATCTATTTAATCGTCATAAAAAACTAGTTCCAATAGGAAAGAGTGGGTTTTTTCCCCACTCTTTCGTTAGGCTTTTTTTAGCATTTCCATAAATGAATATAACATAACCTAATCAGGTTTGCAAATTGAATCGCAAATCAGAAAAGGGAGAGCTGATTTTGCTCAGGCAGCGATGCCAAACAGCCATGATTTTCAAGATATTCCATAATCGTTTTTGAAATTTTTGTCCGCTCCTGCAGATCCTCTTTGGATAAAAATTCTCCTTCTTCTCTCGCTTTGACAATATTGATGGCCGCGTTCGTACCAAGCCCTGGTATCGAATTAAACGGTGGTATCAGGCTGTCGCCGTCAATAATGAATTCTTTGGCTTGAGAGCGGTATAAATCTACTTTTTGGAATGAAAATCCACGCTCCGTCATTTCAAGTGCCATCTCCAATACGGTCAGCAAGCTCTTCTCTTTTGGAGAAGCATCGAGCCCTTTTGCACTGATCTCTTCAATTTTCGCTCTGATTGCGGTGCTTCCTTTGATCATCGTTTCGATGTCAAAATCGTCCGCTCTGACTGTAAAATAAGTTGCATAGAATAGCAGAGGAAAATGCACTTTAAAATATGCAATCCGCACAGCCATTAATACATAAGCTGTCGCGTGAGCTTTTGGAAACATATATTTGATTTTTTTGCAAGATTCAATATACCAGTCTGGAACGCCGTTCTTTTTCATCTCTTCTTCCCATTCGGGAATCAAGCCTTTTCCTTTCCGAACCGACTCCATAATTTTAAAGGCTAACGACGGCTCCAATCCTTGATAGATTAAATAAACCATAATATCGTCGCGGCAGCCAATGACCTCACTTAATGTACATGTGCCGCTTTGAATCAGTTCTTGTGCGTTTCCTAGCCAAACATCTGTCCCATGGGACAATCCTGATATTTGGACAAGCTCTGAAAATGTCGTCGGTCTTGTTTCCTCCAACATTTGGCGGACAAATCGCGTGCCGAACTCTGGAATCCCTAGAGTGCCCGTTTTACAGCCAATCTGCTCCTCTGTCACGCCAAGTGATTCGGTTGAGGAAAAGATTTTCATTACTTCCGGATCATCTGTTGGAATGGTCTTCGGATCGATTCCGCTTAAATCTTGAAGCATTCTGATGACCGTCGGATCATCGTGCCCTAGTATATCAAGCTTTAATAAGTTATCGTGAATGGAGTGGAAATCAAAATGTGTCGTTTTCCAATCAGCGCTTGTATCATCTGCCGGATATTGAATTGGAGTAAAATCATATATATCCATATAATCGGGAACAACGATGATTCCTCCGGGATGCTGTCCTGTCGTCCGCTTGACCCCCGTACATCCTTTCACAAGCCGATCGACTTCTGCACTGCGGAAATGCAGATTATGATCGTTCATGTAGCCGCGGACAAATCCGAAAGCTGTCTTTTCGGCAACGGTGCCAATTGTTCCTGCACGGTACACTTTATCTTCACCAAACAGCACTTTCGTATAATTGTGTGCTCTCGGCTGATATTCACCTGAAAAATTCAAATCAATATCAGGCACCTTGTCTCCTTTAAATCCTAGAAACGTTTCAAACGGTATGTCATGCCCGTCCTTTTTATATGGTGCTCCGCATTGAGGACAATTTTTATCAGGAAGATCGTATCCGGATCCTACAGAGCCGTCATTGAAAAATTCGGAATGCTTGCATTTTGGACAAACGTAATGAGGCGGAAGAGGGTTCACCTCAGTAATTTCCGTCATCGTGGCAACAAAGGATGAGCCGACTGATCCCCTTGAACCGACCAAGTACCCGTCATCCAAAGATTTTTTTACTAGTTTGTGAGATATCAAATAAATGACGGCAAATCCGTGGCCGATAATGCTTTTCAACTCTTTTTCAAGCCTTGCTTGAACGATTTCCGGCAATGGGTCTCCGTATATTTCTTTGGCACGATTGTAGCTCATTTCCCGAATTTCTTCTTCGGCACCGTCTATTTTCGGTGTATACAGATCATCTTTAATCGGTTTTACATCACCTATGAGAGAGGCGATGTACTGGCTGTTTGTCACAACAATTTCTTTCGCTTTTTCATCGCCTAAAAAACGAAAAGCATCCAGCATTTCATTTGTTGTACGGAAATGCACATCAGGCAATGTATGGCGGTTTAAAGGATTCGCTCCCCCTTGCGAAGAAATTAAGATTTTCCGGTAAATTTTATCTTCCTTGTTTAAATAATGGACATTGCCTGTTGCCACAACCGGAATCGACAGCTTTTCCCCTAGTTTGACTATGTTTGCAATGATTTCTTTGATCGCTTGTTCATTTCGAACCTGCTCCGTCTCAATTAGAGGGTAATATACTTCCGGTGGATGCACTTCGAGAAAATCATAAAATGAAGCCATCTCTTCAACTTCTTCCGGACCTTTTTGCATCATTGCTTCGAAAATTTCTCCCTTGTCGCAGCCTGAACCAATTAAAATGCCTTCCCTATGCTTTAACAATACAGAACGGGGAATGCGCGGAACGCGATAAAAATATTGTACATGGGAAAGAGATACAAGCTTAAATAAATTTTTCAGCCCTGTTTCATTTTGCACAAGAAGCGTCGCGTGAAACGGTCTTGCCCGCTCATACGCTTTTGAATCCCCAGTCCGCTCATTCAGCTCATCATGATAAAGAATTCCTCGTTCATTTACCTCTTGCAGCAATTTTACAAGCAAATAGCCGGTTGCTTCCGCATCATAAATGGCTCTATGATGCTGTACAAGCTCTATATCAAACTTTTTGCACAATGTATTCAGGCGGTGGTTTTTTAAATTAGGATATAAATATCTTGCAAGTTCAAGAGTATCAATGACAGGGTTGTCCGCCTTTTTAACCTGCAAATATTTTTTGTAGCCTGCATTAATAAAGCCCATGTCAAAGCTTGCATTGTGGGCAACTAAAATGCTGTCGGCAGCCCATTCTTTAAATTTGTACAATACTTCATCGACGTCGGGAGCATTTTGAACCATATCATCGGTAATTCCCGTCAGTTCTATCGTTGTTGCTGAAAGCGGATGGTGAGGGTTGGCAAACGATTCAAATCGGTCGATAATTTCCCCGTTTTTTATTTTCACCGCTGCAAGTTCAATGATCGTGTCGTATACAGCCGAAAGCCCTGTTGTTTCAACGTCAAACACAACAAAGGTATCTTCGCTTAAAAGTCTGTGCGATTCGTTATAAGCAATCGGTACACCGTCATCAACAATATTTGCTTCAAGACCGTAAATCATTTTAACGCCAAACTTTTTGCTTGCAGCATATGCCTCTGGAAAAGATTGGACAACTGCGTGATCTGTCAATGCAATCGCTTCATGGCCCCACATTTTAGCTTGTTCAACAAGATCTGTGATCGATGTGACGGCATCCATTTGGCTCATCTGCGAATGAAGGTGCAATTCCACCCTTTTCTCTCCTTCAGGTGCGGTATCGAGCCGTTTTTTCGGGTTGATTTCATTAATGTCATTGGCAATCATGACAAGATCACGAACAAATGTATCGTTTTGAATGCTTCCGCGAACTTTCAGCCACATTCCTTTTTTGATCGATGCAAGCAATGCATTATCTTCTTTATCGCGGCCGAACATTTTGACTAAAATGGAATTGGTATAATCGGTAATTTTAAACGTGCATAACGTTCTTCCGCTTTTTAATTCCTTTGTTTCCGCCTCAAAAACATATCCTTGAATGACGACTCTCCGCTCTTCATCAAAAATGTTATCAAGAGTGCGAATTTCTTCGTCATCTTTTATTTTGTATCCGATAATAAGAGGACCTTCCTGCTTTTTAGGCTCCTGAGTTTGATTTTCCTTTCCATTTTGCTTCATTTCCATCATTGCTTGTAAAATCCGCTCTTCGTCTTCTTTTTGCTTCTGCTCCAAAAATTTTTCCCATTCTTCGTTAGATGCATCGATCACCGTGTCGATAGTCAGCTTTGGAAAGCCGTACTTCTCGTACGCCTGCTGGATGATGGGGCCGTATTTTTTCTTGATCCTTTCATTTTCCGTCTCATTTCTCGTGCGAATCATTAATTTTTGCTTTTCCAGCTTCGGCATTTGTTCTTTTAACAGTGATAATATCGGCGGAGAAACCCCCTCCATTTCTTGGAGGCAAAACTCCCAGTAGTCTTGAACGAGCTGTTCATCATATTCTTGTTTCACAGTTGTAATGTGAAACGTAACATTGGCTAAATGAGAAAATGTTTTGTTCAATCTTCTATCAAACAATTGCAGGATACGAAATGGAAGAATGTTTTCAAGCCGAAAAGAGAAATCCCATAATTTAGATTTTTTATGAACTGTTAATTTTAAGATCGCTCCGTTTTGGAAATAAGGGTAGATTTGATCATCCGTCATTTCAAGCTGTTTCAGCAAAATCTGAAACCGTTCTTTTTGCTGCTGCAAGTCTTTATCATCCATTGGTTTCCCCTCTTTCCCAAAAAGTTAATAGGGGGCTTGACCCGTTTGACAAATTATCATAAAGGCAAGACCCCCTACTCTTTACCTATGCCAGCTTCATCTGCGGCATCCAGCTTCATTAGCGGAGAAGTTTGGCAAGCTGCTCTTTTAGCTGATCAACAGAAACTTCTATACTATTTCCGCTTTTTCTTTCTTTCACTTCTACAATCCCTTCACCAGCTCTTTTTCCGACCGTTATTCTGACAGGAATGCCAATTAAATCACTGTCAGCAAATTTCACACCCGCCCGTTCAGCACGATCATCATAAAGGACTTCGTATCCTTTCGCCTGCAAATCGTGATAAATTTGCTCTGCAACCTTGACTTGTTCTTCGTTTTTCATATTAACCGGAATAAGGTGGACTTCAAACGGAGCTAATTTATTAGGCCAAATAATTCCATTTTCATCATGAAATTGCTCGACCACCGCAGACAGTAAGCGTGAAACACCGATACCATAGCATCCCATGATGATAGGGTTTGTTTTTCCCTTTTCATCTAAAAATTCTGCCTTCATCGCTTCACTGTATCTTGTGCCAAGCTTAAAGACGTGGCCGACTTCAATGCCTTTCGCGAACTTGATCCGTCCCTTTCCGTCCGGGGAAGGGTCCCCTTCCTGAATAAATCTTATATCTTCATACTTGGTAACGGTAAAATCCCGATCAGGGTTTACTCCGATATAGTGCAAATCGTTTTCATTTGCCCCGCATATTCCATTTACGACTGCTTGAACTGCATAATCTGCGACAATTTCCACTTTGTCGGATGCGCCGATCGGTCCTAAAAATCCGGGTGAAACTCCCATTACCTGCTCTGTTTCTTCAGCTGAAGCAAGTTCAACAACTGATGCCTGATAAAGGTTTTTCAGTTTCACGTCATTGACCTCATGATCACCGCGGACAAGAACAAGAACGAACTTTTCATCTACTTTAAATAAAACGGATTTTATTAATTTTTCCTTCGGAACTTGGAAAAACTGCGCCACTTCTTCAATGGATTTTTTGTTTGGCGTTTCTTTTTTTTCAAGCTCTATGAGCGGTTCGTCAACCTTTTCATAAGATGCAACTACCGGAGCCATTTCAATATTTGCTGCATAATCGGACGAATCAGAATATGCGATCGTATCTTCTCCGATTTCCGAAAGCACCATAAATTCATGAGTATCTTTACCGCCCATTGCTCCCGAATCAGCGATGACTGCGCGAAAGTTCAACCCACATCGAGTAAAGATGCGGCTGTATGCTTCTCGTACCTGTTCGTACACTTCATCTAAGCTTTCCTGTGTAGCATGAAAAGAGTAAGCATCTTTCATAATGAACTCTCGTCCCCGCAAAAGACCGAACCGCGGACGCTTTTCATCCCGGAACTTCGTTTGAATTTGATAAAGGGTGAGCGGCAGACGTTTATAAGATTTGATCTCATCTTTTACCAAACTTGTTATAACTTCTTCATGAGTCGGACCTAAAGCAAAATCACGCTCATGACGGTCTTTCAATCTCATTAATTCTGATCCGTATGAATACCAGCGGCCAGACTCCTGCCAAAGTTCTGCTTGCTGCAAAGCCGGCATTAGCAGCTCCACCGCTCCGATCCGGTTCATTTCCTCTCTGATAATATTTTCAATTTTGGTTAACACTCTATGAGCAAGAGGCAGATACGAATAAACACCGCTAGCTGTCTGCCGAATGTATCCGGCACGCAACAGCAGCTGGTGGCTTTTAACTTCCGCATCTGCTGGATTTTCTCTCATTGTGGGTATAAATGACTGACTCTGTTTCATTTAAAGCACCTCGAATTTGATTTCTATATTATTTTTTAAAGGAAAAACTTTTGGATGTCATTCCATGTCACAACGAGCATTAACAGCATTAGAAGTGCAAATCCGATAAAGTGGACGATCCCTTCTTTTTGTCGATCAATCGGTTTTCCCCGGACCGCTTCAATGGCAAAAAACAATAAGCGTCCTCCATCTAGAGCTGGAATTGGAAGCAAGTTCATAATGCCAAGGTTAATGCTTAAGAGAGCCGTCCAGCTTAATAGGCTTGTCAAGCCTGTTTCTGCAACTTTTCCTGTCATATCATATATGCCGACAGGTCCAGAGAGCATATCAATTGAAAATTGTCCGGTTATCAGCTTCCCAACCGCAAATATTATTTCTTTCGACCATGTATAGGTCTCAACTAAGCCATATTTCAAAGAACCGAAAAATGTTTTTTCAACCGGGGAATAAACTCCTATTTGGCCGATCGTTTTGTTTTCGGATTTCACAGAATCCGGCGTTACCGTCATTTCCAATTCTTCTCCGGAACGTTCAATTGAAAAAAGAAGCTCATTCTCCGGATTTGCTCTGATCATTTCAACGACATCTTTCCACGAATTCATCGGCGTTCCTTCTATTTCTTTTACAACATCGCCTTCCCGTAATCCTGCTTGTTCAGCCGCGCTGTCAGGGACGATTTCTCCTAAAACCGGTTCATTCACGGGCACTCCTTGGCTTAAGCCGAGGTAAAACAAAACTAAAAACCCTAATAGAAAATTCATAAAAGGTCCGGCAGCAATGGCGAGCGTTCTTTGAACGAGCGTTTTTGAAGCAAATTGCCTGTTATAAGGTGCAATTTGAATTTCTTCACCGTCAACTACATAAAAGGATGTTTCGCTTACTTCAAACCTTTTTAGACCGCTGTCTTCTCCATCTTCATAGCCTGTGATAAACATTCCATGTTCCAAATCTGCTTGTTCAACTTCAATCACTTTTGCATTAGGATACTTTTCTTTTCTGTTTAAAATAATTTTTTCAACTTGTCCTTTCTGATTAAACAATAGTCCAACCTGATAGCCAGGTTTGACCTCAATCATCTCCGGGTCTTCCCCCGCCATGCGCACGAAGCCGCCGATAGGCAAAAGCCTGATCGTATAGACCGTTTCTTTTCGTTTAAACGACAAAATTTTCGGCCCAAAGCCGATTGCAAATTCACGGCATAAAATGCCTGCCCTTTTCGCCATAACTAAGTGCCCTAATTCGTGGAAAAACACCAATACGCCAAAAATAACGACAAATGCGATCACCGTGTTCACTTATTTAACCACCTCTAATTAATTAAAGATTGAACAAACTGTCTTGTCCTTCCATCCGCTTCTTGTATATCCTCCAAGGTCGGATTGAAAAGCGGAGCATGTTCTTCTAATGCCCTTTCCACAAGTTCTTCTATCTTTAAAAACGGAATTTTATCTTCCAAAAAAGCATTGACTGCCACTTCGTTCGCTGCGTTTAAAACAGCAGGCATTGTACCTCCTATTTTACCCGAATCAAAAGCAAATTTTAAGCAACGGTATCGATCAAAATCAATTTTTTCAAAATGAAGCTGTCCATATTTTGTTAAATCCAATCTTTCGCTTTCATAAGAAGGAATTCTATTTGGATATGTAAGCGCATATTGAATCGGTATTTTCATATCAGGAGTTCCAAGCTGCGCTATGATGCTGCCATCATGAAATTCGACCATCGAGTGAATGACGCTTTCTTTATGCAGCAGCACATCAATTTGGTCGTATGAAACAGAAAACAGCCAATGTGCTTCAATGACTTCAAGCCCTTTGTTCATCATCGTCGCAGAATCGATCGTTATTTTTGCGCCCATTGACCAGTTCGGATGGTTTAACGCTTCCTTAACTGTAACATGCTTTAATTCATTTCGCGATTTATCCCGAAAGCTTCCTCCTGAAGCCGTTAAAATAAGCCGTTCGACGCTTTCCTTTTTTTCCCCGTTCAAGCATTGGAAAATCGCGGAATGTTCACTGTCCACAGGAAGAATTTGCACATTGTGTTTTCGAGCATAGTCGGTCACAATTTGTCCAGCTGTAACAAGTGTTTCCTTATTCGCTAAAGCGACCGTTTTTTTCGCTTCGATCGCTTTTAGTGTTGGAATAAGCCCGACGCTCCCAATGACCGCATTCACTACTATCTCGCCTTTATGATAAGCAGCCGTTTCACACAGCCCGTCATGTCCGTATGTAAGCTGACAGTTAGAAGGGATGTTCAAACGAATTTGATCATAAATTTCACGATTTTTGACAGCAACAAGCTCTGGTTTAAATTCATGAACAGCCTTCAATCCAAGTTCGATATTTTCTCCAAATGACATCGCAACTAGCCTGAATGAATCCGGATTTGCTCGAATCACATCGAGAGTTTGCTGCCCAATAGATCCTGTCGCACCCAGCAAAATAATTTTTTTCACATTGTCACCCCTTGTCTACTGATCAATTGGATGAAGAAATATAAAATCGGCATAATAAAAATCAAGCTGTCAAAACGGTCAAGAACTCCCCCGTGGCCTGGAAAAATCGTTCCGGAATCCTTTGTGCCGTAATGGCGTTTAAAAGCGGACTGTACTAAATCCCCCATTTGTCCAACAATAGAAACAATGACGGACACAAAAACGGTTTGAACATATGTCGGTAAAAAATTTGCAAAATAGTGGAAAATTAATCCAACCAAAATTGCCGAGAAAATCCCTCCGAAAAATCCTTCGACTGTTTTATTAGGGCTGATTTCAGCTGATAGTTTTTTCTTTCCGAAGGCTCGGCCGATAAAGTAAGCGCCTGAATCAGTCGCCCAAATCGTTAGCAGAGCAAACAAAAGCTTGTCTAGACCTAACACTCTCATTTCAATAAAAAAATAAAATCCGACTCCCACATATATGATCGCAATGAGCGCAAATCCAACGTCATCAAAAGAAAATTGGTTTTTTGAAAACACTGTATAGATCAATAACAGGATCGCGCCAAAAAAAAGAAAGCCAGTTTTACTTATATGTATTTGATGAAGCAAATCAATATAACGGTTTGGGAAAATTAAAATCCATAAAAGGATAAAGCTGAACAAAACTGGAAATGAAAATAAATGAAATCGTTTCATTCTAAATAATTCAAACAATCCAACTGATGCGAGCACATAAATAGCAATTGTCAGCGGAAGTCCGCCAATAATGACAATTGGTACAAATAAGGCTAAAGCACAAATTGCTGTAATGATTCGTGTTTTCATTTTTTTTAGCTCCTTCTATACGCCGCCGAATCTGCGGATTCTCTGCTGATATTCGCGGATTGCCTCCAAAAAATGGTGTTCATTAAAATCCGGCCAGAGCACATCCGTAAACCAAAATTCAGTATAAGCCAGCTGCCAGAGCATAAAGTTGCTTAGCCGAATTTCTCCGCTTGTCCGAATTAACAGGTCAGGATCTTTGAGCTTTTTCGTCATTAAATAGTTGGAAAACAATTGTTCATCTATGTCATCTATATGTAGTTTTCCATCTTCGCGGTCTCTTAATATTTTTTTTACTGCTTCAACAATTTCTGTTCTGCTGCCATAGTTCAACGCAAAATTTAAAATCAGCCCGGTGTTTTGCTTCGTTTCATTCACAGCTTTCTTCACAGCATTTACCGTATAATCGGGGAGCATAGATTGATCGCCGATAACCCGAACTTGCACGTTTTCCTGTATTAATTCCGGCAAAAAAGTCGATAAAAATTCGACCGGAAGGCGCATTAAATAATTAACCTCATCTTTTGGCCTTTTCCAATTTTCTGTTGAAAACGCATATAAGGTCAAAACTTTGATGCCGATATCGCTCGCTAATTTCGTAATTTTTTTAACTACTTTCATTCCTTCCCGATGGCCGGCCATCCTAGGCAGCGATCTTTTTTTCGCCCATCTTCCGTTTCCGTCCATGATGATGGCCACATGTTCCGGTATTTCATTTACTAAAATGTTTTCTTTCGCCACCAAGTTTTTGGAACCTTTGCTGCTCTTTTTTTTATAAGGAAAATTAAACATAAGAATCCTCCACCGAGAATAATATGACATTAAAAAATGTAGCAAATCCTCTTGAACAAAAAAACCCCCTGTGAGAAAAGAGGGTTTTTAGCACATTTCTATTGTACATTCATTTTGTTTAAACTTCCATGATTTCTTTTTCTTTTTCTTTTGTTGCGGAATCAATTTTTTTAATGTATTCATCCGTCAGTTTTTGTACATCATCTTGAAAACCGCGCAGTTCATCTTCTGTAATGTCGCCCGCTTTTTCTAATTTTTTTAATTCATCATTTGCATCTCTGCGAATGTTTCGCACAGCAACTTTTGCATCCTCTGAATATTTGCGAACTACTTTTGTCAGTTCTTTTCTTCGCTCTTCCGTCAATGGAGGAATGGCAATGCGGATGACGGATCCGTCCGATGTCGGCGTTAATCCAAGATCAGATTTTAAAATCGCTTTTTCAACCTCACCGATTGTCGATTTGTCATAAGGCTGAACAACAAGCAAACGTGCTTCTGGCGTGGAAATCGATGCCAATTGATTTACAGGAGTTGGAACTCCGTAATAGTCGACCTGAATTTTATCAAGCAAAGACGCGTTTGCCCGGCCTGCACGAACACCTGCTAATTCACGTTTGAAAGCTGATAAAGCTTTTTCCATTTTTTCTTTCGCTTGTGAAAGAACTTGTTTAGACATGTTTATTTCCCCCTTACAATTGTTCCAATATTTTCTCCTAAAACAGCACGTTTAATGTTGCCTTCTTCCATAATCGAGAAAACAATTAAAGGAATATTATTGTCCATGCATAATGAAGAAGCTGTTGAATCCATGACAGCCAACCCGTCTTTTAATAAATCTAAATAAGATAACTCATCATATTTTACCGCTGAGGCGTCCTTTTTTGGATCTGCGCTATATACACCATCTACATTATTTTTCGCCATTAAAATGACATCTGCTTCGATTTCAGCGGCTCTTAACGCAGCCGTTGTGTCTGTTGAGAAATAAGGATTTCCTGTTCCTGCTGCGAAAATGACTACTCTTTTCTTCTCCAAATGGCGAATGGCTTTTCTTCTTATGTACGGTTCTGCGACTTGTCGCATTTCAATTGAAGTTTGCACTCGGGTAGGAATGCCGAGTCCTTCCAAACTATCTTGTAAAGCTAAAGAATTCATAACAGTCGCCAGCATTCCCATATAGTCTGCTGTTGCCCGATCCATCCCCATCTCGCTGCCGATTTTGCCTCTCCAAATGTTTCCGCCGCCAACAACTACTGCGACTTCTACACCCATTTCAGCAATTTCCTTTACTTGTCTGGCAATTGACTGTATGACGGAAGGATTAATTCCAAAGCCTTGAGCTCCAGCAAGCGCCTCTCCACTTAATTTCAGCACGATACGATGATATTTTGGCGTACTCATATTAACCTCCAAGCTATTTCTTGACGCTATATATAGAAAAGTTGAAACAAAGGGTTTTCAAAAAGAGGGAACACTCGCTTGTGTTCCCTTCTTAACGTTTTCATGACTTTTATTTCTTAATTTGATTCATAACTTCTTCAGCAAAATTTTCTTGACGCTTTTCAATTCCTTCTCCAACTTCATAGCGAACAAACGCTTTTACGTTTGCGTTTTGTGCTTTGACGAAATCGCGTACTTTTTGATCAGGATTTTTTACAAAATTTTGCTCTAAAAGGCAAATTTCCTCAAAAAATTTGCCGAGGCGGCCTTCAACCATTTTTTCTACAATGTTTGCAGGTTTTCCTTCTTGAAGAGCTTGTTTTTTAAGAACTTCGCGTTCGTGCTCCACTTCAGCCTGAGGAACATCTTCACGAGAAATATAACGCGGATTAACCGCTGCGATATGCATTGCTACATCTTTTGCAGCAGATTCATCATTTGTGCCTTCAAGCACCGTTAATACTGCAATGCGTCCGCCCATGTGCAAGTAAGCGCCGAAGACATCTTGATCATTTTTCTCGACAACTTCAAAACGGCGTAATGTAATGTTTTCGCCAATTTTAGCAATAGCAGCATGGATGTATTCTTCCACTGTTGAACCGTTTTCCATTTTGGAAGCCAATGCGTCTTTTAAATCAGCTGGTTTGCTTGCCAGCAAGTGTTTAGCCAAATCTTCAATTAATTGTTTAAAAGAATCATTTTTGGCAACGAAGTCTGTTTCGGAATTCACTTCCAAAATAACAGCTGTATTGCCGTCAGTTTTGATCAATGTCAAGCCTTCTGCAGCGATTCGGTCAGCTTTTTTCGCAGCTTTCGCTATGCCTTTTTCACGAAGATAATCTATTGCTTTGTCCATATCACCATTTGTTTCAGTCAATGCCTTTTTGCAGTCCATCATGCCTGCACCGGTTTTTTCCCGAAGCTCTTTTACCATTTGAGCAGTAATTGCCATAAAAGTTCCTCCTTCAATTCGTATGCTTAAAAAAGGTGATAAAAGGCTAAAATCCCCTCTTATCACCTTTTGTCATTTAGGCAGTTGTAGTTTCTTCGCCTTGTTTGCCTTCTAAAACAGCATCTGCTATTTTGGAAGTTAACAATTTGACGGCGCGGATTGCATCATCATTTGCAGGGATTACATAATCGATCTCATCCGGATCGCAGTTTGTGTCAACGATGCCGATAATCGGAATATTTAATTTGCGAGCTTCCGATACAGCGATGCGCTCTTTGCGAGGATCGATAATATAAACAGCATCAGGCAGCTGTTTCATTTCCTTAATGCCGCCTAAAAATTTCTCAAGGCGTTCCAATTCTTTTTTCAAACGAACTACTTCTTTTTTCGGCAATACATCAAATGTGCCGTCTTCTTGCATTTTTTCAATTTCTTTTAAACGAGCAATTCGTTTTTGAATTGTAGCAAAGTTCGTTAATGTTCCTCCCAGCCAGCGCTGATTGACGTAAAACATTCCTGCGCGTTCTGCTTCTTCTTTAACAGATTCCTGCGCCTGCTTCTTCGTACCAACGAATAAAATGTTGCCTCCATTTGCAGCTAACTCTCTTGCAAATTGATACGCTTCCTCAACTTTTTTTACTGTTTTTTGAAGGTCAATGATGTAAATTCCGTTCCGTTCAGTGAAAATATAGCGTTTCATTTTCGGATTCCAACGGCGTGTTTGATGACCGAAATGAACACCAGCTTCTAATAATTGTTTCATTGAAATAACTGACATTTTCATTCCTCCTAATGGTTTTTCATCCTCCGCCCGCTTCATTTTTAAGCATGACTGCACAAAACAGCACCGATGCTTAAATCAACAGACGTGTGTATTAGAACCAAAAACAAATATAACATATGGAAGTTTGGCAATCAAGAAAGAATTCAATCGTTTTGTTGAAATTTCATGACGAGTTCAATTTCTGTTTTGCCGACATGTAATGTTTGTGCGATTTCGTCTATAGTATATCCTTTCTCTAATAATTGGAATACTTGTTTATGCAAATTTTTTCTTTTATCTTTAGGCTCTTCTATAAGCTCTGCATCCTTGTCGATAGGCTCTACATCCGCGCTCGTGTCTTTCTGGATTGTGCTCACTTCCACCTTGTCTTCCAGCTGCGCAACTAATTTTTCGAGATCAAAAGAACCGGGCTTGGCGCTGTTTTGCTCGAGCTGTTCAAGAAATTGTTTGTTTTCTTCTTTTAATTCCAATAAAAACATCGCGAGCGAATCTTCTGCTTCTTTTAATAATTGTTCCTGCTTTTCTTCTATTTTTTTTACATTTTGATAGCGTGTATAAAGGAGAATGATAAAGTAAAACGAAACGATGTGCAAAACAAAGCTCAGTAAAAGAAATACCGCCATGTTTCAACCTCATTTAATTGTATTCTTTTTAAGATAAAAGCTTAACGAGCGTTCCTTTTAATTTATATAATGCTTTCGAATGAATTTGCGAAATTCTCGAAGTGGACAAATTCAGCACGTTTCCTATCTCTGTTAATGTTAGCTCTTCTTTATAAAACAAGCTTAATACGAGCTGCTCCTTATCGTTTAATTGTGAGATCAATTTTGTTAAATGCTCAAATAATTCCTCTTTTAACAGATGCTCTTCCGGAGTTAATGTTTTATCATCCTTAAGGACAATATTCATCTGTTCCCCTTCTTCTTGGTCATGCAATTGTTCATCAATTGACAAGACATTGGCAAAAAAGTTTTCATTGACGACATGAACGACTTCTTCGGGTGTCATACCCAACTCTTCTGCAACTTCATTAGGCGTCACATTGCGATGATATTTTTGCTCCAATCGCTCAATGGCTGCTTCCACTTTTTTTGCTTTTTCCCGAAAACTTCTTGGAAGCCAATCTTCTTTCCTTAGTCCGTCAAGAATGGCTCCGCGTATGCGGAAGGATGCATACGTATCGAATTTTAAATCTCGTGTAGGGTCAAATTTTTCCAGTGCATCATATAATCCCATCAATCCAAAACTTATTAAATCATCTTTATCGACATTTTTTGGAAGACCCACTGAAATACGACTGACATGATAGCGGACAAGCGGCATATATTTTTTGACGAGCATGTTGCCCGCATCTTGATCACGGTGACGAAACCACTTGTCCCAGTACACCCTTTCATCATTCAGTGTCATCGATTGGACCATTGCCTTTTTCCTCCTTCTAAAATGTCAATCTCCGGCTATATTTGCTTCACTCCAAGATTGACGGTGCGAATCGTCAAAATGAATGAATTCGTATCAAATTCAATGGTTCTTCCATTTTTACCGCCAACATCTTCGCTAACGATAGGGATATTACTGCTCAACAAATGCTGTTTGACCGCTTCAACATTTCTCGGACCTATTCGCATGATTTTGGAAGATGGCCGATGCGGAAACATTTCAGCTCCTCCAGCTATTTTCGCTTTAAAAAACATGATGTTTCCTCCATAGTTTTTTAAAAGACGAATTAATTCTGTTACAGCCGTATCCGCATATTTTGCACAATTTAAAGGCTCCTTGTTTGAAAGCGAAGAATCAGGCAGCATTATATGAGCAAGTCCTGCCAATTTATTTACATCATCATAGATGACGAGTCCGACGCAAGATCCTAATCCAGTTGTTCGAATTTTCCACGGAGCTTTCACAACATTCATTTCCGAAATACCGACTTTTACAACATTTTCAAAATGCCCCATTTCACTAAACCTCTAATATGTCAAAAATTTTTTTATATGACTGTGAGTCGGGCAGAAAGAAAATATGCCCTCTTATTAATTCGGAATCTTGATGCCCTTCTTCTTTTATAACAGCATCGATGACAAGTGCTTCATCACTTTCAAGCGAAAGCTCGATCAGAGCATGACTGATAATCGCGCCGAACATATCACATTGGATGGCAGGAACGGACGGATTAACCATCAAATTGGTCATGTTCGATAAAACAGATAAATAGGATCCAATCAGGATGTTGCCGAGCTCCTGCAAAACAGAGCATTCCATTTCTTTCATAGTTGAAGCATCCTGAAGAACATAATCATTCATTAATGCTTTTGCATATTTTTTAGCCTGCGGGATCGGCAAAATGAAAAACATCGATCCAGTTATATCCTCTTGAATGCGGATGTATACAGCCGTAACCTCTGTTTCCGCACCGCCTGCTAAATCCATCACATCGTTAAAAGAGGCGACATAAACGTTCGGAACTTTCATTTCAATTTTTTTATTAAGAAGCTGGGACAGACTCGTTGCGGCATTTCCCGCTCCGATATTGGCAATTTCCTTTAATATATCGATCCTTTTGTTTGATAAATCAAACAACTTGCTCATGCTCTATTACCCTCTGATTTTCTTTGCTCAGCACTTTTTCAAGGTCAAGGAGCATAATCAGCCGTTTATCCAATTTTGTAATTCCTTTTATAAACTCGGTTTCTACTTGTTCGATGACGCTTGGAGCAGGTTCAATACTGTCTTCAGATATATCGACGACATCATTGGCAGAATCAACAATCAATCCAACTTCCATTTCATTTTGAACAGCTATAATCACTCTCGTCTGATCTGTTATTTCTTTTTCCGGCATATTCAATCTTTTTCTTAAATCTATGATCGGAGTGACAACACCGCGCAAATTGATGACTCCTTTTATATAGTCAGCTGTTTTCGGAACGCGGGTGATATGGTCAACTTTTTCAATCGATTTCACATTTTGTACAAAAACCCCGTATTCTTTGTCTTGCAGCTGAAAAACTATGACCTTCTGTTCATTAAATACACTATTTGCCATTCTCATCTTCCCCTTCCATCAAGCATTACTGGATTAATGCATTACAATCAACGATCAATGCAACTTGACCGTCTCCTAAAATTGTGGCACCTGAGATGGCGAATACATTTGTCAAATATTGTCCTAACGATTTCAAAACAATCTCTTGCTGACCGATGAAGGAATCGACAACTAAACCAGCCATTTTATCTCCTTTTTTGACAACGACGATTGAAACATAATCTTGGTCATCCTCGGCGTCCACTTCAAAAATTTCTTTTAAAAACACTAGAGGTACAATTTTTCCGCGATAATCAATCACCTTGTTTTGATGTGTCTGTAAAATATCTTCTTTTTTAATAACAAGGGATTCAATGATAGACGAAATCGGAATACCGTATTTTTCATTTCCAACTTCAATGAGCATGGCGGAAATAATCGTTAATGTCAGCGGGAGCTGGATCGAGAATAAAGATCCTTTTCCTTCTTCCGACTCAATGGTGATGCTTCCTCCGAGCGATTCGATTGTATTTTTCACTACATCAAGCCCTACACCCCGTCCAGAGACATCTGAAATTTTTTCAGCCGTTGAAAAGCCTGATGCGAAAATGAGTTCATGAATTTGTTTTTCCGTTAATGTTTCGCTTGCCTCTTTTGTAACGATTCCCCGCTCAATAGCTTTTTGCAATACCTTTTTCTGATTGATTCCTGCACCGTCGTCTTCGATTTCGATAAAGACATGATTTCCGCTGTGATATGCGCTGAGCCGCAGCGTTCCTTCTTCTTTTTTGCCATATTTCAGGCGGGTTTCAGGCGTTTCAATCCCATGGTCGATCGCATTTCGGATTAGATGCACAAGCGGATCGCCAATTTCATCAATGACGGTCCGATCCAATTCGGTTTCAGCGCCAGTGACAACTAAATTGATTTTTTTATTTAAATCGCGGGCGAGATTTCTCACCATTCTCGGGAAGCGGTTAAAAACGGTTTCGATTGGAATCATGCGCATATTTAAAATAATGTTTTGCAAATCAGCTGAAACTCTGGACATTTTCTCAACCGTTTCTTTCAGCTCCGAGTGATTTAATTCTTTTGATATTTGCTCTAAACGCCCTTTGTCGATGACTAATTCTTCAAACAAGTTCATTAAAATATCGAGGCGCTCAATGTTGACGCGGATCGTCTTTTGCTGGTTTTTCTTCTGTTTTTGGCTAGTGTCTTTCGAGCTGTCCTTCTGCTGACGGCTTTGCTTGCTGGAAACAGTAGTTTGTTTGCTAGCAGCAGTTTGTTGGCTGGCATTAGATTGTATGCTGGAAACAGACTGCTGTACTCTTTCAGTACTTGGCTTTTCTACATTCACTTTTTCAACTAGTACTTCTTCAACCTCTGAAATTTTCAATAGGCTGTTCCGGATAAAGTCCTTATCTTCCTTCGTAATGTAGGCAACCGAAAAATTGTTGTCAAACTTTTCTTCTTCGAGTAAATCAACAGAAGGCGATGATTTGACCACTTCCCCGTGCTTCTCAAGCAATTCAAAAACCATAAATGCTCTCGCTGCTTTTAAGATGCAGTCTTCCCGAAGCCGAATGTTGATTTCGTATACTTGAAATCCTTGTTCAATTGATTGAAGAATGACCGTCCTGTCATATTCATCAAACTTCAGTTTTTTCACATCCTGCACTTGTTCTCTTGATGTTTCATTTTCAGCTGTCTCATCTTCAATTTGTTCTCCGCTTTCAATCGCTTGCAGTTTTTTCACAATGGCCGAAACATCTTTTTTGCCGTCTCCTCCATCCGCAATCGATAAAACAATTTCCTCCAAATTCTCCAATGCTTCAAAAAGGACATCCATAATTTCAGGCGTTACTTCTAATTTTTGATTGCGAATGGCGTCAAACACATTTTCTATTTTATGTGTTAAATCGGCTAAATCTTCAAACCCCATCGTTGCGCCCATTCCTTTTAATGTATGGGCGGAGCGAAAAATTTCGTTCACAATTCCTAAATCATCCGGATTTTGTTCAAGCTCCAAAAGCTTTTCGTTGCACGACTGCAAATGTTCTTTACTTTCTTCAATAAAAATGTCCAAATATTGATTCATTTCCATGGCAGCACACTCCTTGGATTTAGATCAGCTTTTGAATTAAATACGGAATTTCCATTAAATCTTCCACGTAATCAACCACATTCGCTTGGATGGCGGATTTTGGCATCCCAAATATAATGGAGGTTTTTTCGGACTGTGCGATCCCTGTCGCATCTGTCCTTTCTTTTAATGCTTTCAAGCCTTTTGTCCCGTCAGAACCCATTCCCGTTAAAATACAAGCAATCGTATGATAATATTTTAAATTCGATAAAGATTCAAACAGTACATCTACTGAAGGTCTGTGCCCTCTCTTTTTTTCCGATTGATCCAGTTCAATGAATAAATTCCCTTGTTTTTCTATTACTTTCATATGGCTGCCTCCAGGCGCTATGTATGCTACCCCATTTCTGACGATTTCTTGATGCTCGCCTTCTTTTACTTCGATGTTTGACATTTCATTTAATCGTTCAGCCAACGATTTTGTAAATCCTGGCGGCATATGCTGTACGATGAAAATCGGCGAATTCAGGTTTTTCGGGAAGCATGGAACGATTTTTTGAAGGGTGCTCGGTCCGCCAGTAGAAGTTCCAATGGCAATTAAAGATTTTTTTCGCTGTCGATGGCTCTTTTCTTTCATCATCTCCTTTCGAGGAAATGTGTCGATCTCTTTTTTTAACATCTGAACTTTTTCTTTTGCCCGTTTTGCTGCTAGAACTTTTGCAATTAATTCTTCTTTCACTTTAAATATGTCAAGAGATATGGAGCCGGAAGGTTTCGGGATAAAATCAAACGCCCCGAAAGCTAAAGATTTTATCGTGTTTTCGGCTCCTTCTTTCGTCGAACTTGAAAGCATAATGACTGGCCTTGGAAACTTGTCCATGATAATCTGCAAAGTATCAAGCCCGTTTAAAACCGGCATTTCAATATCTAACGTCACAACATCAGGATCAAGCTCTGCGATCTTTTCAATTCCTTCTTTTCCATTTTTAGCTGTGCCAATCACATCAATGGAAGGACTCTCTAAAAGCAAATCGGAAATCAACTTTCTCATAAATGCCGAATCATCAATAACCAAAACCTTTACACGACTCAAAAACATCACCTACTTGAAAACAAAGATCTAAGAGAATGAATAAATCCTTTTCTTTTTATTTTACCATTTAAGTACATCTCTGTTATATTTTCTAGTGCTTTCGATATAGGAGCATTCGGAAAACGCAAAATAAACGGAATTTGTTCCATGACTGATTTCTGCACATGATCATCCTCCGGCAAACTGCCGAGCAAATCAATTGTTTTATGTAAAAAACGCTCTGCAGTGGTTCTAATTTTTTCCCATGTTTCTTTCGCTTCAATGTTTTTCTTGAATCGATTGACAACTACTTTCATCACCTTTTCTTGATCGAACTGGTGAATGAGCTTTATCGCACTGTAGGCGTCCATAATCGATGTCGGTTCAGGCGTCGTAATGACGATAATTTCGTCCACTGCAAGCAAAAATTTCAAGCTGTCTTTCGAAATTCCTGCCCCCATATCAAATAAGATGGTGTCGTATTTCTCTATTATTCTTTCAAGCTCGTAAAGAAAAAATTGAAACTCTGCTTCATCGATTGTGACAATATTGGAAAGGCTCATTCCTCCTGACAAATACTGCAAATTTAAAGGACCTTTTTTGATAATTTGTTCAATTCCAATGCGGTTTTTCAGCAAATCGACAATTGATCTTTCTTGATACTGCTGTCCCAGCAAAAGATCGATGTTTGCCATTCCAATATCGCAATCTACCAGCAGCACACGGTCGTTTCGTTTTTTGATCAAGTTTAAAGCGAAATTTAAAACGAAATTCGATTTGCCGACTCCCCCTTTTCCGCTAATCACAGCCACTGTTTTTGCATGACGGTTAGGCGGAGAGTCTTTTATCACCGCATATTTGTTTTGTTGAATAATCTTTCTGAGTTGTTCTGCTTGATCCATATCCTGCTACCCCATTAAATATTGAATAAAAGTTTCATGATCGAGCTTATGAATGTCGTCTGGAACATCTTGACCGTCAGTCATATATCCGGCACCAATCTTTGTTTTGTAGACGATGTTATACATAGCTCCATAAGAGGAGGTTTCGTCATGTTTAGTAAAAATAAATTGATGAATCGGCAAATGAGAAAATTGGTTATAAACTTTTTCCATATCTTCAAATTTTGAAGTTAAAGAAAATACTAAAAATGTTTCCATTTCATCCTGAAAGTCAATGGTTTCGCTTAAATCTTGCACATATTGCTGTTCAAGGAAGTTCCGGCCCGCTGTGTCAATAAAAACGATGTCGCAGTCATTCAGCTTCTTTTTCCCCTCCTGAAAATCAAATGAGTTATAACAAACTTCAAGCGGGGCATTTAAAATTTCGGCATATGTTTTTAATTGATCGATCGCAGCAATTCGATAAGTGTCCGTCGTAAGAAATCCGATTTTTTTCTTGTAATTTATTTTGCAGATTGCGGCAAGCTTTGCCAATGTCGTCGTTTTTCCAACACCGGTTGGTCCTACAACATTCACAAATTTTTTTGAAAAAGTAATGCCGTGAAAAGGAATGTCCGAAATCCTCTTTTTTAACTCTTTCTTCAATTGAAATTCCAGCTGTTCGTTTGTCAGCTTTTTTTGATGGATCAAATATGTTTCCAGTATAGATGCGATTACATCCTGTTTAATCGGCTGCAGCAAACCTAACGAATCAATTTTTTGTTCGATCTCTTTTAGGTCAGGATGAATAACAGTACTGTTTACGGACATGGATTGAACGAGATCCTTCAGTTTTTTTATTTCATTCAGTACAGGAGCCATCTCTAATTGCTGGCCCGTTTGATGTTCTATTTTTTCTTTTTGGGACCCGCTGATCATTTCATCTTCTTCGTCAATGCCCGCCACCACTTCAATCATTTTTTTCTTAAACATTCCTAGAAATCCACCAGTATAGACGACTTTCGAATTGAGGATGACAGCATTTTGACCGAGTTGGCTGCGAATCGTCTTCATCGCCTCTTGCATAGTATGGGCTTTGAATTTTTTAATCTTCATTAAATATTCACCACTCCGACACTTTGTACTTCAATGTTTGATTCAAGTTCGTTGTATGACAATACGGGTACATCAGGCAAATATCGCTCGATCAGCTGCCGTGCATACATTCTAACAGAAGGCGAGCAGAGCAAGATTGGCGTTTGCTCTTCCATTGCCAGCTGTTCCACATTTTTTGCAATGGCTTCGACAATCCTTTGTGATACATGCGGCTCCAATGACAAAAAGGTTCCTCGTTCCGTTTGCTGCACGCCATCGGCAATGGCTTTTTCTACTTGAGCGGAGAGAGTAATGACTTTCAATGTCTCCCCTTCTTTTGCATACTGGCTTGTAATTTGTTTTGCCAGCGACTGTCTTACATATTCAGCTAAAATTTCCGGATCTGTTGTAAATTTGGCATAGTCAGCTAATGTTTCAAAAATAACCGGCAAATTTCGAATAGAAATTTTTTCTTTAAGCAGTTTCGCCAAAACTTTTTGAATATCTCCTATAGAAAGTGGATTCGGCGTAACTTCTTCCACTAATATCGGGTATGTTTCTTTTAAATGATCGACAAGCTGTTTTGTTTCGTGTCGTCCAAGCAATTCATGAGCATGCCTCCGGATCGTTTCCGTAATGTGAGTAGAAACAACGCTAGGAGGATCGACGACCGTATATCCTGCCAATTCAGCTTGTTCTTTTAAATGTTCGCTGATCCATTTTGCAGGAAGTCCAAACGAAGGCTCAATTGTGTCAATCCCTTCAATCGAATCATTATCCATTCCTGGCGCCATCGCCAAATAATGATCGAGCATAATTTCACCTTTCGCCGCTTCGTTTCCTTTAATTTTTAATCTGTATTCATTCGGCTTTAATTGGATATTATCCCGTATTCGGACGACAGGAATGACAAGGCCCAATTCTACGGCAAGCTGCCTTCTGATCATTACGATCCGATCCAACAGGTCTCCCCCTTGTCCGCTATCAGCAAGAGGAATTAAACCATATCCGAATTCAAATTCAATTGGATCCATCGATAACAGATTCATCACTTGCTCCGGACTTTTCGCTTCGTTCATTTCCACTTCTTCTTCAACAATCTCTTCGTCTTTTTCAATTTGTTTCTTCGTACGATTCATCGCAAATGCTAAGAAAGCAAACATGAGAGCGATCGGAGTTGTTACGATCGGACCAATCGGAGTAACAATACCTAAAATAAAGATGATTCCTGCGGTAACATACAGCAGCTTTGGAAATGCTAAAAGCTGGTTCGTAATGTCTTGTCCTAAATTTCCGTCAGAAGCAGCTCTCGTGACAACAATCCCTGTTGCCGTTGAGATTAATAAAGCTGGAATTTGGCTGACTAATCCATCTCCAACTGTAAGAAGCGTGAATTTTGAAACAGCTTCTTGAAAAGAAAGCCCCTGCTGGATCATGCCGATGATAATTCCGAAAATAATATTGATCAGCACAATTATGACACCAGCAATCGCATCTCCTTTTACAAATTTGCTTGCTCCGTCCATTGCGCCATAAAAATCTGCTTCTCTTGCAATCGTTTCTCTCCGTTTTTTTGCCTCGTCTTCCGAGATGATTCCCGCATTCAAGTCTGCATCAATACTCATCTGCTTACCGGGCATGGCATCAAGCGTAAAGCGGGCTGCCACTTCTGCTACCCGTTCAGATCCTTTTGTAATGACAACAAATTGAATAATAACTAAAATGATAAATACGACAAAACCAACAAGGATATTTCCACCGACAACAAAAGTTCCAAACGTTTCCACGACTGTTCCCGCTTCTCCATTAGCTAAAATCGAACGCGTTGTGGAAACGTTTAAGCCGAGTCGATATAACGTTAACAAAAGCAAAAGAGAAGGAAAGATTGAAAATTGTAAAGGCTTTTCAATGTTCATGGATGTAAGGAGGACGAGCAAGGCAAGAGATATATTAATGATAATCAATATGCTCAGCAGCCATGAAGGCAGCGGGATGATAAGCATGGCAACAATTAAAATGACAGCTACTATAACCGATAAATCTCTTGCTGACATGATACTTCCTCCTAGCAAAATTGTTACACTTTTTGTTTTTGACGATAAACATAAGCTAAAATTTCAGCCACAGCCTTAAAAAATTGTTCAGGAATCATCTCGCCAATTTCCACTTGGTCATACAAAGAACGAGCGAGCTGCCTGTTTTCGACTGTTATGATTTCATGGGCTTTGGCAATTTGCTTGATCTTTTGCGCGACAAAATCTGTTCCTTTTGCAACTACGACAGGTGCATCGTGTTCCTTTTCATCATACTTTAAGGCAACTGCATAATGAGTAGGGTTCGTAATGACGACATCAGCTTTCGGAATTTCCTGCATCATCCTTCTCATCGCCATTTCCCTTTGTTTCTGTTTAATTCTCGATCTAATTAACGGGTCGCCTTCCATTTTTTTGTACTCATCTTTTACTTCCTGCTTAGACATGCGAATGTTTTTTTCGAAATCCCATCTTTGATACAAGTAATCTAGCAATGCGATGAACAAAAGCGCACCTGAAGCATATAGTCCTATCTGCACCGCCAGCTTTGAAATTGAAGCAAAAGCTCGTTCAAGCGGCATTTGCGGAAGCCGCAAAATCTCCTGCCAATTGAAATAAATATACGCAAAGGTTACCCCGCCGATAAAGAAAACTTTTAAGATCGATTTCAAAAGCTCGACAATTGCCCGAGTGGAATATATGCGTTTAAAGCCTTCAATCGGATTCAGTTTATTTAATTTCATTTTCAACGGTTCAGTTGTAAAAAGAAATCCAACTTGAATATAATTACTGAAAACCCCAGCAACGAAGGCTGCTATCATGAATGGAGCGGTAATTTGAGCGCCTTCCAATACATATTTATTAAAGATTGAATGCACATTTTCTTCTGTGATATCCGTCAACAAATAATCTTCAAAAGTAGAATGGAACATGTTTAAAATATTATCAATCACCGTTTTCCCGAAAAACAGCAATGACAGAAAAACTAAAAACATGGTGATGGCTGTGTTCAAATCGGGACTCTTGGCAACCTGTCCTTTTTTCCTTACATCCTGCCGCTTTCTCGGAGTCGCTTTTTCCGTTTTTTCACCGGCAAAATATTGCAAGTCTAACGGTAAATAATTCATGCGCCATCACCTAATAGATTCATTAAGGTTCTCATCACATCGAACATGTATTGGAAAAGCCCCTGAATTATCATAAATATAATGCCTAAAACGAGCACCATCATCAGGAAGCTGACGCCAATTTTAATGGCAAACCCAATGACAAATACATTCATTTGCGGAACTGTCCGGGCAACAATCCCTAGAGCAAGGTCAACTAAAAAGAGCGAAGCGACTATCGGAAGCGCCATTTGAAATGCTACGAGAAACATTTTGCTGAACGCCTTCAAAACTTGCTCGGCAACAGCTCCATCAGAAATCGGAATAAAATATTGATCCGGAGGGATTACTTGAAAACTGTATACAATCCCGTTAATCAGCATATGGTGCCCGTTTAGGCTCAGCATGAGCAATAGAGCAAAAGAATAAAGAAATTGTCCAATTAACGGCGTTTGAACTCCTGTCTGCGGATCAATAATATTCGCGATGATAAACCCCATTTGAAAATCGATTAAGCTTCCTGCAATGTGGACAGCTGACATGATGATATATGCGATCAGACCAATGAATAGTCCGATTAAAACTTCTTTTATTATCAGCGGGTAGAAATTCGCATCTAAGTCAACCTTTCCCTCATCGATCGTCATGACGATGATAAGGGAAAGGAAAAAAGACATGCCAATTTTAAACCGCATCGGAATATTCCGATATGAAAATAATGGAAGCGTTGCAATAAAAGCTGTTATTCTTGTAAACACAAGCAAAAAAAGCGGATAATACTCCAGCATCATCATTCAACTCATCCAACAAATTGATTGAGATTGCTGAAAATATTATGTGTATACGACAAAATGACAGATAGCATCCATGGGCCAAAAATAATCAATCCGACCAAAACAGCCACAATTTTTGGTATGAACGCCAATGTCTGTTCCTGTATTTGTGTCGTTGCTTGAAAGATGCTGACAATTAAGCCGACAACAAGCGATATTAAAAGAAGTGGCCCACTGATCATTAAAGTTGTATAAACCGCTTTTTCTGCTATGGAAAGGATCATTTCGGTACTCATTGGCTCACCTACTTATTTTAAAAACTTTGCAGCAATGATTTGACAACTAAGTACCAGCCGTCCACGAGCACAAACAGCAATATTTTAAAAGGCAATGATATCATGACAGGAGGAAGCATCATCATTCCCATTGACATGAGGACACTTGATACAACCATGTCAATGATTAAAAAAGGAATAAAGATCATAAAACCTATTTGAAACGCTGTTTTTAATTCGCTGATGGCAAATGCAGGCACTAAAGCCACGAGCGGAATATCGTCAATCGTCTCAGGATTTTCAATATTGGCGTAATTTAAAAACAAAGCTAAATCTTTTTGTCTCGTATGTTTGCTCATAAATTCCTTTATCGGCTTTTCCGCCTGTTCATACGCTTCCTCAATGGTTATTTCATTATTGAACAAAGGATTCAAAGCTTTTTCATGTATTTCTTGAAAAGTCGGTCCCATTATAAAAAAGGTTAAAAAAAGTGCAAGGCCGATGAGCACTTGGTTGGGCGGCATTTGCTGGGTAGCAAGCGAAGTTCGCACAAACGATAACACGATGACGATGCGCGTAAAGCAAGTCATTAAAATCAATATCCCTGGTGCAATTGACAAAACGGTGAGCAGAAGCAAAAGCTTCACAGTCGTCGCAACATTTTCCGGATCATTTTGATTAAAATAGCTAAAAAACTCACTCATTTTTTTGATCCTTTCTGCCGAAGACGCTGCATCTGTTCACGTCTTTCTTTTAATAGTGATTCCAGCTCTTTTTTGAAGGAGGTCTTCTCGCTACCCTTTTGTTTATGATTATTTAGAATGAAGCGCATCATATTTTGTTCAAAAGCATTGTTGCCGGGCTCTTTCTGCATGTCGATAATTTTCTTATATTCCTCTTCATCATTAATTTCTTGTAATAGTTCAATCGTATCCCCGACGCCAACGATTAGAATGCGATTCCCCACCTTCACCAGCTGGATGGACTTGTTTTGTCCTAAGGAAATGCCGCCGAGATTTTGTAAGTATTTAGTTTCTTGCGGAAGCTTCATTTTTTTGTTTAAAAATTTTAATAAAAAGATTAAGAGACCTAAAACAAGAATAAGTGTAAAAATCATTTTCAAAACATCGAATACTGATAAGGAGGTGCTGTTGCCACCATCTTCAACCAATTCGTTCGTCGCTTTCTCTTCTTTTTTTTCATCCTGTTGATCGGATGTCTGCTGTTTTAAATATTCCTCAACGGTGGGATTTTTCGCGGCTGCATGCACAAAATCGGCGTTTATTGGAACATAAAAAAACAACAGCCATAAACAGCACAAATATGTAATACATCGTTTCAATGCAAATGCTCCTTATCCCAATGTCTTTTGAATAGCTTCCAGTACACGATCGGCCTGAAAAGGTTTCACAATAAAATCTTTGGCACCAGCTTGAATAGCATCGATTACCATTGCCTGCTGTCCCATCGCTGAACACATGACAACTTTTGCATTTGGATTGATTTTGCGGATTTCCTTTAAAGCAGTGATGCCATCCATTTCAGGCATTGTAATATCCATCGTGACTAAATCAGGCTGCAATTCTTTAAATTTTTCGACTGCCTGCGCACCATCTGCAGCCTCTCCTACTACTTCATATCCATTTTTTGTCAATATATCTTTGATCATCATTCTCATAAATGCTGCATCATCAACGACTAAAATCCTTTTTGACATTTTGCTCCTCACTCCTATCAACTATTTTAGATTCATTATCCGATCTGCTTGACTCATGATATCCGTTACGCGAACACCGAAATTTTCGTCGATGACAACTACTTCACCTTTTGCTACCTTTTTGCTGTTTATGAATATGTCGACTGGCTCCCCGGCCAGCTTATCAAGCTCGATAATGGATCCTTTAGACAATTCCAAAATTTGTTTGATGGATCTTTTTGTTCTTCCAAGCTCAACCGTTACATTTAAAGGAATGTCGAGCAGCAGCTCCAAATTGTGCGTGTCTACAGATTGATTCGTTTGTTCATCAAACGTCGCAAATTCAACAGGTTTAACTTCAACAGGCTGAGCTTTTTCCTTCTCGCTTTTTTCTATATGCAGCTGTTGATTTTCTCGCACTTCTTCAGGTTCTGTTTGCACGTTATTTGATGCCTCTTTGCCCGCTTTATTCATTAATTCAACAACGAGCTGTTTAGCAAAATCAAGGGGTAAGAGCTGCATAATATTCGAATCAATTAAATTGCCGACAGTTAATCGGAAGGATACCTTCACAAGCAGTTCGTCATCAGGAATAGCATCGGTTCCTTCCCCTTCTTTAACATTCAATAATTCGAGGCGAGGCGGTGAAATATCTATTTTTTTATTTAAAACGGTTGACATTGATGTGGAAGCAGATCCCATCATTTGATTCATCGCTTCCTGGACAGCACTTAATTGAATTTCCCCCAATTCGTCCGGGTTGGAACCATCCCCGCCAATCATTAAATCAGCAATGACAGCAGCATCGCTTTGTTTAATTACAAGCAGATTGCTGCCGGACAGCCCTTCTGTAAAAACTACTTCTATTGCTACGTATGGATGTGGAAACTCCTTTGCCAGTTCTTGCTTATTAATAATTGACACGCTCGGAGTAGTGATTTCTACTTTTTGATTAAGCAAGGATGATAAAGCTGTAGCAGAACTGCCAAAAGAAATATTTCCTATCTCCCCAATCGTATCTTTTTCAATATCATTCAATAGATTGTCAGTTTCAGTTGATTCTTGATTTCCCCCTTTTAATAGAGAATCGATTTCCTCTTGTGACAACATGTTATCAGTCATCAGCTTCGTCACCTCTCTCTATGTGGCCTAATATTTGAACGGCCAGCTTCTTGTTCTTTTTGCCAGGCTGTCCAAAAAATTTAGGGACGTCACCTACTTTAATCACCAACGGGTCGCTGGTCGATTGATCAAGACGGATCATATCCCCCACTCGCATTTCAAGAAACTCTTGAACTGTCACAACGGACGTCCCTAATTCCGCAACCACCGGAACTTCTGCAAGCTTTATCCGGTTTTTGATTACTTCCGTTTCCACAGAGTTTTGGGCTTTCCTTTCTGATTGCATCCAATAATGGACGGAAAGCTTTGGAATAATTGGTTCCAACACAACATGGGGAATACAAAGGTTTATCATTCCGCTCGCTTCTCCCACTTGTGTATTAAGGGAAATAACAACAACTGTGTCATTTGGAGATACCATTTGCAAAAATTGCGGATTTACCTCAAATTCCTGCATGCAAGGCTCAATGTCCAAAATGGTACTCCAAGCTTCACGGTAGTGCTCCAAAGTTTTTTCGAAAATGGATGCAATAATTTTCATTTCAATTTCTGTTAATTGTTCAATCTTATTCATGGAAGCCCCGAAACCGCCCATTAACCGATCCATCATTGCGTACGCAATATTTGGGTTCACTTCCATAATAATTCTTCCATCAAGTGTCCCAAGTTCAAAAACATTTAAAACCGTCATTTTCGGAATGGAACGGACAAACTCTTCATAGGGCAGCTGGTCTACAGACGTGACGGTTATTTGGACATATGTCCGCAATTGCGCAGCAAAATACGTCGTTAAAAGCCTTGCGAAATTTTCATGCACTCGAGTAATGCTGCGAATTTGATCTTTTGAAAAACGAAGAGCACGTTTAAAATCGTAAACTTTTATTTTCTTTGCTTCTTCTTCTTTCTTTAATTCATCAACATTCATTTCACCGGTCGTTAATGCAGATAATAGCGCATCAATTTCACTTTGCGATAAAATTTCATTTGACATAATGAGAACATCACCTCCTTATCCCTTTTTTGTCTATTGAAGGATAAAGGAAGTCGTGTACACTTGTTTCACTTCTCCTTCTTGTAAAAGCGCATCGACCTTCTTTTTAATCGTATCTCAACTTTCTCACAGTAAATTGGATTTCTAAGCCTTACGGTTAATGGGTTTGTTGGTTGTTTCGAATACTTCTTGACATAAAAATTTGCAAAAAAAAACACCTCAACTTTTGGTATAGTTTAATTGTCCAGAAAAAACATTACCAAAAGCAGGTGAGGTGTCTCTTATTATGATAACGAATAACAGACTGAACAATCAACTACCAAAAGAAGTAAAAGCTATATTTGATGAACTTGAAATCTTAAAATATTTAAGGAAAGTGGGAATTAACAAGGGTTTCGGTTATTCCTGCGCCTATTTATTCCAGCTAGTTTTTAGTTTAGTTTTTGAAGGCAAAAATTTGTTTCGACTTCTTCAAAGTAAAAAAGCTAAAGATTTGCCGGAAAAAAACGCTATTTATCGCTTCTTAAATAACCCTCAATACAATTGGCGCAGGTTTTTACTTGTTTTGAGTACTTTCACCATTATGAAGGTAAGTAGTTTAACGAGACACGACCGTCCGAAAGTGCTGATCGTGGACGACTCATCTTATGAACGAAATCGCAGTAAAAAGGTTGAACTGCTTGCTCGCTGTTTCGATCATTCTTCTCAAAAAATGCGTTATTACAAAGGATTTCGTATGCTTACACTCGGCTGGTCAGATGGTGCTACATTTTTGCCTATTGATTTTGCTTTATTAAGCTCTACGAATTCCCAAATCAATGGGATTGATAACCGAATCGATAAGCGTACATCCGGTTATAAGCGGCGTGTCGAAGCTTTACAAAAAGCGCCGGAAGTTATTCCCAATATGATTAAACGGGCACTTTCTCAAGGAATCGATGCCTCATACGTTTTAATGGATACATGGTTTACCCAACAGCCTTTGATCAAGTCCATTGTGGATCAAGGGTTGGATGTTATTGGAATGGTGAAGGATACAAAACAAAGATATCAAGTGAACGGTGAATGGGTGAGCCTAAAAAAACTATACCAAACAGCTAAACCATCACAACATCAAAAGGGTATTTTGCGCTCTATTCACACAACGATGGCAAATGGCGTACCTGTTAAAGTGGTATTTGTCCGTAATCGTAATAAAAAGAGACAGTGGCTAGCTATTTTGAGTACAGACTGTACTTTATCGGATCAAGAAATCATTCGTATTTATGGGATACGTTGGGATATTGAAGTATTCTTCAAAACAGTCAAATCCTTATTGAAACTCCAAAAAGAGTTCCAAGGAAGATCTTATGATTCCATGATCAGCCATACCACTATTGTGTTTACAAGGTACATTGTTTTGTCTTGGCAAAACCGAGTAAGTACAGATTATCGAACATTAGGCGGCATTTTTTATGAACTTTGTGATGAAATCGATGAACTAGATTGGGCCTTTGCACTTCAACTACTCATTGAAATTCTTGAAGATGCACTTCAAAATGTAAATCAAAAGATTAAAAAATTCATCGAAAGTCAATTACGTAAATGGATTGTAGTTTTGCCTAATTATATCAAGGCTTATTTACCAAAATTGAGCTGCGAAAGTTGAGTCGTATCTTTAAAGCGGTCCATTCCAGCTTGCCCTTCCAAATCTTTTGCTTCCATATTTGCCAGTTCGGTTATAATAATATCTTTTATTTGAAATTCTCTCTTTTCTAATTCTTCTCTCGCTTTTTTGTCAGATGCTTCAATTTTGAAAGAAAGTCTTACAATATTTTTACTTTTTAAGTTTGTCGTAATTTCAGGAACATCAAATGACGATTCCACCACCTCGTCGATGGAGCGGTTTTTCGCTTCTACCGGATCCTTCGTAAAAAATTCCATGACGACAAACGTAGTCAGTGCAGCAATTCCAACGGTTGAAATGACGATTAATAATGCAGTTATAAATTTTTTACTCATTTTCTTGTCCCCCGAAATAGAAAGCTTTCCCAAAACCAAATTGTTTATAAAGCTCATTGATTTTTGTTACTACTTCCGTCTGTGAATCTTTTACTATATATTTTTTGCCGGATATTAACGTAATAGTCGTATCAGGAAACGATTCAATCCGTTCGATTAACAACACATTCAGATAAAAAGCTTCGCCATTCAGTTTTGTTAATTTGATCACGTTTCAAGCTCCCCCGTTCTTCCTATTAACGTTTTAAGCCAAGGAGCTCCTGCAAAATTTCGTCAGAAGTTGTGATGATTTTCGTATTTGATTGAAAACCTCTTTGTGCCACAATCATTTCCGTAAATTCTTCCGCCAAGTCCACATTGGACATTTCTAGTGAACTATTAATCAATGAGCCTGCTCCATCCTCTCCTGGAACGGAAAGTTCGTTAAGCTGCAGCCCATTGCCATTTTTGTCGATAGAACCAGAGTTAGGCGTTTCTCTAAAAAGATTGCTTCCGATTTTTTCTAATCCTTCTGGATTTGGAAAGTTCGCAAGCCGGATTTGTCCAGCGACTTTTAACTGACCGTTTCGATCAATAAACGTAACCTTTCCATCAGGCCCGATGCTAAAGCTTTTAGCCGAAAGCGGAATTTGGATGAGACCGGCTTCTCCGCTCAACGAATCCGTCCATTGCGCCTCTTTTAAACTTTCGGCAATATCTTCGTATTTAATGACTGCTTGCCCAACATTGTTAAGGGCAACTTTATAATTCTCAATTGTCCCGATCAACTTCGTCATTAAATCAAGCGTATTCGTGTCAGCACTTGAGCCTAACGGGATAGCTGTTGACGGATTTTGCGGGTAATCCCCAGCTGTAATCGGCAGAATCGGATTCGTGATTGTTGTAATGACGTCAGTATATGGCGGTGTATTGTTAAAATTATTAATAGAATTATTTAATTGTCCGATTGCAGTTTCAAACTGGTCTCGAATATTCCCAAACCCTGACGTTGGGTTTGTAATGGCTGCATTAAACTCTGTCCATATATCAATTAAAGCATTATATGCATTTTGCATAGAGGTGTATAAAGGTGATGGGTTTTGTTGTCCATCTTTTTCCCATAATTCCACCGCATCATTATATGCTTCATAAGCTTCCATCAATGCATTCGCTCTTTTTGAAATGTCTCTCAACGATTCATACATATTTTTATAAGGTGTATTGAAAGACGTGATTTGCTGAAGCGCTGCATTTGCTTTTTGAATTCCTTGATCTGTCGGAGGAATTTTTTCACCTGTTTCGCCAATTAAGTAAAGCCCTTCGCCAGTTACTAAATATCCGTTTGCATCCAAATAAAAGTTTCCAGCGCGGGTGTATGCTAAATCAATAGCTCTATCAATGGCGCCCAAAATTTTATTGTCTCCAAATTGTCCTGCATAATCAATGTTGACTCTCGTTAAATCGGTAATCACTCCGACAGGAAAAAAACCGTCTCCGCTGATCGCTACATCAAGAAGTCTTCCCGTTGATTGAGTTGGTCCAGATGTATGAACAGTGTCGATTGTTCCGATTGCCGCACCCAAACCTACCTGTGCTGGATTTATACCTCCTCGTCCATTTACAGCGGCGCTAGCGCCTGAAATTTGCTGGTTGACTAATTCTTTAAAAGTGACACGTCCTTTTTTGAAGCCGTACGTGTTGACATTCGCGATATTGTTGCCAATGACATCCAATTTTAATTGGAAATTTTTCATTCCGCTAATACCTGAATACATGGAACGCAACATATGAACCTCTCCCTTTCTTTAAAATTTTAATATTATTATCCTTCCTGATCAGATGAATCGTTTTCTCCAGCTTCGGATACTTTCGTAATACTTGAGCTTTCCACTTCATCGCCGTTGGCAAGCGCAATGATGACTGTATCTCCATTCATCCGCACGCTTTTGACAATGCTCTGCTTTTGCTCACCTTCTTTTGAGTATTCTACCGATTTGCCGATGAGCTGCGAATATTTGATGAGTGCATCCGATTTTAAAAAGGCTTCAAGCGATTTATTCATGTTTGTTATTTGTTCCAATGTTGAGAAATTCGCCATTTGGGCAATAAACTCTTTATCTTCCATTGGATTTAGCGGATCCTGATATTGCAATTGGGTAATCAATAACTTCAAAAAATCATCTTTTCCAAGAGTTGACTTAGCTTCCCTTGCTTTGTTTTCTGTATAGGTCGATAACAAATAGCTGTCGATGGAAATTCCGCTCATAAGAACCTCCTATATAATGGCATTTACATACTCTTTTAATTTTTCCATAAAAGTTTGGTCGTTCTGCTGTTCATTTTGATGCTTTTCTTGATCTTCCCCGTTATGTTGCTGCGAATTGCCACGTCCTCTTTTTTCTTGAAAGAAATAATGCTCTTCGTCAAAAATATCAAAGCGGTCAATTTGCAATGTTACATTCGGCAGTGAATGCTTTAACTGCTGAATACTATGCTCTAACAATTCTTTCGCTGATTGAGTCGATGTCTTAATTTTGGCGCTCATTTGGTCGCCATCTTTTATTAATTGAATGGTAATGGTCCCTAAATGCTCCGGAGTGAGCCGTATCGTCAATTTTTGTGCGCCATTGGGAAGCTGGCCAAATCGACTTGTTTTTATTACGTCATTTAACTTTTGAAAAAATTCCTCTTGGACGTCTATACTCAGTTCAGAATCAATTTGCGAAGCCGGATTTTCTGAGCCAAATTTGTTTATGTATGATGTAAGAGTCAACTCAAACGTATCCTTCGTTTGGCCCGTTAGGAAATTTCCAACACTTTTTTGTTCAGCACGGCTCTCTTGTTGAACAAACTCCATTAGAGGATGCGTTCTTGCCAATATTTCCTCACGCTGCACAAATGGTTTCTTATTCGTGTCCATTTGTTGTATAAAATGAAGCGGCTCTGATGTTTCTAGATCATTAGGCAATATGTCAGCTATGGTAGCACTGTGATTCTCATATTGTCCAATCCGAACAGCTGTTAAAATATTTTGAAGCATCGTGCTGCCTAGATCGCCATACTTTCTAGTAATGGTTTCAAAAACTTCGAGCATTCGAATAAACTCGCTCGGCTCATTTCGTTGTAAATAAGCTAAAATAGCAGTGATTTGCTGAAAAAGTACAGTTTTTTCCGGACTTTGCTCCGTATGATCAACATTCAGTTCCATATTGCTCGCAAATGTCAATTCCAACTTTTCAGAAGAAGGTTGGCTGACAGAAGATAAACTGCTGTCTTCTCTCTCCTGTTTGTCTTGAGCGTCTGTTTCCTGATCGTACAAAATGTCAAGAGAGAGCCAATTTTTGATCGCATTTTTCAACTCTTCTAAGATAGTTGTTTCGATTTCAAATTTTTGCGGTTCATTTCCTTTCACCTGATCGGCTGGCTTCATGTTCACAAGCTGATCAAAAAACGTTTGAAAAGTTGACTCTTCCTTTTTTTCTTCTCCGTTTGTTGATTGTATGTTTCGCGTGTTCAATTGGAAAAACTGCAATTTAATGGCATCCATTTGTTCACCTCCTGTAATATGATCAGAATGTTCATGTAAGTTATTTATTGAGCAGCTGCCTCTTCAGTTGCTGATGGTACAGATTCGGCTGCTGGTTGTTCAGATTGAGCTGCTGATTGCTCGGATAACAGCTTCGTATATTTGGCAGCGTCTTGGGGAGTCATTTTTTCTAAAATTCTAGCAAGCACAGCTTTTTTTAAAGATGATAGTATGCTGACTGCTTCATCATCAGAAAGCTCTGTAATGATAGCAGCTGCTTTTTTACTTGACATTTCCCCATATACTTTCGCAATATCAACGGCTTGTTGATTTTTTTGCGGATTGGTTTGAGCTGCGTTTTCCAATGAGTTGATTTGCTGTGTCAGCTCTTGTATTTCTTCATCCTTGCTTTTCAGCTGTTCTTGCAGCTGATTGATTGTGCTTTCCTGCTCTTCAATCTTTTGCTTGAGCTCTTCTTGCTCTTTTTCCAGCTGCTCGTTCAGCCTTTCAAGATTTTCTTGCTTCTGACTTCCTTGCGCTAAGTCCGAAATAATCGGAATATTTTGGGCCGGCAGAATGCCGAGAAAAAACATGACGATTACGGCGACAAGCCCAAGACTAAAAAGTGATAAAAATATGGTCAAGAAAGTTTTCAAACCGCCTCGTTTCTTTTCTTTTTTCGCCATCATTTCCACCTAATTTCTATGAAACGAATATGTAATGATTGATATTTCATCCATCATTTTTCCTTCTTCTCGTTTCCTTAGCTCCATAAATTTCTTGTAATCTTTTTCTTTTATTTTTTCATATTGCTTTACTTCTATATGTTTTTGCATCAAAATCGACTGTTTTTCATTCATTGCATTACGAGAATAAATGACAAGCTGCTGGTAATGCTCAATTGTTTTTTCCAAATTTTGAACAAACTGTTGATACTGCTTAATTTCTTGAACGGACATCCCTTTGTTCAATTTTTCTTCCTGAAGCTTTACGAACTCCTCTTTTTGCTTTAAAAATGTGTACAGCTTTGTTGCAACTTTTTTAAAATTTTCAACGGAATCTTCATATTCTTTTGATGATTTTCGTTTCTCATTTTCCTTTACATCCAATATTTTTTGGTAGCGGAAATGGTATGTCATGTCTTGTCACCTTCTTCAAGTAGCGAAATTAATTGCTGTACGCTTTCCTCAAATGTTATTTTTTCATTCATATGCTGCTGAAGAAATCCGTTTATTTTCGGATAATAATCGATTGCTTGATCCATTTCTTTTGAAGAGCCTCTTTTATATGCGCCGATCTTAATTAAATCTTCTGACTCGGTATATGTAGAGTACAATGCTTTCAGTTTGTTCGCAGCTTCCAGATGCGCCGGTTCGACAATATGGTTCATAAGGCGGCTGACGCTTTTTAAAATATTAATTGCAGGAAAATGTCCTCTATTCGCCAACTCACGATCGAGCACAATGTGCCCGTCCAAAATTCCTCTCACAGTATCCGCTATCGGTTCGTTCATATCATCGCCATCAACTAAGACAGTATAAATGGCTGTGATCGAACCCTTTTCATTATTTCCTGTTCTTTCTAAAAGTCGAGGAAGCATGGCGAACACTGAAGGGGTGTATCCTTTTGTCGTCGGCGGTTCCCCAACAGCCAGTCCAATTTCCCTTTGCGCAATCGCTACTCTCGTGACTGAATCCATCATAAACATGACATTATATCCTTTATCTCGAAAATATTCTGCAATCGCCGTTGCAGAATAGGCAGCTTTAATTCTCATTAAAGCCGGCTGATCGGAAGTTGCCGCCACAATAATCGTCCGCTTTAGCCCTTCTTCCCCTAAATCTCTCTCAATAAATTCTCGAACTTCTCTTCCCCTTTCACCTATTAAGGCAATCACATTTATATCTGCTCCTGAGCTTCTTGCGATCATTCCGAGCAAAGTACTTTTTCCAACGCCGCTTCCTGCAAAAATACCTACCCGCTGACCTTTCCCAATCGTTAAAAAACCGTCAATTGCTTTCACACCCACTTCAATTTTTTTAGTGATCGGCGGCCGGGTTAACGGGTTCGGCGGCTCATTTTCAGACAGAATAGTCGTTAAACCTTTTGGAAGATTGGATCCGTCCATTGGATGACCAAATGCATCTAATACCTTTCCGATCAGGCTGATTCCCGATTTTATTTTCAGGGGCGAGCCTGTTGCTTCTACGACACAGCCAGGTGCAATTTGGTTGACCTTTGTAAACGGCATTAATAGAATATTTTCTTCTTTGAATCCGACAACTTCTGCCAGCGTTTTTTCATTTTTCCCTACATGTACATAGCAAACATCACCGATGGAGCATTCAGGTCCGCGTGATTCAATCATGAGTCCGACTACTTTTTTCACTTTTCCATATCTCTTATAAGAGTCCAGCCGATCTATATGGTCGATCAATTGAGCTAGTTTCAATCGCTTCAATCCTCCCTGACAAGATTTAACAGCTTACTTTTTAATTGCTCCAGCTGTGTATCAATGCTCGCATCAATTTTTCCAAATGGCGATTCTACACAAATTCCGTTTTCGGGCAAATTTACATCCGGAAAAATATAGAGCTCCGTTTTGGTTGTAAATAGTTCCATTAATTCTTCTTTTTGTTCAAGCATAAATTCATATTTGTCAGGGTGAACGTATATTTTGACTTCTGGATATTCCTTTACTTCACAAATCACTTCGCGAACCAATCCAGTAAACAGTTCAGGCTCTCGCTTTAGGTTGGCTGCAATAATTTTTTCCGCTACTTTTACAGCAATTTCAATAATGGTTTCCTCGGAAGCTTCTATTTTTTTCTCATAATCTTTTTTGGAAAGCTGGACTACCTGTCTGGCAGATTCAATCACATTTTCATACTCTTGAAGTCCATCTTTTTTCCCTTTTTCAAAACCGGCTTGATACCCTTCTTTTCTTGCTTCTTCTATTAGGCGCGCTTTTTCTTCCTGCCAAGCTTCCCTTTCTTTTTCGATCTCCTTAAGCAATCGCGTTTTTTCTTCTTCAGCTTTTTCTAAAATTTTCTCTGCTTCCAAATGGGCTGCCTCAAGGAACTGTGAGCGCTGTGTGTTCTCTTTTTGATCGGAAGCGGCGAACTCTTCCTGAATTTGGATCGTTCTGATCGTCAATTTGTGCGGCTTGTGCAATGACCAAGCATGGCCGGATTTTATGACTCTAGACAATGATTTCATCTCCTTGTCCTCGAGCGATCACAATTTCGCCAGCATCCTCTAATCTTCTTATCACTTCAACAATTCTTGATTGCGCTTCTTCTACATCACGAAGCCGAACAGGACCCATGTAATTCATTTCCTCCTTGAATGTTTCCGCCATTCTAGTTGACATATTTTTAAAGACAATTTCTTTCACTTCATCCGACGCAACCTTTAACGCCAGCATGAGATCATTATTATCCACTTCACGAATGACGCGCTGAATGGCGCGGTTATCCAAGGTAACAATATCTTCAAATACAAACATCCGCTTTTTGATTTCTTCGGCCAGCTCGGGGTCCTGTACTTCTAGTGCTTCCAGTATCGTTCGTTCTGTCGAGCGGTCGACACCGTTTAACACTTCCACTACTGTTTCGATTCCACCCGTTTCTGTGAAATCTTCCGTTACAGTAGAAGAAAGCTTCTTCTCTAAAACTTGTTCAACTTCATTAATTACTTCAGGGGATGTGCGGTCCATAATGGCGATTCTTCTTGCAATATCCGCTTGAACTTCCTGAGGCAAGCTCGATAAAATTTGTCCCGACTGCTTGGCATCTAGATAAGACAAAACTAAAGCGATCGTTTGCGGATGCTCGTTTTGTATAAAGTTTAAAATTTGAGCCGGATCTGCTTTTCTAACAAAATCAAACGGCCGTACTTGAAGAGAAGATGTCAGCCTTCTGATTATTTCACTTGCCTTTTCCCCTCCTAATGCTTTCTCAAGCACCTCTTTCGCATATTGGATCCCCCCTTGGGCAATATAATCTTGCGCAAGGGCGATTTGATGAAACTCTTCAATCACTTCTTCTTTTTTTTGCGAATCCACTTTCCGTACACTCGATATTTCTAATGTAAGCTTTTCAATTTCTTCTTCCGTGAGGTGTTTATAAACGGAAGCAGAAGCTTCCGGACCTAAGGAGATCAATAAAATAGCAGCCTTTTGCCTACCGTTTAACTTTTTCATATGTCATTTCCCCCTAGTCTTCATAGAGCCAAGTGCGCAATAGTTTAGCGAATTCGTCAGGCTTCTCTTTGGCAAGCTCCTCAAGCTTTCTGCGCTGCTCATTTGCTTTCGTTTGCTCGACAGATTCTTCTTCTTGCACAGGCTGCGACACCACTTCTTCTATTTCGTCATATTCATCATCTTCATACTCATCTTCTTCGTCTCTCCGTCTTTTCCACCACCATAGGAATAACAAGCCAAGAAGCAGAATGCCTGCTCCAATTAACACATAGCCCCAAATTGGGAATGATGATGGCTCCTTTAAATCATCCGCATTTATTTTGCCTGAAAACGGCTGAACAGAAACTACGATTTTATCCTCAATGTCTTGATCCGTTAACGGCTCGGCCTCCGGATCTTCATAGATGCTTGTCCGAACAATTGTTGATAAAATTTGTTCAATATCATCTACACTCTGCTGCGGCAACGAATTTGGATTTTCCGGATTCGGGGGCTCAACCATGACTTGAATGCCCAGATCTCTAATTTTATATGGACTTTCAACAATTTCCCGTTTGATCCGGTTTACCTCATAATTAATTCGGTCTTCAATTTTTTCATATTCTCCTTCTCCGTTTACACCGGCAGCCTGTTGATATGTATTCGGGACATCTGTTTGACCTGTTCCAGCAACGCCGGCAGCTTGCGCCCCAGTACCTGTGTATGTTTCCGTAATCCGTTCTGCACTGATGGCAATTCCTTCATTGTTCTCCTCATCAACTGGCTCCACTAAGTTTTCTTCCCGCTTTTCCTGGGTAAAATCAATATCAGCTGATACGTTGACAACCACTTTGTCTTGGCCCATCATCGTACCCAGCATTCTTTGCACTTGCCGTTGAATATTTTTTTCAATTTCCGATTTGATTTCAAGCTGGGAAGCAAAATTAGTGCCAGGTGTATCCTCTTGTTTCAAATCATAATAATCAAAATTTTGGTCCATTATAACAATGTTTTCAACAGGTAAATTCGGCACGCTCTTGGAAACAAGGTGATAGAGTGCGTTCACTTGCGATTGGTCAAGCTTGTACCCCGGCTCCAAATTTAAAACAATGGAAGCTGATGCTTCTCCTGCGTCCTCGCCGACGAATACCGTTTCTTTAGGTAAATTGACCATCACTTTAGCGTTTTTTACGCCTTCGATTTCTTTAATTAAATTGGCCAGTTCTGTTTGTGTAGCTTTTAATTTTAATACATCAAATTCATTATCTGTCATGCCAAAACCGATATTTTGTCCAAAATACGAATAATCGATATTTCCGCTTTCAGGAATACCTTCAGCTGCAAGCTCCACTTTCAGTGCATTTGCTTCGCTTTCCGGCACTTTAATAGTTGTTCCGTTATCGGCTATTTCCGATTGAATCCCTTTGTTATCGAGGGTTTCTTTGATTCGGCCAGCTTCTTCCAATGATAAATTCGTATATAGCGGTATCATTTTCGGTTTTGACAAAACTATTGACGAAACGATAATGGCAATGATGATGAGCGATGCGCCTCCGATGATGAGGGCTTTTTGCCATTTTGTCCTTTGCCTCCAAAATGACAAAATTGTATCCTTTATTTGCAGTAGTTTTTGATTCATTCTTTCTGATCCCCCGATAATGACATTCCATTTCTAAATAGACTAATTATATTTGCATTCTCATCACTTCTTGATAAGCTTCAATGACTTTATTCCTGAATTCAACAGTTGCTTCAAGTAAAATGCTCGCTTTTTGTGCTGTGATCATGACATCATGAAGCTCTACATTTTGTCCTGCTGCAAGAGCATTTGTCAGCCGATCGGAATTTAATTGAGCTTCATTGACAGCTTCCAGCGATTTTTTCAACATATCTGAAAAGGATGATTTCCCAGAATTTTCCGCACTTTGTGCTCGGTTTTCTAGCTGGATCGATTGAGTCGGAAAAGAAATTTGCTCAATCATTTACATCACTCCTATTCTATTTCCCTATTTCCAATGCTTTCAGCAGCATGTTTTTCGATGCATTAAAGCTTGTAACATTTGCTTCATATGAGCGCGTGCTGCTGATCAAGTCGACCATTTCTTTTAAAGGATCTACATTTGGCAAAGACACATAGCCATTTTCGTCTGCATCAGGATGGTCGGGATCATAAACGATTTTAAAAGGCGTCTCGTCCTCAACAATGGCTTGAACTCTCACGCCGTTTCCAACGCCGTTCAGCTCTTGATTCAGAAAAGCTGAGAAAGGTTTTGTATCCTCTGCTGTTACAACCATTTTCCGGCGGTAAGGCTGCCATTGCCCGTCCACATATTCAGCTCTAGTCGTCTCCATGTTTGCCATATTCGATGAAATGACATCCATTCTCAGCCGCTGAGCTGTTAAAGCTGATGCGGAAATGTTTAAAGACTGAAAAATCCCCATTATGTACGACCACCTTTTATTACTGTTTTTAATGAATTAAATTTGCCATTCAATCTGTCAATCAATGCATTGTAGAAAATTTGATTTTCCGCAAGCTTTGCCATTTCTTGATCAATGTCGACATTATTCCCATTATGCTGATAAGCACTGTTTGTCCTCGTTTCCACAATCGATGTGCTTTCGCTGCCCACAAATGGAAGATGACGCGGATTGGTCCGATATGCATCCAGTTTTATTTGTTGATCCAAAACGTTTTTAAAATTAACTGTTTTCGCTTTATACCCTGGAGTGTCCACATTTGCAATATTATTGGCTATAACTTTTCCGTTTAAGGAAGAAATTCGAATTGCCTGCTCCAAATTGGCTATTGAATTAGAAAATATTTTCATTGCTCCCTCCAAAAGTATGATGATCTTGTATTGCAAAAGAAATAAGAAGTAAAAATGTCGAATTTTGCTAATTTATAAATATTATTTTAAAAAAGAAACAGCTTAAAGTCTATGTATAATTTGTAAAAAATCGTCGTACATTGCGATTATTTTTTTTCTAGTTCTAAATGACTATCACTTTTTTAACATTGGAATTTGATTCTGCAGCTTTTTCAGAGGGATGAGTAGGAGGTTAGAACTTATTGAAATTAGACAAATCAGCCGATTTTCAATAAGAAATTTGTAGAAAACATTTATAAAAAGCTGCTTCAAAAGGTTTGATAAACAAACCTTTAGAGCAGCTTTCTTTTAATGGTTTTTTAATTTTTCTAGTTCAACTAAAAATTTGTTGTTTAACACTTTAATATATGTGCCTTTCATACCAAGAGAACGAGATTCAATGACTCCAGCGCTTTCTAATTTGCGAAGCGCATTGACGATCACAGATCTGGTAATGCCGACGCGATCAGCAATTTTGCTTGCAACTAGCAATCCCTCTGTGCCGCTTAATTCTTCAAAAATGTGTTCGATCGCTTCGAGTTCGCTGTATGATAAAGAGCTGATTGCCATTTGGACAACCGCTTTGCTTCTCGCTTCCTCTTCAATTTCCTCGGCTTTTTCTCTTAAAATCTCCATTCCAACAACAGTTGCCCCGTATTCAGCCAATATTAGGTCATCATCATTAAATTGAGTTCCCAGTCTAGATAATATAAGGGTTCCTAAGCGGTCTCCTCCTCCGATGATCGGAACAATGGTCGTATATCCGTTTTTAAAGAGCTCGCGGTTCTCAACAGGAAATGCAGTATATTCGCTATATACATCTAAATTTGGTGACGTTTCGGTAATATTAAATAAACTTTTCGTATACTCTTCAGGAAATTTTCTTTCCTCCAGCATTTTTTTCATGCGGTCATTATCTATTTGCTTGTTCAAGCCGAAGCCTAATACTTTTCCTCGGCGGCTGAGCACAAAAATATTTGCCTCAATGACTTCACTTAATGTTTCCGCCATTTCTTTAAAATTAACAGGTTTTCCTGCCGCCTTTTGCAGCATCGCATTAATTTTTCTTGTTTTTTCTAATAACTCCATGATCTCAAATCCTCCTAAAAAATTTCATCTTTTTATAAAATAAATTGACTTAAATCTTTGTTTTGAACAATTTTATTTAATTTTTCTTCCACATAGTTCGGTGTAATCACAACCTTTTCTAAATTTATATCCGGCGCTTCAAACAACAAGTCTTCCAGCAGTTTTTCTAAAATGGTATGAAGCCTTCTTGCCCCAATATTATCTGTATCTTGGTTCACTTGGTAAGCAATTTCAGCAATTTTACGAATAGATTCGTCAGAAAATTCTAATTTTATACCTTCCGTCTCCAATAATGCTTCATATTGTTTTAATAAAGCATTATCCGGTTCAATTAAAATTCGGACAAAATCATCTGCCGTTAGCTTTTTCAATTCCACGCGAATCGGAAAACGTCCTTGCAATTCAGGGATTAAATCCGATGGCTTCGCCATGTGAAAAGCGCCAGCTGCAATAAAGAGTATATGGTCGGTTTTTACGGTGCCATATTTTGTTACAACTGCAGATCCTTCCACGATTGGAAGTATATCTCTTTGCACACCTTCGCGGGAAACATCAGCACCAGAACTGTTGTGGCCGTTTTTGGCAATTTTGTCGATTTCATCGATAAAAATGATGCCTGATTGTTCCGCGCGTTCAATGGCAAGCTGTGTCACTTCGTCCATATCAATCAGTTTTGCTGCTTCTTCATTCGTCAAAACCTTTCGGGCGTTTTTCACAGTAAGCTTTCTTTTTTTCTTCCTTTTTGGAAGAAGACTGTTCAAAGCATCCTGCATATTAAAGCCCATCTGCTCCATCCCTGTCCCTTGCAGGAGATCGAACATAGAGGGCTGCTGTTCCTCAATTTCAACCGTAACAAAATGGTCTTCTAGTTCGCCTGCTGCTAATTTGCGGGCGATTTCTCTCCGCTTCTCCTTTAGATCCTGTTCATTTTCTCCCTGCGTTTCGAACGAATTTGTTTGTTGATTTCCTCCGAAAAGCATTTCTAAAGGATTTTTGTAAGCAGCCTGTTTTTTCTTACTCGGAACGAGGAGCTCGATCAGCCTGCGATTGGCGTTTTCTTCCGCTTGTGCTCTTACTTCCTGCATTTTTTCTTCCTTCACAAGCCGGACGGAAGTTTCCACTAAATCGCGGACCATCGATTCCACATCTCGCCCGACATACCCTACTTCTGTAAATTTTGTTGCCTCCACCTTTACAAAGGGCGCGCCGACGAGCTTTGCAATTCTCCTAGCAATTTCAGTTTTTCCAACCCCAGTCGGACCAATCATTAAAATGTTTTTCGGAACCACTTCATCGCGAATTTTTTCATCCAATAAGCTTCTCCGGTATCGATTTCTTAACGCAACAGCAACCGCTTTTTTCGCTTCTTCCTGACCGACTATGTATTGGTCTAATCGTTCAACAATTTGTTTCGGAGATAATTGCATTTTTTTCATTCGCCTCCCTCCTTTCTAAAGTTCCTCAACGATAATGTTATTGTTCGTAAAAACGCAAATATTTGCTGCTATTTCTAGAGCGGATTTAGCGATTTCTTTGGCAGACATTTGTTCACCGGCATATTGTTTCAATGCACGGCCTGCAGCAAGGGCATAATTTCCCCCTGAGCCGATAGCTAAAATGCCATCATCCGGTTCGATTACTTCACCCGTCCCAGAAAGGAGCAGAAGCTTTTGGGCATCCATCACAATTAACATTGCTTCTAATTGTCTTAATACTTTGTCGCTTCGCCACTCTTTTGCCATTTCCACAGCCGCTCTTGCCAAATTGCCGTTATACTCTTCCAGACTGCCTTCAAACTTTTCAAACAGCGTAAACGCATCAGCAACAGATCCCGCAAATCCAGCAAGCACTTTTCCATTATAAATTTTTCGGACCTTTCGTGCTGTATGCTTCATCACAACTTGATTGCCAAGTGTTACTTGTCCATCACCTGCCATCGCGCATTGTCCTTTATGGCGAATGGCAAAAATCGTTGTCGCATGAAATGTTGACAATTGCAAGCCTCCCTTTAAGAATCTTTTGCCCGTGGATGGTAGGCCATATAAACATTTTTTAAATGGTCTTTTGACACATGGGTATAAATTTGCGTTGATGATAAATGAACATGGCCCAAAAGTTCTTGAACACTTCTTAAGTCAGCTCCAGCATTTAAGAGGTGAGTCGCAAAAGTATGCCTAAACATATGCGGATGAAGATGCAGATTTTTTGCTGAATTATCTATCAGCTGTTTTAAGATATACCGAACTCCCCTTGCTGTTAAAGGCTTTCCCCGATGGTTTACAAACAAAAAGCGATGATCCTGTCCGGACTGATTTTTCATCAGCTTGCTTCTGCCATCATGGATATATCGTTCCGCTGCCTGACGTGCATAGCTTCCGAAAGGCACATAGCGCTGTTTGTTTCCTTTTCCATTTACTAAAATGGTCTCAATGGAAAAATCCAGGTCTTCAAGGCGAATTTGGCATAATTCACTCACACGGATTCCCGTTCCATATAAAAATTCCAAAATCAATTGATTCCGCTGCCCGAGCGGATCATTCAGGTCGGAAATGGAAAACAGCATTTCCAGCTCCTCATCAAATAAAAATCTAGGGATCGCTTTTTTTTGCTTCGGAAGTGACACTAAAGAAAAAGGATTGTCCGTTACATGTTTTTCCCGCAAAAGAAAATAATAAAAAGTTCTAATGCTTGAAATTTTACGGGAAATGGATGTTTTGGAATACTTTTTGCTTAAATCCGTCAAAAAAATACGTATATCTGAATATTGAACGTCATCCAGCCTTTCTAACCCTTCTTTTTCCATAAAAGAAAAAAAATCATTCAAGTCATGCAGATAATTCACAATTGTATATTGTGAATAATTTTTTTCAATTTGTAAATATTCAATGAATAAATTTAAATAATTCTTAACATTTTCCACTCTTAGCACCTCACAAAGGGCTACTAAATCGTATCACATTTGCAGTAGCCCTTTCAATCCATTTTATAATTTTTTCGAAATTTTTTGAATAGTTTGAAGTGCTCTTTTTGCCAATTGTTCATTTCTTTCTTTTTTCACTTTAATGTGGGTGTCAAGCGGTTTAAAAAGACCAAAATTCGCATTCATCGGCTGAAAATTATTCGGATCTGCCGTTGTAATATACTTTGCCATGCTTCCCATTGCTGTTTCATCAGGAAATTCAATCAATTCCTTTCCCAAAACGAGGCATGCCGCATTAATGCCTGCTATTAATCCGGAAGCAGCTGACTCAACATAGCCTTCTACGCCAGTCATTTGTCCGGCGAAAAACAAATCCTCGCGCCCTTTATATTGATAAGTTGGTCTAAGCAGTTTCGGGGAATTGATAAACGTATTTCGATGCATCACTCCATATCTGACAATTTCCGCCTTTTCAAGCCCCGGAATCATCTGAATGATTTCCTTTTGCGGACCCCATTTTAGATGAGTTTGGAAGCCGACGATATTATACAAAGTCCCTGCCGCATTATCCTGCCGCAGCTGGACGACGGCAAAAGGACGCTTTCCTGTTTCGGGATGCTCCAAGCCGACAGGCTTCATCGGTCCGAAAAGAAGCGTTTTCTTTCCTCTCTTTGCCATGACTTCAATCGGCATGCATCCTTCAAAAAAGATTTCTTTCTCAAATTCTTTTAGAGGAACAGTTTCCGCGCTGATTAATGCCTCATAAAAGCGATCGAACTCTTCCTCTGTCATCGGACAGTTTAAATATGCAGCCTCCCCTTTGTCGTATCTTGATTTCAAATATACTTTTTCCATATCAATGCTGTCTTTTTCAATTATCGGTGCGGCTGCGTCGTAAAAATATAAATATTCCTCGCCAGTAAGCTTTTTTAATGCTTCCGATAATGCTTCTGAAGTTAAAGGTCCTGTCGCTATTACCGTCGGCCCTTCTGGAATGTCCGTCACTTCTTCGTGAAAGACGGTAATATTGGGATGTTCTTTCACCCGTTTAGTGACGATATCCGCAAATTCGTGGCGATCAACGGCAAGTGCACCCCCAGCCGGAACGGAACATTGATCAGCAGCCGAAATAATTACGGAGTCACACATTCTCATTTCTTCTTTCAATACTCCGACTGCATTTGTCAAAGAATTGGCTCTCAACGAATTAGAGCAGACCAGTTCAGCAAATTTATCCGTATGATGGGCCGGAGTTTGCTTTTTTGGACGCATTTCGTACAAGCGAACTTGAATTCCTCTTTTGGCAATTTGCCATGCCGCTTCGCTTCCAGCTAGCCCAGCACCGATAACGTTGACAACTTGATTGTTCATTTTAGCACTCCTCCGTCTTTATAAAAGCTCTCTTCTTGTTGTGTTTTCGTAAAAAACTGCCGAAATATCTCCATGAAGAAGGTGAGCTTTACATTGCTCACCAAAGAGAAGATATTTGTTAACGCTGCGGTTCTTCTTTATAGTCGCAAGAAGAACATTGCACTTGAACACCTTTTTTCAAACGTTTTTCTACCAAAATTTCTCCACATTTCGGACATTTTCTTTCAACCGGCTTTTCCCAAGAAATAAAATCGCACTCTGGGTAACGGTCACATCCATAAAATACGCGGCGTCTCTTCGACTTTCTCTCCACAATATTTCCCTCATGGCATTTCGGACACTTCAAACCGATTTCTTTTAAAATCGGTTTTGTATTGCGGCAGTCTGGAAAATTGGAGCAAGCCAAAAATTTTCCGTACCTTCCCATTTTGTAAACCATTTCGCTTCCGCATTTTTCACACTTTACACCGGCATATTCATCTTTTATTTCTACCTTTTCCATTTCATTTTCGGCTTTTTTAACATTCTTTGAAAAATCATGATAAAATTCATCAATAATTTTTACCCAATTTACTTTTCCTTCTTCAATATCATCTAAATCATGCTCCATTTTCGCAGTAAATTCCACATCCAAAATTTCAGGGAAAAATTCCATCATCAGCTCGTGGACAATTTGGCCAAGTTCTGTTGGGACAAATCGTTTGTTTTCAAGCGCAACATACCCTCTTCTTTGAATGGTATCGAGCGTCGGTGCATATGTAGAAGGACGTCCTATGCCTAATTCCTCCAGCGTTTTGACAAGCCTCGCTTCCGTATACCTTGGAGGCGGCTGTGTAAAGTGCTGCTCCGGTTTTAAATCTTTTGAAAAGATTTTATCCCCTTCCTGAAGATCAGGCAAAAGACGATTGCTTTTATCTTCTTCTTGATCGTCCGTCCCTTCTACATATACTTTCATAAAACCATGGAATTTGATTTTTGAACCGTTTGCACGGAACATAACACCATTGTTCTCCAAATCAACGCTCATCGTATCCATGACAGCCGGCGACATTTGGCTCGCGATAAATCGTTCCCAAATCAGTTTGTATAATTTATATTGGTCTTTTGTTAAAAAGTCTTTTATTCCATCCGGATTTCGAAAAGCGCTGGTCGGCCGTATCGCTTCGTGAGCATCCTGAACATTGCCTGATTTCTGACTTCCTCTCGTTTTGGCTTGCGCATATTCACTGCCAAACATCTTTTCAATATAACTGATTGCCTCCGATTTCGCTGTGTCTGAAATTCGCGTGGAATCGGTACGCATATAAGTAATCAATCCGACAGTGCCTTCCTTGCCGAGGTCTATTCCTTCATACAGCTGTTGTGCTACCATCATCGTTTTCTTCGCACGGAAATTGAGTTTCCTTGCAGCTTCCTGCTGTAAAGAGGAAGTAGTAAATGGAGGTGCAGGATTTCTTCTCCGTTCTTTTTTTGTTACTTTCGTTACAGTAAACTCATTTCCAATAACTTTTTGGAGCACCTGTTTTACATCTTCTTCTGTTTTCAAATCCTTTTTTTTGCCTTCAACACCCCAAAAAGCAGCTTCAAACGACTCCGTTCCTTTAAGAAAGTCTCCGTTAATCGTCCAATATTCCTCAGGCTTGAAATGTTTAATTTCATTTTCACGATCGATAATTAGACGGACTGCAACAGATTGAACTCTCCCGGCACTTAAACCCTTCTTTACCTTTTTCCAAAGGATCGGGCTGATATTGTAGCCGACCAGCCTGTCTAATACCCTTCTTGCCTGCTGGGCATCAACTAAATCCATGTTAATAGCTCTTGGCGATTTAAAAGAATCTTTGATCGCATCTTTTGTAATTTCATTAAACACAACGCGGCAATCGGATTGGATATCAATATCTAAGCTTTGCGCTAAATGCCACGCAATCGCCTCTCCCTCTCTGTCCGGGTCGGCTGCAAGAAAAACTTTTTTCGCCTTTTTGGCAGCGTTCTTGAGCTCTTTCAGAACCGGCCCTTTCCCTCTTATCGTGATGTATTTTGGTTGAAAATTGTGCTCTATGTCAACTCCCATTTGACTTTTAGGCAAGTCCCGAACATGGCCCATTGAAGCCTTCACGGTATATTTTTTTCCTAAATACTTTTCAATTGTTTTCGCCTTTGCTGGCGACTCCACAATGACTAAGTAGTCCGACATTCATTTTTCCTCCTTAAGAGGTTTTCTCTCTTTTTATGCATCAGTTTATGAAAATGATTGTTGATCATTCAACTGTTAAAATAATCTTCACTATTATTAAATATTCCAATGCATTTTGTCAAACAGTATTCATCAGCTTCCGCCTTTAGACGCAAAAAAATTATTTTTCTTCATACATCGGCTTTAATTCTTCTATAATCTCATCAGGTGACAGGGCAAGCGCTGCCCCTTCCTTTAACAATTGTATATTCCCTTGAAATAATGGATCAAATAATGGCACCGGGGGTGAAAAAACGATTCTCCCTTGTTCCAAAGCATGCTGGGCAGTGATAAGAGAACCGCTTCGTTTGGAAGCTTGAGCAACAAAGGTTCCTAAGCTTAATCCGCTAATAATTCTATTTCGCATTGGAAACATCCATTTTTCCGGTCTTTTATATGGAGGATGCTCAGAGAGGAGAAGATGCTCCTTTTGGATGATTTTAGCCAGCTCCATGTTTTCCTTCGGATAAATATGATCAAATCCGCCAGCGATTACGGCAATTGTTTTCGAATTCTCCTCAATGGCCGTCCAATGGGCTTTCGCATCAATACCGAGGGCAAGCCCGCTGATTATCGTAAATTTTTGCTTCGCCAAATGCGTAACAAAATATTGAACAAGGTCGCAGCCATATTTCGATGCATGACGGGTTCCGACAACGCTTAAATTTCGGATATTTTTTAATAGACTAATATCCCCTTGGCAAAATAAAACGGGAGGCGGATCAAAAATATGCTTTAAATACGTTGGATAATGGGAATCAATGATTGTAATCAGGTGAATATTCCTGTTTTTATAATAGTTTAGCAGGCTCTCCGTTGAAATGGATTGGTAATCTTCTATAAACGTTGAATAGTTTTTAGGAGGAATAAACAGACGGGTGGCTAATGTTTGAGGCGTTAGATGCAGAGCTTCTTCATACATGCCTTCCTGTTCAAAAAGCTGAACGATTCTTCTCTTTGCCGCACCTTGGCAATGAGCGAGTTTTATTAATAAATTTCTAGGATTAATAGCCCTCACCTCAATTCTATAAAGAAGGAATAGCCTTGTGGCTACTCCTTTTGTTTTAATGAGTTTTGCATTTTTCATATAAACCTTTTTCTTTTAAAACTGAGATTAACGTCTCACCAATAACGGAAGGAGTATCTGCGACTTTAATACCACATTCATTCATTTTCTTAATTTTTTCCGCTGCTGTTCCTTTACCTCCGGAAATAATTGCGCCCGCATGTCCCATGCGTTTTCCTGGAGGTGCTGTTTGTCCGCCGATAAATCCTACGACTGGTTTTGTCATGTTTGCTTTAATCCATTCAGCTGCTTCTTCTTCCGCTGTACCCCCGATTTCACCAATCATAATGACGGCATATGTTTCCGGATCTTCGTTAAATGCTTTTAGCACGTCAATGAAGTTTGTGCCGTTTACAGGGTCCCCGCCAATTCCAACAGCCGTTGACTGACCAATGCCTGCTTGCGAAAGCTGATGAACCGCTTCATATGTCAAAGTACCTGAACGGGAAACGACTCCGACATGTCCCTTAGTGTGAATATATCCAGGCATAATGCCGATTTTACATTCGCCAGGTGTGATGACTCCCGGGCAGTTCGGTCCGATTAATCGAGTTTTCTTTCCTTCCATGTATCTTTTTACTTTGACCATGTCTAAAACCGGGATATGTTCTGTAATACAGATGACTAGGTCAAGCTCCGCATCAACCGCTTCCATAATGGCATCCGCTGCAAAAGGAGCTGGGACATAAATAACGGAAGCATTGGCACCGGTTTGTTTCACCGCTTCTTCAACCGTGTTGAAAACCGGAACTCCTTCGACTTCCTGACCGCCTTTGCCTGGGGATGTCCCGCCGACAATCTTCGTTCCGTATTCAAGCATTTGTTTCGTATGGAATAATGCAGTAGATCCAGTAATCCCCTGAACGATTACTTTTGTATCTTTATTAATAAATACGCTCATTCTTCTCCCTCGCTTTCCTATTTCACTAATGAAACGATTTTTTGCGCCCCGTCTGCCATAGACTCTGCAGATGTAATATTTAGGCCTGACTCTTCTAGTATTTTTTTACCAAGCTCAACATTCGTTCCCTCAAGACGAACGACTAGCGGGATCGTCAAGCCAACTTGTTTTGTCGCCTCAACGACACCTTGTGCGATGACATCGCATTTCATAATGCCTCCAAAGATATTGACGAAAATCCCTTTTACGTTTTCATCCGACAAAATAATTTTAAACGCTTCCGTAACCTTTTCTGCCGTTGCGCCGCCGCCGACATCTAGGAAGTTTGCTGGTTCACCGCCGTAATATTTAATAATATCCATCGTTGCCATGGCAAGACCTGCTCCGTTTACCATGCACCCGATATTGCCATCAAGAGCTATGTAGCTTAAATCATATTTTGAAGCTTCAATTTCTTTCGGATTTTCCTCATCTAAATCACGATATTCCAACACATCTTTTTGACGGTATAATGCATTGGAGTCAAAGTTTAGTTTGGCATCCAAAGCCATAACCTTTCCGTCGCCTGTAACGACAAGCGGGTTAATTTCCGCAATGGAGCAATCCTTTTCGACAAATACTTGATAAAGTCCCAACATAAATTTAACAGCTTGTCCGACTAATTCTTTCGGAATGTTAATGTTAAATGCGATTCGGCGAGCTTGGAAAGGTTGAAGTCCTACTGCCGGATCAATATATTCTTTGAAGATTTTTTCCGGTGTTTTCGCTGCCACTTCTTCAATTTCGGTGCCGCCTTCTTCAGACGCCATCAAAACAACGCGGGAGGTTGCGCGATCAACAACAAAACCAACATAATATTCTTTTTTAATGTCACAGCCTTCTTCAATTAAAAGACGTTTGACTTCTTTTCCTTCTGGTCCTGTTTGATGTGTAACGAGCGTTTTTCCTAACAATTCACTAGCATACTCGCGAACCTCTTCTAAACTTTTCGCTACTTTTACTCCGCCAGCTTTCCCGCGGCCGCCAGCATGAATTTGCGCTTTGACTACCACTACGTCAGTACCCAGCTCTTTTGCAGCTTCAACCGCTTCCTCAACGGAAAACGCAACTTTGCCGTTCGGTACCGTGACGCCGTATTTTCTGAGGATTTCTTTCCCCTGGTACTCATGGATATTCATATCCCATCCTCCTAACTTATGTATCTTAGCCTTTTCGAGGCAATTTTAGACTGCGCTTTCATTGTATAAAAATGTTTCATCATTGTCTACCATTCTTTATAAAAAGACGTCGTTTATTTCATCTTTGCTGGTCTAAGCGGTATATAAAGCTTAAAAGCTCAGCTACCACTTCATAAAGCTCCTCGGGAATTTGCTCATTTATTTCCACTTCTGACAAAAGTTCAATAAGCGAGGGATCTTCTTGAATCGGAACATTGTTTTCTCTAGCTTTTTCAATGATTTTTTCAGCGACATACCCTTTACCTTTTGCCGATACTTTTGGCGCGGCGTCCTTTTCATCGTTATAGCTGAGGGCAACAGCTTTTAAATCTTTTGTTTCTTTTTTCATATTTTAATGTCCACCTTCTGGTAAGGTTGTCCGGAAATGACCTTTTGAGTTTGTTCATCCGTTTTTCCCTTTTGGATAGAGACTCCTGTTAAAACATAATTGATTTGTTTTAAATTTTCCTGAAGGCTTCCCAAATGCTGAACAATATCGCTTTCTTCAAGAATGTCGTTGTAAATCGTAACTTTTACAGCGCGATTTTGAATGAATACGTCCACTACTGTTTCTTTTATTTCTTTTAAATACAATGAAAAAACGATTCGGCAAAAATTAGGATTTATTTTTTCTGTTTCGTCTTTTTTTCCGTTGATTTGGATTGTAATATCCGTCCATTGCTCTCCTAACTGAATGGGGACATGAATAAAAAATTGTTCAACAGGTCCTTTTTGTTCCCGCATAAAATGCTGTCCGTTTATGTAATCTAAAGCGCGCTCCATCGCCCCTCTTAAACTTGAATGTTCCATATTTTGCAAATATTTTATAAGCAGCGTCTTTAATGGCCATTCACTCTGACCGCTACTGCTTTCAGCATGTTCAAATAAGCCGATTTTGGCTATCGCTGTTTTTAACAATTGTTTCACTTCTTGAGCGGAAACGTTGTGGATGCTTTGCTGAAACATTGCTTTCAGCGTATTTTTTTCTTCCGCGTTCAGCATTTGTCCAATTCTACTTCCGTCCGCCTTGTCTTTTGTGAATGGTTGAAGCGATGCTTGCTCACTGTTTTCATTCAGTATAAGCTGCTTAATGGCTAGCGGATTTTCTTTCATCCAAAATTCAAGCTTATTCAACAATTGCTTGGAAAAGGTGTCATTTCTTTCTCGCAATATTTGGTTCACTTCTTCGGCTTTATATAGAAAACGAAGGTTTGTAAGCTGAAACAGGTTTCGGTTTAGATCTTTCATGTCCTCGGCTCTTCCGCTATTGTTTAACATTTCGTCTAATTGAAAAAGGAGCTGAGACAGCTTCTTCTCATCTTGAACAGCCAGCAAAGGACGGATGACATGCTCCGCAATTGGCAGTTTTTTTTCAAAAGCGATGAGAAGCGCCTGAAATAAACTTTCACGAGGAGCTTTTCCCTTAAAGGACTGCAAAATGTTGATGGCAAGAGCCAAGTCTTTTTTGGAAAAAGGAATTTCATTTTCCAGCAGCAAATCAATAAGCTGCGAGGCCATATTGTCAGCAGGCAGGCGGAAATGTTCAAGAATAGCTCGGCCTGTATGACCTTCATCTTTTTCCGGAAACAAAAGCTTCAGTCTGATTCCGCTTTCCGTTACTTCAGTCTGAAACCAATAAGTTTTCATTGCTTGAATATCCGCCTCAACAGCAGCGGTTAATTTCATTTTTCCAATTGCAAGCAATGCATGAGAATTAGGATAAATTTTCAACACTTTTCCTTTCACAATCTCTTGATCTTGAAATGTTTTGGCCGCGGGATCAAAAAGAGATTGAAGACTTATCTTCCTAAGAAGAGCAGATATTTCATTCATTCTTATCACCCGTTAAAAAAGTTTAACGCATCTTGTACCGGAGCAAAGCTTTTCCGATGATGCTCCGTCACACCGTGCTTCTCGATCGCTTCCAAATGCTGCTTTGTACCGTAGCCCACATGACGTTCAAAGCCGTATTCCGGAAATTGCTTTCCCAGCTCTTCCATGTACCTGTCTCTCACAACTTTTGCGACGCAGGAGCTTGCTGCAATCGTAATGCTTTTTTCATCACCCTTAATGATGGAAAGCTGCGGAATATTAATTGGTAATTCAAGAGCATCAATCAATAAATGATCCGGCTTTCCCTGCTTTAATTGATCAATGGCTAAAAGCATTGCTTTTTTTGTCGCATTGTAAATGTTTAGTTCATCAATTTCTTTTGCCGACACAAACCCAATCCCGACATCTACTGCCAGATCCATTATGTATTGAAAAAACTCTTCCCGTTTTTGCTTCGAAATTTTTTTCGAGTCCGTCAGCCCCGGCAAATAAAATTCATCAGGCAAAATCACGCAAGCAGCAACGACCGGACCTGCAAGACACCCTCTTCCCACTTCATCAATGCCTGCCAGCATTCGAAATCCCTTTTCTTTCAATTCTCTTTCGTATTTGCACATGTTTTGAAACTGCTGTCTCAATTGCTGCTCTTTTTCATATTGCTTCAGCCATTTTTTTACTAATTTTTGGACGGTTTTCCGCTCATCTTTTTGGCAGGCAAGAAAAAAAGGGTCGTTTATATCATGGATGGCACTGAGCTTTTCTTCAATTTCCTTCGCCGTTAAATTCAACTTTCTTCAACCTCTCCCTTAATATTTGCATTTGTAAATTTCGTTCGAATAGTTTGTACATGAACGGCTTCCTCGGCTGCAATTTGATTAAGCGTCTATTTTTCACATGCTCAAATGACTTTCAAGACTTTTTTACTATTTCTCGAAAGCTTCTTTGGAAGCTCTTTACCCGTCAAGAAAGGAAAACCGATTAACCGGTTAAGCGCCGATTGCACCGCTTCTCTCAAGTGAACGAGTTTTGTTAAAAATAAAATATAGACACGCGGAATGCGTGCCTTTATTCATTTGGCCGGTCAAAACTTATTTTCCCCAGCTTCAATGTCCGAACATCCCTTATGAACACTTCCGCCGTCTTGTCATAGTCTATCAGGCCGCCAGCTGATAAACAGCCTCTTTTTTTTCCAATATGATCAAATAAGTCGACGATTTCATTTTCATTTGATAGATTGTCGATTTGATAGCGATCCATTAAACGATCTGGATAATGCTTGATCAAGTATCGCATCGCATAAGCTGCTACATCCTGCAAATTTAAAATCTCATCCTTAATGGCGCCTGTCGCAGCCAGCTTCAGCCCGACTTCTTCATCTTCAAATTTCGGCCAAAGAATGCCTGGGGTATCGAGCAGCTCCAATTCTTTTCCTGTCTTGATCCAGCTTTGCTGTTTCGTTATGCCTGGACGATCGCCGGTTTTGGCAATGTTTCTTCCTGCAAGGCGATTGATCAGCGTTGATTTGCCGACATTCGGAATTCCAACAATTAATGCGCGGATCGCCCTTGGTTTTACCCCTTTTGCTTTCATTTTTTCACGTTCTTTTTCGAGCAGTTCTTTTGAAAGCTGCACGATTTGTTTTAGTCCTGATCCTGTTTGCGAGTCGATGGCTATTGATGCAATGCCCTGTTCTTTGTAGTACTGAATCCATTCTTTCGTAATGCTTTCGTCTGCCATATCCTTTTTATTTAAAATTAAAATTCTTTTTTTATTGGCAATAATGTCATCAATCATCGGATTTCTCGATGACTGAGGGATTCGGGCATCGACAAGTTCATAGACAATATCTATCAGTTTCAATTTTTCAACAACTTGCCGTCTCGCTTTTGCCATATGCCCTGGAAACCATTGAATCGTCATCTACTTCACCTACTTTACAACTCCAAATTCAGAAAGCGGCCAATAAACAAAATTAGTTTTCCCCATAACTGATTCAATCGGAATGGTCCCTATATGCCGCGAGTCTTTGCTGTATCTTCTATTATCACCCATAACAAACAATTCGCCTTCAGGCACAGTTGATCTTCCAATAATGTCTTCAAGTTTAAATGGTTCTGTTAAAGGGCCATCCACGCCGTTTTGTTTATATTTTTCCAAGTATGGCTCTTCATACTTCTTGCCGTTAATGTAGAGGGTGTCATCTTTATATTCTATATGATCGCCAGGCAAACCGATGACACGCTTAATGTAGTCTTTCTCTTCCGTTGCATGAAAGACGACAATGTCAAAGCGTTTTATTTCACCAAGCTTCGTTCCGATTTTATTCACGATCATTCGGTCCTGGTCTTGTAATGTCGGCATCATGGAAACTCCATCAACGACAATCGGAGCAAAGAAAAACGTCCGAATGACGACCGCCAACAAGACGGCGACACCTAGAGCTTTCATCCACTCAAAAAATTCATTTTTTTTACGTGACATTTCTTTCACACCTTTATGTTTTTAAAATGGTTTTTTATTTATTTTAATACAATTATTGGCTTAACAAAAGAACATGTCCACCTATTTTTAAACAGATTATGCTTTCGTTAAATAATTTTTTCCAAAAATATTAAATGAATTCATAAGTGAATGACTGCTCACATGACAAAAGGGCCTGTATTGAATACAAGCCCTTTTTATGTTCGAATGTTTATCTTTCTTTAATGCGAGCTGCTTTACCATGTAGATTGCGCAAATAGTAAAGTTTTGCACGACGCACTTTGCCTCGGCGAACAACTTCGATTTTCGCAATTCTTGGAGTGTGCAGCGGGAATGTACGTTCAACACCTACGCCGTAAGAAACTTTACGAACGGTAAATGTTTCGCTAATACCGCCGCCGCGGCGTTTAATCACAACTCCTTCAAAAACCTGAATCCGTTCACGGGAGCCTTCAACAACCTTCACGTGAACACGGACGGTATCCCCAGGTCTAAATTCAGGCAAATCTGTGCGAAGTTGTTCTTTCGTAATTTCTTCAATTAATTTTTGCATCGCAATCATCTCCTTCCAACAGATGCTCATACAAGATGCTTGCAGCGGAACATCGTTTTAAAAAGACAAGACCGGCTGTCTATGTCACAAAACGTATCTTATCATAGGAAACAAACCATTTGCAAGCATTCATTTCGCCTTTTTTATTTCTTCCAGCCATTTTTTTTGCTTTTCCGTTAAAGAATAGCCGTCCAATAAGTCAGGTCTGCGCTCCCATGTTCTTCGGAGCGATTCTTTTTCCCGCCATTCGGCTATTTTTTCGTGATGGCCTGACAATAACACATCAGGCACCTTCATCCCCCTGAATTCAGCAGGGCGGGTGTAATGCGGATGTTCAAGCAGTCCCGTTGAAAAAGAATCATTTTGGTGCGATTCTTCATTTCCGAGAACACCTGGTAGAAGACGCACAACACAGTCAATGATGACCATCGCGGCAAGCTCACCGCCTGTCAGGACAAAGTCTCCAATTGAAATTTCGTCTGTCGCAAGAAAACGGATTCTTTCGTCGTAGCCTTCATAATGGCCGCAAATAAATATTAGATGATCTGCTTGAGCCAGCTGCTCTGCTTTTTTTTGGGTAAAGCGTTCTCCTTGCGGACAAACAAGTATGACTTTCGAATGCTGTGCGTTTCGCTTTTCTTTTACAGCCTCAACAGAATGAAAGATCGGCTCCGGCTTTAATACCATGCCGGCACCGCCACCGTACGGATAATCATCGACCGACTGATGCTTGTCTGTTGAATAGTCTCGAAAATTAATAACGTTAATCGAAACAGCATCCTTCTCCTGAGCTTTTTTTAAAATCGATTGGTTAAAAACTCCAGCGAACATATCAGGAAATAAAGTCAGTACATCAATAATCATTTGTCCAATAACCCTTCCATAGGAAAAATGATGACTCGCTTCTCTTTCACATCAATATGTTTCACAACATCCTCGATATATGGAATCAACAAATCTTTTTTGCCTTTTCGTTTGACAACCCACACATCGTTGGCACCGGGCGTTAAAATTTCATTTATGATCCCCAGCTCATCACCGTCTTCGGTATACACGGAGCATCCGATGATTTCATGAAAATAATATTCTCCTTCATCCAGGCTGCCAAGCTGGCTTTCTGGAACCTTTATGTCTGAGCCTTTAAACGGCTCAACCTCATTGATCGAATCATACCCTTCAAAAGACAATAAATCAAAATTTTTATGAATTCGATGAGATTTGACAATAACTTCAACAGGCTCTTTGTCTTTTTGAAAAATGTATAAACGGTTTCCGCGTTTATATCGCTCATCAGGAAAATCAGTTACGGAAACGACGCGCACTTCGCCGCGAATTCCGTGCGTATTGACAATTTTTCCGACTTGAAACCATTTTTCGGCCATATGATCACCTCTAGCGAATCTCTTTTACTACTCCATCTTCGATCACAATCGTTTTTTCATTCAGCAATTGATCCCAGTTGTCGCCTTCTTTTACTTCGATTACTGCGTTCACTTCCCGTTCTTTTAATTCGCTGCCTAGAGGGAGCATATCGATTTGCTGAAGCTTAAATTCCATCAACTTCATTTTTTCCTTTCTTTTGTTGATTTCCTGATGGTACTGGGAAATGATGGACTGGTTTTTTGTTGTTTTTTCAGCTTTTTTCAGCTGAAAATATAATTGATCGCATTCCCGTTTCATTTCTTCTTTTTTTGCCTGCCATTTATGAATCAGTTTTTCCTTGCTGTTTTCCGTCAATATTTGCTTTACTGTGATCGGATAAATGATTTTCATTCCTCTCTCCTCCAGTCATAAAATTGCTCCGAGGAGTATATTCATGGAAGATCCCTCCCGGCTTTTCCCTTCTGGCCAGAAGAGGGAGGTCTGGAATCGTCGCAATTTCAAATGTGATTTTTTGATCCTGCGAAATCAGCTTTTCTTCTTTTGTAAAAAAGGCGAGGAGCAATCCCCTCACCTTTTAATCATTAATTTTAAGCGTTACTCTCATTGATTTGCCGCTAGCCGCTGCATAAACGACCGTCCTGATCGCTTTTGCAATACGGCCTTGTTTTCCAATCACTTTGCCAATATCGTCTTGGTGAACAGAAAGAGTATATACAATTTCACCTTTTTTCTCCTCTCTGTTCACCTTGACTTCATCCGGATGATCAACAATAGCTTTGGCAATTGTTGTTATTAACTGTTCCATAATAATCACACATTATTTACTATATTTCGCATTGTGGAATTTTTCCATAATCCCTTGTTTCGAAAACAGGTTACGAACAGTGTCAGACGGTTTTGCACCGTTTTGAAGCCACTTAAGAGCCAATTCTTCGTCAATTTTCACTTCAGCAGGATCCTTTACTGGATTGTACGTACCGATCGTTTCAATGAAACGTCCATCTCGAGGAGAACGGGAATCAGCTACAACAATGCGATAAAATGGAGATTTTTTTGCACCCATGCGTTTTAAACGAATTTTAACTGCCATATTTTTTTACACCTCCGAAATATTTTCAACAAAATAGAATATTATCAATGATCAAAAAGTTTGTAAAGTGTTTTTTCTTAACAGAATAAATTTTTATTACATAAAAGGAAATTTAAATCCTTTTCGCTTGCCTTTTGTCATTGAAGTCATTTGCTTCATCATTTTTTTCATTTCTTCAAACTGCTTTAAAAGCCTGTTTACTTCCTGGACAGAAGTACCGCTCCCTTTAGCAATCCGTTTTCTTCTGCTTGCATTAATAATTTCCGGCTTCTCTTTTTCTTCTTTTGTCATGGAGCGGATGATCGCTTCAACGTGGCTTAGCTGCTTTTCATCAACTTGAATGTTTTTCAAGCCTTTCATTTTTCCTGCACCAGGCAGCATGGAAATCAACTCATCAAGAGGACCCATGTTTCTTACTTGTTCAAGCTGCTCTAAAAAATCATCAAAGGTAAAAGACATCGTCCTCATTTTTTCTTCCAGCTGCTTCGCTTTCTCCTGATCGACGTTCTCTTGAGCCTTTTCAATCAGGGTTAAGACATCTCCCATTCCTAATATACGCGATGCCATTCGTTCGGGATGAAACGGTTCGAGCGCATCCAGCTTTTCGCCCATCCCGGCAAATTTAATCGGAGCACCTGTTGCCGCACGAATGGAAAGCGCAGCACCGCCACGTGTATCCCCATCAAGCTTTGTCAAAATAACACCGGTAATGCCAAGCTCATCATGAAAGCTTTTTGCCACATTGACGGCATCTTGTCCAGTCATGGCATCGACAACGAGAAAAATCTCATCAGGATTTGCAGCTTCCTTCACCTGCTTTAATTCATCCATCAGATTTTCATCGATATGCAAGCGTCCGGCTGTATCAATGAGAACATAATCATGATGCTCATTTTTGGCGTATTCCAGCGCCTGTTTGGCTATTTCAACAGGGCTTACCTTGTCGCCGAGTGAAAATACAGGCATGCCGAGCTGCTTTCCTAATGTTTCTAATTGTTTAATGGCTGCAGGACGATAAATATCAGCTGCAACAAGAAGCGGGTTTCGGTTATGTTTTTTTCGCAAGTAGTTGGCAAGCTTTCCAGTCGTAGTCGTTTTCCCCGCACCTTGAAGGCCCGCCATCAAAATCACCGTCGGCGGCCGTTTGCTTACGGCAATTTTGCTCTGCTCGCCGCCCATCAGCTCGGTCAGCTCTTCTTTCACTACTTTGATAACTTGCTGGCCTGGTGTCAAGCTTTTCATGACTTCCTGGCCAACAGCCCTTTCGCTGACTTTCTTAATAAAGTCTTTGACGACTTTATAGTTGACGTCCGCTTCCAAAAGAGCAAGACGAACTTCCCTCATCATTTCTTTGACATCCGCTTCAGAAACCTTTCCTTTGCCGCGGATTTTAGCCATCGTGTTTTGCAGTCGGTTGGCTAATCCCTCAAAAGCCATGGCGGCTCCTCCTAATCCAGTTTTTCCAAAAGATGAAGTAGTCGGTCAAATTCTTCCTTCATTTCTGATTGGAAAGGCAGACCTTTCAGCTTTTCAATTATTTTTTTACGCTCTTGAAATTTCTTGAACAGCTGAAGCTTCTGCTCGTATTCCTCCAGCATCATTTCCGTCCGTTTTATGTTGTCGTACACTGCCTGGCGGCTGACGTTGTATTCTTCAGCAATTTCACCTAGGGAGTAATCATCCAAGTAGTACAGAGACATGTAGCTTTTTTGCTTTGGCGTCAACAACGACTGATAAAAATCAAATAAATAATTCATCCTCGTTGTTTTTTCAAGCAACATCAACACCCCCTGTTGTTAAGTGAATTGCCTTTACATGTTTTTAGTGTATCGATTCTAACTGTAGATGTCAAGTTTTTTTCTTAACACAATTACATTACGCTTCATCTACTAAATCGGCAAACAGCCCATAAACATATTTCTCTGCATCAAATTTCTCAAGATCGTCCATTTTTTCGCCAAGCCCCACCAGTTTTACAGGAATGTTCAGCTCATTTCGAATGGCTAGAACAATTCCTCCCTTCGCAGTGCCATCCAATTTTGTCAAGGCAATTCCAGTGACATTTGTCGCCTCCGAAAACTGTCTTGCCTGGCTCATTGCATTTTGTCCGGTTGTCGCATCAAGGACAAGCAGCACTTCATGCGGAGCACCTGGAATTTCCCGTTCGATAACCCGCTTTACTTTCTCAAGCTCTTTCATTAAATTCATCTTATTTTGAAGCCGTCCAGCAGTATCACATAATAAGACGTCTACTTTTCGAGAGCGAGCGGCCTGAATGGCGTCATACACGACGGCAGCAGGATCAGAGCCTGCCGATTGTTTAATCACATCTACGCCAACCCGATCCCCCCAAACTTCCAGCTGTTCGATGGCGCCTGCTCGGAACGTGTCGCCGGCAGCAAGAAGGACAGATTTTCCTTCTTCTTTTAATCGATGTGCAAGCTTTCCGATCGTCGTCGTTTTTCCAACACCATTGACGCCAACAAACAATACGATGTTTAACCGGCCGTCTTCAATGTTTAAATCGGTAGGAGCGCCGTCTTCTCCTTGGTAAATTTCAACAAGCTTTTCGGAAATGGCAGCGCGCACTTCCTTCGGTTCTTGAATGTTTCGCCTTTTCACTTCCATTTTCAATTCATCGATCAAGTCCATGACCGTTTGAACGCCGACATCGGCAGTAATCAAAATTTCCTCTAATTCCTCGAAAAATTCTTCATCAACCTTTCGATAGCGCGAAACAAGTTCATTTAAGCTTTCTGTAAAAGAGCTTCTCGTTTTTTCAAGCCCTTCTTTAAATTTTGCCGTTACTGAATCCTTCTGCTTTGAAATTTTTTCTTTTAATTTCTTAAAAAAACTCATTTATTTTTCTTCCTTTCACGACGATTTCACATATCTAACTGTATCTTCCAAGCGGACGGATACAACTTTTGACACTCCCGATTCTTGCATTGTCACACCATATAAAGCATCCGCTTCTTCCATCGTCCCTTTCCGGTGGGTGATGACAATAAATTGAGTATTCTCACTGAAACGCTTCAAAAATTTAGAAAATCTTTGAACGTTTGCTTCATCCAATGCCGCCTCTACTTCATCGAGAACACAAAACGGAACAGGACGTACCTTTAATATGGAAAATAGAAGGGCAATTGCAGTCAAAGCGCGTTCGCCTCCGGACAGCAGGCTTAAATATTGCAGTTTTTTCCCTGGAGGCTGAGCAATAATGTCCACTCCGGTGTTTAACAGATCGTCGGGATTTGTCAAAATTAAATCCGCTTTTCCGCCTCCGAACAGTTCTTTAAAAACGATATCGAATTGAGAACGTATTTTGGCAAACATTTGGGAAAACTGCTTTTTCATTTCTTCATCCATTTCGGCGATGACTTTAAAAAGAGTTTCTTTTGCATTCAATAAATCGTCCCTCTGTTCTGTTAAAAACTCATGCCGTTCACGCACCCGCTCGTACTCATCAATTGCCCCTAAGTTTACGGTTCCAAGCTCTTCTAATGCCAGTTTAATCAGCTTTACTTTTTTCTTCGCCTCTTCTTTCTCCATCTGTAAAGGAAAGCGGGCCTTTGCTGCTTCAAAAGTTAGCTTATACTCATTTTGCAAATAATTCAAGAGCTGATCAAGCTCCACATCCAGCCTGTTTAATTTCACTTCTTCATCTTTTAGAACGTCCGTCAGTTGTTTATGAGCGCGCTTCAGCTCTTTCCATTCTTTTTCTTCTCGTTCCAGCTCTTCTTGCATGCTCATTCGCTGGCGTCTGCGGGATGCGATCAATTCAATTGTTTTATTTTTGTCCTCAAGCTTCTCCTTTTTTATTTCTTCCAATTGGATTTCACCGGAGTGATCGCGGTCGATTTCATCCAATAATAGTTGTAAATCTTTTTCCGCCTCTTTCTTTTTTTGATTCGCCAGATGATATTCTTTTTCAAGGCGTGCTAATTGTTCCTTACTATTTTTAAAGGATTCCTCTTTTCCTGCAAGAATAATTTTGAGCTCTGTTATTTCCTGCATCCATTCTTCCTTTGATTTTTGCTGTTTCTCCTTCTTCTCGGCCAGCTGACGAATCTCTGAATCTAGCTGTTGTATTTGTCCTTCCATTTGTTCGATGGAGGACAGCAATTTTGTTTTTCTTTCATCTAACTTCTCCTGTTCTTCTACATAGGCGATTTTTTCAGCATCGTAAAGCTTCAAATGATCATTAATATTTCGCTCTTTTAATTCAATTTCCCTCAAGCTGCCCTTCAAAGCTTGCTCTTCCATTCGCAAAGAAGATCCTTCTTCCCGCAGATCATCAAGCTCTTTCTCTTTTTTGGCAATCGATTGCTTCAGATTTTTTACTTCTTTTTCGAGCAAAGCTGTCTTTTCTTCCATTTCCGCAATTTTGTCGCGAATCGACTCAAGCTCTCGGTTTTTGGTAAGGAAAGAAGGTGATTTCTGCTTCACCGCTCCTCCTGTCATCGATCCGCCTGGATTGACTACATCGCCTTCAAGCGTAACAATTCGGTGCGAGTACTGAATTTGTTTGGCAATCGCATTTGCCCCTTCCAACGTTTTTGCAATAATAACGTTTCCTAACAGATTTTCTATGATCGGCTTATATGCTGATTCATATTCCACGAGTTGAGACGCTATCCCGATAAAATCAGGATGGCTTTCTGCAATCGAAAGCTGATATTTCGGGATTGAGCGGCCTTTGATGACAGATAAAGGAAGGAACGTCGCTCTGCCGAATGCATTTTTCTTCAAAAACGCAATCGCCTGTCTTGCCGATTCTTCATCGTCAACGACTATATGCTGGCTTGCCGCGCCAAGAGCAATTTCAATGGCTGTTTCATATTCATGTTTCGTTGTCAACAGCTCGATAGCAGCACCATGTATGCCTTTTAGCTTGTGTTTTGCTTTTAAAACTTCGCGGACACCCTGGAAGAAACCGGTATAATCCTCCTGCATCGCCTCTAGCATTTCTTTTTTTGATTTTGCTTTTTGTAAATATTGATATGCTTGATAAAGCAGCGATTCCTTCTTTTCATATTGTTGTTTTAGGCTTTCCAACGTTTTTAAGCCTGTATGATAAGAGGAAAGCTGATTTTGCAATGTTTTTCCGATTTTAGAAAGCTGTGCTTCTATTTTCCCTTTCTCTTTTTTCAGCTCTTTTCTTTCGGAAATATATTTTTCGTTTGCCTCGTCTAAGCGGTCTGCTTTGACTTTTCGCAAGCTTAGCTGCTCCTCAATATAATTGATTTCATTTCGAGCGCTTGCCAGTTCATTTAATTTTTCAAAATAGTCACTTTTTAGCTGCTCAAGCTTTTCCTCGATGTTTCCATCCAGGCTTAGCAGCTCGTTTTCTTTTTTTTGCAGGAAGGATTTTAGTTCTTTTACTTCTTTTTCGCATGTTTCATAGACGCTTTTTTGCTCTTCTTTTTCTTTTAATAATTGATTTATTTGTTCAGTCAGCTCAGCGATTTGCTCTTTCAACTGCTGTTCGTTTTGCGCCGCATGTTTTTTTCTTTCTTTTAAAACTTCTTTTTTCCCTTCAAGCTTCTCCAGTTCTTCGCTTGCCAAAAGAAGAACTTGCTGCAAATCATTGATTGATTCATCCAATGCACTGATTTGATCCCGCATTTCTTCCAGATTCGCTTCTTTTTTTTGTATTTGCGATGTCAGCTCTAGTTCGCGATCGCGATTTTCTTCGACCGAACGCTTCAATGCTTCCCATCTATCATGAAGCTCTTCAATTTCATGCGCGAGAAGAGCGACCTCATGCTGCTTCAGTTCTTCCTTTTTATCCAAATAATCCTTTGCAATAGATGCCTGCATTTTAAGGGGCTCAATTTGCGCATTCAGTTCATATAAAATGTCTTGAACTCTATTTAAATTTTCTTCAGTTTCAGCAAGTTTTATTTCAGCTTTCTTTTTTCGGGTTTTATATTTTAGCACACCAGCCGCTTCTTCAAAAATTGTCCGCCGATCTTCCGGTTTCGCGCTTAAAATTTCTTCAACCTTTCCTTGGCTGATAATTGAAAACGCTTCTTTTCCGAGACCGGAATCCATGAACAGGTCGATAATATCTTTTAAGCGGCAAGATTGCTTGTTTATAAAAAATTCACTTTCTCCAGAGCGGTAAACTCTTCTTGTCACACTTACCTCATGATAATCGATCGGCAAAAACTGATCGCCGTTATCAAGAGTTAAAGTGACTTCCGCCATATTTAAACGTTTGCGAGTATCGCTTCCAGCAAAAATAATATCCTCCATTTTGGATCCTCTTAATGATTTTGCTGATTGCTCCCCAAGAACCCATCGAATAGCTTCTGTTATATTCGATTTTCCGCTCCCATTTGGGCCGACAACAGCGGTAACACCGCCAGCAAAATCAACGCTGATCCGATCTGCAAAAGATTTAAATCCTACGATATCTAAACGTTTGAGGAACATGGTGATCCCCTTTCATTCCAAATAAGTCTTTCCTATTTTACCATAACAAAAAATGATCGGAGCAATATCAATAAAAAATCCCCCGTTTATTTTTGGGGGAATTCGCCTAATTTTTGCAATCCTTGTTCAGCTGCATGCTGTTCTGCTTCTTTTTTGGAACGGCCCACTCCTGAACCGATCACCTCTCCGTTTAAAGATACGGTTGCAACAAATTCTTTATTATGAGCGGGGCCTTTTTCTTCCAAAATTTTATAATCCAAAACACCTTTTCCGTCACGCTGAATAAGCTCTTGCAATCTGCTTTTAAAATCCATCACATGAGAAAAAGCACCTTCGTCGATTTTCGGGAAAACGACCTTATTTAAAAAAGAAGTGACTGACTCAAGACCTTGATCCAAATACAAAGCGCCGATAAATGCCTCAAAGACATCAGCTAAAAGAGCTGGACGACCGCGCCCCCCAGTCATTTCCTCTCCTTTTCCGAGCAAAACGAGTTCGCCAAAAGAAAGCTCGTTGGCAAAAGTAACAAGCGATGGCTCGCAAACAATGGCAGCTCTCAGCTTTGTTAAATTGCCTTCAGACATTGTCGGATATTTTTTATACAAGTACTCCGAAACCGTCAGCTCCAATACTGCATCACCTAAATATTCCAGCCGTTCATTGTCTTCATACGGTTTTTTGCGATGCTCATTCACATAGGATGAATGTGTAAAAGCCTGAAATAAGAGCTTTTCATTCGTGAACGTAATGCCGATTTTTGCTTGGAAATCACGAAACTTTTCTATTTTTTTAAAAAAATTTTTTTTTAAATTTGTTTTGTTAGGCATACGTTACCTCCATTTTCTAAACAAATGAAACAACCTCTACTTTATGTTAACAAAAAAAGGGATGAAAAGGGAGAAAGCCCCGCAAAGATACGGGACTTTTTAAAAACATGCAATTATAGTTTACTCTGTATGTAATTAACTGCATCCCCTACAGTCACAATTTGTTCCGCTTCTTCGTCGGAAATTTCCATGCCGAACTCATCTTCTAATTCCATAACAAGTTCAACAACGTCTAGGGAATCAGCGCCGAGATCGTCTTTAAAAGAGGATTCAAGCTTTACTTCAGATTCATCAACTCCGAGACGGTCGACGATGATCTTCGTAACACGCTCCAATACATCTGCCATAACTTTCACCTCCCTCCAGTATTATAGAAGATTTGTCTTCATATTACTACAACGAATTCAAAATTAATACATGACCATTCCGCCGTCGAGACAAAGTGTTTGCCCTGTCATATAGGAGCTTTTATCAGAAGCTATGAATGTTACCATATTGGCAATATCATTCGGCTCGCCGAAACGTCCGAGCGGAATTTGTTTGAGCATTTCATTTCTTATTTGTTCAGGGAGCTGATCCGTCATATCGGTTGAAATAAAACCTGGCGCTACAGCATTTACTGTAATATTTCGGCCCGCCAGCTCCTTCGCAGTCGTCTTCGTCAGTCCGATAATCCCGGCTTTAGCCGCTACATAGTTTGCCTGTCCAGCATTACCAGCTATACCGACGATCGATGCGATGTTGATGATCCTGCCGGAACGCTGCTTCATCATTTGTCTTGTGACCGCTTTTGTACAATTGAAAACACCTTTTAAATTTATGTTGATCACGTCGTCCCATTCTGATTCTTTCATTCGCATAAGCAAATTATCTTTCGTGATTCCGGCATTATTTACAAGAATGTCGAGACGGCCGAATCGTTCGATTACTTCATTGACCATGCTGTTTACTTCATCAGCATTTGCAACATTAGCGCGAATGGCAAAAGCTTTCCGTCCTAAGGATTCAATTTCTTTTACCACTTCATTGGCTTTTTCCTCATTACCAGAGTAATTTACAGCAACATCCGCGCCATTTTTGGCAAGATCAATAGCAATCGCTCGGCCGATTCCGCGGCTTCCTCCCGTTACAAGGGCCGTTTTCCCTGAAAGCATAATCATACCTCCTTTATGTCATGAACAACTGCTTCTAATGATGACAAATCAAAAATATTGTATGTTTTAACGCTGCGATCCACCTTTTTGACAAGACCTGTCAGAACTTTTCCAGCACCGATTTCAATAAACGTTGTCACCCCTGCTTGAATCATCGACCGTACACTTTCTTCCCATCGAACAGGAGAATAAAGCTGCTCAATCAAAAGGCTCTTGATTTCATCTTTATTTTGAACAGGAGCAGCAGTCACGTTTGCGATGACAGGAACGGATGCATCTTGAATGGTCACTTCATCAAGCACTTTTGACAGCTCGCTGGCAGCCGGCTTCATCAATTCAGAATGAAATGGACCGCTTACTTCCAGCGGGATTACCCGCTTGGCGCCCTTTTCTTTAGCAAGCTCCCCAGCTCTTTGTACTCCTTCTTTTGTTCCAGAAATAACGATTTGCCCGGGACAATTTAAATTTGCCAGTTGTACTAGTGTGCCTTCATTCGAGATTTGTTTTGTTATGTTTTCAAGTTCTTCCTGCACCATACCTAAAACGGCAGCCATGGATCCTTCTCCTGCAGGAACCGCTTTTTCCATCAGTTCACCGCGCTTTCTTACAACATAGACTGCATCTTCAACTGTCATGACGTTTGCCGCCACTAATGCTGTATATTCACCCAGGCTGTGTCCGGCAACATAATCAAAAACGACTTCATACTGTTTCAATGCTTCAAAAATCGCAGCGCTTGTCGTCAGCAGTGCAGGCTGTGCATTGTATGTTAACGTCAATTCTTCTTGCGGACCGTTGAAAATAATAGAAGTTAAATCAAAGTCTAAACGTTCATTTGCTTTTTGAAAAATTTCCTTGGAAATGGGAACTTGATCAAAAAAATCTTTTCCCATACCGACTTGCTGAGAGCCTTGTCCCGGAAACAGAAGAGCAGTTTTCCCCATTGTCAATCCCCTTTCAATTGCATGTTCTGAATCGTTTCTTCTATCGTTGAAGATACGGAGTTCGCCACTATTTCCCGAGCCTGGCGAATAGCATGAAAAATAGCCAGCTCATCGGATGAACCGTGGGCTTTGATCACCGGTGCTTTCAGCCCGAATAAGCAAGCCCCGCCATGCTCTGAATAATCCATTTTTTTCTTTAGTCCTTTTAATTTCGGCTTCAAAACAGCTGCAGCAATTTTCGCTGTAAAAGAGCTTGTCAACGCCTCTTTCATCATGGCAAATACCGAAAGTGCTGTGCCTTCAATGGCTTTCAAAGCAATGTTTCCTGAAAAACCGTCCGTTACTACAACATCAGCCGCTCCTGACAGCAGGTCGCGCGCTTCTACATTGCCGACAAAGTTGATCGGCGATTGAGATAGAAGTAGAAAAGCCTGTTTAGCTAATTCGTTCCCCTTTTTCTCCTCCGTTCCAATGTTGAGCAAGCCAACTCTCGGAGATTTGATCCCTCTCACCTTTTCTGCATAAACGGAGCCCATGATTGCATACTGCTGCAGATGTTCCATTTTCGCATCTGCATTAGCGCCGACATCGAGCATCACAAAGCCTTTTCCATCAAGGGTCGGCAGCGTTGGTGCCAGCGCCGGCCGGTCGATGCCGTTTATACGGCCGATAATAAACAGACCGGCAGTCATAAGCGCGCCTGTATTCCCAGCTGAAATGCAGGCATCCGCCTTTTTGTCGCGAACTCTTTCAGCCATAATGACCATCGACGCATTTTTTTTTCTGCGCACAGCCCGAACAGGTTCGTCGTCATTTTCAATTTTTTCTTCTGTATGAAAAATAGAAACGTTTGTATGTCTACCTTCTAACAATGGAGTGATCAGCGACTCATTTCCGATTAATTCAATTTCCAAATCAGAAAATTCATCAAGCGCTCTTAATGCTCCTTTTACAACCGCTTGAGGCGCGTTGTCTCCCCCCATTGCATCAATGGCTATCTTCATGTTTTGCCCCTTCCTTTTTAGATTGATTCGCAGATCTGAACATTTCAAATTCACCTGAAAAAACGAGTTCGTTGCCGACATAGCTGTTTACTTCAACAAACGTGCGGCCTTTATCTCGGTCAATGCGAGTGACTTTTGCTTTTGCGACAACGCGCTCATTTTCTTTTACTTGCCGTGTGAAACGGATTGTCGCTTTAGCCGTTAATGCCAATTCATCATCAATGCAAGCAACGGCAAGAGAGTTCGCTTGTGCAAATAGATGATGGCCGCGTGCAATTTGATTTCGGCTAAAAACATGCTCTTTTTTAACATCAAAAATCGAAATAGCCGATTTATCGAGCTCAAGATCAATAATTTCACCGATCACTTCATCAATCGGAAGGGATTTGACTTCATCTTCAAGTTTTCGTTCAGCGACATGCTTGATTCGTTCTCTTAATTCCGGGATCGACAGTTCTAGTCTGTCCAAACGGATGGTTTGGACGCTGACGCCAAATTTTTCAGCTAATTCTTCATCTGTAATAAAAGGCGTTTCTTGAATTGTTTCCAACAATAAACGCTGTCTTTCCTTTTTACTGCGTCTCATTTTTTACACCGTCCGACTAGTATTAAGACTAGGTACTAATAACAAGTATATAATCAAAGAAATAAGTTTGCAACCATGAATTCTTTTTTGGCTAATCCAGCTTCTCTCCGCTCAACACTCCGGAAGCCTCTAAATCATCGCGGAGCGGCGCAAATTGTTCATCTTTCCAAAAAGCATCAGACTGAATCAGTTTGGCAGCGTCAGATCTCGCAGTTTCAAGCGCTCTGTAATCATGGACCATGTCGGCGATTTTAAACTCTGGTATGCCGCTTTGTTTTTTGCCGAAAAAATCTCCTGGACCTCTAAGCTCCAAATCTTTTTCAGCTAAACGGAAGCCGTCATCTGTTTCCGTCATAATTCTCATTCTTTCTTTTCCTATTTCTGATTTCGGATCTGAAAGCAGTATGCAATAGGATTGCAAATTTCCCCGGCCAACTCTTCCTCTCAGCTGATGGAGCTGGGCAAGACCAAACCGCTCCGCATCGTAAACTAACATGACCGTGGCATTCGGTACGTTTACGCCCACTTCCACTACTGTCGTGGAGACAAGAACTTGCACTTTATTTTCGCTAAAATCCATCATCACCTGATTTTTCTCTTCTTGTGACATGCGTCCATGCAAAAGGCCGATTTGAATTCTGCCCTGATAAAATTGAGTTAATTGACTGTGCACTGTCACAGCATTTTCAACATCCAAATTTTCCGATTCTTCAATTAACGGACAAATCACATACGCTTGATGGCCCTTTTTCACTTCTTTTTCAATAAATATTAGAATTCGGGTTAACATTTCCGGCCGAACCCAATATGTTTTTACCTTCTTTCTTCCGGAAGGCATTTCATCAATGATGGAAACATCCATTTCGCCAAATGCAGTTATAGCAAGAGTTCTTGGAATAGGAGTTGCCGTCATAAATAACACATCTGGGAATTCTCCTTTTTCCCGCAATATTCTTCGCTGATTGACGCCGAACCGATGCTGTTCATCCGTAATCACAAGCCCTAAACGGCAAAAATTCACTTCCTCCTGAATAAGGGAATGCGTCCCTATGATCATGTTAATGTCCCCGGATTTCAACTGAAGAAGCAGTTCTTTTCGTTTTTTCCCTTTGATTGAGCTTGTTAATAAAGCGATGCGGACAGACGTATGCGAAAAAAGATTTGACAATGATTTCGCATGCTGCTCAGCTAAAATTTCCGTCGGAACCATCAATGCCGCTTGATAGCCGCTTAACACAGCGGCATACATCACAATGGCAGCAACTGCGGTTTTCCCTGATCCAACATCTCCTTGAAGAAGGCGGTTCATCCTGTAGGGTGAAGACATATCGGATAAAATTTCCGAAACGACACGCTTTTGTGCGTTTGTTAATGAAAAAGGAAGCGTGTCGATAAAGGATTGCAATTCTTTTCGATCAAAATGATGAGAAATTCCTCTTGAGGAAGACCTGCGAAAATGTTTAATCGCCTGCATTTTCAATTGAAATAATAAAAATTCTTCATAAACAAATCTTCTTCTTGCTTGTTTCAGTTCATCGGCATTTTTGGGAAGGTGCATGGCTCTTACCGCTTCTTCTTTCATCGGCAATTTATATCGCTTCCTGAGCATTTCCGGCAAATTTTCTGGAATAAAACTGGAATACGACTGGATGGCGGTCCTGATAATCCGTTTTAGCTCTGAAACAGTCAGCTTTCCGCGGACTGAATAAACGGGTTCTACTTCTTGATTTTGCTTATGAGGCCCAAAATGAATCTGTTGAACATTGACAGTTTGCCGATTGCGGTCCCAAATGCCAGAGACGGTAACAACCTGATTGATGGCAAGCTTCTGTTTGTAATATGGTCTATTAAAACAAACTGCAGTGACAACATAACGGCCGACAAGCAGGCGAAAGGAAAGACGCGACCGCTTCTTTCCGTAATAGGTCAGCAATGGCTCGCTGTAAACCTTTCCTTCGACTGTCACTCTTTCTTTATGCTTCACTTCAGCAAGATCCTTTAAACGGTTGTCTTCATAGCGATTAGGAAAATAATAAAGCAAATCAGAAACAGTATGTATTCCCATATCATGCAGCAAACGTTCTGTTTGTTCTCCTACCCCTTTAACCGCTGTGACCGGTTGTAGCAATTGGTTCATGTTCTGTTTGCAGCTTTGAACTTAGCCGCGGGAAACCTCCTTTAAAACCGTTTGAAATATCGATATTTAGTTTACCAAAAATACTTAAACCGTGAAATAAAAAGAGGAAGGCCGAAGCCCTCCTGCTCTACTCAACTGAAAAAATATAAGAATATAATGGCTGATTTCCATTATGAACCTCAATTTCGATATGTTCATAATGATTTTCAACATGTTGGACTAATTGGTCTACTTCGTTTTCGGATGCATCTTCTCCTTGGAGAATCGTCAATATTTCATCCTCTTCATCGATCATTTGATCCAACAATTTTTTGGCAGCTTCAAGCTTGCTTTTATCTTTTGCGACGATGGTTTTCTCGTAAATCCCCATGAAGTCTCCTTTTTCTATCGCAAGTCCGTCAATACTTGTATCCCTTACAGCATATGTGACTTGTCCTGTTTTCACATTCCTGCTTGCTTCCTCCATCGCCTTTACGTTTTCCTCTAAACCGAGTTCAGGATTGAAAGCCAGCAGGGCGGATAATCCTTGAGGAACGCTTTTCGTTTCAATGACTCTTATATTTTTATCAGTTATTTGTGCTGCTTGATTGGCTGCCATAATGATATTGGAATTGTTCGGCAAAATAATAATATTCTCTGCGTTCAACTGTTCGACAGCCTTTACAAAATCTTCAGTACTTGGATTCATCGTCTGGCCGCCTTCAATAATTTTTGTTGCACCAATTGATGTAAAAAGGTCGGAAATTCCCGAGCCCATGGCAACCGCGATAATTCCGTACTTTTCATTTTTGGGTGCCGCCGGTTCAGTAGATAATACATTTTCCGTTTGATTATTGACAATTGTACTATGCTGCTCGCGCATGTTTTCAATTTTCATATTCAATAAGCTGCCGTAGCGCTGCCCGTATGTCAATACCTCGCCAGGCTGTTCAGAATGGATATGTACTTTGACAAGTTCATCATCGGCAATTACTAAAAGCGAATCTCCGAACCGGGATAAATCTTCGCGAAATTTCTTTTCAGAAAACGGCTCTTTTTCTTTTTCAAACCGAACCATAAATTCTGTACAATATCCATATTTAATATCTTCTGTATTAATATGACTTTGTGCATTTTTATGATGCTCTGCACTTACCAGTTTGTCCATCGAAGGAAGCTTAGGGGATTCGGAAATTTTCTCTCCCTTTAATTCTGCCAAAAATCCCTCGTAAATAAATACAAGTCCTTGTCCACCGCTATCCACAACGCCCACTTCTTTTAGGACAGGCAGAAGCTCAGGCGTTCTCTTTAATGACTCCTTTGCTTCTTTTACCACTTCTTCCATAACAATTGTCAGATCATCGGTTGATTTAGCTGTTTTAACAGCTTTTTTCGCAGCATCTTTTGCAACCGTTAAAATGGTCCCTTCAACAGGCTTCATAACAGCTTTATAGGCAGTATCAACACCTGCTTGAAAAGCTTTAGCAAATTCATCCGCATTGATCGATTCTTTTCCTTCAACCGCTTTTGCAAACCCACGAAAAAGCTGGGATAAAATAACCCCAGAATTCCCACGCGCGCCCATTAACAGACCTTTTGCAAATGCTCCAGCTACAGAACCGATATTTGATGAAACATGTTTTTGTACTTCTTTTGCTCCAGCTGTGATGGATAAATTCATGTTTGTTCCCGTATCCCCATCCGGAACAGGAAAAACGTTTAACGCATCCACCACTTTCGCATTATTAGATAGATGATTCGCTCCTTGAATCACCATTTCCGCAAAGCGCTTCCCATCAAGCAAAGTATTGGCCACAAATGTTTCCTCCTTCTCTACGGATTCGTTACACGAACCCCTTGCACATATATGTTAATGGAATCGACAGATAATCCAAGAATTTGATTTAATGTATATTTCACTTTTGTTTGAACATTATGAGCAACTTCTGATATTTTTGTTCCATAGCTGACAATAATATACATATCAATATGAACGCTCTCTTGTTCTTGGCGGACGATCACTCCACGGCTGAAATTTTCTCGCCGTAAAATTTCTGAGAGTCCGTCTTTAATTTGATTTTTGGAAGCCATTCCGACAATTCCGTAACAATCAACAGCTGCACCGCCGGCAACTTGTGCGACTACATCATTCGAAATTTCGATCTGGCCATATTTCGTTTTTAATTCGATGGACATTCGAGTTCCTCCTTTAGCATACGTTCATTACAAACATTTTACTATATGATGATTTGGATTTAAAGAAATGTCATGGCTCCCTACATAATAAGAGCATTAATACATGATGATGTCAAGCGTAAATTCTTGAAAGTGAGGTGAATTTATATTGCAATGATCAAGGGTGTATGTTACATTATTATAGTATCTTGAAACATTGTCAAAATAGCAATTTCCTTGCAAGTTAGGAGGTATAGAAATGGCTCGTAAATGCGTGATTACTGGCAAAAAAACAAGCTTTGGCAATACACGCTCTCACGCTATGAACGCTTCAAGACGCAAATGGGGAGCGAACCTTCAAAAAGTGCGAATTCTTGTGAATGGAAAGCCAAAACGTGTATACGTTTCTGCACGTGCTCTTAAATCTGGAAAAGTTGAGCGTGTATAAAACAAAAGTTAGACGACAAGAGGTTGGATTATGATCAGAAGAAATCGGCGAATCCCGATATCTTCTGATCAAAAGTATTTCGAAAATAAGCGTTTAAAAAATCGGCGCTTTAACAAACTTCTGACCGTTTTGTTTCAATACTCTTTATTCACCTTTTGAAGCACTCCCAATGTCACATTTCTTCAAGCACATTCTTCTTTTTAGGCGAATTCTGCAACTTTAAAATCCACGTTAATATGAAATTTTTTCAAACTGCTAAAAAAACTACATAGGTTATTTACTACATATTAACGATCGGAATACATTCCACTTTCTCAAACAGTTTGCCTTGCCTTTCTTCAGCCCGATCCGTGTTCCTTTTGGCATACACAAAATCAACCGCATAAAGTCTACTTTAAATTAAAAAAATTCTTTTTTACACAAAAAAAAATGGAAGAAAAATGAGGCAGCTTTTTAGTATTGAAGACAAAAACCCCTGCCATTTACTGTATTTGTTGACAGTTTGCTAAAAACGAAGGCAACATGCACTTAATCGGTGTCCTCTATTATTTTTTCCAGTTGAAGCCGAACATTCTAACAGAATGGTAAATCCCCACAATATAATTTGGTATAAAAAAAGCTTGTAGAGTTCACACCATTTGGCTTTGTCTACAAGCAGAAAGCACCTTGATAGGTGCTTCTTTAATCTTTCTTAAATGAACCGAGCATTGCCCGTATAATTCCTCCTAAAAACCTCGGAAGCTTAATTGTATAAAATCTCATTTATATTTACCCTCCCCATGAGAAATCTAAAAAACGTCTATAAGTAGCATATTCATCATCCGTATTTTAGATACTAATTAGAACGTCTTCATCAACTTTTCTTACAATATCTTTATGCATGAAAAAAATAAAAAAGTACTTGACATCTATTGAAGAATCGACGTAAAAATGAAAAATTTTTTCCTTTAAATGTGAAAAGAACCGCATATAAACGGTTCTTTCACATTCCTCTTATAGATTTGATCGCTTGCTTGCGATCTTTTTCATTATAAATGGCTGATCCTGCCACAAGCACATTTGCTCCAGCTTCCACACACAATTTGGCTGTTTCAGCGTTGATGCCGCCGTCCACTTCGATCTCAACTTGCAAATTTCTTTCTTTCAAGATGCTGGAAACTTGCTGAATTTTTTTGATGACTGATGGAATAAACGCTTGTCCGCCAAATCCAGGGTTAACCGTCATCAAAAGCACGAGATCAACATCTTCTATTACATGCTCGATCATCGATACAGGAGTATGTGGATTTAAAACAACACCTGCTTTCACTCCATTCGATTTGATTAAATGGATCGTTCGATGAAGATGCGGGCAGGCTTCCGCATGAACGGACAACAAGTCGGCTCCTGCTTCAACAAAAGCAGGAATATAACGATCAGGCTGTTCAATCATTAAATGAACATCAAGCGGCAGCTTGGTCACTGGGCGGATCGCTTGCACAATGAGCGGACCGATCGTAATATTCGGCACAAAGTGGCCGTCCATCACGTCAACATGAATGTAATCCGCTCCTCCTTTTTCCACATCAATAATTTCTTCTGCCAACCTAGAAAAATCTGCGGATAAAATCGAAGGTGCAATTTTAACCATGTTCAATACCTCGGCTTTCTTTCTTTTATCTCTTCTAAAAACTGAAGATAATGTTCGTACCTGTAGGAGGAAATATCGCCATTTTCAACCGCTTCTTTAACGGCGCATTTTGGCTCCTTCTGATGAAGACAGCCTCGAAATTTACATTGAATGCTAAATTCTTTTATCTCTGGAAAGCAATTCGGCAAGTCATCAGCTTCTATACCCGTAAACTCCAGCGAACTAAATCCGGGCGTATCGGCGACTAGTCCCCCTCCCAATGAAATGAGCTCTACATGTCTCGTTGTATGCTTTCCTCTCCCCAAATGATCGGAAATTTCTCCTGTCTTCAATTGCAAACGGTGATCCAGGCAGTTCAACATGGAGGATTTGCCAACTCCAGATTGCCCGGCAATCACTGAAATGCTGTCTTTTAAATAAGGAATGACCTGTTTAACTGTTTCAGGCTCTTTTGTAGTCATCAAAAAGACAGGATAGCCAATTTTTTCATAATCTTTGGCAAACTGACGAATCTTTTCATCTATTACATGATCTGCAATTAAGTCCATTTTTGTAATACAAATGATCGGGCGAATGTTTTTGGCTTCCATTAACACCAAAAAGCGATCCAGCAGCTTGGCACTAAAATCTGGACTTACAGCGGAAAAAACTAAGATCCCTTGATCAATGTTTGAAATGGGCGGACGGATCAATTCATTCTTTCTATGCAAAATTTCTAGAATGTAGCCTTCTTTTTCATTTTCCGCCTGAAAAATAACTTCATCTCCTACTAGAGGGGAAATTTTATTTTTTCGAAACACCCCTCTTCCCCTGCATTGATAAAGCTTATTTTCAGCCAATACGTAATAAAATCCGCTTAACGCTTTAACAATTTTGCCTTTTGGCATACATGACCTCCTTTTTCATTAATTTTCAGGATAAGGAACTGTTTCAGTTTTCACCACTTCATTATTCAGCAAAACTTGATAATAAGCGGATTGACCAGGTTGAATCGTCAGCTCAATTTTCTTTTTGGTAGGCTTTGATATTTTAAATGTTTCATAAGGTTCACCGATAGAATGCTCAGCATCATTGATATAAATACCCACTTCCGCTTCTTCGCCGTGAATTTCGGGATCAAACGGGATCTCTACTTCACGGACGACTTTTTTGTCCGGCTTTTCTTCCGGACCTAAGGAAATAACCACTTCTATTTTTTCACCCGGAAGCACTTTTTTTCCTGCGCTCGGTGATTGGGAAATCACTTGACCGGCAGGAACTTCATCGGAATGTTCTTCTTTCTTTGAAAAAGATAAACCTTCTTTTTCCACATAGTCCTTAACAGCTTCTTCTGTGTATCCCGTTAAATCTGCAAGCGTGATTTTTCTCGGTCCTTTGCTCACGGTTAATGTAATTTCATCTTCATCAGGAATGAGCTCTGCTCCCTCACTCGGAGATTGGTCAATGACAGTTCCTTCCTCTTCACCGCTATATTCTTCCAATACTGTAATGTTGGAAAATCCTTTTACTTCAAGGAGCTGCCTTACTCTCTCGATATCCTTCCCGATATAATTATCAAGCGTTACCTTTTTCTTGCCTGCACTTTCATAAATGATAATAGAAGAACCTTCTTCTACCATTTCTCCTGCTTCTGGTTCTGTCCTTATGACATATCCTTCTTCAATTTCATCGTTTTCCAACAAAATCGTGTCTTTGACATCAAATCCTTCCTTCAGCAATTGGTTGACAGCTTCCTCATATGTTTTCCCTCTCACATCAGGCACTTCTACATCTTTTGGAAGGATTAGTTTAGGAAGAACGAGAAGTGCTAAAATGATGGCTATGATGACTACAGCTGTCGCCATCCATAACATTTTCAGCCATTTTCTTTTTTTCTTAGGGCTTACAATATTTTCATGCTTTTGTTCCTTTTCTGCTCCCGACGGCTGCCGATCCTTTGCATGATGAATGATTGTTTGTTCCCCAGTTTCAGGTATATCATGTAAAACAATCGGATGGGTGATCGTTTTTTCGTCGTTATCAGGTATTTCAAATTTCTTTTCATCTAATCTGTCTGTATTAAAGGCAGTGCGAATATCTTCTCCCATTTCTTCCGCAGAGGAATAACGGTGAAGAGGGTCTTTCGCCATCGCCTTTAAAATAATATTTTCGACGCTTTGGGGGATCTCAGGGTTCCATCTCTTTGGAGACGGAGCTTCTGATTGCAAATGCTTTAAAGCGATTGATACGGCCGATTCCCCGTCAAAAGGGAGCCTGCCTGTCAGCATTTCATACAGGACGATGCCGAGCGAATAAATGTCAGATTTTTTTGTTGCAATCTGACCTCTCGCTTGTTCAGGCGACAAATAATGTACAGAGCCCAGCACGGAATTAGTGTGGGTAATGGTTGTTGATGTCAGAGCCATAGCAATCCCAAAATCGGTCACTTTAATGTTCCCGAGGTTGTCAATAAGTATATTGTGCGGCTTTATATCTCTATGGACAATTTGATTTTCGTGTGCGTGAGCAATGGCTGATACGATTTGCTCCATTAAATTTAATGCTTCTCTAGGATGCAAAGGTGCATTTTGCTGGATGTACTGCTTTAACGTCTTGCCTTCCACATACTCCATCACGATGTAGTAAATGTTATCTTCTTCGCCGACATCGTAAATGCTGACGATATTCGGATGGGCAAGGCTTGTTGCCGATTGTGCCTCTCTCCTAAATCTTCGTATAAACTCATCATCATCTGAAAAATCTAGTCGTAAAATTTTAATGGCAACGTCGCGTTCTAAAATAATGTCTCTTGCTAAATAAACGTTTGCCATTCCTCCTCCGCCAATCACTTTCAAAATTTTGTAACGGCCGCTAATCCGCTTGCCGATCAGCATGTTCCATCACTCTCGCGGCTGATGACATGTTTATAAATAATGACAGAAATATTGTCATCGCCGCCGTTTTCATTTGCTAGCCGTATTAATTCCTTCGCTTTTTCTTCCAGTGATTGGTCGGATGATAAAATTGATTCCATTTCATGTTCCTGCACTTTATTCGATAAACCGTCAGAACAAAGAAGCAAATAATCGTTTACTTCTAGGACGACTGTTTTAATATCTGCATCGACAGATTGTTCTGTGCCGAGAGCTTTCAATAAAATGTTTTTTCGCGGATGCTCTTTCGCATCCTCTTTTGAAATTTGTCCCGATTTCACAAGCTCGTTCACTAATGAATGATCATCGGTAATTTGAGCAAAACCGGCTTTATTTAACAAATAGCATCGGCTGTCACCAATGTGGGCGATTGTAGCAAAGCTTTCAGTACAGATGGCACCGACAAACGTCGTGCCCATTCCTTTACATTCCTTATGTTCATTCGCATATGTCAAAAGTTCTTCGTTGACTTCGGCAATATGATCGTTTATCCAGCTCTCCGCCTGCTCGGGATGTTCCATTTTTTCCGCTTCGTTCCAGCTTTTTTCAAAATGCTCGATCGTCATTCTGCTTGCGACATCGCCTGCGAGGTGGCCACCCATTCCGTCAGCCACGACAGCTAAAATTTGCCCGTGTCGGTTAAGAATGGCACTTGCGGCGTCTTCATTATGGGTTCTGACCTTTCCTTTGTCAGTAAAAACAGCGGTTTTCATTTATTCACCTCGTCTCTATTTTTCGCTCTTTTGCCCTTAACTGTCCGCAAGCTGCATCAATATCGTGTCCATGTTCTCTTCGGATCGTGACATTAATCCCTTGTTCCTTTAATGTCCGTTCAAATCGAAAAATTTGATTTTTGCTCGTGCGAACATAATTCCGCTCCGGAACATAGTTGACTGGAATTAAATTCACGTGGCATTTTAAATCTTTTATTAGCTCAGCAAGCTCGAGTGCGTGCTCCACTTGATCATTTACGCCTCCAAACAGTCCGTATTCAAATGAAATTCGCCGCCCTGTTTTGTCAATATAATATTTGACTGCCTTCATTAAATCAGGAAGCTTAAAAGCTTTATTGATCGGCATTAGCTTTGTGCGCAGTTCTGTATTCGGTGCATGGAGGGAAATAGCTAAATTGATTTGTAAATTTTCATCAGCAAATTGATAAATTTTAGGGGTAATTCCGCTAGTTGAAACAGTAATGTGGCGGGCGCCAATGTTCAATCCTTTTTCGTCGTTGATGATTTTTAAAAATGACATCATTTCTTCATAGTTGTCAAAAGGCTCTCCAATCCCCATTATGACGACATGGCTGACTCGTTCGCCGATTTCATCTAAAATTTGCTGCACTTTTATGACTTGAGCTACAATTTCCCCCGCAGATAAATTTCGTTTTAATCCACCTAATGTGGAAGCGCAAAAGGTGCACCCGATTCGGCAGCCAACTTGTGTTGTCACACATACTGAGTTTCCGTAATTATGCCTCATTAACACCGTTTCAATGGAATAGCCGTCATGGAGCTCAAACAAAAATTTCATCGTGCCGTCTTTTGACGTTTGCTTAACAATTGTTTTCAATGTTGTCAAATCGAAATGCTCCGCCAATGCTTCCTTCAATGACTTTGGCAAATTGGTCATTTTATCGAAAGAGGCAGCGCGTTTTTTATACAGCCAATCAAAAATTTGTGCTGCTCGAAAGCCTTTTTCTCCTTGTTGTTCAAGCCATTCTTTTAAATCGGAATATTTTAACGAATAAATAGATGGTTTTACTTGCATCTTGTCCATCATTGTACCTTCCTTCTCAAAGCCGCGATAAAAAATCCGTCGGTATTGAAATATTGCGGCAAAATTTGCACAAAGCCGTTTTCGACGTATTGTCGAACTTTTTCCGGCATTCGATCTTTTAACGTCTCATCCAATTGAAAGTCATCATGCTCCTTTAAAAAATATTTTATCATCTCCTCATTTTCTTGTTTATCTATTGTGCAAGTGCTATAAACAAGCAAACCTCCAGGCTTCACCAAATCAGCTACGGAAGCTAATATCTTTTTTTGCACTGATGTTAAAGAAAGAATATCTTCTTCTGTTTTCGTATATTTTATTTCCGGTTTTTTTCTTATGACACCGAATCCGCTGCACGGTGCATCCACTAAAATTTTGTCGAAGCTGTTTGGCGGAAAATGCTCCGAGGCGTTGCGGCTGTCCAGCACTTTTGCGTTTACATTCAAGAGCCCAAGCCTTGATGCTTGTTTTTCGATGAGCTGGATTTTATGCTCGTGCAAATCTAGGGAGACGACTTTACCCGTATTATTCAAAAGCTCTGCAATATGAGTTGACTTCCCTCCCGGAGCTGCACATGCATCCAAAATTTGCTCTCCTTCTTTTACATGTAAAGCTAGCGAGACGAGCATCGAGCTTTCATCTTGAATGGTGAACCAACCTTTTTGATAGAGGCTCGTATTCGCTAAATTTCCTTTTACAGCTTCGATGGCCTCATCAACCAGCTTTCCCTTCACCGCCTTTATTCCTTCTTTTTCCAAAGCAGCGATCGCCTGAGGAACTGTCGTTTTCAGCTTGTTCACTCTAGCTGTCTGTTTAGCATGCAAAAGCTGCGATGATAATATATTTTCCGCAGTCTCAAACCCGTATTGACTCGCAAGCCGTTCGACAAGCCATTTCGGAGCGCTTGTCTTTACCGCTGTACGCTCAATCGGATCTTGTATGTCTTTAATGGTAGGGAGGCCTTTTCGTTGTATATTTCGCAAAACACCGTTTACTAGAGCCGCAATCCCTTTATGTCCTCTCTTTTTGGCGATTTCCACTGCCTCATAAAGAACCGCGCGGTCAGGAATCCGATCTAAATACACCATTTGATAAAGCGATATTCTTAAAAGCTGGATCACCCAATTGCTAATTTTTTTCTTTTTCTCTAGAAAATGCGATAAATAGTAATCAAGAGTCAGCTTCCGCTGGATGGTTCCGTAGACAAGCTCTGTCAATAAAGCAGCATCTTTTTGCTCCAATTTATATTTATCAATCCATGTATTTAGCAGCAGGTTGCTGTATGCTTGTTTTTCTTCGATGGCCACTAGTAAATCCATTGCTAGTTCTCTTGCATTTCGTTTTTTCATTCGAATGTCATCCCTATTTCAATTTGCGTTCCTCTTAAAAATTGCTCGCAGCTCATTTTTTTCTTTCCGGACGGCTGAAGCTCAATAATTTTAATGGAAACGTCATTTCCTGTTGCAACAACGAAACCGTCCTTGTCGACGGAAACAATTGTTCCAGGCTCTGCTTGGTGTTCTTTCTTCACTTTTTCTCCCCACCAAATTTTAATCGTCTTTCCGTTCAAAACCGTGTAGGCAACTGGCCAAGGATTTAACCCGCGAATGTGGTTGTACACCTCTTCACCGCTTTTCGTCCAATCGATTTTTTCCTGTTCCCTTTGAATATTCCAGGCAAATGTGGCTTTCGTTTCATCTTGCGGAATTGGAGTTATACTGTTTTCTAAAATTTTCGGTATCGTTTGTGACAAAAGATTGGCGCCTGCTTCGCTCAATTTGTCGTGCAATGTAGCAACCGTATCCCTTTCATCAATTGGAACTTCGACTTGTGTTAAAATATCTCCGGCATCCAGTTTTTCCACCATATACATGATCGTAACTCCCGTCTTCTTTTTGCCTTGCATGATGGCATAATGAATGGGTGCTCCGCCTCGCAGCTCAGGCAAAAGAGAAGCATGTACATTTATACAGCCATATTTCGGTGCGTCCAAAATCTCTTTTGGCAAAATTTGACCAAAAGCAGCCGTTACAATTAAGTCGGGTTTTAACGCCAAAATTTTTTCTATTTCTTCTTTGTGACGGATTTTTTCAGGTTGAAACACTGGAATGTTATGTTGTTCTGCAGCCACTTTTACAGGCGGAGGCGTCAATTGTTTTTTTCTTCCTTTCGGGCGGTCTGGCTGTGTGACAACTGCACAAACGTCATGACCGTCTTTTACGATTCGATTTAGCACTGGTACAGCAAAGTCAGGCGTGCCCATAAATATAATTTTCGCCATACATATCTCCCTTCTATTGTTTCCAACTCATCGACATCTAAAAACTAGATATGATGCTAACAATTTACATAACCAATTTATAGAATGGTATACGGATTTAGATCAATCATCAATTTTAAATCCGTTTGCGACATGTCCTCTTCATAATGCTCGAACAATAATTTCAGTGTTTTATACAAGTTTTTTTCCCGTTTGTATTTTATCATGCATTGAAATCGATATCTATCTTTCATCTTCGGTATTGGCGAACTGACAGGACCGAGGATCTGCGCCTCATTTGATAAATGAAGCTTTAAATATTGTCCAATTTTCTCCGTTACTTCAGCTGCTTTTATCGCATTTGGATGGGAAACGGTAATGAGAATGAGAAAATAATAGGGCGGATAGGCAAAAGATTTTCTCATTTTCATTTCCTGTCGATAAAATGTTTCAAAATCATGCAAGCTTGCCAATTGAATGGAGTAATGCTCAGGCGTATAAGTTTGAATCACCACTTCCCCCGGAAGCTCATGCCGGCCTGCTCTTCCGCTTACTTGCGTTAATAATTGAAACGTTTTTTCTCCAGACCGGAAATCAGGAAGATGGAGCATCGTGTCAGCCGAAAGCACTCCGACCAATGTGACATCAGGGAAGTCCAATCCTTTTGCAATCATTTGTGTTCCAAGCAGGATGTCTGCTTTTTTTTCGCCGAATGCGTTTAAAAGCTTTTCATGCATTCCTTTACGGCTGGTCGTGTCGACATCCATCCGTATGACACGCGCTTCCGGGATAAGCCTGTTGAGCTCTTCCTCGATACGCTGAGTTCCTGTTCCGAAAAAGCGAATATGCTCGCTTCCACATTCTGGGCATCGAGACGGCATGGCTGTTTCGAATTGGCAATAGTGGCATTTTAGCTTTTCCCCATGCCGATGATAAGTAAGGGAAATATCGCAATGAGGACATCCTATGACATGTCCGCAATTTCTGCACATGACGAAGGAAGAATAGCCGCGCTTGTTTAATAAAAGTACAGATTGCTCTCCTTTCTTCAAGCGATCTGTCAGCTTTTCAAACAACGTTCTTGAAAACATCGATCGGTTGCCGTTTCTCAGCTCCTCCCGCATGTCGACAATATGGACTTCCGGCAGAGGACGGCGGTTGACGCGTTCTTTTAAAGTTAACAACGTATAAACGCCTTTTTGTGCTCTCGCAAATGATTCAAGCGTCGGAGTGGCGCTTCCTAAAATGACTGGACATTGATGATATTTCCCTCTGTAAATGGCAACGTCCCTTGCATGATACCGAGGACTTTCCTCCTGTTTATAGCTAGTTTCATGCTCTTCATCAATAATAATGATGCCGATATTTTGAAACGGGGCAAAAATTGCTGATCTCGCCCCGACGACAAGCTTCGCTTCTTTCCGGTAAATTTTCCGCCATTCATCGAACTTTTCCCCGCTGGACAACCCGCTATGAAGAACAGCAACCTGGCTGCCAAATCTGCTTTTAAACCGCTGAACCATTTGAGGAGTCAACGATATTTCAGGTACTAGCACGATCGCTTCTTTTCCTTCATTCAATACCTTCTCGATCGCTTGCAAATAAATTTCCGTTTTGCCGCTTCCCGTGACCCCATACATTAAAAATACTTCGTGCTCGTGTCGATTCAGCTTGTCTAAAATCGGCTCCATTGCACGTTTTTGTTCGTCAGTTAACGGTAAAGGCTTCGTTCTCGGAAACTGTTTATGCTCATAAGGATCTCTGTAAATTTCTACTTGCTCCTCTGTCAAAATACCTTTTTTAATTAACGCTTTGACGGCAATTGAAGCTCCTTGTATGCTGTTCGTCAACTCCGTTAATAAAATCGGATTAGGATGATCAATAAAAAATTGAATAACCTCTTTCTGTTTATGGGCGCGAGCTGGCAAATGCTGAAGCTGTTCTTCAAGCTCACGAACCGGCAAAAGAGGCTTTACATATTTCACAAGCCGTTTTTTTTGCTTTTGTTCGACACGATAATCGATTTGCAAATTCCCATTACGAATTTCCTTTTGAACGACGGCGACAAGCGATGAAGGTAAATCCTCCCATGAAAGCGGCCCTCCTTTTTCGAAAGCAGTCCTGATCTCTTCAGGCAAATCCTCCAATTGAGCGGAGCTCGATGGCTTGATTTCTTTTATGTACCTCGTTTTCATCGCAGCCGGAAGCATTGCCTGAAAAGCGGTGATTTTATAGCAAAGAGTCGTTTCACTAAGCCATGCGCCAAGCTCTAACAGTTCATGATTTAATACCGGTTCCGGATCAAAAAGCGAATGGATCAGTTTCACACTGTCAATATCTGTTTCATTTTTTAACTGAACGACAAATCCAGTAAGCTTGCGGGAGCCGAAAGGAACGATGACCCTCATGCCAGGCTGGATTACGCCAGCGAATTTATTTGGAATTTCGTAGTCAAATAGCTTGTCCGTGCCTTTTGCCGGGACATCCACAACAACGCTTGCATACCGCATTATCTATTCACCTTTCAAAAGCTTTTCAATTTCTCTTAAAATTGCATTTGCCACTTCTTTTTTAGACATAAGCGGATACGCCTTCTTTTCTCCGTTTCTATGAAAAATCGTCACTATATTTGTATCCTTTTGAAATCCTGCTCCTGGTTCATTTACATTGTTGGCGACAATTAAATCCAAGTTCTTTTCATTCAGCTTATGCAGCGCATATTGTTCAACATTTTCCGTTTCCGCCGCAAATCCTACCAGCAATTTTGTTCCTTTCTTCTCGCCGAGTCTTTTTAAAATGTCTTCCGTACGTTCCAATTCAATGACTAATGAGCCGTCCTTTTTTTTCATTTTTTGATCAAATGTTTGTTTCGGCCGATAATCAGAAACTGCGGCAGATTTAATCACAATGTCGGCTTTGTCAAAATGGTTCATCACTTCATGATACATCTCTTCAGCACTTTCAACTGGCACAAATGTCACCCCGGCCGGCGGCGCAAGAGAAGTCGGACCGGAAATTAAAATTACGCTCGCTCCAAGCTCCTTCGCCTGCTCGGCGATCGCATAGCCCATTTTTCCGCTTGAATGGTTGGAGAAAAACCGGACAGGATCTATTTTTTCCCTTGTCGGCCCCGCAGTAATGATAATTGTTTTCTGATTCAAGACGGAAGGTACCTTCGTTTGATCGGAAAAATGATTTTGAATGAGTTCAACGATTTTGTCCGGCTCTTCCAGGCGGCCTTTGCCAACGTAACCGCATGCAAGATGTCCTTCTTGCGGTTCAATAAACTGATAGCCGTCCCGATAAAGCGTTTCAATGTTGCGTTTTACAGCCGGATGGTCATACATATGTACATTCATTGCAGGAGCAATCCAAACCGGTGCAGTTGTCGCCAGCAGTGTCGTTGTCACCATATCATCGGCAATCCCTGAGGCAAGTTTCCCAATGATATTGGCAGTTGCTGGAGCTACGAGCACTAAATCAGCCCAGTCGGCTAAATCGATATGTGCAATCACTTTCGCATCTTTTTCATCAAAAGTATCTAAAAACACTTCATTTCTTGATAGTACTTGAAACGTCAAAGGGGTGACGAATTTCGTAGCAGATTCTGTCATGATCACTTTCACATCAAAACCCGCCTGTGTCAGCTTGCTCGTCAAAGCTGCAGCCTTGAAAACCGCTATTCCTCCCGTTACACACAATAAAATACGTCTCGGACGTGCCACTTTGTTCTCCTCCTATTTCTCAGCTTTTTAAAAAAATAACAACCTATCAAGTAGGTTGTTATGACAGCAGCTATTATTTCTCAATCTTTTCATAATTAAGCAGCCCTGCATCAATTTCTTCCAGCGCTTTTCCGACATATTTTACAGATACCGTGTTTTCCAATTGCTGGTCATTGTTTTGCTGCATTTGCCGCGCTCTTTTTGCTGCTACAGTTACTAGTGTATATTTTGAATTGATACGGTTTAATAGGGAATCAATTGATGGATAAAGCATCAAGACTCAACCTCCAAAAATTTTTTGTACATTTGTGCAACTCTTTCCCTTCTGCAATGTTCAGCAGTCACAATCGCTTTAATTTTTTCACAGGCAAGATTCACTTCATCATTTACAACAACATAGTCATAATAATCCATCATGTCAATTTCTTCTTTTGCTTTTTTCATCCGATTATTGATCAAGTCAGCTGACTCTGTTCCTCTCGTGACAATTCGATTTTTCAGTTCTTCCAGGCTAGGCGGGAGCAAAAATATAAACAACCCGTCAGGAAATGCCTTTTTAACTTGAAGAGCCCCTTGAACTTCAATTTCTAGAAAAACATCTTTTCCTTCTGCAAGTGTTTTCTCTACATATTCAACGGGTGTACCGTAATAATTCCCAACATATTCTGCCCATTCAAGCAGTTTGTTTTCCTTAATCATCTGTTCAAATTGTTCGCGTGTTTTAAAAAAATAATCTACACCGTCCTTCTCACCCTCCCGTGGGGTTCTCGTCGTCACTGAGATCGAATATTGAAAATTGACGTCTTTTTGTGCAAACAACGCTTTGCGAACAGTGCCTTTTCCCACTCCGGACGGTCCAGACAAAACAATTAACAAACCTTTTTTCTTTAATTGCATTTCAAATTTACCCTACCCTTCATCAGACAGCTCATCTTTATTGGAAAGCCTTTGAGCAACTGTTTCCGGTTGGACGGCAGACAATATAATATGGTCAGAATCCATTATAACAACTGCTCTCGTCCTTCTTCCATATGTCGCATCAATAAGCATTCCTCGTTCTCTTGCATCTTGAATCATCCGCTTTATCGGAGCCGATTCGGGGCTTACAATGGAAATGATGCGGCTTGCTGAAACGATGTTGCCAAAGCCAATATTAATTAATTTAATTCCCATGATTTTTCCCCCTAAAAAGCCTTTATTCAATATTTTGAACTTGCTCTTTTAATTTTTCAATAACAGTTTTCAATTCCACAACGAAAGCAGAAATGGCCGAATCATTCCCTTTAGCTCCGATCGTATTGGCTTCCCGGCTCATCTCTTGTACGATAAAATCAAGCTTCCGCCCTATCGGTTCATCTTTTTCGATCGTTTTTCGAAACTGGCTCAAATGGCTTTCTAATCTTGTCAATTCTTCCGTAATATCCGATTTGTCAGCGAAAATTGCCACTTCCAACAATATTCTATTCTCATCAATATTCCCTGTTATAAACTCGGATAAACGCTTTTGCAATTTATCTCTGTAGTTGCTTGCGACAATACTGGCTCTTGATTGAATATGCTCTATGATTTGCTCTAACGCTTCCAAATGCTTCAGCAAGTCTTCTTTTAGCTTGCTTCCTTCTGCAGCCCGCATTTCCAGAAGTTGATTGGCCGCTTCATGAACAGCTTCTAACATCATACATTCAAGCTCTTCATTTTCATTCGCAACCTCTTGAATTTCAAAAATATGTTCATCATGCAAAAGGTGCATGAAACGAATGGAATCATCTATATGAAAACGGCGTTTCATTTCGTTCAAAGCGTCTATGTATTGAGCGGCAAGGGACCAGTCAACGTTTAGGGTTCTGGAAAAAAGACCCTCTCCGCTGACCGTGATGTACAATTCCACACGTCCTCGATTTATATAAGATTGTACGGCTTTCTTTATTTTTTCTTCAAGCGAAAAAAAATTTTTAGGCATCCGCACGCTGATTTCACAAAACCGGTGATTGACCGATCTCATCTCAACTGTTATTTGCATCTGCTGCACCGTTTTTACCGAGCGGCCAAATCCCGTCATGCTTAATACCATTGTACCACATCCGTTCTTTCGTCGCCTTCAAAACAAAAGAAAAAAAGAAAGGTCATAGAATAGCATCTATCACCTGAAAAAATTATAACATAACTTATCGTTTTTTTCTTGTTAAAATTGATCCTGCCAGCAAAAATGTCGGCAGAGCGGACATGACGAAAATAAACAGCCAATCTCGAGCCATGATAGGCGTTGTATGGAAAATCGGTTGAAGCGGCTCATAATAAATGACAACAAGCATTAAGATTATGGATGAAAAGACTGCCAGCAGCAAATAAATGTTGCTAAAAGGATTCCGGTCAAAAATCGTTTTTTCCGTTCTTGAATCAAACACTAAAATCAATTGGGACAAAACAAGTGTTGCAAAAGCAGCTGTTTGCGCGTAGGCAAGCTGTTCTGTATTCCGTTCATAAATGAAGTAAAAGACAAGTAGTGTGGACAGCCCGATTAAAAACCCGCGAGATAAAATTTTCCAGCCAAGCCCTCTCGAAAAAATCCCTTCTTTCGGATCGCGAGGCTTTCTTTTTAACACATCTTCTTCTGCAGGATCAAGGCCAAGCGCCATAGCCGGCAGGCCATCTGTTACAAGATTCACCCACAAAATTTGAATCGGAACAAGCGGCAGTGGCAATGCTAAAATCATGGCAAATAACATAACTAGTATCTCTCCTACATTTGATGCTAATAAATAGCGAATAAATTTCCTGATATTGTCATAAATATTGCGCCCTTCTTGAATCGCTGCTTTAATGGTGGCAAAGTTATCATCAACGAGAATAAGAGAGGAAGCTTCTTTTGCCACATCGGTGCCGCTCATTCCCATCGAAATGCCTATGTCTGCCGCTTTGATTGCCGGGGCATCATTTACGCCGTCTCCAGTCATTGCAACGATATGTCCTTTGTTTTGCAATGCTTTCACAATTTTCAATTTATGCTCCGGAGAAACTCTGGCAAATACGTAAATATCATCAACTACTTCTTCCAATTCTTCAATCGTGAGCTTGGACAAAGATGATCCGTCCATTACTTTACCGTTGGGCGGCAATATTTCTAGTTCTTTTGCGATAGCTTGTGCGGTAATAACATGATCGCCTGTTATCATGACAGTTTTAATGCCTGCTTCACCGCATTCCTTCACCGCTTGTTTCACTTCTGGTCTTGGCGGGTCAATCATTCCTTGTATGCCAATGAAAATAAGAGAAGATTCCGCTTCAGCTTGGGGTAGAGATCCTGTATGAAGCGGTTTGTATGCAACTGCTATCGTTCTTAATGCTTCGTTTGCCTGATGAAAAATTGCCTTTTGAATGTCATTTTTTCGCTGTTCCGTTAAACGTTCTTTTCTATCGTGCCAAAGAACATGTGTCGAACGTTCTAATATAACATCTGGAGCTCCTTTTGCAACTGCAAAGCATTTTCCGTCTTTATCTTGAACAATGACGGACATCATTTTTCGGTCGGAGTCAAAAGGAAATTCTCGCATAATATGAAATTGCTTCAATAATTTTGATTTTGCCAGCCCCGCTTTCATGCCAGCCACGATCAACGCGCCTTCCGTCGGGTCGCCATCAAGGGAATATTCTCCATTTGTTTCAATAATATCAGATGTTGAAGCAAGCATTCCAAACATTAACATTTGCTTCAACGGTTTATGAGCAGCCGGATCAATTTTTTTTCCGTTTTCAAAAAACTCCCCAGCAGGCTGATAGCCCGCACCTGTTACCTTCCATGATTTATTGCTTATCCAAATGTCTGTCACAGTCATTTGGTTTTGAGTCATTGTTCCTGTTTTATCTGAACAAATGACGGTTGCACATCCGAGCGTTTCAACAGCTGGAAGCTTTCGGACAATTGAATTTTTCTTGATCATCCGCTGGACGCCCAATGCCAATGCAACCGTAACAATCGCCGGCAAGCCTTCAGGAATCGCCGCCACTGCCAGCGAGACCCCCGCCAAAAACATTTCATAAACAGCATGTCCTTGCATGACTCCGATTCCTGCTACTAATACCGTCAAGAGAAGAGCTACAACAATTAAAACTTTGCCCAGCTCTTCTAATTTTCTCTGCATCGGTGTCAATTGCTGCTCCTGGGTTTGCAGCAAATCTGCAATTTGCCCCATTGCCGTTTTCATGCCTGTAGCCACGACAACGCCGACTCCGCTTCCTCTTGTTACAAGCGTGCCCATAAAGGCCATATTTTGCATATCGCCAACGGATCCTTGATTCCCTTTTAATGGGCGTGTATGTTTTCCAACAGGGACGGATTCGCCAGTTAGTGCCGACTCCTCGACTTCAAGGCTTGATACCTGAATGAGACGCACATCAGCTCCGATTCGATCGCCGCTTTTAAATTTAATGCAGTCCCCTACGACAATTTCTCTCGAAGGGATCTTCACCCACTTCCCGCTGCGCAATACAGTAGTCTGCGGGCTTGACAGTTCTTTTAATGCAGCAAGAGACTTCTCTGCCTTTTTCTCTTGAATAAATCCAAGAACTCCGTTCAAAATCACAATCGCAATAATGGCAACTGCATCAATATACTCTCCTAAAAGGCCGGAAATGACGGTTGCCGCAATTAAAACAAGAACCATGAAATCTTTAAACTGGCCGAAAAATAACAAAAGATTTGATTGCCGTTTTCCTTCTGCAAGCTCATTGTATCCTAATTTTTTTCTGCGGTTTTCTGCTTCTTTTTCTGATAATCCTTTTTTTATATCGACATTCAATGATTGAATTGCTTCTTGTTCTGTCAATTCATGCCATTTCATGAATTTCTGTTTCACCCCTTTTCACCTTTTGATACACGCTCTAAGAACAACATATTCAGCCTTGTCCTAAAACATGTTATAATTTAGTAAGTTTTTTCTTGGACTTCATGGAAAAAGGGTGAGCAAATATGTCTTTTGACGGCATTTTTACATATTGTGTTCAAAGAGAATTGAAACAAGAGCTTGAAGGCGGAAAAATCACAAAAATTCATCAGCCTTCTAAGCACGATCTTATCTTGCAAATTCGTCAGAAAGGTAAAAATTATCGTCTGCTTATATCCAATCATCCCAATTTTGCGCGCATTCATCTTACAGCCTCCAACTATGATAATCCGCAAGAACCGCCGATGTTCTGTATGGTTTTAAGAAAGCATTTGGAAGGAAGCATCATTGAGGAAATCAGCCAGGTCGGACTTGATCGAATCGTCATGCTGCAAATGAGATCCCGCAATGAATTAGGGGATATCACCAGGAAACAATTATTTGTCGAGATCATGGGAAAACATAGCAACATCATCTTAGTCGATCAAGAAAAGAAGATGATCATTGACAGCATCAAACATGTATCAGCTGCAGTCAATCGCCATCGCTCTGTTTTGCCCGGACACGCATATGTTTTTCCTCCAGACCAAGGCAAATTGAATCCTTTTCATGCTTCAGAAGAAACGGTTTTGAAAAAAATTGATCTGTTTTCAGGAAAATTTGAAAAACAAATTGTCGACCAATTTGCTGGCATCTCGCCTCTGTTGGCAAAAGAAATCGTCTACCGCTCTGGAATCGCCAATAAGGAATCGGTTGCCAGAACGCTTATGTCCGTTTTAAATCAAATAAAAAGCGGAAGCATTGTTCCGCAAATGACAAAAACTTTAAATAAAGAATATTTTTATATTTTGCCTTTAGAGCACGTAAAAGGAGAAAGGAAAACATTTTCTACCATAAGCGAATTGCTAGACCGATATTTTTACTCAAAAGCGGAACGCGATCGAGTGAAGCAGCAAGGGCAGGATTTAGAACGCTTCATCATCAACGAACGAAAAAAGAATGAAACGAAAATCCAAAAGCTAAAACACACGCTCAAAGAGGCTGAAAAAGCAAATACGCTACAGCTTTACGGCGAACTATTGACAGCGAACATGCATGCAGTGAAAAAAGGGGATAAAGAAGTCGAAGTTATCAACTATTATGACGAGGATGGACAAAAGATCAAAATTCCGCTTGATCCTTTGAAAACTCCTTCTGAAAACGCCCAAAGTTATTTCCAAAAATATCAAAAAGCCAAAAATTCCGTTTTAGTTGTCAAATCGCAAATCGAAAAAGCAGAACAAGAAATCGAATATTTTGACCGGCTTCTCCAGCAGCTTGAAACAGCTTCTCCTAAAGACTTAGAGGAAATTCGAGAAGAATTGATTGAAGGGGGATATTTGAAAAAAAGAGCGAACATCCAGAAGAAAAAAAATGCTAAACCTGTTTTAGAAGCTTATCTGTCCAGCGACGGAGCTGAAATATTAGTCGGCAAAAACAACAAGCAAAACGAATACTTGACGAACCGGGTTGCTGCTAGAGACGATATTTGGCTTCATACAAAGGACATACCGGGCTCCCATGTTGTCATCCGGAAAAAAGATCCGTCTGAACAGACCATTTTAGAGGCAGCGAATCTGGCAGCTTATTTCAGCAAAGCGCGCCAATCAAGCTCCGTACCTGTCGATTATACAAAAGTGCGCTATGTAAAAAAACCGAATGGCGCCAAGCCTGGGTTTGTCATATATGAAAATCAGCAAACGGTCTATGTGACGCCTGATGAAGAGCTCGTGCTGAAGTTGAAAAAACAATAGACGTTTTTTCTTCTTCTCCTTCTGCTTTTATAAGCTTCTTTTATGAAACTCTTACTCCATTAACAACGTTGATCATCTGGAATATCGCCTTCACTAGCTCTAATCATGAAAAATTATGTACGCCTCATTTCAGTACAGAGAAAAAGGAAACCATTCATAACACGGTTTCCTTTTTCAAATATTTATTCTCTTCTCTTGTTGCAAACGCTTCTTCAACTCTGAAGCGAAGCAGTTCTTTTACAGCCGAATGGTTTCCGATATGATCAGTTAACATAATATTTTTATTCGTTACCTTTTTCAATTGCTCGATTTCCTTTTGAACTCCTTTTAACAATAGACCTGTAAACAATAAATAAGGCACAAAAATTATTTCTTCTTCCGTCATTTTTGGAACGGATTGAACAACATCTTGAAAAAGAGGAGAAGCTGCGGTTAAAAAGCAGCACGTCACCGGTACTTCCAATCGCTCTTCAAGCATGCGGCCAATCCTTAAAAAATCTTGCTGCATTTCCACATCGCGGCTTCCTCGACCGATCAAAATCATTCTAGACTTTTTCGGTCTATTCAAAACGCGTTTAATTCGGTCTTCCACCGCCTGTAGCATCAATTCATCAACGCCAAAAGGCATGCCATAGGAGATCATTGCTTCCGGATACTTTGTCTGCAATGTCGAAAGAATAGCTGGTATATCTTGTTTGGCATGGCCGGCAGCTAATAACAGCACTGGGATTACCGCAATATGAGCAGCTCCTTTTGCGAAACAGGATGCAAATCCTTCCTCAATGGTAGGCTTTGCAAGCTCAAGGAAAGAGATTTCTTGAATCTCGTATGGCAGGCTCGCCTTCACGTCATTGAAAAAATGAATCGCCTCTTCTCTAGAATCTCGCAACCGACTGCCGTGAAAGATATACAGAACCCCTTTTTTCATAACGAAACACCTGTTGTAAAATCGATGTTGCTCATCTGCTTCTCAAACCAGTTCAACTGGTCATGAAAACGAACGACTTCGCCGATAATGATCATGCATGGATTAGAAATACAATTTTCTTTTGCCGATTTCGCCATTTCCTTCACGTTTGTCGTTACTGTGCGCTGTTCTTCCGTAGTTGCCCATTCAATAAAGGCAACAGGTGTATTGGGATCCTTCCCGCTTCGGACCATCATGTCTTGGATTTCCGGAATATTTTTCACACCCATATAGACGGCAACGGTGTCCGCCGCCTTCATCAAATGAATCGTTTCCTCTTTTGTTTTCCGGTCCCCTGCTCTATGCCCGGTAATAAATGCACACGAAGCGCTGATGTTGCGATGCGTTAGCGGGATGCCAGCATAGGCGGAAGCGGCGGAAGCAGCCGTAACCCCGGGGATTACTTCAAAAGGAATTCGTTTTTGCACCAATACTTCCGCTTCCTCCCCCCCTCTGCCAAACAGATAGGGATCGCCTCCTTTTAACCGCGTTACGATTTTGCCTGCCTGGGCATGCTTCACTAAAAACTTATTGATCGTCTCTTGGCGCATCGTATGGTAATTTGGCAATTTGCCGCAATAAATGAGATCCGCTTCTTTTTTTGCATAAGCAAGGAGCTCTTTGTTGACAAGCCTGTCATATAAAATCACATCCGCCTTCTGAATCGCCTTCATCGCTTTTATTGTGATTAATTCTGGATCTCCTGGGCCTGCTCCGACAATATACACTTTTCCCACGCTGATCTCCCCCACTACGTACAGAGCGTCACGTCGCTTTCATCTATCACAAACCCTGCACTTTTTCGTATTTTTTTCTTTTCGTACAACGTAACATCTTCAATGTCAAGAACCTTTAAATAAAATTTTTCAAGCTCAACATCTACTTGCTCGAATGCTTTCAAATCATTTTCGGCCGCGATGATTACTGGAATTTCCTTCTCCTTCGTTTTTACAAGAAAGCGATACAAATACATGCTGACACCCCATTTAAGCTCCGAGAGGTTCCAAAATCTCATCGAGCTTCGCCTGCAAAGGTTCAATGCCGACGCGATCATAATATTCTAAAAAGGTTTCGCCGGCCAGCTTCGTTTCTTTGAAATATTGCAGAAAATCTTTCAACACTAAATGAAGCTTCTCTGCCTCAATTTTTCCTTTCAATTTTTCATTAAATCGGCCGCCGTCAAGAAGCGTTCCGCCAACATGAATTTCGTAGGCATCGACCATTTTTTTATCTTTTGTTCTCATCAAAACGCCTTGCAGACCGATGTCCGCGATTTGCCGCTGACCGCATGAATTCGGGCAGCCTGTGATGTGCATTCGAACAGGTACATCCAATTCTAATTCTTGATCCAAATATTCGACAATTGTTTTCATCCGCTGTTTCGTTTCAACAAGCGCAAGGTTGCAAAATTCCGTTCCAGTGCAGGAAACGGCATAACCAATGAATGATTTCGGCTTGATGGTAATTCTGCCCTTTTGAAAAATTTCTTCTGCCAGCAAAGCTTCAACTTGATCATCCGGAACGTTCGGAATCACAATATTTTGTGTATTGCAAGTTCGGATTTGTCCATTACCGTATTTTTTGGAAATTCTGGCGATCTCCAGCACTTCCTCGGAATAAAGTCTTCCGAGCGGAACATTAAAGCCGATGTAATTCAAGCCTTTTTGCTTTTGCGGATGAACGCCGTAAAAATATCCTGCATTCCAGCCTTTTGTTTCATCGTTTCCTCTCTCCGGAAGCGGACCTGTCAGTTCAAGCAGTTTTTCTTGGAATTTTTCTACACCCCAATCGGCAACTAAAAATTTTAGACGGGCGCGGTGTCTTTTCTCACGATAGCCGTAATCACGGAAGATGGTTGTGACCGCAATGGCAACATCCTTCACTTTATCCGGGGTTACGAAAATGTTCAATGGTTGGGCCAAATGCGGTTTTGATGATAGTCCGCCACCGACCTTTACATGAAAGCCTTTCACAAGCTTTCCGTCAATCTCTTTTGTAGCTGGTATGAAAGCTAAATCATTGATTTCGGCATGTCCGGAATTGTAGTAGCTTGCACTAATCGAAATTTTATATTTTCTTGGCAAATTGGAAAAATCTCTATTTTTATGGAAAAATTGATGAATTTCTCGCACAATCGGCTCTGTGTCCAAAAGCTCCTCCGGGTCAATGCCCGCAAGAGGATTTCCAATCACGTTGCGGGCGATGTCGCCACAGGCGCCTACCGTTGTTAGACCGACTTCATCCAAGCGTCTAAATATTTCCGGAATGTTCTCGATTTCCAGCCAATGGAATTGGATGGCTTGACGAGTTGTAATATCAAATAGATCCCGGCCAAAATCTCTGCAGATCCCTGCGAGTGCAACGACTTGTTCATAGTTTAATATTCCCGTCGGTACTTTGATCCGCATCATAAAATAACCGTCTTTTTTAGGCCGTTGAAGATACAGCCCCGCCCATTTGAGCAAATCCCAATCTTCTTCCGGAATGGAAGCAAAGCCGTTTTTCGCAAAGGTGTCGATTTCTTCCAAAATATCCAATCCGTCTTTTTCAAGCTTTTTTAATTCAAACTTATTTAAATTTTCATTGTTTGCCCATACTTTTTCATGTGCCATTGCAACTCCCCCAATGTTTAAAATTATAGGAACTTTCGATTTTTTAAATATTGAAAAATATGTTCAACACTTTCTTCTACTGACCATTCCTCAGAATGAACAATGATTTCAGGATTTTCAGGCTCTTCATATGGATCGTCGATACCTGTAAAATGTTTTATTTCACCGTTTCTCGCTTTTTTGTACAGCCCTTTCGGATCTCGTTTTTCACATTCTGATAATGAGCATTTAACATATATTTCAATGAACTCATCATGCTCGAGCAAATTTCTTACTAACTCCCGATCTTCTTTATATGGAGAAATAAAGGCTGTCAAAACAACTTGACCGCTGTCTACAAATAATTTTGCAACTTCTCCAATGCGCCGAATGTTTTCTTTTCGGTCCAATTCCGAAAATCCTAAATCTTTGTTCAACCCATGGCGAACGTTGTCTCCATCTAGTACGTAAGACGAAATATTTTCATTGAACAGTTTTTGGTTTAATGCATTGGCTAACGTTGATTTGCCGGAACCAGACAATCCGGTAAACCATAGAACAAAGCTGTGATGCCCCAACTTTTTCCTCCGCTCTTCTTTTGTGACGGAATGGTGATGCCAAACAATATTTTTACTTGTCACGTTTATTCCACCTCATTTTTGCAATTCTTCTTGGCGCAGTCCTTTTACGAGCACTTCAACAACTTCCGGACGGCTGAAAGTGTTTGGCAGCGGCTCGCCGTTTCGCAGTTTTTCCCTTACTTTTGTGCCTGATAAAATGACACGGTCGTCATCGGAATGCGGACATGTTTTATGGGAGGCCATGCCGTCGCATTTTTTGCAATAAAAGCTGTGTTCAAAAAACAGCGGCGTAATGTCTAATTCCTCTTTTGTAAAGTTGAAAAAGATTTTCTGCGCATCATATGTTCCATAATAATTTCCAACCCCTGCATGGTCTCTTCCAACGATGAAATGCGTACACCCATAATTTTTTCGAACGATAGCATGGAATATCGCTTCCCTTGGTCCGGCATAGCGCATGGCGGCTGGAAAAATTCCTAACAGAACACGATCTTTCGGATAGTAATTTTCCAACAGAACTCGATAGCTTTCCATGCGAATATCCGCAGGAATATCATCCTTTTTTGTTTCGCCGACAAGCGGCTGCAGAAATAATCCGTCTACGGTTTCAAGAGCTGTTTTTTGAATGTATTCATGCGCCCGGTGAACAGGATTTCTCGTTTGAAACCCTACGACTGTATTCCAGCCGAAACGTTCAAAAGCGGCTCGAGATTCCGCTGGTTCAAATGTTTCGTTTGGAAACGGCTTTTCCGTTTTCTTTACTAACACGACATCCCCGCCAAGATAGACAGGTGGACGCTCATACAATTTAGCAACTCCTGGGTGCTCTTCATCTTTTGTCCGATAAACATATTCCGCTTCTTTTTGTTTATCCGGCTTATATTTATCTTCCACTTTGATCACACCGTATACTTCTCCGTTAAATGTCAGCTTAACTTCATCTCCAATGTCGATGCGATCAGCTTGTTCTTCTTCAACAGGAAGTGTAATTGGAATGCTCCAAACTATACCATTGGCAAGACGCATGTTTTCGACAACACTATCATAATCTTTTTTAGTTAAAAAACCCGTTAATGGACTAAATGCTCCAATACCGATTAACTCTAAGTCAGAGAGCCCGATATTATCCAATTCAATTGCTTCTTGAATATGAGAATAATTGTATTCTGGATTATAGCGATTGATTAATGTTCCTCCGTGCGGTGCAATCCCCATTTGATCTCCTCCTTGCTACGCCATATATTCCTATATTCATATTTATTTACTAGGCTTTTGTTGAAAAAATTTTTAGCCTTAGCCGCTAAATAAATCTAAATCGTTGCGATACGCCATCATCAAAAACGAGTAAAAAGAATCATTTCATGAAACGAGTCTTCAAAACTTTATTTTTTATGACGAGTTTTTATAAAGCATTATATGCGGAAAAAGGCCTGCTGTAGATCAAACTATCACTTCACTTGTAAATGATATTCATATTTTGATTGAACAAACACCAAAGATAAAATGATTGAATCAACTATCGATGAAGCCGAAGCAGACGGTTTAGGCACCTTCACCTCCACCGACCATTGAACAGAGAACATTTCCAGCAGTCCGAATGGAGGAAAAAGCGATATGTTTTTACCGCTCCTGTACGACAGGCAGCACCCGCTGCCGCCGCACCGCTTCCTCTAATGGTTATAGGCTTCCATTATTTTGTCACACTCTCATGTAATCCGCATTCAAGCTTTTGATGGCCGACCCATCTTCCAGAACGCAGATCATCCATGTTAATGGCTGGCTGAGTGCAAGGCTGGCAGCCAATGGAAGGATAACCTTGATCATGTAAGACGATATAAGGCAAATCATGTTTATAAACATATCGCCAAACTTCCTTCCATGTCCAGTGGATGAGAGGGCAAATTTTTACCTTTTGGAATTTCTCATCTTTATTAATATAGTTTATATGTTTTCTTGTCGGCGATTGTTCTCTTCTCAATCCTGAAATCCATGCTTTTACAGGTTCAAGTGTCTCCCTTAAAGGAATCACTTTCCGGATGTGGCAGCAAAGATTCGGATCTCTCTCCCAAAGCTTATCCCCATATTGCTCTTTTTGCTCTTCTAATGTGATCTCTGGTTTTTTCAATTCTATATTTAAATCTGGGTATCGATTTTTTACTTTTTCTATGCAATCATAGGTTTCTTTAAAATGCAGCCCTGTATCCAAAAAGACAATCCGTGCGGTCGGATTGACCTTCGATATTAAATCAATGAGTACAATCCCTTCAATCCCAAAGCTGCACGAATACACAATATCATCTTTATATGTTGAATATGCCCATTCCAACACCTCTAGGGCACCTTTTGTGTCCGATGTCTCATCAAACACGAGATCAGGTTCCGCCCAGGTTTCGTACGTAAGCATTCGCCTTTCCCCCTTATTAGAAAAGGAATAGAGCTCGTTCAATAAAAGGATTGAAAACCGCCTCTAGTCGTCTAGTCAGCGGTTTATTTAGACAGCTTTTTATTTCTTTCATTTGTACAAATGATATTTTGTACTTAAAAACTAGGTTAGCAGATTCACAGTGTTCCTTTCAAGAACGTGCTATATGCTTTCAAATTTTATCATAATTTTCCTAAAAGTCAACCCGAGTTTTTTGATTGGAATTAAATATTTTATGAAAGGGAGGTTAAACTTTTTCGAGCCAACTGTCGTTTTCAGGATTTTTTCGCCATAATGACAAGCGGTCGAGATCTTCTTTCGAAATCATTTGTTCTTCCAAAGCCACTTGGATTAAAGTGTCATAATCGCTTAATGCGATCGCCGGAATGCCAGCATTGGCAAAATTTTGCTTTCCTTGAGGAAGACCGTAGGTGAAAATGGCGGCGACACCTAGTACTTGACAGCCAGCATTTCTTAGTGCTTCAACAGCTTTTAAGGAGCTTGCCCCTGTTGAAATCAAGTCTTCGATTACAACCGCTTTTTGTCCTTCCCTCACTTTTCCTTCTATTTGGTTTCCCTTCCCATGCTTTTTCGGTGTGCTGCGCACATAACACATCGGCAATCCCAACTCTTCAGCAACTAATGCCGCATGGGGAATACCGGCTGTCGCAGTTCCAGCAATTAATTCAGCATCGGAAAAATGCTCACTGATTAGTTGAACTAGTCCTTTGTAAATGATTTTGCGGAGCTTCGGATACGATAGAGTCAAACGATTGTCGCAATAAATGGGCGATTTTATTCCGCTTGCCCACGTAAACGGTTCATTTGGTCTGAGAGTAACTGCTTCAATTTCTAGCAAATGTTTGGCGATTTCCTTTTTCATTCCACCTTACCCTCCCATTCTTTTTTTACTTCATTGTAGGCTGCAACAGGATCCTCTGCCTTTGTAATTGTCCTGCCGACAACAATGGCTGATGCGCCTTGTTCCTTTGCAAATTTTGGCGTCGCAATGCGGACTTGATCCTGTGCTCTATCTTTTGCTAAACGAATTCCAGGCGTAACAGTCAGAAAAGATGGACCGCACGTTTTTCTTATTTCGCTTACTTCATGGACAGAACAAACAACACCGCTCATCCCGCTTTTTTTTGCATTTTCCGCATAATGTAAAACCGTCTCAAGCAACGGCTTTTCAATGAGAAGTTCATGTTTTAGCATCTCGCTGGAAGTGCTTGTCAGCTGGGTGACAGCGACAACATCTGGACGCTTATTTCCGCTCTGAGCTCCCGCCTCCAGCCCTTCTATCGCTGCTTCCATCATGTCTCTACCTCCCGCAGCGTGAATAGTGATCAAATCGACTCCGAGCTTGGCAAGTCCTTTCATCGTTTGTTTCACGGTATTTGGTATATCATGCAGCTTCAAATCAAGAAATATTTGATGACCGCTTCGCTGTAATTCTTCGATGATAGAAGGGCCTTCTTGATAAAAAAGTTCCATCCCCACTTTAACAAATAAAGGCTGCTCAAATATTTGCACAAACTGCAATGCTTTTTCTCTCGTATCAAAATCAAGGGCAAGAATTAGAGGACGATTTTTCATCTTTCCAGCTCCTTCCGACACATTCATTCACATGATCAAAGCCTAATTCTTTCAGCCGATTCGGCAACGCATCAATAAGTTCAACACAGACGTAAGGATTGACAAAATTCGCTGTACCAATTGCGACTGCCTTTGCACCTGCCTGCAAAAATTCTATGCAATCATCGACATTCATAATTCCTCCCATGCCGATGACCGGGATTTCTACACTTTGGGAAACCTGATAGATCATACGAACGGCAATCGGCTTGACAGCAGGTCCAGAAAGCCCGCCTGTTCCATTAGCAATAATCGACCGGCCTGTTTTCACATCGATCCGCATGCCGAGGAGCGTGTTGATCATCGTAATTCCGTCTGCTCCCGCTTTTTCCACCGCTTTTGCCATGGCGACAATGTCAGTTACATTTGGAGAAAGCTTGACATAAACCGGTACTGAAGAAACGTTTTTCACAGCTTCTGTTAAATGTCCGGCTACTTCAGGAACTGTTCCGAACATGATCCCCCCTTGTTTAACATTCGGACAAGAAATGTTCAGTTCAAGTGCTTTTACGTTAGGCGCTTTACTGATTTCTTTTGCCACTTCCACATATTCTTCAACAGTCGAGCCGGCAATGTTCGCAATGATCGGAACATCAAATTGAGAAAGCCAAGGAAGCTCTTCCTCCATCACTTTTTTTAATCCGGGATTTTGCAACCCGATGGCATTGAGCATTCCCGACGGCGTTTCCGCCACCCTTGGTGTTGGATTTCCGAATCTAGGCTCAAGCGTTGTTGCTTTGATCATGATCGCTCCAAGCTTGGATAAATCGTACAGCTTGGCAAATTCGCGGCCAAAGCCGAAGCATCCTGATGCGGGCATGATCGGATTTTTTAACTCAAGACCAGGAAGCTTAACAGTTAACATTCCAACATCACCTCCCCGATTCGAAAAACAGGCCCGTCGGTACAGATTTTCTTATAGCCCGAATCATTTGCATCGGTTTTCGTACGGCGGACACAGGCAAAGCAAGCGCCGATTCCGCAGCCCATTCTTTCTTCCAGGGACAAAAACACTTTTTTATGCGGAAATGCTTCTTCTATCGCTTTTAACATTGGAGTTGGTCCGCATGTATAGAGCGTTTCAAATGTGAAGCGTTGTTCATTGATGATATCCATAACGGTTCCTTTTGCGCCGAATGTGCCGTCAACTGTCGCCACAAACGTTTCGCCCAGCTCTTTAAACTCATGTTCGTAAAACACCGCCGCTTTTGTTGAAAATCCTAATACATGGACAACTTCCACTCCATTTTGAACAAGCTGCTTCGACAATTCATAAAGAGGGGGAACGCCAATGCCGCCACCGACAAGCAATGCTTTTTCCTTCGTTTCTTCAACCGGAAAACCGTTTCCGAGCGGTCCGAAAACATCGACAAGCTCACTTGCTTTTTTTCTGGACAATCTTTTCGTTCCGGCGCCTTCTGCCCGATAAATTAATGTCATCGTGTTTTTTTCGGCATTGTATTCGGCAATGCTGATCGGTCTTCTTAATAACAGATCAAAACTGTCATCCACTTTTATTTGAACAAATTGTCCCGGACGAGTAATGCGTTGAACGAGCTCTCCTTTTAATTCCATTTTATAAATGTTTTTCGCAATTGGCCTGTTGCTGATGATTTCCATCCAAGCTTTGATCATTGGATCACCTTCTTTACCTATTATGTTCGGAGAGATTTTCAACCGTAAAAGCCATCGATTCAAGCACGCGTAAAATTGCCCTTGCAGTGTCTAAAGAAGTGAGGCACGGCACACCGTTTTCAACCGATTCCCTTCTGATTCTGAAGCCGTCGCGCTCAGGCTGCTTTCCTTTCGTCAGCGTGTTGATGACAAATTGCGCTTTTCCATTGCGTATCACATCCAAAATGTTGTCGCCGCGTGATCCGATTTTGCTGACAACCTTTGCTTTTATGCCGTTCTCTTCTAGAAACTTTGCGGTTCCTTCCGTCGCCAGCAGTTGATAGCCGATATTGCGAAATCTGCCCGCAATTTCTAAAGCCTCGTTTTTGTCCTTATCAGCAATCGTAAGCAGCACTGATCCGTGCTCGTAAATATTCGTACCGGCTGCAACAAAGCCTTTATAAAGAGCCTTTTCAAAGGTGGCATCCTTTCCGATTACTTCCCCAGTTGATTTCATTTCTGGTCCAAGCGTAATGTCTACACGGCGCAACTTCGCAAATGAAAATACCGGCACCTTCACAAATACACCTTTCGGCTCTTTTGCAAGCCCTGTTTTCACACCGAGTTCCGGCAAGCTAGCACCGAGTATCACCTTTGTCGCAAGCTTAGCCATCGGAATTCCGGTAATTTTACTTAGAAACGGAACTGTTCTGCTTGATCTTGGGTTCACTTCCAATACGTATACCCGCCCGTCAGCAATTACAAATTGAATGTTTAGCAGTCCGACAATATTCAGCCCTTTTGCCAAACGAATCGTATAATCAACAAGTTCTGTTTTCAACTGATCAGATAACGTTTGCGGCGGGTAAACCGCTATCGAGTCCCCTGAGTGCACGCCTGCCCGCTCAATATGCTCCATAATGCCCGGAATGAGCACATGTTTACCGTCTGAAATCGCATCAACTTCCACTTCTATTCCGGTTAAATATTGATCAATTAAAACGGGATGTTCCGGATTAATTTTTACTGCATGTTCCATATAATGGAGCAATTCTTCTTTATGGTAGACAATTTCCATCGCCCGGCCGCCAAGCACATAGGAAGGACGGACAAGCACCGGATAGCCGATTTCTTCCGCAATTTCCACCGCTTCAGCGACGGATAGAGCCGTTTTCCCTACAGGCTGTGGTATTTCCAAAGCTTCAAGCACTTGTTCGAACTTGTCGCGGTCTTCCGCCCGATCTAAATTTTCCAGGCTTGTTCCTAATATTTTGACACCTCGTTTTGCCAGCTTGCCTGCCAAATTGATTGCCGTTTGCCCGCCGAATTGGACGACAACGCCAATCGGTTTCTCCAAGTCGATAATATGCATGACATCTTCGATCGTCAGCGGTTCAAAATACAGCTTGTCGGAAATGCTGAAATCCGTTGACACCGTTTCTGGATTGTTATTGATAATGATTGCTTCATATCCTGCTTCGCGAATCGCCCAAACAGAGTGAACTGTTGCATAATCGAACTCAATACCCTGCCCGATTCGAATCGGCCCTGAACCTAACACGACAACACTTTTTCGTTCAGTCACAATCGATTCATTTTCTTCTTCATATGTGCCGTAAAAGTAAGGCGTCTCGGATTCAAACTCGCTTGCGCACGTATCAACCATTTTGTAAACTGGAACAATTCCTTGTTTTTTCCGAAACTCATAAACTTCCGATTCATCTGTATTCCATAACGAAGCGATAAAGTGATCAGAAAATCCGAGTTGCTTTGCTTTTCTCAACACATTTACATCAAATGGAGATTTTTTCAGTTCTCGTTCATATTCGATAATGTTGTTTATCTTATTCAAGAAAAAGCGGTCGATTTTGCTCCATTGATGAATTTGCTCAACGGAAAAACCCCTTCTCAGCGCTTCCGCGATGTAAAAGATTCGTTCATCCCCTGCTTTCTTGATTCGCTTTTCAATCATTTCATCTGAGACATCGTTTTCTTTCAATGTTAAATGGTAGACGCTTGCTTCGAGAGAACGAACAGCTTTTAACAACGATTCTTCAAACGTGCGGCCGATCGCCATGACTTCACCGGTTGCTTTCATTTGAGTGCCAAGCACACGGTTGGCTGATTCAAATTTATCAAACGGCCATCGCGGTATTTTCGTGACAACATAATCAAGCGCCGGTTCAAAGCAAGCAAATGTTTTCCCTGTCACTGGATTGATGATTTCATCTAACGTCAAACCGACGGCAATTTTCGCTGCGAGTTTCGCAATCGGATATCCTGTCGCTTTTGATGCAAGGGCGGATGAGCGGCTAACCCGCGGGTTCACTTCGATAACGTAATATTGAAAACTATCCGGATCAAGAGCAAGCTGAACATTGCATCCGCCTTCAATGCCAAGAGCTCCGATAATTTTTAATGACACGTTTCTGAGCAGCTGGTATTCTCTGTCTGAAATCGTTTGGCTGGGCGCCACAACGATCGAATCGCCTGTATGAATGCCGACGGGGTCAATATTTTCCATGTTGCAGACAACGATTTTATTGTCTTTTGAGTCCCGCATCACTTCATATTCGATTTCTTTGTAGCCGGCAATGCTTTTTTCGAGCAGACATTGATGAACAGGGCTGAGCTTTAAACCGTTTGTGACAATTTCAATCAGTTCTTCCTCATCGTGACAAATGCCGCCTCCGGTCCCGCCAAGTGTATATGCAGGCCGGACGATCACCGGATAGCCGACTTGCTCCACAAAATGAAACGCTTCTTCAAGCTCATGAATTATGGCGCTTTCCGGCACCGGTTCATTCAGCTCCTTCATAAGCTCGCGGAACAGTTCACGGTCTTCAGCTTTTTGAATGGCTGAAAGCTTAGTTCCTAAAATTTCAACGCCGCACTCTTCTAAAACACCCATTTTATGAAGCTCGACCGCCAAGTTTAGTCCAGTCTGTCCGCCGAGAGTCGGCAGGATCGCATCCGGCCTTTCCTTGCGGATGATTTTGGCAACAAAGCTCGGAGTGAGCGGCTCCATATACACTTTGTCGGCAATTTCCGTATCCGTCATAATTGTCGCTGGGTTCGAGTTGACAAGAACAACCTCATATCCTTCCTCTTTCAATGCTAAGCACGCCTGTGTTCCCGAATAGTCAAACTCCGCCGCTTGTCCGATAATAATCGGTCCTGATCCGATAACTAAAATTTTCTGAATATCTTTCCGCTTAGGCATTGAGATTCCCCCTTTGAGCAGTCTTTTCCATCAGCTCGATAAATTGATTAAACAATGGATTGGCATCCTCAGGTCCCGGCGATGCTTCCGGATGGTATTGAACAGCGAAAGCAGGATGCACGCGATGTCTCAATCCTTCAACTGTTCCGTCGTTCAGTGCAACATGTGTTACTTCAAGCTCTGTATTCCTAATGGATTCGATGCTTACAGCATAGCCGTGATTTTGGGAAGTCATATACACTTTCCCAGTTTTTAAATCCTTCACTGGATGGTTTGAGCCGCGGTGGCCGAATTTTAATTTTTCTGTTTTCGCACCGCATGCTAAAGCGAGCAGCTGATGCCCTAAACATATTCCAAAGATAGGGGTTTTCCCGATAAGATCGCGCAGCATTTCAATTGCTTCTGGAACGTTTTGCGGATCTCCAGGTCCGTTTGTAAGCAAAACGCCGTCAGGCTTCAATCGCAATATTTCCTCCGCAGATGTATCATATGGAACGACGATCGAGTCGCAATTTCGGCTGTTTAATTCTCTTAAGATTCCATGCTTCATGCCAAAATCTACAACAACCACTCTTTTTCCTCTTCCTGGACTTTGATATGGTCTTTTCGTCGATACAATTTCCACCTGATTGCGCGGCAGCTCCGTTTCTCTTAATTTCTCAGCCACTTGCTTTGGATCCGCCTCAGCTGAACAGATTGCACCTTTTAACGTTCCGTAGTTGCGGATAATTCTAGTCAGCCTTCTTGTATCGATTCCACTGATGCCAGGAATATCGTTTTCTATGAGAAAATCATTGATTGAATATAAACTTCTCCAGTTGGAGGGTGCTTCACAGGCTTCCTTCACAATCATCCCGTTCACGAACGGGCGGATCGTCTCAAAATCGTCGCGGTTGATGCCGTAATTGCCGATCAATGGATAAGTAAACGTTACGATTTGTCCGCAATATGAAGGATCTGAAAGTGTTTCTTGATAGCCTGTCATTCCGGTTGTGAACACAACCTCTCCGATGATGTCACGATCGCTTCCAAAGCCATCGCCGATGAAAACATCGCCGTTTTCAAGCACTAATTGCCGTTTCATATTACTCTCCCCTTTTCCAAACGATTTTGCCGTCCACCATTGTTAAAACAGGCCAGCCTTTTGCAAGCCAGCCGTTAAACGGCGTATTTTTTCCTTTTGATGCAAATGTTGAGGCATCTATTCTTTTTTCTTCCTGTAAATCAATGAGCGTCAAATCTGCAGAAATGCCTTCTTTTAATTCCCCCATATCCAAGTTAAAAGCTCTAGCAGGCTTTACCGTCAGCCAATCAACAAGTTGTTTCAATGTAAAAATGCCCCGTTCGACAAAATATGTGTACAAAAGAGGAAAGGCAGTTTCCAACCCGACGATCCCAAACGGCGCCTTATCGACCTCTAAAGATTTCTCCTCCATCGTATGAGGCGCATGATCCGTAGCAATAAAATCGATTGTTCCATCCAACAGCCCTTCGATTAATGCTTTCTTGTCTTCTCTGCCTCTAAGCGGCGGATTCATTTTAAAGTTCGGATTAAGCTCCGGAATATCTTCATCACATAAAAGAAGATGATGCGGGGTCACTTCGCATGTCACGCGGATGCCTGCTTTTTTGGCGTCTCTGACGGCTCTGACAGATTCTTTTGAACTAATATGGCACACGTGGTAATGGCAGCCGCTAGCTTCTGCCAGCAGAACATCTCTTGCAATTTGAACGGACTCACATACAGATGGAATGCCGGATATACCGTGATTTTTTGCAAAAACTCCATCATGGAAGGATCCGCCGTTGATAAGGGTATTGTCTTCACAATGCGCGACAATTGAATATCCTTTCTCCGCCGCTTTTTTCATTGCCTGAAACATCATGCCGGCCGACTGGACACCTACGCCATCGTCCGTAAAGGCAAAAGCACCTTCCTCTTTTAATGCATCAAAATCCGTTAATTCGCTTCCGCTTTGCCCAAGTGTGATCGCTGCATAAGGAAGAACGCGAACCTTTGCTGTTTCTTTAATTCGCTTTTGTAAATTGATCATTTTTTCTTTCGTATCAATAGGCGGCTTCGTATTAGGCATGGAGGCAACGGTTGTAAAGCCGCCCTTCGCTGCAGCCAGCGTGCCGGTGGCAATCGTCTCTTTCGCTTCTCCACCCGGTTCACGCAGATGAACGTGAAGATCGATGAATCCATGGGAAAGAAGCTTTCCGTTGCAATCGATCACGTCTCCCGCTCCATCAGCTATCTCTTCCGATATTTGTTTGACTATTCCGTTTTCCACAAGAACATCCCGTTTTGTCAATTCGCCTTCCTCTGTTAACAATTGCGCATTTTTAAATAGAATGGACATGTTTCTTCTCTCCCCCTTGTGCTTTACTTTCAATCGCCTGTTTTATAACTGCCATGCGGACAAATACACCGTTTTCCATCTGTTTAAAAATTCGCGATCGGCTGCACTCTACTAAATCTCCGTCGATTTCAACTCCTCTGTTGACCGGTGCAGGGTGCATAATAATCGCATGGTCCTTCATCATTTTTTCCCGTTCCTTTGTCAATCCGTACTGCTCCAAATATTGATCAGCTGTCCATTTTTCGCTGTGGCGTTCATGCTGGATTCTTAAGAGCATCACAACATCTGACATTTCGATTGCTTCATTGATCGATACGTATGTACCGTATGGATTGGTGTCGTCCCGAAATTTTTCAGGTCCAGAGAACAATACGGTTGCCCCGAGCCTTGTCAGCACTTCTGCATCAGATCTTGCTACACGGCTGTGGCGAATGTCACCGATGATGGAAACCGTCAATCCGTTAAAACTCCCAAACTCTTCACGAATTGTCATCAAATCGAGCAAACATTGCGTTGGATGGTGTCCGCACCCATCGCCAGCATTTAATATGGATACTTGGACACGGCCGATCAGCTCGTCAAAATACCGATCCTGCGGATGACGGATCACGACTGCCTCGACACCGATTGATTCTAAAGTTTTTACAGTATCGTACAACGATTCTCCTTTTTGAATGCTTGAAGAAGCTCCATCCACATTTAAAATGTCAAGTCCAAGTTTTTTTTCAGCAGCTTCAAAACTAAACCTCGTCCTCGTACTCGGCTCAAAAAACAAGTTGGCGATAAATGTTTGTTCTCCGACTTTCCATCGTTTTCCCATTTTAAAGTGTTCCGCTTCATCCAAAATGGCAATAATCTCTTCAGTTGACAGCGTGCTCATGGTCACTAAATGTTTCATCGCTTTCTTCCCCTTTCCTTTAAATAAAAGCGATTGACGTTTGAATTTTAAAAAAAATACCCTGCCAAGGCATGACAGGGTGTAAGCAAATGGCGAAGCTTGATTTGTCTCACACACCCTTGAAAGCCTCTCTGGACTTTTTTAAAAGGTGATTGCTACGCTACAGAATCTTCTTCATTTGTGTCAAAAATATGTTCTTCTTTTTTTCCTGGGAGCACAAAGTTTAAAATGACGCCAATGATTGCAGCTAATGCCATTCCGTGTAATTCGAAGCTTTCACCGAACTTAATCATTGCTTCGCCAATTCCTATTACTAAGATGACGGAAGTGATAATTAAGTTTCTTTTTTCGTTCAGATCAACTTTATGCTCAATCATCATTCTTAATCCTGAAGATGCGATGATCCCGAAGAGAAGTATTGAAACGCCTCCCATTACTGGAGTTGGAATCGAACTGATCAAGGCTGATATTTTTCCAATAAAGCCAAACAAGATTGCGAATAGAGCTGCACCGGCAATGACATAAACGCTGTAAATTCTTGTAATCGCCAATACGCCGATATTTTCGCCATATGTCGTGTTCGGCGGTCCACCGATAAGAGATGCAATCATGGTTGCCGCTCCGTCGCCGAGAATGGAACGGGCAAGTCCAGGGTCTTTGATTAAATCTTTTCCGATTACTTGGCTTAGCAGCATTTGGTGACCGATATGCTCGGATAATGTCACCACTGCGACTGGAACCATCAGCAGAATGATTTCAGATGTAATGTGAGGTGTATAATCAACAAATGGAATGATAAAGTTCGGGAGCTGAAACCATTTGGCTTCCGCCACTTTTTGAAAGTCGACAATGCCGATTATAAGCGAGTATACATATCCGCCGAAAATTCCGATTAATACAGGGATTAGGTTAAAAAATCCTTTAAAAAATGCCATTGTTATAATGGTGATCAGAAGCGTAACAAGACCTGCTGAAAAGTGAAGCAAGCTGTAATGTCCTTTAGGATCGTTCATGGCCATACTCACAGCTGTTGATGCAAGGCCAAGTCCGATTACCATAATTACTGGACCGACGACAACAGTTGGAAGTAATTTCATAATCCATTTATATCCTGTCTGTTTGATGATAAGTGCGACAACTCCGTAAACTAAACCTGCCAAAAAGCTGCCGATCATCGCCGCTCCTACACCGCCGGCAGCTTTAGCCGCAATTAACGGTGTGATGAAGGCAAAGGAGGAGCCGACATATGCCGGCACTTTTCCTTTTGTGATCAAAATAAATGCGAGTGTGCCGAGACCGCTGGAAATCAAGGCAACAGAAGGATCAATTTTGACTAAAAACGGTACGAGAATCGTTGCTCCAAACATGGCAAATAAATGTTGGAAGCTTAGGGCGAGCCATGTGATAAAATCAGGTTTATCATGAACATCTAGTATAATATTTTGTTTCATGTTTTTTTCCTCCTTATGGAATTTGCATAAAAAAACCTCTTTGGCCGATGAGGCACAAAGAGGTTTTTGCCAAAGTGCATACAAATAGCGTATACACCTTTCGGACCCCTTTGCAGCCTCACGGGACTGCTATTAAAAGGGACATCTATTCATTTTCATAAATGGATACTTTTTCTTTTTCATCTACTTCCAAAAGCTGTACAACAATTTTTTCTGATTTTGAAGTAGGTATGTTTTTTCCGACATAATCCGCTCGGATCGGTAGTTCGCGATGGCCGCGGTCAACAAGTACAGCGAGCTGGATTTGCGCTGGCCTGCCGTAGTCAACAATGGCATCCATCGCTGCCCGTACTGTTCTTCCCGTGTAAAGGACATCGTCCACTAAAATGACTTTTCGATTGTTAATATCGATCGGGATATCTGAACCTTTAACGAGCGGTTCGCCGCTTTCTGTTTTTTGTGTTAAATCATCCCGGTAAAAGGTAATGTCAAGGTTGCCGACAGGTATCTCTTTTCCTTCAATGTCCTCTATTCTTTTTGCAAGACGTTTGGCAAGATAAATTCCCCTTGTCTTGATTCCGACCAAAACACAATTGTCTATCCCTTTATTGTGTTCGATAATTTCGTGGGCTATTCTAGTTAGCGCCCTTCTGATCGCCTGCTCATCTAACACAACCGCTTTTTCCGGCATGCTCATCACCTCAAATTTCGGTTAAAAAAACCTCTCATCCTGAGGATGAGAGGTTTTGTGCATAGCTCACCTATTGCCATACGATTCCTTCTCAGCCTCACGGGACTGCAGTTAAAGGATGCTGTTTTGTCTAAACGTATTATGACAGAGCAGCTCGTAATTGTCAACGATCATTTCGTAACATTTGCAAAATCTTTTCGAATTCTTCCGGAAGCGGTGCTTCAAACTTCAAAAACTCTTTTGTTCTTGGATGCTCAAAACCGAGTACGCCTGCATGAAGTGCCTGTCCACGAATTGGAAGTGTTTTTTTCGGTCCATATTTTGGATCGCCAGCTAGCGGAAAACCGATATATTTCATATGCACGCGGATTTGATGCGTTCTCCCGGTTTCCAGCCTGCATTCTATATATGTAAAATCCGAAAATCGTTCCAGCACATGAAAATGGGTGACAGCTTCTTTACTGTTTGTTTTTGTCACCGTCATTTTTTGCCGATCCTTTGGATCCCTTCCGATCGGAGCATCAATTGTGGCATGGTCGTGCGGAATTACCCCGTGTACAATCGCCTTATATCTCCTTTCAACTCTCTTTTCCATTAATTGATTTGCTAATGATTCATGAGCGTAGTCATTTTTGGCGACCATTAATAAACCTGAAGTGTCTTTATCAATCCGGTGAACAATTCCCGGGCGAAGGACTCCGTTAATGCCGGACAAATCTTTGCAATGATATAAAAGACCGTTCACAAGCGTTCCTGAAGTGTGTCCCGGCGCTGGATGAACGACCATCCCGCGCGGTTTATTGACAACGATGACATCTTCATCCTCATAGTATATATCAAGCTCCATCGGCTCAGGCTTGACATCCAGCTCTTCCGGTTCTGGAACAGATACAGTGATAACATCACCCGTTTGGCACTTGTAATTGGCCTTCACCGATTTTTCATTTACTGAAACAATCCCGTCCTTGATCCAATTTTGGACCGACGTTCTTGACCAATTCTCATTTTTATTGGACAAAAATTTATCTATTCGTTCATGTTCCTCTTTTTCCGTCACAACAAAAGTAAATTGCTCCATTTTCTACTCCTTTTGCTTCTTTTCTTCAAAAAACAAAAAATATATGAAAAGTAAAATAACACCAATTGTTAAAGACGAATCGGCAATATTAAAAATTGGAAAATTATAGCCGAAAATATATGTATGAATAAAGTCCACCACCTCTTTACGGTAAAGGCGGTCAATAAAATTCCCAATCGCTCCGCCGAGCATTAAGCTGAGAGCAACCCCCAGCATTGCATTTTGTTTCGCATATTTTTGCATATAATAAATAATCGCTACGACAACAATAATGGTAATAATATAAAAGAACACCATCTGGTTCTGTAATATTCCCCAAGCCGCTCCTTTATTGCGGTGAGACGTTATGTATAAAAATCCGTTGATAATTTCAATGCTTTCGCCAATTTCCATATTTTTTACGATCAGCCATTTTGTCCATTGGTCGAGAGCGATGACAAATAATGCAATCAAATATTTAAGCACACTGTGTTCCCCCACTCACTGGCAAGTTTCCATCAAATTTTAGCACATTTTTTGACAAACAGTAAAGAAGGGGAACAAGCAAAAAAGTGAAGCTTGTTCACTTCACTTCTTAATGATATTCTAGTGTTTTTTTTAAATATGATTTCATATTGAGAAAATCATGAATCGTTCTGGCTGTCGGAATTTGTGCCAATTGTTCGAGCGGCAATTTTTGCAATGTTTCTTCACATATGCCATAAAGTCCATATTCCATTTTTTCCAATGCAAGCTCAACATCGTTGAGCTCATTTTTTACATCCCGGATAAAAATCGGGTCATCCAATTGACTTTTGGCGAGCCGCGCATTGAGTTCGTCCTTCATTAACGTTAATTCGTCTTTGATTTGATCGAGCGGATTCATTATTAAAACCCCCTCGTCTGTTTTGTATTTATATTGTAACCGCCGTACTGCCTCCTATCACATTCAAGTTTTTCCACACACGTAAATAGCGGCTTGGAAATGATTCACACTTTAAAAGCTAAAAGCTGAATTCTTCTTTCAATTTTGAGCAAAGTATTCATTTTTGAAAAAGCATCCGAGAAAACTTTTCCAATTGACTATGACGGATTTCAATGAAAGATCGTTCTTTTTATGACACTTCTTTATGAGGAAGCATTGCTAAATGAAAAAACTCCCTGTTTGCACAGGGAGCTGATAAAACTATGCTAGATGGCTGTAGTGATCTTTCACAATGCTTGCACATCTTTTGCACAATGTCGGATGGTCTTGATCAGTGCCTATATCTGTTGAAACAACCCAACATCTTTCACAAGTCTCACCATCCGCTTGCTTCACAATTATTTTGATGCTATCAAATGTTTGCGCTTCTTCCGGAGCATCTTTGTAATCACCGGCAATTTCTAACTGGGAAACAATAAACAGCTGTTTTAAGTCCTCTTGTATTGAATTGAACAATTCTTTTATTTCTTCGTTCGGATAAAGGATGAGAGCAGCATTTAACGATTTGCCGATCACTTTTTCATTTCGGGCAATTTCCAGGGCCTTTAATACATCATCGCGAACTGACATAAACTGATCCCATTTCGCTTCAATCTCTTTGCTGCCTTCAATCTCTACAGCTTCCGGCATATCGACAAGCTGTACGCTCTTTTCTTCAACTGATTCAATATGTCCCCATACTTCTTCTGTTGTATGCGGCAAAATCGGTGTCATCAGCTTTACAAGAGCAAGAAGCGCTTCATATAAAACCGTTTGGATAGAACGTCGATTATGGCTGTCAGCAGCCTCAATATACAGAATGTCTTTTGCAAAATCAAGATAAAATGAGCTTAGCTCAATCGTACAGAAATTGTGAACGTCATGATAGATGGATGCAAAATCATATTCTTCATATGCTTTTCGCACTTTGGCAATTAGTTTATTCAGTTTAATGAGAATATAGCGATCCACTTCTCTTAATTTTTCTACAGAAACACGATGCTGATTTGGATCAAAATCAAACAAATTTCCTAACAAGAAACGGTACGTGTTGCGAATTTTCCGATATACTTCAGATACTTGTTTTAAGATTGCATCAGAGACGCGAACGTCCGATTGATAATCAACTGATGCTACCCATAGACGAAGAATATCTGCTCCAAACTGTTCCGTCACTTTGGCAGGAACAACAACATTTCCTAGCGATTTGCTCATTTTCCGTCCTTCGCCGTCCAGCGCAAATCCATGGCTTAAAACGCCTTTATATGGAGCTTTTCCGGTGACAGCAACTGCTGTAGACAGCGATGAATTAAACCAGCCGCGATATTGGTCAGAGCCTTCTAAATAAAGATCAGCAGGACGCTGCAAATCTTCCCGTTCAACTAAAACTGCTTGATGAGAAGAGCCTGAATCGAACCAAACGTCCATAATGTCTGTTTCTTTTGTAAAAATGCCGTTCGGGCTTGAAGGGTGTGTAAATCCTTCTGGAAGCAGGTCTTTTGCTTCGCGTTCAAACCAAACATTCGAGCCGTGCTCGCGGAACAGTTTTGCCACATGTTCAATCGTTTCATCTGTTATGATCGGCTCCCCATTTTCACCATAAAACACTGGAATTGGCACGCCCCATGCCCGCTGACGGGAAATACACCAATCGCTTCGATCGCGGATCATGTTATGAATGCGAATTTCTCCCCAATTAGGGATCCATTTCGTTTCTTTAATTGCTTGCAGCAATTCGTCTCGAAAATCTTTAATGGACGCAAACCATTGCGCTGTTGCTCTGAAAATCGTTGGTTTCTTTGTCCGCCAGTCATGTGGATAGGAGTGTGTAATAAATGAAAGCTTTAGCAATGCCCCTACTTCTTCTAATTTTTCCGTTATTTTTTTATTTGCGTCATCATAAAACAATCCTTCGAACCCTGGAGCTTCTTCTGTCATGTACCCTCTTTCGTCGACAGGACATAATACGCCTAGGTTATATTTTTGTCCGACGACAAAATCGTCTTCCCCATGGCCTGGCGCTGTATGGACGCATCCTGTACCAGCGTCGGTCGTTACATGTTCGCCAAGGATCACTAATGAATCGCGGTCATAGAACGGGTGTTTCGCAACCACATATTCCAGCTCTTTGCCTTTAAACGATTTCACTACTTCATATTCTGTCCAGTCCAGCTCTTTTGCCACTTCTTCGAGCAGGGCAGATGCGATCACAAACTTGTCAGCTCCAACCTTCACTACAGAATATTCCAAATCAGGATGAACAGCAATTCCTAAGTTTGCAGGGATAGTCCACGGAGTAGTCGTCCAAATGACGATTTTTTCTCCATCTGTTAATATATTTTTTCCGTCCTTTATTTCAAATGCAACATAAATAGAAGGCGAGCGTTTGTCATAATATTCAATTTCCGCCTCTGCCAAGGCAGATTCGCTCGATGGAGACCAATAAACCGGCTTCAAGCCTTTATAAATATATCCCTTTTTTGCCATTTCTCCAAAGACGCGAATTTGCTGGGCTTCATATTCTGGTTTCAAGGTGACATATGGATTTTTCCAGTCGCCTCGAATTCCAAGGCGTTTAAATTGCACGCGCTGGCGCTCAATTTGCTCCCATGCATATTGCTCGCAATGTTTTCGAAATTGCGCGACATCCATCTCTTTTCGATTGATTTTTTGTTTCTTCAAAAGTGCTGTTTCAATTGGCAGACCGTGCGTATCCCATCCTGGAACATACGGTGCGCAATATCCGCTCATGGATTTATAACGGACAATAATGTCTTTTAAAATTTTGTTTAAGGCATGCCCCATATGAATATCCCCGTTTGCGAACGGAGGACCATCATGTAATATGAAAAGAGGCCGTCCTTTCGTGCGCTCCTGCACTTTTTCATAAATATCCATCTCTTCCCATTTTTTCTGGATCTCAGGTTCTTTTTTCGGAAGGTTTCCTCTCATTGGAAAGTCTGTTTTCGGCATTCGTAGCGTCTCTTTATAATCCATTCCCATTCCTCCACATAATATTTGTTCACTAAAATAAAAAAACTCCTCATCCCTAAGGGACGAGGAGGAATCTCGCGGTACCACCCTTTTAGATGCGCACAAATCATGCACATCCACTCATAAACATAACGGACTTGGCCGCCACAGCCTACTAGCATGTTTCAGCTATGGACTCAAGGGTGATGTTCATCCTTTCGCCTTTACCCGGGCTTCCACCGTCCCCGGTTCGCTGTCATAAAGGGCTTGAAAGGACTACTGTCCCTCTCATTGTTTTGTCATATTCCGTTTTATTTTCGTATTATATGAAATCACGAACAAAAAAGTCAAGTTATACTTTCGGTTCTTCCGCTTCTTCTCCTAAGATTGGCTCGACATTGTATTCCATTAAGTGATCCCAATCATCATTTTTTAGCAGATCAAGCTGTGCTTCGATGAGCATTTGAAAACGGGTGCGGAATACTTTTGACTGCTTTTTCATCTCTTCGATTTCCATTGCAATTTTATGCGATTTAGCAAGTGCTTCATTGATGATTCTGTCAGCATTTTTTTCCGCTTCTTTAATGATCAGCTTCGCTTCCTTTTGAGCGTTTCTTTTCACATCTTCCGCAGCTTCCTGCGCAACTAAAATCGATTTATTTAACGTTTCTTCTATATTTGTAAAGTGATTCAGCTTCTCGGTTAATTCCTTCACCTTTAATTCCAATTCTTTCTTTTCGCGGATGACCATTTCATAATCTTTAATCACTTGATCTAAAAACTCATTTACTTCATCTTCATCATAGCCGCGAAAGCCTTTTGTAAATTCCTTGTTATGAATATCCAGCGGGGTTAAAGGCACAAATTCCACCTCCATATGTATGTTTTTCGCAAAACACTAATCCAATTATAAACGATTTTTCGACAGAATGGGCAAAAATCTTTCCATTTGTAATATTATTTTTGTATTCCGATCTTAATGCGCCACTTATCTTTTCTTGTTTTCCCTTCAATTGCCAAAACTTTGCTTCTTCCGAATCCTCGGACAGATAACACATCATCTTCCGCAATTTCAAAATGAGCATCCTCAACAATTTTCCAATTGACTTTGACAAGACTATTTTCAATAAGCGATTTTATTTTTTGCCGAGATTGGTGATAAACATTTGCTAGAACAGCATCGAGCCGAAGCGAAGAAACGGTGATCAAAGAAATATCCATTTCTTCTTCATGAGAAAACACATCTTCGAATGGAATCTGTTTCAAACGAACGGAAATCTTTCCAATTTTATTCCAGTTCAGCTGCAGAAAATTGGCAATTTCTTGCGCAACCATGACTTGCACCGTTTCATCATGAATGATAATGTCGCCGAACTTGCTCCGTTTTAAGCCGAGCGACATAAGCGATCCAAGCACTTCGCGATGTGATAATGTTACGAATTTTTTCGGGAACATGATTTCAAATGCGAACATTGAAAAATCATCTAATGTCGGTTGAATATAGTCAGGGTAAAAAAAAGCCCGCTTTCTTTCAGCATTTTTATAGCCTCCGAAAAATTGCACGTGAACATCCGGATTTTCACCGATCAATGTCTTAATGATTTTCTGTTCCCGCGGATCTAAAAAATCGGTCAATTTTGGCCGATATTGCTCAGTCACAATTTGTTTCCATCCAAAGACTTTGTCAATGAACTCCCTTTCTTCTTTGCGAAAATGCTGATAAACACTCTCCATAAGAGACAACTCCAATTATGATATGAAAAGAGCCGATTGGCATACAAAACAATTCGAATGTCAATCGGCGAATGAATTTTATGAAATCATACTAAAAAGAGCATACAGCCCATAATCTGCAAAATGCAGGGCAATCAATGCAACAATAGGAGATACATCAATCATCCCTAATGGAGGAATGATTCTTCTAAACGGTTCTAAATAAGGCTCACATATAGCCGCTAAAAATTGTCCAATGGACGTTTCCCTTGCATTCGGAAACCAAGACATCAAAATATAAATGATAATCGCATAGGAATAAATATCGAGCAAAAAACTTAATATGTTATATATTGTCCCCATCAATCATTTCTACCACCTTTTATTTTCATCATCTGCCATGAAATCGGAAATGGAGCCGGCGACATCTACGTTATCTGGGGTACATAAAAATATGTTTGTTCCAACACGCTGGATGTCTCCGCCAATCGCATAAACAGTGCCGCTTAAAAAATCAACAATTCTTTTTGCCTGATCATGCCCGATCCGCTGCAAATTGACAATGCATGAACGGCGGTTTTTCAGATGATCAGCAATTTCTTGCGCCTCTGAATACGTTCTTGGCTCACATAATATTACTTTAGTGGATTTTTGGGCGCTTTGCAAACTTACAACATTTTGTTTTCCGAAAGCGGCATTTTTTTCAACGCTGCTGTTGTGATTGAACATAATCGGTTCATGTTGGTGTTTCTCTTCCGGAGCTTCCATATCTTCAATCTCATAATCTTCATCATCGATAGCAAAAAAGCTTTTAAATTTATTCTTTAAGCTCATCTGATTTACCTCCAGTTTCGTTTTATGTACCTACTAGCGAGGAGCCGATGCGAAGATAAGTAGCCCCTTCTTCAACCGCGATTTTGTAGTCGTTGGACATCCCCATTGATAGCTCTGTACATGGTGCATTCGCTATATTTAGTGCTTTCACTTGTTCCTGCAGTTGCTTTAAACTTCGGAAGCATCTTCTGATTTCATCTTCATCTTCTGTAAATGGAGCCATTGTCATTAATCCGACAACTTCGATATGGCGATACTCCTTCAACTGTTGAATAAAATCAATGCATTGTTCAGGAGCCACGCCATGCTTTGACTGTTCGCCAGATGTATTTACTTGCACAAAGCATTTGATCGTTCGATCTGCTCTTTTTTCAATTTCGTTTGCTAGCGATATTCTATCCAACGAATGAATATAATCGACCTTGTCTATAATATTTTTCACTTTTCGAGTTTGAAGTGTGCCGATGAAATGCCAGACAGCTTTTGACCCAATGCTGTTATATTTCGATAAAAAACCGTCATCCCTGTTTTCGCCTAAGTGTAAAATGCCTGAATTTATCGCCTCTATAGCCCGTTCTACCGTTACATATTTCGTCACTGCAATAATTTGGATATCATCTATTTTTCGATTTGATTTTTTGCATGCTTGTTCGATTTCCTGTTGGATTCGTGCTAAATTTTCTTTCACTGACAAGGCTTAGTATCCCTCCTTCAAACCGATAAATCCCATCATTCGTCCTGTTTTCCCTTGATCTCTTCGATGGGAAAAAAACAAATCTTGATCGCAGCTTGTACAATATGAGGTCAATAGGATTTGATGTTCCGGCACTCCTTTTTTCATTAACAATCTTTTGTTGATTTCTGCAAGATGAATAGAATAAAGGCCGTTCTCAAGCTGTTTATAAAATGTCGTCTCATTGTCAAAAAGAGGTTTGATCGCATCGATCACATCGTCATTGACGACATAACAGCATTCGCCGATTGAAGGACCTATGGCTGCAAATATATTTTGAGCTTGCACACCTTCGTGCAAAACCCAACTGTCGATCATTTCACCTGCTATATTTTTCGCAGTCCCTCTCCAGCCCGCATGTGCGATGCCAATCAGTGAGTCTTTTGGAGAAAAAAAGAAAATCGGAACACAATCAGCAAAAAAAAGGGAAAGTAATATATTTTTTTCCGATGTGTATAGGCCGTCCGTTTGAGTGATGCATTGACGATATGTAAAAACCCCTGATCCTTTATGTTTATTTACTACCTTGACAATTTGTTTGTCATGGACTTGATCGGCACATACCCAGTTCGGTAGATCAAAACGAATTTTGTCCCCAATGATTTTTCGATTTTTGATCACCGTTTCCTTTTCATCATTCACATGAAGACCTAAATTTAATGAAGCAAAACCATTCTTGGAAAATCCTCCTTTTCTCGTCGTAAAACCTGCTGTAATCTGAGAATGAAGCTTCGCCCAAGCAGGTATGGAGAAAAAAGATTCATCTGTTAATTGAAACGGTTCATGTTTCATTGTACCATTCCTCTTCGACAATTCTCTTATTTTTATTTTAACATATCTTTAAGCCAACATTTAACCAAAATTCGTGCGATTCTTATTCTGTTTCAACATTTTTCGAAACTCTTACTAAAATAACATCTTTTCCGATTTTTACGATGTTCCTCCAAGGAATGACAATTTCTTCCCCTTTTCCAAAAAAACCTAAAACCTTCCCTTGACTAGTGATCATGATCGCTTGAATTTTACCAGTTTTTAAGTCGATGTCAACGTCTTCAATGCTTCCTAATTTTTTTCCGTCATGGACATTCACAACATCTTTTATTTGCAAATCGGAAATATGGATCATGCCGGCTTCTCCCCTCAAGTATTTTTACAATCAGTATATGAGTTTTTTTTTGAATGATGATAAAGGGCCACATTCAAAAGAATGTGGCCCAATGATTATTGAATATTTTTGGTCATTTGTTTAATGGCAGCTTTTTCAAGCCGAGAAACTTGAGCTTGGGAAATGCCGATTTCTTCTGCTACCTCCATTTGTGTTTTGCCTTGAAAAAACCTTTTTTTCAATATCAGCTTCTCCCGATCATTCAATCGTCTGATCCCCTCTTTTAGAACAATTTCTTCAATCCACTTGGAATCGCGGTTTCGCTCGTCGCTTAACTGATCCATGACAAAGATCGGATCACCGCCGTCGTTATAAATCGGTTCAAATAATGAAACTGGATCTTGAATGGCGTCTAAAGCAAAAACGATTTCTTCATGCGGCACATTCAGCTCTTTAGCAATTTCTTCTGCCTTCGGCTCACGTGACGTTTCGCTCATGAGTTTTTCACGCACCTGCAAAGCTTTATAGGCAATATCACGCAATGATCTTGAAACACGTATCGGATTGTTGTCTCGCAAATATCGACGAATTTCACCGATGATCATCGGTACAGCATAAGTAGAAAATTTTACGTTTTGGCTCAGATCAAAATTATCTATAGATTTCATCAACCCAATACATCCTACTTGAAAAAGATCATCGACAAACTCGCCTCTGTTATTAAATCTTTGGATGACGCTTAAAACGAGTCGCAAATTTCCGTTGACAAGCTTTTCTCTGGCTGATAAATCACCGCTTTGCATTTGTTTAAATAATTCTCGCATTTCTTCATTTTTTAAAACAGGAAGCTTCGAAGTATCAACACCGCAAATTTCAACTTTATTTCTTGTCATTTCGTTTCCCCCTTACAGGAGTTCTTGCTGTCTTAAGTTAAGTATCTCCCTGAAGGGGAAAAATATGCACAAGCTTTTCAGAGTGGACACGCTGTTGATTTTTCGCTATACATGCGACTAGCAAGCAAAAATTACACCATTTTATTAAATTCTTTTCGAAGACGCTTAAGAATTCTTTTTTCCAATCTTGATATGTAAGATTGAGAAATCCCGAGCATGTCAGCCACATCTTTTTGCGTTTTTTCTTCTCCGCCATGCAATCCAAACCTAAGCTCCATTATTTGTTTTTCTCGTTCATTTAATTGCTGCAGCGCCCGCATTAATAGCTTTCGGTCAACATTAGCCTCCAAATCCTTTGTAATAATATCGTCTTCTGTTCCGAGAACATCCGAAAGAAGCAGTTCGTTTCCATCCCAATCAATGTTCAACGGTTCATCAAAAGAAACTTCAGATCTTGTTTTATTATTTCTGCGCAAATACATTAATATTTCATTTTCTATACATCTAGATGCATATGTCGCAAGCTTGATCTTTTTTTCGGGATTAAAGGTGTTGACTGCTTTAATTAGCCCGATCGTCCCAATGCTGATCAAATCTTCAATATTGATGCCGGTGTTTTCAAATTTTCGGGCAATATACACGACAAGGCGCAAATTTCGTTCAATCAAAATCGAACGGGCAGCCTTATCGCCGCTCGGAAGTTTTTTTAATAGCATTTCTTCCTCTTCCTTCGAAAGCGGAGGCGGCAGCGCTTCGCTTCCGCCGATATAATAAATTTCATCTGTTTTGATCCCTAATTTTGTTAAAAACTTGTACCATATATACGTGAGATAAAGCTTAATTTTTTTCATGTTGTTCCCCCTTCTAAACAAATTGGTTTATGAGTATGCTATGAATAAAGGCTAAGAAGCATCTTTTTGTTTACCCGTCTGGATCATTTTTGGATGAATAATGCATTGATAATCGTCTTCGCTTGAAAGCCGCGAATGATTTAGTCCAATAAGCGGGCGGGACAGCATTAATGATTCTTCTTTTGTATGAATCACCACTTCGTCTGCTATTACAGCTAATAATAACTGAAGATCCTGGCCAACTGACCGGTACGGAATAATTTTCAGCCTGCCGATCCATTCTTTCTGTTCTATCGCTGTCACAGCCTCCATAGGATTTCGATTAGAAATGACTTGGTGCATACTTTCAGGAAACACGGTCATTAATTTTTCCGCTTCGGCAATCATGACTGGCTTCTTAGTGATGGGATCATACAATTGGTTGCCGCTGTCAATCAATCCTTTTACTATTACTTTTTTCTCCATCATCGTGATCGAAACATCGACAATTTGATCATAGTGGATTTTTTTTGCTTCAACCTGTTCAAGCCGCAAGCGGGAAAAATACCAAATAATCGGAAAGCCGACCACGATAAATAACCAGCTGACAGGATTTCCGAAGCCATTTCCATTTGTTAAAATCATGTTATTTTGAAATGAAAAGCCTACTTGAAAAAAATAATAAGTGCCAAGCATACCTCCCCCAACTGCAAAAGTGACAAAATAGAAAGTCAATAAATTTTCTATAAAGTAGCGAAACTTCTTAAAGCCAAAAGCATAAAGAACCATCACACATGAGAGGATTAGTTTTGATTCCGGACGGCTCGCCAGCTGTGCGAAAGGCGAAAAAAGCAATATCACAATAGCGGAGCCGATGAGTGAAGCAATCATTATTTTTTTCCATACAATGTTTCTCTTTAAGATGATTGCTGTAAGAAAAAGGAGCATGATATCAAAGCAAAAATTCATCAGCCAAATAGCATCCAAATAAATGGTCAACCGCCTCTTCCTCTCCCACCATTCAATTTTCTAGGCTTCTGACTTGCTATTAATAGGTAGTATAAACGCTATTCATTCCAAATTGTGTCAAATAGTGGCGAGTACAGCATACAATTTTTGACGGATTCCTAATGTTTTCGTCGAATGGAAAAATGGTTAAAGAAAAAAAAACGGTACAAGCCTTTTAGAGGAAGAAAGCTAAATTGCTGAAGTTGTAAACACTTTCGTTAAGAGACGATGGGGAAATTACAGGAGATCTTTTCTTAAAAAAGCTGTGTAAATGTTTATACTTTTTCAGAACGAGGAAAAAGCCTGGCTAAAAAGCCAGGTCCTTTCGCGTATATATCTGCAATTTATATTCCACAAAAAATATTAGAACTTACCATATACATGGCATTAAATTTTCAGCAAGGATCCGCATTTTTTTCAAATGGCATGTCGTATTTTTTCATAAAGTTTTGATTCATTCGTTTTGCTATTTTCGGGAACGCGTTCAAATCTGTTTATCTATTTTTACATAATTTTTTGATTCTTTCCGCCGTAATACGATTTTTGAACAAATCATGCCTAATAGGAATCTCTGAATCTTGCAAATATTTATGTTCCAGTCCAATATTTAAACTGTTTTACGCATGCAAATATTAAAAATCTTCCATTTTCCCGCTTGATGAGCTTTAAATCGAGTAGGAGGGGGTGACTAACCCCCGACCTCTCACACCACCGTACGTACCGTTCGGTATACGGCGGTTCAATTAAGTATGACGTAGTGCTTGATATCTTTCGAATAGACTTCTTAACCCTCGACGCTTCCAATAGGAGTTGTCGAGGGTTTTGTGTAGAATGGGACTGCAGGCAATCCGCCAATATTTCTTGCGTGTATTGCCCCATTCGAATGCTTTATGGCTTGGAACTTCTAATCCTCTGAGTTTCCGAATTCTTGTTTTCGGGGTTTTCCATTCTTTCCACAAACACATCCGAAGCCTTCGTCTAATCCATTCATCAAATTCTTTGAACTTACTTGGTGTTTCTGCCAAGGCAAAATATCCGCACCATCCCATTAAATACTTATTCAGTTTCTCAATCCTTTTCTCCATTGGATACGGTTTCGACCTTGATGTAATTTCACGGATCTTGTTCTTCAAACGTTTCACACTTTCGTTCGCAATCCGTACCTTTGGAGTCTTATTGAGTGTGAAGCTGAAACCGAGAAACTTCCGTTTCCAAGGACGGTCTACCGCCGATTTCTCTTTATTTACCTTGAGCTTTAACTCCTTCTCTATAAAGTTCGTAATGGAGTTCATGACACGAATTCCTGCTTTCTTTGTTTTCACATAGATGTTACAGTCATCCGCATACCGAACAAACTTATGTCCACGTTTCTCAAGCTCTTTATCCAATTCATGAAGCATGATGTTTGATAAAAGTGGACTAAGCGGGCCGCCTTGAGGCGTTCCCATGTCCGTTTCCATTACCACTCCATTGATCATCACGCCTGATTGAAGATACCGGCGAATTACCTTCAGTAGAATTCGATCTTTGATCGTTTTCGCCAAGATCCCCATCAGTTTGTCGTGATTCACCTTGTCAAAGAATTTCTCTAGGTCTATATCGACTACCCAACGATATCCTTCTTTGATATAACCCTTTGCTTCCCTAACCGCATCATGTCCCCTTCTACCTGGTCGGAAACCATAGCTATGGTTCGAGAAGGTCGGATCAAAGATTTTCGTCAACACTTGGGCAATCGCTTGTTGGATGAAACGATCCGTCACGGTAGGGATCCCTAGAAGTCTTACTCCACCGTTCGGTTTCGGGATTTCGACTCGACGGACGGGTAAGGGCTTGTAGGTTCCTTCTCTCAACGACTGTCGAATGGAGTCCCAATTTTCGTAGAGGTGTCTTCGTAGGTCTTTTACGGACATGCCATCTACTCCGTGACCTCCTTTATTCTGTTCGACTCGTTTCAGTGCCGCCAGGAGATTTTCCCGTGACAAAATCATTTCCATCAACATTGATATCCTCTCCACGTGAACGAATTCTTCTATTTGTGCCATCTTCTGCTCCACCCTCTTGAAGTCCCCCGTGGGGTTCACCACTTCCTCCTTCAAGTAAGTCCTATCGGATTGTCTGCTTCCACACAGAAGGTGAACGCCTAGCGATTCGTTCTCCTTAATTGTTCAGTCCTTCCTCTTTCGTCTCGAGCTCGAAAAGAGTACTATGACTTCTGCTGACTTCTGACTGTTCAGTTATCTATCACTAGATAGGTTACCAAGGTTACTTGGCGTGCCAGCCAGATCTCCCCGGGTAAGTACATGCACTTTCACACCATCTATCCGCCTCATTTACTCGATATGACCTTCGACAGAAAGAGCTTTGTTTTGTTTCGCAAACTCACTCAATCATACCTAGCCTTATATGAGGTTCGTGTTCCTCGGACCGGTGTTTTGCCTCCAGCTTCCTTCAGATTCCGCGTCACCACGGACACCCTTGCTCTTGGCTAACCTCTACTTCTGTCTTCGGGGTTCGGGACTTACACCCTATAGTTCATGTACATGCCGGGCGCACGAAAAAAGCATGGATGACGTCTATTGTCACCCATGCTTTTTTTAGCGGCGCTTTCTGTTTCTTAAAAATGTCGGGATGTCAAGCGTATCTTCTGCCTGCTGCAATGCACGGCTCGTAATGTCGTGAGTCGGCTCTTCCTTTTTCACTTCACGCTTAGTTGCAACATTTGGCTTCTTATTAGGAGCAAATGGTCTCGCTTCTTGCTTGCTAGGATTTATTTCAGTTTCTCTAAATCCAGTTGCAATCACTGTTACAACAATTTCATCCTTCAAATCTTCATTAATAACAGATCCAAAGATCATGTTGACATCTTGGTCCGAGGCTGATGCAACAATATCGGCTGCTTCTTGAACCTCATATAGGCTTAAATTTGTTCCGCCGGTAATGTTCATCAATACTCCTTGCGCCCCATCGATTGAAGTTTCAAGAAGCGGACTTGAGATTGCTTTTTTGGCAGCTTCAGCCGCTCTGTTCTCTCCCGTTGCTACTCCGATTCCCATCAATGCAGAACCTTTGTTCGACATGATTGTTTTCACGTCCGCAAAGTCTAGATTGATGAGTCCCGGCACAGCAATTAAATCAGAAATACCTTGCACTCCTTGACGAAGAACGTTATCCGCTTCACGGAAAGCTTCAAGCATCGGCGTATTTTTATCAACAATTTCAAGAAGTCTGTCATTCGGAATCACAATAAGAGTGTCAACGGCTTCTTTCATGGCTGCAATTCCACCAGCCGCCTGCATAGCGCGTTTTCTTCCTTCAAACGTGAACGGCCTCGTGACAACGCCGACCGTCAGTGCTCCTAAATCTTTGGCAATTTGCGCAATGACAGGTGCTGCACCAGTTCCGGTGCCTCCTCCCATTCCAGCCGTTACAAACACCATGTCTGCACCTTTTACAGCTTCTTCAATTTGTTCCTTGTTTTCTTCAGCAGCTTTTTTTCCGACCTCTGGATTTGCTCCTGCACCAAGGCCCCTTGTCAATTTTGCGCCAATTTGCATTTTTGTTTCTGCTTTTGAAAGGTTTAATGCTTGTGCATCAGTGTTGACAGCAATGAACTCTACACCTTGCACACCATGTTCAATCATCCGGTTGACGGCATTATTTCCGCCGCCTCCTACTCCAATAACTTTAATTGTTGCAAAGCCGTCAATATTCGTATCGAACTCCAACATGCAAAATCCTCCCTAATCCATCAATGCTCTATTGACGAAATTTATTCGAAAAAGTACCCAAAAAATTTCTTCACTCTGCTCATTTTTTCTTCATTTTGACGCTTCGTTTTTTGCTTTAAAGTCACTTCATTCGCTTCACTCGGAACAGTTTGCTTAATCTGTTCCACCTCCACCTTCGATCCAATCCGTCTCCCTTGAATTTTTGCATTTTTGTAGGCAAACTGGATGAGACCGACACCTGTCATGTATTGAGGATTTCTAACACCTATGTAGTCGGGGCTAGCAATCCGAACATTGTGGGCGAGTACAGTTTGAGCAAGTTCAAGCACACCAGGAATGTTTGCACTTCCGCCAGTTAACACGAAACCTCCGGGCAATTCCCTGAAGCCCAGTTTTGCAATTTCTTGAGCTACAAGAAGAAAAATTTCCTCCATTCTAGCCTCAATAATATCAGCTATTTGAAGCTGATTGAATTTTTGCATTTTATCGCTGCCTATAATCGGAACATCAAACACCTCGTCTTCAGATGCATGATCATAAAAGGCATGTCCATGTTTAATTTTAATTTTTTCAGCATTTTCTGTGGAAGTTCTAAGACCAATTGATAAATCGTTGGTAATGTGTTCTCCCCCAACCGGTAGAACGGAAATTGTTTTTAACTCTCCGTTTTCAAAAACTGCAATGGTAGTGGATCCCCCGCCAATATCGATAAGAGCTACGCCTAAATTTTTTTCGTCTTTGGATAAAGCAACTGAACCACATGCGAGAGGCTGAAGTGCAATATCCGTAATTTCAAGACCTGCACGTTCAACGCAGCGCAGTAAATTATGTAGAATAGTTTTTGATCCGGTGATGAGCAGTCCTTCCATTTCCAGCCTTACTCCCAACATTCCCCTTGGATCATGTATCCCGTCAAGACCGTCTACAATAAACTGCTTCGGAATGCAATCTATAATTTCCCGATCTGGGGGAATGGATAAAACTTGTGCAGCTTCAATGACACGCCTTACATCTTCATTTTGAATTTCTCGGTTTTCACTTGAAACTGCCACTACTCCTTGACAATCTTGAAGTTTTACATGAGAGCCGCTCACACCGACAACAACTTTATGGAGGGGCATGCCGATCATTCTTTCCGCTTGTTCCACAGCCTTTTTAATAGAATGAACGGTTTCATCTATATCAACAATTGATCCTTTTTTTAAGCCTTTTGATTTCACATTACCAACACCAATAACGTTTAACGATTCATCCATCATTTCGCCAATGATTACTTTTACATTGGATGTACCGATGTCAAGACTGACAAATATTTCATTGCTGTTCAATGCTTTTGGCACCTCCTTATCCAATACTACTATTCTATTACGTCCAATAGAACAATACAATGAAACGAACGTTACATATTTGTTTCAATTTGTATATGTGTAAATTCAACACTTGATCTATTTTCCCTTTTAAAAGTTGGATTTTTTTTTGTTCGTATTTCTGCCGCTGTTCCATTTTGCGATTAAAATTCTGCGAATAACCGCTATATTTTGGAAAAGCCGAACTCCAAAAGCAAACATTGCTACTAAATACAAGTCTACACCAAGATGAACGCCGAGAAAAGCTAAACTTGCAGCTAAAAGTATATTAAAAAAGAATCCGGAAACAAACACAAGCTCATCATAAGAATTTTGCAAGTATGCCCGGAATCCCCCGAACAGAGTATCAAGCGCAGCAAGTATGGCTATTGATAAATAGTTGGAATATTCATCTGGAATTTGAATGTTGCTGTACAGACCTAAGACGATACCTAAAAGAATTCCGATAACCGGGAGCCACATAACTAATTCCCTTCCTTTTCATCTTTAAGAGGTGCCATATTTTGAATGCGGATCGATTTTTCATAAGGCGGTATAATTAGCTGTTTCTGCGGTGCAGATACGGTCAATTTCAAATTATCAATCGCAAAATCGTCTTTCAATGCAGATCCATTTATTTTACTGTAAAGTTTTTCAGCGTCGTTTGATAAAATTTTGATTTCAATCGGGTAAGTGTTCAGACTGTTTCCGTCAATTTTCGTTATTCCGTTAATATCGCGGATAACGGTTGTGTTGACAACTCTGTATCCGTTTATTGAAATTTCTTTTGCTTCATAAGAGTTCACTTCATTGATCAGACGCTTTAAAAGCTCTGGCGAAATCGGCTGAATAGGTTTTCCGAGCAGGTTGCTGTCAAACAAAGGCTCAACTGTGAGAACGACACCCTCACCTTTTACTTCGGTTAAACCCGCTTTCGCCTTCAGCTCTTCTAAAGTATCTTTCAACGCTTTTTCAGGACTTTCGTTTTTTTCCATTTCCCTTTGCATTTGGTCATATTTGCGGATTTCTTCTAACAATTCCACTTGAAGCTTCTGTTCTCTTTTTAAATCTTCACGGAGCTCCCACATATCCCTCGTATCACGCTCGTCCGGTTCTTCTATGGATCGATATTGCACGCCAAGCATAAACCCAAAAATTGTTGTAATGATGGAAAATGTAAAGGCAAATTTCCATTTTGGTTTAATCAATCGTCCATCACCTTTCTTTTTTCTAGAGCTAGGTTAGCTAGGGTTTCCGCTAATCATCCAGTTCATTTGACAAATAGGGCCCCATTTTAATTTCTTTTTTCTTTTCCACCTTTACAACAATATTTTCATAGGCAAGCTGATCCAAAACGCCTCCTGCAATGTTTAGCGCCTGCGTCAATACCTCAGCATCTCCGATGGCAGAAATAACAAATGGAGCGGGAAATTGGTTTCCATCTACCGTTACGACGGGGCCGTTACAGATGATATAAGAATGATGGAATATTCTTTGTCCGTTGATCGCTACAGCGGTCGCACCTGAAATGAGCAATTCATTCACAACTTTAAAGATGTGGCTTTCATGAACAATATAATTGTTCACATTTTCCCCTTCTGGAACATAAGAAGAGTCTTCGAGCGTCACTTCAATCCCTTCGCCGACAACCCCTACCTCTCCTACAAACATCCTCAATTTTTCAACATCTTCAACTAAGTTATAATAAAGCTCTTTCTCTTTTTTCAATTGCTCTTCAATTTCTGTAACTTTTTTTTGTTTTTGAAAAAGCTCCTCCTGGAGCTTCCGGTTTGTTTCTTCTTGATTGATCAGCAGCTTTCTTGTTTCATATTCTTTTTCCCACTGTTCTGGTGATACATTCAAATCTTTTCTTTCTTTTGTCCATTGAAAAGAATATGAAATTAAGAAACCGACGACGAGCATAATAAAAAATAACATGACATGGCTGGCATTAGCTTTCCTCATCGGCTTTGTCCCCTTTATTCTTCTGTGATCCTTTCTTGCTGTAAGGCTCAAAATAAGAACCGACTTCTAAGTGGATAATCCCTTTTACTTTCGGGTTGAGTTCTTTTACAATCATTGGATATGAACGCATTTTTTCAGCAAAAGTTTTCATAGAAGCTCTCACTTCATAGCCGTTGTTCATAAATAATGTAATTATGTACGGATCCATTTTTTCCGGCGTATAGTGAACCTCAGAAATGGAATTGGAAATGGAATGCGGAAGGTTTGTCAATTGTTCAGTCATGAGATGAGCAAATTCAGCATCGTCAAAACCGAATAAGATCGGAGCATCAGGCACTTTTACGCTTTTTTGTCCATCTAAAGTTTCCCCGTTTTCCAAAACCGGGTAAAAGGATGATCCATTGGACACGTAGGCTACTCGTTTCATTTCTTCAATTTCAATCCGAATGGTGTGAGGGAAAATTTTGACTATGTTCGCACCTTTCACTTCTTTATGTTTTTTCAAGGCTTTGATCGTTTTTTCTTTATTAACACTCCAAAAATTCGTCTGTTGATCGATACCGGAAAGCGAAATGATTTCATCGCTGGGAACATTGACATTTCCGCTCACTTCTACGTTTTTCACTTTGCTTAACGGCGTTTCTAAATAAATAATTAATAAAATAAGCAAGGAGAAGGTGAGAATAAATAGTATAAATCTCCTATTTGCCTTTTGTTTGCGCTGCTGCTTGAGCTTCGGTATCCGATCCTCGATTGAAACGATTTTTTCTTTTTCCAAGTCTATGTTCACCCCATCCTAGATTCATTGAATCCAGGTTTAATATATAAGCTTGTCCAAAAGGAGCAAAAAATGTTTAAAGGTGAAAAAACGGCAATAGCATGCCGTTTTAAAAAAATCTTGTTGAAATATTATAACATAATGTACAAGCTGAAAGGGAGAAAGATTTTTCCTATTTATTCCTTCCAACAATTTCAACTTCCGTTTCCATTTTGATTTGGAATTGCTCGTAAATCGTCTTTTTTACAAAATCGATGAGGGCCAGAACATCTGAAGCTGTTGCATTGTCTTCATTGACAATAAAATTCCCGTGCATCTCCGATATTTTTGCGCCTCCGATTTTGTAGCCTTTTAAGCCGGCTTTTTCAATGAGCTGACCAGCATAATGAGGAAGGGGGTTTCGGAAAATGCTTCCTGCGCAAGGATGGTTCCAAGGTTGTGTTTCACGGCGATATTCTTTATTTTTTTGCATAGTGGATACGATGCTGTCTCTATCTCCTTTTTTTAATTGAAATACCGCTTCTAAACATATTCCCGGGCGCTTTTTTTGCAAGATAGAGCTGCGATATGAAAATTCCATTTCTTCATTGGAAAGCCATTCTAATGTCCCATCTGCAAACAAAATATGCGCCTTTTTGAGAACATTTGAAATATCCGAGCCGTGCGCACCCCCATTCATATAGACCGCACCGCCTACAGATCCGGGAATGCCGCTGGCAAATTCTAAACCAGACAATCCTTTTCTGCTGATCAATGTTGACAGGCTGACTAATGAATAGCCTCCCCCCACTGTGATCTCCTCATCTTGAATGGTTAAATGGCTGATGCCGTTTCCTAATTTAATTACGACCCCGGCAATTCCTTCATCTAAAACAAGTAAATTGGATCCTCTCCCTATTACGCGCCAATCTGCATGATGCTTTTTGATGATTTCCATTGTTTTCATTAAGCCTTCAATGCTTTTTGGCTCGACAAACACATCTGCCGGTCCGCCGACTTTCATCGTTGTATGTTTTTTTAACGGCTCATTCTCAAGCACTTTTCCTACATCAGCTCGAATTAACTCTTCCAACAGCTGCTTCACATGTATCCCCCCATTTTCAAATCTTGTTATTAGCAGCGGCAAGTTCGTTCATGACTTGATAAAGCCTTTTGGCTGCATCACGAACTCCCAGTTCAAAAGAAGCTTCGCTCATGCTCTTCAACGTTTCCGGATTCAGTAAAATTTGATCGATCAACGTTAACAAACGATGCCCTGTTAAATTTTGTTCAAGCAATAAAACGGCAGCGTTTCTTTCACTGAGTGTGCGGGCATTTGCTTCTTGATGATTGGCTGTAACATACGGGCTTGGAATTAATATGCTTGGAAGACCAAGCGCTGTTATTTCCGCTAAAGTCGTAGCACCTGCTCTTGATACGATTAAATCAACTGCTGCCAGCACATCCGGCATTTGGTGGATAAACGGTTTGATAATAATATTTTTCAGCCGGCCGCAATCACCTATTTGTTCCATTATTTGCTTGTAATGAACCTCACCGGTGACATAAACAATTTGATACGGCTTTTTCGATAATTCGTCAAGGATGCTGAGGACAGATTCATTAATCGGTCTTGCCCCGCGGCTTCCTCCAAAGATGAGCACGGATTTTACATTCTCTGTTAAATTTAAAGATGATTTACCTTTTGCCCGATCGCCGCCAATCACTTCCTGCGCGCGAGGATTTCCTGTTAGAACAACTTTTTCTTCCGGAAAAAATTTTTTGGAGCTTTCAAAAGAAATGGCGACTTTATCAACATATTTTGCTAAAAATTTATTAGTCAAACCAGGCACGCTGTTTTGTTCGTGGATGATTGTCGGTATTCCGAGTCTGCTGGCTGCATAAACGACTGGTCCCGAAACATATCCTCCAGTCCCAATTACAACATCCGCCTGAAACTCTTTTAGCAGCTTTTTGCAGATGGCGAAGCTGTTGAAAAATCGATAAACTGTTTTAACATTATCAAACGACAGCTTTCGTTTAAAACCGCTAATTTTAATCGCTTTAAACGGGATCCCTTCCCGTGCCACAATCTCTTTTTCCAGTCCATTTTCCGTCCCTATATATAAAAAATTGGCATGAGGGTCATATTTTTTCACTTCTTTTATGAAAGCAAGCGCAGGATAAATATGACCGCCGGTTCCTCCTCCACTTACGACAATGTTCATTCAAAAAGCCCCCCTGAAATGTTAGAAACTTTTTATAAAACAGTTAAAAGAGGCTGAGCAAACAAGCCGAAAAGCCCCCTTTTTTCCATATTTATCCAGATTGGAAAGCTTAATATTTTGCATATCGGCTAATATTTAAAAGCACCCCGATTGCCATCAGCATTAACGTCAGTGACGATCCTCCATAGCTTAAAAACGGAAGGGTGATGCCCGTTACAGGCATTAATCCTGTGACAACCCCGATATTGATCATCACTTGAATCGCAACCATTGCAACAATGCCGACAGCTAGCAAGCTGCCGAATAAATCAGGCGCGTTCAACGCGATTAAAATTCCCCGCCAAAGCAAAAGAGAGAATAATAAAAGCACAAGAGAACCGCCTATAAACCCCAATTCTTCCGCAACGATCGCAAAAATAAAATCTGTTTGTGGCTCGGGCAAATAAAAAAACTTTTGTCTGCTTTGACCCAATCCTAATCCGAAAAGGCCTCCAGGGCCAATTGCATAAAGCGATTGAATAATTTGAAACCCGCTCCCAAGCGGATCCTCCCATGGATTGAGGAACGAAGTGATCCTTTTCATACGATAAGGAGCTGATAACACAAGAGCGGTAAAACCGAGTGCACCTATCAATCCCAGTCCGATAAAATGGCTAATTTTCGCTCCTGCTGCAAAGATCATGACGACACATGCTCCCATCATCACCGTTGCTGTTCCTAAATCCGGCTGAAGCATAATGATCCCAAATGCTAAAAAGACTAATCCTAAGGACGGGAAAAGCCCTTTTTTAATGGTTGTTACAAATTTTTGATTTTCGGACAAAAATTTAGCCAGAAAGGCGATCATCGCTAGCTTCATAAACTCAGAAGGCTGAATGGAAAATGCCCCGACACCGATCCAGCTTCTGGAGCCATTTCGTACAACGCCAATTCCAGGAATCAACACGGCAATCAGCAAAACGAAGCATACGATTAAAAGCACCTTTGCCCACGTTCTCCATGTCCAATAGTCTATATTCATAAAAAAGAACATGGCAACAATGCCCAAGGCAGCGAACAGCAGCTGCCGCTTTGCAAAAAAGAATGCATCGTCAAATTTATACGTTGCCCATATGGCGCTTGCGCTATATACCATGATTAAACCGATCGAAAGCAGCAAAAATGTGATCAAAATTAAAATGAAATCTGGAGATTTGCTTTTTGTCGACACGCCGAACACCCCATCTTTTTTAAGCTTAAGGGTACGAGCCCTTATTTTAGCTTATGCACGGCGTTTATGAAAATGTCTCCTCTCTCTTCGAATGTTTTATATTGATCCCAGCTTGCACAGGCCGGAGAGAGCAAAATGACATCACCTATATCCGATATGCGAAACGCCGCAAAGACTGCTTGTTCCACATTATCGACATGTTCTATCAGTTCTATTCCAGCCTTCTTTGCAGCCTTCTTTATTTTTGGGGCAGTTTGTCCAAAGGTGATGACTGCTTTCACATGTTTGAGATACGGGATTAATTCATCAAATTCATTCCCCCGGTCAAGCCCTCCGGCCAGCAATACAACAGGGGATGAAAAAGCTTCGAGAGCCTTTGTTGTTGCCAAAATATTCGTGGCCTTCGAATCGTTATAAAATTTTCTTCCTGAAACTTCGCCAACATATTGCAGGCGATGCTTTACACCTGAAAACGATGCCAGCACCTTTTGAATCGCTTTGTTTCCAACATTTTTCGCCTTTACTGCACAAATAGCGGCCAAAATATTTTCTAAGTTATGCTTGCCGACAAGAGCGATATCTTTTATATCAATAATTTTTTCACCATCATACCAAATGGATTCATTTTGGATATAAGCACCATTTGATACTTCCTTATTGGTTGAAAAATAAATTTTCTTTCCGTTTGACAGTTCAGACAGACGCACAACATCTTGATCATCCGAATTGATAACCGCAACCGATTGGTCATCTTGGTTCGAAAAAATTTTCCCTTTCGCTTGCATATAATTTTCGCGAGTTCCATGATAATCTAGATGGGCATTAAAAATATTTAACAAGACCGCGACTGAAGGTTTAAAATGAATGGTTCCTAAAAGCTGAAACGAGGATACCTCCATAACTACAATTTGTTCCTTTGTCGCTTCCTGTACAACTTCACAAGCCACATTTCCGATATTTCCTGCCAGCAGCGGCTGTTTTCCATCTGCCTTTAGCATTTCGTATATTAAAGTTGTCGTCGTCGTTTTTCCATTCGATCCAGTTATCGCAATAATTTCCGCTTCAGAAATTTGATACGCAAGCTCGACTTCGGTTATAACGGGAATATTTTGGCTCGCTGCTTTTTGTACGATCGGGTTTGTGTATGGAATGCCTGGATTTTTTACAACAATATCAATATTATGCTCCTCGAGCAATTGTTCCGGATGTTCTCCTAAAATAAGTTTGATCCCTAAACTTTCAAGTTCTTTTACATCATCATTTGCTTCGTATGGTTTCATGTCGTTTACGGTAACACGAGCACCTAGTTTATGCAATAATTTAGCGGCTCTCAAGCCGCTTTTCGCCAAACCTAATACGAGAACGTTTTGATCGACATACATTTGTACATTTTTCAATTATAACCACACCTCGATGATAATTCCTAGTATTGCAAAAAGCAAACCCATCGCCCAGAATGTCACGACGACTTTCCATTCCGACCATCCGTTTAATTCATAGTGATGGTGGAGCGGGCTCATTTTAAACACTCTTTTTCCAGTCATTTTAAAGGAAATTACTTGAATAATGACTGATAATGTTTCAATAACAAACACGCCGCCAATCACTATAAGCAAAATTTCTAATTTTGTCAAAATGGCTACAGCGACAATCGCTCCGCCTAAAGCCAATGAGCCAGTATCTCCCATGAACACTTTTGCAGGGTGAGCGTTGAACACTAAAAAGCCTAATACGGAACCGACCACTGCAACACTAAAGATGGCGATATCATATTGACTATTGTTCCATGCCAATACAGCAAATGCTCCGAAAGCAATTGCAGCGCAGCCGGATAATAATCCATCGAGACCGTCGGTCAAATTGACGGCATTTGAGCCGCCTACAAGCATAAACAAAATAAGAACCGGGTAGAGCCAGCCAAGATCAAAAGAAAGTTCCGTCCCCGGCAATCGAATTTCTGTAGAGAACTCAAATTGATTTAAAACAAAATAAAAAATAACCGCAACAATGATTTGACCGATTAATTTTTGTTTTGAAGTCAGACCGAGATTTCTTTTTAACACCACTTTAATCATATCGTCTAAAAATCCGAGGAGTCCGTAACCGATCGTTACAAACAACAGCAAAAACGTTTCGATCCCCGGTTTCGAAAATTTATTGGTCATGACAATAGTGGTGATAATGATGGATAACATAATCATGACTCCGCCCATCGTCGGAGTTCCGGATTTTTTTTGGTGGGATTTTGGTCCTTCATCCCGAATACTTTGGCCAAATTTCAGCCTTCTTAAAAATGGAATAAAAATGGGAGAAAGTAATACACTGATTAAAAAGCCCATTAAGATGGTAAAAAGCACGACTTGTTCTAGCATTGATACTTCCTCCTCCCACCAAAACCAACATTTGCCTTTATATCCATATGATTATTGATGTTAAACCATTCCAATTCCATAACAAATCCTCTTCCTGCTTGATTATTTATTCTCTTTCAATTGAATAGCGCGAATAGCCACTTTTCGATCATCGAAGTCAAATTTTTTGTCCCCGATTTGTTGATATGTTTCATGGCCTTTTCCTGCAATGACGACGACATCTCCTTCTTCTGCATTGCTGATTGCAAATTGGATGGCTTCCTCTCGATCGACAATTGAATGAAAAGGTTCTCCGTCGACACCAGCTGTCATATCTTTTAATATTTGATGCGGATCTTCATTTCTAGGGTTGTCGGAAGTAAAAATTGGAATGTCCGCCCACTGAACAGCAATTTTCGCCATAAGCGGACGCTTCGTTCGATCGCGGTCTCCTCCGCAGCCAACGACTAAAATGACTCTCTTTTTGGCAAGCTCCTTCACCGTTTTCAATAAATTATCCAAGCTGTCTGGTGTGTGTGCATAGTCAATAATGACGGAAAAATTTTGTCCGCAATCTACTAACTCAAATCGGCCGCGCACACCTTCCATCGATTCGACCGCTTCGATGATCTTCTCGATCTCAACTCCTGAAACTAAAGAAGCCGCAATAGCAGCAAGAACATTATAAACGCTGAATTTCCCGACTAATTTCATTTGTACAGGAAATGTACCTTCAGGAGTAACGAGGAGAAAAGAAGTCCCGCTTGCATTCATTTTCAAATCTTTCGCCATAATCTCACATTCGTTTTCAATTCCATATGTAACGATATGGGAAGAAGTCATATGTCTGTAATAGTCAGAGGCTGGATCATCACCATTCAATATAGAAAATTTTGGATGATTATGATCATATTTATTTCCGAGCTGAGCAAACAATAATCCTTTCGCATTTCGATATTCTTCCATTGTTTGGTGATAGTCTAAATGGTCTTGGGTGAGATTCGTAAATACTGCAACATCAAAATCACAGCCGTGGACTCGTCCCATATGCAGCGCATGAGAGGAAACCTCCATACTGGCGTGGGTCACGTTCTCCTCAATCATCTTTTTAAATGTTTTTTGCAGGGTTAAGCTGTCAGGCGTTGTATTTTTTACTTCGTATTGTTGATCATTTATTTTTGTATACATTGTTCCGATTAAACCGGTTTTATAGCCGGCATTGCGAAAAATATGATCAATCAGATGAGTCGTAGTCGTTTTTCCGTTCGTGCCCGTGACACCGATGAGGTGAAGCTTATGTGTTGGCTGATCATAAAAATAATCAGCAAGCACAGCCATTGCCCGTTTTGTATCATTTACGACAATTACCGGGATATCATCCGGCAGATGGTTCAGCGGTTTTTCTGATAACAGAGCGGCTGCGCCTTTTTTTACAGCTTCTAAAGCAAACTCATGACCGTCTACCGTAAAGCCTTTGATGCAAATAAATAAGCTTCCTTCCTTCACAGCACGCGAATCCATTTCCAATGAAGTAATCTCAGGATTCCCATTACCATAACGTTTATAATGATGTAGAGCAGTGAGAATTGCATCTAATTTCATAACGATAATCCTTTCTCAAAAAAACATTCTCCATTATTTTATCTTAGCTTAAAATGAGCGACAAGGGCTTTTCAAAAGCAGTTGTTTCAAAAAGCCCTTTTTTAGAAAATTATTCGTCTGCTGCCGCCTCGTCTCCTAATAAAATTCTTACAGTAGATCCTTCTTTTACCTTTACGCCTGCTTTTGGCGATTGTTGAACGACTACCTTGCCGTCGCCGTTTACATCAAGTTTTAAATTCACAAGCTGTTCAGCGAGCTCCTGTTTTGTGAGTCCTAAAACGTCCGGTACTGTGACGAACTTTTCATCCAGCCAAGTTTCCTTTTTTTCAATTTGCTTCGTTCTAGGCTTCACACCGAGCTGTCGGAGACTGTCTTTTATGATTGTTCCTACAATTGGCGCGGCAACAACACCGCCAAATTGCACCGTTCCCTTTGGATTATCAACGGCGACATAAACAACTATTTGAGGGTTGTCTGCAGGTGCAAAACCAATAAACGATACAATATGATTATTTGTCAAATATCCTCCGCCGGGAGCAGCTTTTTGCGCAGTCCCCGTTTTTCCTCCGACCCGATACCCTTCAACAAACGCTCCTCTTCCTGTACCTTTTGCAACAACACTTTCAAGAGCAGCGCGAATTTGTTTGGATGTTTCCTCGGAAATAACGCGTCTTTTCGCCTCAGGAGTCTTTCTTGATACAACATCTCCCGTATCCGGATCAATCCATTCTTTTGCGATATTCGGTGTATATAAAACACCGCCGTTGATCGCGGCTGAAACAGCGGCCACTTGCTGGATCGGCGTTACAGAGACCCCTTGGCCGAACGCTGTGGTCGCAAGCTCGACAGGTCCAACCTGACTTTCTTGAAATAGAATGCCGCTTCCTTCACCTGCTAAATCAATCCCCGTTTTTTCACCAAAGCCAAATTTTTTAATATATTCAAACAAAGTCGATGTTCCCAGCCTTTGTCCAAGTTCAACAAATCCCGGGTTGCATGAATTTTGAACAACTTCAAGAAACGTCTGATCCCCATGTCCGCCTTTTTTCCAACATCTTAATGTCGCACCGGCAACTTTTACATAACCCGGGTCGTAAAAATGCTCTCTATAAAGATCAACCTTCTTTTCTTCAAGAGCGGCTGCTAACGTGATAATTTTAAATGTTGATCCAGGTTCATACGTGCTCCAGATCGGCAAATTTCGGTTATAAACTTTCGGATCGACATGCTGATATTTTGTCGGATCAAATGTCGGTCTTGATGCCATGCCTAAAATTTCTCCGTTGTTCGGATTCATAGCAATGGCAATTATTCCGTCCGGATTGTATTTCGATTCGGCAATGTCCAATTCCCTTTCGATGATCGATTGAATTTTTGCATCAATCGTCAGCTTTAAATTCAAGCCGTCCACAGGAGGCATATATTCCTCCACTTCATTTGGCATTCTTTTTCCTTTAGCATCAGAATAAAATTTAACATATCCTTTTTGGCCTTTCAATTGCCGATCATAATATAATTCAAGTCCGCTTAGCCCTTGGTTGTCGATCCCTGTAAAGCCTAAAACGTGCGCTAAAAGGCTGTTAAACGGATAATATCTTTTAGAATCTTCGGCAATGTAAACGCCTTTTAAATTTAAACTGCGTATTTCTTGCGCTTTTTCGTCAGATATTTTCCGCCCTTCAGGATGAACACGGACAATCATTTCTTTTTTCGTTACGTATTGATAAGCTTTTTCCGTCGGCATATTTAAGACAGAAGCAAGCTTTTGAGCCGTTTCAGCTGGATTTTCGACCTGACGGGGAATGATAAATACGCTCGGGGCACTGACATTTGTCGCAAGCTTCTCCCCATTTCTGTCCACGATTTCTCCCCGCTTTGGTTCAAAAGGAATATTTCTGCTCCATAAATCCTTGGCAAGAGAAGTTAATTGCCCGCCTAACACAAATTGGACATATCCTAGTCTTACTTCGATCACGGCGAAAATCAAAAAACCTGCCAATAGAACGAAAACGAGCCGTTTTCTTACTGTTACATTTGAAACGCGCATATATACGATAACTCCCCTCATGTAGGTTCGCTATCAAAATATATGCCTCGTCCATTTAATATAGAACAAGCTTCAAGCGGAAGCAGGCGCCCGCTTGCCGAACCGTTCCCAGATACATTTTTTTAAAAGCGGGCTCCTATTGTGGTACTACTTAGGCTTTTTTAATTTAATAGTTAATTGATCTCCTTTTCTAATTTCAGTGCCTGGTTTAATATTTTGTGCGTTAACATATCCGCTTCCTTCATATTTCAGCTCAAGCTCCATGATGGAACACAGCTTCATCACATCCCGCAACGACCATCCGGAAATGTTCGGCATTTTTACAGCTCCGTCCGTTAGAAGAAACACTTTTTCTCTTTGGATCACCCGTGAAGTCGCGCTTGGATATTGGGAGGTGACGGTGGCTCCGCCGCCTAGAACAATTGGTTGAATTTGCTGTTTTTCGAGCTGTTGAACGGCTTGTTGAACCTGCTGGCCTTTATATTCAAGCAGTGAAACTCCGACTTCTTTTTCATTTTTAACATTTTTTTCCTCCTTCGCAGCAGCAGTCGTCGGTTCAATTTTTAAATATTCAAGACTATTTTTCATCACTGATTTAAAAATCATGGAAACAGGAGCTGAACCGGTTTCTGTCGGCTTCAACTTCGGCTGCTGAACAGCAATGTAAACAATGAGCTCTGGATTTTCTTTTGGAGCCATCCCTAAAAAGGAAAATACATAATTTTCCCGGCCCGTTAAATAACGTCCTCCTTCTCCTGCTATTTGAGCTGTCCCAGTCTTCCCGGCGATGTGATACCCCGGTATTTGAAAAGGTTTCCCTGTTCCATGTTCAGATGTCACAACAGTTTCTAAAATATCAAGCGTTTTCGCAGCAGTTTCTTTTGTGATTGGTTCGCCTTCTACCGATGGTTCCGTCTTCTTTAGCACTCGATTTGTGTCAGGGTCTACAATTTTATCGATGACATAAGGCTTCATCATCTTCCCATCGTTGGCAATAGCTGTTGCAGCTTGTACGAGCTGGATTGGTGTGAAAGCTGACGCTTGTCCAAATGCAGTCGAAATTTTATCCCTCTCCCATTTGTAATTTAATTTGCTGTTCTCTTCGTTCGGCAAATCAATACCCGTTTTCTCTAAAAATCCAAAACGATTTAAATATTGATAAAACCGCTCAAGCCCAATCTTTTTATGCGCTAATATGGCAAAACCGACATTGGATGACCGCTGAACAGCTTCATCAAACGTAATGGTGCCCCATCCGACATTGTTATGATCGTATATAGGACTTGCGCCTTTTACTTTATACATCCCGGACTTATATTTTTCGTTGCCGTTATAAACCCCTTCATTGACCGCAGCAGCTAATGTAAAAATTTTCATTGTCGAACCAGGCTCAAAACGGTAAGAAACAGCGTCATTGTAAAAATTTTGAATATCACGCTCGTTTGGATCAAAGCTTGGCCGCTGAGACATCGCTAAAATTTTCCCCGTTTTTGGGTCTGCGACAATTCCGATCATTTTCGTCGGCTGATATTGTTTTTCCGCTTCATTTAACGCATCTTCCAAAAACGTTTGAATTTTTTGGTCAATTGTTAAATAAACGTCGGCTCCGTTATTCGGCGTAACAATTTTGTCTTTGCTGTGCGGCAGCTTGTAGCCGCTTCGGTCGCTTTCATATATCACATATCCGTCTGTTTCCTGCAAATATTTATCTAAGCTTTTTTCTATCCCCAGCTGCCCGGTTGTTTTTCCCGTCTTTTCATCTCGCTTGGCGTAGCCAATCACATATGATGCAAATTTTCCGTTTGGATAAAAACGTTTTGTATCGCGAATAAAACCGATGCCGGGCAATTTAAGCTTTTCAATTTGCTGTTTTTTCGCAAAGCTGATGTTTCTTCCTTTTTCTCCGAATTCGACCTGAAATTTGTCTTTTTTCAAAATAGCTTCGATTTCTTTCTGTTTCATTCCAAGAACGGGAGCTAATTTTTCTGCCGTTTCTTCAGGATCGACAACATGATTCGGATGGTCGGGATCCGTTGTCATTTTTTCATCCAATACAGCTACTAATGTATAGGTAACAGTATCTTCAGCGAGCACGTTTCCTTTTTGATCCAATATTTGGCCGCGGCGGGCTTCAAGCATGCGCTTTTTTTCATATTTTTCTTTTGCCTTTACAGCTAGCACTTGACCATCGACAGTTCCTGTCGCTTGAATGTAGAAAAACCTCCCAAATAAGATAAAAAAGAGCAGAACAAATATTACGGATAATATTGCTGCTCCCCGATTCATATTTTTGCTTTTCTTCATCCCAATCAGTCCTGTATGCCTTTTACTTTGCTTGGATCTAATGTGAAGCCTAAGTCTTTAGCAATTTTATAAATTCTTTCAGGTCTTTTCAATTCATCGACCTGAAGGTTTAAATCACTGTTGATTTTTTCCTGATTTTCAATTTTAGCTTCGATTTTCTGCATTTCTATATTTGCTTGATACAATTTCACACTATTTGAGATAATCCAAATGGAGCATACCAGCATCAAAAATAAAAAAACAACAAATAACAGTTTCTCGCCTAATGTAATGGAGGATCTTTTTCGTTTAACAACGAGGGGTTGTTTTGCATGCTTCTTTTCTTCTTGTCGCCTTTCTTGAATTTTGACAGCTAAATTGCTCATAGAAAACCTCCTATTTTTTAATCTTTTCTGCTATACGAAGTTTAGCGGATCTCGCCCTTCGATTTTCTTCAATTTCTTTTTCCGACGGCACGATCGGTTTTTTTGTTATAATTTTGATTTCTGGCAGCATTTCGTTGGGAATTATCGGTATGTTGCGCGGAATTTCTGCTTGGCTGGCAGCTTTTCTAAACGCCAGTTTGCAAATTCGATCTTCTAAAGAATGGAACGTAATGACACATATCCGCCCTTCTGGAGCTAACAGTTCAATTGCCTGACTAACCGCGCTTTCAAAAGCGGAAAGCTCGTCATTGACGGCAATTCTAATTGCTTGAAAGATGCGTTTGGCAGGATGCCCGCCTTTTCTTCTAGCGGCGGAAGGAATGGCCTCTTTTATAATTTCCGTCAGCTCGCCAGTTGTTTGAATGGTCTTTTTTTTGCGGGCAAGTTCAATTTTTCGAGCAATTTGCTTTGAAAATTTTTCTTCTCCATATTGAAAAAAAATTTTTACAAGCTTTTCATAAGGCCAGGTGTTGACAATGGTAAAAGCGGAAAGCTCTTGGTTTTGATCCATTCTCATATCAAGAGGAGCGTCATATTGATAGCTGAAGCCTCGTTCCGGTGTGTCCAGCTGAGGCGAAGATACTCCCAAATCAAACAAAATCCCGTCTACTTTATGAATACCCCTAGAGAAAAGCTCTTCTTTTAAATGTTTAAAATTGCTTTTGATGATGGTTACTTTATCTTGGAAGGGCTCGAGTTTTTCCTTCGCAAAAGCAATTGCAGCTTCATCTTGGTCAAAGGCGTATAAATGTCCAGTTGTCAGCCTTTTAGCAATTTGTTCGCTATGGCCTGCCCCTCCTAATGTGCAATCAACATAAATTCCGTCCTCTTTTATTCGTAAACCTTCAATCGCTTCATCCAGCAAAACTGTCTTATGTACAAACAATATCCAGCACCTCGTTTCCAACGGAAGAAGTTTTGATCATGGATAGGATGAACATCAAATATCAAAATCAATCATGTTTTCTGCAATTTCTTCAAATGATTCTTCTTGTTCAGCCACGTATTGCTCCCAATTTTGTTTGCTCCAAATTTCTATCCGACTGGAAACGCCGATGACGACGCATTCTTTTTCCAATTTCGCGTAAGCAAGAAGTGGAGCCGCAATGTTAATCCGTCCTTGCTTGTCCATTTCACATTCAATAGCGCCGGAAAAGAAAAATCGTGTAAAAGCTCGGGCATCTTTTTTTGTTAATGGGAGAGCTTTCAGTTTCTCTTCAATCACTTTCCATTCGCTGAGGGGATATCCAAACAAGCATTGATCAAGACCTCTCGTGAGAACAAACTTCTCGCCAAGGCCTTCCCTGAATTTTGCGGGTACGATCAATCTTCCTTTTGAATCGATCGTATGTTGGTATTCTCCCATAAACATCACGTTGGCCCCACTTTCATTTCTTTTCCACCACTTCCCCCCACTTTTCACCACAAATTTATTGTACTATTAATGGACATAAAAAAAAACCCTGTATGACACAGGATTTTTCAAAAAATAGTTTTATAATTTGACAATTTTATGTTTTCCATTGAAAGTATATGTCAACTGCTGCAAATCTTTTACAAAATTCGGCCCATATTTGTTTAAATAGTAATAAATATTCCATACTCTTTCTTGCCATTGATTATTCGGTTTCAGTGAATACTCAATACGCCTGAACTTTTGCAGCTCTGCTTCATATTTTGCATGTATCTTTTTTTGAACGATCCTTTCCACAAAATCTATCTGCTGTTCGATAAATTGTGCGTTTTTTCGCAATACGGGCGCTAAGCTTTGGTCGAAATCCTCTATTTTTTCTCGCAATGACCGATGAATGTCCTCAATCTCTTCTTTTGCTTTCGACACATATGCGCTGACATCAAAAGGCTCCTTTTGTTTAAACCACCTATGTTTTAACGGTTCAACCCCCTGCTTAAGAACCTCTTCCAACGGCAGGTCTAATTCTAGCAAGTCCGACTCTATGTTTCTTTCTAAAATCGTCAAATGAATTCTCGGAATAACTGGCGGCACATTCATCGAGAATAAATGAAATACCCCTTTTAATTCTGCCCAATACGCAATTTCTCCTGGTCCGGCGATAAAAGCCAAAGTCGGAAGCAAATATTCCTGCATGACCGGTCTTGTCACTACATTATTGCTGAACTTCCATGGATTCATTCTGACTTCTTCTAAAAGATCAGACAACGAAGACGTCCAATTGATTTCAGGGATCGAAAATAGATTCTTCTCTTTTTCTATGAGCAAATAGCGCTCATCTTCTATTTGATAAAACAGATTGGCGCAGTTTTCTCTCATTGTAATTGCTTGATATGGATATCCTTCTTCTTTTAAAATTTGCTGCTGCTTGACGACTTGATGATAAATGCTGTCAGTTGCCATGAGCATTTGTTCGAAATAAGATTTTTCCAATTCCCGCAATTCTTTTGATCCAGAGTTGATGAGTACAATTCCTTCATCTCCGAACATGGAGATGAGTAATCGTTCAAAAAATTCAACATAAGTGGCAGATTGGTCAAGCTCATGATACAAAGAAGCAAGCAAATGTTTCGTATATTTCGTTTCGCCAAATGCCGCAAAAACTTCTTCCAGCCAAATGCGACAAGCGTTTTTATCAATTGATAACTCCGATATCATTGTTTTTTTTCGCTGTGTTTGCATGATCGTTTTCTTTTTCAAACGCCCTCTGTCTGTCACATAGAGATGATTAATTTCGTCAAAGTCATGATCCTCCCCCGCGATCCAAAAAACGGGAACAACAGGTATGTTCAGCTTTTTCTCTTGCTCTTTCGCCAATGCCAATATGGAAATGATTTTATGTATTGTATATAAAGGTCCTGTTAAGAGTCCAGCTTGCTGACCGCCCACAACGACGACACTATTCGGATTTTTTAATTTTAAAATATTCTCCATTATCTTTTCTGTTGCGTTCAGCCGCTTATGATATTGGATTAAAACATCCGCCAGCTCATCCCTCTTATAAGTCCTTGATAAAATATCGTCATATCTTTTTTGAAATACATCTTCTTGAAATGGATCATAATCAAAATATTTTTCAACCTCTAATCGCCGATTTATATAATTGTTCACAAAAGGATTGGATTGAGGAAGGAAGAGTTCAAACGCCTCCATATCTATTAACTTCCTTTCTTCTAACTTCCTTTCTTCGTTCATTATCATTACCCCGACAAGAGTATAGCATGTAATATTTTCAAACAAAAAAAATTTGCTTTTATTTATTCACATTTGATTCATTATGTACATAAACACCCCGATGATCGCCATGCTCTCAGACAGCAGAAAAAATATTAAAAAAGAGCTTCTCCACATCATTTTCAATGCTTTCATCCATTTGATCTCGTCAGTGAATACGAATTGAAGTCCAGCTGTCGCCAAAAAAAGCAGCAAATATAAACAAAGCAGCCATAAAAACGATTGATGATGCCAAATAACAGAAAGCTTGATCCAAAATGAAACGGCAAAAAATACAGCAGCCACATCAACGCTCAAAAGGAAAGATTTTTTCTTACTCTTTAATAAAACACGAAAAAGAACCAAAAACAGCAGCCACGCGGCCAATGGAAACGTCACAAAAAAGGCGATGATTCCTATAACAATTCCCATCAACGTTCCTCCCGGTTTTCCAACCCTTTAATCGCATTGTACAAAAATTCCATTGTACAAGTATGAGCACCCTTTTCTTTCCCTTTTTGAATGAGATCCCCTAATATTGAATCAATTTCTGTTTTTTTATGATGTTCAATATCCGACAGCATTGATGAACGATTGTTTTTTGTCTTTATTGCAATACTTTCAATATATTCCCATAAATCATCCTTATCATTTATTTCAAGAACATCACATACTTCGTGAAATAGCTTTTTGGCAAGCTTTGCAACATAAGGATTGCTGACGATGTGGCCATTCGGCATTCGAAATAAGGCAGTTAATGGATTAATAACTGCATTTGCGGCCAATTTTTTCAATACAACCGGCTCCCAATCCTCTTCATATTGTATCAAAAATAAAGGATCAGACGTATTTAACTGATCAATAAATTCCCGCGCCCCACCGCCGTCATACGGGCTGATGCGAATGTTCCCAATACCAGTATGGTGAACGGTATTGGGGGATTTTTTTAAGGCGCCGTGCTCTACAACACCTATATACAATTCATGTTGGGCAAGCTCTTTCATTCTGCCGATATGAGTTATGCCGTTTTGAACAAATACAATCTTTTTCGGCGGCAATTGCTTTAGATTTCCAAATAATGACGGCAGACTATATTGCTTGACAGCAATAATTAATATTTCTTCTTTATATAATACATCTGCACGTGATTTTACATATGCAGTCCAAGGGTTCGGGCCTATGACATGTATCCCTTCTGTCCTTACCGAAATTGCCTGCTCTTCCGTCTTTGTATAAAGGGTAATGTCATGTTTTCGGCTAAGGTATGCCGATATTAACAAGCCTACAGCTCCTCCGCCAATTACACCGATCTTCAAGTTCTCCACCTCTCTCATATGTATCATAACAAACAAAAACTAAAAATTCTTCTTTTTCCTGAATATAATTAAAAATTTGATTATATTTGCTTTTTTATTATTTTTTCAATGTTATTTTCTCTTTATGTTTAGTATAATGTGAGTGAAAAGGCGTCTATCATTATAGCGGCAATTGGGGGAGATTCGCCATGGTAAAAGTGGAAAAATTATTAGTCAATTATAAAACTTTAGAGGAATTTAAAAAATTTAAAGAATACGGTTTACAAGAATTATCCATGCTGGAGGATTTAGAAGCAAATATTATCGAAAATAACAGCGATTCGCCCTTTTACGGGATTTACTACGGAGACAAATTAATTGCCCGGATGAGTTTATATCGGGTGGATAAAAAATATGATCAATATTTTGAGCCAAAACAGGACTATCTTGAGTTATGGAAATTGGAAGTGCTTCCTGAATACCAAAGAAAAGGGTATGGAAAAGCGCTGGTTGATTTTGCCAAATCGTTCGGCTTGCCTATAAAAACAAATCCGCGTATGAAATCGGCTGGCTTTTGGGAAAAGATGGGCTTTGTCCCTGTAAAGTATGATATGAAACGAGATCGTGGAGAAAATCCTCTCGTTTGGTATCCTAACGGTGTCACTGTCAAAGAAAAGGGCGCTCATTAAAAAAAGACGCTGGCAGCGTCTTTTTCAAAGTCAGAAGTCGATAGTTGATGAAACCGGCACGCTTTGTCGGTTTCATCTATTTTTAGAATCTCCCTTTTTTCATTCCTGACCGAACTGAAACGGTCTTTTTTTATGTTTCATTTTTTCTTCCTCCGCCTCTTCTTTCAATCCTGCTCGTTCCCTCACTTTTTCCATCATTTTAATAAAAGCGTAAAATTCATTTTCAATCTTTTTCAATTGTTCATGTAATTGTTCATTTTCGTTTTTAAATTCTTCTACTTTTTGTTCTAGAAAAGAGATTTTTTCACGCAAGCTTTTATTTTCTTCTTCCAACCGATTGTTCACCGGTTGGTGCTGTGTAGACTTTAAAAAAGCAATCACATCATCGATAGTGATTTCCGATCTTCCACCTGCTTCCTCATAATGAAGCAGCTTTTTTTCGGAATTTTTCTTTTCTTTTTGCTGTCTAAATTTTTTACGTTCCTGTTTCGCAAGTTCAATGTCTGTTTCATATTTTTTTCGCAAATATGAATTCCAGCGAAAACCGCATGCAGCAGCCGTTCTTGAAAGTTTCTCCGCAACGATCTCAAAAGCCTTTAGTTGTGTTCCGCCTTCGCGAATATGCTGCAAAACAATTTCTTTCAAGAGCAGATCTTCATCCTCTGTCCATGCATCTTGCCGTGTCACCGCCATTTGTTCATCCCTCCGTTTTGATTTGACTTTTTCTTAAAAATGATTTTTTAAAAATAGAATGAGATGTAACAAATCAATTGTTGCTTCCATTCTCTTTTCTAAATTTTGTGATGCGAGCTTTTTGCCTCATCTCAACTATTTCATGCAATTTTTAATAATATATATGCCTGTAATAGAAACGATAGAAGCACAGTTTTAGTTGAAAGGAAAAAGAATGTGCTTCTTTCATTGACATTTCTTCTGCTTCCTAAAAAGTTTTTTTTTGAAAATCGAGGGAGAATTGAGAGATGCATTAGTAAATTTGGAAGAAGCGGTTGTTCTAATTCGGCATTCGACATTTTCTTCACATCTTTTCCCATTCCGCCAGCAGGCTGGCTGTCAAAAAAGAGGATATTTTTTAGAGTCTAGCTTGGAGGAGATTTATGCTAAAAGGACAAATCTTCTACTCATATTCGTGAAGTCGTTCGCTTAACATTAGAGGAAGGATCGTTTTCTCGGCAGCTTCATGGAGCCTTAGGAATAAAGAGGATGCACAGATTGCAGAATGGATTAAGAAATTTTCAAAGATTCAAGGAAGCCTTTGTGCCAGGAGAAAAAATATGTATGTATTGAAAAGCTTTTTCTCGCGCTTTAATACAGAAAGTCCAAAACGATCAAGCCGTTCAAGCAGATCTTAAGCCGCATTTGCTTTCACAAAATGTAACGGCCTTTCCCCGACTGAATATCGAGAAAAGGCCGCAGCTAAATTGTCTACTTGACATGGGTATGGTCACTTTTCATTATTTGTTTACTACTTCTCTGCCTTTGTATGTTCCGCAAGATTTGCATACGCGGTGCGCCAGCTTCATTTCTCCGCAGTTTGGACATTCTACCATACCTGGAACTTGTAATTTAAAATGTGTACGGCGCAATCTTTTTTTCGTTTTGGATGTTCTTCTAAAAGGTACTGCCATTTTTCCCACCTCCTTACAGAGCAATGCTTTAAGAATCATTTTCTTTCTTATCCAATAACTTAGCTAAGCTAGCTAATCTTGGGTCAATTTTGTTTTGTTGTTCTTCCTCATTTATTAACTTCCAAAACTTTCCTTCTTGAGGTGCTGCTTCCTGCTTGTTTTCCTCTTCATCACTAAACACTTGAAGCGGAATTTCTAAAAGGACAAGCTCATGAATGATTGGCATTAAATCAATGACTTCTCCTTGAACAACATGTGTTTGCTCACTCGTTTCATACTCGTCGGAGCTAAACAAAAACGTTTCCGATGTGCGGATTTCAAATGGATATTTAACATCAACAAGTGTTCTTGCGCAAGGAAGCGTCATTTCGCCAGTAATTGTTAAATGAAAGATGACTTTCATAGAGCTTATATCTGCATGTCCTTGAACATGAACAGGAGTTATCTCCCGCAAATCAGGATGATTTTGGACAAGATCATATAGATCGACATCTTCATTGATTTGTAAGCCTTTTTTCTGCAGTTTATATAATTGATGAACAGACCATTTCAACATATATCACCTCAAGACAACAAAGGTTATTATAGCTTTCAAATAAGTATTTGTCAATATTTTTCCTTTACACTATAATATAGGCATTATTGCACAAATATATTGATGAATTGAAAAAGAAGGTGATGGAGTTGAAGGCGGTCGGAATTGTTGTAGAATATAACCCATTTCATAACGGTCATTTACACCATCTAGCCGAATCAAAGAAGAAAGCAAATGCTGATATTGTCATTGCAGTGATGAGCGGTCATTTCTTGCAAAGGGGAGAGCCGGCACTCGTCTCAAAATGGGCGAGAACAGAAATGGCTCTAGCAGGCGGCGCAGATTTAGTTTTTGAACTTCCGTTTGCCTTTTCAACGCAAAGCGCAGAAATTTTCGCCAGCGGCGCCGTGTCGATTTTAGATGCGCTTGGCTGTGATTCACTATGTTTCGGAAGCGAGGTCGGAAAAATTGACGCTTTTCTTGAAACATATGAACTGCTGGAGAAAAGAAGCGATGATTTCGTTCATCTTTTGAAAACAGCGCTTTCGAAAGGCAACAGTTATCCAAAGGCCGTTTCCATTGCTTTTCAAAAAATTGCTTCCGGGGAAAAAACGCTATTAGATTTAAGCAAACCGAACAATATATTAGGATTTCAATATGTCAAAGCCATTGTTCAACAAAAAAGCTCGATGAAGCCTCTTACAATCGAGAGAATTGGCGCCGGCTACCATGATGAATCATACCATCACCCGAGCATTGCCAGCGCAACAAGCATCCGAAAAAACATTGTTCATGAACAAAACTTGTCTTCCATGAAACATTATGTTCCGGAAAGTTCGTTTCGCATTTTACTGAATTATAAACAAACTTATTCAGCCTTTCACGATTGGGAGCTTTACTTTCCATTTTTAAAATATTCTATATTGTCCAAAACTTTAACAGAATTAAAAGAAATATATGAAATGGACGAAGGCTTGGAACACCGCGTTGTTCACCATATTAAAAGGGCTGCATCATTCCACCAGTTTCTATCTCTCTTGAAAACGAAAAGATACACATGGACAAGATTGCAAAGATTATGCACCTATCTTTTGACCAATACGAAAAAAGAAGAAATGGCGAGCATATTAAAAACGAAAAAAGCCCCGTATATTCGTTTGCTCGGAATGTCAGGGCGGGGGCAAAGCTATTTGCAAGCTGTTAAAAAACAGTTGGAGCTGCCGCTTATTTCTAAAGTTTCGTCCTATTCTTCAGATGTATTGGAAATGGATCTCAGAGCGACAAATGTTTATGCGCTCATCCTCAACGAACCTGCCGCAACCGAGTTTATGAAGCTCGAGTATACAATGCCTCCTATACGTTACGGGCTTCCTTAACCGGAAGTCCTCATTGTTTCTAAATAATGGACGGCATCATCAAATGTATCCACCGGTATGATTTTCATATCAGAATGAATGGAGTCTCGTGTCTTCAGCGCTTCTTCATAATCGGAGCCTCTCTTGCCGTTTTCGTTAGGGGCAAAAAATATATCAATCCCAGCACGGTCTGCTGCTATCACTTTTTGTGAAATGCCGCCGATCGGACCTATCTCCCCTTTTTCATTAATCGTTCCTGTTCCAGCAATATCTAATCCTTTTGTTAAATCCGTTTTCGTCAGCTGATCGTAAATTTCAAGAGCCATCATCAGACCTGCTGAAGGACCGCCGATGTCTTTTGTATTGATAGTAATACCTGGTGAAGTCGTCAATTTTTTATCCGTCACGACGCCAACACCGAGACCCGTTTTATTAGGATAACCAGGAATTTGGACAAGTTCTACTGATGTTTCAATTATTTTTCCATCTCTGTTTATTTTTAATGATATATGATCGCCTTTTTTCTTCCCTTTTAAATAATCAGTGAATTGCTCTGAAGTTTTTATTTTCATTCCATCGGCTTCGACGATTCGGTCGCCAACTTTTAATTTTCCCCTTGCCGGTACTTCTTTCATAACCTCCAATACTGTAACGCTATTATTTTGAATAGTAATTTTTTTGCCGGCTTCTTTATAGGCGATGGTAATCGCAGCTTTTTGTGAAGCTTCCATTATATGTATTTGACGTTTTATATATTCCTCATCAGATTCATCTTCTTGGCGGACATGTTGAATCGGCATAATCTCATAATCATTCTGCATTTTCGCCCATAAATACGTAAATAATGTTGCTCTCCCGAAACGGACTGTTGTTAACGAAAAGCTGCCCTCTTCCTTATATCCGTTTTCAACATGAATCATATTGGATAAATCATTGACCAATCCCGGTTTTGTAATATAATAAGGGAGCTTGATGAAGGAACCGGAGAGTGCGACAATGATGCTGATGATAAGAGAAATAATAATGCGTTTACTTTTCATGATTGGTCTCCTTCCATTGGTTGATCTTATTCTTGATCTCATCAATATGTTTCGTTGCTTCCTCTTCACCGAGTTTAATAATTTCATCAATTTTCGTAAACGCTCCGCTGTGAAAATGTTCAACACGCGGGCAGATCACTACATCTGATGTTATTCGATGCTGCGCTAACTCATTTTGCATAATGTCTAAACTCCGCATAATGACATCAAAAATGGACTGAATGCGAGCTTCTTTTTTGACATGTGATACATCGACCGCTATTACGATATCAGCCCCCATTTCTTTCACCGCTGAAACGGGAACCCGTTCAATCACTCCTCCGTCAACTAATAACGAGCCGTTATAAGAAAAAGGAACAAAAATTCCCGGAATCGAAATGCTTGCCCGAACGGCATCCGCAACAGGACCTTTTCGAAAAACAACTTTTTTCCCTTCATTTAAATCGGTTGCAACGACCGCTAAAGGAATCGGCAAATCTTCTATATTTTGATTTCGGGTAAAAATTCGAATTAACTGTTTAATGCGGTCTCCTTGAATAAACCCCATTTTTGGAACGGTCACATCGATAAAATATTTTCGTTTAAATGCTGCCGCCAATTTATACATTTGATCAACAGTTAAGCCTGAGGCATAAAAGCTTCCTACAAGGGCCCCCATGCTCGAACCGGAAATCATATCAATCGGTATTTCATGCTGCTTCAACACTTTCAAAACTCCCAGATGAGCAAACCCTCTAGCTCCCCCGGAACCTAACGCCACACCAATTGTTGGATGTTTCGGCATAAACGGAGCCCCCTTTCATGAATTTGTTATTCATCATATGGTCTAAAATGCCACCCTATTCACGTATATTGAATTATAGGTTGTACGAAAACCTCTTATTCATTCTATCATGTCAGCTTATACGTGTGCAGTTTTCAATAGGGGGCATAACAATTGAAAGAGGCAAAAATTAAAACTGCTTTATACGCAACCGTTATTTTCTTTATCACCTGCGCGATTATTTTTTTTCCTGACGCCTCACTTGAGGCATCAAAGCGGGGATTACATATGTGGTGGAACATTGTTTTTCCTTCCTTGCTGCCTTTTTTTATTGTCTCGGAAATTCTTATATCAATCGGTGTGGTCCGTTTTATCGGCGTGTTTTTAGAACCGCTTATGCGGCCCGTTTTTAAAGTTCCAGGAGCAGGGGGATTCGTTTGGGCAATGGGGATGGCTTCCGGATTCCCCGCCGGGGCAAAATTAACTGCAAGATTAAGACAAGAAAACCAGATCTCAAGACATGAAGCGGAAAGGCTTGTGTCTTTTTCCAACTCTTCAAATCCGCTATTTATTTTCGGAGCTGTGTCAATAGGTTTTTTTCAAGATAAAAATCTCGGATTGCTGCTGGCCGTTTCGCATTATTTAGGAAATGTTTTCGTCGGGCTAACGATGAGATTTTGGGGAAAAGATGAAAAAAAGCCGCAAAAGGAAACAGTACATTCGAAGCCATCATTTAAAAAAGCGTTTCAGCTTATGCACGAAATGAGAATGCAAAATGAAAAACCTCTTGGAAAAATGCTCGGGGATGCCGTTCTCAATTCTGTCCAAACGCTGCTCGTCATCGGGGGCTTTATCATTTTGTTTTCGGTATTAAATCAAATTTTAAGCATCGTTCATGTGGCGGACATAGCAGCAACTTTCATATCGTCTTTGTTTATTCTTGTTCATATACCGACTGAGCTTTCCGTTCCGTTTTTTTCCGGACTGTTTGAAATAACATTAGGCAGCCAGCTTACAAGCCAGGCACAAGCCGCCATGCTGGATAAGGTGATCATCACAAGCTTTATATTGGCATTCAGCGGCTTCTCCGTTCAAGCACAAGTGGCAAGCATTTTAGCAGAAACAGACATCCGCTTTAAGCCTTTTTTCTTCGCCCGCATTATGCAAGGGATTTTTTCAAGCCTCTCTGCTTTGATCTTATTCAAGCCTTTATATATCGATCTATTGTCAAAGAATGAAGGTTATGCACCGGCATTTATATTTGAAAAAACTCCAAGCTTTCTCACGGAGTATTGGCTGCTCCTTTCCAAAGTCGGCCCCGTTATCACGATTTGCACGCTCATTGTGTATATTTTGATTTACTACTTTCGTTTAAGAAATAAAAGTGGAACATAAGAAAAGGTTCGGAAACCAAAATTTTCCGAACCTCAAAAAATTATTTTTTATACATATGCTCATATTTTTTCTTTAATGCTTCTTCCACTTCATACGGTACAAGCTCAGAAACTTTTCCGCCGTATTTAGCGACTTCTTTAACAATACTTGAACTTAAAAACGAATACTGATTGTTTGTCATCATAAAAAAAGTTTCTATATTTTCATCCAGCACTCTGTTCACTGATGTGATTTGCATTTCATATTCAAAATCAGAAACAGCCCGAAGGCCTCTCAATATAGCGTTCGCATTTTTGCTTCTCGCATAATCAACGAGCAGCCCTTGAAAGGATTCAATGTATACGTTCGGTAAGTTGCCCGTTACCTTTCTCAGCAGCTCACATCTTTCTTCTACAGTAAATAGCGGCTTTTTTGAAGAATTGTTTAAAACGCAAACATACACTTTTTCAAATACATTTGCCCCCCGCTTTATGATGTCTAAATGTCCATATGTAACGGGATCAAAGCTTCCCGGACAGACTGCAATGCTTGCCAAAATAAATACCCCCATCCGACTTCAAACATTTTGATACAAAGATACACTTGTTATACCATATCTCTCAGACTTCGTTTTTGCAAGTGATAAAACTTGGTCTGGCAATGTTACTTCATAGCTATGCTCGCACACAACGACACCATCCGTTGACAATAAAGACTGCTCATGAATTACCTTTAGAATAGATTCTAATTTTTGTTTTTTATAAGGCGGATCCAGAAATATGATCCGAAACTTCAGCCCGCGTTTGCTGACAGCTTTTAACGCTTGATCAGCGCTGGTGCGATATACTTCAGAACAGTCGTTTAACTTTAAATTTTCTAAATTCTCTCGAATCGTTTGAATCGCTTTCATATCTTTATCAATAAAAATAGAGCATTCTATCCCTCTTGATAAAGCTTCTATTCCAAGACTGCCGCTGCCGGCAAACAAATCTAAAGCAAGTCCCCCTTCAAAATATGGTCCGATCATGTTAAATATTGCTTCTTTTACTTTATCTGTCGTCGGTCTTGTCGTCTTTCCAGGAACCGATTTTAATGCTCGTCCTTTTAATGCACCGGAAACCACTCTCATACCATTCACCACAACTTGACAAAATTCCTTTTGGCTCGGAATAATATTAACATAGAAAATGTAAGATCATCAATTAAATTTGACAGCTGTTTTTTTGCAGAAGCGAGTATAATTTTTTGCCAATTGACCATAATGAAAGTGACAACATCAGTTGTGATGGTGTTGTTGCCAACCGCGGAGAAGACTTACGTTTCCCCATAAGTTCTTCCTCCGGTTTCTCCTCTCCCTTTCCCTTCTGCTTTGAAGATTTTGCTTCAAAGCTAGGAAGGATCCTGCAGATCCAATCTGCAGGCTTTTTTTTATTCTTTCAATTCTTCCATTTTCATGATACATTTATTTACGGACAAAAGCGCAATACATTTAGCTTATGAATTTAGCAACCAAATACCCATTGGAGGAAGGATAAAAATGATCCAGCGATTTATTGAACTAGGAGAAGGATATTCAGATATATACGAATTATTGGAAATCGCAAAAAGAAATCAAGACCGGATTTCGCACTTTCTAGTCCTTTATACAGTAAAAAATGGAAAAGAGGTTTGTTCGTTCGTCATTGTGTTAAAACCGACGGAGATAGGTGATTTCCAGCCTCTTTATATTTGCCGGGAAGGGATCCCAAATCCGCAGAAAAAAACGAACAAACGATTTGAACTTTTTCAACAGGCTGCCGAAACATATGGTCATGAGCTGATCGAGCTTGTTGTAAAGCCTTCAGACCAATTTTCTGATGTTGAATTGTATTACCAGCATTTAATCGGCATATTGCGGATGAACCGATACATACCTTCTTTACAATAGTAGGACAGCCTAAATTCTCGGCTGTCCTATTTATAATCCAATTTTATAATCATATTCTTTTGCTTTATCCACTTTTGATTCAAATTCAATTTTTAAAAGCGGCCTGTAAGAAGGTTCGACCCTTTTTACGAAAGAAAATGATGCAATGGTGTCCATTATTTCGTCTATTTGTTCTCTATCACAATAAAGAACAACATATTTCATTTTTTTTGAAACATAATGAATGTTTCCAAATTTCCGCAAACTTTTTACATATTTTAAAGAATGCAGCCAAACAATAATTCCCTGTCTTTTTTCAAACATCCCGATTCTCCTTTTCCTTTGCTTCTAAACCCGTTTAAGCTGAACAGCCGCATGCTCCGCCTGATGCGCATCCACAGCTAGGCATCATTTCAAAATAAGGGTTTCCAGTCGGAACTTTAATGGCTGTTGAAACAGCTCGTCCGATATACATGCTGATTTCATCGAGAAGTTTTTGAATTTCTTTTTCCGCTTTTTTAAATGCAGCGACTTTATCATTTAAATCAAGTTCTCTTTTAATTTCCCTCATTTCGCTTTTAATTCGATTATAATCAGGATGATATTTGCCAAATCTCATGACATCCTCGTATTGCTCTTTTATTTTGACAAATTTTTGAATGATTGTTTGAGCTTCTTGATCATTTTGCAAATTATATAATGAACGCCGATATTCGATCGCAAGTTCTGATTCTGTTATCATTTTTGCTAAAGCTTCCGCTTCATCTAAAAGCAGAACGCTTTCCATTGACGTAACCATTAAGATCACACCTCCAATATTGATTGTAGCACGAACATCATCTTATTTACAACGCCTGCGTTTCTCATATATTTACAATCCATTCTTTTTTCAATTGATAGCTGGTTGAATCATTATATACTAATTCCAGGTTGATTGTGTGCCGCCCTTTAGACAATCCTTTTATAATAAATGCAGCAGAATAAATATCACTTTTTTTCTTTCCATCAATATATAATACGATATGACCTTCTCCTTCTTTTTTCGTGTTCCGTTCACCGTTAAATGTAAAATCAGGCACATAGCATTCTACATAAACGTTGTTTCCTTCTACATGATGACGAACTTGAAATTTTCTTATTTGGCTGTTCATCGTTTCAATGGCATTTCTGTCGGATTCATGAATTTCTGTCGGAACGATGCTGTCTTTTTTATTTCCTTCCGGTACCGGTTTTTCTGGGGAACAAGCCGCCATAATCGTGAGAAGCGTCAGCATTGCGAGCCATTTCATTTGCATAATCATTGATGCCTCCTTTTTCATATATTTTCAACACTTTATGTAAAAACATGTGCTTAAAAATAAAAAAGACGCTGACGCGTCATTCACAAATTCGGAAGCTGCTGAATGCGGAATACAAACAAAAACCCGTTTTTTTCATTCCATTAGGAAAAATGATTACTTTCGTACAAACACATTTGAACCGTTAATTTTCGCGAAATGCTTGCAGCATCGCCAGCATCATCGACATCATTTGAATAGAATTCGAAAATTTTTCTATTTTATGCGGCAGAGTTAGATAATAGTCATTTGCCATGCTAATTTCCATTTTCTCAAGAAATTCAGGATGTCTAGTCAAGGTGCGGTACCAATATGGCTTTTCGCGAATGTATTGCTTTAAAAGGGGATTTTGTTGAATATATAAATACAAGTCCTTTCTCATCGTTATTAATCCTTTCTAAACGATAAGGGATGCGAATGATTTGGATCTGATTTGCGGCTGCTCTCGATCTCTTTTAAAAGATTTTGAATGGTTGAAATCGCATCATTCATTTTATATAAATGTTCGTTTACCGTCTCCACATCTAAATGCTGAAAAGTTTGTAAAATATTTTTCAGAAAATCACCTTGTTGATGTTTACGGCTTTTCATACTGTTTGATCGGTATTTATTCCACAAAGGATCTTCCTCACCTAAAAGCTGCCAATCTTCATAAATCTCCTTCCATGTTTTCTTTTCTTTGCGGACTTCTTCTATTAATTTTGGATGTTTTTTAATAAATTGTTTAAACAATTCGAGTTTTGATAACGATTTTGTTTTCATGCGATCACCTCATAAACGTTTTTCTTATATTTAATATATCGATAACGGAAAAATTGGTGATAAAATGAAAAAGCGAGCCTCCTCATTTGGCCCGCTTTGCAATAAAATTTTGCGTATAAAATTTTTCATACACTCCTACCCCTATATGTGTGAACCGTTCATCAAGAAGCGTTTTTCGGTGTCCTTCACTATTCAACCAGCCTTCGACCGCGTCAATTCCATCCATATATCCATGCGCAATATTTTCACCAGCCATTTCAAAATGAACCCCAGCAGATGTCAAACGATCGGAAAGAGAGCCTCTATTAGGCGAAACGTGAGAAAAATATCCTTTTTCACTCATTTCCTTGCTGTGAGAATAGGCGACTTTCGCTGTGCTTTCTTCCTGCTTAAGAGGACTTAAACCATTTATTGTTCGAATTACATTCGTTATGTCAACAATTTGTTGTTCTTCCCCGTACTCAATTTTCCGCTGCTCTTCCTCTGTTATAGGCTCTGCCGCTAAAAGCTCGCCTCTATATACAACTTCATATGGACGCTGTTTTACTAATGTTTGAACATCAAAAGCTCTAATGCTCGATAACGTTCCAGTGAATTTATCCATATACAACTGAACATAAAGATCATCATTCAAACGGACTGTCGGCCTGACATTCAGGTCATCTTCCGACAGCTCGAACCGATATGAGTTTAAACCAATATCTGCTGTGACAAATGAATTGGGAGCGACAATATGAAATACTTGGGTAGACGGCTGGCCAATTTGAAACGGATCTACATTTACTTCTTTTCCAATAGCAAAAACTGTAACGACCTTTCCGTTTAAAACACCGAATTGCTTGTATTGCTGCAAATCATCTCGGTATATCCACCATTCATAATCGTATCTTGATGGATCAATCCGATCAGGTTTGCCAAAAGTTTTTAGTACTTCTTTGGAAGATCTTCCGACAAATGAGATAACTCCTTCCCCCACTTTTATTTCTTTGTCCGTTTTCTCTTGAAAATTTTGCCGTTCCGGAAGCAGTACTGGTTCCTTTTGAAAGGTGACATATACGATATATGTTAATGTAATAATTACAAATATCAATATAATTCTTGTAACTCTTTTCAGTTCAATTCCCCTCTTCTTTCTTTGTTTCTTATATATTCTGTTTTAAGTCATTTTAATCAAAAATGGGGAAATTTTGCAAACATTTCATGAAAAATTCACTTCTCTCATTTTTAATGGTGTAGTTTTTGTCTTCTCATCATGTAAAACAACGTTCTGTTATAATGCCAACAACCTTTCCATCCTCAACAACCGGCAAATGATGAATATGATGAGCTGCAAGCATCTCAGCTGCGTCTTCTGCTGATGCATCAGGAGTGATCGTAACAACATCGTCGTTCATTACATCCGTAATTTTCGTAGAACCAGGACGTTTTTCTGCAATTCCTTTTGTCACAAGATCACGATCGGTTATGATTCCTGCTAATTGATCATTTTCAACGATTAAAACGGCATCAGCATTTGACTCTTTCATTTTCACAGCCGCTTCAAACACATTATCTAACGGTGTGCAAAAAATACAATTTGTTGACATAATTTCCTTTACCTTTTTCAATGAGGACACCTCTTATGCTTTTTGATCTATTATGGGAAATTTCGATTTTCTTTATTCGCTCTCCATTTGAATACCGAATTTTATTTGAACATTGTGTAAATGCTATATATATAACATTGCATGTTTTAATTATTCATACTATTATTAAACAGTAGAGAGAAATCAATTTTTTGTTCGAAGCGCTTAGGAGGGAAATACATATGAAATTTGAACAAATCGGCCTGGAAGGGCTGACGGTGGAATTGTCTCACCTTAAGGATGCGTTGTCAGAATTAGGTTTTATCCTTGCCGGCCAATGGGATTATGACCGTGTGACGTTTGACAAGAAATTTGAGCATAAGGGCGATGTTTTTTATTTAAGAGTACAAGGATATTGTATTGAAGGCGATGTGGGAGGCCGCTACGCACTTATTAAATTGCTAACTCCAATATTAGGGAAACATTATTATCCTCATGGTGTCGAATATGGAGAGGATGAACATTTTCCAGCTGTCATCGTTGAGTCGAGCGAAAAACTGTTAAAGCGGGCAAAAGAAGCGATTGAAAGCTTAACTGTTTGAAAAACTGCAGGCAAATAACCTGCAGTTTTTTTTTATTTATTTGGTTCAGGAGACAAATTTTGCACATCGATGTCGTCTTTTTCTCTTTCTTTTTTCGCCCATTCAAAAAATACATGAGCTAAAAATGTTCCGTACACAAGCTCTTGGATCACTTTCATAATAATGCCGCCAAGCTGCTGATCCTCAAGCAGCGGCATTCCGCTAAACATTTGCGGGCCTGACAAAGACAACCCAGCCAACGTATCAGAAGGAACACATAAGCTTAAAGTCTTTACCCACGCCTCCGGATTCGAATATGTTTCAAACAGCGGCGCACCTGCAAAAATGATTAAACCGCAGGCTGGTGTGATTAAAACGCTGTTTCCTAAAATGTAGGCAATTTTTTTCAGACCCCCAATTGGATGCCAATTTGGACTTTTTCCAATCAATGGCCAATACATAAAAAAGGCAAAAACGAAAATAAAAGTAGTAGCCGCCTCATGATAAATATAATTTGATTTTAATGTATCGAAAATAAACGGCACATGATACAAGGAAAAAAATAAATTAAACAAAATCATAGCCAATATCGGTTTAGTGAAAAATTTTACAACAGGTTTTATGACCGGCTTTTCCATAACAGCCTTCCATAACCATTCAGGAACGCCGATAATCAAAAGCGGTGCTACGATTAAAAACAAAATTGCCATTGAAGCCATATGCCCTGTAAATGTAATGTGCCCGAGCAAATCAAGCGGGCTTCCTTTGCTGACATAAAGGAGAACGATTGCCAATATAAACACTAATTTTTGTTTTAGGCTGACCGGTTCAGAATTTTTAAAATAGTGACGAAGCGAATCGGTTAATAATAAGTAAAGCACAATTAAAATAACACAAAATATAAAAAACAGCGGACTCCACATAGCGCGAAAGCCAAATATATCTAAACTCAACTGAATCAATCCTTTCAATCATCGATCTAGTCGATTCCATTTCATTATACATGCTTTCCTTTTCTTTTTTCAATGAACGTTCTATGAATTTGCATTTCTTTCAGCAAGCAGATTTATATTGCCTTTAATCGAGTAGGAGGGAGCGATTAACTCCCGTCCTCTCACACCACCGTACGTACGGTTCCGTATACGGCGGTTCAATTAAGATAATTGACGCAAGTTTTCATAACTTCCGTGAATAGCTGTTCTCTTTATGCCAGTGGTCACTCCACCCTCCAAGAGGTCTCCCACGGGATTCACCGCTTCCTCCCTCAAGTGAGGTACTACGTTTTCTGTGTTCATCATGACTCACTGAATGCCAAGGGCTATTCTCTCTTAATTGTTCGGTCCTTCTTAGTTGTTCTAGACCAACTAATACTATGACCTCTGCTGACTTCTGACGGTTCAGCTACTTATCACTAAGTAGGTTATGAAGCGTACTTCACATATCCACCAGACCTCCCCGGGTAAGTACATGCACTTTCACACCATCTATCCGCCTCATTTACTCGATATGACCTTCGACAGAAAGAGCTTTGTTTTGTTTTGCAAACTCACTCAATCATACCTAGCCTTATATGAGGTTCGTGTTCCTCGGACCGGTGTTTTGCCTCCAGCTTCCTTCAGATTCCGCGTCACCACGGACACCCTTGCTCTTGGCTAACCTCTACTTCTGTCTTCGGGGTTCGGGACTTACACCCTATAGTTCATATACATGCCGGGCGCACAATCGAGTAGGAGGGAGCGATTAACTCCCGTCCTCTCACACCACCGTACGTACGGTTCCGTATACGGCGGTTCAATTAAGATAATTGACGCAAGTCTTTATAACTTCCGTGAATAGCTGTTCTCTTTATGCCAGTGGTCACTCCACCCTCCAAGAGATCTCCCACGGGATTCACCGCTTCCTCCCTCAAGTGAGGTACTACGTTTTCTGTGTTCATCATGACTCACTGAATGCCAAGGGCTATTCTCTCTTAATTGTTCGGTCCTTCTTAGTTGTTCTAGACCAACTAATACTATGACCTCTGCTGACTTCTGACGGTTCAGCTATCTATCACTAGATAGGTTACCAAGGTTACTTGGCGTGCCAGCCAGACCTCCCCGGGTAAGAGTGTAATCTTTCCTTCCATCCATCTGCTTCATTTACTCTGTATCACCTTCGGCAGAAAGGGCTTTGTTTTGTCTTGCAAACTCACCCAGTGATACCTAGCCTCATATGAAGTTCGTGTTCCTCAGACCGGAAGTTTGCCGCTCGCTTCCTTCAGATTCCGCGTCACCACGGACACCCTTGCGTTAAGCTAACTGCTACTTCTGCCTTCGCAGCTCGGGACTTTCACCCTATAGATTACACCCATGCCGGGCGCACAAAAAGAAGCAACCAGTTAAAACTGATTGCTTCCATAAAGAGTATTTTACCACCAGACAATTGTCATAAAGGCAAGAACCGTCAAAAATGTGACAAAAATACCTGACCATATGAAAAATTGTGGTCCTTCATGTCCTTTATGATTCATATGCATGAAATAATACAGCTGGAAAATGACTTGAATGCATGCAAGCAGTACAATAAATGGAACTTTCAACCATTCGTCGATTCCATCATATCCTACTGTAATAAAAGCTACAATCGTTAAAAAGATCATTAACGCAAATGAAACGACTTGGTGCTTCATTTCTTCCGCATTTTTTTTGCGGCGAAACGCTAAATCAACTTTTGGGTTACGAGAATTTTCACTCACCATCGTTATCCCACCATTCCCATTAAGTATACAACTGTGAATATAAATACCCAAACAACGTCGATAAAGTGCCAATAAAGGCTTGCGACGTAATATTTAGGAGCGTTGTATAAGTTTAATCCGCGTTTTGCATTTCGAATCATCAGCGTTGTGATCCAGAGAAGCCCGAAGGCAACGTGCGCACCGTGCGTTCCTACCAATGTGTAAAAGGCTGAACCAAGCGCACTGCTTGTCAACTTAAATTCATATTCATGCATATAATGGTTAAATTCATAAATTTCCAAAATTAAGAATGCAAGACCTAATAATACGGTGACACCAAACCAGAACTGCATTTTGCCAAATTGAAAGTTTTTCATATGATAAATTGCATAGACACTTGTCAAACTGCTTGTTAATAAGAGCATTGTCGCTACAAATACTAATTTGATATCAAAGAGCTCCTGCGTTGAGGCTCCACCAGCGGTGGAATTTCTCAACGCAAGAAACGTAGCAAACAACGTGGCAAACAACACAGTTTCGCCGCCTAAGAAAACCCAAAAACCTATAAACTTATTTTTCCCTTCGAGGGTGGCCTTTTCTGGCTGCTCAGGAAACGTTTCAGCCGTTAATTTTTCTTCTACTTGCATTATGCCCGAACCCCCCCATTATCATCTTTTAAAAGATCCTCTTTATGAATATGGTATCCGTGGTCATCAATAACCGAGCGTAAAAACATCGTACCGAACGTAATGATAAAGCCGATAATCGCAACCGGCACACCCCACGAATAGTCATTGTGGTACATGAGGCCGAAAGCGGCAATGAATAAGCCTAATGAAATAAAAAACGGCAAGATTGAAGAGTTCGGCATATGAATATCACTTAGCGGTTCAGCAGGTGTTAAGCCTTTTTTGCCCTCCATTTTTTCAATCCATAAAGGATCTAATCCTCGAACAAGCGGAGTTTGTTTAAAGTTGTATTCAGGTGGAGGTGATGCGACTGCCCACTCTAGTGAACGTCCATCTTCCCAAGGATCTGCACCTACTTTTTCTCCCTTCACAGAAGTAACCACAACATTGATCAAGAGAACGACTACTGCTACCCCCATCAGAACCGCACCTATTGTACTGATCAAGTTTCCAGTGTCAAAGCCTTGGCCTGATAAGAATGTGAACACGCGGCGCGGCATTCCCATTAAACCAAGGAAATGCTGGATAAAGAACGTTAAATGGAAACCGATGAAAAATAATACAAATGTTATTTTACCAAGCGTCTCATTTAACATTTTTCCAAACATTTTTGGCCACCAATAATGGGCAGCAGCTAAAATAGCAAATACGATACCACCAACGATTACGTAGTGGAAGTGTGCAACAACAAAGTAAGTATCATGGTATTGATAATCGGCTGGAGCAGCAGCGAGCATGACTCCAGTCACACCACCCATAACAAACGAAGGAATAAAGCCGACTGCATAAAGCATCGGTGTCGTAAAGCGGATGCTTCCGCCCCACATCGTAAAGAGCCAGTTAAACACTTTAATTCCTGTCGGCACACCAATTGTCATAGTTGCAACCGCAAAAATCGCATTGGCAATCGGACCAAGACCTGTTGTAAACATGTGGTGCGCCCACACCATGAATCCTAAAAATCCGATCAATACTGTTGCAAACACCATTGATGTATACCCAAACAATCTTTTCCGAGCAAAAGTTGGAATAATTTCCGAAAAAATTCCGAATGCCGGCAAAACTAAAATGTAAACTTCAGGGTGCCCAAAAATCCAGAAAATATGTTCATAAATGATCGTATTCCCGCCTAAAGCCGGATTGAAAAAGTTCCCGCCAAATAAACGGTCAAACATTAAAAGCGCAATTCCAACAGTTAGCGGAGGAAACGCAAACAAAATGAGCGATGACGACACAAATGTAGTCCATGTAAACAATGGCATCCGCATGTATGTCATTCCGGGAGCACGCATATTAATAATCGTAACAATAAAGTTGATCCCGGCGATCAATGTTCCTATACCGGAAATTTGCAAGCCAAGTATATAAAAGTCTACTCCATGTCCAGGAGAATTCAAGGCCACTGATGCGTATGCCGTCCAGCCAGCATCAGGTGCCCCGCCTAAAAACCAGCTTAAATTTAAGAAAACACCGCCAAAGAAAAACAACCAAAAGCCTAAAGAATTCAAAAACGGAAACGCAACGTCACGAGCCCCAATTTGGAGTGGAACAACTGCGTTCATATATGCAAACAATAACGGCGTAGCTGCTAAAAATATCATCGTTGTACCGTGCATTGTCATCAATTCGTTAAACGTACCTGCACTGACAAAGTCATTTTCTGGAATGGCCAATTGAATACGCATCAAAAGCGCTTCAATTCCACCAATTACAAAAAAGAGTCCTCCAGCGATTAAATAAAGGATGGCAATCTTTTTATGGTCAACAGTTGTCAAATAGTCCCAAACCGTTGGCCAGAACCCTTTTTTCCGAGCTAACGTACTCACGATGTAACCTCCCTTTTATAATTAGTGAGCATTACTTTTCAACTGATAGGCTTTGTAAATAATCTGTTAATGCTTGAAGTTCTTCTTCAGTCAACTTACCGTATGTGCCTGTCATTGTGTTGCCAGGTTTATATTTTTCAGGATCTTTCAACCAGTTTTTAATGTTTTCTTCATTGTGCTCCAAGATGCCGGCTACTCGTTCACGATCAGCAAAGTTCGCTAAGTTAGGTGCCGTACGTGCTTGTTCAGGTCGGTTATCAGCTGGTGATACTGCATGGCAGCCGATACAGCCTTTATCTTTGAACACTTGTTCTCCCTGTTTTGCAGACGCTGTTTGAGCAACAGTTTCAGCTTTGAAATTTTTCATTTTATTAATCCAAGAATTAAATTCATCTCGGGAAACCGCCTTCACTTTAAAGTCCATCAACGCGTGAGATGGTCCGCATAATTCAGCACATTTCCCGTAAAAAATGTTTCCAGCTTCCTTTGCACGTTTTGAATCAATTTTTAACCAGAACTGGTTCTCATTATCTGTGTTTGTATCGATTTTACCACCAACTGGAGGAATCCAGAATGAGTGCTTCACATCTGATGCTTTTAAGTTAAAATAAACTTTTTCATCAGTCGGCAAGACTAAATCTTGGCTTGTAATGACTCCATAGCCAGGATATTCAAATTCCCACCAATACAAACTTGCTCTTACATTGACAACAAGAGGATCTTTTCCTCCATTTTTATCATCTGCCAACGCTTTTTTCATTGGATCGGTATCCGCCAAATTAAAGGTGGAAGCAACTACCGGAACTGCCAATACAATCAGCAATAATATAGGAATAACAGTCCAAATGATTTCAAGCTTATGGCTTCCTTCCACTTGTACCGGAATTTTATCGCTTCCTTTCCGGCGGAATTTCATTAAGACATAAATAAAAATAATCGTTACGACTGCAACAACAATCACCATGATTGCCGTACTCAACATCATGAGCGAAAATTGTTCATCGGCAACTTCTCCAGCTGGAATCAGCGTGGAAATAAACGGTTCGCCGCAGCCTGACAATACGAGCGTCATGACTGAAAGTAGTAACAAAAGACGCCATTTCAGCTTTTTCATCGCTAAATCAAACCCCTCTTTCTTTGTTAAATCCTGTTCATAAAGAAAAAATGAAGAATTCCTTCTATGAATAAATTCTTATCTAGAAAGAATTACTACCGAACGTTAAATTATTGAAAAGGCAACCATAGCCACAAACAAAATGGTTAAATAGTTAATTGAATAGATAAACATCCACTTAGACCATTTTAAATCATTTTTCATTTTCAGTCCAATTAATGACAAAATCAACCAAATAATATTCAATACAGTAGCCAAAACGATGAAGCCAATTCCTAGGCTAAACAAATAAAAAGGAAGGGGCAGCAAGCAGGCAACCCAAACAATGATTTGTCTTTTCGTCACCTCAAAGCCATGAACAACTGGAAGCATCGGAATTCCAGCTTTACGGTATTCTTCCGAACGCTTCATCGCAAGTGCCAAGAAATGAGGCGGCTGCCAAATAAACATGATTAGAAATAAAATCCATGCAATGATATTTAAATCATCAACTGCAGCCCATCCAATCAGCGGCGGAACAGCTCCAGCGATGCTGCCGACTACCGTATTGATCGTATATTGGCGTTTTGTCCACATCGTGTATAGCACTATGTAGGAAAACACGCCTAACAAACCAATGACGGCTGCGGAAACAGAAACCATTAGAAGCAAAATCGTTCCAATGGAAATGAAGCCGGTCCCCAGCAGCAATACTTGAAACGAGCTTATACGGCCCGTTACGGTTGGGCGTAATCTTGTTCTTTCCATTACATGGTCAATATCTCTGTCATAAAAATTGTTGATTGCGCAAGATCCAGCAATAATAGCTGCTGTTCCAAGCAATGTAAACACAACAATATCTATATTTTCAAGAAAACTTTTACCGCTGAAATATAATGCCAACCATATTCCGGTAAAAGTGGTGATTAAATTGGAGTTGACGATTCCGATTTTAATTAATGATAAAAAATCTTTCCAAGCGGAAGTTGCCACTTCAATTTCTTGCCGATCGTTTAAAACAACTTCGCCCCTTGTATTACCCAATTGAATGACCTCCTCTGGGACGGCCTCCTATCTGAGACCATTTAGCGTTTGCCTCTATCATATAAAAAAAACACGAGACAAAAAAGCATTCATATAGTATTAAACCATAATTCGTCAATTTTTTGTGTACATTTCGCGAATAAAGTTTGTCGAAATTGTGAAGCGGTTAAAAATAAAATATTTTCCGATTATAATAATAGTTGGTCGAACGTTTCGGCAAAATGCCTTCCCCATAATATTTCTAGCAAACTCCTTTTGAATATTCAAGCTTTTTCTGATTCTACAAGAAACTATTTGTTTCGAAGTTTGATGTTTCTATACCCATTATGGAGTTTCTTTCGGCTTTTTAAACTTATTAAAGATGTTAGAAGGTGAATGAGACATGCACTATTTATTAAAATGGCTTGGCGTCGTGACAACAATCGTCATGCTATTCGTTTTAATTGGCGGAGCACTCGTAACAAAAACAGGATCATCTCAAGGATGCGGCCGGTCTTGGCCGCTTTGCCACGGAAAAGTTCTTCCAGACCCTTTGACATTAGAAACAATCATTGAACTTTCACACCGACTTGTGAGCGGAATTGCAGGAATCCTTGTTTTATGTCTTGTTATTTGGGCTTGGAAAGCGATCGGGCATAAAAAAGAAACAAAGCTGCTTTGTTTTCTGGCCATCTTTTTTATTGTTTTGCAGGCGCTAATCGGTGCTGCAGCTGTCGTATGGGGGCAATCCGATGCCGTTCTTGCACTTCATTTTGGAATTTCCCTCATTTCATTTGCAGCTGTTTTGCTGCTTACTCTGCTGATTTTTGAAGTTGATAAAAAATTTGACGCAGATAATGCTGTCATTGGGAAAAAAATGCGATTTCATATTTATGGCATTATTACTTACAGTTATATTGTCATTTACACAGGTGCATATGTTCGGCATAAAGGCGCAAGTCTAGCTTGTCCAAGCATTCCTTTTTGCAGCGAAAATCGCTTGTTCCCGCAAACCGTCCATGAATGGGTGCAAATGGGCCACCGCTTTGCAGCAGGCTTGCTGTTTATTTGGATTGCGGTTGCCACTATTCATGCGATAAAACATTATAAAGATCAAAAAGTGATGTATTGGGGTTGGATTCTTGCTTTCATTCTCATTCTTCTCCAAGCGTTATCCGGCATATCCGTGATCTTGTCTGATTTAAATCTTTATCTTGCCTTGGCACATGCTTTATTTATTTCCTGCTTGTTCGGGCTGTTGTGCTATTTTGTTCTTCTTGCAGGCCGGGCAAAAGCTTCGAATGATTAAAAGGCTCTGTCTAAAGCCTTTAGAATTGATGATGGCGGAAATCGGCGAAAGAGCTGATATCCGCCATCTTTTATTTTTTTAAGAATGTGGGATGTCATTTTAAAAATCGAAACAATTTTTCCCTGATTGCTGATGGAAAGTTTTCCAAACGAATCTTTTAATCAAGACTGTAAATGTCTTTATATTTCTTTTCTAAATACTGAATAAAATATGCCGGATTCAACGATTCGCCAGTCGCATCCTTTAATATTTCCAGCGGTTTTTTCATTTTGCCATATAGATGAACATGTTTTGTCAGCCAGCTTTGAATTTGCTGAAATTCTCCGTTTTCAATAAGTTCTTCAACATTCGAAAGATCCTGCTCCATTTTTTGCATCAATTGCGTTGCATACATATATCCTAAAGCATATGAAGGGAAATAGCCAAAGCTTCCTCCCGCCCAATGAACATCTTGAAGCACCCCGTTTCCATCATGATCTGGAGCAATACCTAAATATTCGCTATATTTATCATTCCAAACTTTTGGAAGATCAGACACGTCCAACTTTCCTTCAAACAGCAATTTTTCTATTTCATAGCGTACAATGATATGAAGACAATATGTCAATTCATCTGCTTCAATACGGATCAGCGATGGTTTAACTTCATTGATCGCTCTGTAAAAATCATTTAAAGAAACCCCAGTAAATTGGTTTGGAGCATACGTTTTAAGTTGGTTGTAATATCGCTTCCAGAAATGATAGTTTCGCCCAATTAAATTTTCATAAAATAATGATTGAGATTCATGAATCCCCATTGAAGCGCCGTCAGCAAGAGGAGTTCCTTCCAGTTCTTCATTTATGTTTTGCTCATAAATCGCATGTCCGGCTTCATGAATGGTTCCGAAAACGGCCGTTCGAAAATCTGTTTCATCATACTTTGTTGTAATTCGAACATCGCCCCGGTTCATTCGAATTTCAAAAGGATGGACGGTTTCATCAAGGCGGCCGGCATCAAAATTGTAGCCTATTTCCTTTAAAATATATTCGGAAAACTTTCGCTGTTTTTCTTTCGGAAACGGTTTGTGCAAAAACGAAACGTCGATTTTTTTTGATGATTGTACAATTTGTTGTACTAATGGGACGATATGTTTTTTTAGCTCTGCAAAAACCTTGTCAAGCGTCTCCACAGTTATTCCTGGTTCATACAAATGAAGGAGCGTATTATATTTATGTCCCTTATAGCCCCAATAGGAAATAAACTTTTTATTGAATTCTATTAATTTTTCTAAATAAGGAGCAAACTGATTGAAATCTGCATTTGCTTTCGCTTCTTCCCAAACTGATTCGCTTTTTGATTGGAGAATGACATATTCTTTATATTCCTCTTTCGGAATCTTAATGTTTTTTTCATACTCCTCTCTGCATTCCTGAAGAGCTTTCTTTGTCACCGAAGAGAGATTGTCATAAACATGTTTTTCTGTTAATTCATCAAGAAACTCTTTCATAGTATCTGAAACGGACATCTGGAACCACTCTTCAGAAAGAATGCCGATTGTTTCAGCTCGCCGCTCCAATCCATTTTTCGGCGCACCCGTCCGTAAATCCCAATACATTAAATTTAATGCTTCTTCATAGCTTTCCATTTTCTTTAAGTAATCGAAAAATTTTTGTTCTTTTTCTTTTAAGCCCATTTTGATCATCCCCTTCTTCCAATTGAAAATATATTTCAGCTCGGTTTGACAGGCAACGCTTTTACGACCTCCGAAACAATATTTTCTCCCTCATCTTTGCTGATAAAAATCGTTACAGTACCATGGTCATCTTTCGTGCGAAGGAGGCGTCCAACCCCTTGCTTCAGCCGCAGTATCATATACGGAAGATCCACTTCATAAAAAGGATCTGTTGCGGATTTTCGTTTCGCATCAAATACAGGATCATCCGGCGGGAATGGCAGCGACCAAATGATCACATGTTCAAGCGACGGTCCTGGAACGTCAAGCCCCTCCCATAAATGCACAGCGCACAAAACGGTTTCCGGATCTCTTTCAAAACATGCCACTAATTCGCTGATTTCATAATCTCCTTCAAATAAACATGAATGCCAAAAGCTTGGTAAATTTTTTTTTAAGAAAAGCAGCTCCTCTTTCGTTCTGCATAAAATTAACGTGCGCCCTTTGTTTGATTTTATGACAGATTCCGTCCAGTTCAATTTTTCCTCGCTCGTACCTTTTTTTACAAACACTTTCATATTTTTTTCATAGTCAAAAGGAGAGGAAACGGAGAATGATAGATAATCTTTTATACCAAGGCTATTCGCTAAATAAGCAAACGATCCGTTTTGATCCGATAAAGTGGCTGATGAAAAGATATAAGGTATTTTATGAGAAAACACTTTTTCTTTTAAAATATCTTCTATCCTTTGCGGCATGATCACAAAAGAAGATGACGCGCCGTTTTGTTCAAGCCAGGTAATTGTGTTGTCAAATTGTAAAAACAAGCGAAAAGAAAATTCCATTTGATCAAGGTATTCTTCCACAATCTTTAAGCTATATTCATCAATGGTATATAGTTCACTTTCAAAAACTAAAGCTTCAGACAGCTGATTCAATCGTTCATACAAATTTCCGGCCGCTTCTAACAAATCGTCTGTTCTCGTGATTGTCAACCGATTGGAGCCTTCCTTTTGATGTGCACTTTTAAACAGCATATGAAAAAAATGATCGTTCGCTAAAAGCGCTTCTTCGACCATTTCTGCAAGTTGTTCACGAATGTTGTTCTTTAAAATTTTTTCTAAATATGCTGCTAGTGTTTCTTTTTTCACTTGATACGTAAGTGCCTTTTGAGCCGCAAATTCTAATAAATGGCCTTCATCAAACACGACGCAACTGTGCTCTGGGAGAAGCGGGAGCTGTCCTTCACGTTTCCGGGATTCTTTCGTCCAAATATGCTCCATATAAAAATCATGGGAGCAAACGATTAAATCCTTCGCCTTCCGATAATAATCGCGGGAAAGAATTAAGCCGCACCGATGTCTTTTGCTGCATGACAAACAGTTTTTAAAAGGATCCCAGCTGATTTTTTCCCATTTTTCATCGAAAAAAAACGGGTATTGCTTCCGGTCTCCATAATGATAGTAAGATTGCAATCCGCTCTGATCATGCACGAATTCAGGGAGAGATTCATAAAGATCAAAAAAGTCCTCATCATCGTCCATTCCAAGCAAATCCTCAAGCTTGTCCAAACATAAATATTGGTTCATCGATTTTGCCAATCGCACATCCACTTTTAGACCTAGAGCTTCTTCAAGCTTTTTTATATCCCCTTGTTTTTTGACAAGCTGTTCAATTAGAGCTTCGTCCGCACAGGCAATGACGGCAGGTCTTCCGGTATATCGCGCATATGCAATCGCATAAAGCAAATAAACAATCGTTTTTCCTGTCCCTACTCCCGCTTCCGCAAACATCACTTTCTTTTCTTTAAAAGCTCTGTCAAGCTGGAAAGCCATAAAAATTTGTTCGTCGCGCAATTCAAAGCCTTTTTCAGGCAAAATATCATACAGAACATCACCGATCCATTTGTTTAACGCTTCATAAAAACTTTCATTTTTTGTCAGCGGGAAAGGTAAACCTTGAAACATCATGACTCCAACCTCCGTGATTATTCATAGAGTAAAATTATTTCACTTATTACGCATAACGTCAATATCTTTTCTGGCAGCGCGCGATTCAATTAGAATCATGTCAACCTCGCTTATGCAGGAAGCGAGCGGTAAGGTTTGAAGCATAAGCGATTGACTCGGTTGAAACGAAATCATTTAAAAACAGAAAAAACTTCCCATTTTCAGGGAAGCCGTTTCTCTCGAACGGAAAGAGATCCGTGAAAAATAGCCTTTTTCAATTGCCCTTCCGCTTCAAAGATTTGACTGAGCGCTTTTTCTGTTGAACCTCTTTCTACCAATGCAGTATACGTATTTTTTAATGCGCGAGAAATAATCGCATATTCTTCCTTTGTCATAAATCAACCAACCCCGTATAAATTTTATCCATTTTAATTTATGCAGAGCTGGTATTATTTATGCTTTTTTGGGCGGTTTAGGTCCCCAATACTGATAATAGTGCGTTTCGATAAACCCATTAAAAAGTTTCCGTTTTTTTGTCGCCTTTTTTCCGTAAAACTGTTCAAAGTTTTTATTGCTAGTCAAAATGTAAATCGACCAAGTATCTAACAGCGAGAATGTTTTCCCCATTTCCTTATATAATTGCTCCACTTCTTCTCGTTCTCCGAGTCGCTCACCATACGGTGGATTCCCGACTATTACCCCAAATTCCTTCATCGTACGTAAATCTTTAACTTGCATTTGTTTAAAAGTAATGACATCCGAAAGCCCGGCCTCCATGGCATTTTCTTTTGAAATCTCAATCATTTTATGATCAATGTCCGTCCCGATGCAGTCGAGGCGAACATCATATTTAGCTAAATCCTCTGCTTCTTCTCTTGCCCTTCTCCATACATCCTTGCCGATCCAGTCCCATTGCTCTGAAATAAAATCTCTATTGAAGCCGGGCGCGATATTTTGCCCAATTAACGCCGCTTCAATCGGAATCGTACCTGAACCACAAAATGGATCAAAGAAAGGTCTGTCAGGAGTCCAATTCGTTAGCAAAATAAGTGCAGCGGCGAGCGTTTCTTTTAAAGGGGCATTTCCTTTTCGAGCGCGGTATCCTCGTTTATGGAGGCCGTCTCCGCTCGTATCAATGGTCAGTGTAGCAATGTCTTTATGTAAAGAGATCTCAATCTTGTAAACCGCCCCTGTCTCTTCTAACCAATCGGTCGTTTTTCGGTACTGCTGCTTCAATTTTTCAACTATTGCTTTTTTCACAATTTTCTGGCAGTCAGAAACACTTGCCAGTTTTGATTTCACCGATTTTCCGATGACAGGAAATTGAGCGTTTTCAGGCAAAAATTCCGCCCAATCAATGGCTTTCGTTTTTTCAAACAGTTCTTCAAATGTCGTCGCCGGAAATTCAGCCACTTTTAGTTTCACTCGATCAGCCGTTCTAAGCCATAAATTCGCTCGGCAAATCGCCAGTTCATCGCCTTCAAACGTTACTTTTCCGTTTTCCACTTTGCATGTATATCCTAAATTGCGCACTTCTGATGCAACAATCGCTTCAATTCCCATTGCAGCTGTTGCAATCAATGTAAACCGTTTGCTCATTTTTTCACCTGTCTTTTTAAGAAAATAAAAGCTCTCCAAATGGAGAGCACGAAAAATTGCGGTTTATTCCATAACGTTCTGTAAGCCATGTTTTGTCCCCATGCAGTTTGTACATGGGTGGTAATCATCTATCTACAGAAGGGTTTTAGCCCTTCTGTCCTTCTCCTCGTTCATTTCCTCAGAGAAGGTGCCCCTACCATCATTTGGGTTTCTCGCTCGTGGGGTTTACCGCGTTCCACTCTTGCGATTTCTCGCAAGACTACGTCACTGTGGCACTTTCAGGGTAATAGTGCCATACTAATCAATAGCTTAGGCACGTTCCCCGCCGTCAGCCGAAAAGGCTGCCCTAGCTTATGGTTTCGCTAGGCACGAACACTACGGGCATCTCAGCACCGTGCGAGCATGGACTTTCCTCTACAACGGATGATCCGTTGCAGCGATTACCCGAACGTTATGCTAAACCGCATTATGTAGTATAGTGAAAATGAATAAAAAATTCAAGTGGCATCCATGAACATTACTCATATAATTTGCTTCCAAATACATGTTTTTCTAAATTCGATAAACGCTTCAAAATGTCAAAGTTCGTTGTATTCGCCTGCATTGTCGGTTGTTTTTTCGATGCTTCTTCGAGCTGCTTTTTCAGCCGCATATTTTCCTGCCGCAACTGTTCAATCTCTTGGTAAAACGTTTCGTAATCTTTAATGATAATATCTAAAAATTTATCAACTTCTTCTTGTTTATAACCGCGCATCGAAGTTTTAAACTCTTTTTCCAAAATTTCTTTCGCCGTTAATCTAATTTTATCTGAAATCAACTCGGTTCACCTCAATCGTCAGAAGTCCTCCTAGGCTATATTTTTTCAAACTTCCTGATTAATGTCAATTTATTCTTTATGGTAATAACATGTCTCCATCCTGTTATGGAAAAAAATGAAGCCTACAGAGGTTTAAAAATAATGATTATAAACAGAAGGAGCTGGTTACTCAGCCCCTTCTCAAAGATTATCTCGGAAACGGACCAGGTCCCATGCACTGAAAATGTTGATGTGACACATTATTTACCGCAGATTGAGTATGCGGGAAATAATGCAAGTGTTGATACATTTGATGATTAACATTTGTTGTATGAATTGGATGGATATGAGGAACGATTGTTGTTGAATGTGAATGATTGACGCAGCATTTCGTCGGATGAACAATCGGCTGAAGAATGTTCGGTCTGCATTTCATATGATATAACTCCTTCCTATTTATTATTTTTACAATACTAGCCTATGAATATAAAAGTGTACATGTACTAATTCAAATACCTATTTTCAAAAAAAAGCAGGCGCGATATTTATCATGTATAGGCATTTCCTTCATAACCGATTGATTAAGGCACTATAGTGAACTACCCTCCACTTACCACCCTTGCGGGTCGCTTGAAGTGGGGGCTTCTCGGGTAATCCTATCTAACGATAAGAAATTGACCGAGCTTACCCTCTCGTTCCGAAAGTTATTATTCTTTATGCTAATATGCGTAATCCTTCATTTTTGATATTGATTGCTGAATTGTGATCACGATCTAATACAAAACCGCAAGAACATTCATATACACGTTTAGATAATGGCATTTCTTTTTCCTTGCCACAACAAGAACATTTCTTAGTAGAAGGGAACCACTTATCGATTTTTACAAGTTGTTTCCCTTGTTCTTTTAGCTTGTATTCTAAGAAAGTAGTGAACATACCCCAGCCATTATCATGAACACTTTTTCCAAAATTGAGGGCTTGAGACATTCCTTTCATGTCTAAGTCCTCAATGATAACTGCGTCATAGGTTGATGCTAATTCTTTTGATTTATGGTGAAGAAAATTCTTGCGTTGATTGGCAATTTTCTCTTGTAACTTTGCTACTTTCAAACGTTGTTTTTCCCAACGTGCAGAACCTTTTTTTCTGCGAGAAAGAATTCGTTGTGCTTTTGCCAGTTTGTCTAATGCTTGTCGATAGTACCGTGGGTAATTGGCTTTCTCACCCTGTTCACTCTCGACATATAGACCGTCCATAGCAAAATCTAAGCCAACTACTTTTTGAATCTTTACTGACTGAATATCTTTCTCGTATTCTGTCAAAATCGAAATATAATATTTACCTGTCTTTGTTTTAGAAATAGTACAAGATTTGATTTTATAATCAGCAGGTATTTCTCTATGTCGGTTCATTTTCATTGGCTTTTTGATTTTTGGTAGTTTGATATGACCATTTTCTAGCTTAATATTGCCGTTGACCATATTGGTTGTGTAAGATTGTTTATTTTTCTTGCTTTTGAATTTAGGAAACTCCGCACGACCTTCAAAAAAGTTCTTATAAGCATTTTGCAAATTGATCTGTGCGTTTGCTAAAGCTAAAGAATCCACTTCTTTTAGGAATGGAAATTCATCTTTGTATTTCGCTGGTGTCGGGAATGCTTGTTGTTTAAGCGTTTCTTTATCGTTTCTGAATTTCTCATACGTTTCCTTACGTTCTTCCAGCATCTTATTGTAGACAAAGCGAACACAACCAAATGTTTTGGCTAATTGGATTTTCTGTTCTTTATTCGGATACAAACGAAATTTGAAGGCTTTGTTTTGTTTGGCCATATCAAATCACCTCACTTCTGACCTTGATTTTCAATGTATTTTTTTATGACTTCTATTGGTGCACCGCCTGTTGTAAGCAGGCAAAAGCTTCTTGACCAAAACATCTCTTTCCATAGTCTTTTTCGGATATGAGGAAAGTTTTTCTTTATCAGTCGAGAACTTGCACTCTTATAAGTATTGATGAACTTCGATAATTCAGAATTAGGATGTGCTTTGAATAGGATGTGGATATGATCCTTATCATGATTCCACTCTGTCAAAGTAATGTTGTATTTTTTTCCGATCTCAATGAACATATCTTTTGCAAAATCAGATATTTCATCGGTGAACACTTCTCTGCGATACTTTACAACTAATACAAGATGATAATGTAATAGGAACACTGAATGATTATTACTATCCAATTTCATTGATATATCAATCCTTTTTTATATATAAGACTGATTATATCAAAACCTTTGGCTAAAGCCAACCGAAATTCATCTCCCACCTACTCATTGGGCTACGCCCTGCACATTCCTTGAGGATGGGAGACTTCTTTCGGAAATCCGTTAAAATTTTTTGAATCGAGTAGGAGGGAGCGATTAACTCCCGTCCTCTCACACCACCGTACGTACGGTTCCGTATACGGCGGTTCCATTAAGATAATTGACGCAAGTCTTTATAACTTCCGTGAATAGCTGTTCTCTTTATGCCAGTGGTCACTCCACCCTCCAAGAGATCTCCCACGGGATTCACCGCTTCCTCCCTCAAGTGAGGTACTACGTTTTCTGTGTTCATCATGACTCACTGAATGCCAAGGGCTATTCTCTCTTAATTGTTCGGTCCTTCTTAGTAGTTCTAAACCAACTAATACTATGACCTCTGCTGACTTCTGACGGTTCAGCTACTTATCACTAAGTAGGTTATGAAGCGCATTTCACCTATCCGCCAGACCTCCCCGGGTAAGTACATGCACTTTCACACCATCTATCCGCCTCATTTACTCGATATGACCTTCGACAGAAAGAGCTTTGTTTTGTTTCGCAAACTCACTCAATCATACCTAGCCTTATATGAGGTTCGTGTTCCTCGGACCGGTGTTTTGCCTCCAGCTTCCTTCAGATTCCGCGTCACCACGGACACCCTTGCTCTTGGCTAACCTCTACTTCTGTCTTCGGGGTTCGGGACTTACACCCTATAGTTCATGTACATGCCGGGCGCACAAGAGAAAGACCTTCTTGTTCGATGGAAGGTCTTGCTAGTCAATCTTTCTCTTTAATTTTTTATATTTGACAGAAAAAGCATCTAATAGGCGATGCCGTTTTTTCTCGTATATAATACCAAAATATGTTACCGCCGGCATCTATTCCTTTTAACAAATCCTTATATTTAGACGGTTGTGATCGAGTAATTGTTTCATCTTTCTCCCAAATCTTCCAACTTATTTTTTTTCTTTTCCAGCCTCCATTTTCTTTTCAGCAGCTCTTCTTTTTGTGTTGAATGATTGGATACTCCCATTCTTTCCAGCTGTTTCAAAATTTGAATCGCTTCGTTTGTGTCCATATATGCAGCATCAATATTTTTTTCATGATGCTCATAAAATTTGGCCAGTTCGACTAAAGCTTTTATTTTCAAAAAGCCTTGTCCATGTTTTTTAATTTCGCTCCATAGTTTCACTGCCTCATCCAAACGTCCGTTTCGTTTTGCCAGCATTGCCATTTCAAATTTCGCCTTGAGGTGAAGGCTGTTTGACTGCTCGTTTATTTTCGCATATGAAAAATAAGCAAGCTTTTCATTTCCTTGAGCTTGAAACCATCTTGCCATTTCAAACAGTTCTTTATCATCATGGTTGTCATCGGGAAACAAAAGCTTTTTTGACAAATGAATATAAAGTGAAATTAAGGAGAGAATATCCATCTCATTATGCTGAAAAATTCCGATCACACTATCAGGATTTGGGTCTTTCAAAAAATGATGGTAAAGGATCGGCGCTAAATAGCCGGGAGTATCTTCCTTTCGGTTCACTTGCAAAATATCTTTTTCAACATTTGATAATTTTACCGACTCTAATCTATTTTTCCAGAGACGTCTAGCTGCATGATATAAATCAAAATGGCCGTACTCAGGCAATTGCGGCACCATATTGCGAATGAGAGTATGCCTCGTTTTCACCTGAGGCCAATCAAATGCTTTTCCATTGTATGTGACTAATGTTTTTATATTTACTTCACTTAAAAACCGCTGATATAAAGCAACCTCATGGCCAGGAGCAGGCAAAAAAAGCTGTTTGATCACCACTTTATCGAATAATATTCGCGCAAATCCAAGTAAAAAGATCATATTGCCTGCTCCGCCCTTTAAACCAGTCGTTTCCGTATCGAAAAAGAAAAGTTCATAAGGTTTATGCCCTTTTGCTGATAGCGGATGCTCCATTTCATTGTCATTCCAGTATTCTACAACATCAATTACTTCGCTCAATTCATACAATCCATGGCGATAATTGAGCGGATATTCTACTTCACGGATGAGAATATATTGGCCATCAAAGAAAAACGGCTTGACTCCAACGCTTTCCCAGCGTTTTAAGTATGGAATCTCTATATCCTGTTCCTTTTTCAATACGTCTTCATGAACGATATGATTTTTTAATCTGTTTAATTTTTGTTTTATGGACATAAAATCTGTCCTTTCTTTATATATTGAAGCAGCCGAAGCGCCGCCTCCTTTCTTCCGCTCGATTCTCCATCAAGACCGATGCAGGAAGGACAGCCATCATCGCATTTACAGTTTGTCACCATTTCTTCCGTTCTTTCAAGCAAGCTTTCAAACTCATCAAATACTTTCTTCGCCAGCCCAACTCCGCCTGGATATCGGTCATACAAATAGATGGTCGGTTTTCCGTTGTGAATGGATTTCACTTGAAATACAACGTCAAGATCGTTTGGATCGCACATTGCTGCAAGAGCACTCACATATTTTAAAGCATGGCTGATGCCGACTAAAGCTTTTTCCATTTGTTCTTCCGATAAAACAGAAAAAACGTCATTTTTAAAGCTAATCCAAGCACCTGTTGTATGAAGCTCTTCCTCCGGCAGATGAATAGGACCAGAACCAATGTTCTCATGTGTGCCAAATTTGATTTTTTTAAATATCGTCGGTTGGGCAAGCACCATGACATCACCAAATCCAATCTCCATGCTCTTGCTTTCCTTTTCCTGATCCACCTCAAGCACCTTTAATTGAACAGCTAGGTTCGCATCCGTAAAATAGTCAACATTGACTTCAGAAACATATGCTTTTTTTTCTTCCCAATCGAGCTTTTCAACCTGAAATTGCCTTCCTTCATGCAAATAGATCGCTTCTTCATGAAGCATCGTCATGGCGCTGAATCGGTCCATTTCCCCGATGACATTTGCGCCATTTGTAGTGTCAATAATTACGACATTTTCTTGAGAAGCAGAACGCAAGCTGATCCCATGTGCAGGAAACGAATCGCTCATCCAATACCATCTGCCTCCGTTTTCGTAAAGAACGCCTTCCTCTTTCAGAAAATCAAGTATATCGTCAACCTCCACCCCATCTAACGTTTCACCTGACTGAAATGGAAGCTCAAACGCCGCACATTTTATATGATCTACGAGAATGATTAAGTTATCTGGATGAATGATCGCACTTTCCGGATTTTTTTCAAACAAATATTCTGGATGCTTTAAAATATATTGATCTAATGGACTCGATCCTCCGACGAGAATAATTGCTGCTTCCTCTTCCCTTCTGCCCGCCCGGCCTGATTGCTGCCACGCGCTGGCAATCGATCCGGGGTATCCTGTCATAATGCAAACCTGCAGCTGACCGATATCAACCCCTAGCTCCAAAGCATTGGTGCTGACGACACCTTTAATTTTTCCCTCTCTAAGGCCTTTTTCAATTTCCCTTCGCTGCTTCGGCAAATAACCTCCGCGATATCCGCGTATCGTTTTCGATCCCAATTCCTTTTTCGTCATCTCTTGCAGATACGTTAAAATAATTTCAACCCTTGTCCGGCTTCTAGCAAACACAATCGTTTGAATGTCGTTTTTTAAAAATTCTTTCGCAATCTCTTTTACATCAATCATGGCGCTTCTGCGGATATTGAGAGGCTTGTTAACAACAGGCGGATTGTAAAAGATGAAATGTTTTTTGCTTCTTGGGGCTCCGTTTCGATCAATAAGAACCGCTTTCTCTCCAATCAATGTTTCAGCAAATTCCAACGGATTTGCAATCGTTGCCGACGTACATATAAATTGAACGTCGCTTCCGTAAAATCGGCAAATTCTCTTCAGCCTTCTGATTACATTCGCAACATGGCTTCCAAATACTCCGCGATATGTATGCAATTCATCGATGACGACATATTTTAAGTTTTCAAAAAGCGACACCCATTTCGTATGATGCGGTAAAATGCCTGAATGCAGCATATCAGGATTTGTCATAACAATATGACCAGCTTTTCGAATCTTTTGACGGATCGTTGGAGAAGTATCTCCATCGTATGTATAGCAATTTATCTCCGTTTTTATTCCTTCAATCCATTCATTCAGTTCGCTTTTTTGATCCTGAGCTAGCGCCTTTGTCGGAAAAAGATATAATGCTCTCGTGTTATTGTTTTTTAATATTGCGTTTAAAACAGGCAAATTGTAGCACAACGTTTTTCCTGACGCTGTCGGGGTTACAGCGACAATGTTGTGATGATTTAACGCTAATTCAAACGCTTCTTTTTGATGACTGTATAATTGTTCAATTCCTTTTTTCTTCAACATTTCCTTCAATCGGTTATCCATATCTTCTGGAAAAGGAACTGTGATTGCTTCTTTTTCAGGTATTGTGTGCCAATATACAATCTGATCCCGAAAACGCTCGTCATGTCTAAAATCATGGATGACTTTTTCAAAAGGTTTCCGCCCAAGCATGACCCATTCCTCCTCGAATTCACTACATCTATTCTAACGAATAAACGTTCGTAAATAAAGCATGTTTTCATTGGAAGCTTTCGTATAAACTTTTCGAAACTCTTTTGCATATAAATGTGAAAAAAGAAAGGGAGTGAGAGAGCAAGATGAAAAAAGACAAAAAGGAACATGATGAATTTTTGCCCGTGTTTTCCCAACTAGATCCGCTTCCAGGCAGGTTTTCACAATTTTTCGATCCTGCCTACATTCAATCGCTATTAAAACCGTTTCATGATTTGTTTGATGCCGCAATGTCCCTTCCCTTTTTTCATTTTGACACTCATGAAACCGATCAAGAATGGGTGTTAGAGGGAAAGCTTCCAGGAGTGAAAAAAGAGCAAATACGCATCGAATCGTATGATCATGTATTAACGATTTCCATTCAGCAAGATCAACATATTGAACAAACAAATGATGAAAAACAGATGACGCAAATGTTCAAGTCTCATGGCAAATTTGCGAAATCCTTTTATTTGCCAGCTTACTTAGATGTACAACGTATTAAAGCATCGTTTCAAAATGAAAAGCTGAAAATTGTGATCCCTTCCAAAAAAACAAAAATAAATATTGACTAATATGCTTCTAATCAAAGAGGTTGTCCAAAAAGTCAGGGTAACTGACTTTTGGAGTCCCTCATTTTTCCACTTTTAAAAAAGCAAAAAAAATCGTCCTTTCTAAATAAAATGTAGTTGGGACCCAACATCACAGAAAGGACGATTTTTTATGAACCAATCAAATGATTACTACGGAAACAGCACTTTCACTAGATGTAAAAGAAGAAAATACTCCTGACAAAGGAAATTAACATTCCCTCCTACTTTCAAACTATATGACAACCGTCAAGTTCAAGTAATTTTCGATATTGAATTGCTCATACCAGAACATCACGTGGCACGTGTCATAGACAAAATGGTGAAGACGATGCAAGATGAGGTATTGTTTTCTCATTAGCTTACACTTCCTGAAATAGCGGCATCCGCCAGCTACTTTCAGATAAAAATCGAAAAATATAAAAGCAAGTGGAGAGAAACGCGTTGTTTCTCTCTGCTTGCTTCCTTTTAGGGACTTATCGGGCAGTCCCATTTTTCCTATTGCATCCTGTAATTGTCTGTTTTGTGATCGGTACTCATCATTCCCCGGGCAATTATGTCATCAGCTGTTGTTCCCGATTGGAAATATTCTTTTTCCAAAAATAGGTTTTTGGTATAAAAAGGATTTTTTCGTATATCCAACAAAGCATAAACAGCCTTGACTTGCGGCGAACGGCATCCCTAGCGCCTTACATCGTTTCAAAGCTCATTATTCAGCATCAAGCTTTAAAAATTTGCGTGACTCCTTTTAAAAGGGAGCTCATTTGATTCATCGTTTGAACAACTTGTCCTGCTGTATCGATCATTTTGTTAAAATCCATCTGTCCGTCCGCTTTTTTAAATGAAGAAAGCAATGAAGGATTTGACCCTTTTGGCATCATCATAGGCAGCGTGCTTGGATAAGGCTGAGGATACGGATTCATAAATGGCTGATAATATGGAGATTGGAAATAAGGAACAACATGTTGATTCATCATGAAATATTGATCGTAAGAAACAGGTCTTAACCAATCATAAGCATGATCATGATACATTTTGATCCCTCCAATAAAAACTTAACTAATCATAAAATATGTTTTTGCCTTTTAAAGGGTGAGATGTCAAATAGTGTCGGAAGTTTTTATTTTTTTTAAAATTGATAATTACAAAAGAGATGGTAACATATTAATATAAGTGTTAGGGGGGATGTTTTATGACGGTTCAAACATTGAGGGAAAGATTTAAAATGGAGAAGCAATACGAAGCAGAATGTGCAAATGAATTGCTGGACTTTGCTCGCAGATTGTATCTTTATGAAAACATCAGCATCAAAGACTTTCGAAATATTGTCAAAACGCTAGAACAGCAAGGAGCCGTTACACCTGAATACATCCTTTAAATCAAGCAGAGGCGGGAGAATTTTCTCCGGCCTCTTTTTGCCGCTTACGAATAGTCCCGTTTTCGGCAGTTCAATAGCATAGATTGACAAAAAAGAACGGATATTTTTTAGATAGAATCTTTTAACCCCAAGATTTCTTCAAACGAAGTAAGGTTTTGCGTAAATCGAAAGCCCAATAGATTGTGTCTATATATTTCACACATAATAAAGCGGAGAAACTGCTCGCTTCTCCGCTTCCCCTTTTTCATTCATTTTTTTTCCATTTCACGGATCATGCTTCTTAATGTGTATTCAGCAGATTCTTTTATATTTTTAAATCTCACCTTGCTTGTATCTTGAAAAAAAGATTGGATCACAATGTTTTCAATATGCTCTTTTGCCGTATCAATTTGTTGCGAATGCAGGTATCTAGGATGGTACTTATTGATCCATTTTTTCGCAACAATTTCCCATTCATCCAATATTGGCAAAATCTTGTCAACACTCGGTTTAATTTCGGCAAAAAAATCGTATTCCAGTCCTTCCTTCTTGGTTCTCTCGAAGCGTTGAGCACTTTTTTGGATCACTTGAAGCAATTGCTCCGTGATTTTCCGGACTTGTTCTTCATCCAAGGTTCTCACCTCAGATTCATCATAGCAAATTTTTTTTGTTTTACCAAATTTTATACTACCTTTTTTCTCAAGCTCCGCACGAATTTCCTTTCTGCACACATTTTCTCAAATTTATTCATCTTTTCTTCTCCATTTTCTATAAAGTTTGAAACGGCTTGTTTTGTCCGATGAATTTCTTTATCTATATTTTGCGTCAATTGCTGCTCTAAAAGATCAATTTGTTTTTCAATTTCCTGCAATTTTTTTAATGCCTCTTGCTTTTCTATAAACGAACTCATCAGCATCCCTCTTTTCTTATTTTTGCTAAAAAATTCTTCTTCCTAAATATGAGTCCTGCCTGTTTGACAAAACTAGTTGTGATTCGGCAAAAAAAGTGTAAATTCCCTGCAGCATTCAAAAATCCGCTTCATTGTGCGCATGTATTTTTTCAGGTTAGAAAAAATAAACATGGGAGGTGTTATGATGAAAAACGATAAAAAAACCATTCAAAATGATAGTCAAAAAGAAAAAAAGCGAGGAGTTGGAGACAAAAAGCTTGAAGGTCCAAACAGACCCTCTACTTAAAAATGGTCAGGCTCATTGCCTGACCATTATTGTAAGTATTGCTTCATCATGCATAATAAATGTAGCTGGGACTGTTTTTTCTCATACCAGTTAGTTAATTCAATTCGTTTCGGAATCTCTGGATCTTTATAATACTTTCCGAGCCGCTGTCCATGAAACCATTCTCTTTCTTTTTCGTCTATTTCGTGTGAGATTATCGGAAAAGCCGTCCTTAAATATGGGGATTTTCTTTTTGTTGTTTTTTTCATATATTTTTCATAATCATACCGTGATCCTGTATGTATTACACGATTTGAAAATTTTAGAAACTGTCCATGGTAAAGAGGATGAAATAAAAGCCATGCCAGCCTTTTTCCCAATTCAATCCGTTTTTTGACATGGCTGAATTGATGGGTGGAAAATCCGTACAATTTTCCTGTTAACGTCGGAAACAGTATAACGCGAAAATGAAATAGATCTTGAAAAATAAACGGCAAGCTGTGAAAGACAAATTTTTTAAATAATGGATGATCAATAACCGGTTTTTGAATAACATGCTGCTCATTAATAATAAGGGAGGTTAAAAGCCTTTTCTCATCTTTTGTGCGGAAAAAGCGTTCCCACTCCTCCATCATAAAGGCGGATACATGAAAAGCTTCGAGCAAATAAAACATCGGTTTGTTGTAACGCTTGGAATATTCATATAGTAAAAGCTGTGGATAAGCATCAGCAAAAATGAGCCAGTTTGCGGTTTCAACTGATAAAAAGAGCCATTGCCGTTTTTCATAAGGCAAAGCCTGTTTGAGGGGAATACCTTCTAAATCTGTCATAAACCAGCCGGCGTTTCTGGAGACCATGCTTGCCAGCAACGCCCATTTTACTTCCGGATGTTTTTTATAAAACTTTGCATATCGTTCCGTCCGTGAAATATTATCAACATTTCCGTCATCTGTTTTTAATTTTGTTTGTAATATTATATCATGTAGTGACATAGTATTCCCTCTTTCAACTTAAATCATGTATAATGAAGTCATTTCATCGAAAAAAGGTTAACATTTTTTGTTAAGATATAAATAGCCGGAAAAAGGAGGAGATCGCTTGGCTATTCGTTATCCTAACGGAAAGTTGTGGAAAGCTAAACAAAATGTAGCGAATCCAGTCCCAGTTGAAATACAATATTCAAATAGAGGGATGACCCTCGAGGACGACTTAAATGAGACAAATCTTTATTACAGGGAAAATGGAATAGCTGTCATCCATAAAAAACCGACTCCGATCCAAATCGTTTCGGTTGATTATCCGAAACGGAGCGCAGCAGTCATTAAAGAAGCTTATTTTAAACAGGCTTCAACAACCGACTACAACGGAGTTTATAAAGGCAAATATATTGACTTTGAAGCAAAAGAGACAAAAAACAGCTCTTTTCCACTAAAAAATATTCATGATCATCAAATCGAGCATATGAAAGCTGTGCTCGAACAAAACGGAATATGTTTTCTAATTATACGATTCACTAAACTAAATCAAATATACTTCTTAGAGGCTGAAAAATTGATGCATTTTTGGAAAAGACAGAAAAACGGGGGAAGAAAATCGATTTCGCATCAAGAAATTGTAGAATGTGGTCACCATATCCCCCTTGGCTATTGCCCAAGAGTTGATTATATTAGTATAATAGACAAGTTATATTTTTAGCTACTGCCCTTTTCATTCTAAATGAAAGGTTGGATTTATAATGAGTCAACAATATAAATCGAGGGAAGAAAGACGAAAAGCTTTAGCAAGTAAGAAAAAAAAGCCGAAGAAAAAAGGAATCGCAAGAAAAATTGTGTTTTTCATTCTTTTGTTAGGGCTCGTAGGCATCATTGGAGGAACATCGACATTTGCTTATTTTGCAGCAACAGCACCTCCTCTAAATGATGATCTTTTAAAAGGAAATATGTCATCAAAAGTATATGACAAGGACGGAAATGAAATAGGTGAAGTCGGTTCGGAAAAACGGACATATGTGAAAATCGATGAAATTCCGCAAGTTGTAAAAGATGCGTTTATTGCTACGGAAGATGTTCGATTTTATAAACATAACGGAATCGATCCAATTCGTATTGGAGGCGCTGTAATTGCCAACTTTAAAGAAGGATTCGGTTCTGAAGGTGCAAGTACAATTACGCAGCAGCTTGTCAAGCTTTCCTTTTTATCTCTTGACAAAACATTAAAAAGAAAAGCTCAAGAAGCATGGCTTGCCTTGCAAGTGGAGCAAAAATATTCAAAAGATGAAATACTTGAAATGTATTTAAACAGAATTTATTATCCCGGCAACTATTACGGCGTCGCAAGAGCTACGGAAGCTTTCTTCGGGAAGGATCTTAAAGACATCACGCTGTCTGAAGCGGCAATGCTGGCTGGGATGATTAAAAATCCTGATCTATACAACCCTAGAAAAAATCCCGATCTGGCGGAAAAGCGCCGCAATGTTGTCTTAAATTTAATGGTTAAAAACGGATTTATCAGTGAAGAGGAAGCGGCAAAAGCTAAACAAACATCCATCACAGAATCATTAGTTGAACCAAAACAGCAGCAAAACAAATATCATGCCTTTATTGAACATGCGATTGAAGAAGTAAGAAAAAAGCTTGGCGTTGATCCAAGCTCAGCAGGATTAAAAATCTATACAACAATCGATACAGATGCTCAAGAATATGTTGAACAATTATTGAACGGCGATGAAATCAGTTATCCGAGCAAATATTTTCAGGCTGGAATTGCTCTAATCGACACGACAACAGGTGAAATACGCGCTATCGGCGGCGGGAGAAACCAACCGATTGGCGGATTTAACTATGCTGTTGATTTAAAACGGCAGCCTGGTTCAACCATTAAGCCTATTTTAGATTACGGCCCTGCCATTGAGCATTTAAAATGGTCAACGTATCACCAAATCGTTGATGAGCCGTACACGTATTCAAACGGAAAACCAATAAACAACTATGACCGCAGCTATAAAGGGCAGATGTCAATCAGAGAAGCATTGGCTGATTCAAGAAACATCCCAGCATTAAAGGCGTTTCAAGAGGTTGGTGAATCGAGGGCAAAAGCATTTGCCGAGAAATTGGGAATTAAAATCGATAAAATTACAGAAGCATATGCAATCGGCGGATTTGAACACGGCATATCCCCTCTTCAATTGGCGGGGGCTTACAGCGCCTTTGGCAACAACGGTATATACAATGAACCATATTCCGTAACAAAGGTTGTTTTTGTTGATGGAACAAAAGCTGATTTAACACCAGATCCGGTCGAAGCAATGAGCGATTACACAGCATTTATGATCACCGATATGTTAAAAACCGTTGTAGAACGAGGAACCGGTACAAGAGCTCGGGTGCCTGGCTTGAATATTGCCGGCAAAACGGGTTCAACGAACTTTACAGAGCAAGAAAAAGCAAAATATCATCCGGAGCGCGGTGCAGCAAAAGACAATTGGTTTGTCGGCTATACACCAAAATACACAGCTGCTGTTTGGACTGGATATGAGAAAAATGAAGAGAAAATGTATATAACAAAAAGGGAACAACAAATTGCCAGAGACATCTTTAGAAAGCTAATGCGGCATGTATCTGACGGGGATTCATCCGATTTCAAACAGCCGAAAAGCGTGGTGAAAAAGGCAATCGAAAAAGGATCTAATCCGGCGAAGCTTGCAAGCAAATATACGCCAAAAAATATGATTACGTACGAATATTTTGTAAGAGGCGAAGAGCCGACAAAAGTTTCAACGAAATATGAAAAGCTGGACAAACCGTCAGGCCTATCCATCAATTATGATCAAAAAACGAATGCAGTGAAGCTTAGCTGGAATCACAGTGAATCGGACGTTTCATTTGAAGTGAGCGCCTCGATCGATAACGCTGCTTCCAAAGTATTAACGACTACAAAAGACAAATCGTATGTCTTGTCAAATGTGAAACCTGGTTCTGTATATAAATTCAGCGTTACAGCTGTAAGGGACAGCATGCGAAGCGATCCTGCAAGCGCAATGATCGAAATACCTTCTGTGGAGGAAGAGGAGCAAGAAGAATTACCAGATGAATTAACGCCGCCGCCTGAACAGGAACAAAATGAAGGACAAGATGAAGAGGATCAATTGGAGAACGAAAATGACAATGAACAAAATAACGGGCAAAATGAAGAGGAAAATCAAAACGAGAATCCTGAACAGCCGCAGACGCCAAATGACAGTACACAAAACGGCAATCAAGGCGGCGGACCTACTCCTCCTCAAGATCCAGGCAATAACTTCAATCGTTCACAAACGGGTGGAAACGGAAATTCACAAACCGAAACGCCTGCTGTTCAGCAATGAAAATAAGGGACTGTCCGATAAGTTCCTAAATGGAGCCAGTGAAGAAAAACAGCTCGTTTTTCTCCACTGGCTTTTGTTATAAAAAAAATGAGAGGGCTCGAAAAATTCAGTTACCCTGAATTTTTCGAAGCCCCCTTTTGTTTTGCTTTTTTGATCGCCTGATGTTTATAAAACAATTTTTCCGTTTCTGTAAATAGTTCATTTAATTGAATATATGCATGATATTGAGTAGGCTTTTTTAAAATAAACGTTAGACGATCTTCAATATTGACGGGAGCTATATCCAGCTTCTTTATTTCGTCTAATTGCAGTGAATGAACCGGCTTTTCATTGAGCCAATAAAGAAGTTGGATATAGAGGCAGATCCCTGTCATCATGTTTTGTCGATCCATTTTAAACGGTTTTGTTATCGTGCGTTGAATCTCGGTTTGAATTTCCTTCCACTGCTTAAAAAGCTTGGGCAAAAATTGCTCGCTCGCCTCCCACGGTCTCGTATCATCCATTCCAGCCAAATATTGAAGATCATAATAAAAAAAATCAGTTGGATGCAAATATACAGATTCCTCGTCAAAAAATGCAGTATTTTGAAATTGCTCAGGGAGATGAAACATCTTCCTATCGTGCATTTTTTATGCCTTTCCTTTCATTCTTTTTTCCCCTTCTCTGCACAAATAAAGAAGAGGACATTCATGACACTTTGGTGATTGGGCTTTGCAATGATACCTTCCAAAAAAAATAAGCCGATGGTGGGTGATTCCCCATTCGTCCTCAGGAACTTTTTCCATCAATGTTTTTTCCACTTCCAATACAGAATCCTTCCAACGGCAAATTCCGAGCCGCTTCGACACCCGTTCAACGTGTGTATCGACGGCGATGGCAGGTTTTCCAAACGCAACAGATAAAACAACGTTTGCCGTTTTCCTTCCTACTCCAGGAAGGCTCATTAATTCCTCTCTAGTTTCCGGCACTTTTCGGTCAAATTCTTCAATTAACATTTTGCATAATTTTTGAATATTTTTCGCTTTGTTACGGTAAAGGCCGATGGAGCGAATATCTTGTTCTAATTCCTCCAACGGGACAGACAAATAATCATCAGGTGTTTTATATTTTTGAAACAAATTTTTTGTTACTTTATTGACTAACGCATCCGTGCATTGAGCAGACAAAACGACAGCAATGACCAGTTCAAAAGGATTGCTGTGCACAAGCTCGCAATGAGCATCAGGAAACATTTTCCCGATAACCTCTAAGCATTCTTTTACTTTCTTTTTTGATAGCATGTACCATCACCTTTCAATCAGCTTGAACGAGGAAAAAAATTTTAGTTTTCCAGCCAGTTGTAGAAAGGCACCTTCCTTTTATATTCTTGCTCCCCTTGAGTAGACTGCTTTTGTTTTTGATTGAATTCATGAAATTTTTGTGAATGCTTTTTAGCTTGTTCAATTGTTTTGATTCCATTCTTCTTCCATTCAAATAAAATCCGATCAATATATCGAAAATTTAATTTTCCGGAGATCACCGCTTCCCTTAATGCAGAAATGATAATATCGGGATCATGATGATCTTGGTCGATCCAAAAAGCTAACGTTTCGCACTCAATCGGGGAAAGAGGTCGTCCAAATTCTTGTTCAAAGATGGTGTATAATTGATTTTCCTTTTCTACTTTTTCTTGATCTTGGTCCATGACGACTACATCATACAACTTTTCCCATAGCTGTTTTAAAGAATATTTCTCATAAATCATCCCGTTTTGCTCAAATTCCTCTATCGTTAAAAAACCTCTCTGAACTAAACTCCGAAGCAATTTGACACATTCCGCCGTTGTGATTGTCATATGGTCGGAAAGTTCTGTAGGAGTTGGAAAAGCATTTCCTTTTTGAATGTGGGAATGTACGTGCAAAAGGAGAACAAATTCTTTTTCTGACAAACCTAAATCGGCATAATTCCGCAGCAGTATATTGGGAACGGTCAGTGATCCATCTTCCACTAATTCGGTGAACTGTTTTTTCTTCATATTTCGACACCTCAAAATAAGTATACCATGATTGCGGCCATTCATGGCTTCAGAATGCATGGCTGAAAAACGAAACCTCCTGAAGATAGGAGGCTTCATGCAGTTTACGGATATAAACGATTTAATAAACGCGGAAATGGAATCGTTTCACGAACATGTTCGACACCGCATATCCAAGCAACAGTTCGTTCAAGTCCAAGGCCGAAGCCGGAATGAGGTACGGATCCGTATTGCCGCAGCTCAAGATACCATTTATAAGCTGCTTCGTCCAGATGATGCTCTTCAAGACGTTTTTTTAATAAGTGATAATCATGGATGCGTTCAGATCCGCCGATGATTTCTCCATACCCTTCAGGAGCGATTAAATCCGCGCACAGAACAACCTCTGGTCGATTTGGATCAGGCTGCATATAAAAAGGTTTTAAGCTTGTCGGATAATGTGTAATGAAAACTGGTTTATCAAAGCTTTCCGCGATCGCTGTTTCATGCGGCGAACCAAAATCGTCCCCCCATGCGATGTCGTTGAATCCTTTCTTATGCAGCAGCGCGATAGCGTCGTCGTATGTTATTTTCGAAAACGGAGGAACAACCTGCTCCAGCTTGGAAATGTCACGTTCTAATGTTTTCAATTCAAGTGAACAATTTTTTAATACCGATTGCACAATATGGGAAACGTACTGCTCCTGCAGCTGCAAGTTGTCTTCAAATTGATAAAACGCCATTTCCGGTTCAATCATCCAAAATTCAATTAAATGACGGCGCGTTTTCGATTTTTCAGCCCGGAATGTCGGCCCGAATGAAAATACTTTGCCTAAGGCCATAGCAGCTGCTTCCATATACAGCTGACCACTCTGCGAAAGGTAAGCATCTTCATCAAAATATTTCGTATGAAACAATTCCGTCGTTCCTTCAGGCGCACTTCCGGTCAAAATAGGGGGATCCACTTTGACAAACCCTTGATCATTAAAAAATTCATAAGTGGCACGGATGAGTTCGTTGCGCACTTTCATAATGGCGTGCTGGCGCTTTGATCGAAGCCAAAGGTGGCGATTGTCCATTAAAAATTCAGTACCGTGTTCTTTCGGCGTAATCGGATAATCGCTTGCTTCATGAATAATTTCTATATTTTCAACGCCAAGCTCATATCCAAAAGGTGAACGTTCATCCACTCTCACAACTCCTGTGACATACAAAGAGCTTTCTTGTGTGAGTTGTTTTGCTTTTTTAAATATTTCTTCATCCACCTTCGATTTTTCAACAACCCCTTGAATAAAGCCTGTTCCATCCCGAAGCTGCAAAAAAGCAATTTTTCCGCTTGATCGCTTATTCGCCAACCAGCAGCCGATTGTTACTTGTTCTCCGACATGGTTTTTAACATTTGAAATTGTTGTTTTCACAGCTTTACCCTCCATATGAAACCGCCTTTTTATTCGATGCTTTCTATTATACATATGTTATTCCTTTTTTTTCAATAAAGGAAACCAGCGAAAAAGCCGGCTGAACCACCGGCTATTGACAATCTTTACTGTTTATGATTGTTGACAAAGCGATCAATACGTTCAATCGCTTTATTTAAAAGTTCTAGCGATGTCGCATACGATAATCTTACATTATCTGGAGCACCGAAGCCGCTTCCTGGTACTAGCGCTACCTTTTCCTCTTCCAAGAGCGCCTCGACAAATTCGTCAACATTACGAAAACCTGTTATCTCTGCTGCTTCTTTTGCATTTGGAAATAAATAAAATGCTCCTTGTGGTTTAATGCACGAGAAACCAGGTATTTGCACAAGTTTTTCGTAAATGATATTTAAACGGTCTTCAAAAGCTCTTCTCATTATTTCGACCGGTTCTTGAGGTCCCTCATACGCCGCGATCGCAGCATATTGAGCAATTGAAGTCGGATTTGAAGTGCTGTGGCTCGCTAGGTTCGTCATAGCTTGAATAATGCGCTCATTGCCCGCCGCATAACCAATTCTCCATCCTGTCATTGAATGGGATTTCGATACACCATTAATAATAATTGTTTTTTCTTTTACTTCAGGAGAAATTTGAGCGATGGACACATGTTCATTTTCTCCGTATACTAATTTTTCATAAATTTCATCGGAAACGATAATAAGATCATGGCTAAGGCAAACCTCCGCCAATTCTTTCAACTCATCCCGCGTATAGATCATGCCGGTCGGGTTGCTCGGAGAATTGATAATAACCGCTTTTGTTTTGTTTGTGATCGCTTGCTGCAGCTGATCAGGCGTAATTTTAAATTGATTTTCTTCCCTTCCCTCTACAAATACTGGAGCTCCGCCTGCAAGCTTCACTTGTTCCGGATAGCTTACCCAGTATGGAGAAGGAATGATCACTTCATCACCATCGTCAAGAATAGCTTGGAACAATGTATATAAAGCGTGTTTAGCGCCTGTTGAAACAATAATTTCAGACGGTTTATATTCTAAATGCTGGTCTTTTTTAAATTTTTCTATAATTGCCTCTTTCAATGATATAAGTCCTCCAGAAGGCGTATACTTCGTATGTCCTTCTTTCATCGCTTTTTCTGCAGCGTCTAAAATATGATCAGGAGTGTTAAAATCCGGCTCGCCTGCCCCAAGACCAATCACATCATGCCCGGCTGCTTTCAATTCTTTTGCTTTTGCAGTGATCGCCAGTGTAGATGAAGGTGTTAAAGTTGATACGCGTTTAGATAAATTCACTTTTACAATGCTCCCTTCTTATTGCTTAATGCTGTACATTTTATAAACTCTGTCATCCGTAAAGCTAACAATAAAATATGTATAACGGTTTTGTTGGTCAATATATTGGACCTCCCAAACCGGTATATCCCATTTTTTCGAATCTGTATCATCATACCCAAGCATGATTTTCTTTATTTTCTTCGGCTTGCTGTTGTCAATGTTTTGAATCAATTGAAGTACGTCGTCTTTGCTCAAGCCTTCCTTCGCTTTTTTAATTAAAATTTTATCCGTGTTCCCCTTTTTCATCCAGCCGATAATTTTTTCGCCTTTTTTATTTTTCCCTTGAATGATATAGTAAACATTTCGATTATAAAATGTGTTGACTTCATCGATCGATGCAAAGCCATGCTCCTTCGCAGCTTGTATAGCTGTTTCGTGTCCTTTTGTTTTATCTTCTTTTGCACTATTATAAAGAAAAGCAAACGTCACCACTAAAAAGATAAGAGCGCATATAAAAGAAATAAAAATTTTTCCTTTCATTATGATCACCGATTATGTTCTATAAATAGTAAAAACCGCTTTATTTGGATCTTTGCTGTCAAGGGCTAATCCGAATAATAAATGTTCTCTTTTTAATGTCCGATTTAGCAAATCAACTATTTTATACAAATCGTCGGAATGCTCAACCGTAACGGAAGATATAATTTCGATTTTGCTTTCCATGTCAGCTTCCTCCTTTACAAAAACAAAATTTGTAATTCATACTTACAAAGCATCCAGGAAACAATACAGATACAACAGCAATATGTTGTTATCTGTACCCATTATAACAGCTTTACGGCTCACACTAAATAAAATTTCTCCTAGTCCACACCTAATTTTTTGAGGAGCCATCGCCGCTCCTCTTTTTTCTATATGTACAGAAAAGTTATGGCCAATTACGTCCGCAATAGAAAATAGGTCAAGCCCTATCGAAAGCTTAAGAGCCTGACCCTTGTTTATCACATAATCGTGTTCGCCGGTTCCTCTTTAATTAACTCGATGATTTCATTGTTTTCATTCATGATGGCTATCGTTGGACGGTGGTTTTTTAATTGATCTTCATGCACAAGCTTATAGGAAATGATAATGACCACATCACCGACCTGAACAAGCCGGGCAGCCGCACCGTTTAAACAAATGACACCGCTTCCTCTTTTTCCAGGAATCACATACGTTTCAAAGCGTTCGCCATTATTATTATTCACGATTTGCACTTTTTCATTCGGGACAATCCCAACGGCATCTAAAATATCCTGGTCGATCGTAACGGAACCGACATAGTTCAAATTTGCTTCCGTCACCCTTGCACGATGAATTTTTCCGTTCATTATCATACGAAACATGTATGAACCCCCCTTTAGGTCAAATCGATAATAATATTATCGATCAGCCTAGCATGCTTAAATTTTACAGCAATCGCAACGATAATTTTTCCCGTAAGTGCGTTTGGTTTTTTCAAGTCAGGATAAGTCAAAATATCTATATAATCAATTTCTCCGCTCGTCTTTTCCGTTATATACGCTCTCATTTTTTCGATGATGGCTTCTTGATCATGCACTTTGTTCTCAACCATTTCTTTTGCCATTAATAACGATTGATATAAATGAACGGCTTCTTTTCGTTCCTGTTCGTCTAATCGTACGTTTCGAGAGCTTTTGGCCAATCCGTCCTCTTCACGAACCGTTTCCACCGGAACAATTTCAATTGGGAAATTAAGATCTTTTATAAGTGCTGCAACAACGGCAACTTGCTGGGCATCCTTCAATCCGAAATAGGCTCTGTCTGGAGTTATGATGTGAAACAGCTTTGTTAAAACCGTTGCCACTCCGTCAAAATGTCCCGGTCTTGATTTTCCGCACAAAACGTCAACGCGCTTCGTCACTTTTACTGTGACAGCAGGTTCTTCCGGATACATTTCTTCTTTTGTCGGCGCGAAAAAAAGGTCAACCCCTTTTTGTCTTGCCAGCTCTTCGTCGCGTTTGATATCGCGAGGGTATGTTTGATAGTCTTCATTCGGTCCAAATTGAAGCGGATTCACAAAAACGCTCATCACCGTTACGTCGTTTTCCTGTTTGGCCCGTTCAACCAATGATAAATGACCTTCATGCAAATATCCCATCGTTGGCACGAACCCTATCGTTTTTCCTTCTTTTTTCTTGAGATCGATTTCTTTTTTTATTTCCTCTATTGTAGTGACGATTTTCATTTTCCTTTTCCTCCATATAAGCTTGCAAGTTCCTCTTCATTCATGCGGAACGAATGATCCAACGATGGAAAGTCCCGATTTTTCACTTCATCTTTATAAGCTTCAATCGCTTTTACAATGCTTTCATTTACATTTGCATATTGTTTAACAAACTTCGGCACTCTTTCCACTCCAAATCCAATCAAATCATGAAACACTAACACTTGTCCATCTGTATATTTTCCTGCGCCGATGCCGATGGTTGGAATGGACAGCTCTTTTGTTATTTTTTCCGCCAGCTGAAACGGGATGCATTCCAATACAATGGCAATCGCGCCAGCCTGTTCGCATTTTTTCGCATCTAGCAGCAGCTTTTCTGCACTTTTCGCTTCTTTTCCTTGTACTTTATATCCGCCTAATACACCTACTGACTGAGGAGTCAGTCCGAGGTGGGCAACAACAGGAATGCCGGCATTTGTTAACAGAGATATGACGTCAAAAACAGGCCCTTCCACCTTTAAGGCATCTGCCCCGCTTTGCTGCACCATTTTCTTTGCATTTTGCAGCGTGTCTTCTGTCGAAATATGATACGACATAAAGGGCATATCCGTCACAACAAATGTATTTTTTGCTCCGCGTTTTACAGCCTTCGTGTGGTGAATCATATCTTCCACCGTTACAGGTACGGTTGAATCATACCCTAAAACGACCATTCCAAGCGAATCGCCGACAAGGATCATATCAACATTTGCCTGTTCAGCAAGCTTAGCGGACGGATAATCGTACGCCGTCATCATCACGATTGGCTCTTGCTTTTGTTTCATTTGAATAAAATCCAGCTTTGTTTTCATAAAAACTCCCCCTCTTTTGTAGTTGCAGAGGGTAAGAACGAACCGATCAAAAAAACCTTCTTTCACTGAGAAAGAAGGATTTTTACCATTTCCTTATTATCGGCTTCTTCATCCCTCTGTCCCAGTCCTTTTGGATCAAGGCAGAATCAATCTTTTAATAATGACAACATGAAACTTTTTTGGTGCAGTTCCAAACAGGATACTGCCCTTTCGTTAAGTATAACAAAATTTCATTGTAAAATATATTTATTTGATATCAATATCTGCTGAATACACTTTTTCTATTTTTCCTTCAGAAGTTTCAATGAGAAGCGCCCCTTCTTCATTAATGCCAAGAGCCTTGCCGACAACTGTTCCGGATAATGTCCGGGCATGGATCGTTTTGTTTAAACTAATGGAATAGCTTTCCCATAAAAGCTTAATCGGTTTAAATCCATGCTCTAAATATGTAGTATACCATTTTTCAAAACGTTCGAGAAACTTTTGAATGATAAGGGCGCGATGAATTTTCTCTCCCTTTTCAATCGCTATGGAGGTGGCGGTATTGCGAATCGCTTCAGGAAATTCATCAATTTGCTGATTTACATTAATACCGATGCCGATGATCACCGAATGCACTTGATCAGCTTCCGCCTCAAGCTCTGTTAAAATTCCGACTGCTTTTTTTCCATTAATCAAAATGTCATTGGGCCATTTAATGGTCGGAGAAAGCCCTGTTGCCTCTTCAATCCCTTCTACGAGAGCAACGGCTGTCAATAAAGTAAGCTGAGGAGTTTTCTGTAAAGGTATGTTCGGCCGCAAAATGATGCTCATCCAAATCCCTGTACCTTTTGGCGAATACCATACTCTAGCCATTCTCCCTCTTCCGCCTGTCTGTTCATCCGCAACTACGAGCGTTCCCTCCTCAGCACCTTTCTGCGACAATTCATGGGCAATTTTTTGAGTAGAATCAACCGTATCGTAATATACAATGTTTTGTCCTATAAAATCCGTTTGCAGACCTAATTGTATTTCGTTGGCTGTAATTTTTTCCGGCGTCTTGACTATTCTGTACCCCTTTCTTCGCACCGCCTCGAGGACAAATCCTTCCTTCCTCAATTCCTCAATATGCTTCCATACTGCCGTTCTTGAACAACCGAGCAATTCGCTGATTTTTTGGCCTGAAACATATCCTCCATCAGCTTCAGAAAAAGCTGCTAACAGCTTTCGCCTAATTTCTGATTGCAATTTTTTAACCACTCCTTTATTTCGCCGCTATTATTTTCAATCAATCCATTGACAACCTGTTGTTCAACCAGCGTTAAATATTCCTCCACCCATTTGCCCGGCTTTTTCGGCACGATGTTTAAAATGTCATTCCCCGTTACGGCCAATTCTTTTCTAGAATGGATTGGAAGCTGTTCGTAAGACTTTTGCAGTTTCTGAATGGCTTCTTCGTTTTTTTCTTTTTGCAGCACCTGCCTTATTCTTTCCAGCTGAAGAGCATCCTCAAGCCCTGTCTTATATAAAAGAAAGGCTGTCCAGTCTTTCTCGAAGAGACAATTGAGCAACTCAAGATGTCTGCATACTTTTTTGATCACCCTTCTAGGAAGCTTCCAATTCCGCATAAATGATTCACCATCATCCGTTTCTAAAACGAATAACAAAACAGTCCAGTATTCTTCCCGCTCACACAAATTATGCATTGGATAGCTGAGCAGCTTGTGCAACTGTTCTTTCTTTTGTTTTAATCCAGGCATATGTTGATAAACATTCGTAAGAGTTAATAGTTGTATCGCATCATTTGCGGAAGCTCCAGCCAGAAGCTTTTCAAATTCAGCAGTTATTCGCTCGATCGATATGTTCTGAAGAAGCTTATGCCAAACGGTTATGGCTTGCAAAGTTTTTTCTTCAAGCCGAAAGGACAATTGGCTGACAAATCTTAAAGCGCGCAGCATTCTTAACGCATCTTCGGAAAAGCGTTCATACGGATCTCCCACTGTACGAATCATGCGGTTTTCTAAATCTTCCATGCCATTGACATAATCTAAAATGCGCCCGTTTTTGTCCATCGCCAAAGCATTAATTGTAAAATCGCGCCGCTTTAAATCTTCTTGCAGCGAGCTGACAAAACGGACATATTTAGGTCTTCGATACTCTTCGTATTCCCCTTCCGTCCGAAAAGTCGTCACTTCATACGGCTTTCCATTATGAAGAACGATGACTGTACCATGCTGCACCCCAACATCAATTGTTTTCGGAAAAATTTTTTGAATCTCATCAGGCTTTGCTGATGTGGCAATGTCGATATCCCCGATCTTCCGATTCAGCAATAAATCACGAACAGAACCGCCGACAAAATACGCTTCATGGCCATGCTCATTTAATTGTTCTATAATCGGTATTGCCTCCACAAATTCTGCTTTCATGTTGGAACTCCTTCAGATAGTAATTCAAAATAAATTTGCTCATATGTTGACACAATTTTTTCAGAATGAAATTTTTCTCTGACAAGCAGTATCGCATTTTCTGACATTTTTTGATGAAGTGTTTGATCTTCCAATAAGCGAATCGATTTTTCGGCGGTATCCTCAATATCGCCAAGCTCAACAATATAGCCTGTTTTATGATCTTCAATTACTTCCGGTATGCCGCCGATCCTCGTTCCAATACAGGGAACTCCGCAAGCCATCGCTTCCAATAAAACTAATCCAAAGCTTTCTTTTTCTGACAGCAGCAATTTTAAATCACTGATGGAATACAATTGATCTAAGTTTTCTTGCTTCCCCAAAAACAGCACATGATCTTCCAATTGCAGCTGTTTCACTAATTTCATGACAATCGACACTTCCGGTCCGTCGCCGACCAGCAACAGCTTCGATGGGACTTCCTGTCGGATGAGGGCAAATGCTTTGACGACATCAGGAACTCGCTTCACTTGCCGAAAATTTGATACGTGTATAAGCACTTTTTCATCATCTTGAATCCCGTACTCTCTTTTTAATGAAGGCAAATGTTTTTTATGATAAATTCGTTCATCAATAAAATTGTAAACCGTTTCAATTTCTTTTTTAGGCTCCAATAAATCATATGTTTGTTCAACGAGCGCCTTTGATACGGCTGTAACGCGGTCCGAAGCTTCAATCCCAAATTTGATCGCTATGGAGAGCGTCGGATCATATCCTAGCACAGTAATATCAGTACCATGAAGAGTTGTGACGATTTTTATTTTTCCCCCAACCATTTGTTTAGCCAAAAAAGCGCAAATCGCATGAGGCACAGCATAATGAACGTGCAAAATATCTAAATTTTCCCTCTCAATGACTTCGGCAATTTTGCTGGATAAAGCGAGATCATATGGAGGATATTTAAAAACAGAGTATTGATTTACTTCCACTTCATGAAAATAAATGTTGTGATAAACCTTATTCAGCCTGAATGGCATGCTGGAGGAAATAAAGTGAATTTCATGCCCTCTTTCTGCAAGCAATTTTCCAAGCTCTGTCGCCACCACGCCTGATCCTCCAACAGACGGGTAGCAAGTAATGCCAATTTTCAATTTTTTCATTCATTATCACCAGGAAAGGATATTTTCAAAACTATGATTTCTGCTCAATTTTTCTCGTGGATGATGTTTCTCCATGTAAAATCTCCCCGTTCAAGCCCCTTTACTAATATTTCCGCAGTGCCCATATTGGTTGCCAGGGGGATTGCATACACATCGCATAGGCGGATAAGGGCAGAAACGTCCGGTTCATGAGGCTGGGCAGTCAGCGGGTCGCGAAAAAAGAAGACGGCATCCATTTCGTTTTTCGCGACTAATGCACCAATTTCTTGGTCGCCTCCAAGCGGACCGGATTGGAAGCGGTGAATTTTCAGTCCAGTTGCTTCCTGTATTCTTAAGCCTGTTGTGCCTGTTGCAAATAAATCATGCTTTTCTAATATATGTTTATAAGCAATAGTAAATTGAACCATATCGTCCTTTTTCTTATCGTGAGCAATGAGTGCAATCTTCATATATTTCCCCCTCATTCAATAATGTTTTCCAACCCGTAAACGAGCGTATCGATCTTCATCACGGTTTCAACGGAAAGCTTTACTCCTGACATAAAAGACGCACGATTATAGGAATCATGGCGAATTTTCAGCGTTTGACCGTCACCGCCAAACAAAACCTCTTGATGAGCCACTAACCCTGGAAGACGAACGCTGTGGATATGAATGCCATTCCATTCGCCGCCTCTTGCTCCTTTGATCGTTTCCTTTTCCTCCGGATGTCCTTGCTTTTTATTTCCGCGAACTTCATAAATCATTTCAGCCGTTTTGATTCCAGTTCCAGAAGGTGCATCAAGCTTTTTATCATGATGCATTTCGATGATTTCAACATCAGGGAAGTATCTGGCCGCCATTTTTGCAAATTTCATCATCAGTACAGCTCCAATCGCAAAATTTGGCGCGATAATTGCCCCGATTCCTTTTTCTTCCGCTAATTTTCTCAATTCCTGCAAGTCTTCTTCCTGAAAGCCGGTAGTTCCTACTACAGGGCGGACACCGTGCTCCAGCGCAAGCTTTGTATGTATTTTTCCAACCTCTGGTGTTGTCAAATCAATCAACACGTCTGGCGATGTTTCTGCAAAGCATTGCTCAGGGTTTGTATAGGTGCGGACTTGATCTTGAAACCATTCGCCATCATTTATTTTGTCTAGTACAGCTGAAAGTGTAAAATGCTCTGTTTCATTTACCAGTTTTACTGCCTCTTGCCCCATGCGTCCTCTTGGGCCGGCAATGACGATCTTAATTTGTTCCATTATTCCATCACCTTTCTATTTTTTTGTCCATCTGTTTCGATCTCTAGTTTGAAATTTATGCATGACGCGATCGTGCGCCTTCTCAAGATCAATGTTTAAAGAATTGGCCAAGCAAATGATGACAAACAATAAATCGCCAATTTCCTCTTCAATTTCTTTCTCTTTCTCCGTTTCTTTTTTTGGCTTTTCCCCATAGTAATGATTAATTTCTCTTGCAAGCTCACCAAGCTCTTCTGTTAATCGCGCAAGCATCGCCAGCGGGCTGAAATAGCCTTCCTTAAATTGGGATATGTAATCATCTACTTCTTTTTGCAGGTCTTTAATTGTTTTACGTTCCATTAGGCAACCACCTCATTTGTCTTCTCTTTCATGTTAGCTAATTCCTTACCATTTGACAATGAAAAGAAATGTCGATTGAATTGTAACATACAATCTGATCCATTATAATTAAAAACATCGAAAAAAATAGGAGGTGGGAGTTTGTTGCCTTTTAAATTGAAAAACCTCTTTTTTATATTGCTCGGATCCGCTATTTTCTCGTTTGGACTCGTTCATTTTAATATGCAAAACAATTTAGCTGAAGGCGGTTTTACTGGTATTACGCTCCTTTTATTTTTTTTGTTTCAAATCAACCCCTCTATTTCCAATCTTGTATTGAATGTACCCATTTTTTTTATTGGATGGAAGCTTTTAGGGAAGACGACTTTTTTGTATACATTAATTGGAACGATTTCGGTTTCGTTCTTTTTATGGATTTTTCAGCTGCATCCATTTCATATTCCTCTACATGAAGATTTAACATTGGCGGCTCTGTTTGCAGGAGTTTTCATCGGCGTTGGACTAGGGATTATTTTTCGCTATGGCGGAACAACAGGTGGAGTTGATATCATTGCTCGTCTTGTTTATAAATTTTTCGGCATCAGCATGGGAAAAACAATGTTTTTATTTGACGCGTGCGTGATCACTTTATCGTCCATTTTTTATTTATCCTATCGCGAAGCCATGTACACATTAGTGGCTGTTTTTATCGGAACAAGAGTCATTGATTTTATTCAGGAAGGTGCCTATAGAGCAAAAGCAGCGACCATCATATCGGAGAAACATGAGGAAATTGCCGAAAAAATCATGAAGGATATGGATCGCGGAGTGACCATTTTAAAAGGACAAGGTTCGTTTACAAAACAGAATCGGAATATTTTATATTGCGTCGTTGCCAAAAATGAATTTGTCAAGCTGAAACAAGTTATTACAGCTGTCGACCCTCATGCGTTTGTTGTCGTCAGCGACGTTCATGATGTACTCGGTGAAGGCTTTACCCTTGATGAAAATAAAAATCCGATTGAGCACTAACGCGTTTCTTGTCGTCAACGATGTTTATGATGCTCAAGAAGGATTTACCCTTCATGAAAACAAAAACTTGTTTAAGCACTGACAGGGGCTGTCCAGAAAGTCAAATCCCTTTTGAAAACAAAAAATCATAAACATCGATATATCAACGTTTCTAAAACATAAAGGGGGCTGTCAATAAGCCAAAAAACGACTTATTAGACAGCCCCGCACTCTAGTTCTCTTTTCTTTTATCTGTTTTTTCTCCTTTGTATTTTTTCCATCCTGTATAAGCTAGTGCAATAAAAATGACGCTGCCCGTTGAAAACATCACCCATAACAATGATGGATCTGCTTCGTCGTTTTTGACGCGATCAAAAATGTTTTTTAAGTCTTTTTCGATTTCCATCATATGCTTCTGTCTTGTCTTTTTCGAAATTTCAAAAAACATTTTGTCGCTTACTGCTGAAATATGTGTTTCAATCTTATCAATGTTTTTGCTGTCAACATCAACGGTAAGGCTTGGATAAATAACGGAGTACAGTGACAAAAAACGATTCCACTCATGCTGAAAAGCCGCCCAATCCTCTTTTTCCATTTCCGTTTTTAATTCTGCAAATGTCGTCATGATCGGTTCTTCCATTGTGCTCCAGAGCGGCTGGTGTTCAGACAGAATTGCATCAACAACAAGCCGGAATTGAGTGACTTTGTCGATCCGATCTTCATAGCTCATTCCATCGTTCTCAACGGCATCCAACGCTTTTTCGTAAGAAGCAGAAATGACCCGAAGCTCATTTATTGATAAGCGGTTTTCAACATTATTTTCTTTAAATTCGTTTTCAAGAAATAATAACAGCTGCTTCGCTTCATCAAACTTTTTTTGCTTTGAAAGCTGCCACGCATAATTCGTCATGACATCCAATGTTTCCCAATTGTTTTTTTCTTTTGCATTGATCGGTATTTGAAGCAGGAAAAAAAGCAAGAGAACAATCAACGTACTGATCCATTTTTTCATTCTTGTCCCCCCTATAACTACTAGTAATAGTTATTCAAGAGTGGACAAGAGTAGACCATGTTTCTTACAATTCTTTCAATTCAAATTTGTATGTTTGATTTTTTATAACAAAAAAATAAGCGATCGCAATGGAAATAATACTCAGCCAAAACGTAAAGTAACCGATTAGCGCAGAATATTGATTTAAAACGCTATATTGAGGCATCATATCAAAAACGTAATCAATAATTTCATTGTGAAGCGTCCATATGGAGGCCAGCATCAAGTGCTTCATTTCAAACCGATAATACGGTGCATACAACAGCCCTTCTATTGCCATTCCTAAATGGGACAAAATGAGCATCATTCCGTAAATGGATAAAACACCCGTTTCCAAATATACAAACAGGTTCATGGCAACCGCCCAAATTCCATATTTAAATAGCGTAATCATCGCTAGTGCTTCAAACAATTTAAAATGCTTCCCAACAAGAAACCCAATCAAAACGAAAACAAAGAACAAACTAGCGGTTGGACTGTCAGGAACAAACGCAATAAACTGTGGCGGTGTTTCGGAAAGCTGCTGTTTATACCAAATATAACCATAAATTGTTCCTGCTGTATTGATTAAAAGCATCAAATATAAAAATGATCGCTGCCTTAATACAAAAAATAACCAACCCATCCAAGTTCACTCCTTGGTTTTATTGAATTCAGGGTCATGGATCATGAGACACCCTGTACTATGTATGCCAAGAAAACACTCTTTTTTCATTGCAGGAATGTTCCTTATATTTTGAAAAACTAAATGGTAGGAAGGCATTTTAAAAATAAGTTTATCGTCTTCCATAGCAACAATATTCATCCTGATTATCAAGAGTAACATTCTCTGTAAATAAGGAAAGCGCTCCTCATCTTTGGTAGAATTTTGTTTGATAAGAACATGACCTACCAAAAAAGGAGCACCTTTAAGGTGAAGTCTACCACACCTATCCACAAAATCAAGACCGAATGTACATCGCAAAATGCAACCAACTTCGGCAGATTCGAAATATTCCTCAAGCACCTCGAAAAATCAAGCCTGAGAAAGCGCTACAGGACTTGCCAGCATCAACGAAACGTCTCGCTGCGGAAGATGCCGCCTGTCGTTACTGGAAATGGTACGTCGATGATGAAGAAGGCATGACGGTCACCTACCAAGCGATCTTCTGGAAGAACCCTCATCGTGTTGAGATCATAATGCCAAACACAGGTGGTGGATGACGGCCAGATGCTCTAAATCTAATCTTTAATACGGATTTCGATACACACCAATCGTCACCAACCTCGAGTAGGAAGCGCTCAATTTGTGGCGTTTTTACAACAAACGATGTTCCATGGGAAATTACATCAAAGAAGCTAAGTGCAGGTTTGCCATGGACTGGATTGAGACTTTCGATTTTGAAGCCAATGAACTTGATTCTCATCAAACTGTTTTCCAACAACCGCTATGAGCGGTTTAAACAAGATTACTGTGAACCCGTTCATCGAGCATACAGCACTGCTCGGTTTCACTTAGAATTCTTCCGTTGTACAGCAATGTACGGTACAGCTGTCGAGGAATTCTCAGGTTGATAAAAGATTTTGCTAATCAACAGACCTGGAGGAGAAGCGAAACAAAGATCGTCCGGCTAGAATGAGTTTACCACAATTTCGCATAGGAATACCGAAGCTCTTAACAGTCGGGAGGGAAGACTAAAGAGTCATGTGATATGATTCAGCGATGCTAACAAATGTACTGTTTGCATACTCTGATATTTCGTCATCTATCATTGTCTACGATGCTGAAAAACACTGAATGATTATTACTATCTAATCCCAATGTTATATTAAGATCATTTCCTTTGATAAACTGATCATAACACAAGTGAAAAGAAAGGGCGATTCATCACACAGCCTATAAAGGTGAGCGACTTCTCGCCAATTTACGTTAAAAAAGGGCTTATTGTTGGTACGCAATCTTTAGGATCTTTCTTCATTTTCATGTTTATACCCGTCTGCCCAAAATTCGGCATTTTTTACACCCTGTTTTGTAGAATCATAAGTCGGATCAACACCTTGTTTTTTCTGATTTTCATAGTCTTTTAACGCCCTGATGGCCGGTTTAAATAATAATACGAGACCGATTAAGTTCACCCATACCATCAATCCTAGTCCGACATCTCCCAAAGTCCATGCGATATCAGATGTCCGAACCGTTCCGTAAAAGACGGCAGCCAAAAAAATTAACTTTAAGACAAGAATCGGTATATTCTTACTTTTTTTCTTAAACAAATATATAATATTTACCTCGGCAATATAATAGTATGCCATTATTGTTGTAAATGCAAAGAAGAATAATGCCACTGCTACAAAGGGGGATCCAAATCCAGGTAGTTGGGAATCGACTGCAATTTGAGTATAAGCAGTACCCACTTCAACAGTTTCTCCAATATTGTTTACAAGCAATGATTTTTGATCAGTCTCATACACATTGTAGGAATTTGTAAACAAAATCATAAAAGCTGTTGCTGAACAGACAAGCAATGTATCAATGTAAATAGAAAATGACTGTACGAGCCCCTGTTTGGCCGGGTGGGAAACTTCGGCAGCACTAGCAGCATGCGGCCCCGTTCCTTGACCAGCTTCATTTGAATAAATCCCACGCTTTACACCCCAAGAAATCGCATTTCCTAAAATCCCTCCGAATAATTGATTAGCTCCAAACGCACTAGAGAAAATTAGTTTAAATACACCAGGAACTGCTTCAATATTCATGATAATAATGATAAGTGAAATAAGTATATATCCGATTGCCATAAAAGGCACTACTAATTGAGCGACGTTGGCGATTCTTTTTACTCCGCCAAGAATAATCACTCCCAATAGTACAACTAAGATGATTCCTGTTACGGTCGGATCAACGGAGAATGCTTTTTTAAATCCAGAAGAAATGGCATTTGATTGAACACCCGGCATTAAAACACTCATTGCTACAATCGCAGCCACAGCAAAAACCATTCCGGCCCAACGTCGATTTAACCCTTTTTCAATATAATAAGCCGGTCCTCCGCAGTATATCCCATCCACTTTTTCTTTATAAATTTGGCCAAGTGTCGATTCCACATATGCCGTAGCAGCACCAAAAAAAGCAATTAGCCACATCCAAAATACTGAACCGGGACCACCGTATGCGATCGCAGTAGCAACACCAGCAATATTCCCGGTTCCGACCCGTCCCGATAATGCGATCGACAATGCTTGAAAAGAAGAAATTCCTGACTTGGAACTTTTTCCTTTAAACATTTGCTGAACCATATCTTTGATCAATCGTATTTGAGCAAATTTTGTCATAAATGAAAAAAACACTCCGATTCCAATACAAAATACGATCATCGGCGTACTCCAAAGCCACCCACTCAATGTTTCAATAAAACCATCCAAAAAAAAATTCCCCCTTATTTTAATGTTATGAGTAATTATAGCTCAGCATTTATATTTATAATAGATTCTTCATTAATTTTTGTGAAATAACACAAAAAAGAAAATATTTTTGAATTATTTGAAATGAATGTTAGTGCTATGCAACCAATTATCAGGAGGTTGAACATATTTTCTGTGCGACTAGAATTTCCAGAATTTTAAGTCGTTACTTAACATATGTTTGAAACACATTATAATGTTTAAATAGAGAAAAGGTTTTAGCAAGAACACTGTCCTTTTACGGCTTTTTTCACCACAAATGTTCAGAAAATCTGTGAATTACCCTTATGAAATAAACTGTTGTTTTGAATTGTTTATGTGAAACGATATCGTTGTGTCGATGATCGTGAAATATATAATTGGAGCAGCTCAAAATTCAATTATCAAATACCCCAATCATGGAATACTTTCAGACACTCCATACCTACACATGAGCAGAGGGCACAAATCATAAAATCAAAACAGTAAATGCCTTTGCATACTGGCTATAGAAACCGATGCCGATTTAGAACACGTGGCTTGTTTAGAGTGTACAGGAGAAACGTATAATAAGCAGGTGTCCTAGCCCTCCTTCTTTATCATTTTGTCAAAAAATAGTAAATGGATAGAAAGCCGTCAACAAAGGCGATTGACCTCCTCTATTTTTTCATTTACCAGTCTACAAAAAGAAAATACAATCGCATCAATCTTGCTGACTTAATTGTTAGAGTTGTTTCACAGTCAATGGAGATAAGACAATAAAAAAGCTTGTAGAGAAAAAATCTTCCTTTCTCTACAAGCTATACAGACAAACGCGATGTCAGCTCTTTTTATTTCGATGTAACACTAGAAACAAACTCTGCTAATACTTTCAACTCTTCATCCGTACCTTTAAAGATTCCAGGAGGCATGCTTCCTACGCCTTCTTTAGCAATTTTCGCAACTTCTTCCGGAGACAATCCGTTATCAACTAAAGAAGGTCCAGCCGCTCCGCCTTGCAGGTTATCACCGTGGCAGGAGACGCAGCCTTGTTCCTGAAATATTTTGTATCCTTCCGAATTTGTATCAATTTTAGCTTCCGCTTTAATTTTCCCTTGTTCCTCTTTTAATTCCCAGTCCGTATGCTCAACCGACTCCCATGTTAAATAAACGATGGAAGCTACAGCTAGCAGCATCATTCCTACAGCAACCGGACGCTTATGCGGACGGCGTTCTGGCCCGCGATCCAAAAATGGAGCAAGAAGTAGCGCAGAAAATGCCAGTCCAGGTATTACGATTGCACCGATAACGGTATAAGGACCTGATGCATAAGAATATTTTAAAAGCTGGTATAAAAATAAGAAGTACCAGTCAGGAAGCGGTATGTAACCAGTATCCGTAGGATCTGCAACCCGCTCAAGCGGTGACGGATGGGCAACGGTTAAACATAAAAAGCCAATTAAAAAGACCGCGCCAACTAACCATTCTTTTAAAAGAAAGTTGGGCCAAAAAGCTTCAGTTTTCCCTGGGTATTCGGAGTAATCTTTCGGTATGTTCGGCTTTCTTTCAGCCGACACACGAGAATCTCCAACGAACTTCATACCTTTTCCGCGATGCATTGTTTCCCCTCCTTTGTTAAGCGGTTCGCCACGAACAACTTACTAAAAAAGAATAAGCCGGATTTTATAGCGGACCTGAAATCCCTTGTTTGCGAATCATTAAGAAGTGCGCTGCCATTAATCCGAATAATGCAGCAGGCAAGAAAAATACATGAATCGCAAAGAAGCGAGTCAATGTTTGCGCACCGACAATTTCGGAATGCCCTGCAAGCAAAATTTTGACGTACTCACCAATAAGCGGTGTCGATTCAGCAATCTGCAAGGTAACTTTTGTCGCAAATAACGCTTTCATGTCCCAAGGCAATAAATAGCCTGTCAAACCTAAACCTAGCATAACGAAGAAAATGAGTACACCGACAATCCAGTTAAGCTCGCGTGGCTTTTTGTATGCTCCTTGGAAAAATACACGTAAAGTATGTAAAAACATCATGACGATGACTAAGCTTGCTCCCCAATGGTGCATACCGCGAACAATTTGTCCGAACGCCACTTCATTTTGCAAATAATAGACAGACTCCCATGCATTTTTAATATCCGGCACGTAATACATCGTTAAAAACATGCCAGACAGCACTTGAATCACTGTAACAAAAAACGTCAAACCCCCAAAGCAGTATACAAATGCTGAGAAGTGATGGGCTGGGTTAACATGTTCGGGAACTTCATGGTCTGCGATATCGCGCCATAAAGGGGTGATATCTAACCGTTCATCAACCCAATCATACAATTTGTTGAGCACTTATTACGCCCCCCCTCTTGGTTTAGCTTTTCCTAAATATAAAAATCCATCTTGAATTTTGTACTCATATTCATCCAGCGGAGCAGAAGGCGGTGTTCCAGGGACATTGTCGCCGTTTTTCTCATACAATCCTCCGTGGCAAGGACAGAAGAACATGTTAGGGTTTGATTTATCCCCGTTCCAGTTTACTGTGCAGCCAAGGTGTTTACAAATTGGAGAAAGTGCAACAATTTCTCCTTTTTCATTTTTATAAACCCACGCGGATTTTGGCTCTTCAGCTTCATGCCACGCGTCCTTCTGTTTAATGGTAAAGTCAACGCGTGTCGGTTCTTCTTTAATGTCTGATTCCTTTACATTTGTATTAACAAATTCTCCAGCTGCTTTCGGCTGCAATACAGGATCTACAGCGAAACGAACCATCGGCATGAGCATGCCCGCAGCCATAAAGCCGCCTACACCCGTTAGCGTATAGTTTAAAAATTGACGTCTTGAAACACGGTGTTTATTCTCGCTCATCTTTTTCCCCCCTCTATCTCAAGCTAGTCCATAATGGACATATACAGAAACATATAAAACTAGGACATACTCATGATATATCAATCTTTGTAGAAGGTCAATATAATCATATCGTTAGAAACAAGGGATTGAAAGGGTTTTTAGGTTCGATTCCAATATTGTAATAAAATGTTCATAATTTGTTCGATTTGGTCCTGAACAACCTTTCGCTTTACATCCTGATCCATATGTTCTATTGGGATTGACGGAATCCATATAAATTCATCACCTTCTTTGCGCCATCTTTCTTCACATGTTAAAAAAATGACATGCTGAAAATGCTGTTTAATCGTATCTTTCCACTTTTTTAACAGTTTATCCAAATCAATGTCGTCATTTTTTAAAGAAACAAACGGAGGTAACAGCATGATCCGCCCCTTTAACTGCCGTTCAAGCTCCTGTGAAACAATCTTAATAAAATCTGCTTTTGACGCACTTCTTTTCAGTTCCTCATCAAAAGATACCGATAGGAGAGGAACAACTGCAGTATCAACGTACTCCCTTGATTGAAGAAAAGAATCGATATCAACCATTTGCCATTTCACTGATTTCAGCCCCTATTTTTTATTTTTCCTTACTCATTATAAAACTGATAAGCAAAATAAAAAAGCAATGCTGTGCACATTGCCTAACATCCTAAATTGTTCAATTGTTTTACAAGCTTTCGAAACGCCTCTTCATCGTGAGCATCCAACGCTTCATCAATTAAGCGGAGGAGTTTTTCTTTTTGAAATTTTTTAATTGACTCCTCCAAAATTTTTTCCGCAAGCAATCGGTCTTTCTCATTTCTTTGCATATCTTTAGGCAAATATGGATTTTCAACTAAAACGGCAGCATATTCCGGGGAACGGTATTGAGCGCGAAAGTTTAACTGGATATACAAGTCTTCATCTTTATTCAAGCGAATATCGTGAAAAGACTTTTCTGCATCTGTTGTCATCACATTTTCTTTATAAAATCTAAACGGAACATCATCCACACAGTGGGTGGACATGACCATTCCCCTCGGACAAAATTTGGCATGCTCTACAAAGTGGACGTTTTCCATTAATGAATCATGGCTCATTAAATAATTTAATATCCATACGCATTCCCGTCTTTTCAACTGATAATGATTTAAAAACCAGCGAATAAATTCTTTCTTCTCGTTAACAGAAACAGGGGCTTTCATCTTTAACCCTCCTCTGCTTTCCATCTAATTCAAAAATTCAACATAGTTGCGTTGAATTCCTTCCAATTCCGCCTAAAAATTGTCCTCCAATTCGAGCAGCATATTTTCATATTCAATGTTGCCTGGATCAAGCTCCAGCGCTTTTTCAAAAAGCTTCCTAGCCTTTGCCCGCTCCCCTTCTTCAAGCAGAAAATAAGCGTAATTCTCCAAAAATTCCGGGTCTGTTTTAAAATTATTATATGCACTTTCATAATGCTTTAATGCCTTTTCGTACTGTTCGGTGCGATGATAAGCGATCGCTAAATTGAAGTCAAAATGAGGATCATATTCTTCATGTCTTTCTACGATTTCCGTCAACATCTCGATCGTTTCCATATATTTGCCTTGGTTTAACAACACTCCTGAAAGTGTTATGATTGCTTCTATATAACCCGGATCAAGCTCCAGCGCTTTTTTTAACAATTTTACTGCATTGTCTACATCTTTGAGCTTTAAGGCAATTTTCCCGCCGAATAAATAAAGCTCTTTATTAAATGGATCCTCCTGCAAACCTTCTTGAACAATTTGAAAACTTTTTTCCACCATCCCTTCCTGTTCATAGCTTTTGGCCAAATATAAATATAGTGAGTGGTAGGTAGGGTCCAATTCCTTTATTCGTTCAAATTGTGCAATCGCTGTTTTTGTCTGGCCTGCATTTAAAGCTGTCATCCCATAAGCGAAATATGTGTCCAAATCCTCTTCTTCCACCGCTTTCTCAAAATAAGCAAGGGCTTCTTCAAAATCACCGCAAGCAGATAAAGACTCGCCTATTCGTTTATGAATATTTACATTCATTATATTTTCAAATTCCTCTAGGACTACTCTATAAAAGTCGATTGCTTGACGATATTTTCCGAGATGAAAATAATGCTCGGCTAATGCGAAATCAATTACTTTCTCTTCAGGCAATCTTCTCTTGGCTTCCTTCAACTTTTGTTCACTGACTTCATATAAGCCTTGCAATTGATACAAATCAGCCATAAGAAGAAGGGCTTGCGGATATGATTCATCTTCTTGATCAATTTCATTCAGCAGATCAATCGCTTTTTCTTCATCGTCAAGCTCAATGTATATTTCCGCCAAAAAAAGAGTGATAGCAGATTCATCAGGGTATAGCTGCGACAGCTCCTCAGCTATTTTTAACGCTTCATCTGTCCTGCCCCATTGAAAATATTTTTCCGCAAGCTCAAACTTTTCTTCATCATTTAACTCTTTTTCAATGGATGAAAGTTTTTTCAATCCTTTTTCCACTTGGCCGCTTTCAACTAATTGAACGGCTTCGCTCATTTTTTTATTCAACCTAAAACTCCCCTTCTAAATTCAGTACTTGTTTATTGGCTGCGAATAAATATTGAAGCGTCCTGGTGCATTCAGCTGCACTTCTTTTCCGAACCCTGGTTTATAAAATATTTGTTCTCCTGCTTTCAAAACGCTTCCGTTGTGAACGATCACTTCTGGGTTATGATTATAATAATCTAGATAATTATTTTCTTCAACTAAATCGATCATCCGAAATAAATTATAATCAACATTGCTTCCGCTTAAAATTTCGCCGCGAATCGGATAAAGACCGATTTTCATTAATGCTTCTTTCGTAAGTGGGACACCGTTTTCAGGACATTCTTCCAATGATGGCAATTTATATTTTTTTACAATTTGCTGCCATTTGCTTTTCAACTGATGGAAGATGGATTGATCTTCTGAAGAAAAATGGGGAAAAATTGGAGTTTGCTTTGGAAATAAAGTCTCACGAATCCATTCCCATGGAACATCATCAAGCTCAGCAATCTGTTTAATTTCCACGATAATCACAGTAATTTTTTCTCTTTTTAGCATTCTGATGATTGAAGGAGTCAGCCGGTCGATTGGGATTTTTGCAGCGATCGCATAATCGATCGGCGAATTCATCATCACTTTGCGAATATGTTTTTTCTTTTCATCCCATTGTCTTTCAAACGGCAAATCAACAGCAGCTATTAAAAAGGTGCAGCCTTTTTGGATCAAATTTTTCACATATAATTTGAACGAATGGCTTTGTTCTAAATGCTGAATGTTTTGGTCAAGCATGACAAAGCCAGGTGTCATGAAATAGGGCGATCCGTCCATTTTCATAAATCGAAACTGATCTAATTGCTTTTCTTTAAAACGAAACTGATTTCCGTCAACGAGTATTGAGCGCGTCACAATTTGATTGTTTTCCATTAAACGAATTTGATCAATAATATATGCCATTTTCCCACCTCAATAGCTTTTTTAGACAAGCTATGAAAAGGTTGATAAAAATATGACAAAAACCATCTGACAAACTCAGATGGTTTTGGAAAGCAAATTCAAATGGTCAAAAAAAGCAGGATAGGATACACTGACTGCCTCGTGCTGCATTAATTCCACAGGTTCTTCACAAATAGTGCTGGCAATCGCGAGCATCATGCCGATGCGGTGATCTCCATGGCTGGAAACATTCGTTCCTCCTTTCAGCTTTGTTTTTCCGCGAATGATCATTCCATCGTTTGTAGCTTCAATATCCGCTCCAAGCTTTTTCAGCTCGCCGACAACTGTATCAATTCTATTTGTTTCTTTTACCTTTAATTCTTCGGCGTCTTTAATAACTGTCGTTCCTTCAGCCTGTGTCGCAAGAAGGGCAATGATCGGAATTTCATCAATCAGTCTCGGAATCAGCTCTCCTGAAATTTCGGTTCCTTTTAACTCAGATGTCCTGATCGATATATCAGCCATCGGTTCGGCAGAATCTAATGTAGGTATAATCTCGATCTCTGCACCCATATTTTCTAAAACATCTAAAATCCCTGTTCTTGTTGGGTTAATGCCGACATTTTTCAGCTTGATTGAACTGTCCGGAACAATGGCTCCCGCAACAAGGAAAAAAGCAGCGGAAGAAATGTCACCAGGCACATAAATATTGGCGCCTTTTAATGTTTGTCCTCCCTCTACCGAAACGGTCAAATTTTGTTTTTTCACATGGACGCCAAAGGCTGACAAAAGACGTTCCGTATGATCTCTTGATTGATACGGCTCCTCAACTGTTGTGGTTCCATCTGCTTGAAGACCTGCAAGCAAAATCGATGACTTCACTTGAGCACTCGCTACTGGGGATTTGTAATAAATGCTTTTTAAATTCCCGCCGCGCAAAGACAGCGGGGTAAAAGATCCGTTATTCCGTCCATCAATATGAGCTCCCATTTGTCTTAAAGGAGCTGTTACACGATCCATCGGTCTTTTCGCAATTGACTCATCCCCAATAATGCATGCATGAAAAGGACGTCCCGCTAAAATGCCCAGCATTAATCTTGTCGTGGTGCCTGAGTTCCCAACATTTAAAATGTTGACAGGTTCTTTCAGTCCGGAAAATCCTTTCCCTTCAATTGTTACATTCGTTCCTTCCTGTTTGATCGAAACCCCCATCTCTTTAAAGCATGAAATGGTGCTTAAACAATCCTCTCCAGTTAAAAAGTTTTGAATAGTTGTTTTTCCTTCCGCAATTGCCCCAAACATAACCGCCCTATGGGAGATCGATTTGTCGCCGGGAACTTCAATAGTTCCATTCAGCGAATGTTTTTTTGTCAAAACAAGCCCTTGATTCATATCTGTATCACCCCAACTACAGTATATATGTTTCATAATTCGTGTAGCGATCAATGCATTGTTTCGCCTTCATCCGGTCTTCATCCGACTGAAAGCTGATGCGCAAAACACCAAAAATTTCTTCACGCGTTTCTAAAATTCGAATATTTGTTATGCTAATTTCCTCTTTTGCTAAATAACCGGTAATTTCAGAAATAACCCCCGGATAATCCGGAACATCGACATAAAGGTCATAAAAGGACGGAATAGCTCCTTTTTCCCTTTCAGGCAATCCGTCTCGATATGTCTTCGCTTTTTCAAAATATGTATAAAGCTGTTCTTTATCGAGCTTCTCAATGAATTGTTTAATTTGCTTCATTTCTTGAATCCATTCATCAAACAACTCGATTAATACATCATGGTTGTGAACAATAATATCGCGCCACATAACCGGGTTGCTTGACGCAATTCGGGTAATGTCGCGAAATCCTCCGGCCGCAAGCCGCTTAATAATTGGAAACATTTCTTCTTTCTTTTCTGCCTGATGGACGAGGCTTGCCGCGATTAAATGCGGAAAATGGCTAATGACCCCGGTAATGGAATCATGTTCTTCAGGTGTCATGACAATAAATTGCGCTTTTGTTCCCTTTAAAAGCTTTTTTAATTGTTCTATTTTTTCCGGACGTTCGTTGCTGCCAGGCGTTAAAATATAAAACGCATTTTCAAATAAATGAGTTTTCGCTGCCGCAACGCCTGATTTATGTGAGCCCGCCATTGGGTGACCGCCAATAAATGTTACTGTTTTCGGCAAAGAAACGCTCGCATGATCGACAATTTTTTTCTTTGTGCTGCCGACATCTGTGATAATGACTCCTTCTTTCAAGCTTAGTTCTCCCAAAAACGTTAAAACGTTCAATGTTTGTTCAACGGGAGTTGAAATAATAATAACGTCCGCTGATTCAGCGCCTTCCTTAATAGATTCTGCTGATTGATCAATGATTCCCAATTTTTTTGCCATTTGCACTTGATCGTTATTTATATCATATCCGACCAATTGAACCGATGGATGCTCTTTCTTAATTGCACGTGAAATCGATCCGCCGATTAAACCAAGACCAATGATAAAAACTTTTTCCACAAAAAACCACCTGTTTCTGCTTTTTGGTAAAAAAAGAGGTGAGCATTCACCTCTTTTAGGAAAGTAGTTCCTTTAAAGTTTGAATCAGTGCTTCATTTTCCTCTTCTGTTCCGACAGTAATTCTCAGCGATGTCGGAAATCCGAGAGCTTTTCCTGAACGGACGATGAATCCTTTTTCAAGCAGCTGTTGAAAAAGCTCATCCGCATCCTTTTGAAAATCTATTAAAATAAAGTTCGTTTGCGAAGGGAAGTACTCAAGACCAAATTGTTCACAAAAATCATAGTATTGTTTGAGCCCTTCCCGGTTCAATTTTTTGCAGGTTTCGATAAAAGTTTGATCGTTTAGCGCTGCAATAGCAGCCTTTTGTCCAAGACGATTTGTATTAAAAGGTTCCCTTGCCGGCTCAATTAAGCGGATGAGTTCTTCATTTCCAATTCCATATCCTACTCGGAGTGCAGCTAGGCCGTATGCTTTTGAGAACGTCCGTAAAATTAATAGATTTGGAAATTGATCCAATAAGGCGACTGAATTTGGATAATCTTCCGCCGTCACATATTCGTAATACGCTTCATCAGATACGACAAGGACATCCTTCGGCACTTTGTTTAAAAAATTAATAAGCTCTTCTTCACTTATGTAAACTCCTGTAGGGTTATTCGGATTGCATAACCATACAATTTTTGTTTTGGAATCAATAGAGTCTGCCATTTTATCCAAATTGTGCCGCCCATCTACAAGTTCAATTTCACGAATTTCGGCATTTTCGATCACCGCATTATGCCGGTATTGGGAAAATGACGGTGACGCCATTACGGTATTGAAGCCTTCGCTCAAAAGTGAACGTGACAGAATTTGTATAATATTATCTGATCCGTTTCCGAAAATGAGCTGATTTTCTTTTACGCCTACATGCTTTGCCACCTGTTTTCGCAGCTCTGCACTACAGCCGTCAGGATAGATCGCAAGAGATTCAAGCTCCTCTTGTATCGCTTGTTTCACTTTATCAGAACAACCGTACGGGTTTTCGTTTGATGCAAGCTTGATCACCTTTGTTAGACCAAACTGTTCTTTTACTTGTTCAATTGGTTTTCCAGGTTCGTATGGTTTCAGCGACTTTAACTGTTCTTTTACCTCCAACCTTAACACCTCTTTCATCCCCTAATGGAGCAAACCGTGAATAAACCTTTCAAATTCCTGTAACCCGCTCTGTTTTGTATTCGCATTTGTGAGAAGCGGAATAAGCTTTTCAATTTGTTTAACAATCGCACTGCCCACAACGACGCCGTCACTTATTTTGAAAAATTTTTTTACATGCTCATTCGACGAAATGCCAAACCCGACAGCCACCGGAACTTCCGCATACTTCTTTACATGAGAGATAAAATCAGAAACGCGCTCATCAAATGATTGGCGCTCACCCGTCACCCCGAGAGATGAAACACAATATAAAAATCCTGCGGCGTTTTCAGCAATTTTTTTTATTCGATTGTAGGAAGTGGGAGCAACCATAGAGATAAAATAAATCCCATGCTCGTCACATTTTTTTCGCATCCATCCGCTTTCTTCGAACGGGAGATCAGGAATGAGAAGTCCTTCTAATCGATTTTTCTCCATTAAAGTAAAAAAGTATTTTTCTCCTAATTGTAGCACAGGATTGAAATAAGTAAAGAGAATGATCGGAATTTTTAAACCTCTTTCTTTCATTTTATATGCTAATTCCATCGCCTTTTCAATATTCATTCCATTTCTTCTTGCCCGGATGGATGCCTGTTGAATAACGGGGCCGTCAGCAAGCGGGTCCGAATAGGGAACGCCAAGCTCAATGGCTGACGCCCCGCATTTTTCTAAAATAAGGGCGAGATCAATGGTCAACTCTTCATTCGGATCTCCAGCTGTAATAAAAGGAATAAAAAGCTTGTCAAACTGTTGAAACATGCTTTTGTTAGAAACCATTTTCAACTCCCCCTTTCGTTTTCATCAAAGTGTGAACATCTTTATCGCCCCGTCCGGACAAACAAATTAAAATTGACTGTTCATTTGATAAAGTTTTTGCTATTTCAATTCCTTTTGCAACGGCATGAGCAGATTCAATTGCGGCTAATATTCCTTCTGTTTTCGCCAATGTTTCGAGTGCTAGAATCGCCTCTTCATCTGTAACAGATTCATAAACGACACGCCCTATTTTTGCTAAATAAGCATGCTCCGGACCGACACCCGGATAATCGAGGCCGGCAGAAATCGAATAAGGCTCAATAATTTCACCGTATTGATTTTGCAATAAGTACGTCATCGAACCGTGAATAACGCCTTTCGTCCCCTTGGTAATTGTTGCCGCATGTTCACCCGTTTCCACTCCTTTTCCTCCTGCTTCCACTCCAATAAGCTTTACATCTTCTTCTAAAAACGGTGTAAACATCCCGATCGCATTGCTTCCTCCGCCCACACAAGCTATGACAACATCCGGCAGCTTGCCAAACTCGTTGAAAAACTGCTCTTTCGCTTCATCTCCAATGATCCGCTGGAATTCTCTTACCATCATCGGATATGGATGCGGACCGACAGCTGAGCCCATTAAATAAAAATGGTCTTCACAATGCTGAACCCAATATCGGATCGCCTCATTCACAGCGTCTTTTAATGTTTTATTTCCGCTTGTAACAGGCACTACTTCAGCACCTAGCAGTTGCATCCGAAAAACGTTGAGGCGCTGTCTATCGATGTCTTCTTCTCCCATAAATACTTTGCAGTCCATGCCAAATTTCGCAGCGACAGTTGCTGATGCTACACCGTGCTGTCCGGCACCTGTTTCAGCAATAAGCTTCTTTTTTCCCATTCTTTTCGAAAGAAGCGCTTGACCAATGGCATTATTGATCTTATGGGCACCAGTATGGTTGAGATCCTCCCGTTTTAAAAAAATGTTTGCTCCCCCGACATGTTTTGTTAATTGGTCTGCAAATGTTAAAGCGGTCGGTCTGCCGGAATATTTTTGCAGCATTTGATGATATTGCTGTTGAAAAGAAGAATCACTTAATGCATCCTTTAATGCTTCTTCTAATTCATACAACGGCTTCATTAACGTTTCTGGTACATATTTTCCTCCAAATTCTCCAAACCTGCCATATTCATCAGGATATTTCATCAGCCTTTCACCTTCTCTATTAATTTTGCTATTTTTTCGACATCTTTTTTTTCATTTGTTTCAACACCGCTTGCAACATCAATGTTTTCAGCGCCTTTTTCAAGCAGCTCTGTTATGTTTTCAGGTGTAATGCCGCCCGCAATAAAACAAAGCTTCCGGTGATTTTTCGCCCATATTGTATAATCGGACACATTTGACCAGTCAAAAGCAACGCCTGTTCCGCCCCACATTCCTTTCACACGGCTGTCAATCACATATCCATCCACCCAATGTGAAAATTTTTCCATTTCCTCTATCACATGTTCATGATGAGGGAGAGCTTTCCAAACAGAAAGACCGAACTTTTCCTTTACCTGTTTTACAAATTCTTCATCTTCATCGCCATGCAGCTGTATGCAGTCTAATTCGACCGCTGCTAGCACATCCTCTAAAAATTGAATCGTCGGATGAACAAATACGCCTACTAGTTTTGGACGCATTTCTTTTGGAAAAGCTTCCATCCACCTGCCGACATCATTTGCCTTCACCTGCCGTCTGCTTTCAGAGGAAAAGATAAAGCCGATATAATCGGCTCCTTGATTGATGGAAACAGCTGTATCTTCAAATGTGCGGTTGCCGCAAATTTTGACGAGTCTCACTTTACACTCTCCTTAAACAGCTCATAAATTCCTTGTTCCGGATCTTTTTTCCGCATGAGCGACTCCCCGACAAGCACGCCTTTTGCTCCATATTCATACACCGTTTGCAAATCTGCCATCGTGCTTATGCCGCTTTCACTGATCAATAAAATATCTTTCGGCACATATTTTTGAATCGTTTCCAGATGATGAATATCCGTATGAAAGGTTGTTAAATCCCTGTTGTTCACCCCCAGTATATTCGGTACAAATATATCTAGTATTCTTTCAAGAGTCTCGACAGAATGGACCTCCACCAGCACATCCAGCTCTAAGCTGACCGCTTCATCCCAAAGCTCCTTTAATTTTTTTGGCGGAAGAGCCTCCCCGATTAACAAAATGGCATCCGCTCCGATCCATTTCGATTCATACACTTGCTTTTTATCGATAATAAAATCTTTGCGCAAAACAGGAAGTTTCACCTTTTCTTTAATTTCAGACAAAAATGCGGTTGACCCTTGAAAAAACTTTTGATCGGTTAAAACAGATAAGCAGTCTGCCTTCCCTCTCTCATATTTTTTTGCAATATCGACAGGATCGAAATCTTCACGAATGACACCTTTGGACGGCGATGCCTTCTTCACTTCCGCAATGAGCCCAAGAAAACGGTTCGGGTTTTGAAGAGCATCGAAAAATGATCTTTTTTCGAATGCTTTTTTGTCTAATTGCGTCAAATCAAGTTCTTTCACTTCTTGTTCTTTAACTCTTATGATCGTATCAAGCATAGCTCTCTTCCTTTCGGATGGCCAATCTCTTTAATTGCTGATAGGCGGTCCCGTCTTTTATGGCTGTTAAAGCCATCTGTACCCCATCAGAAATGTTTTTTGCTTTTCCTGCTACGTAAAGAGCTGCAGCCGAATTTAATGCTACAATGTTCTTCACGCTTTCATTTCCTTTATTTTTCAGTACTTCCTCTATCATTTTAGCACTTTCTTTCGCATCTGAGACTTGTATTTCTTCAAGCTTCCCTCGATTCATTCCAAATTGTTCCGGAGAAATCGTATATTTTGTTATGTTCCCATCTTTTAGTTCTACGACATCCGTTTCATCACTGATCGAAATTTCATCCAATCCGTCCCTTCCTGATACTAACAGCACATGCTCTGAACGGAAATGTTTTAATGTTTCAGCCATTTTCTCCGCATGCTCCAATGATGAAACGCCAAGCACTTGTCGTTTTGTATTGGCCGGATTAGCCAGCGGCCCGAGCAAATTAAAAATCGTTCGGAATCCCACTTCTTTTCTTGCTTTGGCAACATGCTTCATCGATGAATGATAGAGAGGAGCAAACAAGAAGCTCATATTCGTTTCTTCCAGGCTTCTTCTAGCTTCTTCAGGCGTTGTTTGGATTGGGATGTTTAAACATTCGAGCACATCAGCGCTGCCGCTTCTTGAAGAAACAGCGCGGTTTCCGTGTTTTGCGACTTTCACTCCCAACGATGAAGCAACAATGGCAGATGCGGTTGAAATGTTAAATGTTGATGCTCCATCTCCGCCCGTTCCGCAAGTATCAACTGCATTTTCAAATCCTTCAAGCTGAGTCATATTTTCCTTCATCGCTTTCACAAATCCCGTCATCTCTTCGACCGTTTCGCCGCGAAATCGTAAAATAGTGATGAGACTGGCAATTTGACTGTCCGGAACCTTTCCTTCCATGATTTTTTTCATAATATCTTCTGCTTCAGATGCTGAAAGAGTCTCACCATTAATGCACTTCTCCAATATATGCTTCATGCCCTCTTCCTCCCTTTTTCTAAAAACAATTGTTCTGCTAATTCGATCGTTTGAATGAGCGCACTCGCTTTGTTTCTTGTTTCTTCCCATTCTTTTAAAGGAACAGAATCGGCAACGATCCCAGCCCCCGCCTGGACATATGCCTTCTGATTGCTCAGCGTGATCGTCCGAATTGTGATGCATGAATCAATGCTTCCATCGAAGCTGATGTATGCAACAGTCCCCGCATAGCTCCCCCTGGCAGTCGGCTCCAGCTCATGAATAATTTCCATCGCGCGTATTTTTGGGGCTCCTGAAACGGTTCCGGCTGGAAAAGCCGAAATTAATGCATCAATCGGATGAATGCTTTTTCTCAATTTTCCTCTCACTTTTGAAATGAGATGGATAACATGTGAAAAATAAGCTGCATCCAGAAGTACAGGTGTTTTGACCGTCCCGTATTCAGCAACTCGGCCGATATCATTTCTTGCTAAATCAACAAGCATATAATGCTCCGCTAGTTCTTTTTCATCCTGCAGCAATTGGCGAACGAGTCTTCTATCTTCTTCCTTTGTTTTGCCCCGCTTTCTCGTGCCGGCAATAGGATGAATTTCAACATAATCGTCGCGAACATGAATCAATCTTTCCGGTGAACTGCCGATTAGCTCTTGGTTTGATAGTTTTATATAAAATAAATAAGGGGAAGGATTGATAATTCTTAAAATTCGATATAATTGCAGACCGGTTACCGATACTTGTTTTTCAAAGCGCTGCGAAAGAACTCCTTGAAATATATCGCCAGAACGAATATATTCCTTCATTTTTTCAACATGATGCAAAAATTGTTCTTTTGTATAATTCGATTCAAATCCGGCGAAAGAAACCGGTTCTTTGTTTGACGGGATGAAAATATTTCCTTCCGGCTTGACGTTTTTTAATTCATTGCGATATTGAAAAATGCGTTCCTTTCCCGCCTCAAATATTTGCTTCAGCTCTTGCTCGCTTTCGTTTCCTTCTAGCTCTCTATAATGAATAAATGTCAGCAGTTTTTCCTTGTGGCTATATGCAATGACCGTTTGGCAAATGACCAGTTCACATACAGAATGGGTTCTGTCAGCATGACGATGAGCTGGAATCTTTTCAAATAGGCTGACCGCATCATAATCGATTTTTCCGACAGCTCCGCCTGAAAACGGCACATCGATCGCCACTTTTTTTACATTGAAGCTTACCGTCATTCTATGAAACAATGCTGATAACGAAACATCTTTGTCCATGACCATCTGTTTTCGATTTTGCAGCTGGAACGTTCCATTTTCTTCCTTGATAAAATACATCGGCTCAAGACCGATAAACGAGAAGTTGGACCAGTTCGACTCGCTGTCATTGCTTTCTAAAATATAACAAGCATCGGTTTGCAGCGTTTGAAATATTTGGATAGGTGTCAGCATATCGACATGATATTGCTCGATAATGGGAACCGTCTTATATTTGCGGCAATCCTGCAAAAAATCTTGAAAGGTTGTTGCCATTGAAGTACTCACTCCTCCAAAGTATTTGGAGAATGAGTCATAGAGGATCGTTTTTGAGGGATGAAATTGATAATAAAAATGCCCAAAAACATTACGTTTTTGGGCAGTCGATCAATCTATCTTCCTAAACCACTCATCTATTACTTCCTCGACTCATTCTCAACTACCCTTAACTAAACTCAGCTCATTTCAGGTCATATAAAAACTTTCTTATTCGCCATATTATCGGATACAGCATTATTTGTCAACAAGATCCGGTCGTAAAATTTTTGCCTTCTCTAAATAAACATGGCAAATATCGTTTTGGGCGGCTTCTGTATTAATATGCATCATCACCCTTACGCATTTCTCAAGGGCGCCTTCAACGGCTATTTCCTGCATGCATGTCACAGGAACATATTTCCAGCCTTCAATATTTCTTAATGCTTTTGCAGGGAAGCAGGCATTTAAATCATTTGTCGCCGAAATAAACACGGAAGCTACTTGTTCAGGGGCAATGTTGTTTAATCGAATCATCTCCCTTAAGAGCCTCTCCGTGCTTTCAACAATCTGTTCTTCATTATTTTCCGAAACGGTGATGGCCCCTCTAACACCTCTTATCAAACGCATCCCTCCGTTCTCCACTCATTAAGAAATGAATATAATGTATGCGTGTCAAACGTCTTAAGTACCGGATTGCCGATATCCTCGAGAAGTACAAAACGAATCTGGCTATGTACCGTTTTTTTGTCTTTTTTCATTCGTTCGAGAAGCGATTCGGTTTGAATGGTTTCATCGATTTTGACGGGAAAGCCGATTTCGTTAAACCAATTTTTGATCGATTTATATTGAAAATCTTTGCGGAATATCTTTTCACTCAGCCATAGAGCAAACAGCATGCCGCATGCAACGGCATCTCCGTGGGAAATCTTCCCGTAACCTAACTCCGCTTCGAGCGCATGGCCGAGAGTATGACCGAAGTTTAAAAACGCCCTTTTTCCCGTTTCTCTTTCATCTTCAGCGACAATTTCTGCTTTCACTTCAATTCCCTTTCGTATAAACCATTGCAGTTGTTCGCTTGTTACATGATTCAACGAATGGATCGTTTTCATTAAATTTTCAACAAATGAACGATCATTGATGAAGCCGTGCTTCACCACTTCCGCAAATCCTGAGCGGATTTCTAGAAGAGGCAGTGTTTTTAAAAACTGTGTATCATAAATAATGGCATGAGGCTGATGAAAAGCCCCGATCATATTTTTTCCGAGCGGATGGTTAATGGCCACCTTTCCCCCGACAGCACTGTCATGAGCCAAAAGGGTCGTCGGCACTTGAATGAACGGAATTCCTCTCATAAATGTTGCAGCTACAAAGCCTGCTAAATCACCCACTACACCGCCGCCAAAAGCAATGATCACGGATTCTCTGTCCAGATTGTTTTCTAAAGCAAAGGTCAAGCATTTATAGTACGTTTCAAATGATTTAGACTGTTCGCCGCTCGGAACAACACATGTCAATACGTCCAAATCAAATGCTTTTAATACCGACTCTAATTTTCCGCCATACAGATCCTTGACTGTTTGATCAGTAATGATCAAAATTTTCGAAGGATTATTGCAAACAGACAGAAGCCATTCTCCGACATTATCGATAATTCCGTCTCCTAAAAAAACTGGATACGGGCGACTTTTCGTTTGAATCATCATCTGTTCCATTAAAATTCCCTCGCATATTGTTTCATACGTTCGATATTTTCCCGAATAAGGTCAATGCGATCAAGACCAAACTGTTCAACGATCGCTTTGGCTACTTCCCATGCAACAACTGCCTCCGCCACAACACTTGCAGCCGGGACTGCGCAGCTGTCCGATCGTTCAATGCTCGCCAAAAAAGGCTCTTTCGTATCAATGTCAACGCTTTGCAAAGGCTTGTACAGTGTTGGAATTGGCTTCATGACTCCTCTGACGACGATGGGCATGCCGGTCGTCATGCCGCCCTCAAAGCCTCCCAGATTGTTTGTTTTGCGATAGTATCCTTTCTCTTCGCTCCAAAGGATTTCATCATGAACTTCGCTGCCAAAACTCCGTCCCGCTTCAAATCCCAAGCCGAATTCAACCCCTTTAAACGCGTTGATGCTTACGATCGCTTGCGCTATTTTGGCATCCAGCTTTTTGTCCCAATGAACATAGCTGCCGACACCAGGCGGCATTCCTTCAACAATCACCTCAACGATGCCGCCGATGGAATCACCCTTTTCTTTTGCTTCGTCGATCGCCTTCATCATTTGCTGAGCCGCATTTTCATCTAAACAACGCACAGGTGAGTTCTCTGTCTTTTCCTTCAACTCAGCAAGCGTCGAATAGTCCAATTTTTGCGCACGGACACCGCCAATTTCAATGACATGTCCTGCCACTTGAATGCCGAGTTCAGACAAAATTTTCTTCGCAACAGCTCCTGCTGCCACCCTGACAGTTGTTTCCCGGGCAGAAGAGCGTTCAAGCACGTTGCGCATATCACGATGTCCGTATTTGATCGCCCCGACTAAGTCGGCATGGCCTGGGCGAGGTCTCGTAATTTTTCGTTTCATTTCCGCTTTCTCCGATTCGGAAATCGGCTCTGCCCCCATAATTTTCGTCCAATGGGCAAAGTCTTTATTTTCTACAACTAGCGCTATTGGTGATCCTAGCGTTTCGCCATGGCGCACTCCGCCTAGAATTTGCACCTGGTCTTTTTCGATTTGCATTCTTCGACCGCGGCCATAGCCTTTCTGTCTTCTTGCAAGCTCAATATTGATGTCTTCTTTCGTTAGAGGAAGCCCTGCCGGAACTCCTTCTATAATCGTCGTTAATTGCGGGCCGTGAGATTCCCCTGCTGTCAAATATCTCATACTAGCAAACTCCTTCCCATAACACTTTAACGCTTTTATGCTTTTATGCTTTTACGTAACTATACCATAAGATTTTTTGTTTGAATAGAAAGATCTTTGCTATTGCTACAATCGTGTATAAAAAAACGTTTCGATCGTTTTTAATCCATATTTTTCCGGAGTGAAAATTTGCTCTGTGCTGCCAACAAATAAAATCCCGTTTCGTCTAAGCGAGTTGCTGAATTTTTCATAAAGCTCTTTTTTCGCAGACTCAGTAAAATAAATGAGGACGTTTCGGCATACGATCAAATCAAAATCTGTTTCAAAGCGGTCTGACAGCAAATTATGCTTTCTAAAAGTAACCGAGCGTTTAATGTCTTCTTTTACATGATAGAAAGAGCCTTCTTGCTGAAAATAATTAGTTTTATATTCAAGAGGTACTTCTTTTAGCGATCTTTCCGGATAAATTCCAATTTGTGCTGTTTTAATCGCTTGTTCATCTATATCTGTGGCTAATATATATGAGTCTTTCAATAGCGAATTTTGTGCTAAAATCATCGCAATTGTGTAAGGTTCTTCTCCCGTTGAGCAGGCAGCGCTCCAAACCTTTATATGTTTTTTACCATCCAGCAAACGCGGAAGCAATTTTTTTTCAAGGATGTTCCAGCGCTGATAGTTGCGAAAAAATTCAGAAACATTAATAGTCATCCGATCTAAAAACAGATTGTATAAACATTGATCCTTTTCCATCGCTAAAAAAAACTCGTGAAAGGATTGAAAGCCTTTTTTTTCATACAATGATTTTAATCTTCTTTTCATTTGAGTCTCTTTATATAACGACAGGTCAATCCCACTTTTTCTTTTTATCTTTTCGATAAATGCAACATAGTCCTTATCTGTCACTTTCCGATCTTCCCCCGAATGTAATGTAGAAAACCCTAATCAAACCATTGTTTGATTAGGGTCAGATGTTAATAGATCCATGCATCAATTTCACGGTCATATTCTACAAGCTCTTCAGCTTTAAAAAACAATTGAATTTCCCGCTCAGCGCTTTCAGGTGAATCAGAACCGTGAATTACATTCTTCCCTACTGTTAAACCAAAATCGCCGCGAATTGTTCCAGAAAGGGCATCCTTTGGATTGGTTTTTCCCATCATTTGACGGGCAATTTCGATTGCATTTTCGCCTTCCCAAACCATTGCAAAAACCGGTCCTGAAGTGATGAATTGAACGAGTTCATTGAAAAAAGGCTTTTCTTTATGTTCTCCATAATGCTGCTGGGCCAATTCTTCAGAGATTTTCATTAATTTTGCACCGATAAGCTTCAGCCCTTTTTGCTCAAATCTTGAAACGATTTGTCCAATCAGCTGCCGTTGTACACCATCAGGCTTTACCATTAAAAACGTCTTTTCCATCAACACATCCACCTCGAAAATTTCTTTATGTATAAGTACAAAATCCACAAGAAAATAGTATCATTATTAAAGCGGTTACGCAAACTAAAATTTCCTTTTTCCAATATATTTGGCAATATTGTATAGCGAAGTTCGCGCTTTCCCGTGCTTGAGGCCTTCCAATTGATGAAAGCTCTTCTGCAAATAGCGGTCACTAATATTCATCGACTGTTCGATTGCTCTTGATTTTTTAATTTCATAAATAATCGGCTTGATTTCTTCAGCAGTTGTTTGATTATTGATTTTGACAATTTTTTTTCTTAATTCTTCATTTTGCATGGCAAACAAAACAGGAAGGGTAATGTTTCCTTGAAGTAAATCGCTCCCAACTGGTTTTCCAAGCTCTTCTTCCGTAGAGGTAAAATCTAAAAGATCGTCAATAATTTGATACGAAATTCCAACATAATAACCGTACAAATACAGCTTTTTACAAACGGATTCTGGAGCGCCGGAGGCAAGAGCGCCCAATTGGCAGCTGACAGCAATTAATAAAGCTGTTTTTCTTTTAATTCGTTTGACATACGTCCGATAAGACTGATCAAAATTGTATTTATCGTTGATTTGTTCGATTTCTCCTAAACAGAGTTCAACAAGAGCTTTCGAAAGAACTCGGTGAATAAGCGGATCGTCCAGCTCTGTTATGATTTCAAGAGCCCGTGCGAATAAGTAATCTCCAACATACATGGCAATGCGATTGTCCCATTTTGCATTAACTGTTGGTTTTCCTCTTCGCAGCTCAGCATTGTCGATGACGTCATCGTGTACCAATGAGGCGCTGTGAATCAGCTCTAAAGCGACGGCAACCGGTTTCATACGGTCAATGTTAAAATCTCCGAACATTCCTGACAACAATACAAAAACAGGGCGAATCCGTTTTCCCCCTGCTTGAAGAAGATGAATCCCGGCTTCACGTATTAACGGATCTTTTGTTTGTACGGAAGACAGCAATTCATTTTCAATCACTTCAAGGTCTTTTGTTAAAAAGGAATAGAATGATTTTAACTTCATTTATTTCACCTTTGTTTCCAATTTCGGTTTATAACCTAAGTGCATTGCTGCAACACCGCCTGTAAATGGCTTCACTTCTACATTTATAAAACCAGTTTGCTCGAACATTTTTTTCAGCTCTTTCATGCCAGGAAATTGACGCGCGGACTCCTGCAGCCAAGAATATTCTTCATAGCTTTTAGCAAATATCTTGCCGAATAAAGGCATGATAAAGCGAAAATAAAAATAGTAAAGCTGTTTGAAGCCAATCAAGGTCGGCTGTGATGTCTCCAAACAAACTACCATTCCTCCGGGTTTCAATACGCGGTACATTTCCGATAGAACCTGCATATAATCAGGAACATTTCTGAGGCCAAACCCGATGGTCACATAATCAAACTCGTTTTCAGGAAACGGCAAATCCATCGCATTGCCGTGAATAAATGAAATATTGGAAAATTGTCTTTCCTTTGCCTTTTCCTCACCGATGCTTAACATATTTTGGCTAAAATCAAGTCCTATGACCTTTCCGTTTTGCCCGACTGCTTCCCCGAGCGCAAGCGTCCAGTCCCCCGTTCCGCAGCAAACATCGAGTGCGTAGGAACCTTTTTTCACATTCATTCTCCGCATCGTTTCTTTTCGCCATGCAATATGACGATTAAAGCTGATCACAGAATTCATCCGGTCATAATTTTTATAAATTTTTTCAAATACGCGGTGCACACGTTCTTCTTTCGATTGCTGCATTTTTTAACCTTCCTCCACTATCATATGCGAAAACCGTAATACATGAATTCGGTTCATAATAAATTGTTTTACGGCAGGCGAATATTTCAGACTTTTTTCCAACAGTTTATTAATTTCCCAGAAATAATGATTGCAGCATTCTATGAAAGTTCCAACTAAATCAATCGGGCTTTTAGATTTCTTTTGAAATTGTGTTAAAACGGACTGGCTATTTTTATCGTATTTATGTTTTTCTTCACATAAACGTTTATATGTTAAATATGTTTTGGAAATTTCCGGCCACGTCTCAATTTGAAAATGCTCTCCGATCCGTTGAAATAACGCGGTTTCCACAATGACGATGCTTTCGACTATTGCTTCAATCGACTGGCAGCTTCGGTCGTAAAGACGAATTTTATGCTCATTAATTTCTTTAATCGCGGTTGCAAGCGCACGAACCATTTTCAAGTCTTGAATTTCAGAAAGAATAAAATAATATAGTCCGCTGAAATAATCACCTGCAATAACATTTAATTGTCTTTCAACAAAAAGCTTCTTATTTTCACATTCCGTTGTCGTTACTAAATCATGGGTATCAAGGGCTGATTGAACAAGCATGGCGGTCACAACATATTTTTCCTTCTTTTCATCTGCTATTTCCGCTTCTTCAAAAAGCGCGTAAAACAATAGCAGCTTGTCTTCATCAATTACAGGCTTTTGAATATATTGTTTAAGCACAGGATGTGAAAAATATTGGTCTAGCGAACGTTTTATTTGCTCCAGCTTTTGATAGATTTCCATCATTATCACCCTTGTCCCCCATATATCTCTATACTAACATTTACAAATTTTATTATATCATAACCACATTTTTTCATTAGGCTTTGTCGAAAAAGTAAAAGCAGAAATCCTGCTTATTTTCTCTCGCCGCTCTCAATCTCTCCATAGCTTGTTTGAATAAGCGCCTTGCCGCGAATTTTAATGGCAGAAGTGTGTTCCGTAAATTGAGCAATCATTACTTCTCCTTTATCAAGCTTTTCGGAATGGTGGAACCTAGTATCGGAACCTCTTGTCAAACCAATCACATTGACGCCATCTTCAATTGCTTTAATAACCACATAATCATTTTGATTCGGATTCATCTATCAACACCTACCGTTTATTTTTTTATTAATGACAACACTTCGCTTCTTGCCGCAGCATCATTCAAAAAACATCCTCTGACTGCTGACGTTACAGTGATTGATCCAGGCTTTTTCACTCCGCGCATTGTCATGCACATATGCTCCGCTTCAACAACAACCATCACACCGTGAGGATCCAATGATTCGACTATGCTGTCGGCAATCGTTGATGTAATCCGTTCTTGCAGCTGTGGTTTTTTTACAACCGCTTCAACAGCGCGGGCTAGTTTGCTTAGTCCAGTCACTTTGCCGCCTTTTGGTATGTATGCAATATGTACTTTACCGAAAAAAGGAACTAGATGGTGTTCGCACATTGAAAAAAATTGAATATCCTTTACTAAAACAAGCTCTTCATGATCCTCTTCAAATACGGTTTGAAAATATTCTTTAGGATCCTGATTTATACCTGAAAAAATTTCCTCATACATATTGGCAACCCGCTTAGGTGTATCAGCCAATCCTTCCCTATTAGGATCCTCCCCTATAGCTTCTATAATTAAACGTACTGCCTGTTCTATTTGCTCTTTATTAATTTTTGGCATACTCGGCTCCTCCTATTGTCATTCATTCATACCGATTCTAGCACAATTAATGAAAAAAAAGCAAAATGAAGCTTCCTTTCCCGCAAATAGAACAGAAATCTTTTCAATAAAACCTTTGAACAATCTCGCCTAAATAGGAAAAGCCCCAAAAAGGGGCTTATTCTGTGAAGAAATGCAGCGAGCATATGTAGTCGCTACTCATTTCTTAATTGTGTGCGTTCATTTCATTACTTGCCAGCAACTGCATCTTTAAGAGCTTTGCCTGGTTTAAACGCAGGCACTTTGCTTGCCGGAATTTCAATTTCTTCACCAGTTTGAGGATTGCGACCTTTGCGCGCTGAACGCTCACGCACTTCAAAGTTTCCAAAACCGATGAGTTGAACTTTGTCACCTTTTTTCAAAGATTCTAAAATTGTATCGAAAACAGCATCTACAGCTTTCGTTGCATCTTTTTTGGATAATTCGCTAGCTTCTGCTACAGCGTTGATTAATTCTGTTTTGTTCATTTAATGTTTCACCTCCTCCCAAAAAAGTTTCATGAAAATCCAGCTATTATACATTTCTTCACAGCTTTTAAGAATTCTATACATGCAACAACAAGAAGTTGGTGACTAGCTTATCATAAATGAAACAATATTTCATTTCAACAGTTTTTCATTTTCAAATTGGTTGCAAAGGATGATTCATCCTTATGAGAGAAGAATTTCTGTAAAAAGATTATCATAACAATAATGGCAGAATCAAGCACATTTCTATTAATTTCAGTCATTTTTCAGTTGCTTTGGCAAAAAGTTCGCCAAAACAATAGAGGGAGACTGCATAAGCAGTCAACCCTTCCATCATTTAAAAACGCAGCTCCCACATATTTCCGTTTTCAAAGCGCCGAATTTTTTTTCTTTTCGTATGTTTAAAATCCCGGCTGCCGCATGTTTTTTTACGATCGCTGCGATGGCTTCTTCTCCGGCTGCTGCATGTTTTTTTATGGCCCCTGCGATGGCTTCTTCTCCGGCTGCCGCATGTTTTTTTATGGCCCCTGCGATGGCTTCTTCTCCGGCTGCCGCATGTTTTTTTATAGCCGCTGTGATGGCTTCTTTTCCGGCTGCCGCATGTTTTTTTATGGCCCCTGCGATGGCTTCTTCTCCGGCTGTCGCATGTTTTTTTATGGTCGCTGCGATGGCTTCTTCTCCGGCTGCCGCATGTTTTTTTATGGTCGCTGCGATGGCTTCTTCTCCGGCTGCCGCATGTTTTATCCGATCTTCTTCTTCCTTCAGGTTCTTGGAAATAAAAATGTTTCAACCCTTTTTCTTCCCCACTATGAAATGCTTCTTTAATGACTTTTTCGGAAATCACTATTCTGCCTCCCTTTTTATTTTGTATAGCATATGAATCTTCACACTAACTCGTTTGGACTTTTAAATCGTTTAAAAAAATGTGCGTTTGCCATCAGTGGCAAGTTTTATCCACATTCATACTATTTAAATGAAAAACAGTGAAAAGAGGGATCAAATGGAAAAACACTTGGAGAAAATTTCCTTATACATTCATCCGAAAGATTTGCTTTTTTTACAAAAAAATAAATGGGATGAAGACGGAGTTCCCGGCATGGTTTATTTAGGGAAGAAAAAAATCGATGCGGATATAATGTATCGTGGCTCTCATACTAGGAAAGCGAAAAAAAAATCTTTTTTTATAAAATATTACCGTCCTTCAAAATACAATAACGAAAAGGAATTTCATTTAAATGCGGAATATTTTGATCCTTCATTGATTCGCAATAAGCTTTCTTTTTATTTTTTTGACCGCATAGGAGTATTCGTTCCCGAAACAAAATTCGTCCTTTTATCGATCAATGGAATCCATCAAGGTATTTATTTACGCCTTGAATCCGTCAATGAAGATTTTTTAGCAAAAAGAAAACTGCCTAAAGGTCCAATTTTTTATGCAATAGATGGTGATGCGAATTTTTCATTATACAGCGATTTAGACCAAAAGGTAAAAAAAAGCTTATCACAAGGATATGAGTTAAAATACGGGGAAAATGATGATTTTAGTAAGCTCGAACAATTTATTTATTTTGTTAATACAAGCACTTCGTCCCAATTTTCTGAAGAAATCGAACAATATTTAAACGTGGAGCAATATTTAAAATGGCTGACAGGTGTCATTTGCACACAAAATTACGATGGTTTTGTTCACAATTACGCACTTTACTTACATGGAGAAACAAGCCGTTTTCATATTATTCCCTGGGATTACGACGCGACATGGGGAATTGATGTCAACGGAGAAAAAATGCGACATGACTATGTTCGGGTAGAAGGATTTAACACTTTAACGGCAAGGCTGCTAGACGTCCAAAAGTATAAAAAACTTTACCAACAACTTTTATATGACACTATACAACATCAATTTACGGTAAAAAATTTGAAAGATGCTGTATACGGTTATTATGAACAAGTGAAAAAGTTTATTAGCAAAGATCCTTTTTTCCAATATACCCTTGACGAATTTGATCAACAGCCTTCACAAATTCTCGATTTTATCTCAAAAAGAAATCAATTTATCGCTTCACATTTAATGTTTTAGCAAGTTGAAGAACGCAAATAGGCGATCGCTTATTTTTCATGAATTGGGTAAATGTTCTGTTGCTTTCTCCCATTTTGAACGTATAAATACATTATAAATGACCTGTATGGTTGAATGCCAAGGGAGGTTAATGAAAATGACTGCAACTGGAGAAAAATTTTATCAATATGTAAAGTCGCTTGTTGGAAAAATGATTAAGGTGAATAGAGGCGGTCCTGAAAGCAAAAGCGGTTTACTGCTTGAAGTAAAAACTGATTATTTGGCCCTCTATTTATTCGAATCAAACAATGTTGTTTACTACCAATTGAAACACATTAAAAGCATTACGGAAAATTCTAAGACAAATTCCAAACCTTTTCGACTGGAAAATGTTGAACAAAACGCTTCGAAAAGCGATAGCTTCCGCCGCCTAATGAAATTATTTCAATACGAATACCTTCAAATTAACCAAGGCGGCCCTGAAGCAATGAGCGGGAAGTTATTAGATGTAACAAATCATTATGCCGTTCTCTACAAAGATGATCGGGTGATCTATGTCAATTTGGAGCATATTAAAAGCTTCTCATTAAACAAAAGCGAAAACGCTGAAGAAAAGGAAACCGTCCGCTATTTGAAAGTAAAAACATTTGATGAAATACTCAATTATTTTATTCATAAATGGGTTTCCATCAATTGGGGAGGACCGGAAGCGCTCGAAGGTGTTCTGTCATACAACGGAAATGGGACATTCATTTTAATTAACAAAGAAGAAGTCATTCGAATTCAGCCGTTCCACGTTCGAAGCATTTTTGAAGGTTCCCGCGATCAGAAAAAAAATGAGAACAAACAAACTGAAAAAAAAGATCGATCCGATCGTGATAAAAGAACTTCTATGGAAAGAGATTCTAAAAGCGGGCAAAGCACGTCCGAGATTGAGCACAAAAACACTTACTCACACTCAGAACGTCATGAAAGAACAGATGATCTTGATAGAAGGACTGAAAAAAAATACCGGTCAACGCCAAATGAAAGCAGAAGAGCTTCGAATGCCTATATAGAAAGAGCAGAGATACAGTTGCGATCAATGCCGCATCTTGAAAAAGTAGTCAAAACTGTCCACTATCGTTGGAAAGGCTAGCTAGCGTCTCTGCCATCAAATTCCCCCTCTGTTTTTGTTTCTGTTGTTTCAAAGAAAGGAGGCATTGAAGTTTTGAGATTTTCCGAACTTATTGACGAACAAGTAAAAGCAGAAATAAGCGGCAAAAACGAAGTTATCGGAATTTTAGTTGACGAAGGATTAGATGTGATCGTACTTTATATTGGTTATAAATATATATATATTCCTCTTCTACATTTACACAGTTTGGAAAAATATGATGACGAAAATCCGATTAAATACGATCAAAAAACGATTAAACCAATGATTATTGAGGATGATTCCATTTCATACCGAAAAATATTAATAAATGCTAAAGGAATGTTTGTTGAAACATATGTAACTGGAAATAAAGCTTTACACGGTTATATTACATCTGTCTTAACTGACTATTTTGTTTTTTATTCCCCCGTGTTTAAATATGTTTTAGTGTCTTTTCACCATTTAAAATGGCTCATTCCATATCCAAACACAACAACGCCTTACTCGTTAAACGAACATGAATTGCCAGTGGTGCCCGCCATGATCACCGTTAACCGCACCTTTGAAGAACAATTAAAAAAATTCATCAACAAACTAGTAGTATTTGATCTTGGGGAAAAACAAGAAAAAATCGGAGTGTTAAAGTCTGTTCAGCAAAACTTCGTCGAATTGGTAACAGCTGAAGGCCACACGGTGTTTTTAAAAATTTCCCATATTAAAACAGTGCACGTTCCGTAAACGTTTCCGCCTGCTTAATTACGTTTCGCCTAAACCATTGCTTCAATTTATAAAAAAAATGGGGTGAATCGCACCCCATTTTTTAACATTATACAAACAAAAGCTTGATCCAATAGTATAAACAGAACATCGTAAATATTAATGTTGGCGGAATGACAACAAATGTTACTTTCACATATTTTGCCCAGCCGATTTTCATTCCGTTCTCTTTTAAAATGTGCATCCATAAGAGCGTCGCCAACGTACCGATCGGAAGCAGCAATGAGCCGATATCACTACCGATGATGCTTGCTAAATAAGCTGTTTTTAACGTGATTTCGTCTAATCCGAAATTTGTAAGCACCATTGAACCGATCATTAATGCCGGGTGATTATTAAAGATATTGGATAAAACGGTGATCAGCCCGCCCATCCAAAAAATTCCGCTTGCAACATCTGTCATCAACGGCTTTAACAGCTGAAGGAAAAAAGTAACTAATCCGATATTTTTCAAGCCATAAACGATGATGTACATGGAAAAAGCAAACAGAAATACTGACCATGGTGCTTTCTTTAAAACATCGATTGGACTTAAACGAAGCTTATACCATCTCACCATTAATAAAACGATTGAACCAAACAGAGCCACAAGCCCTATCGAGATTTCGAAAAAGGAAGCGACAAACAGACTGATTCGAACAACGATCACAAACATCAACATTTTCATCATCATACTTGTTTTCTCTTTAAAAACGTTTGGCAACATTTTAGGCTTCAAAGGATGATAAGATTGGATGAAAAAGTTCTCATCTTTTGGCACGTTTATGACCCTTTTTGGAATGTCTTTATAAAAAACGAAAAAGAGCAAACTGACCATTAACAATAATCCGGTTACAGTAGGTGCGAAAATCATTGCCGTATGCATGTATAAATCCATTCCAACAATCTTTAATGCGATCAGATTTACAATGTTGCTGACACCAATTGGCGCGCTTGAAGCGGTGGCAACCAGCGCTCCACTTAGAAGGTACGGAATTTTTTCGTGATGTTTTAAACGAAGGTGATGAAGAAGCAGCAGTAAAATAGGAGTCGTAATTAAAATGCTTCCGTCATTATTAAAAATGACAGTCATGAAAAAACAGAGAAGATTCGTATACCAAAACAATCGGATTCCTGATCCGTTAGCTTTATATGCCAAACGATGAGCACACCATTCGAAAAAACGAAAACTTTCCAAAACGATTGCCATGACGATCGTTGCGATAATCGTAACAGAAGCTTCAGTTACATTTAAAGCAATTTCCGTCAACTCTTGAAAACTAATTCCCCCAACGAATAATATGATAAGTGCCCCAATTGTTGCTGGAAATGCTTCATTTACTCCGCGGGGACGCCAAAAAATCAAGATCATCGTCATGAAAAACACGAATAAAATCACTAAATCGCGGTCAACTAGCAAACTAATTCCCTTCTTCCTTACCTTCAGATTCTTTTTAAATATCCACCATTGGTTTCTATCACTCCTCATCACCTGTACTATATAAATATGTGTCTAACAATATCTCTGCCATCTATCAACAACCCATTTTCTATTAAATCAGCAAAAAACTATCAACTATTGTCTCGGCAAGATTGTTGCCATATCATGATTTTAGTCGAAAAAAAGACGGAATCATTTACGCTAATGCAATATGTTTTCTATCGCCAATTTAACTGCACAGAAGGCAAATCAATTCACTTGTCGGTTTTTTTGCTAAGTTGTTTAACTTTTCTAAAAATGGTGTGTCTTTTAGAGGCCGGAAAATGAGGGCAGAATATGTTGAAACAAAAAAATACAGGGCTTCTCTCGTTTGCCCCTTTTAAAAAAAACAACGGCCAAAAAACCGTTGTTTTTGACCTTTTGATCTTTTATAATATGATTGCTATGAGCCCGCCTGACCCCTCGTTGATGATTCTTTCCAATGTTTCTTTTAATTTGTAGCGGGCATTTTCAGGCATCAACGACAATTTTGCCTGTATTCCTTCTCTGACGATCGAGCTTAAGCTTCTTCCGAATATATCGGAATTCCATATGGACAAAGGATTTTCTTCAAAATCTTGCATTAAATAACGAACAAGCTCTTCACTTTGTTTTTCTGTGCCAATGATCGGCGCAAATTCAGATTCAACATCTACTTTAATCATATGAATGGAAGGTGCGACTGCTTTGAGTCGGACGCCGAATCTCGATCCTTGGCGGATAATTTCCGGTTCATCCAGACTCATATCTGATAAAGCCGGTGCTGCTATGCCGTAACCTGTCTGTTTTACCATTTTTAAAGCATCGGCCACTTGATCGTATTCCGCCTTAGCGTGTGCAAAATTTTGCATGAGCTCAAGCAGATGATCCTTCCCGCGTATTTCAACACCGACAACTTCTTTTAAAATTTGATCGTACAGCTCATCCGGCGCAAACAAATCGATCTCCGCTATCCCTTGGCCCATTTGAATACCAGCTAGTCCAGCCCGCTCAATAAAATCATACTCACTGAACTGCTGGACAACTTGATTGACATCACGCAGACGTTTGATATCTTTTACTGTTTCCTTCACCGTTTCTTGATAGCTCGTGCGAAGCCAATGATCTTCTCTCAGCACCATCACCCAGCTGGGCAAATTCACATTGACTTCCAAGACAGGAAATTCGAAAAGCGCTTCTCTCAATACATTCGTTACATCAATTTCCCTCATGCTTTCCACGCTCATAGCAAGAACTGGAATATCATATTTTTCATTTAATTCTTTTCTTAAAGCCTCCGTATCCGGATGATGAGGATGCACAGAATTAATAATCATAATAAATGGTTTTCCGACTTCTTTTAACTCTTCAATTACTCGTTCTTCCGCTTCTACGTAATCTTTTCTTGGAATTTCGCCGATTGAACCGTCTGTTGTGACGACTACACCAATTGTTGAGTGGTCTTGAATAACCTTGCGGGTGCCAATTTCCGCTGCTTCATGAAACGGGATCGGCTCCTCATACCATGGAGTGTTGATCATTCTCGGCCCATTTTCATCTTCGTATCCCTTTGCACCAGGCACTGTATATCCTACGCAATCTACTAATCTTATATTGACATCAAGGCCTTCATCAACATGGACGGTGACCGCTTGATTCGGGACAAACTTTGGCTCCGTTGTCATAATGGTTTTGCCTGCTGCGCTCTGAGGGAGCTCATCTTGAGCACGTGCTTTATCCGCTTCATTTTCAATATTGGGAAGAACAACTAATTCCATAAACTTTTTTATGAATGTTGATTTACCGGTTCTAACTGCACCAACGACCCCTAGATAAATATCGCCGCCAGTTCGCTCTGCAATGTCTTTGAAAATATCTACCTTTTCCAAGTGATTCCCTCCCGACTTTCAAGTCTTATAACATCCATACATTTACAATTCTTTAGTCATTACATATTTATGATGTTGTCCTATCTAGTTATGACTGTAAAAAAAGAATTTCTTCCAAAAAGAAAAGAACCTTTCTCTTAAATTGTATTCTTAAGAAAAAGGTTCATGACTTATTTTATTAAAAATACCGGTTCATTTTTTTCATTCACAGTATATGGAAGGGAAAATGCAGGGACGAACGGGGAGTTTTCTACTAGCAAATGACGGATATCTTCCCCCTCTTTGAATGATCTTTTTGATTCCTTTATGGCACGGTATAAATCTAAGCTGTAATCAACATAAACTTCTCGATTGTTGTCGATCACAAGCGGAAGATTTTCCCCTGAGTACGGACTCTTCACATGAGGAGGCTCTTTTAATCCTAGCTTTTTATAGTTCAGTGTAAATACATTTTTCGCTATTTGCTTTTCATAAGGAGGATATTCATGAGCATTGATCCTCATCTTTAGTTCACGGATCGCCTCTGCTATTCGTAAATCGATCAGCTTTACGGTTGGATTTTTTTCCACATCGACTAAAACATATAAGTAAATGCCTCCATTTTCAAACGCGGTGCCAGGGGGCTCAGGCAAATATTCAGGAATCAACAGATTGAAATCAATAGGGTATTTTTCATAAATAGGCGTTGATTTGTCTCTCGTTTTAATCGGCAAAAGCCCTTCCGTATCAGCCTTATATTGTTCTACTGCTTTTTGCACGGATTGTATTTGCGCTTCATAAGGTATTTCATTTTTATGTAATCGTTCTTCTGGGTATAAACATCCAGATAAAAGCAAAACAAACATGATAGAGATGAAAGATTTCATTATGCTTTTCTTGTTCATCCTCGTCTTCCTCACTTTGCCTACTCGCTTGTCGGTCCGGAAAAGACTACGAAAAAAATAATAATTCCTGCTAAAATCATAAAAAAATAAGCAATCACTGCTGTGATAGATTTCAAAAATCCTTTTAGTTTAAAACGGCTCAAATATATGGAAAAGACCGCGATAAACATAAAGGCCATCGCTGTGAGGGCAATCCACATTTTCATTAGACCTTCTGACATTGTGATCCACTCCTTCTATTCCTACCAATCATTTTAACATATGCTCTTTTTCACGCAATTGTTTTCCATATAAGAATCGAATTCAAAAAAAAACTGAAGCAGCTGGGAAATGTGCTACAGTTCTTCATTTCGATTTTCTAATATGTTCACAAGATCTTCCATTTCATGCGTTTTAACTCTCGCCATAAGCTCTTCGACTGCTTCTTTCGGATCTTTTTCGTGAAACAGCACTTCATAAAGGACATTGGTAATCGGCATTTTTACTGAATATTTTTCAGAAAGCTGTTTAGCTGCTTTTGTTGTTCTTACTCCTTCGACAACCATTCCCATGCTTTCTAAAACTTCATCTAGTTTTTTGCCCTTTCCTAGCAAATGGCCGGCACGCCAATTGCGGGAATGCACACTTGTGCAAGTGACAATTAAGTCGCCGATTCCGGCAAGACCAGAAAATGTTAATGGATTGGCACCCATTTTACAGCCTAATCTCGAAATTTCCGCCAATCCTCTAGTTATTAAAGCAGCCTTCGCATTGTCCCCGTATCCAAGGCCGTCGCTGATTCCGGCAGCTAAAGCAATAATGTTTTTCAGCGCTCCTCCAATTTCAACCCCGATTATATCCGGATTCGTATACACACGAAAATAGCGGTTAATAAATAAATCTTGAACAAATTTTGCTGCTTGAATATTTTTGCTCGCAGAAGTCACTGTTGTCGGCTGTCTCAAAGACACTTCTTCCGCATGGCTTGGACCTGATAATACAACTACGTCCTTCAAAAGGTGAGGAGGCATTTCTTCTTCAATAATTTCGGAAATTCTTTTTAATGAACCCGGCTCAATCCCTTTTGAAACATGGACAATTAAAACCGGCCGATCAATGGCTTCTCTTAATTGACTCAGCACTTCTCTTATCGCTTTTGTCGGGACTGCCAAGACAATCGTTTCCACATTTTCAACCGCATCCTTTAAGAAATAAAATCCGGTTAAATTGTCCGGCAATGGGACATTTGGCAAATATTTCTCATTTTTTTTTGTACGATTGATCGCTTCTATATGTTCTTTCCGATGTCCCCAAAGATGCACTTCATGACCATTGTCGCAAAGAACAATTGCAAGCGCTGTTCCCCAGCTTCCAGCTCCCAATATTGCCACCTTCGCCAAATTACTCACTTCCTTTTATTTATCTTCTTTTTCTCGCAATGATTTTAATAGGGGTTCCTTCAAACCCGAATGCATCGCGAATACGATTTTCCAAAAAACGTTCATATGAAAAATGAAGAAGCTCCGGATCATTTACAAATATGACAAATGTAGGCGGTTTAACAGAAACTTGTGTTGCATAATAGATTTTTAATCTCGTACCGTGGTCCGTTGGAGTCGGATTCATAGCAACGGCATCCATGATCACATCATTCAATACGTTTGTTTGGACACGCATCGCATGATTCTCGCTGGCAAGAATAATTTGAGGCATTAATGTGTGCAATCTCTTCTTCGTTTTTGCGGACAAAAAGACGATTGGCGCATAGTCTAAAAATAAAAATTGATCGCGAATATCTTTTTCAAACTCTCTCATCGTTCTTTCATCTTTTTCCACTGCATCCCATTTGTTTACTACAATGACAACGGCTTTCCCGGCTTCATGGGCGTAGCCAGCAATTCGCTTGTCTTGTTCAATAATTCCTTCCTCTGCATTTAAAACAACTAACACTACGTCAGAGCGTTCAATCGCTTTAAGCGCCCGCAAAACACTGTATTTTTCTGTTGTCTCATAAATTTTTCCTTTTTTTCTCATGCCAGCTGTATCAATGATGACAAACTCCTGCTTGTTATACGTAAACTTAGTGTCAATGGCGTCTCGTGTTGTTCCAGCAATTTCGCTGACGATCACTCTTTCTTCTCCTAAAATAGCATTTACTAAGGAAGATTTGCCGACATTTGGTCGGCCAATCAAAGAAAATTTAATGATGCCTTCATCATCATTTTCTGATTGGGGTTTTGGAAAATGTTTGCATACTGCATCCAAAAGATCTCCCAGTCCGAGCCCATGCGCTCCTGATATCGGGTACGGTTCTCCAAAGCCAAGAGAATAAAATTCATATATATTTTCCCTCATATCCGGGTTGTCCATTTTATTAACGGCAAGGACAACGGGTTTGTTTGAGCGGTACAATATTTTTGCAACTTCTTCATCAGCGGGAGTTACGCCTTCTCGACCGTTTGTAATGAAAATAATTACATCTGCTTCTTCAATCGCAATTTCCGCCTGATGACGAATTTGTGCTAGAAACGGTTCATCCCCAATTTCAATTCCACCTGTATCGATCAAGTTAAATTGGAAATTCAGCCATTCACAAGGTGCATAAATACGGTCACGGGTAACACCAGGTATATCTTCTACAATTGAAATACGTTCACCGACAATTCGATTAAAAATCGTCGATTTGCCGACATTTGGTCGACCGACAATAGCCACAACAGGTTTCGGCATACTAAAACTTCCTTCCTAATTTAAAACTCATCGCATTTTTTCACTATGTATAATGTTAAAGGGGCTACGCCTTCAAGAAATCGCAGCATGTTTTCGCCTAACTCCTTTTTCGGCATGCCCCGGAAGTTTTTTACCAAGCTTTTTTCCAACTACCCTATTATATAGCAGTTTATGAAATTGAACAACTGCCTTAAAAATGTTTCACAATGATATATATTTCCTCGCTTATGGCATGAGCAATTCCATCTAGAATCGCTTCTAAATTTTTTGCAATCGAATCCATTTCTTTTTGGTTATCACAAATAAAAACAGGTGCACCGCCTTTTATTTTTTTCTCATTTGTCGTAACGACCGCTAAAACCGCTTTCTCTAAAACCATCGTTTTTTCTCACCTTTCCTATTTGCCTTCGACTCCGTCGGCATGCGAATGGCATTTTCAAGCGTTGGCACGTTGCTGATCACTCGAATGGCGATATCCAAATCATGTTTTTGAGGAAGCACAAACACGCCGACTCTTCCATCCTCAAGATCTCGTTTTGCCAATGGGACTAAAGATGGTTCACCCGCATCGCGGTTTACGCCCAGCGCAGTTGAGACATCATGGAGAATCGCCTGACGTTGTCCGATGTTGGCAATCGTTGTTCTCGCATCAAATGATTTTGGTGTCAAAATAAACCCCATGCCATATTTTAAAACTAGTTCACGTTTTTCCGGGATGCCGATATTCATAATATAAATGTCATCGACATACAAGCCTGCACCGTCAAAATGCGGCTTTACATATTGAATGTCAACAATATCTTTCAATGTGCCTCCAGACATTAACACTTTAGAAATGATAAAGCAAACGACCGTCATCACAAGAGCCATCCAAAAGCCAAAGATTAAATAAGCAAGCGTAACAAATAAAGATGTGAAAATCACTAAATAATTTCTGCTTTCAAAGGCGATTGCAATTCCTTCAATATATGTACTTCCCCGAGGAACAAGCTCATATTGATCGAGCTCTGACAGTGTATTTCTTTCCATGTTGCGGACTTCGCGAAACTGCGATGCAGCCAACGTTAAAAAAGTAATGGCAGTAAACTCCTTTTCCATTATGGCCGGAACAGCAATCGTGCCGAGTCCCGCCGCTATAAATCCAAGTGCGATATGAATAATTTTTCCGTGCAAATATGTTGGATATTGGCGATAATCGGTTTTTAGCATAAAAAGACGGGCTAACACACCTACGAAGACACCATAAAAAATAGGAAGCGTGTATTCATTCATGACCCTTGCCTCTCCCTTGCATGTTTTTTGAATATATGTTCTAAAGAAGCAGCGAATGTTTTGAATGACGCCCATATGAGCAATGAAAAGATTCCGATTGACAGCATATCAAGAAAAGGAAAGTCGCCTATTACAATCGGCCGATAATAAGAATAAACTGCAGACGAAAAAAGAGCTTCTCCGTAACAAGATCCCAATATAAAAAATGCCATTCCTTCAAAAAAATCTTTGCTCAGCATATTGGATAAAATGACTCCTAATATAGATAAATACATCTGAACGTCAAGTAAAAACCAGACAGGATCAAATAAATAAAACAGCTTGACTCCTGCATAGGCAACCGTAATGATCAAAACGGAAAATAATGAATAAAATAAACGCTTAGTTCTATACAAGATGAAAAAACTAAGCAAAGCAAATAAGATATACGAAAAACCAACATGTATTTGTGTAAAGTGTATAAACGTTGCACTTCCTAAAATATTTAACAATATAAAAAAGGAGAGCCAAAAACGAGCATCCGTTTTTGGAAGCCAAAATGTTACAATTACCCAAATCATCCACATGAACCAATAATAATATATTCCTTCCATCTCCAACCTCCTACTATTTCCATTATGTGAAAAATTTATGGATGCTAACCGTACAAATTTTGAAATCAAAGCTAAAAGCGTATAAAAAGCAGTTAAAAGGCTGTGGGAGAATTGATTGCTGATGGATTGCTGTGAGAGGAAAATGTAAACATTTCACTGCCCGTCAAGAAAGGAATTTTCGCTATTTTTTTAGAACTCATAAGCCGATCTGTTTAATGGCAGAATGTCCGTATAATTTCTTTTCATAAAAAAAGGCTTCTAAATCATTATTTGTTTTTTTAGGAGGGAGTTTTTCTGCAAAAAAATTGTGGGCTAATGAATACAGGCTGGATGTATCACTTGTTTATCTGCACAAGTTTTGATTTTTAATGGAGATACGAACGCAAAACGGACGTATCGCTTGCTTATTAAAAGCAGCGAAGAATTTTGTTCGCACATATAATCACGATATAGAGCAGCTTAGCAAAAATCGAACCGATACTGCAGAACTCAAAATACAGCTTATTGAAGTGATATGGAAGCTATATACTAGGCGAGGCTTCGAACAATAACAGCTTATTACAGCGAGGATGGATCGTATCATTCTCAAGGATTTATGAAAAGAAGAGCAGTGGAGAAGATGATAAAACAGCTCGTTATATGCTGGGCGGTGCTTATTGAGTCTTTTTGGAGAACGCTCAAATGTGAAACGTAGATTTCGTTTGAGGACTGGCAATCGATACAAATTACCCTCATAAAACGACTAAACGGCCTCAGCCCTATGGAATATAGAGATAAAGCCGCTTAGATCATTTTTTATTCCGCTGTCACCTTGACAAGGGGCAGCTCGTGATAATCGCCTTTGTCTTTATTTTAATTTATTTAATTGCTCTCCGATCATTTCGCTTAGTTGAAATCCTGTCGATTCCTCTTTCGGACGATATTTGCGAAAATCTTCTTCACTACCGGGCCCATCATCTTCCAATTCCTTTATGCTTAAGGAAATCCGTTTCTCTTCTTCGTTTACATCAAGCACTTTTACTTTTACCTTTTGGCCTTCTTCTAATACTTCTTGAGGAGTGCCTATATGTTTTTTAGAAATTTGCGATATATGGACAAGACCTTCTACTCCAGGTAAAACTTCAACAAAAGCTCCGAATGAGACGAGGCGTTGTACAGTTCCTTCGACAACATCACCGGATTTGATTTTTTCAGAAATGTTTTCCCATGGACCAGGCAATGTTTCTTTAATCGATAGTGAAACCCGTCCATTATCCCGATCGACAGACAAAACTTTCACTTTTACCTTTTCGCCTTCTTGAAGCACATCTGACGGTTTATCTACATGAGCATGAGAGATCTGAGAAATATGTACAAGACCGTCAATCCCGCCGATGTCAACAAAGGCTCCGAAATCGGCTAAACGTTGGACTGTTCCTTCCAATACATCACCAGGCTGAATCGACTGAAGCACTTGCTGTTTTTTCTCTTCCTGCTCCTTTTCCACTACAGCACGATGAGACAAAATCACTCGATTTTTTTCACGGTTTAGCTCCACAACCATCAATGTCAATGTTTTTCCTTTATAATCTGAAAAATCCTCAACATAGTGAGGTTCAACCAATGAAGCAGGAATAAATCCGCGGACGCCCAGGTCTACCACTAAACCGCCTTTTACGACATCCTTCACTTCTGCCTCAAATACTTCTTTATTTTCAAATTTTCTCTCTAATTCCACCCAAGCTTTATCCGCAGCCACTTTGCTTTTCGATAAAATGACTGCTTCTTCCTCAACTTTAATGACCGCTAGTTCAAGCTTGTCATTTTCCTCTACAACATCTGAAGCTTTTTCAATATGCAAACTAGACAGTTCACTAATCGGAATGATGCCCATTTGTTTGCAATTTTTAATATCAACAATCACCTGCTTATCTTCCACTTTTGTTACAATTCCCTCTACAACGTCTCCCACTTCAGGCACAAAAACTTCACCTTGATTGATGTCCTCTACCATACCATTTACCTCCTTGGTCAAGCCATAGCAACTCAACAAAATATGTACCATTCTATTTAGTATGTCACAAGCTACTCTAAATAGAATGAAAAATACCTCTTTTCTATAAGTTCTAACAAAAAATTCCGTTTGTCAAGTTAAATCCATTGATTACCTATATTTTTCGAGCAAATTTCTAATTTCTGTCATGATTTTATCGGTCGCTTCTTCAGCTGAAATTTTTTTGTTTCGATAAGATGTAAAATCAATGGCTGGGCCGAAAATGACTTTCGTTTTCCGAAATGGTTTGTAAGAACTGACGACGGCGCATGGCAAGACGACACAATCTGATCTTAAGGCAAAAAAACCTGCACCAGCTAAACCTTTTCCGAGTTCACCTGTTTTGCTTCTCGTTCCTTCCGGAAAAATGGCTAAAACTTCTCTTTCTTTTAATATTTTCAAGCCTGTTCTTAACGCCTCTCGATCGGAAAAGCCCCTTTTGACCGGAAACGCCCCCAATGCCCGGACGATCAGGCTGAAAACCGGAATTTTAAACAGTTCCTCTTTAGCCATAAAACGGAGCTGCCTTGGTGAAACGATACCAATCGTCGGAGGGTCCAAATTATTAATATGATTGGAACAAAGCAGCACGGCACCATCCATTGGAAAATGTTCCTTTCCGATCACTTCGACCCGAAAGAGCGGTTTAATAAAGCAGTAAACAATTGCCTTTGCAAATTGATAAAATTTACCCATTTCTTACAGCCTTTCTTTTACCAATTCTTTAATTAATTCCGCCACCTCTTCAATCGTCAATGAAGTTGTATCGATTTCGACGGCATCCGGCGCTTTTTTTAATGGGGCAGTTGCCCTCGTGGAATCAAGCTTATCTCTTTCTTCAATTTCTTTCTTTAATTGTGTTAAATCGGATGTAAAACCTTTTCTTAAATTCTCCTCATACCTTCTTTTTGCTCTTTCCTCTACAGAAGCCTTTAAAAATATTTTCAACTCCGCATTCGGCAGCACATGAGTGCCGATATCCCTGCCATCCATGACAACGCCGCCGTTTCCTGCAAGCTGTTTTTGCCTTTTCACCATTTCCTCCCGCACATTAGGATGTTTGGAAACAGTGGAAACATGCTTTGTTACTTCATTGGAACGGATAATCGCCGTTACGTCTTCACCGTTTGCTAGCACTTGCTGACCTTCATTTACCGGCTTCAGTTCAATCGTCATTTCATTCAAAAGCTTGGTGAGCGCTTTTTCATCCTCCAAAGAAATGCCATTCTGTAAAGCTTTCAAAGTGAGAGCTCTGTACATCGCACCCGTATCAATGTATGTATAGCCTAAATCTTTTGCGATTTTTTTGGCAACTGTGCTTTTCCCGGCAGCTGCCGGACCGTCGATTGCAATGGAAATTTTTTTACTCATAATACCTCCTAGCTAGTTTCAAAAAATATGTATCTATTTTTTGGGAATACAGAAAGAAAAGCAGGGGTTTCCTGCTCTTTTAGCGGCTGATAGTTTCCACCCATTCGGAGATGGACATGTTTCCAACACCTTCATATTGCACGGCTTTTGATAAATATGGCTTCAACTCAGAATGGCGCAAAAAAAGCTGAGCGGCAATTAACATAATGAATTGTATAATGATCAATTTGATCAATATTTGTTCAAAGCGCTTCACAAAAAACATCCTTTTGCCATTTTTTATAAATAGTATGGACAGCCTTGCCGGTATTATTCATTCAAAATTCCTTTCTTTTTCATTTGCAGCTGCTGTTCAAAGCAAAAGCGAATCAATTTTTGCTGTGTCTTTTCATCAATATTGATAAATGCTATGGAAGCGAGCTTATGATGTTCCGCTTCCACAACTCTGAGCGCCTTCCCTGTTACCTTATAATATTCAATCGTTCCGTCCATAAACGTGAGCACCATATAAATATGTATATTTTCATTTAGCGGTACGTCCACACCGTTTGGAATAATGATTGAAATGCCGCCAGCACTTATGTCGTTTGTAACTGTTGTAAATGGGGCGAATTCCTGATTAATAGCGTGTATGGCTACATCAACGGCTGTCTCGATTCTGACAAATTGCCGCCTTTGGATCTCCTCCATATACTCAGGTGCCTGAAGCATGATCATCGGGAGGTTATCTTTTTTCTTGCCAAGAACTTTAGTACGAAATTTATACGGTTTTTTTTCGCTGTTCACAAATGTTGCAACGAGCTCGGTGCCGTCTGTTAAGAAAACAGTTTTTCCTGTCTTGCTATTTATAGGAAAATCAATATAAAGAATGTTTTCTTCTTGGTCCACAAGTTTGCATTTTAGTATTTGATCTTGGCCAGAAAGTTCCAATGTGATCATCGTACCAATTTTTATCAACGTTACCACTCTTTCAATGTAATAAGCGCTCTACATTTATTAAAGCATGAAATGAAAAAAAGGGAAAGCCTAAAAATCGACTCCCCTTTTTGTGATTAAATTTCTCTGAATAACGGTTCAGCACTTTGCAATTTTTCCACTTTTTCTTCCGTTCCGTCCATTGCGTTGATGAAAATGCGGTACGTGTCTTGGTCAATCGTTCCTAAAAATTCATAGCACAGCACTTCTTCGCCGGCATCATTTGTCACAACAGCTAATCGATCCTCCTGAATTTCAACGTTAGAATGGACTGATTTTTTCGCTTCTTCTTTTGTAATAGCAGGTTTCGGCAAATTTCTTTTTTTGTGCGCTGCTAAATAATCACGTCCAGAATAACCTATAATTTCTCCGTTGTCCAACGCTACCTTTAAACGAACTGCATCAGGATATAGACGTACACCTTTGTAATTAGAAACAAATGTGAAAACACCAATGTTGTCATATTGTGCACTCTCATAAAGCTCTAAATCCTTAAATTTTAGCTTTTTCAAAAATTCCGTTGCTCGGTTGGATGCTTCATTTAAGCTGATTTTTTGTTGTTTAATATCTCTGTTGTGCAATAAATAAATTAAATGACCGCCTTTTTTCGTGATATCCATATAAACATCATGTTTATTTCCTTTATCATGCATAGTAATGCTGTAAAACTGAATATTTGATCCTTTACCATTTGTTGTTACATCTACTCGTTCTACATTTTTAGGGGCAAATCGTTTTGCGATTTGTTTTGCTTCTTGCTCTGATATTTCCTTTCCAGTTAATTGTTCAAATCCTTTTTTAGGCTTTTGCAGCGCTGTTGCCGTTGGACCGAAATTAGTTTCGGAATAGCCTTCAACATTTTTTTCTACCGTTTTAAATCCATCAATGATCGTATTGTCCATTTGTTTTTGCCCTGATGCTAGTGCGAGTTCAACATCCATCCAGCGCAGATTGTTTTTTAAGATTAAATGCTGGACGTTTCTCAATTCGTCTTGTATGTCTTTTGCATTTTTATACAATTTTTTTAACGTTTCATATTCTTGATCCGTTAACGGATCTTTGTTTAAATCTCTCACTGCTGTTTGATAACTAAATTTACCAATATTCGACAAAAATTCCTCTGTTTTATTGAAAGGTAAAAGAGTTAACGGAAGCTGGCCGACATCATTGTGCGCTTCCGATGTAATTCTCCAAACTTCCGCCAGCGCCGGTGACAATGATTTTCTTGAATTCATGGCGAGTGTCTCGCCAATTTTGTCATGAAGCTGATCCACTTGATAGGTTAGATCGTGAAAAGCCCGCTGGTAATTGTTTTCTGCATGAATTAATACGGCGTTTTTTTCCTGATGCTCTTTATATCCCCAGTAGCCTGTTCCGATTAAGGCCACTGTAAGCAGCCCGATTAATAATCCTCGAAGCATATTGAATCACCTCACTATTCACAGAATATGTGTTTTCCGATTTTCTTGATTTGCGGCCGCGTCCATATCCATGGGCTTGTTGCTGTATCAGGATTGAAATAATAGAGAGCTTCTTCTGTCGGATCCCACCCGTTAATGGCGTCCATCACCGCTTTTCTCGCTGTTTCATTTGGTGTCAAATATATTTGTCCATCGCTGACAGCTGTAAAAGCACCCGGTTCAAAAATAACACCAGCAACCGTATTTGGAAATGTCGGGCTGTTCAGTCGGTTTAAAATAACTGCCGCAATTGCTACTTGACCAATATAAGGCTCGCCGCGGGCTTCTCCGTAAACGGCATTGGCTAAAAGATTTAAGTCATTTTGTGAAAAGCCTCCAGGCATATTCACCGCCATCGGCTGTACCGATTTCCCTGTTTGTTGTTTATTTTGGGCTGCTTGCTGTTTAGGAGCAGCCTGCTTTTGCCCTTGTCCAGCCTGACCAGCTTGTTGTTTTTTTGGCGGTACATTTTTTGCGAGATTTTTTTCGGTTTGCTTCCGCCATTTTGCGCGCAGCTCCTCAGAAGGCGCTGTTTGGATTTTTAGCGGCACTCCGCCATAATGGGTAAAGTCTCTGCCTTTTCGAATTTGTTCGTGGACAAAAGACTTATAATATTTTGTCGTATTGATAAGCTTTTGTTTTGTTTCAGGACCAACTAAACCATCTACTTCTTTAAGTCCGAAATTATTTTGAAATTTTCTAACTGCCCAATAAGTATTCCATCCATATACCCCATCAATTTTCCCATGATAATATCCGTTATATTGAAGTCTTGCCTGCAGTTCAATGACATCATCACCTGTCGCACCTCTCTGAATCACTTGTTCGCTAAAAGCATGAACATGCAGCTGATTGTTAGAAAGAATAAGAAAAACGATTAAAACAAAAGCGTTTGCGAGCAGATATTTCATGTTTTTTCCCATCATCATGCCTCCTCACTTTATATCGTTACATGTATTTTCTGTAGTAGATGTCATTTTATACAACAAAAAAACCGGCTCATGCCGGTTCAAAAATTTTTTTATCCTGATATTGTTTCGATATTTTGCTTGTATACCATGCGCGCTTTTTTTGCTTTATGAAGCCCAAACCACCATAAAAACACCATAAACGGAGTGACCCAAAACTTCCAGTCTTCATTGGAAAGCAAGATATAATTGTACGTTCCGTGCAAAAGAAACGGAATAACTAGAGAATAAAGGAGCCATCTTTTTTTAAGCCTATCATTCGAAAATTTGCTTTTTCCTAAATAATACCCCATGATGACACCGAACAATGCATGGCTTGGGACTGGAAAAATTGCGCGCCCGAATGCAAACTCCACACCGTTCGCAATTAAATATAAAATATTTTCCAATGTCGCAAAGCCGAGAGAGATGGACACACCATAAACGATTCCATCGTAATGTTCATCAAAATGAAAATGGGAGTAAATTGTAAAATAAAAAATAAACCATTTAAAAAACTCTTCCAATAAACTCGAAGCAAAGAAAGCTTGTAAAAAAGAAGAGGGAAATACATTTTCTGTTTCCAGAACGTATTCAATAAACATAATTGGAAAAACAAGCAGCGCACCGAAAATAAACGTCCGAACCACCATGTAAAGGGGTTCCATTTCATATTGATCCTTCAAATAAAAATATGAAAGTATTGCCAGCCCTGGTGCAATGCCTGCTGTAATAATCGCAATCATAATGACAGCCTCTTTTCTTCTAGTATCTCCTTATTTATGTATAGATTTATCAGAATGTTCCTTTTAAAATAAAACAAAATAAAAGAATGAGAAATGATGATTCATGTTAGAGCAGCAGTAAGTTGTTAAAAACATCCTTTTGATAAAATGGTAACATGTATATGACAAAATGAAAATCAAAAATAAGCATGAAAAAATGAAACTTTAATGAAAGGGATAAAAAGATGAAGAAAGTATTGATTTTACATACAGGCGGTACAATTTCAATGCTGGAAGATGAACAAAGCGGTGCAGTGAGACCAGAAGGGTCCAATCCACTAACAAATTTTTCATTGAATGTAAACAATGTACAAACAATCGTAAAAGAGCTTTTTAACTTGCCTTCCCCGCATATAACTCCAAAGGAAATGCTGGAAATTAAAAAAGAAATCGAACATCATGCCAAAAATGGAAGCATCGACGGTGTCGTCGTCACTCATGGAACGGATACTTTAGAAGAAACAGCTTATTTTTTAGATTTGACTCTTGACCTTCCCATCCCGGTTGTTGTAACAGGTGCGATGAGGTCAAATAATGAACTCGGATCAGACGGATTATATAATTTATTGATGTCCATAAAAGTTGCTGCTTCCGACGAAGCGAAAAACCTTGGTGTGTTAGTTGTCATGAATGACGAGATTCATACAGCAAAAAACGTCACAAAAACGCATACAAGCAATATCGCTACATTCCAAAGTCCGCAATACGGACCGATCGGTATTGTGAACAAAAAAATTCTGGCATTTCATCACTATCCGTTAAGAAAAGAAACATATAGTATAACGAAAATCTCTAAACATGTGCTCCTTTTAAAGGCGTATGCAGGCATGGATGAAAAAATAATGGAAGCAGTTGAAGGACTGAATCCGGATGGAATCGTCATTGAAGCTTTAGGGCAAGGAAATTTGCCGCCGGCTTTAGTCCCCGGCATGAAACGGCTTATTGAGAAGAAAGTGCCGATCGTCATTGTCTCACGATGTTTTAACGGCATTGTGCAGGATGTCTATGATTATCAGGGCGGAGGAAAACATTTAAAACAGCTTGGCGTTATATTTTCGAACGGATTAAACGGGCAAAAAGCTAGAATAAAGCTTTTAGTGGCTTTAGAAAAAACGAGCGATTTAACTGAAATAGAAGAAATGTTTTCGAAATAATAAACTGTTGTGATGATCAACACAAATTTTACTAAAAAATGTTACAAGTAAAGGGGGTGTCTAATAAGCCGTTTTTACAGCTTATTGACGCCCCCATTAATGTGTTAGAAACGTTGATATATCGGTGTTTATGATTTTTTGTTTTCAATGGCGATTTGATTTCTGGACGGCCCCACAACTTATGAAAGCAACAAAATCAAGTAGAGAAAAACGGATTGTTTTTCTCTACTTGATTATTTTCGGGACATCCCTATTTTTACACTCTTTTGATAATTTCTTCTGCGATCAATTCCCCGTGAAATCTGCCGTTTTCGATAAAAATTTCATTCGCATCATTTCCAGCTGCGATGACACCGGCTATAAAAATCCCGTTTACATTCGTTTCCATTGTATCGGGATTGTAGTAAGGTCTGCCTGTCTGCTCATCAATAAGTACACCCATTTTTTTCAAAAAGTTATGATCTGGATGGTAGCCAGTCATGGCAAAGACAAAATCACAAGGAATAGTTTTTTCTTCTATTCCGTTCACAATATAACTAATAGAGTCATTTTTAATTTCTTTTACATCTGCCCGAAATTCCATTTTTATATAGCCTTTTTTGATAAGAGAATCAAATTCCGGCAATATCCAAGGCTTAATGCTTGAAGAATACCCGCTTCCTCGGTACAATACAGTTACTCTAGCCCCGGCTTTATAAAGCTCAAGCGCGGCATCAACACTTGAGTTTTTCCCGCCGATCACAACGACATCTTTATCAAAATATGGATGAGCTTCTTTAAAATAATGGAAAACGTGGGGCAGATTTTCGCCTGGAACATTCATGTAATTTGGATTATCATAATAACCTGTAGCAATCACAACAAATGACGCACGATATTTTCCTTTTTCCGTCGTTACCATGAACGTTCCGTCCTGCTGCTTTTCTACCTTCTCTACTTTTTCATATGTATGAATGCGCAAATTTTTTCGCTTCACAACTTCCCGGTAGTAAGCAAGCGCTTGATTGCGGACAGGCTTTCGGTTTTCTGTGATAAATGGGACTCCGCCAATTTCAAGCCTGTCTGCTGTGCTGAAAAAGGTTTGATGTGTTGGAAAGCGATAAATGGAATCAACAATATTTCCTTTTTCAATAACTAAAGGATTTATTCCTTTTTCCTTCAATTCGATCGCAGCCGATAGTCCACATGGACCTCCGCCGACAATGATCACTTTTTCTTCTTGCATCATGATCACTCCTATAGCATTAAGCGGCTGGTGACAAATCGAGTAGGAGGGAGCGATTAACTCCCGTCCTCTCACACCACCGTACGTACGGTTCCGTATACGGCGGTTCAATTAAGATAATTGACGCAAGTCTTTATAACTTCCGTGAATAGCTGTTCTCTTTATGCCAGTGGTCACTCCACCCTCCAAGAGATCTCCCACGGGATTCACCGCTTCCTCCCTCAAGTGAGGTACTACGTTTTCTGTGTTCATCATGACTCACTGAATGCCAAGGGCTATTCTCTCTTAATTGTTCGGTCCTTCTTAGTTGTTCTAGACCAACTAATACTATGACCTCTGCTGACTTCTGACTGTTCAGCTATCTATCACTAGATAGGTTACCAAGGTTACTTGGCGTGCCAGCCAGACCTCCCCGGGTAAGAGTGTAATCTTTCCTTCCATCCATCTGCTTCATTTACTCTGTATCACCTTCGGCAGAAAGGGCTTTGTTTTGTCTTGCAAACTCACCCAGTGATACCTAGCCTCATATGAAGTTCGTGTTCCTCAGACCGGAAGTTTGCCGCTCGCTTCCTTCAGATTCCGCGTCACCACGGACACCCTTGCGTTAAGCTAACTGCTACTTCTGCCTTCGCAGCTCGGGACTTTCACCCTATAGATTACACCCATGCCGGGCGCACAAGAAAAATTTCCCCTACATTATCATAGGGGAAACTGCAAAACGATGCAAATATTATACCCATCCGCGATATCTGCATGCTTCTGCCATTTTTCTTACGCCTACCATATATGCAGCAAGCCGCATATCTACTCTTCTGTTTTGCGCCGTTTCATATACAGTGTTAAATGCTTTCACCATCATTTTTTCCAATTTTTCTTCCACTTCTTCTTCAGACCAATAGTAGCCCTGATTATTTTGAACCCATTCGAAATAAGAAACCGTTACTCCTCCCGCGCTTGCCAATACGTCAGGCACGAGTAAAATTCCCCGGTCCGTTAAAATTTGAGTGGCTTCAACAGTTGTCGGACCGTTGGCTGCTTCTACGACAATTTGAGCCCGAATATTATGGGCATTTTCTTCTGTAATTTGGTTTTCAATCGCCGCAGGAACTAAAATTTCGCAATCAAGTTCTAACAATTCTTTATTAGTGATCGTATCATTAAACAATTTCGTAACAGTTCCGAAGCTGTCGCGCCGGTCTAATAAATAATCGATGTCTAGTCCGTCTGGATCGTACAGACCGCCGTATGCATCGGAAATACCTACAACTTTTGCTCCGGCATCATGCATAAATTTTGCTAAATAACCGCCTGCATTTCCAAATCCTTGGACAACGACCCTAGCCCCTTGTAAAGAAATTCCACGCTTCTTCGCTGCTTCGCGAATGCAAATGGTCACGCCTTTTGCCGTTGCCGATTCACGGCCATGTGAACCGCCGAGAACGAGAGGCTTGCCGGTAATAAATCCTGGCGAATTAAATTCATCAATCCGGCTGTATTCATCCATCATCCAAGCCATGATTTGCGAGTTCGTAAATACATCAGGTGCAGGTATATCTTTTGTAGGGCCAACAATTTGACTAATTGCCCGAACATATCCTCTGCTTAATCTTTCTAATTCCCTGAACGACATATCTCTTGGATCACAAACAATTCCACCTTTTCCACCACCGTAAGGCAAATCAATAATTCCGCATTTTAGACTCATCCAAATTGAAAGCGCTTTTACCTCGTTTTCAGTTACATTTGGATGGAAGCGAACGCCTCCTTTTGTAGGTCCTACAGAATCATTATGCTGCGCCCGGTAGCCAGTAAATATTTTAACAGAACCGTCATCCATGCGAACAGGTATTTTCACTGTCAGCATGCGAATCGGCTCTTTTAATAATTCATACACCTCTTCTGGATAACCTAGTTTTCCTAACGCTTTATGTATTACCTTTTGCGTAGCTTTTAGCACATCATGCTTGTCATTGCCTTCGGCTACCATAATAAGTAAACCTCCTATATGTTCTTTAATAATGAAAAGGAAAAGTCCACCTTTCATGACTTAGTATACACCTTCTATAAATTAATTCAATCATTAATTCATAGAAAATAAAGGGATACTGAATTTCTTGTTAAAAAAAGAAAGCGGCAAACCGCTTTGTTTTTTATCAAATAAAATACTAAATCTACGCAAAAAAAGCTGATAAAACATCGCTGAAAGGCGATGTTTTGTCAGCCTCAGGAAAAATAGTCATTCAAAAGACGAACAGCGTGATCCTTTATCAATAATTTTCCATATTCATGCAGTCTATGAGTTGTCATATGTGTCGGCGTTCCATATTCCGCTAAAATTGCAACAAGATGCTCCGTTTCAATCTTAGAGATGTCATCAAACAGCAGGTAGTATCGTCCCTGATATGAATATAGCGCGCCTTCTGTTATTTCGAAACGTTGAAGAACTTTTGCAAGATCGAGGACATCTTCGAAATTCAAAAACTCATACAATATATCTTGATGTTCATCCACTTTTACTTGCATTTCAATATAATCATCTAAAAATTCATCTTCAAGTTCTTCATCATTATTTTTGGAAACAATGATCACCATTCCCTGTGCTTTTAGTGAATAAACCTCGACCGCAATCGAACCGTTTGCATGAAAATCGAGTTCTTCACTTGCCTCATTGATCATTTCCCGGAAAAGCTGATGAACTTTTAAAGAGTTGTTCCATAGATCTTCTTTTGTTAAGCCGCGATCCGACAAATCATCTAGAGTCAGGAAAATTTTAATTTTATTATGATTAAGACGCTCGAGCCGCATCTTCTTCCCTCCTGCCGTCAATACATCATACGATATTGTATGTTGATTCTAAAAGATGGTTCTTTAGTTAGTAAACAGTTTACAATTACGAGGGGGTGAAGACAAGCATTTTTACTCACAAATCACATTTTTATTTCGTTTTATAATAGAGATTAATATCAAATTCTTTTTTCATAACAGAAAAAACCTTGTCGCGATTCATCCACTCTTCTTCGCTTTTCCAAAAATCAGTGCTTTTATCAATAATTTCCCATCTAAGCTCATGATATTCTTTTTCCGCTTTTTCTTCTTTCTTTTTAAAATAAACGGCTGTTGAATAGCTGAATGCAATCAGCAAAACGGCGAATAAGTGTGATGATTGAAAAAAATAGAATAAAACAAACAAAAGATCTGTTTCCAATCGTTGATATACGTTGAAATAAATAAACACTATAAAAATGATCACTTCCACAAATGTAATTATTTGCCAAACCAAACATTTCTGTTTATATGTTTCGAATTCTCTTTTACGCTCAATGAGCCCTTGCAGCATATGCTTGGTAGGTTGATCTGTATAGGGCAGATCTTTAATTTGCCTTTCCATTCGTTTAAAATCCCCCAAAGTTTTTTGTACAAGTTATGCATGATCTTTTTCAAATATGAAAATTTTTTAGTTATTGGGGATTATCTAAAGGGATTTTTAAAACTTGTCCGACATAAATGTTGGAATCTTGAAGATGATTCCATTCTCGAATAAGCTCTTCGCCATTTCGGCTTTTATAATACTTCATCGAGATTTTATACAGCGTTTCGTTCGGCTGGACAACATGAGTAATGATGCGTCTGTTCTCTTCCATGTTTCCATCGCTTTCATTTCCAGAAATTTCTTTTCGGGTTTCGTCTCTTGTGCTGTTGGAAGAGGATTGTTCTTCAGTCGTTGGAGAAGCTTCCTGTTCATTCTGATTTCCTTCTTCTTTGTCTGAGTTAGAGGAATTATTTTCTTCCACTCTCTCTTCTTGAACAGACTTCCCGCTATTATTTTTAATAATTACAGAGTCAAAATCTGAAAGATTTTCCCCGCTGCGGTTTGATTGATTTCGTTCTAAATAAGAAGTTAAAAATAAAACAACGACTGGCACTAATATAAAAAGAAAGACGAGAATACGCAAAAGCGGATAGTTCATTTTCTTTTTTTTCTTCCGCCTTTTTTTATGCACTTCACTCCGAGACGGATATGTCCCCGTTCTCTCTTTTATTTCATCAATCATTTTTTCCCTTAAACGCTCAGCTTGGTCATGTTCATACGGACTTGTCATCTTCTTCATCGTCCCTCCCATCGCCTTTACTATTTTTCAAATATTGAAAGCGAATTTGCACTGCCGATACAAAGTCGATAAGAAAATGAGCGAAAATTGTTGTTAAAATATTCTCAGTCAGTTCAAATATCACTCCGAGAAAAAAACTGACGAACAAAACCGTTGCAAATAACAGCCATTTTGAAAGATAACGAAAATGCATGAAGGCAAAGATCAAACTGGCGATAAACAGTCCGAAATGGGTTTGCAGAACCCCGCGAAACAATATTTCTTCCGCAAAAGCAACGATAAGGGTCATCCAAAAAATTTCCGGCAAGCTTCTGTTTTGAAACAGTTTTTCATTGATTCCTCCATCATCGTACCAGCTTTTTGGCGCCCATTTCATAATTACCAAATCAATGAGCAGAACGATAACTGTTGCAAGCAAGCCAACAGCTATCGTTTCCCAACTCAATTCCCATAATTGAAAAAAATCCTCCGCACGGTCAAAAAAAATGAACCCTAAAATAATCGATATAAGAAGAAATAGCGACTGAGTGACCATGAGATGAAATAAAAGCTCTCGATCGGTCATGTTCTTTATCAATTCTTCTTGTCTTTTAATCACGCCTTCACCCACTTTGACGAAACAGCCTTTTTAATTCTTGCTTCCAATCCCACTTTATCATTGGCTGGGATGAATGAATTTTTTTTCGGATAAAAAAACGATCGTTTATTCCGCAATTGTCGCAGCAAATCGAAACCTTTGTTGAAGGTTTTTCCTGAAAATAGCTTAAAATCATGTTCCGCCTGCATGCTTTTGCTCGTAAAAATGCTTCCATGTCGGCTAATTTTTTAAATTTCATTTTCATTCGATCTTCAATCTTGCTCCATACATAATTTACGATCTGATCAGTCGTCCAATGATACATGTTTTCATCCAACATTTGGAAATTATATTGTAAAAATCTCCTCTGTACATCAGACAAGCCGAAGCTGCTCCACTCTTCTTCTGTTAAATCAAAGCTTCCCTTTAACCGAATCGTTTTTACAATCAACTCAATCTCTTTTTTTTCAGGAAATTCAGAACGTATTATCGACCGGGGAAACTCCTCGTCACCCTTTGGTACAAGTGCAATTGCAATGCTTTGGTTTCCATCTCTTCCTGCCCGGCCTATTTCTTGTACGTATGATTCCATGTCAGCAGGATAATGGAAATGGATGACAAATCGAACGTCTTTTTTGTTTATTCCCATTCCAAAAGCATTTGTCGCCGTTATAACCGAAAGTTCGTCATTTAAAAATTGCTGTTGAATCAACATTCTATCTTCATATTCCATTCCGCCATGATAATAAGCCGCATTTGTCATTCCCTTTTGTTCAATCCATCTGGCAAGCTCTTCCGCCCACTTTCTTGTGGAGCAATAAATGATACCCGGCCCTTCTAACATTTTCAGCCATTCGGCTAATCGCTCCAATTTTTCCTCTTGGCTGCTTACGGCTTCAACATTAATGGCAACGTTTTGCCTGTCAATAGAATGAATATGAAATGTTGCATCGGTTAAATGCAAGCATTTCGCGATATCGTTCAGCACTTCTTTAGTGGCTGTGGCGGTCATCGCCAAACAAGGGGGAGAACCGATCATCTCCCTTACCTTTCCGAGCTTTAAATAGTCAGGCCGAAAATCATGTCCCCACTGTGAAATGCAATGCGCTTCATCGACGACAAATAAAGATATTTGGATTTGCGCCAATGCATCCAATAGCCTTTTTGATTTAAACATTTCAGGCGATAAAAATATAAATTTGTAACGGTGCAATTGCCGGAAAGCTTTTTCTTTTTCATATCGGGTTAAAAAGCTGTTTAATGCAATGACTCTTTTTTCTCCAAACATTTTCATCTGCTGTTCCTGGTCTTGCATGAGCGACAATAGCGGAGACACTATTAATACAGCACCTTGTAAACAATAGCCAGAAAGCTGATAGCACAATGATTTTCCACCGCCTGTCTGAAGCATGGCAACTACGTCATGTCCGCTAATAACATCTTCAATTATTTCCTTTTGGCCTGTTTTAAAGCTTGAATAACCGAATTTTTCCTTCAGCAAAGTAAAAAGATCTTTCGTCATTGCCATCTCCTTATTGCAGCCATTGCCAGCCGAATTTGAAAATAGCTGTATTGATCTTGAAGATATTCTTTAACTTTTTTCAGCTTGTTTGTTTGCAGCTTTTCAATCGCTTGCCCGATTTTGACCACATCTTCTTTGCTTACATAAGGTTCGAAGGCAAAATCGTGCATGTTTAAAGCAATCTCAACAATATGGTCCTCAATCGTATTTCTTTTAAGCTTTCGGACTGCTGCAATTTCATCAATGCCCAACCCCTCCGCCAACAAGCGGTACGTTTTTTCCGCCGATGCGGTTAGCGGGTGTTTTTTTATCAAATCTCTTAAAAGACCGAATAATATCGGATATTGATCAGAACGTTTTTGCAATTCGTTCACCATTTGAATGACGGCAGCTTGAAACATAAGCTTCAAATAAAAAGGATCTTCATTCGCAGCTGCTGCAAGCTGTTCAAAGGTGATTCCATTTTTTTTAAAGCCGGACAAACGATTGACAACTAAGATAGCTCCCTTTTCATCTAAACATTCAAGCAAACGGTTCATTTCCAAAAACGTTCGATTTCCGATATTTTTCTTTGTCTCTTTCATCTGCAATATGTATGTTTTGACAAAATGCAACAGCTGACCATTATTTGTTATAGGTAAAAATTTCGAATGGTTATAAACTAGATGGGAAACCGTTTGAACAAATAAAGATAAACGCTGCCAAAAAATTTTTCCTATATCATTGTAGGTGGCCCCATCCAGCTTATCAGGAAACGGTTTTTCTGACAAAAATTCTTGCAGCACCCGTTCGCCGTTCATTGTGACCATATAAAACTCGCCTTTTACTTGTTTGACATATGACAGCTGAACCAATCTGTTTAACAAGTGATTATATTCTTCAAGCTCGAGCTCACGGCAAATGCCAAATAAGTTCGATAAATGAAAAATAATGCTATCTTGAATCGTTTGAGAAGATTTTTTTCCTTTTAATAAATGAAAAACAGCTGCTTTCGATCGCTCGCATTTGAGCTGTTGAAAACAATAAAGGATGATTCCTTCCAAATAAGAGAGAGGCATTTGATCACCTTAAAAATTGAAACCTTCTGTTCAATCCTTATTTTATCAAAATTTATCCAATAATTGTCGAAAAATATATAATGAATGATTTGATTTAAGTAAGTTTATCGAAATACTATGACATTTCATCTTTTTTTATTGAAATGTTTAATATTCCATCTTACAATAATTATGTGGTATTCTGATTATTATATAAAACATTCTGAAGTGGAAGATAAATGTTTCTTTCTCTTTTATGACTTCTACTCATTTCATTTATACAGGAGGTTAGACAATGCCAAAATATACAATCGTTGACAAAGAAACATGCATTGCATGTGGTGCATGTGGGGCAGCAGCGCCAGATATTTATGATTATGACGACGAAGGAATCGCATACGTTATTCTAGATGATAACCAAGGGACGGTTGAAGTTCCAGAAGTTTTAGAAGATGATTTAATGGATGCTTTTGAAGGTTGCCCAACAGATTCCATTAAAATTGCCGATGAACCCTTTGACGGCGATCCTTTAAAATTTGAATAGCTGTTTCATCAGCTTTAAAAGAACAACCCCCACGGAAAAACGAATTTCTGTGGGGGTTTTGTGTATCATAATTCGGAGCACCGTGATGATGCGAAAACATCATAACGGCTGATCTCCGCTTTTTTGCTCGCATATAAATTTATGCATTTTGCACGTTAAATTTATGTTGAAGCCATTCTTTGATTCTGCCGTAAATCATTAAAAAGACAATGGCAATAATTGTTCCTTTAATGAGGTTAAAAGGCAAAATCCCGGCAATAATGACTTGCTTCACTTCTGCAATCGACATTTGCGGCATATTTAAAAACAGTGTATATGCCGGCAAAATGAAATAATAGTTCAATAAGCTCATGGCTACTGACATCGAAATGGTCCCGGCAGCTAAACCGAAAAGAACCCCTTTCATCGAACGAATTTTTTGAAACACGAATGCAAACGGCAAAAGGAAAAACAATCCAGCCAAGAAATTTGCCAACTGATCAATCGGAACTCCTGTCGCGCTTCCTTGAATGATGTAATGAAGCGTATTTTTAATCGCTTCTACAGCCAATCCTGCAATCGGCCCTAATAAAATCGTCGCCAGCATAGCAGGAATTTCGCTGAAATCAATTTTTAAAAATGCCGGAAGTCCCGGAAGCGGAAAGTTAAGAGCCATAAGCAAGTAGGAAATCCCGCTCAACATTCCTACAAAAACAAGTTTAAATGCCTTTGTTTTTAACACAGTCCTTCTCTCCTTTTCTTTCTGTGATCCATCTTGAAAAGAAGGAAGGGTCCATCTCCTGCTTCAATAAAAAAACCCTCTACATTGACGCAGAGGGAGAATTGTAAGCAGGTCAAAATAAACGTTTCAATGATCATATTTTTTGAAACGCCTGAACCCTCATCTTCTCCCATCCAGACTATACTGTCGGCTCTGGATTCTCACCAGATCCACCGTAAAGGAAAAACACCTTTACGGGTCACGGGCTAAAAAAGCTTAAAAGCTTTTATCACCGCCGGTCGGGAATTTCACCCTGCCCCGAAGATGAATCCATATTTTTTTATCTTCATTATATACAATAATAAAAAAAAAAGAAACTTATTTTATTTCATTGTCTTTTTTCTACAATTGCCAATATTTTTTACATCCTCTATAATAAAAAGGCATACATAATAAAGGAGGATTTTGTCGATGGCAAACAATAAAGTTGTCGAAGCTTTTATTGAAATTCCGACAGGAAGCCAAAACAAATATGAATATGACAAGGAAAAAGGCGTTTTTAAACTAGACCGAGTTCTTTATTCGCCTATGTTTTACCCTGCAGAGTACGGTTATTTAGAAAATACTTTAGCACTTGACGGAGATCCTCTTGACATTCTCGTAATCGTCACCAATCCGACTTTCCCTGGATGCGTCATAGAATCGCGTGTCATTGGCTATTTAAACATGATCGACAACGGTGAAGAAGATGCAAAATTAATCGGCGTTCCTGTAGATGATCCTCGTTTTGATCATGTTCAATCGATTGAAGATCTGCCGGAGCACAAATTAAAAGAAATTGCCCATTTCTTTGAACGTTACAAAGATTTGGAAGGAAAACGAACAGAGATCGGCAGCTGGGAAGAACCTGAAGCAGCGGCAAAACTAATTGACGAATGTATCGCACGATACAATGAATCTAACAATTAAACAAAAAAGAGAGCTGTTTCTTCAGAAGCAACTCTCTTTTTCCCTTTTTACACACAGTAAACGTTTTCAAACTGTAAAGTTTTGAACCTTGACAACATAGACCAGTTAAGATAAAATAATCAGAAATTTTGTTTTCATTTTTAATTCGTTCACTAGGGGGATCTTAGAAAATGTTTCATGTTCTTGTTTCTGACTCAATATCAAGCGATGGATTAGCACCATTATTGAACGATGAAAACATCAATGTCGTTCAGAAAAAAGTAAGTGAAGTTGACGACCTGGAAAAATATGATGCTCTGCTCGTCCGCAGTGCAACGAAAGTAACAGAAGAACTGCTTCAAAAAATGACAAATTTAAAAATTGTTGCAAGAGCAGGCGTCGGAGTCGATAATATCGATGTTGAAGCAGCGACAAAATACGGAGTTGTCGTGATTAATGCACCTGACGGAAATACGATTTCAACTGCCGAGCATACATTTGCCATGATGGCATCGCTTGTTCGTCATATTCCACAAGCAAATGTTTCCGTTAAATCAGGTGAATGGAACCGCTCCGCCTTTCTCGGTACTGAGCTATACGGCAAAAGCTTAGGAATCATCGGTTTAGGACGAATCGGCAGCGAAATTGCCAAAAGAGCAAAAGCTTTTGGAATGAACGTCTTAGTGTTTGATCCATTTTTAACAAAAGACCGGGCGCAAAAATTGGGAGTAAACAGCTGCAAGCTCGATGAAGTTTTAGCGCAAGCTGATATCATTACTGTTCATACACCATTGACAAAAGAAACAAGAGGTTTATTAGGAAAGGAAAATATCGGAAAAACGAAAAAAGGAGTTTATTTATTAAACTGCGCCCGGGGCGGCATCATCGATGAAGAAGCATTAATTCATTATTTAGAAATTGGACATGTGAAAGGCGTTGCTCTTGATGTATTTGAAGTCGAGCCTCCAGTAAATCGGAAGCTGCTTGATTTTGAACAGGTCATTGCTACACCGCATCTTGGAGCATCAACGAAAGAGGCCCAATTAAACGTTGCCTCTCAAGTTGCTGAAGAAGTATTAAAATTTTTAAATGGAAAACCTGTTACAAATTCTATTAATCTACCAACATTAACAAAAGATATATTTGACAAAATACAGCCGTTTTATAAATTGGCCAAAAAATTGGGTCAGCTTGCTTCTCAATACATGAAAGAACCTGTTCAACATATCGGAATCGTTTACGAAGGAACGGTTGCTGAACTCGAAACATCTTTTATTACGAAAGCATTTCTTGCTGGATTTTTAGGAGAACGGGTTGATTCAACTGTTAACGAAGTGAATGCTGGCCTCATCGCCAAAGAACGCGGCATCAGCTTCAGCGAAAAAATTGCTTCAAACGGTTCTGGATATGCAAATTGCATCGCTGTTCAAGTAGATGGAGATCATCGGACTTTTTCCGTAAAAGCAACGTATATTCCAAACTACGGTGAACGAATTGTTGATTTAAACGGTTTCGATATCGATTTTTACCCGGCAGGGGAAGTATTATATGTAGAACACATCGATAAACCAGGTGTTATTGGACGCGTCGGAAAAGTACTGGGCGACCATGGCGTAAACATCGCAACAATGCAGGTTGGACGTAAAAACATCGGCGGCGAAGCAATCATGGTTTTAACTTGTGATAAACTGATTGATGATCAGCTTATTGAAGCGTTAGTCCAGTTCGATGACATCGTTTCTGCCAAAACTATTCATTTATAATATTTAAAGGTGCTGGGAGGGCTTATCTCTCCTGGCTCCTCTGTTTTTAATCCTCCCAAAAACAAAAGACCGATGAAAAGCCCCATAATTAGGGCAATACCCAGCCTCCGCATTAAATCCAGCATCCGTTCATCCTCCTTTCCTCCTTTCGTACATTCTCAATATTTATGATGGTGTCTTTATGTTTAGACCTATTTCCGTTCCTTTTGCTATGCATCAACTTTCAGGTCAATAAAATTAGGCGAAAAAGGCACTTCCACCGGTTTTGAAATATCAATATTTCCGATTTTTTTCGCATCAAAGCCTTCGAACTTCACTTTCTTAAAGCCGAATTCTTTCGCTGTCATTAAAATCGCTTCCAGCATAACTTCAGTATGCTCTGTGTTTTTCATTTTTGAAGCATTTTCAAAAGTGACCGTAAGCAGCTCATCATCCTTTTTCAATTGCTTAATTTTAACGGAATTATTAATGGAAGGTTCAAGCCCGTCTTCCTTACCTTTTTGCATGGCATTCATTGCCTCTTCAATTGTTTCATATTCATTTTTTGATGGAACGAGCAAAGGATTGCTGCTATTTTTAGGAAAAAACAAGAAATAGGCTTTTTTCAGCAGCTTCTTTATTTGAAATTCGGAAACAAAATGCTCAGAAGGAACATGCTGCTTTTCATTTGTAAATAAGCGCACCTTTTTATAATTTTGCCACCGAAATGTTTCTTTTAATACTTCTTTAAAATTTTGTTCATTATGGAAACGGTCTTTTATATTCAATTTTTCAAAATTTATGATCACCTCGTCACTTCGGCTTTTGCTTTCATAAATGTCTGCATCTTGAAAGGCAAAAGCTGAAAGATTGAAACGTTTCACATCGATCTTGTTTAAGACGTCATTTATTTGCTTGACGGCAGGCTCGAATTGATTTCCTTTAAAGCTTAGAGGAACGACATGCTGTTTGCTTTCATCTAAAAGCCCTACTGTGATAATTTGTTCAGTTGAAGAATTTGGAACTATGGAACGATACTTCGGCGAAGCCTCCATCGTTTGACTTTCGGTTAAATGACTGTTTCCTGCGTTTTCGGCCTTTTTGTTGTATGAATATTGGGTTTGTTCATTTTTGCTGTTGCTTAGCGGAAAAACTACAAAAGTGACGGCTGCTGTCAAAGCAACAATCGAAGCTGATGGAACAATGAATTTCAATATTGTTCTTTTTCTTTTTTTCTCGGTAATATTGTTCCAAATCTCGAATGAACTGCGGGAATCTTCTACTTTTGGAAACTCGCTTATCCATTTTTTGATTTGTTCATCGCTCCACAGAGAGTTTTTCACTTGAAACTACCTCCTGTTCTGTCATAGCTCCCTGATCTTTCGTGACACCTTGTTCTTTCATAGCTTTATCTATATAATTTTTTAACACTTTTAAAGCCCGATGCTGGGTTGTTTTGACTTTGCTTTCCGTCCACCCCAACACCTCGGCTGTTTCTGCAACAGATAATTCTTTTATAAACCGTAAAATTAAAACGGTTCTTTGATTCACATTACAGTCATTCATTGCTTTGTATAACATCTGTATTTCTTCTCGTTGTAAAGCTATTTCTTCCGGGAGGGGCTCTTGATCCGCAATTTGTGCTTGATCTAAATCAAATTTTTCCATTATTCGCTGACGGAGAGTTTTTTGCTTTCGAAAAAAATCAATCGCCACATGCCGAGCAATGGAAAATAACCATGTTTTTTCACTGCTTCGTCCTTCAAAGCTCGAGTATGATTTTAAAACTTTTATATACACTTCATGCACCAAATCTTCCGCTTGTTCCCGATCCTTCACCAAATAATATAAAAACTGAAAAATATCTTGATGATACTTTTCGTATAATCTTTGAAACGATTCATCCATGCACATACCCTCCGTTTAAAATATTTGTCGAAAGAGACGCATGACATGTTACAAACAAAAAAGAAAGGGTCTTATAAAAGAGACCCTCGGTGTCAATTTTTTTTGCTATTATTTGTCCGGAACACCTTCCCGCTTCGTTCGTATTCGACATCCTTCACGTTTAGGCGGTAATTTACAACCCGAGCAGCAGCGAATAAATAATCAGACAGACGGTTCATGTAAATGAGGACCGGATGATGAATTTTAACCTCTTTCATTAAAGAAACGATTAAACGCTCTGCTCTTCTGGCAACTGTTCTCGCAATATGTAAAACGCTGGCCGCCTCCGTTCCTCCGGGCAAAATAAATTTTTCTAATGCAGGAGCTTCTTCCACATAATGATCGATTCGTTCCTCTAAAAAACGGATCATATCCTCCGTCGTTTTAAACGGATGTTTTTGCTTTTCGTACACAACCGCTATGTCAGATCCGCAATCAAACAAATGATGCTGAATTTTTTCAAGCTCTTCGTAAATATCTTGAAACGCTTTATCTGTTAAAAACGTCCTTGCATAGCCTATGTAAGCGTTCAATTCATCAATCGTTCCGTAAGCTTCCACCCTTGGATCATCTTTATCGACGCGCGCACCAATAACGTTCGTCTGTCCTTGATCCCCTGTACGCGTATATAAATTCATTGCCAAACCTCCCTTCTGTTACGTGTGAAACAATAAAGATCGGCAAATTTTTACGATGTTTGCGGCAATAATACGGTAAATGTCGTTCCAACATTTAATTTGCTGTGAACTTGTATTACCCCTTTATGGGCATCAACAATATTTTTCGCAATGGCAAGCCCCAGACCCGTACCTGCTCTTCCACGCGTTCTCGCTTTGTCAGCTTTATAAAAGCGTTCAAACACAAACGGCAGATCTTCTTCACTGATTCCGCTTCCTGAGTCCTGAACATCTATTTTTAAACCATTGCTTTCTGAAATAATTACTTTTACAAATCCTTGTGCACTCGTATGGCGGATAGCATTGTCAATTAAATTGGTCAGTACTTGCTCAATGCGGTCCGGATCAAACGAAAAGGAATCCGTTTGAACATTCAGCAAATATTCGAGGTGAATCTGTTTTTCTTTTGCAATGCCTTGAAATTTGCGAATAATTTTTTCAATAAAAGGCTTCAATTTGACATCTTGTATATTTAAGGAAATATGTCCTGCCTCCATTCTGGCCAAATCCAATAAATCATTCACCAATCGGCCCATTCGCAATGATTCGTCATAAATAACCTGAACAATCTCCTTCCGCTCCTTTTCGCTTCCTGCAATGTCATCGCGAAGAGCTTCGCTGTATCCTTGCAGCATGGCAATAGGCGTCCGCAGCTCGTGGGACACATTGGCAATAAAATCAATTCTTAATTTGTCGAGACGTCTTTCCTCCGTTATATCGCGCAAAACAACGACCGCTCCTCGAACACGATTTTGATTATAAAGAGAGCTCATGATCACTCCCCATGTTCTGCCTTGCAAAGTAATCTCAGTAACCTGCTCGCGGTGAGTCGTCGTCACTCGTTTAAATAGCTCTTCAATAGCCGGCGGAAGCTCATGTTCCTTTTTCGGATCCATTCCGTTTTCATAATACCATGCCTGCAAAAAACGTTCAGCAGGAGGATTTGTGACTAAAATCGTTCCATCGATATTTAACGTAATGACACCGTCGGCCATGCTGCTTAAAATGTTTGAAAGCTGTTCTTTTTCTTGCCGCAAAGCGTTAATATGGAATTTCACCTGCCGGCCCATTTGGTTAAAGGCAACAGCTAATTCACCAATTTCATCGCTTGTCAGCTTCGGAACTTTCGTATCAAATTTTCCATTCGCCACTTCAATTGCGACTTCTCTCATTTTTCGGAGCGGATAGGTAATGCGGGTTGATAAAAAAAAGGCAAAAACGGTAGTTAATATAATAGCTATAAATGCTGCCATAAAAATATATTTAGTTGTTTGTTTTGTTGTTTCATTAATGGCAGACAAAGATTGTACGACAAATATCGCTCCAGATTGATAAGGCACTCCGACGATCATCATTTCATTGTTGAATTTATTGTGATCATTCGTTTGCGGAAAGCTTTTTACAAGGCTGATTTTTTCTTGATCTTCCAATACTTTTGACAGTTCTTTCTCACTGATGATTTCATTTAATGAATATTGAGCGACACCCGCCCCGTCATTTTGCTTTTGCCAATATGTTTTTCCACCATCAACGATATACACACTTGTTAGTTTATCAGAAAGTTCAGTTGCGATGGAGCCGGCTAATGGTGTATTTTGATGATTTTCCATAATAATGGCTGCTTTATTGGCAAGCTGGGTCAATTTTTGCTCGGCATCTTTTATATGATAATTTTCCATAAACTCGAGCAGCAAAATGGTTAAAATCGACAGAACCACTATCACAAGAAATAAAATGGTCATCCAAAGCTTGCCAACAACGCTTCTCCAAAATTTCATTCTTCAACGACCTCGAATTTATAGCCGACACCCCAAACAGTCACGATCATTTTGGCGGCTTCAGGCGAAACTTTGTTTAATTTTTCCCTAAGTCTTTTCACATGAGTGTCAACTGTTCGTAAATCTCCAAAAAATTCGTAATGCCATACTTCCTTCAGCAGCTTTTCCCGGTCGTATACTTTATCAGGAGTTTTTGCCAAAAAATAAAGCAGCTCGTACTCTTTCGGGGTTAAGTTGACTTCCTTGCCGTCGGCCGTCACGCGATGAGCATCATGATCGATTGTTAAGTGCGGGAAAACGATCACATTTTTCGCCGATGAATCGGTTTTTAAATAGCTTGTTTGTGACGCCCTTCTTAAAATCGCTTTCACACGCAAAACAACCTCTCTCGGGCTGAACGGTTTTACAATATAATCGTCCGCACCGACCTCAAACCCTTGAACACGGTTTACCTCCTCTCCTTTTGCTGTCAGCATAATGACAGGAGTGGCTTTCTTTTCTCTCAGCTGCTTGCACACTTCGATTCCGTCAATTCCGGGCATCATAATATCCAGAATAATCAAATCATAATCGGCACAAAGAGCCTTTTCAAGCGCTTCATCACCATTTTCCGCCTCATCTATTTGATAATTTTCCCTTTCTAAGTACATTTTCAAAAGCCTGCGAATTCTTTCTTCATCATCTACCACTAAAATCGTTACATCCTGGTTCTCTGACATATTTTATTCCTCCCTTGATCAGGTTAAAAAAGAGCTGACTCAAATGATAATGATCCAAATTCCAGCATGTATCATGAGTCAGCCAATCCGTTTATGCATATGAATGTAAACCAGCTATCACAAGGTTTACAAAAATTAAATTAAACATGATGATCGCAAATCCAATAACCGCAAGCCATGCTGATTTTTCTCCATGCCATCCTCTCGAAAGCCGTAAGTGAAGATATGCCGCGTAAAACAGCCAAGTGATCAATGCCCAAACCTCTTTCGGATCCCAGCCCCAAAATCGGGTCCAAGCGATCTGCGCCCAAATCATGGCAAATATTAAAGCACCTAGTGTAAATACTGGGAATCCAATCGCTACTGAACGGTAGCCAATTTCATCCACCACATCCAAATTTAAATTTTTCACTAAAGGCTGCAACGCTGCAGAAATACGCTTTCTCAATATTAGGCGGATCACTCCGTATAAAATCAGTCCTACAAATGTGGACCATAAAACAGTGTTCACCTTTCTGGCCGATAAAATCGCCGGCAATTCCACAAATCCTGCAAGCCGATCTTTTGTCAGCAATTCTCCTTCGTGCGGCGCTACGAGAGCAGGCAAATGAAATTCCATTTCCGCCTCTTGTCCATTTTTATCGATCCATTTAAACACTGATTCATAATCCATTGCTCGGAACACGGTTGTGACAATGACAAATGCAAGTGTTGTGACTAATACAAACATGACAAATTCAAGCCAAAACGTCTTTTTTGTTGCTTTTGATTGGTCCACAACCTTTGTTAAATACAGGACTCCGGCTACAAAGCTGATCGCCAAAATAGCTTGTCCGGCAGCAGCTGTTGTTACATGGATTTTCAGCCAATCGCTTTGAAGAGCTGGTATTAAAGGGCTGATTTCTGTCGGAAACATGCTGGCATATGCAATCAATAAAAGTGCAACTGGCAATGTAAATAAGCCAAGTGCAGACAGCTTATAAATAAAATAAATAATGATAAATGCTCCTACTAGCATCATACCAAAGAATGTCGTGAATTCAAATAAGTTCGAAACCGGGGCATGTCCAGCAGCGATCCATCTCGTAACGAAGTATCCCAGTTGAGACAAAAAACCGAGGATCGCCGCCGCAATGCCTAATCGCGCCCATCTATTCGGTTTTTCATCCTTTCCTCTTTTGTCACGGATGGCACCGCCAAAAAAGAATGTTCCTATTAAATACAAAATAAACGCAATGTATAATAAAGTGCTGCTAAGTTCAGCCACAAACTTCCCCTCCTTCATGAGGTTCTATTCTTTTAATTGTTTTTGGTCAACAGGCTTTTGAATTTCAGTATCGCGCAAAATGATGTCCAATTCATTTTTTAATCCAAACCAGTTTTTGTTTGTATGCCCCGCCAGCATGATTTTGTCGTTATCCGCTTTCAGCCATATGCGGCGATGCTGCCAGTACAATCCTTGAATTAAGCCTATCATAAAAATGGCTCCGCCGACACCGAGCACCCATAAAGTTAAATCTTTTCTTACAACTAGACCCGTTAAGTTTTTCGTTTCAATTCCTGAAAATTTCATTTTGTATTTGTTATTCTCGTTAGGTTCAATCGTTTGCTGGATGGCAACGAAACTCGTTTCTCCCTTCGGTCTGTCAGGTGCAATCATTTTAAAAACAAATGCCGGGTTGTTTGGCACTCTCGACCGCGTGGCTGGATTGCCTTCGTCATCAAAATAAAAATCTGGAAGATAGCTGGCAATTTCAACAGCATAGCCGTTTCCTAAATCATATTTCTTTTCTGGGTTTAAGAGGTCAATGACAACTTTCCCGAAGCTTTTCCCCGATTTTTTATCGATAAGATCAAACGTCATTTTATTTAATTCATTCAGCTTGTAATTCACTTGATAGACAGCATAAGAATCAAATTTCAACGGTTCGTTGACGCGAATGCTGAAGTCTTTTACCTCTTTTAATTTTGGTTCTTCACCCGGCAGGCTGTCTCCCTGCTTTTTATAAAGCGTCACATTTGATTGGAAGTTTTTAGCTACGCTTCCATCGCCGACACGGTCAATCGCTTCCTGAAACACATCTTTTTCTTTTTCCTTTTGATAAGTTTCCAAAATGAATTGATGATGTTTCAAATAATACTCGCCATTTGTCCCGGGTATTTCTTTCGTTTCCCCTTCTCTTAACCAGAGAACCTCATCCACATACATCCCCGGGAAAAAGCGGAGCATGGCTCCAATTAAAAAAATAATCAATCCGATATGATTGACATACGGACCCCATCTGGAAAATCGATTTTTCTCTGCCAAAATGTTTCCATTTTCTTCTCGAATGCGATAACGGCGCGCTGTTAAATTTTTTTTAACTTGTTCTACATTTTTTTCAATATTGTCCACATATGATTCGCTAAAAAGGCGCTGTCTTTTCAAAAAAGACTCGTGCCGAGACACACCTTGATTTTTCAAGGCACGATAAAGTGGAATAACCCGGTCAAGCGAGCAAATCACAAGCGATATTCCAATCGATGCGATCAAGGTCATATACCACCAAGAACCGTATAGGCGGTGGAAGCCTAATTGATAATAAAGCTGGCCTAAAATTCCATATTCATCTTTATAAAATTGCTCTGGCGTTACGTTGGAAGGTATGTACAATTCTTGCGGAAAAATCGTTCCGATTGCTGATGCGATCAGCGTTATCACAATCAGCCAGACTCCAACTTTAACAGAAGAGAAAAAATTCCATACTTTATCGACGATCGTTTTATTATATGTTTGAGAACGTCTGGCACTTCCGTCATAACGCATATCATGAAGTTTTTCCGAATTGCCTTCGCCCTCTGCTGCCAAGGCCCGTCCGCAATTTTCACACAGCACAGTACCGAACGGATTTACATGACCGCATTCACATTTCACATGATTCATGTTGAAAACTCCCTAACTATGGTTTTATCATTTCCATGTAATCTCGAACTTCCCGTTCCGTCATTGGTGCAGTAATGATTTTGACAACCTTCCCGTTCTTATCGATGAGAAACGTAGTAGGCAGCGGATCTACATCATATGCATGAAGCACCTGCTGATTTTTGTCAATGACAATCGGGAAATTGAGTCCGTATTTTTCCGCAAATTTTTCCACTACTAATTTTGATTCGCCAACGTTGACAGCTAAAACTTCCACGCCTAAATTTTTATAGTGCTGATATTGTCTTTCAATGTAAGGCATTTCACGTTCACAAGGTTTGCACCACGTTCCCCAGAAATTGAGAAATACCCCTTTTCCTCTATAATCGGAAAATTGATGCTTTTTTCCTTCTAAATCAGTAAGAACAAAATCAGGCGCAGCTGATCCGACTTTCACTTTTTCTTTGCTCATAAAAAAATTTGAATAGAGTGTATATCCAAGAGCACCTAATAAAATAACAAGAATAATCGAGCGAGTAATGAGTCGCCTTTTTTTCATCGTGTGTACTCCCTTTGTTTTTCATTCGCTTGTTATTATATCATTGAATTTCCGTTCATTCAGAAAAATAATTTTGACGTTTATGTGACATAAAAACGTGTAAGCCCCTAAAGCAGTACATTGTTTGCAACGTTTTGTCGGTATAAATGCGAAAGCTTAACCGATTTTAGGCTAAACTCTCGCATGCTTGCCGTGCTGGGCCAGCGCCCGCAATCTCTTCACCTCGTGGGGAGTAATTTCGCGGAACGCACCCGGATTGAGCCCTTTTAAATCTAAAAATGCGTACCGTTCTCTTTTCAGCTTCAGCACAGGATAGCCGATTTTATCAAACATTCTTCTAATTTGCCGGTTTCTTCCTTCATGAATGGTAATTTCGATTATACACGTTTTTTTTCTTTTATCTAAAGAAAGCATTTTGACTTTTGCTGGTTTTGTCATTCCATCTTCCAGCATGATCCCTTGCTCCAGTTGTTTTAATTCTTTCCTTTCTGGAATTCCTTTAACTTTCGCTACATACACTTTATCAATTTCATATCGTGGATGCATTAACAAATTAGCAAAATCGCCATCGTTTGTCAGGATTAGAAGGCCTGAAGTATCATAATCAAGTCTGCCGACCGGAAAGATGCGCTGCTCAAAATCTCGAAAGTAATCGGTGACGACTTTTCTCCCTTTTTCATCTTTCACGCTCGAAATAACTCCCCTAGGCTTATAAAACAAAATATAAATCGGTTCTTCCCTTTCTACCGGAATCCCGTTTACCTCCACCTTGTCCTCGTCAGATACTTTTGTTCCGAGCTCTGTTACAACTTGTCCATTTACAGTAACTTTTCCGTCCAAAATTAATTGCTCCGCTTTTCTTCTTGAAGCAATTCCCGAACGCGCTATCACCTTTTGCAAACGTTCCATTGATCTCACCTCTCTAAAAATATTACCTTCTTTCGGTCTGGTTACACAAGATGAACGCATTTATTTTTTTGCAAATAAAAAAGCTAAGCTCATTAAAGCTTAACCGAAAAGGAGCGTAACAATTATTATGGAAGAAAGGATGGCTGCAAAATCCGCCAGCAGCCCAACCTTTATCGCATCGCCCATTCGCTTGATCCCAACAGCACCGAAATATACTGTAATGATATACAAAGTCGTGTCTGTGCTCCCTTGCATGGTGGCTGCCAGTCGGCCGATCAACGAATCCGCTCCATGCATTGAAATTAAATCGCTCATAATTCCTAACGAAGCTGTTCCAGAGATGGGCCGAATTAACGCCAGCGGAACAATTTCCGCCGGGACGTGGATAGCTTGAAACATCGGTTTTAACAGGTCCATAAAAAAATCGAGAGCCCCTGAAGCGCGAAAAACAGACACTGCCACGAGCATGCCGACAAGATACGGAATAATGGAAAAAGAAATTTCGATTCCTTCTTTTCCACCTTCAACAAACGCTTCATAAGTTGGAATGCGTTTAAAAGTCCCGTACAACAAAATAAAACCGATGATCAATGGGATCAGCCATATCGAAACAGCACTAATGAACACCATCGTTATTCTCCTTTTCTTTTTCGTAAATAGTAAAAATAGCGGTCAATCATAATAGCGGCTATGGTAGCAAAGAAAGTCGACAGAAGCGTTGGCACGACAATATCAGTCGGATTATGCGAACCGTATGTCATTCGTATAGAAATTACAGTTGTTGGAACAAGAGTCAATCCAGTTGTATTTAATGCTAGAAAGGTGATCATGCTTCTGGACGCCTGGTCTTTATTTTTGTTCAATTTTTTCAACTGCTCCATCGCCTTAATTCCCAACGGTGTAGCTGCGTTTCCTAGCCCAAACATATTGGCGAGCAAGTTTGACAGCATGTAGCCCATCGCAGGATGCTCAGGGGGAACATCAGGAAAAATTCTCCTCATCAGCGGTTTGAACAGATTCCCTAGCTTTTCTAACAGACCGCTTTTCTCAGCAATATTCATTAAGCCTAACCAAAATACAAGCACGCTGATGAAGCCAAAGGCAATGGTGACACCCTCTTTTGCACCTGAAAAGACGGCTTTATTCACTTCCTCCATTGTTCCGTTGAACATTGCAAATACGACGCCGATCAAAGTTAAGGCAACCCAAATAATATGAATCATGCGGAAACACCCAGCATATCAAAAAATAGATCGATCATCTTTCCAAACCAGCCATGCGGAGGCTCTACATCACCGTTTTCAAAATAGATCGGCACTTCTTCAATCGTTTCGCCATCGAGCAACACTCTCAATGTTCCTACTTTTTCTGGAACCTTTTCAGGATGGTTCTTCCACGAAGCCTTCGGTTTTGCTAGGAATAAACGGATGTTTATTTTGTTTTTTTCTTCCTCCATCAGCGGATAAACAATGTCGCGATTAATGAAGATGCGGTCTTTGTAAAACTTGTTGTCAATGGCAAGGTATCCTTCTTTTTTGATCGTCACTTGATCATATTCGCTGAACGCGCTGTTAAACATGGACATATGGTCGTTCCAATCATCGGGAGCATTTAGCGTAACAGCAATTAAATGTAAATCATCTTTTTCCGCAGTGGAGACTAATGTTCTATTTGCCCTCTTTGTGTACCCGGTTTTACCGCCTGTACAATATTCATATAAATTTAAAAGTTTGTTTTTATTTTTCCACTGAAATCCGTCTTTTTTATAAACTTTTGTTCCAAATATTTTGCGGAACGTTTCATTCTCCATGGCGTATTTCGTTAAAAGAGCCATATCATATGCGGTAGAATAGTGGTTTTCGTGATCATCCAAACCGTGCGGGTTGGCAAATTCAGTATTTGTCATGCCGATTTCCTTCGCCTTTTCGTTCATCATAAATACGAAACCATCTAAACTGCCTCCGACAAATTCAGCAATCGCCACCGCAGCGTCATTTCCGGACCTTAGCATAAGACCATAAACCAAATCTTCCAGCTTCACCTTTTGCTTTTGCTTAAGATATATGGAAGACCCTTCAGTTCGGACAGCGCGGTCACTGACAGTCACATTTTGATCCATTTTTCCTGATTCAATTGCTAAAATCGCCGTCATGATTTTCGTAATGCTTGCAATGCGCATTTTTTTATGTGGGTTTTTTTCAAAAAGGATCCGGCCGCTCTCCTGATCCATTAATATGGCGCTTTCTGCACTAACTTCAATCGTATGAGTTGCATGAGCTGTCGGGATAAAAAAATGGCCTATCAATATAAAAAGAATGAATACATTAATACGTGATGTCCATTTGTTCATTAATGCTTTCACGTCCCTTTATTCGATTCGTTTTGTACAAGTTTATGCAAAGAAGACAACCGTATGAACGGAATTTGAAAGAATGTGAAATAAAAATAAGTCTCAGACTGCCGCCTGAGACGACTTACAAGTTATTTAATTTTTCAAAGAATAAATCTGCCTCTTCTTGAATAAAATGCTCTTCATTCTCGATCTCTGTCAATGAAGGCAATTCTTCGATCGTTTTTAATCCGAAATATTCAAGAAACTCTTTTGTCGTTCCGTATAAAATAGCTCTTCCCGCTCCCTCTTCTCTGCCGACTTCTTGAATAAGCCCTTTCGCTGAAAGGGTCCGGATCGGCCTTTCTGACTTTACCCCTCTAATTTCTTCTATTTCAATCCGGGTAATCGGCTGTTTATAAGCGATAATGGCCAATGTTTCAAGCGCAGCCTGAGAGAGTGATTGGTTCATAGGAGTTTCCATCAGCCGCTTTAAATATGGTGCATGCTCCTTTTTGGTTGTGAGCTGGTAAACCCCTGCGACTTCTACAAGGTCGATCCCCCGTTCTTTTTTTTGGTATTCCTCTTTTAAATCTTCAATAATGCTTAAAACCGTTGCCTCGTCAATTTCAAGAACGGAAGTTAATTGCTTGATGGAAAGGCCTTCGTCCCCAGCCGCAAATAAGAGCCCTTCCAAAATGGATTTCCATTCAATAATCCCTAAACTCATGCAGCTTTTCACTCCCGTAAATATAAATTTCTGAAAAATTATGTTCTTGTTCTACATGAACGTATTCATTTTTCATCAGCTGAAGCAAAGCTAAAAAAGTCACGACCATATAATCCTTCCTGTCAGCTGGAAAGAAATCGTGAAACTCCTTTTTCTTTTTCGTTGCCTTCAGCTCCATGATCATTTCCTTCATTCGTTTTTCGATCGGGATTTCTTCTTTTGCTACGGTTCGTTCGATTGGCTTTTCAATTTTTTTTCGTTTTAGCATTTTTTGAAAGGCAGCGATCATATCATAAACCGTTACGTTTCCTTTTTGCAAAATCGGCTCTTTTTCCTCCAAATATTCGCTCAAGTCGCTTGGAGGCTTCGTATAGACAAGCGCCCGTTCACTTTCCAGTTCTTTCAGCTTTACTGCCGCTTCTTTATATTTCTTGTATTCAATTAAACGGGTAACAAGCTCATCTCTCGGATCGGACTGCTCTTCTTCGATGATTTCCTCGTCTGACCACTCTTCCTCCTGTCTTGGAAGGAGCATTTTGCTTTTAATCGACAATAATGTGGCTGCCATCACTAAATATTCACTGGCAACATCCAGCTCAAGCTCCTGCATCGTGTGAATATATTCCATATACTGTTCTGTTATTTCGCTGACAGGGATATCATATATATCAATTTCTAAACGATGAATTAAATGCAAAAGCAAATCTAACGGACCTTCAAAAGCTTCTAACTTTACTAGATACATTACCAGATCATCACCCTCGATAAATGGCTAATTTTTAGTATAGACCAATAGAAAAATACATCCAATACTCTTTTTCAACAAAGCTCATTTTTTGTTTATTTTTAAATCAGGCATGAATACTTTCTTTCTTTCTTTTTTGCAGCCATTTTCATAAACTATAACATATATAGTAGAAAAAAGGAGTTTTCTCAATATGTACCCACCTGAATATATTGAGTTTTTGTATCATTTTCATTGTGACCGGGATTATTTTGAATGTCATGAAATTTTAGAAGAATTGTGGAAAAAAGATCCTAAAGAAGAGAGAAAACAAATCTGGGTCGGGCTCATACAAATTGCCGTTAGCTTTTATCATTACAGGAGAAAAAATTTCAATGGTGCTGAGCGGATGATGAAAAATGCTATTCGCATTTTAAAAAATGAAACGGCGTCTCTTAACAAACTCGGTTTGGATGATGAACAGCTCTTACATATTTTACAAGACACTTTTGGTCGAATTCAAAAAAGAGAACCATATAAAAGCATTCAGCTGCCGATTTTTGATCAAAACCTTTACGAAATTTGCTTAACAACGGCAAAGGAACGAGGAAAAACGTTCGGCAAGCCTAGCGATATTTCAAACGTTTTTTTAATACATAAACATAAAACAAGGGATCGAACGGACATCATTGAGGAGAGATTGAAAAATTGGCATAAAAAAAGAAAAAGAAGAGAGTGATCAGCTCTCTTCTTTTTCCATTTGTTCATGGTCGCATTTTTCAAAAAAGGATTGAATTTGTTCGCTAGGAATAACATGTTTATCTTTATATAGCTCTTTTACGGCATTGATCATTTTTTTGCCGATTCCTTCATGACGATGGGACGGGTTTACGCAAATATGCTGAATTTCCACTATTCCTTTATCTTTCAATTCAACGCCGATCACTCCGATAACATCTTCTTCCTTCCATAAGAAAAGCTGCCAATTTTCGTCATTTTCATACGTTTTCATCGTTTGCTGGAGCTGCTTTAAATCCTTTTCACTCGGCATAAAGGAAAGAAGCCCCATCGCAATTTTTTCAAAAGCTTTCTTATATCGAACTAACATGCTGGATCCCTCGTTAATATATAACATTCTTTCAAGAAAGATTTTATGGGCAACTGGTGTTGAATCCCATTTATCGTATTGCTCTTAACATTATATACATTTTCTTATGAATTTTAAACTGTTTTCTTTAAAGTTGGGCGAGGGATTTGATTAAATTTGCCATTTCAATTGCCGATAGTGCTGCTTCCCAGCCTTTATTGCCCGCTTTCGTTCCTGCTCGTTCAATCGCTTGCTCGATATTTTCCGTCGTGACGACGCCAAATATTACCGGCACTCCTGTTTGCAGAGAAGCGTTCGCAATCCCTTTTGCCGCTTCATTGCATACGTAATCGTAATGCGTAGTGGATCCACGGATAACTGTTCCTAAGGCAATGACCGCATCGTATTTTTTGGACTCAGCCAGTTTTTTGGATACAAGCGGGATTTCAAAAGCCCCCGGAACCCATGCAACATCAATGTCGCTTTCCGAAACGCCGTGGCGGATGAGAGCATCGATTGCTCCGCTTAACAGCTTGCTTGTAATAAATTCATTAAATCTTGATACGACAATTCCGATTTTCAAATCTTTTCCGACTAAATGTCCTTCAATTTTGTTTATGCTCATTAGTATAACCTCCCGCTAAATATGAAGTAGATGTCCTAGTTTCGATTTTTTTGTTTTCAAATATTTTTCATTATCCTTGTTTGCCGGTATTTCAATTGGAACCCGCTCCAATATTTCAAGTCCGTATTCTTGCATTTCTTTCATTTTTCTCGGATTGTTTGTCATTAAACGAATAGACTTGGCTCCAATATCCTTCAGCATCTGTGCTGCAACAGCATATTCTCTTTGATCCGGCTGAAAGCCGAGCTCCTCATTTGCTTCGACCGTATCATAACCTTTTTCTTGAAGCTTATATGCTTTCAATTTATTTATTAGCCCGATCCCCCTGCCTTCTTGGCGCAAATAGAGCAAAATTCCGCTTCCTTCTTTTTCAATTTCACTCAATGCAGAATGAAGCTGCGGGCCGCAGTCGCATCTGTGAGAATGAAAGACGTCTCCTGTCAGGCATTCTGAATGGATTCTAACTAAAACGGGATGCTCCGGCTTAATTTCACCCTTCACCAGCGCAATATGCTCTTTTCCATCATACAAGCTGGTATAACCGATGGCTTTAAAACGGCCAAAACCTGTCGGAAGCTCGATTTCCACTTCTTTTTTGATTAATTCCTCCCGTTTTCTGCGGTATTGAATTAAATCTTGAATCGTGATCATTTTTAAATTGTATTGTTCCGCTATTTCTTTTAATTGAGGAACCCGAGCCATTGTTCCGTCTTCATTAATAATTTCGCAAATGACGCCAGCTGGAAAGCATCCTGCCAGCTTTGCCAAATCAACGGCTGCTTCCGTGTGGCCGGCTCTTTTTAATACTCCTTCGTTCTTTGCAATCAACGGGAAAACATGTCCGGGTCTTTTAAAATCCACCGCCCTTGCATCCGGCTGAATGAGCGACTGAATCGTTTTAGCTCGCTCATATGCGCTGATTCCCGTCGTTGTTGTTTGATGATCGATGCTGACAGTAAACGCGGTTTGGTGCAAATCTGTATTTTCCGCTACCATAGGGTGAAGCTGCAAACGGTGCGCTAACGATTCCGTGATCGGCACACAAACGAGACCTTTTCCTTTCGAAATCATAAAATTGATCATTTCAGGGGTGGAAAACTCAGCTAGACCGACAAAATCTCCTTCGTTTTCCCGATTCTCATCATCCACGACAATGATCACTTTCCCCTGTTTTAAATCTGCGATGGCATCCTCAATGGAATGAAACATTATTCTATCACCTCTATTCACTGTAAAAACCGTGCTTTTGCAAAAAATCAACGGTAATTCCGGTTGGCGCCTCTTTGCGAGCAAACTTTTCTAAATATTTCCCGATCAAATCACATTCAATATTGACCTTATCGCCAATCTCCTTTTCCCCAATAATTGTTTCTGAATATGTGTGAGGAATAATCGAAATCGTAAAGGTTTGTTCTGTTAAGCCAAAAATGGTTAAACTCGTTCCGTCAACTGCAACTGAACCTTTTAATATCATGTAATAAAGCAAATCTTTAGGAGCTTTAATTTGATAATAAACAGCATTTTCCTTTCTTTCTTTTTTGACGATCGTGCCAACGCCATCAACATGTCCTGAAACGATGTGGCCGCCAAATCGGTCGCCAACAGCCATTGCCCTTTCCAAATTCACCTTTGATCCGGTTTTTAATGTACCTAATGTCGTTGCTGCCATCGTCTCAGGCATGACATCCACAGAAAAATAATTCGATTCAAAGTCGGTGACCGTTAAACAGACTCCGTTGACGGCAATGCTGTCGCCTATTTTTACATCTTGCAAAATGTTTTTTGCATAAATTTCTAAAATTACTGCTTGATTCGTTCCTTTTACTGATTTGATTTCCCCTATTTCTTCAATGATTCCAGTAAACAATCTTGTCCACCTCTTTTCGGAACGGAGACAATTTTCACATCTTCTCCTATTTTCGTAACGGACTGAATTTCAAATGAATGTGCCATGCTCATCTTTAATGCTTCATCGCCCATGACGGCTGATATTCCTTCAGGGTCTCCCAATATTTTGGGTGCAAAATACACGATTAATTCATTCACCGCTTCCGCTTTTAAAAATGAAGCATGGACTCTTGCTCCTCCTTCAACGAACAGGGAGGTGATGCCTCGCTCGCCTAATATTTTTAAAATATTTGGGATATTCCATTGATCATGTAAAGTCAACACTTCTATTCCTAATTTTTTCAGTTCCGCTTTTTTATTGAGAACCCCATCTTGGCAAATGACCCAAGTTTCTGCTTCCTTGTCAGTTATCACATTGGCATCCAGCGGAATTCGCAGATGGGTATCTAAAATAATCCGTATCGGTGTTCGTTTGCGATCCGGCAGCCGACAAGTCAGACTTGGATTGTCTTTTATAATTGTATTAACACCCACTAAAATGCCGTCGTGTATTTCTCTGTAACGGTGCACATCCTGTCTTGCTTCCTCTCCGGTAATCCACTTGCTGTCACCTGTTTTTGTAGCAATTTTCCCATCGAATGTTGCGGCATATTTTAATGTGACAAACGGAGTGTTTGTTTGAATGTAATGAAAGAAAACTTTGTTAAGTTCATGTCCATTTTTTTGCAATATCCCGGCTTCCACATCGATTCCAGCATCTTGCAAAGCTTTCACACCGCGTCCACTTACGAGAGGATTCGGATCCAAAGCAGCTACAACGACCCGTTTAATCCCTCTTTTGATAATAAGCTCAGAGCAGGGAGGAGTTTTGCCAAAATGGCTGCAAGGTTCAAGCGTGACGTACAGCGTTGCACCTTTTGCCTTTTCCCCAGCCATATTTAAAGCATGAACTTCCGCATGGGGTTCCCCAGCCTTTAAATGCGCTCCAAACCCGATCAGTTCCCCATCCTTCACAACGACCGCTCCCACCAACGGGTTAGGGCTCGTTTGGCCGATTGCTTGTTTCGCTAGCTGAAAGGCAAATTCCATCCATTTTTCGTCATTCATGAAGGACACACCTCCCTTTTGTTGATTTCAAAACAAAAGCCCCGGGTTTGTTCCCCCAGGGCTTGATGATCACTTTAATGAAAAGAAGGTATACTCAAATAAGAGTATAAAATCTGTTCTTTTTGAACAGTTTATACTCCTCACCTTCAAAAGTGATCCTTCTCCCATCCAGACTATACTGTCGGCTCTGGATTTTCACCAGATCCACCGCAAAGGCGTTCCGCCAATGCGGGTCACGGGCTAAAAAAGCTTAAAAGCTTTTATCACCGCCGGTCGGGAATTTCACCCTGCCCCGAAGGATGCATCATTCATTTTATGTTATTTTCAATGGGAAAAACGGCTGCTTCCTCTTGCTTCCCACCTTCCATTTTGAAGCATTCACGAGTTTTTGAAAAAGAAACAAAGCTGAAGAAAACAGCCAATTATTCTACTATTATCTCCCTTCAATCGGTCTTCTGTCAAGAAAGCAATCTTTGAACAATATGAAAAAGTGCCTTTTTAATATTATTTCTCTCCTACACTTGACCGCACCTACAAGAATTATATTATCAACTAAAGCTGAGCGGTATTCAGCTAGTCAGCAATGAACATCCAATAGACGAGTCCCCACATAATGCTCAATACAACAAGAACAATAAATAACATCCAGTTTTTCATTCTCATTTTGTACATCCCTTTCTATTTGAAAGAGGAATTTAATTTTCATACACTTCTACTTTTTTCATTACATCTCCGTTTTTCATGCTCAACACAGTTTCCATGCCTGAAGTTACTTGGCCAAAAACAGTATGAACTCCATCCAAGTGAGGCTGAGGTTCATGAACGATAAAAAATTGACAAGAGCCTGTATCCCTGCCTGCGTGAGCCATAGAAATGGCGCCGGTTACATGTTTATGCGGATTGCCATCTGTTTCGCATTTGATCGTATATCCTGCATTACCAGTGCCGTTGCCATTCGGACATCCGCCTTGGCTTACAAACCCTGGAATAACGCGATGAAAAGTCAAACCGTCATAAAAGCCTGAATTCGCAAGTTTTTCAAAGTTCTTCACTGTATTTGGAGCTTCATTCGGAAAAAGCTCAAATTCAATTTTTTCTCCGTTTTCCATTAAAATGTAGCCTTTTTTGCTCATAAAACAGCTCCCTTTCATGAAAAAATTTTCTCTTTATTTTATCATAGAGTAAAACATAAAATACAGATGAAACGTTTTAGTATATATATACGTCTTAAATGGTTGAAAGTTTTTGCACTCTATATCATATATTCGAAGTCATGTTCGCTTAGGAGGTTAAGTGATGAAAAAAATCGTTTTATCCATATTACTTGCTATTGGGTTGGCAACACCTACTACTAGTTTTGCTGATTCTGTTGTTGGAGATGTTATTGTCACGTTAGGCAGCGATTTAACGGAGCAGCAAAAGCAGGATCTCTTAAAGGAAATGAACGTACCAGATAACGTGCAAACGGTCACCGTGACAAACGAAGAGGAGCACAAATATTTAGGGGATTATATTCCGAAAGCGCAAATCGGTTCAAAAGCGATTTCTTCTTCCAAAATACAAATTGAGAAAAAGGGATCTGGTTTAGAAGTCCAAACAAACAACATAAACTGGGTCACGGATGAAATGTACTTAAATGCGCTCATGACAGCTGGTGTCAAAGATGCAAATGTTTATGTCACCGCGCCTTTTGAAGTTTCCGGAACAGCCGCTTTAACAGGGTTGATAAAAGCTTATGAAGTTTCGACTGATAAAGCGATCCCTGAAGACGTGAAACAGGTCGCCAACCAAGAGCTGGTGGAAACAGCAAAGCTTGGAGATAAGATTGGTGACGAAAATGCTTCGGCATTAATTGCAAAAGTAAAAGAACAGATGTCCGAAAACGGCGTTCCGAAAAATGACCAAGAGTTAAGAGAAATGATTGAACAAGCAGCAAAAGATTTGCAAATAAATCTTTCCGAAGATGATATAAACAATTTAATCCTCTTATTTAACAATATGATTAACGTCAATATCAATTGGGATGAAGTCGGAAACCAGCTTGACAAAGCAAAAGACAAAATTTCTAAATTTCTCGAATCCGAAGAAGGACAAAGCTTTTTGCAAAAATTGAAAGAATTCTTTTCTTCGATCATTGATGCCATCGCATCGTTTTTCCAATAATGAAAACGGCGTCTTCAACTAATGTTGAGACGCCGCTTTTCGTTTACGGTTGACCGACTTCCGCTTTTAAAGGCAAATCGAGACTGACTAAATCCTCGTATGTTTCCCTTTTGACGACAAGTCTCGCTTCGCCGTTTTCAACAAATACAACAGCAGGCCGAGCAATCCGGTTATAATTATTTGCCATAGAATATCCGTAAGCTCCCGTGCAAAAAACAGCTAATATATCGCCTGCTTTTACGGTAGGAAGGGATAAATCCCAAATGAGCATGTCCCCGCTTTCGCAGCATTTTCCAGCAATCGATACAGTCTCAGAACATTCGTCATTCATCCGGTTGGCAAGAGCCCCCTCGTATTTTGCCTGGTACAAAGCAGGCCGGATGTTGTCGCTCATGCCTCCGTCCACCGCAACATATTTGCGAATGTTAGGGACGACCTTTTGAGATCCTATCGAGTACAAGGTTGTTCCTGCATCCCCGACGAGAGAGCGTCCTGGCTCAATCCATATTTCAGGGAGAGGAATTTGAAGCTTCTCAGAGTGTCCTTTCACAACTTCCACCATTTTTTCAACATATACATTCATTGGCAGAGGATCATCCTCTTTCGTATATCGAATTCCGAATCCTCCCCCTAAGTTTACAACTTTCGGAACAAACCGAAACTTCTCTTTCCAAATAGAAATTTTCCCAAAAATCTTTCCTGCTGCTAAAACAAATCCTTCAGTGCCAAAAATTTGCGAACCGATATGGCAATGGATTCCTAATAGCTGTAAATGCGATTGATTTTTTACAAGCTCAATCGCTTTTTCGATTTGACCATTATGAAGGTCGAATCCAAATTTCGAATCTTCCTGCCCGGTTGTAATGTAATCATGTGTATGTGCCTCGACGCCCGGTGTAACGCGAAGCAATACCGCAACTTTTTTATTCATTTGCCGGCAAAGAGAAGATAAAACATCAATTTCATAAAAATTATCAATCACAATGCAACCGATATTTGCCTCCAGAGCCATTGCAAGCTCGTCGATGCTTTTATTGTTTCCATGAAAATGAATTTTTTCCGGAGGAAATCCTGCTTTTAATGCCGTATACAGTTCACCGCCTGAAACGACATCAAGAGAAAGCCCTTCCTCATTTGCAAGCTGCACCATTGCAATGGAAGAAAAGGCTTTGCTTGCATAAGCAACTTGATATGGAACTCCTAATGATTCAAATGTATTTTTAAAAGAACGGGCTCGTTCGCGAATGAGTGCGACATCGTATACATATAACGGTGTCCCATACTGTTTGGCAAGTTCAACTGTATCGACACCGCCGATTTCTAAATGCCCTAACTGGTTGATTTTACTTGTTCCCTGTAAATACAAAGACTAGCCCCCGCTTTCGTGAACGTAAAAGTTAAAAATACATTACCATAAAACATTTTCTCTTTCAAATTTTTTTAAGGCTGCTTTTTTACGTTCTGCGGATGAACAATGCTTGGCCTTACTTTTATATGAGGCACCGACGACCTGACGATGATCTGCCAAAAGGCTTGAGGATTAAAAGGGATAAACGGCCATAAATAAGGCGTATTTAACGATCGAATGCTGGCAAGGAAAAGGATGAACAGTGTGCAGCCGATCACTAATCCGGGCACTTTAAAGATCACTACTAATAGCAGCAATACAAAACGAACGATTTTATTGGCTACGCTCAATTCATAGCTCGGGGTTGCAAAAGTACCGACCGCCGCAATGGAAACGTACAAAATAACTTCCGGCGAAAACAAACCGACATCGATGGCAATTTGTCCTATGAGAACTGCTGCAATTAAACCCATCGCCACTGAAAGAGCTGTCGGTGTATGAATGGCTGCCATTCTTAAAAGCTCAATCCCTATGTCAGCAAGAAAAATTTGAACAACAATCGGAATATTTTTTTCTTTGTTTGGTCCGATGTAAGATATAGCCTCCGGCAGTAAAGACGGCTGCACTACATACAGCATCCAAAGAGGAAGCAAATAAATAGAAGCTAGCATGCCAAAAAAGCGCACCCATCTGACAAACGTTCCGGCCGCTGGCGCCTGACGGTATTCTTCGGCGTGCTGAACATGGTGAAAAAAAGTAGTTGGCGTAATAATGACACTCGGGGACGTGTCAACAAGAATAATGACATGTCCTTCCAGCAAATGAACTGCAGCGACATCCGCTCTTTCCGTATAGCGGACAAGCGGAAACGGATTAAAGCCTTGCTTTACTAAAAATTCTTCAATTGTTTTATCTGCCATTGGAAGCCCGTCAATCTTTATCGTTTTTAACTCCTTTTTGATCACTTCAATTAATCCTGGATCCGCCACATCTTCCAAATACGCGATCGCAATGTCGGTTTTTGATCGCTCGCCGATTTTCATGATTTCATATCTCAGACGTTCGTCCCTTATTCTTCTCCGAATCAGTCCTGTGTTGACAACGATATTTTCCACAAAACCGTCACGTGCGCCGCGAATCACTTTTTCCGTATCCGGCTCTTCCGGCTGTCTTCCAGGATAGTTGCGGACATCGACAACAAAAGCAAAATCGCTGTCTTCGACAAAAAAAACGACTAAGCCTGACAACACTTGATCGACTGCTTCATCAAGCGTTTGAACCAATGTTACTTGCTGATGAACGAGACGGTTTTTGACAATTTCCTTTAAACGATTGGCTTCCGTTTCATGATCATTGATTTTCAAAAGCTCCTTGATCAGTTCGATGACATAAAGTGAATCGCAAAGTCCTGTCACATAATATAAATGCACTTGTTTTCCGAGAAGCATAAATTTGCGCACGCCTAAATCAAAGCTTGTTCCTAAGCCAATATGATCTCGAAAAAATTTTTCGGTATCTTGCAGCTTGGGAGAGATTTGACTTTTTTCTTGATCGGTTAATTTCGTCATGCTATCGAATCCTTTCTCTTCATCATTCATGTTCAGCTCACCTTTTCCCGCCTTTCTATCTCTGTCTTTCAAAAACTACTCCGTGAGCTATGGCCGGGATCGATTCGTTCAGCTTGATCATCGTTTTACTTAACAGAGCCCCGGTTGCCACCATCAATACTCGTTTTAAATTTCCTTTTTTCATTTCTTGGAATATGTGGCCGTAAGTTACAACTGCTGAACAAGCACATCCGCTCCCGCCGGCAAATGCTCTTTGTGCTGGATGAAAAATTAACAGCCCGCAATCTGAATGGTTGCCTCGGATGTCGTACCCATCCTCAAGCAATAATTCCTTCAGCTTCGGACTGCCGACTCCCGAAAGATCGCCGGTAAGAATTAAATCGTAGTCAGAAGGAGTCCGATTTAAATCACGAAAGTGCTGCTTAATTGTATCTGCAGCTGCCGGCGCCATTGCGGACCCCATATCATAAGGGTTTTTCCTGCCAACATCGATCACCTTGCCGATCGTTGCAGCCGTTATGGCAATCTCACTTTCGTCTTTGCTGATTAATACAGCACCTGCCCCTGTTACGGTTGTCGTCGCTGTTTCTGGTTTTTGTCCGCCGAAATTCGTTGGATGCCGAAACTGCTTTTCAGCTGCGCCATAATGGCTGCTTGTGGCAGCGATAATTTTGTTCGCGAACCCCCCATCGATCAGCGCGCATGCCGCAGCGACTGTTTCCATTGAAGTCGAACAGGCCCCGTACATACATAACAGCGGAATATTGAGCATTCTAGCTGTATAGTTCGATGTAGCATTTTGGTTCAATAAATCCCCCGCCAAAAACAAATCAATATCCTCTTCCTTTAATTCAGCTTTTTTTAAACAGCGGCTGATCGCCTGCTCCATTAAATTCCGCTCGGCCAATTCCCAAGACGGCGCACCGCAGTACATATCATCAAAATGAGCATCAAATGTTTCCTTAAGCGGTCCTTTCGCTTCCTTCGGCCCAACGACAGTTGCCGTTTTATTGACAAACAATTTATGTTGAAACACCCATGTTTGCTTTCCCGTTAACCGCATCATGCTATGTTTCCTCCGATCATATGACAAATTGCCTTTACAGACCAGCAAAATAAAGCCAATGAAACAAAGAGCCGCAAATTTTTCCTAAAACGATCGCCATCATCAACATAACGATTTTGTCATCAATGCCGATCCTTTTCGCTAATATCGGAAATACATTCAGCACTTCTGTTAATGCTGCTGCAAGCATTCCGACAAATATTCCGTAAAGGAGACCGATCGGGATAAACCAATAATGCGAAGCATGCAAATAGACGGGAGAGAGGCTGAACCAACCGCCGGACACGGCGCCAAGAATAACAGCCCATTCATACAAACGAATCCATTTTATTGTCTTCGTCAGCTGCATGAGTCTTGGAATGATTCCGAGAACAGATAAAAACGCAACAAATCCACACCCGACAGCCAAGCCCCCTGCAAACCCCGTAAACAAAAGCATGAACCATTTAATCATCATCATTTTTCACGCTTTCTTTGTTTTCGTTTATGGCGATGTATTGGTCGAGATCCATTTGATAATTAAAAATCTCGACTTCCAACGGACTCGGCTCTTCATTAAATTTCTTTTTAAAAACGTGATTAAAAAACAGAACCATTCCCAGCCCCAAACCGATGGAGTAGGGGATTTGCAAAATTAACGGCTTATCGATCTTATTGCCAGTGAAAAACTGATACAAATTGCGATGCATCCGCTGCATGCTGACATCTTCATGAAAGTTCATAATCGTTAAAGCCGATCCGACAAATAATAACAGCCATACAAGAAAAAAAAGGACGGGAGCAAATTTTTTTCGATGATTTTGAATTTCAACAATTGTTTGCGTCGGCCCAACAGGTTGGACATCAAGGGAAGGATCAATGGATTGGATTTTTTCTATGACGTTGATGACATCAATGACAACATATGTTTTATCTTTTGATTGAATTTGATGAATGATTTGATCCCCCATTTTGCTGATTAACGCTTCGTCTGCAATTATTTTCGCGATTTTGTTAAGCGTGATCCTTTCGTTCGGTTTTGCCTGAATACGATGCTTTAGACGCACATAAACCGTTTTATTCACGCCCTGTCACATCCTACTTTTTTCTAATAGTATGAAACGTTCGCCACTCCCTCATGCAAAATGATCAAGACCATTTATTTCCACAAAAAAAGACCAAAGAGCTATCCGCTCATTCGGTCTTTCATTTGCTTTAATATTTTCTTTTCCAGTCTGGACACCTGAACTTGTGAGATTCCTAACCGTTTTGCGACTTCCGACTGTGTTTGATCTTTATAATACCGCAAATAAACGATCAGCCGCTCCCGCTCGCCTAAATCGTTCATAGCATCTTTTAATGCTATTTGATCAAACCATTTTTGCTCATTTTGATCTGCAATTTGATCCAGCAATGTAATCGGATCGCCATCATTTTCATAAACCGTTTCATGGATGGAGGAAGGTGCACGTACAGCTTCTTGTGCAAGAACGATATCTTCAGGTGAAATATCTAAGTAGTCAGCGATCTCCCCTACTGTTGGCACCTTGCCAAGTGTTTTGGACAGTTCCTCTCTAGCCCGTCTAATTTTATTTCCGAGCTCTTTTAATGAACGGCTCACTTTTACTGTTCCGTCATCCCGGATGAATCGTTGAATTTCTCCTATAATCATCGGAACAGCATAAGTGGAAAATTTAACATCATACGACAAATCAAACTTATCGACCGATTTCACTAAGCCAATGCAGCCGATTTGAAATAGATCATCCGCCTCATAGCCTCGGTTTAAAAATCGCTGCACAACTGACCAAACGAGCCGCATGTTTTTTTGGATAAGCAAATCGCGGGCTGCCTGATCGCCTTGCTGGCTTCTTTTAATCAAATCCCTGACTTCCTGATCCTTCAATTGTCCATTCGAATGTTCGTTCTTGACCTCCACATCCATAAGCTAATCTCCTTAATTACATAAAGCTTTGCTTTTTGTAAGATGTTTTGTTAATCGAATGATTGTGCCTTTATTTTTTTCCGATTCTATTTTCACTTCATCCATAAAATTTTCCATGATGGTAAATCCCATTCCTGAACGCTCCAGCTCAGGCTTTGTTGTAAAAAGCGGCTGTCTAGCTTCTTCAATGTTGTCAATTCCTACCCCTTCATCTCGAATCGTCAAATGAACGATATGGTCCTCTAGCGTGCAGGAAATATACACAATACCGTCAGGATTATTTTCATAACCGTGAATGATCGCATTTGTCACAGCTTCGGAAACTACTGTTTTGATTTCGGTTAGTTCATCGATCGTCGGATCCAGCTGTGCGATAAAGGAAGCTACAGCTACTCTTGCAAATGATTCATTTTGACTTACAGCGGAAAATTGAAGCTTCATTTCGTTTTTCATGACGCCACCCCCAACGTTTGCAAAGCCGCTTTCTCTGTCTCGGCCAGATGAATAATTTTAAATAAACCTGACATGTCAAAAAGACGCTTTACACTCGGGGAGATGGCGCAAACAATCATTTCACCGCCGAGATGTTTTATTTGCTTATAACGCCCGAGAATCACTCCAAGTCCGGAGCTATCCATAAAAGTTAATTGTTTTAAATTTAATAAAATATGTTGAATAGAGTTATTTTCGATGGCATCATTGACTTTTTGCCGAAGTTCCTCTGCTGTATGGTGGTCGAGCTCCCCTGACAGACGTATCAATAACACGTTTTCTTTTACTTCAAGGTCAACCGCTAGACTCAAGATCATATTCCTCCTTCAACTATGATATTGAATCTTTCGAGCTGACCTTTCATATTTCCTGCCTGAAGACAAAACTAGTGGAATTTCGCCAAAAATATCATTTTTCGGCCTTCGTCCATTCGCCTAGAACCCTTTTGAACAGCTTCCACCAGCTCGCAACGCGAACATCTTGTTTAGCCACAAGCTTGCTTTCAGCAAAAACCTTTCCATTCTTTTTCAGCACGAGGGTTCCAAGCTCATCCCCTTTTTTCACTGGCGCTACCAGGTGGTTTTTAAACATAATTTCTTGTTTAATATCATCAATGCTTTCGCCCTTTTTGGTTATAATGGAAACAGGCTCCGAAGTGATCAGCTGTACATCTTTATCGCTTCCTTTGCTCAGTTTTGCTTTTGTCACCACTTCGTTTCGTTTAAACAGAGGATGGGTTTCATACTGGGAAAAGGCATAGTCTAACAGCTTCGTGATTTGAGCATTTCGATCTTTTGGCGTTTTAGCTCCAAATACAACAGCAATCACCCGCATATTCCCTTTTTTGGCTGTTGCCGTTAAACAGTATTTCGCTTCGTTTGTATAACCTGTTTTTACTCCGTCAACTCCGTCGTAAAATTTCACAAGCCGATTTGTATTGACCAACCAAAATTTTTTGTCTGTTCCTTCTCGCAAATAATCCTCATATGTTCCCGTAAATTTCGTAATTTCTTCATATTTTAATAGCTCTTTGGCAATAACCGCCATGTCCTTTGCCGACGAATAATGTCCTTTTGCAGGTAATCCGGTCGAATTTTTAAAATGCGTATTTTTCAGACCGAGCTCTTTCGCTTTTTGATTCATCATGGATACAAACTGTTCTTCTGATCCTGCAATTCTCTCCGCCATCGCGACAGACGCATCATTGCCGGAAGCAATCGCAATTCCTTTTAATAAATCTTCCACTGTCATTTCTTCCCCAGGCTCCAAAAAGATTTGCGATCCCCCCATGGATGCTGCATATTCGCTCGCTCTTACTTTTTCATCCATTTGAATCTTTCCTTTATCAAGAGCTTCCATAATAAGAAGAAGCGTCATGATTTTCGTCATACTGGCGGGCGGCAGCGGTGTATCTGAATTTTCTTCATATAATACTTGACCTGTATCCCGCTCAATCAATATAGCCGATTTCACTCCATCTACTAGTTTGACATTTTTTTCTTCTGCCCACGCAGCCGTTGAAACCCCAAAAAAAAGAACAAATGTTGCCATGACAGACAGTAGTAATTGTTTCATCTCCACATCCTCCATTCCTCATATGTAACTGCAATCTAATCTAATGAAATGTAAAAGACTCTAAAAATGAAATGAGAATGAATTTTTACTGGTAAAATTATCTGTATAAAACCCATTTTTTCCAATTATTAAAAAGTTATACAAAAAAAGAATCGGGATTACCCGATTCTTTTTTTCTTTCCTAATTTGTTATTGTTTCATAAATAAGGACAGGCTTTTTTGTTTTGTTTTTCGAAATTTTAATGCTGTAGTATAAAGTTTGTTTCACCTTTTCAATATCTTGTTGATTGCTGTAAATTGTAACGAATGTTTCTCCCTTTTTTACGTAATCGCCTATTTTTTTATGGAGGATGAGGCCGACTGCCAAATCAATTGCAGCATCTTTCGTCGCTCTTCCGGCACCAAGCCACATGGCGGCAGTCCCGACTGCATCAGCTGCAATTTCGTTTACATAGCCTTCTTCTTTCGCCTTTAATTCGAATGTATACGAAGAATGCGGCAATTTTGATGGATCGTCCACAATTGAGGCATCTCCCCCTTGGGCAGAGACAAATGTTTTAAAAGTCTCTAAAGCTTTTCCGGAAGCAATGGATTGCTCGAGCAGTTTACGCGCTTTTTCTAAACTGTCTGCTTTTTCCGCCATATACACCATATAGCTGCCAAGCGTTAAACATAGTTCAGTTAAATCTTCAGGACCTTCACCTTTTAATGTATCAATCGCTTCTTGGACTTCAAGAGCGTTTCCGATGGCAAACCCTAACGGCTGACTCATATCGGAGATCACGGCAATCGTTTTTTTGCCGACGTTTTCCCCTATTTTCACCATCGCTTTTGCCAGTTTTTTTGATTCTTCTATATTTTTCATAAAAGCGCCCGATCCGGTTTTAACATCTAAAACAATGGCATCCGCTCCGGCAGCGATTTTTTTGCTCATGATGGAGCTGGCAATAAGAGGAATACTGTTAACCGTCGCTGTCACATCTCTTAATGCGTACAGTTTTTTATCAGCGGGAGTTAAATTCCCCGTTTGTCCAACGACTGCAATTTTATTTTGATTGACTAAACGGACAAACTGTCGATTGTCTATTTCAACATGAAACCCCGGGATCGATTCTAGTTTATCAATCGTTCCGCCGGTATGGCCAAGACCTCTTCCGCTCATCTTGGCAACAGGAACACCAGCTGAAGCCACAAGCGGCGCAAGCACCAACGTAGTTTTATCGCCAACTCCTCCGGTCGAATGCTTATCCACTTTTATTCCTTTAATTTCACTAAGATCGATCTTTTCTCCAGAATCAACCATCGCCATTGTGAGCTCCGCCATTTCCTCTTCCGTCATCCCTCTAAAAAAAACGGCCATGGCGAAAGCGCTCATTTGATAGTCCGGAATCTCCCCGGCCGTATATCCTTCAATGATATAACGGATTTCTTTTTTTGTGAGCGCTTTCCCATCCCGCTTCTTCTCTATTAAATCGACCATTCGCATGCAAATCACCTTTTTCTACATTTTGGCTACGATGGATTTTACTAGCGCTATAAAATCAGCCCGAACCATTTCCGCCGTTTTCATGACTTCTTCATGCGTCAAAGGCTGTTTTAAAATACCAGCCGCCATGTTCGTAATACATGAAATGCCAAGCACTTTCATTTTGACTTGATTCGCCACAATTACTTCTGGAACTGTTGACATGCCAACTGCGTCTCCCCCGATCGCTCTTAACATCCGTATTTCAGCCGGCGTTTCATAGGACGGTCCAGTATTGGCAACATAAACCCCCTCTTTTATTTCGATGCCAAGCTCTTTCGCTGCTTCTTTTGCCAGCTGGATTAGTCTGCTATCGTACGCTTCCGACATATCGGGAAAACGGTCGCCAAGCTCAGGGCTATGTTCGCCAATTAAAGGGTTTTGTCCCATGTTGTTAATATGATCGGTAATCAGCATTAAATCACCTGGCTGATATGACTGATTGATCCCTCCGGCTGCATTTGTCACAATTAAGGAATGAATACCCAGCGCCTTCATGACTCGCACAGGAAATGTCACTTGCTTTACACTATACCCTTCGTAAAAATGGAATCTGCCTTGCATGATCGCTACTGTTTTGCCATTTAGCTCCCCAATTACGAATTGGCCTTTATGCCCTTCAACAGTGGAAACCGGAAAATAAGGAATGTCGCTGTATGGAATGGTTACAGCATCCTCCACTTCTTCAGCGAGAACTCCTAAACCTGATCCTAGAACGAGACCGATCTCTGGAGTTTGTTTGCATTTATCTTTTAAAAATTGAGAGGCCTTTTCAACTTCTTCCACAATTGACATTGATCAATCCCCCTGCTTCAATTCTGTTAAAAAGCTTGTTCCGTAATTTGGCATTTGCACGCCGAAATTTTCTGCAATGGTTGCTCCTACATCTGCAAATGTTTCTCTGATTGGCAGTTCTTTTCCTTTTGTATAGGTTGAATTATAAACTAACAGCGGAACATATTCTCTAGTATGATCCGTACCGTGGTGAAGAGGGTCGTTTCCATGGTCTGCTGTGATGATGAGCAGGTCTTCTTCCTTCATTTTTTCGAACACTTCAGGAAGACGAGCATCGAATTCCTCAAGCGCTTGTCCATACCCTTCAGGATCTCTTCTATGGCCGAATTTTGCATCAAAATCGACAAGGTTCAAAAAGGAAAGACCTGTAAAATCCCGGTCGAATGTTTGGATCAATTTGTCCATTCCATCCATATTCGACTTTGTCCGGATTGCATCTGTAATGCCTTCGCCGTCATAAATATCGGAAATTTTCCCAAGGGCAATTACATCAAATCCTCCGTCCTTCAACTCGTTCATAACTGTTCGGCCGAAAGGCTTTAAAGCATAGTCATGCCGGTTGGCAGTCCGTTCAAAATTCCCCGGCTCCCCGACAAACGGACGAGCTATAACGCGCCCAACCATGTACTTTTCATCCAAAGTCAGTTCGCGGGCAATTTGACAAATTTGATATAATTCGTTCAGAGGAATGACTTTTTCATGTGCAGCAATCTGTAAAACAGAGTCTGCCGACGTATAGACAATGATGGCTCCTGTTTTCATATGTTCTTTTCCAAGCTCTTCTATAATTGCCGTACCGCTTGCCGGCTTATTGCCAAGCACTTTTCGCCCGGTTCTTTTTTCAAGCTCCTCTATCAGTTCTTCTGGGAAGCCGTCTGGAAATACTTGAAAAGGAGAATCGATTTTTAACCCCATCAGCTCCCAATGACCAGTCATCGTATCTTTTCCTGCTGAAGCTTCTTTCATTTTTGTATAGAAGGCGAGCGGCTTGTCTGTCTTTGGAACACCTTTTATTTCACGTATATTCCCCAATCCGAGCTTCGCTAAATTCGGCAAATGCAAACCGCCGAGATGTTCAGCGATATGGCCAAGCGTGTCAGCACCTTTGTCGTTATAAAGCTCTGCATCCGGTGCTTCGCCGATTCCAACTGAATCCATTACAATTAAAAAGACGCGTTTATATGTATGCTGCATGTTAAATTCCTCCTGCCATTTGAAAGCGGTGATGATTATATTTTTTCCTAATGCTTGCCGAAACAGACGAGCAACTTGATTTTTAGCATGACGATGGCATTAAGCACGGGGGTGGTACATTTTATATACATCTTTTAAACGTGTTTTTGTCACATGAGTATAAATTTGCGTGGTTGAAATATCAGCATGACCTAGCATTTCTTGCACCGCTCTTAGATCAGCGCCGTTTTCAAGCAGATGGGTGGCAAAGGAATGTCGCAATGTATGAGGAGTCAATTCTTTTTGTATTCCTGCTTTAACCGCAATCGATTTTAAATTTTTCCAAAATCCTTGGCGGGAAATTCTTTTTCCATGATGGTTTAAAAATAAGGCATCCGTTTTATGCTTCTGTCTTACAAGCTTTGGCCGGCCCTTTTCCAAATATTCCTCCAGCGCTTTTGTTGCTTTTTCTCCAATCGGAACGAGCCGTTCTTTTTTCCCTTTACCGTAGCATCGGATAAATCCCATGATCAAATGGACGTCTGAAAGATTCAAATGAACCATTTCACTCACCCGAATACCTGTCGCATATAAAAGTTCAAGCATTGCTTTATCTCTATATCCAATCGGTGAGGTCAGCTCAGGCGTTTCAAGAAGCCGCTCCACTTCCTCAAGAGACAGCACTTTCGGAAGCTTCCGTTCAATCTGCGGTGTTTCAATATGGACGGACGGGTCTTCATCCGCAGCTTTTTCCCTTAACAAAAATTGATGGAAAGCGCGGATTGAGGCGATATGCCGGGCGATTGTCTTGCTGGATTTCCCTTGATCTTTCAAAAAATGCAAATATTGCAAAATATGATAGCGTTGAATATTTTGCACTTCTTGAATATTCAGTTTTTCGTTCAAAAATTGCTTGTACGATTTCAAGTCTCGCTCATATGAAACGATCGTATTGTTCGCAAGTCCTCTCTCAACGGTCAAATAATGAATAAAATCTTGGATATGATCGTTCAATCTTCTCTACTCCCCGTTTAAATAAAAGAATATTAAGCGATTCAGCCAATTATCGTTCTGTTCTTCCACAACGCTTGTCACCTTTACGGCAGATCCTTCAGGCTCGTCATAGCGATGGTAATCTTGATATTCCAAGTTAACCCATATAATAGCATAGTAGAACAAAATCGTAAATCCTGTAAACAAGATAAAAATTTTAAGCATATTCTTTACGGTTTTCGTCCATTTTTCCATGTTCGTCCTCCACAAGGCCATATTTTCTTATATTTAAAGATATGACCGTCTGGACAATCTTTATACGTATATAATATAAAAAAACCTTTCCCCTCGCGGAAAAGGCTTTATTCTTTCTTGTTATCTTCTTTTTCTTTTTCCTGACAGCGGTGGCATATGCCGTGAAAAGTTAGACGATGATCTTTAATTTTAAACTTCCAATCTCGTTCGACAATTTTTTCAACATCTTCTAATAAATCTTCCTGAATCTCATCAACGGAACCGCATTCCATACATACGAGATGATGGTGAAAATGAGCGGCTCCTTCCCTGCGCAAATCATATCTGGAAACCCCGTCTCCAAAGTTTATTTTATCAACAATTTTCAGCTCAGTTAACAATTCCAGCGTTCTGTACACTGTTGCGAGCCCGATCTCAGGCGATTTTTCCTTAACGAGGAGGTAAACATCTTCGGCACTTAAATGATCCTCTTCATGTTCAAGCAAAACACGAACGGTTGCTTCCCTTTGCGGGGTTAATTTATAGCTTGAAGAATGCAACTGCTTTTTTATACGCTCTATGCGGTTTTCCATGACACTTTCCCTCCCTCGCCGCATTCCTCATATATTATAACAAAATAAAAGAAAGTGTCCAACTGAAATAATTTTAAATTAAAAAATAAAATTTATATTAAATAATAATTATTATTTATAAATAAAATCGATCGTCCCTCTCATCAGGATCGGGGAAACATATGCTTCTAACATTGCAGCGAGCAATATAACGGCGATCAAGCAAGAAAATGTGACTGCATAGCCTGCAAACATTCGAAACGGCTGATCGTGGAACTTTTTTACAAAAAGCTGTCTAATGAGCTTGAAGGAAAAAGAAATTGCCGATGCGCTCATAATAAGAAACACAGGTATCAGCAGCAAATTTTGCGGCAAAACGGAAACGAATGACAGCAAAAATCCGCCCCATTTCATTTGATTTACTAAAAATCCGACTGTAAATCCAACGACCATTCCTTTTAAAAATAACATGATAAAAATAATCGGCAGACCAATGATCGAAATGCCTAGAAGCCACATAAGCCCTACATATTTTGTATTGTGGAAAAAACTTTGCTTGAACATTTCAAACGAGCTGGCAAGTTTTCCGTCCGATACTTGTCCAAAAAACAGGTTTAAATAATAATACAGATCTTCTTTTTGCGTAATGCTCATGCTGTTTACGATGATTGCGCCAAAAATTACTCCCATTATGAACAATATAAGCACAAATAAATAGACGGTTGATTGATCTTTCAATTGTTTTAGTAAAAAACGCTGAATATTCTGCATATCCTATCCTCTCCTGTCTTTCTTTACTAGATTGTATGAGAGAACGGATGGTACATATTCGTATTTTTACTAGAAAAAAAGAAAAGGCGCGAAAATTTACGCACCTTCCACTTTTCCGTATTTTCCTCCTCCCCCTGATTGCACATAAAGGGTGCCTTCTCTTGCCGAGATGATGGAAGCGGCGATTTTTTCCGGAACCACTTCGACAAGATCGGCGTACGGAACTTTGTGTAAAATATTCATTTCCGTTCCAAAATAATGCTTTAATTTTTTTAATGTTTTAGGGCCAATGCCAGGCAGAAAAGCTAGCGGGACTTGATGAATATAAGGGGGCCTTTTCTCCACATGATTTGTTTTATCCCCCAGTTCTTCAACCCGCTGTTTTACACCTTTTGTAATTTTTACTCCTCCGCATATTTGACAGCATCCCTCATCTGTCAAGCCTACTGTTTTTTGGCACGCTTCACAAAACGTTTCGTAATACTTTCCAAGTTTCGGGTTTAATCCGTAATTCGCCTCAATTTTTCTGTCGTTTTCTTTTTTGATCGCCATCACCAATTCCTGAAACGTCGGCGCTTTTAACAACAACTTCTGATATTCCCGCCCGATTTTTGGCAATGAATGGGCGTCTGAGTTCGTTAAAAATGGATAGGAAGCTAGTTCACGAATACGGCTTGCCATGTTAGTATCGCTGCTCAAACCGAGCTCGACCGCATCGATGAGTGTTTGATCAAAAACTTCTGTCAAGCTTCGCTGAACCCCTTTTCCGTACAAGCTTTTAAAAGGAGTAAAAATATGCGCCGGAATGAACAATCCGCCCAAGCTCTTCACTTTATGCTGAAGTCTTTTCCCTTCAACATATACCCGTTGAGAGCTTAAATGAATATTTTTTAAATGGGAGCTGAGCCAATGGGAAAATTCCTTCATCTTTTCTAAAGTCGGCATAAAGCATAGAACATGAATCGGCCCATTGCAATGTTCATCAAATATTTCAAGCTCCGTACCTAAAATAAGTGTCGAATTTTGATAGCGGACTCCCCCTTCCATTAATTCCTCATACTTTCCTCTTCTGATGCCATCTTCAATTTCCTTGATTACTTCGGGAACATGGCAATCAATGATGCCAATTATATCCATACCTTTGCTCTCAACTGCTTCAATAAAAATATTTTCAAGCGTCAGCGACTTGGCCCCCGTAATCTTTACCGGTTTTCCTGTATTTGTTCTGCCGATATGAATGTGCAAATCTGCGAAAAAAGCGTTCATATCTCCTCACTCAATTGTTTTAATGTTAAATATTGAACTGCATAAGCTGTTTTTGCATCGTAAATTTCTTTTTCTTCTATCAATTTTCTCGCTTCCTCAAGGGTTACTTCCAGCACCTCGACAAACTCGTCTTCATCCAAACTCGCTTTATTTTCCAGCTTTATCAATCCTTCAGCTAAATAAAGATGAACGAGTTCATCAGCAAAGCCCGGTGAAGTATAAAACGAAATGACATGTTTTAATGATTCACATCCATAGCCCGTTTCTTCTTCCAACTCTCTTCTTGCTGTGATTTCAGGTGACTCCCCTTTTTCAAGCTTGCCGGCAGGAATTTCCACAAGCTGGCGTTCTAAAGCTTTGCGATATTGTCTCACCATGACAATTTTCCCTTCATTTGTAATAGGGATCACGGCAACTGCACCCGGATGCTTCACGACTTCACGTTTCGCATTTTCCCCGTTTGGGAGACGGACATCTTCCACATATACATCAATAATCTTCCCTGAAAAAATTTTTTCCTTCGCAATCGTTTCCTCGTTTAAACGGTTCATATATTCAACTCCTGTTCTATTATCCAATCATTCTTCATACATTCTACCATAATTAAAAAGGAGGCGGAGCGATTGCTCATGTATCGGAATTATAACCGGGTCGTGATGATCGGAAAGCCGAAGGAAATTTCTTACAGCTTAAAGGAAGCCGCAAAACGATATAAAACAGTCTATGAATGGCTTCATCATGAATATGAAACATTTGCTTTTTCAAAAAGTTTATACTACTTTCAAATTAGAAGAGAAAAAGAGAGGTGATCTTTTTGAAAAAGCGCAGATTAGGAACATCCGAGCTGTATGTGAGCGAAATCGGTCTTGGATGCATGTCGCTTGGCCGCGACGAAAAGCATGCGCGTTCGCTGATTGACCAAGCTCTTGAATTGGGGATTAATTTTTTTGATACAGCAGATCTTTATGATCAAGGCCTGAATGAAGAATTTGTCGGAAGGGCTCTTAAATCGCGTCGAAACGATATCATTTTAGCAACAAAAGTAGGAAACCGGTTTGAAGTTGGCAAAGACGGATGGTGGTGGGATCCATCCAAGAAATACATAAAGGAAGAAGTGAAAGAAAGCCTCAGACGGCTGGGTACAGATTATATCGACTTATATCAGCTTCACGGAGGAACAATCGACGACCCGATCGATGAAACGATTGAAGCGTTCGAAGAGTTAAAGCAGGAAGGCGTCATCCGCTACTACGGCATTTCTTCGATTCGGCCGAACGTTATGAAAGAATGGTTGAAACGCTCCAATATCGTTTCAATCATGATGCAATACAGCCTTCTTGACCGGCGCCCAGAAGAATGGTTTCCTTTGATTCAGGAGCATAACGTTTCTGTTATTGCCAGAGGGCCGTTGGCTCAAGGCCTCTTGACAGAGCGCCCGCTCGAAAAAGCCTCTGAGCGCGTCAAGAACAATGGATATTTAGACTACACGTTCGATGAATTAAAAGAAGCTTTGCACAGCATCGATTCAACATGCCCGGATCGCACTCGGACGGAAACAGCCATAAAATATGTTCTTCATCAGCGTGTTGTAGCCTCCTGCATTGCCGGAGCGAGCAAGCAAGAGCAGCTGCTTGAAAATGTCCAAGCAGCGAAAGCAAAAGATCTGCTGGAAGAAGAGTACGAAGCGCTTATAAACGCAACAAAACAGTCTCTTTATACAATCCATCGCGATTAAAACAGGCGGGGACGATCCCCGCTTATTTATTTTCGGATTCACATGACTGTTGAAAATTCAATTTAGCTATCCAGTTGATGTTCCTGCCGAAACGGATGGGATTCGCATGATCATGTTGCAATCTCAATGGCTAAACGATTGTTCATAGCACATAAACCGGATTTACAACTATATGTATCGGTTCATTGAACAGCGCCGTCCATTCCTATCTTGAAAAATTTTGGACTAATATATTTTGAAATCCGTTTAAGCTTGAATATTTTCTAATGAGGGGATCGAAGCAAATTTTGCAGTGCTTTTCCATATAAATGAAGAGGCACACGGTCTTCGCTAATATAATAAAATATCGCTAAACCGTTTTCTAACGAAAGAATAGTCCATGCTATTTCATCCGCAGATAGAGCAGAATCGTTATTCTCTTTCGACTTCAATTTTTCAATCGCCTTGGAAATTTGTTGTACCGCTTCCGTTATCATGTCAGACCATTTTCGGCGTACCGATTCTTCACGCATCGCATAAAGAAAAAATTCCATGTTAAGCATGCTCCACGTTCGATTTTTCTGCCTAACTGACAGGAAATATTCATCCATCGTTTCGATAAAATGTGAAAGCGAATGCTGTCCGTCTATGACTTGAAGAATGTTGTCCACATGCAATTGCATTTGTTGCTCCAAAATAGCTAAAAAGAGCTCTTCTTTGGAACGAAAATGGGCATATACCGCCCCTTTGCTAAATCCGGCATGTTCTGCAATTTTATCAACAGAAGCGCCGTGAAAGCCGAATCGAGCAAAGATTTCAACAGCTGACTCTAAAAGTAATTGCCGCGTTTCTTTTTTTCGCTCCTCTTGGGTTAATCTTCGTCTGACCAATTTGCTATCCTCCCTCTCTCTTGACAATCATACCATATAGCATTAACATACCAGATAGTATATAAATTCTAATCAGTATACAAATTATAATTTCTCATTATGCTGGACGCAACTATCAACAATGTCCTCCTAGATTTATAGATCATGAGTGAAAAAGGAAGAGGGGAAGAATGCGAAAAGAAGAAAGCCTTACAACACAGAAACCAACTTTGCCCCAAATTTTGGCTGAAACTTGTAAAATTGGAATTATTCAATCAAATCTCGTTCCGATGTTGGCTGGATTGACATTGGCATTGTATACGTATCAGATCAGCCTGTTTGAGAAATTGCCGGAAATGTTATTTGCTTTGATTGGATCGATTTTCGTAATGGGTGCAGCTGGAGCTTTTAACAACTTATATGACCGAGATATAGATTCTATCATGGAAAGGACGAAAAACAGACCGACTGTGACAGGAGCAATAAAGCCTAAAACAGTATTATGGCTTGGAATCTGTATGTCTATTTTAGGAATTGCAGCTCTTGCATTAACAACTCCTCTAGCAGCATTCCTAGGGTTTCTAGGTTTGTTTTTTTATGTTGTCCCATATACGATGTGGAGCAAGAGAAGAACAATTTATAATACGGAAATTGGCAGTATTTCTGGAGCAATGCCCCCTCTCATCGGATGGGCTGCTGCTCATCCGGACGTGACACATCCAGCCATTCTTGGTTTGTTTGTGATTTCAATTATTTGGCAAATGCCTCATTTTTATGCTATAGCTATTCGCAAGCACGATGAGTATAAGGCTGCGAAGGTTCCTATGCTCCCAGTTGTCAAAGGTGTTAAAAGAACATATATACAAACGAATATTTATTTAATTATTTTAATTGCAGCAAGCTTTCTTTTTGGGCCTTTAAGCCTTGGTCTTATGCTAGTAGCCCTTCTTTTAAGCGTTCTGTGGCTTATGTTAAGCATTTTCGGCTATAAAAAAATGGATTCAGAGAAATGGGCAAAATCAATGTTTCTTTATTCTCTGTTTCATATGACAATCTTATTTTCAACTGTCATTATCTATTCTCTTGTGGGAATTCTTTTTCATTTATAAAAGAAAGTGTTTCTAAACAAATTCATGGCGGCATAATAAATGTTGGGAATTAAGGGGCTGTCCGATGAGTTCCTAAAATGAAGGATCGGGGAAAAATACTACTGTGAAGGACAAAAATAATCTAATAAAATTTGTAAATGTCCTTCATAGAGGCAATGAAGTCCAACAAGAAGCAATTGTATATGCTGAATGTCCGTCATACAACTTTTGAAGAACCTAATGAAGAAAAGTCCTTCATAAGACTTCTGGAGGATATAAACAAGACAGGAAAAATGGTCTATCCGATAAGTCCCTAAAATGAAGGGGCTCCAAAAAGTCAGTGAACCCTGACTTTTTGGACAGCCTCCTTTCCAGCTTTTTATTTAAAATCTTCCCATTTCAAGTCGCTTTCTGCGAGCAATTCAGCAAAGCTTTTCTGTTTTTCCCGCTTTTGTTCCTCTTTTCTTTTACGCTCCAATTCCAGTTTTTTTAATTTCTCCTTTTCTTCTTCAATTTGTTTTTTCATATCTATAAGCTTTTTCGCTTTTTCTTCGCCGATCTGATCTTTGAGATTCCATGCATCTTTCATGTTTTTTCCCTTCCTTTGACCAATGCATGCTCTTTTTTATCCTAATACATCGTGAATATTCTGCATGTTTTTTTCCATCCATGCAATTGCTTCATCGATCGTGGCAAACTCTTCCGCTTCAAACGTCATTTCATCTTGAATCAGCCACACATCCTTTTTTTCATATCCCATTCCTCCTACAGACCAATGCAGAAGGGTGTACGGATGATTGTCATGGAGAAAGGACACCCATGTTTTATTTAAAGCAATGTTCTTTAAAGAAGCTAGACGTTCCTTCAATTTTGTTCCCTCATTTCACAATGCAGCTCATTCTTGGATTGTAAATTTGCATTGGACTTTTGAGCATGAATATTTGTTTTTGCCCGTGATAATCGATTTGCAATTCATCATCTAAAAAAACAAGCTTTGATCGCTCCACGTACACCGGGACAAAATTTGTATCAATTTTCATATCATCCTCATCAAGATCTTTCACAAGCCAAAGAACAGTAACACCGCTCATGACACAGCCGCAGCCATCTGTATCATATTTCAGCTTTATATAGCGGTTTTCGTTCATTTCCAATATCTCTTTAAGCTTTGCTTTCGCTGCGTTTGTAAACGAAATGTTCATAGGCTAAAATCATCCTTTTTTAATTTTGCCTCCATTCTATCATATTTTAGCTCTCTCCGCTTATTGAAGCAGAATGAACATAACCGATTAACGTTTTTTAAACATTTATAGAGAAATATGGACAAACTATTAGCCGGGTTAGTTGAATAAAGCTGTTGTTTTTATTTGTGAGAAATCAGCGTTATTTTCACAAGCAAATGATGACACGTCTATTTTCTTCCAATCAATATCATTGCATTCCCTAATACTTTTTTGTTCAATAAAAGCTTTGGCAGTTTCATTACTTTAGCGAGTTTGTAGCTTTTCAATTCAGATACACCATGTTTCTTTAAGGAATTTAAGAGTTCTTTTTCATCCCCAAATATTTTTTCATCCATAAACAAATCTAAAAAGACAAATCCACCACCAGGTTTTAACACTCTTAATGCCTCTTTCATTACTTCTGTTTTATTTCTTTCATCTTTAACTTCATGAAATGTTAGACAACTTACAATTATATCGAATTCATCATTTTTAAAAGGCAGTTTTGTGGCACTTGCTTTCAGAAAATTTATTCGATCAGAAACCCCTTCAATTTCAGCGTTTCGTTGGCATTGATCTTTCGAATATTCCCAATCGTCGCCCCAATAATCAATTCCAGTTAATAGGGACTCAGGAAAAGCCTTTGCAAGTTTTATAATCAGTGAACCGCTGCCTTCCTATATCCAGTATTTTTCCTTGCCCATCCCAATTCACCTTGGCAACAATTAAGTCATGTATTTTTGACTGATAATTTCCCCCAAATGCTGCGAATTGGTAATAAGAATAAGAAAGGATAAATGTAATATAAATTAATGGTAACGCTATAATACCTGACAAAACTCGCAGATATAAATTAATAGGTAAGAATGTCAACAAAATGAATAAAAGTGAAAAAAGCAAAAAAATTAGTAGTTTATTCATTCGAATCCAAGTTTGATACCTAGCATTTGTTTTCAAGTTATCAGCCATCCTTAAATCATTAAACTGATTACCGTAGCAATTCGGTCATTGAATTGCTACGGCTCGTGTAGTTGACTAGCGAAAAGATACAGCATAAATTAAACTAATATTCATTTAATTTGGTGCTGTACCCTTTCCTTTCGTTTAAGTAAATTGTTTCACAATATCATGGTTTTATCAATCTTTATTATAATTTGCTTTAAATGATCGAACCTTTTTTAACTCTACATTCGGATGGAAAATTTCAAACTAATTTGCATTTTAAGCCATTTTGACTATTCAGGTTGTAAAATATATAGTGGAAATAGGTGTTGTTTAAGAACTTGTCTGAGCGGTTCTGTGAGGAGTTTTAACGACGAATGGGTTTGAGGAACTTCTCTGAACGATTTTTATTTTAGGAGGAAATAACATGGAAGTTTTTGCAAAATATTTAGCAGGTATCGATAACCCCGACCACCGCGACCGAACAGAGGAAATTTTGGCGTGGGTTGCTAATAAATTTCCAAATTTGAAACCGCAAATCAAGTGGAATACGCCAATGTTTACCGATCACGGCACATTTATCATCGGCTTTTCCACAGCGAAGCATCATTTGAGCGTTTCACCTGAAGAAAAGACAATGATGCATTTTGCCGATGAAATCGCCCAAGCTGGCTACAGCGCTACCAAAGGCTTGTTTCGAATTCCGTGGAATGAGCCGGTAAATTACGAGTTGCTGGAGAAAATGATTGAATTTAATATTCAGGATAAAGCAGACTGTTCAACTTTTTGGCGGAAATAGAATAGGATAGCCCTTAGAAAGCCTGTGAGGGCTTCTGAGAGGCTTTAAGAAGTTGATAGCTACAAAAACGCTTTTTCTTCATGCCCCAACACTCTTGTTGTGGACGCCCTGACACAGCTAATGTCAAAGTTTGGGGTGCGTCCTTTTTTAATAAGTGTAAATTATTACAGGAGCTAAGAAAATAATTCTCTTACTTATTCCAGAAAATGACCCTATAGTGGCAGAGTGAAACTTAATTGTTTTTAGTTAACCGTGAATGTCACTTATTCACTAACGGGTGCTTTTTTAGTGAAAGAAAAATTAATTGATTTTAAGATTGAGATCATGTTTTAGTTATTCCATTATAGGACGCCGATGGTAGAGTAGCAAAAAGCCCAATTTCTCAAATTTTTAGAAATTGGGCTGTTAATTATCGTCATTTTCTAAGCGTTGTAAATCTGCATTTTCCTGACCTTACGCTACCCCTATTAAATTTGTATTTCTAATGCTGTTTTCTTAGTATTGCTCAATTTCAATAATATCTCCTAATTTTAAAACATGTTTTTTAGTCAAGTAATCAACAATTCGTAATTCTCTTTTTAGCTGATCGATATAATGAATATTGCCGACAAGCTTCTTTATTTCACCTTTTTGATAATAGGTGAATTGTAGAGTAATGTCCTCTTCCATAGCCTCACAGATAACTTCATTAAATTCTTCATATTTTTGTTCATCTAAAACCGGTTTTTCGACTTTATCTAAACTTTCATTGTATTCCCTTAGTAATTTCACATGCTCGGGCAGCATCATAGCTGTCCATTTTATGCTTCCACGATCCTGAATCATTGTTTATCCCATCCTTTGCTTTCTTTTCTTCATATTCGTTACGCATAATGCCCGCCGATCAGCTTGTTGCGGTGAAGACTCGTTCCTGCCTTCGTATACGAAACAGCGCGCAGCAGTGCATTGGAGCCGTGCTTGTTCCGAATCGCATCCATTACATATCCTAAACGATGCTCTTTTATGCGGTTCGGCCTAAACAAATCAAGCTGCATGCCGCTGTCTTTTTCCACGTTGGAAAGAGAGATGGAAATTTTTCTGACTGTCTTCCCCTCATAAAAACGATCAAACAGCAAAAGGCAGGCTCGATAAAGATCCATCGTAATATTTGTTGAGACATCCATCGTTTTTGAACGGTAAAATCCTCCTCCGCCTTCCTTTTGGCTGTAGCCGATTCCAAGGCTGATTGTTCTCCCCGCCATCCGGTGTTCCCTCGCTCTTTTTGCCACTTCCTCGCACATTTCTAAGATGACGCATTTCACCTCTTCGGGGTCCGGATAGTCGCGAAGCAATATTTGATTTTTTCCAAAACTGATTTGCCCCAGCATAATCGGAGAGCCTATGTCGGAAAGATCTATTCCCCATGCGTGGTAATAAAGCTGATTCCCCATGACGCCGAACTTCTTTTCAAGGAGCTCTAACGGATAATTTGCGAGCTGACCGACTGTAAAAATTCCCATTCGATTTAACGTTTTTTCAAGTCTTGCCCCAATCCCCCACATCTTACGCAACGGCTTGATGCTCCACAGCTTCGTTTTGACATCATCATACGTCCATTCCGCTATACCTTTCTTTTTCGCCTCCAAATCTAGACAAAGCTTCGCCATCAATATGTTTGGACCGATCCCAACCGCGCATGGGAGAGAAAATTCATTTCGTAAATCTTCCACAATTTTTTCGGCCAGACTATGCGCATCCCCCCAAAGTCTTTCTGTTCCATCCGCAGTAATAAAACATTCATCTACGCTGTAAACATGGATGTTTTCTTTCGGAACATAGCGGTTCAGCAGCCGAGTAATTTCAGCAGAAATCCGTAAATACGTCGCCATTTTCGGAGTGATGAGGCGGATGCGGGGGTCGTTTGGAATTTGAAATAAGCGGGATCCGGTTTGAATTCCGAAATCTTCCTTCAGTTTTGGTGAAGCGGCCAATACAATGCTTCCTGTCCGCTCTTTGTCCCCAACGATAGCAATGTGGGCTGTTAAAGGATCAAGCCCAAGTATGACCGCCGCACAGCTCGCATAAAAGCTTTTCATATCGATGCATAATATATGCCGGTTTGGAAACGATTCATAATTCATTCCATCATCCCCTCATGAGAATGTATGTTCGGTTTTATTTTATTTTTATTGTATGGGAATATACGTTCGATTTCAATGGGAATTTGCGCCATTTTTCGCGGTACAAAAGAAGCATAACAACGAAGTACGGCATCGAAAAACAGATATTAAGCTTGGAAAGCTTATTCAAAATACAGCCGCGTTTTTTAGAAGATTTAAGTTGGAGACAAATCGGTGAAAGAGCTGAATTTTTTGTCAAAATAAAAAGACGCTTGACGCGCCTTTTCAGAAGTGAGAGCGGAGATTTTAGCGAAAAGTCCGCCTTCAGCTTTCTGTTCATTTCCTGCATCATGCTCCCGGTCATTTTTGCCGAAACAAATTTCCGGCAACTTTTTCAAATAGGGAGGGCATAAGACGATAAACAAGCCCGCCAAGCTCCATCCAAACAGGCATATTAATTTCCCGTTTATTTGTCAGCATCACGCTCACGATTTTTTGTGCAACAGCTTCCGGATTAAGCATCCAGCGTTGGACGTTTTTCACATAATCCCCTGACGTATCGGCAAGATTGAAAAAATCCGTTTCAATTGGACCCGGATTGACAGATGTTACAAAAATCCCGCGGTCCGCCACTTCCATCCGCAAGCTGTTCGTAAAGCCTAAAACAGCATGTTTTGTAGCAGAATAGATGCTTGATTTCGGAGTAGCTATTTTGCCAGCCTGAGAGGCGACATTAATAATATGCCCTTCCCGTTGGGCCAGCATCTTCGGAAGAACCAGCTTTGTCGCAGCAATTAATCCGAACACATTTACTTTAAACATTTGCTGCATCTCTTCGAATGTTGCTTCCTCTGCATTTCGAAAAATACCAAAACCAGCATTATTGACTAAAACATCCACTCGGTCAAAATTCTCTGTGATGTCCGTAAATACTTCGGAAACTGCGTCAAGGTCACTGACATCCAGTTCGTAATATGTACAAGAAATAGAGTGAGAGGCTTGAAGCTCATCCGAAAGTTTCTTGAGACGATCCTTCCTCCTAGCCAGCAAAACTAAATGTCCACCGCTTTCTGCAACGATCCTTGCGATTTTTTCCCCGATCCCGCTCGATGCCCCCGTAATAACTACCAATCGATCTTTAAGCCGCGAATTCATTTATTTGTCACCTCTTCGTTGCGCGGAAAAAAGTAAAACGCCATTTTCTATTCTTTTGTTAATTTTTCCATATTGTTCTAAATAATCAAGCTGAGCAACAGTTTCTGATATAGCAAATAAAAGCTCTTGTTGATAAGCAGACGGAAAAAGAAGCTTGCAAAGAGCAAACACCGTCATTTCCTGTTTTTCTAAATGCTTTAATACGGTGAGCGCGCGTTCATGCTGTTTGTCTAAACGGTTCCGAATCAACAGGTGAGGATCGAAAAATTCATCTTTATGACCCGGAAAGACAACAGAAATCGGAATATGCAAAAGCTTTTTCAAAGATTCATTATATTGCAGCTGAGGTTTTGGACGCTCTTTTCCTTCATACGGCATTTCAAGAACAGGATTGGAGGAAATGGTTTTCAGCAAATGATCGCCGCCGATCATTCGGCAGTCTTCCTCATTGTACAAAACGATATGGCTTTGGGCATGTCCAGGAGTCTCAATGACTGTAAACCCAGGCATCCCGTCTATTTCATCTCCTTCTTGAATGGAGGAGGTCAGCGGATGATTGCGTGGATATAAGGAAAGATCAAGATGATCTAAGTGTGACTTAAACGACTCTGGGACGGCAAACTGCTTCAACAATTCTAAAAAAAATTCCTTTTGCCGATCAAAAAAACGCACATCATGAGAAAGCCAAGGAGCAAGCAAACGATGGCCCAAAACACGAAGATCGCCATCAAAAAAATCGAGCAAACCGATATGGTCAGGATGATGGTGGGTAAGAATGACTTGCTCAATATCCTCAGGCACAAGCCCTATTTCCTTCAGCTTATGTTCAAAAACTCTCCACGCTTCCTCCGTTTTCATCCCTGCATCCACTAATGTCAATGCGTCCCCTTTTACAACATACACGTTCACATCTTTAATCGGATAAGGTATAGGGATCGTTATTTTATAAATTGCATCTTTGCTGAACATTTTTGCAAACCGCCTTTAATTTTTTAATATAACTTATTTTACACATGATAAATCAATTTGTCATTTTATTCAAATAATTCATAAGTATACTTGACAAGCCGTAGGAACTGATAAAAAATTAATTCTACAACGCTTTTAGAATTTAAGGCAGGGAAACATTTCATCATACAAGCCTATCCAAAGCATGCGCTTCTGTTGCTTAACAGATGAATAGTAAAACGTTTTCTCGCTACCTTTCCAACTGAATCTCTTCTCTTTTAAACTAAGTTTATAGGGAAGAAGTTCAAAAGAAACATATAAAACAATCAGGAAGGAGTCTCTTTTTATGTACAAGTTTGGATTTATCGGAGCCGGATCTATGGCGGAAGCTATTATATCCGGATTGATCAACGGGAACAAGTGCCGGAGAGAAGAGATCGTTGTGACAAACCGTTCCAATGAAAAGCGGCTCGAGGAGCTGCAAAAAACATACGGCGTCACGATGACAAAAGATAAAAAGCATTTGTTTGACAACACAAAAACGATTTTTTTCGCGATGAAGCCGAAGGACGTTGACGAGGCAGTAAAAACAGTCCGCGAATACGCAACAGAAAACCATCTTGTTATTTCCATGCTCGCAGGCGTTTCAACGAAAGCAATTGAAACATTATTCAACAAACGTATTCCCGTCATTCGAGCAATGCCGAATACGTCCGCTACCATCAGACAATCAGCAACCGCCTTGGCACAAGGACAATATGCAACGGATGGTGACCTGTCAGCAGCTGTTGAACTGTTTCAATTGATCGGAACAGTTGAAATTGTTGAAGAAGACAAGCTCGATGCCGTCACAGGACTGGCAGGAAGCGGACCAGCCTATATTTATTACATAGTAGAAGCAATGGAAAAAGCAGCAGAAGAAATCGGGTTAGAAAAGTCCATGGCGCGCTCCCTCATTGTTCAAACACTTTATGGGGCAGCATTAATGTTAAAAACGTCTGACAAAGAGCCGTCTACTCTAAGAAAAGAAATAATGAGCCCAGGCGGCACAACTGAAGCCGGCTTAAGCGTCTTAAACGATCATCACGTAGATGAAGCTATTATAAGCTGTGTGAAACGGGCAGTCGAACGGTCAAAAGAATTAAACAGCGCTTTGGAGGAAAAACTGGTGAACGAACAATAATCTGAAATCGGATTCGGGTTCAGCGAGCAATACTGAACCCCTTTTTTATATTTACCAAGCAGATCATATGACAAAAATAATCATAATTGCTAAAATTTCAAAGGAAATATTTAGGGAGGCGAATAAAAGATGAAAGACCGATTATTATTTTCTCCATTTACGATTAAAGATGTCACATTGAAAAATCGAATTGTCATGTCGCCGATGTGCATGTACTCAGCCGCAAATAAAAAAGGATTTCTTGAAGATTTTCATTTCACACATTACATTTCAAGAGCGGTGGGACAGGTGGGCCTCATCATTCTTGAAGCAACAGCTGTTACGCCGGAAGGCAGAATTTCTGAATTGGACCTCGGTATATGGGAAGATGACCATATTATAAAATTGGCTGAACTTGTGCAGCAAATCAAATCATACGGAGCGAAAACAGGTATCCAGCTTGCTCATGCAGGAAGAAAGTCAAATGTGAGCGGAGACATATTCGCCCCATCTTCAATTCCTTTTGATCAAAACAGCCGTACACCGAAAGAACTGACAAAAGAACAAATAAAAGAAACGGTTGAAAAATTTCAATTAGGAGCAAAACGAGCTAAGGACGCAGGCTTTGATATCATCGAAATCCATGCTGCCCACGGTTATCTCATTAACGAATTTTTATCTCCGCTATCAAACAAGCGCAATGATGAGTACGGAGGAAGCTTAGAGAACCGCTACCGGTTTTTAAAAGAGGTTATCCAAGCCGTAAGGAAAGTGTGGGAAGGCCCGTTGTTTGTTCGTGTTTCCGCCAGTGACTATGTTGAAGGCGGATCGACGATAAATGATTACGTACAAATTGCTAAATGGCTGAAAGAGGATGGTGTCGATTTGATTGATGTCAGCTCAGGAGGGCTTGTCCCGGCAAATATAGATGTTTATCCCGGGTACCAAGTGCCATTTAGCGAAAAAATCAGACAGGAAGCAAACATCAAAACAGGGGCAGTCGGCTTAATTACTTCACCTTTGCAGGCGGAAGAGATTTTAAAAAACAACCGGGCGGATCTTATTTTTGTCGCCCGCGAATTATTGAGAAATCCATATTGGCCTTACCATGCAGCTAATGAACTAAACGCAAAAATTGAATCGCCGACACAATATGAACGCGGATGGCGCGTATAAAAGAAGAAGCTGTCTCAAAAAAGCCTTTTGAGGCAGCTTTTGTTTGCATATTGCATTTTCCAAAGCATACTGTGAGTGTTGAATCAACATATAATTCTTTCATTGCCGCAACCGAAAAAATTTTGAAAGTTCAGAGATTCTGCAAGAATCATGTCGACGATTTTTTTGCCCGATTATAGGACTAAATATGCCTGTAGACGATTCTTTTATTCTATGTAAAAAAGGCGGCGAAAGTTTCATTTTTGGCATCCCCATACCATTTTCTACTTTTTAGGAATTGGGACACATAAAAAATCATGGGCAAGGCTTGCTTCTGGAAATACAGCCCTTGCTTCAGCAAGAAGCATTTGACAATCCTCTTCGCCTTGATATCGCGAGCTAATATGCGTCAGCCATAACGTTTTTGCGTTTGCCTCTAAAGCAATTTGCGCTGCTTGAACTGTTGTCGAATGAAAATAATTGTAGGCCAAAAGCTCTTCATCCTTTGCAAATGTCGCCTCATGCACTAAAACATCCGCATCCTTTGATAATTCGACGCTTTGCTTGCAATATCTTGTATCACCCAAAATCGAAACAATCCGTCCTTTTTTGACAGGACCTAAAAAATCTTTTCCATTCAAAACTCTTCCATCAGCAAGTTGGACTGTTTCGCCATTTTTTAATTTTTTGTATATAGGTCCAGGTTTTACTCCAATTTCTTTTAATCGATCCGCTAAAAGTGTTCCGGGCAGATCCTTCTCTATAATCCGATAACCGAATGAAGGGATACCGTGCTCCAATTTCTTTACCTTAACGATGAATTGATCATCCTCAAAAACGGTTTCATCGTCAAATATTTCTTTTGTAATAAGCGGATATTTAAGATGAGTAAAGCTTAACTTCAAAGTTTGTTCCACAAATTCTTTAATGCCGGGAGGACCGTAAATTACGAGCGGGCTCTCGGCGCCATGAAAGGATCTTGTTCCTAACAAACCGGGAAGTCCGTATATATGATCACCATGCAAATGCGTAATAAAAATTTTTTCAATTTTTGCCGGTTTGATGTTCGTATATAAAATCCGGTGCTGTGTCGCCTCGCCGCAATCAAACAGCCAAATAGAACCGCGTTCTTCAAGCAATTCAAGCGCAATGGAAGACACATTTCGATGTTTGGCCGGCAGACCAGCACCTGTTCCTAAAAAATAAAGATTCAACGTTCGCTCCTCCAAATGTCTTTTTATCTGTTATTATAATACATTCATTCAATATTTAGCAGAAAAATCAGCAAATATTATTTGCGTTACAGTACGTTTACCTTTAAAATTAAATATTTGAACGGGTACATATTTTTAGCAAAATTTATAGCAAAACGATAAAGTGAGGTACGTTCAGTGAATACAATCCAGTTACCAAAAGCAATCATCATTATATTCGGAGCAACAGGAGATTTAGCAAAACGGAAATTATTCCCATCCATTTACCGTTTATATCAAAGCGGTAAGATCAGCGAAGAATTCGCGGTCGTTGGCGTGGCAAGAAGACCATGGACGAACGAAACGTTCAGAGAAAATGTTAAAGATTCCGTTGAAAATGCAGTTTCCGTCAACAGCGATCTAACATCCTTTACTTCGCATTTTTATTATCATCCGTTTGATGTATCGAACCAGTCTTCGTATCACAGCTTAAAAAGCTTACTTTCCGACTTGGATGAAAAATATCAAACGGAAGGGAACCGAGTCTTTTACTTGGCGATGGCGCCTGAATTTTTCGGAATCATCGCTAACAATTTAAAAGAGCACGGTTTAAAAGATACAAACGGATGGACAAGACTTGTCATTGAAAAGCCGTTCGGCCATGACCTAGCTTCCGCCCAAAAATTAAACGATGAAATCCGCACCGCATTCGATGAAGAGCAAATTTACCGAATCGACCACTATTTAGGAAAAGAAATGGTGCAAAATATTGAAGTCATTCGATTTGCCAATGCGCTTTTTGAACATTTATGGAATAACCGTTTTATTTCCAATATTCAAATTACTTCAAGCGAATCACTCGGCGTGGAAGACCGGGGCAACTATTATGAAACATCCGGTGCGCTCAGAGATATGGTGCAAAACCATATGCTGCAGATGGTGGCCTTGCTTGCGATGGAACCGCCAATTAAATTAACGACTGACGAAATTCGTTCCGAAAAAATTAAAGTGCTTCGTGCTTTACGGCCAATTCAGGAAAATGAAGTCGACAGCTATTTTGTAAGAGGCCAATATACAAAGGGAATAATTAATGGAAAAGAGGTTATCGGCTACCGAGAAGAAGCAAATGTAGATCCCGATTCCAATACAGAAACGTTTGTGGCCGGAAAGATTTTGATTGACAATTACCGTTGGGCAGGCGTTCCTTTTTACATTCGCACAGGAAAGCGGATGAAAGAAAAATCAACAAAAATTGTTGTCGAATTTAAAGATATTCCAATGAACCTTTACTTTAAAAAGGAAAGCGACCGCGTTCCAAACTTGCTTGTCATCCATATCCAGCCTGATGAAGGGATTACGCTTCATCTCAATGCCAAAAAAGCGGGAGTAAGCTCAGAGGCTACACCAATTAAGCTTTCTTACAACAATAACGGCATCGACGGCATGAACACTCCGGAGGCATATGAAAGATTGCTATATGATTGCATGCAAGGCGATGCCACGAATTTTACCCACTGGGATGAAGTCGCCTTATCATGGGCATATGTTGATCCGATTTCAAATGCATGGTCCCGTAAAAAAGCGGCCTTCCCTAACTATGAGGCAGGCTCGATGGGTCCTAAAGAAGCGGATGAACTTCTTGCCAAAGACGGCTTCCATTGGTGGCCGATCTAATGACATTTTTCAATTTAAAAGTGTTGCCTTATTAAAACACCCCTTGTACAAATAGGGGTGTTTTATCATATTGATGCTTTAATGATTAATAACGAATATCAAACTTTTGAAAGCCTTCCACTTCATCATGTTCCGTTAATTGTATATTTTCAACTTTTGAAAAAGGACTACCTTTTTGAATAGAGGCAAGAAAGTTCTGTAAATTTTGCTCCTCTCCTTCTGCAACGATTTCAACCGTTCCGTCCATCTTGTTTCGAACCCAACCGGAAATTTGGTGCTCGACCGCTTTTGATTGCGTAAAATATCGAAACCCCACTCCTTGCACACGTCCTGAAACAATGATATGGTATTGCTTCATTTTTTCACTCCTTTCATAAATATTCTTCATTTCTATCTTAATTTATTTTTTACCGAATTTAGATATAAACGAAACGGTTTGTGAAAGAATTAATCAAAAAAGTGATAGTTAAAAAATATATCCAATAGAGGCTGTCTAAAAAATCAAATCCTCATTGAAAAATATCAATCTATCAACATTTCTAAAACATTAAAAGGGCGTCTATAAGCCGAAAAACGACTTATTAAGCATCCCCATCCAAATTATAGAAGGTAAAGTTCATAGGGGGGAATTTACACAATAATTTGGACTTGACCAAAGAATTTTGCAAGTTAAAAAGATAGAAAATCAATATAAGATGGAAAAAATCCAATCACAACTAACGCCAACCGAATGAAAAATATTAGAGTTCATAGATAATACGTGAAATTGCAGATGAAATGTTCATTTCCATCCGAACGGTCAAAAACCATGTCAACAACATTTTAAAAAATGGAAGAAAAAAGCAGCAAAAAAAATTAGGCTTATTTAAAAGGTAAGTTTAGTTATCGAACTTCTTAATTGCTTCTGGAATTACCTATAGGCTTTTTTTATTTATGTGATTTTATATTTAATAAATCACATTCCGTCCTTAGTGATTTTCCTTCGTTGAAATACGATGCCTAAATGACCACAAGGATAGGAAATGAAATGAGGTTTATTCCAAGCTTTCCATAGTTTGATATAGTCTTCATAATTATATGGAAATTTTACAGCATACTGGTTCATTTTTTACCAATACAAATAGGGCTGAAACTATGAATGATATCCAAAGTTCAGCCCTTTTGTAGCAGATTTTTAACTACTTATTTTTTTTTACGGCTTGCAATATCTATCCAGACTGCTAGTACAAGAATACTTCCTTTCACAATGTACTGCCAATAGGTGTCCAGCCCCATAAGGGACATTCCATTATCGAGCGATGTCATGACCATGGCCCCTATAATCGCACCAATAATCGTTCCAGATCCGCCCATTAAAGAGGTTCCGCCAATGACACATGCAGCGATAGCATCTAATTCATACATCTGGCCAGCCGAAATGGTAGCAGAAGAAAGACGAGCTGTTAACACAATTGCTGCAACGGCTGATAACAATCCGCTAAATACAAACAGCATCATCGTGCGACTTTTAATATTAATTCCTGATAAACGCGCAGCTTCTGAATTTCCGCCAATTGCATAAATATGACGGCCAAATGTTGTGTTATTCGCAATAAATGAAAAAATGACTGCCAAACCGATAACAAATATAATGGGAAACGGAATTCCTTTATAGCTGTTCATCGTGATGACGAATAAAACAATGAGTGAGCTAAGAAAAAGTATTTTCATGATTTCCAATGAAAGAGGCATTACTTCAAATCCATAATTTAAGCGAGTTTTTCGTTTTCTTATTGTTAAAATAACCAAAATGACTACTGCTAGTATGGCCAACACAATCCCAAACATATTTGTAAAATAGGCACTTCCAAGGGCAATAAAATTCGCATCAAAAATAGGAATGGTTGTTGATTTCGTTATTCCCATTAAGATGCCGCGAAATGCCATCATACCGCCTAAAGTGACAATAAATGCAGGAATTGCCTGATAGGCAACTAGCCAACCCTGAAGTAGGCCAACAATTGCACCAGCAACTAACGTGACAACAATGACAACAATCGTTGGCATTCCCATCCAGTTACTAAATATGGCAGCAATACCTCCTGTAAGACCTACAATGGATCCGACAGATAAGTCAATGTGTCCGGCAACAATAACGAGAACCATTCCAATCGCTAAAATAGAAGTAACAGACATTTGAGTGAATAAATTTGAAAGGTTACGCGCTGTTAAGAATGTATCGTTCAAAATTCCAAAGAACAGCCAAATCGCAACTATGGCACCAATCATCGTATAAGCCCGTACGTCAATTTTTCCGATTATATCTTTCAACGACTTTTTTTTGACATTTGTCTTTTGTTGAGCCGTCACTTTTAATTCCATTTATTTCCCTCCTCCCGTTGCTGCTGACATAATTTTTTCTTGTGTGGCTTCTTCTTTCGTCAGCTCTTTCACAAATCTGCCTTCGTTCATGACCAGAATTCGATCGCTCATACCAAGTATTTCAGGCAGCTCTGATGAGATCATAATGATTGCGACTCCTTCATTAACCAGCTGATTCATTAATTGATAAATCTCATATTTTGCCCCTACATCAATTCCCCGTGTAGGTTCATCTAAAATTAAAATTTTCGGCTTAGACATCAACCATTTGGCAATAACGACTTTTTGCTGATTCCCTCCCGATAATGCTCCAACTTTCGTTTCGAGAGATGCCGTTTTAGTTTTTAACTTCTGGACAAACTGTTGGCTTGATTTCATTTCTTCATTATGGTTCATAACGCCCCATTTGCTAATTTTTTTCAAACTGGCAAGAGTGGTATTTGTTTTCACATCCATACTTAAAACAAGACCAAAGCGTTTTCGATCCTCTGTCACTAATGCTATCCCTTCATTAATAGCATCTTGAACGTTGCGAATGTGAACCTTTTTACCTTCTATCCATACCTCGCCTTCCCGTTTTCCCTCATATGCTCCAAAAAGACTTGTGGCAAGCTCTGATCTACCAGACCCCATTAATCCAGCTATTCCAAGGATCTCTCCTTTTCTAAGTGAAAAGGAAATATTATCATTTACCTTCATTTTTGGCATATCTGGATGCCAGACAGAATAGTTTTTCACTTCAAGAATCGTTTCTTTTGGAGTTCGTTCAGCTTGCGGATATCGTTCCGTTAATTCTCTGCCGACCATTAAAGAAATAATTTCATCCTCACTTGTTTCATCTTTGGATAGAGTTGCAATGGATTTTCCATCACGTAAGACGGTTATGGAATCAGCTAAACGAAAAACTTCAGGCATTTTGTGAGAAATGTAAATACATGTTACCCCTTTTTTTCTTAATTCCTCTAAAATTCCCATTAATATTTCGACTTCACTCTCTGTTAAAGCAGCTGTCGGTTCATCTAAAATCAATATCTTCGTATTTTTAGACAAAGCTTTGGCAATTTCCACAAGTTGTTGCTGCCCGATGCCAAGTGAATAGATTTTCGTTTGAGGAGCCACATTTAAACCTACTGCATTTAACCATTCGGATGACTCATAAAACAATTGATCCCATTGGATGACGCCATATTTTTTCGGTTCTGCTCCTAGAAAAATGTTCTCTCCAACTGTCAAATCTTTAACGAGTGCAAGTTCTTGGTGAATAATTGCAATCCCTGCCTTTTCTGCATCTTTAATATTGCGGAAATGTACAGGGGTTCCGTTTATACGAATCTCTCCTGAATATGTTCCAGTTGGATATAATCCACTTAATACTTTCATTAACGTCGATTTACCCGCTCCATTTTCACCACAGAGCGCATGAATTTCACCTTTTTTCACTTTAAATGTTACACGGTCTAATGCTTTCACTCCGGGAAACTCTTTTGTTATTTGATCCATCTCTAACGAATACAACCATCTTCCCTCCCATTCGCAGCATGATAGAATGAGAAAGGTCTGACTCTTTTGTAAGAGTCAGCCTTTATAACATTTAATTCTGTTTTGGCCATTGATCTTTTGGAACATTTTGATAGACATCTTCTAATTTGTGAAATCCATCTTTAATGACAGTATCTAGAACATTTTCTTTCGTTACAGCAATAGGATCGAGAAGGACAGATGGAACATCGATTTTACCGTTCGGTATTTTTTGATCTGTTTCGATTTTTTCTCCTTTTGCAACAGCTACAGCTATTTCAGCCGCTTTCGTGGCAATAGCATGAATTGGTTTATAAACCGTCATTGTTTGCGTTCCTTCCACGATGCGTTGCAGCGCAGCCAGCTCTGCATCTTGACCAGACACAGGGATTTTCCCTGCCAGTCCTTGAGCCGCTAATGCTTGAATGGCGCCGCCAGCTGTGCCATCATTTGCTGCTATAACTGCTTGAATATTATTTTTATTTGCTGTTAAAGCGTTTTCCATATTTTTCAATGCTTCTTCAGGCTTCCAGTCCTTTGAGAACTGATCATAAACAATCTTAATATCCCCTTTTTCTTCAAGCGGTTTTAACACATTCATAGCTCCTTCACGGAATAGGTGAGCATTATTATCTGTATCGGCACCACCGATGTATACATAGTTTCCAGTCGGTGCTTGCTTAACAATCTCTTTCGCCTGCATTTCCCCAACTCGAACATTGTCAAAAGATACATAGTAGTCTACATCTGCATTTTTAATCAGGCGGTCATACGAAATAACCTTAATTCCTTCTTTATGCGCTTTGTCAACAATAGCTGCTGTAGCTTCTGCATTATGTGGTACAACAACTAACACATCTACCCCTTCGGAAATTAATTGTTCTGCTTGATTCAATTGAGCGGCATCATCGCCATTAGCCGCAAGCGTTTTTACTTCTGCTCCTAATTCTTTTACCTTTGCTTCAAACAGGTCTTTATCGCGCTGCCAGCGCTCCTCCTTTAACGTATCCATTGAGAAACCAACCACAATTTTGTCGCCATCTTCTTTTGCTTGACTGCTTTTGTCCTCGCCTCCCGATGAAACAACGCCGCATCCTGTTAAAGCAGAAGCTAAAACAAGTGATGCAGCTGCCATCGATAAAGTTTTCCACCATTTCTTCATTTGAAACCCCCCTCGTAATGTTTACGCTTTCATTTTTAAGCCTATCACGCATATGAAAACGATTTCTTTCTTATTTCCTTCACTTTTTCGACTTATAAAGGGACATTTTTCACCTGTAAAAATTTTACTGACTACCAAAATAGGACTCTTTTAATATTTGTCAAAAAAGTGCTAAAAAAAGATCACCCCTCCTGCACGTATAGGAGAAGTGATCGAATTTATCATTTATTTTTCTGCAGTTGGTTTCGATACTCTTTTGGCGTCATTTTCGTAACTTTTTTAAAAACTCGACTAAAATAGTTAGGATCGTTATAACCAACATAATAAGAGATTTCTTTTACGTTAAGATGGTATTGTTTCATCAGTTCTTTCGCTTTTTCAATACGCATATGTGTTAAAAAATCAGAGAACGTTTGGCCCGTTTCCTGTTTAAATCGTTTACTAAAATAGTGTGGATGAAAATTCATCAATTGAGCGACTTCCTCTAGTGTAATATCTTCGTGAAAATGATCAGAAATAAATTGAAGTGCTATATCTAGTCCCTTCGTATTCTCTGAATTTAGTAAAGCTCGATTCTTTTCTTTCTTGTCTGAATCGTGTGCAGCCTCTACTTCTGAAATATGTTTTACCCGTCCAAAATACGGTTGAGATGTTACAGCCAGAAGAGCTTCTTGATATGACTTTTTAAAGCCTTGAATATCCTTTTGCAAAGTACCAATTCCTATTTTAATTTTTTTGTTTGTTCGTTTTTCGATTTCCTTCAACCATTTCATGGAAAGAGTAATCCATTGATTTCTCGTCATGTCCTGATCGGAAGGAAAAGAAAATATCGTCATACGATGATCGATTAAAGGACTGCATATACACTCTTGTTTATTTTTCATATACCTTTTGACAATTTGGTATAAATCTTGTTTCTCTTCCATCTTTATATCGGAAAATTCAATGACAAAGGCTACGCTAGTTCGGTGAGGGATTTTTAACAGAGAAAGCAATTCATCCACGTCTGTTTCTGATACTGCATCCATCATAATCATTAGGGCACATTCGGATTCACTAATTGAAAAAAGGTGTCCCAGCTTTTCTTTCATTTTCAGTTCCTTCTCACGATTTAGCAATTCTTCTTCTAATTCTGATATACATTTTTTCAACACAGAGACAATTTTCTCTTTTTTAGCTGGTTTTAAAATATAATCATTCACACCGAGTTCAATGGCTTCTTTTGCATAGGAAAAATAATCAAATGCAGTTAATATAATGATTTTAATCTTAGGATTTTGTTTTTTTATTTCTTCAATCGCCTCCAGTCCTTGAATACCAGGCATTTTTAAATCCATAAATATAATTTCCGGCTGATGCTTTTCCATCTGTTGTATCGCCAATCGGCCATTTTCAGCATGAAAAATTTGAAATTGATTGGGCAAACATTTTTGAATCATCAATTCTAACCCTTCACGCTCTAGAGGTTCATCATCTGCAATGAGAAGTTTATACATGCATCTTTTCCCCCCTTACTCTTGGTAATGACAACAAAATCGTGGTGCCGCGACCTTGCTTGCTTTTAATATCCACGATATCATGTACTTGGTAAAATAATCGCAAACGTCGAAACACATTTTCCATTCCTAATCCTGTTGAATGTCCTGTTGATTTTTTAATTGAAAAAGATGGTGACTCGAGTATTGTTTTCACAATTTTTTCATCCATCCCTACACCATTATCCGAAATTTTCACCAACACTCTTCCTTCTTTTTCTTTGACGCTTAACTCAATAACAGCTCCTGATTCCATTGATTCGATCCCGTGGACAAAAGCATTTTCAAGCAAAGGCTGAATCGTAAGTGCAGGTATTGATTGGTCTAAACAATGATTATCAATCTCCATTTGAAATGAAATACGGTCACGAAATCGTGCTTTTTGTATGGCAAAATACTCTTTTGCATTTTCAATTTCTTCACGCAGCATGACAGGTTCGTTTAATTTCCGCAAATTATATCGTAATAAATTGGAAGTAGAAATGGTTAGTTCACTCGTTTTTTCAGCTCCTTCAATATATGCAAGCTTTGAGATCACATTTAATGTGTTAAATAAAAAGTGCGGGTTAATTTGACTTTGAAGTGCTTTTAACTCTAATTCTCTCATTAATTTTTCTTTTTCTAGTATTTCCATATTTTTAGAGATTAATTTTCGTAAATTTTCAATCATCTGATTAAACACTTTTCCTAGTACCCCAACCTCATCATTTGGCTGGTATATAGGCACGTTCGTATTTAAGTCTCCCGCAGCGACTTGTTTAGCTGTTTGAACAAGCTGCTGAATGGGAATGACGATACTTCGAGACAGCCAGATAGCAAATACGATACTTAATGCTGTGGTTACAATAAACAAACTTCCTCCCCATTTATTCATATTTTCGTTAATTGCCAACATACTATTATACACAGGCTGGTATTCACTCAATTCCATGTCTACTAGTTGTTGGCTATCCTCCCGAATGAAAGAAGCAACTCTTTCTATTTCTTTGAATTGATCAGCTTGATCCAGAAATTTTTTTTCTTTTAAGTTTGTTAAAATAGCTTCTTCCAGTTGGAGAAAAGTATTGATCATATTTTTGTAATTATCAACTACTAAAGCATTACTGGCCGAATTGTTGCTTAAATTATTTTGCAGAGCTTCTAAATTAGCTTTATGTTTAATTAGCAAGTTAAGATTTTCTTTGTCTTGATATATGAGATAGCTACTTAAATAGCGAAGATTTTCTTGAGTTTCATTGGAAATTTGTTTGTATAAGTAAATACGATGGACCATGAAGTCATAGCTCTTTTGAACTTTTTTTCCACTATCAAAAATAAAAAATGCTATAGTATTGAGTAAAATGACGAGCAATGGAATAAAGATAAACAATTTTGTCCGTATATTCACGGTGTTACCTCCATTTGTACGTTTGATGCATCTACTTTTTTGCTTGAAGTAAAATATACGTTTGGAATAGGTTGTCCTTGCAAATGCTTGGACATTAATTGAACAGCAATAAAACCTATTTCATATGGTTTTTGAATGATGGTTGCTGTAATCTCTCCTTTTTTTATTGCCAATAATGTTTCTTCGACGTCATCAAATCCAAAAATTTGAATATCGGATCGTTGCAAATTTTTCACAGCCACTGTCATACCAATTGCATCTAAAGCACTTGTCCCAACCATCACTGAAATATCGGGATATTTTCTTAACATAATATCAGCTTGAATGGACGCTTGTATTCTCGAAATATTGGATGCTTGGACTTCCACTACTTCTAACCTTGGATGTTGTTTAATAACTGACAAAAAACCATCTAGTCGCTCCTGTTGATTGTCAGATGATTCACTCCCAATAATAACCCCAATTTTATGCTGCCCTGTTGTCATATCTACCACGGTTTTCCCAAGCAATTGACCAGCTGCAAAATTGTCTGTCCCTACATAGGAAAGACGACGGCTCGCTTTAGCATCTGTATCAATTGTGATAATTGGAATATTTTTGGATATTGCTTTATTAATGATTGGAGTAAATGTTTCTTCATCCAAACTTTGAACAATGATTCCATCTACTTTAGAAGCAATTGCTTTTTCTAATAACTTAATCTGTTCTTCAATACTTGTTCGTAACGGAGCGACATATTCAACTTCTACTTGAAACTTTTTTGCAGCATCCTGAGCACCTTTTTCTACTTTCCGCCAGTATGGATTATCGAATTCTTGAGCAATAAGAATAAAATGCGGAGGTTCTTCATGTAGGGAAACCCTTTTGTCAAGAGCTTCCACTGTCTCTTCCATCTGCTTTGACGTCCATATAAATTGAATAAAAACATATAGAAACAAAATAATTAAGAATAAAAAAGTTAATGTCCATCTTTTGTTTGACATATATTTCACCTTTAGCTCAAATAAATTGTAACCGTTTACAGTTAATCCGATTAAATATTTTGATAATCTACAAGCCTTATATCTATTAATATTATTATAAACTAGTGCGATTTCCTTTTTATTTTTCATAAATTTCTCATGTATGACTCCTCATAGGGAAATAATTCATAGCTTTTGTCTTACACTGATCGCTTTTTCCCTTTAGGAGTCTCGCGAATTTCACTTTAAATGAGGATAGCTTTCCATTGAAACATCGTTCTACTATTTTTCGGTAAAAAGGTTAAAAATTAATTATCAAAAATGTTACGGCCGTAGCTTTTTGCATACAAATTTCCATCCTCTAATCACCATTTCTTTACAAAATGAGCCAATGCCAGCAAAGGAAAAATATATTCATAGCTTGGATAATGAATGTAAAATCCGCCAGGTAAGCCTTGACCTTTTGGGTATGTGATTGTCCATGAATTTTCATCTTTTGAATTTAATAAATAGTTCACTGCTTGATTCATTTGTGGTGTAACCGTTTCTTCTGCCGCTGCCAAAGCGTCTAATGCCCACGCGGTATGCACTCTAGTACTAGCTGGTAAAGGGATAAATTTTTTCTGTATATCACTTTTACAAGACTCTCCCCAGCCCCCATCGTCATTTTGAATGGAGTATAACCATTTCACAGCCTTTCGTACGGCAGGGTGATCTCTTCTCACCTTTACTGCGATTAAGCCTGTTAATGCACACCATGATCCATAAATATAACAAATTCCCCATCGTCCATACCAAGAACCATCGCTTCGTTGATTTTTTAAAAGCCACTTTACCCCTTGTTTTATAAACGTTTGATTGTAGCTTGATCGTGTAAAATTCCCTAAAAACTCCAACGTTCTTCCCGTTAAATCAGGCGTTGATGGGTCAAGAAGCATTTTTTCCCCGCCTTCTATCGGAAGCCAAGATAGCGATGACTTATTGACATTTTTTTCGAACGATCCCCAGCCTCCATCATCGTTTTGCATAGACAGGAGCCATTTCATTCCTCGATCCCAAAAGGAGCGATTATTTAATGCTTCTTTTCGCAACGCGCGTAAAGCCGCTGTTGTATCATCAATATCCGGATTCATCGTATTAATATTTGAAAATCCCCATCCCCCCGGTATTTGATACGGATTATGAACAGCCCAATCACCATATAGATAGTGCTGGCGAGAAAGCAAATATTGATTTGCTCTTTGAATAGAAGCTGACGCAGATGGTACACCAGCTTCTTGTAATGAATAGCTTAATAATGCCGTATTCCAAACAGTTGCCGTCGTGTATTGAATCTGAGTGTGTCCATCTATTGTTGTCTTCATTGACTTTAGCCCTTGAACAGCCCGAACAATAACTGGATGCTTTTTCGAATATCCTAGAGCCATCAGAGCAAAAATCATTAAAAAGTTGAACTAAAGTAGCTATAAAAGGTACCATCTTGTTCAATTCGATTTAACATATATTGTTCTGCTCGATGTAATGCCAATCGATGAAGCTCAAAAGGAATACCTACTAATTGTTTCATGCCGTCATATATAAACGAAAAAAAAGAACGCCATTCAGAAGAGTCCAAGTCCCAAAGGTCTTCATTTCTATGAACATATAAGTCTGATAAGTCAGGAGTATGCTTTGTCTTTATACTAAACTTGCGATCAGCAGCAATCAATATTGGTATTAAATTGGCTCTTGCATAAACGGAAAAGTCAAAAAAATTTACAGGAAAAGTAGTTGGAAATAAAATGAATTCGATCGGCAGATGAAAGGATTTAGGCCATTTGATTTGGTCCGTTAAAGCAAGCATGACTTTCGTAAACATATTTACTTTTCCAATGCCACCATGGTTTATGATAAACTTCCTAGCTAGTCGCATGTTTGTATTGTTTTGATCGATGAATCCCGAATAAAGTAAAGCATAGTATGCTTCAACTGTTGTGGATAGATTTCCCTTCTCTTCATCGTAAAACAGCTTCCATGCTCCGTTTTTCTCCTGTTTACTTAATATCCTGTCAACGAGTGATTGAATGAATTGTTCATCATGAATTTCCAATGTTCGTAATAAGATAATCATATAACAATCTGTGGCAATACCCGTTTCAAATGGGAAATCCCAAGCACCGTCAAAATTTTGCCTCTTTAGGATTAATTCCGCCAATCGATTGATTTCAGCTTCAATTCGTTGTTTCATCCTATTCACCACCACTTCATGTAGTAAGTTTTAGCTTATTCCTATACATATTCAGCTTTTATGGAAGCTATTCGATGAGGGAGGAATAGGATGGTCTTTCCATGGTTGAACAACAATAAATTGATCGATCAACAGCTTTTGAAAATTAAGGAAGATCTCGTCGAAAAAATGAAATGTAACGTAAATCAGCCTATGCCTCCATTACAAACATGGGAACAAAACATCATCGATTCCATTGTGAACGTGACAAATACACTCAACACTAACAACGTAACTAGAACAGCTGCATATTTAAATTTTTATATCAGGCATCCAGACATCCATTGGGCGCTCTTAGGACATATGGTTTCCCGGAATGGAGGATGGCATATGACCGATTTAAAAGGAGACTTGTTAACAAGGCTAATATCAGAAAAGGAGCAAAAAAACTACTTTTTATTTTTAGAACGTGGAAATTGGTTAATCTTTCAAGATGTATTCCCGCAATTTTTACTTTATCACCACAGCTTGCGCATGAAACGAAACTTATTTTACCTCCTCCCCTATTTAAACGTATCAACATTTATGGAAACAATCTGGAATCACTATTGGGAAAACAGAAACTATTATCTACTGGCAATCGCAACGGTCATCAATGAACAAAACTATTTAGAAAAACATGTTATTCAAAATCATCATTTTCAAAAGACCGTATTAAACACGATTGGTTTCAAGCTTTATGATTTTTTGCGATTTAATCACATCATCTTTCCGTATGTTGAAAATGAAACAAAGCCTGCTTTAATCGGAGCGACGCTGCAGCATTTTGCATCGCTTCATGAACGAATTATGTTAGGTAAACGTTTATATTCTTTGCTTTTTCACCAAGAGAACGTTTTACAAGGAGTGCTGCGTTGGGCAAAAAAAAATAAGCATACAGGTTCGAGAGCAGATTACTGGGGGCTCCTCTTTCATCATGTGAAAGAATCATTGCCAGGCACAATCTATAAACGAAGGACAAAAAAGTGCGAGTTGAAAAAAGGAGAGCCGCGCATTTACAGCCCTCAATTAAAATTCGCTTGGGGAAATATCAAACACGAAGACGCGGACAGTGGAGATTGGTTCCATGATTGGAAGGTCATCCACTATTTAAAAGAAGAAACATTTTCAGGCGGGGATATTTATGAAGATTATTGTAAAACAATCGAAAAAATTGAACTTACCATCATGGCGAAAAAAGCAATTTTTCTTAGAAAGGAATAACATTGCTTTACTTGCTGCAGCACTTTTTGCCTCTTTACTTGGAACATACTTAGATTTGATTTTTGTTGAATGCAGATTTTACGCCTTTCCAAAACGATTGTTCCCGAAAATCTTCTCTATTAACATCTTGTTTACGCTCGTCATTCTACCTATTATCACCGCCTCATTTTTAATCGTCATGCATAAAATCCGTCCTTTTGTTCGCCCAATCCTATTTTGCTTGATTGGTATTTTAGCCTGCATTTTTGAACAAGCGGCTGAACGAGCGGGCGTGTTTATCCATTCTTCTAATTGGAATCATTTCTATTCTTTTTTTGGATATATCCTTTTCTTTATAATTATATGGAGATTTTACAGCATACTGGTGAATTCTCCCGAAAACAATTAGGGCTGCAACGTTCAGCCCTTTTGAAGCTGTCGATTACGGGAAAAGAGGCTCCCAATAAAAGGATCAATGAGATCTTTCTGGAGAATGATAAATCGGTGATTTTTTCGGTCTTGACAATAATTGATGTTTTATGCCCGACAGCATAATTAACGGCATCGATTTTGAAATGGCTGAAGCATCCAGCAAAAATATTATTATATTTGATTTAACACATAATGTTCCAGTTCGCTTTCGCTGTATTGATTGGCAACTTGATGAATTTTCCCGTTTTTCAGCAATAATATTTCATCAGCCAATTTATGGGCGATCGGGATCATATGCGTGGAAAGAAGAACAATATTTCCCCTTCTGGCATAAGAAACGAGCTTCTTATAAGTTTCAGCAATGTTAATCGGGTCTAAAGATACTAGCGGCTCATCCAACAGCAATACCTTCGGTTTTAGTGAACTACCCTCCACTTACCACCCTTGCGGGTCGCTTGAAGTGGGGGCTTCTCGGGTAATCCTATCTAACGATAAGAAATTGACCGAGCTTACCCTCTCGTTCCGAAAGTTATTATTCTTTATGCTAATATGCGTAATCCTTCATTTTTGATATTGATTGCTGAATTGTGATCACGATCTAATACAAAACCGCAAGAACATTCATATACACGTTTAGATAATGGCATTTCTTTTTCCTTGCCACAACAAGAACATTTCTTAGTAGAAGGGAACCACTTATCGATTTTTACAAGTTGTTTCCCTTGTTCTTTTAGCTTGTATTCTAAGAAAGTAGTGAACATACCCCAGCCATTATCATGAACACTTTTTCCAAAATTGAGGGCTTGAGACATTCCTTTCATGTCTAAGTCCTCAATGATAACTGCGTCATAGGTTGATGCTAATTCTTTTGATTTATGGTGAAGAAAATTCTTGCGTTGATTGGCAATTTTCTCTTGTAACTTTGCTACTTTCAAACGTTGTTTTTCCCAACGTGCAGAACCTTTTTTTCTGCGAGAAAGAATTCGTTGTGCTTTTGCCAGTTTGTCTAATGCTTGTCGATAGTACCGTGGGTAATTGGCTTTCTCACCCTGTTCACTCTCGACATATAGACCGTCCATAGCAAAATCTAAGCCAACTACTTTTTGAATCTTTACTGACTGAATATCTTTCTCGTATTCTGTCAAAATCGAAATATAATATTTACCTGTCTTTGTTTTAGAAATAGTACAAGATTTGATTTTATAATCAGCAGGTATTTCTCTATGTCGGTTCATTTTCATTGGCTTTTTGATTTTTGGTAGTTTGATATGACCATTTTCTAGCTTAATATTGCCGTTGACCATATTGGTTGTGTAAGATTGTTTATTTTTCTTGCTTTTGAATTTAGGAAACTCCGCACGACCTTCAAAAAAGTTCTTATAAGCATTTTGCAAATTGATCTGTGCGTTTGCTAAAGCTAAAGAATCCACTTCTTTTAGGAATGGAAATTCATCTTTGTATTTCGCTGGTGTCGGGAATGCTTGTTGTTTAAGCGTTTCTTTATCGTTTTTGAATTTCTCATACGTTTCCTTACGTTCTTCCAGCATCTTATTGTAGACAAAGCGAACACAACCAAATGTTTTGGCTAATTGGATTTTCTGTTCTTTATTCGGATACAAACGAAATTTGAAGGCTTTGTTTTGTTTGGCCATATCAAATCACCTCACTTCTGACCTTGATTTTCAATGTATTTTTTTATGACTTCTATTGGTGCACCGCCTGTTGTAAGCAGGCAAAAGCTTCTTGACCAAAACATCTCTTTCCATAGTCTTTTTCGGATATGAGGAAAGTTTTTCTTTATCAGTCGAGAACTTGCACTCTTATAAGTATTGATGAACTTCGATAATTCAGAATTAGGATGTGCTTTGAATAGGATGTGGATATGATCCTTATCATGATTCCACTCTGTCAAAGTAATGTTGTATTTTTTTCCGATCTCAATGAACATATCTTTTGCAAAATCAGATATTTCATCGGTGAACACTTCTCTGCGATACTTTACAACTAATACAAGATGATAATGTAATAGGAACACTGAATGATTATTACTATCCAATTTCATTGATATATCAATCCTTTTTTATATATAAGACTGATTATATCAAAACCTTTGGCTAAAGCCAACCGAAATTCATCTCCCACCTACTCATTGGGCTACGCCCTGCACATTCCTTGAGGATGGGAGACTTCTTTCGGAAATCCGTTAAAAAAGCAACGGCTAAAGCCAGCTGGTGCTTCATTCCATGTGAATAATTGATGACCAGTTCGTGGATAAACGACTGAATTCCTTGTTCTTCACAAAACCTTTCCAATTCATCTTTCGACATATTCAAATGATAGATTTTTTGAATAAAATCTAAGTTGTCAAAGCCAGATAAAAAATCTAGAAAAATTGGCTTCTCTGAAACATAATGAACAAGCTCATTAAGCTTTTTGTTATCTTTTATTATAATCGTGCCGGAATCATAAGCTAGAATGCCGGACAAAATTTTCATCAATGTCGTTTTTCCCGCACCATTCCTCCCTAATAGACAATAGATATTATTTGGTTCTAATGTAAATTGAACTCCTTTTAATATTTCCATTTTCGCCCGATACGACTTTTTTAAATCCGCAACTTGAATCATCTTTTTCAACCCTACTTTATGTTAATTTTTAACATTTCCCTCTATATTTAAAGAGGAGACAACATAATCCCATTGTTGATTCTTAATTGAAGCTGACTGCAAGCCAACGCGACCGCTGTCTTCCCAGCCTATATAAAATGAAGCGAAATGTTGATAAGCTGTCCATGACCGATCGCTGTTGAAAAAGCAGCAAAAATTAGCATAGTGAATAATGTGACAAAAATGGTGCGTTTTATTAATAAATTTTCGTAGAAGCCGATTGTTTAGGTAAATTCCAAGCACGCCATCATTCAAAAATCAATGAAATCGCTCATAAAAGAAGCCTCTTATTCGATCGATTTTATGAAAAATTAAAAATAAAATTGTACAAACACAAATGAGACTTAGCATTTCTCCTAAAAATAAATTGTTTAAACCTATTAGACGCAGCAAGGATTTTATAGCAGCAACGAAGGCAAAAAAGAGAACGATTAAAATCCCGCCTAATTTTTCAAACGCTTTTTCGTCAATAAAATATTTTTCAAATTGATAAATAAACGTACAATAAATGATTAGACTGGAAAATATAAAGGCAAATCCTAATAAAATAAAGGATAATGCTGCCAGATCAGCAGATATCAACTTCGCAAAAATTAGTAAAATCACCACAATGAAGTATTGAACCCATAAAATATACGAAAACATAACAGACGTTTGAATGATCGAAAGTTTATGTCTTTTACAAAGCAAAATGATATTCGAATGATTATGATTCATGAATAGAGAAATAAATAGAAAAACTGTAAAAAGGGATATATCATTCACCTTTATAGGAAGAGATTCGACAAATAGAAACAGCAGAACAGTTAATGTATACGTCACGAAAAAATGGCTGTTGATGATCCCGTTTGATCTTATATAATTGAAAAAAATATATAATGACTTCTTTTTAGGCAAATGGTATTTAGAAAAAGATCGTATTATTTTCTTTTCAATGAATAAATAATCGCAGGCTTTATGAAAGAAAAACAAGCAAATTCCTATTAAAACAATGCCCAGCCAAAACAGCCATCCATGTATTCTCAACTCATATAAATTGACTTCGGTAGGGACAAATTTTATTACAAAATCCGCAAAATCTCCGTGAATAAAATAACGAACGGCAGAACCAACAAAAAATTCAAGATCGTCTTTTTTTCCATTGATGAATAAACAGAGAAGCAAATAAATGAAAGAAATAATGAACCGATTGCTTCCAAAGGGGTAGCTTCGCTTGAACACAAATAATAAAAATTTTATAAATGCCAGCACAAACCCATAGAAGAACAAAAATGAAAAGATTTGCAGAAGAAAAACAAAGCCTGCATAGGAGTTGTAATATGTCTGTACGATAAAAAAAGGCAATGACATGAGCAAAAGAAACAGCCATATTAAAAAAAAGCCTAAAAATTCATTAGTGATGATCAATTTCTTCTTTATGTCTGCTGAAAATCTGCTTTCAATTGCAAAATTGCGAATTTCATCGCTGACACCGCTTCCAGCCTGAATTATACACAGCTGCAAAATATATAAGATAATCAATAAATTCAATGTTTTTATGGGCAAGGAAATATGGTGAAACAAGATTTGGAATAAGACCGCAAGTACAAACCAGAATATATAAGCAGCCAAACATACAAAAACAGCATATCTTTTCAGTATTTGAAGGATCGGGTTAAAAATATTAGACTTCAATCCAATTCCATCGCTTAAATAAAAAAGCCTGTTTATAAATACTTTGATGATTTTATTCGTTAATAAATAGCATAATTTTAAATACATGTCTTATCATACTCGCTTACACAAGTTTAGATCGGTTTTCTCGTGAATAAGGATGAATCATGTGATATTTTAAGAGTACTAAATTTTAAAAGCTGCTTTTAGTGCACCCTTTATAATAAACTGCAAACTTCATCCTGATGCCATATTAGAAAAGATCACGTCACATAATGTATTCTTCATCAAATACGCAACCTCCTAAAAATGTAAAAGCCAAATAGACGAATAAAGAAAAAATGGTGAAAAGGAGTGGCTTTTTCCAGCTTAAATTCGCCATTCTTTTCAATAGAATAAAAAGAGCAAAAAGACCTGAGAGTAAAAACGGATTGGCTAAAATGAAAAAAATATTCGAAGTATCTCGGAACATAAACAATTGCCAAATAATCGATAACGCTAAAAAAGAAGTGAAAATAAGATAAACTCTATAAAATAAAGAAAATTGTAAAGGAATTCTAAATAGAAATTTTACGAAAAAATGAGTAATGGAAGCTCCTACAAATAATTGCATTATGACTGATAATATAATAAACACGAGGACAATTCCGAAAATTGCATAAGCCGGCGCCCCTTCTTTTTTCAGCATGATTGGAATATTTTCCGCCTCTGAGCCCATCGATATATAGATGGACAGAATGATCGAAATGAACGACAATGTAAAAGCAATAAAAAACAATACATAGCTGGAAAATTTATTATCCTTTATCCATTGGATCATTTTTTATCACTCATCTCGCTTTTTAGCAAATGAATTATAAGTCTAGTTTTATATCTTAATGGAATATATAACCTTTATTTGAATTTATAGTAATTTATGTTGAAATTTTTATCAAGAAAAATTTTGTATTTTTCTTTTTCAAAATGAAAAATAGCAGAACGGTGCTCACGAGAAAGGAAAATCATGGCGAAATGAAAAAGCATCGGTTAAAACCGATGCTTTTTATCGTTATTTATTCAGCCAATCTGTATGGAAGATGCCTTCTTTGTCAACACGCTGATACGTATGAGCGCCGAAATAATCGCGCTGTGCTTGAATTAAGTTTGCCGGCAATGTTTCAGTGCGGTAGCTGTCATAATAAGCAAGAGCTGCAGAGAAGCACGGCACTGGAATTCCTCTTTCGATGGCAATCGCAATAACTTGTCGTAAAGCTCCCTGATAGCTTTCAACAATTTCTTTAAAATAAGGGTCCAACAGTAGGTTTGGAAGATCAGGGTCGCGATCGTAAGCGTCTTTGATTTTTTGCAAAAACGCTGCGCGGATGATGCAGCCGCCGCGGAAGATCATGGCAATATCGCCGTATTTTAAATTCCAATTATATTCTTCGCTTGCTGCTTTCATTTGCGCAAACCCTTGAGCATAAGAACAAATTTTACTCATGTACAGCGCTTTTCGAACGGCTTCAATGAGTTCTTCCTTGCTTCCTTCATAAGGCCGTACATTCGGTCCGCTCAACAGTTTGCTTGCTTTAACACGCTCTTCCTTCATGGCGGAAATAAAACGGGCAAATACTGATTCAGTAATGATCGGAAGAGGGATTCCTAAATCGAGCGCGTCTTGGCTTGTCCATTTTCCTGTTCCTTTTTGCCCGGCGGTGTCAAGAATGACATCGACAAGCGGTTTTCCTGTTTCTTCATCGATTTTTGTGAAAATATCTGCTGTAATTTCAATTAAATAGCTGTCGAGCTCTCCTTTATTCCATTCAGCAAACACTTCATGAAGCTCTTGAGCATTTAACCCAAGAACATGTTTTAAAATGAAGTAAGCTTCGGAAATTAATTGCATATCTCCGTATTCAATGCCGTTATGCACCATTTTTACGTAATGTCCTGCTCCATCTGGACCAATGTAGGTGGTGCACGGCTCACCATTTACCTTAGCGGCGATCGCTTCAAAAATTGGACGCACAAGCTCATGAGCCTCTTTTTGTCCTCCCGGCATGATGGAAGGGCCTTTTAAAGCTCCTTCTTCCCCGCCGGAAACCCCTGTGCCAATAAAATGGATGCCGCGTTCAGCGAGCTGTTTGCTGCGGCGTTGAGTATCTTTATAATATGTATTTCCGCCGTCAATTAAAATATCTCCTTCATCGAGATATGGAAGAAGCTGTTCAATAGTTGCATCAGTCGCAGCACCCGCTTTAACCATTAGTAAAATTTTTCGAGGCTTTTCAAGAGAATTGACAAATTCCTCTATACTATACGTTCCGACGATTTTTTTTCCTGCTGCTTCTTTTAGCATTTCGTCTGTTTTTTCTGAAGAACGGTTGTAGACAGAAACGCTGTAGCCTCTGCTTTCAATATTCAATGCTAAATTTTTTCCCATTACTGCTAATCCGATAACACCTATTTGCTGTTTTGACATATGAATACGTCCCTTTCTATTTCGAATAACTATTCTACAGAACTGAAAATACCATAATTAATAGATTGTTTTCAAGTCAAAGCCATATACAAAGTACAGGTTTAAAAAACTTATTTAAAGAAAAAATCTTTCCCGAAGCTCGAGCCGAAAGAATCAATCTCTTTATGCATGCTCAGTCCTTTTTTGATAATTCCTTCTCCATATTTTTCAGACAATTTTTCTATCGCCTGATGGAGCGGTTCATTTTTCGCTTCTTCTTCAAAAGTAAATAGATCAAGCTGTTTAAAAGCATTTTTTTTGTGCATCACATCCTGCCCTGTTATGCCGAGCAGGCGCACAGGCTCGTTTTTCCACAGCTTTTGAAAAACAATCAAAGCATGCTGGAAAATTGTTCTTTCATCATCGGTTGGGTTTTCTAATTTCATACTTTTTGTTACAGTCGTCCGGTCTTTATAGCGAAGCATCACTGCAACTTTTGTCGCTACCGCCTCTTTTTTCTTCAATCGGAGACTTACCGATTTCGCCAAACTTTTCAGGGCATTCTTTAACTCTTCTTCATTTGTTGCATCTTCGGGCAGCGTCATCTGATTTCCGACGCTTTTAAAATCATAAACGGACGATGGATCAACCGGGCGATGGTCAATGCCGTTTGCTTTTTCTTTTAACCTTAATCCATTAATACCAATTATTTTTTCTAGTTGAACGTCGTTTCCTCTTGCAAGGTCACCGATTGTCCGAATTCCGATCTTCTTTAATTTTTCAGCTGTTTTCGCCCCTACGCCATGCATCTCTTCTACATCAAGAGGCCACAATTTCTCTTTAATATCCCTCTTCCTTAAAACCGTTATGCCTAAAGGCTTTTTCATATCAGAAGCTGTTTTAGCCAAAAATTTATTCGGGGCAATTCCGATGCTGGACGGCAGCTCCAACTCATCAAGAAGCCGCTGTTGAATTTCTTTTGCCAGATCGAGCGGATGTCTTGCGACGTCTGTGACATCCATATATCCTTCGTCTATAGAAACCGGCTCTACAATCGGTGTGTATGAACATAAAATCGCAAACATTGCTTTCGATGCTTTTCGATAACGATCAAAACGGGGCTTTTTGACAATTAAATTCGGGCAAAGCTTCTTTGCCTCCCATACTGGCATGGTCGTCTTTACCCCAAACGCTCTAGCTTCATAGCTGCAAGTCACAACAATTCCTTTCCTCTCCTCCGGGTTGCCGGCTATCGCAAGCGGCAGCCCTTTTAACGACGGATCAAAGGCAGCCTCAACAGATGCGTAAAAACTATTCATATCAATATGCAAAATAACGCGGCTCATACACATCACCCAATATCATTGTACCATACATAAATAAAAGAGGCTCCCTTGTTCTTTTGAATGGGCGGACAGAGCTGAATGAAGCTGGCATTTCTTGCTGCCTGCTATGCAAATGCTTAAAAAATAAAGGAAAGGGGGTGTCTAATAAGTCGTTTTTACGGCTTATTGACACCCCCATTAATGTTTTAGAAACGTTGATATATCGGTGTTTATGATTTTTTATTTTCAATGGCGATTGGACTTTCTAGACAGCCCCGGGATTTCAAAATATAATTTTAAGGTAAATTCGTCGCTCCCATTAAGAAGCGATCCACTTCCCTTGCGGCACCTCTTCCCTCATGAATCGCCCAGACAATCAAGCTCTGTCCTCTTCTTGCGTCACCTGCGGCAAATACGCCTTCTACATTTGTTGTAAATTTGCCGTACGGAGCGTTCACTTTCCTGTTTACCGTTTCAACGCCAAATTGCTTCAGAACAGGCTGTTCCGGCCCTTCAAAGCCGATTGCGATAAAGACTAAATCGCACGGCCATACTTTTTCTGTGCCGGGTATTTCTTTAAACACCGCATTGCCGTTTTCATCAAATGATTTTTCCATTTGAATCGTATGCAATTCTTTTACATTGCCATTTTCATCGCCGACAATTTTCTTTGTTTGGATGCAAAATTGACGAGGATCCTGTCCGAATTTGCTTTTGGCTTCCTCATATGCATAATCTAACGTAAAGACCAGCGGAGCTTGAGGCCATGGATTGCCTTCCGCCCGCTCCTTCGGCAAGGCTGGATGTTTACCAAATTGCACAACGCTTTTACACTTTTGCCGCAATGCTGTCGCTACACAGTCAGCACCTGTATCACCGCCGCCAATGACGATGACATGCTTATCTTTTGCATCAATAAACTTTTTGTCTGCAAAATTAGAATTGAGCAGGCTTTTCGTCGTTTCTGTTAAATAATCCATCGCAAAGTGCACGCCGTTTAATTCTCTTCCTTCAATCACAAGATCACGCTGCTTTTGCGCTCCTGTGCATAAAACAACAGCATCATATTGGGAGCGAAGCTCATCAGCGGTGATGTCTTTGCCTACTTCCGTATTAGTTATAAACGTAATTCCTTCTTCTTCTAAAAGACGCACTCTTCTTTCAACAATTTCCTTCTCAAGCTTCATATTCGGAATACCGTACATTAATAACCCGCCGATTCGATCAGCCCGCTCATAAACCGTAACGGAATGTCCCGCTTGGTTCAATTGATCCGCACATGCCAGACCGGCAGGACCTGACCCAACAATAGCGACTTTTTTACCTGTGCGCTTTTCAGGAATTCTCGGCTGAACCCATCCTTCGTCAAAGCCCTTATCGATTATTGCGCGCTCGATGCCTTTAATGGCAACAGCAGGATCTGAAATCGCAACCGTACAAGATCCTTCACACGGTGCAGGGCAAACCCTTCCGGTAAATTCAGGAAAATTATTTGTTTTTAAAAGACGGTCCAGCGCTTCCTTCCATCTACCTCTATAAACAAGATCATTCCATTCAGGGATTAAATTATGAATCGGACAACCTGATGTTAAGCCGTTGATCTCCATTCCCATATGACAGAAAGGCGTCCCGCAGTCCATGCAGCGGGCACCTTGTCTTGCAAGTGTTTCATTTGAAAACGGGAATGAATATTCCTTCCAATCATCAAGGCGGGAAAGCGGATCACGTTTTTTCTCTTCTTCGCGTACATACTCCATAAAACCTGTTGCTTTTCCCACGAGTCTCCCCCTCCTTTTCATCCATTCACTAGGTGTGCAATGAGGTTAATTTGCAACAGCCTGTAAAGCGAATGGTTCACCGGCGGTTGTTTTCTCATTCGCAACCGCTTCAAATGCTGCAAGTACAGCTTCTTCTTTCGTAAGACCTGAATTTTCCATTTTTTCAATCGTGCTGATCATTAATTTGTAGTTTCTAGGTATCACTTTAATAAATCTTCCGACATACTCTTCCCAGTGATCTAATATATGCCGGGCCTTTGGACTTTCTGTATATTGGAAATGCTTCGAAATCATGTCATATACAGTGCGGATTTCTTCTTCATCTTCAAGAGATTCAAATAACACTAATTCCTTATTGGCTGTTCGTTTGAATTTCTCCTGATCATCCGCCAATACGTAAGCAATGCCTCCGGACATACCAGCTGCAAAGTTTTTGCCGACAGATCCGAGAATGACAACACGTCCTCCGGTCATATATTCACAACCGTGATCGCCGACACCTTCAACAACAGCATTCACACCGCTGTTTCTGACACAAAATCTTTCGCCGGCTCGCCCTTGAATATATGCTTCACCGCTCGTTGCACCGTAGAACGCCACATTTCCAATAATGACATTGTCACTTGATGCAAAAGATGCTTCTTTCGGGTGACGGACAATTACTTTTCCGCCGGATAAGCCTTTTCCAATGTAATCATTGGCGTCGCCAGTAAGCGTCATCGTCATTCCTTTCGGTACAAACGCAGCAAAGCTTTGACCTGCTGAGCCGTAGAAATGAAGATTGATCGTATCTTCCGGCAGCCCCTCTTCGCCATATTGTTTTGCAATTTCGCTGCCTGTAATGGTTCCAACGACGCGGTTCACATTTTTAATGTTCAAATGGAGTTCAACTTTTTCTTTCCGTTTAATTGCCTCTTCAACTTTCGGCAATACTTCGTTCACGTCTAATGACTGGTCGATTTTATGGTTTTGCGGACGTGCAAATGTTCGCGGACCCTCCACTTGATAAAGCAAGCGGGATAGGTCAAGATGCTTTGCTTTCCAATGTTTTTTTGCACGGTCGCTAACCTTCAATACATCTACTCTTCCAACCATTTCATCAATAGTTCGGAATCCGAGGCTTGCCATGATTTCGCGAACTTCCTGCGCGATGAAATACATGAAATTAACAACATGCTCTGGCTTGCCCATAAATTTTTCACGAAGTTCAGGATTTTGCGTTGCCACTCCGACTGGACATGTATCAAGATGACATACACGCATCATGACACATCCTAGAACGACTAGAGGAGCGGTTGCAAAACCAAATTCTTCTGCCCCGAACAATGCCGCCATCACAACATCACGGCCTGTCATCAGCTTGCCGTCTGTTTCAAGAACGACTCGGTCACGCAATCCGTTGAGCATAAGCGTTTGATGTGTTTCACTAAGGCCGAGCTCCCACGGAAGTCCGGCATGCTTAATGCTCGTCTTTGGAGATGCCCCGGTACCGCCGTCATAGCCGCTGATTGTAATAACGTCCGCTGCACCTTTCGCAACTCCAGCAGCAATCGTTCCTACTCCAGCTTTTGAAACAAGCTTGACGCTGATTCGGGCATCTCTATTCGCGTTTTTCAAATCATGAATAAGCTGCGCCAAGTCTTCAATTGAATAAATGTCATGGTGCGGAGGCGGTGAAATCAATTCCACACCCGGTGTAGAGCCGCGAACTTTTCCGATCCAAGGATACACCTTTTTGCTTGGCAGCTGTCCGCCCTCACCTGGCTTTGCTCCTTGAGCCATTTTAATTTGCAGCTCGTCAGCATTGACTAAATAATGGATTTTCACGCCGAAGCGGCCGGAAGCTACTTGTTTTATGGCGCTTCGCTTCAAATCTCCATTTTCATCTGGAACATAGCGGTTCGGATCTTCTCCACCTTCACCGCTGTTGCTTTTTCCACCGATGCGGTTCATCGCAACCGCCAATGCTTCATGCGCTTCCTTGCTTAAGGAACCGAAGGACATTGCTCCTGTTTTAAAGCGGCGTACGATCGATTCCACCGGCTCAACTTCTTCAATAGGAATCGGTTTTCTAGATTCATTGAATTCAAACAAGTTGCGCAAAAACGTCACTTGCTCTTCATTGGCCATCTTCGAGTATTCTTTAAATAACTTATAATCGTTTTTCCGGCATGCCCATTGCAGCGTATGGATCGTTTTCGGATTAAATGCATGGTGTTCTCCGTTTCTTCTCCATTGAAATTCGCTGCCTGGATCGAGCGTTTCATCTCGATAAGTTGTTTTAAATCCTTGAGCATGACGCATTTTCGCTTCTTTTTCAATTTCTTTTAATCCGATTCCTCCAATTTGCGAGGCTGTTCCAGTGAAGTATTCCTCGATGACTTCTTCTCCAATGCCGACCGCTTCAAAAATTTGGGCTCCGCGGTAGCTTTGAATCGTAGAAATTCCCATTTTTGACATGACTTTGACGACCCCGTCTGTCACCGCTTTTTTAAATCTTTTTACTGCTTCTTTATATGAATATGGAATCGTTCCCTTTTGAACAGCATTTCGCACTGTTTCTAAAGCTAAATAAGGATTGACCGCATCTACACCATATCCTATTAGAGCCGCAAAATGGTGCACTTCTCTCGCTTCTCCGCATTCAACAATAATGCTTGCTTTCGTGCGGGTTCCTTTTTTCACCATATATTGATGCAGAGCGCTTCCGGCAAGCAGTGCTGGAATTGCTGCATATTCTTCGTTTACTCCGCGATCTGATAAAACTAGAAGTGTAGCGCCGTTTTCCACCGCTTCATCTGCAGCTTGAAAGAGCTGATCCAATGCATTTTTCAAATCATCTTTAAACAAAGCCGGCAAAGTGACGCATTTAAATTCAGGATACGGATTATTTTTCAAAGCAGCGAGTTCTTCATTCGAAAGAATTGGAGATTCTAAGCGAATGCGTCGTGCTGCTGATGGATCAGGATCGAGAATATTTCCTTCTTTTCCTAACAGTGTCATCGTAGAAGTGACGATCGATTCACGAATCGCATCAATCGGAGGATTCGTTACTTGGGCAAACAATTGTTTAAAATAATTAAACAAGCTTTGCGGGCGATCTGACAGCACTGCAAGAGGAGTATCATTTCCCATTGCGCCGATCGGATCTTTTCCATCGATCACCATTGCTGCAATTGTTTTTTCAACATCTTCATACGTATAACCAAACGCTTTTTGGAGTTTGGTTAGATCGTCAACCTTTTCAACATCTTCAGGAACATTGATGTCGAAAATAGAAATCATCTGATCATTGATCCACTGGCGATACGGTTTTTCTTTGGCGATTTCTTCTTTGATTTCCTGATCAGAAATGATTCTTCCTTCTTCCAAGTCAATCAACAGCATTTTTCCTGGACTCAGCCGGTCTTTATAAAGCACATTTTCCGGTTCAACATCAATCACACCGACTTCTGATGAGAAAATAATGTAATCATCTTTCGTCACATAGTAGCGGGCTGGTCTAAGTCCATTGCGGTCCAAAATAGCTCCGATCTGCTTTCCGTCTGTAAACGAGATGGCCGTTGGACCGTCCCACGGCTCCATAAAACAGCTGTGAAACTCATAAAATGCTTTCTTATCATCATCCATTTCATCATCCCAAAACCATGGTTCAGGAATAAGCATCATCGCCGCATGCGCCAGCTTTTTCCCTGCCAACACAAAAAATTCAAAAGCGTTGTCTAAAATGGATGAATCGCTTCCGTTCATATCTAAAATAGGTGTGATTTTTGTCAAATCATCCCCGAAAACGTCTGAAACAAACAGCTTTTCCCTTGCAGCCATCCAATTCACATTGCCGCGCAATGTGTTGATCTCGCCATTATGGATTAAATATCTGTTTGGATGCGCTCTTTCCCAGCTTGGGAACGTATTGGTGCTGAATCGGGAGTGGACTAGAGCAAAAGCTGATTGAAATCTCTCGTCCTGCAAGTCTACATAAAATTCATCTAATTGTTCAGGCGTCAAGAGACCTTTATAAACAATTGTCCGGCTTGATAAACTTGCAAAATAAAATTCATTATTTTGAACAAGACGTTCTGCTTGTTTCCGAATAACATACAGCTTTCTCTCAAAAGTAAGCTCGTCTTGAATATCATCGCTCGCCCCAATAAATACTTGTCTGATGAAAGGTTTGCTCTCTTTTGCAAGCCAACCGATCTTTTCAGAATTTACCGGCACAGTTCTCCAACCTAATAATATTTGTCCTTCTTTTTCAATGATTTTATTGATTTCTGTTTCATAATGTATCCGATCATGTTCACGACTCGGCAAAAAGACCATTCCGACTCCATATCGTCCTTTTTCTGGAAGGTTCATTCGTCCGCAAGCAACTTTAAAATAATTGTGCGGAATTTGAACCATAATGCCTGCACCGTCTCCAGTTTTCGGATCGCTTCCTTGTCCGCCGCGGTGCTCCAATTGACAAAGCATGTGAAGGCCTTTTTTGACAATATCATGAGAAGGTTTCCCCTTCAGATGAGCATATAAACCGATCCCACATGCATCATGTTCAAATTCAGGACGATAGAGACCTTGTGCCTTTGGTAATCCTATCTGTTTCATCTCTTCTCCCCCATTCTCATGCCGATAAGTCTGTATGTATAATTGTAGTTTTCAAAAATAATATTAACAATATATAATTTAGATAATAATAATCTCATTTTGATATAAATTGCTTGGGGGTGAGTCAAATGGAACTGAGACAGCTTATATATTTTTGGGAGGTTGCGAAGAGGGAGCATGTTTCAGAAGCTGCTGAAGCCCTTCATGTCGCACAGTCGGCTATCAGCAGGCAAATAGCAAATTTAGAGGCGGAGCTCGGAGTGGAGCTTTTTGAAAGGGAAGGAAGGAATGTTAAGCTTACTCCAATTGGACGTCATTTTTTGCCCCATGTCGAGACGGCTTTAAAAGCGATTGAACACGCCAAACAGCAAATTGAAGAATTTTTGGATCCGGAAAGAGGAACAGTTAAAATCGGCTTTCCGACCAGCTTGGCAAGCCATACAATGCCGACTGTTATTTCCGCTTTTAAAGCAAAACACCCGAACGTTTCCTTTCATTTGCGACAAGGTTCTTATAAATATTTAATTGAAGCCGTCAAAAAAAGAGAAATCGATTTAGCTTTTCTCGGTCCTATTCCGACGGATGACAACGATGTGAAAGGGGATATTTTATTTACGGAATCCTTTGCAGCCCTTTTGCCGCACAATCATCCGCTTGCGCACAAAAAAAGCTTAGTGCTGACTGAATTGCGTAATGAACCGTTTGTGACGTTTCCAGAAGGTTATATTTTGCATAAAATCGTGCATGAAGCGTGTCAACAGGCTGGATTTTCCCCAATTATTTCATCGGAAGGGGAAGATTTAGATGCCATCAAAGGGCTCGTATCGGCAGAAATTGGCGTAACATTGCTGCCTGAAAGCACTTTTTATGAAACAATGCCTCGTTTTACGGTAAAAATTCCGATTGAAATGCCTCGTGTAAGCAGAAATGTCGGCATTATTATATCGAAAAATTACGAGCTGGCCCCGTCCGTTAAAGTGTTTTATCAATTTGCAAAAGAGTTTTTCTCAGTACTAGAAAAATATCAATAAAAAAGATGCTCTTCCAACACGACGCTGGAAGAGCGGAACGGCTGTCAATTCTTATTATCGAAGCCGGAGGTTGTAAAAACTATCAGAGGTCTTGCAGATGTTTTAGAGCTGTCAATTCTTATTATCGAAGCCGGAGGCCTGGCACATCGGATCGTTTGCTGAGTGACAAGCTTCCGGCTTCTAATTCTTTCAAAGCTCTATTGGTTTGCTACCTCTTTTATAATGGCGACAACTAATTCTGCTGTTTTGACAAGCTCCTCGATCGGCATTTTTTCATTTGTTGTATGAATTTCCTCATAACCAACAGCAAGATTAACAGTCGGAATGCCGAAGCCAGCGATAATATTCGCATCGCTTCCGCCCCCGCTTTTTAACAATCTGCTCTCTCTGCCGATTGTTTTGATAGCTTTTTTAGCAATTTGAACGACCTTATCTTCATCGGTAAACGTAAATCCGGGATACATTACGTTAATATCCACTTCTGCTTTTGCCCCCATTTCGGCAGCAGCTGTTTCAAAAGCTTCCTTCATTTTTTGTACTTGCTGCTCCAATTTTTCAGGTACAAGTGAACGCGCTTCAGCTAAAATATCAACGCGGTCGCATACGATATTTGTTTGCGTTCCCCCTTCAAAACGGCCGATATTTGCCGTTGTTTCTTCATCGATTCGGCCTAAAGGCATATTGGCAACTGCTTTTGCTGCAACGGTAATAGCGGAAATTCCTTTTTCTGGCGCAACCCCGGCATGAGCGGTTTTTCCATGAATCGTCGCTTTAATTTTTGCATGTGTCGGCGCCGAAACAATAATGTCTCCAACTTTTCCGTCACTGTCCAATGCATACCCGTATTGCGCGGTAATCAATTTTGAATCAAGCGCTTTTGCCCCAATTAAACCTGATTCTTCTCCAACCGTAATGACAAACTCGATTTTCCCGTGAGGAATGTTATTTTCTTTTAATACACGCACCGCTTCCAGCATTGCGGCAAGGCCCGCTTTATCATCAGCGCCTAAAATCGTTGTTCCGTCCGTCACAATATATCCGTTTTGTATAGAAGGTTTTACCCCTTTTCCAGGTACGACCGTATCCATATGAGAGGTAAAATAAATCGTATCAACGCCTTCTTTCGTCGCCTCTAGCGTACAAATTAAATTTCCTGCTCCATGTCCTGTTTTTTCAATTGATTCGTCTTCTATTACTTGTAGTCCAAGCTCGGTAAATTTTTGCTTTAATACATTTGCTATTTCCCGTTCAAATTTTGTTTCTGAATCAATTTTCACGAGTTCTAAAAATTCATTCACTAGCCGGTTTTCCTGAACCATTTTGTCTTTCCTCCTAATTATGTATTCATGTTTAGTGTAACCGATTTTGATTCCGCTTGTGAAATCAAAAAGAAGCTGTCGATGAAGGTTGTCCCCTCTAAAAAATCGTTGTACAATGTTTTATAAATCATGTATGTGGAGGGAATCATGATGACAAGCAAAAAAATGCAAAAGTGGGTTGTTTATATTATGTTAGGTTCATTGCTGATCACCTCAATTTTAACAGGCATCACTATGTGGCTTTAAAAATTCAACATGCACTTTTTACACCACATAGGCTGTTTGGTGAAAAACAATTTCTTTCAAATCGGTGCTTCCTCCTCTCGATTGCTCGTCCTCATACTACCTTTTGTTACATATTTTCCGATAAAGTCCATGAATTCCGCACATTCATTTTCGCAAAATCAATCTCGTCCGCTGCGGACTTTTGGCATCGTTGCCGCGAATTTTTTTACAGATCACGCTGATTTATTCCATAGCTGTTCACGAATATTTTCAGATCATGCGAACCGATATGGTGAACATTCTTAGCCGATTTTTTTCAGCAGACACGGTCCATTCTTCTGTTTGTATTTTGAAAAGTGCAGCTCATAAAGGCGTTTCTTCTAAACATATGTACGAAAAAAGCATTGACACGATCTCTCGTTTTATTGTGCTCAATGACAAGCGCTTCATCCTTTTCCTTTTTTGGCGTCGGCAAGACCTTTAAACTGGCTTTTAATAATTAAATATTGCTCCATTTCATATAAAAAATGATAAAGCCTTGCTCTCGTTTCAAATTCCTTTCTTGTTTTCGGAAGCGGTGCCCTTTCCATCTCTTTTTTGATGTCATCTAGCTTTTTTAAAAATTTCTTTGCTGTATTTCCGGAATGAATGTTGTCTTTTAACTCTTCAATAAACTGTGCAATAAGGTGCGCTTGTTCTACGTTTGCGGTGATCATCGTGAACGTCGGCAGCACTCGTTCAATGATTTCAAATTGTTTTTCTCTCATTTTAAAATATGCATAATATTGGTCTTCATGTCTTAGCAAACGATTTTCTACATTTCGGAGCGCCAATCCTTTCCCTTTTTCAATGAGATCGGCTGTCTCAGGAATTTCTTTTCCATCCCACGTATAGTCGCCTTCTCTTAAAAAAGCTACAATTTTTTCAAAAATAACCGCAAAGTTTTTTTCTACTTCTTTTCGATAAACATTAAGGTCATTTTCCAAGCTCGGCATATACAGATTCATTAAGAGCGCTACTCCGATCCCTGTCACAATAATCAAAAGTTCGTTTTGAACAATATCCAGCGTTATTTGACCTGCTTCATATAAGTGCAAAATAATAACAGCGCTCGTTACAATGCCTTCTGTCGTTTTAAAAAGCACCATTGTCGGTATGAAAAAAAGCAACAGAAATCCAATGACAATTGGATGGTAACCAAAAATTTCAAAAAAAAGAAAAGAAAACATCATTCCCGTTATACAAGCAAAAAACCTGGACCAAGCGCTTTTCAATGATTTCTTTTTTGTTACTTGAATACAAAGAATCGCGATGATGCCGGTGGAAACAAAATGGTTTAAATCCATCAGCTGTGCTAAAAATATCGATAGAGAAGCACCTATCGCTGTTTTTAACGTACGATAACCGATTTTAAATTTTCTCATTACTCATCACCATCATTTGCCTATTCTCTTTTCGAAATAAAAAAGGCGCCACATCTAAAAATGGCAGCCTTTTCTTTTTATACTTCGTCACAATATTGCTCGAATGCCTCTTGCAATTTTTGGACAACAGACATCGGCTCATGTCCTTCGATTTCATGGCGTTCAATCATGGTAACGAGCTTTCCATCCTTGAGCAGCGCAAAAGATGGAGAAGACGGCGGATAACCGGTAAAATAAGATCTAGCTCGTTCCGTAGCTTCTTTATCTTGACCTGCAAATACAGTCACTAATTGATCAGGACGTTTATCATAATGAAGCGCATGATATGCAGCCGGTCTTGCGATTCCGCCTGCACAGCCGCAAACAGAATTAACCATTACTAAAGTGGTTCCTTTTTTCGTTAAAGCTTCATCCACTTCTTCCGGTGTTTTCAATTCCGTATAGCCAGCGGCAACGATTTCCTCACGCGCTTGGCGAACTATGTCGTTCATGAAGAAATTAAAATCGATGCTCATTCATTCGCACCCCTTTCCCTTTTTTTCACCATTATATTGTTATCTTACAATAACAGCAATCTTTGAAGCAAATGTTAACCAATGTTGCTTAAGCATTATTTCTAATAACTCAAAGGACTAATATACGGATGTCGTTTCTTTCGAAATACCTTCTAATATTTGTTTTACTCTTTGCAAAAATCTTCCGCATACAACCCCATCTAATACTCTATGATCGAGAGAAAGGCAGAGATTCACCATATCGCGCACGGCGATCATTCCGTTTTTCATGACAACTAATCTTTTCACAATCGTTTCTACTTGCAGCAAAGCCGCTTGTGGATAGTTAATAATTCCCATTGATTGAATAGAGCCAAATGAACCTGTGTTGTTAACGGTAAATGTACCGCCTTCCATTTCCTTCGCTTCTATCGTTCCCGTTCTAACCTTTAAAGCAAGCTCGTTAATTTCTCGAGCAATTCCTTTAATGGATTTTTCATCAGCGTGTTTAATAACTGGTACATAAAGCGCATCATCTGTTGCAACAGCGATCGAAATATTAATGTCTTTCTTTTGAATAATTTTATCCCCCGCCCAAGTCGAATTCATTTGCGGATATTCTTTCAACGCTTCTGCAACGCTTTTCACAAAAAACGGGAAAAATGTTAAAGGAAAACCTTCTTTTGCTTTAAATTCTTCCTTGATCGAATTTCTTAACTCAACTAACCCAGTTACATCGACCTCAATCATCATCCAAGCATGGGGAATTTCTGTTTTGCTTCGCGCCATATTTTGAGCAATGGCTTTGCGCACCCCAGAAACAGGAATTTCAGTATCACCGGCTGTTTTAGGTGATTTATAGGATTTCGTTTCTTGGATCAAGGAGCCCTTTTTCGGTATATTACCTGCTTCAATCAGTTTCAACACATCTTTTCGGGTAATTCTTCCGAAAGCTCCCGTTCCGTTGACTTTTTCTAAATCAATATCATGTTCTTGAGCTAGCCGGAGCACTGCCGGAGAATACCTGTTTTTCATAGTCTTCTTTTCCGTTTCTTCTTTTTCAGCCGGCTGATGGTCATTAGCATAAAGACTGTCTTTTGGCTGAATGTTTTTTTCTTGTTCAACCGCCACAGCCTCCACTTCAATTCTGCAAATAACTTCGCCAACTTGGAGAGTATCTCCCTCCTCAGCTAAAAGCTCTTTAATTACACCTGTATATGATGAAGGAACTTCTGCATTCACTTTATCCGTCATAACTTCTGCAATGGGATCGTATTTGTTGACCTTATCGCCGATGGAGACGAGCCACTTGCTGATTGTTCCTTCTGTCACGCTTTCTCCTAATTGAGGCATTTTCATTTCTTCGATTAGCACGTTGATTCCTCCTTGAGATTAGGGTCAACTTTTAAAACTCTGCCAATTCTCTCATCGCTTTTTCAATTTTTTCTGCATTCATCATAAAAAATTTTTCCATTGTCGGTGCAAATGGCATCGCAGGTACATCCGGGCCTGCAAGCCGTTTAATTGGTGCATCAAGATCAAACAAACAATGCTCTGCAATAATGGCGGATACCTCGCTCATTACACTGCCTTCTTTATTATCCTCAGTCACGAGAAGCACCTTGCCGGTTTTTGAAGCGGCCTCAATAATAGCCTCCTGATCAAGCGGATATACCGTTCTTAAATCTAAAAGGTGGACAGAAATTCCATCTTTTTCTAATCGTTCAGCTGCCTGCAGAGCAAAATGAACGCACAATCCATATGTAATAACGGTAATGTCATCCCCTTCCAGCTTGACATCCGCCTTTCCAATCGGCAAAACATAATCATCTGCCGGAACTTCCCCTTTAATGAGCCTGTATGCCCGCTTATGTTCAAAAAATAAGACAGGATCATCATCGCGTATCGCTGCTTTTAATAATCCTTTTACGTCATACGGCGTAGAAGGTATGACAATTTTCAAACCGGGCTGGTTGGCAAATACCGCTTCAACAGACTGAGAATGGTATAAAGCACCGTGCACTCCTCCGCCAAACGGCGCCCGAATCGTAATCGGACAGTTCCAGTCATTGTTGGAGCGATACCGTATTTTCGCTGCTTCTGAAATAATTTGATTGACAGCCGGCATAATAAAATCAGCAAATTGTATTTCACAAACAGGGCGCATTCCGTACATGGCCGCTCCTATTCCAACGCCAGCGATAGCAGATTCAGCAAGGGGAGCATCGATTACCCTCTCTTCTCCAAACTGTTCATATAACCCTTGAGTCGCTTTAAAAACTCCTCCTTTTTTCCCGACATCTTCTCCTAGTAGAAATACTTTTTCATCTCGCTCCATTTCCTCACGAAGTGCAGCTGTAACTGCTTCGATATATGACATAATTGGCATCTTTTTTCCTCCTTCAGTTTCCATACACATGTTTCAGTGCATGTTCCGGAGCCGCATAAGGCGCATTTTCTGCATAATCAGTTGCTTCATCGATTATGCTTGCAATTTTCGTCTGCATATTTTGTTCCAATTCCTCTGTTAACAATCCAATTTCTTTTAAATAGGATGCAAACGTATAAATCGGATCTTTTTTCTTAGCTTCTTCGATTTCTTCTTTTGTCCGGTAGCTCCGATCATCATCATCGCTCGAATGGGGTGTAAGGCGGTGCACAAGCGTTTCAACCAATGTCGGTCCCTCTCCTCGGACAGCTCTTTCTCTCGCTTCCTTCACAACTTTATACACTTCAAGAGGATCGTTTCCATCTACAGTCACCCCGTGCATGCCGTACCCTGCTGCTCTGTCTGACACTTTTTCGCAAGCTAATTGCTTTTGAATCGGAACGCTGATGGCGTATTGGTTATTTTCACACATCAAAATGACAGGTAATTTATGTACTCCAGCAAAATTCGCCCCTTCATGAAAATCTCCTTGGTTCGATGATCCTTCCCCAAAGGAAACAAATGTGACAAAATCCTTTTTATCGATTTTTCCTGCTAAGGCGATCCCAGCTGCATGAGGAACTTGAGTTGTAACAGGGGATGAACCAGTTACAATCCGATTTTTCTTTTGGCCGAAATGTCCTGGCATTTGCCTGCCCCCGGAATTCGGGTCTTCCGCTTTTGCAAATGCTGATAGCATTAATTCTTTCACGGTCATTCCAAAGTGCAGGACAACGCCTACATCACGGTAGTAAGGCAAGATATAATCCTTTGTTTTGTCCAAGGCAAAGGCTGCACCAACTTGAGCGCCTTCATGCCCTTGACATGAGATGACAAATGGGATTTTTCCTGCTCGGTTTAAAAGCCACATCCGTTCGTCCACTTTTCTTGCAAGAAGCATCGTTTCATACATGTTTAATACGTCCTGATCCGTTAAACCTAAAGACTGATGACGATTTTTGGGCATGACAAGACCTCCCTAGCTTATATATGTATTGCTTTGCCATTTACCGCAAGAGCCGCTTCCATTATCCCTTCTGACAATGTTGGATGGGCATGAATCGTACGGGAGAGTTCCCAAGAGCTTGCATCGAGAAAGCTTGCTAAACTTCCTTCAGAAATCAGCTCTGTTGCATTTGGTCCGATAATATGAATTCCTAAAAGATCATCGGTCTTTTCATCTGCGACAATTTTGACAAACCCTTGCGGTTCTCCATAAATGAGCGCTTTTCCAACTCCTTGAAAAGGAAATTTTCCGATTTTGATGGTATAGCCTTTTTCCCTCGCTTCTTGTTCTGTTAAACCGATACTTGCAGCTGCAGGATTCGAATAAATACATTTAGGGACTTTTTTGTAGTCAATTGGCAAAACATTCTCTCCTGCAATATGTTCTACGGCGCGTATTCCTTCTTGCGATGCGACATGGGCAAGCTGAAGACCGCCGATGACATCACCGACTGCATAGATGTTTGATTCCTTTGTTTGATAAAACTCGTTTGTCACAATATAGCCATTATGGATTTCAATTTCGGTATTTTCCAATCCAATTCCTTCTGTGTTCCCTTTTCTCCCTATTGACAACAGCAGTTTTTCACTGTGCAAACTGATTTCTTGTCCATCCTGTTCGATGAACACTGTGATTCCGTTTTGTATTTCTGTTTTTTCAGGCAAAATCGATATATTCGTAAAAATGCGGACTCCTTTTTTCCTCATTAGCCGTTCCATTTCTTTACTTATTTCAATATCTTCTGACGGCAAAATTCGATCCGCCATTTCAAGGATCGTGACTTCAACTCCGAAATCAGAGAGCATAGATGCCCATTCCATTCCAATCACTCCGCCGCCCACAATGATCATAGATGAAGGAAGGCGTTGTAATTGCAATGCTTCATCTGACGTCAAAATAGTCTCGCCGTCAATCGTTAATCCAGGCAATTCACGAGGGCGCGATCCAGTTGCAATAATAACGTATTTCGGAAGTAAAATTTGGTTTTCCTCCCCGTTTTCCATCTCTACAGAAACTGTTCCTGGCTGCGGAGAAAAGATGGACGCACCTAAAATTCGTCCGATGCCATGAAACACATCGATCTTTCCCTTTTTGACTAATTGCCTGACCCCTTGATAAAGTTGAGAAACTATCTTTTCCTTCCGCTCCTGCACTTTATCAAAATTGACTTGAACATTGGACAGCTCGATTCCAAAGTCGCTGCTTTTTTTTGATTGAGCAAATATTTCAGCGCTTCGCAATAAAACTTTGCTCGGGATGCAGCCCGAATGCAAACAGGTCCCTCCAAGCTTTGATTTTTCAACAATAGCTGTTTTCATTCCGAGCTGGGATGCCCGGATCGCTGTAACATATCCTGCCGTTCCTCCTCCTAAAATCACTACATCATATTCTTTGGCCATGAAACTCTCCTTCCTTCATCTCTTCTATGTATGCTAAAAAACCGATTTTTAAAAATATTTATATAGAAAAGACGTATGCTCCTTGTCCATTCATCGTTAATAAAATGGCATATCTTCATCATAACATGTTTATTTGTATTGACAAATTGTAATATGATCGTAAAAATGAAATTGATTCGCTCTATTTTAACAGAAAGGGATATAAAGTCAAATGATAAGGCTTATTGCATTGTTGATTATGGTGATTCCAGGGATCCTGGCGGTTTACGGAATTAAATTAATGAGAGACATGCTTTTTGGCATTTTACAGCCCCCGTTTCCTTACTTATGGCTGCAATTTTTAATGGGTTTATTATTTTTCCTAGCAGGATTGTTCTTTATAGGAGGATTTATTTTGCATAGAGATAGAAAACGCAATCGAGTTCAGCCGCGTTTTCAGAAAAAAAGTAACCGCCGTTAGGCTCAGCGGTTACTTTTTTTTCAGGAGGCCTTATGCTCCAATCTCAATTTATCTGCCACCATTGCAATAAATTCCGAGTTCGTCGGTTTGGCTTTTGACATGCTGACTGTGTAGCCAAACAGCGATGAGATAGATTCAATGTTGCCGCGGCTCCATGCTACTTCAATAGCATGGCGGATAGCACGTTCCACACGGCTTGCCGTTGTGTTAAATTTTTTCGCAATATCTGGATAAAGCACTTTTGTAATCGATCCTAACAGCTCGATATCATTATAAACCATGGAAATCGCTTCTCTTAAATATAAATATCCTTTGATGTGCGCAGGAACCCCGATTTCATGAATAATGCTTGTAATACTAGCGTCTAGATTGTCATTTTTATTTTCAGAAACAGCAGAGCCAGATTTATGTAAAGATATATTTTTCATTAGAGGCGAAGGCTTTCCACTCACTTGACGAATATTTCCAGCCAGCTGTTCCATATCGAACGGTTTTAAAATAAAATAAGCAGCCCCTAGGTCGACCGCTTTTTTCGTTACATCCTCCTGGCCAAAAGCAGTTAACATGATTACGTTCGGCTTTTTCGCTTTGTTTAGCTCCTTGAGCTTTTGCAGTACTGCTAATCCATCTAAATGGGGCATAATGATATCCAAAACAAGGACGTCCGGGCTTTTTTCATTCAAAATATTTAAACATTCCTGACCATTGTAAGCAACGCCGATTACTTCCATATCCTCCTGGCTGGATAAATATTCATCCAAAAGGGCAACAAGCTCTCGATTATCATCAACAATACATACTTTAATTTTTTCCACACGCACTCCTCCCAATCCTCTTTACAAAATTATACATTGTTTGATCTACAAGATATTTTCGACAACTTTACAGAGAATCCTTTTCCTTTTTTAAAAAAAGTGAAAAATTATGTGTTTTTTCAAAGTTCTTCTTATTATGACTGTAGTTGAGCAATTTTCATTACAATAATTACCATGTAAAAAGAGACAAACGGAGTACCCCTTATGCCACATGAAGCTGTTTTTTAACGACATCAATGGGAATATCTTGTTTCGCTGCATCGTAAATAAACTCCACGAGGCTATGTCCTTTCTTCTTTCGAAGGAAGTCAAGCCCGGTAGAGAAATCGCTGTTGGATTCGACCATACTGTACACATAAGCGAGTTGCACCAAGATCCAATACCGTTTCACCGCCCGACGTTGACGAACGCGGTACCCATCGAGCTTCAGCTGGTCTTTCGCTTGTCGAAAAAAGCATTCGATCGACCAACGCTGGGCATAGTAGCGCAAGATCTCTTCATCGCTTAGCTCCCGGTCGGTGCTCAAGACGCAGTGAAGATGTTCAGGTGTCATCGGCTGATCGGCTTTCCAAGCCAACAACACAACGGCATCATCGAGACCTTTCAGCGCTCCCTCGTAGCGATACACGCGATAACGCTCTTCTCCCACCGTGACGAGATGGGTGTCGTTCGGTTCGATATAGCGGGCAAACTGTTTGGCTTGGATGGCGATGCCTTTTGGATAAAGAACCCGATTCGTCTTGAGCATCGCAATGACGTGGAATCCTTTTTTCAGGCAGGCTTCCACGAGTGTTTTCGATGGGTACCAAGAATCCATCAGCACATAAACAGAACCGTGCACATCCAAAGAAGAAAGCATCTCGATGGCCCATTGACCCTTGCTTTTCCCATCCGCCTTGTCGTAGAGGCGAAACGCAAAGGGAAAGGCTTGCGTCATCGTATGAACCATGAGCCAGACGAGAGAGTGTCCCCAAATCGACTTTTTGTCCGCGTGAGAATAATGCCAATTACACCCTTCAATAGCGTGTTTCGCCTGTGACGAAGGCTTCGTTTTTCGGCAGATCGTATCATCGATCGAAACAAAAATGGGGTGATTCTTTCGCTTGGCCGTTCGTTCCACATGACGAAGCATCCACTGCTGGAGTTTGCGAAGCAAGATTTCTTCATCCCAAGGGCTTTTCGTGAAAAAATGGCTCAGTGTCGTTCGATGGTTGGGATGAAAGCTCTCATGATGCAGATCGGTCAAGGTTCCCACAAATCCTTTCGTTGTCAGCGCATCGATAATATGAACGAGATGCTTCATGACCGGCTTAGAGAAATAAAGGGCCAGCCCCAACATTGCGAAAAACTTGTCGATTCCTTGGTGATGTGGTAGTCTATTCATGAGACATGAACCTCCTTGAGAATGGTTTGGTGACACATCTATTCTAATCAAGGAATCGGGTTCATGTCTCCTTTTTTGTTCGGATGTAAATTTATGTTAGTGAATTTGCTCATCTACAGTTATGAATAAAGTTTTCGATTTCAACCAAAATTCTCCTCTAACAAACATAAACAGCGTTTTTGTAATAAATATGTATGTCGAATTAAATAAATTTATACATAAATTTTCGCTTTGATTCAACCAGTACACTTCCCTTGCTTTTAAACAAACAGCACACTTCATAAAATTCCTTTATGTGAACGTGACGTTTTTCGCAAAAGGATTTATGTCAGAGCACTGCATCATGTAATAAGAAAAAGCGAGTACGTTAACTCGCTTTTTGCTGCTTTTCGTCAATACTAATCCCTGCATCTTGCAGCATCCATTCAATGTGAACACCGTAACCAGATGTCGGATCATTGACAAATACATGAGTCACAGCGCCAACCAGTTTTCCATCTTGAATGATTGGACTGCCGCTCATTCCTTGAACAATGCCTCCTGTTTTCTTAAGCAACTCCTTATCTGTCACTTTTATGACCATGCCTTTTGTTGCAGGAAACTTTTGATTCACTGTACTGACAATTTCCACATCAAATGCTTCCACTTTATTTTGATCTACCACTGTTAAAATTTTTGCAGGACCTTCTTTTACTTGATGTGAGAAAGCAACTGGTATCGGTTTGTCCATAATTCCGTTTTTCACTTCTTGATTCAGCCTGCCAAATATGCCGAATGGACTGTTTTTTGAAATAGAGCCGATCACTTCATGTTTTTCTGAAAATCTTGCTAATTTTTCACCTGGACTTCCGCCTCTTCCTTTTTCAATCGACGTTACCGTTGAGCGGACAATTTTTCCATTTTCAACCACAATCGGTTTTTTTGTATCCATATCTGATATAACGTGACCAAGAGCACCGTATTTTTTTGATTTCGGATCATAAAACGTCATCGTTCCAATGCCTGCTGCAGAATCCCGTATATAGAGACCGATACGATACGTTTTGTCGCTTTTGTCTTTGACTGGTGTCAATTTCGTGTTGAGAACTTTGTTGTTGCGTTTTACTTCGATCGCTAAAGGGCGGCCTGTTCTTCCTGCTTCTTGTATAAATGGAATAATATCACTCATTTTTTCTATTTTTGTCCCATTAATTTTTGTTATCATATCGCCGACTTCTACACCTGCCGATTCACCCGGTGATTTTTTTCCGGCTTCAGTTTCAATTTGGTGAAAGCCGACTACTAAAACACCAAGTGTATTTAACTTAACACCGATCGATTGGCCTCCAGGAATTACCTTTAATTCCGGGAGAACTTTGACATTCACGTTTTTAACCGGCATGCCTTTTATTTCATAGAGAATTTGTCCATCTCCAGATTTCGTGCCTTTTAGCAGCAATTCGTCCCCGCTTTCCGACACTTTTAAAGCGTTCTGAACATCCTGAACTTGAGCTTGAGCTGGAATAACATTTTTTTCTATTGTATAAACGTCATGTTCAAAAATGGTGATTGTTTTCGGAATGTGTAAATATTGTCGCACCTCTTTTGAAAAGCCTAAACTGATTAAAGAAACAAGGAGAATCGTACCAATTATTTTTCTGATGTATTCTAAAGTCATTTCTTCACTCTCCTCGCTCCTAACCCACACCATATGACTATTTCACATGGCTACATCTAATAATTTTTCCTTGAGCGAGGCCATTTATAACTTTTTCTTAAAGAAATTATTTCCGCTAGGAGGATTTCACCGATATAGCCAGATCCAACAGCTCTTTTGCATGCTGCTTCGACAATTCCGTCACTTCCGCTCCAGCAATCATCCGGCCGATTTCTGCAATTTTTTCTTTTTCAGAAAGCGGAAGAACCTTTGTTTTCGTTCTTCCCTCTTTGCTTACTTCCTTAGCAATTAATAGATGGTTGTCAGCCATCGCTGCAACTTGAGGAAGATGCGTGATGCATAGCACTTGAGAGTTAATCGACACCTGATAAATTTTTTCTCCGATCGCTTGGGCGACACGGCCGCTTACACCAGTATCCACCTCGTCAAATATGATGGAAGTAATTCCTTGATGCTTGGAAAAAATCGTTTTTAAGGCAAGCATGATTCTTGATAATTCCCCGCCGGAAGCAATTTTCGCAAGAGGCTTAAGAGGTTCGCCTGGATTGGTGGAAATGTAAAATTCCACAAAATCCATGCCGTCACTTCCAAATTTCGCTGGAATTCCATCGATCAAAGCGGAATCTTGGGCCTCTTTCTGCGAAAATTGAACCTTAAATGTAGTTTTATCCATGTACAGCTGTTTTAATTCAGATGTGATTTGAGCGGTTAGCTTGTTTGCGTATTTTTTTCTTATTGCTGTTAAATGTTGGGATTTTGTCAGCAGTTCTTCGACGACAGATTTAAGCTCATTTCTAAGCGTTTGAATATGGCTATCACGGTTTTCAATCGTATCGATCTCTTTTTCAATTTCATCTCTATATTGCAAAATGTCTTTGATTGTTTGCCCGTACTTTCGTTTTAACCGATGAATGACATGGAGGCGGTCCTCTATCATATTTAACCGATCAGGATTAAATTCCATGCGTTCTAATTCATTTCTAAGCTGAAATGTTAAATCCTCTACAACGTAAAAACTGTTCGACAGCGTTTCGGACATTTCTTTTAACTGTTTATTAAATTCTGCTGCTTCTTCTAAATGATTCATGGCAAGTCGTAAAAAATCAAGCCCGCGCTGCTCTCCCTGCAGCGATTCATAGCTATTTTTCAAGGCTTCATAAATTTTTTCAAAATTTAACATTTCCTGCCGTTCTTCCTGAAGCTTTATATCTTCATCCATTTTTAAATCGGCATCGTCAATTTCCTTTAATTGAAACTTCAATAAATCCAATCGATGCGCCATCTGCTGCTCATTTTCTGAAAGGGCTTTTAACCGCTTTGTTAAGTCCGCGTATTTTTTATAAAGCTTTACGTATGCATCCTTTGCTTTTTTCACTTCTTCGCCGCCATATTCGTCGAGAAGATGAAGATGCTTTTGCTCGTCCATCAGCTCTTGATGATCGTGCTGTCCGTGTATATCGACTAATGTGCTCCCAATATCCCGGAGAATTCCGATTGTGACAAGCTTTCCATTAATTCTGCAAATGCTTTTTCCGTTAGCGGAGATATTCCGGTTTAAAACAATCATGCCTTCACTAGCATCTATTCCTAATTCATGGCACTTTTTCAAGCACGGATGGTCCTCTTCTTCCAATATAAACAACCCTTCCAATTCAGCGCGCTTTTCACCGGCTCGGACAAATTCAGAAGAACCGCGTCCTCCTACAAGAAGAGATATTGCATCAATAATGATCGATTTCCCAGCACCTGTTTCTCCCGTCAGCACTGTCAGCCCTTTTTCAAAAGAAAGAGATAGGGATTCAATAATGGCAAAATTTTTAATCGACAATTCCGCTAACATCGCATTTTCACCCCAAACTTGTTAAAGCATGTCCAAAAATTTTTCCGTCAACGTTTTGGTGTCTTCATTCTTCCTGCATATAATTAAAATCGTGTCATCGCCGCAAATTGTCCCTAATATTTCTTCCCAGTCCAAATTATCAATTAATGCACCGATTGCATGAGCATTTCCCGGCATTGTTTTCATCACAAGCAAATGTCCGGCAGAATCGATTTTAACAAATGCATCCATCAATGCTCTTTTCAGCTTTTGATGGGGATTGAAGCGCTGATCTGCGGGCAGGCTGTATTTATAACGTCCATCAGATGTCGGAACCTTCACTAAATGGAGCTCTTTGATGTCGCGGGATACGGTTGCTTGGGTGACATTAAAACCTAAATTTTTCAGCATTTCAACTAGTTCATCCTGCGTTTCGATTTCGTAATTTGTGACAAGCTCTCTAATTTTAATAAGACGCTGTCCTTTTGTCATTAGCGACCACCCCTATTCTCTTTCCTGTTATGATATCTCATAGAAAAACAGGAATAACTTGTATTCGTTATCCCTGTCTCTTTATTTTTAACGTGGAATGAGCGTTTTTCACAATTTCTTCAATTGTTTCCGTAAATTTTATGTCACCTTTTTCTTTTGCCCCTCCCCAATACAAATGGAGCAAAAACTCTATATTCCCGTTGCTGCCAGTGATCGGAGAGTACGATAAATGTAAGCAATCAAATCCTTCACTGATTGCAAAGGCCGTTATGTCATGCAAAACTTCCTCATGAACCCGAGCATCCTTCACAATTCCTTTTTTCCCGACTTTTTCTTTTCCTGCTTCAAATTGCGGCTTAATTAGCGCGACGCATTCACCAGTGGGCACCAAAATGGTTTTTAAAACAGGGAGGATCAATTTTAAAGAGATAAACGATACATCAATGGTAGCAAATTCCGGAAGCCCCTTTTGAAAATCCTCCGGCTTTACATAACGGAAGTTTGTCCGTTCCATCACGATGACACGTTCATCTTGACGCAGCTTCCAATCCAATTGATTATACCCGACATCCACCGCATAACATAATTTTGCGCCGTTCTGCAAGGCGCAGTCGGTAAATCCTCCCGTAGAAGAGCCGACATCTACCATAATTTTTCCTGCCACACTGATTTCAAATTGTTTCAACGCCTTTTCCAGCTTTAAACCGCCTCTTGAAACATAAGGGATCGCATCTCCCTTTACAGTTAACGGGATGTCGCGATCAATTTTTTCGCCAGGCTTATCCAATCGTTTTTCATTTGAATAAACAAGCCCGGCCATAACGGCCCTTTTTGCTTTTTCTCTCGTTTCTGCAAGTCCTCTTTCTACAAGCAATACATCTAAACGTTCCTTTTTACCCATATTTGATTCCTTTTTCTTTTTTTGGTATTACTTCGAGCACATTTTTGATTATTCCTTCTTTTGTTAATCCAATCTCTTCTAACAGTTTTTCCACGCTTCCATGCTCGATAAAGCGATCTGGAATTCCCATTCTTTTCATTGTAAGATTTGTAAAGCCATGCTTTTCAGCAAATTCTAATACCGAGCTGCCAAAACCGCCTTCAAGAACTGCTTCCTCTACTGTTAAAATCGGTATTCCTTCGTTGAAAATCTCAAGAAGCATTTTCTCATCAAGCGGCTTTAAAAAGCGGGCATTGACGACTCGAACGGAAACATTATTTTTGGCAAGTGCTTTCGCTGCATCCAATGCCATTTTAATCGTCGTTCCAAATGTTAAAATGACAGCATCTTTACCTTGTAAAAGAACTTCCCACGTACCGATCGGAATTTCTTTCAGCTCAGGATCAAGAGGCACACCCAATCCTGTTCCTCTCGGATAGCGAAGAGCGATCGGCCCTTCATCGTACTTCAGAGCCGTATAAACCATATGCTGTCCTTCATTTTCGTCTTTCGCCATCATTAATACAATGTTTGGTATATGGCGCAAAAAAGCGATGTCAAATACTCCCTGATGGGTTTCTCCGTCAGCTCCGACGAGTCCTGCGCGGTCAATTCCGAAAAACACATTTAAGTTTTGTCGGCAAATGTCATGAACCATTTGGTCATAACCGCGCTGCAAAAAGGTTGAATAGATTGCCAAAAACGGCTTCATATTGGCAGCAGCAAGTCCTCCTGCAAGCGTCACCGCATGCTGCTCGGCAATACCGACATCAAACATTCTGTCCGGAAATTCTTCTCGGAATTTTTCAAGTTTCGAACCAACCGGCATGGCTGGTGTAATTGCAACAATTCTTTCATCGTTTCTCGCTAATTTTCGAACTGTTTCACTTACTAATTCACTCCAAGACGGAGCCGATATTTTCGGTTTAACAAAATCGCCTGTTTCAATTTTATACGGGCCTGTTCCATGCCATGTTCCAACCTTGTCTTTTTCGGCAGGCAAATAGCCCTTTCCTTTTTTCGTGATAACATGCAGCAAAACAGGGCCTTTTGTTTTTTTGGCATAACTAATGTTTTCCATCAATGCCTGAAAATCATGTCCGTCAATCGGTCCAAAATAGGTAAAGCCAAGCTCCTCAAAAAACATGCCCGAAACGAATAAATATTTCAGACTGTCTTTAAGCCGTTCTGCTGTTGAGGCAAGCTTTCCTCCGACAGCTGGAATTTTTTTCAACAAGTATTCCAACTCTTCTTTTACCCAGTGATATTTGCCTGTTGTTCTTAATCTTCCAAGTATATGATGAAGAGCACCGACGTTTGGAGCAATAGACATTTCATTATCGTTTAACACAACAATAATATCCTTTTGTTCATGGCCGATGTGATTCAATGCTTCAAGCGCCATGCCTCCGGTTAAAGCACCGTCGCCGATAATCGGCACAATATATTCATCCGTTCCTTTTAAATCGCGGGCAATAACCATTCCCATTGCCGCAGAAAGTGAAGTTGAACTGTGCCCCGTTTCCCAAACATCGTGCTCGCTTTCTGAACGCTTCGGAAAACCGGACAATCCTTTATACTGCCTCAACGTATCAAACTCTTTCGCCCTGCCTGTCAAAATTTTATGAACGTACGCCTGGTGACCTACATCCCAAATAAATTTATCTTTCGGGCTGTCAAACATTTTATGTAAAGATATTGTCAGCTCAACTACTCCTAAATTTGGTCCAATATGTCCGCCGGTCACTGACAGCTTTTCAATTAAAAATTGGCGAATTTCCGCGCTCAATTGCTCCAGTTCTTTTATTGAAAACTTTTTCAGAAATTTTGGATTTTCGATGGACAATAGATCCAAAACGGATCACTCACTTTCGCTTTTTAGATATGCTTGCTTTTTTATGATTCTTTCCTTTTTTCTCTTTCATCAAAACAATATTAAATCTTTTTTCAAAAAAATAAAATATCTTTCCGACATAAAAAATAATCGGAGTTGAAAAACGGATTGCAAACGCCTTTCCAAACGCTTTTCCTCCGACAGTAAGAGCAGCTACAATGCTTGTGAATACGATTGAAATCGTAAACTCAAGCGCCGAAGTTTGACGGTCGGCAAACGTCACCGCCAGCTGCACTACGACAACAGCCGAGGCTGTTCCGCTGATTATGCCGGAAATATCGCCAATAACATCGTTGCAAAAGTTCGAAAAGCGATCGGCATTTCGGATAATTTGAATGGCATGCTTGGCACCGCTCACACGCTTTGACGCCATCGCATGAAACGGAACCTCATCTGCTGATGTGGCAGCAATGCCGAGCATATCAAAAAAAATGCCGATTAAAACGATCACAAAAACGATCATCATACCGGCAGCCCATCCGACGCCTTCCAGGAGAACAGTTGATACAATTGAAAAAAGAGCCGCTAACACGAATGTGATAACGGCAATTCCTAAACTCCATCGTATTGAATATCGAATTAGCTCTTTCATCATGAAATGCATAACACCTGATTTCTATGTAAAAACTATATATAACGAAATGGAGTGGTCATATATAGAGTAAACATTACGGCTTAGGTCCAGTAGGTTTTCCCAGTCAAGTACCAGGCGTTGCCGCCCCGGCGGTTTCCCTTTAAACCTGACTTAGCGCTGTCGCCAAACGCTAGACTGGATTGCCACTTAGTCCGTACTACAATCCTCTATATATGTCATGTGAACAGTCTAGGAGTTTTCCTCAAACAGCCTTTAGCCGGTTCCTAGCCTCTTTTGCAGAGCCGATTTCATATGTCACATAAGAAACTCTTTCATTGGCCATATGAAAAAGTTCCTTGTTTCCATAATCCCCTCGGCCTCCACTCAAGGCAGGCTACGCTGTCCGCGCCTCATTGCACTATGAAGCGCGTAGACAGGTTCATACCCATTTTGCACATAAAATGGGCCTCCGCGGAAAGAGGGTCAACGCCCACATGCCATTGTGGATCGCCCTCTAACCTTAACCCCCAGCATCAACCCAAGGCTGGGCGCCTCAAGCCAACACCAGGAACTTCATCGATGTGCCCTTTAGCGGATTTTTAGGCCCGCCTTCAGAACCGGAGGGCTGACTAGAATACTGCACCACTCCATCATGTTTTCTGACAGAATTATATCATATAGGAGTGTTTTCCTCAACTTGTTGGAGAATGCACACATTCAAATGCGAATCCCGTTCCTCACATTTTGTCGACCCGTTGGAGGTGCACCGAATTTTCATCGTTTAATGTTCGCGCTCACCAATTAAATCACAAAACGATAATAGAAGCTCATTGTTTATGGAGCATGTTTGCAAAATAGCCTTTGATGTTTCAATATGCTCCGACAATTTTTTCTTTGCGCCTTCCAAAGACAGTACGGACAAATACGTTGTTTTTTTATTCTCTTCATCGGAACCAACAGGCTTTCCGATCTTTTCTTCGTCTCCTTCAACATCTAATATGTCATCTTTAATTTGGAAGGCAATGCCTATATGGTATGCGAATTCCTTTAATTTATTTATTTCTTCAATCGACGCCTCAGCAATGATGGCACCTGCAATAATACTGAAAGCCAGAAGCTTTGCTGTTTTATGCTCATGAATATATTCAAGCTGTTTTAAAGTTAATTGTTTGTTTTCTCCTTCCATGTCGGCAACTTGTCCGCCAACCATTCCTTCTGCACCAGCCGCCTTTGAAAGCTCTGAAATGAGCGTCAATTTTACGCGATCTGAAAGCTCTTCAGCATCAGCAATCAGCCGAAAGCTTTCAGTCAGTAATCCGTCACCTGCCAGCACGGCTATGGCTTCTCCATATACTTTATGATTGGTCGGCTTTCCTCTTCTAAAATCATCATTGTCCATGCATGGAAGGTCATCATGAATGAGCGAATACGTATGAATCAATTCCACCGCACATGCGACCGGGTAGCCAATTTTCTCTTCTTTTCCATACGAATGGAGAACGGCAAGCAAGAGCATAGGGCGCAGACGTTTCCCGCCGGCATTTAAGGAATAAAGCATCGATTCTTTAATAATTTTCGGGGCATTTAATCTTTCAATATATGTGGGAAGAACGGAATCAATGGCAGCTTTGCGCGTTTTTAAGTATTCCGGAAAAGACATCACTTTTGTTCTTCCTCCTGTGCTTGGAAAGGTTTGATCGTTCCATCTTCATCAAGAATAAAATCCAATTGCTTTTCAGCTTGCGTTAATTTTTCATGGCAAAGCTTTGAAAGCTTCATTCCTTCTTGAAAATATTGGATCGCCTGTTCTAATGGAACATCTCCGTCTTCTAATTTTAAAACAATTGCTTCCAGCTCTTTCATCGCTTCTTCAAACGTTAATTCTTTTTGATCATTCATGATCTTCTCTCCTCAATTTCAGATACTTCACAATGGATGGTCCCGTCCTGCAATTTAATTTGAATAAAATCCCCTTTAGCCGTTTGTTTTACGCTCTTTACCAGCTTATCTTGTTTATACACAAGGCTGTATCCACGTTCCATAATCTTTAATGGGCTGAGTGCATCAAGTTTAGAAGCCAATGCTTGAAAGCGATTCAGCTTCTGTTGATATAAAGCTGTCATCTCGCGCAGCATTTTTTTGTCCAGATCCTTCATTCTTGTCTTCGCCCGCTCAATTTGGTCATATGGAAGTTCGTTTTTAAGACGATTCGTCAATAACAAGTATCGGTTCGTTTGATCGCTTAAGTAACGTTTTCCTGCTTTTTTAAACCTTTCGAATAAAATGTCCAGCTCCTGTTCCTTTTGCATATAAAGCTTTTTCGGATATTTGAATGCATATGAGTTGGTTAAGCGGAAAAGCTTGAGCTTTTCCTTTTTGATCCGTTCCTTTAAAGCGTTCGTCATTCTAATGTTCCGTTCCCGGATCTTTTCGATTAAATCCGTTATATTAGGAACAGCCAGCTCTGCTGCTCCGGTTGGAGTCGGCGCCCGAAGATCGGCGACAAAATCTGCGATTGTATAATCTGTTTCATGGCCTACAGCAGATATAACGGGTATTTTTGATTTAAAAATTTCCCTTGCCACCATCTCTTCATTGAAAGCCCACAACTCTTCAATCGATCCGCCTCCTCTTCCAACAATGAGGACATCGAAATAACCGAGGGAGTTGGCAAGCTGTATTTTATTCACAATCGATTTTCCCGCTTGTACACCTTGAACAATTGCGGGAATAACCACCACTTTTGCCACAGGGTATCTTCGTTTGATCGTTGTGATGATATCCCTGACGGCTGCACCTGTCGGCGATGTGATCACACCGATCGTCTTTGGAAAGGCAGGAATCGTTTTTTTATGCTTGACATCGAACAGCCCTTCTTGCTCCAATTTTTTTTTCAGCTGCTCGAATGCAAGATAAAGCCCTCCTACTCCATCAGGCTCCATTTCCTTTGCATAAATTTGGTATATTCCTCCGGGCTGGTAAATGGTAATTTCACCGCGTACCAATACGTTCATCCCGTCCTCTGGGCGAAATGGAAGAGAACGGTTAAAACTTGAAAACATAACCGCCTGTATTCTGGCATGCTCGTCCTTTAACGTAAAATAAATATGTCCGCTGTCATGAATTTTTACGTTTGATAATTCGCCTTTTACCCAAATATCGCGCAAATGTGGATCAACATCAAATTTTCGCTTAAGGTATTTTGTTAACGCCGAAACGGTTACAAATTTTTTGTTACTCATGAACAACTCCTTTAAAGCAAGTTTATGGACGTACCCGCTTCTTTGCGGATTTAACCGTATTATAAACCAGCATCGTAATCGTCATTGGACCTACTCCGCCGGGAACAGGAGTAATGGCGCTTGCTTTTTCTTTTGCCTCATCAAATTTTACATCGCCTACAAGTTTTCCGTTCTCAAGTCTATTGACGCCAACATCTATTACGACTGCACCTTCTTTAATATGATCAGCACCTATGAAATGAGGACGCCCGACAGCAACGATTAAAATATCTCCTTGGATCGTATGCTCCCGTAAATTTTTCGTTTTCGAATGGCAATATGTAACCGTTGCATTTTCGTTTAGAAGCAATTGTCCGACCGGTTTTCCGACAATATTGCTTCTGCCAACAACGACAACATGCTTTCCGGCAATTTCGATATTTGCAGATTTGATCATTTCAACAATTCCGGCCGGTGTGCACGGCAAAAACGCATCCTGTCCCGTCATCATGCGTCCAACATTAATCGGATGAAAGCCATCCACATCTTTTTCTGGAGAAATTTTTTCAATGACTGCTGTTTCATCAATATGGTCAGGTAACGGAAGCTGAACAAGAATTCCGTCATAACGATCGTCCTGATTATATTTTTCTATCACTTCAAGCAGTTCTTCTTGTGAAATCGACTCCTGCAAATGTTCCAGCTTAAAAGAAACGCCGATTTCCTCCGAAGCTTTTTGCTTCCCCTTAATGTAAGAAAGGGAAGCAGGATTGTTCCCAACTAAAATAATGGCAAGGCCGGGTGTTACCCCTTTTTCCTTTAATTGTTCCACTTCTTTCTTTAACTCGCTTCGCATTTCTTTTGCCAATTCTTTTCCGTCAATAATCGTCGCCACCATCTTTTTCCTCCTAAGCTTTTTTTTCTAACTCTTCTTTTATACTTGAGAGGACACCATTTACAAATTTGCTCGACTGAACATCTCCGAACATTTTAGCAAGTTCAATCGCTTCATCAATTGTTACATTGAACGGAATATCCGGTTCATATTTCATCTCATATACAGCTAAACGCAAAATGGCACGGTCAATGTTAGCCAATCTTTCCAATTTCCAATTGGTTAAATTCCTTTTTATCAATTCGTCAATTTCGTTTTGATGTTCAACCGTTCCGAGTACAAGCTTATTTAAAAATGGATCATGTTCATTACCGTCCAAAACATGATTGATGGCTTCCTCAGGAAGCGCTTCAGCCAAGTCAATTTGAAACAGTGCCTGCAATGCCTTTTTCCTAGCTGTTCTCCGTTTCATCTTTTTGCTCCTTTTTTCAAACTATGTCGAAATGTCATATATGAATCATATCATAACTGCCTCTTGTATCACATATGAAAGTTCATCCGAAAAGAAATTTCAGAATCTTTCTTATTATTCTTTATTTTAAACAAAAAAGGGGAGGATATCCTCCGCCTTTACATTTCCTCTTGAATTTCAGGCTCTTCCGTCTTCGTTTCAAACTGAATGCCCACTACATGAATGTTGATTTCGTTGATTTCAAGCGCCGTCATCGTTAAAAGCGTTTGACGAATGTTTTCTTGTACTTTCTGTGCAACAGCCGGAATGGAAACCCCGAAATTCATGACACAATATACATCAATGACAATGCCTTCTTCACCTAAGTCTACTTTTACGCCTTTACCATGATTTTTTTTGCCAAAGCGTTCAGCGACTCCTGAAGCGAAATTGCCGCGCATTTGGGCTACCCCTTCTATTTCAGATGCGGCAATTCCGGCGATGACTTCAATGACTTCCGGAGCGATTTCCACTTTTCCAAAGCTTGCTTCATGATTCATTTCCAATCCTGTATCTTTCAAATAGTACACCTCCAAAATTATGACATGATTTTATAATTTTCAAGAAATCTAGTGTTGAACTCCCCGCTGATAAATTTTTCATGATCCATTAATTTCAGGTGGAAAGGTATGGTTGTATGCACTCCTTCTATAACAAATTCACTTAAAGCTCTTTTCATTTTGGCTATCGCTTCTTCCCTTGTCGCTCCGTGTGTAATCAGCTTTGCGACCATTGAATCATAATATGGCGGAATGGAATAGCCAGGGTAGCAGGCAGAATCAATGCGGACACCCGGTCCGCCCGGAGGCAGGTACATTTCGATTTTACCAGCTGAAGGCATAAAATTCTTTTCCGGGTTTTCTGCGTTAATTCTACATTCGATCGCCCAGCCGTTAAATGTAATGTCTTTCTGTTCAAAGCTTAGTGGTTCGTTTGCTGCAATCTTGATCTGCTCTTTGATCAGATCAATGCCTGTGACCATTTCAGTAACAGGATGCTCAACTTGAATGCGGGTATTCATTTCCATGAAATAAAATTGCTCATTTTTATAATCAAAAATGAATTCCACTGTACCTGCACCGGAATAACGCACCGCTTTGGCTGCTTTTACAGCCGCTTCCCCCATTTTATGTCGCATTTTATCAGATAGTGCAGGAGAAGGAGTTTCTTCCACCAGCTTTTGTAAGCGCCTTTGAATGCTGCAGTCCCTTTCACCTAAATGAACGACGTTTCCATGGTGATCGGCAAGAATTTGGATTTCAACATGGCGGAAAACTTCAATACATTTTTCAATGTAAACGCCTGGGTTTCCAAATGCTGTTTGCGCTTCCTGCTGAGTAATTTGGATCCCTTTCCGCAAGCTTTCTTCGTCATTCGCAACGCGTATTCCTTTTCCTCCGCCTCCGGCGGCTGCTTTAATAATGACTGGATAACCGATTTGATTTGCGATCTCAACTGCTTCCTCTTCGCTTTTAATGATCCCTTTTGACCCAGGCACAATCGGAACACCCGCCTGCCGCATTGTTTCCCTAGCAACATCTTTTTTTCCCATTTTTGTGATTGCTTCTGGACTAGGGCCTACAAAAACAATGTTGCAATCATTGCAAAGCTCGGCGAAATCAGCGTTTTCTGCCAAAAATCCGTAGCCTGGATGAATGGCTTCTGATCCAGTCAACGTCGCTACACTCACGATGTTCGTAAAGTTTAAATAGCTGTCTTTAGATGCAGTCGGTCCTATGCAATACGCTTCATCTGCAAGCTGAACATGCAAGGAGTCTTTATCCGCCTCAGAATATATGGCGACTGTTTCGATCCCTAATTCCTTGCAGGCGCGTATGATTCTTACTGCAATTTCTCCTCTGTTTGCTATCAGCAATTTTTTAAACATTTTCTTTCCCTCACTCTGGTTTTACAAGGAATAATGGTTGTCCGTATTCAACAAGCTGACCGTTCTCAACTAAAATGTCGACAATTTCGCCTTTTACTTCCGCTTCAATCTCATTAAATAATTTCATTGCCTCTACAATGCAAACAACGGTATTCTCTTTTACTTTTGATCCTATTGTAACATAAGGATCTGCATCTGGGTTTGGAGCAGCATAAAATGTGCCGACCATCGGCGAAGTAATTTTATGTAAATTTTCTGTTTTCTGCTCGCTTTCTTCTTTCGGCAAATGCACCTCTTTTTTCGGCTGTTCTAAAGATTCAGCAGCTGGCTGCTTTGGCAAAGCTTGAATTTCAGAAGCATTGTTATAGACAACATGCTGATTAGCGCGAGCCGCAGTTTTTTTTAATTGGACCTTTGCCTCTTCACTTTCATATGTAAATTCATCAATGGATGAATCATCGATCAATTTGATGATTTCCTTTATTTCTTTAAAATTTAACATGAAAAAACACTCCTTAAAATGAATTCCAATTTGCTAGATATTATCATCAAGTATTAAAAGTAACTATCATTTATGATACGATAACTTTTTGCTAAAATTCAATAACTATTAAAAATATGAGCAAACAATTCAAAGCAGCTTTTTCTTCACATGAAAAAATCCCCGATTTTTCTCGGGGAGTCATGTTACTTTGCTATTTCAAATGTTACGGCAACATCTTGCATGGACTGGATTTCATCCTTCACCAATTGAATCAGTTCGTTTGCTTGCTGCGGGGAGTGTTCTTTCGCTTTTACGGTAATTCTCACCTTGTCTCCATCAGCGCGAACTAATGCATCCTCGTAGCCTTTTGTTTTGATAAGTGTTTCTAATACCTTCTCTTTCTCTGACAGCTTGGATAATTCGCGCATCTCCTCATATGCATTGTTTTTTTCCTCAGATGAGACATCATTGGACCCAATAATTGTCTCCAGCTCCTGCTTGCGTTCACTTCTTTCATCTTCCACTTCCATTCTCAGCGCAGTAAATAAATCATCGTCCGTTATTGTGGAGACTACCGATCCATCTTCTGAGCTGGACTGCTTGCTCGATTGTTCTTTTTCTTGCTGCTTCGCATCAGTTTTTTGCTGCTCTGTTTGTTCTTTATTATTGTCATTTCCGCTTTCTTTTTCATTCGAATTCGTCTCTGTATCCGTCAACACCACATCAGGGGAAGATCCTCCTTCAGGAGATGTAATGTAATAAACGGACAGCACAACAACTAAACTTAACATGGTTAATAACCAAACAGTTTGTTTTTTTAACATGTCAAGCATCCTCCTTTACTTTTTTGGCAATACGGCTACTCTATGACTATCAACATCAAGCACCCTTGTAACTGCATCGGTGATCATTTTTTTAATTTGAACGTTTTCAGCACCTTTTGCTACTACTAACACTCCGCGTATTTTTGGCTTTTCGGTTTTTACAACGATGGGCGATTCTTGATCCCCTTTTCGAATGATTACCACTTGTTCGTCAACAGATTTATCTTCCACCTGCCGCTTTCCGCCTTCACGGTCCGTCTCATCTGTCGTTTGGTTTTGAATCGAGCGATTTTTTTCCAACACACTTTCAGATGAAGAGTCAACATTGACAATAACTTCTACCTCACCTACGCCTGAAATGGACTGAAGCGCTCCTTTTAGCTCATTTGCATACTGCTGTTCATAACGTTCAATTGTTCCTTTTTCACTTGTTGTTTGTTTAAATGCGGGTTCAACATCCTCTTCTTCTGCAGCGGTGTTTATCGTTTCTACTGTTTTGCTTTCGCCGGATAAAAAACTGCCGATCAGCATAAAAGCGATTCCAAGCGTCAAAAGTATAAGCATGAATGGATAGGTGGCTGATTTTTTGAGCATATCTCGTCCGGGAAGAAGAGAGGCTAGTCGCTGCAAAAAATTTTTCCTATCATTCACTTAGGCCGCCTCCTTCCATTTCAATCGAAATTTTTTCTTTCGATACTCCCCATGTTTCTGCAAGCTGGGCAATTATTTCGTTTTCATTTGCGAGCATTTTTTTGTCTTCTTCGTTCATGTTGATTTCAACCGGTTTAACCGTTTCAACCGTGTGGGGAAGATCTTTTTCTTCCACGAAAACTGTAACTTGCTTTAAATCGTTTTCTGATTCAATCTTCTCTTTTGTTTCATCAACCGAAAGATGAATTTTTTGAACCTTTAAACCATAGTTTTCTACCAGCTCCTCTTCCGCTAAATTTTTCATTTGGACAGCCATTTGTTCTAAAATATATGCACGGTTGTTAGCTTGTATTTCATTTTTCTTAAATTCTATTGATTTTTTTATTGAATCTTCTTTTGCTTCCGAGTTCAGCAGCTCCTCGGATAACAAGTTCGGAAAATCATAGGAAAATATTTTTAAAATCGGCGTAAGAATGACAGACACTAATAATAAACTAACAACGACTTTTACATATTTTTGCATTGCGGATCTCGGCAGCAGCATATCTAAAATAATGGCAATAAAAATAAATAATATGATATTAGTGACCCATTCGGTGATGAATGACATATACCACCACTCCTATCGAACCATCATGGTGACATTGCTCGCTGCGATAATAACTGTAATGCTTAAAAAAAACATGAACGATACAAGGATCAGTGCCGCTAGTATATAGATGATGCTCTTGGAGATGATGTCTAAACAGGAGATAATCTCTCCCGGCCCTAAAGGCTGCAAAACGGCAGCGGCAAATTTATAGATGAAGGCAATCGCCAGTACTTTCATTGCCGGAAAAATGGTGATCAAAAAGAGAATGGCAACACCAATGACGCCAATTGTGTTTTTTAACAGCATCGATGCGCTGAAGAGCGTATCAGCCGCTTCCGTAAACATTTTTCCAAGCACAGGTATAAAGTTTCCCGTTATAAACTTTGTCGTCCGCAAGGCGATCCCGTCTGTCACAGCTGCCGTCGCCCCCTGGACAGAAATCACTCCTAAAAAAATGGTTAAGAAAATGCCTAAAAGCCAGATGCTAATGCTTCTGAACAGCTGAGCAAGCTGAGTAACTTTATATTGATCCGTCATCGTGCTGATTAAAAATAACAAAGAAGACAAAAACAGCAGAGGGAGAACAATTTTTTCAATCAACAAACCGCTTCCGTTCATCAAGAAAATGGTAATGGGGTGAAAAAATGCAGCCGAAGCAACTCCTCCAGATGACGCCATTAAAGCTATTAACATCGGAATTAAGGCTAGAAGAAAGCTTGTCATCCCGTTAATCGCATTCGTTGCATAGGAAATGGCTACGTGAAAACTGTTTAAAGCTAAAATGACAAGCACCATATAAACAATGGAGTAAGCAACTTTGCTTACATTTTTTTCTTCAAAAGCGTTTTGTAAATGCTGGAGAAGAACGCTAAATATCGTTAAAATGATAATGGTTCCAAGAAGCTTTCCGTTTGCCAAGATTTCATGTAAAAGAAATTTCAAAATGCCAATGGCCCACTCTTTTATAGAAAATTGTTTTTCACCTTTAATAAAATCCATCAAACTTCCCTTCTGGCTTTCCGGAAGAAGTCCTCCGTATGTCGTCATAATGTCATTCCAAAAATTTTTAATTTCCTCAATCCCAAGCTCGTCCATTTGTTCTGCCATATATTCTTGTTGAATCGCTTCTTCTTTTGGAGGATCTGCCGATGAATTTTGCTCTTGAGAGGCTTGTACCATGTTTGGCACAGCGAAAGCAAAAAACGCCAAAAAAAGGATGCCGCGAAAAAATGATGACTGAATCCCCATCACCCCCTTAAACTTATATATTTGGGAGAAGCTTAATCATCGTTTGTATAATCACCGTCATGATCGGAATTGCCATAGATAAGATTAAAATTTTCCCTGCCAATTCAATTTTGGATGCAATGGAGCCTTGTCCGGCATCTTTCGTAATTTGCGCACCAAATTCAGCAATATAGGCAATTCCGATGATTTTTAAAATGGTTTCGACATAAATCAAATCAATGCTTGCTTCATTCGCAATTCTTTCGACCATTCGAATCAATTCATAAATTTGATCCACTAAAAAAAGAAAAATGGAGACACCGGTAAAGACGATTAATAGAAAGGCAAAGGTCGGCTTTTGTTCTTTTATGACAAGAGCGAGCAAAGTTGCAATCAATCCTAGCCCGACAATTTGAAAAATTTCAATCTCCAAAACCTCCTATCCTTGAAAAAGAAAAACCGCTTTAATTTTTTGGAACAAATCGTTGACAATGGAAGCAACCATAAAAAGTATGTAAATAAATCCCAACAATGTAACCCATTGGGCGTACTCTTTCTTCCCCATTTGATCTAAAATGGTATGAAGAAACGCAACGATAATTCCGATTCCTGCGATTTGGAAAATTGTGTTGACGTCAACACCCATGTCCCTTTCTCCTCCCAGCTTATATCGCTACATCAAAAGAATGATAATGAGCAATCCCGCTAAAAATCCTAAGCTTTTCGTCATTTTTCCGTAATGCTCTTGATTAAACAGCGCTTCTTTTTCTTCTTTTTCCAAATGAGCCATTGTCAATTTAATATGCTTTTGCTGGCTGATTAAATCATGCTGCCCCAATGTTTCTCCAAATTGCTTTAAAACTTCCAATTCCCCTTCCTTCAGCGATGTATAAGGCCATATTTCAAGCAGACTGCTTTCCCATGCGCTTTTCACATCCATGTCGCCTTGCGATAATTTCTCAGAAAATAATGTAAATAGATTAGAAAGCGGAGGGGCTGACTGTTTGGCAATATGAAGCGATGCATCCTGCAATGGTGTGTGGCCGTACATGATCTCAGCTTCCAAGCTTTGCAAAGAAACCTTTAATTGCCGCAATTGTCTTGTCCGCTCTGTCAATCGTTTAGCCGAATCAAACCCAATCCATGTTGTTGCTAATAAGATGAATAAAGACCCTAGCAATTTCATCGCTATTTCACACCTGCTTTATACACAATCTCTTTTTCTTTTTTTCCAAATATACGGGAAACCATCCCTGGAGTACCTTTTTTCTCCAATTCCATGTATCGGTCAAAAATGCCTAATTGAATAAGTTCTCTTAAAGTCGGACGGTGCAGCAAATCTTCAAAGCATTCGCCATGAGCGCTCACAAACAGCTGAACACCGCTGTTCACAGCTTCCATTAATGCATCGGTATCTTCCTTACGCCCTATTTCATCAGCAATAATGATGTCAGGGCTCATCGAACGGATCAACATCATCATCCCTTCTGCTTTCGGGCATCCGTCCAATACATCAATGCGAAGACCAAAAGTAAATTGCGGAATTCCTTTTACACTGCCGGCTATTTCTGATCTTTCATCCACAATGCCGACCTTTTGAGGCGGGATCGTTTTAACCCCAGTACTTATGATCCGGGCAAAATCGCGCAGCAGCGTCGTTTTTCCTGATTGGGGAGGTCCAAAAATAAGCGTATTTAACCATTTTTTTTCATATACATAAGGAATATATTGCTCAGCCAGGCCTATTTTCTCCCTTGCTATCCGGATATTAAAAGATGTAACGTGCCGTATGGCTTTGACATTGCCGTTTTCTGTAATCACTTTTCCAGCAAGGCCGATCCGGTGCCCTCCTCCAATCGTAATAAAACCTCTCTTTAATTCTTCCTCCAGTGTGTAAATCGAATATTGGCTGATCTTGTTTAAAATCATCATCCCGTCTTCTTTTGTCGCCTCGTAGTGAAGAAAGTGCGGTTTGCCGAATGCGATGATTTCAATCGGCTTGTACAAACGTATGCGAATTTCTTCCATCTGTTCAAAAAAAGAAGAAGGAAGCTGCTTTAATTCATTTGCAATTGTTTCGGGAAAAATTGAGATGATTTCTTTCAATCTTCCTTCCCCCTTTAATACCTTATTTATTTTCAATGTATGCAAGCTTGGCCACTTTATGACTACCGTTTCTCTTATTCCTTTTTTTTGCATTTATCATTTCAATAGAATTTGATAGAATTTTCTGATTTTAACAGTTATAATGGAGTTAGGGGGTGGTGATTGAATGTTGGTTCAAATTTATGATGGACTTGTATGGCTTCTTGCGGCTTTTATTTATATTGTTATACCTTTTGCCGTTTTCAGTGAATTGAGGAAAAAGAAAAAAGCGTGGATGGATCATTAAAGGTGGACAAGCTGTAATTGAATCCTGTTCAAAAAAAGGCCAGGTTGGAAAGCTTGTGTATTCTGATCTTTTATAAACGATTGCGAAAATAGCTATAACTTTCTTTTCAAAAAAAATAACCCACAGAAATCAGTTATGAATTCTGCGGGTCTTTTCGTTTTCTTTGACTTTTTTCATTATTTTTTTAAGAATAATTACGCACGGGAAACATAAGAACCGTCAGAAGTATTGACGATAATAACGTCCCCTTCATTAACGAAAAACGGCACTTGCACGACAAGCCCTGTTTCAAGCGTAGCCGGTTTAGAGCCGCCTGATGCAGTGTCCCCTTTAATGCCAGGTTCTGTTTCCGTAACAGTTAATTCAACCGTGTTCGGAAGCTCAATTCCGATTGTTTCGCCTTGATACATCATGATGTATACTTCCATATTTTCTTTCAAAAACTTCAACTCATATTCAATTTGTTTTGAAGTAAGCTCAATTTGTTCATACGATTCTGTGTCCATGAAAACGTGCTGATCGCCATTTGCATACAAATATTGCATTTTCCGGGTGTCAATTTGAGCACGTGCTACTTTTTCGCCAGCCCGAAACGTTTTTTCTTGGATGGCACCTGTCCGAAGGTTGCGCAATTTTGAACGAACGAACGCCGCCCCTTTACCAGGCTTTACATGCTGGAATTCAAGAACGCGCCAAATCCCCCCATCGACTTCAATCGTTAAACCTGTACGAAAATCATTTACAGAAATCATATTTGGTCCTCCTATTACATTTTCTTTAACAACATTGATTGGGGCACTCGCTAGAGAATGATGAGCTCTTTCTTCGAATGAGTCAACACTTCATTTCCGTGCTCAGTGATCAAAATATCATCCTCAATTCTTACCCCGCCTTTTCCTGGAAGGTATATACCAGGTTCAACCGTGACCACCATGCCTGGCTGAAGAACGGTATCAGAGCGAGCTGATAGTGTCGGTCCTTCATGGATTTCAAGTCCGATTCCATGTCCAGTTGAATGACCGAAATATTCCCCGTACCCTTTATCCTCAATGTAGGTACGTGTGACAGCATCCGCTTCCCTTCCAGTCATTCCAGACTTGATTTCGCGCACGCCTTTCTTTTGTGCTTCAAGCACGATGTTATAAATTTCTTTCATTTCATCTCCAGGATCTCCAACAGCAATTGTCCGCGTCATATCTGAACAGTATCCTTTATAATAGGCGCCAAAGTCAAACGTTACAAGCTCTCCCTTTTCAATTGGTTTTTCACTTGCTACACCATGGGGAAGGGCTGACCGATAACCTGACGCGACAATCGTATCGAAAGATGAGGAAGCTGCTCCTTTTTTTCGCATAAAAAATTCGAGCTCATTCGCTAGTTCAATCTCTCTCACACCTGGACGGATCATATGTAAAATGTGTGTAAAGGCAGCATCAACGATTTCAGCGGCTTCCTTTAATATCTTAATCTCTTCATCAGTCTTTATCAAGCGCAACTTTTCCACAATATTTGAGACAGGAACGAATTCAATCCCTTTTAAAACATCCTTGTACGATGTGTATGTTGAATAAGAAAGATGATCCTGCTCAAACCCGAGCGTTTTGATCCCCATTTTCTTCGCCTGCGCAGCGACTTCTTCAAAAATCGATCCTGAATGCTGCACAATTCTAAAATGCTTTACTTGTTTTTTTGACTGTTCTACATACCGGAAATCGGTAATAAAGCATGCATCCTCTTTTGCCACTAGTGCGACCCCGGCCGTACCTGTAAATCCCGTCAAATAGCGGCGGTTATATTCGTTTGTAATGAGCATGCCGTCAATATTTAACTGTTCCATTTGTGAACGAACTTTTTCAAGCTTCATGTGTTTCCTCCCTGATCAAATGTAGTAAAGATAAAGCTGCCAATTGATAGCCGTAAAACCCTAAGCCAATTATTTGCCCTTGTGTCACCGGCGCTGTGACAGAATGATGCCGGAACGGTTCCCGTTGATTTGTATTGGAGATATGGACTTCAATTACCGGTTTTGAAATGCTGGCAATTGCATCCCGTATCGCATAGCTGTAATGAGTAAAAGCTCCTGGATTTAAAATCACTCCATCAAATTGTTGATCGGCTTCATAAAGCTTATCGATAATCTCTCCTTCATGATTCGATTGAAAAAAAGAAAATTGAACTTGTTTTTTTTCACCGAGAGATTTTAATTCATTTTCCAAATCTGCCAATGTTTTTTTTCCGTAAATATGAGGCTCCCTCACGCCTAAATAATTTAAATTCGGGCCATTGATCACAAGTATTCTCTCCATCGATTACACCTTTCTATCATGTATTAAAAAAGAATGTCCAGTATTATGAACATTCTACCATAAGATTCTTGATCTCTCATCATTTAGTTTATGATTGGATCTTGTGACCCTGACACAGTTCTATAATCTCATCATTTAGTTTATGATTGACGCTCCCCATATTCGTAGGAAATGGAATACCCGACAAAAACGCCAAACAGCACATACAAGCAGATGGAGGTGACAATGGTATTTGTACCAAGCCGACCGAGCGGATCGATTTTTAGAAAAGTCGGTCCCAGCCAGCAAAAAACAACGGCCCACAGCGCGACTCCGAAAACAATGCCTCCCCATATTGACCGAACTTTTTTGAACAGAACATAATATAAAAATGCAGTAAGTATAGAAATGATGCCTATGAAGGCAGCTCCCGCAAAATGCCCAGCGACTCCGTTCTTCCAATTATCAAAGGCAAATAACATGAGAGCTCGATTTGGCCCGATTTTCGTAAAGTTCAACACATACGCTAAATATCCTATCAAACTCCATAATACTCCGCCAGTAAAACCAATGACAACAATTTTCAGAAAAAAGGATCGGAATGGTTCTTTTTTCTTTTCCTTACCAGTAGAATTCTTTTTTTCGCTGTTAAGCATCCGTCCACCTCCCTTTTTTAATATGTCCACTTTTCTTTTCTTGATGAATTTTTCATGAAAAGTTTATTTTTTGTATAAAAAAATTTATTTCATTCATACTAAATAATGATAAAGTTTTTCACGCCGCCCTATTGGAAAAAAGACACATCCAACCTAGAGGTTTCATCTAATTTTTTGTAGAATAGTAATAAATAAAACTTTTCAATAGCTTTTTTATTATATAGATAGGCAGGTTGGTGCGTCATGAAAAACGAAAAGACTATGTATGGCGGGCAAGCGGTAATTGAAGGAGTTATGTTTGGAGGGAAGCATCATTTCGTCACAGCGATCAGGAGAAAAGACAATTCAATTGATTTTTTTCAATTGCCGCGAAAAAAACATCCTATATTATCCCGCTTCAAAAAAATTCCTTTTATTCGCGGAATTGCCGCCATTATTGAAGCAAGCGCAAACGGCTCCAAGCATTTAAGCTATTCTTCAGATCGATACGATGTTGATCCAGCCGATGATGAAAAATTATTGTCAGAAGAAAAAAAAGAGTCGAAGCTTTCACTCATTTTAGGAGCTGCTGCTGTCGGAGTGCTGTCATTTTTGCTTGGCAAATTTATCTTTACTTTAATTCCAGTGTTTATCGCAGAATGGTTCAGGCCGATCATCTCATCGGATGTGGGGCAAATTTTGCTCGAAGGCTTTTTTAAGCTTTTGCTGTTGCTTGCTTATATTTATTTCATCTCGATGACTCCTTTAGTAAAGCGTGTTTTTCAATACCATGGGGCTGAGCATAAAGTGATTAACGCCTATGAAAACGGGCTCGCTTTAACTGTTGAAAATGTACAAAAACAATCAAGACTTCATTATCGATGCGGTTCCAGTTTCATTTTGTTTACGGTTATTGTTGGAGTATTTGTGTATCTGCTCGTTCCGACAGACCCGCTTTGGCTTCGCGTTGTTGACCGAATCGCTCTTATACCGGTTGTTCTCGGCATTTCATTTGAAGTATTGCAGTTTACAAATAAGCTGCGGCATAAGCCTGTTTTAAAATATCTTGGTTATCCCGGACTATGGCTTCAGCTGCTGACGACAAAAGAACCTACAGACGATCAAGTGGAAGTAGCGATTGCAAGCTTTCAAAAGCTGCTTTTATTGGAAGAAGAGACGGAAAAAATGGAGCGTATTGGTTGATTTGATAAACGAGAGCTTTTCTTTTTCTTGAAAATGACTGATGGAGGTGGCCTTTAGATGAATCGTTTTCCCGTCCATCCCGTATTCGCCGTTATCGCTACTTTAGGAGGTTTAGGGCTTATTTATATGCTCTTTTTCAATCCAAAGACTTTTTTCAAATTGTTTATTTGGGCGGTTGTCATCGGGATCATCATCCTCATTTATCGCTTAGTGATGAAAAAACGTACAAATAATGAGTATTCACAGTTTTTAAAAGCTGCGAAAAGATCGAAAAAAAGATTTAAAGACAAAAAGATACATTATGCTCAAAAGCACGTACTCCACAAAAAAAACAAAACGGCTATCTCTGCTAAAAGGCGGAGAGAAAACAATCATTTGACAGTCATCGAAGGTAAAAAAGGAAAAAAGAAAAATAGAGCTCTTTTCTAATAGGACCACTTTTTTAAAAAGGTTTCCGTTTTTTCTTTGCCGAGCTGAATTAATTCCTGTTTCTTCTCATTCGTAATTTTAAATTCCGTCGTTAAAATATTTTCAACCGGAATAAAAACGATGCTGCGTTCATGCCTTGTGGCAATATGCCTTGCATCGTGCGCTTCCTTCATCGTTTCAAATAACGCGTGAAACATTGATAAAGCGTTTTTTATTTCATTTCTTGGCCTTTCCTCTATATGCGCGCTAAGCTGAAAACCGAGGATCGGTCTTTTTTTTATTTTTCCATCAAAAAGCCAAATCGGGAAATTGCTGAGCACTCCTCCATCGACAACAATACTGACGCCATCCTTCGTCCATAGTTTGACAGGTTCAAAAAAATACGGGAGGCATGAGCTCATTCTGACTGCCTTTGCAACAGAAAATCTATTAGGATTGATTCCATATTTGCTTAAATCGTCCGGCAATACAACAATTTTTCCGTTCGTAAGGTCGGAGGCAATCACACGAAGCTTTCCTTTCGGCAAATCTGCAAATGTTGAAACTCCTTTTGCTTTTAATTTTTCTTCCATCCATTCTTCTAAAAATTGTCCTTTATATAGTCCCATCCGCCAATAAACACTGATCCATTTCATGAGCATAAATGACATAATTCCTTTTCTTTTATCTAAAAACTTTCGCAGCTCTAAGCTGTCCATCAAAGAAAGGATTTCATCACTTTTGTAGCCGGCTGCAATGAGAGCGGCAATGATCGAACCGGCGCTCGTGCCAGCAACCCTGGCGAATTCAAATCCTTTTTCCTCCAAGGCCTTGTATGCTCCAATAAAAGCGAAGCCTTTGATCCCTCCACCAGAAAAAACACCGTCAATTTTCAAAGCATTCCCTCCTTACTATTCCGTTACTACATTTTAAGAAGGGAAAACGATGTTTAGAAGTTTGTTTTCAATAAAAGAATAAAGCAGCAGAACAAGTCTGCCGCTTTATTATAATCCACATTTCAATTGGGCACCGCATTTTGTACAAGTATTGCAGCCGCCGATTTCTTGAACCTTTCCTTCCCGGCAAACAGGACATGTATTGCCGACTTCGTTGCCATATGTGACATCAGTTGAGCGCAAATCTTGAACAGTGTTCATTAACACAACTTTACCTTCATTTTCTTTCGTCGATTCCGGAATGTCGTCATTCAATACATTTTCTTCCGCTTTTAATGTCAGGACTTGGGTATCACGGCTTCCGTCTACATAAACAGTTCCGCCTTTTGCTCCGCCCTTCCATAGGCGCTCATATACTTTTTGCACTTGATCAACTGTATAGCCTTTCGGCGCATTTACTGTTTTGGAAAGGCTTGAATCGACCCATCGTTGAATGATACATTGCACATCGGCATGAGCTTCAGGCGACAAGTCCATCGCTGACACAAACCAATGCGGTAAATGATTCGGATCAGCTTCCGGATGTTCGTTTAAATATTCTTGAACGATATCCGCTTTTACTTCAATAAATTTGCCAAGACGCCCGCTTCGGTAGTACGAGAAGGAGAAATATGGCTCAAGACCTGTAGAAACGCCAACCATAGTGCCAGTTGATCCTGTCGGTGCTACCGTCAGCAAATGCGAGTTGCGAATACCATATTTTAAAATGTTTTCGCGAATATCTTCCGGCATTTTTTTCATATATCCTGTATTAATGAAGGCTTGTCTTAATTTTTGCGTCTCTTCCTCCGTTTCGCCGACTAGGAACGGGAAGCTGCCTTTTTCTTTTGCCAGTTCTATTGATGCCCGGTATGCGGTCGTTGCAATTACCTTAAACACTTCATCAACAAGCTTGTTGCCGTCCTCTGCTCCATATTCTTTTTCGCAGTAGATAAGCAAGTCCGCCAAACCCATAACGCCTAAGCCGATGCGCCGTTCACCCAGCGCTTGCTTTTTGTTTTCTTCGAGAAAATAAGGCGTAGCATCAATGACATTATCTTGCATTCTGACGCCGATTTCCACAGTTCGTTTGAGCTTTTCATAGTCAACAGCTTTCTTTTCCTTGTCGACCATCTTCGCCAAGTTTACTGCTGCTAAGTTGCAGACGGAATATGGTGCAAGAGGCTGTTCACCGCACGGATTTGTTGCAACAACCTTTTGACCGTATGCTCTTGCGTTCGTCATATCATTGGCATTGTCAATGAAGAAAATACCTGGCTCCGCTGAATAGGTTGCACAAATGTTAATCAGCTTCCAAAGCTCTCTTGCGCGAATTTTGCGGTACACGCGCACGCGATGCCCCATTTTCTCCCACTCGCGCACATCGCCAACTTTATGCCATTCTTCATTGTAAATCTTCATTTCTTCATCATTGTAGCTTTCCACATCTGGGAAGCGAAGCTCATACTCCCGATCTTCTTCCACTGCTTCCATAAACTCTTTCGTCAAGCAGACAGAAATGTTAGCGCCTGTTAAAAATTCCGGATTATGAACAGTATATGTTCCTCCGACTCGAAGCTTTAATTCCGCCTCTCTAATAACAGCGTCTGAAAAGCCTCCTTTGCCCGGAACATTTTTAAAGTTGACAATTCCTTGATACATGTCGCGCTCTTGCTGTGTAAGAGGAACAAATTTGAGCTTGTCTTCAGCCGCCTTCTTAATTCCTTCATCATTTGTATTTTCAATTAAGTAGCGCAAAATGCGCGGGTTTTGCATTTTGGAAACGATAAATTCAATGATGTCAGGATGCCAGTCGGCCAGCATAATCATTTGGGCTCCTCGCCGTGAGCCACCTTGTTCAACAAGATGGGTTAATTTTGCAATGTCATCCAGCCACGACACAGATCCTGATGATTTGCCGTTTACACCACGAGCTAATGTGTTTCTTGGTCTCAATGTTGAACCGTTCGTGCCGACACCGCCTCCGCGGCTCATAATTTCCATTACTTGTTTGCGGTGTTCAGAGATCCCTTCACGGGAATCTTTTACAAAGGGCATGACATAGCAGTTAAAATACGTCACTTCGGTTCCTGCTCCTGCGCCGTAAAGAACCCGGCCAGCCGGAATAAAATGCAGATTGACGAGCTCTTGATAAAATTTTTCAAACCATTCTTTTCTTTTTTCTTCTGTTTTTTCAACAGCAGCAAGACCTGTTGCATTTCTTTTGGCAATTTGTTCATAAAAAATTTCAAGCGGTTTTTCGATGACATCTAAAGAGCGAACGATGATTCCCGTCTCCCGTTCTTCAGGCTTTTCAAGAGTATGACGAAACTCTTCTTCGACCTGAACCTTTGCCTTTTTATTTTCCCAATCAATTTCTTTAATGTAACCTAGCCCTCTTGCAGGAAATTTTGGATCTTCCTTGATCGTCAGCACTACAAAATCGCCTTCAGATAGCGTAATTTTTTCAGTGTCTTTAAATGAATACCTGTCCAGCATTACAAGGCGCGAAACACCTTTGTGCGTGATTTTCATATCTTCCGTAATCGGATGCACCTGCGGGAAAAGGCTGATATCTTTATTCAGCTTCTCCACATCAATTTTCATTTTCTCATTCAGCGCCACTGTCATATTCACAACTCCCTTAAAAATATCGTACTTGATATACGTTACCACATTTAGATGATATTATCAACGAAAAAATAACAATATATTGTGCTAAAGAACATTTGTTTGCTCTATATATTGTATGATATACGCTACATTATGAAAATGTCAAATGTAAAACTAACCAAAAAAAGAAGCAAGGAAAAGAAATTTAATGATCTTAGAATCATTCCGGCGGTATTTGAAGAAATTTGTCAGTTGCAGTTTTTGAAAACACATCGGCACCTTGATTTACAAGCAACGATCCATTTCATTTTGATCATACAAAAAACGGCATGTTCGCCGCTTCATCTTCTAAAATTCCATTCTTCTGTTTCATATTTCTCTTTAGCCAGTTTTTTCACATACTCTTCTTGTTCGCTAGACAATTGATACGGTCTCAGCTCAATATCAAGCCCGTATTCAAACCCTTTTTTAAAGGCGCTCCATGCCTCTTCCATTGTGACTGGAGTTTCTCTAAGGTCGTTGATCGCCACCGCTTTATTTTTAAAGTTTTTCTCTAATCTTTCCCTGACTCGCTCATTAGGATATTTAAACAAGTCGAACAGCAGCTTTTCATCTAAATCTAGCAATATCGAGCCGTGCTGCAGGATAACGCCTTTCTGGCGAGTTTGGGCACTCCCGGCAACTTTTCTTCCTTCAACTACCAGCTCATACCAAGACGGTGCATCAAAGCATACAGATGACCGCGGATTTTTCAAATGCTGTTTTTCTTCATCCGTTCTTGGAATTGCAAAATGAGCGTCTAAGCCTAACAAGCGAAATCCATGCAAAATTCCTTCCGAAATTACACGATAAGCCTCTGTCACGGTTTTGGGCATTCGCGGATGATCTTCGGATACGATGACGCTATATGTAAGCTCCTTGTCATGCAGCACGCCCCTTCCGCCTGTTGGTCTTCGTACAAAGCCAAGGCCGTGCCGTCTTACAGCATCCATATCAATTTCTTTTTCAACCTTTTGAAAATAGCCGATGGATAATGTCGGCGGATTCCATCCGTAAAAACGAATCGTCGGAGCGATTTTTCCTTCACTGTGCCAGTCCAATAAAGCTTCATCAAGAGCCATATTGTAAAAAGGGGATGAAAAGCCAGAATCAATATAATTCCATATTTCTTTTCCCATATCGCAACCCTCTTTATTTTATATTTGCTTTTTTAGTCTATCAAATGAAGAGGATATTGTTAAATAAAACGCCCGAAAAGAAATGACATTTCCATTCTTGTTTTATATAATAAATGTTGTCCAACATTCGTATGTATGTTCACATGAACTTCAAACAAATAAATTCAAACAAATAAAAAGGAGTCGAACAAGCGTGGAATGGTCATTGCTCATTCTTGCAGCTATTATCATTTATTTTTTGGCCACATTTTTATATCAAAAAAAGATTATGAAAGGATTAACGGAGGAAGAATTTAAAGCCGGCTATCGGAAAGCGCAGCTCATCGATGTGCGGGAGCCGAATGAATTTGAAGGTGGCCACATTTTAGGAGCAAGAAATATTCCCCTTTCCCAATTGAGACAGCGCTATAAAGAAATCCGCCCAGACAAACCGGTTTATTTATATTGCCAGTCAAGTGCAAGAAGCGGGCGAGCCGCACAAATGCTGAAGAAAAAAGGCTATCAGGAGCTCTATTATTTAAAGGGCGGCTTTAAAAAGTGGACTGGAAAAATTAAAAAAGGGAAATAAAATCAAGTATAAAAGATAAGGATTCGCAAAACGCGAATCCTTACTTTTTTTCATATTTTAATATCGGATTTCTTGCTGCGAGTGTTTCATCGAGCCTTTTGACGACTGTTGTATGAGGAGCTTCTTGAACGATTTCCGGTTCTTCCTCCGCTTCTTTAGCAATTTGAATCATCGCTTCGATAAAGGCATCCAATGTTTCCTTTGATTCCGTTTCAGTCGGTTCAATCATCATGCATTCTTCAACATTGAGCGGAAAATAAATTGTCGGCGGATGATACCCGAAATCGAGAAGCCTTTTTGCAATATCAAGCGCACGGACACCGAGCTTCTTTTGCCGTTTCGCAGATAAGACAAATTCGTGTTTACAAATGCGGTCATACGGCATTTCGTAATAAGGCGCTAATTTTTTCAGCATATAATTCGCATTTAATACCGCATTTTCAGAAACCGCCTTTAAACCGTCCGGACCCATGGAGCGGATATATGTGTATGCCCGCACATTGATTCCAAAATTTCCATAAAATGATTTTACTCGTCCGATCGATTGCGGCCTGTCTTCGTCGAAACGAAATCCATTTTCATCCTTGACGAGCACAGGCTTCGGCAAAAAAGGAATTAACTCTTTTTTCACACCGACAGGTCCTGAACCGGGACCCCCTCCCCCGTGGGGGCCTGTAAACGTTTTATGAAGATTTAAATGAACGACATCAAAGCCCATATCCCCTGGTCTCGCTTTGCCTAAAATTGCATTTAAATTCGCTCCGTCATAATACAATTTTCCTCCAACTGAATGAACAATCTCCGCCATCTCTACAATATGCTCTTCAAACAAACCGAGCGTATTTGGGTTTGTTAACATAAGAGCAGCTGTATTTTCTCCTACCACTCTCTTTAAGTCGTCTAAGTCGACAAGTCCGTTTTGATCAGATCGCACCGTGACAGTTTCAAAACCGGCAACGGTCGCTGAAGCAGGATTTGTTCCATGGGCTGAATCAGGTACAATCACTTGTGTTCGATGTTTTTCTCCATTTGCCTCATGGTAGGCGCGAATCATCATGAGCCCCGTCCACTCTCCGTGCGCCCCTGCAGACGGCTGCAATGTAACAGCATCCATACCTGTAATTTCTTTTAAATGTTCTGATAAATCATACATTAATTCCATTGCTCCTTGAACCGTCGCTTCATCCTGTAATGGATGAATATAAGAAAAGCCAGTTAATCTTGCCACATTTTCATTTATTTTCGGATTATATTTCATTGTACAGGAACCAAGCGGATAAAAACCGGAATCCACACCGTGGTTCCGCTTCGACAAAGCAGTATAATGGCGCATAATGTCAAGTTCTGATACTTCCGGCAGCTCGGCATCTTCTGCCCGCAAATAGTCACTAGGAATCAGCTGATCAATATTTTCCTCCGGTACGTCTAAATCAGGCAGGCTGTATCCGATCCGTCCCGGTTTTGATATTTCAAAAATTAACGGTTGATCCTTCATTGCCATCCCTCCAACTCGTTCACAAATAAATCGATTTCTTCTTTCGAACGAAGCTCTGTTACCGCTACAAGCATATGTTTTTCAAGTTCCGGATACGTTCTGCCAAGGTCGTAGCCGCCGATGATTCCCTTTTCGAGCAGCTTTTTATTGGCCAAAGAAACTGGTTTGGACAGCTTCACGACAAACTCATTAAACATTGGACCTTGAAACGGAATGGAAAAACCTTTCTTCTCAAACATCTTTTTCGCATAGTTTGCTTTTTGGATATTTTGATAAGCCATTTCTTTTACACCTGTTTTTCCAAGAGCAGTCATGGCAACAGAAGAGGCAAGAGCATTTAACGCTTGGTTGGAGCAAATGTTTGATGTAGCTTTATCCCTTCTGATATGCTGCTCCCTTGCCTGCAGAGTGAGAACAAAGCCTCGTTTCCCCTCTTCATCTACTGTTTGACCGACGAGTCGCCCAGGAATTTTTCTCATCAGCTCTTTTTTTACGGCGAAATATCCACAAGTTGGACCGCCAAAAGACATTGGAATTCCAAACGGTTGAACATCGCCTACTACGATATCCGCACCAAATGAACCAGGCGGTGAAAGCACACCTAAAGCAAGAGGATTGCTTGAAACGATCAATAAGCTTTTCTCGGAATGGGAGATCTCTTCGATTTGGTGAAGCGGTTCAAGTTGGCCGAAAAAATTTGGATGCTGTACAATGACTGATGCTACTTCGGCGTTCATCATTTCTTTTAATGCCTCTACATCGGTCACTCCGTTTCGGTAAGGGATTTCCACTACCTCAACGTTTTGTCCTTTTGCATAAGTTTTTAGCACATCTCTCGTTTCAGGATGCACCGTTTGCGAAACGAGCACCTTTTTCTTTTTTGTTTGACCTGCAGCTAATAATGCAGCTTCTGCTAAAGCTGTCCCTCCGTCGTACATCGACGAGTTGGCGACATCCATTCCTGTCAATTCACAAATCATTGTTTGAAATTCGAATATTGCTTGGAGCTCGCCTTGAGAAATTTCTGGCTGGTATGGCGTATAAGCCGTATAAAACTCTGATCGGGAAATGACATGATCGACAATTGCCGGAATATAATGGTCATACACTCCAGCTCCTAAAAAGGAAACGTTTGTTTTTACATCTTTATTTTTGGCAGCAAGTTGAGATAGCTCGCGAAACAGCTCGGTTTCCGGTTTCTGAGCCTTTATGTTGTATTTTCCTTTAAACCGTACACTTTCTGGAATGTCGGCAAACAGGTCATCGATCGATTCGACTCCGATCGCCTCCAACATCTCTTTTCGATCAGTTTCTGTCATCGGTAAATAGCGATGCTTCATCGAAAGCTTCTCCTTTCTTTATTTTCCATTTTTTGTTGGTCGTTTATAAAATGGAGTTGGTACTACTCTTGCTTTTAATCGTTTTGTCCGAACTTCCACCTCGATTTCATTCCCGATCTCCGAAAATTCTTTCTTGACGAGAGCGATCCCGATGCTTTTATTCAAAGTAGGAGAGTGCGTCCCTGATGTAACAACTCCAATTTGTTGATTTCCAGAAAACAATTTATAGCCTGAACGGGGAATGCCTTTTTCGATCATTTCCAAGCCGACCGCCAGCCTCGATACCCCTTGTTCTTTTTGTATTTGCAATACATCTTTTCCGATAAAATTCTCTTTTTTCGTAAGCTTCACTGCAAATCCGACTCCTGCTTCTATCGGAGTAATGTCTTCCGAAAGATCTTGACCGTACAACGGCAAAGCTGCTTCCAGCCGCAAAGTATCACGAGCGCCCAATCCGCATGGAACAACTTTTTCTTTATCTCCTGCTTGCAAAATCTTCTCCCATAAATAAACGGCGTCCTCACTTTGGCAATAGATTTCAAAGCCGTCTTCCCCGGTATAACCAGTTCGGGCAATGAGCGCTTTTTTACCTGCGATCTCAGCACTTTCAATAAATTCAAAAAATTTCAACTCAGATAAGTGTACGTCTGTTAAAGTTTGCAGCACCTTTTCCGCTTTCTGGCCTTGCAATGCAAGGAGAGCACAACTTTCAGAAATATTTTGCAATTCAACATCTCCGTGTTTTTGAGACATGAGCCATTGAAAATCTTTTTGAATATTCGCTGCATTGACTACTAAAAGATATTTTTCCTCGTTTAGCCGATAAACGATTAAATCGTCTACACAGCCTCCATCTTCATAACACATAATTGTGTATTGAGCCTTTCCATCCCGAAGCTTTGAAACATCATTAGTTAATACCTTTTGCAAAAACTGAAGACTATCTTTCCCTTTTACAATGATTTCTCCCATATGAGAAACATCAAATAGACCTGCATTGGTGCGGACAGCGTAATGCTCCTCTTTAATGGAAGTAAATTGCACAGGTAATTCCCATCCTCCAAAATTGATCGTCTTTGCTCGATATTGTTTATACACTTCAAAAAGAGGAGTGCGTTTTAATTCATTCATCATTTCCCCTCCTGATCTATTTTTTGCATCTAATTTCTCTCAAAATTTTTCAGCTTAAAAAGCAGAAAAAAGGACAGAAAACGGCCTAGTATCGTCTTGTCTATTCCAATCGACAAGATTTTGCTACACCGTCTCTGTCCTTGCACCTGAAAGTTTACCTTAAAAAGGCTTTCCCCTTTGGTGGTTTGCACAATATGCAAACACTCTCCAGAGCTGCGTCAAACAAGAGTCTTTTTGCCTGAGAGATTCACATATGCTTGCTCCTTCGGCGCCTCACAAAGGAGGTCTCTCCCCTTGCTCTCATCCGCACATATTTTCTTGTAAATTGTGAAAAAATAACAAATGACATATTCGACAAAAAGGAAAAAGATGAGTAGAAAACAAAAGAAAAAGACTTCAAACGTATTTTAATGGTATCATCTTTAAACGTTTTCAGCAATACCTTTCCCAAATAATTTTAAAAAATCATTGTTAATTGTTCGTGTTTATAAAAATTTATAATCAAAAAACGGAACGGTTTTTGAATTAGCGATAAAAAAAATGAACATTTCACTTTGAATATAAAAATAAAGGATGGGGTGTGGGCAATGAATATAAACATCCGCTATAAAACAACATGGGAAGAAGAATTTTTGCAAAGATTAAAGGAAGACGGTCCGTGGGCAAACTGGGAATTATACAAATTAGCTTATGAAGTTACGAATTATTTGTCCATTCCATCATTTGAAGGTTTAGTAGCTCCTTTGCATCTTGATCATGTAACCCCTCTTCCCCACCAATTGGAGGTCGCACAAACAGTAGTAGAAAAATTAAACGGAAAAGCAATATTAGCTGATGAAGTCGGTCTCGGCAAAACAATTGAAGCCGGATTAATATTAAAAGAATATATGATTCGCGGACTTGTCAAAAAAGTGCTCATCTTAGTTCCAGCTTCACTCGTCTCCCAATGGGTGAGGGAATTAAATGAAAAATTTTACATTCCTGCCGTTGAGCAAAAGAAAAGCTATGTTTGGGAGCAATGCGATGTTGTCGTATCTTCCCTTGATACAGCAAAAAGAAGCCCCCATAAAGAAATTATTCACGGATTGGATTATGACATGGTCATCATTGATGAAGCTCATAAATTAAAAAATAACAAAACAAAAAACTATGAGTTTGTTCAAAATTTAAAGAAAAAATTTTGTTTATTATTGACGGCAACGCCTATTCAAAATCGCATTGAAGAAATTTTCAACCTTGTTTCTCTTTTAAAACCTGGACATCTCGGCAATGAACAGCTCTTTCACGATATGTTTAAGAAAAAAGGACGGAATATTCGTGACGATGAGCATTTACGAGAACTTGTCAATAAAGTTATGATACGAAACCGCCGCATTGATACAGGAATTGAATGGTCAAAAAGACATGTGGAAACGATTTGGATTCAATTTTCGGAAGCTGAAAAGGCTTTATATGATGCCATCAGCCAAATTCGGTCGTCATTCTCTATTCCGACAAGCAGTTTCTCCATTTTAACGCTTCAGCGTGAAGCATGTTCGAGCAGAGAAGCAGTGTACATAACATTAAAAAAAATGCTTGATAAAAAGGATGAAGCTCCACAATTGCCTGAAAAGATCATTCGCAATCTAATGGGCTATATCGATCAAGTAACAAAAAATTCGAAAGCAGAAAAAACGGTCGAACTCATTCAAAACATTAACGATAAAGTGATTATTTTTACCGAATACCGGGCAACACAATTATATTTACAATGGTTTTTAAAACAGCACGGCATAACATCTGTTCCGTTCCGCGGCGGATTTAAACGCGGCAAAAAGGATTGGATGAAGGATTTATTTAAAAATAGAGCGCAAGTACTGATCGCGACAGAGGCAGGAGGGGAAGGGATAAATTTGCAGTTTTGCAATCATATTATTAATTATGATCTGCCTTGGAACCCGATGCGTTTGGAGCAGCGAATCGGGCGCATCCACCGTCTCGGACAAGAACGAGATGTGTTCATTTATAACATGGCGACAAAAAATACAGTAGAGGAGCATATCTTAAAGCTATTATATGAAAAAATAAATCTGTTTGAACGTGTTATTGGGGAATTGGACAGTATTTTAGCAAAACTTGACCTCCGCAATATTCATGAACATATAGAAGATATTATGATTCAGTCGAGTTCGGAAGGAGAAATGAAAATTAAAATGGAAAATTTAGCGGCTATTCTTAACTTTGGTGAACAATTACAACAGGCCGAGAATAACTGATTTCTTTTTTTCATAGCTGCTTGCAAAATTTTTAAATAGGAGGCGGAATGATGCAGCAGGCTCAAATTTCCACATTTTTAAAACGCTTTTTTCAGGCGACCAATTGTCCAATTATTGAAGAAAAAAACGGATATTTTACCGTTCAATTAACTGTTGAAATGGATAAAGAATTAATGAATCGGCCTTTTTACTGGCATTATTTAGAAAAAACCGGCGGAACTCCAAATCCGATGAAACTTACTTTCATCACGGATTCAAAGGAGGCTCCGGAAGATGTAAAAGGTGAATGGATTCATTTCGGATCGCCGAGACTGCACCAAATTTTTGCGGCAACGAAGAAAATGTCTTCTTATATTCGGTTATATGAACAGACAGCAGCTTCCAAAGCAAACGTGCCGCTGCACCCTTGGATTGGGATGAATGTAACGATTTCGTATATTTGTGACAAAAAGAAGGATCAAACTTATTCATTAGGACTGCATTTAATCAATGGAAGGATTGTTGAAAATTTTCAGGAGCAGCTAGAAAAAATTCATTTGACACCGAAAATTCCTGATTTTTGTTTTACCATTACGCCATTAATTACACCAAAAAGCGGATTAACTCGATTGAAGCATTACGTGATAAAAAAAATTGAAGAAGATGACCATCGGTGGGCGGAAGAAGCGAGAGAACGAATGAATGCCGATTTAGCATTGTTGGAGCATTTTTATGAAGATCTAGATGAAAAACCTTCTGTTTATTGGACAGAAAAGAAGGCGATTCAAGAGCTGTATGAACCGCGCATTGAAATAGAAGTCCACAATGGAGGAATTTTTTATTTATCATCGGATTCTATAATTCATTAAAATAAAATCAAGACGCAGAAAATACGCTCGAAATTGAATGATCTCATCACTTTTCAATAAAAAAGGAGCTGGTGAACGGCTCCTTTTCCTTTATTTCTTTTTCTTGATCAAAATTAAAAACGCCATCGGCAAAAATCCAAACCATCTCATTGATAATGGAAGACGATCTTTTTTCCGTTCCTCACGCCTTTGTTTCCTTGTTTCTTTTGGGGTGTCGATAAACTTTACAAACTGTTCGGTTACATATTTCACATAATCATTACCAGACATAAGCGGGCACCTCGAAATAAAATTTTTTTATATTATTTCCTAAACTCTGTTCATTTAAACAGACATTCTGGCAAATAAACGATTGGTTGAAGCTTTGATAAGGCGCTGAACGATGAAAGCTATGAATATTCATTCCAGCTCATAATCTGTTGATTGTTCAAATCATAATGAAAGTTTGCCGTATACTCCGTTCCTTTTATCGTCTTGCATGTAATGGAAATATTGACGATTCCGTTTTCTTTTTTCGTTCGTTTATACGAAATGGTTCCATTTGGGAGTTCAAGTATTTCCTGGGTATCAGAATAGTCAGCTTTTTTCAGCGAATATTGAACACCGGCAAGCATTAACGTTTCCTGCAAATAAAACTCTTTCGCATCATGCCGAAATCTTTGCTCTTGTATATATGAGGAAGCATATGCGGTAAGAATCATTATGCAAAGCAGAAATATGCCGATCGTCATCGGAAAAATATGACCATCTTCATTTTTCAATCAGGAATCACTCCTTTCACATCGCGAATGGTTCCTTCAAACCGCTTACCTTCTAAGCTTGTGATTTCAATTTTCACACCATGTGTTATTGGAATAAAATGAGCGGCTTGAACACCGCGCAGCACAATAACATGTCCTTTTCCGTCAACCTGATAGCGCAGCAAATCATTATATTGACTGAGTGTGACTACTTCTCCTTTTTGATTTTTATATTGTAAAACATTTTGCTTCACCATTATTTGTTGAGACGTTTTGATTTCACGATGAAGCTCAATTAGAAATAAATTCCACTCGCTTGGATGTAAATCTTGCTGCCTCGTATTCAATTTGAGAAAAAATGAGAGCATGGGTGCAAAGGAAGAGATGATGATGGTTGTCGCTAGAAAGGCTATCAGCATGTTTGCTGCCGTATATCCTTTATTGTTCATAAATGTAGCCGCAAACCTTTTGTTCTGCATTTTCATCCGAAAGAACACATAATTCAGCAAATTGCCCCTCCTTTCCCCACACCAGTTCGAACATCATCCCTTGCCGCTCAACTTGGCCATTTGTTTTTTTCTTTTCAAATACAAAACGTTCAAGTTCTTCTTTGAGCAGTTGATAAGCCAGCACAGATGCTGCTGCTTCTTTTTGCTGTTTCAATAAGGCTGTTGACACAGGGACCAGCGTCAGCGAAAGCAAACACCATATGGAAAATGCTATTAATATTTCTGTGATCGTATATCCGCTATAATTTTTCCACACGGAACCTTCCTCTCCCTAAATTAAAAATGATTTTGTACGTTTTTTTATCATACGAAATGAAGATTGTTCCAGCTTGATAAAAATAGCCGGAAGGAGAGTACTCGATTGGAAATTTTATGTTTCCTGATTCGACTTTTATGTTTTGATCGTATGCTCTTTCAAACAGTTCCCCTTTAAAGCCGGATCGTTCAGCTTCGTAGTAATGTTTGTCAGGATACCAAAACAAATAAATTTTTTCTTTATTAACGAATGCGTGCTGTTGTACATATAGCAAATCTTTTTCCAGTTGAACGAAAAATTGATCGATGACTTTTTCTCTGTAAATATTTACTGCTCCAATCCATATAAAAGAGCTGATCAATAAAAAGATCGAAAGAACAAGAAGCATCTCCAGAACAGTAAAACCACTTTGCCTAGTTGCTCTTAATGACGTTTCCATTTGCATCAATTTCAATCTCATCACCATTTGGACATTTTCCAGAATTATTCGGCAAGTACCCTTTAGTGATTAAATCATTAATTGTTGGTGTTTGATGAAACTCCATTTCATATGCGACGACTTGACCCTGCACCATATCAATTAAACCTTCGCACCCTTTATTTTGAATATTTTTATTATGAGCCATAACATTCGGAATCGTTATAATAAGCAAAATCGAGATCACTAACAGTACAACCAGCATTTCCACCAATGTAAATCCATGTTCATTTTTCACTATTTTCATCCTCCTATACTTGACCCATCATTTGGTACATTGGAAGCAAAATCGATAAATAAATGATCAATACGAAGACCCCGATCATCAGAAAAACGACCGGCTGAATATAACTAATGATTCTCATTATTTTTTGTTCCATCCGCTCCAATACGAACCGGCTGTACATATACAACTCTTTAGACAATTGACCGACGGCTTGTCCATGTTGAACAACAGAGGAAAGTTCCTGTTCAAAAAATGGACTTTCAGCAAATATGATCTCTAGCGATTCTCCTTTCTTTAATTTCTCGATAAACAGATTGGCCTCTTCCCTATAAAAATGGAGAAAATGTTGTTCTTGAAACAGAGTAAAGCATTCAAAAACGGACAATCCTCCCTTCAACAAATTGCTCATTTGCAAAGAAAAATAGTAGCTGTGAAATAACCGCAAACCTTTTGACACGATCGGAATTTTCATAAGCAGCTTCTGTTTTTCAAGCGGAGGCTTTTTTTTGAAAGAGACCCAATAATAGAAAAAAAGGAGCAATAAGAAACTAAACAAAATGAAAAAAAACGTTTTGATGCCTTGAATGGTAAACATGACAAATGTCAGAAAGAAGGAGGCGTTCAAATCAACTGCTTCATACATATACGAAAATTGCGGGGTAACAACTGCTTGGATGACAAATAAAATAATTAAAAGAAGAGCAATTAAAAAGAGCGGATAGCGGAGAACTTGAATAAATTTTTCCAAATGGAGGAGTTGTTTTTCCAGCATTACTGAGCTTTCTTTTAAAGCAAAATGTATATCACCATGCTTTTCAGCAAAGAAAAGATAGCTTAGTACATCTCGATGAAATCCAAGCTTCTCAAAAGCCGTGTATAGCGAATTTCCTTTCGTCAACATCTGTATACAAGTCTCAATATCTTGTCGGTATTTTTCTTTTACATGAAAACTCATAAAGCGAATAGCTTCATTTAATGCATACCCTTCTGAAAGCAGCTCACTCACTTTCTTCAAAAATTGTGCCTGCATCTTTTTGTTCCATCGATGCCTATTCATATTCAAACACCCAACGATCATATATGTCCGGATATAAATACCCAAGAGCGATTCCTTTTTTAATTACATCTTTTAACTTCATATAATCTAACTCACTCTGCTCCTCTCCTTTTGCTTCCCGAATAGCGGCGGTTAAATTTTTGCCGTAAAGAAGTTCATAGACCCCAATTCTCCTAATTTCCTTTAATTTTTTGCAATAAGGCGGGCAATTCCCTTTGCAAAACGGGCATATTAAATGAACGAGACGCTGCGCAGCAACAGCGATCAAAGTTTGCTCAATTTCGGAAAAGGTTACACCAAATTCTAATAATCGATAAATAGCTCCCTTTGCATCCCGCGTATGCATGGTGGTCAGTACTAAATGTCCGCTAAGCCCAGCCCGGACCGCAATCCTTGCTGTCTCATGATCCCGAATTTCACCGACCATAATGACATCGGGATCGTGTCTTAATATTGCTTTTAACCCATTTGCATACGTAATTCCAGCTTTTTCATTGATCTGCACTTGAAGCATTTCATCGCTTTTCGTTTCCACAGGATCTTCAAGTGTGATGATGTTTCTTTTAAAATGTTTTTTTGCATAATGGAGAAGCGAATAAAGAGTGGTCGTTTTTCCCGAACCGGTCGGACCGGTAAGGATCAGGAGACCGTGAGAATGCTTTAAAAATGAAAGCATTTTTTTGGATTCTGACGGGAACAATGAAAGTTTTTCAGGCGATTGAATCGATTGCTCTAGCAATATTCGGATGACTAGACTTTCATCGAATACTGTAGGCAATGTCGATAAACGAAGATGCACCTCTCCGTAAATCGTATGGAAGGAGTAAGCACCGTTTTGCGGACGCCTTTTTTCGCCAATATCCATTTGGGCCATAAATTTAAAATGAGAAATTAAGCGTTCACAAATAGCTTTAGGCAGATGAAATATTTCTTTGATGTCATCGTCAATTCGAAATTGAATAACTGCTTTTTTCTTTTTCGGAACAATATGGATGTCTGAGGCACTAAATGAACACGCCAGTTCAATCAGTTTTTCGCTAAGCTTTTCAATTTCAATCATTCCATATCCCCCCTTTCTTTTCTTAGGATTCATCTTAACGAATTGAAGAGAAAAATGCGAACGTAGATAATGGATTTTTCTTTTCCCTTTCCTTTTGCAAAATTTAATTGAGCATAACCGAAAAATAACAATTGTTTGCAAAGACTGTTTAGAAAACAATTTTTTGCTATAAACTCATAATTTTTGAACATTTTTTTACAACATGTTTGAAAACAAAGTGGATACAATAACAATTGGAAACGGTATATTTACAATGTATCAAGCTGTACATTATAATATAAAAAGCGACCGATTGAGGGAAAAGGAGGGAAACACAATGGATCGCATGTTCCGTGTACTCGGTTTTTGGACAGGTATTTTTGCTATTATGTTTTATTTAGGCGATATGAAGACGACGTCTTTACTTTTCTTTGGTCAAACTGGATTTTTTGTTTTACTATCTTATTTAAAATTAACTGAACGTATGTATATTTATATTTTCGGAGCATATTTGACCATTTTCTTCGTCGGGTTTACATATTGGACGACGTTTATGATGGTCCCTGGACAAGGCGGCCATTAATAAAAACAGGCAATTCCGCAATGGAATTGCCTGTTTTTTGACCTTCTTCAATTTTTACGAAAGCGAAAATCCATTTAAAAAAGGATTTGTTTCCATTTCTTCTATAATGGTTGTTTCTGAACCGTGGCCAGGCAACACAATGGTTTCTTCCGGCAGCACTAGCAGTTTTTCATGAATGCTTTTCAGCAGTTCTTCATGATTCCCTCCAAGCAAATCCGTACGGCCAATGCTTCCTTTAAATAATACGTCGCCTGAAAAAACAGCATTTGCTTCTTCTAAATAGTAGGAGATGCTTCCAGGAGAATGCCCCGGTGTTTCAAATAAAGAGAACTGGAAAGAACCAATTGTCAAGCTTCCTTCTTCCCGAATGATTTCGTCCGCTTCCTCTACCGTTACATTTTTTCCATTCATAAAATGACCAGATCCATTTAAAGAAGGATCGCCAAGCCATTTTTGTTCTTTTTCGTGGACATATACTGGAATATTCCAAACTTTTCGAACATCATCAATCGCTCCGATGTGATCAAAATGTGCATGTGTCAACAAAATGGCAAGGGGAGTCAACTGATGTTTGCGCAATACTTCAATTAGCTTTTCTCCTTCATCGCCTGGATCAAATAAAATACACTCATTTTTGTCATTTGTTAAAATATACGCATTTGTTTGCAGCAATCCGAGCGGGATTCTCATCCATTTCATGCTCTCACCTCAGGTCATTTTCTTTTCCATTTCCATCATACAAAACATTCTTTTTTGGCGCAAAAGGAATAGTTAGAAAATTTTTGGCCAAACCTAAAATGTGCAGGACATACCGTTCATAAAATTGACATAGTCATTTTATGCAAACGTACCGTTCCTACCTCGACAAATCTAGTAAAAGAGATTAAAATATGAAGGGGAAGATATTTGCCGCACTTCAACGTATAAAAGATTGGGGGCTATACAATGGGTACTGTCATTATCTTTACTTTAGTAACTTTGCTTGGTATCTATGCTATTTTCCGTTCTTTAAAACAAAAAAACATATTGGGAATTTTGTTTGCGCTTGGAACAGTCGCTGTTTTTGGATGGTTTACCTATAAAACGATTGTTCACCACGGTATACCAGTGCCACACTAAAAAAGAAAGAATGGCGGGGCCATTCTTTTTTTTATGAATAAATAAACATTCAGTTGTCACACACCCGTCTTTTAACCTCCGCTTCATATTGCCAAAAAAGATGCTTTCACTCCTGTTTATTTTACAATCTCCTGAATCTTTTCCTTACTTAAGTCCATGATTTTTTCCAATCTCGGCCCATACAAAGCATAATGACCGGATGGCGAAATGAGGATAGGATCGTTTGTCACGTTTTTGAAGATGGTTTCTTTTTTCTTAGTGATAAGGTTAAATCTCTGCAGTTCAAAGGAACCGTCCTGGGATTTGGCAACGGGCACAAATGTATAAAACTGCTGATTTTGAGCATTGAAGTCATAGTAGGGAAAAATCCATTGAGAGTAATCGGAAGCCAAAGGGACACGAAATGTAGACAACACTTTTTTTGATGAAGAATTTATAAAAACATATTGACCGAATCCTTTTTCCTGTTGATTTTCCTGCAAATACATGACAATCGATGAAAAATTTCCATTTCCGATGACATGATCAGCGATTTTTTTTTCGTGATGTTTCATTAAGTTTGCTTCATAAAGCGGAGCGCTTAACTCAGGCTCATCGTTATTCCATTTTACATATGTAATGCGATCTTCATCTGTCCATTGAAAAAAAGGTATTTGATAGGGACTATCCACAACTTTTTTCTCTTTCAAATCAAGCAAATAAGTCTTATATGACCAATCTTCAGCAAATGCTGTAACCATCAGCTCGTTTTCATTATAGGGATTCCATGTGTATTGAAGTTCAAACGCATTGATTTCCCAATGAAATAATTCCTCTCCTTCGGTGTTTACAAATGTCAGGATGGCTTGATTGGTTTCATGGCTTGAATGAATGAGAAAAATTGTTCGGCGATCATTGGGCACTGTTTGAATAATCGGATGCTTTGTCTGAAAAAATAGTTCATCTTTTCCGCTTTGAAGATCGTGACAAATAACTTCCGAACGGTCTTCAAGATTTTTAATGTAAAGCACAGCCGTTTCATGAAACCATCCAGTAATATTTTGAAAGGTATTTTCCTCTGCTTCAATCGGTTGAATGTTCTCTAAAAGATTCTGTTCTGCTTTAAAGTTATCAAACTCGGTTTCCATTTTTTTCTCTTTTGTCACTTGTTTCTTTTCATCCGTTAGCTGATGAAATTCACAAGACGACAAAAAGAGAATCGGAAAGCACATGACGAAAAAAAAGGCTGCCCTCATCACCCTCATCCTTCTCATCCAATTTTCACTTATAATTTACGAATTTTTCAAAAAAATGTTTCAAAAAATTTATTTGCACAGCAAATAAAGCGACGCCCAAAATATTCCCTTTGCTTTCCGATAAATTTCATCAAATTGGTCAAGCGGCAAAGGGTTCCTTCCTCTGCCTAATTCAACGGTAAATCCCGGCTTTCTGTATTCTTTAATAAACCAATCGCGAAAGCCGGCATGACTATCAATCATTCGGATTCCTTTATATCCGCTTAACAACTCATACTCTTTTACGATTTCTTCCGACTCCTCTGGTTCATAGTTTAAATACCCCCAATATATTTCTTCTCCTTGTGTGTGGAAGGCTACGATGAGATCAAATTGAGACTGCTTGACTAGTTCACTCATAGCAATTGCTTCCGGCTCTGAGAGAGGATAATCACCTGGATAATCACGAGGAGCCGGGGATTTTGGGCTTTTTCTTTCTTTTTCAATTTCCCAAAAGGCAGGAAATTGATTGTTCAGATCGACACCGCGAATATTTGCTTTCCAATCGGAAAAATCTTCACAGTTATTATTTAACTTGACGGCCTGTTCTTTCACTTGAGGATCAAACGATTCGGCTGCTAAAACAAGATTCACTCCATCCGGATTTACCATCGGGACAAACGATAAAGTTATCTGCTCATAAAGCTGTCTCACAGAAATTCCATTAATCGATTCGTTTAAAATAAGCTTCCGAACATACTCATTGAGCCATTTCATCATAATGGCTGTCGTAATCCACTCATTTGCATGAAACGAACCGTTCATATGAACTTTTTTCGTTCCGGAACCGATAAGAAGTTCAACTAAAGGATTCCCTAGAACACTGCGACCGATAATCCTCTCTTTAATAAACGGGTAATTTTTTTTTAACACCGCAATATCGCTTGTCAAAGCCAAAAAATGATAGGGCCGTTTTGGATCAATTACAGGCCATGAAATTGGGACAGCATTGTATGTATTTTTAGTCAAGCTTGGTGAAGGATGAAACGGATTATTTTGTACGAAACCCCATCCGGGGATGACGATTTTTTCCCCTTTAAAGATTTTTTCGTTTTCGAAGAAGGGATTTGAATCCAACAACAATCGTTTTGAAAGTTGATATTTTTTTCCCAAGTACTCCAAATCCGCTGTTTCATTCATACAGATTTCCATAAAAAACCCCTCTCCCCTTTTTATTCAGTACATAACATATTATATGAACGACATCATGTTTCATTAATAAAACGTATAAAAAAGCTCTGACCTAATGGCCAGAGCCTTTTACTGTTTTTTTGCATCTTGCTGCTCGGTTGTATTCGGAGATGATTCATCCTCTTTGTCAAAAAACCGCAGCAGGTCACCATAAATAATTTCATCCGAATAATCAAGCTCATTTTTCGCTTTTTCCATATATGGTTCACATGCATTTTTTTCCTCAACAGCTTCACCTGTTGATTTGTCATAGCATATTCCTCTTGTATATACATATTGATCCGTAATAAAGCTGCCGTCCCTTAACACAGCAAACGGAATACGGTCTTTTGAAAAAATATCTGTACCAAATTCGATATCGTTTTTCGTATCAATGCCTAGCAGGTTTAAAATAGTTGGCTTCAAGTCAATTTGCCCGGCGACTTGATGGAACACTTTCGGATTTTTATCGGTAACCCCTGGAATATGGATAATTAACGGAACTTTTTGCAGTTGAATCGTATCAAGCGGCGTAATTTCCTCTTTTCCTAAAAATTGTGCCATCGCTTTGTTATGGTTTTCGGAAATACCGTAATGGTCGCCGTACAATATAATAATTGAATTTTCATATAGTCCAGCTTTTTTTAGATCTTCGATGAACACTTTCAAGGCTTCATCTGTATAACGAACCGTCGTAAAATAGCGATTCACGACTCCATCTTCAGAATCAAATTCATCAATCAATTTATCTTCTTCACCCAACTCAAACGGAAAATGGTTCGTTAATGTAATATATTTCGTATAAAAAGGCTGAGGAACATTTTTCAATAATTGTACCGACTGCTTAAAGAAGTCAATATCCTTCAATCCCCATCCTACCGAATTTTCTTCCGTCACATTATAATCTCTGACATCAAAGAAACGGTCGTATCCGAGAGAATTATACATCACATCGCGATTCCAGAATGTGCGGTTATTTGCATGAAATACAGCTGTGTAATAACCGTAATCCTTTAAAATTTCCGGAGTTGCATTGTACTCATTGTTCGCATTTGTAAAGAAGACTGAGCCTCTTCCCAACGGATACAAAGAATTTTCCAATAAAAATTCTGAATCTGACGTTTTGCCTTGTCCTGTTTGATGGTAAAAATTATCAAAATAGTAGCTTTGTTTAATAAAATCATTTAAAAACGGAGTAATTTCTTGTCCGTTCAATTTCTGATTGATAACAAAGTTTTGGAACGACTCCATAGAGACGATAATGACATTTCTACCTTTTGCAATTCCATTCATTTCTTTACTAGGTTCTTTTTTGTTCGCATTTAAATAATTTTGAATTTCGACCAAGTTATTGCTGTCAGCTAACGCACGTTGTGCAGACGTTTTGGACTGCAGCAAAGAATCGTAAATATGAAAATTGTATACACCGATATTTTTGACGAGCATCTCCCTGTCAAACGTTCTTGTTAAAAGCTGCGGACGCTCTGTTTCAGCCAATCCAAGATTAAAGAAAAACACAGCTGCAACCATTAAATAATATGCTGTTTTTTCTTTGCGCATTAATTTTTCCTGTTTGCGGAAAACAGGTCTCCGTGAAAGCCAAATTAAAATGGCTATATCAACAAACATTAATATATCGACAGGTTGAATCAGCTCGGTTATGCTGCTTCCCAAATCTCCCATATTGCTAGCTTGGAAGAGCACGGGAATAGTCAAAAAGTCGTTATAAAACCGATAAAAAACAACATTAGCTAATAAGAGAAAGGTCATCACAATGCTGGCACCGATCACCCAGCGATTCCGGTTTTTGTCTTTCATAAATAATCCAATACCAAAAACAAACAGCAAAAAGCTCAGCGGATTGATGAATAAAATAATCTCTTGCTTGAAATTTTCTATTTTTATATCAAAGCTAGTTTTGTAGACAATGTACGTTTTAATCCACATAAAAAATGTCGCTAATAACAAAAAAGAAATTTTTGAAAATGTGCTTTTACGCATTTTTTTACCTCCTCAAACGGTGGACCTGCGCATTTCTACACTTAAGTGTTTTTTTCCATTTTTTAGGCATCTTAGTGAATAACTAAAGATTATCTTAATACTTCTTCCAAAAAAAATCAATGTTTTTTTACAATATATTTACAATAAGATGCTAGCTTTTTATATATTATTTTATCTCAGTACCTATTATGTTTAGACGGACAAAAATTAAAAAAGTTTCATATAAACAGAATTTGTTATAATCCAAATTTGGCTGCCAAAAAAATAGCGCCTTTTTTAAAAGCGCTATCAGGTTTTCTTTGCTGGACCTCGACAAGGTACATGTCGAGTTTGGGATTGTGGCTTTAGCGCACACATACTGAAAGTAGCCGGCATCCGCCAGCTACTTTCAGATGAAAATCGAACAAATATAAAAGCAAGTGGAGAGAAACACATTGTTTTTCTCCACTTACTTCATTTTAGGGACTTATCGGACAATTCCTTTTTAGTCTTTCTCAATTTTCAAGTATGTACGTTTTAACCAGCCATGCGCCGCCAATTACACCTGCATCATTGCCAAGCGTTGCAAGAGCAATATCTGCTGCGGAAGCTTCATGAAAAACGAACTGTTGAAAAACATTTTTAACTCTTTTTATTAAAAATTCCCCAGCCTTTGATACTCCACCGCCAATGATAATTTTGGAAGGATTTAAAGCAGTAGCCAAGTTGGCAAGAGCAAGACCAAGATGCATCGTCATGTCGTCGACAACCTGCAATGCCATCTCATCGCCGTTTTTCGCAGCATCAAACACATCTTTTGCAGTGATCGATCCTTTTCTTTCCAATTCTCGATTCAGCGTTGATCTCCCATTAAACTCTTCCATTTTGGCTATAGCCATTCGAACTATTCCAGTTGCAGAGGCGACCGTTTCCAGGCAGCCCGTTTTTCCGCAGTTGCACGGAAAACCTCCATGCAAAACGGAAGTTATATGGCCGATTTCTCCGCCTGCGCTATTTTTCCCATGGATTATTTCTCCATTTGCAATGATTCCTCCGCCGACTCCCGTTCCGAGTGTGACGCATATTAAATCCCTTTCTCCATTCCCCGCTCCTTTCCACATTTCACCAAGAGCTGCAAGGTTGGCATCATTATCAACGATTACTTGCAAACCAGTTTCTTTTTCAAGATTTTTCTTAAGCGGATAATTATTTTCCCATCCAATATTGACAGTTCTAGAAATGATTCCCTCTGTTAAATCGACAGGGCCAGGCGCCCCCATGCCGATTCCAATCAGCTTTTGCTTCGATTCACCAAGTTCTTTCAACTTTTCGTATATAGATTGAGAAATATCACTAACAATATTTTTTCCTGATTTATCGGTAGGGATTTCCCATTTTTCAATAATCTCTCCATTTATATTGATAAATGCAATTTTTATCGTAGTTCCCCCTAAGTCCACACCAACTAGCCAATTATCGATCATATTTTTCATCCTTTACTCTTTTTCTCTTATCTTTTTCTATCATTATTTCTCGTCTTAACAATAGCATGGCCATTTCAAATTCTTTTGCGTCAATCAGCTGCGACTCAAACAGCTGCTTCACCTCCTCCTCCATTAATTCAAGATCAGCCACACGATCCCCGATGTATATGATAGTACCGAAACGTTTTAAAAGCTGTTGTATGTCGTAAATCGTTTTCAAAAACATCACCTTCTAAATAAAAATGCGGATAAGCTGCACATATTGCTAAAGTTCTTTTTTTGAAAACTTCCGAACAAGTCATCGAGCTATAGATTGTCAAGCTGTTGTTTTAGCTGCTGATATTCCGCTTTTCCCGGATCAAGCTTCAATGCCTTATCAATCGCTTCTTGTGCTTTCACAACATCATTCTGTTCTGCATATATTAGGCTAAGTACATAATAAGCTTGATGAAATGTCGGATCTTTTTCCAATACATTGTTTAAATATTCAATTGAGCTTGCCACATTGTTCAAACGATATTCCGTATAAGCAAGTAAATAGATGATTTCAACTTTTGCATCATCAAGCTCCTTCGCTTCCGAAAGCACTTCGGAAGCCTTTTGGAACTCCTTGTTCTCAATTAGTGCCTGCGCCCTTGCTAAAGCCATTTCCGAATTGCGCTTAGGGGCTATTTCATATCCATAATACCCAAGACCGAAAACGAAGATGATCGATAAAATAAGCCCCACTGCTCTCGTGAAAAATTTGGACATCCTTGGAATCTGCAGAACAAAAGCTGCCAGAAATCCGCCAATTAAACCGCCTATATGACCAGCGTTGTCCACATTCGGAATCGCCCAGCCAAGCATTAAGTTAATTAAAACTACAATCAAGATGTTGGGTCCTATTGTACGGAAAAACAATTTAGGGTTTAACACACCTAAAAACAAGAGCGCACCGAACAAGCCGAATATCGCACCTGATGCACCTGCGGACAAAAAGGGGCTGAAAGCAAAGCTTGCAAGCGAACCAGTAAATCCGGCAAACAAGTATATAAGCAAAAATCGAATCGAACCATACATTTTTTCAACAGTCATTCCAATATAATAAAGGGCTAAAGAGTTCATAATCAAATGCAAAAAACCGATATGCAATAAAATTGGTGAAAAAAATCTCCACCATTCGCCATCGTAAATGGCAGGATTGTATTTCGCTCCAAATTTTATAAGAGTATCAGAATTTGTGCTTCCCCCGTACCATTCAAGAAGAAAAAACATCACAATTTGTGCTGTTAAAAAAACATATGTAAAGAAAGGCCTGCCATTTTCAAAAAAGGAGCGTTCCAGCCTTTCCTGCCTTTTTATATAAGAAAATATTTCTTCTTTTATTCGTTCAACTGATTCAAAATTTGATTCTTCTGCTGCATAATCAAGTTTTTTCAACGAAGCCGAAAGAGCATCTTCCAAATCACCTGTTTTTTCCATTATATGCTCTTGATCCAGCAGCATTGTTTTGACGACTGTTTTCCCATGCGCAAAAGGTTCTTTAATCCGAAATTCCCAATCATCAACAGGAGGAAATGTGGTCACATAAATGTTAAGAATATTTAAGTCCCTTCTCATAGATTGTTTTCGGATCGTTTCAAAAATATGCGCCGTATGTTCAATGTCTTGAGAGATCCAATTTCCCCAGTCAATATCTTTTCTGACAAATCGTACAAGCTGAAAATATTTGTTGCGAAACGGCTCAAGCCAAACCTCCGAATGATCGCCGGATATATTGATTAGCCTGTAATTATGCTCCACCACAAGACTTCGCAAAATTTTCCAAAAAATAAAATCTAGCTGAGTCCCCATTTAAAATCTCTCCGCATGTTTTTCCTTTATTATACCAATGTGGAAGGGCAGTTTGAAGAAAAAAGCTGAATCAAAAACGATTCAGCTTTCCATTTCCACCTATTTAAAAGCACCTTGGAGAAATTTCCTGCCAATTAGCGGTATCTGCATTGTCAGTTGAATAAATTTCTCACGCATCCATTTGCTTTTTAGGCATACGTTCATAATTTTGTATCGATTTGAATATATGAAGAAAATGCCGAATACTAGAAGAATTCTTTTTAATCGCTTCATAATTTAATCCCTCCATTAATTAAAATAAACTTTTTGCTCAATTTTTATCCAAAATAAAATACGCAATTACTGTTGAAATGAAAATTGATAAAAAATTAACTGCGTCATTATTCATCCAGACAAAACCTTTCGTCTTTACCGTATATTCCCCGCAATGTATTCTTTTTTCCGTTTCAGCATGGCAGACGAGACATTTATTTTTTCGTTGAAAAAAGCATCCGAACAGCGTGTCAATCAAAGCTCCAATAAATCCAAATAATATAATGAAAGGTAAAATTTGAGCATCATTTTTTATAAAAAAAGAACTCCCCAGCGCAACAAACGAAGAACCGAGGATGGAAGCAAAAGTTCCGAGAACGGTAACAGCACCTGATGTTCCTTTTTCGACAAATTTTGGAGGAAATAAAAGAATCGGTTTTATTCGGCTTAAGCTGCCAATTTCGGAAGCCCATGTGTCCGCGTTGGCGCAAGCGAATGAAATGGTTAAAAGAATGAACCAAAAATTGCGGTCATCATGATCCACTATATTGAAAATGCTGATCAATACTGGAATCCCGCCATTTGCCAGCACTTGAACATAGTCGCGTCTTTCCCCTTTTTCAAGAATTGATGCCATTTGCGCTTTTCGTTCCTTCTTCCATTTACTGATCATGCTTGATGACGCAAAAAATAATCCAAGGGGGACCAGCCCTGGAAAACCAAAACTAAAATAGATGCTAGCGCCGACAAATACGGAGCTTATTGCTCCAGAAATCGACAAAGCTTTTGACTTATAGGAAATATAAGCGATAGTCGCAATAAAAATAATGAACAATAAAGGAATGATCATTTCCTGCACTCCACCAATTCTTTTTCAGTAATGATGATATCAACCGGAATATCATGGAATTCAATCGGCACTTCCTCAACTATTTGAAAGGAAAAAGCAAGCGCAATAGTTACATTTGCGTATTTATGTAAATAACGATCAAAATAACCCCCGCCATATCCGATCCTGTGCCCACGCCGGTCGAAGCAGATGCCAGGGACGATGAGCAAGTCAATTTCTTTTGGCGTTATGAGTGTTGTTTGCTCAAAGATCGGCTCCTGTAAATCTAAATAAACATTCTCTAATTGATCAAACGATTTTATTTCCCTGAACTCCATTTCTTTTATATTTGGGTCGCATTTAGGCACAGCTGTTTTTTTCTTTTCCTGCCAGCAGCGAAAAAATAAACTTTTTGTATCGACCTCGAAGCCTTTGGATACTGTAAGGCCAATGGTATTCGCCTCCTGCCAATAGTCTGTTTCAAAAAGAGTTTCAGCAATTTTGTTTGACCAGTCCGCATGCAATTCATGCCTCATGTTTTTTAACATCCGTTTCACTTCATTTCTGATTTCAAATTTTTTTTCCAACTTAAAAATTCCTCCCATTTACCTTTTTTATAATAAAAAAACAGCAGGAAATATCTTCCCACTGCTTTTACTTCGTTTCACGATGCAAAGCATGACTTTTGCATCTTGGACAATATTTTTTCAATTCGATGCGTTCTGTGTTTGTACGTTTATTTTTTGTAGAGATATAATTTCTATCGCCGCATTCTGTGCAAGCAAGAGTAATATTTACGCGCATATCTTTCCCTCCAAACTATTTCATGTTCAAATTCAGACTTTTATATAATATCATTTTTGCATTGTAAAATCTACATTATGTTTATTTTTGAACACAAAGTTTCAAGTCGTTTCAAATTACATTTTTTTTAAGTTAACATGAAATTTCGTTAAAAGCCGTTTTGTTCTATTAAAATATATGATATAACAATAAAGGGACAACTAATGGAAGGTGAGATGCATGGAAGTTGTGATTATTATTCTTTTCCTTGTCAGCATTGCTTTATTAGGAATTGCTTATACTCAGCGTGACGATATAAAAGAGTTGGAACAAGAAGTTGAGCATTTATCCGTTTCTGCGATGCAAGAAATATACAAAATGAAAAAGAAAATGAGGGTATTGGAAGAAGAATTGCTGCAAGGAACAAACACAAAACCTGTTTCGCAAGACACACAGTCCGTTATACACTTTGATTATTACACGAAAAACAAAATTCTATCAAAATATCAGCAAGGCATGTCAATTGCTGAAATTGCAAAATCGGAAAATGCCACAACCGATGAAGTAAAGCTAATAATCGAACAAAATAAGAGGGAACTATCATGAATAAACGAATTTTACAAGCATTCTCAGCAGGGATGATCGTTTCCACCTCAATTTTGACCCTCACTTTTTATTTAGGGAACTATGATCAAAAGGTTGTGGCTGAAAAAGAGTTGACGGACAAATCAGTTAACGAGTATTTAGCTCAAAATAATAAAATTGCTGTATCCAATAAAGAATATGAAGAATTTCTTTCTTACAAAGATACAAAAGTAAAAAATCTGAATAAAACACCTCAACAAAATGAACAGCAGCAGAAGCAGCAAAATCAAAATGCACAAAACCAAAATGCACAAAACCAAAATGCACAAAATCAAAACCAAGAACAAAAGAACAATAACCAACAAACTGAGGTAAAACCTGTAAAAGTAAATATTAAAGAAGGCATGACGACAAGCGACGTATCAAAAATACTTGAACAATCGGGCATTATTGATTCCGCCTCCAAATTTAATCAATACTTAATTAAACACGATTATCATAAGCGTGTACAAATTGGAACTTTTGAAGTAAAAAAAGGGATGAGCTACTACGAGATCGCAGAAGCCCTTACAAGATAAAAGGGGCTGCGATCCGTTTTTTTATAAATAAGGTTTGAAACCAGCCGTTTGTAAAAAAAGGAAGTTTTTCAAAACTCAAAATGGTGAAGTTCAGAACCACAAAAAAATTGCCCTTATCATTTTTCTCCCATTCCCGACCGTGTTGATTATTGTCATTCCAAGATCATTGTCCCAGCCTCAATTTTGTGCTTTTCTCGGCTTTTAAATTGTCTTTTTTCAATCAATAGTACTTATAAAAGCCCACCAAAATTCCATGCCTTTTCTTTCACAAAATTGCCCTATGCTCTGCCCGAAATTTTTCCATAACACTTGTCTCTTATATTTCAGACATAGACACGATATAATACTTACAATTCCATTTTATATTCGATAAACTATTTAAATCGAAAGACATAAAAAGTTCCCTTCCTATCTAGATAAATTTGGGCGGCGAACCAAAATTTATTTTAGCACTAGGAGGGGCTTTTTAGTATCGCGGAACCATTTGCGAATAACATTGCGATTTTATTTATATAAAAAAGGGCTTGTCTAAAAAGTCCATAAAAACAGAGCGAATGGAGAAAACAATGAGTTTTTCCATTCGCTCTGTTTCCTTATTTTTGAAATTGGTTTGGGAATTTGCGGCCCATTTCAGTATGTTGTGGGCCATTGCCACAATCCCGAATTCTGTTCGGACTTTATGAAGCCCCCGTAACAGAAATCGAGTGAAACGCAAATTGCCCTTGATGTTACCGAACACACTTTCGACATCCACTTTACGCTTCGCATAAAGAGCTGCCTTTTGTTCGTCACCAAGAGCTGCTTTGGCTTTCGCTTTCATTTCTTCATAAATCGTGTTCCAATATACTCGACGATTTCCTTTGGCTTTCGTACACCCATTCTTCAACGGGCAATCCGTACAATCTTCACACTCGTACACTTTCAAATCTTGTATGTATCCAGATGCATTTTTTCTTTTTTGATAATACTTGAATACGACTTTCCGATTGTTCGGACAGATAAAGCAATCGTCTTCTTCGATGTATTTCCAGTTTTGTACTTTTGATAAATCCTTTTTAAACTTTTTACTTTGTTCCTTCAAATAGGTTTGGTATGGGGCTAATAATTCAAAACGAGGTTCTTTTTCTTCGCCAATCGCATATAAATAGTTTTCTTCACTCGCATATCCTGCATCGGCAATGACATACTTGAGTTTCTTTTCCTTCGGCATCGATTCCAATAACTTTTCCATAAATGGTTGGAAACAGCGAGTATCTCCTGGATTTTGATAAATTTCAAATCCCACGATAAATTGATGTTGTGTGGCGAGTTGAACATTATAACCCGCCTTGAGTTGGCCGTTTTTCATATGGTCCTCTTTCATTCGCATAAAAGTGGCCTCATGGTCGGTTTTCGAGTAGCTATTTCGTTCACCTAGAATCTGTTTTTGTACTTTGTATTTTCGTAATCGTGGAAGATAATCCGTTTGAATCGTTTTCAGTTGTTTGGTGAGTTGGGATTTTTTAGAGCGAAGTTCTTTTTTTCTTTCTTTGTCTTCTTCCTGTTTATAATCTTTTTCCAAAGCTTCTATTCTCTCAGAAAGTTGTGCCGATGATTTTTCTAATTCTTCTTCTAATTGTTCTTCTTTTAATTCCTCCAAGGCGATTTGGTGCGCTTCTTGTAGAAACGATTGAATTTTGGCTCGTAGTTTCTGATCATATTTTTCTACGGATTTTCGCCATACAAACGTATATTTGTTGGCATTCGCTTCTATTTTCGTACCATCCACAAAAATATGGTCGAGGTCGATAAGTCCTTGTTCTACTAGTTGAAGGACAAATTGTTCAAATACAGAATCCATCATGTTTGACATACGAACACTACGAAAATCATTTATTGTGCGATGGTCAGGGGTTTGCAATCCCGCCAACCACATCATCGGAAGATTTTCTTTCACCATTTGCGCTATTTTCCGACTTGAATAAACATTTTGAGTGTACGCATATAAAATCACTTTCAATAACATTTTAGGGTGATAGGGTGCACGACCCCCACCAACATAATGAGTATACAACACTTCATCCGGAATCGATTCCACCATTTCATCCACTAAACGGGCGACATGATTTTCAGGAATATACATTTCGATATCTAAAATGCTCATGACTTGACGATTGCAATAAGGTTGGAAAACTAGTTTTTTGCGTTTCTTATTCTTTTGAACCTCTATTTTTTGAATACCCTCTAGAGTCATTTCTAATTGCGTGTTATAATTTTCTTGAATAGTCATTTGATTATTCATAAGAAATCGTCCTTTCTGTAGAATGTTTTTTGGTCAATTTCATTCTATAAAAAAGGACGATTTTTTTGTACCCTAAAAACAGAAAAAAGGGCTGAGCCCAAGGTCGATTCAATCGACTTTTCGGACAGCCCCTTTAATCATTTAAAGCATAATGGCGGCCTTTAACTAAATATAAAACATTTTCCGCGATATTCGTTGCATGGTCAGCAGTACGTTCAATAAATCTTGCTACAAGAGAGAGCTGGGTAATTTGATTCATATACTCTAAGTTCTCAGGAATAATTTGCAAAAGCTCCTTAATTGCTTCACCATATAAATCATCTACTTCATCGTCTATTTCGGCTATTTTTCTTGCTAATGCAACATCTTCCTCATGGTAAGCTTTCAGCGATAAAGACAGCATTTCCGATGCCAGCTTGTGCATTTTTGTGATTTGTTCAAGCGGTTTTATAAGCGGTTCATTTCCAATTCGAATTGCTGATTTTGCGATGTTGACTGCGTTATCTGCCATTCGTTCGATATCAGCAGCTATTTTAATGGAAACAATGATTCTTCTTAGATCAATCGCAACGGGCTGCTGCTTTGCAATTAAAAGAATTGCAAAGTCATTAATTTCCTCTTCGAGCTGATCGACATTCACATCTTGCTCTAATACTTCAATAGCCAAATCGATATCCTGCTTTTCTAATGCGCGGATTGATTTGCCTAATGCAACTTCCGTCAAACTGCCGATTTCAATTAACTTGGTGTGTAACGTGTTCAAGTCAAGTTCGAATTTTTCTCTCATTTTTTTTCCTCCAACATGAACCGTGTTATTCAAAACAATTATTATCCGAAGCGTCCTGTAATATAATCTTCCGTCCGCTTATCTGACGGATTAGAAAAGATTTGGTCGGTTTCGCCAAATTCGATAACTTCTCCGTTTAAGAAAAAGGCAGTTTTATCAGATATACGTGCAGCTTGCTGCATGTTATGCGTTACAATAATAATGCTGTAATCTTTCTTTAATTCTTGAACCAATTCCTCAATTTTCAACGTAGAAATCGGATCAAGCGCTGACGTTGGTTCGTCCATCAAAATCACATCAGGTTCAATTGCTAAACAACGCGCAATACATAAACGCTGCTGTTGTCCTCCTGACAGGCCATACGCGTTTTCCTTCAACCGATCTTTTACTTCATCCCATATAGCCGCGCCTCTTAAACTTTTTTCGACGATTTCATCCAATATTTTTTTATCACGGATGCCGTGTATTCTCGGTCCATACGCAATATTGTCATAAATAGATTTCGGAAACGGGTTCGGCTTTTGGAAAACCATGCCGACTTGAGTGCGCAGTTCTTCAACACGATAAGATTTATCAAATATATTTTTTCCGCGATATAATATTTCACCGTTGATTCGAACGGATGGAATCAGCTCGACCATTCGATTCAATGTTTTGATATAAGTCGACTTTCCGCACCCAGAAGGACCGATGATTGCAGTTACTTCATTTTCATAAATGTCTAAATCAATGTTTTTTAGAGCTTGATCATCACCGTACCATAAATTTAAGCCGTTCGTTTTATAGACAATTTTCTTTTCATTCTTGTCTTCGCTATTTTGTTCATAAACAATTTCTTGTTCTTTTTTCAGTTCAGTTTTTTTCAATTCAGTAATTGCCAAAATAAAAACCTCCTTCATCCTTTTAGGAAAACCCATTTAATAACGCTTTTGAAATTTGTTTCGAATCAACACCGCAACCGAATTCATTACTATTAAGAAAATAAACAACACAATGATTCCGGCAGCTGCTACATTTTGAAATTCTGCTTGAGGTCGCGACGCCCAATTGTAAATTTGAATCGGCATAACCGTATAGGAGCTTAATAAATTCTCTGGTAAATAGTTAACAAATACAAATGCACCCGCCACAAGAAGAGGGGCTGTTTCTCCAATAGCTCGTGAAAAAGCTAAAATGCTTCCGGTAAGAATTCCAGGAATTGCAGCTGGAAGAACAATTCGATAAATTGTTTGCCATTTCGTTGCTCCCATTCCATAAGAAGCTTCACGTAACTCTTTCGGAACCGAACGGATCGCTTCTTGTGCCGCCACGACAATAACTGGCAATATTAATAAACTCATCGTTAAACCGCCTGCCAAAATGCTTCTGCCTAAATCCATTCCCCGAACAAATACTGTAAGCCCCAACAAACCAAAAACAATAGATGGGACACCCGCCAAATTCGAAATATTCGCCTGAATAAAATTTGTAAGTTTATTTTTTTTCGCATATTCCTCTAAATAGATAGCTGTTCCTACACCAAGCAGGAGGGAAATTGGAATGACCACTCCCATAACCCAAATTGAGCCGACCAGGGCTGCTTTTATTCCTGATGCAGAAGCTCTTCTTGAGGCAAAATTTTGGAAAAACTCCGGTGTTACATAACTAATTCCTTGAGTGAATATTCGGTATAACAGAATAGCAAGGACTACTAAAGCGAAGATGGTAGATACAAAAAACAGTGTTTGAAAAAAACGATTTTTCATGGCCCTTTTGCCCATCATTTTTCGAACAACCGTTTGATCAATGTACTTCATGTTAATATTCCTCCCTGAATCGGCGCGAGATAAATTGAGCTAATAAATTCATCAGCATTGTAAAGACAAAAAGCGTGGCCCCGACAGCATAAATGCTGTAATAGATTGTTGTTCCGTATCCCGCATCGCCCGTGCTGACTTGAACGATATAAGCCGTCATCGTTTGAATAGATTCAGTTGGATCAAACGTTAATTTTGGAGTGGCTCCTCCAGCCAATGTGACAATCATTGTTTCGCCAATCGCACGGGAAATTCCTAGTACGAACGAGGCAACGACTCCCGATGTGGCAGCAGGAAGTACTACTTTTAAAGCCACCTCAAATTTTGTCGCACCTAAAGCAAGTGCGCCTTCTCGAATGGAATTCGGAACAGAGCTCATCGCATCTTCTGAAAGGGAAGCAATCATCGGAATAATCATAATTCCAACAACAATGCCCGGGCTTAATGCATTGAAAAAGCCAATATCAGGGATCAATTTTTGCAAGAGAGGAGTAACAAACGTCAGAGCAAAAAAACCATATACAATAGTTGGAATTCCTGCCAAAACCTCTAAAATCGGTTTGATAATCCTTCTTGTCCGATCTGACGCATACTCACTCAAAAAAATAGCAGATGCAAGACCGACTGGAAGCGCAACAATCATGGCAATAACCGTTACTAAAAGCGTGCCAGAAACAAGAGCCATGATTCCATATGAGGCATCATCTTTTAAAAACGGATACCATTCTTTTTCAGTGATAAATTCAAAAAAAGAAACTCGTGAAAAAAACATGATTGTTTCTGTAGCAAGAGTAGCAATGATTCCGATAGTTGTTAAGATGGAAATAGCTGCTGCAACAAATAAAACGGCTGGGACCATTTTTTCCATAAAATCGCGCGTGGATTTTTTTGTTTTTTTCTCTTTGATCATTTCCCGAACCGATTTTCCTGCAGATAAAGCCATCATGAAAACCCCTTTCATGCCCATAGGAAGATGAGAAGCAAGGATGCTTCTCATCCAACCAGTCTATTTATTTTTATTTTAAACCTTCAAGCGTTTTTAACTGTTCATCATATTGCTCTTGCGGAAGTTTTACATAGCCAACTTCCTCTGCCAATTGCCCAGCGTTTTCCAAGGCAAACTTCACGTATTCATACACTTGCGGCTTTTCTTTTAATGATTTGTTGTTCACATAAAAGAATAACGGACGGGAAAGCGGTTCATAAGTTCCTTTTTCAATCGTTTCATTTGTCGGCTCGACTGCTTCCCCTTTAGAGTTTACAATCGGTACAACTTTCAACTGGTCTTTATTTTCTAAATAGTATGCATAGCCGAAATAACCTATTGCATTTTTATCGTTAGCGACTCCTTTTACAAGTACGTTATCGTCTTCGGACAATGTCGCATCTTTTACAATCGGCTCACCGCCTAAAACAACTTCATCAAAATAATCATACGTACCGGAATCTGTACCAGGCGAGAAGTATTTAATTTTTTCATCCGGCCACTCAGGGTTGATGTCAGACCATTTTTTCGGCTCGCCTTTCCAAATTTTTGCTAAATCTTCGATCGTAAGTTTATCGACCCAGTCATTTTCTTTGTTTACAACAACGGATAAACCGTCAAAAGCAATTTTGAATTCTGTATATTCAATACCATTTTCTTCAGCAACTTTTTTCTCTTCGTCTTTAATTGGGCGAGATGCGTTAGAAATATCAGTTTCACCAGCTGTAAATTTTTCAAAGCCTCCGCCTGTTCCTGAAATTCCAATTGGAGCTTTTACATCAGGATGTTCTGCAGCAAATTCTTCAGAAACAGCTTCCATTATCGGACCAACAGTTGATGATCCATCAATAGCGATTTCACCTTCTAATTTTTGCTCGCTTGATCCGCTTTCTGAAGATGATTGCTGTCCGGAGTTTGAACCATTTGTGTTTGCATCATCCGAATTACCGCAGGCTGCTGTAAAAGCTAATACAGAACTGATCATAATGGATGACGCCAAAAATTTAAAATTTTTCATTCGGTTACTTCCCCCTATTATTTCGTGATCTCATCTTACGTATATAAGATTAACTTTCAAGTATTAAACAAGTTTTAATAGAATGTAAAGCTTTTGTAAAGCTTGTTTTTTGTGTGTATAAAGAACAGCTGATGCTGCGTAAACGGCATTCCGCATTTATTTTATCCCTTCTCTCCATCCGCTAGATTTGGCCTGTGTATGCGCTTTTCTTGTTTTAACGGGCGGTTGCTTTCTTTCAGCCTAATTTGTTTAACAAACAGATATATGAACGCATGGCCTGAACCTATTAAGAGCAATAAAAAAGGAATGGTTTTTGTTTCATTTGTCAAAGCAACTGTAAAAATAAAAAAGAGGATCGATAGGATTCTTCCTGCATTTAAAAAAATTTCTCGAACAACAATATATTCGATCCTTGCTTGCGCAATATTCCACCCTTTTCCAATCACATCATACGTGATCGAAGAGTACGGAACAAGCAAAATTGGATAGGCAATTCCGATTGCAATAGCATATATTAACAATCTTTCATAGGAAATTTGAAATAAAATGAGAAACAAGGAAAAGTATAGCATAAGCCCGCCGGCTAGAATAGCTTTTTTCCTCATTTTTTTCGTGATCCACCGAGAAGCCACAATATAAGTGAAAAAGGCTACGAAAGAATTTAGAAAACTAAATGTACCTAAAGCCATCTCACTTTTGGTCACGATGTATACAAACACATTAATGAAAAATGTAAATGTTCCTTCACGCAATCCTTGAAACACATGAGCGTTTGTAATTAATCTCCAATTTTTGTTTCTTTTTCTTTCTTGAATGATTTTCAATAAAATGTAATCTCCGTGAGCTTTTCTAGACGTAAAAAAGAAGCTCAACATGACAGCAACAGTAAATAACATTAACGAAACTGCAAAAATCACTTTATACCCAATAGTATTTGTAAGTCTTGAAATAATCAGACCGGCTAACATCGGTCCAACCATCCCTGAAAGGGAAGTTAATATCCCAAGAAAGCCATTAAAAAAGTCCCGTGTTTCCGGTTCAGTAATTTCAAATGTCAACACATTAAAGGCTAGCCAATAAAAACCGTAGCCGATGCCAATGATTGCACCTAACAAATACATGTAGTTGACAGCTTGATCTTTTAAAACTAAAACGGTTAGAAAAAATGCGGCTAAAAAGGACACTCCTAGGCGAAGTACAACGACTCGATCAATTTTTTTGGATACTTTCCCAGCAATAATGAAAGCAAGCGGCTGAAAAATGACAATAAATAAATTGTATAATCCTAAATCAATCAATTCCCCTGACTGTTTCCATAAATAAACATTTACGAACGTATTCGAAAGTGCAATGCTTAATGAATAAAAACCGCCGATCATCAACAGCAGCATGAAATCATGGTCTGTTTTTCTTGATCCAATCCATTTTTTGACGTTTATCATATAAAACTCCCCTTTACTTGCTACTACTATTTTTCCTAGCTAAAGGGGAGTTATGTATAAAGAAAGGTGTTTTCGTTACCTTTCAGTGATCAGACTCAAAAAAAATGCACAGAAACCGCTGAAACGCGAATTATGTCAGTCATTTCCAAAAAATAGTAGAGTAGAAAACTGATTTCAAGGGGCTGTCCAGAAAGTCAAATCCGTTTGTGTCGTCCCATAGGCTTGACCAGTTTGGATTTTTCTGTGTTGATTTCAAGGTCTAGTTTCTCCACCAGTTGCCTGTCAGCTACCGAGCGTCCTGGCATTTACTCGAGTTGGATTTGCACCAACTAGCAGATAACAGCTTAGCTGGGCGCGCCAAATAAAAAAAGGCTGAGATTCGAATATCTCAGCCTCTTATAACAGTTTATTTTGCAGCGCTGTAGCGTTTTGCCACTTCGTCCCAATTCACAACATTCCAAAACGCTGCAATATATTCAGGACGACGGTTTTGGTATTTTAAGTAATAAGCATGCTCCCAAACATCAAGACCTAAAATTGGAGTTTTCCCTTCCATAAGAGGATTGTCTTGGTTTGGAGTGCTTGTAATTTCAAGCTCGCCGTTGTTTACAACCAACCATGCCCAGCCGGAGCCAAAACGACCAGCAGCAGCTTTAGCAAATTCTTCTTTAAAAGCTTCAAAACTTCCAAATTTTTTGTTAATTGCTTCTGCTAATTCTCCAGTTGGCTCGCCGCCTCCATTCGGTGAGAGGATGGTCCAGAACAAGCTGTGATTTGCATGCCCTCCGCCATTATTTCGAACAGCTGTACGAACAGATTCAGGAACAGCGTCTAAATTAGAGATTAAGTCTTCTACACTTTTAGATAAAAGTTCAGTTTGACCTTCCAAAGCAGCGTTCAAGTTCGTCACATATGTGTTATGATGTTTTGTGTGGTGAATCGTCATTGTTTCTTTGTCAATATGAGGTTCCAATGCATCATAGTCGTATGGCAATTTAGGTAATTCATAAGCCATAATGAATCTCCTCCTTAATGATTAATATGTACTAAATGCTTTCTTCCTTGAAGCTTTCATATTCAGATTACCAAACTTATTAAAATGATGCAATTAATGTGCAATTAAAAAAGCGGTTACATTATTCGACTAATTTTATGGACCCTGCAGGATTCGAACCTGCGACCGGACGGTTATGAGCCGTCTGCTCTAACCAGCTGAGCTAAGGGTCCTTTTTCAAACACATAAGTAAATTATCACTAAATAGCTATTGAAGTCAATGGCTAATTTAGAATATTGTATAAAGAAAATGAATGATCATCAACAGCTGAATCAGCCCTTTTGCTACTGTGCTCGCCAACAACCCCAATAAAGAACCGACTCCAACCTTTACAGCCTCGCTAAATGTTTTGCGGTGTACGAGAAGCTCTGCCGCAACAGCCCCTAAAAAAGGTCCTAAAATAATGCCAACAAACGGGATGATAAATGGCCCGGCAATTAAACCAATCGTACTTCCCCATCCGGCTGCTTTACTTCCACCAAACCGTTTAACTCCTACCATATTTGCCAAATAATCCGATAGGAATAAAAGAATGATGAACATACTTTCAACAACCCAAAATGAAATGGTTAACTGGCTGAAGCTAAAACAAATCCCATAGATAAAAAAGGCTGCTACAATCAATAACGCTGACGGTAAAATGGGGAAAAGCAGCCCGACAAAAGATAAGATAAAAAGAGCAATGATCAAAATCCAAATGATTACATCCATTTGCTTATCCTCCTAGAAATTAGAAATCAATGAACAATTTAATCCACTTGAAACGATTATTGACGGTATCCTAAAACAGCTTCCGCAATATTCACCGAGTGGTCGCCAATTCGTTCTAAGTTGCTGATAATATCTACATATACTATTCCGCCTTGTCCGGTACAAATCCCTTCATTAATGCGGATAATATGTTTTTTGCGTAAAGTGCGTTCCATTCTATCGATTTTTTCTTCAGATTTCAATACTTTTTTTGCTAATACAACATCGTTATCATCTAAAGCGTCGATCGCATCCTTCACATTTTGCAAGGTAATTTCAAACATTTCCAATAAATCTTCCAATGCCTGCTCAGTAATGGTGACTTTATTATTATTTTTATAATCAATAAGCTCCACTATATTTTCAAAATGGTCGCCGATTCGTTCAATATCTCGAACAGTATCCATTAAAATGGAATGTCGGCGTGAATCATTTTGCGACATATCTTTTCCAGAAATCAATACGAGATAATCTGTTATTTTCCTATCTAAATTATTGATCGCCTCTTCAAGCTGCATCGCCATTTGTGCGTGCTTCTGCTGATTTGTCATCAAAAATTGTCTCGTTTCCTCTAACCCTAATGATGCATATTGACCCATCCGAAGCACTTCTTCCTTCGCTTGCCCTAAAGCAATGGTTGGTGACTGTTCAATAAAAATTGGATCCAAATGCTTCGCTTTATACTCTATCGCTAAATCTTCACCAGGTATAACTTTTGTGACAAGCAGTGCAAGTGCACCGATGAACGGCGCTTGAACGATCGTATTGACAACATTAAATATTCCATGAGCAAAGGCAATGGTCATTTCAGGATTTAAATACAAATGGGCTTGTAATGATTCGATAAAATATTTGAAAATTGGTAAAATAATTAGAAAAATTGCCGTTCCGATTAAATTAAACATTACATGCGTCAAAGCAGCCCGTTTGGCAGCAATCGATGCTCCAATTGATGCCAAAACTGCTGTGATGGTTGTTCCAATATTATCACCGAATAATAAAGGCAGCGCAGCGTTGAGATCAATTAACCCTTGTGAAAACATCATTTGCAAAATCCCAATCGTCGCACTTGAACTTTGAACGATGATTGTAAAAACGGTTCCAATTACAACGCCAAGCAGCGGATTTGCACTTATGCTGACAGTCAAGTCATGAAAAATTTCTAATGATCTTAACGGCTTCATGCCGTCTCCCATCAATTCAAGCCCAAAAAACAAAGCGCCAAATCCAAAGATCACCTGCCCGATGCTGTTTATTTTTTTGTTTTTAGAAAAAAATAAAAGAACAGAACCTATAAATAAAATTGGCAAGGCATAAGCTTCGATATCGAATCCGATAATAAATGCCGTAACAGTCGTTCCGATATTTGCTCCCATGATCACGCCTATTGCTTGCTTTAAGCTCATGAAGCCGGCAGAAACGAGACCAACCGTTAAAACAGTTGTACCGCTGCTTGATTGAATTAACATTGTCACAAACATCCCAGCAAAAATACCCATAATAGGGTTTGTCGTAAACTTATCCAAAATATCTCGTAATTTATCTCCGGAGAATTTTTGCATACCTTCTCCCATACTTTTAATCGCAAATAAAAAAATTCCAATCCCGCCAAGAAATTCAAATAATATTTTTTGAACATCTACATCCACTCGTTTCACCTCCTTATTTTTCCAAATATATTAACGGTTGAATCATTTTTGAAAAAGAAACGTTTACATTTCCCATTACCAAATTCCTTCAAATCAAATTTTTTATTTTGCAATCGGTGCAGGCTCCTGCAGCTTCTATCTATAATAATGGACGAAACCGATATGCCCCGCAAATAAAATTAATTTTTAACATGTTCCTCCCACACATGTTACTTTTATATTTTAAATTTAACAAAAAAATTTTACATTTTGTTCACAATTGTTATTCTTATTGCCGAATCGCCTATATAACTTATTTTCATTATTTTTGTTTCATTGGTACAATCAAATAGAAATGTTATAAAAGGAAGTGTTTCGATCAATGAATTTATTTGTCCTCCTTTTTAAAAGCATATACTCTCCAAAAACGATCGCTCTTACTAGATTTCAAAAAATCGGCAAACCCATTCTTTATGGATTTTTATTGGCCTTTCTTGCCGCCCTGCCCAATTGCATATATTTAAACTTAGCTATTGTAAATGCTATAAACGGGCTTGACCAAACGATAAATGAAAAAATCCCTGAATTCACCATTCATAACGGAACTTTAAAATCCGAGGAAAATGCGGTTGTGAAAGCAAAGCATGATCAATATACAATTATTTTTGACCCAAAAGGAACTTTCACAAGGGATGACTTGAAATGGCAGGAAAACGTCATCGGCATCTTATCGAATGAATTTGTTTTCGTTTCCAATGGCACAATGCAGCAGCTCGAGTATAACTTTTTTCAGGAAACAGAGATAACAAAAGAGGATTTGACATCTGCCATCAAACAGCTGTCTGAAGTTGCTCCGATTATCATTCCCGTGATATCTGTCACACTATTTGCGATGTCAGCCACTTCTAAATTTGTGGAAATTACGTTTTTAGCTATTGTCGGGCTGTTGTTTAAAAAGAGGATGGGAAAAAGATTAAATTTTAAACAGCTTTGGACTATTTCAGCCTACAGCGTCACGCTTGCAACCGTGTTTTTTGCCATTATGAACTTTTTTCTCATCGATATATCCTTTGCTCTTTATATAAACTGGTTTGTACATATAACTGTTTTATATCTTGTATTAAAAGAAAGCCCGAGCCCGAAACAACCAATAAAAGCTGCATAAAAAACCCCTTAAGGCAGAATTTCCAACTCTGCCTTAAGGGGTTATTAACACTATGATTTAAACTGAAATTTGTTTGTAGTGGACTTTAGAGATTCGGACAGTTCCATTAAAGTTAGTCCAATAGCATGGGTTTCGCGAATTTGTTCCATCTGTACTTTTGCGACAGATTGCATTTGCTCTGCACTGGCAAACGTTTCTTGAGAGACTGATAAAAAATTTTCAGCAGATTGCTCCATTTTAGGGAGCCAATCATCTAAAGTATGTAAGCTGTGTCTTGTTTCAGACAATATTTCATTCACTTTTCCAATCTCATCTACTAGTTGATCAAATGAAAGCCGCGATTTACCTGCAACTTCTAAATGGTTTTGCACAAGCTCCAAAATTAGCTTAAACTGCTGATAAGCGCTCTGAGAAATATCATCCATCATTTTTACAGACTGTGCTATGTCTTCCGTCGCTTTGGATGACTGTTCAGCCAATTTTCGGACTTCCTCAGCAACGATAGCAAATCCTTTGCCTTCTTCTCCAGCTCTTGCTGCTTCAATTGTTGCATTTAATGACAATAGCTTTGTTTTCTCAGATATTGCATATATCATTTCCACAACCTTTTCAATCGCCGTCGAATGATCTCGAACACTTTGGATCGTTTTAGACATAGTTTTGCATTCTTTTTCAAAGCGATTTAACGATTCGATCATCTGTCTCATATTTTGTTCTCCCGTGTTGGCTGATCGGTTCATGCCCTGTACGCTTGAGAAAAGGCGCTCTATTCTCTCCAGCACAGTTTGAACTGTATTTTTCATGGAATGAAATACTTTTGCGCTTTCTTCAGAGCTTGAAGCTGTTTGCTGCGCACCGTTTTTCACCATTTCAATCGCTTCAACAAGATTCGTATGTAATGTTAATACGTCATCAGAAGAATGTTTAAGCTTCCGGCCTGTCGAAAACAAATTTTCTGTTGTGGTATTAATCCTTTGAATCATCATCCCCAAATAGCCTGCCAATTGCTTAAAGCTTTTGATGAGCGAAAGGATTTCTGGAAGATTTGTATTTATGTTTAAATCAAGCTGAATATCTCCTTCACGCATTTTTCTCATTTTTTCCCTCAAAATCGTCAACGGTTTTGTCATACTTCTGACAGCTAAAAACAATATTCCCATCATAAAAAAGACGCTGATTATTCCAATCCAGATTGTATTGTAAGCTAGTTCATGCACAGGCTTTATAAAACTTTCTGTCGGAACGGCAAGCAAAAAAATTCCTTTCAATTCCTGCATTTCTTTAAAGGCCAACGTATAATCTTGTCCATTGAAAGATTTATGAATAATTCCACTATTTTTTTTCGTTATTTCCTTTACAATTGCAGTTGGGATTTGAGTTTTTGTTTTAACGCTAACCGAAAATGGTGTGGCCTTTTCATTTCGAACGAAAAAAAAGTCAGCATTTAAACCGTCCTGAATCAGCTGGGAGGATTGCCTTTGAACGACTTCTTTATCAAATCTTTCGAAAAAATCATCAGAGCTATTTACATAAGCATACAGAAGATTGCTGGCAGCAATCTCTGTCATATATACTTCCCTTTTTAATCGATCCTCTATCAAATTAAAAGTTGTTTCACTTGCTTTTTGGTAAGCAGTATAACCGACAACAGTTATCGAACTAATAAGAAGTATGAGCGCAAACAAAATCAATCTTACAGATAGAGGTATTCGCTCTCCTATCGACATGTTCTTTCTCTTCTTTTTCACTATTATGATTTCCCCCTTTATAAGCTTAACAGCATTATGACAAAAGATTATTAAGGGAATTTAAAGTTTTTTTATTTTTATTGTAAATTCCTCCACATTTTGCTACATACTATTTTCCAATCATTTTTAAATACGTATAGGAGTAAACATTGAACGAGCGACAACATAAAAAATAAAAGCTTAAACAACAACTGTTCATTGCCAATCCACAAGCTAAAAACAACCGGTCCGAGCGCAACCCCTAAAAAACGCGCCATCCCGTATAAGCTAACTACAATCCCTCTTTCTGCATCATCAACACTTGATATAATCAACGAATTAATAACCGGCAGCACAAAACCTAAGCCGCCAAATGAAATAGTGATAAAAAACAAAAATAGCGAAAACTGTTGAAAAATCAAAAAACTGAAAAATGATAAAAACGTCATGAACATCCCTACCAATAAAAAAAGAAAACGGTTTTTTACATAGTCCAATCGCTTTCCTGTCCAATAAGACGATATAGATAATGCGCCTAACGGAAAAGAGTATACAAATCCTTTAAAGAATCCATCGATATGATATAACTCTTCAATTAAATAGGCTAAGTAATACAGCAGCCCAAAAAGCAAAAACATACTTGTACCGCCATACAGGTAAAGAGATAACAATCGCACTTTTTGCACCTTTAACACATCAGCTATTCTTTGCACATATTCGTGAAGCGATATTTTTTCCTCGCCTGATGGAGAAGTCTTTATAAAAAAAAGAATGAAAAAAAGCAAGAGAGTTCCAATAATAGGGAAAAGAATGAATGGAAAATACCATGCTACAAGGGCTAACAAAGCCCCTAAAATGGGAGCGGCTACTTTTGCAGTTCCGTTGAACACTTCTAAAACGGCAAGAGCTCGATCCCGTTTTTCGTCCGTAAACATGTCTCCTGCTAATGACATGGCTAGAGACGATATTCCTCCTGTGCCAAGCCCTTGCACCAAACGTCCAGCTAACAATGTCCAAAAAGCAATAGATTTGTTGACAAAACCGCTGAAAAAACAGATAGCCCCCCCTATGATCAGCAATAAAAGCGACCATAAAATAAATGTTTTTCGGCCGTAACGGTCGGAAAGGAAACCTACGATTGGGATGATGATCGCTGCAGGTATATTAAATATGCTTAAAATAAAGCTCGTCTGTGCAGCTGTAATTTCAAGCGCTTGTCCAAACTCCGGCAATATCGGGATCAGCATCGAATTCCCTAGCACCATCATAAACGGAAGCATCCCTAATAACATAATGATGATATGCTCTCTCATATTTATCTCCCTTCGTTTACTCGAATTTCGAATTGATGCATGAATTCATTGTTGACAGCAGGGAATGCGTTAAACCGAAGAATATTTTGGACGTTTTCAAAATGCTCTTCGATCGTAAAGCAGCCCCTTCTACCCTTTAGGTTTAACTGAGCTTCCCTCTCGCATTAATTCAGGCACTGGCTTCAGCTTGAACATATTTTCGGAAAGAATAGCTGGAAAGGATCTGAATTCATAAATTTGAGCCCGCATTGCCTGAAAGCTTTAATCTGTATAAATTTTCCATTTGAGAAGGAAGAAAGATCGAAAAAAGCAGCGAACTCGCTTTGCAACAGCTTCAGCAGCTTGTCTCAAGCGAGAAAAGAGATGTTGATTTCTCCCCAGGTCCTCCGAACTTGCTAACTTTTCACTTGTGTATGCCAGCAAAGACATAATTGGTATGTTTGTACATAAAAAAACATATATGTTAATAAAGAACAAAACGGGGGAACATAGAGATGAAACGTTTATTTTCCGCTTTACTAGTTATCTTTTTCAGTTTTGTTATTTATTATGATTTAAAAAACGGTACATTACCTGTATCTTCCATACAAAATGAACAGCATGCTGAAGAACAATTTATGGAGGTAAAAGTGAAGGAAGGAGATACGGTTCTTTCCATTGTTGAAAAAATACACAATAAGCCTGTTCCAGCAAGCATTGAAGAGATTATTAAAGATTTTGGGGAATTAAATTCAAATGAAGATGTGTACAGTATACAAGCAGGAAAAACATACAAATTCCCCTTATATAACAATTAGTTAAAGTTTTTAATTCTTGTCATTGCTTGGCTATGATTGGTACAATATCATAGGATGGCAAATGTTCCATCAAACGTATTTATATTTAAGGAGCGATAAACGTGGGCGAAATCACACATCGTACGAAAACACGTCCAGTCAAAGTAGGCAACATCCAAATTGGCGGAAATAATGAAGTAGTCATTCAAAGCATGACCACAACGAAAACGCATGATGTTGAAGCCACAGTAAAAGAAATTCACAGACTGGAAGAAGCAGGTTGTCAAATCGTTCGTGTTGCTTGTCCTGATGAACGGGCTGCAAATGCAATTCCAGAAATCAAAAAACGCATTAACATTCCTCTAGTTGTCGATATACATTTCGATTACCGGCTCGCTTTAAAAGCGATTGAAGGCGGAGCAGATAAAATACGGATTAACCCGGGGAACATCGGGCGAAGGGAAAAAGTAGAAGCCGTTGTGAAGGCTGCGAAAGAAAGAAACATTCCAATCAGAATTGGAGTAAACGCCGGTTCACTTGAAAAAAGGATTTTAGAAAAGTACGGCTATCCTACTGCTGACGGAATGGTTGAAAGTGCATTGCATCACATAAAAATTTTAGAGGATCTTGATTTTCACGATATTATCGTTTCTTTAAAAGCGTCTGATGTACGGCTTTCAATCGAAGCATATGAAAAAGCTGCAAAGGCGTTTGATTATCCTCTCCATTTAGGGATTACCGAATCTGGCACTTTGTTTGCGGGGACAATCAAAAGCGCTGCCGGCCTTGGAGCCATTTTAAGCAAAGGCATCGGCAATACTTTGCGTATATCATTAAGCGCTGATCCCGTCGAAGAGGTGAAGGTTGCCCGGGAATTGCTGAAATCATTCGGCCTGGCTGCCAATGCAGCAACACTTATTTCATGCCCTACATGCGGAAGAATTGAAATAGATCTCATTAAAATCGCGAATGAAGTCGAAGAATATATTTCAAAAATTCGTGCGCCAATCAAAGTAGCTGTTTTAGGATGCGCAGTAAACGGTCCAGGCGAAGCGAGAGAAGCCGATATTGGAATTGCTGGTGCACGAGGCGAAGGATTGCTTTTTAGAAAAGGAAAAATTGTTCGGAAAGTTCCGGAAGAAACAATGGTCGAAGAATTAAAAAAAGAAGTGGATTTAATCGCTGAAGAATATTTCAAAAAACAAGAAAAGGAAAAAGTTTAAAGCTTGGAGCAGATGCCCCAAGCTTTTTGTTTTTGTTAAAAAAACGGTAATACGAAAATTCCAAGCAGCAAGGAAACGATACCTATTCCGATCGCCCATGCTCCCAGATTTTCCGCACCGCGCCGACGGGCGATAAACCCTATAATGATACCCGATGCTCCTAATAAAACGGGCAAAACAAATAAAGAAATAATCGATAGTGCCAGCGCCAGCCATCCTAAATTGCGGCCGCCAGCTTCATCGGCGTCATTATTATAATTATATGTTTCATTTGTATTTCTAGATTCAACTGCTCCAGCTTCTGCTGCGGTTTCTTCTAGATAATCTCGGTTTTCATTATTCCGGTTTTCAAAATTTCGGTTTTCCTGAATGGCATTTATTTCAGTTGATTTGCCGGCATGTGGGAAATTTTTGTTTGCCATTGCCATATCCCTCGCTTTCAAAAGATAGGAGCATTTATAGTATAAGCAAATCAATTCCCATTATTATGGAAATGTTTTCAAATAGGATCTAATGTTGGATCAGAGGACGGGAAGCAATATGTTGATCCTTTATTTTTTTACTATTTGTGAAATTTTATTCTTTTTTTAAGAAATGACAAAACTCGAGTTCATCCCTTCTTATCACGAATTCCCATAAAAAAACAAACCTTGTGATCAAATTTCACAAGGTTCGTTCATGGCAATTCGGGCATAACCCATAAATTTCAAATTTATGTCCATTAATTTTATATCCGTCCAAATACTCCTCTATCGTATTCATTGGGCATGATTCGATCTCTTTCGTTTTTCCGCATTCCATACAAATAAAATGGTGGTGATGATGTCCTAAGTCACAATGAAAGCGAAAGTGCTTTTCACCTGAAAGCTCTGTCGTTTCCAATATACCCAACTCTGCAAACAATGATAAATTCCGATAAATCGTATCAAAACTTAAACCGGGATAGCGCTTATTCATTTTTTCCAAAACATCTTTAGCTGTCAAATATTTATCAGAATCGGCAATTAGTTGAAGCATTTCTTTCCTTTTGGATGTATATTTATATCCCTTTTCTTTTAAATATTGTAAAGCTTGTTCGACATTCATATTTTGCCCCTCCTAGCTTTTGACAAAATAATGGAAAAAATCAAAGCCAATACCTCTAAAATGACAATTGTTCCTCCCGGAGCAATATCTAAATAATAAGATAATACTAAACCGATTAAAACGGAAGCTTCTCCTATTATAACGGAAAGAAAAATTGTCTTTTTAAAACCGGTTGCTATTCTAATACTTGCAGCAACAGGAAGGGTCATAAGCGAGGAAACTAACAAAATTCCAACAACTCTCATGGAAACGCTTATCACTAGGGCAACTGTTAAAATAAACAAAAGATGCAAGCCTTTTGCCGGCAGCCCTAAAGCAGATGCATATTCTTCATCAAACGACAGTAAAAACAATTCTTTATAAAACAATACGATCAATAAAATAACCAATGCTGCAACACCAGTAATAATATATAAATCCGTCCTGGAAACCGCACTAACACTTCCAAATAAGTAATTAAAAAGATCTGTATTAAACCCATCTGCTAAAGAGATAAATACAACGCTAAAACCGATCCCAGCCGACATGATTATCGGAATGGCCAATTCCGCATAAAATTTATAAAAAGCTCGCAGCTTTTCAATCACAAGTGAGCCTAAAACAGAAAAACCCATTCCTACATAAATTGGATTCAATGAAGAAAAGAAGGATATTTTTGAAGATAAAAAAAGACCGCCCGCAATTCCAGCCAAGGTCACATGACTCAGTGCATCTGCAATTAGTGATAATCGTCTGACCACCACAAAAACACCTAAAAGAGGTGCGATAAAACCGATTAAAATACCTGAAAGAAATGCATTTTGCAAAAACTCAAATTGTAAAATACTGCTAAACATCTTCATTTCCTCCATCTACTCATGATCATGCGTTATTAACTGAACTGGATGCCCGTACAATGAGGTCAATTCCGTTTCTTTCAGGCGTTCAAATTCGTCTTTATTTCCATGGAAATAAAGTTGTTTGTTCAAGCAAGCAACATGCGTAACTTTATCTGTAATAGCTCCAATATCATGGGTAACAAGTATTAATGTGATTTCCAATTCTTTATTCAAATGATGCAAAAGCTGATAAAAATGATTGACTGTCTGACTATCTACACCTACAGTTGGTTCATCTAAAATCAATAATTTAGGTTCACTGACAAGTGCGCGAGCAATAAATACCCTTTGCTGCTGTCCTCCTGAAAGCTCACCGATATTTTGGTGAACTGCCTTTTCCATTCCAACTGCCCGGATCGCTTCCATTACCTTTTCCCGATCAGCTTTTTTCATTTTTTTAAACAAACCGAGTTTGGGAGTCAAGCCGCTCGCTACTACTTCAAAAACAGTAGCTGGGAACGAAGAGTTAAAGCTGTTTGCCTTTTGAGAAACGTAGCCAATTTTATGCCAATCGTTAAATTGATGAATATCTTCACCAAATAAATGAATCGTCCCTTTCTGAGGCTTTAAAAGCCCAAGCAGACATTTCAATAATGTCGATTTTCCGGAGCCGTTCGGCCCAACTAAACCTAAAAATGCTCCTTTTTCAATGGAAATATTGATATTTTCGAGCACATATTTTCTCTCATATTGAAAAAAAAGGTTCTTTACTTCTACTATTTTTTCCCCCATGCTTCTCACCTGTTTAATTAGGAATCATTACGATTTATTTTTATCATTAAAGTATACAGGAGAAGAGCACATTTGTAAAGAAAAATGTGTTCTCCCTCTACTTCAATGTGTTGATTAATGGATGGCAGATTTAAATTTTCCGCCTTTCGTTTCTTGTGTATTCATAATGGTAATAAACGCGTTCGGGTCAATCTCATGTACAATCGATTTTAATTTTGCCACTTCAAGCCTTGTAACAACTGCATAAATGACGTCTTTTTCCGTATCCGTGTATCCGCCTTTTCCCTTTAATTTTGTCGTTCCGCGTCCTAAGCGTGACAATATGGCATCAGACACTTCATCGTAATGATCAGATATAATGATGGCGGCCTTTGTTTCATCAAGACCTTGAACAACCGCATCAATTGTTTTAAAGGCAATATAATATGTAAAGATGGAATACATGGCTTGCTCAATCCCGAAGACAAACGCTGCGCTTCCAAAAATGAAAATATTCAAAAACATCACGATTTCACCAACGGAAAAGGGAATTTTTTTCGTTAAAAGAATTCCTAAAATTTCTGTCCCGTCCAGAGATCCTCCGTGTCGGATGACAAGTCCCACTCCTGCACCGAGCAAAAAACCACCAAATACAGTGGCTAACAAAGGCTCTGTTGTAAAGGCCTCAAAATCATGGGCCAGCCTTTCCGCAATGGCCAAACAAATGATGCCAAATATGGACGAAAACATAAATGTCTTCCCAATCTGCTTATAACCGGAATACATAAAAGGAAGGTTTAACACAATAACTAATGTTGCGAAATTGATGATTTTAATATGATTCGAAAATATGTGGTCTAAAATAAGCGAAATGCCGATGATACCGCCATCAATCATATGATTTGGGACTAAAAACAGCTCGATGCTTACGGCTGCCAGAACAGCTCCAATCACAATCATTAACAATCGATAAATGATGTGTCTTAAGCTTTCTTTTTTATGATGTTTTTTACTCATCTCGTCCTCCTAGTTTTTTTTTAATCATATTGTATTATAAAAATTTTGCTGAGACGATATTTATGTCATTTTCTCCACCCATTTTTTTTAAAAAAAGGCAACTATCTCCCCCTCTGTTCATACGAATAAGAGGGGAGGCGAGATCTTTGATTTTATTTGAAAAAATTATTCAACAAAAAATTAACAGTTTAAAACCTGAAGAACTTGTGTCATATGCAAAGCAATATGATATATCCATTTCGATTAACGAAGCAAAACAGCTGCTTCAACTCGTACAGGGAAAAAAAATCAACGTGTTTCATGAAGAAGAAAGAATTGCTTTGTTAAAACAAATTGCCAAAATCACTTCGCCGGAAACAGCCAAAAAAGCAAATCAATTATTTTTGCAATTCTTCAATGGCAATTGGAAATAAAAAAGGCAAGTTCCCTAAAAAAGGGAGCTTATTCTTTTTTATTGATTCGCTATTTTTTCCAAAACATTTTCATCAAACGTCTTATTCTTCAGCATGTCAATTTCAAATTTATAAGGCGGCTTTTTATTTTTTTTGTCGTCACCGACATACGGAGTTTCTAAAATTTTTGGCAAGTCTTTTAATTGCGGATGGTGGACGATATAATTGATTGCTTTAAATCCTATGTGGCCGAATCCGATATTTTCATGACGGTCTTTTTGGGCCCCGCGCGGATTTTTGCTGTCGTTTATATGAACAACTTTTAAACGGTCGATGCCGATGATTTTATCAAATTGATTTAAAACCCCATCAAAATCATTGACAATATCATAACCGGCATCATGAGTATGGCAAGTGTCGAAACAAACGGACAAATGTTCATTGTAGGTAACACCATCAATGATCATCGCAAGCTCCTCAAACGTTCTTCCGCATTCTGAACCTTTGCCGGCCATCGTTTCAAGGGCGATTTGCACTTTTTGCCCCCTCTCCAGCACTTCATTTAAACCTTCAATAATTTTTTTGATTCCGGCTTCTGCACCGGCTCCAACGTGAGCTCCCGGATGGAGCACGATTTGTTTTGCGCCGATTGCTTCCGTGCGTTCAATTTCCGATTTTAAAAAATCAACGCCAAGCTGGAAGGTCGCTAAATTTGTTGTATTGCCAATGTTAATTATATATGGTGCGTGAACGACAATTTCTTCGATGCCATGCTCTTTCATATGCGCCAAACCTGCTTCGATATTTAAATCTTCAATTTTTTTTCTTCTCGTGTTTTGCGGGGCTCCTGTATAAATCATAAACGTATTAGCGCCGTATGAAACTGCCTCTTCACTTGCAGCAAGCAACATTTTCTTGCCGCTCATCGATACATGCGAGCCAATTTTTAACATGTTTTTCCTCTCCTTACAACCTTTTATTTATTTTTTCTTGCTTGCTTTTTCTTTAGCTTTTCGATTTGTTCTTTCATCTTTTTTTTGTATCCTGGTTTTACCGATTTTGGCTTTTTGATGATTCCGATAAACGCGTTTGTTTCCATTGGTTGTTTTTTTCTTTTTTGTCTGCGATTTCGGTCATCGAGCGTTTTCCATATTCCGTTTTCAATATCTCGATTTTCAAAGATTATCCCCATTTTTTCAAGCTTTTGCAGCATTTGTTCATCATCGTCTTCATAGATTGTATAGGCAAATCCTGAAAAGCCAGCCCGAGCCGTTCTTCCGGTTCGGTGAATATAAAAATCTAAATCAGTCGGCAGCTCGGCATTGATTACATGGGAAACACCTTCAATATCAATTCCTCTTGCAGCTAAATCAGTTGCTACTACAACTTGATAGGCAAGATCCTTTATTTGACGCATTTCTTTTTTCCGTTCACGCGGGGTAAGACCGCCGTGGATTTGCCCAACCTTTAATCCCTTTTCGGCAAGACCGTATGCCACATCTTGGGCATTTGCTTTTGTATTCACAAAAATTAACGCTAAATAAGGGTTTAAGGAAACTACCATATTGTATAAAAGATCTATTTTGTTTCGATGCCTCAGCGGAACAAGGACATGCGTGATGTTTTTGGCATGTACTTGTTTTGGAGATACATGAACATACTCAGGATTTTCCATATATTTTTTTAAAAAAGGCTTTAATTTTTCAGGAATGGTGGCAGAAAACACAAGCATTTGCAGTTCTTTTTTCATGCGGCTAGCTATTTGGTCGACCTCATAAATAAAGCCTAAATCAAGCATTAAATCGGCTTCATCCACAACTATGCTTTTTGTCGAATATAAATCTAGCGCCCCTTCCTTGACAAGATCAAGAATTCTGCCAGGTGTTCCGATCACAAGATGGGGCTGAGTTTTTAGCTTTTCGATCGCCCGCATTTTATCTGTACCGCCAATAAAAAGTTTTGCATGTAATTCTTTTTCCGGCGGGGCGAATTTTATGATTTTTAACGCTTCTTCGTAAATTTGAGTCGCGAGCTCTCTCGTCGGTGCTAAAACAACAACTTGAACACGCTTTTCCTCTCCGCAAATACTGTTGATTAACGGTAGCAAATAAGCATGTGTTTTGCCTGTACCTGTTTGTGATTGGCCGATGGCACTTGCTCCTCTTAATATGATTGGGATCATTTGTGCTTGAATTTCAGTCGGTTCTTTAAAACCTAACGACTGAACGGCATCTATAATAAAATCTTGAAATGGAAAATCTTTAAAGTCAGCTGCCATTGCAAAACAACTCCTTCATAATCAATCAACCCATTTTTTGATTATAAACAATATAATGGAAAAACTCCAATTTTAATAAAACATTTTCCTAAAACGCCGCATAGTTTAATGTAGGTAAAACAGCAAAAGAAAGGGGAAAAGTTTATGCATCCTTATCGAGCTTTTCCTCCCTTCCGGCAGCAGCCATTGATCCGCCCTTTTTTTGGCGGAGGCTACCATCCTTTTTGGGGGCAGCCACCTGTTCAGCAATGGCCGGTTCCGCCTAGGGGAGGATTACAATCGCTTTTTTCGCGTTTTCTTCCATCGAGCACAATGCATGCAGGAAGTATACCGTCAAGCGGTGCTGTTCAAAGTTTAACAAACCCTGCCAATCTTTCAAACATGTTGACGAATGTCCAAAAAGTTCTCGGTGTCGCTCAGCAAGTCACACCGATGGTTCAGCAATACGGTCCTCTGATTCGTAATCTCCCGGCAATGTTCAAAATTTATAGAGAATTGAAAAATGCTGATACAGACAGTAGCGAAGAAGATGATATAAAAGAAAATTCGTCATCTAAAAGATTGAAGGAACAGACAGCCGATGACAGCCCTTCAGATGAAAATACGTCGGGCGAATCAAAACCTAAGCTTTATATTTAATTGTGTTTTGTTTTCTTCCTCTATGTTAGGTATAATGATGTTAGATAGTCAAGCCGCTTGACGGCTTTTTTATTTTCCTTTACTAAATATCAGGAGGAAAAAACATGGAGGTTATTAAAATTTCCCCTCGAGGATACTGCTATGGTGTTGTTGATGCAATGGTGATAGCCAAAAATGCAGCAATGGATAAATCACTGCCTAGACCGATCTATATTTTAGGAATGATCGTTCATAATAAACATGTAACAGATGCCTTTGAAAAAGAAGGGATTATTACGTTAGACGGAAAAAATCGACTTGAGATTTTGAAAAAAGTCGATAAAGGAACCGTTATTTTCACTGCTCACGGCGTTTCGCCAGAAGTGCGCAAAATAGCGAAGGAAAAAGGGCTTGTCACGATCGATGCTACATGCCCTGACGTCACAAAAACTCATGAACTTATTAAGCAAAAAAAAGAAGAAGGGTATGACGTCATTTATATTGGAAAAAAAGGGCATCCGGAACCGGAAGGAGCAGTAGGTGTAGCGCCGGATATCGTTCATTTAGTCGAGACTGTCAACGATGTTGAAGAGCTCGATATTTCCAACGACAAAATCATTGTTACGAACCAAACAACAATGAGCCAATGGGACGTAGCTGATATAATGGAAAAAGTGAAGGAAAAATATCCGCATGTCGAGTTTCATAAAGAAATTTGCCTCGCAACACAAGTTCGCCAGGAAGCTGTGGCCGAACAGGCAAAAGAAGCTGATTTAACCATTGTCGTCGGCGATCCGCGCAGCAACAATTCAAACCGGCTTGCGCAAGTATCTGAAGAGATTGCGGGCACGAAAGCTTATCGCGTGGCGAATGTAAGTGAAATCAAACTGGAATGGCTTAAAGACGTTAAAAAAGTTGCCGTTACAGCCGGTGCATCAACCCCAACGCCGATTGTCAAAGAGGTCATTCGATTTTTGGAGAATTATGATCCAGAAAATCCAGAAACATGGGATTTAACTTCAAATGTCCCTCTTGAAAAAATATTGCCAAAGGTAAAAGTCAAAAAATCATAGACAAAACCTTTTTAATGATTAAAGGGGATCGGTCCACTAAAAAGGACTGATCCCCCTTTTAATTATAGAAACTTGAACGGATCTGTATGGACGCGGGAAGGAATAATTTCTACTTCCAGATTTTCTTCAGCACACAGCTTTGTTAGTTTTTCCGCCACTCCCTCTTTCATCACCTTTTCAATGTTGTGACCTGGATCAACTACATGTAAGCCGAGCATCATAGCATCGTGAGCTGTGTGGTAATATACATCACCAGTTACATAAACATCTGCGCCTCTCATTTTTGCCTGATAAATGTATTTATTTCCGTCTCCGCCTAAAACGGCTACTTTTTTTATAGTTGCCTGTAAATCCCCTACTACTCTTACTTTTTCCACTTCTAAAGCTTTCTTAACATGCTCTGCAAATTCCTTCAATGTCATTTCTTTTTCAAGCTCTCCAATTTTCCCTAATCCTAGCTGTTTCCCTTCGTTTTCTAATGGATAGATGTCATAAGCAACTTCTTCATAAGGATGCGCCTTCAACATCGCTTGAATGACTTTCTTTTGGATTGACTGCGGGAAGATCGTTTCAATTTTGACTTCTTCAACCATTTCAAGCTTTCCAGTATCTCCGATAAAGGGATTTGCATTTTCCAAAGGTAAAAATGTTCCTGTTCCTGCCGAGGAAAAAGTGCAATAACTGTAGTTGCCGATAAATCCAGCACCCGCTTTGCCAAGCGCCTCCCGAACGTCCCCCTCATAGTCTTTTGGTACAAATACAGCAAGCTTTTTTAATGGGTCTTGATAAGTTGGGACAAGTATTTTTTGATTCACCAGTTGTAAGCGGTCGGCCAAAAGATCATTCACTCCGCCTGGAGCCACATCCAAATTTGTATGGGCTGCATAAACGGCAATTTCATGCTTGATGCATTTTTCTATAATACGCCCTGCCGGATCATCTGTTCTAATATGCTTTAAAGGATGAAAAATGGGAGGATGATGAGCGATAATTAAATCAACCTTTTGATTGATTGCTTCATCAACGACTTCCTCCAAAACATCCAGAGCGACCATAATTTTTCGGACAGGCTTGTTTAATGTGCCGATTTGCAGCCCGATCTTGTCTCCTTCCAATGCATAATGCTTTGGAGAAAACCGTTCAAATAATTGAATAATATGTTGGCCGTTAGCGATTTTCTTCATTTATTTTATGACCTCCTCAATGATCTCGATCACCTTTTTTATTTCTTCTTTTTTTTGCATAAGCTGTTCATTTCCGTTGGATTGCTCCAGCTGCCGTAGAATGTCCTTCCGATGAGAAAGCTCGTGTTTCCATTTTTTAAAAAAAACGTTGTTCTTTTCTTTTAACAAAAATGGACCCATTAACAAAGCTGCTTCAAATGGCAAATCTTCGTACGGTTTCATTGCATTTCCACGCTTAGCGGACAGCACCTCATATATTTTTCCGCTCTCTTCTAGAATTGTTTCTCCTTCGAGCTCCCAACCATTGTCAATCAGCCATTTTCGAACTTCAATTGCATGAATATTCGGCTGAAGTACAAGCCGTTCAACCTTCCCGAGCTTCTCTTTTCCTTCCTCCAAAATCGTTTTAATAAGCGAGCCGCCCATGCCAGCGATCGTGATGCATGTTGCCTCATCCTTTTGTAATACGGACAATCCGTCCCCTTTCCGAACGGAAATTACATGCTGGAGCCCGTTTTTTTCCACTTGTTTTTTTGCCGCTTGAAAAGGGCCTTCATTGATTTCACCGGCAATCGCTTTCACTGTTTTTTTGGCAAGCACTAAATAACATGGCAAATATGCATGATCTGATCCAATATCTGCTGTCACCTGATTATTCGGAACAAATTCTGCCACAGCCGACAGTCTTTTTGAAAGTTGGACACTGTTCAATTTATTTCACCCTTTATTCCAATTTGGTAAACATGAAAATACGAAAAAAGTCCCCCAAAAGGAAGACTTTTCAACCAATATGTTTTTTATTATTTAATTTTAGAAACCCATTCGGCCATTTCATCAAGCTTTTCTTCAGGTACTAGCCCGCCAGGCATCGCACCGCGGCCGTTTTTAATTGTTTCTTTAATTTCATCAACAGACAATTTGTCGCCAACACCTTTTAATGAAGGACCTGCTCCGCCTTCAAAGTTTTGACCGTGGCAGCTTGCACAGCTTTGCTTGAATATATCCTCCGGCTTTGCATTAGCGACGTCTTCCGTTTTTTGTCCGCCCCCCTCTTTTTCTTCAGCCATCTCTTTCATATTATCCAGTCCGATGAAAGAAAATGCAACCATTAGTCCAATTCCAAACACAATGATTAATGCAAATGGAATAAGCGGATTACGATTCATTTTGTAACCTCCCTTATGTATAACCGTACATTTGCTTTTTTCGCTCAACATGGACGAGCTGAAACTAACCTAAACAATCTCTATTGTACTTGAATTTTCTTTGAAGGAAAAGTCTTTCTATATAAGTTCCTTGTGATGTTCACGAATTAGACAAAAAAACAATTTAAAAAGATCTTATGTTTTTTCAACAAATGTCATTTGCAAAATGAAAGAAGATTCAGTAAAATATAGTACAAATAGTTATTGTTGTTAGCGTTTACATATATTGAAGGGAAGGCAGACGAATAAGTCTGCCCAAGGAAAGAAAAAGACATTTTTATTTTTATTCCAAAAAGTCTTTCAGCCGCTTGCTTCGGCTTGGATGGCGCAATTTTCGCAGAGCCTTCGCTTCAATTTGCCGAATGCGTTCTCGAGTGACACCGAAAACTTTTCCTACTTCTTCCAGAGTCCGAGTTCTTCCATCGTCCAGTCCAAAACGAAGGCGCAGAACGTTTTCTTCCCTGTCTGTAAGGGTATCGAGAACATCTTCAAGCTGCTCCTTTAATAATTCATATGCAGCATGCTCTGATGGAGAAGTAGCCTCTTGGTCTTCAATAAAATCACCTAAGTGCGAATCGTCTTCTTCGCCAATCGGCGTTTCTAATGATACAGGTTCTTGGGCAATTTTTAAGATTTCTCTAACTTTTTCAGGAGTCAAATCCATATCTTCAGCGATCTCTTCTGGTGTCGGTTCACGACCCAAATCTTGAAGCAATTGGCGTTGGACTCGAATTAACTTATTGATTGTCTCAACCATATGGACAGGGATGCGGATCGTTCTCGCCTGATCTGCAATTGCCCGTGTAATTGCCTGGCGAATCCACCATGTTGCATATGTGCTGAATTTGTATCCTTTTCGATAATCAAATTTTTCAACAGCTTTCATCAGCCCCATGTTGCCTTCCTGTATGAGATCGAGGAAGAGCATTCCGCGGCCGACGTAGCGTTTTGCAATGCTGACGACTAGGCGCAGGTTGGCTTCTGCAAGCCTTCTTTTCGCTTCTTCGTCCCCTTGTTCAATACGCTTGGCAAGTTCGATTTCTTCATCAGCCGATAAGAGATCAACCCGGCCGATTTCTTTTAAATACATTCGAACCGGATCATTTATTTTCACACCCGGCGGTACACTAAGATCATTTAGATCAAATTCTTCTTCATCTTCTTTGTCTAAATCCGGCAAATTGGAATCAACATCTTCGTTTTCGCTAATTAATTCGATTCCTTGCTCATTAACGTATTCATAAAACTCATCCATTTGATCTGAATCAATATCGAAATTTGCCATTTTCTCAGCAATTTCTTCATATGTTAATACTCCGCGTTTCTTTCCTAATTGAATAAGCTGATTTTTCACTTCCTCAACAGTTCCATCAGCTTCTAAATCTTTTGAATGGGCTTGTTTTTCAGCCATTGGATCCCCTCCTTCCAGAGTTATACAAGCTTTCACATTAATCCTTTTTTCAGCTGAATTACTTCCATTGCAATTTCGGCAGCTTTTACATAATCTTTTCGTTTTTCAGCCTCTTTCTTCTCAGCTTCCTTTTCCTTTAGGATGAGCATTTTTTGATGGTTCAAGATATGTTTTACATAGTCTTGAAGCTCTTGCTCAGTCAATTGTTCGCCAATTGTCATCATGGCAATTTCCGATACAATTCGGCTTAATGAAGGATCTTTGAGCTTCGTCAAAAAGTGGCTTATGTCTGGATCGTTCCCTTCCTCATAATAAGCGTATAAATAGGATGAAATAGCCCGATGCTCCTCCACGTTAAAATTTCCACCAATCGCATGAAGAACCTTTTCTGCCACTTCCCTGCTTTTCAACATATGAGCAATTAGAAGGCGTTCTGCCTTTTGATAAGCAGGCATCAGTGCATTCCGTTGTAATGCATCAGTCTTGAGACTCGTTTTTTCTGGTCTTCTTCTTTTCCGCTTATTTATATTCCGAAGCTCTGCCATTAACGTTTCTTTTGATACGGAAAATTCTTCAGAAAGCTGCGTGATATACAGCTCTTGTTCGATCCCGCTCGGAAGGCCGCTTAATTCGTTAAGCACTTCTTGAATGTATCTCGCTCGATCCCCTTCATCCTGGAGATTTTTCCCCTTTCGAAAATATTCCATCTTAAATGCCATTAATGAGAGACTTGCCCCTATTACATCGTTTTTGAATTTTTCCTTTCCGTATGTCCGAATGTAGTCATCAGGGTCTAACCCTTCAGGCATTTTAGCAATCCTTACATTACATCCTGCTTCAACAAGCAATTTAGAAGCTCTGAAGGCAGCTTCAATTCCAGCGGAATCGGAATCGTAGCAAATGACAACTGTTCCTCCGCTTCTGGCTAAGAGCTTGACCTGTTCTTCCGTCAGCGCTGTTCCCATTGTTGCTACACTATGCTCGATTCCTGCATGAACGGACGATATAACATCCGCAAACCCTTCAAACAACACCGCTTCCTGTTTTCGTCTAATGAAAGGTCTTGCTTGGTGGAAATTATAAAGAATCCGTCCTTTGTTAAATATTTTTGTCTCAGGGCTGTTTAAATATTTTGGCTGTTTGTTTCCTAGCGACCTTCCGGAAAAAGCGACTGTACGGCCTTGTGCATCTTTAACCGGAAACATGATCCGATTGCGAAACCGATCAAAAAAAGAACCGTTAGATTCGCTTCGGATAATTAACCCTGTTTTTTCCAACAACGGAAGTTCAAAACCTTTTTTCAGCAAATATTTTAAAGAAAAGTCCCAAGAATCTAAAGCGTAGCCAATCTCAAATTGATCGATTAATTCTTTCGTAAAACCCCGATGAAGCAAATAATTTAACGCGTTTTGCCCTTCTTTTGTATTTAGTAATAAATGATGATACATTTTTTTCAGCAGTTCATGCACTTTTATCATTTTCTCTGCTTCGCTGTTGTTTGGGTATGTCGACTCTTGAGAAAGTGCCGAGCCCCCTGGAATGTCCAAACCAGCTTTTTTTGCTGTCATTTGTACAGCTTCTGTAAAGCTGCATCCTTCAATTTGCATGAGAAAGGTAAAAACATTTCCGCCAGAACCGCAGCCAAAGCAGTGGAAAATTTGTTTTTCAGGTGAAACAGAAAATGAAGGTGTATTTTCGCCGTGAAAAGGACATAGTCCAAAAAAGTTTCGACCCTGCTTCTTTAATTGAACATATTCACTCACAACATCTACTATATCAACAGCATGTTGCACTTTTTCTATAAATTCCTCGGGAAGCATTTTCCCCATATGAACAACTCCGTGCCTTAAAATTTATTCAATATGAATTTTAAAATTTCCTGCATAATTCGACAATATTTTTTCAAGTGCTGTGATAAAATGATGACGATCTTTATCTTGGAATTTTTTTGGCCCTTTGATATAATTGCCGTTTCTTCTTTCCCTTGCCGAAATATACCGGAGATGGAGAACAGAGTCGATTGTATCTTCTGTAAACAGCATTCCTCTTGGAGAGAGAACATGTGTGCATTTCTTAAGCAGCATACCGGCTAGTCCGATATCTTGTGTAATGATGATGTCATGTTTTTTTGAGTTGTTAAAAATGTATAAGTCGACAGATTCCTTTTCTTGATCGACAAATACCCAGCTATTCCCGTCATCCTTTTTACCTACATGAGCATATGATGCAATGAAACAAACCGGGACTTTATATTTTTTTGCGACTGATGCAATTTCTTCTTTGACGGGGCATGCATCAGCATCGACAAAAATAGTGATATTTTTCCCATCATATTTCTCTATTCTTCATCACCTCAAAGAATCCTGCCAGCAATTTAAACTTTTTACAAAAAGTGATTTGTCGAATTTTCTTTCTCCAACCCCCTTGACATCTTCCTGTAAATAGTTTATTCGTATTTTTTTTAGTCTAAACCTAAAAAGCGTAATTTTATCACAATTTTTTATTATAATACAATACACTGCATTATTCCATCATTTTATCTTTCACCATGAAAAAAACCTACTATATTCTTAAGATCGGAATAAGCAGGTTTTATCACATGTTATTTTTTTAAGAATAAATTTTGGATATGATTGGCTGTTTCTTCAACTGCTTTGTTCGATACATCTATAACTGGACAGCCGATTTTTTGAACAATTTTTTCAAAATAAGCTAATTCTTCTTTAATTCTGTCTATATTGGCATATATAGCCTGATCATTAAGCCCGAGCTGCTTTAATCTTTCCTTTCGGATATAATTCAGCTTTTCCGGACTGATTTTTAGACCGACGCATTTCTCTTTGGAAACTTTAAAAAGTTCTTCAGGGGGTTCTACTTCTGGAACAATAGGAACATTAGCTACTTTTAATCGTTTTAGCGCCAAATATTGCGACAAAGGCGTTTTGGAAGTCCGCGATACACCGATCAAAACAATATCGGCTTTCAAAATTCCTCTCGGATCGCGGCCGTCATCATATTTAACAGCAAACTCAATTGCTTCTACTTTTTTGAAATAGTCTTCATCAAGCTTCCGAACTCTTCCGGGCTCATACTTCGCTTTTATTCCATATGACGTTTCCATTTTATCAATTAAAGGACCAATGATATCGTGGTAGATCACACCTTCTTTTTCCGCTTCTTGAATAAGAAGATTCCTAAGTTCGGGGACAACGATTGTGAAGCAAATGATCGCATTATCCATTTTCGCCAATGCGACAACTTCTTTGATTGTATTTGCATCCTCCACATAAGGCACCCTTTTCACATTCGTTTCATATTGAGAGCCGTTAAATTGACTGATAGCTGCTTTTACAACGAGATCTGCCGTTTCCCCGACTGAGTCTGAAACAATATAGATCGTACGATTATTCATTCGGATCCCCCATTCTTACATAATATCGTCATCAACTAATCTTACCAATATTTTTGTAATGTTTGTTTTCGTAATTCTTCCTATCACTTCAAAACCGCCGTCCACTTCTTTTACAACGGGCAGTGCATCGATTTGCTTTTCAATTAAAATCCTTGCTACATCAATAATAAGATCTTCCTTTTTGCATACGGTTATATTTGGCATTCTAGTCATAATAATATTGACGGGGATTTGGGTTAATTCCTGTTTGCCGATGCTTGCCCGGAGGAGATCTTTTCTCGACAGCACTCCCACTAGCAACGATTGATTATCTACCACAAATAATGTCCCGACATCTTCCAAAAACATTGTACAAATTGCATCATAAACAGAAACATTATCGTTGACAACGACTGGGATCGACTGAAAATCTTTTACTTGGAGCTTTTTTAATTTCTCTGCAAGCAAATTGGCGCCTGATTTCCCTGTATAAAAATAGCCGACTCGCGGCCTTGCGTCAAGGTATCCAGCCATTGTTAAAATTGCTAAATCAGGTCTTAGCGTAGCTCTTGTCAAGTTTAAACGATCTGCAATATGCTCACCCGTAATTGGCCCATGCTCCTTAACGATTTGCAATATTTGTTCTTGCCGTTTATTAAGCTCTATTGTCCTCACCACCTTGAAAAAGAGGCTGCATTATAAAAATATTATATATGATTTCAATATTTTGAAAAGGTTTTCTATTGTACATTACGGCGAATCGAGTAGGAGGGAGCGATTAACTCCCGTCCTCTCACACCACCGTACGTACGGTTCCGTATACGGCGGTTCAATTAAGATAATTGACGCAAGTCTTTATAACTTCCGTGAATAGCTGTTCTCTTTATGCCAGTGGTCACTCCACCCTCCAAGAGATCTCCCACGGGATTCACCGCTTCCTCCCTCAAGTGAGGTACTACGTTTTCTGTGTTCATCATGACTCACTGAATGCCAAGGGCTATTCTCTCTTAATTGTTCGGTCCTTCTTAGTTGTTCTAGACCAACTAATACTATGACCTCTGCTGACTTCTGACGGTTCAGCTATCTATCACTAGATAGGTTACCAAGGTTACTTGGCGTGCCAGCCAGACCTCCCCGGGTAAGAGTGTAATCTTTCCTTCCATCCATCTGCTTCATTTACTCTGTATCACCTTCGGCAGAAAGGGCTTTGTTTTGTCTTGCAAACTCACCCAGTGATACCTAGCCTCATATGAAGTTCGTGTTCCTCAGACCGGAAGTTTGCCGCTCGCTTCCTTCAGATTCCGCGTCACCACGGACACCCTTGCGTTAAGCTAACTGCTACTTCTGCCTTCGCAGCTCGGGACTTTCACCCTATAGATTACACCCATGCCGGGCGCACAAGGAAAGACGATTATCCTCGGGATAATCGTCTATTTGCATTTATTTTACGATAATTTCATTCACTTTGGCAAAAGATGTGATTATCTTTGTTAATTGTACCATTTGGGACAGCCTGTTTTGTTTAACCGATTCATCCTCTGCCATTACCATAATATTATCAAAATAACGATCAATCACCGGCTTTAAAGCTTTCATTTCCAAAAATGCTTCTTTAAAATTACCCTCTTTTTGCAATTTTACAAAATTTTCTTCAAGCCGTAAATACGCTTGATACAATGTTTTTTCTTCTTCCTTCTCGAACAGCTCTTCTTTAATATTGCCCTCTTGGCCCTTAGACGAGATGTTGACAACACGAGACAGCGATTCAATTACTTCTTTAAAGTCACCCTTTTGGCTTTCTTCTGACAGAACGGCAGCCCGCTCAAAATATGCATTAACTTCATGGTAATTGGATTGTAATACCGATTCAATTATATCATGGCGGACATTTTCTTCATGAAGCGCAAATTTGACTCTCATTTGGAAGAACGACAGCAATTCTTTTCTCAAATTGTCTTTATTTTCTAAACCATATACATTTATAGCAAGGTCGAACAATTCCTCCAATTCAAGCCGCCATTGTTTTGCTCGAAGAATTTGAACAATGCCGCTTGCTTGTCTTCTTAATGCATACGGATCTTGTGAGCCAGTTGGAATCAAACCGATCGAAAAAAATCCTGCAATTGTATCCAGCTTGTCCGCAAGCCCTACAATGGCTCCGCTCAACGTTTCAGGCGTCTTGTCGGAAGCATGCCGCGGCATATAATGCTCATTTATTCCTTTTGCAACCTCTTCCTGTTCACCCTTTAAAAGAGCGTATTTTTCTCCCATAATTCCTTGAAGCTCAGGAAATTCATAAACCATTTGCGTAACAATGTCAAATTTGCAAATGGAAGCAGTCCGTTTAATATAAGCTTTCTCCTCATTGGAGCATTCAAGCTTTTCGCTAAGCTTTTCTGATAATTTTACAATTCGGCGAACCTTGTCACCGATGGAGCCCAGTTCTTCATGAAAAACAATTTTTTCAAGCTTCTCCAGTGCGGTATCGATGGCAAGCTTTTTGTCTTCTTCGTAAAAGAAATTTGCATCGGAAAGTCTTGCCCGAAGGACCTTTTCATTCCCCTTGGCAATCGTTTCAATGTTTTGATCATTCCCGTTTTTTACGGTAACAAAAAACGGAAGCAGCTTTCCATCTTTATTTTTGACAGGAAAATATCGCTGATGCTCCTTCATCGTCGTCACTAACACTTCTTCAGGCAATGTTAAAAACCGGTCTTCGAATGAACCGTACAGGGCGGTCGGATATTCCACCAAGTTTGTAACTTCCTCGAGCAAATCTTCATCAACAGGGATGATCCAGTTTTCCTTTCTTTCCAGTTCCTCCAGCTGTTGAATGATCATTTGTTTTCGTTTTTCATAATCGGCGACAACAAACTGGTTCAACAAAGTATTTTCATAATCGCGTGGAGTGGAAATTTCCGCTTTCGTTCCTAAAAAGCGATGGCCATACGTAACATTTCCTGTCGGAACATCGGTAATGGAAAACGGAATGATGTCTTGTCCAAATAAGACAACTAACCATTGTATCGGACGGATATAGCGAAGATTCCAATTTCCCCAACGCATATTTTTCGGAAAATGGATGGTTTGAATAATCTCTTCTAACCCTGGGAGCAGTTCTTTCGTTTCTTTCCCTTTTTGAAATGTTTGAACAAAAGCGTACTCAACACCGTTTACTTCTTTAAAGGATATGTCGTTTGTGGAAGCTCCTTGGCTCCGTGCAAAGCCTAACGCTGCTTTTGTCCAATTTCCATTCTCATCAACCGCAATCTTTTTTGCCGGTCCTTTTGCTTCGCCAAGCAAATCTTCCTGTTTTTCATTTACATCCTCTACAAGGACGGCAAGACGTCTAGGAGTTGAATATTTTTTTATTTTGGCGTAAGAAATGCGATGTTCATCCAGCCAAGCTCCTACTTTGTCAGCCAGCTGATCAATCGAAGACAGGATGACGCCGGCAGGCATTTCTTCAAGCCCGATTTCGATAAGTAAATCCCGTTTATTCATGATTTTCGGCCCCCTTGTTTTTCAGCATTGGAAAACCGAGTTTTTCCCGTTCTTCATAAAACGTTTTGGCAACTTTTCTTGCCAGCTTTCTCACTCTGCCAATATATCCGGTTCGTTCTGTAACAGAAATAGCTCCTTTTGCGTCAAGCAAATTAAATGTGTGCGAGCATTTTAAAACGTAGTCGTACGCTGGATGAACGAGACCTAATTCCATCTGTCTGTGCGCTTCTTTTTCATACGTATTAAACAGTTCAAATAGCATGTTTGTATCGGATGTTTCGAACGTATACTTGGAATGCTCATATTCAGGCTGATAAAAAATGTCCCGGTATGTAAATCCGTTTGTCCATTCAAGGTCAAATACATTTTCTTTTTCTTGAATATAAGACGCCAAACGCTCTATTCCATAAGTAATTTCAACAGAAATCGGTTTGCATTCCAGTCCTCCGACCTGCTGAAAATACGTGAATTGAGTAATTTCCATTCCGTCAAGCCAAACTTCCCAGCCAAGCCCTGCGCAGCCGAGAGAAGGATTTTCCCAGTTATCTTCCACAAAGCGGATGTCATGTTCAAGCGGATCAATTCCAAGAGCCTTTAATGAATCTAAATAAATTTCTTGTATGTTTTTCGGAGACGGCTTCATAATGACTTGGAATTGATGGTGTTGATAAAGGCGGTTCGGATTTTCCCCATACCTTCCGTCAGCAGGTCTTCTTGACGGCTCCACGTAAGCAACATTCCACGGTTCTGGCCCGATGGAGCGAAGAAATGTGTATGGGCTCATGGTTCCGGCACCTTTTTCTACATCATATGCCTGCATCAAAATACATCCATGATCGGCCCAATGCTTTTGCAGCGTCAAAATCATTTCTTGAATGTTCATTCATCATGCACCTCCACAATTAAGTTATGTTCGAACAAAATAAAAACCGTCCCTAATGCAACAAAGTTGCATAGGGACGGGATGACCCGCGGTTCCACCCTATTTGCTGAAAAACGTTTCAGCCTCTCGTAAACCGTTATTGCTCTGGAACGCCGTTCCCTGCATCCTCATACCTTAGCTCGCACCATCCTAAGGTCGCTTTCTATGAAGATTGCAGGTACTCTTTTCCTTCATCGCATTTTATTATTCAATTTGACACGTACATTTCCGCTCATTACATGACATTAAATCGCTTTTTCTAACAGCATGAGGGGGGGATAAATCCTTCATTTGAAAGGTTTCACATCCATGTATATGGTTTACAACATTTCTTTTAAACTGTCAAGCTGATTTAAAAATTTTTTCGATTTCAGCGATAAACCTGCATATTCCTGATAATATTGATCAAGAACAAATCTCAGTTCTTTTTTTGTCTCAGGGGAGACGGATATTTGACCAATGCGGTTTAAGTCAATAGAATAAAACAGCCGCAACAGCTTCACTGTCTTCTGAGAAATATTGAGCCTGTAAGGATCTTTTTCAAAACAGCGGCTGCAAATCAATCCGTTTTCTTTTAATGAAAAATGAAACGGTCCGTTTGTTTCGCCGCTTACTGCACATTTGTTTAATTCGGGATATAAACCGAGAACGTTGAGCATCTTTATTTCAAATATATTGGTCAAAATTTCCGCATCCTTTTCTTCATTCAGCAGATGAAGTGTTTGAAATAAGAGCTCAAACAAAAAAGGGTTTCTGTCTTTTTCATCTGTTCCTTTATCAAGGAGCTCTACAATATATGAAGCATATGCAGTCAAAAAAATATTTTCCTTAATCTCTCTAAAAGCGGAAATGATTTCTCCTTGGCTTAAATTACCCAATCCAGAAGATTGATGATACAAAAAATTTCCATACGTAAAAAGTTGGGTAACAGCTGCGAGGCGGCTGTTCGGTTTATTTGCGCCCCGTGCCATTACACCAACTTTCCCCAACTCCCTTGTATATATTGTAACAACTTTATTGGTCTCACCATATTCCGTTGTACGAATGACAATTCCTTCCGTCTTTACAAGCATTTCTCCACCATCCTATTGGATACAGCACTACTAAACAGGGAGATCAACCTCAGTCCGCTCTTCTTCCTTCATTTGACAATCTTTCGTCCGCTCCTTTTCAAGCTCTTTAAAAAGGAGATATGTGTCAATATTACCTGTAAACGTGAATACTTTCCAGGTAAAATCTAACATATTGTCCCCACCTTTCTGTCGTTGTTCCTAAGCTATATCCAATTCATTGTTATCATAGCCTTTTTGACTCATTTTCATGTTTTGAAAATATTTCTAACTTCCTTCAAGTCAATTAATATTCGTCTTCCCTAAATCCAAAATCTCGCAATTGCGACAGGCGATTTCTCCAATCTTTTTGCACTTTGACCCACAGCTCTAAAAAGACTTTTGATCCGAGCAAGTTTTCAATGTCAACCCTTGCCCTTTTCCCAATTTCTTTCAACATTCTTCCTTGCTTCCCAATGATAATACCTTTTTGAGAGTTGCGTTCCACAACAATTGTTGCAGCTATATATACTGCATGGTTTTCTCTTTTTTCAATAGAATCAACAACAACTGCGACAGAATGCGGGATCTCTTCTCTTGTCAAATGCAATACTTTTTCGCGAACTAGTTCAGAAATGATAAAACGTTCCGGGTGATCTGTCACCTGATCACTAGGATAATATTGCGGACCTTCCGGCAAATACGCTTCAATTTGCCCTAGCAACGTTTCAATGTTGTTTCCTTGCAGGGCAGAAATTGGAACAATTTCCTGAAACTCGAACTTTTCCCTGTATTGGTCAATAAGCGGCAATAAATCATCAGGATGAACCCGATCGATTTTATTGACAACTAAAAATACAGGAGTATCGGTTTCCTTCAATCGTTCCATGATATATTCATCACCGCGGCCTAATCCTTCTTCAGCATTAATCATAAACAGAATTAGATCCACTTCTTTGAGCGTATTTTGAGCGACTTTCATCATAAAATCGCCCAATTTATGCTTTGGTTTATGAATACCGGGAGTGTCGATAAAAATAATTTGTGAGTTTTCCGTCGTATAAACCCCTTGTATTTTGTTTCTCGTTGTTTGAGGTTTATCGCTCATAATCGCAATTTTTTGACCGATTACACGGTTAATAAAAGTCGATTTGCCGACATTCGGACGGCCGATGATTGATACAAATCCTGATTTAAATTTTGTCTTATTCATGTAAATCCTCCGATGTAAATGCTTCTGGTAATAGTTGTTCAACTGTTAGCTCGTTATAGTCTCCGTTAAGATTCGCCAAAATCACCTTCATATTTTTAGGACAGAGCTCTGCTATGACTTGCCTGCAAGCGCCGCATGGCGATACAGGGCGCTTTGTATCCGCAACTATGGCAATAGCTGCGAATTCATTTTCACCTTCTGAAACCGCTTTATATATAGCAGTGCGCTCGGCACAATTGCACATGGAATAAGCTGCGTTTTCAATATTGCATCCTTTGTATACTTTTCCATCCTTTGTCAGAAGTGCTGCACCTACTTTAAATCGAGAGTAAGGTGCATAAGCAAATTCTCTTGCTCTTTTTGCTTCTTCAATCAGTTGATGGGAGTCCATAGCTTCCTTCCTTTCGTTTACGTTGCAGCTTATACTCATTATTTTACATCATTTTTCATTTAATTTCACGTTTATTTTTTCAGAAAATTCTACATTTTTCACGAAAAAACTTCAATTATTTTGGGGGCAAAAATGATGAATCCGATGACAACCGAAACGGCTGCATAAACCAATACTGCTCCTGCAGCTGCATCTTTTGCAGTTTTAAGCAGAGGATGAGATTCTTTCGACACAGCATCAGCGATTCGCTCAATGGCAGTATTGACCAGCTCTAAAGCTAACATTCCGCCAATTAATAGGAGAATGACAATCCATTCAATTAAGCTAATGTTGAAAAATAATCCGGCTGCGATCACGATGATCGCAACTGTCACATGAATTCTAAAGTTCCGCTCGGATTGGAAGGCTGCAGCTATTCCTTGTACGGCAAAATAAAAGCTTTTCAACAAAGTCTTCATGTTTATCCTGTTCTTTTCAATCCAAATTTCTCTAAAATTTCCTTTTGCCTTGAAAACATTTTTTCTTCTTCTTCTTTTGTCATATGATCATAACCTAATAAATGCAAAAAGCCATGAACAGATAAAAATCCGAGCTCTCTCATAAATGAGTGGCCGTATTCTTCTGCTTGCTCTTTCGCTTTTTCTATTGAGATAATGATATCCCCTAAATGAGGGGGGAGATCAGCACCTTGGATCTCCACTTCATCTTCTCCTGTTTCTTCAAGCGCAAATGAAATCACATCTGTCGGCTGATCTTTTCCCCGGTAATCCCGATTGATCTCTTGAATGTCTTTATTAGTAACAAAGGTTATAGATACTTCCGAATCTTTGGGAACACGTTCTTCTAAAGCAGCAAATTGCAGCAAATTTTCGATCGTTTCTATTTCCTCAGAAGAGAGTGTTTCCGTCTGGTCGAAAATGTCAATGGATAATGTCATGTTTTCTTCACCTTCTTTTCATGAAATTCCGGATATTCAATTCTTGAATGAAAAATCCCCTTCAATGTTTCACACAATATTTTTGCCACCGTTTCAAGCTCTTTAAACGTTATATCACATTCGTCGAATTGCCCGTCTTGAAGTTTATCTTTTATGATGGAACGAACAAGCTTTTCAATTTTTTCGGGCATCGGATTTTTCATTGAACGAACAGCTGCTTCTACACTGTCAGCGATACAAATAACGGCAATCTCCCGCGTTTGCGGCTTCGGACCCGGATATCTAAACTCACTTTCCAAAATAGGCTGATCACTATTTTCTTGGGCTTTATGGTAGAAAAATTTTAAAAGCGATGTTCCATGATGCTGCAGAGCAATATCGATAAATTCTTTCGGCATTTTATGCTTCCTTAACATTTCTGCTCCCTCTTCAGCATGAGCAATAATAATGTTTTTGCTTAGCTGAGGGGACAATTTATCATGCGGATTTTCCATGTTCATTTGGTTTTCAATAAAATAGCGCGGCCGTTTCGTCTTGCCGATATCGTGATAGTAGCTTCCAACTCTTGCCAACAACCCATTCGCACCGATCGCTTCGCAAGCAGCCTCGGCTAGATTGGCCACCATTACACTGTGATGATAAGTACCAGGCGCCTCCGTTAATATTTTCCTTAATAAAGGATGATTCGGATTCGACAGTTCAATCAGCTTCATCGTCGATAAAATGCCAAAACCTGATTCAAAAAAAGGCATTAAACCGATTGTCAAGACGGAAGAGATAACACCTGATACAATCGCCATAAGAAAATAAGAACCGATCTCTAGATTCGAATAAATTCCATTTTGAATGAATAAAATAGCGGTGATCACAACAATATTAACAGCCGAAACGAAAAGACCAGCTTGTAAAATTTTCGAACGGACGTTATGTTCCCCTAGAAACAGAATGGCTGCGATGCACCCGCATAAGTAGTAAAGACCAATTGTAAAATTAAATGTGCCAGTGACTCCATCATTAAAAATCAAGCTTCCGCAAAAAGCATATATAATGCTTGTCACGAACGCAAGGCGGTCATTAATCAAAAGCTTTGTCAACATAACTCCCATCAGCACCGGGACAATAAAGCCGATATGAGAATAGTCCATTTTTTGAAATAAGCTGATAATCTTCATGACCGTTAACGTTATCGCTAGGATGATGGTAAAGAGAAGCAATGACTGGTTTTTACTCGTAAAGAACGAGTTCTTTTCTTTTTCAAAAAAATATGCAAGATAGATCATCACTAATAAGACTAAAATGAAAAGACCAATGATCGGCTGAAATGTGTACTTATTATCTAAAAGGCCCAACAATTCCAGCTTTCTATATACTTCCCTGTCAATTAATTGGCCCTCTTCGACTATAATTTGACCTTGCTTAATTTGAACCTCCTGCACTTTTTCTTTTGCTTCTTCCCGCTTTTCATCTGTTGATTTTGGGTCAAATACATAATTGGAAATAATTGCGCTGCGTCCAATCTCTTCAGCTGCTGAGCGTATCTTATCCGGCAAATTCACGTTTTGAAGCCGTTCTTTCACTTTGTTTCTCGCTTCTTCTAATTTTTCAGCCGGAATCGGCTCGCTCATCGTTTCATTGACAGCCGTAACAACCGCATCTTTCGCCAGCGTAAGCTGTCCTTCATTTGCACTTAACAACGATGTATATACGCTTTCAGGATATTTATCATACATATCTCCTAAACTGCTTTTAAGCCTGTCAAGCTTCTCTTTGCTGCTCATTTCGGCATTAGATGAAGCCTCCATGATGGCATCAAATAAAGATTCGACCAAATCCACACTGTTGTCCGCATATTCTTTTTTTAGCACATATTGATCTTCCACGCTTTCAGCAGCTTCTTCTCTTCTCTTTTCCGTCATTTCCTTATCGACAACGGTAACAGGTGCGTAAATCGTTTGGTCGGATACTGAAAATAATTTGGCATCAAACGTGTCCGGTTCTACATTGCTGTATAAAACGGTAAACAAAATTACTCCAATAACGGGATATAAGAAAAGATGAAGGGATTTCATTTTTTTCAAAAAATGGAATATCGGCTGTTTCCTGTCTTTGCGATCCATTTTTCTTTTCATTTGTCACAGCACCTCCGATCAATTCTATGCAAAAATGACCCGGTCATGATGAGCGGGTCTTACTGATCATCTTTTTCATAAGCCTCAATAATTTTTGAAACGAGCGGGTGCCGCACGACATCAGTTTCCTTTAAATATACGAATGAAATGCCTCGAATGCCTGATAATTTTTCATTCGCTTCAAGCAGTCCTGATTTTACTCCTTTGGGCAAATCCACTTGTGTCAGGTCGCCTGTAATGACCATTTTGGATCCAAAGCCTAAACGGGTTAGAAACATTTTCATTTGCTGAGTTGTTGTATTTTGCGCTTCATCTAAAATAACGAACGCATCCTCAAGTGTTCTTCCGCGCATATACGCCAATGGAGCAATTTCAATAACTCCTCTTTCTAACAAGCGCTCCGTATGGTCCACGCCTAAAATATCGTGTAGAGCATCATATAAAGGTCTTAAATAAGGATCTACCTTTTCTTTTAAATCGCCGGGCAAAAAACCTAAATTTTCACCAGCTTCAACGGCCGGCCGCGTTAATATGATTTTATTTACAAGCCCATTTTTCAAGCAATGGACGGCCATGACAACAGCGAGAAACGTTTTTCCTGTTCCTGCTGGACCGATTCCAAATACTAAATCATGCGTTTTAATTGCTTGAAAATACTTTCGTTGACCTAGCGTTTTTACACGAATGATTTTTCCTTTTGCATTTTTCGCAACTTCTTCATCGTATAGGGATTCAAATTCATCGATCTTCCCACTTTTCGCCATTTTTGTTGCATAAAGCACGTCTTGTTCGTTAATCGAAATTCCTTTTCGAATAACCGAAAGAAGGGATTTCAAGATGTCTTCAACCAGTTCAGCTTTTTCTTTATCTCCTGAAACATATACCGCTTCACCGCGCGAAATGATCGATACGTTTAACTCTTCTTCAATTCTTTTTAAATGAACATCATGAATCCCAAATAAATTAATGGCTTCATTCGGATTTTCTAAACTCTGGCTGATTGTGACTAAATCTTCTGTCATTCTCTAATCTCCCTGAACCCGTTTTATTTTTACAATGTTTTCAATAACTTGGAAGTGTATTTTCAATCTTACTTTACCATTCTCGACGTCTTCGTGCAAAACTTTTTCGCCAACAATTTTGACATCTTTTCCAAGTTTTCGAAATAAGTCATTTTTCCCGGCAGCAATCGCTTGCCGTTTCGCTTCATCCACAGAATATTTTCTGTGAAAGGTTTCCGTCTCACGAATCGTTTCTTTCTTATAGTTAACTGGAAGATCCCATTTTAAAAATTTTAATGGACGCTCGTCTCGCTCCACCGCATATTGCGGATATTCCGATTCATCATTGCGAAACATCCCCCAAATAGGAAGGGAAAAAGAACGAAAGGAGAGAAAATGCTTCGTGACTGACTTTCCTGAAAATAACTGGAAAGTTGTTTGAAGCGGCACCTCCACTGTTGAAATATACCAAGTTTCGCCTAATATTTCTCCGTCTGCTGCCACTTTTCGTATTTTATCACCTTCTCCAACTACACCGGAAACTAATATTTGTCCTTTTCTAACAAAATCATGAACGTCTACTAAAGGTTGTCCTTTTTCAACATACATTTTTGCTATAACAGCTTCCTTCGCGGCCACTAAATGCCTCGGCCCCTCCACTTTGCTTTTTTGCTCTTTTTTCTTTTCGGCTACTTCCAGAGAATATGTCGTTCCTTTTAATTTGACACCGATCCATGTTATATCATCTATTTGGCTCATCAAACGATTTTGAACTGTTTGATTGCTCGATGTCAAAAACTGAAACGTCCCTCTTTTAATTCCTATTTTGTCCAATTCTTTTTGTATTAAATGCTCTGTTTTCGGACTAGCCCCTTTTATTTCAATATGCCAAATCATGTTGGATAAAAGAAATGTAATGGCAATGAACAGAACAATTCCAATAACAAACCCAAAATTTCTCCATGATTTTTTTAATAAAAATGGAAATCCTATCCTTTGGTGAAAGGTGCACTTACATTCATGTTTACGAACTACTTTTCGTAAAGCCTGTACATCTTTAAGGCGTATAAAAAAAGAAATTGCACCGTTTTCCAGCCGCTTTACATTTATTGTGACAATGCCAAGCCGCGTGCAATCGTTCAACATTCTTTCTGAGCCGGTTCCTTCCGCTATTACCTGAACGAAGCCTGTAAAATATAACAACCAATTGTTCCGCATCCCGATCCCCCTACTGATCAATATATAATACTTGTTCAATTTTCCCTTCTACAAGGAGCTCTTCTGGCAATATCGCTTTCATCACAAAATCGCTTCCTTTAATGAGCATCTGGCCTTGCTGCAGCAGAACTCGAATCTCTTTATCTGTAAAAGAAAGCAGTCCTTTATGATTTTCTATATATATATGCAATGTACCGATCATCGTAACACGGGGAAGATCCATCATGACGTCAGCTGGTATTTGCAATCCTTCTGTCAATATGCTTTTTATTCGCTGATGCCATTTTTTGCCCATAAAAGAACCCCCTTCATCCTCATATTTATGAGAGACAAAAGGGGATTAACACCATTAATTCATTTATTTTATGAAATTCGACCGATGGGGCTTTTTGGATCGGGGTTCATCTAAAATGACGCTCCAAATGACTCCTTTTGCAGCTGAATGCATGTGTAAAGCTGATGGTTTCTGTTTTTTATTTTTATTATGAAAAGATTTCATATTCGATTTGTCTTTTTCAGCTTTTTTTAGTTGGCTGGATAGGCCTGTGTGTACATTTTGAATTTGATTCCATTCATTTGGAGGGCTTGTCGAAACATTTTTTATCCTTTGTTTCGTTTGTTTTGCAACTTGTTTCCTTTTTTTCTGCTGCTCTTGATCTTTTTTATTTCTGCCAAACAAAGAAGAAATAATCCCGATTAAAATAAAAATGAACAGTGGATTTTCAAATATTTCCATATGACACCTCCTTTGATGGGCAGAAAGATCATTCTTCTTCATCACCAGCAGAGTTTTTTGTCATTTTTCCGATAGAATCACGCATATTTGTATCAGCGGTAATGTTTTTGATGTTCATATAATCCATAACTCCAATATTTCCTGATTTTAAAGCTTCCGCCATTGCAAGCGGAACTTGCGCTTCCGCCTCAACAACTTTTGCCCGCATTTCTTCAACTTTAGCGCGCATTTCCTGCTCTCTTGCCACCGCCATCGCCCTGCGTTCCTCCGCTTTAGCTTGCGCGATGTTTTTGTCCGCTTCCGCTTGATCTGTCTGCAGGATCGCACCGATGTTTTTGCCGATATCAACGTCCGCGATGTCGATGGATAAAATTTCAAAGGCTGTTCCTGAATCGAGTCCTTTGTTTAAAACTGTTTGCGAAATCATATCAGGGTTTTCCAGCACTTTTTTATGATCATCAGAAGAACCAATGGTGCTGACAATTCCTTCACCTACACGTGCGATAATCGTTTCTTCCCCGGCACCACCAACAAGCCGGTCAATATTGGCTCGCACCGTGATGCGGGCTTTTGCTTTCACTTCAATTCCGTCCATGGCAACCCCTGCAATAAACGGGGTTTCGATTACTTTCGGATTTACGCTCATTTGAACGGCTTCAAGCACGTCTCTTCCCGCTAAATCAATCGCAGCACAACGTTCAAAGCTCAATTCAATATTAGCTCTTTCAGCTGCAATTAATGCGTTGACAACTCGATCGACATTTCCTCCTGCCAAATAATGGCTTTCCAATTGATTCGTTGTGACATCAAGGCCGGCTTTATGCGCTTTAATTAACGGATTGATCACTCGACTTGGAATGACTCTGCGCAGCCTCATTCCAATAAGAGTCAAAATACTGATGCGAACGCCAGCTGCCAGAGCTGAAATCCAGAGCATAATCGGCACAAAAGAGAACAAGATGCCAAGCAAAATAAGACCTAATACGATAAGACCTAGTAAAAGAAAAAATGTTACGTCCATGTGATATACCTACCTCCTATTCATTTTCATTAATAGCTCTTACAACAATTCGTGAGCCTTCTACTTTAACAATTTTCACTTTTTTTCCTTTCTCAATATACGTTCCTTCTGTCACAACATCCAATCTTTCCTCTCCATCGGTCATTACTGTTCCTGCCGGTCGTAAAGCAGTCACAGTTACACCCGTTTTCCCAATTAAATCTGTACGATTTTGATTGGATACATAACCTTTCTCCGTGCTGATTGAATCATTTAAAATAATTTTTTTAAACCATTTCATACGCTTACCAATCACCTTTGACATGATGAATATTGTGAATATCGAAATGGAACCGGCAATAAAAAGAGAAACCGCCATATGTCCTATATGATCAGCTGCTAAAAATAAACTTAAAAGGACTGAAAGAAAACCGATTGCTCCAATAATTCCTCCTGGAACAAACAACTCTGCAATTATAAGCAGTACCCCAAGCACGAACAAAACAACCGTTTCCAATCCCGCAAGCCCTGCAATAAAATGACCGAAGAAAAACAAAAACAGTGCCAATAGTCCAATAAAACCAGGAATGCCAAACCCAGGAGTGTACAATTCTAACACAAACCCTAAACCGCTAATCGTTAATAATATCGGAATGGTATACATGTTTGTTACAAAACGGGCTATTTTTTCAGCAAACGTCTCCTCAGTCTCCTGGACTTTTGCACCTTCCATTCCGATCGATTTCAAAAGCTTTGCCCGGCTTTTGGCGATGCCTTCACCATACCCGACTTCCATCGCTTGTTTTGCTGTTAATGTTAGTAATTCTCCTTTTTCTGCACCATATTCGGGCATATCCAAGCTGCTGTCTACCATCGCCTCAGCGAACATAGGGTCTCTGCCATGAACCTCAGCAGCATTTCTCATCTCTGCTTTCCAAAACGATTGCACTTTTACTTCTGCAGCATTGCCATTGGAGTCAATGACAGCCGCTGACCCAATGGTACCGCCAGGATGGTAATATATTTGATCAGCCCTTAATGCTATATAAGCCCCTGCGGAAATCGCATGTTTATTTACATAAGCGATTGTTTTGATATCTGTATCCATAATCATTTTGCCTATTTCTATCGCTGCCTCTAAAGCACCGCCAGGAGTGTTCAATTCAAAAACAATGACATCCGCCTTTTCTTTTTCCGCCTCCTGAATGGATCGTTTAATAAAATGCACCAATCCTTTTTCAATTGTATTTTCAATCGGAATAAAATAAACTGTTTTCCCTTCAGCTGATTTGGCATCAAAAGACGCACAAATAATCGACAAGATGAGCAGCAGAGCGCAAATAGCGAAAAACTTATTGTTTGATTTCAGGCCTCTCCCCCCTTATTTTTTGCCTAATATTATTACGGACAATTGTGCAGAAAGTTTCAAAAATCAACAATTCTGCAAACAAACATGAAACGAAAAAATATTTTCATTATTTTTCATATTATGTTACTATTAAAAAAAATATATAACCATCTACTAGGGGTGTCCAATTAGCTGGACTGAGAGAAGAACGCGCCTGAAGTTCTTCAACCCTTTGAACCTGATCTGGATGATGCCAGCGTAGGGAAGTAGGTAGCGGGAGTATTTTATTGCCTTCTTTTTCTATATTGAATTGATCGGGTTCGTGCTAAAGCGAACCCGTTTTTATTTTTCACGTCCCATCTCCCCTCCTATTTTTCTATGCACATCTTCAGATAAAAAAATGGAGGAGGAGAAAAATGAAACATTATTTCGAAAACATGCAGTTTCCAGCAAGCAAAAAAATTTATGTGACTGGGTCGAGACCCGATATTCGGGTTCCGATGAGGGAAATTCAATTAACTCCCACGAAAACGGAAGCGGGAACGTTTGAAAATGAACCTGTAAAGGTTTATGACACGAGCGGTCCCTATACAGATCCTGATTTTCAGGCAGATATTCATAAAGGTTTGCCGGCTGTGCGCAAACAGTGGATTTTAGACCGTCATGATGTTGTAGAATATGACGGGCGCCAGGTAAAGCCTGAAGATAATGGATTTCGCAATTGGGAAGATCACAATATTGCCACACCTTTTCATCGAAAGCCTTTCAAAGCAAAAAAAGGTGCTGTCGTTACACAAATGCACTATGCAAAAAAGGGGATCATCACCCCAGAGATGGAGTTTGTGGCGATTCGTGAAAACATGGATCCTGAATTCGTTCGTCAAGAAGTCGCTACCGGCAGGGCCATTATTCCGTCCAACATTAATCACCCGGAAAGTGAACCGATGATCATCGGCCGGAACTTTCATGTAAAAATTAATGCCAACATTGGCAATTCAGCTGTAACATCGTCAATCGAAGAAGAAGTTGAGAAGATGCTTTGGGCCATCCGCTGGGGCGCTGACACAATTATGGACCTGTCAACAGGAAAAAATATTCATGCAACAAGAGAATTTATCATCCGCAACTCGCCCGTGCCGGTTGGAACCGTCCCGATTTACCAAGCGCTCGAAAAAGTAAATGGCGTTGCTGAAGAGTTAACATGGGAAATTTACCGTGATACATTAATTGAGCAAGCAGAACAAGGGGTCGATTATTTTACTATACATGCCGGCGTGCTGCTTCGCTATATCCCTTTGACCGTCAAACGGACGACCGGAATCGTATCCCGCGGCGGTTCGATCATGGCGCAGTGGTGTATGGCGCATCATCAAGAAAACTTTTTATACACTCATTTTGAAGAGATTTGCGAAATTTTAAAAACATATGATATTGCCGTTTCATTAGGTGACGGCTTGCGTCCCGGATCTATTCGAGATGCCAATGATGAAGCGCAATTTGCCGAATTGAAAACGCTCGGTGAATTGACGGAAATCGCCTGGAAACATGATGTCCAAGTCATGATCGAAGGCCCTGGGCACATTCCGATGCATAAAATTAAAGAAAATGTTGATTTAGAAAATGAAATTTGCAAAGGGGCTCCTTTTTATACCCTCGGTCCATTAACAACCGATATTGCTCCCGGCTATGATCATATTACGTCAGCCATTGGAGCAGCCATGATCGGCTGGTACGGAACGGCCATGCTATGTTATGTAACTCCGAAAGAGCATTTAGGCCTTCCCAATAAAGAGGATGTGCGCCAAGGTGTTGTTGCTTATAAAATTGCAGCCCATGCCGCAGATTTGGCAAAAGGGCATCCAGGCGCCCAAATAAGGGATGATGCTTTATCAAAAGCCCGTTTTGAATTTCGCTGGAACGACCAATTTAATCTTTCTCTCGATCCTGAACGGGCACGCGAATATCATGACGAAACTTTGCCGGCAGAAGGAGCGAAAATTGCCCATTTTTGTTCTATGTGCGGTCCAAAATTTTGCTCGATGAAAATTTCCCACAATTTAAGAAAAATGGCCGGTTCAAGTGATTCTGATTTCGTTCAGGAAGGTTTGAGGCAAAAAGCAAAAGAATTTATAGAGGGCGGGTCATCCCTTTATCGATAAATAATTTTCAAACTAATGCTCCTAGAAGCTTTAATGGCTTCCAGGAGCTATTCATTCATTAAACGTTTGATCAATCCCGCTGGTTCAATCGGAGCTAAACTTTTATGATATTCATCCACTTTCGATAAAAATTTTGATAGCTGCTTAGATTGCAGCGCTCGAATAATGGAGGCCGAAATATTTGTTTCCTCTTGCCAATTTCGAAAATCAAACACCATCCCGAATTTCGTTAATTTCTCCAAATTTATTTCTTCCTGTCCTGGAAGAGTGTGGTATACAAATATAGGAATTTTTTTGTATAAACATTCGCTGATTGTCACACCCCCGGGCTTTGTCATGATAAAATCGACGCGATTGTACAGATCGTTCATTTGTTCTCTTGAAGAGATGTAAGGTAAAGGAGTAATTCGTGGATGGTTTTGTTTTATTAATCGATCATAAAGCTTTCTGTTTTTTCCGCATAACACCATATAATGGATATCATCATCGCGGCTGATTTTTTCCGTTATCTTCTCTATTGAACCGACGCCTGAACTTCCTCCCGAAATTAATCCTCGATAAAAGCGCATGCTATGTACATGTTCATCTTTCCTTTTTGTAAAAGTTGGGTGAATAGGAATCCCTGTAACAAAAATCTGTTCTTTTTTTATACCTTTTTCGAGCAAATAATCTTTCATATATGAGTGACCGACAAAATGATAGTCAATTTCTCTTTTTCCCCAAAGGTGATGAATAAAAAAATCTGTGTATACATTGATAACAGGGATGTTGATTTGAGAAGAGGCTTTCAGCCTGGCAAGCAAGTAGGAAGGAAGAGCATGGGTACAAACAATCATTTTCGGATTCAATTCATCAATGATCTTTTTTAAATGCCGGAGAAAAAGTGCCTCATAATGGAAAAACCTTTTGGCGCTCTTTTGTTCCGCGAGCACTGACCTGTGGTACATATGGCTGTATGATTTAGGAAAACGGCCAATCCATTGCAAATAAAAGGAAGATATCAGCCTTTCTATTTTTCCAAATTTCGATGACAAAAGGTCCATTTTTTCGCAATGAATGTCAGGATCAAGCCGTAACAACCCTTCCATTAGGGCATCAGCTGTTTGATGATGGCCTGAAGGTATGGTCAAAAAAGGAAGATATAAAATTTTTTTCATATCGCTCACCATTGTTATTGATGGAGTTCTTTAAAAGTTTTTTCTTAATTTCTCATGGCTATTCGAAAAAAATTTTTTATAACAGTAGATGAGCAAAATCACTAACATAAATTTACATCGAAACAAAAAAGGAGACATGAACCCGATTCCTTGGTTAGAATAGATGTGCCAACAAACCATTCACACAAGGAGGTTCATGTCTCATGAATAGATTAGCACATCATCAAGGAATCCACAAGTTTTTCACGATGTTGGGGTTGGCACTTTATTTTTCAAAACCTGTCATGAAGCATCTCGTTCATATCGTGGATGCGATGATCACGAAAGGCTTTTCTGGAACGTTGACCGATCTTCATCATTGGAGCTTTCACCCCAATCATCGAACGACACTCAGCCATTTTTTCACGAAAAGCCCTTGGGATGAAGAGACGCTGCTTGGCAAACTCCAGCAATGGATGCTTCATCGTGTCGAACGGATCGCCAAACAGAAAAATCAACCCCTTTTTGTTTCGATCGATGATACGATTTGCCAAAAAATCAAGCCTTCGTCACGGGCAACGCACGCCATTCAAGTATAATGTTTTTCTTCCCAGTAAAAGTCATCCCAGCCTTCGTCACGGGCAACGCACGCCATTCAAGGGTGTGATTGGCACTATTCTCACACAGAGAAAAAGTCGATCTGGGGACATTCTCTTGTTTGGCTCATGGTTCATACGATGACCCAGGCTTTTCCCTTTGCGTTCCGCCTCTACGACAAGGCGGCTGGGAAAAGCAAGGGGGAACTCGCGATCGAGATGCTTTCTTCTTTGGATGTACGCCGTCCCGTTTATGTGCTGATGGATTCGTGGTATCCATCGCAAGCGCTCGTGGAAGCCTGTCTGAAAAAAGGATTTCACGTCATCGCGATGCTCAAAACGAACCGGATTCTCTATCCGAAAGGCATCGCCATCCAAGCCAAACAGTTTGCCCGCTATATCGAACCGAACGACACCCATCTCGTCACGGTGGGAGAAGAGCGTTATCGCGTGTATCGCTACGAGGGATCGCTGAAAGGTCTCGATGATGCCGTTGTGTTGTTGGCTTGGAAAGCCGATCAGCCGATGACACCCGAACATCTTCACTGCGTCTTGAGCACCGACCGGGAGCTAAGCGATGAAGAGATCTTGCGCTACTATGCCCAACGTTGGTCGATCGAATGCTTTTTTCGACAAGCGAAAGACCAGCTGAAGCTCGATGGGTACCGTGTTCGTCATCGTCGGGCGGTGAAACGGTATTGGATCTTGGTGCAACTCGCTTATGTGTACAGTATGGTCGAGTCCAACCGGGATTTCTCTACTGGGCTTGATCTTCTCCGAACGAAGAAAGGGCATAGTCTCGTCGAGTTCATTTACCATGCAGCGAAGCAAGATATTCCCATTGATGTTGTCAAAAAACAGCTCCATGCGGCATAAGGGGTACCCTGTTTGTCTCTTTTGGTATGGTAATTATTGTTATGAAAATTGCTCATCTACAGTTATAAATAAAAACAATTCGTATGCTAAAAAATAAACTGTAAGAAAAAAAGTGAAAGGTGTTGCAAATGGGAAGGTTGAGATATTGTTTTTTTAAGTTTTGGTGCCTATTGGATCCCATTTATTACCTTTGTTCGCGGCTTGAGTATGTGAGGGACAAGGAGAATAATCGTGACATTTTCCGGGTTCGATTGACAAAATATAAAGGAAGGGAAATAATTCTTTCAGACGGTACAAAAATTAAAAAAAATGATCTTCTGTTAAAAATACATCTTCATAACGTCTATTTAATGAAGGAACTGAATCATTTTAAGAGCGAAATTCAAAAAGGAAGATACATTTACTCTAAAACAGAAAAAGGGCTGCCAAATATCGTTCAATACTTGCGGAATCATTCACAATTTCACAATGTGAAAGGGATTATTGGAATAACTATTTTAAATAAAGGCTCTGAACGGCTGGGCTTTGAAACGTTTGCCATTCAAAATCCATTTTATAAATGGTATAAGCTTTTGACATTTACCCCTATGTATTTCATCATTCAATATCGTTTCGATAGCTTGAAGCGGCCGCCGAAATATTTAATGATGTCAAAAGAAAAACTGCTCAAACTATATGGATAGAACGGTTTTCCCTTCATCAAAAAAGAGCGTATGAACAGCTCATGCGCCGCTTATACGCTCCGTCATGTTGATCCCATTGAGGTTTCAATGAAAATATTTGGGTTAACTCCGAAATAAATCCTTTCCCTTTCAGAGCAAATAGTGCTGTCGTTTTTCCCTGTTCTCACAGCTAGATAGACGTGTGCTCTTTTCGATAGGTTTTCCTTTATTGCCGCCGTATTTTCCCGATAATCTTCATTGAGATCAGCGATCTTTCCGAATGTTTTCCTTCATTGTTGCCCTCTGCTCAATTTTTTGCGGACATTTGCATAGCAGCTATATTCTTTCGCCGACAAGCTTGCTATCAACAACTGAACCACTATTGATGAATTGCAAGGCAGCTACATTCATTAATCGACTGCCGCAGTCCATAGGATGAATCCGCTGCAAAAACTTAAAAGCTTGCCGCACATAGAAAGCGGCAAGCTTTTTACTCGAATTATGAAAGCAAACCCTGAACCAATTTATTGACAAGCGAGCCATCTGCTTTTCCTTTTACTTTTGGCATAACGGCTCCCATTACTTTTCCCATATCGGATTTGGACGTTGCGTTCACTTCCGAAATTGTTGTTTTAATAATTTGTATTAATTCCTCTTCAGATAATTGCTCAGGCATATATTCAGTTATTACTGCAATTTCAGCTTTCACTTTTTCAACTAAATCTGAACGACCTGCATTTTCAAATTCTTGGAGGGAGTCTTTACGTTGCTTTAATTCTCGAGAAAGTACCGTTAATTCCTCTTCTTCAGTCAACTCACTTTTTCCGAGTTTAATCGCTTCATTTTGCAAGGATGCTTTTACCATGCGAATGACTGAAAGGCGATCTTTCTCTTTATTTTTCATCGCTTGCTTCATATCTTGATTTAAACGCTCAAGAAGACCCATAATTAATATACACCCTCTTTTAATATTTACGCTTTCTTGCAGCTTCAGATTTTTTCTTGCGTCTTACGCTAGGCTTCTCATAAAATTCGCGCTTTCTATATTCCTGCAAAGTACCAGTTTTTGATACTTGGCGTCTGAAGCGGCGAAGAGCATCCTCAAGCGATTCGTTTTTACGTACGATCGTTTTAGACATCCTTTTTCCCTCCCTCCGATCAAAGCCAGTTCATGTTCCTTATCAAAAAGAACATTTACTAAGTTAGTATAATATAATCGATTTATTTGGTCAATGTTCAAAACATCTTTCCTATTCCTTATGACTTTTTTTTATCGGACAGGTTTACAAGACTGTTTTATATCAGCTTTTGTATGGAAGAATTTCCAAATTCATCATGTATATAAGGAAATGATTCAAGATCGTTTGAAAGCCGCTAAACAGCTGTCTGAAAAAATATAACTAGTTCGATTGAAAAAAATTACTCGTTCATAAGGTCTTATTGTGACACCTTGTCCATAGACTGTTGATGAGGTGGTTTTCATGGGAATGCAATTGCTGTTATTATGTTTTTCTTGTTTCCTTTTATTTTTTTGCGGAATGGCAATGATGAAATACGGATTTCAGCAAATGTCCCATAGGCAGCTGGAGAAATGGCTGTACAACTGCACGAATGCCCCAATCAAATCCTTTCTAACCGGCATGATTGCAACAGCTCTTGTTCATAGCAGTTCTCTAGTGATGGTGATTACAGTTAGTTTTGTTTCCGCTGGTTTGTTAAAGTTTAAAGATGCAATTGGAATTATTTTAGGTTCCAATGTCGGGACGACCTTTACGACCGAATTTCTAGCCGTTGAAATAGATGACTATTTAGGGATGATGTTTGCAATTTCTCTTCTTCTCATGCTTTTTAAAAACAGAATTTTATTTTCATTAGGCTGTTCATGCTTCGGCATATCGTGTATTTTTTTAGCTTTGAACGGGTTTGAAAAAGCTGCTTTTCTTTTGTCTGACCTGCAGGTTATGTCTGATCTACTTGCCAAATCGAGTGACCATTTGCTTTTTTCTGTCGGAATAAGCGCGGTCTTCACCGGAATTATTCAATCATCAACTGCATTAATCGGAATTGTCATGAGCTTTATGAACGAACAGCTGCTGCCATTAGAAACAGGATTAGCTTTTGTTCTCGGCGCAAATATCGGCACCTGCATTACAGCTTTATTGGCCTCGATCGGCTCTAAACAAGAAGCGAAATATACTGCTTTTGCCCATCTTTGGCTGAATGTGTTTGGAGTGATCCTGTTCGTTCCGCTTATTCCTTTTTTCGCAAATAATTTAAAATTGTTAACAAATGAACCAGATTTCCAAATCGCTCACTTTAGTCTGATTTTTAACTTGATAACTTCTTTAATCATTCTCCCGTTTGCGAATCAATATGCAAATTTTGTATTATGGTGGACAAAAACTATTTCAGCATGGATAAAAAAATAATCCCGCAACAAACTGCGGGAAAACTTTTTTAAACTAAATGTAAAAAATCCAGCAATTCTGTGATTATAATAGATTAACGTTCACTTCCTTTTATAATCGCCACTCCAGAACTAGTACCAATTCTTGTCGCACCGGCTTCTATCATCATGATCGCAGTTTTATAATCGCGGATTCCGCCAGATGCTTTCACGCCGAATTTCGGACCTACTACTGCACGCATAAGCTTCACATCGTCAACTGTTGCACCACCGGTAGAAAATCCTGTCGATGTTTTGACAAAATCTGCTCCGGCTTTTACAGCTAGCTCACACGCTTTTCTTTTCTCATCAACATTTAATAGACATGTTTCAATAATCACCTTTATCAAAGCTTTTCCGTTTGCCGCTTCAACGACAGCACGAATATCTTCTTCAACTGCATGATAACGCTGATCCTTTAATGCGCTGATGTTTATCACCATATCTAATTCCGCTGCACCTTTTTGAACCAACTCTGTCGTTTCATATGCCTTTACTTCAGTAGTTGTTGCTCCAAGCGGAAAACCAATCACTGAGCAAACTTTCACATCTGATTTTTGCAGCAAATTAGCTGCTGTTTCCACCCATACGGGGTTAACACAGACAGATGCAAATCCGTACTCCTTCGCCTCAAAACAAAGCTTTTCAATATCTGCCTGCGTGACATCCGGCTTTAAAACAGTATGGTCAATATACTTCGCAATATCCCTTTTCATGAGAAGGCTCCCTTCATAAAAAGTGGTACAGCTTACATCAAAGTCTGTTTTACGCAAGAAAAAGCTAGATTAAGAAGACTTCTGTAAATAGTCTTCATCGACTATACGGACTACTTGTCCTTCATTATATGGATAGCCAGCCTTAGTTAATTTCACCTTCACAATTTTCCCAACCATCTCTTTCGTCGCCGGAAAAACAACTTTTAAATAATTGTCCGTATATCCTTCATATTTGCCGCTGTCTGGAGCTTCTTTATAAGGTTCTTCTGGAATAACCTCCAGTACTTGTCCCTCAAATTTTGAGGCATATTCTTTTGCTAGTTGATCGCTTAATGCGATCAGCCGGTGTACGCGTTCGTTTTTTATGTCTTCGTCAACTTGATTTTCCATTCGGGCAGCTGGTGTTCCTGTCCGCTTCGAATAAGGGAAAACATGAAGCTCAGAATAACGGTGTTCTTTAACAAAGTTGTATGTTTCCATAAATTCTTCTTCCGTTTCACCCGGGAAACCTACAATCACATCAGAAGTTACCGCAAGCCCAGGCAAAGCTTCCCGCAGCCGTTTCAGACGCTCAGCATAAAATTCCGTCGTATATTTACGGCGCATCCGCTTTAAGACGCTGTTTGATCCTGATTGAAGCGGTATATGCAAATGGCGGACAATTTTATCGGACGTTTTCAGCACTTCAATTACTTCATCAGTTATTTGGCTCGCTTCAATTGAAGAAATTCTAAGCCGCTTTAATCCTTTCACTTCAGAATCAATATCGCGAAGAAGCTGCGCAAAATTATAATCTTTTAAATCTTCCCCATATCCTCCTGTATGGATGCCGGTTAAAACAATTTCTTTATATCCAGCATCCACCAGCTTTTGAGCCTGTTTAATCACTTCTTTTGGATCCCGGCTCCGCATGAGACCGCGTGCCCAAGGAATAATACAAAACGTGCAAAAATTATTGCAGCCTTCTTGTATTTTTAAAGACGCCCGCGTCCGGTCTGTAAAGGAAGGTACGTCCATCTCCTCGAATACCCGAGCTTTCATAATGTTTGTCACACCGTTGATCGGCTGGCGCTCCTTCTTAAACTGCTCAATATAATCGAGCATTTTTTTTCGATCTTGTGTACCGACAACGATATCAACCCCAGGAATAGCCATGACTTCTGCGGGTGCCGTTTGCGCATAACAACCTGTAACGCAAATAACACTGTCAGGGTTTTTGCGGATCGCTCTCCGTATTACTTGGCGGCTTTTTTTATCACCTGTATTCGTCACCGTACAAGTGTTAATGACATATACATCCGCAATCGCTTCAAAATCCCGGCGCTCATATCCCGCTTCTTTAAATAGCTGCCAAATAGCTTCTGTTTCATAATGATTTACCTTACATCCTAATGTATGAAAAGCAACAGTCGGCATGTTTTTCACCTCGACAGTTCAAAATGATAGGATACTGCAGATAATAAATAAAGAGGAGCCGTTTCCGCCCGCAATATTCTCGGACCTAGCCCGCATAAAAGAAAGCCGTTATCGGATAACTGCTTAATCTCCTCGGCTGTAAAACCTCCTTCTGGTCCAAAAACAGCGAATAATGATCCTCCCCGCTGCAAAGAATTTAAAGCACGAAATAAATTGCTCGTTTCACCTTTTTTTGCATGCTCTTCATAAGCGACAATTTTTACATCGGCTGATGCAGCATAAGAAATGACATCCTTTAATGAAGCTGGCTTCGTCACCTCAGGAATTATGGTCCGATGTGACTGTTCCGCAGCTTCTTTCGCAATTTTATTCCACCGCTCTAATTTTTTATTTATTTTACCTTCATTTAATTTTACAATTGAACGAGCAGCATTAAAAGGGATAAACTTGGAAGCACCAAGCTCCGTCCCTTTTTGAATGACGAGCTCCAATTTATCCCCTTTAGGCAGCCCATTCGCTAATATCACTTTTACCGGAAGCTCTGAATTGTTCTCGATCCACTCTAAAATGGAACAGCATACTTTATCGGCAGATATTTGAACAATTTGGCAAAGGGCTGAATATCCATCCTTTGTTACACATATAATTTGATCATTCTGTTTCATCCGCATCACCCGGGAAATGTGGTGGACATCTTCCCCGGTGATGTCAATAATATCAGTTAATTCTTTTTTTGCATAATGAATAAAATAACGCTGCATCTTCAATCCCTCTATTTTTTTGCGATAAAGGCGACCCAATCTTCCATCGTCATCGTCTCTTCAATCGTAAAACCAGCTTCGATTAAAGCTTGCTCCACTTCGTGTTTTTTGTTTTGAATAATTCCGGAAGTAATAAAATAACCGCCGTTTTCTAAACGCTCATGCGCATCACGAACAAATCGCAATATGACTTCAGCTAATATGTTTGCAACAATTACGTTCGCTTTAACATCGATATCGTCCAACAAATTGTTTTGCTTGACTTGAACAAGATGCTGCACTTTATTCAATTTAACATTTAATCGCGCGCTGTCCACTGCAACTGGATCCAAATCAAGTGCGATGACTTTATCGGCCCCCAGCAAAGCACTCGCGATGCTCAATACGCCTGACCCTGTACCGACATCAATTACAATATTTCCCTTTTGCACCTTTTTTTCAAGTGCTTGTATGCAGAGAACTGTTGTTGGATGGGTTCCAGTTCCAAACGCCATACCAGGATCCAATTCAATGATCAGTTCATCGGTGTGAGCAGGTTCATACAGCTCCCATGTGGGGACAATCGTAAATTTTTTTGAAACCTTCACAGGACGGTAATATTTCTTCCAAGCGGTAGCCCATTCTTCCTCATTAACTTCACTAATTGTAATATGGTTCCGCCCCAAATCAATATCATACAACAGCAGGTTATTTATCCGTTCTTTTATCCCTTCCACCGTCTCGCCTAAAAAGCTATTCACAGGAAGGTACGCTTTAATGATGACACCTTCATCAGGATAGTCTTCAGGATCAAGCTGATATATTTCTCCATATTGATCTTCTCTTTCTTTTATAAGATCATACGGATCTTCAATAACTACTCCACCAGCACCCGCTTCATGTAAAATATTAGAGATAGGTTCAACCGCTTCTTCCGTTGTATGGATGCTAATCTCTGACCACTTCATTTTAGTAACCCCAATCCTTTAATCTCCTTTAAACGCCCGCTTCACTTTATCAAAAAAACTTTCTTCCTGTACATCAGGTTGATTCCCGCTGATAGCCGCAAATTCCCGCAGCAATTCTTTTTGTTTTTCCGTAAGGTTAGTTGGTGTAACGACGCGAACAGTTACATATTGATCTCCTATGCCATGGCCGTGAACATTTTTGATCCCTTTTCCAGACAGTCTGAATTTTCGGCCTGTCTGCGTGCCTGCAGGTATTTTTAATTTCACTTTACCGTATAAAGTAGGAACTTCAATCTCATCTCCTAGCGCAGCTTGTGCGAATGTCAGCGGCATTTCACAATAGATGTCATCACCATCGCGGACGAAAAATTCGTGTTCCTGTACGTGGAAAACAATATATAAATCACCTGATGGACCGCCGTTAATTCCCGGCTCTCCTTTCCCTTGTATGCGGAGCTGCTGACCGTCATCTACACCAGCTGGAATTTTCACTTGGATTTTTCTGCGTTTCTTCACTTTTCCGCTGCCGCCACAAGTTGTACAGCGATGTCTGATAAATTTACCTGTTCCGTTACATTGATAACAAACGCGCCGATTCACAAAAACACCAAAAGCTGTTCGCTGCTCTGAGCTGATTTGACCCGAACCTCCGCAATGCGGACAAGTTTCCGGAGTAGTACCAGGTTTCGCTCCTGAACCGTGGCAAGTATCACATGTTTCTTCGCTAGGAATTTCAATTGTCGTTTCCTTTCCGAACGCAGCTTCTTCAAATGAAATCGTCATCGTATATTGAATATCTGCACCTGCTCGAGGAGCATTCGGATCTCTTCTTCTTCCTCCGCCAAAGATCGAACTGAATAAGTCATCAAATCCAAATCCCCCGAAATCCGCTTCAAATTCTTCACCGTTAAAGCCGCCGAAGCCTTGAGTAGCACCTGCATGACCGTAGCGGTCATATTGGGCTCTTTTTGTGTCGTCGCTTAACACTTCATACGCTTCTTTTACTTCTTTGAATTTTTCGGGCGCGTCTGGGTCTTTGTTAATATCCGGATGATATTTTTTGGACAGCTTGCGATAGGCTTTTTTAATCTCCTCTTTTGTTGCGTTCTTACTAACTCCAAGCACCTCATAGTAATCACGCTTCGCCATATATTCACACTCCCGATTTCTCACATAGAGTAAATTTTAACATTGACAAACGGAAGAAAGCAACTGTTAACCGCCTTTACCAGCTATGAGGAGTAAATTTATCAATTTTCGGTAGTATTATGCAATTACGACTTATCCACAGTTGGTAAAATTTTCCAGTTAAATTTATTTACAAAAAGGGTCAAAAAGAACCAATTTTGCTTATTTTTTTAAAAAATGTGGATAACTTATTTTTGTTTGTTGTGGATAACTTTTTTTCTTTGCCAAACATCACATCCTTTGGTACAATTAATTCGCTAGGTAAACCTAATTTGCATAGGTTTTCCCAGTTGTGCGATATCCTCGTCTGTTAGTGTTTGCCCACGGAAGGCTTCTAACAATCGCGAGGATATTTCTTTTATCGTTTTCTTCATGCTTCTCAATATTTTTGACCCATGCTCATGTAACACCATGATAATCTCTGTAATTTGGGTTAATAGGTAGTGATTTTTCATGGCATTGTAATCTTGGCTGCTTGCGTGTTCAATGTGGTAGCGCAGGTTTTTTTGTCTGTTAAACCCCTCATTCTCTATTCTCCAGCGGCTTCTGTCAGCGTTCATCAGTTTCTTTGCATTGTTTTTTGTGATTTTTATATCTGTGATAAAGGTAAATTTTTGTTTTCTTTTTTCATCTTCTAATTCGCATTCGAAAACATTCACCCCAAAGCCTCTGTAATCAATATCGTTCACCCAGGTGATTTCCCCTCGCTGTTCGCTTTCACGTATCTTTACCACATTGGCTTTCTTGCCTTCCTCCTCTTCCATATTTTTTAACGCTTGAAACTCATCGGTGATGCTTTTAATACGATCTTCCTTAAAACGGAATAAGTAGTTCCAATTATTCGCCTTGCATTGTTTAAATACATTTTCGCAGGCATAAAGACTATCGGCAATCAGACAGATAGGCAGTTTTTTAAAGGTGTCTTTCAGTCTAGCAGTCAGTCGATAAAAAGCATTCAACTCACAATCTTGCTTTTCCACGTCCTCTGATTCATTTTCAATAAACTCGGAGGCCACACTTAGTACCATATTTCCCACAATTAACTTGGCTTCCAAGACATGATGCATGTAGATGGTCTTTATTTTTTCTTCACCCGTTTCCTTGTCTATGTATTTGCGCTCCCGTTTCAGGCAGTGTTCACAATGTTTTTTGTCAAAAGTAAAAATACCGGTCCCATCTATGGCAATACCCCAGTATTTCCCATTGATACGATAGGATTCAAAACACCTCTTTTTGAATAATTTCTTGATCATATCGATTCGGATCCTTTCAAGTTCTGCCGGGTTCACTCGTGCCAAAAAATCATTGATTGTGTCATAATGGGGCAGTTCTTCCAAATCTTCATTCCCCAACAATTTCCCCAAATTTTTAATGCACTCTTCCTTATTAAATTCGTTTGTCATTTCGCGCATACTTTTTAAGTTGCATGCATTTTTCAAAATAACCATCATCAAAAGGACTTCCGTGTCATAGGTAATATAGCTTTGGTGCCTTGGATCATCAATAGTTTTGAGCAATTTGTTTAAATTTTTAAAAAAGTGATTTTGTGTTTTTAGCAACTCGAATAAATAATTTACCTCTTTTTCCTTTTCACGCTTTTCCTTCCTCGTTACCATAAAAAAATCCCCCCCAAATGCCAATATATTAGGTTTTTTACATACCCTTATTATCACATATTTGGCAAAGTTTGGGTGGAATTATCTCGAAGAATTTTTACTCTTCAGGGCTGCGCCTTTACTGAAAAAAGTCAAAGTCAAGACATGCCTGACTTTGACTTATCCATTTTCAGAATAAAACATTTTATTTGTCATCTACTTCTTTGTATTCAGCGTCAATCACATCATCGTCATTTTTATTTTTGTTTTCAGAATTATTTTGTTGATTATTTGTCTGTGCTTGTTTAGCCGCTTCCTCATAAAGTTTTACAGAAAGGTTTTGAACGATTTCTTGAAGTTCTTCTTTTTTCGCTTTTATTTGATCGAAATCATTTTTATCAATCGCTTCTTTTAATGCGTCTTTTATTTCGTTTGCTTTTTTCACTTCTGCTTCATCAACTTTTCCTTGCAGCTCTTTTAATGTTTTTTCTGTCGTAAAGACAAGCTGGTCAGCTTCATTTCTCAATTCTGCCTGTTCTTTTCGTTTTTTGTCAGCTTCAGCGTTTTCTTCCGCTTCCTTAATCATGCGCTCAATTTCTTCTTCGGATAATCCCGTGGATGATTTAATTGTAATTTTTTGTTCTTTTCCAGTTCCTAAATCCTTAGCACTTACGTTCACAATTCCGTTTTTGTCGATATCAAACGTTACCTCGATTTGCGGCACTCCTCGCGGCGCAGGCGGGATATCTGTTAATTGGAAGCGTCCTAATGTTTTATTGTCAGCAGCCATCGGACGTTCCCCTTGCAGAACGTGAATATCGACCGCAGTTTGGTTGTCAGCAGCAGTTGAAAAGATTTGCGACTTGCTCGTTGGGATCGTAGTGTTCCGTTCAATCAGTTTTGTAAACACTCCGCCCATCGTTTCAATTCCAAGCGATAATGGAGTAACGTCTAGGAGCACAACGTCCTTCACATCACCTGTGATGACACCGCCTTGAATTGCAGCACCTAACGCAACGACTTCGTCCGGGTTAACGCCTTTATGAGGCTCTTTGCCAATTTCCTTTTTAATCGCTTCTTGAACAGCAGGAATCCGAGTGGAGCCTCCGACTAAAATTACTTTATCGATATCGTTTTTCGTTAAACCAGCGTCGCTCAATGCTTGGCGAACAGGACCCATAGTTTTTTCTACAAGATGCGCAGACAATTCTTCAAATTTTGCCCGCGTTAATGTCACTTCCAGATGAAGCGGTCCTTGTTCACCTGCAGTAATAAACGGCAAAGAAATTTGTGTTGATGTTACGCCTGATAAGTCTTTTTTCGCCTTTTCCGCAGCATCCTTCAATCTTTGCAGAGCCATTTTGTCTTTGGAAAGATCAATGCCATTTTCTTTTTTAAATTGATCTACTAAATAGTCAATAATGACTTGGTCAAAGTCATCACCGCCGAGATGGTTGTCGCCCGCTGTTGCTCTTACTTCAAAAACACCGTCCCCAAGTTCAAGAATGGACACATCAAATGTACCGCCGCCCAAGTCATAAACTAAAATGGTTTGATCTTCATCCATTTTGTCAAGACCGTAAGCTAAAGCAGCTGCAGTCGGCTCATTGATAATCCGTTCAACTTCAAGACCGGCTATTCTTCCTGCATCTTTTGTTGCTTGGCGCTGAGCATCGTTAAAATAGGCAGGAACAGTAATGACAGCTTTTTCTACTTTTTCCCCTAAATAATCTTCTGCATACGATTTTAAATGCTGCAAAATAATGGCAGAAATTTCCTGCGGCGTATATTTTTTTCCGTCAATCTCCACTTTGTAGTCAGTTCCCATGTGGCGTTTAATAGAAATAATTGTATTTGGATTCGTGATCGCTTGGCGTTTTGCAATTTCACCTACTTGACGCTCGCCGTTTTTAAATGCAACAACCGACGGTGTCGTCCGGTTTCCTTCTGGGTTTGGAATCACTTTCGGTTCGCCGCCCTCTAGAACCGCTACACAAGAGTTCGTTGTTCCTAAGTCAATACCGATGATTTTACCCATATATCACAACCTCCTGCTAATTATCATATGTAATTACTCATTAACCTTTACCATAGATGGTCGAATAACCCGGTCTTTCAGTTTGTAGCCTTTTTGCAGCTCTTCCACAACAACATTGGATTCGAAATTTTCGTCTTTCACTTGCATTACCGCTTGATGAAGGTGCGGATCAAACGGTTTCCCAACCGCTTCGATCACTTCAACTCCTTCATTTTCAAGTGCTTGAAGGATCTGACGGTAAACCATTTCCATGCCCTGCAAAACGGATTTTGTTTTTTCATCCTCTGCCTCAATTTTCAACGCCCGTTCAAAATTATCAATTGCAGGCAAAAGATCTGATATTAAACTTTGCGCACGATATTTTTGCTGTGCTTCCATATCAAGCCTGCTGCGCCGGCGAAAATTTTCAAAATCGGCCTGAGCTCTGAGCATGCGATTTTCCATTTCCTCCAGCTTTGCCTCAAGCTCAGCGATCTTTTCATTCGCTTTCACCAATTCCTCTTCAGCATTTGAAGAAGATTGTTCTTCACCTTTTTCCTCTTGGCTGCCCTCTTGGCGCAATTCTTCTTGATCAGGCATTTCTTCTTTCTCGTTTTCGGCTTTCTCGTTATTGTATTCAACTTCTTCTTGGATTGTTTGTTCTTTTTCAGTCTGATCGTTTGCCATCATTTCACCTCCCTTAAAGTGCAAAGGAAAAGGGATGGAGAATTCCCCCATCCTATCCTTGATATAGCTTTGTTAAAACTTGTGATAAATCTTTCGAGAAAAATTTTAAAAGGCTGATGACCCTTGAATAATCCATTCGTTTCGGGCCAAGCACCGCGACTGTGCCGATTTGCTTCTCGCCAATTGAATAGGTGGCAGTAATTAAGCTGCAGTTTTCCATAGCAGATATTTTATTTTCCGTGCCAATTTTCACCGTAATGCCTGACGGGTTTGTCTTTAGCAAATCATACAGTTCATCTTCTTGTTCTATGAAATCTAAAAATGTTTGAATTTGAGAGACATCGCGGAACTCCGGCTGGCTCAAAATATTCGTTTTTCCTCCGAAATATATTTTTTCGTGACCTACATTCAGCGTGCCAGTAATCAATTTTAATAAAATATCATAATTTCTAATATGCTTCCGTAAAATGTTTGCAATTTCCTTGTATATTTTATCCTTTAATTCGCTTAGAGGCACGCCAGCAAGCTTTTCATTTAAAATATTTACGATTTTTTCCAGTTCACTCATGTCTATTTTTTCTGGAAAAGTAATCATTTTATTCTCAACATGGCCTGTGTTCGTTACAAATATGGCAACCGCCTTATCTTCGTTAATTGGAACGATTTGCAAACGTTTGAGTCGGTTCTCCGAAACTTTCGGACCTAAAACAATCGCTGTATAGCTTGTAAGCTCAGATAAAATTTGAGCTGATTTTTGAACAAGCGTTTCTAATTCATATATTTTCTCGGCGAAAATGGATCTTATCGCCATAATTTCTTTTTTCGTTAATTTTTTTGGTGACAATAAATGGTCGACATAGTATCTATACCCTTTTTCGGATGGCACTCTGCCTGATGACGTATGGGTCTTTTCAATCAATCCTAATTCTTCCAAGTCCGCCATTTCATTTCGGATTGTAGCCGAGCTGAACGTAATCGATTCCTTTTTCGATAAAGAACGGGAGCCAACCGGCTGAGCATATTGAATAAAATCATCAATTATAATTTGCAAAATTAATAATTGACGATCTGTCAGCAAGGAACATCACCTCTGTTAGCACTCATATTACTCGAGTGCTAATTCTATGATAAAGTTATCAAATGAAAGAAGAATTGTCAATTAACTAACTGCGAGAAATGCTTGAAATACTTCATTGCCTAAAAGCATTCCTTTTTTTGTTAAAAAAAGATGTGATGCACTTTCAGATAAAAGACCTTTTCTTAATTGTTCTTCAATTTGCGGGCCAAATACTTCCCCAACATCTAATCCGTATTTATCTCGGAACCGTTTTTTGGAAACCCCTCTGATCGTCCGCAATCCGAGAAACATTTCTTCCTCCATCATTTCTTCTTTTGTCAGCATATTCTCCGAAACAAAAGCCGTTCCATTATTTTTATAAATCATTTCAATATATTTTTTCAGCGGTCGAGCATTTTCCCGCCGGATCCCGTCCAAATAGCTGTGTGCTCCAGCTCCGAATCCATAGTAATGGTTATTATGCCAATACGTTAAATTATGTTTGCTTTCAAAGCCTTTGCGTGCGAAATTGCTTAATTCATACTGATGGTATCCGTGCCGTTCCATTTCATTCATAACGGTCTCATACATAAACGCCTCTTCCTCTTGAGAAGGAAGCAAAAGCTTTCCTTTTCGCATTAAATTATAAAACACCGTTTTCGGTTCTACGATTAGCGAATAAGCAGACATATGCTGGACCTCTAATGAAAATGCAACGGAAAGAGTTTCTTTCCATTCTTCTATCATTTGGCCGGGAAGACCGTACATAAGATCTATGCTAATATTTTCAAAGCCTAGCGATCTTGCCCGTTCAACTGCTTGAAATACTGTTTCTTTATTATGAGTCCTTCCAATTTTTTTCAGCAATGAATCTTGAAAGGCTTGCACTCCGATGGATAGGCGATTGACTCCGGCGTTTTTCAATACAGACAGCTTCTCCATCGTTAATTGATCTGGATTGCATTCAACTGTAAATTCAACTACGGATTGCATCGGCAAAGTTTGATGTATGCTCTCCATTAAATAATCGAGCTGTTTGGCTGACAGGGAAGTAGGCGTACCGCCGCCGATAAATATCGTTTTTAATTCTTCATTTAATACTTGATCCTCCATTGCCTTTTTCATTTCCAAACACAGTGCTTGCAAATAGTCATCAACAGGCTGGTTTTGTAAAAAAAATTTATTGAAATCACAGTAGTGGCATATTTGTTCGCAAAACGGGATATGAATATACGCGGCTTCAGCCATTTTTCATTCTCCTGCCTTTCCAAAGCGCTAATGCCGCAGCAATGGCTGCGGCACTCGTCAACATCATTTTTGGTTTTCATCCATTTTCAGCACAGCCATGAAGGCTTCTTGCGGCACTTCGACAGAGCCGACTTGTTTCATTCGTTTTTTTCCTTCTTTTTGTTTTTCAAGAAGCTTCCGTTTACGCGACACATCTCCACCGTAACATTTTGACAACACATTTTTACGTAAAGCTTTAATCGTTGAACGTGCGATGACCTTGTTTCCAATTGCAGCCTGAACAGGAACTTCAAATTGCTGCCTTGGAATAAGCTCTTTTAATTTTTCAACGATAGCTTTGCCGCGTTCATAGGCGCTGTCACGATGAACAATGAAGGATAAAGCATCGATTTTCTCCCCGTTTAAAAGAATATCCATTTTCACAAGTTTTGAAGGTTTGTAGCCAATGAGTTCGTAGTCAAACGATGCATACCCTTTTGTGCTTGATTTCAACTGATCAAAAAAATCATAAACGATTTCCGAAAGGGGGATTTCATAAACAATATTGACTCTCGTTTCATCCAAATATTGCATATCTATGAATTGGCCGCGTTTTCCTTGGCAAAGCTCCATCACCGCACCAACATAGTCGTTTGGAGCCATAATCCCGGCTTTCACATAAGGCTCTTCTATTCGGTCAATTTTTTGCGGATCCGGCATGTTCGAAGGGTTATCAACTTGAACCATGCTGCCGTCTGTTAAATAAACATGATAAATAACGCTAGGCGCCGTCGTAATTAAATCAATATGAAATTCCCTTTCAATTCTCTCTTGGATGATTTCCATATGCAGCAGACCTAAAAAGCCGCAGCGAAATCCAAAGCCCAGCGCTTGCGATGTTTCAGGTTCAAATTGCAATGCGGAGTCATTCAGCTGCAATTTTTCAAGAGCATCACGTAAATCGTTGTATTTTGCCGTATCTATTGGATACATCCCGCAAAAGACCATCGGATTTAATTTTCGGTACCCCGGCAGAGGCTCGGCAGCCGGATTGACAGCGCTAGTGATCGTATCACCAACTCGTGTGTCACTGACATTTTTAATGGAAGCCGTTAAATAACCGACGTCGCCAACCGTGAGCTCCTGTACAGGATGCGCTTTTGGCTTGAAAACACCGACTTCCGTTACTTCAAATTCTTTCCCCGTCGCCATCATTTTTATACGGTCTCCGACTTTTACCGTACCATCAAAAATGCGTATATAAGCAACAACTCCACGGTATGCATCATACAGAGAATCAAATATAAGCGCTTTGAGCGGTGCGTCTGGGTCACCTTGCGGAGCTGGGACTTTTTGAACAATTTGTTCTAAAATTTCTTCGATGCCGATTCCTGCTTTTGCTGATGCCAACACAGCCTCAGAAGAATCAAGCCCAATCACGTCTTCAATTTCTTGTCGCACTCGTTCAGGCTCAGCGCTCGGCAAGTCAATCTTATTAATAACAGGCAAAATTTCTAAGTCGTTGTCAATCGCTAAATAGACGTTCGCCAGCGTTTGCGCTTCGATCCCTTGCGCCGCATCCACAACTAAAATGGCGCCTTCACAGGCAGCCAAGCTTCTCGAAACCTCATACGTAAAATCAACATGTCCAGGGGTATCAATTAAATGAAAAATATATTCATTCCCGTCTTTCGCTTTATATGATAACTGAACCGCATTCAGTTTAATTGTTATACCTCTTTCGCGTTCAAGATCCATCGAATCGAGCAGCTGCTCTTTCATTTCCCTTTGGGTAACAGCAGCTGTTTTTTCCAGAATCCGGTCAGCTAGTGTTGATTTCCCGTGATCTATATGAGCAATGATGGAAAAATTGCGAATTCTCTTCTGGCGTTCTAATTTTTCTTCCCTTTTCATATTTTTGTCACCACTCCTACTAGCCAACTACACTAGCTTTGATTATATCAGTAGAAAATTGGAGATTCAATGAAAATTTATTCTGTGATTGAATACGCAAAACAGGGATCAGAATGACTGTCTGAACCCTGTTTTGAAATAGACTAGACCTGCGGATTGCTTCAAGTCTTTCTTTTAAATTTGTTTAGGTGTATGCTTCAATCAGCTCCAATATTCCTTCAATGATCGCTGATGTTCCTTTTTGCACTAGATTCGCAAGCGATTTTCCAATTTGAGAGAAGAAATTGAATGCCTCTATTTTTTCAAGCTGCTCCTGCTTTTTTTGTAAATCGTGGCTTGTCACTTGATTTCCCAAAATCGTGGCTTCCAGTTTTCCGTCGTCCTTTTGCTTTAGTTGAACGGCTTCGACTGTCTCTTCCGTCTCATAGCCTCTCATTTGTTGAATGCCATGGCTCGCTTGCTGTATGCCAATTATTACTCCTAAAAACATAATGAAGGTTAGAAGCAGACTTTTGGCCATAAACTTCGCCATCAAACATTCCTCCTTTCAAGCCGTCACTCGTTTTGAACGCTCCCGCTCACCTTTTCTGCCTGCCAATAATATTCGCTAAATATGTTTGCAACAGCTTCGACAGTTCTGCTGAGTTCTTCCATGTTATTATCAACTCCCCCGAACTCAATCAGCAGCGAATTCTCTGATAAGTCTTGATTGTAAACGCCGTTAACTCCTTCGCCTTTTTTGGAAAACACACCACGGCTTAAGCCCGGATATTTCTTTTCAAACAATTTGTGCAAATTTTGTGCAATTTTTTTATTTTTATCAGCATTTGGATTATTCCCACCAATCACAAATGCAATTTTGGCATAACTCTTTCCATTAATCGTAATGGTTGTTTTATCCCTTTTTTGTGAATCACGGTGGATGTCGAAAATGTATTGAAGATCTCGATTCGATGCCAATGCTTCTTGAACAACAGGTCTTGATGCATCATATGATTTGTAATATTTCCATTTTTTCTCATTTAATACAGTTTGAAAATTCGTTTTGTCCACAACCGCTCCTATTCCTCTTTCTTCAAGCTCCTGTCCAAACTTTTCTCCGACTAATGTGACATTCGCCTTTGAATGAAAAGGAGATTTTGCCCCATTTAATAAAGGATAATAAGATTCGGTCGTGTGAGTATGATAAATAAATACGACTTTTTTTCCATTTGTTGTTAAGTTAGGAGACTGTTTTGGCTTTTCCTCGCCTTCCACATCTTCAAGCTTGTCAATCGAAGCTTCCCTTTCCTCTAAAAGCACTTCTGTCGGGGGAGCGGATTCAATCGGCATGTTCGTATAATTCGTCCCTTCTCCAGCCACAATGATGTCGCCATCGAACAAAGTAAACCCTGGAAGCTCCCTTCCGAGCAAGCTGCGCGGATCATCAGGATTTATGCTTGTCGTTAATTGAAAAAGGACGGAAGAAACTGAAAAATCCGGTTTACTTTCTTCTAATCCTTGAGAAAAATAATGGTTTTCAAAGTTTAATAAATGAAGAAACATTCTGCCGTTTATATTTCCCGTGATTTCATGAATAGAACTAGAGGCGGGACGATATTCAATCTTAATCGACGTCAAAAGCCCTGTAATGAAAAACATAAAAATGATTAAAAAAAATCCCGCTAAGATGATTTTTTTTAAGCTTGTCCTATCAACTGTTACGACCATTCTGCGATGCTTCATGAAAATCCTCCTCCAAGGCTTGTCTACAAAATATGTATGACAGCACTTGGAGGAATAGAACTTTTACTTTGTTTTTAATGTGTGTAAGCCCCGGTATTTTCTTCATTCACCGCGGAATGGAGCGCCATGTTTAAACCGCTCGCAAGCACATTCGCCATATCTTCAATAAACATATCTACTTCTTTCGGTGTTACCATTAAATTATGTCCAAGTGGACTCAGCACTTCATGAATCAGCATTCTCTTTTCATTTTCTTCCAGGGTACCGATTATCCCTAAAAACTGCTTTCTCTCTTTTTCCTCAGGCAAATCTTCATCCGTCAGCTTCTTTTTTTCAGCAAAGCTAAACCAAGACGGAGCCAACGCATTTTTTGGGCGATTTCCTTCCCGCATTTCTCTGCCGAGATGCTTTAATATAAAATCAATCGTATCACTAGTTATCGTTACAGCATCAACTACTGTCGGAATTCCGATTGATATAACCGGAACGCCTATCGTGTCCACACTCAATTCTTTTCTTTTGTTTCCTACGCCGGATCCAGGATGGATGCCGGAATCGGCAATTTGTATTGTGCTGTTTACACGCTCTATTGATCTTGCAGCTAATGCATCAACGGCAATAATGAAGTCAGGTTTTGATTGTTTTACAACTCCCGTTATAATATCAGATGTTTCAATTCCCGTTAGCCCCATCACTCCTGGTGCAAGGGCGCTGACAGGTCGATAGCCTTCTTTGACGTTTTCTGGTTCAAGCTGAAACAAATGTCTTGTGACCAATAAATTTTCACATGTTAAAGGGCCTAAAGCATCTGGAGTGACATTCCAATTGCCAAGACCGACCACTAAGCAGCTTGCATCTTTAGAAATTTGCAGCTGTTCCAAAAAAGAACTGAAATGCTTTGCAAACATTTTGATTACTTTTTCCTGCAGTTCGGTATCTTTATTGCGGATTCCCTGCACTTCCAGCGTTAAATATTTGCCTTTCTTTTTGCCGATTGTCTCAGCACCTTTATCCGTAATGTCCATATGGACAATTTTCATACCGTCTTCCTCTTCTTCTTGAACGATGACCCCTTCCATTTCTTTCTTTTTTTCAAGGGCCAAATCTCTCGCTTCAAGCGCCAAATCCGTTCTGATTGAATATTTGCTTAAATCAAGCGCATTGTTCATCATTGTCACCCCAAGTTCATTTTTATCTATTTTTTCCAAAGTCATTTCATTTCATCCCATTTCTTAGCTTCAAAGGGGGATTTCATTTACATTAGTATTGCAAAAGAAAAAACCGTTTGATAGAATAACTTTTGTTCTATATCCAAAAAAGAATGCGGCAGCTTTGATTTTATATAGTCAGTAGGAGGTGAAACAATGGCTAACATTAAATCCGCTATTAAACGAATGAAAACAAATGAAACACGCCGTGCCCGCAATACATCAATGAAATCGGCTATGCGTACAGCAATTAAAAAGTTTGAAGCGTACGTTGTAAATAAAGATGTTGAACAAGCAAAAGAAGCGTTTAAAGTAGCTGCGAAAAAAATTGATAAAGCTGCTTCCAAAGGAATCATTCATAAAAATGCAGCCGCTCGTTTCAAATCACGCTTAGCTAAAAAATTAAACAGCTTATCAGCATAAAAATAAAAGCAATCATCAAGCTTTTATCCCGCTTGTTGATTGCTTTTTTTCTTGCTGAAACAGCTTCAGCAGCAAAAACTCTAACGCTAATTGTCTATCTTTTTTTCCTGTTTTTATTTCAAAATCTGTCTCCGCAAGAGCTTTTATGATGCTCTGCAATTCACTGGCAGAAAACTGCTTCTCCTGTTTTAAAGCCAGCTTAATGCGAAACGGATGAACCTTTAAGGATGACGCCATCCGATCCTGTCCGTAACCGGATTTCGAAAGCTGCTTCACTTGATATAATAGACGGAATTGTTGTGTAAGGAGGCTTAAAATTTTAATCGGTTCTTCGTTTATTTTTAACAAATCATAAAAAATTTTAAAGGCTTCTTCTGTTTTCTTTTTGACGACGGCATCAATTAAATCAAAAACATTTTGTTCAAGCGAGCGTGCAACGAGCTGCTTGACCATTTCTGCAGTCAACTTATTTCCGCTTCCAACATATGCACATAATTTTTCCATCTCTTTATCTATGATCATTAAGTTGCCAGATGTTTTTTCCATAAGCTCATCGATCGCTTCTTTTTCCATCGCCACATTTTCTGCTTCCGCTTTTTCCTTTATCCATTTGACTGTTTCCTCTTCTGAAAAGGAATTCATTTCAACTACTGTTGCCGCTTTCTTTATTTGTTTTGTCAGCTTTTTTCTTTCATCAATTTTTTCATGTGGAAGCAAAAAGACAAAAACAGTAAACGGGGCAGGATTTTCTACATATTGTTCAAGTTTTTTAAGATTATGCTCCACTTTTTCTTTTTTCTTTTCGCTCGTCAAAAAATAAGGATTTTTCACAACAACCATCCTGCGTTCACCTAAAAACGGCATCGTTTCCCCATCTTCAACAGCCGTTTCTATATTTGTTTCTTCCATATCATAGACGGAATAATTAAATTCCCGTTCGTCTTCACTAATTGCCTCGGTTAACAATTTGCGAATTGTTTCATTTAATAAAAATGATTCTTTTCCATAAAATAAATAAAGAGATTGAAATTGTTTCTTTTTAAATGAATTCCATAAATCGACAATCATCTTAAGATTCCCCTAAAAAATGAAGTGTGCTTCATTCATCATATATGGAAAAAAATTTTTTCGCAACACTTCAACATAATGGAGAATTGGTAGCGAAGCCAATCCTCCGATTTATATGAACGTTTTTTTGTAAGCCCCGGGACACTTACAAAAAAACGATTACCCATTCATATATTCTCCCTTTCGAAAAAGAATATAGTTGTTAATCGTTAACATGAATCCAGTAGCATTGCATTAAGTTAATTTTAATTTGTCAAGCCCAATTTTATGTTAAATTTCATCTTTTTGGATATAAAAAAACTCCTTATAATTAGGATTGGCAGTCCTATCCAAATCCTAAGAATAAGGAGAAACCATTATGGATAAGAATACCACAGAATCCACAATAAATGAACTATTTAAAGAGATCGATCCAATAACTTTTTCAAAACTAATTAATGTGATTGACGTTGACAAATACATTAAAAAATTAACAGCGTATAAGTTTTTACAACTTTGTATCATCGCTCAGATAAATGAATTGGAAAGCTTAACAAAATTGGCCAAACATTTGAAAGACAAGGAAGAGTTGCAGACATATCTGGAATTTGATGCAATTAGTACTTCGCAACTTTCTCGCAAATTAGGCCAATTATCCCCTCAACTGTTTGAAAAAGTATTTAAATATCTGGTCTTAAAGATCCAAGGGCAAATGAAAAATGCCCCGATCATCCGAAACATTGGTCGTCTTCTGGTCATTGATTCTACCACGATGAGCATGAGTTTGAGCCAATATCCATGGGCAACTTTTCGTAAGACAAAGGCTGGTGTTCGACTCCATTTAAAGGTTGTTGTAACGAAGGATATCACTGTTCCGGATCAAGGGATTATCTTACCCGCGAAACATGCCGATCGCACACAGATGGACGAACTCATTGAAATCGATCCAAATGCGATTTACTTGTTTGATCGAGGGTATGTCGATTACAAACAGTTCGACCGCTTATGCCGAGAAGGGGTGCGATTCATTACCCGGCTTAAAAAGAACGCAGAGATTGAAGTTTTATCGGAACGGATTCCCAATCCAGAACGTTTGATTTATAGGGATCAGATTGTCATTTTAGGAAATGACCGTAATCATACCAAAATGACTCATCCTCTCCGATTGATCGAAACGGTCGACAGCGAAGGGAATCCCGTGATCATCATAACCAATTGCTTTGATCTTTCTGCGGAAGAGATTGCAGATTTATACCGATATCGCTGGAAGATAGAGACCTTCTTTAAATGGATGAAACAGCACCTTAAGATAAAAAGATTTTATGGAAAAAGTCAAAATGCCGTTTACAATCAAATTTGGATCGCCCTAATCACCTATTGCTTACAGGCCATGCTCCAATTAAAAGTGAATCACGATGGTCCTTTATTAGAGATCAAGCGAACTTTACAGAATCTGCTTTTTAAAGGTTTTGACTGTTTTGTTCGCTCCCTTTTTAAAAAGCCAATTCGAACGTCCAACGGTCGGAAAAAATACCATTGGGAAAAAGATTTTGAAACCATCGTGTACCAATTTGAAGAAGGGGAGGTGGAACACCTAGACGATTTAGTTTATGATCCAATGTTTCTGTAATATATTACCAAATTGTGGAAATGGACTGCCGATTAAGACGTCATTGTCCTTTTAAGCTTGCTTAGAAAGATTGTATGTCTGAATATTCAGTTACATGAAATAACTGGAATTTTTATTGAGCTTGACAAACATTAAATTTTTTTATGCAACGCTACTGACATGAATCATTTTTAAGAATGTAGATTTTTTTGCTGAAATCGCTTATACTACTTATGACGATGAGGAGGGGTATAGATGAACGAATTTGAACAAAATGTAAGCAAACGTAATGATGCTGTTGATTCTGCCGTCGGTTTTATTGTTTCTTTTGGCTTTTTTGCCACATTGTTTATCATTGCAACAGCGATTAAATTGATCGGCTCGTAAAGAGAGAGGCTGCAAACGGCAGTCTCTTTCTTTTTGCTCCTTGTACAATCCGGACCCAGCCGTCCAATCATCTCTCCATTTTCAAGCTGTCAAAACTGCCCTATTTTGTTAATGTATCGTATGGCGGGTAGAATAAAAAGGTTCCTTGAGACTTTCGATATTTGTATTGGACAGCACCCAGTTGATCTGTACGAAAAATGGATACGTTTTGTTTTTTTAATCGATTCAATACTTCTTGATGAGGATGTCCGAAACGATTGTTTCTTCCTGCTGAAATGACCCCGATCTTCGGATCAATTGTTTGTAAAAATATATCGCTAGTCGAAGTTCTGCTTCCATGATGCCCGATTTTGACCACATCCGCAGTCATTTTTGGATATTGTTTAATCATGTGCCGCTCTCCACTTTCTTCAAGATCTCCGGTAAACAGCCAGCGCAACCCGCCTATTTTTGCCATTAGGACGAGAGAATCATTATTTTTAGAATCCGATTTTGTGAAAGGAGAGAGAACGTGGAAAGCTGTTCTGCCTGTGATCCGATCTCCTGCTTCTAATTCAAATATTTCAATTCCTCGATTTTTCGCTTCTTTTACTATTTGCTTTTCAAGCTCTTCTCTGGAAAAATATTTTGGAATAACCAATTTGTTTACTCGAAATTGTTTGATTAAGGTTAATGACTCGCCGATATGGTCATAGTCTCCATGAGTTAAAAACAAAATTTCAATTTCCTCTACCCCTTTCGACTGAAAATAAGGGATCAGGACGTCCAATGCGATGGAAAACGGTTTTTTTCGCATCTGCCAGCTTTCTTTTTCAAATACAGCCATTCCTCCTGTATCAATTAAATAACTGTTACCTAAGCCGGGCTCTCTAATAAAAATGCTGTCTCCTTGTCCGACATCAAGAACTGTTACTTCTCCCGGCATGGTCATTTTTCCTGCTATCAAAAGCAATGCAGTGAGCAAGCTGCTGCACAATATCGGTTTTCCCCATTTTTTCATCGGCTTATGCTCCATTTGAAAGAAAACAGCAATAAAAATGACGCATTGCAGCAAAAATAAATAAACAGTCGGTTTTCCAGTTGTTATCATGAAAAAAGGCAAATTACTGAAAAATAATGCTGTTTTGGACGACAAAGTAAAAGAAGTGTGAAGAAGGGAAACAAATATTGAACCGATGGAAGAAGAAATTACGGTTAAAATGAGAGTGATCATGGTAAGCGGCAGCAAAAAGAACGTGTATAGCGGCACAAACATAATATTCATGATAAAGCTCAATAGAGAAAATTGATAAAAATAGTAGCATATAATCGGCAGTGAAGCAGTTTGGGCAACAAATGAAACTGCTGCCAACAATTGCAATGAATTCCTGCATTTTTGAAAGATTTGTCTTGATAAAATTAGTGAAAATGTGACTGCGTAAGAAAGCTGAAATCCAAGATGAAAAACTTCATACGGGTCAAGAAATGTCATGAGAAGAAAGCTGAATGAGATTGAATCAGAAAGGGGCATATTTTGTTTAAAAAGTGTTCCTCCCATGATCAGTGCTGCCATAAGAGAGGCGCGGACGACAGGCGGAGCTCCTCCTGTTAACAATGCATAAAAGGGGAGGAAGCAAATCAAAATCATAATGGTTTGTTCTTTTGAAATGCCCAGCCGCAAAAGGAAGAAGTAAAGTGAGGCGATTAATATGCTTACGTGAAGACCTGAAATCGAAAGAATATGAACAATCCCTAGCTTTCGATAAGCGGCAAGATCTTCTTCTGGAATATTGTTCTGATAGCCTACCGTCAAAGCAAGGACGAAGCCGGCTGTTTTTTCTGGAAATTTATGATGAATCCATTCAATCATTTTTTGCCGGTAATTTTCCAAATGATCTTTCCATGACGGCTTATATGTACAATGCCCGATTTTGTCGAGCTTATACAGCCAGTGAATTTGCTGAAAATACAAATAGCGCTTATAATTAAACGCATTTTCATTTGTGTTATTTTTCGGTTTTTCAAGCTTTCCTGAAAAATTGCATATATCACCTGGCCGTATATTATTTGTATTTTTCATCTCTTGTTTTGTTTTCAATGTATAACGGGCCGTCAGCTTTTCTCCCTGATTCGTCTCGACCGCAAATGTCATCAGATCCCCGTCGATTTCAGGAGAGGAGATTACCTTTCCTTTTGCTGATAACATGCCTTCGTGATAATTTGTTTTATTTTGTTGATCATACCAATGAAAATATGGAAGCATGAACAAAAACGAGCAAGCAACGATGAAAGCTAATTTCCTTTTATGTTGAAGCCATAAGAAAAAAAGAAGTGCAGCAAAAATGAAAAAAGGAAGAAGGGAAGGAAAAGAGGTAGCGGAAACAATCGCCAACAATGCGGAAATCGCGACATATGCCCACTGGCCTCTCAAAAAAATAACCTCCTTTTCGATTAGATCAGCCGAAAAGTTGACGGGCTTGTTCATTCCATTTTTTCAAGTCCGTTTCTGATACGCCGAGATGTTTTAAAGCATTTAAAAGCTGCTCAACATATTCGCGCTTTTCTTCATTTTTTAAATCCAAAGTCGTTTCATCGAATGCGACTTTTTCTATATGAACACCTGCTTGTTCAAATAATTCCATTGCATATGGATGATTTTTGTAATCTTTTGCATAATATACACTTTGAATACCCGCTTGAATAATCGCTTTTGTGCAAGCTAAGCATGGAAAATGCGTGACGTAAATTTCCGCTCCTGCTGTTGCCACTCCAAATTTGGCGCATTGCAATATCGCATTCATCTCCGCATGGATCGTTCGAACACAATGGTTATCAATCACATAGCAGCCTTCATCAATACAGTGGACTCCTCCTGCGATCGAGCCGTTATATCCCCCCGCAATAATCCGTTTATCGCGGACAATCGTAGCACCGACAGCAAGTCTTGTACATGTGCTTCTCAGCGCAAGCAAATGGCTTTGCGCCATGAAATAATGATTCCAAGAAATTCGATCCACTTTTACCCCTCCGAATTTTGTAAACATTCTTTTTCAGTTTATCGACAAGTCTTCATGTTCGTCAACGCTAATCTCATTTTTGATCTTTTCAAACGTTTTTTCTCCTATACCGGTAACCTCCAGTAAATCCTCTTCTTTTTGAAACGGCCCGTTTTCTTCACGGTGTGCGATAATTGCTTCCGCTTTTGCAGGGCCGATTCCCGTTAATTTTTGCAGCTCTTCCTTTGTCGCCGTATTAATATTGATTTTTTCTTTCTCTTGCGGTCTTTGTAAAGCATCAGCATTTGCGCCGCTTTCATCCATAAGAGCATTTTCGTCAATTTTTTCGCCTAGCTTTGGCACATAAACAACCATACCGTCTGTTAGCTTTCTGGCCAGATTCACACGATTTCCGTCTGCCTGGTCATTCATTCCTCCAGCTTTTTCGATTGCTTCAAACACCCTGCTGGATGACGGCAATTCATAAACACCAGGCTTACGAACTGCCCCCTTTACATCAATATAAATCATCGTCGTCTGTTCGTTACGGTGCTCATTCTCTTCTTCGTCATCATCTTCTCTGCTTTTTTGCATCGGCGTTCGTTCATCCGTTTCCAGCAATGGTTCATCGGAAACTTCGATCTCGTTTGAATCACGCCAGTTGTTGATGATAAAAAACAAAATGGCAGCGAAAATGATTAACAAAAAAACCCCATACTTTTTTATAAAAAGGAAATGGTTCATACACATGAATTCCCCTTTCTAAATATTCATTCATAAAATAAGGCAGCAGAACATATCGTGTAGGAGAACAATGTTAAAAAAAGGAGGGGTGAAAAGTGAAAATAGGGTTTATAGGAACCGGCAATATGGGGCGTATTCTCATTGAAGCTTTTTGCGAGGCAAAAGTATCAACACCCTCATCGTTGTTTATAACGAATAGAACGATTCAAAAGGCATATGCCATCAAACGGAAATATCCTGAAATACATGTTTGTACATCAAGTATAGAGGTCGTTCATCAAAGCGATTTCATATTTCTATGCGTTAAGCCTTTAGATATACACCCCCTTTTAAAGGAACTGAAAACTTGTTTACAAGAACATCAATGTTTAATTTCCATTACGAGCCCGATTTCAGTCGAGCAAATCGAATCGGCTGTTCCATGCCAAGTAGCCCGAGTCATACCAAGCATAACAAACAGGGCTAAAGCGGGAGCTGCTTTGCTGACATTTGGAAATAGATGCAGCGAACATACAAGAAATATCATTCTTTCCATGTTTGAAAAAATATCAAAGCCAATCTTAATAGGAAATAACATTACCCGTGTTGCATCTGATATCGTCAGCTGCGGACCGGCTTTTTTCAGCTTTTTGCTACAAAAATTTATTGAAGCTGCTGCGGCGGAAACAGACATTTCGAAAGAGGATGCGGTTCAATTAGCAAACGAGATGATGATCGGCATAGGCAAGCTGCTTGAAAGCGGGTATTACACGCTTCCGACATTGCAGGAAAAAGTGCACGTAAAAGGGGGAGTTACCGGAGAGGGGATTAAAGTGCTTGAAAATGAACTAGGCGACATGTTTCATCATTTATTTCAAAGCACCCATGCAAAATTTGATGAAGATTTACAAAAAGTGAGGCATCAATTTGACAATGAATAATATTCTGCAGGGCTCATGAAAATTCCTGCTAAAATGAAAAAAACCATCGAAAAAAAATTACATTCGATGGTTTCAACTTTTTTTCGCAATATAAAATATTCGTTCCGCCTGCTCGATGTCCGGGCTTTGAAAAATTCCATCCGTTATGTCAACGATCGTAAAGCCGCACTTTTCCAACATATGTCGGTACTCAGAAATTGAAAAAGTTCTTTGATAATGGTCTTCATCCAACCGTACATAATCCGTTCCATTGTTCACAAAGAAGGTTAATTCATGAATGACACTGTTTGGATATTCACCGTCAAAGCATTTCCAAATATAGCTGACATCCTCATCATTATCAGCGAATACAGCATGTTTAAATATTTTCTCCATTTTATGAACAGAATGGGCATCAAACAGAAATAAGCCGTTTCGGTTCAAGTGGTCGTATACGGCTTGAAACGTTTTGACCACATCCTCTTCCTTCAGCAAGTAGTTGATGGAATCGCAATTTAATAACACCGCATCAAAAGGCTTGTAGCCTTTAAGCTCCCTCATATCTTGTTCAATAAAGAGCGCATCAAACCCTTTTTTCATCATCTTTTCCTGGGCAACGGCGAGCATTTCTCCGGAGAGATCGACACCTGTTAGCTCATACCCAAGCTCAGCCATCCTATACGATATTTCTCCTGTTCCACAAGCTAAATCTAGCACCCGGTTCCCGCCGTTTCCATATCGTTGAATCGCTTGATGCAAAAATTGCGCCCATTCATCATAAGGAACATCTTTCATTAATCGGTCGTACACAGATGCAAAATGCTTATAAATCAAGCTAACCACTCGCTCACTTCTTCGCGCGGAGCATCTCCCCATAATTTTTCTAAATTATAATAGCTTCTTTCATCCCTATGGAAAACATGAGCAACGACATCTCCTAAATCAATGAGAACCCATTTTGCCTCGTCAAACCCTTCGAGACGCTTGACGGGAATTCCGTTTTCCTCTGCTTTCTCTTTCATTTCTCTGGCAATTGCTTGCACATTTTTTTCGTTATTCGCATGGCATATCATAAAATAATCAGCTATTAGAGAGATTCCTTGCATGTTTAATACTACGATATCTTCTGCTTTTTTATCGCTGCCTGCTTTAACAGTTAAAGCTAGAATATCACGCGAATTCATCCACTTCACTCCTTCAATTTTTCATTACGAGCGCATTATAAGTTTTAAACGTTTCAGGGTAAATCGGCTGCTTTTTCTTCATTAAAAATGCAATCGTATTGGATATCGACTGAACGAGCGCTTCATTTAAATCTTTTTGTGCCAATTCCCTGACTTCATCGACTCCGGGGAAGCTTCTACCCGGTTCAATATAATCAGCTAAATAAATCACTTTTTCAAGAAGAGTCATGTTTTCTCTTCCGGATGTATGGTAGCGGATCGCATCTAAAATTTCTTTATCAGAAATGCCGACTTCCTTCTCGACTAAATAGGCGCCAACAGGTGCATGCCAAAGTTCTGTATTATATTCCAGCAAGTCCTTCGGCATATTTTGTTCAATAATAATTTTTCTCATTTCATCTTTTGGCCGAAATTTGGCATAATCATGAAAAATAGCTGCTAATTCTGTCTTTTTCACATCGGCGCCGTACCGCTTTGCCAAACTGATGGCTGTCTCCATTACGCCTAAAGTATGTTGATAACGCTGTTTCGTTATCGCCTTTTCCACAACTGCTAACGCTTTTTCACGTTCCATATAATCGATTCTCCCCTATATATTGAATAACTTTTTTGGGCAGAAGATAGTCCACCGCTTGTCCGTTTTTCAATCGCTCTCTGATCATTGTAGAGGAAACATCAAACTGAGGAACTTCCACCTCTTTTACGAAAAATGTGCTCTCATTCGAGTATCCGTTACGTTTCACGCCGACAAATTGCACCATATCCATCAATTCCTCTATTCGATGCCAATGAGGCAAATTTTCAATCATATCTGATCCAATAATAAAATAAAATTCTTCGTTTGGATATCTTTCTTTCAATATTTTCACTGTGTCATACGTAAAAGACGGACCCTCTCTTTCAAGTTCAATTAATTGGACTTGAAAAAATGGATTTCCTTCAATTGCTCTTTTCAGCATATTTACCCGGTGGTGTGTTTCTGTCACCGGCTCCTTTTGTTTATGGGGTGGAATATTGTTCGGCATAAACCATATTTTGTCCAGATTAAGAGAATGAAGAACCTCATTGGCCATTAATAAATGTCCGTTATGGGGCGGGTCAAATGTCCCCCCAAAAATTCCGATTTTACCCAATTTTTCCGCACCATCCGTTCGTTTATTCAGGCAAAATGATTTGTTTTTTTTCTTTTGATTCTTTATATAAAACAATGACATTTCCGATGATTTGGACGAGATGGGCATTTGTCCCATCAACAAGTGCTTGAGCAACTGCTGCTTTGTCTTCATCACAATTTTTCAGCACGTTCACTTTTATGAGCTCTCTTGCTTCTAAACAATCGTTCACCTGCTGAAGCAAATTTGAATTTACTCCGCCCTTTCCAATTTGGAAAATCGGGTTCAGATGATGTGCAAGAGAGCGTAAAAAACGTTTTTGTTTTCCAGTTAAAGTCATGATTTTCCTCCTAATTTTTCATATACGAGCTTTTTCATTCGACTGACATCAGGTTCCACATTCGTCCATATTTGAAACGCACATGCCCCTTGATAAACAAACATTCCTACTCCGTCAACAGCTTTAAGGCCCAGCTTTTCAGCCTCTTTTAATAACATCGTTTTCAGCGGATTATAAATGATATCAGCAACGACAGTTCCGCCGTGAACGCGTCCGGTTAATTCAATCGGCTTTTCTTCGATATTTGGCTTCATCCCGATGGATGTCGTTTGAATGATGACATCATATTCATTGGACGTTTGATCGAGTTGTTGGAATGAATAAACGTTTCCTTTTGTCTCATAGCTGCAGTTTTCCTTTAACAGATGAGCCCGCTCTGCTGTTCTGTTTACAATATCAATGAACGCAAAGCCTTCTTTCGCCAGCGTTGTATAGATCGCCCGAGCGGCTCCGCCCGCCCCGATCAGCAGCACTTTTAAATCTCGGGGATTGGTATTGTCAATATGCTCTTTCAATGACAGGTAAAATCCGTATCCGTCTGTGTTAAAACCGATTAATCTCCCGTCTTCGTTTTTTACTGTATTTACCGCGTGAAGCAATTGAGCCGATTCATCCAATTCATCAAGAAAAGGAATGATTGACACTTTATGTGGAACCGTTACATTAAACCCCTTTATGCCAAGAGCCTTCATCCCTTTTACCGCTTGTTCAAGCTCTTCCCCTTTTACTTGAAATGCGTGATAGCGGGCATTCATATTTAAGTAATCGAAAGCATCGTTATGAATGAGAGGGGAAAGCGAATGACCGATCGGGTCGCCTATTACTCCGTAAACTTGCTCCATTTGAAATCCTCTCCACCTTTTTGTTTTTATATTAATGAATGACGGACGCCCACATGTACATCTTTAGGTGCATAAGCAACAACTCTTTTCGGTCCATCGTGGATCGTTACCCATCCAAGACCTGAAAACACGATATCTTTCTTTTTTCCATTTATAGTGAATTCGTGCGGGACAAGTTCTGGAAAGGATTCGACTGCTTCTTTACTAGGAGGGGTTAAAAGCTCCCCTAAATGTGTTGCATATAAATGATCCGCCTTCTCCAGTTTTGTTCGATGAATGTCAATGCTGTTCGGAATATAGCACACAATGGAGGAACGTCCTCCCTTTATATAATCCAGTCTTGCCAATCCGCCGAAGTATAAAGTTTGCCTTTCATTTAACTGGAACACTCTAGGCTTAATTTCTTTTTTCGGCGATAGAAGCTTTAGGTCGCGCTTATCAATAAAGTGCGCCATCTGATGATCATTGATAATGCCTGGTGTATCGTATAAAACTGCGCCGTCATCTAACGGAATTTCAATTAGATTGAGCGTTGTGCCGGGATAATGGGAAGTTGTAATGATATCCCCTTCTCCCGTAACCTCCTTCAAGATTCGATTAATAAAAGTTGATTTCCCAACATTTGTACATCCAACAACATACACGTTTTCTCCGTTGCGATAATGATCTATTTGCTCTGCCGCTTCTTTAATGCCATGTCCCTTTTCTGAGCTGATTAAAAGCACATCCAATGGCGTTAATCCATACTCTTTTGCTTCTCTCTTCATCCAACGAATAACCTTTTCTTTTTTCACCGATTTTGGAAGGAGATCAGCTTTATTGCCGATTAAAATGACTGGATTGTAGCCGATAAAACGCTGTATGCCGTTGATCCAGCTTCCGTTAAAATCAAAAATGTCGACAACCTTCACAACAAGAGCTTTCGTATTGCCAATGCCGTGCAAAATTTTTAAAAAGTCCTCATTTGTTAACGAGACATCTTGAATTTCGTTATAATGTTTCAGCCGAAAACACCTTTGGCAGATCGGCTGTTCTTTCTCAAGAGCAGCTTTTGGAGCATATCCAATTTCAGATGGATCTTCCGTTTGAATTTTTACTCCGCACCCGACGCAAACCTTCTCATCCAAACTCATCACTCCTCCCAATGCAGCATGCCTTTCTGTTTTAACAATTTTAAAATTTTCCTTTCAATTTTCCTGTTGATCCGGGTCCAAAAGCCGTCAGTAGACGATACAGGCACAACTAAAATCGTATGAAAACCGCAGAGATTCCCTCCGAGAACATCTGTCAGCAGCTGGTCGCCGATCACAACAACTTCTTCTTTTTTCAGCCCCATCTGCTCAGCTGCTTTTTTAAACGCTTTTGCACGGGGTTTTCCCGCTTTCGAAATGAACGGAATATTCAGCGGTTCAGAAAACGAACGGACGCGTTTTTCGTTATTATTTGAAACAATTGTCACTTTAATCCCGTTCTGTTCCATCATTTCAAACCAATTTTTCAATTTCGGAGTTGCGTTCGGCCTGTCCCATTCTACTAAAGTATTATCTAAATCGGTAATAATACCTTTTATACCTTTTTCCTTTAAAAAATGAGGATAAATATGAAAAACGCTTTTCGCATATTCTCCGGGCAAAAACCTTTTCAGCAAATTGAACACCTCTTAATTCAATAAATAGACTACTGTTAAACTATTTTTCATCATACCGAATTTCGAGTTTACTTTCAAAACAATATTGTTTTCACAAAAAAATTCGACAATTTTTTAACATATTCAACAGCTGTGGATAATTTTATACACAATATCCACCTATTTATATCAATCTTTAGTAAAGTATATAAACAAACTACCCACAGCTTTTCCACCGAAGGCTGTGGATAACAGAACGGTTGTTCTCTATTAAAAAACATGGTAAATTTATGGTAATAAATAAAGGAGGTGCTTTCTCCATAACATGATCGCTTCTATGAAAAATTTATCGGACGAATTTTTAATTGAATCTTACTATAAAGCAACCGAAATGAGGCTTAGCAAAGAATTCATCGAATTAATAGAATTGGAAATAAAGCGCCGCTCGCTCTCTCACTTATTAAAAGCATCGTCTTAGCGGTGTCTTTTTTTTTTGCTTAAAAACCTACCCCCGGCGCATGGCTGCATGTTCCACAGCCGCTAAACTCCTTTAACAGATAATCGTTGATGTCAATCCACAATGACTTAATACCTTTCAACTGATGATCTCCGATACCAATCCATTTTTCTTCACTGTCTCATTATAACTAAAACTCAGCTGTTTTCCATACTCTTTCCCCTTTTTCATGAAGGACATACAAGGACAAAGCCGCAATCACATACAATTTAATAATACGTAATGCGGGGGTGAAAAACATGTCTGGAATTTTGACTGCACTAAGCTATTTTATAAAAGAATTGGTTTTTCTCGTTTCATATGTAAAAAACAATGCTTTCCCTCAACCGCTTTCCCCAAATGAAGAAAAAAAATATCTCCGCCTGATGGCCGAAGGAAATGACGAAGCAAGAAATATATTAATTGAACATAATTTGCGCCTTGTCGCTCATATTGTCAAAAAATTTGAAAATACAGGTGAAGACTCGGAAGATCTCATATCCATCGGCACAATTGGTTTAATTAAAGCGATTGAAAGCTATTCCGAAAACAAAGGGACAAAGCTTGCTACATATGCCGCAAGATGCATTGAAAATGAAATTTTAATGCATCTCCGTTCCTTAAAAAAAACAAAAAAAGATGTTTCCCTACACGATCCTATTGGCCAAGATAAAGAAGGAAACGAAATCAGTTTAATAGATGTGCTAAAATCAGAAAATGAAGATATTATCGACACGATTCAATTGAATATGGAGCTGGAAAAAATTAAGAAATATTTATCGATTCTAGACGAAAGAGAAAAAGAAGTCATTATCGGGCGGTTTGGATTGAATACGCAGCAGGAAAAAACGCAGCGTGAAATTGCAAAAGAGCTCGGCATTTCGAGAAGTTATGTTTCCAGAATCGAAAAAAGGGCACTTATGAAAATGTTTCATGAGTTTTACCGAAATGAAAAAGAAAAAAAGATGTCAAAAGAATAAAAGGAAAAGCATTTTCAACGAGATTTTGTGCGAAATTTGCGAGAGTTCCTGAATGATTTACTCGCGTATATCTGCAAAATTCATTTTAAAGTGGCTTTCCGATATGTGACATCCCATAAAACTCAAAATTAACCTTGCTACAGGTTTTCCAGCGCATTGGCGCAAATCGAGATATAAAAACGAATCTCAAAATTGACCGATTAATAAAAATCGCAGAAAGCGAATCCGCTGTTTGACGTAAAATGGTGGTAACATGATTTGACAGGATGCGAACGTTACGGTTGAGAGCCCATTACAACTGCTTTCAATCTGTAAAAAGGCAGCCTTTATTGCAGCGCTAGTTGCTGTTTTCATATGAAACAGAGCAATGCCGCCTTCATTCACCTAATGTTTTATCAAAAAAGAGGGGCTCAAAAGAGTCAGCTATACTGACTTTTTGGAGCCCTTTTTCAAGAAATGATTAAGATTGCAACTTATCAAGCTTTTTTTGATATTTCGATGACAATTTAAAAAATAGAATAGAGCTGGCTAACATCATCGTTGAAGTTCCGATTAGCATTATTTCTTGTATATTGGTCCGAGGTGAATGATTAGGAATCCATATTCCGATGTATAAAAAGGTTCCGACAGCTAGCAGAACGAGAGCAAAATGTTTATAGTCTTCTATTAATTCTTTTAATTTTTTCTCCTCCATGATATCACCTAATCGAATTAGTTATTCTATATTATAAAAGAATAACATATCGATTCGGGCTAATAGGCTTGTAATAGTTTCCATTTACATTCAACTTAGTTCTTCAATCATTTTCAGAACCAATTCCGATGAATTGAAAGCCGCTTTGTCTAAAAATTGTTCAAAAGAAATGTTCGACTCTTTTCCGGCGATATCTGAGAGCGCCCGGATGATGACAAAAGGCGTTTGAAATTTGTAGCACACTTGCGCGACAGCAGCAGCTTCCATCTCAACAGCGTACAAATGGCTGAATTTAGACCGGACAAAAGCTACTTTATCGGGGTCGTTCATAAAAGAATCCCCCGTTGCGATCGCCCCTTTTACCGTCTGAATTCCTGAAATGTCTTTTGCTTTTCTTTCAGCGATTTCAATCAGTTTTTCATCGGCCTTAAAGGATGGAGGAAGCCCGGGAACTTGACCATATTCATACCCAAAAGCCGTCACATCTACATCATGATGGCGAACCTCTGTGGATATGACAACATCCCCTACGTTTAAAGACTCATGAAATCCTCCGGCGGAGCCGGTATTGATCACATAATCCGGCTGATATCGCTCCAGCAGCAAAGTGGTGCTTACGGCTGCATTCACTTTTCCAATTCCTGATTTTAATAAAATCGTATCAGTTTGATTGTATTTTCCAATCATAAAACTGCAGCCTGCAATCTCCTCTTCTTTTGTACAATCCAATTTCTCGCGCAGGATGCGAACTTCTTCTTCCATTGCACCAATGATTGCAATTTTCATATTCCAACATTCCTTTCTATCATGAATAGCTATAAAAATCATAAAAAAAGATCCCTCAAGTGTTTGACAGTCAGCTTTTTACACATGAGGGTCTTTTTTGTTTTTCAGTCTATTTTAATACTTCAACTCTAGTCGGTTTCCAGCCCTCTCCGTCTATCCATGTAATGGATACTCTATATTTTTTTCCGTCTGCTTTGTTTTGAATCGTTCCTTTCGCATCATTCGGGCTTCCGTTATTGCCGATCCAAAGGGTCTGCATATTTTCAAGAGAAACACCTGTTGCATAGCTTAATGCTTTTTCCATTTCCTTCCAATCTACAGATGACTTTTTATAAGTCGTAACGTGCTCACCTGTCTGGACTGTTCCGATCGGCTTCCAATTTGGATTTTCAATGATTTGTTCAACATCGGAACCCGCTTCTCCTTCAGTTACTGTTGCACCTTCAAAAGGATCATCGCTCGATTCCTTTTCTTCATTTGCTGATTGTGTATTTTCGTCCTCTTCCTCCTTAATTTCATTACTTTCATTCCGTTCAGCTGCTTTTTCTTCTTCCCGCTGATCGTTAGATTGTTCAACTGTCTCTTCTTCGATATTTTTAGATGAGCTTGATTGCTCTTTTTGTTGTTCACTGTTGGAATTCGCTTGTTCAGTACCGCCTCCCAAAAAAAGCTGAGAAGCAATAACGAGGATGAGTAAGGCGACAATTCCAATTAAAATATTTAAAATCAAATTCGTTTTTCGTTTTTTATCCCGAATTTCATAACGAGAACCCGCCATTCCCCGTCAACTCCTTTGTTTCTCCAATCTTTGAGTTATTATTTTAACATACTTTATTCTTCATTAACATTATAAATCTGTTCAACCATTTCGTAAAAAACATCATTTGTCTTTGCTCCACCGCTCGTTTTGTTCATATCAACAACAACTAAGGCATATTTCGGATGTTCAGCAGGAAAAAAACCGGCAAACCATTTATGATATAATTTTTTTCCATTGTCGTTCAATGTTCCCGTTTCGGCAGTGCCTGATTTGCCGGCTACTTTAACAGGCAAGCTTTGAAACGCTCTGCCGGTTCCATCAGGATGAGCGACTACTTGAAGCAGGAGATCCGTTAATTTTGATGATGTTGCAGGGGAAATTTTTTCTCCTTTCATCAAATGGTTCTTGAATGTATACATCGTTTCTCCGTTTTTATATAAAATTTTATCCACGACTTTCACTTCTCTTTTTTCTCCTCCGCGAGCAATTGTAGCCATCATATTCGCGACAGCTAGAGGAGTAACCTTTACATTTTTTTGTCCGATGGAGGTTTGTGCGATGGCCTTTGCTGACTTTTTGTCGCTGTCATCTCCCCAAATCGTTCCTCTTTGCTCCCTTGGAAATTGTTTAAATTGATCGTAATGGTATACTTTTCCCGACCAGCCTGAGAAGCTGAGAAGGCCAAGCTTTTCTGCGTATTCTTCAATTATATTGCTCTTTTTTTGTATTAATTCCTGACCTATCGTAGCAAACGCATAATTGCAGCTTTTCGCAAAGCTTTCTTCAAACGTAAGCGTTCCAGCCCGCTTTTCTTCCTCTTTTTCTGTTTGGCCGTAGACATTCCGGTCACAATTAAATGTTCTTTCCGGTTTGATCATGTTTGTGTCGATCGCTGCTGCAGCGATAACGGTTTTAAAAACAGAACCAGGAAACATTGCCGAAAGTATTTTATTTTCATATGTTTTTGGATCATTCCGGTCCAGATCCGGTTTGGAGGCCATTGCAACTACTTCGCTGTTTTCAATGTCTAACAGAACGAGGCCGCCTTCATTTATTTGATGTTTTGTTAAAATTTGTTCAGCTTTTTCTTGCAAATGTTTGTCAATCGTTGTTTGAACGGCAATTGGGTAAAATGGATTGGAATCGGCAATATATTTTACATTGACGCCGAAAAGAGGCCTGCCGAGACCATCAACATGATATAAAAGTCTTGACGCATCTTCCGGCTGCAAAAATTCATCAAACGCCTCCTCCAGTCCAGTCACGCCTACTTCAGGACTTAATGACGTGATCTCTTTGTCAGGGTATCTTTTTTTCCATTCTGTTTCATTTTCGCTTGTCATCCCAATAAGATGGGAAGCAATATTGTCTGATTGCTCTGTTTTCATAAAGATGCCGAATACTCCCGGAATTTTTAACTTATTGATGGCTTTTATATCCTGTTCATCAAGTTGAAATCCTTTTTCTTTATTCAACAAAATAGGTTCATTTTTCGTTCCTTTCAATAATTGTTCGATTTCATCCTTGCGAACAGAAATGGCTGCCGCCAATTGATCGATCGGCCATTGATAATTTTTCAGAAATGGAAATAAAACGAGCGTAGGCAAATATGTTTCGTTCAAAGGTTTATTTTCACGATCAATAAATCGACCCCGCCCATCATCTATAATTACTTCTTGTGTCCTCTGTTTGACGCTTTCTTTCATCAAATTGACATCTTGTTCTGAAAATGACTCGGTTTCAAGCAGTTGAATTTGCGCAAGTCTATATATGAGAACACCCATTAACAAAATGATGAAGACGCCTATATATTTTATTCGCTTATTCATAAAAAAACACCTCGTCTTATATTTTCGACGAGGTGCGCACATCTTAAACTATATTAAAGGCTATCAACATTAATCAACACGTACAATTTTGACTGTCATATCGCCGCCAGGCGTCTGAACTACAACTTCTTCCCCTACTTGACGGCCGAGCAGGCTTTTAGCCATCGGAGAATCATTGGAAATTTTCCCTTCGAAAGGATCTGCTTCTGCACTTCCGACAATTGTATAAGTTTCTTCTTCTCCATCAGGCAATTCAATAAACGTAACAGATTTTCCAAGTGAAACAGTTGTTTTATTTTCTGTGTCTTCTTCAATAATTTTCGCATTGCGAATCATATTTTCGAGCGTTGTAATGCGTCCTTCTACAAAAGCTTGCTCTTCTTTTGCTGAATCATATTCAGAGTTTTCTGATAGGTCGCCAAATGATCTTGCCACTTTTATTCGTTCTACAACTTCTTTTCGCTTTACCGTTTTTAAATACTCAAGTTCTTGTTCAAGTTTTTCTTTCCCAGCTTTCGTCATAGGAAATACCTTTTCTTCCGCCATAATAGTCCTCCTTTTCTTTATATCCCCCTAATGGTTCCTAAAAAATGAAAGAACTTTTCTGCCGTTCTTTCGACAGAAAAGAATCTTTTATAACATAGTTATAGAAGGAAATATTTATCTATGATATGTTATTACAAAATAATCGGCAGTTCAAGAAACGTTTTGCTTTTTTATAAAAAAATCCAGATTCTTCCCCTATCTTGTCTCTTTTCTCATCATATTATACGGATATAGCGGATGCTCGCACTTGAAGCGGATTATTTGCAAAGGATGTCTTGCTGCATCCAATTCATTTCCATCTTCATCCCAAATTTTATCGATGACAATGCGAAAATTGTCAATTTGCGGACCGAAAAATTCTACTTCGTCACCAGGTCTGAAATGGTTTCTTTGCTGCAATGTCACCATTTTCGTTTCTGGATTCCAGTCAAGCACAAGCCCGACAAAGTCGTATGCTGTTTTTTTGCTGTGAGTGCCAAATAATTGCTCTTGATAACCAGGCACTCCTTCAAAAAAGGCAGGAGCCGTTTCTCTGTTCGCGCATTTATCCAATTCTTCCAGCCATTCCTGTTTCATGACAAAATGATCGGGATCGGCGCAGTATGCATCAATGACTTTGCGATATACACTGACAACAGTTGCAACATAGTGAATGGATTTCATGCGGCCTTCAATTTTCAAGCTGTCGATCCCCATTTCAATCATTTTCGGAATCGACTCAACCAATTTTAAGTCTTTAGCGCTCATTGCAAATGGAGAGTCTTGCTCATCAAACATAGGCACTTCTTTGCCTTTATAATATTCATATAAATCATAATCCCACCGGCAGGACTGACAGCATCCTCCTCTGTTTGAATCTCGCGCTGTCATATGATTGCTTAATGTGCAGCGGCCTGAATAGGCAATGCACATCGCACCGTGAATAAACGTTTCGATTTCAATATCTACTTTTTCTTTTATTTCTCTAATTTCTTCAGCGCTCGTTTCCCGTGCTAGAACGACCCGCTCCAAACCTTCCTCCTTCCAAAATTGGACAGCTTTCCAATTCGAAAGGGATTGCTGAGTGCTTAAGTGGACTTCCAATTTTGGAGCTACCTTTCTGCACGTTTCAATAATGAGGGGATCTGCGACAATGACCCCTGCCACTCCCGCGTCTTCTAGCGCTTTTAAATATTGATCGAGTCCAGGAATGTTTTCATTATGTGCATAAATGTTTGTCGTCACATATATTTTTGCCCCGTACTGATTAGCAAATTGAACTCCTTCTTTAATTTCCTCAATGGAGAAATTATCGGCATTGGAACGCAAGCCGTACTCTTGTCCGCCAATGAAGACGGCGTCAGCACCGTACATGACGGCGATTTTTAATTTCTCCAAATTTCCGGCAGGTGCAAGAAGTTCAGGTTTTTTCGTTATGACCCTTTTACCGTTGATAATTGTTGAAATTTTATCTTTCACAACCGGCATGCGAACTCCTCCTTTAACGTTTTTTTAATAAACGGTCTCTTTAAAGAAAAATCCTGTATCCAACGGGCGGTTTGGCGGCTGTATTTCCTCAATTTCAGCGTACAGCTTGTCTTTAACATTTTCATATTGCTCTCGATCCTCAGCGCATAAATCGATCGCCTTTCGATACTTTTTCGTCACTTCTACAATATATTCCGGAGTTTTCAGCACGCCATCTATTTTAAAAGAATCAATTCCTGCATCAACCAGTTCCTCCAGCTCGTCAATGATGCAAATATCATTCGGACTCATAATATGGGTTCCATTTTCATCCTCAAAAATTGGATATTTGTTATTTCTCTCTTTATCATGCAAAAACATATTTTTGCCGTATTTATAATTGTGAATTTCCATCGCTTTCCCACGATATTCAAAATAATTGCCGATAAGAGATCTTTTGGACTGAAACATGCACGTCATTCCGTGGACTTGGACTTCTATTTCCACTTCTGCATGCTCTTTCGTTTCAATGACAGCTTCCATGCTTAACTCCCGAGCTAGTACTGCACGCTTGGCGCCTTTCCTTCCCCAATAGTTGCATGCATACCAGTTGGTCGCGGTTGTTTCCGTATTCCAATGGAGCTTCATCTCCGGAGCAACTTCCCTAACAGTCATTAACACAGCTGGATCACCGAATACAATCGCATCTGCCTTCGCATTATGAACAAATTTTACATAATCTGCAAGCTCGTCTACTTTATCATTATGAAAAATTGCATTCATTGCAACGTATACTTTTTTTCCATATTGATGGGCAAGGTCAATCGCATCTAATACATCTTTTCGATGAAATTCCCCTGCAAGCCTTAAGCCATAACGCTGTTCGCCGATGATAAAAGCATCTGCGCCAGCTTTGCAAAGGCTCTCAATATTTTTGACATTTACAGGTGTGACGAGCAGTTCGGGTTTTTTCATTCCCCTTCACCCCTTTTTATACTGAAGGCTAATCCGTCGCCTATCGGAATAATAACGGTATCCCATTCGGACTGATTCATTAGCCATTCATTATATTCTTTAATTTTCTTCGCTAAAGATTTTAACCTTTTTGATTCTATCATTTCTTCAGCGACTAGTCCTTTAAAAAGAACATTATCCGAAAAAACGACCGCTCTTTTTGACAGCAAAGGTTCATATGCTTGAAAAAAACGTTTATATTGCCCTTTGCTTGCATCGATAAAGAGCGCATCAAACGGGCCGTCAAGCTTGACTTCCTGTACGATTTCTAGAGCATCACCGTGATAAATGGTAATTTGATTTTCAAGACCGCAAGCTCGAATATTTTGTTCCGCTAGTTCAAATCGATGAGGATCTATTTCAATCGTTACAATTTTTGTGTTCGGCAGCGCTTTTGCCATCCGAATCGCCGAATAGCCGATCGCCGCCCCAATTTCCAATATTTTGTTCGGCTGATGGAGCTTTAAAATATGAAGCATGACAGACAGCGCCCGCTCTTCCATAATCGGCACCTTCTGCTCTTTTGCATATGCTTCTAATTGAACTAATTTTTCATCTTTGTTAGTAGAAAAATTTGCTAAATATTCCTCGATTTTTTTGTTTGACAAAATGGACACTCCTAAAAAACTCCCTTAATCAAAGAAGAGTTCTGTTCGAACTCTTCAAGTTTGTTTTTTTAGCTCGATATATTTTAACATAAAAGAAAAAGGAATGCGAATCGCAAACCTTTAATCCTTTTCCGTAATATGCTTAGCTTTTTCTTTGTTATGCTCATCCAACGTCTTCGTAAATATAACTTCCCCTTCTTTCGTTGCGAGAAAATAAAAATAGTTTGTATCGGCAGGATTTGCTACAGCATCTAGTGACTGCTTGCCAGCATTGGCAATCGGCCCCGGCGGAAGTCCTTTATTTTTATATGTGTTATAGGGAGAATTGACTTCTAAATCTTTATAGTATACGCGCTCCTTATGCTTTCCTAATGAATATAAAACGGTTGGATCTGTCTGGAGAGGCATGTTCTTTTCTAAACGATTGTAAAAAACGCTGGCTATTTTTTCCCTGTTGGCTTTTTCCGTCGCTTCCTCCTCCACTAAAGACGCTAATGTTAAAAATTGATGAGTGGAAAGACTCAGCTCTTTCATTTTGTTTCTATAAGGAACAAGCATTTCATCTGTCTTTTTAATCATTGTTTCAATGATTTCCGACAAAGGAGGAGATTCCTCATAAAACGAATAAGTAGCCGGATACAAATATCCTTCCAATGCATATTTTATACGTCTGTTGAAAATGTCATCTGTTATTGTATTAGGATACTTTTTTTGCATTTGTTTGATAAACTGTTGGTTTGTTAATTGGTTCATAATTTCTTTTTTTGAATAGGGAGTATGTTTGGCGATGATGTCAGCAATTTCTGATAGTTGCAATCCTTCCGGGATCGTCAATTTAATAGCTGCTTCTCCCATTAATTCGCCTTTTTTTAAGCGTTCAACGATTTCTTGAATCGTCATCGATTGATTAAATTGATAATTTCCTGCTTGAAACCCTGATTCATTTTTAAATTTCACGTAATATTTAAACACGATCGCACTTTTAATGATGTCATTTTTTTCTAAAATAGAAGCAATTTGCGATACGGAAGATCCAATCGGAATTTGTACCTTTACAGGTTCCTTATTATCCGGATCAACAGGCTTTAATGCAGATCGCACATATAAATACCCGCCGCCAATCACTCCAGCAAATATAACAACAAAGGCAATCAGGACAGTTAACACAGTTTTTCGAACAATTTTCGCTATATGCAGTTTTTCTTGGAGTTTCTTATCCAAAAATTCCTTATTCGAATCCGAATCCGCCATCAATTCATCCTCCTTCCGTCCCGATTATTATACTACATACACGCATTTATTCGTCAAAAATCTCCATTTTTTTATAGGAAGAAATTGTTTTTTTCATTTGGATGTAAATCACCTCAACAAAAAAAGCACCGCAAAACGGTGCTTATTCCTCTTCTAAAAATGTATTTAAAACGGCCTCGATCATTTCCCATTCTTCATCGGTTTCCACAGGCTCCAGCTTTCCACCTTCACCGTCTTCATTGGGAATGTAGCTTGCTGCATGAATTTCTATTCCATCTTCGTCTTCCTCATCATCGATGCCGATCGGATAATAAAGAACGTAAGATTTGTCAAATTCGTCCGAATTAAACGTAAACAAAATTTCGTATAGTTGTTCATTACCGTTTTCATCAATAACGGTAATATGTTTTTCACCTTCCACTTATTTCACCTCAATTTATTGTTGACTGTCCAAATAACTTTGCAAAATAATCACCGCAGCCATTTTATCAATGACTTGCCGTCTTTTTCGCCGGCTTACATCCGCCTCAATGAGAAATCTTTCGGCTTCCATCGTCGAAAGGCGCTCATCCCATAAAATGACCGGAAGCTGAAACTGCTCCTTCAAAAGCGCGGCAAAGCGCTCGCTTGCTTCTCCCCTTGGTCCAACGGTGCCGTTCATATTTTTCGGATACCCGACTACTATTTTTTCTACCTCGTATTTCTTTATCAGTTCAGAGAGTCTTTGAATCCCGAACTCGCCTTCATCTTCATTTATGCTGATCGTTTCCACACCTTGAGCAGTCCATCCCAGCTCATCGCTTACCGCAACTCCTAATGTTTTTGAACCTAAGTCTAACCCAATGATTCGCATTTTATTCCTCACGGTTGTTTTTCAAATAAAATTTTACAAGCTCTTCAATTAATTCATCTCGTTCAATTTTTCTAATCAGATTGCGTGCGCCGTTATGTCTAGGAATGTAAGCAGGATCTCCGGACAACAAATAGCCGACGATTTGATTGATCGGATTATAACCCTTTTCTTCCAGTGCATTGTATACGGCACTTAGAACTTCCTTGACATTTGTCTCAACAGGTTCTTCTGAAAAATTAAACTTCATCGTTTTATCGAAGGAACTCAATTTTTGCACCTCTTTCCTAGACTAAAAAGCGAATCTGCTTGTCTACATCCATTTTACACTATGAATGGAATTTATGAAACGGATTTCACCCAGTCTTCGACAAAACGAAGAGCTTCAGCTAACCGTTCAGGATTTTTTCCTCCCGCTTGAGCCATGTCAGGTCTTCCGCCGCCGCCGCCTCCACAGCGGCTTGCAATTTCCTTAATTAATTTTCCAGCATGGAACCCTTTGTCAACTAAGTCTTTTGTGATGCCGGCTGCTAAATTTACTTTTCCGTCTGATACCGTTGCTAGCACAACAATAGCCGAGCCGAGCTTTTGCTTCAGTTCATCGACCATGCCGCGCAATCTGTTCATATCTTTCACTTGAACTTTTTCCGCAAGAACTGTTACACCGTTGATCGTTACCGCTTTTTCAGCGATGTTCCCCGCTTCCAGATTGCTAAGCTTCATCGTAAGAGATTCGTTTTCCCGCTGTAGTTCTTTTATTTCTTGCTGCAGACTGTCAATTCTCTCCGGCAGATTTTTTACATTCGCTTTCAGTTTTGCCCCAATTTCCTTTAACAATAAATATTGTTCATTCATAAACCGGTACGCTTCTTTTCCTGTCACCGCTTCAATTCGGCGGGTTCCTGCACCAATTCCAGTTTCGGAAACAATCTTAAACAGTCCGATTTCCGCTGTATTTGTTACATGGCATCCGCCGCAAAGCTCAAGCGAATAATCGCCTACTTGAACAACGCGAACAATTTTTCCGTATTTTTCTCCAAATAAAGCCATCGCGCCCATCGCTTTCGCTTCGTCAAGAGGCATGTGCTCGATAGAGACTGGAATGCTTTCCCAAATTTTCTCATTTACAATTCGTTCAATTTCTTCCAGCTCTTCTGTTGAAACTTGTCCAAAATGTGAAAAGTCAAAACGGAGACGGTCGGAAGCAACAAGCGATCCAGCTTGGTTGACATGTACGCCCAGCACGTCCTTCAGCGCTTGGTGCAGCAAATGTGTCGCTGTATGATTTTTCACGATGGATTTTCTAGACTCTGCACAAACGGAAGCGTAAACTGCTGCTCCTTTTGTCAAAACGCCTTTTTCGATGACAGCCCGGTGCAAGTGTTGGCCGTTCGGCGCTTTTTGCACATCTTTTACGTTTAAGACCACATCATCATTTTTGATGATTCCTTTGTCAGCAATTTGACCTCCGCTTTCAGCATAAAAAGGCGTCTCGTCCAATATAATTTGGACCTCTTCCCCGCTCTCGGCTTGATCGACTAATTCCCCATCTTTTATGATCACAAGCACCCGTGCATTTGCTTCCAGGGTATTGTAGCCGACAAATTTGCTTTCCTCTTTTAATTCCACAAGAATTCCGCTTTGCACTTGCATCGAGTCGACATCCTGTCTGGCTTTTCTTGCACGTTCTTTTTGATGCTCCATTTCTCGTTCAAAGCCTTCATAATCCAGCTCCATGCCTTCATCTTGTGCGTATTCCTCCGTCAATTCCACTGGAAAACCGTATGTGTCGTAAAGCCGAAACACATCTTCGCCTGGAATTATTCGGCTACCCTGTCCTTTCTGCTTTTTGATTACATCCGCTAAAATGGCAAGCCCTTCATGGAGAGTCTCATGGAAACGCTCTTCCTCATTTTTAATTACCTTTTGAACAAAGGATGCTTTTTCTTTTACTTCCGGATAGTAATCGTTCATAATTTCCGCTACAACCGGAACTAATTCATACATAAACGGGCGGTCTATGTTGATCGTTTTTGCATACCGAACCGCTCTGCGGATAAGACGGCGAAGTACATACCCTCTGCCTTCATTAGAAGGTAGCGCACCGTCTGCAACAGCAAATGTAACCGTGCGGATATGGTCGGCAATCACTTTAAAAGCGACATCTTTCTCTTTGTCGGTTCGATAAGCTTCCCCCGAAATCTTTTCGGTAGCTTGAATGATCGGTAAAAAGAGATCTGTGTCAAAGTTGGTCGGCGCATTTTGAATGACAGAAACCATTCGCTCTAAGCCCATGCCTGTATCAATATTCTTTTTTGGAAGCGGAGTGTAAGTTCCATCAGGATTATGATTAAATTGAGAAAAAACAAGATTCCAAACTTCCAAATAGCGTTCGTTTTCACCACCGGGATAAAGTTCCGGATCATTTGGATCGTTTCCAAATTCTTCTCCACGATCATAAAATATTTCAGTATTTGGTCCGCTTGGCCCTTCACCAATATCCCAGAAATTCCCTTCCAAACGGATAATTCGTTCTTCCGGCAACCCGATTTTATTTTTCCAAATGTCATACGCCTCTTCATCTTCCGGATGAATAGTAACTGATAATCTATTTGGGTCGAAGCCAATCCATTTTTCGCTTGTTAAAAATTCCCATGCCCATTCAATCGCCTCTTCTTTAAAATAGTCGCCGATTGAGAAATTTCCGAGCATTTCGAAAAATGTATGATGGCGTGCTGTTTTTCCGACATTTTCAATATCGTTTGTTCGGATTGATTTTTGTGCGTTAGTAATTCTCGGATTTTCAGGAACAACCCTTCCGTCAAAATATTTTTTCAATGTTGCGACACCGCTGTTGATCCACAATAGTGACGGATCATCAACCGGAATTAAAGAAGCGCTCGGTTCAACCGAATGTCCTTTTTCCTTAAAAAAATCTAAAAACATTTGACGAACTTGTGCTGAAGTGAGCTTTTTCATGGCATTCCTCCTAAAATGTCTTCATTTTTCTCGCAAAATAAAAACTCTCGCCTATGTAAATGCTCTGATTTACACAGGGACGAGAGTTACTCGCGGTACCACCCTGATTATGAGCCAATTGCTCATCACCTTCATTTGCCGTAACGTGGCATTTTCGTCAGGTTTTGCCTGCACTCAGAATTAGCGTTCTGTTGCCCTTCATCTAGAGCTTCTTTCAGCCTCGGAAGCCCCTCTCTTTTAAGATGGACTGCAACATACTCGATTCGTCATCGCTTTCATGCACTTATTCCATGTCTATCACGAATTATAGACAAGGAAAAATCGCTTGTCAATGCGCTTTCCTCAGACGGATGATATGCAGCAATATCTCTTTCAGAACAGTGATAAAAGGCACAGCTAAAATTAAACCGATCACTCCGCCGATTTCTCCGCCCGCCAAGAGCGCCATAATAATCACCATCGGATGCATATGCAGGCTTTTCCCAACGATGAAAGGGCCAAGAATATTACTTTCAATAAATTGCAGCCCAAAAATGATGAAAAGCACTACAATTATTTTGTTAATGGAGAGCGTTGCAGCGACCATCAAAGCAGGAACCGCCCCGATAAATGGACCGAAATAAGGAATAATATTGGTCATTCCGATAATCGTCCCTAAAATTAACGGATATTTAATTTTAAACAGCCAAAACAAAATCGAAGCCGCCAGCCCGATCAGAAAACAAACAAATAGTTGCCCCCGCAAATAACTTCCGAGCGACTCATCGACGTTTTCTAAAAAACGTCTCCCTTCACGTCTCCATTTCTTCGGGGTGAAGTACCAAATGGCCTTTTTCATTTTCTCATAATCTTTCAACATATAAAAAACGAGAAAGGGAATGACACCAATAATAACAGCATAATCAATAATTGACTTCATGCTTGAAAGCATCCGTTCAAGAAAGGCAGCGACGGATGTTTCCATTCCAGCAATAAAAGATTCAATTCGATGATGAATTTCTCCAGGTAAATTGGTTGTTCCGTCATGAATTTTATCCGTCCAGCTTTGGTAATATTTTGTAAACATAGGGATATTTTCGGAAAGGTCTTTCATTTGTTCAACAAAAATTGGGACACCTTTATAAGAGCTAAAACCGACTCCTCCGAAAAAAATAAAATAGATGATGAGAATCGAACATGTTCTTGGAACACCTGAACGGTAAAGTTTTTCCACTACGGGATGAAGCAAGTAGGTAATGAAGACGGAAAGCATAAAAGGAATTAAAACAGCTTTTAACATTTTGAAAATAGGAAACCAAATGACTTTTAGCTGAAGAACCATATATACAAACAATGATAAAATGAGAAAAAAAATGATTCGGAAAAGCCATTTCCGCTCTCGCTCATTCATCCCGCATCCCTCCTCTTTTTATTTTGAGGAATGCTCACGAAAATATGCATGAAGGCGCCCATTTTAGGCGCCTCAAATCGCACGATCTTCTTCAGGAAACAAGTCATCTAAAGAACTTAGTGTTCCGTCTTCTTCTACTTGATGTGTGTGAATAATACCTTTTGTAACGGTAAGCTCAATAAAACAATGCCAACAATAATACTGATTGACTCCGATTTTTCCAATATCTTTGCTTTTACAATTCGGACATGTTAACAAACAGGGACACCTTCTTTATTCATTTATTTAATTATTTATTAATCCGGTATATTCTCGCTATGCACACTACTATTTGTTACCATTTTCCAAAAAATTATACGTCTCTATAAAGCATGCTTTTTTATGCTTAAACAATTTGTCCCCTGTTTGTAGCATCATCTGTCAATCGTTATCGATCTTATGGAAAGGAACAAATTTATTATCCTTCGCCCTCTTCCATAAAATCATATGGAGTGATGTTCTCCATCCCAATGTTGGCATCTTCTAGTGGAAAAGGAAGCTCCTCTTTCAGCTCGGCAAGTTCAGACGTTTTCAGCCTCTCTTTTAAGGTTGTCTGCCTCATCGACTCCTGATTGTTGTATACTCCCATTTTTAACGCTTCCCATTCTCCGCACATAATTAAAAATTGCTTGCTCCTTGTAACAGCTGTATAAATCAAATTTCTTCTCAACATCCGAAAGTAGCCTTTTACTACCGGAAAAATGACAATCGGAAATTCGCTTCCCTGCGCTTTATGGATGGAGCAGCAGTAAGCATGAGTAAACTGATTAAAATCTTGCTTCGTATAGGTTACTTCGATACCGTCGTAAGAAATGACCACCATATCTTCTTTTTCGACATTTTCTTTTGCGTAAAAAATAGAAACAATCTCCCCAATATCGCCATTAAACACGTTTTGATCAGGCTGATTGACGAGCTGCAGCACTTTGTCCCCGATTCGGTAAATAACGTTGCCATGCTTGATCTCTCTTTTTTCTTTTGAAGGGGGGTTTAACATTTCCTGAAGCATTTCATTCAACTGATCAATGCCGGCAATCCCTCTGTACATCGGTGCCAACACCTGTATATCCTTCGCAGAATATCCTTTTTTCAAAGCGTTCTCAATTACTCTCGTTATAACTTCTTTTATTTGTGATGTTGTACAAGGAATAAACGATCTGTCTTGTGTCGTTTGCAAAAGGTTCGCTGGAAGAGTTCCTTGGCGGATTGAATGGGCCAAATCAATAATTGTAGATCCTTCTGCTTGTCTATAAATATCTGTCAGCGTAACAACTGGGATTCGTCCGGATTGAATCAAATCGCGAAGCACTTGGCCGGGTCCAACGGACGGAAGCTGGTGTTCGTCTCCGACAAGAACAATTTGTATGTCCGAAGGAAGCGATTTAAACAATTGATGCATGAGCCAAATATCAACCATTGATACTTCATCAACAATCAGAAGCTTTCCAGAAATCGGATGATCCTCATTGTGTTCAAATCCTTCTGAACCATTCCATCCTAAAAGGCGGTGGATTGTGACGGCAGGAAGACCGGTTGCTTCTGCCATTCTTTTTGCAGCTCGTCCGGTAGGTGCCACCAGTACAATGGGAAACGGCTCTTCCTTCTTTTGATATTCTTTTGGGTTCAATGAAAGGCCGTGGAGGTTCGCATAAATTTCAACGATGCCTTTGATAACGGTTGTTTTTCCCGTTCCAGGCCCGCCGGTCAGCAAAAGAATCGGCGAATGAATAGCCCGCTGAATGGCTTCTTTTTGAGAGGGGGCATACTGAACATTCATTTTTTCTTCCAGTTTTCCTAACTCCAGCAAAAATTCTGATTCAGGAAACATATCTTGAAATTGGTTTTGGGTTAAAATTTCTTCAATGTTATTGGCAAGTCCCACTTCAGCATAGTAAAGAGAGGGTAAATAAATTCGATCTTCCTCGACGATAATTTTTCGATCTTCTTCCAATTCAAGAATGATTCTTTCAATATCCTGATCAGATATGTCTTCTCCATTTTGGGTGAGCAATTTTTTCGCTTTTTCCATCAGCTGAACTTTTGTAACATATACATGTCCTTCTTTTACAGCATCTTGTTCAATAGTGAACAAACAAGCCGCCTTCAGCCGGTCGGGATGATTGCCGGAGATCCCAAGCTCTCTCCCAATTTCATCCGCTCGAATAAAGCCGATCCCTTCAATATCTTCCACCAATTGATATGGGTTTTTTTGAATGATTTTAAGCGTATCCTCCCGATACAGCTGATAAATTTTCATCCCAAGTGCAGGCCCAATGCCAAGCTGATTTAATCCGATTAAAACCCCTTCTAAACCTTGATGTTCCTTCAGTGTTTCAGCCAGTATTTTGGCTTTTTCCTTTGAAAGCTTCTTCACTCTTTTTAATGAATCGGGATCCTCCAAAATAATCGAAATCGCATGTTCGCCCAGTTCATTCACGATCGCTTCCGCTGTTTTTTTGCCGATTCCTTTAAAAAGCCCGCTTGATAAATATTGAATAACTCCTTCTTTCGTAGTTGGAAGCTCCTTTTGAAAACGCTCGGCTTGAAATTGTACGCCGAATTTTGGATGGTATTTTTTCGCGCCAAAAAACGTATAGCTGTCATGTAATTGGAGAAGAGGAAAAAAACCCGTCACGGTCACTTGATCTTGCTCAAACTGTTCATTCGTCTCTTCAATTTTCACTTTAATAACAGTATAAAAATTTTGCTCATTCTGGAACACAATATGTTTAATGACTCCGCGAACAAAAGGAGTACTTTCCTCATGAAACAAACTCTCCTGTTGACCGCCCATCCTCTTTCCTCCTAATTTCGTTTAAATCATTTCTTCTAACAGCCTTTTCCCGTTGCCCGCAAGCAAATGATCCGGTTGAATGGAAAGCGCCATATCAAACATTTTTAAAGCTTCTTCTCTATTTTCTTCAAATGCGTACGCAACACCTAAATTATAATAAGCATCTGCGTGATGTTGATCGAGGTCGATCGTTTTTTCAAACTCTTTTTTTGCTTCTTGAATGTGGCCTGCTTGTGCTAAACATAAACCATATTGAAAGTGAGCGCTGGCGTCTTGTTCATCCAGCTCAACCGCCCGCAAAAAATACGGAAGTGCAAGACGGGGCTGTTCAAGCTGGTAAAGAGACATTCCAAGCATAAAATAGACATCTTTATGAGCAAGCCCATACTTTTCCGCCTGATCAAAAAATGTTTTCGCTTTATGATAATCTCCCGCATTATAATGAACGGTTCCAATGCCGTAATACGCAGTAGCCGTCCCTTTATCAATCTCAATCGCCTTTTCATAAAATTTCAATGCTCTTTCTGCATCACCTGAAGAGGCAAGCAAATTCCCAAAATTTACGTATAACACAGGGTCGTTTGGATTTTCTTCCAATGCTTCTGCAAAATATTTCGCTGCTTCTTCCCATTTCCCTTCTTTTATTGCTTCTAAAGCCAGTTGATTTTTATGCATCCATTTCATCCTTTCACATCCAAAGGCAAAGAGGCTGCGCCAAGTTAACAAATCTCATTCCGATCGGTACAGCTTAACTCTTTAACCGACATACCACAGTTTTTCGCCGTTGCGAAATACTTTATCGATAATGCCGCCTCCCAGACATTCCTCTCCATTATAAAAAACGACAGCTTGTCCTGGTGTAACGGCACGGACCGGCTGTTCAAACGAAATTTGTGCAGTTTGATCACCGATCATTTTCACTTTTACTGGCTGATCAGGCTGGCGGTAGCGAAATTTTGCGGTGCAAACAAGCTCATCTGTTGGTTTTACACCGGTTATCCAGTTTACATTTGTTGCGATAATGGAGTCTGAATATAAATGTTCATTATGAAATCCTTGTTCAACATATAAAATATTATTTTTTAAATTTTTTCCAACCACAAACCAAGGATCGCCATTTCCTCCTATTCCGAGTCCATGGCGTTGACCGATCGTATAATACATAAGCCCGTCATGCTTCCCTTTTACCTCACCAGACAACGTCTCCATTTTGCCGGGTTGAGCAGGTAAATACTGGCTTAAAAATTCTTTAAAGTTCCGCTCGCCAATAAAGCAGATGCCTGTTGAATCTTTTTTCTTTGCTGTTGCCAAGTTTGCTTTTTCCGCAATTTCTCTAACTTCTTTTTTTTCAAGATGCCCGATGGGGAACATGACCTTTGACAGCTGCTTCTGATTCAGCTGATTCAAAAAATACGTTTGATCTTTGTTTGGATCCTTTCCTCTGAGCAATTTGTACACACCATCGCGGTATTCCACCCGTGCATAATGGCCTGTTGCGATATAGTCCGCGCCTAAGTCAGCAGCATGCTCCAAAAAAGCTTTAAATTTAATTTCTTTATTGCACATGACATCGGGATTTGGCGTTCTTCCAGCTTTATATTCCTCTAAAAAGTAAGTGAACACTTTATCCCAATACTCTTTTTCGAAATTCACTGCATAATAAGGAATCCCAAGCTGATTGCATACACGGATTACATCATCATAATCTTGCGTTGCCGTACATACGCCGTTTTCATCCGTATCATCCCAATTTTTCATAAAGACCCCGATGACTTCGTACCCTTGTTCTTTTAGGAGCAAAGCAGTTACAGATGAATCTACTCCGCCAGACATCCCGACTACGACTCTTGTTTCATGCGGCGCCTTTTCCATCTCTCTCACCTCTTTCTATTTTGACGTTAACCTTTTAACAATCTCGGCTGTTTTTTTGGCAGCCGATTCAATTTGTGCTTCCGTATTTCCTAAGCCGAAGCTGAATCGAACCGATGAAGTTATTTCTTTTGAATTTTTGCCAAACATTGAAACGAGCACATGCGACGGTTCAACTGATCCTGCTGTACAAGCTGAGCCGCTTGATGCCGCAATTCCCGCCAAATCGAGGTTGACAAGAAGCGATTCAACATTTGTTCCCGGAAAGAAAACGTTTAATATATGAGGCAGGCTGTTGTCAATCGAGCCGTTCACAGCGAAGGAAATGCCCTCTTGTTCAAACACATCGATCATGATTTGTTTAAAATGCACATATTGCTCTGTTTTTTCCTTTCTTGTTTGTTCTGCAATTTTTGCGCTTTCTGCAAACCCGATAATCGCTGGAACATTTTCCGTTCCGGCTCTTCTCTTCAATTCCTGCTCACCGCCATGCATGCGCGGAGTGAATTTCACCCCAGCTTTTGCATATAAAAAACCGATCCCTTTCGGCCCATTTATTTTATGACCGGAAACCGACAGCAGATCGACATTCAGCTCGCGAACATCAATTGGAACGAGTCCGTATGCTTGAACTGCATCGGTATGAAAATACGCTTGATGGTTTTGTAATAAGCTTCCTATTTCTGAAATAGGCTGTAAGGCACCTACTTCATTATTTCCATACATGACTGTGACAAGAATCGTTTCATCTTTTAAAGCTTTTTTAAGATCATCGACAGAAATAACTCCCGATTGATTGACAGGCAAATACGTAACGTGAAATCCGTTTTTTTCTAGATAGCGGCAAGATTGGAGGACAGCCGGATGCTCAATTTCTGTTGTGATAATATGGTTTCCTTTTTCTTTATTAGCAAGCGCTGTTCCAATCACCGCTAAATTATCTGCTTCTGTTCCTCCGCTTGTAAATATGATTTCTTTTGGATCTGCATGAATACTTTTGGCAAGGAGCTCTCGAGCCTCATCCACTTCTCGTCTGCTTTCTCTGCCAAAAGAATGGATGCTAGACGGATTGCCGAAATAATCCTTCATAAAGGTTGTCATTTTATCCAAAACTGCGGGATGGACTGGCGATGTTGCCGCATGATCCAAATATATCCGTTCCAAAGTTAATTCCTCCCGACTTTAAATGTAAAACATGTAAGCGTCCTGCTCATTATCTCCTGTATGGCTTGCTAAATCATCAAGTGTCGTGTTGTCAAGAACGTCCTTCACCGCATCGCGGATTTTTAACCATAGATGCCTTTGAGCAGGCGGTTCATCTTCAATTCCTTCAACAGGGGTGATCGGTCCTTCCAACACACGGATAACGTCACCAGCCGTTATTTTGGACGGATCGTTCGCTAAAATATATCCGCCATAAGCTCCGCGAATGCTTTTGACAAGTCCGGCATTGCGGAGAGGAGCAATTAATTGTTCCAAATAATGCTCTGATAAATCATGAGATTGTGCAATACTTTTCAAAGATGTCGGTCCTTCTCCGTACTTTCGCGCCAATTCAATCATAATCGTTAAACCATAGCGTCCTTTCGTTGAAATTCTCACGTTTCTACACTCCTATTTTTTAGTTTTTTTCAAGATTTTCACCATCTTGGTTCTACTTTAAACTTTAGACATTATAGCATATTATTTTATTAGTGGGTAAATGAGATGATATGATTTTTATTTGGGAGCGATAAAATGGAACCTTTAGCGTATAGAATGCGTCCAACCAAAATAGAAGATATTATTGGACAAGAACATTTAGTTGGAAAAGGAAAGATTATTGAACGAATGGTGCGAGCTAAATATTTAAGCTCGATGATTTTATACGGACCTCCTGGAATCGGAAAAACATCTATTGCAACAGCAATAGCAGGCAGCACTAACACGCCTTTTCGAAAGCTGAATGCGGTTGTCCACAATAAAAAAGATATGGAAATTGTTGTAGAAGAAGCAAAAATGTCAGGGCAAATCATTCTCATTTTAGATGAAGTGCACAGACTTGATAAAGGGAAACAAGATTTTTTGCTTCCATATTTAGAAAACGGCATGATTATTTTAATCGGTGCAACGACAAGCAATCCGTATCATGCCATTAACCCGGCGATTCGGAGCCGCTGTCAAATTTTCGAATTGCACCCTCTTTCTCCAGATGACATTATGATTGCCCTGAAAAGAGCTCTTACAGACCCAAGAGGACTGAGCGACTTTCCTGTTCAAATCAGCGACGAAGCTCTAAGACATTTTGCCGAAAGCTCCGGCGGAGATGTGCGTGCGGCGTTAAATGGATTGGAACTCGCCGTTTTATCAACAAAGGAAGATGAGAATAGGAACATTTGCATTACGGTTGAAATTGCTGAAGAGTGCATGCAAAAAAAGAGCTTTTCCCACGATAAAGACGGAGATCATCATTACGATGTTTTATCTGCTTTTCAAAAGTCTATTCGCGGGTCCGATGTAAACGCAGCGCTTCACTATTTGGCCAGATTAATTGAGGCAGGGGATCTTTCTTCGATTGCAAGGCGTTTAACGGTCATCGCCTATGAAGATATTGGTCTTGCGAATCCGCAAGCGGGACCTAGAACTCTTTCGGCTATAGAAGCAGCTGAGCGCATCGGTTTTCCCGAAGCACGCATCCCTTTGGCCAATGCGGTGATTGAACTATGTTTATCCCCTAAATCAAACTCTGCTTATAAAGCGATTGATGCAGCTTTAGCCGACATTCGCTCAGGCGTGACAGGCGAGGTCCCTTCCCACTTGCGGGATGCTCATTATAAAGGAGCAAAGCAGCTTGGCAGAGGAGTGAACTATTTATATCCGCACGATTATGAATCAGGCTGGGTAAACCAGCAATATTTGCCTGACCCCATCAAGCATAAAAAATATTACAAGCCAAAAAGAACGGGCAAATTCGAGCAGGCTTTAGCGCAAATATATGAAAATATCGAGAAAAAGAAAAAAGAAAAGGACGAATAGGAAGCTGCGGTCATGTCCGCGTCATCTTGGAAATATAAATAGGATTGTCCAAAATGTCAAAACCCCATGGAAAACGTAAATAAAAGGGGGCGTCAATAAGCCGAAAAACGGCTTATTTGACACCCCCATTTTTTAATCGTCGTCGCCGACACGATAAATTTTTATATCCTTCAGCAATTCATTAATCACATGACCAGCCATAATCAATCCGGCTACGGATGGCACAAAGGCATTTGATGACGGGGGCATTTTTGCTTTGCGGATCGTTGATTCGTTATTGCCGACTTCTTTTCTGACATCTTCTCTAATAACAACAGGGCGTTCATCAGAAAATACGACTTGAATTCCCTTTCGGATCCCTTCTTTTCGCAGTTTCGTTCGAATCACTTTGGCAATCGGATCTGTATGTGTTTTTGAAATATCTGCTACTCGGAAACGGGTTGGATCCGTTTTGTTGGCTGCCCCCATGCTTGAAATAATAGGAATATTCCGTTTCAGGCATTCCTTCATTAAATGAATTTTATAGCTGATCGTATCGCTGGCGTCAATCACATAGTCAGGGTTTAGCTTAAAAAAGTCTTCATACGTCTCTTCCGTGTAAAACATTTTTAATGCAATTACTTCACAATCCGGATTAATGTCAGCAATTCTTGCTTTCATTAAATCCACTTTCGGTTTTCCAACTGTCGACAAAAGCGCATGGATTTGCCGGTTAATATTCGTAATATCGACATCATCTTTATCGATCAAAATCAATCGCCCGATGCCTGATCGTGCAAGAGCTTCGACGGCAAAAGATCCAACTCCGCCAACCCCTAAAACGGCTACGGAGCTGTTTTTCAATTTATGTAAACCTTCTTTTCCAATCGCTAGTTCATTTCGGGAAAACTGATGAAGCAAAAAAAATCACTCCAATTTGTCAAAATTCAGTGTACAAACTAAAAAAGTCCCAATTGTGCCGTCGCCGTTTCCTTCGTTTTGAACCCGCTCTCAGCAGGTGGGTGCCCTGTTCTAAAGCTTTGTAAGTCCTCGTGCCATATGCATATGAGGCATTTACTCACTTTAGAAACTCCGGGCTCCCATTTAAATCGTTGTTCGGTCAAAACTAGGTGTACGACGCACACATCAGGACTTAAATTTTGAATAAAGAATATCATAATTAGCATGAGATTTCAAGATAAAAAACAAATAATGGAAATTATTACCTTGAGCTATGTTTCACTTCAAGATGCAGTTCATCCAATTGCTCTTTGCTTACTTGGCTTGGTGCCTCCGTTAACAAACAGCTCGCACTTGCTGTTTTCGGAAAGGCAATCGTATCCCGTAAATTTGTTCTTCCTGCCAAAAGCATTACAATCCGATCCAATCCTAGTGCAATTCCACCATGCGGCGGCGTACCGTATTCGAAGGCTTCCAGCAAAAATCCGAACTGTTCTCTTGCTTGTTCCTCTGTAAAACCAAGAAGTTTGAACATCTTTTCTTGAACGTCTTTTTCAAAAATCCGAATCGACCCTCCGCCAAGTTCATATCCATTTAACACTAAGTCATATGCTTGAGCCCGCATTTTGAGAGGGTCTTTCTCAAAGTACTCCAAGTCCTCACGAAACGGCATAGTAAACGGATGATGCAATGCATAATAGCGGCCGTCTTCTTCATTATATTCAACGAGCGGCCAATCCGTAATCCATAAAAATTCAAGTTTATCTTCTTCGATCAGCCCTAAATCTTTTCCTAGTTTTAATCTGAGAGCCCCCAACGAATCAGCAACAACATTCGGCTTGTCGGCAACAAACAGAAGCAAGTCTCCATTCTGTCCTTCAGCTGCTTGCAAAATACTATTTTGTTCATTTTCTGATAGAAATTTTGCAATTGGGCCTTTTACTTCATTTTCTTCTACTTTAAGCCAAGCCAAACCTTTCGCTCCATAATTGTGAACATACTCTTGGAGAGCATCTAGATCTTTGCGTGAAAATTCGTCTTTTTTTCCTTTTACATTGATTAGCTTTACTTGCCCTCCACCTGCAACTGCTTGACTGAAAACTTTGAAAGCGGAGTTTTTCACAATTTCAGATACATCAACAAGCTCCAGGCCGAATCGAACGTCCGGCTTGTCCGACCCAAAGCGCGCCATCGCCTCATCATATGGCATGCGTTGGAATGGAAGAGTAAGCTCGATTCCTTTCACTTCTTTTAACACATGAGCCATCATCTTTTCGGTTAGATTCATAATATCTTCTTGGCTCATAAAAGAAGTTTCTATATCTATTTGGGTAAATTCCGGCTGTCTGTCTGCGCGCAAATCCTCATCGCGGAAGCATCTTGCAATTTGATAATATTTATCAAATCCTGAAACCATTAGAAGCTGTTTGAATATTTGCGGCGATTGCGGGAGCGCATAAAATTCCCCCTCATGGACGCGAGAAGGGACAAGATAGTCCCGTGCTCCTTCCGGTGTGCTTTTTGTTAAAATGGGGGTTTCCACATCAATAAATCCATTTTCATCCAAAAAGTTGCGAATCGCTCTCGTAATTTGATGCCGCATTTTTAACGTTTCAAACATGACTGGACGGCGCAAATCTAAATAACGGTATTTTAAACGAACCTCTTCCGAAATGTCCGCTTTTTGATCCGCAAGTGAAAAAGGAGGAGTTTTGGCGCTGTTTAAAATGGTTACCGATTGAACAACCACTTCCACTTTTCCTGTTCGAATGTTCGGATTAATCGTCTCTTCCGATCTTTTCACCACTTCGCCTTCAATGTCCAATACATACTCGCTGCGGATTTTCTCAGCTATTTCTAACGCTTCCTTTGAAACTTCAGGATTAAAAACAATTTGGACAACTCCTGTCCGGTCGCGCAAGTCGATAAAAATAAGTCCTCCTAAATCGCGGCGTCTTTGCACCCATCCTTTTAAAACGACCTTTTCGCCGATTGCTTTTTCGGAAATTTCTCCACAATAATACGAACGTCCAAACATCCTACATACTCTCCTTTACTTTCTCTCTTTTATATACTCTGCAAGTCGTTCAAATGCCACCGCATCTTGTTCGCCTGTTGCCATGTTTTTTACGTTCGCCACCCCTTTTTCTAATTCCTCATCACCTATGATGATGACAAATTTGGCTTGAAGCCTGTCCGCTTGCTTCAGTTGTGCTTTCATTTTCTTATTTTCATAATCTTTGTCTGCAGAAATGCCGGCTTTCCGCATTTCCTGCAATAGAGATACCGACCGTTCCTTCGCCCGATCTCCCAGTGCCACAATATAACAATCTAGACCTTTTTCAATCGGAAGAGCGATGTTTTCAGCATCAATTGCTGCTAACAGGCGTTCAATGCTTAAAGCAAAGCCGATCCCCGGCGTGCTTGGCCCTCCGGCTTCTTCGACCAAGCCGTTATATCTTCCGCCGCCGCATAAAGTCGTAATCGCCCCAAACCCTTCCGCATTGCTCATGATTTCAAATGCTGTATGGTTATAATAATCCAATCCGCGGACGAGATTTGGATCGATTTCATACTCAATGCCAAGCTCCGTTAAATATTTTAACACTTGATCAAAATATTGCTTTGATTCATAGTTTAAAAAGTCAATGATGGAAGGGGCGCTTTTCATCAATTCATGCTCGCGGTCTTGTTTACAATCAAGTATTCTTAACGGATTTTGCTCAAGCCGCTTTTGGCAATCAGAGCAAAATTCTCCAATTCTCGGCTTAAAATGGTTGACTAAAGCAGCACGATGTGCAGCTCTGCTCTCTTGATCTCCCAAACTGTTAATGACAAGCTTCAATTTTTTTAAGCCGAGCGATTGATAAAACGCCATCGCCAAAGAAATAACTTCAGCATCCAGCGCAGGGTCGTCCGAGCCGAGAGCCTCCACACCGAATTGAACAAATTGCCGAAAACGCCCTGATTGCGGTCTTTCATACCGAAACATCGGACCGATGTAAAAAAGCTTTACAGGCTGGTTCGGATCTGCGTACATTTTCTTTTCAACAAAAGCGCGGACGACTGCTGCCGTTCCTTCCGGTCTTAATGTTAAACTTCTTCCTTTCCTGTCGGAAAAAGTGTACATTTCTTTTTGGACAATATCGGTTGATTCGCCTACACCCCTTTGAAATAATTCCGTATGTTCAAAAATGGGGGTTCGAATTTCCTGAAAGCGATAAAGACGGCATATTTCCCTAGCTTTTTTCTCAACATATTGCCATCTTGAAGCCTCCGACGGCAAAATATCCTGTGTACCTCGCGGGATTTGAAAAGCCATTGTCGATTCTCCTCCACTTATAAAATAAATTCCATAAAAAAACCCGTCCCCTGACGATTCCCGTAGGGACGGGAGAGTCTCCCGTGGTGCCACCCTAATTGAAGCAATGCTTCCACTTAAAAGTTAACGCCTATTTACGTTTCCTCCTACTTTTACACCTTTCAGAGGAAAACCTCCGGAGTGTTCTTCACTAAGCGATCATGGGGAAAGGCTTTCAGCCTAAGGCCTTTCCTCTCTGTCCATGTGCATCCCAGCTACTTGTCTCCGTCATCGGTTGTTTATGTACGTTATTTTTAAATCTAGAATTTTATATTATCATACGAACAATACTGTGTCATGTCAAGAACGGCTGAGCCGATCACGGAGCTTTTTCGCCTCCTCTTGATTTAAACCATGCTCAAACGAAACCTCTATTAAAATATCCTGCATCGTACGATCACTGAAAGAAATACCAAACTGGTCATGAAAAATTGATGCGGAGAAAGAATGTTTTTCACTGGACCGCATATTTTTCCCCTTTCTTTTTCATCAGAATTTGCGTCTTAGTCTTCCCGCAAAAAAATGAAAAAATACTCAATGTAAAAAAGGAAATGCCGAAATAAAATAGAAATAGTTTTTTGCATGAATGTGAAAGGAGCATGGCCATTGCGAAAAAAATGCTTTTTAATCGTTCTGTTGCTTTCACTGCTTTTTACTTCTACCGCTCCAGTTTTTCATTCAGCCCAAGCGGATACGCAAAATGCAGTCATTAAGCAAGATAAAGTAAATGTCCGGACAGGTCCCGGTTTAAGCTATCCCGTAATGAAAAGCGTTCGGTACGGTGAAAAATACCCGATTGTCGCAAGGAAAGGAGATTGGGTGAAAATTCAATTAAAACAGGGCTCTTCCGGGTGGGTAGCCGATTGGCTTCTTTCAGTAGAAACCGAGCTTCAAAAAAAGGATTATGTCGTTTCTACGACTACCGGGTTAAGAATCCGTTCTGGCCCCGGGACAAACTATAAAGTTGTTGGACAGTTTCCTAAAGGGGAAAAAGCGCATGTGTTGATGAAACAGGGGAAATGGGTGAAAATTTCCTATAATGGCCGGCAAGGATGGGTCTCTTCTGCATATGTAGCTCCAGCAGCAAGCAAAACTCCTTCGAATCAGAAGCATAGCCTCGGTACGGTTACAGCCACTATATTAAATGTTCGTTCAAAACCAAATGCACAATCATCAATTACCGGCAAGCTGACAAAAAACATGAAAGTTGAAATCATTTCGGAACAAGGCAATTGGTATAACATTCGCTACAACAATGTGACGGGGTGGGTGTCGAAGCAATATATTACCAAAGCAGCAGCTAAAAGCAGCAGCACTTCCCCGCAAAAAGGAAGGATTACAGCCAGTTCGTTAAATGTTAGAAGCGGTCCGTCTTTACACTCAAAAATTGTCGGTACCATTAAAAAAGGAACAGAGGTAGAAATCATAGGTGCAAACGGAGATTGGTATCAAATTAGATATGCGAAAAACAAAACAGGCTGGGCATCCAAAAGATATATCGAAGCTGGCTCAAAGAAAACAAACGGCGCTCAATCAGTTGTCCTTTTATACGACGGAACAAATTTGCGCAGTGCACCTTCCACTTCTGCAAAAATTGTTCAAAGAGGAAACAAAGGGCAGACTTTTCCAATTGTAGGGATTTATAATAATTGGTATAAAATTCAGCTCCGAAACGGTCAAACAGCTTATGTAGCAAGCTGGGTCGTCACAACAACAAGCGAAAACAATTCCAATAAAGGGACAAGCATACCGTCAAACGGTAAAAAAGTCATTATCGATCCGGGCCACGGAGGCTATGACAGCGGGACGATCGGTGTCAGAGGGACGCTGGAAAAACATTTAACCTTAAAAACAGCTAAACTTGTGTACAACAAATTAAAAAGAGCAGGTGTAAATGCAGTTTTAACTAGAAGCGACGATACATATATCAGCCTGCAATCCCGTGTAGGAATTTCTGTAAAAAACAACGCAAACGCCTTTGTGAGCATCCATTATAATAGCTCAATCATTCCAAGCGCAAATGGAATCACAACTTTTTATTACAATTCTGCAAAGGATAAAGCATTAGCAAATGTAATTCACAAAGAGATGGTGAGGCATGTCAATTTAAGAAACCGCGGTGTTCAATTTGGAAATTATTTTGTGCTGCGTGAAAATAAACGTCCTGCTGCTTTGCTTGAACTAGGTTTTTTGAGCAATCCTATGGAAGAGTGGACAGTCAGCACAAACGCTTACCAAGAAAAAATCTCACAAGCGATTTATAAAGCGGTCGTCAAATATGTAAACTCATAAAAAAATCGTGAGCAGCTCGCTCACGATTTTTTTATTTGCTTTCGATAATCAATGTTACTGGGCCAACGTTTGTAAATTCAACAGCCATCATCGCTCCGAAAGAACCCGTTTCAACACGTACGCCTTTTTCTCTCAGTTTGTCGTTGAAAGATTCATATAGTTTTTCAGCAATATCCGGTTTGGCTGCTTGCATAAAATTTGGCCTTCTTCCTTTCCGGCAATCGCCGTACAGAGTAAATTGGGAGACGGATAAAACTTCGCCCCCAACATCTAAAAGAGATAAATTCATTTTCCCTTCTTCATCCTCAAATATGCGCAAATTGGCCACTTTATCCGCTAAAAACTCTGCATCTTTTTCCGTATCCTCGTGTGTAACACCGACTAGCACCATTAAACCGAACTCAATCGAACCAACAACTTGTCCATCTACTTTGACATTTGCATTCCTTGCTCGTTGTACTACAACTTTCATCATGTATTTCCTTTCTTAATTCATAATTCTCCGCACTGAATATACATCCGGTATTTGCTTGATCCGATCCACAACTTTTTGAAGATGGCTGACATTTTGAATCGAAATTCCTAAATGGATGTTCGCTACTTTGTTACGGTCCGTTCTTCCCGAAATTGTCGTAATGTTTGTCTTCGTCTCTGTTACAGACTGGAGCACTTCATTTAATAAGCCGCGCCGGTCAAAACCTAAAATCTCAATTTCCACATTGTATTCCTTCCGGCCGTCCAGCTGATTTTCCCATTCCACTTCAATTAACCTGTCTTTTGCATCCTCTTTATTGACATTTGGACAATCAGACCGGTGAACAGATACCCCTCTTCCTTTTGTAATAAATCCGACAATATCATCGCCAGGGACTGGGTTGCAGCAGCGGGAAAGCCTGATTAACAAATTATCAATACCCTTTACAGACACTCCTGCATCACGGCGCTTCGGCCGCCTTGCACCTTGTTGAACCACCTTTTCCATCAATTTTTCCTGCTCTTCTATATCCCGCTGTTTGCGAATTTTTTCGACTAGGCGGTTTGCAACCTGTAAAGCAGTAATGCCGTTGAAGCCAACCGCCGCATACATATCGTCCTCATTTGAAAAATTAAATTTTTCCGCGACACGTTTTATATTTTCCTGAGTAAGGACTTCTTTCACATCAAAATCCATCGCTTTAATTTCTTTTTCAATTAATTCTTTTCCTTTTTCAACATTCTCCTCTCGGCGCTGCTTTTTGAAAAATTGGCGAATTTTATTTTTCGCTTGAGAGGTCTGCGTCAATTTAAGCCAATCTTGGCTCGGACCGTAAGAATGCTTCGACGTCAATATTTCCACTATATCTCCGGTTTTTAATTTATAATCAAGAGGCACTATTTTTCCGTTTACTTTTGCTCCGATCGTCTTATTGCCTATTTCAGAATGAATTCTGTAGGCGAAATCAATCGGAATCGACCCGGCGGGAAGCTCAATGACATCTCCTTTTGGAGTAAATACAAACACCATGTCAGAGAACAGATCAACTTTCAATGCCTCCATAAATTCTTCGGCGTTGGAAGAATCGTTTTGAAACTCCAATATTTCTCTAAACCAGCTCAGTTTTTTATCAAAAGATGTAATGCTTTTTCCTTCTTTATAAGCCCAATGGGCAGCAATCCCGTATTCAGCGATCGCATGCATTTCGTATGTGCGAATTTGAACCTCAAGGGGATCCCCCTTCGGACCGATGACAGTCGTGTGAATGGATTGATACATGTTTGTTTTCGGCATTGCAATATAATCTTTAAATCTGCCAGGCATCGGCTTCCAGCATGTGTGAATGATGCCAAGCACTGCGTAGCAGTCTTTTATGCTGTTCACAATAATTCGCACAGCCAGCAAATCATATATTTCGTTAAATTGTTTATTTTGGAGAACCATTTTTCGATAAATGGAATAAATATGCTTCGGCCGGCCGTACAGCTCTGCCTTTATCTTTACTTCTTCAATTCGCTTCTTTAAATCTTCAATTACCTCTTCAACATACTTTTCCCGTTCTGCACGTTTCTTTTTCATCAAATTGACAATTCGGTAGTATTGCTGCGGATTTAAATACCGCAAGGCTGTATCTTCAAGTTCCCATTTGATTTTTGAGATTCCGAGGCGATGGGCGAGAGGAGCAAATATTTCCAACGTTTCATTGGCGATTCTTCGCTGCTTTTCCTGCGGCAAATGTTTTAACGTACGCATATTGTGAAGACGGTCTGCCAGTTTAATTAAAATGACCCGAATGTCCTTCGCCATAGCGACAAACATTTTCCGGTGATTCTCCGCCTGCTGCTCTTCTTTTGATTTATATTTAATTTTTCCCAGCTTTGTTACTCCATCCACAAGCATAGCGACTTCATCGTTAAATTCTTGTCGAAGCTCGTCTAATGTCACATCCGTATCTTCCACAACATCATGTAAAAAGCCGCCGGCAATCGTTGTAGGATCCAGCTCCAAATCTACTAGAATCCCGGCAACCTGCACCGGATGCATAATATATGGTTCGCCTGATTTTCGATATTGCCCATGATGGGCGTTTTTTGCAAACTCGTATGCTTTTTTTATAAACTCTATATCATCAGGCGGAAGATACTTTTCCGCTTTTTCGAAGATCTGTTCAGCTGTCAACATTTGTTCGTTTGCCATGGGATCACCTTTAATTGTATATACGTTATTGTTTTTATTATTAAATAAAATTAACAAACATGTAAAGAGAAGAATACGATCCTTTTGAAAAGGGGTAAAAAAAATAGAGCTGCTGCAGCTATTTTGTGAGTGGATGGAAAATATTACAACTTCTAAAGTTTTTCATTTTATTGTTTTAAAAAAAAGCACCCATTAAGAGTGCTTCATTTATAGATTTGCGCCGATTAATATTTAATCAATGCTAATATATCATAGCCTTCAAGCCTTTTTCTGCCCTCAAGATAAGACAATTCAATTAAAAAGGCAATGCCGGCAACCTCTCCGCCAAGCTGTTCCACTAATTTAATGGTAGCTTCAATCGTCCCTCCAGTCGCCAGCAAATCATCGGTTATTAACACTCGCTGGCCAGGCTTAATCGCATCTTTATGAATGGTTAATGCATCTTTTCCGTACTCAAGCCCGTATTCCACCTTGATCGTTTCGCGCGGAAGCTTGCCTTCTTTTCGAACAGGTGCAAAACCAACTCCGAGAGAGTAAGCAACTGGGCAGCCGATGATAAACCCTCTTGCTTCTGGACCGACAACAATATCAATCTTCTTTTCACGCGCATATTGAACAATTTGGTCTGTTGCATATTTAAATGCTTCCCCGTTGTCCATTAATGTTGTGATATCTTTAAAAGAAATGCCCGGTTTTGGAAAATCTTCAACAATTGTCACGTATTTTTTTAAATCCATCACTCGTCCTCCTCGGTTGTTTACCATTCATGAACTTGTAAAAATTTATCGGCATCTCGTTTCAAGACTGCCTTTTCAAACCATTCCTTCAGTTCTTGATAAGAAGAATAGAGAAGCTGCTGTTCCAGTTTCATTTGATCCAGCTTCTGCTGATATGTTCCGGATTCTGATAAATCCCGTTTTTTCACCTTTTTGTTTAATGTAATCACACCATTGTTTATTGTAACAAATTCAAGTTCAAAAAACACCTTTGTCATAAAAAAGATCGTTTCTTTTGTCCAGCCACGGTATTTGGCTAAATCTTCCCCATATTTTTTGTAATCGAAAGAACTTTTTTTCGTTAAGAATGCGTAATACCATTTAAAATGCTCTCTTGTCGGCATTGTTTGAAAAAAGTGGTCTGCATGCTGATAAAAAATAGCATAAATTCTTTCAGGAATTCCTTGCTCAAATGCTGAAACAAGAAATTCGATTGCCTGGGGCATATCGAGAAATACAACATACTTATTGGAAACATCTATATTTTTGTAATCCTTTATTTCTGATATTATATGAATTTCATGAATGTACGGTTGATCTTTATATAATTTTATAGATTCTTCATGAAAGGCGATCAGCAATCGTTTTTCAGCAGGAAGTTTAGAGAGCAAAGCCTCCGTTCCTCTTGAACCTCGCCAATCAAAAAGCTGCCACGCTGGCACGGCAAGGTCTTGAAGCAATAGCTGCGGCTTTTTTACATAATTCCATTCGTTGATCGCAAGCTCACCGACAATAGAAACGTTTGCGAAAGGAGATATTTCTTCTGCCAATTCTCCCTGTCCAAAGCCGACGACATCTAATTCAAATTCCTTCTCCTCAATCTTCATTTTCAAATGATTTCCGTTTACCCCAATTTTTCTAACATCTGCCGCATTGACATTCTCTAGTAAAAAGAGCGGCTTCGGATTATCGACTCCGAAAGGGGCAAGCTTCTCCAGCTCTTCGACTGCTTTTATTGTGACATGCTCCAATGAACAGGCACATTCAATGTTTTTTACGGGAATAAAATCTTCATCTGAAAGCTGACTATTTGCAAGATCGATCATTTTTTGGCGCAGCTCGTCAATATGCTCTGCTTTCAGCGTCATGCCAGCAGCCATCGTATGGCCTCCAAAATGAGGGAGAAGCTCCCTGCATTCCGATAAGTTTTTAAATAGATCAAACCCTTGAATGCTTCGCGCAGACCCTTTGGCAAGACCTGTCTCACGATCAATGCTCAACACGATGGCAGGACGGTAAAATTTTTCGACCAATCTGGAAGCAACGATTCCGATCACTCCAGAATTCCAGTTTTCTTTTGCGACGACTAAAACAGGATTGTCTTCGATTGGAAAATTTTTCTCAATTTCCTTAATCGCTTCGTCCGTTATCTCTTGTACAAGCTTCTGCCTTTGCTTATTTAATTGATCGATTTCCTTAGCAAGCATATCAGCTTTTTCTTTATCATCTGTCAACAACAATTCAACGGCAGGATCGGCTTCTTGCAGCCTCCCTGCCGCATTAATTCTCGGTCCTAAAACAAATCCTATCGTTTCCTCATTTACGGAAGATTTGTCCACTCCAGCAATGGAAAGAAGCGAATTTATGCCAGGTCTTGTCGTCGTTTTTAATTTTTCAATCCCTTTTTTCGCAAGAAGCCGATTTTCTCCGTATAGAGGTACTAAATCAGCAATTGTTCCAATGGCTGCGATCTCTATCAGAGATTCTGGAACCTTTCCATAAAGGGCATGGGCCATTTTAAAAGCAACGCCTACACCTGCCAGCTCCTTAAAAGGATATGTTGAATTTGGCAATTTCGGATGAATGATCGCATACGCATCAGGCAAAACAGGCCCCGGTTCATGATGGTCTGTGATAATGAGGTCGATTCCAAGCCTTTTGGCTAAATCCGCTTCATTGATTGCCGCGATGCCGGTATCAACTGTTATAATCAGCCTGCATCCTTTTTCATGAATCATTCGGAAAGCATGTTCGTTTGGCCCGTATCCTTCTGAAAATCGATTCGGTATGTAAAAATCGACGTTTGCCCCCAATTCCTTTAATGCCGTCAACAGGACGGCAGTGCTGGAAACGCCGTCCGCATCATAATCACCGTATACGACAATCTTTTCACCAGCGCGGATTGCTGCAAAAATACGCTCACATGCCCGCTCCATCCCATCCAACAAAAAAGGATCATGAAATGAAGGTTCCTTTATATGTAAAAACTCTTTTGCTTCTTCAACATTTTGAATGCCGCGATTCACAAGTAATCGAGCAGTCAAATATGTAATATTCAAAGAGTCGATTAATGCTCGAACAGCCTCTTCGTTGGACTCATCCCTATATAAACGATTCCAACGAAATTTAGATCTCAGCATGATTTCACCCCTCAACTTCTCCTATTATACAGAACGAAATGAAATGTTTTCAAACACTATTTTTAAGGTTATGTTTCTTCATAAGAAAGAGAGGGGCTGTCCGATGAGTTCCTAAAATGAAGGAGTTTGGAGAAATACATTGTGAAGGACAAAAATAATCGAATAAAATTTGTAAATGTCCTTCATAGAAGCAATGAAGTCCAACTGGAATAAATTGTATGCACTGAATGTCCGTCATAAAACTTTTGGAGAACGTAATGAAGAAAGAGAGCATAAGAAACATACTAACATTAGTAGTACAGACCTAGGCCAAGGTTTGTGCTACTATTTTTTTATAGTAGAAGTGAAGGAAGGTCGAACATCCCCTGGGACCAAATAGAGTCCGTATTAAAAACAGACCAACTTCACATCCTTATTTGAATCAGTTTAGTATGTTGGGTCCGAAGAGACCGTGTATAAGAAAATGGAATCAATAAGGCAATGTGAAGAACTTCTATGTTTGGCTAAAAAGGAGAGGCAGAAAATATGAAACACGTAGTGGCATTTGATGTCAGTATGGGGAAAAGTACAATGGTCATTTATGACCGTTATCGTCAATGCGAATATGAGGGTGAAATAACCCATAACCGCTACTCTTTCGAGAAATTAAACGAAACCCTTATATCTTTAACACAAAAAGATGCACAGGCACCTGATATTGTCTTTGAAGCAACAGGCGTATATTCAAAACCACTAGAACGATTCTTAGGTGATCAAGGTTATATGTATTATCGAGTTAACCCACTCGAAGCGAATATTCAAATGGCTTCAATGAGGAGACAAAAAACAGATAAAAGCGACGCTCATGAACTTGCGAAAACTCACTTTAGAGTTGAACGTGAACAAACTTATCAAGAAGGGGAATATTATAAACAAATGCGTGCAATGACGAGATATTATGATGAATTAAGTAGTGAAATGACGCATTTATATAGTCGTTTACATGCGATTCTACAATTGAGTTTTCCCGAGTTAGAAAAGCTATTCAGTAAACGTTCTGCTTTATTTTTGAATGTCGTTCAATTATACCCTCATCCGGATCATGTGTTAGTTTGTTCAAAAACAGTGATTCGTAATCGTTTAAAAGCCAACACAAGAAAAAACTTATCATTGGCACGTGCTGAAGAAAAAGGGATCGCTTTAATCGAAGCAGCAAAAGAAGCGTATCCAGCAATTTCAAAAGATGATATTCGCTGTGAACAAGTGCGGGATTATGCCAAACGGATTGCAGACTTGAAGGAGAAAAGAGATCAACTTGTCCAAAAGATGGTTAAATTATCGAAAGATAAACAAGAGTATCAGATTTTAATTTCATTTCCAGGAATCGGAGAAACGACTGCAGTTCGTTTAATTGGAGAATTAGGAGATATTCGACGATTCAAAAACCATAAACAACTGAATGCTTACGTCGGTATTGATATTATGAGATATCAATCTGGGAATACCTTTTATAAAGACAAGATTAATAAAAGAGGAAATAACAAACTTAGAAAGATTCTATTTTACATGATCCAGACCATGATCCAACTACGGAAAAACACACAAAATCATATTGTAGATTATTATGATAAATTAAAAACGCAACCCCAGAGGAAACCTCATAAAGTTGCGTCCATAGCATGCGTGAATAAGTTCTTGAAATCGGCTTATCACCTTATCACACATAATCTGAAATACGATTACGAAAAGGCAACAATGCATCAGTAATCGTAAGTAAGATTATATCACAAAGACCTGACGAAAAAAATGGAAATCGTGAGGTCTATTTGTCATGCGAAAATTTATTTTGGAAGGAAGGGGTCCCCCTTCCTTCCAAAATAAAATCTATATTAACCAAATTATTTAATAAAAAATACTTGACTAGAGGTAAGAAGGGGATGTCTAATAAGTCGTTTTTACGGCTTATTGACGCTCCCATTAATGTTTTAGAAATGTTGATATATCGGTGTTTATGATTTTTTGTTTTCAATGGCGATTTGACTTTCAAAGACAGCCCCTAAACACAAGATAGGAAAAATAGTCTGTCCGATAAATCCCTAAAATGAAGGAGCCCCAAAAAGTCAGTTAACCCTGACTTTTTGGACAGCCCCTTCGAACTTTTACAGCGGCTGTTCACTAGTTTTCTTTTACAGAACGTTTTTCAATTTGCTTCCATTTCCAAACGAGCCAAAGCTGGCTGGCGATAAACAAAGAGGAATAAACGCCTGCGATCAATCCAACCAACAAAGCAATCGAGAAATTTAAAATGGACGAGCTTCCGAATAAAATGAGAGCGACAACAGCAAAGATCACGGTTAAAACGGTGTTAATCGATCTTGTAAAGGTTTGCCGCAAGCTTTTGTTGACAATTTCCGCAAGCTGCTCAAATGTTTTTATTTTTTTCGCTTTTCCCATGTTTTCTTTTATACGGTCAAACGTAACAATCGTATCGTTGATCGAGTAACCAATAATCGTCAACACGGCCGCGATAAATGTAATGTCTACTTCAAGACGGGTGATGCTGAAAAAGGAAATGATAAAAAAGGCATCGTGCAATAGGGCAAGCACAGCTGCAAGCGCCATATAAAATTCAAAGCGGATGGATACATATATGATAATCCCAATGGAAGCAATTGCAACACCGATGAGAGCATTTCGCGCCAGCTCTTTTCCGACTGTTGGCGAAACCGTGCTTATATTTGGCTCTATCCCATACAGCTCTGTGAAATGTTCTTTTACATTTGAAATCGTTTCTTTATCAAATGCGCCTACAAATCGTACAACTGCTGTGCTTTTATCATTACCAGATAATACAATTTCATCCGGCTTAAGCCCGATTGATTTGAATTCTTTTTCGATTGTATCAGCCGATAGCGGCTCATTTGTCGCTAGCTCGACCCGCGTTCCGCTCGTAAAATCGATGCTTAGATTCAATTTAGCAACAAAGAGGATGATGATGCCTGCGACAATTAATACACTTGATAAAACGAAAAACTTCTTCCGATGTTTAACAAAATCAATATGATCAAAGCGAGTTGGGACATCGGTATCTTTATTCGTTTTCGTAATATCCAAAATATCGCTTTTCCTCACGCCAAACCAATGCGGCTTTTTGTCAAATGCCCGGCTCTCTACGAGCAATCCGAGCAGCAATCTACTTAAATAAATCGCCGTAAGGAAGGATATAATAATGCTGACAATGAGCATTGTCGCAAATCCTTTTACAGAGCTTGTTCCAAAAATAAATAAAACAACAGCTGCGAGTATTGTCGTAATATTGGCATCAAAAATGGTTAAAAGCGATCTTTTGTTTCCTGCTTTAAAAGCAGATCGGACACTTTTTCCAAGCTTTAATTCATCCTTAATTCGTTCGTCTGTAATAATGTTCGCGTCAACTGCCATCCCAACCCCTAAAATAAGGGCGGCGATCCCCGGCAATGTAAGCACCGCATGCATCCAATTGTACACAACTAAAATGAGGTATATGTATGAAACAAGCGTGATAGATGCGATCAATCCCGGCAAGCGATAGTAAAAGATCATGAACAGCATAATGAGGCCTACGCCGACGTAACCCGCATAAATGGTTGATTGCATCGCTTCTTCCCCATATTTTGCCCCGACAGAAGTTGAATAAATTTCGTGCAGCTTCACTGGCAATGCACCAGCATTCAGCAAACTTGCTAATTGCTGCGCTTCTTCTACCGTAAATTGTCCTTCAATCGTGACGGTAGTCGTATCAAACACTTCATTTACGTACGGATCGGACAAAAATTTCGGATTCGCTTTTGCTGCTTCTTTTTTATACGAGTCGCCTTCTTCCCAATCAAGCCATATGATCAGCTTATTTTCAGGCGCCATTTTTACTATTTTCTCTGTCACTTCTTTAAATTTTTTCGCATCCTTTAGCTCAACGACAACGTTCGGTTTACCGTTTTGGTCAAATGATTGCTTGGCACCGCCTTGCACTAAGTCTGAACCGTTTAGTAATTCTTTGTCATTGACATCACGAAAGGTCAGCTCTGCCTGCGTCGACAAAATTTTCCGAGCTTCAGTCTGATCCGTCACGCCTGCAAGCTGAACGCGAATTCGGTCATTCCCTTCTATTTGGATATTTGGTTCGCTCACTCCAAGAGCATTCGCCCTTTTGTCCAGCGCTTCAACTGCACTTAAAAGGGCTTGACGGTCAATTTTATCTCCTTTATTTACCGGCTTCACTTCATATAAAACTTCAAAGCCGCCTTTTAAATCAAGACCAAGCGTAATGCCTTCTACGATTGGTTTTGTCGTTGCGCCAGTCAAACCTAAAAGGGCGAAAACAATGATAAAAAATGATATAATTCGGCCTTTTTTTGCCATGTTGATCCTCCTCAAGCTTATATGCGAAACATCGCCTTATCATCTTTAGGTTAATTCTTTTAATATTTCTTGTCCTTCTTTACTATCTAACCATTTTGCATCTTTCATAAACTCAATGGTCGTATAATTCATGAAATCGGACACTTTCACTGACATAATCCCTTCTACTAACCGATGTACTCTGACACCCTCAATTTTTTTCCATTTTTTTCTTTTCAAAAAAGCCCACAATTCATCCTCTGTCATTTTATCGTATCCATACAGCCGGAATTCTTCGAGCTTGCTTTTCAAAAACGGCCTTAAATACTTGCGATAGGCATCTACCGAATAGTTCTCCACTTTTATGCTCCTTTCTTAAAAGGTTGTCATGCCTGTACTTCGAGTCTGCATATAGTAATTGTATATGATATCAAGTTTTTTGAGAAGGCAGGGAGAAAAATGCCGAAGCAAACCTTTTTAAAAGGAATGCTCATTTTAATGACGGCAGGCCTCATCACAAGAATTCTCGGTTTTATTAATCGAATTGTCATAGCCAGAATGATTGGAGAAGAAGGGGTTGGCCTCTACATGATGGCGATGCCTACGTTTGGCCTTGTCGCAGCAGCTACACAGCTCGGTTTGCCGGTTGCCATCTCCAAGCTGGTCGCGGAAGCGGATGCAATAGGAGACAGCAAAAAGGTAAAAAAAATACTGGTTGTATCTTTAACAATTACGTGCAGTTTAAGCATTATCATCGCACCGCTTGTGTTGTTTTCCGCCTCATATATTTCTGAAACATTGCTTACAGACCCAAGAACATTCTTTCCTTTGATTTCCATCACTCCTGTAATTCCTATTATTGCTGTATCCTCTGTTTTGAGAGGCTACTTTCAAGGAAAACAAAACATGACGCCTGCGGCATTCTCCCAGGTGCTTGAGCAAGCGGTCAGAATCGCCTTTATCGCCGTTTGTACAAAAGCTATGCTGCCTTACGGAATCGAATATGCAGCCGCTGGCGCCTTTGTTGCGGCAGCAATTGGAGAACTTGCTTCCTTACTTTACTTACTAATAGCGTTCCGTTTCAAAAAGCAAATTCGAGTGAGAAAATCGTTTTTCCGTTCGTTAAAAAAGGGAAAAGAAACATTCAGTCAGCTCATGAAAATTGCCCTGCCGACAACCGGCAGCCGATTTATCGGCAACATTTCATGGTTTCTCGAACCGATCGTTGTTTCACACAGTTTACTGATCGCCGGCGTTCATTCATCTTTAGCTACAAAACAATATGGGGAATTGACGGGGTATGCGCTTCCTTTATTAATGCTTCCCTCTTTCATAACTTTTTCGCTGTCAACATCATTAGTGCCCGCATTAAGCGAAGCGATTGCCCAAAAAAGGATTCGATTAGCAGAATATCGGCTGAGGCAAGCTTTAAGGCTCTCGCTTGTTACAGGCGGACTAGCAGTTGTTATTTTATACGTGTACGCTGAACCGATCATGATCTTTATGTATGGAAATGCTCAATCTGCCATCTATGTGAAAGTTATGGCTCCTTTTTTCATCTTTTATTATTTCCAAGGTCCACTGCAAGCAGCATTGCAAGCATTAAATTTAGCAAAAGCAGCGATGACCAACAGTTTAATCGGTTCCATTTTAAAAACAGCGCTCATTTTTGTTTTCGCAACTAGGCCTGAGCTCGGCATAATCGGCGCAGCTCTTGCCATTATAAGCGGGTTTATGATCGTTACTCTTCTTCATTATGCAACGGTGCTGAAAGTGTTTAAGTTCACAATTTATTTAAGAGACTATGTTCTATCTTTTGCAGCCATTTTCTTAACAGGTTGGATCTCCTATCATATTTACGATATCTTATTGGAACAACTGCATTTGCTGCCAAAGTTAATGTATGCATGCATGATCACAACAGTTATTTACAGTCTGTTTCTTATCATCTTTCGACTAGTCGAAAAGGAAGAAGTAAAGCGAATTCCCCTAATCGGTCCGTATATAGCAATCTTTATTCCGATGCAGAAAAATCGTTAAAATCTATCCGTTTCATTCCTTTCACCCTGATCTGGCAATTTTAATTCTAAATCTTTTTTTTATGAATATGCTTGTATAAAAGTGATTACCCTTGTACGGGTGAACATGGGAGGAGATGAATGGATGATTGAAGCAAAGCGGTGGGGGAAAGCTGTATTTTACGGTGTTTTTACCATTTTGATCATTGCTTTGATTTCCAGTTTTCTTTTATCTATTTTATTACGATTTACTAGTTTAACAGAAGATTCGCTCTTTTGGGTCATCACATCTATAAGTTTTTTAGCCGTTTTTATCGGAGGTTTTATAGCTGGCGGAAAAGGTAAAGAAAAAGGGTGGCTTTTAGGCGGTGCGACAGCGGTTGCTTACACGGGAATTGTGTTGTTGTTTCAATTTTTAGGTTACGGAAAAACGCTTTCGCCAGAATCGCTATTATATCACGGTGGATTTTTAATCACTTCAATAGTTGGAGGAATGCTGGGAGTCAATATTTCGTCGCCAAAACGGCAGGCTTAAAAAGAAAAAGGGCTTGTCTAAAAAGTCCATAAAAACAGAGCGAATGGAGAAAACAATGAGTTTTTCCATTCGCTCTGTTTCCTTATTTTTGAAATTGGTTTGGGAATTTGCGGCCCATTTCAGTATGTTGTGGGCCATTGCCACAATCCCGAATTCTGTTCGGACTTTATGAAGCCCCCGTAACAGAAATCGAGTGAAACGCAAATTGCCCTTGATGTTACCGAACACACTTTCGACATCCACTTTACGCTTCGCATAAAGAGCTGCCTTTTGTTCGTCACCAAGAGCTGCTTTGGCTTTCGCTTTCATTTCTTCATAAATCGTGTTCCAATATACTCGACGATTTCCTTTGGCTTTCGTACACCCATTCTTCAACGGGCAATCCGTACAATCTTCACACTCGTACACTTTCAAATCTTGTATGTATCCAGATGCATTTTTTCTTTTTTGATAATACTTGAATACGACTTTCCGATTGTTCGGACAGATAAAGCAATCGTCTTCTTCGATGTATTTCCAGTTTTGTACTTTTGATAAATCCTTTTTAAACTTTTTACTTTGTTCCTTCAAATAGGTTTGGTATGGGGCTAATAATTCAAAACGAGGTTCTTTTTCTTCGCCAATCGCATATAAATAGTTTTCTTCACTCGCATATCCTGCATCGGCAATGACATACTTGAGTTTCTTTTCCTTCGGCATCGATTCCAATAACTTTTCCATAAATGGTTGGAAACAGCGAGTATCTCCTGGATTTTGATAAATTTCAAATCCCACGATAAATTGATGTTGTGTGGCGAGTTGAACATTATAACCCGCCTTGAGTTGGCCGTTTTTCATATGGTCCTCTTTCATTCGCATAAAAGTGGCCTCATGGTCGGTTTTCGAGTAGCTATTTCGTTCACCTAGAATCTGTTTTTGTACTTTGTATTTTCGTAATCGTGGAAGATAATCCGTTTGAATCGTTTTCAGTTGTTTGGTGAGTTGGGATTTTTTAGAGCGAAGTTCTTTTTTTCTTTCTTTGTCTTCTTCCTGTTTATAATCTTTTTCCAAAGCTTCTATTCTCTCAGAAAGTTGTGCCGATGATTTTTCTAATTCTTCTTCTAATTGTTCTTCTTTTAATTCCTCCAAGGCGATTTGGTGCGCTTCTTGTAGAAACGATTGAATTTTGGCTCGTAGTTTCTGATCATATTTTTCTACGGATTTTCGCCATACAAACGTATATTTGTTGGCATTCGCTTCTATTTTCGTACCATCCACAAAAATATGGTCGAGGTCGATAAGTCCTTGTTCTACTAGTTGAAGGACAAATTGTTCAAATACAGAATCCATCATGTTTGACATACGAACACTACGAAAATCATTTATTGTGCGATGGTCAGGGGTTTGCAATCCCGCCAACCACATCATCGGAAGATTTTCTTTCACCATTTGCGCTATTTTCCGACTTGAATAAACATTTTGAGTGTACGCATATAAAATCACTTTCAATAACATTTTAGGGTGATAGGGTGCACGACCCCCACCAACATAATGAGTATACAACACTTCATCCGGAATCGATTCCACCATTTCATCCACTAAACGGGCGACATGATTTTCAGGAATATACATTTCGATATCTAAAATGCTCATGACTTGACGATTGCAATAAGGTTGGAAAACTAGTTTTTTGCGTTTCTTATTCTTTTGAACCTCTATTTTTTGAATACCCTCTAGAGTCATTTCTAATTGCGTGTTATAATTTTCTTGAATAGTCATTTGATTATTCATAAGAAATCGTCCTTTCTGTAGAATGTTTTTTGGTCAATTTCATTCTATAAAAAAGGACGATTTTTTTGTACCCTAAAAACAGAAAAAAGGGCTGAGCCCAAGGTCGATTCAATCGACTTTTCGGACAGCCCCCTGTTTTTTGTAGAACTATGATTGTTCTACGACTTCTCTCACAGCATTTCGGTCAAAAGTTAAGCGGGAGCCGTCTCCCGTACGGATGACGATTTTATCTTCATCCAATGAATCAACCGTCCCATGCAAACCGCCAATCGTTACGATTTTATCACCCTTCTTCAAGTTTGCCTGCATGTCACGGATTTGCTTTTGCCTTTTTTGCTGAGGTCTGATCAACAAAAAGTAAAAAATAGCAATCATCAGCACAAAAGGCAGCACTGTTGCTACAAAATTCTCCGACATTTCTTCACCCCTTTCTAAGCATTAAAAGTTTTTCGCATTTGGTTTATTGAATCCGTACCGTTCAAAAAATTCTTCTCGGAAATCTCCTAAACGGTCTTCACGGATTGATTCCCTAATCTGCTCCATTAATTTTATCAAAAAATAGAGATTATGGTAAGATGTTAATCGAATCCCAAATGTTTCATTGCTTTTAATTAAATGTCTGATATAAGCACGTGAATAATTTCGGCAAACGTAGCAATCACAAGATTCATCCAATGGACCGAAATCGCGCGCATATTTCGCATTTTTTACGACAAGCCGACCTGTTGATGTCATTAAGGTGCCGTTGCGCGCAATTCTAGTAGGAAGCACGCAATCAAACATATCAATGCCCCGAATCGCTCCATCTATCAGTGAATCTGGAGAACCGACCCCCATCAAATAACGAGGTTTGTCGCTTGGCAATAAAGGCACGGTAAATTCTAGCACACGATTCATCACTTCTTTCGGTTCACCGACAGAAAGACCACCAACCGCATATCCCGAAAAATCAAGCGAGACAAGATCGCGTGCGCTTTGCTTCCGCAAGTTTTCATATTCGCCGCCTTGTACAATTCCAAACATCCCTTGTTCATTTTCTCTTTTGTGAGCTGCTAGACAGCGTTCAGCCCATCTGGAGGTTCGTTCTACAGATTGTTTCATATAATCAAATGATGCCGGGTAAGGCGGGCATTCGTCAAATGCCATTATAATATCTGATCCGAGAGCATTTTGGATTTCAGTTGCTTTTTCTGGAGATAAAAACAGCTTGTCCCCGTTTAAATGATTGCGAAAATATACTCCCTCTTCTTCAATTCGCCGGAATTCGCTTAAGCTGAACACTTGAAATCCGCCGGAGTCGGTTAAAATCGCTCCATCCCAATTCATAAAAGAATGGAGACCTCCTGCCTCCTTAACGATATCTTCCCCTGGTCGGAGCCATAAATGGTATGTATTGCTCAAAATGATTTTTGCGCCAATTTCTTTTAATTCCTCCGGTGACATAGTTTTGACGGTCGCCAATGTTCCCACAGGCATAAACACCGGAGTTTCAAACGAACCGTGAGGTGTATGTACGATTCCAAGGCGGGCGCCTGTTTGTTTGCATGTTTTGATCAGTTCATATCGAATAGGTGGCTTATTCAATGAAAGCCCCTCCTTTATTCAGTGTACCTCTATTCTGTTTCAAATAATCAGCATGGCATCTCCAAAGCTGAAAAAACGGTATTTTTCCTTTATAGCCTCCTCATACGCGCGAAGAATTGTTTCTCTTCCAGCCAGCGCACTGACAAGCATGATCAGAGAAGACTTAGGAAGATGAAAATTTGTAACGAGTCCGTCTATTCCTTTAAAATTGTAGCCCGGATAAATAAAAATGTCTGTCCAACCGCTTTCTTCGACAAATTTGCCTCCATGTTTTCCAGCAATTGTTTCCAGCGTTCTAGTTGAAGTCGTACCGACTGCGATAATACGTCCTCCCTTTTCTCTTACTTCATTTAATAAGCGGGCCGTTCCCTCTGTCATTTGATAAAATTCCGCATGCATTTTATGTTCTGTAATGTTTGTGCTGCTGACTGGACGAAATGTCCCAAGCCCGACATGCAGCGTTATAAAAGCGATATGAATCCCTTTATTTTTTATATTTTCGAGTATTTCATCTGTGAAATGCAAACCTGCAGTCGGTGCAGCTGCTGAACCAATTTCTCGGGAATAAACGGTTTGATATCGTTCTTTATTATCAAGCTGCTCTTTAATGTATGGGGGCAATGGCATTTCCCCAAGCTGATCCAAAATTTCCAAAAAAATGCCTTCGTATTGAAATTCAATGATTCTACCGCCGTGTTCAAGAGTTCCTACACATGTTCCTTTTAAAAGGCCGTTTCCGAAATTTAATGTTGTCCCTACTTTGACTCGCTTTGAAGGTTTTACAAGGGTTTCCCAAACATTCCCTTCTTTTTCTTTTAGCAATAAAACTTCCACTTTGGCCCCGGTTTCTTCTTTCACCCCGTACAATCTGGCCGGCATGACCCGCGTATCATTTAAAACAAGGCAATCACCCGGAGATACATACTCAATTAAGCTTTTAAATCTGCTGTGCGTAATATCTCCGCTTTTTTTATCAACAATCATTAATCTTGAAGCATCCCTCTCCTTCAACGGAGTTTGGGCAATCAGCTCCTCTGGCAATTCGAAGTCAAATAATTCGATATTCATCCTGTTCACCTAGCTTCTGTCCATTATTTAAACCGTCCTAAAAAAGAAAAAATGAACGTTAAAAGCAAACTAATGACAATGCATGTGACAATCGGAAAGAAGAAGGTGAAATTCCCTTTTTTTACCACGATATCTCCTGGCAGTCTGCCGACAACTTGCATAAATAAGCCGATAAAAAGCAAAATACCGCCAAGCACCATCAATAGCTTTGGAAATTCCGTCATCTTTTCGGCACCTCCATTTGAAAATGTTTATACACAAGATCTGTTACTATTCTTCCCCTCGGTGTTCGCCGAATAAAACCGATTTGCAATAAATACGGTTCATAAACATCTTCAATTGTGTGCGCTTCTTCACCGATTGTCGCTGAAATGGTCTCAATTCCAACGGGTCCTCCTTGGAATTTTTCAATGATCCCTAAAAGAAGTTTATGATCGATATGATCCAATCCAAGTTTATCCACTTGCAAACGCTCCAAGGCGTCTTCAGCAAGATGGGCGCTGATTTTTTCAAATCCGAGCACTTGCGCAAAATCCCTGACCCTTTTAAGAAGTCTGTTCGCAATTCTTGGCGTTCCCCGCGATCTTCTGGCTATTTCAACGGCTGCCTGCTCTTCAATCTCGATATTTAACAGATTGGCCGTTCGTTTGACTATCTTTGAGAGCTCGTGCTCTTGATAATATTCCAAGCGGCTTAACACACCAAATCGATCCCTTAAAGGAGCAGTTAATAAGCCAACTCTAGTTGTTGCACCAACAAGTGTAAACGGTGGCAGATCCAACCTGATCGTACGGGCGCTTGATCCTTTTCCAATGACGATATCTATACAAAAATCTTCCATCGCTGGGTACAAGACTTCTTCGATCGAACGATGCAGCCGGTGAATTTCATCAATAAATAAAACATCCCCCGGTTCTAAAGAAGTGAGAATAGCCGCTAATTCTCCCGGCCGTTCAATCGCGGGCCCTGAAGTATGGCGGATATTCGTCCCCATCTCATTTGCGATAATCGTTGCAAGTGTTGTTTTCCCGAGCCCTGGAGGTCCATATAAAAGAACATGATCCAACGTTTCTTCTCTAATCTTTGCCGCTTCAATAAATATTTTTAAGTTTTCCTTAATCTTTGATTGACCGATATATTGATCGAAAGATTGAGGACGAAGGCTGAATTCAAAATCTTTTTCTCCCGCTTCAGCTTCGCCTGCAACAATTCTTTCCTCCATTGCTATCACCTTATTTCAAAAGCAGTTTCAATGCTTTTTTCACATATTGATCAGTTGAGAGCGATTCACCTTCCAATGACGGCTTGATTTTTGCTATCTCTTTCTCACTGTATCCTAAAACTTTCAGTGCATCGATCGCTTCCATAAGCGAATGATTGCTATGTTTTTGGTCTGTTTGTACCTGATTAGCTAACATGTTGGAAGACGGTTCTGAAACGAATTCGACGAGCTTCCCTTTTAAATCTAAGATGATTTGCCTCGCTGTTTTCTTTCCGACACCAGGAAATTTTACTAAAAATGCTTCATCTTCATTTTCAATGGCCTCCACTACTTGCTTTGCATCCCCATAAGCCAGGATCGCCAGAGCACCCTTCGGACCGATTCCTGTTACGTTTAAAAGCTTGGAAAAGAGAGTCTTTTCTTCACGGCTTGAAAATCCGTACAGAGCGAGGAGATCCTCCCTTACATATTGATATGTATAAACTGTCACTTCTTTTTTTATATGTTTTTGATAGCTGAAAGGATTGGGAGTGAAAATTTGAAAGCCGATTCCGTTCCGATCGATCACAATTGAATCTATTGATATATGATCTACAACTCCGCGGATAAACTCAATCACTGCGTTCACCTCTCATCACTTAACCTATTTTAACATAAAGAACTCGCTCCGTCAGGGAAAGAACTGCAAAAATAAACCGATGCCAAAAGCATCGGTCCTTTTATTTGAATTCATCAGCAGAATAAGCTTTAAAGGTATTGATGACATTTAAATAATTCTCTTTATTTTTTACGGGAATTCCTCTTTTTAGTTGCAGGTGGCGATAGCTTTCCAGTTTTTTTATATCGATCTGGAAAAAAGACTGAATGACTTCATTGTCTGCGTCAGGCTTCCCGTTAAAAATCGACAAAGTCCCATCTTCCATAATACCGAAAAAACCATTTGTTTTTAATAAAGGAGAGAGGTCATCAATTTGCTTTTGAAAGACAATTTCGTCGCCATCCTGACGAACAACCTGCCAATCTTGATATTTCGCAATTACATCTGCGATAGAATGATGATGTTCTGTTTTGACCTCTTCGCTCACTTCGCCATCAAGATAAACTCTTCTCAAGATGACTTCAACTGTCGAGGAATGATGATTCGCATTTGCGAAAGATGCTTCAGGATGGAAATGACAAAAAGCTAAGATCATCAAAGTATAACAAAAGAGGCAAAATACCTTTTTCACATGCCACCACTCCTGAACTTATAACACATTTGTTTTTATTTATTGTAGCCATCATGAGAAGTTTTAACCCTTAGTCCTGATTCTTCATCTTATTACATATTATGGCAACTACCTTGTATATCATGGCATGCTTGTATATTAATACGTTTCAATTAGAAAAAGTAAAATGGATAACTTAACAATTTCATTTTTTTCGGCTGTTAGATTTTTTAATCGTTAATATCAATAAATTTTCAATCACTCATCTTCCTGCATATTATGGAAGACTTCTTGGACATCGTCGTCATCTTCAAGGACATCGATTAATTTGTACATTTTTTCAGCTGTTGTTTCATCTAGTTGCGTGTACGTTTGAGGAATCCATGTGATTTCCGCTGTTTCCAGTTTATATCCTTTTTCTTCTAAAGCGGTTTTTACATTATTCAAATTTTCAGGAGCGGTATAAATTTCAAACGCCTCACCAGACGCTTCTAATTCTTCTGCTCCAGCGTCAATTGCTTCAAGAAACAAGTCATCCTCTTCAATTCCGTTACCATCAATAACAATATATCCCTTTCGTTCGAACATATAGGATACACAACCAGTTTCTCCTAAGTTTCCTCCGTTTTTATTAAAGGCAGTGCGAACACTTGTTGCTGTACGGTTTTTATTGTCCGTCAGACATTTTACCATTACAGCGACACCGCCTGGGCCATATCCTTCATATGTAATTTCTTCATAGTTGGCTCCATCTTGGCTGCCGGTCGCTTTTTTAATTGCTCGTTCTATATTATCGTTCGGCATGTTGGCAGCTTTAGCCTTGTCAATGGCAAGTCTGAGGCTAGGATTCGCGTCAGGATCTCCTCCGCCTTGTTTAGCCGCAACATAAATTTCTTTTGCCAATTTCATAAAAATTTTGCCCCGCTTCGCATCTTGGGCATTTTTTCTTCTTTGAATATTTTTCCATTTAGAATGTCCTGCCATTCTAAAAATCCCCTCTCATAAACAAATCTCGATTTTTAATATAACATATTTTATTTAGCGGGAAAAATTGTTCTTCACAAAAGAAACAGGGAGGAGTTCTCCCTGTCTCGTTAGCGGTTATTTCCGTCAAAAGGCTCTGTTACAGCTTCTCCAATATCATTGAATAGACGTTGGATATCTTCCCCTACATCCGTACCGTTATTCAAGTTATTATTAATGTTTCGCACGCGAGTAAAAGTTTCCTCGTCTGTTATAATATGGATGCTTTTATTTCCAGCCAGTCTTGATACAACTCGTTTGGCTCGATTTTTTACGTTCTGTTCGTTTCGATCAGTTGTATTGATCGCTACTACAACCCTGTCATTTGTTACGAGCGTATCAACATCCTGCACGTTTTTCAGCCGGCTTACCTGATCAGAAATTCGTTCGGCTAATTGAGCATTATTCGAGCCCACATCCCGTAAATGATTATGATAATTGACATCGCTTCTTTGGAAGCCGTTGTTTCTTCTATCGTTCACTGTCAGCGAGCGGTCTCTATTGCGGTCATTTGCATCGCGGAGCATATCATTGTCATCCATTCCGCCGTCAAACATTTCAGTGATCGGTCCATCATTATCAACGTAATCAAAATTGCGATCCCGATCAGCTGAATAGTAGCCAATTGGTGCTGCACCATTTCGATCACGGTCATCCAATGCACCATTATTGTTGTTGCACGCCGCAAGACCAATTGTCATAAAAGAAAGGGCAATAGCTGCGGAAACTGATTTTCTCAATGAAAAAACCCCCTGAAAAACAATTTGAGCATAATAGCTCATCCATAGCTTGTTCTATCAGGGGAGGTTTATTGCTGTTAGTTCCCGGCAATTAATTAAAATTTTGGCGGTGCTGCCGCTAAATTTCGTTTATGCTCAGAACGTCTATGCAGCGCTTCAATGATTTCTTTATCTTTCTCAGGAATTTCCTCTCCCTTTAAAAATTTGTCAATCATATCATATGTTGTTCCCATTTCGTTTTCATCCGTTTGTCCTTCCCACAAACCGGCGCTTGGAGCTTTATTAATAATTTCATCCGGAACTCCTAAAATTTTTGCCATTTCCCTTACTTCGCCTTTTGTAAAATGTACAAGAGGAACAAGGTCTACACCGCCGTCTCCGTATTTCGTAAAATAGCCCGTATACCATTCAGCTGCATTATCTGTGCCAACAACCATGTAACGATAATTGTTTGCCACAGCGTATAATGTTGTCATTCTGAGCCGCGCGCGCGTATTCGCGTCGCCTAATCTTGATGCTTCTTCATTCCAATCGTTTTTAGCTTGAATATTTTTTTGAATGGCGTGAAAAAGCGTTTCATGAGTTTCGGTCAAGTCGATCACCATATAATCAATGTTGCAGCTTTTCACTACTTTTAAAGCATCTTCTTGATCTTTCGGATTGCTTTTACATGGCATGATTAGGCCAAGCGAATGCTCAGGAAACGCTCGCTTAATGAGATGAGCAACTACGGCGGAATCAATTCCCCCGCTTATTCCAACAATTGCACCGTTTAATCCTGCGTTTTTTACTTGATTTTGAAGCCATTCGATTAGTTTTGCAATTTTTTCCTGCATTATGTCATGCACCTTCCTTAGCATCATTTCTTTTTATTATCTATTGTATCATATTGTATTTTACGAAAAATAAATCATGTCATGAAATTTTCAAAGAAAAAAGAGACGATTTTTATCATCGTCTCCAATAAAATTAATCTTCATCTTCTTCATCTTGCGGTGCAACGAACTGGTTATAATCATAGTAAGGCACAGCATAAGGGTAATGCGGTATTCCATATGGTACAAATGGAGCCGCTCGATATCCATAAGGTACAGGACCTCCGCAGCCGCAGTCATCCTGATGACTCGGAAAAGCTCCAGTATGAGGTATATTCTCTGCAAATTCTTGATTTTCCGCCGCCTCCGGGCTTACCCATTGACCGTGCGGTATTCCATAAGGTGCAGCATAAGGTGTCGGCGCCAATCCTGATCCTGGATATACAGGAGATACCGGATGGCATCCTAAGAATGGAAACGGTGGACAAAGAACAGGATATGGTACACATGGAACTACGGGTTGCGGACTGTATTGTATTGGTGAAACGTTTGGCGGAATGTTAGGTGCAACGTTTTCGTAACCATACGCTTCATCATATTCATCATCATCAAAATCTTCGCCATATTGTTGTGGGCTTACAAATTGATTCGGGGCAGGGTTCGGAATATTTGGCCAGACAGGCGCGTAATAAGGCTGCCATTGGGCTCCATAATATGGATTGACATTCGAAAATTGCGGATTCGTCATATCTTTGTTGTCCTCCTCTTTATTTTCTTCTCCTTTACCCAAAACTTCATGAAACACATTTTCAGGCTTTTTCGGAAGCTGCGGTTTGGAATCTTTTGAAGCATAGGGATGCGTTGGAGCCTTTTCCGCTTCTTCATGGATATTCATCATCGGCATATTGAGCATAAAATAATTGCTTACATCAGTTTTTTTCGGATAGTAAGGCTGATAAACTTTTGGAACGGGAGGCACATATGGCTTAGACGGCTTCTCCTTTGCTTCCGGTTCCTCCGTCTCAATAGGAGCAACAGGTTTTTCCTCTGCAAAAGGATGTTCCTTTGCTTCCTTTTTAAAAGCTACTTTTGGCACTTCTTTCTTTAATTCATGTTTCACTTCCTTTTTAATTGGCACATCACCAGTTGGAATTTTTATTTTCATTCCTGGCATAATAAGATCAGGATTGCTCAATTGGGAATTCAACTTTTTTAACTCCTGGAAATCGACTCCATATTTTTGAGCAATTTTCCATAGTGTATCGCCTTTTTGAACAATGTGGATTTTCACTGTTTCCCCCTCCTGTGAAAACGTACTGCCTATACAACTTTCGAATCAAAACATTCATAAATCTTCTTCATCACAACTTATGCAAATTTTAGTGGGATTATGATTTAAAAATGAAGGCTAAGAAAAACGATCCTCTTTTTTAAAAGCCAATTGATATCGATATCAGTACACAGCTGCTGATTTATGCTGCAAAAATTACAAAAATAAAAATACCCGAGGAGGACCCCAGGCATTCAAATTGTTCTTCGTACTTTTGCTATCCCGCATGCATATGGGCAATTGCAATATTTTTCCTTTTTATGAGCTATGATCCAGCATGCGATTTAATGCAAGAACTGCATACTCTTTAATTGATTCATCCACAATGATTTGATTAATTATTTTTCCTTTATCGATTGATTCCAGCGCCCAAACTAAGTGGGGCAGATCAATTCGATTCATTGTTAAACACGGACACATATATGGATTTAAAGAAACGATCTCTTTGTCGGGATTATTTTGTATTAACCGATTCACTAGATTCATTTCTGTTCCGATTGCCCACTTGCTTCCTTTCGGGGAGTTTTGAATCGTATCAATAATATATTTCGTGGATCCCGAATAATCGGCCATCTGAACAACCTCAAATGTACATTCAGGATGAACGATAATTTTCATATCGGGATATTTGCTGCGAATATGTTCAATATTTTTTACTGTAAATTTCTCATGCACTGAGCAATGGCCTTTCCATAAGATGATGGCGACATCTTCCCTTGTTCCATCATAATGCAGCTTTTGTTCAATCGGATCCCAGACAGCCATCTTATTAAGGGGAATACCTAGTTTAAAGGCAGTATTTCTCCCTAAGTGCTGATCAGGTAAAAACAAAATTCTCTTTTTTTGCTTCAGCGCCCAAGCCAGCATCGTTTCAGCATTTGAGGAGGTTACCGTTGCTCCGCCATTTTTACCGACAAAAGCTTTAATCTCTGCTGATGAATTGACATATGTTAATGGCAAAATCGTGTCGTCAAAAAGCTCTTGCAGCTTGCTCCAAGCGGCTTCTGTTTGTTTGATATTTGCCATATCCGCCATCGAACAGCCAGCTCTCATATCCGGAAGAATCACCTTTTGATAAGGCGATGTCAGCATGTCTGCTGTTTCTGCCATAAAATGAACACCACAAAAGACAATATATTCGGCATCTTTTGTTTCTTGCGCTATTTGTGCCAGCTTTAACGAATCTCCTGTTACATCTGCAAATTGGATCACTTCGTCTTTTTGATAATGATGACCTGGGATCATCAGTCTTGTTCCGAATTTCTTTTTAATTTCTATCACACGGTTTTCCAATTCTTCCACAGATCGATGTTTATAATCTTCAGGCATCATTTCTGTTTTTGAAGCATCCAACAATTCAAAAAGATTCATAGCTCATTCCTCCCCGAAAAAGATAAACTAATGTCTATTGAAGGTGCTGAATGGGTAATAAACCCAAGCGATATGAAATCAACATTTGTATCTTTGTAATCCGCTAAATTTTTTAACGTAATTCCGCCTGAAGCTTCTGTAATAATGTCAGGCGGAGTCATATCAACAAATTTTTTCACTTGTTCAGGCGGGCAATTGTCAAACATGATAATATCGGGATGTACTGAAATTGCTTCTTTCAATTGCTCTTCCGTTTCAACCTCCACCTCAATTTTTACCATGTGGCCGACCCGATTTCTTACCCTTTCAACTGCTTTTGTAATCGAACCGCAAAAGGCAATATGGTTGTCTTTAATCATCACCCCGTCATATAAACCAAATCTGTGATTATATCCTCCCCCTATGCGGACAGCATACTTTTCAAACATTCTCAGCCCAGGGGTTGTTTTTCTTGTATCACAAATTTTTGTATGCGTTGAATTTAACGTCAGCACCGCTTGTTTTGTCAAAGTTGCGATCCCGCTCATTCGCTGCAGCAGATTTAACACTACTCTCTCTCCTTGTAAGATGGAACGAATAGAACCTTTTATGACGGCAATCTCTTCCCCCGCTGTCAGCTCATGTCCATCTTTTACAAACATGTGAACTTCAAGGTTGGGGTTTAACATCGAAAAAGCGGTTTTCACCACGTTTTCTCCACAAAAAACTCCGCTTTGTTTTGCTTTTATGACGCCCGATCCTCGGTCGTTTTCTGAGAAAATCGCATCGCTGGACAAATCATTGTCTCCTATGTCTTCCATAAAAAATTGCTTCAATGCCTGCTCGAGTTTTATTTGATTCATTTTTCAACCGCCCCTATCCTTTGCTCGTTTGTTTGTACAATTCGTTTTTCCAGCCATTCAGGTTTTTCCCCCGGATAATCGATCCTGAAATGGCCGCCGCGGCTTTCCTTTCGTAAAAGAGCTCCTTTAGCTATTAAATATCCGGCTGTGATCATGTTAATCCGTTCGATTTCTTCAATTGAATAACTTATAGCATTTAATGGAAAATATTTGACATATCGCTTCAGCCATGAAACAGCCCATGACAGTTCTCCATGCGTCCGTTCGATTCCAACCCATTTTGTCAATATTTTGCGTATTTCTCCTTTTTCTGGAACCTCTGTTTTTTCATGTTCGTTCCAATGGAAATCCCCAAAACTCTCCTGTGAAGACAGCCGCTGATCCAGTATAAATTTTGCAATCCTTTTTCCGAATACAAGACCTTCTAAAAGAGAATTTGATGCTAGACGATTTGCCCCGTGGACACCAGTACACGCCAATTCGCCTACAGCATAAAGCCGATCGATATTCGTTCTGCCGACTAAATCGGTTTCAATTCCGCCCATTAAAAAATGCATGCCAGGCACTACAGGAATTTTCTTTTTGCTCAAATTTACCCGATTTTGCCGACACATCTCAGCAATCGTTGGGAAACGTTCGGAAAAAAATTGAATTTCTGAAATATCCAAATACACTTGATGTCCATCCCGATATTTACGATAAATTGCGCGGGCAACAACATCTCGAGGAGCCAAATCACCTAATGGATGAATTTCGCTCATAAATCTTTGCCCCGTTTCATCGATCAATACAGCGCCTTCTCCCCTGACCGCTTCAGAAATCAATCCTCTGCATGTCCCGTTTATATAAAGCATTGTTGGATGAAACTGTGTAAACTCCATATCGATCAGCCTGCATCCAGCCCGAAAAGCAATGGCAAGTCCGTCTCCCGTTGCGTTCGGATGATTGGATGTCCATTCATAAGCTTGACCGCAGCCGCCGGTTGCCAAAATAATATGGGAGGCTGTATAGACATGTATATTTTCATCTGCTGTTTTGGTAATAATGCCAACTGCCCTTCCGTCCTTTACAACGACATCACAAACAAACTGATATTCATTGATTGTTATCCGGTTTGTTATTTTTTTTAAAAAATGCTCGACCATTTTCCTTCCCGTCGCATCTCCTCCTGCATGGAGAATGCGGCGAAAGGAGTGCGCCCCTTCATTTCCTAAATCCACATTTCCTTGCTCGTCCTTGTCAAATGGAAAGCCCTCATCCATAAGGGATGAAATAATTTCCTTTCCTTCTTGCACGAGCAACTCAACTGCTTCCTTTTTATTGTGGTAGCGCCCAGCATATAATGTATCTTCATAATGAAGGCAGCTATGATCATTTTCATGTATGGCACATGCAATTCCACCTTGAGCCAAATGAGAATTAGAACTAGTTTTCATCGTTTTTGTAATCATTAATATGTTCATTTTTTCACATAATTCGCTTGCAACCGTTAATGCGGCAATACCGCTTCCGACGATGATGACATCATAATGGGTCATCAACAACCCCCCCTTATAAATTTACACATGTCTTGACACATATATTTACACAAAAATACAATATTGACAAGAGGAATTTTTCACAAAATTTTTAAGGCTTGAATAGAGAGGGGCGAAAACAATTGATATACTTTGATTTTGCAGCAACGACCCCCATGAGTGAAAAAGCGATTGCTTCATACACCGAAGCGGCAAAATTTGCTTACGGAAACTCAAGCAGTCTGCATGATATCGGCGGCAAAGCGTATGAACTATTGACAGCGTCAAGGAAAGCATTTGCAGCGTTATTAGGAGGAGATCCAAACGGTGTTTATTTTACTAGCGGCGGTTCTGAAGGCAACATACTGGCCATCCAATCATTATTAAATAGCACGCCAAACAAAAAGCATATTATTGCTTCTTCACTTGAACATGCATCCATTGACCATTATTTGTCTTTATTGCGTGCGAAAGGATATGACATTACATTTTTAAAGCATGATCAAAATGGAAATATTTTAATGGAGCATCTTGAAGAAGAAATCCGTGAAGATACGGCCCTTGTCACCATCCAGCACGGCAATTCCGAAATCGGAACAATTCAAAATATAAAGGAAATTGGCTTGTTTTTAAAAAAGAGGAAAATATACTTTCATACCGATTGTGTGCAAACGTTTGGAAAACTGTTGATTCCCGTCGATGAGATGAATGCTGATGCTTATACATTTTCTTCACATAAAATTTACGGTCCAAAGGGCGTAGGAGCAGTGTATATTCATCCAGCAGCAAGCTGGTCGCCAGTGATTCCCGGAACAACACATGAGGACGGATTTCGTCCAGGCACTGTCAACGTTCCAGGCATTTTTTCCTTTGTCACTGCCGCAAATGAGTTTTATAATCAAAGAGAGAAGCATTTTAACCATTTCATCAAGCTCAAGCAGCATTTGATCAGTCAATTAAAGAAACAGCTGCCCACGATAACGATTGTCAATGAAACGAAAAAAGAGGTTCTCCCAAATATTGTTGGTGTTGTCACAAACAGTTTAGAAGGTCAATTTGTAATGCTCGAATTGAACCGAAAAGGATTTGCGGTCTCAACTGGAAGCGCCTGTCAAGCTGGAAATAGTCATCCTTCTAAAACCCTTCTTTCAATCGGCTTTGACAAAGATTCCGCTCATCAATTTATTCGTATTTCCTTTGGAATTACAAATACAATCTCGGAAGTCGATGAGCTTATCAATGCGATTCTATCCATCGTTCGATAAGAGTTTTGAAAGGTTGGTGTTTATGGAAAAAATATTAGGGGACAAGCGGAGGGAAGTGATTCTCGAATGGTTAAAAAATGAAAATCGGCCGATCACGGGAGGGGAATTGGCCTCACGGACGAATGTCAGCCGTCAAGTCATCGTTCAAGATATTTCTCTTTTAAAAGCACTCGGAGAACCGATTTTAGCCACAAGTCAGGGATATATGTATTTAAAAGAAAGAACGAATGAGGCAAAAAAAGCGAAACGTCTTATTGCCTGCAAGCACGCTCCGGAAAAAACAAAGGAGGAATTGAACATTATTGTTGATTACGGAGCGACTGTAAAAGATGTGATCGTTGAACATCCAGTGTACGGGGATTTGACCGCATCGATTATGGTAAGCAATCGAAAAGAAGTAGATGAGTTCATAAAAAAAATCGAAACAACAAACGCCTCTTATTTGTCGGAATTAACGAACGGCATTCATTTGCACACCATTCTTGCCGACAATGAAAAAACTTTAAATGAAGTTTGTGCAGCTCTTGATCAAGCAGGATTTTTAATTCGTGACGATCATTGATTAATCAAGCCAGGCATCCTGCAATGGATGCTCGGCTTTTTTTATAGTTTATAAGCCGGAAAGCTTCCGAGAATCTTGACGCCGCAGCCTAAAGCCTCCAGTTCTTGGATTGCCCCGGGTATTAAAACATCATCCATTTTTGATTCTATATCTATAATAAACAAGTAATCTCCTAATCCCGTTTTCATTGGACGAGATTCAATTTTTGATAAATTCAGTTTTCTCCATGCAAATGCAGACAATACTTGATGCAGGGCGCCTACATGGTCTGTCGGCAACGTTACAACTAATGTCGTCTTTTCACCGACTTTATTATGGTGGTTATTTTCTATTTGAAAATCTTGATCCGGATGTAAAATAACAAATCGTGTATGGTTGTAATCATAATCGTGAATATTATATTTCACAATAGCTAAATCATACTCTTTTGCCGCCAACTCATTGGCAATGACAGCCATATTTTCTTCCGGATGTTGATGGATATATTCTGCAGCGGCTCCTGTCGATGTGGCATATTCGATCGAAACATCCGGCATATGCTCATGTAAAAATTTATGGCATTGTGCAATAGCATGTGAATGAGAAAATACTTTTTCGATTTTTTTCCAATCATCCTTCCTGCAAGGATGAACCATTAAATGCTGCTTGATTGGAACAACAATTTCACCGACAATATGCAGTGTATTTTCATGAATTAAATAATCAATTGTAAGATTGACCGACCCCTCAAGCGCGTTTTCAAGCGGAACAACGGCAATGTTTGTTTCTTGCTTGACGACTGCATCCATGACATGTGGAATCGTTCGGTAAGGGACTAGTTTTACATCGTTTTCAAAAAATTTTGAGACGGCCAAATGAGTAAATGTTGCTTTCGGTCCCAAATAGCTGATTTTCATCTGTATATCTTCCTTCCTAATTCTATGCACCTGAACTTAATAGTTCGACCTTTTCTACAAATTCTAGCTTCCGCAATTTTAATAATAAAACGTTCATATCTTCTTTCATTCCGTTCGTGTTTAATGATAAAGTCACATTGGCTCTTCCTTGAATCGGAATGGTTTGGTGAATTGTCAGCACATTGCAGCCTGCTTCAGCCACAACTTTAAGCAAATGCGACAGCGTTCCGGAACGATCTTCTAAATGGAAAAACAACGTAATGATTTTTTCTTTGACAACAGTATGAAAAGGAAAAACCGCGTCTCTGTATTTATAAAACGCACTTCGGCTCAAGTCAACGAGCTGCACTGCTTCTTGAACGGACGAGACTTTGCCTCGTTCAAGAAGCTTTTTCACTTCGAGCGTTTTTTTCATTGCTTCCGGCAGCACATCTTCCCTTACCAAATAAAAAATTTCGTCTTTCATCTACCGTCTCCTTTCCCACCCATATGCGATGAAGCATGAAGGACACAGATTTTATGTGCAAAATGTTTTATTCAATGAATTCAAATTCAAATTCCAGCAGCCTTACTGTATCCCCGTCTTTTGCACCGCGCTCTCTTAATGCGTCGTCTACCCCCATTTTGCGAAGCTGTCTTGCAAAACGGCGAACGGATTCGTCTCTTGAAAAATCGGTCATTTTAAACAGCTTTTCAACCTTTTCACCTGATAAAATAAACGCTCCATCGCTGTCACGGCTGATGGTAAAGCTCGGCTTTTCATCCTTTAATGTATACACGACACGATTCGGAGCAGATGTTTCCGTCTCGTCAAAGTAAAGAGGGAATTCCGGCGTTTTTTCCAATAAATCGGCAATAGCAAATAACAGCTCGCGAATTCCTTGGCGTGTAACGGCTGATATTGGAAAAATGCTGACATTTTTGTCTTGCAGCTTTCTTTTAAATTGTGAAAGATTTTCAGCAGCATTTGGCATATCCATTTTGTTGGCGACAACAATTTGCGGCCGCTCCGTCAGCCTTAAATTATATTGTTTTAATTCTTCATTGATCGTCAGGTAATCCTCATACGGATCACGGCCTTCCATTGCGGACATATCAATGACATGAACGATGACTCTTGTTCTTTCAATATGACGCAAAAATTGATGTCCAAGACCTACTCCTTGATGAGCGCCTTCAATAAGACCAGGTAAATCTGCCATCACAAAACTGCGTCCGTCTTCGGTCTCAACAACACCTAAATTCGGCACAATCGTTGTAAAATGGTAGGCAGCGATTTTTGGTTTAGCACTTGATACAACTGATAAAAGAGTGGACTTCCCAACGCTCGGAAATCCGACAAGCCCGACATCAGCCAAAAGCTTTAATTCCAATGTTACATATCGTTCTTCGCCCGGCTCTCCTTTTTCGCATATTTCGGGCGCCGGATTCGTTGGCGAGGCAAATCGGGTGTTTCCTCTGCCGCCCCGTCCTCCTTTGGCAATCACGCTTCTTTGCCCGTGCTCGGTTAAATCTGCGATCACTTCTTTTGTATCATCATCTATTACAACAGTACCGGGAGGAACTTTCACAACAAGGGGTTCGGCATTTTTCCCGTGCTGATTTTTAGACATCCCGTTTTCGCCTTTTGGAGCTTTAAAATGTTTTTTATAGCGAAAATCCATTAACGTCCGAAGACCTTCATCCACTTCAAAAATCACATCTCCGCCCTTTCCGCCGTCTCCCCCTGCAGGGCCTCCTTTCGGAACATATTTTTCACGGCGGAAAGCAACCATGCCGTTCCCGCCATCTCCGCCCTTCACATATACCTTCACTTGATCGACAAACATTGAGCTTCAGCCTCCTTTCATTGTTTCATCACGACTTACTGACCATCAATGTAAATTCATATGTATCAAAATGTATTTGTTGAATGGTGATTGCATCTGATTGGTACTGCTCTAAAAATGTTAAAAGAGTCTTATCATCCGTTAGTATACCATTAAAATCATAAAAGAACCGGACATTGTTTTCTGTTTTAAAGAGTTCTAATGTTACGGTTATATGATTTTCTTGTTTTTTATCAATATTTTGATTAAGGATTTGAAAAAGATCTGTTGTAAAATGGAACATTTCCTCATCTAGACCAGAACAATCCATCGCTTCCCCTAGCACTTCATAATCCAAAATGAGAAGGTGTCCTTTCCAGTTATATGTTAAAAGCAGCTCTGCAAAACTGGGCATGTTTAAATTGCAAAGTTTTGATTCTTGCTTTGCTTCCACGACAATTTCATCAATAATTTCCTTCACCCGATCGTATTTTTTTAATGATAAATGACCTTTAATTAATTGCAATTTATTCATCCAATCATGTCTGGAGTGGCTTAATGCGTCAACAATACTCCATCTCTCTCTTTGATCAGCCATGGTTCCACTCCCATCAAGCTATCTTTTTAAACATGTACAAAAATTATATCAACTTTCCATTAAAAAAACACCGAAAAAGAAAACTCTAACCAAAAAGGCTAGAGTTTTTCAAGTGTTTGCTTATGCTTCTTTTGCTATCGGATACACGCTGACTTTTTTCTTGTCGCGTCCATATCGTTCAAAACGGACGATGCCGTCTACTTTCGCATAAAGCGTATCATCCCCGCCGCGGCCAACATTCAAACCAGGATAAACTTTTGTACCTCTTTGACGATAAAGAATGGAGCCGCCTGTAACAAATTGGCCGTCCGCACGTTTTGCACCTAATCGTTTTGCGATGGAATCACGTCCGTTTTTCGTGGACCCAACTCCTTTTTTCGATGCGAAAAATTGAAGATCCAATTTTAGCATGAGTGCCACCTCCTAATCTTTTTTTGTAACGATTCGAATAAACTTTCCATACCCTCGCTCGATCGTTTGTAATGAAACAAGCATTCCTTCAAGCAATAATTGGATTTTTTCAAATGAATCCGTGTCAACTTGATCAGGAACCTGTACGTGCAAAAATCCGCCTTCTTCCGATTGTTCAACATTCATATCGACATTGGCTAAAGCTTTGATCGCATTTACTGCTCCAAAAGAAACAGCTGAAGCGCCTGCACATACGATGTCCTTCCCGTGCTCTGCGAAGTCCGCATGCCCTTTCATTGTAAACGACCGGATGAATCCTTCTTTCGAACGATGGATGGTCACATGTATCATATGAAACAGCCTTTATTATGCATTAATTTTTTCAATGACAACTTTTGTGTACGGTTGGCGATGACCTTGTTTTCTACGGTAATTTTTTTTCGGTTTATATTTAAAAACGATAATTTTCTTACCTCGGCCATGCTTTTCAACTTTTGCCGTAACCGTAGCTCCTTCTACCAGCGGGTTACCTACCTTTACGTTGTCTCCTCCAACGAAAAGCACCTTGTCAAAAGTAACTGTTTCACCTTCTTGAGCGTCTAATTTTTCCACATAAATGGCTTGACCCTCTTCAACTTTCACTTGTTTCCCGCCAGTTTCAATGATTGCGTACATATTCTGCACCTCCTATTTAACTAAGACTCGCCAGATTAGGGTGTCGGATAACCGAGCTTCAAACCCAAACTGAGCGGTTGTAGCACGGGTGCTACAAAAAACAATAACAAATTGATCTTAACAAAATATGAATGTATATGTCAATACATTTTGGAGATCCGTAAAGCCACTTCCTCTTCTGTTCCCCATTGGCGAATTTCGAATCCTTTTACATGATCGGAAGGACTGAAGAAAATCTTCATGCCTATTAGTTCTTCAAGCTTTTTTAAATGTTTCTCATATTCACATGTAAAAAAATCGCAAACTTCTGGGGCCGCTTCTACAAGGACGGCTTCGTCATCTGATCCAGCATGTTCAAGAAGGGTTCTTTCAAGTTCAAAAGCAATGCTTTCAACCGTCCTTTTTCTTCCTGTTCCGCCGCATGCTGGACATGGTTCGAGCAAAAGCTCGGAAAGAGATTTTCGAGTTTTTTTCCTTGTTAATTGCAATATATTTAATTCGGTAAAACCGATGACTTTTGTGAAAATACGGTCCTTTTCCAATTCTTTTTGAAACAATCTCAAAATCCGGCTTCGATCTTCCTTCTCCATATCAATAAAATCGATCAAAATGATTCCGCTCAAATTTCTTAATCTTAACTGCCGGGCAATTTCTTTTGCCGCCTCCTCATTGGTTTTTAAAACCGTATCTCGGTACGTATTTTTCCCCGAAAATTTCCCTGTATTAACATCAATGACAATCATTGCTTCCGTTTCTTCAATTACGATAAACGCGCCGTTTTTTAACCAAACAATTTTTTTCAGCGCCTTTTCGATTTCATGTTCGATTGCATAATAAGAAAAAATATTTTCGTTTTCGGAATAAAAATCAATGGAAAATGGGAACAATTCTCCGTAATTTTTTTTCAATTCTTTTACAGTGCTTATGTCATCAATGACAATTTCATCCAATACATGCGGTGAAATTTCAGCGATAATTTGCTCTACAAAACTTTCTGAACCGAATAATAAGCTCGGCACTTTTTTGCTTTTCAGCTGTTGTTCAAAACTGCTCAGCATGTCATCAAACCATTTTTTTATTGTTTGGTCATCCGCTCTTTCCGCAGCAGTTCGGAAAACGATGCCCCCTTTGTTTGAGCATAACGTTTCCCCGAGAAGCTGCAATCTTTTTCTTTCTTCCTGGGAAATAATTTTTTTGGAAATTGCCACCGAGCGGCCAAAGGGCTGATATACAAAAAAAGGGGATCGCAATTCAATATTCATTGTGACTTTAGGGCCTTTAAATTCTCCTGATTCTTTTACAACTTGAACGATTACCTCTTCACCTTGAGAAATAAAATGCCGGACATTTTTATTTTTTAATGCCTCATTCGTTCGGGACGTCTCAAAATATGACATAATGTCATTCCGGTGAAGATAGCCGTTTCTTCCCTGACCTAAATCAACAAAAACAGCCTCCATACCAGGAAGGACTTTTGTTACTTTTCCTTTATAAATGTTGCCGACAATCGTGTTTTTTTCTTTTATCCATACTTCCGCCAGTCGTCCGTTTTCCAATAATGCAATGCGTTCATCATCCGTTTTTTTATTTATAATTAATTGTCGCAACCCAACAACCTCTTTTCATGTATTGTTTCCTATTTCAATACCATGTTTTCCTGCAGGCGTCAATAAACGTACTGTAAATCACCCATTTTTCCGTCCGTCTTTTTTTCCGAAAAAAAACTGTGCAGCAGCTCATTTTCATCAAGCTGAAAAAGTTTTTTTCCATCGTCCTCCACTATAATAGGGTGCTTGCAACCCCGCTGAAATTTCAGCAGCACGTGGTAAATCAAATCATCGCGATCAACAATGATCGGCTTTAACACTGTGAACGCTTGATGATTTCCATAATACCTTTCCATCAAGAAGCGAATATATACAAATTGTCTTTGTTTATATTCCGTATAAATGGAGTGAACGATAAAGGCTGCGATAATCCACCCGCTTAAAAGAGTAGGGTTAAAAAAAAGCAAAAAAAGGAACAAACATGAAAAAACAACTGCAGATATGCGAAGCATTTCCTTATGAGCAACTGAAAAAGGTTTTTGTTTGCTCAGCAAAATAAAAAGAAGCTTTCCTCCATCAAGGGGCCAAATGGGAACAAGATTAAAAAGGAAAATAGACATATTAAAAAAAATAAACATTTCATATGTAGAGTCGTTTATGAAATTCGCTTCCCAAAAAATCCATGCAGCTATTTGCATCCATAAATGCTGAATCGGTCCAGATATAACAACAAACAGATCTTCTTTCAAGGGACGATTTCCATGCTCCTCCATTTCCACTGCACCGCCAAAAGGAAGAAGCTGAATGGACTTGATCCTCCATGAAAAAAAACTGGCGCAAACAGCATGCCCCATTTCATGAATAAAAACTATTGAGAAAAGGATGCAAAGAGCTTTAAATTGCGCTGTCATTGCTCCGATTGCAATCAACACCCAAAAGATAGGATGAATATGTATTTTCGACAATAAGGAAAAATATTTATTCAAATGAGATCACCTGACTCGGGTCAATAAATGTGTCGCCCTTTTTTATGGCAAAATAGTATGTTCCGTGCTGGTTTTGGCTTTGCTTTACTTTGCCTACAGGTTTTCCCGTTTCGACAAAGTCATACAGCGCTACATTTAGCTCTTCCAGGTTCCCATACCAGGTTTCTATTCCATCAGCATGTTGAATCACCACAGTCAGACCAGTATCCTCCTTCTTTCCAGCTTCAATAACAATTCCTTCATTCATGGCCTCTACCGTTTTATTATTTGTTTCGATCATCACACCTTGCCCGGTATCTTTAAAGCTCTGAAGCACCTTTCCTGATGCCGGAACCGCATATTGACTTTCTTTAGATCCACTTTCCTCTTTCGATTGTTTTTTCAAAAACGCTAATGGATTCCCAAATTGCTCTTCGTACCATTTGGAAACATATGCAAAGTTAAACTCCTTTTCCATCACATGGCTGACGAAATCTCTAGCTTTCAGAAATTCTGCCCGGTCATTTTTAAAAATAATACCGATCATCAGGACGATGCAGGCAGAGATTAGCAATTTTGTTATAAAAACGTCCGAACGAAACAATGGATGAAAATTTTTACTTCCTTCTGCCTCTACATAAAGAGGGGAGTCCGCGTCAACTTGCACGTTTTCTTGTGTGATTTGATTGATAAATGGAACAGATGTATCATCACTGCTGCTTGAACTGCTCGAAAGCATGCTGTTCATTCTTTTTCGTTTACGCTTTGCTATTCGTTTTTTTATTTCTTTTGCTCGACGATTCATCATCCATCATCCTTTTGCAATTTTGTACAAGTTTATGCTCTGTCCTTACCGTTTATGACAATAAAGCCATTTTGCATTTCTTAAAGCGATATCTAGGCAAATGTTTATCTTTGACCTTGATATAGAACTTTTACCTACAACCTAGTAAGTAGGTTCTTCACTGTTTTCTGGTTCAAAGGAATACTGGATGAAGCAAAATAAAATATGGCGCTATCCGAGAAAAGCAAAATTTTGAAATCAAAAAGAAAACCACAAAATGCTTTTGTCGTCTTCTTTTTGAAATAGTAGTATATGGTGAATTAACACAAAAGCTAGACTGCCTCTTATTTGAAGCCGCTTAACGAAATAGGTTGACTAGTTCATTGATCGATAAAATGAAAAATAAAACAATATTTAAACTCAAAAGTACGTTGAAAAACCATTTATTTCGATCTTCCTTATGAGGAAGATGCTTTTTACTATTAAGCAAATAGATAAGGGTCAGCGCCAGAAAGGGCATAAATAGCGCACCAAGGGCACCATACAAAATAATGAGGCTCACAGGTTTTCCTATAAAATGCAAGAGCATTGGCGGGAATGTTAACCAAAAAACAAAAAATTTATAAGCTTTTGTCTTACTTAATTGTTCTTTATTCACATCATGTTTTTTAACAGTATAGACAAAATCAGCAAATAAATAAGAGACGCCATTCCAAACACCTAATACTGATGTAAAGGAAGCTGACCAAAAACCGATGAGAAATAAGATGCGTACAGTTGAGGACAGCTCGTTTCCTAAAATGGTAGCAAATGATACGAGACCTTGCTCACCGTTAATGTTTGTATTCGTTCCATATAGTAATGCAGCCCCTAAAATTAATAAAGAAATTGTAAAAACTGCTGTAGTAATATAGGCAATCATGGAGTCAAATCTAACGTAGCGGAGGTAGGATCGATCCTTCCAATTGTTTTCCTGCAGCCAATAGCCATAAGACGCCATGGTAATGGATCCGCCAACTCCCCCAATTAATCCGAGTGCGTAAAGCAGTGACCCTTTCGGCAACGTCGGAACAGCAGTGTCGATGATATCAGAAAGTTCCGGCAGAACAATAACAGCTGAGCCGACAACCGAAATAAACATAAGTAGAATTAAAAGATTCATAACTTTTTCAAATAGCTTATATTGCCCCATCCATGTTAATAAAAAACCTAACAAACCGCTTATAACCGCCCATACCCATAAAGGCAAGACAGGAAATAATGCAGACAGAGCCAATGCACAAGATGAAGTCGCAGCCGCTCCATAAACAAATCCCCAAATAACCGAATAAACGCCAAAATAGCTTGTTGCCCATAATCCCATAGAATGCCAGCCTTCTAAAATAGTTTTTCCAGTCAGCAAATGATATCGGCCAACACCCTCATTTAAGGCAAATTTTAAAATAGCCCCGATAATGATTGCCCATAAAAAGACAAGTCCAAAATTTGTACCGGCAACTAAGGCAGCAACTAGATCACCGGCTCCGACGCCCGTTGCTGCGACAATTAACCCCGGACCAACGGCCGGCCACTTTTTTGTGGATTTGCCATGTTCCATCACTGTCACCTTCCATCTGAGATTTGAACGTAGAAATGAGTCATCTAATATTTCTTATGAATGATCTTTCTCATTAGGGAATATAAATGTGCATGAATCAATTGCTGGATGAACATATTCTCGCATCATCCTGTTATATCTAGTTTTAGCAATTGTTCATCCATGCGAAACTTTCTCATTTATAGTTCTTATGTAAAGAATTCATATTTTATTAATTGAATATTCTGTATTTTTAAGTCGATCGTTTTCCCGAGTTCGACAGTCACTAGGCAAACAAAATGCCTCTCGCCCCTTGATACAAAAGGGATCGGAGGCATTTGGGCACACTTCGGGCGTGTATCTAGGTGCGAGGGTGGATGCCTAGAATCTTTGGAGGAGGTTCCAGCCCTAGAGCCGCAAGGAATAGCGCTTGTTTGGCCGTCAGTTCGGTTCGTTGATAAAGGTCGCCGTTTTTTGAAGAAAAATGTCCAAGCATGAGACGCTCGCATTCGTCTCTTACTTTCGGCCACGATTCATGAGTTCGGATCTCCACGATCCGAACCAGCAAGAGAGCCAGCCAACTGAGCAGCACATGCGCCCGGATACGGTCTTCCAAGCGATGATACATGGGGCGCAGCTCGAGTGTTGATTTCAACGTCCGAAAGGCCTGCTCGATATCCACCAGTTGCTTATACCCGAGCGCGACATCCTCGGCAGACAAGGTGTCATCGGAGGTTCGGATGAGATATTTGCCATCGTACTTTTCCGCTTCACGAACCGCTTGCTTGTCGATGCGAAGCGTTCCATCCTTCAATTGACGCAAGTATTTTCCGTAGGACGGATGGGAACGCAGCCGGCAGGTGGCCTTATGATGAGCTTCATTGGGGAGTTGGCGAAGCCCCTCCAACTCCTCTTTCAGCGATTCGAGCAGCTTTTCCCGTTCCTTGCGTTGGCGTTCGGCTTCGCTGGGATTGTACACGAGAACATAGCGCTGACGCGCTTCTCCGTCGCCCACGATGATTTCTTTGATATGCAAGTTCTCGCGAACTTGTTGGTAGCGCCCGCGACGGTTTAGGGCCTCTTCGACGGCGGTTTTGCCGGACCGCATTTTTTCGCCGACAATGTAGTGTCCCCCGGCCTGTTGCAAGATTCGCAAATTCTCTTCAGACGAAAATCCGCGGTCCATCACGCTGATCACACGCCCAAGCTTCCAGCCAATCAAGTCTTGTTTCACCTGTTTGATGACCGTCATATCCATCGTATTGCCAGGCCATACCCAAGCGCGAATGGGGACTCCTTCCCGGGTAACGGCCAGTCCAATGACGATTTGGACCAAATCGGGACGCTTATCTTTGGAAAACCCCTGCTTTCGAAGCGATTCTCCTTCTGGTGTTTCGGATGGATCCACTTCGAAGTACGACGAAGTCGTATCAAAGTAAATCAAATCGACTTCCAGGTTCAATAAATCGGCCACGGCATGGAACACTTGGCGTTCCAATTCCGGCTGCACAGCCAGCAGCTCATCCATCGCCCGGTACAACTGGTGGCTGGCGACTTGGGGAAGATGAGGGATATGCACGTCTTTCTCCACCCACTCCTCCATCGCCAACTTGCTTGACGGATGAAGGGCACGATTCGCCACCATGGCAAAAATCAGCCGTTCCAACGGAATCTGATGATGTCGGGAGGCAAACAAGGAGTGGAGAATCTCTCCCAATCCCAGTTGTATCCAGAGCTGATCCAAAAGCCAAGTGCCACCAAGGCGTTTGCTTGATTGAAACTGAAAGTCATCCGACACTTCTCCTGTCAACGTCTCGATTTCCCAAGCCTGCTCAGGAGAAAGGAATCGCGAAATGCTTTTGGCCAGACGCTCCAAGACAGCGCGATCCACCTCGTCTTCGCGCCCAAACGAATAAATCACCTTCGCTTTCGCATATTTGGCCTTCGGATCCCATTCGTTGTGAGCAAGCTGGAGATACGCCACGGTCGTTCCATCTTTGTTTTTGCGTGTTACTCGCCGTATGTACATGCCTATATTATAACCGATATTCAGCTGTTTTAAAAGTTAAAATAAACAAGTCGTGTGCCTATGAAATTCAGTGTTTTTTTCTAGGATCCGCATCGCGAAATCTTTGATATAACAGCATTTTGGCCATTTTCATTTGCCTAAAATGGCCTCAAAACTGTCGAACTCGGGGTTTTCATTGCTCTTGTATCAGCTGTTTGAAATGATTTCTCGCACCTGTCTCCTTCCCTTTGTAAACGATTACGACTGTAGAAATAAACATTTACATATCGCCTCAATTTTGAAATAATTCTAATTGAAAATCATTATTATTAAGGAGGCATCAGAAATACCAATGGAAACATACAAAGTAGCCAATATAATTAAAGAGCGTCGATCGATTAAAGAATTTAAGAAAGATCCAATCCCTAAAGAAGTAATATGTGAATTATTAAATACGGCTGTTTGGGCTCCTAATCATGGATTAAGAGAGCCATGGCGGTTCGTGCTGTTTATGAATGAAGGAAAAGAAAAATTAGTTGCTGCTATTGCACAAGAAACGAACAATGGAAAAAATATCGATCGATTACGAGAAAAGCTGCTGCCGATTCCAGCACATTTATTGGTAATCATGAAAGAGGATCCGCGTCAAAAGCAGTGGGAGGAGGATTTAAAAGCGACCAGTGCATTAATCCAAAATTTTCAACTAGCTGCATGGGAAAAAGGTATTGGCGTTATATGGAAAACAGGTGCTTATATTTATTCACCATCTTTCCGACAAAAAGTTGGAGTAGAACCAGGAGAAAAAATTGTCGGCCTTCTACATATTGGCTATCCTGCCTCAATCCCAGAACCAAAACAGCGGACAAACGCAGAACAAAAATTGACGATTATTGAATCATATTGAAAGGGAAAAGATTCAAGAGGAAATATTTTGTACAGCCTTCAAAAAATCTCCCACCTCAAGAGATAGAAGAAAAAAACGATCAGCAGGTGGGAGATATATCAGTGTGATGGCAGTGATTCTAATGTGTGCAAAGAAAAAAGCTAATGCCTTATTCAAGGAAGTGTGATTTTTAAATTGATTAGGATTAAGCACGTACTCCAAAAAATTTTTTGATTTTTGCGATAACACCTTTTTCAGGCTCATCTAATGATTGAAGCGGAACCGCTTCACCTAAAATTCTTCTCGCAATATTGCGGTAGGCAATGGAAGCACGATTGTCCGGGTTCATTACAATCGGTTCCCCATTATTAGACGCTTTTATTACCTCATCATCATCAATTACAATCCCCAACAAATCAATAGACAGATGGCTGACAATTTCATCGACATCCAGCATATCACCGTTTTTCATTAAATGATTTCGGATCCGATTAATAATTAATCGTGGCGGCTCAATATCTTCCTTCTCCAGCAAACCGATAATTCGATCCGCATCTCTCACAGCGGAAACTTCTGGTGTTGTCACGACAATCGCTTGATCCGCACCGGATACGGCATTTTTATATCCTTGTTCAATCCCGGCAGGACAGTCGATAATAATATAATCAAAATCTTGTTTTAGCTGGTCAATTAATTTTTTCATCTGCTCAGGTGTTACGGCAGTTTTATCGCTAGTTTGCGCTGCAGGCAGCAAATAAAGAAAATCATTAAAGCGTTTATCTTTTACGAGAGCTTGATGAATTTTGCATCGTTCTTGGACAACATCAACTAAATCATAAATAATCCTGTTTTCCAATCCCATGACAACATCGAGGTTCCGCAAGCCGATATCTGTATCTACTAGACAAACTTTCTTTCCCATAATGGCAAGGGCTGTACCAACATTTGCAGACGTTGTTGTTTTGCCGACCCCGCCCTTGCCAGAAGTGACCACAATTGCCTCACCCATTCATTATTCCCCCTTCAAGCCTAGTTAAATTGGGTCTCAGATGAGCTAATTGTTGAATCCGTTCAATAATGATTGTCCCATTTTCATCAATATATGCACATTCCATATCATTTCGAAATGATGGCTCCTTCTGATCGGGTGGCCTACTTAAAATATCGGAGATCCTCAGCTGTGTCGGCTTCATCAAGGAGGCGGCAATCACTGCATTTCGATTCCCTTCAAAACCAGCATGAGCTATGCCTTTTAAAGCCCCCATGACAAAAATATTGCCCGTTGCCATGACTGTCCCGCCAGGATTGACATCTCCTATCAGCAACAAATCCCCTCTAATTTTCAACACTTGCCCAGAACGGACGATTTTAGCAACTGAGATAACATCTGCTTCCTCTTTCCACTTCAACGCCTCTTCCTTTGAGATGACATTTGAATCAATTGCATCGACAATTAAATTTCTTTTTTTTCTTATTACGTCTTTTATTTTCTCTTCTTGTTCCTCCGTCAAAAAACGATTTCCAGCCTTTATCGTCACCCTGATCATCGGTTCATTTTCCTGAACATACTGCCTTTTGGAGAGCATCGAATCCAGTTCATTCACAATATCATGAAACGAACAGGAATCATCTAAATATAATGTCAATCCATCCTTTGTGCCTTTAATCGTTACATAATATGGTCTTTGAGCTTTCACGAAGTTCACCCCAACAAAAATCTATTTCGACAGCAATAACAAAAACTCCTCTATCAAACTTTAAAACTTAATCGTTGTGTTCACCTATTTTCAAGCCCAAAACGAATTTCTTTAAAGGATAGATTAACACACAAGCTAATACAAAATTCAGAGCAAGTGTCGGTAGCAGGCGATCAATTGTAAACAATTGCAGAGGAACAGCTGTCATCCCGATTAGTAAATAAATACCGTATGTGAAAAATTCAAGCAATGCAACGGAAAGCTCAGTTAAAAAAATTAAAACAAAAATATTGGGATTGAGCACCCGCAAAGCTTGCATCACTAAATATGCCAAGGTTGGAAATGCGAAAGCATATATGCCGATAACTTGCGTGTAAACAACATCGAACAATAAACCGAAAACAATTCCATAAATGACGGCAATTTTCCGAGAGCCGTACGCTGCCAAGATGACAATCATCAATAGTAAAAGATGGGGAACTGCCACTTGGTGATCTGAAAGAAAAGGGATCGGAACAAGATCAACGATGATGCTTTCCAATACGAAAATAAACATAACCATTACGGGGAGGAAAAACGTTCTCAAGAGTCTTCCTCCTCTTCCAATTGATTGATATCAACTGTTGGAAGAACCCGCTCGATGATCATGACACGATCTATATCATAAAAGTCAGCTGATGGGGTTATATAAGCTATCTTTGTTAATCCGTACGAATCAAGTTCGACTTTTTTTACTTTTCCGATCACTAAACCTTCAGGAAACACTCCGCCAAGGCCAGAAGTCGCTACAATTTGATTTTCTTTGATTTGAGCATTTGATTCAATGATGTTCATTTCAAGAGCATTTTCCTGCTCACTGTAGCCGACAATGAGGCCGAATACCTTTCCGTTATTCGTATGAACCATTGCTGAAATCCGGTTTTTTCTGTCGGAAGCACTTAAAAGCTGAACGGTGGACGTAAATTCAGAAGTATTTTTCACTTTCCCGATCAATCCTTTTGCCGTTATAACCGCCATGTCTTTTTTGATTCCGTGCTGTTCGCCTTTATCAATTTTGATATAATCATGCCAACGATCAGGATTTCTTGCGATGACTGTCCCTTGGATCGACTTATATTTTCTTATATCGTTATCAGCAGATAATTTTAATTCTTCTTTTAATTGTTTGTTTTCCTGTTCTAATTCCTGCAGCTTTTCCTCCAATTGAATATAATTATTCAGTTGTTTGCGAAGCAGCTCGTTTTCTTCGTATGTATTTTTTAAATGATTCAAATTCTCAAAGAAGCCCGCAATATATTGTGCGGGCTGATGAAATACCTTCTGGACTAGTCCAACCGAATCTTGAATAAACTTCTCCTGCCACGAAAGATTGCGGTCTTCCTTTAGGGAAAAACCAATCAATGCCACCAAAATAATGATCCCGACAAGGAGCACAATTAATCGTTTATTTAGAAAAAATTGTGGCATGATTTACACCTCTAACTTATCTGTGGTCTTTTGTACGATTTTTGAATAGGTGGATATGTTCAAGAGCTTTTCCTGTTCCGACCGCTACACAATCAAGAGGATTTTCCGCAATGATTACAGGCATTTTCGTTTCGTCGCTTATAACTTTGTCTAAATTGCGAAGAAGGGCGCCCCCACCCGTTAAAACAATTCCTCGATCCATAATATCCGCCGCAAGTTCAGGCGGAGTTTTTTCCAAAGTAATTTTTACAGCATCTACGATCGCATAGACAGTATCGCGTAATGCCTCTGAAATTTCTGTCGCAGTAATTTCAATCGTTTTCGGAAGGCCTGTTAACAAATCTCTTCCGCGAATTTCCATGTTTTCAACACCTTCCGGAGCGCTTGCAGAACCGATTTCAAGCTTCACCGCTTCCGCTGTCCGATCACCAATCATTAAGTTGTAGGTTTTACGGATATAGTTAATGATGGCTTCATCCATTTCATCACCGGCAACACGGATAGATTGGCTTGTCACAATTCCGCCGAGAGAAATGATGGCAACTTCCGTTGTTCCCCCGCCGATGTCTACAACCATGCTTCCGGTCGGTTCCCAAACTGGAAGGTTGGCTCCAATAGCAGCCGCAAATGGCTCTTCGATCGTATACGCATCTCTAGCGCCTGCTTGTCTCGTTGCATCAATGACCGCACGTTCTTCAACCGCAGTTATTCCCGAAGGAACACAAACCATCACATAAGGTTTTCGCGAAAAAATACCTGCATTTTTTGTTGCCTGTTTTATGTAGTATTTCATCATCGTAGCAGTCGTTTCATAATCAGCAATCACTCCGTCTTTCATTGGTCGAAGTGCTACAACATTTCCAGGCGTACGCCCGATCATATTTTTTGCATCATTACCAACTGCAACAATTTGCTTTGTATCAGTTTGCAAAGCAACAACAGATGGTTCACGCACTACAATACCTTTTCCCTTCACAAACACTAACGTATTGGCTGTCCCTAAATCTATTCCAAGGTCTCTCGTACCAATTCCAAACATAGCTGTTGTATCTCCCTTTCTTCCAAAATAAATACGTTTTTATATTCATGTAAATGTCTAATCATTATTGAAAAAACCCATAAATTATATTATAACGTAATTTTTCAAAAAAAAAAGTGCTATCAATACCCTGCGTAAAATAAAAATTTGCGAGGTATTTTTCATGAAACTTGATGAAAAGCTGATCATTGTGTTGGACGCCTCAAAAATTTTTACTAAAAAATTTTCCTAGTGGAGAATAGAGGATGAAAAATAGATGTCACAGCATATACCGCCCGTATGAAAACCTTGATTTAATTTATCCATTGAGAATAATAACTTAAAAATATTACAAGTCCATACAAAAAATATTATTTTATGTTTACAAATCCCCCCTTTGCACTCTTTATTAGCGACGGTTTAGAATGTCATAAAAAATAATGGTTTTTTCAGTTGATTGTGTTTCAATTCAAATGACTCCAATAAAGTATTACATAACAATTCTGCCGAAGTTTCAAGTTCATCTATTATTGAAAATCACTAAAATATGAGCTTTTTCTCCAACTTTGGCTCTTCTTATGTCGCAAACCCTTTGTAATGCGGACATCATTTGGAGCCCGCGAGGCCGTGCAAATGTTTTTTGAAATTCCTTTTATCATGCACTTATGCGTTGTAATAACGTCACTGCCCCGCTTCAAGCAGCTTTTTATCGTACTTTGCGAGACTGGTCAGTATGTTATATACCGTTGTGCTGTCTCCCATCTGTCCCCCTGCAAATTCAGCAAGACGGTGGTTGTTCGCATTACGTGTCTAGAAGCGCAAAAATCTGTCCGAAAAAGCGCTAGCAGTTCAGAATCCAAAGCTATTAACTGTAATACGTGTTAGGATTGATTTTAAATGAAGGCATACTTTTTCACCCATTTATAACTCGGGAAAATAAGTTTTTTAACCATATAAAGTGTGTAAAAATAACTCCTTTTTCGCAATGACAAAATTTTGGGTGAAATGTAATGATTATACATATAAGTGGTTTTCATAAAACTTTGTTGCTGGAACTGAGGTAGAATGACTAGAGTAAAATGAATTGTTATTTTTCAATAATAAGTTAGCTGGTCTGATGCAGTTGCCAAAAAAAGAACATCAATACAAATTCAAGTGCACAATCACATAGGCAGCAGTGCGACGAGGATCTTAACTTCAGAAGTCTGTAATCTTAAATGAAAACATGCTTCCTTACAATTCATTATAAAAGACAGGAGCATCATATGAGTAATATAAAATAGAACCTTATATATGAAAGTTTTCCAATAAAGTAAAGGGATGCTATTGATTATATATCAAGCCATTCTCCATCAGCAATAGATATTCAAAGATAAAAATTCATAAAACTGCTAATGTCATTTTTAAGCTTAAAAAATTGGAAGTCATTTATCAATAATTTCATAGATCTAATCTTCACACATCATAAAAAGAGGTGCACTTCATATCCAGTGCACCCCAACAATTGACATAGAACCTTTTAAAAAAACGTTATAAATATCCCTTTTCTTTTAAACTGACGTATTTACGCTCTCCGATTATGATATGATCTAAAAGTTCAATCCCGATCAGCTTTCCGCATTCGGACAAGCGCCTCGTGACTTCAATATCCTCTTTGCTTGGGGAGGGATCTCCTGATGGATGATTATGGATACAAATAAAAGATGCAGCTGAACATTTCAATGCCTCCTTGAAGACTTCTCTTGGGTGAACAATTGATGTATTTAAACTGCCAATGAAAATCGTTTGCTTATGCAGCACTTGGTTTTTTGTGTTTAAATATAAACCTACGAAATGCTCTTGTTTTAAAAAGCGCATTTCTTCCATGACATAATTGGAGGCATCTTGCGGAGAACGAATGACATACCGATCTTCGTATGCGAGCTGATGAATTCTTTTTCCCAACTCTAATGCTGCTATAATTTGCACCGCTTTTGCTTTTCCAATGCCGGGTATGCCCATAATTTCCTGAACTGACGCCTCTTTTAACATTCTAAGACCGCCGAATGTTTTTAAAAGCTTATTCGCCAGTTCAAGCACTGATTCTCCCTTTGTCCCTGTTCTCAATAAAATTGCCAGCAGTTCATGGTTGGAAAGGCCTTTTGGTCCGTTGTGTATCAATCGTTCCCTCGGTCTTTCTTCTTCTGGAAAATCTCGAATAGCGAGCATATCTTTCCCCCTTGTTTGTTACCAGTGAAATCCAAAATTTTTTAATTCTCTGTACAGTCTTGAAACAGGAAGACCGACAACTGTAAAATAATCGCCATCAATTTTTTTCACTAGCAATGAGCCGAAATGTTGAATTCCATAAGCACCCGCCTTGTCCATCGGTTCGTTTGTCTCAATGTATTCCAGGATTTCATCGTCTGAAAGCGGCCAAAAAGTAACTTTTGTTGATTCAGAAAATGTTGTATGCTTTTCACCATGAATAATCGAAACTGCTGTTAAAACAGTATGTGTTTTCCCAGAAAGTGATTTTAACATGTAATAGGCGTCACGGCGGTCTTTCGGTTTTCCTAGTATTCGATTTTCGAGGATCACCGCCGTATCTGCTCCGATGACATATGCATCTTTATACCTTTCGGCTACATGAAAGGCTTTTTGAAAGGCAAGTTTTTGAATGGCTTTTTCGGGTTCAGCTTCTTCGTCCAGCCTCTCTTCCAAATTGCTTTCAATCACAGCAAATGGTATTCCTAACAGCTTGAGGAGTTCTTTTCTTCGCGGAGAGCTTGATGCAAGTATGAGGCGTTCCATTTTTATTTCATCCTTTCAACCAATACTATCCGTATGTTATCAAAAAAGGCTTTTGCAAACAATTTTTCAAAAAAGAATTATCTAATCGCCATTAATAAAAACATTTATTCAATTTACAGAAAAAACTACATTATCTAAGGAAAACTGCTTGTGAAAATAAAAAAAGAAAACGAATGCTCGAGCAAACGCTTTCCCGTTATCAAGAAAGTTTTTCAAAAAAATCTAGCAGCGACTGCTGCAGGCTCCATAGCTGTTCATTTGCCGATTTTTCTGTTTGCAGTTTTTTTACTGCTGCCAAAATTGAATCGTCTTTTATTTGACCAGCCTCATTTAATAATGACTCTACTTTCTCTTGTTCCGGGGCGGTTCCATTCACAAAAGACGAAGACAGCTTCAGCATCTCCTCAACGACCGTTTTTGTTTTTTCGTTTTCCACCTTTCCTTCCCATTTCATCTTTTTCACAAACGTTTCAATTTGATGTGATTCAGCCATGTTTTTCAACTCTTCTGCTGTCTTTTTATCCAACGCTGCCCCAACGAATACGTAATAATCGCCGCCTTGTGAAACGATAACAGAAGGCAATCCTTTAGCCTTTATCTGCCCGCTGACGGTTTCCGCCCCTTCTTTTTTTGTAAATTTTCCGGCTTGTACCATATAAACTTCAAAAACGATGTTTTCCGCACCGCTTGGCGCTGAAGCATTGCTAACGTTCTGTCTGTGAGGAGACTTTGACACATCCCTCAATTCAGATGATACAGGCATTGAATCGTTTGAAATAAATTGCAGGGCTAAAACCCCAAAACTCAGTCCAAGAATAACAGCAAATATGATCGATATCACATAATTTTTTATTTTAGGAGGCAGCGTTCTGCTATTGTTCTTTGAGAAGGCTATTTTCGGGTTTTCTTTCTTATCCTCCTCATCATCCGGCAAAATCCAAGGAAAAGATGTCTCCTCTTCGTTCTTATCCTCTGATGCTGCCATTTCTTTTTCAGCCTTCACCTTTTCCTCCCAGCTGGATACTTTTAATTGTTTGCCAGTTTCACTTGGTTCAGCAGAAACATCCGTATCGTTGGAAAAATTGTTTTCCTGACCGTTGATTTTAATGGTTATTTTCGATGATGGCTTGTCCAAAATGATCACCGCCCTTTTTTGCTGGACAAACTTTTTTTTATGCTAACATATGTAAAATAAAAAAGAACGAGACATTTGTCGCCTCGTTCATAATTGTTGTCGTTATTTTTCGACATCCTCGTACTCATGAGCTATGTTTTATATGTTTTCTCACTTCACCGATAAAATAAAGGGAACCTGTAATAATGAGAACCGTTTCGTCATCCATTGTGTTGATAATCTTTTCATAGGCAAGCTCCCAATTGTCTTCATACTCTTTATCCTTCATGTCGCAAGCCTCGTATAATTCTTTCGCATCAGCTGCTTTCGGGAAATGAAAGGTTGTAAAAATAATTCGATTTGCCGTTTGTGCAGCCTGCTCGATCATTTCTTTATATTGCTTGTCCTTCACACACGAAAATAACATGATGATTTTCTTATCAGGGTAAAACTTTTGTACAGTTTCTTTCAACGCTGCCATTCCTTCCGGATTATGTGCTCCGTCCAAAATGACTCTCGGTTTTTCCTTTACTTCTTCAAACCGCCCTTTCCAAAAAGTGCGCTTCAATCCTTCCTGTATATGCTCCTCCTCTATGATAAACGAATAATAAACTCTTAAATAATCAAGCGTCATGACACTCAGTGCAGCATTGATCGCTTGATGGTTTCCTTTCATCTGTAATGAAAGGCTGTTATATCGTTTAAAGGGGGTTTGTACAAAAAATTCATCAAAATCTCCTGCGTGAAAATCCCTAGTGAGCCAATAATGCTTTGCTTTTTTTTCTTTTGCAACACGCTCAATGACATCAAGGGCTTCCTTTTGTTCCACAGCTGTAATGACAGGAACTCCGTTTTTAATAATGCCTGCCTTTTGCTCTGCAATCTCTTCTATCGTTGAGCCAAGGATGTTTAAATGATCATGTCCAATCATTGTAATCACTGAAAGAATAGGATTCGCAATATTCGTAGAATCCCATTTTCCCCCGAGTCCTGTTTCTAATAAAACAACATCCGGCACGTTGATTTTACCAAAATAATAAAACATCATCGCAGTAATGACTTCAAACTCTGTCGGTGCTCCAAGCTCCGTTTTCTCAAGCTCGTCAACAACCGGTTTGATCACATTGGATAGCTGCAATATTTCCTCTTCAGAAATGGGATTGCCATCTATCGTAATTCGTTCATTGAATGATTCCAAATAAGGCGAGGTGAAAGCACCTACTTTATATTCAGCGGCTTTTAACACCTCTTGCATAAAAGCAATCGTTGATCCTTTCCCGTTTGTTCCGGCTACATGAATGAAGCGGCATCTTCTTTCCGGATGATCAAGCTTTTCCATCATCCATTCCATTCGCTGGAGACCAGGCTTTATTCCAAAGGTTAGGCGGGAATGTATCCACTTGAGTGCTTCTTCATATGTTTGAAACATATAAATTCCCCTCCTTGAACTCTCGAACATTTTCAATGAATTTGAATGGCCGGATGTATCATAAACGTTTTGATGGAAGAAAATCCGGGGCATACCCGGATTTGTTTTAGCCTTTCAGCTCCTGAAGTCGTTTTAACACCGCCTGCTGTTTTTCTAAATAGTCCTTTTCTTTTGCCCGCTCTTCTTCTACGACTTCTTTCGGTGCTTTTTTAATAAATCCTTCATTGGCAAGCTTTTTCTGAACGCGCTCGACTTCTTTATTCCATTTCTCTAATTCTTTTTCAAGCCGTTTGATTTCTTCTTCCACATTAATGAGTCCTTCAAGAGGAAGAAATACTTCTGCCCCGCTCACAACAGCTGTCATAGCCTTGTCAGGAGCTTCAATGTTTGTATCAATTGTTAATGAGCTAGGATTGCAAAATCTCTCTAAATAGCTGCGGTTTTTCTCCAACTGGTTTTTAACTTCTTCACTATGAGCATGAATGATCATATCCACCTGCTTCTTCATCGGCGTGTTCACTTCAGCGCGAATATTACGGACTGAGCGAATCACATCAACTAGAAGCTTCATTTCGTTTGCAGCTTTTTCATCAGAAAGCTCCTGACGTACAACCGGCCATGAAGCAATTGTAATCGATTCTCCCTGATGTGGAAGGTGCTGCCAAATTTCTTCTGTTATAAACGGCATAAAAGGATGAAGGAGTCGCAATGTTTGATCTAACACATATGCCAAAATGGAACGAGTTGTCTTTTTCGCTTCCTCATCATTTCCGTACAGCGGAATCTTTGCCATTTCAATATACCAGTCGCAAAAATCATCCCAAATAAAATTGTACAGCACCCGACCGGCTTCGCCAAATTCATATTTTTCCGCAAGTCTTGTGACAAGCTCAATCGTTTCATTTAACCGTGTGAGAATCCATTTATCTACCACTGATTTTTTTCCGTTTAAATCAATTTCTTCATATGTTAAACCGTTCAAATTCATCAGTACAAAGCGGGAGGCGTTCCATATTTTATTGGCAAAATTCCACACGGCTTCTACTTTTTCAAAGCTGAATCTTAAATCCTGTCCTGGGCTTGAGCCGGTAGCTAAAAAGTAGCGCAAAGAGTCCGCACCGTATTTGTCAATAACATCCATCGGATCGACGCCATTGCCTAATGATTTGCTCATTTTTCTTCCTTCTGAATCGCGCACAAGTCCATGAATCAAAACATCTTTAAACGGTCTTTTCCCAGTAAACTCCAATCCTTGGAAAATCATCCGCGAAACCCAAAAGAAAATAATGTCATACCCGGTAACAAGGACATCTGTCGGATAATAGCGTTTATAATCTTTTGCCTCTTTATCAGGCCAGCCCATTGTTGAAAACGGCCATAAAGCAGAGCTGAACCATGTATCTAACACATCTGGATCCTGCTCCCAATTTTCAATATCTTTAGGCGGCTCATGATCAACATAAACTTCGCCTGTTTCCTTATGATACCAAGCTGGAATGCGATGTCCCCACCATAACTGACGGGAAATACACCAGTCGCGAATGTTTTCCAGCCAATGCAAATACGTTTTTTCAAATCGTTCAGGAATAAAATGAACTTTCCCTTCTGTTTTCTGAAGGTTCAAAGCAGCTTCGGCCAAAGGCTTCATTTTCACAAACCATTGAGTTGATAAATACGGCTCGATAACTGCTCCGCTTCGTTCACTATGGCCTACGGAATGGATATGCTCTTCAATTTTAAATAAAATTCCTTCCTCCTGCAGGTCTTTCACCAACTGCTTCCGGCATTCAAAGCGATCCATTCCTTCATATTTTCCAGCTTTTTCATTCATTGTCCCGTCTTCATTCATGACTAATATTCTTTCTAAATTGTGGCGGTTTCCGATTTCAAAGTCGTTCGGATCGTGTGCAGGAGTTATTTTTACTGCTCCTGAACCGAATTCCATATCGACATATTCATCTGCGACGATCGGAATTTCCCGTCCTGTTATTGGCAGCTTCACTGTTTTTCCGATTAAATGCTTATACCTATCATCATCAGGATGAACTGCCACTGCTGTATCCCCAAGCATCGTTTCCGGGCGAGTGGTCGCGACTTCAATATATCCGGATCCATCAGCCAGCGGATATTTTAAATGATAAAGAGCCCCTTTCACTTCTTTATAAATGACTTCGATATCGGAAAGGGCTGTTTTTGTCACCGGATCCCAGTTAATAATGTACTCTCCTCGGTAAATAAGACCTTTTTTATAAAGCGATACAAAAACCTCTCTTACAGCTTTTGAAAGACCTTCATCAAGGGTGAACCTCTCTCTTGTGTAGTCAAGACCTAGGCCTAATTTTGCCCATTGTTTGCGAATATGGTCTGCATATTCTTCCTTCCATTTCCATGTTTCTTCTACAAATTTTTCCCGCCCGAGATCATACCGACTTTTCCCTTCTTCGCGCAGTTTTGCTTCCACCTTGGCTTGTGTGGCGATTCCCGCATGATCCATCCCTGGCAGCCACAAAACATCGTACCCTTGCATTCGCTTCATTCGGGTAATAATATCTTGAAGAGTTGTATCCCATGCATGTCCAAGGTGAAGCTTACCGGTGACGTTTGGCGGAGGAATAACGATCGTGAAAGGAGTTTTCCCCTCATCATCTTTTGCTTCAAAAAATTTTCCCTCGAGCCAAAATGCATACCGATCCTCTTCAACCGTTTTCGGATCGTATTTTGGGGAAAGAGTGATTTCTGAATTCGACATATTTATGAAAACCTCCTTATTTTCATTCTAAAATATAAAAACTCCTTCCATCCTAAAAGGACGAAAGGAGATGTTTTCGCGGTACCACCTTTTTTCACAGATACGTCTGTGCACTTCTTTCAGGTAACGGCTAATGCCGGCTCCCTTTACTAAAAGCTTTCAAGGAAGCTGCTCCAGGGCGACTTTCCAACGGGATCTCCTAGGAAATCTTCCAGCTTGCGATTTCCCTCTCTGGAAGGAGTCGTTCGTTGTACTACTCCCCTTCAACACATTTTCACAAACTATATAAATTTCTATATTTAATAGTACTAAAAAATTGTTTTTTTCGTCAATATTTTCCCCATCTTCCTTAACCTTTAAACAAAAATCACAAAATGTTCTTTATTTCATAATATAAATTAACAAAGTTGAAGGTGATCAACATGAGAAAAAAAATAAAACCATACTATATTCAATCGTTTATTAAACAATTCCGATCTACTCTTGAACAGTTCATCGTTCCTTTAATGATTTTTCAGGGAATTCGAACAATCCTTTTACCAACTATGTTTGATATTATTTTATTAGCCATTTTACTATTTCTAGCAGCCGCGTTGTATATGGAACGGGGTTAAAGCTGCCAGATCCCCCATTCATTCTGATGCCAATGAATCGTTTTCTAGTTTTTCATTCCATTTTAAAGCAATGTACCCGGTATTTTTCATTTGCCAATATGCTCTTAACAGCTGTTTGCAATATTCTAATTCTCCCTTTTCGCTTTTCTTTTTTTGATATTGCCGGACAAGCTTTACTAATTTAGCTGGATAGGATAAATAGCTTACCAACAGCAATCTCTCAGTTTTTGTTAAAGGAAGCACTTTTTCGTAATCTGATATATATTGCACATTTTGATCACTAACGGTTGGTTCCGCTTCGGAGAGGTTCATAAACATTAAGAAAAGGTCGTAAATTGGAGTAGCAAATGCTGCATCTTCCATATTAATAAAATAAATTTTCCCTTTTGGATCTAACAGAAAATGAGATAAGGAGACATTTACTTTGTTCAGTGCAATTCGCATGTGAGGGGATTGCTTTATTTCGTTATACCACTCATCAAGCTTTGCTTCTGCAAATAAGATGGCTTGCCTCGTTTCAAAATAATAACTGAAGACCGCCAATTCAAAAGGCGACATATACCATTTTTTTTCGATTTGTTCCATAAATGCTTCCAGCAGGTTGAAATTTCTCTTCCACTTGTTCTGAATCTGTTGATACACATTTTCGAGCTGAACTAGAGGTATGTTGATTTCCTGTTTTGTTTTTTTATGGAGTTTCGCTAAGTGGTAAAAAAGGATTGAGGCATTTTTTTCATCAACGATTGAACCTTCCATCCAAGGCATTACATAAAACGATTGCGTTGAGTCATTAACAAACACATTTCCGTTCGTTGTCCTATAAATCGGCACGATTCCTAAAGATGGAAAGTCGTGAAAAATTGAATATAATTTTAGAATGTTTCTTTGCTTTTTAATCGTTGTTCGTTTTAAAGCATATGTTCTTTTTTCACAATGAATTTTCAAGACATTTTTTGTTTTTTTCTCTAAATAAATCGGTTTGATTGGATAATGCTGCAAAATCCTCATGGCCGTTTTCAGATCATCGCTCATCTTCCCACACGCCTTTAAAGAAAATAAAGAAAAGCTTGAGGTGGTTGGATCCCACTCAAGCCGCTTGCAAAAATTACGTTTGTTGTGTTTCAAGAACCGGGATATATAAAATGTCTCCTTCACTAATCTCTTTATCATGGTGAAATTGATTTACTCGATTGAGCTGCTGGAGCGTAATGTTGTAGCGTTCGCAAATATTTTCGAGCGAGTCTCCCTGCTGGACAATGTACATTCTTAATTTAGAAAATTCTTCTTCCTCATTTTTCGTAAACAATTTTGTTAAATATAAGGTGTTATCATTTTTCCTTACAGATTCTTTTTCTTCATCGTCTTTTTCGACATAATTGGAAATTTTATTGATCACTGGCTTTTCTTCTTCAATGCGGCCTTTCTCTTCCAAACTGACTTGATTTTTCTTCGCTTCAACAGTGAATGTATCGTAATCCGTTTCCGTTTCTTCTTCTCTCTTTAATGGCATCATAAAAACAATGTCTGCCGTCTCTTCATTGTCATCCTTTTGAACAGCATCACGATCATGTTCGATTTGCTCATTTTGATCGCGTTCGGCTGTATCGAATTCGAAATATTCATTAAGACTTTTCTGTTCATTATCTTTTTCAATATTTTCCGCTTTGTTGATTGGTTCATCATTGAAACGATTTTCTTTGAGCGTTGATTCGGTTTCATCTTCTTCCCTTTCATCAGACTGTCGATCGGATGAGATTTCCGCTTCAGCATCTATGATCTCGTCCACTTCATTTGCAGCAGTTTCTTCCGCCTGCTCTTCTCGAATTCCGTAAATGGATAGATCAGCTATAAGCTTTAAACCATTTGCTTCCGGAAAATCATAATCAAATGATTCAATCGCCACAAACACCTCTTCTAAATTGGCAATTCTTTTTTTCGGTATTGTAATATCGACCGGAAGCTCGTGTCTAAATTCCATTACACCGTCATTTCTCGCTTCTACATTTTGTATATAACGGGCGATGGAGGAGGTTTGAAGAAGTTTATCATTCTGTTGCTCCTCTCCATCGAATTTGTATTCTCCGGAAAGCTCTAGAGCACCTTTTATCGTTACATATCCATCATGTTCTTCAATTGAGATGTCAGGTTCCAGTGAAATGGACAATAGTTCAGAAGGTTGAAAATGATGGCGAAACAAGACCGATTCCTCTACCGAAAATCGTAAAACGGACGTTTCTTCAATGGACATGCGGACTTCCTCCTTTCTCCAATCAATCTAATTTATCGTGCCATTAAAGATGTATGAAGGAGGATGACAAAATATGCACGGGAAACAAAAATAAAAGGACCAGCTTCAATCAGAAGCTAGTCCTTTTAGCTCGTTATCTCAAAACCGAAAAAGCTTTTTCACATGCTTCTATTGTTTTTTCAATATCTTCATCCGAATGCTCTGTTGACAGAAACATTCCTTCAAATTGGGAAGGAGGCAAGTAAATGCCTTCATCCGCCATAACACGATAATACTTTGCAAAAAAATCAAGGTTTGATGTTTTTGCTTTTTCGTAATTGACAACATCTTCATTTGTAAAGAAAAATCCGATCATTGATCCCGCTCTATTAATTGTATGAGGGATTTCATATTTTTGAGCAGCTTTGCGCAATCCTTCCTCTAATTTATCCGCTTTTCTTTTAAATTCTTTATATGTGTCTGGTGTAAGCTGAATGAGTGTTTCATATCCGGCTGTCATCGCAAGCGGATTTCCTGAAAGTGTCCCCGCTTGATAAATAGGACCGACAGGAGCGATTTTTTCCATGATGTCCGCCCGTCCGCCATAGGCGCCGACTGGAAGTCCTCCTCCAATGACTTTTCCTAAACATGTCAAATCCGGAGTCACTCCAAAGTATCCTTGGGCGCAATGATAGTCAACGCGAAAACCGGTCATCACTTCGTCAAAAATCAGAAGCGATTCGTATTGTTTGGTGATCTCGCGCAAGCCTTCTAAAAAGCCTTCTTTAGGCGGTACAACACCCATATTTCCGGCTACTGGCTCGACGATCACGGCAGCTATGTCTTCGCCAAATTTTTCAAAAGCAAAGCGGACGCTCTCTAAATCATTATATGGAACAGTAATCGTATGCTGGGCAATTCCTTCCGGCACCCCTGGACTATCCGGAAGCCCTAATGTGGCCACTCCTGATCCAGCCTTAATGAGCAGCGAATCTCCATGGCCATGATAACATCCTTCAAATTTTAAAATTTTATTTCTTCCCGTATATCCGCGGGCAAGGCGCAATGCGCTCATTGTCGCTTCCGTACCAGAGTTCACCATCCGCACAATTTCAACGGAAGGAACCCTCTCCACAACAAGCTCCGCCAGCTTATTTTCAATCAAGGTCGGCGCCCCAAAGCTCGTTCCTTGCTCCGCTATTTTCTTTAATGCTTCAACAACTCTGTCATTGGCATGTCCTAAAATTAACGGTCCCCATGAAAGAACATAATCAATATATTCGTTGCCATCAATGTCATACACTTTAGAACCTTTTCCGCGCTCAATAAAGATCGGATTCATTTGAACGGATTTAAACGCGCGCACAGGGCTGTTGACCCCGCCGGGCATCAACGTCTTCGCTTTTTCAAATGCTTTTATCGAACGTTCATATTTCATGAAATGAGCCCCCTTTTCAATAATCAGACTGTTCATCTAACCAACGGGCAACATCTTTTGCATGGTACGTAATCATTAAATCCGCGCCGGCTCTTTTCATGCTTGTAAGCATTTCAAGGACAGTGCCTTTTTCATCAATCCATCCATTTTCAGCTGCCGCTTTAATCATTGAGTACTCGCCGCTTACATTATAAGCAACGACAGGAAGGTTAAAATGATTTTTAACATCACGGACAATGTCTAAATAAGAAAGCGCCGGTTTCACAATTAAAAAATCGCATCCTTGTTCAACATCTGCTTCTGCTTCCCTTAATGCCTCCAGCCTGTTAGCCGGATCCATCTGGTACGTCTTCCGATCACCGAATTTCGGCGTGCTTTCAGCTGCTTCCCGGAACGGACCGTAAAAAGCACTGGCATATTTGACCGCATATGACATAATTGGAATATGAACAAAGCCTTCTTCATCAAGCGCTTCCCGAATGGCTGCGACAAATCCGTCCATCATATTGGATGGAGCAATTATATCCGCCCCGGCTTTTGCCTGGCTGACAGCTGTTTTGGCTAATAATTTTAACGAAGCATCATTTACAATTTGCCCGTTTTCCACAACTCCGCAATGACCGTGATCAGTATATTCACATAGACAAGTATCTGCGATAACGACAAGATCAGAATGCTGCTGTTTAATTTGAGCGATAGCCCGCTGCACGATGCCGTGATCATGGTATGCTCCTGAACCGACTTCATCCTTTTCATGAGGAATGCCGAATAAAATAACTGATTTAATTCCCAGCTTGACAACTTCTTCAATTTCTTCATTTAACCGGTCCAATGAAACTTGAAAAACTCCCGGCATCGATTGCACTGGATTTTTTTGATTTTCCCCTTCGACAACAAAAATCGGATATATTAAATCTTCTTTATGAAGGCGGGTTTCCCTGACCATAGCCCGCAGATTAGCTGTATGCCGCAATCGTCTATGCCGTGCAAAATTCAGCATGATCTATTCCTCCCTTTTTTCTGCGTATGCACACATTTTTTCCAGCATTCCATCAATTGTATATTTTTCCGGCATAATGCAAGTACACTTTATTTTATAAGACAGCAATTTATCTCTTGTTATCGGTCCGATGCAAACAAACACAATATCCCGAACCCTGTTTTCCAGCCCGTTTCTTTTGACAATTTGCATAAATGCAGAAGCTGTGGAAGAACTCGTCAGCGTAATAAAATCAATCGTTTTATTTTCAAGCAAATGCAACACTTCTTTTTCATTTTCCAACAATTGTATTGTTTCATAAACAACAAAATCAAAGAAAAAAATCTTTTTTTCTGTTAATACTTCACGTAAATAAGTGCGTGCCAAATTCCCGCGGGCAATTACTATTTTGCTGTCTTGCCGAACATGATCGATTAATTCTTCCGCTAAGCTTTCGGCACGAAACTCTTCAGGACATAAAGAAACCTTCCATCCTATTTTCTCCGCAGCTTTTTTTGTCTTTACACCGACACAAGCAACGTTGACGTTTTTCAGATCTTCTAATTCCAATGACAAGTCTTTTACATGTTCGGAAAAATATTGAACGCCGTTTGCACTAGTAAAAACAATCCAGTCTTTAGATGTTAACTGTTTTAAAACGGGGAGGGCATTGAAATCCGTTTCTGTTTTCCTTGTTGCAATTAACGGAACTTCTATAGGACAGCCTCCCGCCGCTTGAATTTTCTTTGAGAATTCGGCAGCCTGGCTGTTCGCTCTCGTCACTAACACATTAAAACCATTCAATGGTTTTTCAGCACTCATTCATGGTTTAGCTCCTTTCTCACTTGTTCGACCAGCTCTTTGGCGCCTTGAGACGATAGAAGTGCTGCCATATCCTTTCCAAGTAAATTCGGATCTTTTCCAGTTTTCGTCTCTTTATATACCGTTTTTCCATTCGGAGATGCAACAAGTGCTGTTAACACAATTTCTTCATTTTCATCAACTTGAGCTAAACCAGCAATAGGCACTTGACAGCTTCCTTCCATATCATGCAAAAAAGCCCGCTCTGTCAAAACGGCTTTCTCCGTCCGTTCGTCATTTAGTTTTCTTAAAGCTGCAAGCAGTTCATGATCATCTTCTCGGCATTCTATCGCCAAAGCTCCCTGACCGACTGCCGGAACGCACATATCAGGCGGTAAAAAGTACGCATTTTCCAATTCGTCTTTCCAGCCCATTCGTTTAAGACCTGCTGCTGCTAAAATGATTGCATCATAATCGTTGCCTTCCCGCAGCTTCTTTAGACGCGTATCAATATTTCCGCGAATCCAACGGACGGTTACATCGGGGCGGACGGCTAAAATTTGGGCGCTCCTTCTTAAGCTGCTCGTTCCAACAACAGCGCCAGCTTTCAAATCTCTTAAAGTTTGGCAATCCTTCGAAATCAAAACATCGCGGTAATCTTCTCGTTTAGGAATGCAGCCGATCGTCAAGCCATTCGGCAAGACAGACGGCACATCCTTCATGCTGTGCACGGCCATATCAATATCACCGTTTAGCATAGCCTGCTCAATTTCTTTTACAAAAAGACCTTTCCCGCCTACTTTTGAAAGAGTGACATCAACTATTTTATCACCTTTTGTGACAATTTCTTTTATTTCGAATTCAAATGGGGCTCCAAGCTCTTTTAATCTCTCGATCACCCAATTTGTTTGGGCGATTGCTAACCGACTTCGCCTTGACCCGACAATAATTTTTCGCATAAACATCCTCCTGAGCACATGCATTAATGGAAATTCGATAAGCTTCCAAATAAAAAGAAATTAACTAACAGCACTAAAAATGAGGCAACGTTTAAAAAGGCAATTCTTTTCCATTGCCACTCTTTTACTACTCTGGCATACAAATAAAAACTGTATATGCCTAAAACAGAAAATGAACCGATCACTTTTGCATCATACCAGTTCAAATTTGGCACCTTTAAATAAGCCCATATCATTCCTAAAATGAGAGCTAATAGCAATATAGGTACACCGATCATATTTAAAACATATGTCATATAATCCAGTTTTGCCAAATCTTGAATGCGATGAAGCCTTTTCCCCCATTTTTTCTTTTTTAATAAGTTGTGCTGTATCAAATAAAGAATGGAAAAAACAAATGAAAGCGAAAACGCTCCGTATGATAGTATCGCCATCGTGATATGGATCAATAACAGTTCTGAAATTAACCTGCTGGATACTTCAGTCGATACTGCCTCTGAAGGAGCAAACGTCCGGATGGCCATAATGATAAAACCAATGACATTCGTAAAGAAGACAATAAAATCGACTCGAAGCAGCCGGTTGATCACAAGGGAAAGAGTGACCAATACCCATGCATAAAAATAAAGACCTTCCGCTATGTTTAAAACCGGAAATCTGCCCGTTTGCGCCATTTGCGAAAATAAAAAAAAGGATTGTAAAACCCAGACAATAGAAAGTAACCAGAAGGCTATTTTGTTTGCCTTCCGGTTATGATGCAAAAAATCTATAAAATATAAGAAAACGCTCAATGCATATAAAACAATCATCAATTCGTTTAATCTAATGATATTCCAATCAAACATATATTAGTTTTTCCTTTCACTTACATTTCAAGTGAAACATTTTTTGAATGCGTTTTTAATTGAACGGAAGGAGTTTGTTCTATTAATTCTTCATCTAAATCTAAATTAAAAATCTCTTTAAATAATTCCAAAGATTGTTCGCCATTTGGAAGAGCAGCCAGCTCTTTCACTTTTAAAATCGGATCTCTCAACATTTGATTGACAATGCTTTTCGTATGTTTATTTAATATTTTTCTTTCGCGTTCTGTCAAATTCGGCAGCTTCCGTTCAATACTTTTCATTGTTTCCGATTGGATAAGAAGAGCTTTTTCCCTCAATGCAGCAATAACCGGAACAACCCCTAATGTATTCAGCCATTTCGAAAACTCCAAGACCTCTCGCTCGATCATGATTTCAATTTGTTCAGCCGCTTCTTTTCTTTCCTGCAAATTCGCTTCGACAATTCCTTCCAAATCATCAATATCATATAAAAAAATGCTGTCTATTTCACTCAATGCAGGATCTAAATCGCGTGGAACCGCAATATCCACCATCAGAAACGGGCGGCCTTTTCTTAACTTTTCAACATCTAACATCATGTCTTTCGAAATCACAAAACTCTTTGCACCTGTTGAACTAATTAAAATATCTGCCTCAATAAGCGCACACTGAAGCTCAGACATCATTTTTGCTTGTCCGGAAAAACGCTTCGCCAATTCATTCGCTTTTTCAAATGTACGGTTCATAACCGTAATTTGTTTGACTCCGCTGCCATGTAAATTTTGTACGGCAAGCTCTCCCATTTTTCCTGCGCCTAAAATAAGCACATGCTTGCTCGATAGGTCGCCGAAAATTTTTTTTGCCAATTCTACGGCAGCATAGCTGACGGAAACAGCATTTGAACCGATTTCCGTTTCCGAATGGGCTTCTTTAGCCAATGTTACTGCCTGTTTAAACAGTTGATTAAAAATCGTTCCGATCGTGTTATGTTCTTGAGCTAATAAAAAGCTTGAACGGACTTGTCCTAAAATTTGCGTTTCGCCTAAAATCATAGAATCCAGGCCGCATGCCACCCGAAACAAGTGCTGAACAGCCTGTTCATTTTCAAAGTATTTTAGATACGAATCGAACTCCTCAATGTCCATATTGAACCATTCAGCTAAAAATGCTTTTATATAATAACGCCCTGTATGAAGCTGATCAACAACTGCATAGATTTCTGTCCGGTTGCAGGTGGAAACGATCACGTTTTCCAAAATGCTTTTTTCATTCTTCAACCGTTTCATTGCAGAAGCTAAATCATTGCTGCTAAAACTCAACCTTTCGCGAATTTCAACAGGGGCTGTTTTATAATTTAACCCAACAGCTAAAATATGCATCTCCGACCCCCCAAAAGCAAATACATACTGACTTTATTATAACAAAATATCGACAAAAAAATGTGAACAGTATATGAAACTGTATGATATGATGATAAAGTAAGAAACAGATATAAATTATATTAATTATTACATTAAAAATATTATCAAAAAAGAGAGCCGGAATCAAGTCATCAAAACAGAGGTGATCGTTAAGTGCGTTGGACGTTTGTTGCTATGATTATGCTGGAGATCGGGCTTTATTTCTTGTTGAAAAATTTCGATCTCTTTTTCAATATGAACATGAACACTTTGCCTTTCTTTTTCATCATGTTTGGCATCGCCTTTATGGTTCAGGCAAAAGCGGAAAAGGATGACCAAGCAATCGTTCCTGCCGTTCTGCTGCTTGGCCTTGGCATCCATTTTTTATGGGGAAAATCATTCCCGTTCTGGCCTGATGATTTAACCGCAATGATCTGGATCATTGCCCTTGCTTTCATTATTCGGTCTGCTCAAGCAAAAAGCGGGTTTGCACAAGGATTTATCCTTCTTTTGATCGGAAGTTTCCTTTACTATTTTCCTTCCGCTTTGACATCTTTTATTCAAAAGAGCGTTTCCAATTGGCAAGCCTTTTGGCCGATTCTTTTTGTTATTGCAGGTTTGTATTTATTGTTTTTCAGAAAAAAATAAAAGGAAACAGCTCGAAGCGGTTAAGCTTCTCGAGCTTTTCCTTCTGTATCCAGCCTAAAGCAATTTCATTTTATGATAGGAATGGATAAATGGCTGACCATGCATCCTCTTTTCCGTAGCCAGTTTCTGCTGAAAAAAGAATAAGCGGATCATTTTTTTCCATTTTTAGCGTTTCTTTCACTACTTTTAAGTGTTTTTGCCATTTTCCTTTAGGAATTTTATCCGCCTTTGTGGCGACAATTACAGCAGGAATTCCATGATATTTTAAAAATTCGTACATCATGACATCATCAGATGTAGGTGCATGGCGGATGTCTATGATAAGAATACATGCTTTAAGCTGTTCTCTTTTGAGCAAATACGCTTCGATCATTTTCCCCCATTTTTCCCGCTCCCTTTTCGACACTTTGGCAAATCCATATCCGGGAACATCAACGAAATAAAATTGATCGTTAATTAAATAAAAGTTTAACGTTTGCGTTTTCCCAGGCTTTGAAGAGGTTCTCGCCAAATTTTTTCTATTGATCATTTTATTAATAAACGAAGATTTCCCGACGTTAGACCTTCCTGCCAGAGCGATTTCTGGAAAATCGGTTGATGGATATTGATCAGATTTAACCGCACTTATGACAATTTCTGCTTTTGTTACCTTCATTCTTTTTCTCCTGCCAATGCATGTTTTAATACTTCATCCATATGTGAGACAAGAACAAAAGTCAATTCTTTTCTCACGCTTTCTGGTATATCATCTAAATCCTTTTCATTTTCCTTCGGCAAAATAATTTTCTTTAAACCGGCACGATGGGCGCTTAATGTTTTTTCTTTTAAACCGCCTATCGGCAGAACGCGGCCTCTTAAAGTAATTTCACCTGTCATTCCGACTTCTTTTCGAACCGGTCTTCCAGTTAATGCTGAAATAAGCGCCGTTGCCATCGTAATGCCTGCAGACGGTCCATCTTTTGGAACAGCTCCTTCAGGCACATGAATATGGATATCATATTGTTCGTGGAAATCTGGATCTATCTTTAGTTCTTTTGTTCTAGATCGAATATAGCTGAAAGCGGCTTGAGCCGATTCCTTCATGACATCTCCGAGCTTTCCGGTTAAAATCAGCTTGCCTTTACCCGGAGAGATGGACACTTCAATGGACAGCGTATCGCCGCCGACCGTCGTATATGCGAGACCGGTTGCCACACCGATTTGATCCTGCAATTCTGCCTGACCGTATCGAAACAATTTTTTGCCCAAAAAGTCTTCAAGAGTTTTAGCGGTTACAACAATTCTTTTTCTTTCACCTGTTACAATCGTTTTCGCTGCTTTTCGGCATATTGCTGCGATTTGGCGTTCTAACCCTCTTACCCCTGCTTCGCGCGTATAATAACGAATTATATTTAAAATTGCTTCTTCTCTTATTTGCAAGTGACCTTTTTTCAGTCCATGCTCTTTTAATTGTTTTGGAAGAAGATGATCTTTGGCGATATGAACTTTTTCTAATTCGGTATAACCGGCAATTGTGATAATTTCCATTCTGTCGCGCAGCGGACCTGGAATAGTTGCTAAATTATTGGCTGTCGCAATAAACATGACTTTTGATAAATCATATGGCTCTTCAATATAATGATCGCTGAAATTATGGTTTTGCTCCGGATCCAGCACTTCAAGAAGAGCAGCTGAAGGATCACCGCGAAAATCGCTGGACATTTTATCAATTTCATCCAGCAAAAATACCGGATTAATCGTTCCCGCTTTTTTCATCCCTTGAATGATCCGACCCGGCATCGCACCGACATATGTTCTTCTATGGCCTCTTATTTCCGATTCATCCCGAACGCCACCAAGAGAAATTCGAACGAACTTTCTATTTAATGATTTTGCAACAGAACGGGCAAGAGATGTTTTCCCAACGCCAGGCGGTCCCACTAAACATAAAATAGGGCCCTTAAGCGAATTTGTTAATTTTTGCACTGCTAAATATTCAAGCACCCGTTCCTTTACTTTATCTAGTCCGTAATGCTCTTCATTTAAGATCACTTCCGCCAGCTTTATATCCAGTCTGTCCTCTGTTGCCTTGTTCCACGGCAAGGAAATGAGCCAGTCTAAGTAATTGCGGATCACCGCACTTTCAGCGGATGTTGAAGGGATTTTTTCATATCGGCTGAGCTCTTTCATAGCCGTTTTATAAACATGTTCCGGCATTCCCGATTTTTCGATTTTTTCAGTCAAATCTTCTATTTCGCCCGTTTTCCCTTCCTTTTCTCCGAGCTCTTTTTGAATGGCCTTCATTTGTTCGCGCAAATAATATTCTTTTTGCGTCCGTTCCATTGATTGACGGACCCGCTGGCCTATTTTCTTTTCAAGCTGCAGGACTTCCTTCTCATTATGGAGCATTTGAATAATTTTATTTAATCTTTCTTTCACATCAAATGTTTCTAATATTTCTTGCTTATCTTTCAGCTTGATCGGCAAGTGGGAAGCAATTATATCGGCCAATCTTCCCGGTTCATCTATATCCAAAACGGTTGCAAACGTCTCACTTGAAATTTTTTTAGACATTTTTATGTATTGCTCAAAATATTCAAGCGCAGTTCGCATCAAAGCTTCTTCTTCAACATCTTTTTGAAGCGGTTCTTCATAAGTATCAACTTGTACTGAAATATATGGTTCCTTGCTTTCAAAACTTTTGATTGCGCCTCTTTTTTGTCCCTCAACTAGCACGCGAATGGTGCCGTTCGGCAGTTTGAGCATTTGCTTAATTTTCGTCAGCGTTCCAATATGGTATAAATCATCCTCTTTTGGATCATCTATTGAAACTTCCTTTTGTGTTGTTAAAAATATCATATGATCATCCATCATCGCCTTCTCAAGCGCCTGTACAGATTTATCGCGTCCTACATCTAAATGTAGCACCATCGATGGATAAACTAACAAACCTCGAAGCGGTAGGAGGGGGACGATTCTATTCTCTTTTTTCGCCATATTTTTACACCTCCATCATGTGAAAAATAGATTATACAGCGTCCTTGTTCAATTCTATCCTATTCTTTCTGCACTGTCTATTTTCAAACTTATCTTTATTGAAAGGAATAAAATAACTGCCTCAACAAAATAAAGGTTCAGTGCCACGGCCTGAACCCTGTTAGGCATTTGGAATGAAGACGCTGCTTTAAACCGATTTTTTCTCTATGATTGTCTCTGGATAAATTTGCTCCGTTGGAGGATTGATAAGCGCACAATCTAACACTTCCTGAAAGCTTCGAACAGGAATAATTTCAATGTCTTCAATCGTTTTTAAAATTGACTGCATATTCTCCTCTGGTATGATCACTTTTTTTGCACCTGCCATCTTGGCAGCTTTTATTTTTGGAATAATTCCGCCAATCGGTTTTACATTCCCATGAATGCTGATCTCTCCAGTCATCGCAACGGTATTATCAACAGGAATTTTGTGGATGGCAGAAAAAATGCCGGTTGCCATCGCTATTCCTGCACTCGGTCCATCAACAGGTACCCCGCCGGGAAAGTTTACATGAATATCATAATCATGGGCATTAACTCCCATTGATCGTAACACTGTTATGACATTTTCAACGGAGCCTTTGGCCATACTTTTTCTTTTGATGGATTTTCCGCGGTCGCCAATGTTTTCTTCTTCTACAATACCTGTAATGTTGATCGTTCCTTTTTCTTTTGCCGGAATAACCGTCACTTCCACCTCTAATAAAAAGCCGCTGTTTGGTCCGTAAACAGCAAGACCGTTCACCAGTCCAACTTTAGGTTCATTTCCAATTTTCTTTTCATATTTTGGTGTAAGCTGGCTGGAATGGACAATCCATTCAATATCTTCGACTTTCACTTCATTTCGGTCCTCAGTGATGGCAATTCCAGCAGCAATTTGCATCATATTGGCAATTTCTCTTCCATTGCGGGCATAAGAAGTTAAAATGGATATTCCTTTTTCTGAAATTTTTACATTTACTTTTTCAGCCGCTTTCCGAGCAACGACCGCGAGTTCATCGGCCGTTAAATCTCTAAAAAATACTTCAAGGCAGCGCGAGCGAATGGCGGGCGGTATTTCAGATGGTGTTCTTGTAGTTGCCCCGATCAAGCGAAAATCAGCCGGAAGACCGTTTTGGAAAATATCATGAATATGACTTGGAATTTGAGAATTTTCTTCACTATAATAGGCGCTTTCTAAAAAAACTTTTCGGTCTTCAAGTACTTTTAACAGTTTATTCATTTGAATGGGATGGAGTTCGCCAATTTCATCAATAAACAACACGCCGCCGTGTGCATGAGTCACTGCTCCTTGTTTCGGCTGTGGAATTCCGGCTTGTCCCATTGCCCCAGCACCTTGATAAATGGGATCATGAACAGAACCTATTAAAGGATCAGCTATTCCCCGTTCATCAAATCTCGCTGTTGTTGCATCCAATTCAACAAAAACAGCATTATGTTGAAAAGGAGACTTTTTATTTCTTTTCGCTTCTTCAAGAACGAGCCTTGCAGCAGCCGTTTTTCCTACACCAGGAGGTCCGTAAATAATAACATGCTGGGGATTCGGCCCGCATAAAGCTGCTTTTAATGCTTTGATGCCATCCTCCTGTCCGACGATGTCAGAAAAGCTTTTTGGACGAATTCGTTCTGAAAGCGGCTTTGATAATTGGATAGCTCTCATTTTTCTCAATTGTTCCATTTCTTTTTTCGACTCGCGGTCAATGGAAATTTTTTGCGTCCGCTGATTCCGCAATAAATTCCAAAAATAAAGACCGACAATGACTCCGAAAATTAATTGTATGAAAAGGGCAATCCCTGTCCAGTTCATCCTGAGTTTCCTCCTCAACAAATGTTTATCCCCTATTATCTCCTTTGCATATACGGATTAAACATATGTTGAGGACGGATTTTAATGAAAAGAAGGATCGAGTTGTATGAACTCGATCCTTCTTATTTTTATGAGAACAACTATCTTTTTACAAAAGCAAATTCAAGACTAAAAAGCCCGTCAAAACCTGTCTTATGCGGAAGTTTTCGTATCTTCATTTATAATGGTTCCATCATTTGCAATCAGCTTCGGAGGAATTTTTTCTCTTACAGTGTTTGCCGTGATGACACATTTTGTAATATCATCACGAGACGGCAATTCAAACATCACATCAAGCATAATGCCTTCAATGATAGAACGAAGGCCGCGCGCACCTGTTTTTCGTTCAATTGCTTTTTTCGCAATTTCTGATAATGCTTCTTCTTCAAATTCCAGCTCAACGCCATCTAGCTCGAGCATTTTTTGATATTGTTTAACAAGCGCGTTTTTCGGTTTTGTTAATATTTCGACAAGTGCTGCTTCATCAAGCGGTTCAAGGCTGGCAATGACAGGCAAACGCCCGATAAATTCCGGAATTAACCCGAATTTTAATAAATCCTCAGGTAGCACCTTTGAAAGCAGTTGCTTTTGATCAAGCTCTTTGTTTCGGCTATCTGCTCCAAATCCAATGACCTTTTGCCCTAATCTGCGCTTGATGATTTGCTCTATGCCGTCAAATGCTCCGCCGCAAATAAATAATATATTAGTCGTATCGATTTGGATAAATTCTTGATGCGGATGTTTTCTTCCGCCTTGTGGAGGAACACTTGCTACAGTTCCTTCCAAAATTTTCAGAAGTGCTTGTTGGACGCCTTCACCAGACACATCTCTTGTAATGGATGGATTTTCTGATTTTCTAGCAATTTTGTCAATCTCATCGATGTAAATAATTCCTTTTTCCGCTTTTTCCACATCGTAATCAGCAGCTTGGATTAGCTTCAGCAAAATATTTTCAACATCTTCCCCAACGTATCCAGCTTCCGTTAGCGACGTTGCGTCAGCAATTGCAAATGGAACATTCAAAATGCGTGCAAGCGTTTGTGCAAGCAGCGTTTTTCCGCTTCCTGTCGGCCCGATTAACACAATATTACTTTTGGACAGCTCAACATCATCAATTTTATTGTTTGAATTAATCCGCTTATAATGGTTGTAAACTGCAACCGCCAAAGATTTTTTTGCCTGCTCCTGCCCGATTACATATTCATCTAGGATGCTGAGAATTTCTTTCGGTTTCGGAACATCCTTAAATTCAGCCTCTTCTTCCGTGCCAAGCTCCTCTTCTACAATTTCTGTGCAAAGTTCAATACATTCATCGCATATATAGACGCCAGGACCAGCAACCAGCTTTCTCACTTGATCTTGAGTTTTTCCGCAAAACGAACATTTTAACTGTCCCTTTTCATCGTTAAACTTAAACATGATATCACCCCTTAATTTCCTTCATTGCCTCCCCACCCATATATAAACTGCACGCATGAATCGGGGAACAATGCTTTTCAAACAAAAGAAAAGTATGTATCGCATTTTATCATAAAACAAAAGAAAAGCGGTAATGAAAAGTATGTATAGTTATGTGACAATTATTATGTACAGTTTCGAACGATTTAACGCTTTTCATTTTATAAAACAAGGCACGATCAAATCGCGCCTTGTTTATCAACTTTATCAAAAATCATGATGTCCCTGTAACTATATTATGCAACATCTTTTCTATTTTCTACAAGAAAATCGACCGCTTTTTTAATTTTTAAATCTTCTTTTATTCCTTCTGTTGAACCGAGTGCTCTCTTAACGCTTTCAACTGGCATATTGTACATGTCAGCCATTTTTTGCAGCTCTTCATTTACTTCTTCTTCTGTCACATCAATGTTTTCAGCTTTCGCAATTGCTTCTAATGTTAAGTTATATTTCACGCGCTTTTCAGCGTCTTTTCTCATTTGTTCACGCAATTCTTCTTCGCTTTGGCCAGAGAATTGGTAATACAGTTCTAAGTTCAAGCCATGCAATTGCAAGCGTTGTTGAAATTCATTCATCATTCTTTCAAGTTCATTGTCAATCATCACTTGCGGAATGTCCACTTCAACATTTTCTGCAGCTTTTTCAACAAGTTCATCACGAAGTTTATTTTCAGCTTGTGTGTTCTTTTGCTCTTCTAAACGCTCTCTAATTTTCGCCTTTAATTCTTCAAGTGTTTCAACCTCATCGTTTACATCTTTTGCAAATTCATCATCCAATGCAGGGAGTTCTTTCGTTTTGATTTCATGAATTTTCACTTTAAAGACAGCCGGTTTTCCAGCAAGCTTTTCCTCATGATATTCTTCAGGGAACGTTACTTCTACATCCTTTTCTTCGCCTGCTTCAAGCCCGATCAACTGATCTTCAAAACCAGGGATAAATGTGCCGGAGCCGACTTCCAAAGAATAATTCTCAGCTTTTCCGCCTTCAAACGCTTCGCCGTCAACAAAACCTTCGAAGTCGAGGACGACTGTATCTCCCTCTTCCACTTTTCCTTCTTCTTTCACAACCAATTCAGCATGACGTTCTTGAAGCTGTTTTAATTCGTTTTCCACATCTTCATCCGTAACGGTTGTATCTTCTTTTTGGACATCCAAACCTTTATATTCGCCAAGTTTCACTTCTGGTTTGACCGTTACTTTAGCCGTAAAAATAAGCGGTTTATCTTTTTCAATTTGTTCAATATCAATTTCAGGACGGTCTACCGGTTCAATTCCAGCTTCTTCAACCGCTTTTGGGTAAACTTCTGGAAGCAAAATATCAAGCGCATCTTGATATAGTGCCTCAACACCGAATCTCTTTTCAAAAATAGGGCGCGGCACTCTTCCTTTGCGGAATCCTGGAACGGCTACATTTTTTACAACTTTTTTAAATGCTCGATCCAGCGCTTCTTTAAATGTTTGTGCATCTACTTCAACGGTTAAGACTCCTTCGTTTTTCTCTAATTTTTCCCATTTAACTGACATTTGTTTCCCTCCAACAATCTATAAATATTATTCGTGAGTACACGATAAAAATTTTTTATATGCCTTGTCCGTAAAGAAACAAGCCATAAAATAAATATGTCAAAAAAGGATAACCGGCACCAATAGCAAGAAAGGTGCATACAAAAAATATACATTTTACAACCATTTTATTATACCATAGGATACAATCCTTTCAATAGGACTCTACCATCTAATGTTTGAAATTTCTTCAATTTGTCTAATTTTATCGCAAACTGAAATAAACTCAGCACTTTTTATGTTGTAAATCCGCTCAACTTCCGTCAGCTTGATGACGATCCCAAAAATTTCGTAGCCAACGTAATGAAGCGCTGCTGCCCAAATATTTGCATTTTCCGGTTTAGGATGAAAAGGATACATGACATATAAATGACGAATCCATATATCTTTTACAGCTTCGAAAAGGGTTGGATTTTCATTTCCTAAAAAATCGTCCAAAAGATTGAGCACTTTTTTGGCAAACGTCATTTCTAATAAATCTTGAAGATGGATAGGATTTACAGCAGTAGTTTCCCCGAATTTCTCGACGGTCATTATTCGTGCTATTTCATGATCTCGCAATATTTGCAGCAGCATTGTTTTCACAACCGGATGGACCGTTTTTGACTGAAGCATCTCTTCAATCGTATGTAAATTTTTTTTAACATTATTATTATTTTTGATCGAATGTATGTAGGAAATTTGCTTGTCCAGCCTGCTGAAAAGATCATCGTCATTCGGTTCTGGACTGATTTGCTCTTCGCTCATCCTCCGGCTAAAATGAAGCAGCTTGTAAAACTGTTCTGCATGTGCTGCCGGAAGTTTATTTTCTTCCAAAACCGCTTCAATCGTCGTTTTTACCTCATCATATTGTCCAAGCTGTACTAAAATCGTTAAATACATCTGCAATATTTCAAAATAATTTCCTTTTGCTTCGTGAAGCATTTTTTTACAAATTTGTTTTGCTTCCTGATATTCTCCAAGCTCCATTAAGCATAAAGCAATTCCTATTTCAATATCAGGGTGATTTGAATTCCAAGATCTCGCCTCTAAAAAAAGGTCAAGCGCTTGTTCAAATTGTTTATTATGTAACGCATTCATTCCTTTTTCAATCAATCGTTCTTTAAGTCGGGGAAAGGGAATGATTTTTCCATTCGCTTTTTTCATTGTAGAAAACCTCTTTATGATTTTGCTACAAGTTTACCAGCTGGGCAACGAGAAAACAAGAATCAAAAGAAAAAGCGGAGGATGCAATCATCATCCCCACGCTTTTGCCTTTTGTTCAAATTGGCTGATCTGCTCTTCATATAATAATGTAAATCCTATTTCGTCGCGTCCATTTAAAAGCATTTCCTTCCAATGCTCATTAATGTCAAAATGAAACTCAAATCCTTCTTGATCAAATACTTTTTGCTGCTCTAAATCAATCGTGCATTCGTACACATTTCCTTCCGCTTTTTTGAGCAATGTTTCAAACACTTCTTCATTGACCCGTATCGGCAGGATTCCATTTTTTAAACAGTTTTGATAAAAAATATCTGCGAAGCTAGGCGCGATAATTGCGCGGAAACCAAAGTCTGCTAAAGCCCATGGAGCATGCTCTCTTGATGAACCGCAACCAAAATTTTCGCCAGCCAGCAAAATTTGTGCGCCTTTGTAGACTGGCTGATTTAACTCGAATTGTGGATTTTCCTCACCATTATCTAAATATCTCCAATCAAAAAAAGCAAATCTTCCATAACCTGTCCGTTCAATTCGTTTTAAAAATTGTTTCGGAATGATTTGGTCCGTATCCACATTTGTTCTATTTAATACTGCAATATGGCTAGTTAATGTTGTAAAAGGCTGCATGCTGCTTCTTCCCTCCTCATTTTACTGCTTCAAGCTTCTCTGTCCGAATATCAACAAACTTACCATAAATTGCTGCCACTGCTGCCATTGCAGGACTCACTAAGTGAGTTCTTGCCCCTTTCCCTTGACGTCCTTCAAAGTTGCGGTTGGAAGTAGACGCACATCGTTTTCCAGGAGGCACGACATCGTTATTCATGCTTAAACACATGCTGCATCCAGAATCTCTCCATTCAAAACCAGCATTGATGAAAATTTCATGCAATCCTTCTTGTTCTGCTGCTTGTTTTACTTTTTGGGAGCCTGGAACTACGATAGCTTTCACATTTGGAGCAACCTTTCGTCCTTTAATTACATTCGCCGCTGCACGCAAATCAGTTAGTCTTGAGTTTGTACATGATCCAATGAATACATAATCGATTTCAATGTCTTGAATGTTCGTTCCCGGTTCAAGTCCCATGTACTCATACGCCCGTTTGAAGGAAGCTGCTTCATTTTCATTGCGTGCATCCTCAAGTGTCGGAATCGAATGGTCAACAGGCAGCACCATGCTTGGATTTGTACCCCAGGTAACCATCGGTGCGATGTCTTCCCCGCGGATTTCAATCGTTTTATCAAATGTAGCTCCTGGATCAGATCTTAAAGATTTCCAGTAAGCAACTGCTTTTTCGAACTCTTCCCCTTTCGGAGCATATTTTCTTCCTTTTATATAATTAAAGGTTGTTTCATCCGGAGCTATTAAACCGGCGCGGGCACCTGCTTCGATTGACATATTGCAAATGGTCATCCGTTCATCCATTGATAAGCTTTCAATCACTTCACCCGAATATTCAATAACATAGCCTGTACCGAAATCAACACCAAATTTTCCAATAATGTAAAGGATGACGTCTTTGGCCGTGACTCCTTCTGACAAAGATCCTGTCACTTTCACTTGCAAAGTTTTCGGACGGTGCTGCCATAATGTTTGAGTGGCCAAAACGTGTTCTACTTCACTTGTTCCGATTCCAAATGCCAGCGCCCCAAAAGCGCCGTGTGTCGATGTATGGCTGTCTCCGCATACAATAGTCTTTCCTGGAAGAGTAAGCCCTAATTCCGGACCGATAACATGGACAATTCCTTGATCATCGCTGTCTAATCCTGCCAGAGTAATTCCAAATTCTTGGCAGTTTCTTTCTAAAGCACTTATTTGATTTTTAGCTACATCATCTTCAATGACAAAGCGGTTCACGGTTGGGATATTATGATCCATTGTGGCAAAGGTTAGATCAGGACGTCTCACTTTCCGTCCGTTTTGTCTCAATCCTTCAAAAGCTTGCGGTGATGTAACTTCATGTATGAGATGAAGGTCAATATAAAGCAGATCCGGTTTTCCCTCTTCCCTTACGACCACATGATCATCCCAGATTTTTTCTATTATGTTTCGAGGCTTCATTTTCTTTTTCCCCCTATTTCCTGTTTTGTATCTATTAAGAAAACGGTGAGCTTCTCCTCCCGGAAAAGCCCACACCCCCCCATTTTATTCGTAGGAATCGATAATATTTAATAGTGCATAATCGTTCGCAAGCACTTCTTTGATTTCTTCCACCATTTCAGTTGTATGAATAAATGCACCTTCATTATTTGTTAAATCTCTCGTGCACTTTCCGGAATCCAACACATGTTTAACCGCTTTTTCAATGGCTCTAGCTTCTTCATGAAGATCAAAGGAATAGCGGAGCATGAGCGCACCAGATAAGATCATTCCGACAGGGTTTGCCAGGTTTTGGCCGGCAATGTCAGGAGCTGATCCATGCACTGGTTCATATAAGTGCAATCCACTGTTTGATAAGCTTGCTGAAGGAAGCATGCCCAACGATCCAGTGATCATGGATGCTTCATCGCTTAAAATGTCACCGAACATATTTTCCGTCACAATCACATCAAACTGGCTTGGCATGCGGATCAATTGCATGGCCGCATTATCAACAAGCATATGCTCCAATGTGACATCAGGGTATTTTGAAGCCAATTCTTCAGCAATTTCACGCCAAAGCTTGCTAGTTGTAAGCACGTTTGCCTTATCAACAGACGTTACTTTTCCTCGGCGTTTTTGCGCCATTTGAAAAGCTGTTTCTAAAATGCGTTCAATTTCTTTCCGTTTATAAAAAAGCGTGTCAACCGCTGCTTCTTCTCCGTCTGAAACGATTCTTTCACTCGGTTTCCCGAAATAAAGTCCGCTTGTCAATTCGCGTACAATCACCAAGTCAACATCTTCTATTTTTTCTCCCTTTAACGGAGATATTTCTTGAAGGGCTTTATAAGTTTGAACAGGGCGGATATTTGCAAATAAGTCCAACTCTTTTCGAATGCCTAGCAATCCTTTTTCCGGACGGAGTTCAGGAAGATTTTTATCCCATTTCGGACCGCCTACAGCTCCTAATAAAACCGCATCGCTTGAACGACATAATTCAATCGTTTCTTCAGGAAGAGGTGTCCCGCACTTATCTATCGCTTCTCCGCCAATTAAGCCGAATTCAAATTCAAAATCATGTTTGTAATATTGTCCAATAGCCTTTAAAACCTCAATAGCTCCGTTCGCTACTTCTTTTCCAATGCCGTCTCCCGGCAAAACAGCGATTTTTTTCTTCATCACGTTCCACCCCTTTCATGATTTTATACAGTCGCCTGATGTTTTTCCTTCGCTGTATGTTTGAGTAATATCGCCCTGTTGACAGCATTTAGATAGGCTTTGGCAGATGCTTCAAGCACATCCTGGGCAATGCCGCGTCCTCCCATTTCAATTCCGTCCACGTTAACTTTTACATATACTTGCGCTAACGCATCGCGTCCTCCTGAATTAGATTGGATTCGGTAGTCCAGCAAAGTGACGGACTGCTTCAAACAGCGTTCTAACGTATTGTAAATAGCTTCTACGCTTCCATTTCCTGTCGCAGCCTCTTGAATTTCCTCGTTTTCTTTCGTTTTCAGCGTCACAGTGGCAGACGGGACTCCAGTCGTACCATATGTTACCTGCAGCGCCGCAAGTTCATATGTTCCTTCTTCACCTGTTAATTGTTCTTCTAATACAAGAGCTACAAGATCATCTTCCGTCAATTCTTTTTTCTTTTCAGAAAGTTCCTTAAAAGCAGTGAATAAACGATTTGTCGCTTCTTCATCCATTGTAAAGCCTAATTCCTTGAGCTTTACCCGAAATGCGTGACGACCAGAATGTTTCCCTAATACTAAACTGTTGGACTGTACCCCAACAAGTTCAGGAGATATGATCTCATATGTTGTTTTTTCTTTCAGCACACCGTCTTGATGTATGCCAGATTCATGGGCAAAAGCGTTTTTCCCGACGATCGCTTTGTTTGGCGGAACTATCATTCCTGTCAATTTGCTCACTAAATCACTTGTTCTCTTAATTTCATTTAAGCGGATGTTTGTTTCAACTTTGTAATAGTCTTTTCGAATGTACAGAGCGACAGCCACTTCCTCTAAAGCTGAATTGCCCGCACGCTCTCCAATTCCGTTAATCGTACCTTCAATTTGCCCTGCTCCATGTTCTACAGCGCTGAGAGCGTTCGCTACTGCCATTCCTAAATCGTCGTGGCAATGGGCGGACAAAATGACTTGATCAATATTTTTCACATTTTGTTTTAAATATTCAAATATTTTGCCATATTCAATCGGAGTGATATAGCCTACAGTATCAGGAATATTGATGACTTTCGCGCCGGCTTCAATCACTTTTTCAACAATTTCCGCCAAAAAATCGAGTTCAGTGCGGCAGGCATCCTCTGCAGACCATTGTATAATAGGGAAAAATTTCGCTGCATATTTGACGGATTCTACTGCACGCTCGATCACTTGCTCCTTCGTCATTTTCAATTTATATTCCCGATGAACAGGCGATGTTGCAATAAACGTATGGAGTCTTGGCTCCGCCCCGTCTTTCAACGCTTCCCACGCCGCATCGATATCTCCTTTAACAGATCTCGCCAATCCTGTAACAGAAGAATTTTTGATTGTTCTGGCAATTTCCTGTACTGAGCGAAAATCGCCTGGAGAGGAGGCAGGAAAGCCTGCCTCAATAATGTCCATTCCAACTCGTTCCAGCTGTTTTGCGATTTCTAATTTTTCTTTTAAGTTTAGGTTTACTCCAGCGGATTGCTCGCCATCTCTTAAGGTTGTGTCAAAAAAGTTAATTTTTCGCACCAGTTACCACCGCTTCCTTATTTTTAGGCTTTACAAACGGCATCATGTCTCTTAACACTCTTCCGACCTGTTCAATTTGATGCTCATTTTCACGATTGTTGATCGCGTTAAACTGCGGTCTTCCTACTTGGTTTTCCAAAATCCATTCTTTCGCAAATTTTCCAGTTTGAATATCATTCAATACAGCTTTCATGTTTTCTTTTACATGCGCATCGATTACGCGCGGTCCAGATACGAAATCACCCCATTGAGCTGTATCGGAAATGGAGTATCTCATGTTGGAAAGCCCGCCTTCATACAGTAAATCCACAATTAATTTTAGTTCATGCAAACATTCAAAATATGCAACTTCAGGCTTGTAACCTGCTTCAACAAGCGTTTCAAATCCAGCTTTCACAAGGGATGTTAACCCGCCGCAAAGAACTGCTTGCTCACCGAAAAGATCCGTTTCTGTTTCTTCTTTAAACGTTGTTTCAAGAACGCCGGCACGTGCGGATCCGATTGCTTTTGCATATGCTAAAGCCAATTCTTTCGCTTGACCTGTTACATTTTGTTCAACAGCAATCAATGCCGGAACCCCAGCTCCTTCAGTGTAAGTTCTTCGCACAAGATGACCTGGGCCTTTAGGTGCAACTAAAAATACATCCACATCGCTTGGCGGAACAATTTGATTGAAATGAACGTTAAATCCATGGGCAAATACGAGAGCATTTCCTGCTTTTAGTCCCGGCTTCACTTCATTTTCATAAAGCTCTCTTTGCTTTTCATCCGGAACAAGCACCATGATAATGTCTGCTTCTTCAACAGCTTCACGAACTGTTTTAACTTCCAATCCATCCTCTTGAGCTTTTTCAAATGATTTACCTTTTCTAACGCCAACTACTACATCTACGCCGCTTTCTTTTAAATTTAAAGCATGCGCGTGACCTTGAGAACCATATCCTAAAATCGCTACTTTCTTCCCTTCTAATACAGCTCCGTTAATATCTCCGTTATAGTATACTTTTGTCATTTGTACATCTCCCTTTCTTAAATGTTTTACTATATTTAAAAATGTATTAGACGATTGAAAAAGTTTTTTCGGACTGCTGCAGCTTTTGTGTACCGCGAGGAAAAGCTGTCAGTCCTGTTCTGGCTATTTCCTTGATGCCGTACGGTTTCAATAAGTCAATCAGCGCTTCAATTTTGTTCGGCTCACCTGTTACCTGTACGACAACGCTGTCTCTGCTAACATCAATGATCGATGCGCGAAACGGTTCGATCACACCGTATATTTCCATTCTTGTCGATGGATTTGCAACAACTTTAATTAATGCTAGTTCTCTTGCAACAATTGATTGATTTGTGATATCCATCACTTTCAACACATCAATTTGCTTATTTAATTGCTTTGTAATTTGTTCAACTTCTTTTTCTTCTTTAACATTTACAACAAATGTAATTCGCGAAACGCCTTCTATTTCCGAATGGCCGACAGAAATGCTTTCGATATTATAGTGTCTTTTCGTAAACAGGCCAGTAATTCGGTTTAAAACTCCTGATCTATTCATGACAGTCAGCGTAATGATTCGCTTCATTTCTTTATCCCCACCATTTCATTCAGTCCTTTGCCAGGAGCAATCATTGGATATACGTTTTCTTCCGGTGCTACGACGATTTCAATCAGCTCCGGCTCTCTGTTTGCAAAGCTTTTTTCCAACACTGTCTTAAGATTTTGATGATTTTGGATTCTTACTCCTTTTATTCCAAACGCTTCTGCCAATTTAATAAAATCAGGCTGCGTTTGAAAGACGGAATGAGAATAACGTTTTTCATAAAAGAGTTCTTGCCATTGGCGAACCATACCGAGCGAATTGTTGTTCAGAACGATTACTTTGATTGGCAAATTGTGCTCTTTGATTACCGCAAGCTCTTGGAAGGTCATTTGGAACCCTCCATCACCCAATATCGCGACAACCGTTCTGTTGCGGTCAGCAAACTGCGCGCCGATAGCTGAAGGGAGTCCAAAGCCCATCGTTCCAAGTCCGCCCGATGTCACCCATCTGTTTGGCGAATTAAAGCGATAATATTGCGCAGCCCACATTTGATGCTGGCCTACATCTGTTGTAACAATTGCTTCTCCTTTTGTTTGTTTATAAATTTCTTCGATCACTTCTTGAGGTTTGATTTCATTTTCAGATTTTTCATACCATAATGGATATTCTTTTTTATATTCAGCAAGATGCTGAATCCACTCTTGATGATCGCCTTTATTTCCTTCCTGCTCGATCAAAAGCTTCAATACTTGCTTCGCGTCGCCGACAATCGGAATTTGTGTGGGAACATTTTTACCAATTTCGGCAGGATCAATGTCAATATGTGCTACAGTTGCATTAGGCGCAAAATGTTTAAGATTTCCTGTTACTCTGTCATCAAAGCGGGCTCCGATGCTAATCAATAAGTCGCATTCATAAAGAGCCATGTTAGCCGCGTATGTTCCATGCATTCCTGCCATTCCTAAAAATAGAGGATGATCCGCTGGGAAACTTCCTAATCCAAGTAGAGTGTTTGTGATCGGAATTTGCTGCTGCTCAACATATTCTCTCAGTTCATTCGCAGCATTGGCATGGAGAACGCCGGCACCAGCTAAAATCACCGGTTTTTTTGCACTGCTGACCGATTCCACCAGCCTGCGGATTTGCAAGTAATTCGGCTCTAATTTCGGCTGGTAGCCAGGCAATGACAATTCCATATCATATTCGAAATTGCCTTCCGCCTGTGAAATATCTTTTGGAATATCGATCAATACAGGTCCTGGTCTTCCAGTTGTTGCGATATGAAACGCTTCTTTAACAATTCTCGGTAAATCATTTATATCCCGAACTTGATAATTATGTTTTGTAACGGGCATGGTAATTCCGATCACATCTGCTTCTTGGAAAGCATCAGAACCGATCACAGTTGTTGCTACTTGCCCTGTAAAGACGACGAGCGGCAAAGAATCAATTAATGCATCCGCAAGCCCTGTCACTAAGTTGGTTGCACCAGGTCCTGAAGTGGCAATGACGACACCCGGTTTTCCGGATATACGTGCATATCCTTCAGCAGCATGGATTCCTCCTTGCTCGTGTCTTGTTAAGACGTGAAAGACTCCAGAATTATATAGCTTATCATATATTGGCAAAACGGCTCCACCGGGATAGCCGAAAATGACTTCTACATTTTCCCTTTTTAAGGCTTCGATGAGCATTTCCGACCCCGTCATGGTTGTTGTTGTACATTTGGTTTTCAACTCATCCAACTGTACATTCGCAGTCATGAATATATCCTCCTTTTAAACAGATGTGATAGAATTTTTAGATAATGAAAAACCTTCCCGCCCCTATGAAACCCACTTATAGCAGGCCAAAGGGGCGAGAAGGTTGAATTCCCGCGGTACCACCCTTCTTCGTGATCAAATCGATCACCTCATGAACGGAATATCCGTTCTTTTCCTAACGAGTGCATTGGGATGCACCCGGCCAATCCTACTCGCTGTCCGCTTTCGAAAAGGCACTCGGAGGCGAGTTCATCCTTGGTGATAACGCCGGTTTTCAGCTCCCCCGGCTCTCTGGAGTTATCTTAACCAAAGATTACTAATCCTCTTCATCGTTTTCATCTATAAATTTTTACATTCAATCCTTATACGAAAATTTATGTTTGAGCCTTATAATACGCTGATTTTTCAAAAGTGTCAACACCATTTTTATGAATTATTTGATTATTTTTATGAAACAGTTTTTTGGCAACGTTTACAAACTTATTATTTCAACATTTTATAATACAATGAAAATTTTTTATGCTCTAAATTGAAATAAATAACGATTCCAAACCATTTGGCAAAATGTGCGTAATATTTTATGAAATACCTGTGGTGCTAGATAAAGATCACAGGATATAAAAATAGCCCTTGCATGGAAAATTCCTTTAAAATGAAAGTGCTACCAAACATTTAAAAGGAGAAGTCCCATGCAAGAGCACTTTCATTTTACAACAGACGAAGCGAAAATTCAAAAACAATATGCAGCGATTTTGTTCTTTGTATCTGGACAATTGTCTTTGATTCAGATGTATTTACAACGCCGAAATCACCATTTGTTGAAGCAAGAAGATGAAGTCATCATCGCCGTCCATGTTCTTGGAAAGTTGTTAGGTTTTACATCCGAACGAGCTTGGCACCGATTTGTGATCGGAAACTTATTTTCGAAAGATTTATTTCCTGAACGTTCTCGATATAACCGCCGTTGTCGAAATCTTGGCTTTGCCGTCAAATGGATACGATATCAACTAGCCAAACGTGGGCAACATCACGCTTATGCGGTAGTGGATAGCTTACCTATTGAACTCTGCCACCACGCACGAATGTATCGCGTCAAACGGTTTCAAGGAATCGCAGATATCGGGTATTGTGCATCCAAAAAGATGGCTTACTATGGGTTTAAGCTTCATCTCCAGATCACTGACCAAGCGCTTCCGATGGGATATGTCGTCACCGAAGCATCCTGTCACGACCGGACAGCTGCGGAAACCGTGATGGCCCAACTTCCTCATCCGTATACACTTGGTGACAAAGGATATGTGAGCCAAGACTTGCAAAAGAAGCTGTATGATGAATACAAGATCACTTTTTGGACGCCCGTTCGGAAAAACCAGAAAATCCATCAATCGAAAGCATGGAAACGATGGATGAAACGAAAACGCAAAATCGTCGAAACCGCGTTCTCGGTTTTAGTGGATTCATTTCGGATCACGAAAATTCGCGCCAATTCGATCTCTGGATTTGAAACGGCGCTTGATGCCATTTTGTTGGCCTATTCGCTCGTTGTTCTTGGGCTAGTTGAGCGTTGACGCTCAACTAGCACCATGGGTATGAAATTAATTTGAATAGCCAACGTTTTCAACAAATGCGGCAAAAGAAAAAACATCCATTTTATTCGAAATTACACCAGTTTTTCTTAAAGGCTCGGCAACCCGAACACTTCAGAAAGAGGGCTGTAATCTGTTTTAAACAGTAATGCAGCATATGTATGTTCTAAAACCTTGAACGTTATTCGATTTTAAATAAAAGCCCTTCACTTGAAACGAGCAATTTCGGAAGAAGGAAAAAAGACAAAGTATGTTGTATAAAAAATATTTGGAACAATATATGGTGGAGGAGATTATATGATGAACAAACAAAAGCTTGAATCTTTCTGTCTCAAACTTCCCGGTTCTGTTCATGATTACCAAATTGATTGGGAAGCAGACCGATATAAAGTGGGAGACAAAATATTTGCGATTATAGGATACGATTCTGAAGGAAAGCCAATCATCACATTAAAATGTGATCCGCATCATTCTGAACAATTAAGAGAAAATTACGACGGCGTCATTCCAGGCTACTATATGAACAAAAATCATTGGATCTCAATATATTTTAACACGAACATCCCGGAGGAAATTTTGGAAAACCTGATTTTTCGTTCCTACGAACTTGTTTTTCAAAAATTGCCGAAGAAAATACAAAAAGTAATAAATTACGTTTTGATAAACTTCATTATAAATTTTGTTGTTTTTAAAATCTGAAAAAGTATATATATCAATCTCTCTACCATTTTTCCTTAATACTTCTTCGCTAAAACGGAAATGACGTCTGATTTCCTTTCTGACTTTTCTTTCCGCTTTTGTTGTAGGAGTTCCGAGGGCTTCAAGTAAGTTCTTAGCTTCATCTCCAGCTAATAAAACGGTCACATTTTTGAAATTTTTTGATGACCAATCAATAAGTTGGTGAATATAGTTTTGTGAAAACTTACTGTTAAAGGGACTGATACCTAAAAGTATGTGAGTCTTATTCTTATAAATTTTCTCACAATTTCTAGATAGTGGAACAACATAGAACAAATCTTTTAATAACTTGTTGCATTAAAAAAACTCCTTTCCCTAACTATGATTAATAAGTTAACATTAAACATTTAACATAATATAACACAACTCAAAAACATTATTGAGTTATGCGAATCATTTAAATATTTTTCCTTTATTTCTTGACAACACGTAAAAATTCCCTTACCATTATTGTTAACTGGTTAACTATCGTAAGGAGGATAAAAATGGAAAGCACTAAAAAGAAAGTTCTAAAAGCATTACAAGAATTCATCACAACTAGAGAATCGATCAGAAGAACTGAATCGAGTAATAATAAGAACGTATTGTTCGGTGTTTCATGGACATTGACACAATTTCACATTGTTGCCCTTCTGAAAGAAAATGAATTAATGAATAATACAACCTTAGCTAAAGAACTTAATATATCTAAACCAGCGGTAACTAAAGCAACAAAAAAATTACTGGAGAAAGGTATTATTAAGGAAAAACAAAATGAAGGAAATAAAAAAGAAATTTTCTATGTTTTAACTGAAAAAGGGGAAACAATGGCCGCAATTCATGAGAAGCTGCATAAGGAGGCTGAAGAACAATATTTATCACTTTTAGATAACTTCAATAAGGAACAACTTGAAACAATCATATTATTTTTAAATACGCTTACTAATCATTTGAAAAATGAAAATATGAAGTAGGAGGGAAGAGCTTTGGATAAAGCCCTTCAACAAAAAAGCAAAGTTCTGGTTCTTCTCCTAAGTATTTCAGCTTTTTTTGCGTCATTAAATCAAAATATTTATTCCCCTTTGATTCCTCTTATTCGAGATACTTTTGACACAACGATTTTTTGGGTGGATTTAACAGTTAGTGGTTTTATCTTTATTATTTCTATCATGCAAGTAATATTAGGAACATTTATTGATTCTGCTAATCAAAAAAAGTTAATGATCACTAGTCTTTTGATTACAAGTATCTCAACCTTATTTTGTGCATTTACAACAAATTTTATGGTATTTTTTGTTGCACGAATGTTTCAAGCCATCGGTACAGGAATGATTCCGTTGATTGCAGTGAATGTCATTGCATATTTATTTGAAGGGGCAGAACGGGGCGATGCAATGGGAACATATCAAATCTTATTGACATTAGCCCCCGCACTTGCGCCGATCTTGGGAGGATTCATTGGACAATACTACAATTATTCAGGTGTATTTTTATTTCTATTTGTCATTTCAATGACATTGTTGATTTTTTTAGGATACAAACTTCCAACATTAAATAGTAAACAATTATCCGATAATAAAAATAAAGCTCAAACACTTCTAAAATATCAAATTTTATGGGCAAATAAAAAAGGCATGAGTGTTATCGGAATTGGTTTTTTCGTCTTTCTGGTATATTTTTCAATATTGACATATTTACCTGTTTTATTGCACGATCACTATCAAATATCTTTACAGATTATCGGATTATTATATTTGCCTTTGACAATTAGTATGATTATAGGTAGTACCCTATTTAAAAAGTTACAAAGAAGATTTAATTTAGAAAAGTTATATCGTGCAATTTTATACTTAATGCCATTTTTCATTATATTATTTGGTTTAATGATGAAAAAGAACATTATCATATTAAGTATTATTTTATTCATTTATGGTGTTTTACTAGGATTCTCTCCACCATTATTTTCAACAATCATTAGTAGTCAATATACAAATGAAAAAGGATTGGCATTAGGAATATTTAATTTTGTACGATATTGTGGAATGGCAATAGGAGCAGGAATTGTCGGAATTAGCTTTCTGAGTTCCTCTTCCTTATTTCTTATTCTAGGAATCGTGTTTTTAGTGATTTCGTTCATGATTAATCAGATTTTAAAATAAAAAATGGTTTCTTCATCCTTTATTTACAATAAAAACTGAAGGCGGATTAATCCGCCTTTTTCTTCTGCTGTTTATATCGGACCTTTTCTAAATTACTAATTGTTCTAAAGCATGTTCATTGTATTTATTAAGATCTACAATATCAAACCCGATAAAATGTTCAAACTCTTTATCAGAAAAGCAAAAATTAAAAGCTCATAAATATTGACATATCAATATTTATGAGCATTATGTAATAAATTCATCCTATTCAAAATTAACATAAATGGCGTCCCAGGAGAGATTCGAACTCCCGACCGACGGCTTAGAAGGCCGCTGCTCTATCCAGCTGAGCTACTGGGACATTGGATAATTTTTTATTATTTTTTCGAAAGACAATGTTTATTATAATTTCATGCTAAAAGTATGTCAACTACTTTTTTAAAAAAATTTTTTGAGGGAGAAAAATTCTCCCTCAAGGAAGAGTGGTTAAGCAAATTGGAATTTAGTGGACAAGTTTGAAATTTTCTCTCCATGAAGATTGTAAAAATCTACAATTGCTTGGCCATTCATCAATTCTAGTATAGCATAAGTTTTTTCATTTCTCATCCTCGGAAGGAAAATACTTCCTGGATTGATAAACAATTTCCCGTCTACAAGCTCTGCTCCGGCTATATGCGAATGGCCGAAACAAACAATGTTTGCTTGTGCTTCCTCTGCACGATATTTTAATTTCATTAAAGTCGTTTTGACAGAATATAAATGGCCATGGGTGATAAAAAAGCGATAGGATCCGATTGTTTCAATGATTTCATTCGGGAAGTTTCCAAGGAAATCGCAATTTCCTTTCACGATCAACATATCTTGAATTTGTTCCGCTCCATCATTCAGCTCTGAATCACCGCAATGGATGATTGCTTCTACTTCGTTTATATGCCTTTTCTTAATTTCCACAAGCTCATCCGTAAGACCGTGGCTATCACTAATGATTAAAACTTTCACGATTAGCCTCTCCCCAATCGCCTATTAATTTTTCTAGTTTTTTTAAAGCTTTGGCACGATGGCTGATTTCGTTTTTTTCGAACTGCTTGAGTTGAGCCATCGTTTTTTCTTTGCCTTCCACAAGAAAAATAGGGTCATATCCAAAGCCATTGTCACCGCAAGGTTCAGTTGTAATTTGTCCTTCACACACACCTTCCACCGTCATCGTTTCACGTCCTGGAGCAGCAAACGCCAAAACACATATGAACCTTGCTTTTCGATTTTCAACGCCTTCCATTTTTTTTAAAACCTTTTGAATATTTTTTTGATCATCTTTTTCATTTCCTGCATATCGGGCCGAATAAACCCCTGGTTCGCCATTTAAAGCATCAATCGAAAGCCCGGAATCATCTGCAACAACGGGTTTATGGAGCAATTGGCTGATTGTCTCCGCTTTTAGAACAGCATTTTCATAAAAAGTTTGGCCGGTTTCTTCAACATCTGGCAAATTCGGATAATCCAACAGTGACTTGACCTGTATTCCTTTTTTTTCTAACATCGCGCGAAATTCTTCGATTTTCCCTTTGTTTTTGGTGGCGATCACCAATTCTTTCATGAGCATCCCTCTTCCCGCTGATCCCTGTTATTGATAATTTTTGCAGTCCATTCCCCTAATGCTGCTTTTTGTTTTTCGATTAGTTCCAAAATTCCTTTTTCAGCATATTCCAACAGTAAGTTCAGCTCTTCTTTTGAAAACGTGGATTCTTCTCCAGTTCCCTGCAATTCAACAAAATGGCGGCTTGATGTCATAACAACATTCATATCAACTTTTGCCGCTGAGTCCTCTTCATAATTCAAATCTAAAATGACTCCGTGTTCAGGAACGATCCCTACAGACGTAGCTGCTAAAAAATCTGTTACTGGATATGTATCTAGTACACCGTCATTGAATAATTTACCGAGAGCGAGATTTATTGCAACATAAGAACCTGTTATGGAAGCCGTTCTCGTTCCCCCGTCCGCTTGAATTACATCGCAATCAATCCATAATGTTCTTTCACCCAGTTTCTCCAAATCAACCACTGCACGCAAGCTTCTTCCAATCAGCCGTTGAATTTCCATTGTCCTTCCGGAGATTTTTCCTTTTGATGCCTCCCGGACCGTTCTTTGAGCCGTTGCACGCGGAAGCATGGAATATTCTGCGGTAATCCATCCTTTCCCTTCACCTCTCATAAAAGGAGGGACACGGTCTTCTACACTTGCGCTGCATATCACTTTTGTATCTCCAACCGTTATTAAAACAGACCCTTCCGGATGCTTCAAATAATCCGTTACTATTGTGACTTCTCTTAACTCATCTTGATTTCTGCCATCAAGGCGCATTGTTTTCCCTCCTACCAACTGCAATGTACGAAAACATGAAAGAAGAGGCAGCTATCATGCTCGCCTCTAAAGTCTCATTCTTATAGTATATCAAAAATAGATGTTTAAAAACTACCTGTGTTTACATTTTCAGGTCTTGACACTGGCTCTGACAAACTTTTTCCATCTTCATTCACAAGGTCTTGCTTGCCGTTCACTTTTAGTGCTACTTTTTCTATTCCTTCCTGCTCCGTCAATGTAAGCACAAGGGAGTTTATAACATGATTGGAAACGATCTTTTTCTCCTCATCATAGCTTCCATAAATCGCTTCGTTGAAGTTTAAAGTGACTTGACCGTCTTCATATTTTGGCTTTTCAATCAGCTTCACTTCAGACTGAAACTCGCTTAATAATCCGCTTGAACGGTCTGGACCTTCAACTAATGCGTTAACAGCAGCTACGACTTCGTCTTTTTCTTCATTGCTGATCCTCTTTGTCACGGGAACATAATATACGTTATCCCCTTCTTCCCCAATATAATACACGGTTAGAGGATGAGTATCCGTAATATCAACAGCATCGCTCGTATCAATATTGATGCCGTCTTTTCTAGTCGTTCCTTCGCCGATTGGGGTTCCGTTTACTGGCATTTCTTTCAGTTCATGGCCGTTCACCCAGAGCTTTACTTTATTAATATTTTTAAATTGGGTTAATGTCCATGTAATTGCCTGCAAAATTTTTTCTTCATCTTCCGGCTTGTAGTTAGTAAATTCATTTGAGAAATCTACAATAGCCGTTCCGTCTTTAATATCTACTCCTTTAACAACTGTATCTTCCGGCAATACCGCACGGAACCCGTTCGGGAGAATGTTTGAAACGGGCCCTCCAGCCACTAAATATTCAACGGCTTGTTTGGCTACTTCCTTCGTGTTAGGCAGCTCCAATGTTTGTGGAACGACCATTCCGTTTTTGTCAATTAAATACAGAACTCTTTTCACCGTTTCCTTTGAGGATTCCTCTTTGTCGGACGTTGATTTCGCTGAGTCTAATTGTTGATCAAGCTGATCCCCGTCCTCCAAATAGGTAATATCCTGCGGCGGATCTATTTCTTGTTTTGAACTCTTGCTTCCAAATGAAGAACACCCTGAAAGCAAAACAAAAGTAGCCAAAACTGCTGCTGTCACATTCACCCATCTGTTTTTTGGCATAACAATCCCTCCTAAGGCAGTTTGTACTACTATGTATACGAGCATTGACAAAAAATAGACCAGCTCCAACCAAAAATTCAATGGACAAAAAAACAGCTTGCTCATTTAGAGCAAACTGTTTTCGTTAAAGTTATACTTTCTACATGATCAATGTGATGACCGAACCATTTTGAAGCAATCTTTTGAAACATTTGTTTCGATCCAGTAGTTAAAAATTTGTGGTTTTTATTGCCATCCTCTTGGTTTAAACAATGATGAAAGGATAAAATAGCGCTCACTTCCCGGGCTGTTTCATCTCCCGAGGTGATTATTTTTACGTCTTTCCCGATATATTTTTGAATTAAAGGCCGTAATAGAGGATAATGTGTGCATCCTAAAATAAGCGTATCAATTCTCTTTCCTTTAAAAGGAAGTAAAGATTCTGCAACAATATATTCCGCCCGTTCACCTTCAAATTCGCCGCTTTCTACTAACGGCACAAACTCAGGGCAAGCGAGACTCTCCACAATGACGGAACTATTAATCGTTTTGAGCGCACGAACGTACGCGCCGCTCGATATAGTTCCTTTTGTTCCGATCACACCAATATGGCCTGAGCGTGTAGCATTTATGGCAGCTCTTGCCCCTGGTTGAATTACACCAATCACAGGGATATCAAGTTGTTCTTGAATTTCTTTTAATACAACTGCTGTTGCAGTATTACAAGCAATGACAAGCATTTTGATATGAAAGTTTGAAATTAAATAGTTGGTCAGCTCCCATGTAAATTGTCGAATTTCCATTTTCGGCCTCGGGCCGTACGGACATCGGGCGGTATCACCCAAATAAATTAATTCTTCTTTTGGAAGCTGCCTCATCAACTCTTTAACAACAGTTAATCCACCAACACCTGAATCAATAACTCCAATTGGTCTATTCAAAAAATCGCCTCTATTCTTTCATTTCTTGTTGCAATTTTGCTAATAGCTTTTCCAATTGAACAATTTCTTGATCCGAGAAGTTTTTCAAAACTTCTCTTAAATATTCTTGCCGCTTCGCTAATGCAGCCTCGATAACGCGTTGTCCATTTTCAAGCAATTGAATCCTGACTAATCGACGATCCTTTTCGTCTTTCACCCTTTTAACAAGGTTGTTTTTTTCCATTCGATCCATTAAATCCGTGATCGTGCTGCATGCAAGATACATTTTATTTGAAAGTTCTCCAATTGTCATGTTTCCTGATTCATTCAATAACAGAAGCGCGTCAAATTGCGGAGGAGTAATCGAGTAGTTGCTTAAAATATCACGGCCCTTCTTTTTTAAAATCGCAGCTATGCAGCGGAGGGATTTTTCTATTTCTTCAACAGTATTGAAAACGTACGTCATAACGGGGAACCCTTTCTTTCAAGATTAACAAATAAGATCAAATCTATTTTCCATTTTTTTATGTAAAATTTCAAGCATAGCTGTATTTTTCCAAAATGTGGAAAGACGAATTTTTTCAAAAAGTCACAAGCCTTTTTAAGAGGCCAATGATTCATAGAAAAAGAGTAAAACAAACTCTTTCCTTATCAATCTAAAAAAGGCAGCCGACGGCGAAGTTCCACTAAGGCTGCCTCTTCTGTTTAAAGCTTTAGTTCTCCCATACGAAGAAGTTCTACGACTGCTTGTGAGCGCCCTTTCACACCTAATTTTTGCATAGCATTTGAAATATGGTTCCGCACCGTCTTTTCGCTTATGAAAAGTTCACTGGCTATTTCTCTTGTAGTCTTATCTTGCACTAATAACTCAAATACTTCTCTCTCTCTCTTTGTTAGCAGCGGCTTTGGCTGAAAATCCTTCTCATTCAAGTATTGTAACCCTCCTTGCAGATGAGAGCCAGTCGACAGGATGGATTTAAAAATTGTCACCATATAGTATGATCGCAAAAAGATGACCGTGACAAGATTCATAAAAGAAAGGTGCATTTTAGGCGAAAAGAAGCTTTTTTACGTTAAAGGGACTCGTTTGAAGGAGGAAATGTTCGAGAAAGATTCAACCGTTTCTAAAATTAGGAACACCTTGACATAGCAAGGTGTTCCTTTTTCACAATATACATCAGCTGTCAATATAGTCGCTTCCGAACATTTTACGAAATGCATGGACAGTTGTTTCTCTATTTAATGCCGCAATCGATGTTGTAAGCGGAATTCCTTTTGGACACGATTGAACGCAGTTTTGGGAATTTCCGCAGTTCGCAAGTCCGCCGTCGCCCATGATGGCTTCCAAGCGTTCTGATTTATGCATCGCGCCTGTCGGATGAGCGTTAAACAAACGCACTTGTGATAATGGCGCTGGACCGATGAAGTTCGATTTGCTGTTTACGTTTGGACAAGCTTCAAGACATACGCCGCACGTCATACATTTTGAAAGCTCATATGCCCATTGGCGTTTTTTCTCAGGCATTCTTGGTCCTGGTCCTAAGTCATACGTACCGTCAATTGGTATCCATGCTTTTACTTTTTTCAAAGAGTCGAACATGCGGCTGCGGTCTACTTGAAGATCGCGAATAACCGGGAATGTGCGCATCGGCTCGAGACGAATAGGCTGTTCCAGCTGATCAATCAGCGCTGTACATGATTGACGCGGTTTCCCGTTAATGACCATTGAACAAGCACCGCATACTTCCTCTAAACAGTTCATATCCCATGTTACTGGCGTTGTTTTTTCTCCTTTGGCATTAACAGGGTTACGGCGAATTTCCATTAAGGCCGAAATAACGTTCATATTCGGACGATATGGCACTTCAAATTCTTCTTGATATGGTTCTGTGTCTGGTCGATCCTGTCTGGTGATAATAAACCGCACTGTTTTTTCACTCATTGTTTACTCCCCCTTTTCTCCCAGCTTTTTTAATGTTTCTTCGTATAGTCACGCACACGAGGCTTAATGAGTGATACATCAACATCTTCATAGTGGAACTTAGGAGCTTCCTTCAGGCCGGCAAACGTTGCCATAGTTGTTTTGAGCCACTCTTCATCATTTCGTTCTGGAAATTCTGGTTTATAGTGAGCACCTCGGCTTTCATTACGGTTATAAGCTCCAAGCGTAATAACCCGAGCCAACACAAGCATGTTTCTCAACTGGCGAGTAAAGCTTGCGCCTTGGTTGCTCCATTTCGCAGTATCGTTAATATTAATTCTTTCCCAACGTTCCATAAGCTCTTGAATTTTTTCATCTGTTTTTAGAAGTTTATCATTGTAGCGCACGACTGTAACATTATCCGTCATCCATTCACCAAGCTCTTTATGAAGAACGTAAGCATTTTCGTTTCCATCCATTTTCAGGATTTCGTCCCATTTGCTTTGTTCTTCTTTTACGCGTGCATCATATAATGTGGATGGTAAATCGTCAGCTGATTTTTCCAATCCATTCATATATTCAACAGCTTTTGGTCCTGCAACCATACCACCGTAAATTGCAGAAAGCAATGAGTTTGCTCCAAGCCGGTTCGCACCATGCTGAGAGTAATCGCATTCACCAGCTGCAAACAAACCAGGGATGTTTGTCATTTGATCGTAATCGATCCATAGACCTCCCATAGAATAATGGACGGCAGGGAAAATTTTCATCGGCACTTTTCTTGGATCTTCACCCATGAATTTTTCATAAATTTCGATAATACCGCCTAGTTTAATATCAAGCTCTTTTGGATCTTTATGAGAAAGATCAAGATATACCATGTTTTCGCCATTAATGCCTAATTTCAAGTCTACACATACATGGAATATTTCTCTCGTTGCAATATCACGAGGAACAAGGTTTCCATATGCCGGATATTTTTCTTCAAGGAAATACCATGGTTTTCCGTCTTTATATGTCCAAATTCTTCCGCCTTCGCCGCGTGCAGACTCGCTCATTAATCGAAGCTTGTCATCTCCAGGGATGGCTGTCGGATGAATTTGTATAAATTCCCCGTTTGCATAATAAGCTCCTTGCTGATAAACGATAGAAGCAGCCGATCCCGTATTAATCACAGAGTTTGTTGATTTACCAAAGATAATTCCAGGTCCTCCTGTCGCCATTATTACGGCATTCGAACGGAAAGCTTGAATCTCCATTGATTTTAAATCTTGAGCAACGATGCCGCGGCAGCGTCCTTCATCATCTTGTATGATTCCTAAAAACTCCCAGCCTTCATATTTCGTCACAAGACCTGCTACTTCGTGACGTCGAACTTGCTCGTCCAATGCATATAAAAGCTGTTGTCCAGTTGTTGCTCCGGCAAACGCTGTCCGGTGATGCTGTGTTCCTCCAAAACGACGGAAATCCAACAATCCTTCTGGTGTACGGTTAAACATAACACCCATGCGATCTAAAAGGTTAATAATTCCCGGTGCTGCTTCACACATCGCTTTAACCGGTGGCTGGTTAGCCAAAAAGTCTCCGCCATAAATCGTATCATCAAAATGGATCCACGGAGAGTCTCCTTCTCCTTTTGTATTTACCGCCCCGTTGATCCCTCCTTGAGCACATACTGAATGGGAACGTTTTACAGGTACTAACGAGAATAAGTCAACAGACACCCCGGCTTCCGCAGCCTTTATAGTTGCCATTAAGCCAGCCAAGCCGCCGCCGACAACAATTAATTTTCCTTTACTCATTTTTTCGCCCACTCCCTTGAACGCAATTTAGTTAGATTAGACAAACGCAAAAATGGCACGAAGACCTACGATTGAAAGCAACACAAAAATACCTATTGTCACATAAGTTGAGACTAGCTGAGATTTTGGAGTAACCGTAATTCCCCAGCTGACTGCAAAAGACCATAGACCGTTGGAAAAATGGAAAATCGCTGAAAGAACGCCTACTATGTAAAGCACTAAACTAACAGGATTGCTTAAAATGGATTCCATCATATCAAAATTAACTTCAGCCCCAAACATCGCGGCAATACGAGTTTCCCATACATGCCATGCAATAAAAACAAGGGTAATAATACCAGTTACACGTTGAAGCAGGAACATCCAATTGCGGAAATAGCCAAAGCGACCTACATTGCTTTTTGCTGTGAAAGCAATATAAATCCCATAAATGGCGTGGTATAACAGAGGAAGGAAAATAACGAAAATTTCCAGAAAATAGCGGAATGGTAAATTTTCCATAAAATGCGCTGCGTTGTTAAATGCTTCTTCGCCCCTTGTGGCGAAATGGTTGACAGTCAGGTGTTGAATTAAAAATACGCCAATCGGTACAACACCTAAAAGTGAATGTAGTCTGCGGTTTGCAAATTCTCTGTTACCAGACATATGCGTTTACCCCCTAATCTTAATAAATTAAAAGATTTCTTAAAATCTCCTGCTCCCCCTGCTTGGCATGTAAAAATCCGCCGACAAAATATGACGAAATCTTAAAATAATAGGACAAATTCATTGTACTCCCATAAAGTAGTACCGTCAAGAAAACGTCTACAAAGTATTATTCAGTAAAATCATTTTTTCTGATCGGAAAATAGAATATTTCCCGTATCCGAAATTGATTTTATAAACTCTTTCATCTTATGTGAAAGCTGATATAATATAATTGTTCGCTAGAAAGAGGGGAAACGATTGAAAGAGCTGTCATATCACGATCAATTAAAAGAATTAGAAGAAATAACCTTACATCCTTTTAGCGTTTTGCTGCTTCGCGACTATTTACTTCCTGAACTTCTAGGAAAAGAGCATCATTCCATTTTGTATTGGGCAGGCAAACAGCTAGCTCGAAAAATTCAATTATCTACGTTAGAAGAACTTATATCTTTTTTTTCATCAGCCGGATGGGGCGATCTTCATATTATTCGCCAGAAAAAAAACGAAATGGAATTTGAATTAACAGGCCAATTGATCGAAAAAAGGATGAAGCTTTTCAAAGATTTATCCTTCCAACTAGAAGCAGGATTTATCGCGCAGCAAATCGAATGTATGAACGGTGTCGTCACAGAAGCGTATGAACAGATAAACAAACGCTTAAACAAAGTTATTTTCATTGTAAAATGGGATGAAAAAGATAAAATTTAACAGAATGAAAGGGCAGTAGGAGGATTTAAAAGCTTCCTCCTATTTGTTTTATTACATCGCTATTCGCTGAAATATTGTAAAATGTTTTGTGCTGTTTTTTCAGGCATTCCTGCCTGTTTTAGCTCTTCAAGCGATGCCTTTTTAATATTTTCAACGGAACCGAACGATTTTAACAGTTGTTTTTTACGCTTAGGTCCTATGCCGGGGATTTCATCTAATACAGACTTAAACGTATTCTTTTGGCGGACTTGTCGATGAAACGTAATGGCAAAGCGGTGCACTTCATCTTGAATGCGCTGAAGCAAATAAAATTCTTGGCTGCTTCTTGACAATTGAACAGCAGCTTCCCGGTTGCCGAGAAGCAAATCGCTCGTTTTGTGCTTGTCATCTTTCACAAGCCCGGCAACAGGAACGTCAAGTCCCAGTTCGTTTTCTAATACATCCATAGCTGCTTGTACCTGTCCTTTTCCTCCATCAACAATAATAAGGTCCGGCAACGGCAGCTCCTCCTTCAGCACTCTAGTATATCGCCTGCGAATTACTTCCCTCATCGATTCATAATCATCAGGCCCGCTGACTGTTTTTATTTTAAACTTTCGATACTCTTTTCTCGCAGGTTTTCCATCTATGAAAACAACCATAGCCGAAACAGCGTCCGCGCCTTGAATATTGGAATTGTCAAAAGCTTCAATCCGATGTGGTGTAGGAATATTCAACTGCTTTCCTAAATTTTCAATTGCTTTGATCGTCCTTTCTTCATCTCGTTCAATGAGTGAAAACTTCTCTTTTAACGAAATTTTTGCATTTTGATAAGCTAGCTGTACGAGATCTTTCTTTTTTCCTTTCTTTGGTTTGCTGACCTGTACTTGTACTAAAGCTCGAACCATTTCCTCATTGACATCTTCCGGAATGACTATTTCTTTCGGAAGAAAATGGTCGTTCTTTGCGTAAAATTGACCAATAAATGTTAAAAATTCCTCCTCTGGCTCTTGGTACAGAGGGAAAATGGACACATCCCGTTCTATCAGTTTTCCTTGCCTGATAAAAAATACTTGGACGCACATCCATCCTTTATCGTAATAATAAGCAAATACATCGCGATCAATAAAATCATTGAGAACCATTTTTTGCTTTTCCATTGTTGCTTCGATATGCGCGATTTGGTCCCGATATTCTTTTGCCCTTTCAAATTCAAGATTTTCTGCACATTTCAGCATTTTTTCTGTTAATTCTTTTTTGATCTCCTTATATCCGCCATTTAAAAAACGGATGATGCTTTCCACCATTTGTTTGTTCGTTTCTTCGGAAACTTCGTGAACACAAGGCGCAAGACACTGGCCCATATGATAATAGATGCAAACCCGGTCTGGAAGCGAATTGCATTTTCTCAAAGGATACATGCGGTCAAGCAGCTTTTTTGTCTCTCTCGCAGCTTGGACGTTTGCATACGGTCCAAAGTATTTTCCCTTATCTTTTTTTACTTTTCGTGTGACGATCAGCCGCGGATGGCGCTCGGAAGTAATTTTAATATACGGATAGCTTTTATCATCTTTTAGATTGACATTGTATTTCGGTTCATGTTTTTTAATTAAATTCATTTCTAATAGAAGCGCCTCAATATTCGAGGATGTTACGATATATTCAAAATCGGCAATTTCTTGAACGAGTCTTAACGTTTTTCCGTCATGTGATCCAGTAAAGTAGGAACGAACCCGGTTTTTCAATACTTTTGCCTTTCCAACATAAATGACGGTTCCGTTTTTGTCCTTCATTAAATAACAGCCAGGCTTATTCGGAAGAAGCGAAAGTTTTTCTTTTAAATGCTCATACATCGGTAAAACACTCCAACTTATTCTAATCTGTGCTGGATTTATTCAGCCGTTTTCATTTAAAAGCAAGAAGGCGCTCCAAAAGGTAACTTTCGTGAGCGCCTCTTTTTATATTTTATATTACAAATGTTTGTTAAGCAATTGCGCTAAAGCTTCTTTCGGCTGGTAACCGATCGCTTTATCCACTGCTTCACCATTTTTAAAGACGATTAACGTCGGAATGCTCATGACTCCGTATTGACCGGCAGTTTCTTGATTTTCATCCACGTTAAGCTTAACAATTTTTACTTTGTCACCAAGTTCTTGATCCAATTCTTCAAGGACTGGGGCAATCATTTTACATGGACCGCACCAAGGCGCCCAGAAATCTGCCAATACTACACCCTCGCTTGTTTCTTGGGAAAAATTCTGGTCAGTAACGTTTACAATTGCCATCTTAATTCCTCCTAATTCACTTTTTCTATGTGAAGTATACCATGTTCTTTCGCTTGAAGCGAATGTTTTGATCTGCAACTATTTTTTCATATTTTTTGTATTTTATGTACGTCGTGACCCGTCTCCACTTATACTAGGAGGAATGGATTTGTTCAAAAAAATACGAGTCCATTCAGGACACGTTAAGAGGAATGGATTTTTAATTTTTTAAATTCTTCCGTAAGCATTGGCACAACTTCAAATAAATCTCCGACAATACCGTAGTCTGCGACGTTGAAAATGTTCGCTTCCGGATCTTTATTGATTGCAACAATTACTTTAGAATTCGACATTCCCGCTAAATGCTGAATGGCTCCAGAAATTCCGCAGGCAATATATAAATCCGGTGTAACGACTTTTCCCGTTTGTCCGATTTGCAGCGAGTAGTCACAATAGTTTGCATCACAGGCACCGCGTGACGCCCCTACTGCTCCTCCGAGCACAGATGCCAATTCTTTTAACGGTTCAAACCCTTCTGCACTTTTTACCCCTCTCCCTCCGGCAACGATCACCTTTGCTTCAGATAAGTCAACGCCTTCCGCTGCATTTTGGACAACCTCACGCACGATCGTGCGCAGATCTTTTATTTCTACCGATATGGAAGCAACTTCTCCGCTCCTTGATTCATTTTTTTCGAGAGGTGGAATATTGTTCGGACGAACGGTCGCAAAAATAATCCCATCCGTAATGATTTTTTTCTCAAAAGCTTTTCCTGAATAGATCGGTCTTGTGAAAACAACGTTACCGCCCACTATTTCTACAGCGGTAGCATCAGAAATAAGACCTGCGTTTAATTTAGCCGCTATTTTTGGAGATAAATCTTTGCCTAATGCCGTATGTCCGAAAATAATAGCGTCAGGCTTTTCACTGTCAATGATCGCCATGACAGCTTGTGAATACCCGTCCGGACTATAATATTTCAATTTTTCATCTTCCACGATGACAACCCTATCCGCTCCATAATAAATCATGTCATTTGCAAGCGTTCTAACGTTCTCTCCAATTAATCCGGCGACCACCTCTCCGCCTTCGGATATTATCTTGCCGGCTGCAAGCGCTTCAAATGATACGTTCCTTAAAAATTGATCCCTTATTTCTCCCAATACGAACACTTTTCGAGCCATTTTTTCATCCCCCTGCTATATTCGTCTCCACTAAATAACTTTTGCTTCTGATCTCAATAAAGAAACAAGTTCCTTCACTTGATCCTGCAGTTCCCCTTGCAATATTTTTCCTGCTTCTTTTTTAGGCGGCAAATAAATTTCTAACGTTTTTGTTTTCGGCATGACATCTTCTTCTTCAAGATCTAAATCATCGAGCTCCAACTCTTCAAGCGGTTTTTTCTTTGCCTTCATAATTCCCGGCAAAGACGGGTATCTCGGTTCGTTTAAACCTTGTTGGGCAGTTACTAAAAGAGGGAGTGTTGTTTCAATGATTTCCGAATCCCCTTCAACATCTCTCACAATTTTCACGTTTTTTCCATCTATTTCAATATTTGTGATCGTTGTGACATACGGAATGTCAAGAAGCTCCGCCAAACGGGGGCCTACTTGGCCAGATCCTCCGTCAATGGCAACGTTTCCAGCTAATATAATGTCCGCTTCTTTATCCTTCAAAAATTCATATAGAATTTTTGCTGTTGTAAATTGATCTCCATCTTCCAAATCTTCCTCAATATTTATTAAGACAGCTTTATCGCATCCCATCGCAAGAGCCGTTCTCAGCTCTTTTTCGCTTTCTTCTGATCCTACTGTAACAACAGTTACTTCTCCGCCATGAGCCTCCTTAAGCTGCAGCGCTTCTTCAATGGCATATTCATCATAAGGGTTTATGATGAATTCTGCATCATCCTCGGAGATTGATCCATTTTCAATTAAAATTTTTTCTTCTGTGTCAAAAGTTCTTTTCATAAGGACAAAAATATTCACCTTTCCCATCCCCTTTTTAAAAATTGATCATTCTCTTTTTATGAATGATTGCTTTTAAATCCGTTGATTAACAGCTCAGGAATTTTTTCTGCAATTGTGAGGAGATCGTATTTTTGATCTTTCATTACCCACGTTGTCGCCGTTTCGTCCATCGTCCCAAAAATCATTTGTCTTGCCAGCCTTAAATCCAAATCTTGTCGAAACTCTCCCGTTTTTTTTCCGAATTCGATCACTTCGTCTATTACTTTCAAATATTCTTTAAAAATTTCATTTATGCGCCGGCGCAATTCTTTGTTTACTTGCCGCAATTCCAATTGAAGAACCACTGCCAAATTCCGATCATGAACTAGCATTTGAAAATGCTTTTCGATCAACGCAAACAATTTTTCTGCAGCAGTCTGCTTTGCATCAATGCTTTTTTTCACTTCAGCGATATGATTCATCAATCTTTCTCGAAAAAGGGAGATTAAAATATCCTCCTTGTTTTTAAAATACAAATAAATCGTTCCATCTGCTACGCCCGCCTGTTTGGCAATTTTCGAAACCTGAGCGGAATGATAGCCGTTCTCCGCAATGACGACAATAGCTGCATCAATGATTTGTTTATATTTTGCCTTTTTTTCTTTCAACGTGTATCTTCCCTTCAAAATGAATGAATGGTCATTCATTTATATGATATTTAGATTAAGCCTTTTTGTCAAGCATTGAGGGAAGTTTTTATTCTCGTTCAAAACCGATAGATGTCCGTTTTATATTTTTCTTTCTTCCTCTACTAGTTTTCTTCTTAAAATTTTTCCTACTGCTGTTTTCGGAAGCTCGTCGCGAAATTCGTATTTTTTCGGCACTTTGTACGGGGCAAGATGTTTTCGGGCGAATTGGTCAAGCTCTTGCTCCGTAAGCTGTGCTCCTCCCTTTGGTACAACATAAGCTTTCACGGTCTCGCCTCTGTAAGGATCCGGAACACCTGCAACGACAACCTCTTTAACCTTTTCATTAGCATACAACACTTCTTCTATCTCGCGGGGATAAATATTGTACCCGCCAGCAATAATCATATCTTTTTTACGATCGACAATATAAAAGAATCCGTCTTCATCCATATAGCCGATATCTCCTGTAAAAAGCCATCCGTCTTTGAAAACCGCTTCCGTTTCCTCTCGGTTGTTCCAGTAGCCTTTCATCACCTGCGGTCCTTTTACAATAAGCTCGCCGAATTCGTTGACATCTGCAAATCCTTCTTTTTCAGCCGAATAAATGGCTGCATGCGTATTGGGCCAAGGGATGCCAATGCTTCCTTTTTTCTTGACATCTGAATAAAATAAGTTTGCATGCGTAACGGGAGAAGCTTCCGAGAGTCCATATCCTTCAACAAGCTTCCCGCCTGTTTCTTTTTCAAAGCGCTCCTGAATTTCTACCGGAAGAGGAGCCGAACCGCTGATACAATATTTAACCGAGGACAAGTCGTATTTTCGCAAATCTTTATGATTTAAAAGAGCAACATAAATCGTTGGCACTCCTGGAAAAAGCGTTGGCTTTTCTTTTTCAATCGCTTTCAAAATTTCGGTTGAATCAAATTTGGGGATTAAAATCATTTTAAAACCTTCCATGATCGATAAATTCATTACAGTCGTCATGCCATATACGTGAAAAAAAGGCAAAACTCCTAGTATGGACTCTTCTCCTTTCCTGCATTTATACATCCAGGCAGCACACATTTTCGTATTGGAAATTAAGTTTTCATGCGTCAACATCACCCCTTTAGGCGTCCCTGTCGTCCCTCCTGTATATTGCAAAAGGGCAATATCTTCTTTCGGATCAATATTTACTGTCAATTCTTTAGCAGGCGATGTTTTTAAGATCTCTGTCCATACATGAACACCATTTGCTGCGTTTACCTTTATTAAAAGATTTTGCTCCTTCTTTTGAATGAGCGGGTATAGAAGATTTTTTGGGAAAGGCAAATACTCTTGGATCTTTGTTATTATGATATGTTTGATATTTGTGAGAGATTTCAATTTCGAGGCTTTTGGATAGAAAAGATCTAATGTAATGAGATGTGTAGCACTGCTGTCATTCAACTGGTACTCCAGCTCTGATTCTGTATAAAGAGGGTTCAATTGAACGACTATTCCGCCTGCCTCCAGAACTGCATAATAAGCAATAACTGCCTGTGGACAATTTGGAAGCATAATCGCTGCCCGATCCCCTTTTTCAAACCCTGTTTGCTCCAAATAATTAGCCAATTGAAGCATCTGTTCGTATAGCTTGCGGTACGTAATGTTCTTTCCAAGAAATGAAACGGCTGTATGATTCGGAAACTGATTAGCCGTATCTTGAAAATATTTGGAAAGCGGCTTATTCTCCCAAGAGATATTATGCGGAATTTCCGAGGGATAAAAATTGAGCCAAGGTTTTTGACATTCCATTTATCTCCTCTCCTTTGAAAAATAATGATGATTTTATTTCATTATATCAAAATAAAATTCAGAAATATAATTATTTTTAGAATTTTAAATAGGAAAAAGCGGAGACCTTTTCTTTTCTCCGCTTTTTCAAGCAAAAAACACCATATAAATAATACCGATCGCAATAAACAGACCGCACAAACCAAATAAAATTTTAGCCAGCGTTTCCATGTTCCCCTCTCCTAATTTGTAATTCCTGCTCCGATTACAAAGGACAAGCCTATGGATATGACCATTGAGATAAAGCCAACTGCACGGTTATCCTTTTGAATTTCATCATCAATATTAAATTTAGGAGTCAGAAATTCAAAAATAAAATATCCGATTAAGAGCAAGGCAAATCCGTAAAAGCCCCAGCCAATCATTTCAAAAAGACCGTCATGCTGTTCAATTGAGAATCGGAAAACGTTTGAAATCCCGAAAATTTTGCCGCCTGTTGCCATTGCAACAGCCACATTGCCTTTTTGGATTTCTTCCCAGTTTTTATATTTCGTCACCAATTCAAAAATGACTAAAAATAAAACCCCGCACAATATGACAACACTATAATTAGCAGCAGTTTGAACATATACGTTTTCCCAAAACAGATTCATGTTTACTCTCCTTAAAGAAAAGTTTATTTGAACTCGACAATCGTAACACCTGTTCCGCCTTCATTTGCTTCACCGAAACGGACGTTTTTAACAGCGCGGTGGTTTTGCAAAAATTCCCGCACCCCTTTTCTTAAAGCGCCCGTCCCTTTGCCATGAATAATGTGCGCCCGTGGATATCCTGCGAGAAGACAATCGTCAATATATTTTTCAAGACGGAGGAGCGCATCTTCATATCGCTCTCCCCGCAAATCAAGTTCTAATGAAACATGAAAATCCTTCCCTTTTACTGTTGCGAGCGTTTTTTCTCCCTCTTGTTTCGGGCTGCCAATATATTCAAGATCTTCTTCTTTTACTTTCATTTTCAATATTCCAATTTGTACAAGCCATTCACTTTCATTTGCTTTTTCAAGCAGATGTCCTTTTTGATTTAAGTTGATCACTTTTACCTCATCGCCGGGGCGCAGCTGCTTTTTGCTTTTTTGTTTTTCAGATTTTTGTTCAGTATTTATAAATTCAGGCGCTGCATATTCAAGCCGCTTTTTTGCTTCTATTAATTCATGCTCTTTAATAGCTGAACTGTGCTCTTTTTGCATGTTTTTCAATTTTTGAATAATCTGATCTGCTTCTTTTTGCGCTTCTTCCAGCCTTTTTTTCACCATTTCCTCAGCTTCTTGATATAGGCGGTCTTTCTGCTTATTAAATTCAATGATTTGTTCTTGTAGTTCTTTATGAAGTTTTTCTGCTTCTTTCAGCGTTTTTTCAGCTTCCATCCAATCCTCTTCAGCACGTTTTTTGCTTTCCTCAAGGGAGGCAATCATTGCATCCGTTTTGGATCTGTCAGCGCTCATGAACGATTTGGCGCGCTCAATAATTTCTTTGCTCAATCCAAGCCTTTTTGATATTTCAAACGCATTACTTCGGCCAGGTACACCGATCAACAATTTATACGTCGGCGATAATGTGTCGACATCAAACTCAACGCTTGCATTGATCACGCCCTTACGGTTAAATCCGTATGCTTTCAATTCGGGATAGTGGGTGGTTGCAACAACTTGCGCTCCTCTGTTTAAAGCTTCATCCAAAATTGCAATGGCTAGAGCAGCACCTTCTCCAGGATCTGTACCTGCCCCAAGTTCATCAAGTAGTACGAGTGAGCGATCATTAAGTTCCTGTAAAATTTTGACGATGTTCACCATATGAGAAGAAAATGTACTCAAATTTTGTTCAATTGACTGTTCATCCCCAATATCTGCGTAAACTGCCTCAAATACCGGCATTGTAGATCCTTCTTCAGCAGGTATTTGCAGACCTGATTGCGCCATTAGTGCGAGCAGTCCAATTGTCTTCAGCGTCACCGTCTTACCGCCGGTGTTTGGACCGGTAATGACAATCGATTGAAAATCTTCCCCAAGTTCAATTGTATTTGGCACAACGGTTTCAGGGTCAATAAGAGGATGGCGGGCTTTATATAGCTTCATAATGCCACGATCATTTATATTTGGCTTTGTAGCCTTTAATTTTTTAGCATACAATGCCTTGGCAAACATAAAATCGATTTCACCCATTACAGTGATATTATGAATGATTCCCTTGCTTATGTCAGCAACCATTTTCGACAATTCCGTTAAGATCCGTTCAATTTCGCGCCTTTCCTTAATCCGCGCTTCATTTAAAGAGTTGCTCGCTTCTACGATAGCCTGCGGCTCAATAAACAGAGTTGCTCCTGAGGAAGATTGATCATGGACGATTCCTCCGTAAACTCCTCTATATTCTTGTTTGACAGGAATGCAATAGCGGTCATTTCGAATCGTAATAATGGCATCCGAAAGATTTTTTTGTGCAGATGGGGAGCGAATGATCGATTCCAGCTTTTCGCGAATACGAGCCTCCAGTGTACGGATTTGACCTCTTATCGCTTTTAATTTATCGCTCGCATCATCAACAATTTCCCCGTCATCGCGTATGCAACGTTGAATTTCTTTTTCTTCTTTTAAATAAATTCCGATTTCGCTGACCAATTGTTCTAAATGAGGAAGTGAAACCTCCTCTTCTTGAGTCAACTTTTCAATAAATTGCTTCATTTGTCTTGAAGCATATAACACGGCAGAAACAGCCACAAGCTCTTGCGGACCTAAAGTTCCGCCTATTTGCGCACGCTTTACGCTCGGCCGTATGTCGCTTAATCCTCCGAAAGGGGCAGAGCCTTTCAATCGGAGCACTGTTAGTGCTTCATCTGTCTGCTCCTGCCTCTTCAGTACTTCGTTGATGTCTCCTGATGGCATAAGCTTTAACGCTTTCTCTTTTCCTAAAGAAGAAGAAGCATGCTCTTTCAGCAGTTCCCTTATTTTATTAAATTCCAAAACATGTAACACTCGTTCCTGCAACTTCTCAAAACCTCCTGACAGTTGAATGGTCAGTCTTTCCTTTTTAAAAATTGCTTTAATTGTTCAACATCCCACGTATTCACAACGTCATCCGGCTGAATGAAAGCTTTCCGCGCATACGCAACCCCTATCTCCATATGTTCTAGCATGTTTATGCTGTGGGCATCTGTATTAATCACAACCTTTACACCGTATTCCTTCGCTTTCTTCAAATGTTCTACACATAAGTCAAGCCTGTTCGGATTTGCGTTCAATTCTAAAATAGTATCTGTTTCCTTTGCAAGTTCTAAAAGCATTTCTATATCAACATCGTATCCTTCTCTTCGCCCAATTAACCTTCCAGTCGGATGAGCGATAATATCAACATGGTTATTATATAGGGCTGCTTTCAGCCTTTTCATAATTACACTCTGCGGCTGGGAAAAGTTCGAATGGATCGATGCAATAACTATATCTAGCTCTTTTAGACAATCGTCGTCATAATCAAGTGTACCGTCCGGCAAAATATCCATCTCGATTCCTCTGAAAATCGTAAAATCAGAATATTGTTCATTCAACATGTCAATTTCTTCTTTTTGTTCTTTCAGCTGCTCAGGAGTCAAGCCGTTGGCTACTTTTAAAAATTGCGAGTGATCTGTAATCGCGATGTACTTGTAGCCTTTTCTTTTAGCAGCCTCAGCCATTTCCTTGATTGAATGAGCGCCGTCGCTCCATGTTGAATGCATATGGAGATCTCCCTTTATTTCCTCGAGCGAAATAAGATTTCCTTTGTATTTTTCCACTTCCTCCCCATCTTCCCGAACCTCTGGCGGAATGTAGGGAAGCTGAAAGTGTGCATACAGCTCTTTTTCTGACTCAAATGTGAGCACTTCTCCGGTTTCTATTATTTCTACGCCGTATTCGCTTATTTTTTCTCCTCTTTCCTTCGCTAGCTGGCGCATTTTTACATTATGCTCTTTTGAGCCTGTAAAATGGTGCAAAGCCGAAATGAATTCCTTTGGGTGCACGATGCGAAAATCGACCTGAACCTTGACATCAAACTTGAGTTCAATCGATATTTTCGTATCGCCTTTCGCAATGATTTCAGTTATATTCGGCATTGTTAAAATGTAATCTCGCACAGCTTCTTTATTTTCCGCCGCAATAATAAAGTCAAGGTCTTTTATCGTTTCTTTCATTCTTCTTAAGCTTCCTGCGCGAGAAAAGCGAACTATTCCGTTTTTCTGTCCTTTTTCTAAAAATTTCTCTATTTTTTCTGCAATCGGCAGCATATAAGCAAGAGGCAGTCGGCCCGGTTTTTTATTCATTTCATCGATCGCAGCCAATATTTTTTCTTCCGTTACTTTTCCAAAACCTTGTAAACTTTGCACTTTATGTTCTTCACAAGCTTTTTTTAAAGAATCGATGTCCACAACACCTAAATCCTTGTACAATTTTGCAATCTTCTTTCCGCCCAGCCCTGGCAATTGAAGAAGAGGGATTAACCCTTCAGGAACTTCCTTTTGCAAGGTTTGCAGCGTTTTTGACTCGCCGGTTTTTATGAATTCTTCGATGACTGCACTCGTTCCTTTCCCAATCCCACTGATTAAAGTAAAATCGTGGATGTCTGATAGGCTTCTCGCATCTCTTTCAAGGGCATTGGCAGCTTTATAAAACGCGGAGATTTTAAAAGGGTTTTCGCCTTTTAACTCCATATATACCGCAATTTTCTTTAACAGGCTGACAACATCCTTTTTGTGAACCGTCATGTTTTACGTCACCTCTTGAATTTTAAACAATATAAAAATCACCTGCTATCGAACTATTTAATAGAAACAGAGAAGGACGATGGGGGTCTAAATAAAGATGTTTCCATCGTCCCTTTACGTCTAACTTCCTTTACCGAAATAGCCGATCCAAAGATCGTGAATTTTATCAGATAAGACAGGGGTATGATTGACAATTAAATCAGCCAGCAGCGATTTATCGATAAGATTTTGAATTTGCTCGGCTGGAATGAGCGCTGCCAAAAAAAGCAGAATGAATAAAATGAGGTATGTTTCCGCAAAACCTAAAACCGCACCCAGCAAGCGGTTGATTTGCTTAAGTATTGGAAGCATTGCAACAAAATCAAACATAGATCCGATGATGTGAAGCGCTATTTTTGATCCGATAAACAAAAGCACGAATGCAACTCCGCGATAGTAAGCTTCCTCCAAATGGCCCCCTGTCAATATAGATAGAGCAGCATTTGAATCTCCTATATTTGGATACGGTACCCATAATTCCAGTTTAGGAGCAAGATCGTCAAAATATGTTCTGGCAATTATGAAAGACACTATAACACTTGATAAATAAACTACTTGGAGAATAAATCCCCTTTTAAGGCCAGTGAGCAATCCGAATACTAAGAAAAATAAAATGATCAAGTCAAGCATTTTAAATTTCAATCCTTTTCCTGAAGTTGCTTTTCTAGTTCTTCAAATTTCTCCTTTAATTTGAGATAATCATGAACAGCATTTACCGCAGTTAGTACTGCCAGCTTGTTTAAATCTAGAGATGGGTTTTTTTGACTGATTTCCCGCATTTTTTCGTCAACAATTGAAGCGACAAGCTTCATATGATTTACGCTCTCATTTCCAACAATCGAATACTGCTGTCCATATATATAAACAGTCGCTTTATTTTTAGGTTGATCAGACAAAGCGAATCCTCCATCCTCTATGAAAAAATATCACAAAATGATTCAAAATCCTAATCATAATCATAACATGTTTGTCGAAAAGATGGAAAGAAGAACAAAAGAAAGGGTACAATAATATAGCATCCATTTTAGGAAAGCGAGGCGTTTTTTATTGTCCAATATCGTCATAAAAGTTGATCATGGGGGAATTCAAACTTTGAAAGATTTTTATAATCCTTTCATTATAGACAGAACCCCTCCAGGTGCCGTCTTTTCTGCCAAATTGACAAACTGTACGATCACTGCTTACAAGTCGGGAAAAGTGCTTTTTCAAGGATCTGCCGCTCAGCAGGAAGCAAACAGATGGGAAAAAATAGCAAAAACAGCCCCTTCTCAAACAGAGGATGAGCTTCAACAGCTTCAACAGATGTCAGTCATCGGCTCTGATGAAGCAGGAACGGGGGATTATTTTGGACCGATCACGGTTGCTGCAGTATTTGTCCCTAAAGAAAAAAGAAAACTGGTTCAGCAGCTTGGAGTAAAAGATTCAAAGGCTTTGACAGACAAACAAGTTTTTTCAATCGCCAACACTTTAATAGAGAAAGTTCCGTACAGCCTCTTAATTTTGCGCAATGAAAAATACAATCAATTGCAAAAATCTGGAATGAACCAAGGGAAATTGAAAGCTATCCTTCATAATCAAGCGATTCATCATTTACTCAAGAAAATTTCTCCTGATAAACCAGAAGCTGTGTTAATCGATCAGTTTGCAGAGCCGAATGTTTACTTTCAATATCTTAAAGACCGGGATGTTCCGTTTAAAGACATAACCATCTTTAAACCGAAGGCGGAGCATATACACATATCTGTCGCTGCAGCATCCATTATCGCAAGATATGCTTTTTTAAAAGAATTAAACAGCTTATCCAACGCAGCCGGATTTTATTTACCAAAAGGAGCCAGCCATACTGTTGATGAAGCTGCTGCCAAATTAATAAAGGAAAAAGGGAAAAACACACTTGGCAAAATGGCAAAGCTTCATTTTGCCAACACCGAAAAAGCTTTGAATCTATTGAATTGAAATGACGAATCCGGAAATCTTATTTTCTGAGGTTAGCAGGACCAATTTATGATTTCAATAAAAATGAAGGTGCTATCTGCACCTTCATTTGTTAGCTGGAATTATTTTAGGGATTTATCGTCCTGCGTTAGCTGCGAAGAACTGCTGAAAATTTTTCCTCTACCGCCTTAATTACTTTTTCATGAGCTTTTGCTGCTTCCTCATCCGTCAATGTTCGTTCAGGATCGTAGTAGCGGAGTGAAAATGCGATCGATTTTTTCCCTGCTCCCAAACGTTCTCCTTCATACACATCGAAAATGGAAATCTCTTTTAACAGTTTTCCGCCCGCTTCCCGGATCGTTTCTTGAAGCTCGCCAGCATGCACATGCTGATCAACGACTAAGGCGATATCCCTTGTAATAGATGGGAACCTTGGAATCGGCGTATATATGACTGGCTTAGCTTCATATTGAATGAGATCGGCTAGCTTCAGCTCAAAAACATATGTTTCATCTAAATCATACTCTTTTTCAACTTCCGGATTTAATTCGCCGACAAATCCGATGAATGATCCGTTTAAATAAATATCTGCCGTTCTGCCGGGATGCAGCCCTTCACGTTTTGCCTGTTTATACTCAATTTCATCCAACAGTCCAAGCAGATCAAATAAACCGTTTAAAATTCCTTTCACAACATAAAAATCAACTTTTGTTTTTTCCCCTTGCCATGGGTGATAAACGTAGTGACCCGTCATGACGCCTGATAAACGTTCTTTTTCCAAAGGCTTTTCTAAAGCATCGTCCGAAATGAAAACAGAACTAATTTCATAAAGATGAATATCATCGATTTGCCGCGCTTTGTTATATTTTACAGACTCAAGCAAATGAGGAAGCAGGCTTAAACGCAAAACACTCCGCTCTTCACTCATCGGCAATGCTAATTGAGTAAAGCTTGACGTCTCCAGCGTAAATTGTCCCGCCTTTTCTTTGCTCGTTAATGAATATGTGATCGCTTGATAAAGCCCGGCGCCTTCCAAAAATCTTCGCACTTTTCTTCTTTTCAATTGATAGTCTGTTAATGCTCCGGATGTTGAAGATCCTTCAGGCAATGTTGACGGAATATAGTCATATCCGTAAAGGCGGGCTACTTCTTCAATTAAATCTTCTTCAATCGCAATATCGCCTCTTCTTGTCGGAACGGTTACTGTAAAAAGACCGTTTTCTTCAACGGTTTCAAATTGCAAGCGGTCAAAAATTTCTTTTATTTCATCTACTGCAATGTTTGTCCCTAAAACGTTGTTAATTTTCTCAGCGGAAATGGTGATCACTTTTTTCTCGATTGAAAAATCATGAAATTCTGCTTCACCTTCTAAAACAGTTCCGGAGGCGTATTTTGCGATCAATTGTGCTGCCCGCTCTGCTGCAGCTTTTACCCTGTTCGGGTCAACTCCCTTTTCAAATCTCAAGCTCGCTTCACTTCTAAGTCCGAAATCCTTCGACGCTTTTCGGACAACACTGCCTTTAAAATAGGCGGCCTCAAGCAAAACGGTCGTCGTATCGTCTCTTACTTCAGAATCGGCCCCTCCCATTACACCAGCTAATGCAACAGGTACTTTGCCATTTGTGATCACAAGGTGATCGCTTGTAAGCTTTCGTTCTTGATCATCAAGGGTCACGATCGTCTCTCCGTCATGTGCGCGGCGAACGAGTATTTCCTTTGATCCGAACCGGTCATAGTCAAACGCATGAAGCGGCTGGCCGTATTCTAATAAACAATAGTTTGTAATATCGACGACGTTGTTATGCGGTCTGATTCCGGCTTTTATTAAGCGCATTTGCATCCATAAAGGGGAAGGGGCAATTTTGACATTTTTAATAATTTTAGCTATATAGAATGGATTATCTTCTTTTGCTTCAACATTCACAGTAATATAATCAGTTGCTTTTTCTTCGGCAGCCTCATAATGAACTTCCGGCTTTCGAACCTCTTTCTTTAAAATTGCTGCAACTTCATAGGCAACACCGATCATGCTTAAACAGTCAGAACGGTTTGGTGTAAGACCTAATTCAAGTACATAATCGTCCATAAACAGCTGTTCAATCGCATTTTTTCCAACTTCAGCATCACTAGGGAAAACAAAAATGCCGTCAGAAAACTCTTTTGGGACAAGCTTTCCTTCAATGCCCAGCTCTTGCAAAGAACAAATCATACCGTTAGATTCTTCACCGCGCAGCTTTGCCCGTTTAATTTTGAAATTGCCCGGCAAAACCGCACCAACTTTGGCTACCGGCACTTTTTGACCTTTTTCAACGTTTTGGGCGCCGCATATAATTTGCACTGGTTCTCCTTCACCGATGTCAACTAAACATTTGCTTAATTTTTCTGCATTTGGATGCTGTTCTTTTTCAAGCACCTGTCCAACTACAACATCTTTTATTCCTTCATTAACAGCTTGAACATTTTCAACTTCAATGCCGCTCTTCGTTATTTTTTCAGCCAGCTCCTCAGGGGAAATGTCTAGATCAACATATTCAGAGAGCCATTTGTATGAAACGAACATGAGAAAACCTCCTTTTAAGCTTGTTTAAACTGTTTCAAAAAACGCACATCGTTTGTATAAAAATGACGAATATCATCAATTCCATATTTCAACATGGCAATCCGTTCCGGTCCCATTCCAAATGCAAAACCACGGTATTTTTTCGAATCGAATCCCGCCATTTCCAAAACGTTTGGATGAACCATCCCTGCTCCTAAAATTTCAATCCAGCCTGTTCCTTTGCATACATGACAGCCTTTCATGGAGCATTTAAAACAGGATACATCGACTTCCACCGACGGTTCAGTAAACGGGAAAAAGCTCGGACGCAGACGAATTTGCCTGTCTTCACCGAACAGTTTTTTCGCAAACACTTCGAGCGTTCCTTTTAAATCGCTCATGCGAATGTTTTCATCCACAACGAGCCCTTCAATTTGCGTAAATTGATGGGAGTGCGTTGCATCATCTGTATCACGTCTGTATACTTTCCCTGGACAAATGATTTTTACAGGACCTTTCCCTTTATATTTTTCTAACGTTCTCGCCTGAACTGGAGATGTGTGTGTGCGCAGCAAAATTTCATCAGTTATGTAAAAGGAATCTTGCATATCCCTTGCCGGATGGCCTTTCGGCAAATTGAGCGCTTCAAAATTGTAATAATCTGTTTCAACTTCTGGACCTTCCTCTACTGTGTATCCCATGCCGATAAACAAATCTTCAATTTCTTCAATGACCGCTTGGAGAGGATGATGGTTTCCTGTTCGAACTGGTCTACCTGGAAGGGTAACGTCAATCGTTTCTTGCTGTAATTTTTTCTCGATTTCTGCTTTTTCGAGTTGTTCTTGCTTACTTGTTATTTCCCCGGCAATCACTTCCCGAATTTCATTTGCTAACGCACCTATTTTCGGCCGTTCTTCTTTCGAAAGCTTTCCCATTCCGCGAAGAACTTCGGTAATCGGTCCTTTTTTTCCAAGATATTGAACGCGAATATTTTGCAATTGTTTTAAATCCGTTGCTTCCCGTACCTTTTGCAACGCTTCATCGCGAAGCTTTGTTAATTCTTCCTGCATGTAAATTCCTCCTTTTTTAAAATAAATAAAAAAAACCCATCCCAAAAAAGGGACGAGTTGAATTTCGCGGTACCACCCTTATTAACAAAGAAAGAATCTTTGTTCACTTCATTATCATAACGGCACAGCCGGAGCGCCTTTACATGCTTCCGCATGGTCCTGGCGTCAACTCTGGAGGTGAATTCGTTTGCCTCTACCATAAAAATGCTTCCAGTCTACGGCATTTTCTCCCTAAATGGCGACCTGCAAACTACTCTTCTCCGTCATCGTTATTCCTTTATTCAATTGCTTTTAATTATAAAAAAAAGAAATTAAAGGCGCAACACTATTTGCGAAGATGGTACATGAAAATAGCTGAAGCAACGGCAACATTTAATGACTCCGCTTTTCCATAAATCGGAATGTGTAAATTTTGATCCGTCATATCCAGCAGCTCTTTTGAGACCCCATTTCCCTCATTTCCTACAAGGAGGGCAAATGTTTCAGATGGAGGGATCTCTTTATAGAAAACAGCATTTTTTGTTGAAGTTCCAAATACAGGAATTTTCTCTTCCTTCAATTTGTTTATAATCTGTTTTAATGACGAATTGACCACAGGCAAATGAAAAATTGATCCTTGTGTCGCCCGGATCGTTTTACTATTGTACAAATCAACCGTCCCGTCACCTAAAATCACAACATCCATTCCAGCCGCATCTGCAGTACGAATGATCGTACCGAGATTTCCTGGGTCTTGAACCGCATCTATTAACAGCCATTTTTTGGCGTTCAAATCGATTTCCCACCTAAGCTGCTTACAAACAGCCATGACACCTTGCGGGGAATCCGTTTCAGACAGAAGCGAAAACACCTCTTTGGAAACAATCGTTGTCGGAATAGTACCTTCGAAAAAATGATTTGGCAGCTTCGCTCCGTCTAAAACAATTAACTCTTGAACAATTGATTTGTATTTGAGAGCTTCCTCGATTAAATGCAAGCCTTCAATTAAAAACAGCCCGCGCTCTTCCCGTTTTTTTCTTGATTGCAGCTTTTTCCATTCTTTTACTCTTTCATTTTTAGTTGACGCAATCCGTTTCAATGATGGTGTCTCCTTCAACTGATAGTTCATTTCATATACATATTATAGAAAACAAAAGAAAAAATAAAGAAGAATGAAGAAAAACGAGGTGAAGGATATGAATTTTGATTTGCGCAATGCAGTCATTGCCAACATATCGCAAAATTCAAAAGACGAGCTGAGAGAAACGATCGTTGATGCCATCAATAGCAAGGAAGAAAAAATGCTTCCAGGGTTAGGCGTGTTATTTGAAATTATCTGGAACCATTCAAGTCAGCGTGATCAGCAGGAAATGGTTGAAACACTTGAACAAGGATTGAAAGAGACTGGAGCTGGGAAATAACCAGCTCCTGCTTTTTAGTTGTACGTAATGTTTTCAACCGTTTTTTTGTCGAGGCGTTTAATGACTTCTGTCAATAATTGAACCGTATGTTCAAAGTCTTCGCGATGAATCATCGCAGCGTGTGTATGAATGTAGCGCGTTGCAATCGTAATGGAAAGCGTTGGAACACCATTTCCTGTTAAATGAATCGATCCGGAGTCTGTACCGCCACCCGGCATAGCATCATACTGATATGGAATGCCGCATTCTTCAGCGACCCCTACGACAAAATCGCGAAGCCCTTTATGGGAGACCATAGAAGCATCATATAAAATAATTTGCGGACCTTTCCCCATTTTTCCCATCGCTTCTTTTTCGGAAATGCCTGGAGTGTCGCCGGCTATTCCGACGTCTACGCCGAAAGCAATATCAGGCTCAATATAATGGGCTGATGTGCGGGCTCCTCTTAATCCTACTTCCTCCTGAACGGTTCCTACACCGTAAACGACGTTCGGATGGTTTACCCCTTTCAGCTTTTTCAAAACTTCGATCGCTATTGCACAACCGATGCGGTTATCCCAAGCTTTCGCCAAAAGGATTTTATCATTTTTCATAACGGTGAACTCAAAATAAGGCACAATTTGGTCGCCGGGACGAACACCAAATTCCATCGCTTCTTCTCGGCTGCTGGCGCCAATATCAATAAACATGTCTTTGATCTCTACAGGCTTTTTTCGTGCTTCTGCCGGCAAAATATGCGGCGGCTTGGAACCGATGATGCCGGTCACATCTCCTTTTTGGGTGACAATCGTCACTCTTTGTGCGAGCATAACTTGATTCCACCAGCCACCAACAGGCTGAAAGCGAATGAACCCTTTATCATCAATTTGCGTAACCATAAAGCCGACCTCATCAAGATGGCCCGCGATCATAATTTTGGGTCCGCCTGATTCTCCTTCTTTTTTGGCAATTAAACTGCCGAGTCCATCCGTTTGGATATCATCCGCATAATCTTTTATGTACCCTCTCATTACTTCTCTGACTTCCCGTTCATTGCCGGCGATGCCTTTCGCGTCTGTTAAATCTTTTAACATTTTCAATGTTTCATCCCATTTCTCCACACTGAAACCTCCTTTAATTTATATTCTTCATTTTTTCCAAACGGAATTGTTAATATCCTTGATTTTGTCTAGCATGATTGACTTCATTTTTCGCCATGTATGCTGAAATAATATCTTCCTCTGAAAAGCCCAGCGCAGAGCCGAGTGTAACATAGTCGTTAAATAAATCGATATACGCTTGGACAGACAAATATTCATTGAATTTTGCCGTTTTTTGATAAACGTTTAAAAAAAGATCGGTCAGGCTTTTATCGATTTTTTTTGCTTTCATTTCCGGCAGTTTTTCAATATACAATTCATGGCCGATCGACAATAAAAAATGAAGGCCGTCTACATACTCTTCCAAAATAACCTCTCTGTCGGAAGGCGGCTTAACGCTCCAAAATTTAAAGCAGCGCGTTTCATTAGCCAATTCGCCAATTTCGACAAGCAAGGCTAAAACTTTTCTCTCGATCAGCCTTTCTTCCTCCAAACCGTGTTTCTTTTCAATTTTTTCATCCAATTCTTTTTGCATTTTATATAACTGTTCAAAATCCATTTTCTCAACCCCTAAAATATATCTAAAAAAATTATAGCAAATGTGATCATTAATGAAACCCCTTCAATTCCTTTTTCGTAATGTATATGTATGAATATGACCTTCGGGGAGGTTTAAAGTAAATGATTGTCATCCTTCTTCGTCTTTTCATAATTGCTGCGATTATTTTCCTAATTTATTCATTCATTAAATATTTATTGAACCCGAAGCGAAAGTTAGAATTGGCTCATGAGCAAAAAAAATTTTTCTTTCTTGATGATAAAGAAAATGTCCACAAAAATTTTTTGTTAACGCATAAAGGAGTTTTATTTGAAGGGGAAAAATATTTAGGCACGACTGAAACTTCTTTTGAAGTTATCTCCGTTTTTATTTGGACATCTACTCCAAATAAGTTAAGGGGGTTTACAAAAGAAGATTTTCAATTTATAGAATCGAAAATAAAAGAAGCATATCCTTACGCCAAAATCGACTGGAAAAGTCCAATTAAAGAGTTTTTGAATCGGAACGAATCGGAATTCCCGACACTATCTTAAGACAGCAAAAAAGAAAGAGCAGCTTGACATTCCCGTTCAAAATTGACAGCGTTAAAAGACTATGCGGTTCATGACTGGACGATCATGGTGTCGCTTTTTTGATCAATCTATGCAACATTTCTGATTTAAAAAGAAAATAAGCATTCTGAAGGCAGTTCCCATTGCGGGAGCTGCTGTTAGCTTCCATTTCTATTTTTATCCCATTACCTTTTCTCTTCCTCTATGAAATTTTGTAAAACAGCTCGGTAATTGATTATAATTTTTCGAAGTCTCCTTTTTAATTGGGTTTGGTCACTTTCATTATAAAACAGAGTGCTTCGTAAATGCTTTTTTCATTTTGATGATATTCTTGATCCCAACATTTAGTATAGAACCTAAATTTTTTGCATCGGCCTAAAAAACCCTTGAACTTTTGACTTTTTTCACTGTTGAGAAACGTAAAGCCATAATCGTTTACCTTTTCAGCCATATAAAAATCCCCTCCAAATAGAAGTGCAGCATCCGCGAGTCATTGCGCAGATTTTTTACACGTCTACTTAAAGGGGATCAATAATGTGCTGTTCAATTATGTCCAGCCCAAAGAGCAATGTACGTTTATAGGTGGCTTGCTTTTTCGATTACTTATTTAATTCAGCTTTAGCTGTTTCGGCGAGTTGTGCAAATCCTTTTTCATCATTTACTGCTAAGTCAGCAAGCATTTTTCTGTTTACTTCAATGCCAGCAAGCTTTAAACCGTGCATGAACCGGTTGTAGGAAAGACCGTGAATGCGCGCAGCAGCATTGATTCTCGTAATCCAAAGCTTACGGAAATCGCGTTTTCTTTGGCGACGGTCACGGTATGCATACATTAAAGATTTCATTACTTGCTGGTTAGCAACTTTATATAAACGATGTTTCGAACCGTAATAACCTTTTGCAAGCTTAATAATTTTTTTGCGGCGTCTGCGTGTCACTGTACCGCCTTTAACACGTGCCATAATGCATTCCCTCCTAAAAAATCGAAGTTAAAAATTATTTTATATTGTCAAGCATTTGATGAATACGTTTAAAGTCACCTTTGCTTACTAATGCTGGTTTGCGAAGTTTGCGTTTTTGCTTTTGAGTTTTGTTAGCGAATAAATGACTAGTAAATGCATGAGACCGTTTCAAATTTCCGTTCCCAGTTTTTTTAAATCTTTTCGCAGAGCCGCGATGAGTTTTCATTTTAGGCATAAAAGGATCCTCCTTCTATTTCTTTTCGTTTTTCGGTGCTAGCACTAGAAACATGCTGCGCCCATCCATTTTCGGCTTCGTTTCAACAGAACTGATGTCAGCGCATGCTTCAGAAAATCTTTCTAGAACTCGTTGGCCGATTTCTTTATGGGTAATCGCTCTTCCTTTAAAGCGGATCGATGCTTTCACCTTGTCACCCTTCTCCAAAAATTTCCGAGCATTGCGAAGCTTTGTATTAAAGTCATGCTCTTCAATTGTTGGGCTTAGGCGGACTTCCTTCACATTAATAACTTTCTGCTTTTTACGCGCCTCTTTTTCTTTCTTTTGCTGCTCGAAGCGGTATTTTCCGTAATCCATGATGCGAGCAACCGGCGGTTTTGCATTCGGAGCAACAAGAACGAGATCCAAATTGGCATTTGCGGCAATATCAAGCGCTTCTTGCCGTGATTTAATGCCTAACTGATTACCGTTTTGATCGACCAGTCGAACTTCACGAGCGCGGATGCCCTCGTTTACTAACATATCTTTGCTAATAATGAGCCACCTCCAAGATTTTATAAACAAAGTGCACGTTCGCCTTGACAGAGCTTATACATTCGTTTATGCAAATAAAAAACGCGTAGACGCACACTGCACCCACACGTTGAATACACGAACTTTTTGTCCAATGTATAAACCTGTCAACAGCAACAATGTGCGTCAATCAGGTGAGAAGCGGGTGCTTCTGCTTGTTCTCCTTGACTATAATATTCTACCATGGCAAAGCAGCTTTGTCAAAACAACATTTCTTCAAAAACGATACCATTTTAAACTATTCAAACAGAAAATGCAAGAGTCTATTTGAATGAACATACATAAATCGGAATGGAGTGGACATGATAATCAACATATAACTATTGGAGTGATCGAAATGGATGCAAACCGCGTAAAACAAATTTTATCCTCGCCCGCTGATATTGAAGTTCTCTATAACGGAGCTTCCGTTTGGATTGATCAGCTAAATGAAGATGGAAAAACAGCAACCGTTCATGTAAGAGGTCCGTTTAAAGAACGTACGGTTGTAGATATTTCTGAGCTTGAAGAAAAATAATTCCTCCATTGTTTTAAACATTATTGATATAAAATAGCTCCCAATGCTCCGGTAAAAGAACCGTTTGATAAAAATATGCTTTGCAGACCTGTCATGGAATCAAAGCTTTGGATGATTTGTTGTAAAGGAGGGTTTTGCGAAATTGCAGCTCCAACATAGACACACGTGTCCACTTGATGAAGCTCGGCACATTGCTTTGCCAAAAGAACGATCGTTTCACCAATCAATTGAAATAACGTTGCAAAAGCATCTTTTTTCCGGGCTCTCGATAAATCCGGATTGCCAAAATTAGCAGCGGTTACATCTCCTAAAATTGGAGGAGCCTCTTCTCCATACAAATCTTTTACCAACAAATCAACATGGCTTCGATCACCTTTTTTCGCCAAATCAACGATTTGATAAAAATTGCTCTCCTGCAAAATGAGCCGGCTTAAACCGGAAATAACACCGCCGCCGATACCGCTTCCAAGCAAACGCTCATACCGCTCGCCCTTCATAAGGAAAAAAGATGTTCCAGTTCCGATGCTGACGATTAAAAAATCGCTCTTTGGCTCCTTTCCTTCTTCTACTAAAAGCTCTCTTGTTCCTATACAAACTGAATCAAATTCTGGAATAAAGGTCACATCAGCGCCGGTCAATTTTTCTTTTACTTTTGCAGCTCTGCCTCCTGTTATTCTATAGCGGGCAGCCGGCTTCAATCTCTTCATCCAAGAAAGAGCTTGATCCATTTCATCAATTGGAAACCATTTATACCGATATCGTCCATGTTCAACATAAGCAATTTTTAATAAACTTCCCCCTGCATCAATTCCTACTATTTCCATCTGTACACCCCTCGCTTATGCTTTAAAAAAAAGGAAATCAGCAAACGCCGATTTCCTTATTTTCTCCCTTCTTTTCCAACAGATACAGCAAATGTCTCCAGCGGCATGGATTCTGATTTTTGTTCTCCATACTTTCTGACATTGACCGTCTCATTTTCTGCTTCTTGATCACCGACAACGACCATGTACGGGATTTTTTGCATTTGTGCCTCACGAATTTTATAGCCGATTTTTTCATCCCGAATATCGACTTCAACACGCAAGCCTTCTTGCTGAAGACGCTGTTCTACTGTTTTGGCATAATCAAGATGCACTTCCGGCGAAACAGGGATGACTTTCACTTGCACAGGTGCAAGCCAAGTTGGGAAGGCGCCTTTAAATTCCTCAATTAAGAAGGCAACAAACCGTTCCATCGTTGAAACAACTCCGCGGTGAATAACAACTGGCCGATGATGTTTGCCGTCTTCGCCAACATATGTTAAATCAAGCCGTTCCGGAAGGAGAAAATCTAGCTGAACAGTCGATAATGTTTCATCTTTTCCTAAAGCCGTCCGCACTTGTACATCCAATTTCGGTCCGTAAAATGCCGCTTCACCTTCCGCTTCATAATAATCCAGCCCGAGTTCGTCCATTGCGGCTTTCAGCATCGACTGGGCTTTTTCCCACATTTCATCATCATCATAATATTTTTCTTTATCCTCAGGATCGCGGTAAGATAATCGGAACGAATAATCTTTTATACCAAAATCCTCGTATACCTCTTCAATAAGGCGGACAACTCGGATGAATTCGTCTTTAATTTGATCCGGCCGAACGAAAATATGTGCATCGTTCAACGTCATCCCGCGAACACGCTGCAGCCCTGTCAATGCACCTGACATTTCGTATCTGTGCATTGTTCCAAGTTCTGCAATGCGGATCGGCAATTCCCGATAGCTGTGAATTTCATTTTTGTAAATCATCATATGATGCGGGCAATTCATCGGACGCAATACAAGCTCTTCGTTATCCATCTTCATTGGCGGAAACATATCATCTTGATAATGGTCCCAATGGCCGGAAGCTTTATAAAGATCGACGCTGCCGAGAACAGGTGTGTATACATGCTGGTATCCGAGTTTAATTTCTTTATCAACAATATAGCGTTCGATAATCCGGCGGATAGTTGCACCTTTTGGCAGCCAAAGCGGCAAGCCTTGTCCAACCTTTTGAGAAGTGGTAAACAGGTTTAATTCTTTTCCAAGCTTGCGATGATCCCGCTCTTTTGCTTCTTCAAGCATGCGGAGATGTTCTTTAAGCTCTTCTTTTGTAAAAAATGCTGTACCGTATATGCGTTGAAGCATTTTGTTTTTGCTGTCTCCACGCCAGTAGGCGCCGGCTACGCTGAGCAATTTAAATTCCTTTATTTTTCCGGTAGAAGGAACGTGGACTCCTCGGCATAGATCGAAAAATTCTCCTTGCTCATATATGGAAATGATTTCGCCTTCCGGAATATCATCGATAAGCTCAAGCTTTAAATGGTCGCCGATTTCCTCATACATTTTTTTTGCTTCATCGCGGCTTACTTCTTTACGAATAACCGGCAAATTTTCGCCGACAATTTTTTTCATTTCTTTTTCGATTTTAGGCAAATCCTCGTGAGAGATCGTTTCATCCATATCGATATCATAATAAAAACCGTTTTCAATGACGGGCCCGACTCCCAATTTTACATTTGGGTAAAGCCGTTTAATCGCTTGCGCCATTAAATGTGCTGTACTATGTCGTAAAATTTCTAACGCTTCTTTTGTATCAGGCGTCAAAATTTCAATCTGGCCGTCTTGTTCAATCGGGGTTTTTAAGTCAATAAGCTTTCCATTTATTTTACCTGCAATGGCTTTTTTCTTTAATCCAGGGCTGATGGATGCAGCGATTTCTTCCGTTGTTGTTCCGTACGGAAATTCTTTTACAGAACCGTCTGGAAAAGTAATTTTAATGGCTTCTTTCATCTTCTTTCCTCCTTTGTTTTTTCTTGCAAAAATAAACACCCGTCCCTAAAAGAAGGGACGAGTGTTGTATGTAAAACCCGTGGTTCCACCCTAGTTCCCGCTCAAAACTTTGAGCGGCTCATTTTGATAACGGAACAATCCGCCAGCTATTACTTGGCAAAAGCCGTTCACAGCTGAAGTTTAGAGGTGGTAAGAGCATTACACGAGTTAGGAAGGTTTCAGCCTGTGCCTTCCCTCTCTTTGAACTGTGATAATACTCCCGTGTCCTCATCATAACCTTTTCGTGATGAATGATTTCAACCGTATTATAGACTGATTCGCCACCAAAAATCAAGGAGTACTGAAAGAAACTTATCGTTTTTGAAAGCTAGCCCTTGAAAAAAATCGAACCCGTTCCTGAAAGATGTTTTGGATCGTTTGAATCATTGCTTCCTCCTGTTGATCGGAGTATATATAAATTTCTAAAGGAGCAATGGATACAAGCGGGGCCAGCAAATGGGAATCAATATACATCGGGTGGCGATAAATAAATTCCCGATCAATCCACTTTTTCAATTCCAGCTCTTTTATTTCGATGAACTTTTCATTAAACACTTGAAAGGAAGTATCATGCAAAATATGAATCGTTGATAATTTCGGTTTTTTATTGAGAACATATTCCCGCAAGCTTTGAATAAAATTTTGGTATTCCTGCTCCATTTTATACTCTTCAATGGAGAGACCGACATATTCCGAAAGTCTTGATAAATAATCAGACAAGCGGAATTGAATAAATGATTCTATAGAAAAAGATTGGTTTGGCCGAAGGAAATTCGTTAAAGCAGAAATAATTAAGTTTTCTCTCGGCTCAAAATGTTTGATCATTGGAATTTCCGCCCGCTCTCCTTCCAAGATCGATTGAGCAATATGTAAAATTTGCTGTTTTTCATCTTCATCCTCAAAATAAAATTGTTTTTCAATTATAAAAAGAAGGAGACGGGGCTCTTTCACATTTAGAAAAAAGTCAACAAATGATGGTACGAGCACATCAGATATAAATGTTTCCCAATCATCTGTTTCACATGTTAATACTGTGCCGTTCAGCAAGGCTGCTTGGAAATCAAAGTTTTCCTTCTCTGTATTAAGCAATTGATGCAGATAAGAAGCTTCTTTTTCCGTTTGAAAAGTTATTTCCAGCAAAAAAAGATCCCCCCCTTTATATAGCAAGTCCTGTTTCTATATATATGGGGGGATGGCATTATTTAGAAGTGTTTGCTGTCCAGCGGCTATTCTTGTCTGCGATTTTTTCCTTTCAATTCCACGGGAATGGCCAAAAAACGAATCCTTTCCATAATTCTTTTTGCCTTTAACTGTTCTATTTCGCCTTTTTGTGAATAAGTCAGGTGGTGTTCCAATTCGCTAAAATTAAAGTTGGATGTAAAAAAGGTCGGTAAATTTTCAAGCATGCGGAATTGGAGAATCGAACCTAAAATGTCGTCTCTCATCCAGCTCGACATCGATTCAGCACCAATATCATCAAGCATTAATACCGGAATTTTTTTAACCGCATCAATCTTTTCATTCAGTGAATGATCTTGAAGAGCGCTTTTTAACTCCCTGACAAACTCCGGAACATATACAAGCATGGAAGGAACGCCTTTTTCCGCCAGCTCATTCGCGATCGCTCCAAGAATAAATGTCTTTCCCACGCCGAAAGAACCGTATAAATACAATCCTTTTAACCGATCATTTTGACCGTATTGCTCAACAAAATCTTGCACGAGAGACACTGCCTTCAGACGGTTCGGTTCGTTTAAATCAATATCCTCAAGGTGTGCATTGAGGATTTCCTTTGGTACATACATGCATTTAATGAGCGATTCTTGTTTTTTTCGAGCATCATATGCTTCTTTTCTCGGGCATTTATCATATTTCAGGTCGATTGTTTTTCTTTCAATAATTAATGTAGGGTGATATCCTTTTAAAATATTTTTGCACTCATCTAAATTTCGACATTCACGGCAAAACTTGCTCTGCGTTACAAATTCATACAGTTTGCCTAAACTGCGGTCAATCATATTTTCATCGATTTGATCTTTATGCTTTTCTAAAAATAACCTGACATCTTTGTCCGATTTTATTTGCTGTTTCAAGTTCAAATACGTTTCCCGAAACCCTTTGCTGTTCATGAATTGTTTTAAATGATTTTGCAGGGATTCCATCTTCCTCCCTCCTTTCGCCTAGTCCTTCTGTTTATTTTTATATTTTTTAATCCGCTCCTGCAGCTTTTGTTTTTCTTTTTCAAACGCTTCCGGATCGATGTTTTCTACCTGTTGATTTTCGTTTTCCAAAAGCCATGAAGGGAGTTTTTCTTTTCGAACGATTTTTTTGCTGTCAGTCTTCTTATCCTTTGTTTCCGCCCAAGTTAAATATTTCTTATGTTCTTTTTTCGCCACATCCACTGCATCCTTCACAGTTTTAATTCCTAATCGAGCCCAGTGGCTGGCAATTTTCTCAACATACGCTCTTGACAATTTCATATTTGTTTTTAGCAGGACATAATAAATTAAAACGTTGACAACTCCGGGAAGCAGCTTTTGCTGAAACATGACATCTTCAATAATTTTCAAATCCGCTGCGGACGGTTCAATACCGCCTGAAATATCTTTTAGAAACTGTCTTGGAGAGATGGATTCAAGCTGTCGAATTAATTCCTTATCTTTTGACTGTTCAATTTCTTCGTCTTTCACCCGCTGATTCAAAGGCTGAAGCCTATCAACAAGCTCTGGAAGACGGTTGCCGTGATTCAGCTTATACCAATCCCTCGCCCATTTTCGCAGCTCGTCTAAATTAATTTGCTCATCATGATCCAAAGAACGGATGACCAGATTTTTCATTTCAATTGGATCAATTCCATAAACATATGCTAATTTCTCAACAGCTTCCTTAACCGCAGGCGTGATCGCTTTTTTGGGCACAATATGCTCTGATAAACCGGCATAAAACAATTGAAAATCAAAGGACTGGTTTTGAATCGAAATCGGTTCTCCAGGCGCATGATCAAAAAGCTCCTGATCGTTTTCCTCAGGTTCCATTGCAATATTGGCTGAAAGCTCAGATGGGTGGATCGATTGGTATACTTCATGAAATGATCTTGTCACATCTTTGGCGTTGCTATCAACCGATTTATCGGAAAAATAGCTTTTCAATCTTTGGTACACCGTTTTTCCAACTCTGTTATATAAATATATGTTCAACATTCCATCATAAAAAAATTGTTTGGGGGAAAGAGGTCGTTGAAGTTCATAAATATATTTTTTCGGTTCGCTTTCATCGACAAGGTATGTTTTTAAAAGACCTATTCCTTCTAATTTCAAACGGTCATGATAAATTTCATTTAATGGGGATTGAGTAACAGCCATTAAAAAATGGTGGGTCGATTCCGTCCCCCAAAGACGGTTTTGTTCAAGCTCGCTCCAAAGCGTCATGTATAAGTTTAACGTTCTTGGCCCGATTAAGGGCTGGTACAGTAATGTAAGAACTTTTCGGTCAAATTCATGAATCAAACTGCTCGTACATTTCACAACGTAGCGATCAACAGGCAGCAGCTCTTTCCAGTGATGATGTCCAATCATTTTTTCAAAACCTTCCCAAATAGCATGTCATAATCTCGCAGCTCTTTATGAACGTTCTTTTTTGATCAGTTCTTTCAATTCCTCAATAAAGACATTTATATCTTTAAATTGCCTGTAAACAGAAGCAAATCGAACGTATGCGACTTCATCAATTTCGGCTAGTCTGTCCATCACCATTTCGCCGATCGTTTCGCTTGATATTTCCGATGTACCTAGATTTCTTAGTTCTTTTTCAATATCATGCGCAGCATCTTCCAATTTTTTTAAAGAAACCGGTCTTTTCTCACAAGCTTTAATCATCCCGCGCAAAACTTTTTCCCTGCTGAACTCTTCACGTGTTCCTTCCTTTTTCACAACGATGAGCGGAATTTCTTCCACTTTTTCAAACGTTGTGAACCGATATTGACATTCCTCACATTCCCTTCGCCTCCGAATTGATCTCCCTTCATCGACTGGACGCGAATCTAAAACACGTGTTCCAAAATGGTGGCAGGAAGGGCATTTCATATCACCAGCTCCAATCTTTTTAACTAAATCAAAAAAGCTCTACCTACATCTTATTAAATAGCATTGGATCAGACAAGAAACTTTCAAGCTCTTGTATTTTTGTTATAGATAATTCGACTGAATGAAATGGATTTCTGTCAGTCCGGTCCAATCAAATGATGTTCGAACCGCCAAACAGTGATGGCAGCCATGCCAATAAAAGCTTTTTTATTTTTACATCACTACAATGAATGATTTTAAAAACATCAAAGCCTCTTTTTCATAACGGCTTTGCAGGGGGTAGAATAACTCGGTCCTTTGAAGCCACAAATAAGATGCCTCTAAATACCATTCAATATGAAATATTATTCTTTATTATAATATAAAAAGAGGTGCAGTAAAAAGCTGACACCTCTTTGCATTTCCATTCAAATTTTATTCTGTTTTCACTTTAAAGTGCTTTTGCTTGACCCTGTTTGATTTGAACAGGACCCATACCGCGAGGAATTTCAATATTTTCGCGCGTTTGAGCACCTAAAGCTTCAGAAATGTAATCCGCTGCAATATTTGGATTTAAATCACCGCAAGTGTACACATCAATGCTAGCATATCCATGCTCTGGAAAACTATGAATTGTTAGGTGTGACTCTGAAATGATCACAACTCCGCTTACACCCTGAGGCGCAAACTTATGAAACGCAACCTCCCGGATTTCAGCACCTGATTTTAATGCTGCATTTACAAACGTTTTTTCAATAAATTCCAAGTCATTCAACTTATCAAAGTCGCATCCCCACAGCTCAGAGATAACGTGACGTCCCATTGTTTCCATAGCCATGGATCCCCCTTTATAAATTTTTATGAATTCTTCGCACTCTGGTATGTTTAACTACCACGGGGGAAAGTTAGTCCAAAGAGGTCCTAACCCTTTAAGTAGCCACATTACCTTGCGTTTAAGAAGTTCACGAAAAATAGTATATATGGTTTGATTTGTTTTTGCAACATACTTTGTCAAAAATTTTGCGCTGAAAAAAGTATCCAAACAAAAAGAAGAAGAGGGTCAATCTTTGTAAAGATCAACCCTCCCATCATTTTATACAGCTGCGGCCAATTTATTCAATTTGCTTGCTACAAGTTTTGCTAAATCCACAACGCGGCAAGAGTAGCCCCATTCATTATCATACCATGCAAGCACTTTTACCTTTCTTGTTCCCATAACCATTGTCGTTAAACCGTCGACAATAGCAGAGTGCGGGTTTGTGTTGTAGTCAACCGATACGAGCGGTTCTGAAGAAAAATCTAATATCCCCTTCAGCTTTCCTTGAGAAGCTTGGATAAACGCTTCATTTACCTCTTCAACGGTCACATCGCGTTTTAGATCTACAACAAAGTCTACGAGGGAGACGTTTGGTGTAGGCACTCTTAATGCAAGACCGTGCAATTTTCCTTTTAATTGCGGTAAAACTAAACCGATCGCTTTTGCTGCACCGGTAGTTGTCGGAATGATTGATTGGGCGCACGCTCGCGCTCTTCTTAAATCTTTATGCGGATTATCAATATTTCTTTGATCGTTCGTATATGCGTGGACAGTAGTCATTAAACCATATTCAATGCCAAACTGTTCATCAAGAACTTTTGCAACAGGCGCTAGACAGTTTGTTGTGCAAGAAGCATTCGAAATAATGACATGGTTGTCAGGATCATATTGTTCTTCGTTTACACCGATAACAATCGTTACATCTTCATTTTTTCCAGGTGCTGTTAAAATAACTTTCTTCGCCCCTGCCTCAACATGCATCATCGCTTTTTCACGGGAGTTGAATTTTCCTGTCGCTTCAATCACTATGTCCACATCTAGATCTTTCCAGGGAAGTTCAATAGGATTTCGATTGTTCAAAAGAAGCACTTTATGGCCATTTACAATTAAATGATCTTCTTTTGGAATGACTTCTCCTTCAAATTTCCCATGGTTTGTATCGTATTTAATTAAATGAGCCAATGTTTCTGCTGGATAGCTTGCATTGATTGCTACGATATTCAAATCTCCTTCTAAAATTGCTTTTCTGAATACCATTCGGCCAATTCGGCCGAAACCGTTAATGGCAACCTTAGCACTCATGTGAATATCCCCTTCCGGCATTATGTTACACTTTTTATCTCCTATTCTGTTAATTAGTATATCATATTTATAAAATAACGAAACAATTATTTTAATCGTTTCTTAAAAAAATATATACTAAAAATAAAAAAACCGCTCTATTTGCGAGCGGATTAACCAATTCCCCAATTCATGAGAATGTTTTCCAATTGCTGTTCCGTTTCTTCTAATGTTCCATCATTGTTGATCACTGCATCGGCAAATTTTACTTTTTCTTTCAAAGGCATTTGTGCATTGATGCGTGATAAAGCTTCTTTCTTCGAAAAATTATTCCTTTTCATTAATCGTTCCAGTTGATTTTTTTCTCCCGTATAAACAACAATCACTTTATCCACTAAATGCTTCAAATTGCTTTCAAATAGAAGGGGAATATCAAGAACTACTGCTTTCGCACCTTCTGAGATCAATTGTTCCTGTCGCCTTTTCATTTCCAGCCTGACCTCAGGATGTACAATACTGTTTAGCTTCTCCCGCTTATCTTCGTTTTGAAATACAATGTAGCCTAATCGAGCTCGGTTGATCGTTAAGTCTTCGTTTAATATTTCCTTTCCGAAAGCATTTACGATCTCTGTATATGCTTTTTTGCCGACTTCTACCACTTCTCTTGCAATTAGATCTGCGTCAATAACTGGAATGCCTCTTTTTTTAAGCATTTCAGACACAGTGCTTTTTCCGCTTGCTATGCCTCCAGTTAATCCAATAATCATTGTCATATCATCATTCTCCTTTATCCTTACATGGCCCAAACACCGATCATTATTAATAATAAACCCGGGATAAATGAAAACTTTTCAAAAAACGAATAGGATGAAGCAAATCGGCCGGATTTCATTCCAATATAAACAAACATCGTGCTCATACAAGTGACGAAAATAGCTGTTAAAAAAGGTTCATACCCTGCTAAAGCCGCACCGATTCCTGCTCCGAATGAATCGAGCGAAAGAGCGATCCCAAGCAGCAAAGCTTCCACGCCTGTAATCTCGCCAGATCGATCCATATCAACTGCAGCAGGCTTTTTCAATATATGAATGACAATGCCTAACGATTTTAATTCCATATTTAAAATCGTTTTTTCACTCTTTTCCTCATCTTTCTCATCCTCTGATTCATTGTTGCGGAAAAAGGAATATAACACAAACATGCCAAGCAAAATAAAAATAGCTCCGCCAAGCCTATCCGTAAAATAGGGAGGAAGAACACTTTGAGCTATTTGTCCGGCCATCATCGCAGCGAGCAACACAATCGCCGAACAGCATGAAATAGTGATAATCGATTTAATTGGAATTTTTACTTTACGCAAACCGAACGCTAAGCCAACAGAAAAACTATCAAGACTGACTGCCAACGCCAATATTAAAACCGATCCGATTTCCGTCATTTTATCAAATGCCCCTTCTTTCCTTTTATTGCTAACATAGTAATATGAAAACCGCCTAAAATGTGTTCGCTTCAGAAGGTGGCATAAATCTTTCTACACTTGGCAAGATGAACAAAAATGTGTGCCTCTTCCCCCAATTTTTATTTTTTGGATAGGGCTTCCGCAAATTTTACATTGTTCTTTTTCTCTTGCATAGACAAATAAGTCCAGTTGAAACATCCCGATTTGCCCTTGTGAATTGACGTAGGATCGGACAGTACTTCCTCCTTTTTCAACTGCTTCCTTCAGCGTTTGAATAATTTCCCGATGCAATATTTTCACTTTTTCCGCTGTCAAATCTTTTGCCAGCCGCTCCGGATGAATGCCTGATCGAAACAATACTTCATCAACGTAAATGTTTCCTAATCCCGCCACTATTTTTTGGTCAAGCAAAACCGTCTTGATGTTTCTAGAGGTAGACTGAAGCTTGCTCATAAGTCTTTCAGCAGTAAATTGTTCCGAAAAAGGCTCCATCCCTAACTGGGACAAAGGAGGATGCTTCTCCTCCTCGCCCTTTTGATACAGATGCATAGTGCCAAATTTGCGAACATCCCGATATCTTAATTCCGTTTCATCTTGAAAGCGAAAAATGACATGTGTGTGAGGTTCAATGGGCTTTATTTTTGGATACAGTCCATATCTTCCTTCCATTCGTAAATGTGATACAAGAACATATCGATCTAAATAAAATTTTAAAAATTTCCCTCTTCTTCCGATTTCATTGATTGTTTCCCCTCTCAAAACGCGGCAAAACTGCTCTGCGTCTTCGGGACGTTTGATGATTTTCGGCCATGATACGATAACTTCATCGATGACTTTTCCTATGACAAGCTCCCTTAATGTTTTTCGAATCGTTTCTACTTCAGGAAGCTCAGGCATTATGTTCACCCCTTATCTCCACTCGAAAAAGGCGGGGGAGCTTCCCTTTCCGCCTTTTTCAAATTATTTCGCTTCATACCACGTAGAACCGTAAGAATAATCAACCTTTAACGGCACTTTTAGCTGAATGGCATTTTCCATTACTTCCGGAACAAGCTTTTCTAAAATTTCAATTTCATCCTTTGGCGCTTCAAACACCAATTCGTCATGAACTTGAAGCAGCAGCCTCGTTTGCAAATTTCGTTTTTCAATTTCTTGCGCCATATCGATCATCGCTTTTTTGATAATATCCGCTGCACTTCCTTGAATCGGAGTATTCATGGCTGTTCGCTCGGCAAAACTTCTGATATTGAAATTTCTGCTCGTAATTTCCGGAATATATCTCCGACGCTGCATTAGTGTCGTTACATAGCCTTTTTGCTTCGCCTCTTGGATTATGCCATCCATATATTCTTTAACACCTTTATAAATTTCAAAATATTTTTTAATAAATTCACCAGCTTCTTTTCGGGTAATTCCTAAGTTTTGCGACAATCCGTAATCGCTGATTCCGTAAACAATCCCGAAATTAACTGCTTTTGCCTGTCTTCTCATGTTGGAGGTCACTTTATCTTCTTCGACATGGAACACATCGATCGCCGTTTTTGTATGAATATCAAGATCTTGTTGAAACGCTTCAATCAATTTTTCATCTCCAGATATATGCGCAAGCACTCGCAGTTCAATCTGGGAATAGTCCGCTGCAAAAATGACCCAATCTTTTTCAGAAGGGATAAATGCTTGACGAATTTTGCGGCCTTCCTCAAGGCGAATTGGAATGTTTTGCAAATTCGGGTCTGTGGAGCTTAATCTTCCGGTTTGCGTTAATGCTTGATTAAATCGGGTGTGGATTTTATGCGTATCACGATGGACAACCTTCAGCAACCCTTCAATATACGTCGATTGAAGCTTTCCGAGCTGCCGGTAATGCAAAATTTTCTCCACAATTTCGTGTTGTCCTCTCAATTTTTCTAAAACGTCCGCAGAGGTCGAATACCCCGTTTTGGTCTTTTTCAAAACCGGTAGATTGAGCTTTTCAAATAAAATCGGCCCAAGCTGCTTCGGAGAATTAATGTTAAATGACACTCCAGCTAGACGATGAATATCCTTTTCTAATTGCTTCAGCTGTTCATCAAGCTCTTTTCCCATTTCTTTCAGACGGTTGACGTCTATCTTTACTCCTGTTGTTTCCATGTCAGATAAAATGGCTGACAGCGGAAGCTCCAATTCGCTGAATAAATGAAATTGTTCATTTTCTTCTAATTCTTGTATTAATAATTCTTCCAGCTCATAAATGGCTAACGCTTTTCTGGCAAGATGTTCGCCTAAAATGTCTTCATCAGGGATATGACGTTTAGCGCCTTTTCCGTAAATCACTTCATCCTTTTGAACTAAATGTTTATTTTTTGCCTTTGCAAGCTCGGCTATGTCGTCAATCGATTCAGACGGGTTTAAAATGTATGAGGCAATGAGAACATCAAACTCAATACCTGCTAAATCAATGTTTCGCCAGCGCAGCGCCACAATTGATTTTTTCGCATCATACACCACTTTCCGCTTTGTTTCATCCTTCACCCATTCTATGAACTCTTTTGAATGTAGCGCAATTTCGGCTGGAATATAAAAACATCCATTTTCGTTTGCGATAGAAAACCCGATGATTTCTCCAGTATGATAATTTTCATCAATGATTTCCACTAAAAGAGCTGCCTTCTCTGATAAAACCTTGTCTGACAGCTTTTCAACTTTTTCGAACTTAATCGTCGGCATTTCATCCGCTTCTTCATTCTCATGCTCTCCCATTTTGTCTAGGAGCGATTGGAAGCCTAGTTCCTTAAAAATTTTCACTACTTTTTCTTTGTCATAGCCTTTATACTCAAGGTCTTGAATTTTTATTTCGACAGGAGCTTCACAATGAATTGTCGCAAGCTGTTTGCTCATTAATGCTTGCTCTTTATAGTTTTGTAAGTTTTCCTTTAATTTTTTTCCATTTACTTCTTCAATCGAATTTAAAATATTTTCGACTGTCTCAAACTGTTTCAGCAATTTAATCGCGGTTTTCTCTCCAACGCCGGGCACACCTGGGATATTATCTGATTGATCGCCCATCAATCCTTTCAAATCAATAATTTGTGCCGGGCTTAGCCCATACTTCTCTTGAATCGATTCAGGCGTGTGCGGTTCAACATCTGTAATTCCTTTTTTCGTGATGGAAACGGTCGTTTTTTCAGTTGCCAGCTGTGTTAAATCCTTATCTCCGGAAATAATTTTCACTTCAAAATCTTGCTTCTCAGCTTGTCTCGCAACTGTTCCAATAATATCATCAGCCTCATAATTTTCGAGTTCATATGTTGTAATTTTGTAGGCATCAAGCAAATCCCGTATAAATGGTAGCTGCTCCGACAATTCAGGCGGGGTTTTTTGCCGAGTTCCTTTATATTCTTTAAAAGTTTTATGCCGGAACGTTGTTTTCCCTGCATCAAATGCAACAAGAATATGTGTCGGTTTTTCTTCCTCCAGTACTTTTAACAGCATATTTGTAAAGCCGTAAATTGCATTCGTATAAATCCCCTTATCATTATTTAAAAGCGGCAAAGCGAAAAACGCTCTGTAAGCAATACTGTTTCCATCAATTAAAACTAGCTTCTTTGTCACTACTACTAGCCTCCTTCAACTAAAAAAGCCATGCCTTCCTTCTATTCTACCATTACTTTCAGCAGAAGAAAAAACATGGCTTATCGATTTTATTCTGTTTCTCCCATTAATATTTTGGCGTATGGAGAATCGAACGGGAGAACGATGACTGTTTCACCGTCGATTGTTTTCTTGTAGGATTGAAGTGTTCTATATAATTCATAAAATTTAGGATCTTTTGAATAAGCCTGGTTATAGAGCTTCGCCGCCTCCGCCTCTCCATGACCGCGGATGGTTTCAGCTTGAGCTTCAGCTTTTGCCAGCATTTCTTTTACTTGTCTGTCCGTTTCAGCAACAATTCGATTTTTTTCTGCATCCCCCATCGATAAATATTCTTGGGCTTTTGATTCCCGCTCTGATATCATCCTAGTAAATACCGATTTTTCATTTGCTTCCGGCAAATCCGTCCGTTTAATTCTTACATCAACCACCTTAATGCCGAAATGATTTTGTTCAAGCAGGTTATTAACAATATTTGTGATTTTGTCATTAAGGCTCCCGCGGGAAGACTTTTCATCATTAATAATTTCATCATAATTCAGTTTTCCAAGCTCCGATCTCACAGTGGAAAAGATAAATTCCGACATTTTTGCCTCTACATTGACAACTGTTCTTGCATTGGCGATCATTTCTTTCGGATCTTCGATTCTCCAAACCGCATAGTTGTCAATTAATATTCGTTTTTTATCCTTTGTATTGATTTCCGCTTCCTCCACATCATACGTTAATTGATGCTTTGGAAGACTTTCAACTGTTTGTATGAAAGGAATTTTTAAATGGAGGCCGGGCTTCTCTATAATTTTTACAACTTCGCCAAATTGGCGAACGACTTTATATTCATTTTCTTTCACAACAAAAACGTTGCTGAATAATAGTAGCAAACACGCAAATAAACCGGCTATAACAGACCCTAGGCGTATGTATTTCTTCCATTCAAAATTAATTTTCTTTTCATTCTTGTCCATTGTTTTCACCTCTTTTTTGCGTGTTCTCGCTCGATTGATCAGCTTTTTGCTGACTTTGCTGATCATTAGGCAGCACTTGCTGCATAGGCTGAACAGGAAAATACTTCATTGTATTTCCATCATCCTTCATAATGTAAATTTGCGCATTTGGCAGCACGCTGTCTATCGTTTCTAAAATTAGACGTTTTTCTGTGATTTCTTTTGAATTTTTGTATTCATTGTATAAAGAATTAAATAGTGCGACTTCCCCTTTCGCTTGTTCAATCCTGGATGCTCTGTCCCCTTCAGCTTTGGAGATGATTGCATCGCGCTCTCCTTCTGCCTCTTTTGTTCGTTTATTCCTATATTTATTGGCTTCGTTTATTTTCGTATTCATCATTTCTCTTGCATCCGTAACGTTTGTAAACGCCTTTCGAACTTCTTCGTTCGGCAAATCAACATCCTGCAATTTGACCGCAATGATTGAAATGCCAATATCATACTTTTTCATCAACGAGCTTAATAATTCTTGCACTTGAGCTTCAATTTCCACTTTTCCGCTCGTTAAAGCATTGTCAATTTTTGTGCTTCCAATAATGCTTCTTAACGAAGCAGATGTTGCATCCCGCAAAATTTCCTTTGGATTTTCAGCATTGAACAAATATTTTGCCGGATTCGTTATTTTCCATTGAACGACCATATCTGCTAACACAATGTTTTCATCGCCTGTAATCATTTTTGTTTCCTTTGGAAAAGACTCAACTTTTCCATCTTTCTCTTTATATCCAAATTGTAAACTGAATGTTTCTTTGGATAGTTTTTTTACCGATTGAATCGGCCATGGCCATTTAAAATGAAGCCCAGGCTCAGTTATACCCTCTTCCACTTTTCCAAATGTAGTAATAACCGCTTGTTCCGACTCGTCTACAGTATACCAGGAAGTAATCGCAGCAAGACCGAGAATGCTGATCAGAAAAATAAATCCAATAATTGTTAATAATCTTCTTATGCTTACCATTATATCCCCCCATCTCTCTCTATTTATTATTTCATACGAAAAAAGTACGATTTTGTTTCATTTAAAAAACGCAGCCATAAAAAAAAGACGGAAACGTAATTGTTTCCATCTGCAAATGGGCTCCTTGGATGAAGGGGTTTTCGAATGCCATTTTAACAATCAAATGTTAACTTAGCATAAATTGGATGTAAATCTTATGTTAAACTATTCATTGTATCTTTGAAAAGTCACAGTAAAAGTCGTTCCAACACCAACGGTGCTTTTGACTGTCAAATTTGCTTGGTGGGCTTCTACTAAATGTTTTACGATCGCAAGCCCTAAACCAGTTCCACCTGAGTTTCTGCTTCTAGCTTTATCAACTCTATAAAAACGCTCAAAAATTCTAGGAATTTCCTCTTCTCTAATTCCAATTCCGGTGTCTTGAACAGAAATGGCTACTTCATCATGTCCAGCCTTAACAGAAAGGGTCACTTTTCCGCCAGCTGGCGTATACATAATTCCGTTGCTGGCTAAGTTTATAAAAATTTGCTTCAGCCGATGAGGATCGCCTTCAATAAAAACAGGCTCGTCTGGAACATCCAATATAAAATCAATATTTTTTTCTTTCGCTTTTCTATCTAGCAAATGATGAATTTCTTTTAAAAACTCGTTTACATTGCATTTTCTAAGCTCCAGCTGAAAGCCCTGCTGCTCGATTTTTGATAAATCTAATAAATCTTGAATTAAAGATTGCATTCGTTCGCTTTCTTTTAAAATGATGGATAAAAAAAAATGCAATGTTTGTTCATCTTTCATGGCGCCATCCAGCAATGTTTCAGAAAACCCTTTGATGGAGGTGATCGGTGTTTTTAATTCATGAGATACATTTGCTACAAAATCTTTTCGTATTTGTTCAAGCTTTTTCAATTCGGTAATATCGTGAAAAACAAGAACGACGCCTTTCCATACTTCGCTTTTTCCAATGATCGGAGCACCGTAAACTTCAAAATGCTTTCTTTCGATGTTAACAGGAAGCATAATATGCTTTCTTATATTTGATTCCGTCAAAAAAATTTCTTCGACCATTTGAATAATTTCTTTATATGCGATCGCTTCTTGGTAAGATTTATATAAATAATCCTCTTGATTAATTTGAAAAATTTCTTTAAAGGCTTTATTCATCAGGCTAATATAGCCACGTTCATCAATGAAAAGAAGACCGCTTCCCATGTTTTCAATCAATGTTTGCAGCCTTTCCTGGTGCAATTCCTGGGTTCTTGTCATGTCTTGAAGGTTGCGTGCCAAAATGTTGATGGATTTGCTCAACATACTCGTTTCGTCGCCTGATGAATTTTCATATGTTCTCGCTTTGTAATTTCCTTTTGCAAGCTCCATCGCCACTTCTGTCGCCGATTCGATCGGTTTCGTATATTGCTTCATAATGCGGGTGCCAAAAATTAAAATGATCGTTAATGCCGCAATAAGACTCCCTATAATGAAAAACCAAATTTCTTTATTCATCGCTTCGAAATATTTGATGGAAGTCCCGAAAACTAAAAATCCCTTTCGTTCATCTTGTTGAAAGATGGGAATACCGTAAAATAACAAATCAGCTTGATCGAGATCTAGGCGAAATCCTTCCTTTGCATTTCGGTGGTTGGTCAAGATCAGTTCTGATAATCTTTCGTCGCTTTGATGAAAGCTAGGACCTGTTTTAAAAACGATGTTTCCGTCCATATCCATAAAAAGAAGGAGTGAGTTTAACTTTTCGCTCATTTCCTCCATTTTATGCTTCATTTCGGTAGAACCGATCTTTTCATTCTCAATGACCAGCTTGATCAACTCGGCTTCTTTTTTAAATTGCTTCTCATAATTGATGAAGTAAAACGATTGAAATAATTGTCCTAAAATAAATCCAAAACCAAGCAGAACAGTAATAATTAATGCTGTAAACGCAAGAAGCAGTTTTGAACGGAACTTACTCATTTAGCTTTGGATCCTCCAGTTTGTAGCCTAGACCTCTGATCGTTTTAATATATTCAGGCTTTTTCGTATTCCGTTCAATTTTTTCTCTTAAATGGCTGATATGAACATCCACTATTCTTGTATCACCGGCAAAATCATAATTCCAAACAGCGCTTAATAACTGATCCCTTGTCAAAACTCGGCCTTTATGTTTTGCAAGATAAAGAAGCAGTTCAAACTCTTTCGGTGTAAAGTCAAGTCTTTCTTGTTCAAAATAAGCTTCATATCGTTCAGGCATAATTTTTAAATCACCGATAATAATGTTGTTTTCTTCCGCTTCTTTTTTTACATGCATGTGAGCATCTTCTGATCTGACACGCCGCAGGATTGCTTTTACCCGAGCGATAATTTCTCTTGGACTGAACGGTTTTGTCAAGTAATCGTCCGCCCCTAGCTCAAGCCCAAGCACCTTATCAAATTCATCATCTTTTGCCGTAAGCATTAAAATGGGCGTCATCACTTTGCGCTGTCTAAGCTGTTTACAAATTTCCATACCATCTATACTCGGGAGCATTAAATCAAGCACAATTAAATCCGGTGCATCTGTAATTGCTTTTTCAAATCCTTCGCTTCCATCCTGAGCAGTAATGACTTCATAGCCTGCTTGTTCAAGATTATACTGAAGAAGAGTGACAATCGATTGTTCATCATCCACTACTAATATTTTTTTACTCATAAAATCCTCCAATAATTTTCTCCTACTGTTCTTATTATTCTTTATTATTATTATAGTCCACGAAGCAGAAAGAACCAATACAAGAAAAGCTGCTTTCAGAAGATTTTAAAGAATCGATAGAAACATGATGGAGCGGTTTTGAAGCGGAAAATTGAAAAAGCGGACGAATTTTCTGTGCAAACTCTCTTTTTTCTTTTATAAGAAAAAGGAGGAACATAACATGTCCTCCTTTTTCTATCATGCACTATATTAATGCTTTCATAACATTTCTTACAGATTCCGCAGATTTTTCCAAAGCTGCTTTTTCTTCATCCGTCAGTTCAAGCTCAATAATTTGCTCTAAGCCATTGCCTCCAAGAATTGTTGGAACGCCTAAATAAATACCTTCAAAACCGTATTCTCCTTCTAAATATGCAATGGCAGGCAATACGCGGCGCTGATCTTTAACAATCGCTTCCACCATTTCTACAAGAGATGCGGCTGGTGCGTAGTATGCGCTTCCGTTTCCAAGCAGGTTAACAATTTCTCCCCCGCCTTTTCTAGTTCTTTCAACAATCGCATCCAAGCGCTCTTTCGGAATTAATTTTTCTAACGGAATGCCCCCTGCGTATGAATAGCGAACTAATGGCACCATATCATCTCCGTGGCCGCCTAACACAAATCCTGTAATGTCTTTGACTGATAAATTCAATTCTTGAGCAACAAATGTGCGGAATCTTGCGGTATCTAAAACTCCAGATTGACCGATGACGCGGTGTTTTGGAAATCCGGATTCTTTATAAACAGTGTAAGTCATTGCATCAACCGGATTTGTCAGCACAATGATAATGGAATTTGGGGAATATTTTACAACTTCTTTTGTGACGCTTTTCATTACTTTTTGGTTGGTCTGCACTAAATCGTCTCGACTCATTCCAGGTTTTCTTGCAATTCCTGCCGTGATCACAACAATATCGGAATCAGCCGTTTCCTCATAGTTTGATGTTCCGATAATGTTCGCATCAAATCCAAGAACAGGGCTTGATTCAAGCATGTCTAACGCTTTCCCTTTTGTCGGATTCTCTGCTTGCGGAATGTCAACGAGCACAACATCTCCCAGCTCTTTTTTTGCTAGCAAAAAAGCTGTTGTCGCACCAGTAAATCCAGCACCAATGACAGAAATTTTCTTTCTTTTAATCGCCATTTCAAGCATCCATCCTCTCTTTTATGTAAGTGATTTTTCAAAAATGAATCTAAATGGAGAGCTACTTCGTAAAGAAGCAGCTCTCAGTTCTTTGTTTAACCCATGTTTTTAATCAATTCATTGCCGAATTCAGAGCATTTTACTTCCGTAGCTCCGTCCATGAGGCGTGCAAAGTCATAGGTGACAACTTTTGAAGCGATCGTTTTTTCCATTGCTTGAATGATTAAATCAGCTGCTTCTTTCCAGCCTAAATGTTCGAGCATAAGCACTCCAGAAAGAATTACGGAAGATGGATTCACTTTATCAAGTCCGGCGTATTTTGGTGCTGTACCGTGTGTTGCTTCAAAAATCGCATGCCCTGTCTCGTAGTTAATGTTTGCTCCTGGAGCAATACCGATTCCACCTACTTGTGCAGCCAAAGCATCCGAAATGTAGTCTCCATTTAAATTCATCGTTGCTACTACATCAAACTCGCGCGGACGAGTAAGAATTTGCTGTAGGAAAATATCTGCAATTGCATCTTTAATAATAATTTTTCCAGCTTTTTCTGCTTCTTCTTGCGCTTTGTTAGCCGCTTCTTTTCCTTCTTTTTCAACAATGCGGTCATACTCAGCCCATGTGAATACTTTATCGCCAAACTCTTGCTCAGCCAATTCATATCCCCAATTTTTAAACGCACCTTCTGTAAATTTCATAATGTTCCCTTTATGAACAAGGGTGACAGATTTTCTTCCGTGTTCAATTGCATAGTTAATGGCCGCCCGGACAAGCCGTTTCGTTCCTTCTTCAGAAATAGGCTTAATGCCGATTCCAGACGTTTCAGGGAAACGGATTTTGTTTACTCCCAGCTCTTTTTGTAAAAATTCAATGACTTTTTTTACTTCTTCTGTCCCTTTTGCATACTCTATGCCGGCATAGATGTCTTCGGTATTTTCACGGAAAATTACCATGTCTGTATCTTGAGGACGTTTTACAGGGGAAGGAACTCCATTGAAATAACGGACAGGTCTTAAGCACACAAATAAATCCAGCTCTTGGCGAAGAGCAACGTTTAAAGAACGGATTCCTCCACCTACAGGAGTTGTTAACGGACCTTTGATCGCAATCATATACTCGCGTATAACATCAAGCGTTTCTTGAGGAAGCCATTCCCCAGTCTCTTTAAAAGCTTTTTCACCAGCAAGCACTTCTTTCCAAACGATTTTCTTTTCGCCATTGTATGCTTTTTCTACAGCTGCTTCCAGCACTTTTGACGCAGCTCTCCAAATATCAGGACCAGTGCCGTCTCCTTCAATAAACGGAATTATAGGATCATTTGGAACGTTTAAAGTACCATTTGTCATTGTAATTTTTTGACCTTCTGCCACAATCATTACCTCCTAAATATGTATTCTCTATTTGTGTATAAAAGCATGGCCATGCTTAACAGGGAAGAAAAAGGAATCCCTTTTCTATTTTACCTGTTAGCTGCGCTTTTCGATAGGGATAAATACTTGTTTTTCTGGTCCTGTATATTCCGCACGAGGACGAATCAATCGATTGTTTTCATATTGCTCTAAAATATGGGCTAACCATCCAGATGTGCGGCTTATTGCAAAAATCGGCGTAAATAAATCATGATCAATACCTAAGCAATGGTATACAGACGCTGAATAAAAATCAACATTCGGCGGTAAAGATTTTTCAGATGTTACGATTTCCTCAATTTTAGTTGACATTTCATACCATTTCGTTTCACCGGTGATTTCTGTTAGTCTGCGGGACATTTCTTTTAAATGTTTGGCACGAGGATCCCCTTTGCGATAAACTCGATGACCAAATCCCATAATTTTTTCTTTGTTTGCTAATTTTTCGCGAATGTAAGATTCTACATTTTCAGGTTCACCAATTTCTGTTAACATTCGCATAACGCGTTCGTTCGCACCGCCATGCAACGGTCCTTTCAATGCTCCAATTGCCGCAGTAATTCCGGAATAAATGTCCGAAAGCGTTGCCACACATACTCTTGCAGTAAATGTCGAAGCATTCAATTCATGGTCTGCATGAAGGACGAGCGCTTTGTTGAAGGCTTCAATGGAAGTTTGATCAGGTTCTTCACCTTTTAACATATATAAGAAATTAGCGGCAAAGACTAAATCTGTTCTCGGTTGAACAGGCTCCAATCCTTTGCGGATGCGGGCAAAAGCAGCGACAATTGTAGAAATTTTCGCCTGCAATCGAATTGCTTTTCGATAATTTGCCTCATCAGACATGTTGTCCGCTTCTTCGTCATACAATCCAAGCAAAGATACAGCTGTTCTCAAAGCTGCCATCGGATGTACTTTATCAATCGGATAAGTTTTAAAATGTTCTAATATTTCATTCGGTATCGACGCATTCTCAGCAAGCTGCTTTCTTAATTCCTCTAATTGCTCCTTATTCGGAAGCTTTCGATGCCAAAGCAGGTAAACAACTTCTTCAAAGCTTGCGTTTTGAGCTAAATCGTCAATATTGTAACCAACATATGTCAATGTATCATCAATAATAGAACTTATTGATGAAGTTGTGGCTACCACGCCTTCTAGTCCACGCGTTGCTGTCATGGCTATCTCCCCTTTACATAAAATTTTCAACTGCAATTCAAATAGAAATAAACGAAATTCATAAAACTTTCATTTTTTCACAAAAAGAAAATGCTTTCATTTCTTTTGTGAAATATTTTTTATCAGTGAAATGATCACCAAACATATGAATTAAAAAATACACCTCTATTATAAACAATTATCAGACTTTTGTGAATCAGATAAATAAGATATTTTTTACGGAATTCTTTTTTTTAATAAAAAAATCTTATAGAATTGAATAAGAATTACTTATTTCAGCATAATAAATCTTTTATTGAATTATGGCCGAATAATATGGATCGTATGTTTATCAATCCATTTTTTTATGAATTGAATAAGAAAAGGCTTTATCCAATTTCTTGTGATTGGAAATAAAAGAAACAAACCGACGATATCCGAAATAAATCCCGGCGTCAATAGCATGATTCCTCCGACAAAAATAGCCATTGCATCCAAAATGGCATTGCTTGGAATGCGCCCATATTGAATTTCCTTTTGAAGATTTCGCACTGCCTGAATTCCTTGTCTTTTCGCCAAATAAGCCCCAACAAAGCCTGTTAAGATAATCAATAGCACAGTCGGAAGCACCCCGATCGTCTTTCCAGATAAAAGCAAAACCCCTATTTCACAAGCCGGTGCAACAATAAAAAAAATCAATAATGTTCGCATATGCTATCTCCTCCATATATAAAATACCCGTTCCCTACTCTTTACTATACAAAAGAGAGATGTAAAATACTCGTTTCTTAATCTTTACTATACAAAAAAAGAGAAGGAACTGAAATCCTTCTCCTTTCAATCAAAATTATAGAACGCTCGCATGTCCTTTATAAATCATCCCTTGGATTGCATCCACAGTGACTTCCATACCATCCTTCAAAATTTTTGTTGCATTTTCTACCCCGACAATGACTGGAATGCCAAGGCTCAAACCGACTACGGCCGCATGGCACGTTAAGCCGCCTTCTTCCGTAACAAGTGCAGCTGCTTTTTCAATCGCTTCCATCATGTCTATGTCGGTCCCATTCGTAACGAGAATTGAACCTTTCACCATTTTCTCAACAGCTTCTTTACTATTCTTTGCAACGATAACCTTTCCAAATGCCGATGCTCGTCCAATCCCTTGACCTTTTCCTAAAACATCGCCAACAACATGGACTTTCATCAGATTTGTGGAACCTGTTTCTCCAACAGGTACTCCGGCTGTAATAATCACTCGATCTCCATGTGTAATAATTCCAGTGTTTATAGATTCACGCACAGCTATGTCAAGCATTTCATCTGTTGTTGTAGCAATTTGTCCTATTGTTGGATGCACACCCCATACAAGGGCAAGCTTACGGCATACTTTACTGCTGGATGTTACTGCAATAATCGGCGCTTTTGGCCGATATTTCGAAATCATTTTGGCCGTATAGCCGCTGACTGTTGGCGTGATAATGGCCGAAACGTCCAAATTTATCGCCGTATAAGCTACTGATTGTCCAATTGCATTTGTGATCGTTGAATCAGCAACTTTCGTATGTTTCGTTAAGGCTTGGCGATAATCTAAAGCTTGTTCAACGCGGGAAGCAATTTTATGCATCGTCTCCACTGCTTCTACCGGATATAAACCGGCAGCTGTCTCGCCTGAAAGCATAATTGCATCGGTTCCATCAAAAATAGCGTTTGCTACATCGCTGGCTTCCGCACGGGTAGGTCTTGGGTTTCGCTGCATCGAATCAAGCATTTGAGTAGCAGTGATAACAGGTTTTCCTAATTGATTGCATTTGCGAATCAGTTCCTTTTGGACAAGCGGAACATCTTCAGCGGGAATTTCCACTCCTAAATCTCCTCGAGCAACCATTAGCCCGTCGGAAACTTCCAAAATTTGATCAATATTGTCAACGCCTTCTTGATTTTCTATTTTCGGGATAATTTGAATATCGTCAGCTTGGTGTTCCTCCAGCAGTTGACGAATTTCCAATACGTCGGAAGCGCGGCGAACAAATGATGCAGCGATAAAATCGACTCCCTGCTCAATGCCAAACAAAATATCTTTTGCATCTTTCTCCGTAATTCCAGGAAGATTGACACTAACTCCAGGAACATTGACTCCTTTTTTATTTTTCAAAATTCCGCTGTTTAATACCTTCGTTTCAATTTCCTGTTTTTCTTTATCAATCTTTGTAACTTCTAATCCAATTAATCCGTCATCAAGCAATATTTTAGAACCAACGGAAACATCATTTATTAATCCTTTATATGTAACCGAAATTTTTTCTTTCGTGCCGACAACCTCTTCCATTGAAATAAGAAGGCGGGATCCTGCTTCTAATTGTATCTCCCCGTTTTCCATTGTATGCGTTCGAATCTCAGGGCCTTTTGTGTCCAATAATATTGCAACACTTTTGCCCAAACGCTTCGCTGCCTCCCGAATGTTTTGAATTCTCGCTTTATGCTCCTCATGATTTCCATGCGAAAAATTGAGCCGAGCCACATTCATGCCGGCTTTTATTAGTTTTTCCAACATTTCGATGCTCTCGCTTGCAGGACCTATTGTACAAACAATTTTCGTTTTTCGCATAAATTGGCATACCTCCTAAACATTATGAAAACGATCCCATGTTCATACTTTATATAGAAAGTTCTTTTGAAAGCTTGTACATTGACTTATCAACCGTATGAGGCTGATCCAAAATTTCTAAAATGTCATGATCCACAAGCTGATTATTTTGGATGCCTACACATCGTCCGCCTTTACCATTAAGAAGCAGTTCCACCGCATAAGCGCCTAGTCTGCTTGCCAATACTCTATCAAATGCGGTAGGCGATCCGCCGCGTTGAATGTGGCCTAATACAGAAACACGCGTTTCAAAGTTTGTCATCTCTTTGATCTTTTGGCCTATTTCGACGCCGCTTCCCACACCTTCAGCGACAATAATAATACTATGTTTTTTCCCTCTTTCATGGCCTCGTTTTAATCGATCGATGATTTCCTCTATTTTGAAATCTGCTTCCGGAATTAAAATGGTTTCCGCACCTCCGGCAAGCCCGGACCATAAAGCGATGTCACCGGCATCCCGACCCATTACTTCTATTACGTATGTACGCTCATGGGAGGTAGCTGTATCACGAATTTTATCAATTGCTTGTATCACCGTATTAAGTGCTGTATCAAAACCGATCGTATAGTCAGTTCCAGGTATGTCATTGTCGATGGTGCCCGGCACCCCAACGCATGGATATCCATGTTCAGTCAACTTTTTTGCGCCCATGTAGGAGCCGTTTCCGCCAATAACGACAAGACCTTCAATCCCGAATTTCTTCAATTGTTCAATTCCTTTTTTTTGTCCTTCGATTGTTTTAAATTCTTCGCACCGTGCCGTATAGAGCATCGTTCCACCGCGATGAATGATGTCACCTACTGAACCAAGTTCAAGCTTTTGAATTTTTCCCGAAATAAGACCTGAGTAACCATTATAAATTCCATAAACTTCTAATCCATGAAAAATTCCTTTGCGGACAACGGCACGAATTGCAGCGTTCATACCAGGAGAATCGCCGCCGCTCGTTAAAACGCCGATTTTTTTCATAATTTCACCTCTCTTGGACTGCTCAAACAAAGCTTACATAAAATAATGATCATATTATCTGATAATCGTTGAGCATAGTAAGCTTAGAATAGTTAAATTCTTTATTATTATACACAAAAAGAAGCGATGCGAAAGATAAAAATAAAAAAATAACGTGCGGCTCCATCAAGGAGTGCACGTTACTGCGTATTTGTCACTTGTTCGTCAATAACGGCCCCAATACTTTTAAATTTTTCGTACCGATGCCTGATCAGCTCTTCTCCGCTCATATTGGTCAATTCTTTTAATGAACGTTTTAAAGCCTGTTCAATGTGTTTAGCTTGCAATTGGACATCCCTATGTGCCCCGCCTTTTACTTCCGGAATGATATCATCAATGACACCAAGCTCTTTTAAATCTTGGGCAGTGATCTTCATTGTTTCTGCCGCTTTTTTAGCTAAGCCGGCATCCTTCCATAATAGGGCGGCAGCCCCTTCGGGAGAAATAACTGAATAAGTAGAATTTTCCAACATATATATATGATTTCCTACTCCTAATGCTAATGCGCCGCCGCTTCCCCCTTCTCCAATGACAATACATATAATTGGAACAGAAAAACCGGCCATTTCAAACAAATTTCTGGCAATTGCTTCACTTTGTCCCCGCTCTTCTGCAGCTTTTCCCGGGTAAGCTCCTTTTGTATCGATAAATGTAATAATAGGGCGGTTAAACTTGTTCGCCTGTTTCATAAGGCGCAATGCTTTACGGTAACCTTCAGGATGCGGCATACCAAAATTTCTTCGGATATTGTCTTTCGTATCTTTTCCTCTTTGCTGCCCGATTACCGTTACAGGGATCCCATGAAATTTTGCAACGCCTCCTACAATCGCTTCGTCATCACCAAAATACCTGTCTCCGTGGCATTCGAAAAAATTTTCAAATAACAGCTCAATATAATCAAGCGTTGTAGGGCGATTCGGATGGCGTGCGATTTGGACGCGATTCCACGGGGAGAGGTGATCATATATTTCCTTTTCTAAATTTTTTAGTCTTGTTTCCAGCTTTTCAATTTCAGCCGACAAATCTACATCCGCTGTTTTTGTAAATTCCTTTAATTCATGAATTTTTTTCTTTAATTCTATAATCGGCTTTTCAAATCCCAGTTCTCCTACCAATCTACATCCCCCTTTGCTTGGTGTATATCCAAGAGGTTGATTAACGTATCCCGCAGTTGGTGGCGGTGCAATACAGAATCAAGCTGCCCATGCTTCAGCAGAAATTCAGCAGTTTGGAAATCTTCCGGAAGCTCTTCTCTGATCGTTTGTTCTATGATTCTGCGCCCTGCAAAACCGATTAATGCACCAGGCTCGGCAAAATTGTAGTCACCTAAAGAAGCGAAGCTAGCCGATACTCCCCCTGTAGTCGGATGGGTCATAACCGAAATAATGAGTCCGCCTTCATCGCTGAATAATTTTAAAGCAGCGCTAGTTTTCGCCATCTGCATTAAACTGAGGACGCCTTCTTGCATACGAGCACCGCCTGAAGCTGTGAAAATAATAAAGGGGATGTTTTTTTTCTTCGCTTTTTCAATTGCCCTTGTAATTTTTTCTCCAACTACCGAACCCATGCTCCCCATGCGAAAACTCGCATCCATAACGGCAATCACTACTGGAAATCCGCCGATTGTTCCTTCGCCTGTCACGACAGCTTCATTTAGCTTCGTTTTCTCTTTGTCTTTTTCTAGCTTTTCTAAATACCCTTCAAAATTAAGAGGGTTTTCAGAACGCATATCGCTGTCATATTCTAAAAAGCTGCCATGATCTAAAAGGCTGGCAATTCTTTCTCTCGCTCCCATTTGAAAATGGTAGCCGCAGTTGTTGCACACTTTTAAATTTTTTTCAATTTCTTTTGAGTACATAATCTTTTTACATTTTGGACATTTTGTCATAATACCTTCAGGAACATCATATTTTGCATGTCCGGAAGGGATCGATGCATATTTTTTCTTTTTTGAAAAAATGTTTTTTATCAAAATAGAACCTCCCTTTTTGGCTGAATAATGTCTTCATTGCAAGGGATGACACCTTCAATCAATCTTAAATCTTCCGGATCTTTTTCCTATATCTTTTGAGAGGTATTCAAATATTATAAATATATCATATTTTTCTTTCTCCCAACAGCAGAGAAGAGAGGTTTCTCATTCTTTCGCCATTTGTAGCCGCTTTTATTTTCCAATAATAGCAAGCTTTCTTGTTTTTTCCGCAACTTCTTCCGGGTCTACTTTTATGCGTGCAACACCTGTTTCCATTGCCGTTTTCGCAACAGCTGCAGCAACACATGGTGCAACCCTTGGATCAAACGGCGCCGGAATAACATAATCAGGACGAAGCTCATCTTCCTTAATAAGAGAAGCAATCGCTTCAGCAGCAGCCATTTTCATCTGTTCATTTATATGTGTTGCTCTTACATCCAATGCTCCACGGAAAATCCCTGGAAATGCTAAAACGTTATTCACCTGGTTAGGGAAATCTGAACGTCCTGTTCCAATGACTTTTGCTCCAGCTTCTTTCGCATCGTCAGGCATAATTTCCGGATCAGGATTGGCCATAGCGAAAATGATCGGATTATCCGCCATTAATTTTACCATTTCTTTTGTTAGGGCTCCTGCGACTGACACACCGATAAAAACATCCGCTCCTTCGATTACATCGGCCAAAGAGCCCTCTAAGCGATCATGATTTGTATATTTAGCCACTTCAGCTTTTATGCTGTTCATTCCGTAAGGGCGTCCGTCGAAAATGGCTCCTTTTGAATCGCATAAAATAATGTCACGAACACCATAGCGATATAATAATTTTATAATAGCTATTCCAGCCGCTCCTGCTCCGTTTGCGACAACTTTAATATTTGACATCTCTTTGCCGACCAGCTTCAACGCATTTAATAAACCAGCGACAGTTACAATGGCGGTTCCGTGTTGATCGTCATGGAAAATCGGAATGTTCGTTTCCTTTTTTAAACGCTCTTCAATTTCGAAGCAATTTGGTGCGGCAATATCCTCCAAGTTTATGCCGCCAAACGTCGGCTCAAGAAGCTTTACTGTCTCAATAATTTTTTCCACATCTGTCGTATCTATACAAATCGGGAACGCATCGACACCTGCAAAGCTTTTAAATAAAACAGCTTTTCCCTCCATGACAGGGAGAGCTGCCTCCGGTCCGATGTTTCCAAGCCCTAAAACGGCTGTTCCATCAGAGACAACCGCCACCATATTCCCCTTCATCGTATACTCATACACTTTGCTTTTATCATCATAAATTGCCTTGCACGGCTCAGCCACTCCAGGAGAGTATGCTAAACTTAAATCTTTTGCATTTCGTACCGGAACTTTTGATTTTGTTTCAAGTTTTCCCTTCTGAACACTATGAATATGTAATGCTTCTTCTCTTAATGACAACCTTTATCACTCCTTAACAACATGGATAATCGTCAAAATGGAAAGACCACTTTTTAGATATTTCTAAAATATTATACATGCAATCCGTTGTAAAGAAAAAGACATGTTTATTCTCTCAAGGCGACATTCCTTTCTCCGAGCAATGCCCGCAATCGATTCAAACATTGTTCAGACGGTTGTACACCAAATGTTTCAGGAAGCTTGACCGCTTTCTTTTTTCGTTCATGGTAAATAAATACAGGTATGCTGCCTGGATAATCCTGCAATACTTTTTTTATTTCAAGAAGCTTTTGTTTCTCTGATGCTTCATCTGCAATTTTTAAAAATAAAGCACGCTGCCGTTTAAATTCCGAGATGTCTTTTACGTCTTGAATTATATATTGAACATGTTCATTTCTAATTTCCGGTTTTCCGGTCAACAAATAAACATTCCCTTTCTTTATTTTTCCGCTGAACTTTGCGTATTCATTAGGAAACAAGACCGCTTCTACATCCCCGCTTTGATCGCTTATATTGAGAAAAGCCATCGCCTGGCCGCTTTTTGTGCGAATTGCCTTTACGTTTGTCACATACGCGCCCACATGAACTTTTTTTTCAATCCATTGCGATAAATCCATTAATCGAACTGCCCCCAGCTGCTTCAAAACCGAATCGTAAGGCTGAATCGGATGGCTTGATAAATAAAATCCTAATGTTTCCTTTTCGAATTTTAATTTTTCTTCAATGGTGAACGGTTCCACTTCCACATACTTTGGTTTAATCGCAGCAAGATCGTCAAGCGGAAAAACGATTTGCTCTTTTTCATCCATTTTGAATAATTCTGCATGCTCGAGCGCAACATCAATACTAGCAAGCAACGTTGCCCGATCTTGCCCAAAATCATCCATCGCACCAGAAAAAATGAGCGCTTCTATTGTTCGGCGATTGACTGCCTTTGAAGACATCCTGATACAAAAATCAAACAAATCTTCAAAAGGCTTCTTTTTTCTTTCTTTTGCAATTTCTTTCATAGCGGCAATGCCAACATTTTTAATCGAGGCAAGTCCGAATCGGATAGATCCGTTTTCCACTAAAAAAGAAAAACCGCTTTTATGAATGGACGGCGGCAGGATTGTAATTCCCATTTCTGAAGCTTCTCGAACATATTGCGCTAATTTTTCTTGATTTCCTCCGATGCTCGACATTAACGCAGCCATAAAATATAAAGGATAGTGGGCTTTTAAATAAGCAAGCTGATAGGCAATCATGCTGTAGGCAACAGCGTGGCTGCGGTTAAAACCGTAGTTGGCAAATTTAACAATGAGATCGTATACTTTATTCGCGGTTTTTTCGTCGTATCCTTTTTTTAAACTACCTATAATAAAGCGATTTCTGTTTTCATCCAAAATCGTTTTAATTTTTTTGCCGACGGCCCGTCTCAACAGGTCTGCTTCCCCTAACGAAAAACCGGCCATTTTCGCTGCGATTTCCATTATTTGCTCTTGATACACAATGACTCCGTATGTCTTTTCTAAAATAGGCTGCAAATCTTTATGCAAATATTCTACCGGCATCCGGCCGTGCTTCCGTTCGATATAGACAGGAATGTTTTCCATCGGTCCTGGACGATACAAAGCATTAACCGCAACCAAATCTTCCAAATTAGTAGGTTTTAGCTTTTGTAAAACTTTCCTCATTCCTTCTGACTCAAATTGGAACACACCTGTCGTATTTCCTTCCGATAAAAGGGAAAACGTTTTTTCATCATCATAATTTGTAAAGTGAACAGAGAGCTTTGTTCCCTCGTAACGTTCAATTAAACGTTTGATATCTTCTATTAACGTTAAATTTCGCAGACCTAAAAAATCGATTTTCAACAGCCCGATTTCTTCTAAAAAATCCATTGAATATTGTGTTAAATATATATTGTGATGACCATTTTGAATCGGAATGACTTCAGTCAGCGGATAGTCGCTTAGCACCACTCCCGCAGCATGCGTCGATACATGGCGTGGCAAGCCTTCCAGCTTTAAAGCCGTTTCAAAAATTTCCTTTCCTTTTTCCATTGAATGAAGGATGTTTCGAAATGCTGCCGATTGTTCAAATGCTTCTCTTAAAGTAATTCCAAGCTTTGAAGGTATGTGCTTTGCGAGCACATCCACCTCTTTATTCGAAGCTCCAAGCGCTTTTGCCACATCTCGAATAGCAGCTTTGGCCGCAAAAGTACCGAAAGTGATGATTTGAGCCACATGCCCTTTTCCATATTTTCGCGCAACATATTCAATCATTTCATCCCGTCTTGTATCCGGAAAATCAATATCGATATCTGGCATAGAAACACGTTCAGGATTTAAAAAACGCTCAAACAATAGATTATAGCGAATTGGATCTACATTCGTAATATCTAGTACATATGCCACTAAAGAGCCGGCTGCTGAACCGCGGCCTGGACCGGTTACAATACCTTTTTCATGCGCGTATTTCATAAAATCCCAAACGATTAAAAAATAATCGCTAAAATTCATTTTTTTTATAACAGACAGCTCATACGAAAGCCTTTTGACATACTCGTCCGAAGGGGATGTTACTTTTTTTCTTAATCCTTCAAAGCACAGCTGTTCAAGAAAATCATCGCTGCTCAATCCTCCAGAAAAGGGGTATTTGGGCAATTTTGTTTTGCCTAATTCTATTTCAACATGGCATTCGGAGGCGATCCGAACAGTATTCTCAATGGAATCAGGAAAGTTCACGAAATTGTTTATCATTTCCGCCGGGGATTTTAAATAATATTCGGAAGCAAACGCTGCGTCTTGTTCTTCTACAGTCGTTCCGTCTTTAATCGCCAGCAAACAGCGGTGTGCAAATGCATCATCCTTTTCAACATATAAAACATCGTTCGTTGCGACAATCGGAACTTTGATCGTTTCTCTCAGCTCCGCAATTTTTTCATTTAATTGCTGCTCTTCCGGCAAGCCGTGATTTTGTACGGATATGTAAAAAGAATTGGGATCGAGCATGCTTTGAAAAAACTCCACCGCTTTTCCTGCCTCTGCAATCTGTCCGTTTATAAGCAGCTGCTCAATCAAGCCTTGTCTGCCAGGTGTGATCACAAAAAGATCCCTGCTGTATTGTTTAAAAAAAGAAAGCGGAAGTCCTTTCGGAAACTTTGTTTGCAGCAAACTGCTTAATTTAAGCAAATTGCGGTATCCGCTGTTATTTTTAGCAAGCAAAACAAAAGGATACGGTTCGTTTTTTATGATAACGGTAGCAGTTAAACCGAAAATCGGTTTAATCCCGTGTTCTTTACAAATTTTATAAAAAGAGATCGCTCCATACATGACATGATGGTCTGTCAAGGCTAGAGCTGTTTGACCAGTTTTTTTCGCATAGCGGACAAGCTTGTCCAATCCAGCAGCACTAGCCAGCAAACTATAGGCGCTCTTCACTTGTAGGTGAACAAAAGGCAATGAAGACCCCACCTTTTTTCAATGATTTCTTAAAACAATTATAGTCATTGTTTTCAATGAAAGACAAACTTCATACTTTCATCTTCCCATCCATATACATATAAAGAAAGAGAATAAACCAAGCCTTTTCACTGCTTGCTGAAACCGGCTATTTAGCAAGTTTATTATAATCATATTTCCCCAATGAACGGAAGAAAGGATGGTGGAAGCTCAATGGAAACAGATACTTTTATTGCAACCTTTATTAAAGTGTATTTTATTGCGTTAGGAGTCATTTTCGGCGGCTCGTTAATCGGCGGTATTGGCGCATATATTACAGGCGATGCTCCTCTCACCTCCATTTTCAGAATGGCAAACAAATTGAAAATTTGGGCTCTTGTTGCAGCTATTGGAGGGACGTTTGATGCGTTTTACAGCTTTGAACGAGGGATTTTTGAAGGAGCGACAAAGGACATTGTGAAACAGATTTTGTTAATCATTTCCGCCATGGGCGGTTCTCAAACAGGCTGGCTCTTAATCTCTTGGTTCACACAGGAGCATGTTTCGCAATGAGAATCCCGCCTTATTATAAAAAGCCTTCATGGCAGCGTTTTTTTGCCGGAGTTGCCGTAGGAGCTCTTATTAGCTGGGGGTTTTTTCTATATTCCTTTGGCTATTACCAAGAAAAACAAGTAAAAATCATTTCAACACAGCAAGAAACGATCGAACAATTAAAAAACGACATTCAAATTTGGCAGAGGGATTACAAAGAGCTAAATAAGAGAAACTTAGAATTATTGACTGTACAGGATGTCAAAATCGAAATTAAAAATGCAGAAAAATATAAGCTGGATGAATTAATGAAATATTCGATTGAAAATACGATCAAAAACGATTTAGCTGATTTAATTGCAAAAGATATTGACAGTGTTGTGAAAACAAGGCATTTAATTGCCAAAACGATTGAAAATAGAAAATATAAAATAGATGACAAAGAATACAACGCTACTGTCGTGGAGCTTGTCATTACACCGACCATTATTGTTGAAGTAGAATTGAAATTGAGCAAATAATAATGCCAACTTTTCTCCTATTATGAGGAGGGAAAAAGCGCCCTCCTTAAGATGTTTTACATAAAGCGACCAGCTCTTGAATGATTTGATCCGCAGTTTCCCAGCTGTCGATCGTAGCTCCGGCCGCAAGCGGATGGCCTCCGCCTTTAAAGCGTTTTGCAAGCTCATTGATCACGATTCCCTTCGAGCGGAATCTGACCCGAATTTCGTTGTTTTCCTCGACAAACAGCACCCACGCCTTGATCCCTTCAATATTTCCTAAAGCACCGACGAGCTGTGAAGCTTCGGAAGGAGTGACGCGGTATTCGTCCAATAGTTCTTTAGGAAGCTTTATATAAGCGGCCCCTGAATCAGTCAAAACGAAATTTTGCAGGACGTAACCGTTCAGCTTCGCCACATTAAGTTTCGTTTTATACATTTCGTCGTATATTTGCGTAAATGAAAACCCATAGTCTATAATCTCGCTTGCATATTGGAACGTTTTTTTCGTCGTATTTGAAAACAAAAATCTTCCTGTATCCCCAACAATTCCGGCATAAATGAGACTGGCTGCTTTTTTCGATAATGTTAAGCCTTGATCTTTGCCAAATAGATAAAATTCATAAATCATTTCGCTGACAGAGCTGGCAGATGTGTCTACCCAGACTATATCTCCATAAGGATCTTCATTTGGATGATGATCGATTTTGATCAATTTTTTCCCTTTATCATATCTTTGATCGCAAATTCGTTCTTGGTTTGCTGTGTCACATACGATGACGAGCGCTTCTTGATAGACGTCATCTTGAATTTCATCCATTTTGTATAAAAACGTTAAAGAAGGCTCATCGTTGCCGACTACATATATGTTTTTTTCAGGAAACGATTCTTTTAACAATTCCGCAAGCCCGCACTGAGAACCGTATGCATCAGGATCCGGCCGGACATGTCTATGTATAATAATCGTATCGAATGCTTTTATTTCATTTAAAATCTGTTGTTTCATTTCAGCTCTCCTTTATCATCATAAATGTTTTATTTCATCATTTACTAATGGTAAAATGATAATCGATACTTAGATGGAGGTTGACATCATGCCTGTTTTAGCTATCCTAACGGTCATTTCTTTATCTTTTTATGTTTTTTACAAAATCAAATATTTTCGCACGAAACGTCCGATGGAAAGAAGCTGGATTTCATCTAAATCTAGCATTTCTCTAGGATTGTTTGTCTTCTTTTTCGGATTAAACCAAATGTTTTTAAACCGATCCACTGTTGCGCTCATCGTCGGTGTTGTTTTTATTATAACAGGTTGTCTGAGCATTTGGGCAGGATATAAAGCTTACAAATATTATTTGCCTTTGGCAATCAAAGAAAGCGAAAATACCCGCTAAGAAAATTATATAGGAGAGACTGTCCTTATTTTTCAGACAGTCTTTTTTTAATTACGATCCATGATTTGCACCATTAACATAGCTTTGCCGACTAAAGTGTTTTCGTGGAATACTTCCACATCAATTTTCCCGAATTTTCGACCCACGTCTAATATTTTCGGATGAATTTCAATCATGCTTTCCATTTGAACAGGTTTCAAAAAATAAATCGTCATATTCTCAACGACAAGCTCGCCTTTCTTTTTTTGTCTCAAATGATAATTGGCCGCTTCTGTAACTAGAGTTGTGAAGGCACCGTATGAAATGGTACCGAACTGGTTTGTCATTTGCGGTGTTACTTCACATTTAAAAATGTTTGATTCTTTTGCTTCATCAGAAAGATTGATCATCTGCCTCGTGATGATGTCATCAATTTTTTCACCTGTGTGCGGCTGCCGTTCAATTGAATGGAGAGCCTTTAAAACGTCCTGTCTGGAAATCATACCTGATAGGCGGCCGTTTCCGTCCACAACAGGCAATACTTCAATTCCTTCCCAAACCATTATTTGCGCAGCTGAAGCGACAGATGTTTTTCCTGTAACGGTTATCGGGCTTTTTGTCATCACTTTTTCAATGGATGTTTTTCGATCTGACGTCATAATATCCTTTGCCGTGACAATTCCAACAACCTTCAAACCTTGATCAATGACCGGGAATCGTCCGTGTCCAGTTTGCCGGTTGTATTCAAACCAGCGTTCAATCGGATCATTCGGGGTTAACGTGACAGTTTTTTCTAATGGGGTCAAAATGTCCTCCACTAACACGATTTCCTTTTTGATCAGCTGGTCATATATCGCTCTGTTTATCATCGTAGCCACTGTAAAAGTATCGTAGCTAGTGGATATTATCGGGAGCTCGAGCTCATCCGCCAGTTTTTTTACATAATCATCTGTGTCAAATCCCCCGGTTATTAAAACGGCGGCACCTGCTTCCAAAGCCGACTGCTGAGCTTTTGTCCTGTTGCCGACAATGAGCAAGTTTCCAGCACCTGTATATCTCATCATCGCTTCCAATTTCATGGCGCCGATAACGAATTTATTTAAAGTTTTATGAAGACCGGCCCTGCCGCCTAACACTTGTCCGTCGACAATATTGACAACCTCCGCAAATGTGAGCTTTTCAATATTGTCTTTTTTCTTTTTTTCAATTCGAATGGTGCCGACCCTTTCGATTGTGCTGACAAAGCCTTTATTTTCCGCATCTTTAATCGCACGATAGGCAGTTCCTTCACTGACATTCATAACTTTGGCAATTTGTCTGACAGAAATTTTATCTCCGACGGGCAGGGACTCAATATAGTTCAAAATTTGTTCATGCTTTGTCGCCAATTTCTTCCCTCCTTTTAAGTTACATGATTGGCGAATTCTTCAAACATTTACTTATTTTTTCCTAAAATTTACTGTTTAACAAACAAATGCTTGGAACTCATAATACGTAAAATGAACGGCTAAAAGCCGTCCATCAAAAATCTCACAGTTCGATTGTTTCTCCTGGTTTCAATAGGAGACCGACACCGTCTGGAAGCTTGGAAACAAAATCTTCAGGGTTTTGCTGGATCACTGGGAACGTGTTGTAATGAATCGGCACGACTTTTTTAGCTCGAATCCATTCTGCTGCTGTAAGAGCATCCTCCGGCCCCATTGTATAATTATCGCCAATCGGCAAAAAGGCTAAATCAATTTCATTGCGTTCTCCAATTAATTTCATATCAGAAAACAATGCTGTATCGCCTGCATGATAAATCGTTTTGTCCTCAGCTGTCAACAAAATTCCTGCTGGCATGCCAGTATACACAATGTTTTGGTTATCTTCCGTATAGCTGGAGCCATGGAAAGCCTGAGTCAGCTTTACTTTTCCAAACTCAAACTCGTATGCTCCCCCGATGCTCATTCCATGGGTTTTAATCCCTTTCCAGCTCAAGTATGTAGCCAGCTCTGCAATCGCCACGACTAACGAATCATTTCTTTTTGCAATCTCAACCGTATCCCCTACATGATCATTATGGCCGTGTGTCAACAAGATGACATCTGCTTTCACATCTTCAACCTTCAAATCGGTTTGCCCGTTCCCATTAATGAACGGATCAATGATAATGTTTTTCCCATTTGTTTCAATTTGAACGATGGAATGACCGTGAAAGGAAACCTTCATAAAAAACCCCTCCTTTTTGAATCTACTTTCATTTTACTGGAAACTTATGCTTTTGAAAACGTTTTATCATTATTGATGAAATCGATGAATGACATTAGCGGCTCCCGTCGCTTCAATTATGGCGCCTGTAATAAAATCTGACTGTTCATCGCACAAAAAGGTTATAATTCTTGCGATATCTTCCCCTGTACCTGATCTTCCAATCGGCGTGTTCACGTCAATATGCTTTCTAGCTTCTTCAATGGTCGCCTCTTTCATTTCCGCCGTAATGTTTCCTGGACAAACCATATTTGCTGTGATGCCGTTTTCCGCCTCTTCAATAGCAATCGTTTTTGTCAAAGAGACTAGTCCGGTCTTAGCCGCGCTGAACGCCGAGCGGTGAAGCCAGCCTGAAGCATCCCCGGCACCTTGGAAGCCGTAGGTAATGATTCGGCCATACTTTTGTTTCCTCATAATCGGGATTGTTCGTTTCACTAAATGAAACACCGAGCTTAAATTTCCTTCAATCATTTCATACCATTCCTGATCAGAATAATCAGCAAGCTTTTTCCTCTCAAATATATACGGACCCGCATTATTAACTAAACAGTCAATACGGCCAAAGCACTGATAAGTTTGATCAATCAGCCGAATTAAATCTTCCTTTTTCGTCACATCACATCGTATAAACAGCAAACGGTCGCGCATAGAAGCATATTTTTCCTGCAGTTGTTCAACTCCTGTTTGATTATTGTGATAACTGACCGTCACGCTGTACCCCTTTTCCAAAAATAATTCGGTCACCTTTCTTCCAAGACCTCTTGAGCCTGCCGTAACAATTGCATGGCGCACCCATCAATTCCTCCCTTTATTTACTACAATCATTTTACAATAATTTTTTAAAATGCAAAAACGGAATAGCTTCCACGATTTTTATCAGCAAGAGGTTGGAATGCAAGTGCAAGGCGCCTTTCCATACAAAAAAGCGGGCACAATGAGTACCCGCCTGTTTCAGCTTATGCGCAGAAGACTGATTTTTCATTGAAGGTCTTTATTCAATTAAAACAAATGGAGTTGGATTTATATAATCGCCTTTGCTTTATTGATTTGCTCCTTTACTTCCTTAAATCCGGTTCCACCTAAGCTGTTTCGTTTGTTGACCGCTTCGTATGGGTTCAGAACTTCATATACATCATTTTCAAACAGAGAGGATGCTTCCTTATACTCTTCTAATGGCAAGTCAAGTAAATAGATTCCTTTTTGAATGCATTTATATACAAGTTTTCCGACTACTTCATGAGCTTCGCGGAAAGGAAGGCCTTTTTTCGCCAAATAGTCAGCGAGTTCAGTAGCGTTTGAAAAATCCTGCTTCACCGATTTTTCCATCTGCTCTTTATTTACTTTCAGCGTTTCGATCATTCCCGTCATAATTTGCAAACAGCCCTCTACTGTTTTTACAGTATCGAACATGCCCTCTTTATCTTCCTGCAAGTCTTTGTTATAGGCAAGAGGGAGACCTTTTAAAACCGTCAGCAAACCGACGAGATTGCCGACGACGCGGCCGCTCTTCCCTCGAATTAATTCCGCCATATCCGGATTTTTCTTTTGTGGCATGATGCTGCTGCCGGTCGAATAAGCGTCATCCATTTCAACGAACTGGAATTCCTGCGAGCACCATAAAATTAATTCTTCGCAAAATCTTGAGAGATGAATCATCAACAGCGAGCTGTTGCTCATAAATTCAACAATAAAATCCCTGTCGCTCACCGCATCCAGGCTGTTTAAATAAACTTCATCGAAGCCTAAAAGCTCAGCCGTATATTTCCGGTCAATCGGAAAGGTTGTCCCAGCTAATGCGGCAGCGCCAAGCGGACTGATATTAATCCGTTTCAAAGATTCTGTAAATCTAGATTTGTCACGCTCAAGCATCCAAAAATAAGCCAATAAATGATGGGCGAATGAAATCGGCTGCGCCCGCTGCAAATGTGTATATCCCGGCAAAATCGTCTCAATATGCTGTTCAGCTTTGTTTACAAGCGCTTTTTGCAATTCTCTGATCAGTTCCACAATGGCTTCAACATGTTTTTTTAAGTATAGATGCATATCGGTCGCCACTTGGTCGTTGCGGCTTCTTGATGTATGCAGCTTTCCACCGATCGGTCCGATTTCATCTATTAACATTTTTTCAATGTTTAAATGAATATCTTCATATTGAACGGAGTATTCAAGCTCCCCATTTTTTGCTTTTTCCAAAAGACGGTGCAGCCCTTTTTCAATCGCTTCTCCTTCCTCTTTTGTTAAAATGCCGCACTTGGCAAGCATTTTAACATGGGCGAGGCTCCCTTGAATGTCTTCCTCTACGAGCTGTTTGTCAAACGTGATCGACGCATTGAATTCGTCGACCCATGCTTCGGGCGTCTTTTGAAAACGGCCGCCCCAAAGTTTTTTCATATTGTCACCTTCTTGTTTTTCACGATGCTGTTCACCGCTGTTGGAAGGCCGAACAGTTTAATAAAGCCGACTGCTGCTTCATGATCAAATGAATCTTCTTGCGTGTAGGTGGCCAGCTTTTCATCATAAAGCGAGTACGGAGATTTTCTTCCTTCAACAATTGCGTGCCCTTTATACAATTTTACGCGCACTGTCCCTGTTACATATTTTTGAGTTTCTTTCAAAAATGCTTCCAATGCGCTTTTCAGCGGAGAGAACCAAAGACCGTTGTAAATAAGCTCGGCAAGCTTTTGTTCGATCAGCGGTTTAAAATGCGCTACTTCTTTAACCTGTGTTAAATCTTCCAATTCTTTATGCGCTTTGATCAATGTCATAGCCGCAGGGCATTCGTACACTTCGCGCGATTTAATGCCGACAAGTCTGTTTTCCACATGATCGATTCTGCCGACGCCATGTTTTCCAGCGAGCGCATTCAGCTTCAAAATAAGTTCATCTAACTGCATTCTTTGACCGTTCACTGCTACCGGTACGCCTTGTTCAAATTCAATTTCGATGATGTCCGCTTCATCCGGCGCATTTTCAATGGAAGAAGTCAGTTCATAAGCATCCTCAGGCGGTGCAGCCCATGGATCTTCTAAAACTCCGCATTCATTGCTTCTTCCCCATAAGTTTTGATCGATGGAATATGGGCTGTCAAGATCAATCGGAATTGGAATGTCATGCTGTTTCGCATATTCAATTTCCTCTTCACGCGACCATTTCCATTCCCGAACAGGTGCCAAAACCTCCAGCTCAGGATTTAACGCTTTTATGGAAACTTCAAAGCGCACTTGGTCGTTTCCTTTTCCGGTACAACCGTGAGCAACTGCGACAGCGCCGGTCTTTTCCGCTATTTCCACTAATTTTTTGGCAATGAGCGGTCTTGAAAGAGCGGAAACAAGAGGATATTTACCTTCATAAAGAGTGTGTGCCTGAAGGGCGATCAACGCATATTCTTCCGCAAACTCTTTTTTCGCATCTATAATATAAGATTGTACAGCACCGACTTTTAGTGCTTTTTCTTTAATAAACTCTAAATCCTTCCCTTCCCCAACGTCCAGACAGCAGGCAACGACGTCGTATCCTTTTTCTTGCAGCCACTTGATGGCGACAGATGTATCTAAACCTCCAGAATAGGCCAATACTACTTTTGGTTTTGACATGTTCATTCTCCTCTCCGATGTATACAAAATGAATAAAAATACTTTTTTATTCATAAAAATGCAATCATTAATTAAAAATGTAACAGTTTTGCTGACTTTTTTCAATAGTTTTTTTAAAAAAGCATTATTTGTTTATGATATAATTTGCATAATAAAAAATGGAGGAATGGAAATGTTTGAATATAACGAAAGATTGGGGATTCCTCTTCCTGCATTCAGCAAGCATTGGGATGAATATCCAAATGAGGTTCAACAGCAAATTTTATCGGATTGGGAATGTATACGTGGACAAATCCCTGACCGCATTAAACATTTAGAAGCGATAATAAATAAAAAGCAAGAGCAGTTGAATGACGAAGAGGATTTTGAGCTTTCGTGCAGACTAAATGAAGAAATCAGTGAGATTGCTTCCATCATCAATGATTTATGGCTTTGGTACCGGATTGATCCGCATATAACAAAAGCTTGAGAAGTTATAATTTCATCTCAAGCTCATCCTTTCATAATGATGTCTATATTGATAAAATTTATGGGCAAACTCAATGGCCACTTTCATTGAACGATAGCGAATGCCGCCTCCGATCATTAAGCTTAAAATCGGTTTTCCCCGAATTGTTTTATATTTGAATGTTTGCACGGCAATGCATTTTAAGATTTGGTTTACAGTTTGATGGTTGACAAATGGTTCGTTCTGCTCATAAAAATAAGCATCATCTCCATTTTGTAATTCCTCTTTTAATTGATTCCACGCTTCAAATTTTAAATGTTTCGGCATTAAAGAGCTGTGAAAAACCTTTAGAGACAGCATCATTTCATAAGGTGACGAAACTTCATAACCATACGCAAGAGATAATGTTTGCACAGCCCGCATATGAAAAATTATTTGCAGCACAATATCTGCACTTAGCGAAAAAACACCACCGGAAGATGCGATTCCTCCTTGAATAAAGGAATACAGCCGCTGCTTCGCCATTTCCTTCTCAGCCAATTGATAGCATTCTTCTAAAGGGAGCTTTTTTAAATCAGTGATCGTTTGAACTTGATCGGAAATAACACGTGCAAATGAGAGGATCCGCTTCCGTGTTTCTGAATAGAAGATCGAGCTTTGCAAAATCGAATGCATATGAAACAAAACGTAATCGACCTTCTCAAACATTTCTTTTTGAATATGCTCAGGAAGGTCATTCAATCTTGTTTCCAGCCATTTGTCAAATGGAAGCGTGCATTTACATGCACATTTTTCCAACTCTTCCTCCCAGCATTTCATTTGATTTACCCAGCTTTCTTCCAAAATGGCCCCCAAAAATGCACCGCCTTTCTTTTTAAACAAATGCTCGCAAATATACAATGATATTATATCACGGAATTGATATAACTCTTAAGAGTCGAGCATTGATAAAATCCAATCCTTTACATCTATCATCCGATTATACTTCGGCAATCGCTCTGTCCCTGAAACGATGATTGCTGCTAAAGAGTCATGCTGGTGTAAACCGCCATGACTCGCACCGCCCACATGCACTGGAGATGACCCGTACTTGAATTCAAAGCCAGGATAAGCGCTAATCATAAGAAATTGTCCTTTATGTGACAAAGCGGCTGCATGTAATCTTGCCAGCGCATCCGGATATTCCCCGTACTTAATTCGGCTTCCTTCCGTGAAAATATCCAACACTTCAATGTCTCCGTTTAAAGTCCACATACTTCCATACGGATCTTCCCATTGACCTCCTTTTTTAAACATCAGCATTCCTTCCCGCCGCCCTGAAACAACTTTTATTTTTTCCTCTTCTTCCCGCCAAGCGATGACATCGATGCGTGCATCTGTTTTCAAAATGTTTGCAATTTCTTCAAGCGAATGGTTCGGCTGTAATAAATATACGAACGCCATGCGTTGATTGACCGCAAGTACGAGATCATCATCCTTCCGTACACCTTTTGACAGCTTGGTAATACGATATGGGCTGAGTAGCTTTTCTAAATGGATCAGAGGATTTTGATTTCTCGGGCGGACAACCGCTTGGCCGTTATCGCCCATAATGATCCAAACATTGTTCTTCAGCGCTTCCTCCCATGAATGAAAACTGTCTAACACTTTTTGCAATTCACGATCTGTTTTTACGATTCCTGACAGATCCTCAACTCCTTTTTTATGTATAATTTGATCCATATCAGGAAAATAGACCATTGTAAAAGGAGGCAAAGAATGATTTTTAATAAGATAAATAAGCTCCTGAGCAGAAAATCGATTATTAAAGCCAAATCTTTGCCAGAAGTGTCCATACTTTGCAAATGGGTTTTGTTTAATGAAGGAGCCGTAAGTTAACAAATCCGGTCCCTTAACAGTAAGGCTTCTATGAAAAGTAGGCAGCAAAGATAACAAAAACGGAAGCTGCATTACTTTTTCCTGACTTCCTCGATAGAGAAGTCCATTAATAGACGCGGAATTTTTCCCCTTTTTGCTCAGTTCTTCAAAAATGGTTGCGGCCTTTTTGTTTAAATGCTCATGATTTATATTGTACAGCGGATCCTTTAATGAAGTTGCGAGCCCCAGCTGTAAAAGCTCAGATGCATTTGTTCCATAATTAATAAGACGCTTTTCCTCATCATGAAACCAGACTAATCCTGGAACGTGATGCACATCTGAGTAATGCCCGGTAAGCAGACTGCTTTCCACATTGACGGACATCGTCGGAAAAGGACTGATAATTTCTGAAGCAGTACCATGCTTCATGAAAAAGGCGAAAGCCGGCGCCATTTTATTGTCTACTGCTTTTTTCAAAAAAGGGAGCATGAGAGTATCGATAATCAACAATATCACATTTTTTTTAGCCATTTTGTTCCATCCTCATCGTTTATTTGCTATTAGAATTTGTCTAGAAGGTGAAAATCATGCAAAAAACTCCGGTTTTTTAAACCGGAGCAATATTAAACGCTATTATCATTCTCATCCCCTTTCAATCATCACTACTTTATTTTTGAAATAAAAAATGTTGGAGGGAATGAATCATTTTAGTTCCCCTGCATCGTTCATCATATAAATAGATTATTTCCACTTTTTATTGGTAAAAAAAAGCAACCTCCGTTCATATCCATTTCGGAATATGAAAAAAGGTTGCGTTGGTTACGAGTTCAGGTTTTGCTGTTATCCCTCGGCAAAACCTTATAAATTCGCTATTCTCATTACATCTCTTGCAATCATCACTTCTTCATTTGTCGGTATAACTAGAACTTTTACTGGTGAGTGTGGATAGTTAATAAACGCTTCTTTTCCACGTACTTTGTTTAAGGCAGGATCCCAATAAACGCCCATAAATTCCAATCCCCGCAGCACTCGTTCGCGGACAACGTCACTGTTTTCACCAATGCCGGCGGTAAAGATAATCGCATCCACACCGCACATCCGCGCCGCATAAGATCCGATATATTTATGAATGCGGTCAGCAAAAACCGCCAATGCCAATTCGGCGCGAGCATTCCCCTTCGCTGCAGCATCTTCGATATCGCGCAAATCGCTCGAGAAACCGGATATTCCTAAAAGTCCGCTCTTTTTATTTAATACATTAATAACTTCATCAGCGGTTTTACCTGTTTTTTCCATGATATATGGGATAAGCGCTGGATCAATACTTCCGGAACGAGTTCCCATCGCAACACCTTCAAGAGGCGTAAATCCCATCGATGTATCGATTGATTTTCCGCCTTCAACTGCTGCAATGCTGGCACCATTTCCTAGATGGCAGGAAATAAGCCGCAAATGCTTTAAAGGTCTTTCAAGCAATTGAGCTGCCCGTTCCGTTACATATTTATGAGACGTTCCATGGAAGCCGTATTTGCGAATTCCGTATTTTTCATAATAATCATATGGCAAACTGTATAAGTAAGATTGTTCCGGCATCGATTGGTGAAAGGCAGTATCGAACACCGCTACCGCTGGAACGTCCGGAAGCACCTTTTGGAAGGCGCGAATGCCAAGCACATTGACTGGATTATGCAAAGGCGCCAAATGAGAGAGTTCTTCAATTTTCTTTAAAGTTCCTTCCGTAATAAGCGCTGAGTCACTGAAGATCTCTCCTCCATGTACAACCCTATGACCGATTCCGTCAATATCATTTAACGTCCGGATAATTCCATATTCAGTTAATTTATTTAGCACAAGCTGTACCGCTATTGAAAAATCGGTAATTTGACAACTTTCTTTCTTTTCTTCTCCGTTAACATATATCTTAAAAAATGATTGGTCCAAACCAATCCTTTCAACTACCCCTTTTGTTAAAACTTCTTCATTCGGCATTTCAAACAATTTAAACTTTAATGAAGAGCTTCCAGCATTTACAGCTAAAATCTTAGGCATGTATTTTCATTCTCTCCTTCTTTTTGTTGATGAAACTTTTTTAAAAATTCCTGCATGTGACATAGAAATTAGCAAAATATGTGAAACACCAGACTTGTCTAATTTTAAAAAGAGAGATGATCGCTCTATACATTTAAACATTGATAAAGCAACATTTCAAGTGAAAAATAAATGTTTATCTGTATACAAAAATTTCTAAAAATAAAAAGCGCTTCCATCCACTTCCTAAATGAAACGGAAAGCCACTATTCGCTAAAACCGAAGATTTCTTTTCTCTAGTTTAGTTTTTATGAAAAATAGAAGAAATAAACCGAATCCTAAAAAAAAGGCGACATGGCTGTCACCTTTTAGTGTCTTCATCTTTTCATTTATTTGTCCGGAGCCACTCATCAATTTGATCCATAATCGAAGCAAGAGCTTTTTTATTCGAAAATTTCGGTAGATCAACAAGCATAACCCGTTTGGGCGGTACAATTCCTTCTCCCTTTTTTTGCAAAATAAAGATGCTTTTTCGACTATTTTCCGATTTAAACATGGAGCGCGGGAGCTGCAACAGGCCTTGGATCACTGTATTTTCTTTTAGATATCGATTCAATTTTGGAGCTTCAGGCGTCTCAAAAAGATGGTTTGGTATAAGGAAAAACAAATAACCGCCTTCTTTTGTATAGCGGATGCTCTGCTCAATAAAAAGATGATGGGCGTAAGAATGGCCTTCATCAGCCTTCAATTCAAAATGCTTTGCGACGTCATGATCGGGATAATAGCCGACTGGCAGGTCGCACACCACCGCATCCACAGGGTCGATAAAAAGGTTTTTTAGGCTGTCCTGATTATAAAAGTCAATAGAATGCTTCTGCAAATTTGCATTCACATAAGCGATTTTAACTAACAAATCATTTATATCGATTCCAATGCTTTCAACTTGCTTTGCTTCAAGTTGGTTTAAGACAGCCGAGAGTAAATTACCCGAACCTACAGCAGGGTCTAAAATCATTAAATTTTTTTCATCTTGAAAAAATTTTTGCACAAGATAGCCGAGCAATATGCAAACGCTGTCAGGAGTCATTTGGTGGATTTGCTGATTATCCTCCTTTAATCCTTTTAAAACAGCGAGCTGAAAAGCTCTCCGAATTTCTTCATTTGAGTAGTGATCCAAATGAAACGTCCGGTATATATTGTTCAGTTTTTTACTTGTAATTTCGCTAATGGAATCTTGAACTGTAGTTCCGTGAAATAGGTTTTCTCCTGTGTTCGCTATCGCTTCAATGTATGTACAATTCATTTCGTTTTTAATGATTTCTGCCGTCTCATTAATGAGTGAAAACAGTTTTTCAACATTTGAAAATCCTTGCATAAAGGCTTCCTCCTTTAAGCTCGTCACATCCTTTCATTTTAGCGTTTCATTGTTTTATAAGCAAGAAAAAAAGGACCTTGCATCAGGTCCTTAATTTGCTGCTTTTGCAGCTTCAATCGCCGCTTCATAGTTTGGATGATTTGTCGCCTCGCTGACATATTCTACATATGTTACATTATCGTTTGAATCAACAACAAAAACAGCGCGAGCAAGCAGACGCAATTCTTTGATTAATACTCCGTACGCCTGTCCGAAAGAAGCGTCGCGATGGTCAGATAACAATTGTACATTTTCAATTCCGTTCGCACCGCACCAACGTTTTTGCGCAAAAGGAAGATCCATGCTGATTGTTAAAATTTTAACATTATCCAGCTTGGAAGCTTCTTCATTAAAGCGGCGTGTTTGTGCATCACATACGCCAGTATCGATCGAAGGAACAACAGAAATGATTCGGACCTGCCCTTTTGTATCAGCTAAAGTAACTTCCGACAAATCATTCGCAAGCACTTTGAAATCAGGCGCTTTATCTCCAACCTTCACTTCATTTCCTAAAAGAGTTACCGGATTTCCTTTAAATGTTACGTTTGCCATTTTATCCCCTCCAAATCTATGTATAGTTTAACTATAGCTTGTTTTTGAAGACTTTTCAAAGAAAAAGTGTTTGAAAATTTCAAAAAGCTGCCAAAGCAGCTTTAAATGTCAAAATCAATTTTTTCTTTTTCATTGTTATCGTCTTGTATATGTTTTTTCTTTCGAAACAGTTCTTGAATTTTTTCTACCGTTTGAGGGGTTGCATCTAAAATTTTTTCATAAAGATGGGTATTTTCATCTAAATGAAGAATTTTGATTCCATTTGTTCCAACAATAAGAAATGCGATTGGCGTAATCGATACACCGCCTCCGCTTCCTCCGCCGAAAGGAAGTTTTCCTTTTTCACCTGTAGTGCTGCTTCCATAAGGACTGCTTGAATGTTTTTCACCTGTCGGTCCGTAAAATTCACTGCCACCTGCCGCAAATCCGAATCCCACTTTTGAAACGGTTAGTATAACACTCCCATCAGGAGTTTCAACTGGATCGCCAATTATGGTATTGACATCGATCATTTGCTGCAAGTTTTCCATTGCCGTTTTCATTAACCCTTGAATCGGATGATCGCTCATACTTTTGCCTCCTCTAAACTATGTTCATTCTTCTTGTTTTTCTTGGCAAACGGTAAGTTTCGCCATAATGCTGTTTTTGATCTCGACCATTTTACGAGACGCAATCCTGCTATGATAGCATTCCCAAGTCGGAATTGCATCATACATACAAATGTCGTTTTCAAAACCATTCGGTTGAAATTAGGAAAGATTGAAACAACTGGATAACCTATTAATGTAAAGTATCGGGAAGCGAAATAAATAATAGAGCTTTTCATCCCCCATAGTGTACCCGCCGACATTCCTGTTGAGGCAGCTTCTCCCGTTCCGATTTCAGTACGCCACTCCCATTTCACAATCCGAACCTTCTTCAAAAATTTCCGAATAATAAAGGAAAAATGGATAACATTTTCCAATATTTCTTTAAAATTTTGCAGCTTCTCAAACAGCTCTTCAGGAGTCACTTTTTCGGACGATTTTTGAGTTGAATGTTTCGTTTCTTTTTCTTGTTTATAAACAATATTTGGACCTTCTTGATCCAGTTTTATAAAAGGGATTTTGATTGTGTAGCGAATAAGGCCAAAAAACAATAGAAATGTCACTCTTAACCGATCGTCATATTTATCGTGTTTATATGAAAGTACAATCGTTAATTTTGTCATTGCAACAAGAAGCACAAATATCAAAAATAGGAAAAAGACTATTGCAAGCCAAAATGGCATAATTTCACATCCTTTCAGTGAACCATTATCACCTCTCTATAAAAAAATAAACCTGCCTTTTCGGCAGGTCATCTTGAAAACCGTTCATCATGAATAACTGTTGTATCGCTGAATAAATCGTGCAGTCCTTGTTTCTTTTTTGTAAAAGCAACGATCAAATATCCGATCCACGTAACCTTGGAAATGTACCGTCCGATCCATTCCCTGAAGAAAACATCGGTCCATGTAAGCTTATCATTTTTTAAAGATATAACACGCAGGCCAAAAACCATTTTCCCGAGCGTTTGTCCTAAAAACTTCGTCATAAGAATAAAGTAGGAAAAGAAAAACAAGGCGCTTAAAATTCGATAAGGTGAAAAAATAAAATCGCTTTTTTCCAATCCGATCAGTAAAAAAAGCGGATTGGCAACAATTCGGATGACGCTTGAAACAACAATGAGGTCAAGCAAGTATGCCCAAAACCGCATCCAAAATCCCGCAAAGTGATAAGAGATGTCTGTTTGAACCTCACGCTTTTGTTCAATTTGATTTATTTCTTCAAATGTTCCATCCATGTTGGCACCTCCTACTCCGAATATAAATACATCAGGCGGGGAGAATTCGGTTGTGAAAACAATTTGTATAGTCCTTGCATTTCCAGATCTTTAGAGATCACCTTCCCAGCCATCATGGAAAGGAACGATTCAAATCCAAAGCTCGATTTATATTTGAATACATATGGATCTGATAAGTCTAAGTCTTTTTTCATCATTTCCACCGCATCATCAAAATAGCCTAGCTCGTCAACTAAATGGAGCTGTTTCGCCTGCCGGCCGTCATAAATTCGTCCATCGGCAATTTTCCGCACTTCCCCTTCATCCATCTTTCTTCCTTGCGAGATTACGTCTACAAAGCCTTCATAAGCGTTATTCACCATTTTTTGAAGAATTTCTCTTTCCTCTTTTGTCATATCTCTTGTTGAAGAAAAAATGTCTTTATATGGACCGCTTTTGATCGTTTCTACTTTCACCCCAAAGTTTTTTGCCAATTCACTGTAGTTTATTCCTTGCATAATGACCCCTAGCGAGCCTGTCATCGTATCCGGTGCTGCAATAATTTTATCGGCAGGAGTTGAAATATAATATCCTCCTGAAGCTGCCATGGTTCCCATTGAAACATAAATCGGCTTTTTCGCCTTTTCTTTAACTTCCATTAGTTTTTTATGAATTTCTGCACTTTCCACTACTCCCCCGCCAGGAGAGTTGACTCGCAAAATTATTCCTTTTACGCTTTTATCCTCGCCGGCCTTTTCAATCAATTTCAAAAATTCTTTATGATTGTAGCCTTCACTGGCAAAAATCGATGTAACATCTTCACCCGTATCTTGAATCACTCCATTTACTTCCAGCACCGCAATTTTTTCATCCGGCATTCCTTCTTCAAGGACTTCCTCGGAAAACTGCGATTCAAAAAAATTCTCAGACAATTTTTCTGCATTTGAAACAGCCATAGAAGTAAAGCTAATGATCATCGAAAAAACAAATAATGCTGCGGCAATTCCTAACGCAGCCCACCTTTTTCCACTCAAGATGTTTACCTCCTTGATTCAATTTCACCTTTTTTGACATGTTCCATTATAAAAATGTTAAACTATATATCATAGTGTATTTTAACATTTATTTATATAATTGTGGAGAATCTTCCAAAAAGAGGGGGTTTTTTTGATGGATCCACGCCGAAATATCTACTTCTTTTACAAACATAGCGATCACCTTGAACAGAAAATAGCTTCGTTGATTGACTTGGCGAAGCAGTATGATTTTCGTCCTGTTGAAGATTGGAGACATGCGAACATTATCGTAGCAATCGGAGGGGACGGAACATTTTTGCAAGCGGTTAGAAAAACGCAATTTCGCGACGACTGTCTGTACATAGGCATCGCAACTGAAGGGCATATCAGTTTTTATTGTGATTTCCATATAGATCAAAAAGACAAATTAGTTGAAGCTTTTCAGCTGGAAAAGGTCGAGGTAAGAAGATATCCAACCATCGATGTCACCGTCGACCATGAAGTAAAGATTTCCTGCTTAAATGAATGTAGTGTCAGATCAGCAATTATTAAAACATTTGTTCTGGATGTATTTATTGATGATATGCATTTTGAAACGTTCCGAGGCGATGGAATGATTATTGCCACTCCAACAGGGAGCACAGCCTACAATAAATCTGTGAAGGGAGCTGTCGTCGATCCGCTCATAGACTGTTTACAAGTAACTGAACTTGCATCTTTGAACAATAATCTATATCGGACGTTAGGATCCTCTTTTATTTTAAGCGGAAATCGAAAGCTTACGTTAAAAGTAGTGCAGGACGGCAACGATTATCCGATTATCGGAATGGACAACGAAGCTCTAAGCATTCGTCATGTCAACCAGCTGGATATTGAATTAGGAAAGAAAAAAATTAAAACTGTTAAATTAAAAGATAATTCTTTCTGGGATAAAGTGAAAAGAACCTTTTTATAAAATGAAAATGAGCGAAAAGGATCACCTTTTCGCTCAAAAGCCAAAATATTCATTTATTGAAATGTTCCGCCACCGCCAGATAGTTGCTGCTGAGCAAAAGATACAAGCCGCTTTGTAATTTCTCCTCCAACGGAGCCGTTCGCGCGGGATGTAGTATCAGGACCTAAGTTTACACCGAATTCTGATGCGATTTCAGTTTTTAATTGCTCAAGTGCTTGTTCAGCACCAGGAACTAAAATTTGGTTAGAGTTGCTAGATCTGTTTTGAGCCATGTGTCATTCACCTCCTTGTGGATATAGAATGTGAAAAAACACATGGCTTCATGCATAAAACGAAATGGTAATTGTTTTGAACTTGTGGAATATTATAGTAAATTTTCAAAATCCTCTTCTATTTTTTCTTGTATATCATGTTTTCTTGGAAATTCAATTGTTACTGTTTCCTCAATCGCCTTCTGAATGAGAGGTTGAAAATCTACATAGCTTTCAAGCTTTAATATTTTCTCCCTTTTCGGCTTCGTTTTCGGTGAAGCTGGTGTAAAAATAGTACAGCAGTCTTCATAAGGTCTGTTTGAAATCTCAAACGTATCAATTTTTTCGGCAATTTCAATGATTTCATTTTTATCCATTGAAATTAAAGGTCTCAGTATAGGAGTTGTCGTCACTTCATTAATAGCATACATGCTCTCAAGCGTTTGGCTTGCTACCTGCCCTAGACTTTCGCCTGTTACAATGGCTAAGGCGCCTCGGTTTTTCCGAATTTCATCGGCAATTTTTAACATCATTCTTCTAGTCGATGTCATTGTATAATTTTCTAATATTTTTTGCTGAATGGTCACTTGAATTTCTGTAAACGGAACGATGTGAAGCACGATTTTGCCGCCAAATTCGGTTAATTTTTCTACGAGATCCATAACCTTTTGCTTCGCTCTTTCATTCGTATATGGAGGGCTGAAGAAATGGATCGCTTCAATCTCCAAGCCTCTTTTCATTGACAAATACCCAGCGACAGGGCTGTCAATTCCTCCAGAAAGCATCAGCATCGCCTTTCCGCTTGAACCAACCGGAAGCCCTCCCGCCCCTTTAAAATCTTTGCACATTATATATGTGGCATGCGGACGGACTTCTACGCGCACGTTTATGTCCGGATGATGAACATCTACTTTCAAACCGTCAGTATGAATAAGTATATGCCGACCAATTTCATAATTGAGTTGGTCTGAAGTTAACGGAAACGATTTATCTGCTCTTTTGGCCGACACTTTAAAAGTGTCTCCGTTTTTATACAATTGCTTGACTGCCTGTAAAGCCGTGTCCTTTATGGCTTCGATGTCGCTTTTCGTTCTGATTGCCAAACTGAAGGACTGTATGCCAAAAACTGTTTGCAATTTTTCCGCTACCTTTTCCCCTTCTTCTCCATTTAATTTGATAAAAAGGCGATCTCTGTTCGCTGTATACTCTAAAGACGAAAAGGAAGACAATGCAAGTTTTATATTGTTTTTCAAATGGTTAATAAAATGTTTACGATTTTTTCCCTTTAAAGACATTTCACCATATCTGACTAAAATATGATCATATTGCATGTTTATAACCCCATTATATTTTTTAATTTTTGTATAGATGATGGCAGGACGTCAATCAACGGCTTGACATCATCGATCGTCTGCCCAATTGAAAGGCTTATGCGGATGGCGCTTTCGGTGATGCTGCTTTTTTTGCCCATCGCCTTCAATACTTTGCTTTCTCCCTTTTTCCTTGAAGAACAAGCTGAAGTAGTGGAGACATAAATATTCTCCTCTTCAAGCATATGAACTAAAACTTCCGCTTTTATACCAGGTACAGAAAAGTTGATAATATGAGGGGCGGAAGATTCCTTTGGTGTGTTGATAATAATGCCATCTATTTTTTCAAGCTCATTTATAAGATAGTTTTTCGTATTAATCAGACGATCGATCTTCTCTTCATAGTCGTTGAATGCCAGCCTTAAACCTTTCGCTAGGGACACGTTGCCCGCTAAATTTTCGGTGCCTGATCTAATGCTTGCTTCCTGGCCACCCCCTGATAAAAGAGTGAGAATTGGTGTATTTTTTCTAATGTACAACACTCCTGTACCGTTTAGGGCATGAAATTTATGGCCAGATATTGTACATAAATCAATTCCCGCTTTTTTTATATTTAAAGGAACCTTCCCGACTCCTTGCACGTGATCGACATGATAAACGATGTTCGGATAGTTTTTAAGTATTTCGCCAATCTCTTCAATTGGCTGAATCGCTCCGATTTCATTGTTGACATGCATAACGGACACTAAGATTGTATCGTTACGTACAGCCTTTTGTATGTCAGCTGGAGACACAATGCCATTTTCATTTACAGGAATCCACGTCACTTCAAACCCGAATTCTTTTTCAAGCTGTTCAAATGCTTCGCTGACAGAAGGGTGTTCAATAACAGTCGTAATCAAATGCTTTCCTTTATGTCTTTGTGCAAAAGCCGCGCCTTTAATCGCCAAATTATTTCCTTCCGTTGCTCCAGACGTAAATATGATTTCCTGTCCGCTTACACCTAGCAAATCGGCTACTTGTTCTCTTGCTTTTGTTAAAAGTCTTTCCGCTTGAACACCCAAATGATGAAGAGATGATGGGTTCCCGAAAAACTTTTCCGCCACTTGCCGGTACGTATCAAGTACATCAGGGTAAGGCTTTGTAGTTGCACTATTATCCAAGTAAAGCATCGGTTGTATACCCCTTTGAATTATATTTTCTAACACTTTGCAATGCAATATTAACATAAGTAAATTGAAATGAAAAAGAAAAGATCATCACATAAACGGGCTCATTCAGACGAAAGCCTTTGTCCAGCACGTAAGCCGCTTTTTTTGTGAATTCAACAAAGTCATCTTCGATCATTGTCGTCTTCCCGCATCCGCCGATCCCAAGCAGCGTGTAAAACTTCCCGCGTTCAATCTTAAAAACTGACATCATCAAGCACGACTAATCTCGCTCAAAGCGGATGATTTCCCCTTTCTTCGTCAGTCGTTCCCCATTTCTTGAACCGCAAATAAAATTTGAGATCAATCTCTTTCTCATTCCTATCAATCACTTTTAGAACACAGAGTAAAGAAATAAAAAAACTCGTTACTCCTCTAGCATTTTGCTTTAGAGAAACGAGAATTAGCTGATTTTCTCAGCTGTTCATTATGCCATAAAAAGTTGATAAAAGCATCGGCTTCTATTTTTCAAAATAACCGGACTATCGTGAATTACTTTTTAAGCAGCTCATAAAACGCCTATAGCGCAAAGCGTAATGTCGTTCCAAAAGACTGCCGGAACACTGCCACAGCTGCCAGCAGGTTCAATAGTTTTAACCCGCTGATGATTCGCTTCTTGAATCCGTTCATCATCATGTCCTTTAGCTGCCCTTTTTGCTTGCTCCTTGCCTGCCAGAGCTAACTCGGGAAACGTCAATCCTTGAAAAAAAGTTTTCATGACGACCTTCGTTTCTATTTCCTTTTAATGAAGGGGCTGTCTAATAAGTCGTTTTTTCGGGTTATTGACCCCTTTAATGTTTTAGAAACTTTGATATATCGGTGTTTATGATTTTTTGTTTTCGATGGGAGCTTGACTTTCTGGACAACTCCAGCGTATTACCGAATATTGCTTCAGCAACATGTTAAATGATATCCAAAGGCACTTTTTTACGAGGTTTTGGAAATGCCTCATCAAGTCGGTTCAAGTCTTCTTGGGTTAATTCAATAGCAGCAGCTTCAGCATTCTCCAGCACATGCTGCTCTTGCCCAGCTTTTGGAATAGCAATGACATCATTCGTGCGTATCGTCCAAGCAAGTGCAATTTGTAATGGTTTTACATTGTATTTTTTTGCAATTTCATTAACAGTTGGATCCGTCAACAACTGCTTTCTTAATGTACCTCCTTGGGCAAGGGGGCTGTACGCCATAATCGGTATATGATGTTCCCGGTGCCAAGGCAGCAGATCAAAATCAATTCCTCTCGAACCTATATGGTATAACACTTGGTTTGTCGCACAGTTTGATCCGTTGAGCGTGTTCCATAGCTCTTCCATATCGTCTGTGTCAAAATTGGAGACTCCCCATCTTAATATTTTTCCTTCTTTTCGCAGCTTTTCCATACCTTCGATTGTTTCTTCTAAAGGAATGCGGCCTCGCCAATGTAAAAGATATAAATCTAAATAGTCCGTCCCCAGCCGTTTTAAGCTGTTTTCACATGCAACGGAAATCTTGTCTAGTCCTGCATTATGCGGATACACTTTAGAGACTAAAAACACATCATCTCTGCGCCCTTTGATTGCTTCGCCGACTAAGCGTTCAGAAGCGCCATTTCCGTACATCTCAGCAGTGTCAATTACTTTCATGCCCAATTCTATTCCAAGTTGTAAGGCTTTTATTTCTTTAGCTTTCTCCTGCGGCTTATCTCCCATGTACCATGTTCCTTGACCTATGCATGGAACAGTCGTACCATCAGGCAGCTTCACTACTCGTTTTTCAACATGACTTCTTATTTCCATGATTTTATTACTGTCCAATATTCCCATCCACTCTCGACCCTTTCCGTTATATTGTGAATTTCCCATTCTATAAAATTCCGCTTTCATACCTCAACCGTCTTTTCAACTTCAAAAATATGTACGTGCTTTCGAAACTTGTTTTTAATGTTTGTTTGATTGCTATTGTTTCCCTTTTTCACCTTTATAACAAATGTGGCAATGAATTACAACAAAAAAGCCCGTCACAGCGGCAAGCGCCTAGAAGGGACAAATAAAAATAAGGAAAGGACGATTCACAAAATCATCCGGCTGTGGAATTTCATTATCTTATAGATAACAAGCTCTGCAATTGCTCATGTTTGTACGAGTGGAGTTTCAATTTCTTATAGGTTTTCTCATGTTAAGTGAAAAAATATACTCTCCAAACCGACATTTCGCACAGCATTATTGCTTCAACTCCTCATAGTTAAATAAAAATGCTTACTGACTATAGTCCATATGGGAGCATGGGCAATAAAAATGCCCGTCTTTCAAACGAAGACAGGCATAAATCATAGATCTTTCAATTCATTTTCAACAAGCTTCTGTATTCTTTTCATCGCTTCCGAATCGATTTCCTCTATGGCAGCAGCCGCTTGCTCCAAAGATTTGCTGTATTCATAATTTCTGAACAACTGTTCAGCTTCTTTTAATTTTTTATCAAGGCCCGAATACGTGCTGCGGTATCGATTACCGTATTGTATTAATCTTTCGACTAAACAAACTTGGGCAATGATCTCATCTGTGTTTTCTTTTAATTGTTCGATGATGCTCACAGCATCGTTTAAATACGTTTGGACTCGATCCATATCGAGCGGAATTTCTTCAAGCGCATTGCTGACCTTTTCAAACGATTGCTGAGCAGTTTGTAATTGCTCCACGAAGCTTTCCGGAAGGCCGGGAATGTTGTTTTTTCGAATCGCCCGTTTAATCTCAGCCATCATTCGCTTTAGTTCTGCTAATTTGTCGCGCGCGTTTAATTCATCCTTTCTCAATGCCTGAAGCATCGAATGCCATTCGTTGTATTTTTCCTTTGCTTGATCAATTTGCTTATTAAAACTTTCCAGTTCCTCCTGTAAAACGGAATACGCAATATTGGAGTTCTCTATGCTTGCCAAAATATGCTTGTAATGATTTTTCAGTTGGTTCATCAGTTTATCCAACTCTTTTAGCTTGTCGACATCATCATTTGACAGCTGGTAGCTCTGCTGTACAAGACTGACTTGTTCTTTTAAATCATTTTTTTCCTCTAATAAAGATTGCAGCTTTTCCCCGGTTTTTTCCGCTTCTTGTCTTACATATTGGCTCGCATACACTTCCTTCTCAAGCATTTCGTAAATGTTATCAATCGTTTCTTTTATGGAATCAAGACCCATTTTCACGTCTTCTGTCTCTGCTTCACTTAGCTTCTTTTTCAAGCCCTGCATTTTTTCCTCAATATGCGAAATTTCTTTTTCCACTTCCAAATGCTCAAGCTTGTAGCCATCCTCGAGCAGTTTTTTATACCCTTCTTTCAATTCGGAAATCTCGTTCGGCACAATCATTTGACATTCAGTTAAAAGCTTTGGAATCTCCTCTACTTTTAATTGGAGTGCTTCAAGCTTCTGTTTTTGTTCATCCAAAATTTCCTTCGCTGTTACGTAATTTCCCGAGTTCATTTCCTCATCAAATTTTTCCATTGTATGTAACATTTCATACAACTCTTTTTCCAGCCGTTCATACGCAGTTCCAAATGTATGGCGATGGGAGAGCAGTGTTTTTTTCAACTCTTTTAGCTGTTGTTTGACTGCTTCACCTTCTGTCTTATTATTGCTTTCTGTTGCAACAAGATCGTTAATGTGCTGAACAATGCCGGCTATTTGTTCTTCTATTTCTTTTAAAACCGATTCAATATGTAATAAAACTTCTTTTGACTTTTTAAAGCGGTATTTTTCAGCATATTCCTCCGCTTCAAACAGAAGCTCTTCCACCTGCGGAAGCCTGCTAGTGACGATATCGTCCCAATCTTTTCGCCAGCGTTCAAACAATTCTTCTGTTTCTCCACTCATGATTAATTCTTTTACTTTGGACAGTTCATCTGTTATGGACTGATTCATAATGTCTATTTTCCAAGCTTCAAGACGGTCTACTTCTTTATAAATATTTTTTCGAAATCCATAACCGATTCCAAATAGAAGGAAAATCAATAAAATTAATACAATCACAACTTCCATTATGAGCCCCCTCGGTCCGTTTCACTTTCTTAAAGGGTATGTATATTTTAAACGACGTTGTCGAAAAAACTTTCAAAAGAAAATAATGTGTTCTCAATGTATTTATGATACCATGATAACGACATTTTTTGAGCAAAATTTTTAATTTTTTCACATAAATCTCGACAAACTTGAGGTGATTTCTATGAAAAAAGATGGACATGTTCACACCCCTTTTTGTCCCCACGGTACGGACGATTCATTTGAATTGTATATTGAAACTGCCATAAAAAAAGGATTTTCTGCTATAACCTTTACAGAACATGCTCCATTGCCGGAAGGGTTTGTTGATCCAACTCCCGATAAGGACAGCGCAATGCCCTTCAGTGATATCGACCGCTACTTGTCTATTTTGCTAGACTTAAAAAAACAATATAAACGCGATATCGATATTCATATCGGTTTAGAAGTAGACTATATTAACGGTTTTGAAAGAGAAACAGCGCAATTTTTGGACAAATACGGTCCTTTTCTTGATGACAGCATTTTGTCCGTACATTTTTTAAAATTAAATGGACAATATTATTGTGTAGATTTTGATGAACATACGTTTCAAAAAATGGCGGAGCTTTCAGGCGGCATCAATCATTTATACGAATTATATTATGCGACAGTATTAAAAGGGGTTGTTTCAGATCTTGGAAAGTATAAGCCGAAGCGGCTTGGACATATTACGCTAATACACAAATTTCAAAAGCTTTTCCAAGCCACATTTGATGAAAAGCCTTATATTGAACAGATTTTTGCTGAAATGAACAAAAGGGGGATGGAACTGGACGTCAACACTTCCGGTTTACGAAAAGCCTTTTGCGGAGAAATTTACCCGCCAGAGGATATTATACAAGCGGCAAAAAAACAAAGCATCCCTCTCGTTTATGGTTCTGATGCCCATAGCGCGAAGGATGTAGGCAGCGATTTTTCACTTTTTGAAAAAATGGTTTAGTCATTTGATTGTTTTTCGTTTTTCTGAAAAAGTATTTGTTCCAGCCATGAAACCAGCTGTTTACTATATTGCTTGACAAAATATTCTTCGTACGGATTAATATGTAAAACTTCATACATGTATTGAGGCTGTAAAAACGGCATATTTATTAAGCTTTTGAATTGTACTAAAAAATGGGGAATGTCTACTTGTTTAAATTGGTTCGCTCGCATCCCTCGTTCAAGCAGGTTAAGCAAATAATATTTTTCTTTCGCTAAATAAGTCATCATCACCTGGCGAATGAGAGTCGAATCAAGCGTTACTTCTCGGTGGACAAAACGGGCAAGCCGGCGGTTTTCATATTGATAGCGGAGAAGTTCTTCAACGATTGCCATAAGAGAGAGTTTTGGAGATTCTGTACATTTTTGATAGCATTGATCGATTACGTCTAAATAACCTTCATAAAACTTGGACACTAAATGTTCCAATAATCCGTTTTTTCCTTTAAAATAGTAAGAAATATGGGCGATATTTGCATTGGCCCGTTTGGCAATTTCCCTAACCGATGTTCCGGTGTAACCTTTTGTATTAAAAAGGAAAATTGCTGCATCAACGATATTTTCTTTCGTAACAGTGTTCGTTTTCGTTTGCAAGTGGATCACTCCTTTTGTTGATGGCTGTTAGAAGTTTTCTACCCGCAACGATATTTTCCTGCTATAATTTCTCGACAAAGTTCGTACTTACTTGTCATTTTGAAAAAGAAAGTGAGGAATTTCCATGTTTGTCGTCGAAAGCTATAATGGAACAAAAGAAGAAAATTATGAGCTTGTGTTAAAACAGCTTACAGCATTGATTGAAGGGGAAAAAAATGTCATAGCGAATTTAGCTAATGCATCCGCCTTGTTGAATCAATTTTTGTCAGAAATCAATTGGGTTGGTTTTTATGTAAAAGACGGAGATGAGCTTGTTCTCGGACCTTTTCAGGGGCTGCCGGCATGCGTTCGAATTCCTATTGGCAAAGGTGTATGCGGAACGGCTGCTTTCGAAAAAAGAACGGTGAGAGTGGCTGATGTAAATGAGTTCCCTGGACACATCGCCTGCGACGCGCGATCACAATCGGAAATCGTTGTCCCGCTTATTAAGAACGATGAGGTAATCGGTGTGTTAGATATTGACAGCCCGATTAAAAACCGATTTGATAAAATAGACCAAAGATATTTAGAAAAATTCACGAATATTCTTACAGAATACCTTTAATAGCCTTGTTTTTCAAACGCCGGAAGTCGTGAACGAGTGGAAATGAGCATTCAACTTTTGAACCCTTTCAAATGATATAAAAAAGGGTCCCTAGTTACGATCTGTCAAACGATTTTAACAAATCAGAGCAATACCTAGGAACCCTTTATGCTCTTTCTTGGTCTAAAACCGATACTTGATTTTTTCCATTGCGCTTTGCCTGATACAAGGCATCATCTGCTCTTTTAAAAAAAAGGGCAGGCGAATCATTTTTATGGGCTGCATCCCAACAGGAAACACCGCATGAAACTGTTACAGGCGGTTTCGTTGATTTCCGCACAGCTGAAACAATTCTGTTTGCCACTTCACATCCGATTTTTAAACCCACTTTAGGAAGATAAATGGCCAGCTCTTCTCCGCCCCATCTAGCTCCTACATCTTCCTCCCGTATGTTGTTCCTTATAGTTTTAGCAATTTGAATAAGCACTTTATCGCCTACTTGGTGGCCATACGTATCATTGATTTGTTTAAAATTGTCTACGTCTATTAAAATTAATGTGCCTCTTTGGTCTTCTTTAAACGATTGATGAACAACCTCGTCAAAATATTTTCTATTAAAAAGATTTGTAAGCGGATCTGTGATCACGAGCAATTCCAGCTTTTCCCGAAGCATGGAGTTCGTAAAGGCGAGTGTAGAATGAGACACAAGCGATTCCATTAATTTGTACATATCAAACGTGAAGGAATACGGTTCTTTACGCAGCACAACAGCAAATCCGATGATTTTTTCACTGTCGATCATCGGAACGGCCATTATTGATTTATAAACGGCTTCCCCGAGAATGGAATTGGAAATATCGCCAGTGAATACACTATTTTGCTCCAATATATTTTGTGCAACCCAATCAACGTAAGCCTTCGATTCATCTGAATGGAAAAACGATGTACTTTCTGAAAGCATGTTCCATTTTTTATTTTCATCAAAAATAAAAAAAGCGGCCTCATCTGCAGAAAATGAACGAAGCATTCTTTTAACCATGTATTTCATCGTATCTGAAATCCGCAAGTTTTTATTAATTTTTCGAGCCGTATCATTAATGAGCTGCAAATCGTTTACATGCTGCTTCGACTGTTCATACAGCTTGGCATTTTCCAGCGCTTTGCCGCCGGCCTTTGCCACTTTTTCGATCATATCGATTACGTCATCGATTTGTTCAATATGAAGTGGGATATGTACATCAATTAATCCATAAACACCCTGTCTTCCTGCAATCGGGACATAAATATAGAGCCCGTTTGACGAGCTTCTTACGACCATATCGCCTTTCAAAAAGGCTGTCATAGCTTCCTCATACTGATCTATTTCCTGCTCCAAATTTTTCACAGGAATTTCATGTCCTAATGAATAATCCATTGGCAAAATGAAATGGCATAATAGGTCGGGATACATTTGCCTCAAAGTGTTATAAAGCTTGTTTAACACTTCTTCTTCTTTCATAATGGAATAAAGTTCATCAGTTAATAAAAACAATTGATAATATTTTTCTTTAAGCGTTTTTTGCAAATATAATTTTTTTCCGTGAAAAAACATGGCAAAACATATTTTAGAAATTTTTTCTAGTTGTTGATTAGAAAGTTTGTGAAGTACACGGCCTCCTCTGAATTCCAACAGCATTTTTGGAGAGGAATCTGCCGAATACTGCAAAAACAATCGTCCTTTTTCTTTGTAAACTACAAATTGTTCATCGTCTTTGAAGCTAAATGATTTCGAAGCACCTTTTACATCGTTATTGCTCGAGTATTGGCATAAAAAAAGATTCGAACCGATCTCTTTCCAAATCGACACATTTTGAAGATTAAATGCTTTGATTAAAATGGCAAACATTTCATTAATAAATTCATCGAAATGCTGCCTGTCCGAATCATTCATAAGTAATCGGAAAAATAAGTTTTCAAAATGATCCCAATCCATACTCCACCACCTATAACCGGGAAAATAGACCTTATGACTTTAATAGTATTATAACATGAAGCACATTTTTTTTTGTGAAAAAATTGGTATTTTTTTCACAAAAAATAGAAATGAATGTGTGAAGTTCGTCGGATTAAATATTCCTTTTCGCTGACAGCAAAGGAAATAATCTTGACACCGCTCATTTAAAATCATATAATGATCGTTGTGTAAAATATAGCAGCCTAAGGATTCGACAATTATGATGTCATTTTGTTCCTCAAATCTGAGGTGTACCGTGTAACTCTCTGCTGCTGGAGCGAAGGTACATGAAAACAAAATGTGCATAATTGAGAGAATCAGTCTGTTTGTATTTTACAATCGAAAATACAAAAGGAGGAGCAATATGTCTCGTTATACAGGTCCTACATGGAAAATTTCCCGCCGTTTAGGCATTTCTTTGAGCGGCACAGGCAAAGAGCTTGAAAAACGTCCGTATGCACCTGGTCAGCATGGTCCAGGCCAACGGAAAAAACTTTCTGAATACGGCTTACAATTGCAAGAAAAACAAAAGCTTCGCCATATGTACGGAGTTAACGAACGTCAATTCCGCAATACTTTCGTAAAGGCGGGTAAAATGCCGGGTATTCACGGTGAAAACTTTATGATCCTTTTAGAGTCTCGTTTAGATAACATTGTTTATCGTCTTGGCTTGGCTCGCACTCGCCGTCAAGCACGCCAATTGGTTAACCACGGCCATATTTTAGTGGATGGAAGCCGCGTGGACATTCCGTCTTACCAAGTAAAACCAGGCCAAACGATTTCTGTCCGTGAAAAATCCCGCAACCTTCAAATCATTAAAGAAGCGGTTGAATTAAACAACTTTGTTCCTGAATATTTAACATTTGATCCGGAAAAGCTTGAAGGAACATACACTCGTCTGCCTGAACGCTCTGAATTGCCTGCGGAAATCAACGAATCGCTCATCGTTGAGTTCTACTCTCGTTAATAAAATTAGATTGTATAATTCAGTATTTAAAAACCCTGAAACCCTTGAGAAGAAAGGATTTCAGGGTTTTTTTGTTTCAATTTAGGTTTTCATAATGTATTATTTTGGGGCAAGTGGGGCAGCTTTTGGAGCTACTTTTTATAAAAATGCGGACAGATGCTGAATTATTTTTATATACACGAAAGTACCAAAATGAGATTTAGAGCCTGTGGAAATCTTGAAATCGTATCAGTACATTCAGATCTATCACGATTCATAAAATGAATGTGCATAGTAAAACGTTTTTATAACTTAAAATTTTCCCTATTTTTAACTAATTCTTTTTACTCACATAAAATACACGGGACATTTGCTCTATTGAATTTAAATTGTTTAGTTTTGTGCCTGCATGCCATATCGTTGCAGAAAAAAGCTTGAAGACTCACTTCTTAAAACAAAAAAGGAATTGAGTGCATAATGAAGAATATTTATATACGGCAATATTCTATTAGATTTATTTGTAAAATCCCAATAACGAATGCTTTCACAGCTGGTGAAATAATATCGATTAACGATCTTCTAATGAAATAGATGCTGATACATCGGATGACGAAGCAAAATTTGAGGTAGGAATTTAGTTCTTTACTCAAATTTAAAATTAAAAGTTGATGATGAGAAAGAAATCAATTTTTTAAAGGGGCTGCCTGATGAGTTCCTAAAATGAAGGAGTTTGGAGAAATACTACAGTGAAGGACAAAAATAATTGAATAAATTTGTAAATGTCCTTCATAGAGGCAATGAACCCAACAAGAAGAAATTGTATGTGCTGAATGTCCGTCAGAAAACTTTTGAAGAACCAATTCAGAAAGAGGGAGCATAAGAAAAGTCCTTCATAAGACTTCTGAAGGATATAAAAAGATAGAAAAAATGGTCTGCCCGATAAGTCCCTAAAATGAAGGGGCTCGAAAAAGTCAGTTAACCCTGACCTTTTGGACAGCTCCTAGTTTCTTTAAATATTACAGTATTTCACGCAGGGGGGGACGATTTATTGGATGATTTTAATTTGATTATATTCTTATGGAGAACTTCATTTGTTATTTCAATAATTACATTTATAATTGGTTTACTCCATCGTTCTTGGCTGTTTATGCTTATTAGTACTGTAACATTTTTACCAGTTGCATATTATTTTCTCGGTGCGTTAAACGCATGGCGGTTAGTTGGATATATACCAATTTTATTATTTTCACTTACAGTCCTGTTCTGGTTTCTTAAAAAAAGAAATAAAAGCGGAGAGAAAATAAAACGATAAGATCTTCCTCTTCAACAAAAGTATTTGAATAGATAAATGAAAAGATTGACCATAAAATTTGGCCAATCTTTTTTGCATAACCGTGTTATGAAAAAACAAGTGGAATATTGAAAAATCCAAGATTTAACATTCAATTGTCTTTCCTTTTCCCAAACCCTACCGCAAGTCCTAGAAAAATATACGCATAGGACAGGATGATTAATTCCAAAAAGCCAAATTTATGAAAAACAAGTGAATCCGGAGCTTTTTCATCGATATAATCCCCCTTGCCAACCATATAAACCCCGACCAAGAGATAGATCACAATGGATATTGCCAAAAATAATTTACCGAATATAGTAAAACGAAATTTAGAAACAACTAACGCAATTATCATCCAATATCCTAATCCAAGTAAGACTAAAAAAATTGAAATATAATATGGCTCGTAAACAGCCAATTCACTAATTTTCATTGTTATCGTTCTCCTTGATTCCTTTATTATGGATTACATCCTTATATCCCGTCTCCACGGCTCCAAATTCCTTGGGGATTTCCAATTTCAATTCTCTTTCCTTTTCCCAAACCCTACTGCAAGTCCTAAAAAAATGTACGCATAGGACAGGATGATTAATTCCAAAAAGCCAAATTTATGAAAAACAAGCGCATCAGGTGCCTCCTCATCGATATAATATCCTGTTCCTACCATATAAGCTCCGACCAATAAATAAATTACAATGGATATTACCAAAAAAATTTTACCGGAAATCTTAAATTGATATTTGGAAATAGCTAATCCTATTAAAAATAAATAACCTAAACCGAGTAAGATTAACAAGATGGATATATATGTAGGTTCATAAACACTTGGTTCCATAACATTCATAATCATCTACACTCCTTCTCACAAACAAAAGTGTTCCATCATTCTCTAAGTTTGGGGCATCGACAGAAACCGATAGCTCCGAGCCCGCTTCTTGATCGTCTATGTCAATTTTCACTTCAAATCCATCTTGCCGAGAGATCACCTCTTCCCCCTTCTCCGCAGTCGGAACTGTTTCTAAATCTTCAATTAAATCACAGGGCAATTCGTCATATATACAGGCGATGATAATTGTCTGAAGATTACTTTGTGCATTTACTGGAAAACTCGTATAAGAGCATTTTGCAAAATTAGATTTTTTGGATAAAAGTATAAAAAATAAAGCACTCGGCAAATAGCTACCAGCATGTTATTTTACAAAATATTACAATAATCTTGTTTTCGGGCATACCTACAGAATTTTTCACATTGAATTTTTTTAAGCGGCTTTCTTCCCTTTATTTTCCTTTGCCATCGCTAGCGCTGAAACAAGTAATACAATAGCGTTCAGGTAAATATGGGTCTTTACTTTTTCAATTCCCCATACATGTAGGGAGTTCGCCGTAAGGTAGCTTTTCATTCTTGAATTACAGCGTTCTACACTTGTCCTCTCGTTGTAAAGCTCTTTCCAACGTTTTGTATCACGGTGCGGATTGGAATATCGGCGCACATCCTTTTTGATGTCGACTTTTACCACCATTCCATAGTTGGAAGATGAACAGGCTGCCATTCCTAATGGGCAATCCACTTTGCCGGTTGCGTGAGGACATCTGAACTTGAGCTGGTCCTTATCAGCTCCCCAATAAGTCATTTCATAACCCATGGAACAACGCGGAGTTCCATTGGAAGAAATCCCTTCAGGAGGCTCTTTTTCGTTGCGCAAATTGAGCGGGATAATGGCTTGCGCTCCAATGTTTTTGGCTGATTCATAGTTTTTTAGTTGGTCATATCCGCCATCCATGATCAGAAATTCAATTTTGGATTTGGTACGCTCTGCCACTTGCTCTATTAATTCTGGTGCGACTTCTCCATCGTTCACATGGGCAGGGGTTACTTTTATGGCTATTGGCAGTTCGCTTGCGGTATCGACTGAAAGATGCATCTTATAGCCAAACCAGGTAATTTTATTGCCGAAGGAATCATATTTTGCGCCCCAATTGGCATTACCCGTTTGTTCACTACGCTTTTTGGGCTGTTTCTTTTCATAGGCATCAATGGCGGCACTGTCGATGGCCTGGTGGCTGCCGTCAATTATTCCTTCCTCCTGAGCTAACTGTACCAAGTCAAGGAAGATCTTTTCAGCCAGCTTTTTTTTGGTAAGTGCCGCAAAAACCCGGCTGAGAGTGGAGATAGACGGTGCGGGGCGATCAATCGATAAACCGCATTGATAACGGAAACGAAGGTCTTTATCCAATCGATGATGAAGGGCGGTAAAGGTGTCGATGCCTTCGAGTGGGGCAGCGATGAGAGCTCTTAGAATCCCTTCTCTGGAATGACCGTCAGCCCCTCGGGGTGAAGAACTTCTCAACTGTTTAGCATAAGGGCGTAAATCAAGCGAGCTAAAAAAGATAGGTAATTTCTCTTTTGACTCTAATTTTTGCAGTTCTTCAAAGGAAAATAGGCTTTCTTGTAGAATATACAAAGTGACTTCCTCCTTTTGAATTTTTGTGGTTTCGTCACTTCAAAAATTCTACATTTTAGGGGTGAAGTCCTTTTTTATTTCGTTAAAAACCTTGTCACTCTTGGGTTAAAAAATCTGCAAAATGCTCATAAAAATAAGGGCAAAAAAGTGCAATGAAACCAAACAAATATTTTTAATTTTCATATAATTACCTGAATCCGTGACAAAACATCTTTACAATGGTCGCAAACCGTTGATACGATAAGGGAAAACGACGTTGACGATTCTTCATCAAGTAGGTGATGTGATGAAAGATTTCCCGATTCGGTTTGTATTGACAGATGAAGCGATTACCCCAAGTGCTGGGCTTGCTCTCGTTGGCTACTTACTCCATCGAACGAAACTGGATAAACGGGTAAACGCACTTCGGCTTCCAACGGTTCGTCGAGAAGTGCACATTTCCCATAGCGATGTCATTCGCTCGATGATTGGCTTGCTTGCCACAGGAAAAACGGATTTCGATCATATCGAAGCGTATCGTCAGGACGATATCTTTTCGGCATCGATGGGGATTCAGCACGTGCCTTCCTCTCCAACCTTGCGACAACGACTCGATCAGCTCGCTTGTCTTCCGATGACCGAAACGATTCTTTGGGAGGAGTCCATACGTCTGTTGATTCAACGACATGCCACTTTGTCCCCTTGTTGGACCAAAGGAAAGACGACATGGCTTCCCCTTGATATAGATGGTTCCCCATTTGACAACTCCGATACGAAAAAAGAAGGAGTCAGTCGAACGTATAAAGGATTTGACGGTTTTACACCGTTGTTTGCGTATGCAGGGAAGGAAGGGTATCTCGTTCATGCCGAGTTGCGTCCAGGGAAACAACATGTGCAAGACAACATGCCCTCGTTTTTAGTCACCGCTATCCGTCGAGCTCGTCAACTGACTTCATCTCGTCTGCTTGTTCGCATGGATGCAGGAAACGATGCAGAAGCGAATGTGCACGTATGCCTAAAGGAAGACGTGGACTTTGTCATCAAGCGAAACTTACGCCGAGAATCGACAGCGCTTTGGTTCCAGATCGCTTCGCAAAAGGGCAAACGTGTCGATGATGGACAAAGCGAAGGAGTACAAACCTATGAGCTATGCCTTCCACAGAAGGCAGCGATCGATGGAAACACGTATACGTACGTTCAAGTCACCCAAGTGACGGAACGGACGATGGAACGCAATGGACAGCTGATGCTCGTTCCTGATTATGAAGTGGAAAGCTATTGGGTGCGGCTCAAAGGATACGAGCATGTTCGAATGAGCGATGTGCTCGCGTTGTATCATGACCATGCGACATGCGAACAGTTTCATAGCGAACTGAAGAGCGACTTAGATTTAGAGCGGCTTCCATCTGGGAAGATGAAAACGAATGCGCTCGTGTTGGTCATGGGAGCCTTCGTTTACAATCTTCTTCGTCTGATTGGACAAGATCTATTAAGCGATCCGAGACATCCGTTGCACCACAAAGTGAAACGCCGCCGCATCAAGACGATTATTCAGACGGTGATCACGATGGCAGGGCGACTCGTCCGTCGATCACGACAGATCTGGATGAAACTGACGCGAAGGAGTGGCTATAGCGAGCCCCTACTGAACGTCTATCAGAAATGGAGAGAGGCAAGATAACGAACGAATGTTCGGGAACTGATGTCCAACGTCACTCCCTGTGCTTTTTTGTCTATTTTTTTGGTTCGTATACCTAAAAAAGAGATTTGTTCCATTTTCGGAAATAGAGATGACATAGGTCATAAGCATAAAAGGGGTTTTATGGATTATCAATCCATCAAAATTACAACAAAATCAAAGTCGATTTCAATTCATCACGGATTCAGGATAATTACCTATATAACTAGTATTTTACAATTAAAATAAAATTTGACAAGCTTTTCTTTATTGATAAAGGGTGGTTGCCGATTGATCAATCGATTATATCGCTAAATACTGAAACGATTCAAAAGTCCATTGTAAAAACAAGTATACGCTCTTGGATTGAACAAGAAATAGAACTTTTATTAGAGGAATATCCAGATAAAACAATCATTTTATTACTAGATTCTGTATTTCGTTATAATCAGAAATGGGCCGAGCTTCGAAACGAAAATGTAAGCCTTTATGAACTTCCTTTCCAAAGTGATCTATTAAAGTACAATAATCGGATAAAAGTAATCCGGATTAATACTACAGAGGAAGTCCCTTACTATGATATTACAGACGATAAGAAGGAATTTACGAAAAAATCGGGTCTTTTTCGAGATGAAAAAGGAGTTTACTACAGTATTGGAATAAGACCGGAATCTTTACAGTCAAAAAATGACGCTGTAAAAGTTGATATCCCACATCAATTAATTGGAAAGCAAAAAAATGTAGAATTGATTATAAGCGGGGGGCATTCACAGGAAGAAAGGGATCGCTTAGCTCTTATGTGCCATAATTTAAGAAGAGCTAATTTAACCTATGACGCTTCAACAAAATTACCGCTACCAATGCATTGTTTAGAGACTTTAAAGGATTATATTGAAATTTTTTTAAAACTAACATGAATAGTGTAGGGCATTATAGCTGAGCTTATAAATCATTTCGTTGGACCAGAGAAAAAAGATGATGGTGAGTTTACGTTAATGATGTTGAGTTGATGAAGAATGTTTACCACAGAAGCTGTTTGGGCTTCTGCTTTTTGTTTTTGTGACATGATTCGACAATTCATTCCTTTCTCAAACATTTCTTTGATCACAAAAAATTCCCCCGCGCTATCACGAACCATAGCTCCTCTTATGGACACTATGGTTCTATTGTAAGTGGGGAATTTTATCACAGCTATATTGGCGATTTTATCATCAGCTTTAACAACCTAACTGATAAAAACGTATCATTATATTTTTACCTGTTGGTTTACGTTCCACAGAGATACATCCTCTCGATTTTATTGTAGAGACTTAACTAAGATGTGTCCTGGAAAACTATATTAACTCCATTGATTGTTATTTTACTTTTTAATTTTTAAATAATTCTTTGATAAAAGTCGTATTTTGTCTTTTAATGTAAAATACTGAAGGTTATAATGAAAAATAGATTTTTAAGTATAAAAATGATGCTTTTCAATATAAATAGTTAAGAAAATTTATCAAAGGTGATCGTATGAAACAAAAGCTTATACATTTGAAAGATCGACTTAACGATCTAAGTAGACGGAACCGATCTATACGAATGTTGAAACTTTACGATAAATGGGCTTTTGATATCAGTTCTATTAATAAACTTAATCAGATTAATCCGGAAACGATTTTGGAAAAGATTGTTGATCAGAAAGGTAATGTAACTTTATTAAAACAAGATGTAAATAATGAAGATAGTTTAATTTTATCTAATAAATTAACAACTCTTTACCGCAATATTAAAGGAATTGAAGAAGAAACAGGGCTTTATGATTTGTATGTAGGGTATCCTTACATAACTGGTTATATGTTAGACGGAACTTTTATTCGAGCGCCTTTATTTTTATACCCAGTAAAATTAGAAAAAACAAAAGCAAGCGGTATTCAATGGAAATTATTTTTGGAAGAAGGGGATCCACAACTAAATCGAACATTATTCTTAGCATTTAAAAAATTTAACGGGATTAATGTAACAGAAGATATTTTTGATGAAGCTGAAGAACAGGCAAAAACGGTAAATTTCTTAAAGTGGATTTCTTGGTTAAAAAATCATTCATTAAACATTCTTTGGTCAAATCAAACCACTTTACAGTCTTTCAAAAATTATACGAAAGATACAATACCTCAATATAAAAAAGGCGAATTTGAACTCGAAAATATAGCAATATTAGGTAATTTTCCTCAAGGTAACTCTGCGCTCCTAAAAGATTATGATGAATTAATAGCACTCGCAGAAAATTATAATACTGATTTTGGAATATTAGGAGAGCTTTTGGGGGTTGGTGAGAATTTTTATGAAGAATCCATGGAAAACGACGAATTGGAAATAAATAAAAAACAAGAAAAAAGAGAAAATGAAAAGTTTTATGTCTTAGATTCTGATGCATCCCAAGAAGAAATTATTGAAGAAATTGATTATCAGAAGGGACTAGTTGTTCATGGTCCACCAGGAACCGGTAAATCTCAAGTAATCGTTAACTTAATCGCAAACTCCATAGCACAAAATAAAAGAGTTTTGTTAGTTTGTCAAAAAAGAGCGGCATTAGATGTCGTTTACCAGCGTCTAGATTTGTTAGGATTATCTTCTCATGTAGCCCTTTTACATGATGAGAAAAATGATCGAAAAACTTTATATCGCAAATTGTTTACTTTACTTGAAGAGAATAAATCGATTGAGGAATATGAAGAAGAGCTAAAACAAGTTTCCGCCAAAATTGAAAAATATGAATCCGAACTGAATGCTATCGCAAAAGGGTTATATGAAGTTCAAGATCACGGGTTTAAGGCATATGATTTATACGGACTTGGAAAGCCAATATCAGAAATTGATACAATTTTAGAGCTAGAAAGTGTTTTATCTTCTTTAAATAAAGATAATCTTGAAGATGTATTAATGAAAATATTTTCATATGGAAGTTATTATGCACGGTTTGGATCGAACAGCTATCCTCTAAAAAATAGAAAATCTTTCGCACATTTAGATTTAAAAGATCGGTTAACAATTGTTGAAATATTAAAAAATGTGATTGAAAAAGCAGAAAAAAGCATTGAGTATTTGGATTCCTTTGATCAAAAAGACATTACTCCAGAATATAGCTGGCTTGTTAGTGATAAATTAGAAAAAATTTACGATGACTTAAATCCGAATGAAAAGAAAACCTTGCAAAAACTAAGACTTTGGTGGTGGACATCTTTTACAGGAAGAACCATCGTTGAAGAACTTTTAAACGGTGAAAAATTCAAAGGGATTTCATCAAAAGAGTGGCCAAAATTAAGAGAAAGTCTGCGTATCCTTTATGAACTTTCAATGGTTTCAGAAAAAATGTCTAAAGAAGTGGAAACACTTAAAACCTATTTTTCAAAAGAAGCAATTGATCAATTTAATGCCAGAATTACAAAAGGTGATATACCATTAAAAGAATTTCAACAACAACAAGAATTTGTTATACAAGATTTTGAAGAACTTAGAAATATGGATCGGATTTATGAAGAAAGTTTACCTTTCATTAAAACCATCATAGAGATGCTGAAAGAAAAGACCGGAGATAATATTCATAAACAGATTGCTGATGAATGGGTTGATATTGTAAGGCAATCAGCTTATATTCACTGGATCGATCAAATTGAAAAAAAACATCCTATTCTAACAAAAATCGGGACAGATGAGTTTGAAAAAATACGTAAGGATTTTAAAGAACTATTAATCCAAAAAAGGGATCTAACAATAAAGGTCCTTATGCATCGATTGTTAAAGAGGATGCAAAATGTTAAACAAATGAATAGTAAAGCGATGAAAGAATTAAAACATCAAGTTGGAAAGAAAAGAATGATCTGGCCAGTACGAAAATTGGTTAGACAGTTCTCTTTAAATGGTTTACTTGACGTAATTCCTATTTGGCTTACATCACCAGAAACGGCTTCAGCCATTTTTCCATTAGAAAAAGATTTATTTGATGTCGTCATTTTTGATGAAGCTTCACAATGTACGGTGGAAAACGGTTTACCTTCAATTTATCGTGGAGCGAAAATCGTGGTTGCTGGAGATGAAAAACAGCTTCCACCTTCCAACTTATTTAAAGGTGAAGTTCAAAGTGATGAAGATGATGAAGAGCATATGGAGTTTGATGAATCAGAAAGCCTTTTGAATTTAGCAAAAAGAATATTACCTGAAAAAATGTTACAATGGCATTACCGTTCAAAATCTGAAGAGCTGATAAACTTTTCAAACCATGCTTTTTATAATGGCAACATACAAATAGCACCGAATGTAGAACCATTAAAAAAACCTGCTGCTATTCAGTGGCATAAAGTCGATGGCAGATGGATCAATCAGTGTAATGAAGTTGAAGCAATTGCTGTAGTTGAATTACTAAAGAATTTGTTTAAGTCTGACCCATCAAAATCCGTAGGGATTATCACATTCAATGCAAAACAACAAGATAAAATACTTGATATTATTGATCGCAACATTGAAGAAGACAAAGAATTCGCTGTTTTATATCAACAAAACATGGCTAAAGAATTAGATGAGAGACTATTTGTAAAAAATATTGAAAACGTCCAAGGGGACGAGCGGGATATTATTATCTTTTCAATCGCTTATGCCAAAAATGAGGAAGGAAGAGTATATAATCGATTTGGAACTCTTGGTCAACAAGGTGGAGAAAATCGTCTAAATGTTGCCATTACACGTGCCAAAGAACAAATCCATGTAGTATCTAGTATTGAGCCTAATGAATTAAATGTTTCTAATACAAAGCACGATGGCCCTAAGTTGCTGAAAAGTTATCTAGAATATGCAAAGGCAGTTTCTTTATTAAATAGGGAAGAAATCGAAAGAATTCTAATGGAGTTAAACGAAAACAAAAATACAAAGAAGCAAAATACAAATATAGTGTTTGATTCTCCTTTTGAAGAACAAGTATACAATCAACTAACGAAAATAGGATATAAAGTAGACACTCAAGTAGGGATGTCAGGATATCGGATTGACCTAGCAGTTGTCCATCCTAACAACCCGCAAAAATATATTTTGGGTATTGAATGTGACGGCGCAATGTATCATAGTTCCGCTTCAGCAAAAGAAAGAGATGTTTACAGACAACGCTTCTTGGAATCTAAAGGTTGGACAATCACAAGAATTTGGAGCCGAAACTGGTGGAAAAATTCTACTGCCGAAATAGAACGGATCGATCAGATGATTAAACAGATAATAAAAGAAGAGAATTTGAAAAAGCAATTGCAATATAGCTCTTCATAAAGAAGGTGTACCCTATATGGTACGCCTTTTTTGATTGGATAATTTTAAAAAATATAACAGTTACAAAATTAACACCTACAATAAATTCATTTATAAGTGCCTATGCATTGCGCTCCCAAAAGTAGACAGTATAAAATCGGCTAGAGTAGAAGGAATCAAGGTTAGTAAGCGTAAAGTAATCCCCACCTGTATTCAGATGGGGATTTCATGTATGCTTTATTTAGATTTTTTAGGAACACGGCATTCCTGCGGAAGCGTCGGTGACCATGGCAGGAATTCAGCTAATTTTGTTTTATCTGTCGTATCTATATTGGGAAGCTCTTGAAACAGATAGCTAAGGTAGTTGAATGGATCCAACTCGTTTTCCTTGGCTGTCTCCACAACACTATAGATGATCGCACTAGACCTTGCTCCTTTTGATGTATTACTGAAGAGCCAGTTTTTGCGACCGATCACAAAAGGTTTAATTGACCGTTCCCCGCGATTATTATCGATCTCCAAACGGCCGTCCTCTAAAAATGCCTCCAACCGCTCCCATTGGTTACGACAATACTTGATCGCTTTGCCAAGTGCGCTTTTTGGCAGTACGCGCGGCATTTGCTCTTTAAGCCATGACAAAAAAGCCTCAAGCACGGGTTTGCTGTGCTCCAGCCGTGCTTGATAGCGCTCCTCTGGACTTGCATCTTTAAGCTTGCGCTCAATTTCAAAAAGTTTATTGCAATAGGCCAGACCTTCCTTTGCTTTGACGGTGGAAGTGCTCGCCGATTCAGGCAGTGCCTGCAGGGCTTCTGTGAATTTGCGGCGGGCATGGGCCCAGCACCCGACCAATTTCACATCGGGGAGGACGTTATAACCCGCATACCCGTCCACATGCAAATATCCCCGGAAGCCGTCCAAAAAACGGCGTGGGTGCTTGCCTGCACGGGTTTGCTGGTAATCGTATAAGACGATTGGTGTATCCCCGCGACCGGTACGATAAAGCCATATGTAGGAAGTCGATGTCGCTGGCCGGTCCGGTTCAGACAGGACCTGCAAGGTTGTCTCATCCGCATGCAGACGATCCTTCTGTAGGAGGTGCTCATGCATCTCATCGTAAATGAGGCTAAGCCAAGTTTGAGCCCCATAAATGGTCCAATTGGCCAGCGTTTGCCGAGGTATGGACACGCCAAAGCGTTCCAGTTGTTTCTCCTGGCGATACAGGGGCATACCTTCTACGTATTTTTGTGTCATGGTATAAGCCATTGACGACGGAGACGCTAGGCTTCCAGGGAAAACAGGTTCCGGCATCTTCGCTGTCACAATAGGTGTGTTCAGTTCATGACGCTCACAGTGACGGCAGCTATATACATGACGCACATGTTCGACTACTTTCACTTGGGCAGGAATGACTTTCAATTCCTTGCGTACTTCTGTGCTCATTTCATGCATGGCACCGCCACAGCACGAACAGACCTGTTCCTCATCAGACAAACGGTATTCGATCGTCTCTGTAGGCAGGTTTTCAAGCATGCGTTTGCGTTGGCCGTGTTGTTTCTTGCGTCTATATGTCATCGTCTCAACGGTGGGCTCTTCCATAGCTGGATCAGCCGTGGACTCGGCTTCGTTGAAAAGGGAGAGCTGGTCCGGATGGGTCTTCTCGCTGGAAGCTCCGAATAGGCGTTGCTGGCTGAGGCGGAATTGTTCCTCATACCATTTTAATTTCGCTTCCAACTCTTCCTTTTCCATTTGGAGCTTTTCGTTGAGCGCTTTGTAATATTCAATTGTGCCTTTTGAAGTCTGCGCTGATTTTTCCATATGTCCAGTATACGGAAAAGAATCCAACTTGCCTAGTATCGAATTCTTTTTTTATTTATTTGTTTTATAGAAGGATGCGTGCCTTCACTTCCTGATGCGCTTGCTTTTGTTCGATTGGCAAGCCGTCCAGCAGCCAGCGCAGCTGGCGTGAACTGATAGACATGGGCGCTGTATCATTCTCCGACGGCCAGTGGAACGTCCCTTTTTCCAGACGGCGATAATGAAGCCAGAAGCCGTTATGTTCCCATTGAAGAATCTTTAACTTGTCCCGTTTCCGGTTACAAAACACGAATAAGCACGGAGAAAAGGGATCGAGTTCAAAGCATTCCTGTACAATAGCGGCCAGTCCGTCAATCGATTTGCGAAGATCCGTACTGCCACGCGCCAGATAGACACGTTCAAACGGGGAATTCATCAACATTGGTGTTGCAGCACCCGAATCACATCGGTTAATAGATCCAGATTGGCACCGGGCCGTACTTCAACGGAGATCGCATCAACGTGTAAAAAGATCGGACCTTGACCTGAAGAGGGCAAGGATTCTTCTACCTGAACAGCCAGCCACTGCGTCTGGACAGGCGTTTCAGTGCAACTGCCACCGCGGGAGAACTGCCTCACCCAATAGTACATTTGGTGAGTTTTGATTCCTTGATCCCGGCACCACTCCGCTATACTCTGTCCACTCTCTTTCCAGGCATCATATCGTGCTTTCCATTCTATTCTTTTTTCTTTTAGGGTCATGGCAAAACCTCCCGAATCATTCTAAGAAGATTATCACACGGATGACCTATGATCGGAATGTGGGTTTTATTTGACGCTTACCAAGGTTAAACCGCCCTGGTTCCTTTTCTCTTCTTATCTTTTTGTGAATGGTGATCAAGATAAGAAGGAGAAAACATAGCCCTCCTGTGCTCGTTATTTAACTTGCTTTTGCCTATTGAACCGGTGTTTGATAACTTAAAGCCCCTTGTATACGTTTGTGATTATAATACCAAATGTAATCATGATCTATACTTTTCACTGTTTGTTGGTATCTTTCTTCTTCTGTATCTCATTAATTTTTAACAAGTCTTAACTTCTATTAAGAAAATATGTAAAATAATGTTGGTATAGGTGCCTGGCACCACCTGAATATTTAGTATAATATTGGTGTTATGTCAAGAAAACGGACACGTTAAACAGAGAGAAATAGCTGAACCTATGCAGCTACTTTTCTCTGATTAGCGTAGTATGTTTCTTCAAATTCACATGGCGATACATAGCCAAGAGCGGAATGACTTCTTTTTCGGTTGTAGAAGGATTCGATGTACTCAAAAATGGCTTGTTTCGCTTCTTTCCGCGTATGGAATCGATTCGGATAGATACACTCTTTTTTGATTAAGCTATGAAACGACTCCATACAAGCGTTGTCGTAACAGTTCCCACGTCTCGACATGCTCACTTGAAAATGATGTTCCTGTAAAAGCTGCTGATAGTTATTCGAAGCATATTGGCTCCCACGATCCGGGTGATGAATCACTCGTTCCATTGGTTTTTCGCTGTTTAAAGCCCGTTGTAACGCTTTAATGACTAACTCTTTGGTCATTCGTGTATCGATATACCAACCTACGATTTTTCGTGTATACAAATCCATGATACTCGCTAAATATAACCATCCTTCATCAGTAGGAATATACGTGATATCGGCCATCCATACTTCATTCGGAGCAGTTGCTTGAAAGTTTTGTTCCAATAGATTGACATATACGTTGTAAGGATGATTACTATTAGTCGTTGCTTTGTATTTACGCACAGTAATCGATCTCAATCCTTCTTCACTCATGATTCGGGCTACTGTCTTTTGGGACACACGAATCCCTTGTTTACGTAGTTCTTGCATAATTTTCGGACTTCCATAAATCTTACGGGACTTTAGATACTCATTTCGAATCTGTTGAGTGAGTTGTTCTTTTTGTTCTTTCTGTTTACTTTTCGCCCGCTTAAGCCAGGCGTAATCCTCACTTCTTGAAACACCGAGCACTTGACACATCTTCACAACAAGAAATTCATTTCGGTGTTGAAAAATGAAGGCGTAAATGACTTCTGGTTTCTGGTGAAGATGCCTAACGCCTTTTTTAGGATGGCTAATTCCTCCTCCAACTCTTGATTGCGACGGCGTAATTCGATGATTTCTTGATTTTGTGGTTTGATGTTGCCTGAACCTACAAAACTCGTTCCATTGCTTTCTTTGTATTCTTTAACCCAACGGTGAAGAGTGTTGTAAGCCAACCCCAACTCTTTTGCCACTTGGGCGATGGACTTATCTGATGTTAGACTAAAAAGTAGACACAGATTATTATAGTAATAATAGACTGAAAAATGAGGTGTCTACATGACAAAAAAACAAAGGCGGTACGAGGAAGACTTTAAGCGTCAAACTGTTCGTTATATTTTGGAGGAAGCGAAATCCGTTGCACAAGTGGCTCGTGAGCTCAAAATTAACGAAAATACTCTTCACGGCTGGATGAAAAAATATAAGCAAGAACCTGAAATAACAGAAACCCAAACGTTTCGATCCGAAGACCACGAAGTTCGTGAACTGAAGAAACGTATTCGGGATCTGGAGGAGGAAAACTCCATCTTAAAAAAGGCGATGCACTTCTTCGCGAAAGACCATCGGTAAAATATTCATTTATCCATGAGCATCGCTTCGATTACCGATTGGAGAAGATGTGCGAAGTATTGAAAGTTTCTCGAAGCGGTTATTATAAATGGCGTGATCGTCCCAAAAGTGCTAGACAAGAGCGTCGAGAAGAATTGACGCAGGAAGTGCGTCGTGTGTATATCGAATCTCGCCAACTGTATGGGAGTCCAAAGGTTGCCAAAAAGCTTAATCATGAAGGCATTAAGGTTTCACAGAAGACGGTTTCCCGCATAATGAACAAAGAGGGAATGAAGTCTCGTACCGTGAAAAAGCATAAGGCTACCACTAACTCAAAACATAACCATCCGGTCCACGAAAATGTCTTAAACCAACATTTTACTGTTACGAAACCAAATGAAGTATGGGTAGCTGATATCACATACATTCCAACGGATGAAGGTTGGCTTTATCTAGCTAGTATGATGGATTTGTATTCAAGCTCAAGTTTGACAGAGTACACTAAAGAAAAGCCCGAAAATACTGGTGTTTTGGACTTTACCCACAACACGTACCACTACACTTGTTAGTGGCACGTGTTTTTTTCTAATACTCTAGGAGGCGCTTGTGTGACAAGTGCTTCAAATGCTAGATTTGCTTGACCTTGTAATTCTGTACGAACGATTTGCTCTTCACCATTCACGCGTATTTTCGAGGCCTTCATCTGGCTTACATCATGCAAAATATCCTTTACACTTGTTTGGCATCCTATTTCTTTTAGCTTATAGGCCAAAAAGGATTCCATGACAAGCGCAAGGAAACAAACCATGATATGGCCTCGAATACGAGATTCCACTCGATGGTACATCGGGCGAAGTTCTAGATTCGACTTCAGGTTACGAAAGGCTTGTTCCACTCTCCACAACTCTTTATAGGCAAGTGCTGCCTCTTCATCCGTTAATGACGAGTTGGTCCGAATGGCGTACTTTCCGTCAAACTTTTCGTCATTGGATACCTTCTCTTCATCAATTTTGGCCGATGCTTTTTCTATCGTTAAAAACTTGGAATACGCACGGTTTTTGACGAGTCCAGATGGACCGAGTTCATCAAGCTTCGATTGAAGGTTTTCTAACACGACTTGACGACTCGCTCGATCACGTTCTTCAGCGTCCGGATTGTAACAGAGTACATACGTTTCGCCATCGATTTTCTTTGACTTCACTTTTAGATTCGGGAGAACCTTCTTATATGGCCCACGGATGGATAATAGCTCTTGGGCTTTCTTCGACTTTCGTAATTTGACACCCACAATATATTCCATGCCCAGTTCACGAATTTGATCTAAGTTGGCTTCACTAACCATTCCGCGGTCTCCCACTAGAATGACTTTCTGAATAGGATAGCGCTTCTTCAGGTCTCCAACCACCATGCCAAATGTCTTCGTATCATGCATGTTTCCAGGGAAGACTTGATGCCCAATCGGAATCCCTGTTTTGGTCATTAATAAGCCAATCACGACTTGTTTTCGATCTCCACGATGATCTTTGGAGTAACCATAGTGAGCCAGCAGTTCGTCTGCTTCCTCTCCTTCGAAATAGGTGCTTGTCGTGTCGTAAAACACGATATCTACTTCTAATGAGGTTAAATCGGTTAAATGTCCATAAAGTTGTTCCTCAATTTTTTCTTTTTGTTCACTTAAGAAGTCTAATGCACGATAGTAGTGATGGAGTTGGATGTCTGAAAGACCTTCTGCATAAATCGTGTCGATCCATTGTTTGAAGATATCATGCTTACTATTGGGATCCATAAGACGGTTTAACACCATGGCAAAAATGGCTTCGTCATACTGAGAAGCAGCTTCGGAATCATCCATGATTTTACGTAATAGCCGACCAAGCCCTAACTTTTCTCATACCTTTCGGAACAGATAAACCGGCCCAAACTCTTTTGTCCAAAGCACGGAGACAGAAGAGAAAGAGCCTTGCCCGTGAATTCGGTCAAAGTAACGCTCTGAAAATTTGACTAATCCCTCGATTATGTGATCGACAGAGCCATTCTCTAATAAATGTTCTAACATCCCTAGATTACAAAGCGTTTGTTGCTGAACTTTATTGTCTACACGAAATGTACGACATATTTGTAGATATTGACGAACAGAACCATTTTTATTTTTTTGCTTATTAATTCGAATATACATAGCACTAATAGTATAACATATATTACATATTATTGGATATACAAAAGTTATCCACATAACACTACATAATGATTATATTTTCGATAAAAAAAGTGGATAACTATTGGTATAATCACCTTTAGTTATCCACATGTAGTGAAATGGTGTCAAACTTGAGTCTAAGAATTCCCACTGATTGAGGCAATAGGCGATAGCTTCTCCTAATTTGGATTTTGGTGCTACGTGTGTTTTTTTCGTTTGAAGCCATGCCAAAAAGAGGTCCAATATCGGCTTACTTTTTTCAAGCCGGATTTTGTACCTTTCTTCTGGTGATGCCTCTTTGATAGTTCGCTCGATGGCATAGAGTTAATTACAAAACTGTAATCCTTCAGCTGAAACGGTTCGTTTGCCTTTAGCCGAAGGCGGTGCTGCCTTGAGAGCCTCGTCGAATTTCCGACGTGCATGAGCCCAACAGCCAACCAGCGTGACATTCGGGACTTTATGGTAACCCGAGTAGCCATCCACTTGAAGGTAACTAGTGAACGTGTCTAAAAATGTTTTAGCGTGTTCACCTTTACGCGTTGGTTGATAGTCATACAAGACGATCAGTGGGCCAACATTTCCCGTTCGGTATAACCCATGTAGGATTTGGACGTCGCATCGCGACCTGACTCGCGCAAAACCTGGAGTGTGGTTTCATCTGCATGCAAAATCGGCTGCTTCAACAGCGTTTGATGCATGTGATGATACAGCACAGAAAGCCATTTTTCCGCACTATACAGGACCCAGTTCGCTATCGTTCGAGCGGTGACAGGAACCAAACCCAATCACACCCTTATTTCAATTTTTCAATCTCTTCAATCGGCAGTTCGGTTAATTCGTGAATCGTTTGGATGTCGTAACCTTTTACCAACATCTTTTTCGCAATTTGTCGCTTTTCTTGTTGTAATCCTTTTTTTACACCCTCATTTAATCCTTTTTGCTCATACGAAATTAACAATTCGAGCACTTGTTCTTTTTCTTTCGTTTCCATCTTGTTCACCTCGTTTCGTAATTGTTGTTCTTCTTCATCCGACAGTTGCACATATGTTTCGAAAAAGCCGATTAACAATCGTTGCTTTGCTTCGTCTAATTCCATGCGCACAAGCATGCGTAAAAATTGTTTTTTCAATTCAATTCGTTCACTTTCAGTATACCCCATTTTGCTTAACAGCGCAGCGGCGATCGGGTTGTCGTTGCGAATATAATGGCGCCAGTTTTGTTTGTGCAGCTCGACGGTGAAAAAACGGAAGTGGAGTATGTTCCCAAATGGAAGTCGAAGCGTAAATGAAGATGGTTCGTCGCAGATTGTATCGTAGCTGAAGACGGCAATCGGAACGATGTTCGTGCGGTATTTTTCAAACAAGCGGCTGAAGTAAATAAACATACGCTCTGGAAACGATGGTTGAACGTTGCTTTGGTTTTCGATATGGACGATAATTAAACCGTCTTTCCCTTTTAGCTTCGTTTCCACTAACAAATCGACGCGATATTTTTCCCCAGCGGTCACGTCCGTGAACAGTTCTTCAGATAAAAATGATAAATGATGAAAATCAATATGCTCGTGCACTTGCGGGAAAAAGAGAAGAATAAACTCTTCAAAAAACGTCGTGATGAGCTCTTTAAACAAGCGGTCGTGATCGACGGCCATACATTTACCTCACCTCCAAAAATTTTACATACTTTTTCGACAAAACGAACCAAATTCCTACTTGGAAATGAATTTTTTAAACAAAAGCAGAGAGCCAATCTATGACCCTCTGTTTCTACAAATCTCGACATATATCGGGGCGTGACAGGCACGCTGCACAAAGGAAAATGAGAAAACAACTTTATTTTTTTGTCTCATCACCATATTCTGTGATGTTCACACAATTCCGGCAATAAGTTAGCGAGATTGATACTCAATCTAGAGTAGCTCCTTCGCTGGACAATAATGAATTACATCAATTCGTCTGCGATTTTTCGAAAAATCTATTACAAAGTACAAATCCAAAATCGGAAACAAAAACATTCACCTTATCAAACGGAGAAAAAGTCGATGTATTTTTTGATGTAAATATTCCTCCGATTGAATTAATCATTTTTGGTGCGGGTCATGATGCCATTCCTTTAGCAGAGTTTAGTGTTAGATTAGGATTTAATACAACCGTAGTCGATCCAAGATAAGCCTATCTAACAGAAGCTCGTTTTCCAGGTGCGAAAAGAATTTTAGCAGATGCAAGCTCAATTCCCGAAAAGGTAAAAGTCAGTTCCAAATCGTATGTGGTCATTATGAACCATCATTTGGAACGAGATATAAATGTTCTGAAACATATACTTCATACGGATGCAAGGTATATTGGGATTTTAGGTCCGCGTTCTAGATGCCAAAAAATATTTAAAGCTCTTCAAATAGACGACATTGACCAATATGATCACATATTTAATCCCGTTGGATTAGATATTGGTTCGGAGTCTCCTCAGGAAATAGCGTTAAGTATTCTTGCTGAAATCATTGCTTTTCGAAACAAGCGTGCGGGCGGATTTTTGCGTAAGAAAAAAGACCGTCAGTTAGTATCATGAGCAGCTCATAAATAAAATAATCATTTTAATATTCCTAATATTCCCAATATTCAAAATAGTTATCCCTCTTTAAGGAGCATTCCTGTTAGAAGTTTTTTCGGGGACTTGAATAAAAAAAGCCCTCTTGGTATGATTCGGGGGTGTCAATCAACCGAATTGACCCCTAATTTGGATACCAAGGAGGACTATACATGAATTCTATCTCAAACAAGAAGATTAATCAAGTCACCGATCAAACGCTGGTTGTTGGGATGGATATCGCAAAGAAAAAACATTATGCCTGCTTTGTGGATGAGCGAGGGAGGGTGTTAAAAAAGCCGTTTCCCGTTCTGCAATCGAGAGAAGGATTGGAATGGTTGTACCAGTGCATCGTGGAAGCCATGAAGGAATTTGGAAAAACCGAGGTGATCGTTGGCATCGAGCCAACAGGACATTATTGGCTGAATCTCGCCTATTTTCTTGATGAGAAAGGCATCCCTCTCGTCATGACAAACCCGATGCACGTGAAGCGATCCAAAGAGCTGGACGATAACCTTCCAACCAAGCATGATGCGAAAGACGCGCTCGTCATTGCCCGGTTAGTGAAAGACGGCCGATTCAGCTATCCGCGTATTCTGAAAGGGATGGAGGCGGAGCTGCGCGTGGGAGCGACATTTCGCTCCAAATTGGTGGAAGAACAGGGAGCGATTCGAAATCAAATGATTCGCTGGCTTGATCGATATTTTCCGGAGTTTTCCCAAGTCTTCCCGTCATTTGGGAAAATGGCGCTCGCGGTGCTGGAATATACGCCATTTCCGAGTGATCTGGCAGGAAAAGAGCTGGAAGAGGTGCTGGCCCTTTACCGGCAAAGTGAGGGATTACAATCGCCACAAAAGCCGAAAGCGAAGAAGTTGATGGAATTGGCCCAACACTCCATTGGCGTAACGGAAGGACAACAGATGGCCCGTATCGAAATTGCCACGCTTGTCCGCCGGTACCGCCAACTGGAAGAAGAAATCGAGGCACTGACAGAGCAGCTGATCGAACTCGTACAGACATCGGTCGAGTACGAATGGTTGAAGACCGTTCCGGGCTTAGGCGATGCGACGATCGTGGAACTGTTATCGGAAATCGGGAGTTTTTCCCACTATCAGGATCCGCGCCAATTATTGAAACTTGCGGGCCTGACACTGCGGGAGCATTCCTCCGGCCAACACAAAGGGCAAAAACGGATCTCCAAGCGTGGAAGAAGGCGGTTGCGCGCCCTCCTCTTCCGCGTGATGATGCCGATGATCCGCCACAACGAAGCGTTTCGGCAGCTGCACGACTATTACACGACACGTCCTGATAATCCGTTGCGGAAGAAGCAATCGATTGTGGTGTTATGCGGAAAATTATTGAAGGTATTGCACGCTGTATGTACGAAGCACCAAGCGTTCGATGCGAAGCGAATGATGCAGGACATCTTTGGCCTCGAAACGGCTGCTTGATGCCTATAGTCTCGATTCTCTAGACAACAAGGATGACACGGAGAAGCTGGCGCGATATCATCCATTCGACCTTGAGTCCCTAAAGGAGCTTAGCCGGCCTCTGCCTGATGACTAGACCGAACGAAGGAATGTAGGCACAAGGATGCCAAGAGACATGGGAGGGTTCGTCATCATCAGCGATGCAGAGATCCACGGTGCATCCCATACGCTTCCCCCCACTACAACCAAATTTAACCAGTAGTGGCCGCGAAGCGTACCCAGTCAATGTAAGATATACACATATTTAAGAAATAATGTTAGAAACTTTGTCGAAAAATATTTTTTTGACACCCCTGAAACGGCTACAACCGTTGATATATCAACATTTATAGAGGGAGGTTTCTCCCATGAAGTTATTTGTCGGAATAGACGTCAGCTCTCAAGATATGAAAGCTTGTGTCATGAATTTAGATGGTGAAACATTATCTTCTCTAACTGTTGAAAACAATTTAACTGGGGCATCTTATCTACGAAATCAAATCGTGGATATTGCCCGAAAAAACTTGATTCAAGAGATTCAAATCGGGATGGAAGCCACATCGGTTTACAGTTGGCACCCAGCCATGTTCTTTCATGAAGATGAATCTCTGAAGAAGTTTAATACAAAAGTATTTACGATTAACCCAAAACTAATTAAGAAGTTTAAGGAGTCCTATACGGATCTCGATAAAACAGGCCATATCGATGCCTGGATTATTGCGGATCGACTCCGTTTCGGACGCCTTCGACTTTCTGCTGTCATGCAGGAACAATATATTGCCCTTCAAAGGTTAACGAGAATGAGATATCATCTCGTTCACAATTTAACTCGTGAAAAACAGTATTTCCTCCAAAACCTTTTTTACAAGTGTAGTTCTTTTACAGTTGAAGTGAAAAGCTCCGTGTTTGGAAACGCCATGATGGAGCTGTTACTCGAAAAGTATAGCCTGGATGAAATCAGCTCCATGGATCTTAAGCAACTTGCGCATTATCTTCAGGAAAAGGGCAAAAACCGCTTTACTGATGCCGAATGTATAGCCAAATCTATTCAAAAGGCAGCCAGATCTTCTTATCGCTTATCCAAGTGTGTAGAAGACTCGATTGACCTTTTGTTGGCGACTTCCATTGAGTACATTCGAAGTATTACCAAGCAGATCAAGGAATTGGATAAAGCCATTCAAAAGCTATTAGAGGGCATTCCAAACACTTTACAGACGATTCCTGGCATCGGACCCGTTTATTGTGCCGGTATATTAGCTGAAATTGGACAAATTGAACGCTTTGATAATCAAGCATCATTAGCGAAATATGCCGGGTTAACATGGTCCAAACATCAATCAGGAAAGTTTCAGGCAGAGGAAACAAACATGATACGATCAGGAAACCATTATCTTCGTTACTACCTAGTTGAAGCTGCCAACTCGGTACAACGAAATGAACCTGAATTTCGGGCATATTACCTGAAAAAGTATCATGAAGTTCCAAAGCACCAACATAAAAGAGCACTCGTCTTAACCGCAAGAAAACTTGTGCGTTTGGTCGATGCGCTGCTACGTAACGACCAAATTTACACGCCTAGAAGGAAGGTGAATAAATAGGGGAATAGCAAAACCCTAAATCCTTCTATAATTTCCAGTAAATGTAATTCATTTTACTGGGTTTCTTTAGTATTGCCTTTTTTAGAACTTTTGCGGTTTAGATTTTCCAATTCCTTTGATTTTGGTGCTTGACATATTACCGCAGGACTTCATTCATTTTCCGTGTATCATATGATGATGGGGGTGTTGATGTGTGGGCTAGTATCAGATAGATTACCTCCCATATTTGCCTGCTAAACAAACTAACAATTTTTTCAACATTTTCATTCTCCTTTCTAAAAACGTAACCTCAAAACTCAACCGTCACTTTCACTTTCATCGGAACTTCCTGTGGCAAGTAAATGTACATCCACCGAATGGCCCTTTAAAAATTACAAAATACATTCAAAAACCTCCTAATCTATTTCTCTTTACTCACTGTATCCAGCTCTCCACTTCCAGTCCGTAAAATCAATCCTTTTCGGTCGATTGGAAAGGTCACACTTCCACCCAGTCCTGATCCGTTTAGAAATGATAATTTAAATATGTACACAAATGCTTGAATAATAATGTACAAAATTGACTTTAGATTTCATACTAATCATGAGGTGATTAGTATGTACATATCGATTAATGTCGAATCTGATTTTGAGATTAAGAGTCTTGAAGACTTACCAAAATGAAAACAACTAATGGAGCATTTGAAGATGAAAATGAATAAAAGTCAATTAGCTAGAGATCTAGGTGTAGATCGTAGAACCGTTGATAAATATTTAAATGGATTTTTTCCGAAACGTACACGAAAGAAGCCTTCCAAAATTTATGAATATTGTGAAATCATTGCGGCACTACTTTCGGAAGATGCGAAGCAGAAGTTTTATTATCGTCGTGTACTATGGCAGTATTTAAAGGATCATCATGGACTGGATTGTGCAGCATCGATGTTCCGAGCGTATATTGCGAAAACGCCCGAATTAATGCTTACTTTCAAGAGGATAAACAGATTCCTTCTCCTAAAGGCACAGCACGTTTTGAAATGCCTATAGGAAAACAAGCACAATTGGATTGGAAAGAGAGTATTCCTTGCTTTCGCTTGGTGGCCTCTTCATCCAGATAATGGTTCCACCATTATCTGGATGAAGAGGTTGTTTTTTCTCCCACAATAATTTACTCATACTATAATAATACCTTTCAAGATAAGAGGATATTAAATTTTACTACTAAAATAGTATTTACTTTTTATTACCTGAATCCGTGACAAAACATCTTTACAATGGTCGCAAACCGTTGATACGATAAGGGAAAACGACGTTGACGATTCTTCATCAAGTAGGTGATGTGATGAAAGATTTCCCGATTCGGTTTGTATTGACAGATGAAGCGATTACCCCAAGTGCTGGGCTTGCTCTCGTTGGCTACTTACTCCATCGAACGAAACTGGATAAACGGGTAAACGCACTTCGGCTTCCAACGGTTCGTCGAGAAGTGCACATTTCCCATAGCGATGTCATTCGCTCGATGATTGGCTTGCTTGCCACAGGAAAAACGGATTTCGATCATATCGAAGCGTATCGTCAGGACGATATCTTTTCGGCATCGATGGGGATTCAGCACGTGCCTTCCTCTCCAACCTTGCGACAACGACTCGATCAGCTCGCTTGTCTTCCGATGACCGAAACGATTCTTTGGGAGGAGTCCATACGTCTGTTGATTCAACGACATGCCACTTTGTCCCCTTGTTGGACCAAAGGAAAGACGACATGGCTTCCCCTTGATATAGATGGTTCCCCATTTGACAACTCCGATACGAAAAAAGAAGGAGTCAGTCGAACGTATAAAGGATTTGACGGTTTTACACCGTTGTTTGCGTATGCAGGGAAGGAAGGGTATCTCGTTCATGCCGAGTTGCGTCCAGGGAAACAACATGTGCAAGACAACATGCCCTCGTTTTTAGTCACCGCTATCCGTCGAGCTCGTCAACTGACTTCATCTCGTCTGCTTGTTCGCATGGATGCAGGAAACGATGCAGAAGCGAATGTGCACGTATGCCTAAAGGAAGACGTGGACTTTGTCATCAAGCGAAACTTACGCCGAGAATCGAAAGCGCTTTGGTTCCGGATCGCTTCGCAAAAGGGCAAACGTGTCGATGATGGACAAAGCGAAGGAGTACAAACCTATGAGCTATGCCTTCCACAGAAGGCAGCGATCGATGGAAACACGTATACGTACGTTCAAGTCACCCAAGTGACGGAACGGACGATGGAACGCAATGGACAGCTGATGCTCGTTCCTGATTATGAAGTGGAAAGCTATTGGGTGCGGCTCAAAGGATACGAGCATGTTCGAATGAGCGATGTGCTCGCGTTGTATCATGACCATGCGACATGCGAACAGTTTCATAGCGAACTGAAGAGCGACTTAGATTTAGAGCGGCTTCCATCTGGGAAGATGAAAACGAATGCGCTCGTGTTGGTCATGGGAGCCTTCGTTTACAATCTTCTTCGTCTGATTGGACAAGATCTATTAAGCGATCCGAGACATCCGTTGCACCACAAAGTGAAACGCCGCCGCATCAAGACGATTATTCAGACGGTGATCACGATGGCAGGGCGACTCGTCCGTCGATCACGACAGATCTGGATGAAACTGACGCGAAGGAGTGGCTATAGCGAGCCCCTACTGAACGTCTATCAGAAATGGAGAGAGGCAAGATAACGAACGAATGTTCGGGCACTGATGTCCAACGTCACTCCCTGTGCTTTTTTGTCTATTTTTTTGGTTCGTATACCTAAAAAAGAGATTTGTTCCATTTTCGGAAATAGAGATGACATAGGTCATAAGCATAAAAGGGGTTTTATGGATTATCAATCCATCAAAATTACAACAAAATCAAAGTCGATTTCAATTCATCACGGATTCAGGTATTACTTATATTGTATTATTTTTCTATCAATGGAGGTGATAATATTTGTAATATAATTAAATGTTTACCTATTTTTTTAATTATTTCCATACTCTTAAGCTGTTCAAATCAATCAGTTAATTCTAATATTGAAAATTATTCAAAAGAGGACGATGGTACATGGGGTTTTAGAACTGTTTTCTCAAAAAATATTACTAAAACAAAATTTAAACAAAACAATGTAAAAGTTGCAGTTTTAGATAGTGGGATAAATAAAAGCCATCCTGCTCTAAAAGGAAGAATTGTTGAGTCATACAATGCTTTAAATCCAAATGAAGATGTAATAGATGACTATGGTGATCTTGGACATGGTACTGCAATTGCAGGAATATTAGTTGCAAAGGAAATAAAAGATGGTATTACAGGAATTTCTCCGACTATTAAATTGTATGATGTTAAGGTTTTAAATGAAGAAGGAAAAAGTGATGTAGAAACAGTAGTTCGTGGTATTGAATGGTGTATAAAGAAGGAAGTAGATATAATTAACATCAGCTTTGGATTTGAAGTTAACCACGAAGAATTAGAACAAATAATTCAAAAAGCATTAAATAAAGGTATTATTATTGTCGCTTCATCTGGTAACACTTTAGGGTTACGGGTAGATTATCCAGCGAAATATGATGGAGTAATATCGGTAACTGCTTTAAAACCTAATCTTCAACGATCTAGTATTTCAGGTAAGGGAAAAATCGAATATGCAGCACCAGGAATTAATATTTTAACTACAGATTCAAAAGGAGGATATAGTGAATTTAAAGGAACTTCTTTTGCAACAGCTTTTGTAAGTGGAACTATTGCGACTCTAATTAGTAATACAGAAGAAAAAATTACTAACAAAAATTTAAAAACTTTTCTGAAGCCTTATGTAAAAGATTTAGGTAAAAAAGGGTTTGATGAAGAGTATGGATACGGTTTAGTTCAAATAAAATAAAGAAAGAGGGTAATGTTTTTGAAAAAACACATTATTAGGTTAATAATATTAACGATGTTTTGTTCTATATTACCAAATTTTAATAACATTTATGCAGAATCAAACTATCAATCTAATATTACTGAAATAAATACTGAAGAAATAGAACAAGAATTAGCAGAAGATTTTGGAACAGATGTTGCTGAACAGCTAGATATGGAAGCTGAAATTATTAATAATGAATCAATAATAGTTAATACAGAGATTGAAACAGAAGATATTTCTGTTTCAACAAATGTTGAATATAGTACTGATGATGAAGTTATTACTGTAGATGGAACTTATGAGGAAAATGGAGAAACTATTGTTCAAAGCTTTGATGTAGTAGTACATCACGTAGAGGGTGAAGAGTTTACTGCTACTTTTATTGATCAAGAAACTGGTGAAATATATGATATGAATACTATAGAAGCGCAAGCGTCTGCTTGGCCAGTGGTAATAATAGCTGCTGTTGCAAGATATGGAGTTAACTATGCCATAAAAAAATTCGGAAAAAAAGCAGTAACCAATGTGGTAAAGAGACATAGTTACGGAAAAGTATTGTCTTCTGTCTCAAAATTAGATAAAAATAAAATTAATCACATTATGCAACCAAAACACAACTGGCATAAGGTAACGAAAAACAACTGGAATGAGGTTTCAAAAGTAATTTCACATGTGATGCGCTATGGGAAAGAATCTTCGTATAAGTCTGTAAGAAAGAAAACTTTAAAAATGAATGGCCATACTGTTACTGTTACCTTTACACGAATTCGTGGGCAAATAAAAATAAGTGATGCGTGGGTGAATAAGTAATGATAAAAAATTTAGATAGTCTTATACTTTCGAATAATTTTGAAGATGCCAAAAGATTAGTTGAATCAATAGATTTTAAGACATTTTCTGAAGAAATTCTTTATAATGCGTATAATAATTGTAGTATTATTTATTATAGTTTCTTAAATTACTTATTAATTGAAAATGAGACTAGTAAAATACATGACCTTGCATTCTCCCTATTAGTAAATCCATTAAGCCATTTGGAAGGTGCATATAATTCAGCACTATATCATGCATTGAGATCTGTTGAGTTAACAAATAGAAAAGATGTGGGAAGTTTAGAAAATTTACTATTTTTAAATACCATACCAGATAAACTTATTAGTGACGAAGAAGCAATTAAAATTTGTAAGGAAATTTTAAAGCTCGATAATAAAAATGAATTGGCTAAAGAATCCCTAAGTGAATTATTACAAAATTAAGGAATATTTTTAAAAATTTATTTTATGGACTTCTACTTTTAAAACATACTAACATTAGTAGTACAGACCTAGGCCAAGGTTTGTGCTACTATTTTTTTATAGTAGAAGTGAAGGAAGGTCGAACAGCCCCTGGGACCAAATAGAGTCCGTATTAAAAACAGACCAACTTCACATCCTTATTTGAATCAGTTTAGTATGTTGGGTCCGAAGAGACCGTGTATAAGAAAATGGAATCAATAAGGCAATGTGAAGAACTTCTATGTTTGGCTAAAAAGGAGAGGCAGAAAATATGAAACACGTAGTGGCATTTGATGTCAGTATGGGGAAAAGTACAATGGTCATTTATGACCGTTATCGTCAATGCGAATATGAGGGTGAAATAACCCATAACCGCTACTCTTTCGAGAAATTAAACGAAACCCTTATATCTTTAACACAAAAAGATGCACAGGCACCTGATATTGTCTTTGAAGCAACAGGCGTATATTCAAAACCACTAGAACGATTCTTAGGTGATCAAGGTTATATGTATTATCGAGTTAACCCACTCGAAGCGAATATTCAAATGGCTTCAATGAGGAGACAAAAAACAGATAAAAGCGACGCTCATGAACTTGCGAAAACTCACTTTAGAGTTGAACGTGAACAAACTTATCAAGAAGGGGAATATTATAAACAAATGCGTGCAATGACGAGATATTATGATGAATTAAGTAGTGAAATGACGCATTTATATAGTCGTTTACATGCGATTCTACAATTGAGTTTTCCCGAGTTAGAAAAGCTATTCAGTAAACGTTCTGCTTTATTTTTGAATGTCGTTCAATTATACCCTCATCCGGATCATGTGTTAGTTTGTTCAAAAACAGTGATTCGTAATCGTTTAAAAGCCAACACAAGAAAAAACTTATCATTGGCACGTGCTGAAGAAAAAGGGATCGCTTTAATCGAAGCAGCAAAAGAAGCGTATCCAGCAATTTCAAAAGATGATATTCGCTGTGAACAAGTGCGGGATTATGCCAAACGGATTGCAGACTTGAAGGAGAAAAGAGATCAACTTGTCCAAAAGATGGTTAAATTATCGAAAGATAAACAAGAGTATCAGATTTTAATTTCATTTCCAGGAATCGGAGAAACGACTGCAGTTCGTTTAATTGGAGAACTAGGAGATATTCAACGATTCAAAAACCATAAACAACTGAATGCTTACGTCGGTATTGATATCATGACTCAAGTTTGACAGAGTACACTAAAGAAAAGCCCGAAAATACTGGTGTTTTGGACTTTACCCACAACACGTACCACTACACTTGTTAGTGGCACGTGTTTTTTTCTAATACTCTAGGAGGCGCTTGTGTGACAAGTGCTTCAAATGCTAGATTTGCTTGACCTTGTAATTCTGTACGAACGATTTGCTCTTCACCATTCACGCGTATTTTCGAGGCCTTCATCTGGCTTACATCATGCAAAATATCCTTTACACTTGTTTGGCATCCTATTTCTTTTAGCTTATAGGCCAAAAAGGATTCCATGACAAGCGCAAGGAAACAAACCATGATATGGCCTCGAATACGAGATTCCACTCGATGGTACATCGGGCGAAGTTCTAGATTCGACTTCAGGTTACGAAAGGCTTGTTCCACTCTCCACAACTCTTTATAGGCAAGTGCTGCCTCTTCATCCGTTAATGACGAGTTGGTCCGAATGGCGTACTTTCCGTCAAACTTTTCGTCATTGGATACCTTCTCTTCATCAATTTTGGCCGATGCTTTTTCTATCGTTAAAAACTTGGAATACGCACGGTTTTTGACGAGTCCAGATGGACCGAGTTCATCAAGCTTCGATTGAAGGTTTTCTAACACGACTTGACGACTCGCTCGATCACGTTCTTCAGCGTCCGGATTGTAACAGAGTACATACGTTTCGCCATCGATTTTCTTTGACTTCACTTTTAGATTCGGGAGAACCTTCTTATATGGCCCACGGATGGATAATAGCTCTTGGGCTTTCTTCGACTTTCGTAATTTGACACCCACAATATATTCCATGCCCAGTTCACGAATTTGATCTAAGTTGGCTTCACTAACCATTCCGCGGTCTCCCACTAGAATGACTTTCTGAATAGGATAGCGCTTCTTCAGGTCTCCAACCACCATGCCAAATGTCTTCGTATCATGCATGTTTCCAGGGAAGACTTGATGCCCAATCGGAATCCCTGTTTTGGTCATTAATAAGCCAATCACGACTTGTTTTCGATCTCCACGATGATCTTTGGAGTAACCATAGTGAGCCAGCAGTTCGTCTGCTTCCTCTCCTTCGAAATAGGTGCTTGTCGTGTCGTAAAACACGATATCTACTTCTAATGAGGTTAAATCGGTTAAATGTCCATAAAGTTGTTCCTCAATTTTTTCTTTTTGTTCACTTAAGAAGTCTAATGCACGATAGTAGTGATGGAGTTGAATGTCTGAAAGACCTTCTGCATAAATCGTGTCGATCCATTGTTTGAAGATATAATGCTTACTATTGGGATCCATGAGACGGTTTAACACCATGGCAAAAATGGCTTCGTCATACTGAGAAGCAGCCTCGGAATCATCCATGATTTTACGTAATAGCCGACCAAGCCCTAACTTTTCCCATACCTTTCGGAACAGATAAACCGGCCCAAACTCTTTTGTCCAAAGCACGGAGACAGAAGAGGAAGAGCCTTGCCCGTGAATTCGGTCAAAGTAACGCTCTGAAAATTTGGCTAATCCCTCGATTATGTTATCGACAGAGCCATTCTCTAATAAATGTTCTAACCTCCCTAGATTACAAAGCGTTTGTTGCCGAACTTTATTGTCTACACGAAATGTACGACATATTTGTAGATATTGACGAACAGAACCATTTTTATTTTTTTGCTTATTAATTCGAATATACATAGCACTAATAGTATAACATATATTACATATTATTGGATATACAAAAGTTATCCACATAACACTACATAATGATTATATTTTCGATAAAAAAAGTGGATAACTATTGGTATAATCACCTTTAGTTATCCACATGTAGTGAAATGGTGTCAAACTTGAGTCAAGGAAAATAGTCGGCTGGCATATAGACTGTTCCATGAAAAAGGAGCTAGTGTTAAGTGCTTTAAAGCAAGCCTATCAGCGTCAACAACCACAGGGTTCTATCCTCCATCATTCTGATCGAGGGAGTCAATATGCTTCAAATGACTATCAAGCTAAGCTAATGGAATACGGAATGAAATGTAGCATGAGCCGCAAAGGAAATTGTTATGACAACGCTTGTATTGAATCATTTCATGGGGTTATAAAAAAAGAACTAATCTATCAGACTCGTTATAAAACAAGGGAGGAAGCAAAAAAGAGCATATTTGAGTATATAGAAATATTTTACAATAATAAACGTATTCACTCCGCAACAGAGTATTTTTCGCCATCTGAATACGAACGTATGTACTATAAAAAGGGAGCTTAATGAACATATTAATAGAATAGTTAGACCCGAAAATTTACCTTTTAAAAATAATTAGGACAACGTCGTAATTATTTTTAAAAGGCCACCAAGCGATAGCGCGGTAGCTGCGAAAAAAATCTATAAATTTTTGTGTCTACTTTATTGACCTAATATCAGTACTTCTCGGCACGCCAAGGACCGTACACATGGTTTTAAGGTCATAATGGTGTTTGGCTCTTATCTCGTCAATCATGGATATAACAGTGGTTTGATCTACTTCTTTGCGAATATGGCCATAGCTTTTTTTAAGATTTCGTTTTCCTCTTTCAGCCGGTGCAATTCTTTTTGCAGGTTCAGAAATTCTTCCGGGGTAAAAGAGCCCCCGTCATCCAGCTTAACCGGTTTTTGTTTTCTGATCCATTTGTAGATTGTCGTTTCAGACAGGCCATATTCGCTGCAGATCTGTTTTACTGGTGTTCCAGTTTGATAAAGCTCAACCACCATTTCCTTAAATTCAGCATGATAACTTTTACGTTTTTCGCTTGTGTTACCCATATCAGGACACATCCCTTCGTTAATATTATATTTCACTAAAGGGTGTCCATGAAACTATACTAGCATCAAAAAGGACAAAAAATGAAGAAGCACAATTAACTGATGAATTTGTTCAATTTCAGAATTATTATGGCTTTGATGTGCAGGTATGCAATCCAAGAAGTGGCCATGAAAAAGGAAATGTTGAGAATAAAGTTGGATATATACGCTATAACTTTTTTACTTCAGCTCCAATAATGGACAGCTATGAGGGTTTAACTGATCAATTATTTCATAAATTAGAGGCGGACAGAAATAGAATTCATTATGCCAAAAACGTACGTATTGAGGACTTATGGCAGGAAGAACAGGATTATCTTCTAGCCTTACCAGAAAAACCCTATCCTGTATTTAAAGAGCATCTTGTGAAAGTAAACAAATATAATGAAGTGAAAGTGGATCAGACGTTGGTTCATGTTCCTAAGGGTGGCAACTATAGTCCATTACAAATGATAGTAACATGGGATCAATTAAAGATTGTTTCACCTAATGGGGAGATATTATTGGATGACTATCGGCCATATATGAAAAAGCGAAAAGCATTACCATGGCTTTCAATAATTAAAACATGGATTCATAAACCAAGGGTTGTAGAATATTCGCGCTATAATAAGTATTTACCGGGAAGAATTAAAGAATTTTTGTTGGTAGATAATTTAATTATTCGACGAAAACGATTAGAAGCTCTAGCTAGTTTATTAGTTTCTCATGACATGAAGAAGATTAATGAAGAGTTCTATGAATTAATTGCACAGGATAAGCTACCTAGTGATAATAATCCTTATGAAGTGGACTGGAGTAAATACGATTCATTAGCTCCTAGAGAGGAGGCTGTCAATTGAAACAGGACATTAAAGAATTGTGTAAGTCATTGAGGTTAGCTTATGTTGCGGATGTATACGAGCAAATACCGTTTGAAACTCCGAAACAATTCTTATATGGGCTACTTAAGGAGGAAATAAGATTAAGAGAAAAAGCGAGAGCAATCCGCTTGATAAAAAAGGCGAAGTTCTTAGATAAAAAGAGTTTACATGATTACGAGTGGACCGAACAACATCGGTTCCCTCCTCACTTAACCAAAGAGGATTTGTGTAGCCTACAATTTATTGAGAATCGAGAAAATGTAGTTTTAGTTGGTTCACCCGGGACAGGGAAGACTCATTTAGCCACAGGACTAGGGAAAAAAGCTTGTGAACTAGGTTATGAGGTTCGTTTTTACCGTGTTGCCCACCTAGTTGAGGAATTAGAGCAAGCTTTACGTAACAACCGTTTATCAGCATTTAGAAAACGGATGGAGAAGGTTGATTTGGTCATTTTAGATGAAATGGGATACTTACCATTTAGTAAAGAAGGAGCTGAATTATTATTCCAAATCATATCGGAGTTTTATGAACAGAAAAGCGTAATTATTACATCTAACTTAGAATTTAGTCAATGGAACCGGATCTTTACAGATTCTCGATTAACAGCAGCGTTAGTGGACAGGCTAATTCATCACGCCCATATCATCTCTTTTCATGGCGAGAGCTATAGACTGTCCCACGCATTGTCGAAAAGGAATGAAATGGGTGGCAAACCTCTGCATTTTTAATTGCATTTCTCTGCACTTTTCTATTGCAAAATACATTCTATAGATCTATATTTCCTTTTACCTTTATTATTTTTAGTAGAATAAAGAACTCCCCAATATCCTTTACCCGAATCGTTTGCCCCTTTATCCGTCCTATTTTGTGAATTTTAAAGCCTGTTTTCTTTATCTTTTGAAATATGTCTTTAAATAATTTAGCCCTGTGCCCATCCGGATCGACCAGCATCACCGGGTTGTTATTTGCGTACGTATAACCGTTTTGTATGAGGATATCATCGTCATCCCCCGGGTCGGGATCTAAAGATAAGAACACGCCATGCGTTGGGTGGTAGTATCGGGCGATCAAGTAGTATAGACCCGTTTCTCGGTCATATTGGTATCCCGCATATCGGTATGGGTTTTCGTCGGCCAAGGAGCCGGATTGGGAAAGAATATTTCCCCATGTATCGTATTGATAGCGCACGGCAATGTTTCCTTGCGCATTGGTTAAAGTGATGACATCGCCATGCGCGTTGTAGTGGTAGAAGTAGGTGGCACTACCTTTTTTCATCGCCAACAGCTGGCCGTTTTCTCCGTATATATACGATCTTACCACATTTCCGCTCGCGTCGGTTTCATATAAGACGTTGAGGCTGTCGCCTTGGTAGTGGTAGTTCGTCACAACGCCACCCACGGTCTTTTGAATGCGGCGGCCGTCTTCGTCGTATTTGTAGGTAACAAACGGCGTGCTTTCGCCTTTTCGAGTGATAGCGACAAGCTGATCGGCTTCGTTCCATTCATATTGGTACTCACCGTCTTTGGTCCGGTTGCCCTTCGCATCGTACGTGATCGTTTCCCGGTCGGTGAAATAAAAACCTTGAAAGGCGCATAGCCAATCAAGTTTTTTTAACATTTTTAATCGCTATACTTGGTTATCCAATCCATAATGTCTTGATCTACATGTAGGTATTCATCCGGATCATCTTTTAAATCAACTCCGGAAACAATTTGTAAAAGTTCCCAAACAGTTTCATCTGATATATTTGGCTCATCCTGCATGACATATTCTGAAACCCAATCTGCTGTTTCCTCTCTTGTTAGCTTTCCTTGTAAAATCATTTTCAGTTTATCAACCACTTCCTCTTTTGTTGGTTGTCTCATTTTTTCACCACTTTCCAATATAGTTCCCATTCTTATCAAAACGATAGTGAACCTTGGCACCACCAGTAAATTTAGTATCAGGTCTAACCTGTCTAATTCTACCATTATGATCCACAGTCTCATGCCACGTTCTCTTTCGACACATACCTATTACCCTAATTGAAAAACCTCAAGAGAATTTGTCTTCTAAGGATTATTCACGATTATAAATCGTAAATCTGAGAAATTTCACCTTTTAAACAGACATACTTACATAAAACACCTTCCAATTTCGTCTATTAATCTCTCTAATTTTATCCCCAGCTCATTTGGTTCATCATCATTTAATCCTTTTTCCAAAAACTCTTCATTTACAATATCTCTCAATTCGTTACCTAAAGTTTCATTTATATTAATTTCATTATTTAAAACCCACAGAAGGTCGGGTCTACGGGATTCCAAGCATTCTCTTAATAAAAGTAACATATCTGCGCTTAGCTTTAACATTTACTTCCTCCCTCTATAAATGTTGATATATCAACGGTTGTAGCCGTTTCAGGGGTGTCAAAAAAATATTTTTCGACAAAGTTTCTAACATTATTTCTTAAATACTCAACTTTCGCACACAGAAATATTTAAGCATTGCTTGATATAATTAGGTATAGTGGCCAACCATTTATTCATTTGATTTTTAAAGATGTCCATGTTCAAAGAAACCTCGGCTTCCGCCAAAGTTTGGAAAAGGTCAATAAGTGATTGAAGGGCAGTAATAAAATCTATGTCTTTTACATCTTCGCAAAGGATGTAAAAAAGGTTGCCAATCGTCTTAGGATCCTCCTCTTTTCGCATTTGCCAAGCAATGAGAATATATCGTGTAAAAACAATGGTTGTATGGCTAATTAACATGTCGTAGGAACGTCCCTGGAATTCTTTCTCTAAATTTAAAAGGGATTTATTGCATTTGAAGAAGACTTCAATGTCCCAACGCATGCCGTAAATACGAATGATCTCTTCATTTTCTAATGTTGTATCTGTGCTGAGAATGGCAAGCCATTCGCTCCGTTTATTACGGTTTCGTACAAATAGAATTTTTACTGGAATTCCATTGTCTAAAGTAGCATAAACGGATCCGCGAATGTCTTTTTTACCCATGTGAGGTTTTGCCAATTTGTAAAGTTGATTCAGTGTGAAACGTTCACCATTGTAAACGTATCGCTGCTTTAATTGCTTCACCAAGCCAATGACAAATAACCCTTTGTTCGTAATCTTCTCAATTAAAGGCGCTTGTGTAAACCAGGAATCCATGAGAACATAGTCAGCTATAATCCCTTTTTCAAGCGCATGATCAAGTAAAGCTGAAGCCACGTCCGGTTTTGATTTCAGAGCTTCCTGGCGACGCTTATAGCCAGATGTTCGTTTATCAATATTGGTATTGATTTCTTGCAGGCGATTTTCCTTTTTCGGTGAACTTAGAAGAGCAAAATCAACGGGAATAAAAGTAAAACTATCGGTCCAGCCAAGGGTAAGCATTTGAAACCCTTTCAAGTACTGATGGGTAGAGTGATCAAAAACCTTAGCCAACAGTTCAACCGACTTACTACGGTTTCTTGAAAAGACAGAATCATCAATCACAAAAGCTGTGACACGATCTTTTGAAGTTAATGGTTGAAGCAGACGGATCATTTCACTGCTTAATGAAAGCAGAAACTTTCTCCAATGATAGGTTGGTGTATTTAAAAAGCGATAGACTGTATCCTTTCCGGGCAGATCCTGAGATCGTTTACTCATAAAAGCACGAAACCAGTTCTTATATTGGAAGACTAAAAGAAAAATCAGTTTGAAAACAGTAAGACAAGAATACCCGGAAAGTTTCGTAATATTCGCTTTTCTTAAATGATATCCAATATTTAATTCGGAAAATCCTTGTTTAATTTCTTTTGGTAATTGCGCAAAGTAGTCTTTATTCGTTATCATAGTGGTGACACCTTTCTTTTGGATTTGGTTTCGTCACCAATATTTTACCAAAAGAATAGGTGTCTTTCTTTATGTTTTAAAAAATGTCAAATGATAATTTTGTACTTCCCAAAACCATTTACATCAAGCATTTAAACAAGATTTTGGACTGCGAAAGCTGAGTTAAATATGTGTATATCTTACATTGACTGGGTACGCTTCGCGGCCACTACTGGTTAAATTTGGTTGTAGTGGGGGAAGCGTATGGGATGCACCGTGGATCTCTGCATCGCTGATGATGACGAACCCTCCCATGTCTCTGGGCATCCTTGTGCCTACATTCCTTCGTTCGGTCTAGTCATCAGGCAGAGGCTGGCGAAGCTCCTTTAGGGACTCAAGGTCGAATGGATGATATCGCGCCAGCTTCTCCGTGTCATCCTTGTTGTCTAGAGAATCGAGACTATAGGCATCAAGCAGCCGTTTCGAGGCCAAAGATGTCCTGCATCATTCGCTTCGCATCGAACGCTTGGTGCTTCGTACATACAGCGTGCAATACCTTCAATAATTTTCCGCATAACACCACAATCGATTGCTTCTTCCGCAACGGATTATCAGGACGTGTCGTGTAATAGTCGTGCAGCTGCCGAAACGCTTCGTTGTGGCGGATCATCGGCATCATCACGCGGAGAGGAGGGCGCGCAACCGCCTTCTTCCACGCTTGGAGATCCGTTTTTGCCCTTTGTGTTGGCCGGAGGAATGTTCCCGCAGCGTCAGGCCCGCTAATTTGATAAGCTGCCGCGGATCCTGATAATGGGAGAAACTCCCGATCTCTGATAACAATTCTACGATGGTCGCATCGCCTAAGCCCGGAACGGTCTTCAACCATTCGTACTCGACCGATGTCTGTACGAGTTCGATCAGCTGCTCTGTCAGTGCCTCGATTTCTTCTTCCAGTTGGCGGTACCGGCGGACAAGCGTGGCAATTTCGATACGGGCCATCTGTTGTCCTTCCGTTACGCCAATGGAGTGTTGGGCCAATTCCATCAACTTCTTCGCTTTCGGCTTTTGTGGCGATTGTAATCCCTCACTTTGCCGGTAAAGGGCCAGCACCTCTTCCAGCTCTTTTCCTGCCAGATCACTCGGAAATGGCGTATATTCCAGCACCGCGAGCGCCATTTTCCCAAATGACGGGAAGACTTGGGAAAACTCCGGAAAATATCGATCAAGCCAGCGAATCATTTGATTTCGAATCGCTCCCTGTTCTTCCACCAATTTGGAGCGAAATGTCGCTCCCACGCGCAGCTCCGCCTCCATCCCTTTCAGAATACGCGGATAGCTGAATCGGCCGTCTTTCACTAACCGGGCAATGACGAGCGCGTCTTTCGCATCATGCTTGGTTGGAAGGTTATCGTCCAGCTCTTTGGATCGCTTCACGTGCATCGGGTTTGTCATGACGAGAGGGATGCCTTTCTCATCAAGAAAATAGGCGAGATTCAGCCAATAATGTCCTGTTGGCTCGATGCCAACGATCACCTCGGTTTTTCCAAATTCCTTCATGGCTTCCACGATGCACTGGTACAACCATTCCAATCCTTCTCTCGATTGCAGAACGGGAAACGGCTTTTTTAACACCCTCCCTCGCTCATCCACAAAGCAGGCATAATGTTTTTTCTTTGCGATATCCATCCCAACAACCAGCGTTTGATCGGTGACTTGATTAATCTTCTTGTTTGAGATAGAATTCATGTATAGTCCTCCTTGGTATCCAAATTAGGGGTCAATTCGGTTGATTGACACCCCCGAATCATACCAAGAGGGCTTTTTTTATTCAAGTCCCCGAAAAAACTTCTAACAGGAATGCTCCTTATACCTTTTGAACCCTTTGCGTAAGTAGTAATTATTTTTCCGTTCTTATTTAGAACTACAACCGCATTCTTACCCACATATTTCGTTCTTCCTCCTGACTGTTGAACCACTTTTTTTTGGGTTTCTAGTTGCATCTAGAATAGCTTTAGGAGCCACTCCTCTACCACCATCTCTTTGCATAGCCTGTTCTAAACCATGTTTAGTATATCCTGTTATTTTTCCAGCTACAGCCTTTCTAGTAACTTTAGCAAAATTTAGAGCCCGTCTAGCTTTATACACCCTATACGCAATTTTGGCACCTTTAAACGCCGCACCGCCAACCAGTCCCACGCCAACGGCAAAGGAACAATATTTGGTTAACAATAACGTTCTTCAAACATTCGTTGAAGGGCTTCATGCGCTTCGGCAAATCCTCGTAACTTTTTTGGCAATCGCTGTTTGAGTCCAGCCTTTCTGATACAACTCTCGAATCATAAAAAACTCCCCAATCTTCAGCATCGTTTCTCCCCTCATCCAAGATGTCGTTTTGAAACGATTATCTGTCATTTTTGGGGAATTTTAAACCGCTGTTATTGGGGATTTTATCACCGTTGATGACATACTACAAATGCAAAGGTTCAAAAGATATAAGGAAGTTAATGTTAAAACTGGGTGCAGACATGTTGCTAAATGGGTTTTCCCTGTGCCGAGGAGCAGGCAGGATGACATTCTCGCAATTGCCAATGAAGCACAGGCTGCACAGTTCCCTAGCATCCAACTGAGGAGCCAGATGGATCTTCTCATTCCACTAAAATATTCTTGGTTTAGGAAAGTCGCGCCACCTTTGCCTCTTCCCTCAATACCAGTTGCTTGCATATGAAGGTTCATACGAAATCTTTGATGTTACCAATGCCAATTTAATGATGGTAAAGATGATTTATATTACTTTTATCGACTAATAACGGAGATAAATATGTTTCCAACAGTGCGGCAATTAATAAAAGCAATACATCTATGATCAAAAGTATAAAAAGATTTTTTCCCAAACTGATAAATGACTTCCTACCAAATTCCTTTTTTTTTATCATATTAAAAATGTTTACAGTAACATATAAACCTATTGATGCCGTAAAAAACATATTTATAACTTCGATTATTCCATGCCCGGCGAAAAAGGAATATGCTGTTTTTAAGCTAGTTTTTTCTACCAAGCTATGGAAAATAAATCCTAACCTGAATCCGTGACAAAACATCTTTACAATGGTCGCAAACCGTTGATACGATAAGGGAAAACGACGTTGACGATTCTTCATCAAGTAGGTGATGTGATGAAAGATTTCCCGATTCGGTTTGTATTGACAGATGAAGCGATTACCCCAAGTGCTGGGCTTGCTCTCGTTGGCTACTTACTCCATCGAACGAAACTGGATAAACGGGTAAACGCACTTCGGCTTCCAACGGTTCGTCGAGAAGTGCACATTTCCCATAGCGATGTCATTCGCTCGATGATTGGCTTGCTTGCCACAGGAAAAACGGATTTCGATCATATCGAAGCGTATCGTCAGGACGATATCTTTTCGGCATCGATGGGGATTCAGCACGTGCCTTCCTCTCCAACCTTGCGACAACGACTCGATCAGCTCGCTTGTCTTCCGATGACCGAAACGATTCTTTGGGAGGAGTCCATACGTCTGTTGATTCAACGACATGCCACTTTGTCCCCTTGTTGGACCAAAGGAAAGACGACATGGCTTCCCCTTGATATAGATGGTTCCCCATTTGACAACTCCGATACGAAAAAAGAAGGAGTCAGTCGAACGTATAAAGGATTTGACGGTTTTACACCGTTGTTTGCGTATGCAGGGAAGGAAGGGTATCTCGTTCATGCCGAGTTGCGTCCAGGGAAACAACATGTGCAAGACAACATGCCCTCGTTTTTAGTCACCGCTATCCGTCGAGCTCGTCAACTGACTTCATCTCGTCTGCTTGTTCGCATGGATGCAGGAAACGATGCAGAAGCGAATGTGCACGTATGCCTAAAGGAAGACGTGGACTTTGTCATCAAGCGAAACTTACGCCGAGAATCGAAAGCGCTTTGGTTCCAGATCGCTTCGCAAAAGGGCAAACGTGTCGATGATGGACAAAGCGAAGGAGTACAAACCTATGAGCTATGCCTTCCACAGAAGGCAGCGATCGATGGAAACACGTATACGTACGTTCAAGTCACCCAAGTGACGGAACGGACGATGGAACGCAATGGACAGCTGATGCTCGTTCCTGATTATGAAGTGGAAAGCTATTGGGTGCGGCTCAAAGGATACGAGCATGTTCGAATGAGCGATGTGCTCGCGTTGTATCATGACCATGCGACATGCGAACAGTTTCATAGCGAACTGAAGAGCGACTTAGATTTAGAGCGGCTTCCATCTGGGAAGATGAAAACGAATGCGCTCGTGTTGGTCATGGGAGCCTTCGTTTACAATCTTCTTCGTCTGATTGGACAAGATCTATTAAGCGATCCGAGACATCCGTTGCACCACAAAGTGAAACGCCGCCGCATCAAGACGATTATTCAGACGGTGATCACGATGGCAGGGCGACTCGTCCGTCGATCACGACAGATCTGGATGAAACTGACGCGAAGGAGTGGCTATAGCGAGCCCCTACTGAACGTCTATCAGAAATGGAGAGAGGCAAGATAACGAACGAATGTTCGGGCACTGATGTCCAACGTCACTCCCTGTGCTTTTTTGTCTATTTTTTTGGTTCGTATACCTAAAAAAGAGATTTGTTCCATTTTCGGAAATAGAGATGACATAGGTCATAAGCATAAAAAGGGTTTTATGGATTATCAATCCATCAAAATTACAACAAAATCAAAGTCGATTTCAATTCATCACGGATTCAGGCCTAAATAAAAAAACTGCTGGAAGAGAAAAATCAAAGAAAACAATCCGAAACTAATGATTGAGAAAAAAATGGTATGAATATGTATTTCAAAGTTCGTAAAAAAAATCGTTTTAAAAGAAGGATGCAAGTCCGGGTTAAACTGCTCATTAGGTAATAACAAAAAACCTAAAAAGAAAAATATGATTCCCGTTAACGAACTAACTAAAAAACAAATACTAAATATTTTAAATTTCACGGGTACCACTCTCTAATACCACCTTATCAAACAGATCATCTCTTCTTAACCTTATCGTTTTATTTGAAAAATCAGATAAATATATGTCTGTTGAATGAGTTGCATAAATTAAAATTGCTTTGTTTTGAACGACGTAATTCTTCAAAAAATCGAGAATGACTTTTCTAGAACGAACATCTAAATTTACAAAAGGTTCATCAAGCAGAATCAAATCAGGCGAAGAAAGAAGTGCAAGTATTAATGACAGTTTTTGTCTTGTACCCAATGATAGTTCCCGTGTTAGTGTATCTTTATATTTATGGAGCCCAATTTCTTCCATGAGAGCACCAAGAGTCTCGTCTAATCTTTTTTTATTCAAGAAGGACAAGATCATATCTATAGTTTCGGAAGGAGTTAAATATTCATATAAAAAAGGTGTATTACCAATTAATGAAACTCCTTCCATATACTTTTTGAAATTGTCCTTTAATGAAATTCCATTTAACTTGATGTCACCCTCGAATTTGGTCATTCCGCCAATGGTATTCAGTAAAGTTGATTTACCGATACCATTTTCACCCAGTAATTCCACAATACTTTTTTTATCAATTTTCAAATTTATACCATCAAAAATATAAGCTGAATCTCCATATCTTTTCTTAATGTTTATTAACTCAAGCATTTTTTACCTCTCTTTAAGAAAGTTATAAAATAATAAAAAAATAGAGTATATAAAAAAGCAAATGATTATATGATAGACACTTCCTGATTTTATCGAATAAATAGCGACAGCACTGCTAATAATTAAAGGAAATCCAATTATAAACAGATCTTCTATTGGATTGAAAAAATAAATAAAAAAATTGTCTTTGATTTCTTCTAATGATAATTTTTTAAATCGAAAGACTCTTTTTGTAATGATCTGTATTGTGCTGAAGTAGATAACGGTTGAACATAATCCAATGATGGCAGTAACGGACGAAAATCCGTAAAGTACGAGTAAACCAAGATAATAGCTGAGCAGGATAACAAAGAGTTTTCTGGAAAGAAATTTAGAAAGTAAATTCTCATAGTATTTTTTCTTATCAAACTTCTTTATATAATAGTAATCACTTAAATTTGAGTTATTTAACATCTTTGAACTATTTATGATTCCCTGGGATATAAAACTGATCATCACGCTTTCAACTGCTAAATAAACAGTTAGGATAATAAACTTATGAACACCAAAATGATAAGTTATAAACCATATTATAAATGGTAAAATTGCTGCGAATAGATAAATATAAAATATATATAAATAGTAGGTTCTATTTTGAACGGACCGGGACAAAGCAATCAGGTACTTATCTAATTGCGAATCATATTGATATCTTATGAAATGTTCTTTCCGCTTCATATCGTTTGGACCGTGAAAAAATAAAAATAAAATCTGATGATTACTCCAATAGAATTTTAAAAGAATTGTAAGAATGGCAGCAATGATTCCGAAAACCTCATATAAAAAGATTATTACGTAGCTAACATTCATTTTTTCCATATAAATAAAGATAAAAATGCAGTAAAAAAGAATGCTTGTTCCAAATGTTAATGCCAATCTTTCCAGGATTAGCAACTTGAATTTATTTTTTCGGGCTTTATACATCCATTCGGAAACATTTTCCATTTCCTGAGGATCATAATCATCATTATTGATATCTGTGGACCAAAGGCTAAAAATTAAATAGATTGTTGCGACATACAAAGGATTTATAAAAGGTTCTAAATAGGAATGAAAATAATAAATGAGCGAGTAAACAAAAATTGGTGCTATTTTTGAAATAAAATTAATAACCTGATTTATTTTGTATAATACAGACAGCAATATTTTTTTATCTGCTTCAGAAAACTCATTGAAAATAGATCTGTAGAAAATCTCTATATTGGAAATTGCTTTTCTTTTTTTTATTAAACGTTTATATTTGAAATACTTCATCTGTCCTCAATTCCCTAACATTTTCCCGATGATTCTTATCAATGTGATAACGCCTACCAATAAAAAAATAACTGAAATGGCGAATACGACCATCATCTTCAACTTAAAATATTTTTCCATATTCTTTTACACCTTTCCCAAATTATTGAAAAAATGTAGCATTTATCAATGTATGTATAATAAGTGGCACACCATACAATACCGAAAATATAAGAACCCCTAATTTGATTTTTACGATGTTCGATATAGACTTATCAATAATCGAAAAATATATATATATACCTGTGGTGCTAGATAAAGATCACAGGATATAAAAATAGCCCTTGCATGGAAAATTCCTTTAAAATGAAAGTGCTACCAAACATTTAAAAGGAGAAGTCCCATGCAAGAGCACTTTCATTTTACAACAGACGAAGCGAAAATTCAAAAACAATATGCAGCGATTTTGTTCTTTGTATCTGGACAATTGTCTTTGATTCAGATGTATTTACAACGCCGAAATCACCATTTGTTGAAGCAAGAAGATGAAGTCATCATCGCCGTCCATGTTCTTGGAAAGTTGTTAGGTTTTACATCCGAACGAGCTTGGCACCGATTTGTGATCGGAAACTTATTTTCGAAAGATTTATTTCCTGAACGTTCTCGATATAACCGCCGTTGTCGAAATCTTGGCTTTGCCGTCAAATGGATACGATATCAACTAGCCAAACGTGGGCAACATCACGCTTATGCGGTAGTGGATAGCTTACCTATTGAACTCTGCCACCACGCACGAATGTATCGCGTCAAACGGTTTCAAGGAATCGCAGATATCGGGTATTGTGCATCCAAAAAGATGGCTTACTATGGGTTTAAGCTTCATCTCCAGATCACTGACCAAGCGCTTCCGATGGGATATGTCGTCACCGAAGCATCCTGTCACGACCGGACAGCTGCGGAAACCGTGATGGCCCAACTTCCTCATCCGTATACACTTGGTGACAAAGGATATGTGAGCCAAGACTTGCAAAAGAAGCTGTATGATGAATACAAGATCACTTTTTGGACGCCCGTTCGGAAAAACCAGAAAATCCATCAATCGAAAGCATGGAAACGATGGATGAAACGAAAACGCAAAATCGTCGAAACCGCGTTCTCGGTTTTAGTGGATTCATTTCGGATCACGAAAATTCGCGCCAATTCGATCTCTGGATTTGAAACGGCGCTTGATGCCATTTTGTTGGCCTATTCGCTCGTTGTTCTTGGGCTAGTTGAGCGTTGACGCTCAACTAGCACCATGGGTATATATATATAAACTGCCAACAATATTTGTGAGACTGGCGACCAGATCAGCCATGGAATGTTTTGCATATCATTAAGACCGATAGCCTTAATAATAGTCATATTTAATAGTGTTGAAAAGATATTCGCTAAAAGGATTGGAAACATATAGTTGCTAAATTTTAATTTCTTTTTAGTCATGAAATTTGCTACAAAAGTAACAAATAGTGTTTCCATTATTACAACTGTTATACCCGCTATCAATTGCACCGAAGTTATAAAGACAATAACAAATGATTCGGTAAATAAAGGTAAGTTTTTTTGGATGTCGTTAAATTGTTCAATGATCCCAAATTGCCTGATTGAAAAAAAAGTATTGGCAACCAATATCAGAGACAATAGAAAAAAAGAAAGCGTATTGATTAATCCTTGACGTTTTAATATAAGCAACATATTTATCCCCTTCATATAAAGAAGTTAGTGCCCCACACACTACCTTCTTTACTATATTTCTATTAAAGTGCTTTTGCTGCTGCTCTTTTACCCGATCTGGATAGTGCCAAAATTGTAGCACGATAAGACCAAACTGCTGCTGATGCAGCAGCTCCAAGTCCAGTTAGAGTCAGTAATAATGATGCGTAAGAAATCCAATCCAAATAATCCAGAATAACCCCTGCAGTGCTTAAACTAACACCTGTAAGTTGTCTAATCAAAACTTTTTCCATTATATTCAATTCATTCATTATTCATTAATCTATAAATTATGTGGAGGCACTCAAAAATAAGATTCGGATCCGCTCAATTATATAAAATAGTTGAGCAGACCTAACGCAAATATAATGACATAAAGCAAGTCAGATTAATTACATTAATAAAATGTCTCATCACCATATTCTGTGATGTTCACACAATTCCGGAAATAAGTTAGCGAGATTGATACTCAATCTAGAGTAGCTCCTTCGTCAGCTTGCAGACCACTAAGTGGGTAGAATGGAAGAGGTCAAGCGCTTTCCTTGACGGATTCCATTCTACCAACTACAATGCGGAAAGCTGATGAAGGGCATGGTTAAGCAACCTGATTTTTATAAGTTTTACCTGTACATTCCAAAAATACACGTAGCCGAAATCTTTCAAGGTTTCTGAAGCCAAAAGCACGTCTTTTGATGTTCTTACTCTTATGGTTTGTACCTTCAATCCGGCCATTCGTAAAAGGGATAAGAAAATATTGTAAAATTTGTGCCTTCCAATTTTCTATCGTCTTGGCTACTTGATGAAATGAAGGAAATGGGCTGCTCCATGCGAGTTGAATCTATTCTTCTAAGAGTGAATCAGCTGTATCATAGTCATTCACTTGGTATATTTTTCTAAATAGTTCTTTTAGAAAATAGGCATATGACAATTCTGAATGCTCTTTGAGCATCTCGTCTAATTGTTGTTTTTCATTAGCCGTTAACTTTTCAGAACCTTTCAAGAGTTTAAACCGTCCCTTTTTTAGTCCAGGAGTTTTCTTTCTAACTTGGTCAAGTGCATGTGTCACCTTTTGCACCACATGATATTTATCAATGACGATACAGGCCTCTGGGAATATAGATTTAACAGCTTTATGGAAGGGATCCCACATATCCATAACAACGGTATGAACGCATTTATCAGACAGAATCTTCTTGGCAAGTAAGATCTGAGTTGAACGATAACTCCGTTGATGTTCCATACCAAGCACACTCCCGGATTGGGTATCCATAAGAACTGTTTCATATCGGTGACCCTTTCGGACAGCGATCTCATCAAGGCTAAGGATTAATTCATTGTCTTCTAAAACACTTTCAAGAGTTTCTAAATGCTCCTTCTCTTTTTCTTTAGCAACGGAATAAAATATTCTCTCAACGGTTGTATAAGGTATTTTTTCCTTTCGACTCACTTCTTGGATAGTAGAGCCAATGCACATTTCGTACAGATATTCTCTGTACCGATTGGTCTGATGCTTATTAGGACGGATACATTCAAATGTTTGTGAAAATCCCTCATTACAGTTGTGACAACGGTATCTATACACTCTGACAAATAAGAAAAGGGGCTTACCTAATACGGACAAGTCACGAACCTTTCTTGTCCGCCAGTCATGGGCATGACTAGAAAAAAAACCGCAGTAAGAACAGCGTTCTTCTGTAGTATTTTTCTCAACATGTAACAAACTGCAATCTTCAAGAAACACTTGTTTAACAACTTCAAATTCTGGCAAATCTAGTGATACGGAAAACACTTTAGAACCTCCTGTTATGTTAAGTGACGCTAACATTATTGCCAGGAATTCGTGAGTGTTTTCCTTATTTTTTGGGTTAAATCACAAAATGTGGTGATGAATCAATAAAATTAACTTATACAGTTGTTTGCTAGAATGCTATAGTATTACACTTACAAATCAGAATTACACAATTTATTTATTAAATATTCCATCATAGCACTTTCAAAAATAATTATAATTGTTTTTCCAAATATGTCAATATTTTTATTAAATAGCAGATAATGTATAAAGGTTTGTGTAAAGCATTTTGCTAGACCAAAAGAAAAAGATAGGTATTCTCTGATTTGGCCAAAACACATTCCAAAATTAAATATGGACACAAAATCATAAGGTGACATTTACAGATCGTTTACATCATTTCGGATGGATTGTAACTTTATTTTGAAAAAGAAAACGAAACACTGTTTATGTTTATATGGAAAGTAAATAAAGTTTCGTATCTTCTTCATAAATGTTGATGAAATAGAAATTTATCGATTTTCAGTAGCGTTGCATAAAAAAATTTAATGTTTGTCAAGCTCAATAAAAATTCCAGTTATTTCATGTAACTGAATATTCAGACATACAATCTTTCTAAGCAAGCTTAAAAGGACAATGACGTCTTAATCGGCAGTCCATTTCCACAATTTGGTAATATATTACAGAAACATTGGATCATAAACTAAATCGTCTAGGTGTTCCACCTCCCCTTCTTCAAATTGGTACACGATGGTTTCAAAATCTTTTTCCCAATGGTATTTTTTCCGACCGTTGGACGTTCGAATTGGCTTTTTAAAAAGGGAGCGAACAAAACAGTCAAAACCTTTAAAAAGCAGATTCTGTAAAGTTCGCTTGATCTCTAATAAAGGACCATCGTGATTCACTTTTAATTGGAGCATGGCCTGTAAGCAATAGGTGATTAGGGCGATCCAAATTTGATTGTAAACGGCATTTTGACTTTTTCCATAAAATCTTTTTATCTTAAGGTGCTGTTTCATCCATTTAAAGAAGGTCTCTATCTTCCAGCGATATCGGTATAAATCTGCAATCTCTTCCGCAGAAAGATCAAAGCAATTGGTTATGATGATCACGGGATTCCCTTCGCTGTCGACCGTTTCGATCAATCGGAGAGGATGAGTCATTTTGGTATGATTACGGTCATTTCCTAAAATGACAATCTGATCCCTATAAATCAAACGTTCTGGATTGGGAATCCGTTCCGATAAAACTTCAATCTCTGCGTTCTTTTTAAGCCGGGTAATGAATCGCACCCCTTCTCGGCATAAGCGGTCGAACTGTTTGTAATCGACATACCCTCGATCAAACAAGTAAATCGCATTTGGATCGATTTCAATGAGTTCGTCCATCTGTGTGCGATCGGCATGTTTCGCGGGTAAGATAATCCCTTGATCCGGAACAGTGATATCCTTCGTTACAACAACCTTTAAATGGAGTCGAACACCAGCCTTTGTCTTACGAAAAGTTGCCCATGGATATTGGCTCAAACTCATGCTCATCGTGGTAGAATCAATGACCAGAAGACGACCAATGTTTCGGATGATCGGGGCATTTTTCATTTGCCCTTGGATCTTTAAGACCAGATATTTAAATACTTTTTCAAACAGTTGAGGGGATAATTGGCCTAATTTGCGAGAAAGTTGCGAAGTACTAATTGCATCAAATTCCAGATATGTCTGCAACTCTTCCTTGTCTTTCAAATGTTTGGCCAATTTTGTTAAGCTTTCCAATTCGTTTAACTGAGCGATGATACAAAGTTGTAAAAACTTATACGCCGTTAATTTTTTAATGTATTTGTCAACGTCAATCACATTAATTAGTTTTGAAAAAGTTATTGGATCGATCTCTTTAAATAGTTCATTTATTGTGGATTCTGTGGTATTCTTATCCATAATGGTTTCTCCTTATTCTTAGGATTTGGATAGGACTGCCAATCCTAATTATAAGGAGTTTTTTTATATCCAAAAAGATGGCTCTTCACCACAAAATGTACTTGACAATCAGGTTGTTTTCTGATCAAGGGTACAAAAAATGCGAAATTTCCTGTATGGTAAAGGTGACCAAACCATCAACCATGGAGGAAATTTCGCATGCAATCTCAGTTTATCAAAGATTTGATCACTTTACCAGGCTTTCTTATTCATGGAGAACGAAAAGAGGGAGAACGATGGATTTTTGAACTTTCCCTCCCTCCTCATTGTCCGATCTGCCCGACTTGCTTCGGACGGACAACCAAAATATCATCGAAACGAAAACAATGGATTCATGGCTATACCAATACGGTCGGTTTATTTTGGATTGAACTTCCCATAGAAAGACGGCGTTGCCAAGCCTGTTTTCTGACGTTCACCGTTTCTTATCCGGGACTTCCGTCTCACAGTATCGCGACGGAATCGTTTCAACATTGGGTCGCCCAGTTATGCATCGGAAAAACGATTCAAGAAGTCGCTCGCTTGTTACAACTCGCCTATACGACAGTAGAACGCTGGTTTTATCAATATGCCCCGGCTCTTTTACCAACATCGAATCCTACAGTAGTATGTGTGGATGAATTCGCTTTCCGAAAGGGACATGATTACGGAGTAGCGGTGATGGATACACAGACTCGGAATGTCCTTTCCATTGCTTCTGGAAAAAATGAAGAAGCCATTGTGGAGGCGCTTCAACCCGTCGCCTCCAAAGTGAAGTATGTTGTCAGCGACTTGGCTCCTGCCATGAGAAAAGCCATTGAAAAGGTATGTCCAAAAGCCATCCATGTTCTTGACCACTTCCATGTGATTCAGTTATTCACCGATGCACTGGAACGTTGTCGCAAATACCTTGCCAAAGGCGGAACCAAACATGGAAGCGTTCGCCGCGTGTGCCGATTGTTAAGCCAACGTCCAGAAAAATTAACAGAAGAAGAGAGACAGGAAGTTCGACAATGGTGCCAAGAAAGTGCTTATTTACGTGATGTCTATCAAGCACTTCAACATTTCCGTTACGTATCCAAAAGCCAAACAAGAAAGCAAGCCGAAACTCGTTTGACCCAATGGTTTGACCGGTACCTTTTTAGCGACTGTGCCGCCGTACGCAGTATTGCCAAGGCACTCATCACCCGAAGAGACGCAGTGCTTTCTTGCATCGTTTTTTCTTACTCAAATGGTCCAATGGAAGGAATCAACAACAAAATAAAATTGATCAAAAGGCGAGGATATGGGTATCGAAATATCCAGCGTTTTACTTTGCGTGTCCGTCTAGAGACCTCTATCACATTTTAACGTAAAAATCAAGTACATCTTTTGGTGATGAACCAAAAAGATGAAATTTAACATAAAATTGGGCTTGACAAATTAAAATTAACTTAATGCAATGCTACTGATCGATTTTAGATTTAGAGAAATTTCCTCAAATGGCTTCCCCTTCTTTTTCCTTATATGGATCGGCTCAAAATAAATCTTTTTGGTAAATGTGCCATCACCATTGTAAAAAACTTTTGTATTCTCTGTCCGTTCCTCAATGATTTCCCCTCGTTTAAGGTTAATTTTAGGGGTCGGGACTTTTGACGGTAAATGACTTTCAGTAGAGTTGTTGTCTTTAGAATGAATGGTTTCTGCGAAAACGTCTAAAGGAACGGATGAGAAAAATAACAGATTCACAATTGCCCATATCAACCATTTTTAAACGACTAATTTTCATATAATTCCTCCTTTTCAATAATTTGTTAAATTGATTGTACTTTATAAAAGCTAGATTTAGGTACATTTTTTGACATACAAAATTCTGTATTTTTCGACAAATTTCGCTTCTTTTGTACGAAAAACCCCCCTTCAATGAATAAATTAATCCATTCAATTGAAGGGGGGATGCTTTTGACCTATTTAATAGAATACGGGTATGAGCGGTGGTCGTTTAGAATCACTCGCCCGTATATTTTCCAATTGATTTTAATAGGCCCCTGAAAGTGTGAGCAGAGGCTTATGATTATTTGAAATGAATTAAGAAATATTTCTTTTTGCCCCGGCGGATCACAGCAAATTGACCTTCGATGGTGTCTTTTTCAGACACAATATAATCAAGCTCCTGCACCCGTTCGCCGTTAATGTAAATCGCACCGTTTCCGATGTCTTCTCTTGCCTGCCGTTTCGATGGAGAAATTTTCGCCTGAACCAATAAATCGACTAATCCGATTTCATTTTCGGTCGTTTCATACGAAGGCACATCTTTAAAGCCTTGTTTTATTTCTTCTGCTGTTAAAGCTTTTATATTGCCGCTGAACAGCGCTTCGGAAATTTTGACTGCCTGTTTGAGTGCTTCTTCGCCATGGACAAGTTTTGTCACTTCTTCCGCTAACGCTTTTTGCGCAGACCGTTTTTCAGGAGCATTTTTCACTTCTTCTGCCAATTGTTCAATTTCTTCTTTTGATAAGAAAGTAAAATATTTTAAATATTTGATGACATCCCGGTCATCGGTATTGATCCAAAATTGATAAAATTCGTAAGGCGATGTTTTTTCTTTATCGAGCCAGATGGCTCCTCCTTCCGTTTTGCCGAATTTTGTGCCGTCGGCTTTCGTGACGAGCTGGAGTGTAAGACCGTATGCTTTCGCATTTTCTTCCGTTTTTCGAATTAGTTCAAGTCCTGACGTAATATTTCCCCATTGGTCGCTTCCGCCGATTTGCAAGCGGCAATCATAGGTTTGGTACAGCTTTAAAAAATCGTACGATTGCAAAATCATGTAGCTGAATTCCGTAAAGGAAATGCCCGTTTCAATTCTTGACTGCACGGTTTCTTTCGCCAGCATATAGTTTATGCCAAAGCTTTTGCCGATATCGCGCAAAAATGTGATGACATCCAATGGCCCGATCCAATCGTAGTTGTTGGCCAAAATGGCCGGATTCCCTTCTTTTTCAAAATCCAAAAAACGGGAAAGCTGTTCCTTAATGCGTTCTGACCACTGCTTCACCGTTTCTTTTTCATTTAATGTTCTTTCCTGTTTTTTTCCGCTTGGATCGCCGATCAAGCCTGTTGCGCCGCCAACAAGAGCAATCGGTTGATGACCTGCCTCTTGAAATCTTTTTAACGTTAAAATCGGCAGCAAATGCCCGATATGAAGGCTGTCTGCCGTCGGGTCAAAACCGCAGTACAGCTTCACCTGTTCCTCTGACAACAATTTATCTAACCCTTCTTCATCCGTTACTTGATTAATGAGTCCGCGATATTTTAAATCTTCTAGCAAAGCATTCATCAAACCCACTCCTTTTCAAATTTTATCCAAATAAAAAACGCCCCTTCATGAAGGGACGTATAATTACGCGGTACCACCCTGCTTAAGAACATTTGCATGTTCTTCACTCATTCTGATAACGGCTAAAAACCGTCCTTTGCTACTTCACTTTCACAAAGAATGCTCATGGAGGTAATTCACAAAGCATTTATGTGCTGATTCGCACCGGCCATCAGCTCTCTGAAACAGGGAAATGCCTGCTACTTTCTCCAATCAACGCTCAAGTATTTTTTTCATTAATAAACATTTTTAGCATAATTGACATCCTTTGTCAACTAAGATTAGAACAGAGGGCGTCAACCGGAGAAAAAAATATGCTATAATAAACTAGATTTTGTAGAGGGATGATGAAAAATGGAGAAATGGTACGAATTTTTTAGGAAGGTAAGCTCCTTTTATCATAAGCACCAGCAAAAAATGGTCATTGCCTATAACGTAACATGGAACTTATTTCTTTTACTATTGGTTATCGGTTTAATAGGCTTCTCCTTTATCGGAGGATTAGGAGCTGGTTATTTTGCATCGCTTGTAAAAGATGAGCCGATCCGTTCCGAAAAAGAATTGGAAAAAGACATTTACGATTATTCTGAAACAACGAAAGTGTACTTTGCAGACAATGTCTATTTAGGGAAAATTCGCACAGATCTTGAACGTGAAAAAATCAAAATTGATCAAATTTCCGAGCATTTAAAACATGCAATTGTTGCAGTGGAGGACGAATATTTTTACGAGCATAAAGGGATTGTCCCAAAGGCGATCATGCGGGCGATTTTCCAGGAGTTCTCAAACTCTTCTGTCAGAACCGGCGGAAGCACCCTCACACAGCAATTAATTAAAAACCAAATATTGACCAACGAAGTGTCATTTGAAAGAAAAGCAAAAGAAATCCTGCTAGCATTGAGATTAGAAAAATATTTTACGAAAGATCAAATATTAGAAGCCTATTTAAATGTATCATCATTTGGACGAAACAGCTCCGGAAGAAACATTGCAGGCGTGCAGGCTGCGGCGCAGGGGATTTTTGGCATAGATGCGAAAGACTTATCGATACCGCAGGCAGCTTTTATCGCTGGTCTCCCTCAAAATCCTTTTGCTTATACACCGTTCACAAAGGACGGAGAAGTAAAAGAAGATTTACAGCCTGGTATAAACCGAATGAAAACCGTCCTAAGAAAAATGTTTGCAGAAGGATATATTACAAAAAAAGAATATGAAGAAGCACTTAAGTTTGATTTAAAGGCTCATTTAGCCAAAAAGAAAAAACCTGATATTGAGCAATATCCTTGGATTATATACGAAGTTGAAAAAAGAGTGAAGGATATACTGGCTGAGCAGCTGGCGAAAAAAGACGGTCACAAGCTGGAGGATCTCCGAAAAAATAATAAAGAGCTGTTTAATCGATACATGGCGCTGGCCGATCAAGACATGAGACAAAACGGCTACAACATTCATACGACCATTAACAAGAAAATTTATGACAAAATGCAAGAGGTTGTCAAAAACTACGAGTATTACGGAAGTCCAAAGCTTGAAAAGAAAAAAGATCCTGAAACAGGCAAGACCGTAACCATCGAGGAACCGGTTGAAGTCGGCGCTGTTTTAATCGAAAACAAAACTGGAAAAATAATCTCCTTTGTTGGCGGCCGTGATCATAACAGGGAGCAGACAAACCATGCTACAAGAGCATTAAGACCAAACGGTTCAACAATGAAACCGCTCGCTGTCTATGCACCCGCGATGGAAATGGGCATCGTCCAGCCGGGAACTGTTGTGGCAGATCTTCCATTTTCAATCGGGAAATATCAGCCGAAAAACTATGGAGGCGGCTATCACGGATTAACAAGTATTCGAACAGCATTGAAACATTCATATAACATTCCGGCGGTAAAAACCTATGCAAAAATTATTTCGCAAAATCCGGTATCCTATTTAGAAAAAATGGGATTTAGTTCACTTGCTCAAGAAGATTACAGTTCATTCTCCCTCGCTCTTGGGGCAATGACTTACGGAGTAACCGTGGAGGAAAACGTAAACGCCTTCGCAACATTTGCCAATAACGGTGAATTTGTCGACGCCTACATGATTGAAAAAATTGAAACACAAGACGGAAAAGTTATATATCAACATAACAGCAAGAAAGAGAAGGTCTTTTCCCCTCAAACAGCCTATTTAATGATTGATATGATGCGGGATGTCATTCAAAGCGGAACGGCTTCCTCTTTAAAAAGGTATCTATCATTTCAATCTGATTGGGCTGGAAAAACAGGAACTGGGCAGGATTATCGGGATGCATGGTTTGTTGCTGTAAATCCTAATGTATCCTTCGGCACATGGATCGGTTATGACACGCCGAAAAGGCTGGAAACGACCTACAAAGGTTTGACCTACAGCAATAGAAATATATTGCTTTGGGCAAAATTAATGAACGCCGCATACAGCGTCAAACCTGACTTAATAGATCCTAACACTTCCTTTAAAATGCCTAAAGGAATTGTTTCAAGATCGTATTGCGCCCTCTCTGGGGATCTGCCTTCTGAATTATGTAAGAAAGCTGGACTCGTTCAAACTGACTTGTATAACGCTAAATTTCTGCCGAATAAAGTGGATAAAAGCTTGGCGTACGGCAAATTTGTTTTAGTAGACAACGTAGCCTATCAAGTGCCGGCAAATGCACCGGCTGAATTCGTCCAGGAAGGGCCTCTGCTGAAAAAAGAAGTATTGAATAATCTTGGGATTTCAGACGTGTCCCAATTGACTAAACTTCTTCCTAGCGGAGCTAATTTAGAGGCTTTGACGTTGACCGGCAATAGGGTTCTTCAGGATAATGGCAAAGCTCCTTCTAAAGTGCCCGCTGTAAAGCTTAGCGGAACAACATTATCCTGGAGCAAAAGCGGTGAATATGATGTTATCGGGTACAGGGTTTATGCAGCTCCATCTAATTCAAATAGTTTCAAAAAAATTGCCAGTATACCTGCAAAAAATAACTTAAGCATCTCAGTCGGAAAATCTCCTGCCTCCTATTACGTCGTTGCAGTTGATGTGGCAGGAAAAGCGTCTCCTCCTTCAGCCATTGTAAAAACGGCGCAATCTGGAAAAACAGAGCCGCAGCAAAAACCGAAGCAGACGGCAAATGCAAGACAATAGGCGAATGGAAAAGATGCATTAAACGATCAATAAAGTAGACGAAACAGAAAAAACAGCCCAGCAAAACTTGCTTTCACCCAATAAATATTTAAAAAGGACCGCACGTGGTCCTTTTTATCTTTTACTGGCTAGTGTGACGGCAGCTTTTTTAAGAAAACATAGCTTACTTTATTGTATCGCATTTTTTCTTCATAGAAGCGGTGTGCGTCAACGCGCTGCAAGCCGGAAGATAAAGAAACAATATTATAGCCATTTTCTACAGCATATTGATGAACATACGTTAAAAGCTTTTCACCGTATCCTTTTGATCGTTCTTCAGGCAATGTCACTAAATCACAAACCCAAATGAAACGCCCGTAGTATAAAGTGATCATTGGCATAAATCCGATGATGGCAACCATTTTATTATGATCGTAAAGAGCAACTAATTGATATCCTTTCTTTTGTTTAGCTTCAAGCACCAATTCAAGAAATGATTGTTCATCAAGATGAGTCCGCAAATGTTTCATCACTGAAAATCCTTCTAAAATTTCCTCTTTCGTTCGCAATTCTTTCAATAAAAGGGATGATTCCATAAGCTTCTCTCCTATTTCCAATTTTAGCGTTTATTTTATCAATCTATTATTAATGCCAATCGAGTAGGAGGGAGCGATTAACTCCCGTCCTCTCACACCACCGTACGTACGGTTCCGTATACGGCGGTTCAATTAAGATAATTGACGCAAGTCTTTATAACTTCCGTGAATAGCTGTTCTCTTTATGCCAGTGGTCACTCCTCCCTCCAAGGGGTCTCCCACGGGATTCACCGCTTCCTCCCTCAAGTGAGGTACTACGTTTTCTGTGTTCATCATGACTCACTGAATGCCAAGGGCTATTCTCTCTTAATTGTTCGGTCCTTCTTAGTTGTTCTAGACCAACTAATACTATGACCTCTGCTGACTTCTGACGGTTCAGCTACTTATCACTAAGTAGGTTATGAAGAGTACTTCACATATCCGCCAGACCTCCCCGGGTAAGTACATGCACTTTCACACCATCTATCCGCCTCATTTACTCGATATGACCTTCGACAGAAAGAGCTTTGTTTTGTTATGCAAACTCACTCAATCATACCTAGCCTTATATGAGGTTCGTGTTCCTCGGACCGGTGTTTTGCCTCCAGCTTCCTTCAGATTCCGCGTCACCACGGACACCCTTGCTCTTGGCTAACCTCTACTTCTGTCTTCGGGGTTCGGGACTTACACCCTATAGTTCATGTACATGCCGGGCGCACATAACAAAGCCGCAAGCCTATTTACTAGACTTACGGCTTCTATTATTTTTAATCTTCCAACGTCGACAAGTCACCTGTTGGCAAGTTAAGCTCCCATGCTTTCAACACGCGGCGCATAATTTTCCCGCTTCGAGTTTTCGGCAGTTTTTCGCAAAATTCTATTTCCCGTGGCGCTGCATGTGCTGCCAGCCCTTTTTTAACAAACTGGCGAATATCCTCTTTCAAATCTTCTGATGCTTCATAGCCGCTGCGCAATGCAACGAACGCTTTAATAATTTCTCCTCGAACAGGGTCCGGCTTGCCGATAACTCCAGCTTCCGCTACGGCAGGATGTTCAACAAGCTTGCTTTCTACTTCGAACGGTCCGACCCGTTCGCCGGAAGTCATAATGACGTCATCAACCCGTCCCTGGAACCAAAAATATCCATCTTCATCCATATAAGCGGAGTCTCCAGATACATACCAGTCGCCGATAAAATAAGATTCATATTTTTCAGGATTATTCCAAATTGCTTGCATCATGGAAGGCCAGCCTTTTTTAATTGCTAGATTCCCCATTCGGTTTGGAGGCAATTCATTTCCATGATCGTCAATAATTGCTGCTTTTACGCCGGGGATCGGCTTGCCCATTGATCCAGGCCGTATATCCATACACGGATAGTTGCAAATAAGATGCCCGCCTGTTTCCGTCATCCACCAAGTATCATGAATGCGCTTATTAAATACTTTCATTCCCCAGCGAATAACTTCAGGATTTAAAGGTTCTCCGACACTTAAAATATGGCGCAGAGAGCTTAAATTATATTTTTTCACCAATTCGTCTCCTGCACTCATCAGCATCCGAAACGCTGTTGGAGCGCTGTACCAGACAGTGACACCGTATTTTTCGATTGTTTCATACCAATAATCAGGGCTGAATCTGCCTCCAACAATAACATTTGTAACACCTAGGAGCCACGGACCAAAAATACCGTAAACTGTTCCGGTCACCCATCCAGGGTCTGCCGTACACCAATAAATATCTTCTTCCTTCAAGTCAAGAACCCATTTTGCTGTTTGATAATGCTGAATCATCGCATTATGGACATGGAGAACGCCTTTCGGTTTTCCTGTTGATCCGGAAGTATAATGCAAAAGAAGTCCGTCTCTCCGATCCACCCATTCAATTTCCAAATTTTTGCTTGCATTTTCAAAATGAGCAAAGAAATCGATTATTTTTCCTTCTTCTTTTACATCTTCTCCAACAACCACCACATGTTTGAGCGCAGGCAATTCATCAATTGGAACTCTTGGCAGCAGCTCTTTTGTTGTTACAATCACTTTTGCTTCACTATCTTCCAAACGATCCTTTACCGCGCTCTCCATAAACGCTTCAAATAAAGGACCTACAATAGCTCCCAGTTTAATTGCGCCCAAAATGACAAAATAAAGCTCTGGACTTCTAGGCATAAATACGAAAACCCGATCACCTTTTTGAAGGTCGGTATGCTGTTTTAAAACATTCGCAGCTTTATTGGAGAGCTCTTTCATCTCTTCAAACGTATACTTTTCGTCACGATTCGCATCGCGATAATAAAGTGCGACTTTATTTTTTTTGGCCCCATCTGCATGACGGTCAATCGCCTCATAAGCCGCATTGATTTTCCCAGTTTTACTCCATGAAAAATTCTCCTCTACTTCTTTCCAGTCAAAGCTTGCATATGCTTCCTCATAGTTTGCTAAGTTGTGGTTTCCTTTTATTGCTGGTAGCGCTTCCACTTTCATCGAAGTACCCCCCTAAAAATTAGTATATTTGTTTATCATTATATAACTTTTTATTCCATTTCGCAATTTTGTAAAAATTTTTTACAAAACAAATCCGATTATGTTCGACAATTCCTGTATAATATGAATAGGTTATTAGATTGGTAGGCGGTGTAATGAATGGAACATAAAAAAACATATCATGCCAAAGAAATTGAAACTCCAAATGGAACGGTGATTGTCGAAGGGCCAATTCCCCCCGATAAACTGGCAGGCTATAAATTTCATGAGGATTTAACAGCTTTCCGTCCTGCACCAAGGCAGCACAAAGCGCTTGTAGAAATTGCCAAGCTTCCTGAAGGACGGATTATTATTGCCAGAAAAGACGAAACAATCATCGGGTATGTTACATTTTTATACCCTGATCCTCTAGAACGATGGTCTGAAGGAAAGATGGAAAATTTAATTGAGCTAGGAGCCATTGAAGTGATTCCAGAATTTCGCGGATGTGAAATTGGAAAAAATTTATTGATTGTTTCGATGATGGATGATGCAATGGAAGATTACATCATTATTACAACGGAATATTATTGGCATTGGGATTTAAAGGGAACTGGCTTAAATGTTTGGGAGTATAGAAAAATGATGGAAAAAATGATGAATGCAGGCGGTCTTGAATGGTATGCAACAGATGATCCAGAAATTTGCTCTCATCCCGCAAACTGTTTAATGGTTCGTATTGGAAAAAGAGTAGATAACGAATCGATTCAGAAATTCGACCAATTAAGGTTTACAAACAGATTTTTGTATTAATCGCCATGCTATTCTTGGAAAGGGGATGGATAACATGATTATTGAAAAAATCATGCAAAAAAACGTACTCACGCTTTCTCCGGATCACTCGATCCAAGATGCTTTAAACTTAATTAAAAAAGCTAGAATCAAGCATATTCCGATCATCAGCGAAGAGAATACCCTTATTGGCATTATATCAGACAGAGATATTCGCGATGCTGCTCCCTCTATATTAAGTAAAAATGAAAAATTGGATGCGCTTTTAAACAAGCCAGTTAAAAACATTATGAAAACCGATGTCATAACCGGACACCCTCTTGATTTTGTTGAAGATGCTGCTACGATTTTTTATGAGCATAAAATCAGCTGCCTCCCCATTACTACAAATGGCAAGCTTGTCGGAATTATTACCAAAACAGATGTTTTGAATACGTTTGTAAAGTTGACTGGAGCCCATCAGCCCAGCTCCCGAATTGAAGTAAGAGTTCCCAATATAACCGGAATGCTTTCAGAAGTCGCAACAGTATTTCATAAAGGAAAAGTAAACATTTCCAGCGTTTTTGTGTATCCGGAAGAAAACGAAAAATTCAAAACACTAGTTTTTCGGGTGCAGACGATGAATCCAATGGGGCTTATTACTGAGCTTGAGAAAAAAGGTTATACCGTTGTATGGCCTCATATGATGGGGGAATAACATGAAAGACAGCGTGTTTATTTATTCCCCTTTATTTTTAAATTATAAATTTAGTAATAAGCACCCATTCAACCAGCTGCGAGTAGAATTAACAGTTGATTTGCTAAAAAAATTGAAAGCGCTTGAAGATGATGAAATAGTTGAACCAAGATTTGCAACAGATGAGGAGCTGGAGCTTATTCATGATGCCGGCTATATTCGTGCAGTAAAACAGGCAGGGGAAGGAAAGCTGTCTGAGCATGAAGCTTTAAACTACGGACTTGGTACGGAAGATACACCTATTTTTCAAAACATGCATCAGGCCAGTTCTCTTATTGTTGGCGCGACATTAACAGCAGTTGATCATGTCATGATGGAAAAATCGAAGCATGCTTTAAATTTAGGCGGAGGTCTTCATCACGGCTTCAGGGGGAAAGCGTCTGGATTTTGTATATATAATGACAGCGCAGTGGCGATTAAATATATTATCGAAAAATATGGGGCAAGGGTGCTGTACATTGACACGGATGCGCATCACGGAGATGGTGTTCAATGGTCGTTTTATGATGAGCCAAACGTTTGCACACTATCTATTCATGAAACTGGGCGATATTTATTTCCTGGGACAGGAACAGTTCATGAGCGGGGACAAGGTTCTGGATACGGTTTTGCCTTTAATATTCCGTTAGATGCATTTACCGAAGATGAATCATGGCTAAAAGTTTACAAAGAGGCCGTTACAGAAGTTGCAGAGTACTTTAAGCCTGATGTCATCGTCACTCAAAACGGAGCTGATGCCCACTATTTTGATCCACTAACTCATCTTCACGCCAGCATCAATATTTACCGGGAAATTCCGAAGCTTGCACATGAAATTGCCCATAGCTACTGCGATGGAAAATGGATAGCTGTCGGCGGAGGAGGCTACGATATTTGGCGGGTTGTTCCAAGAGCTTGGTCGCTCATTTGGCTGGAGATGAAAAATTTAAGCTGCAAAGCACAAGGGGCTCTTCCGAAAGAATGGCTGGAAAAATGGCAGGAGAAATCTCCCGTTGAATTAATCCCAACATGGGAAGATCCCGATCCGTTATATCAACCGATTCCAAGGAAAAAAGAAATTGAAGAAAAAAACAATCACACTCTTGAATTGGCTCTGCAATTCATCCGGCAGCAAAGGGAATATAATGCAAAAAAAAATGTTAACGGCCAAACTTTTTAAAAAAGCTTGGCCGTTTTTTCTTCAGCTTAAAAAGATTATGATTTTGTCGATTGCCGAATTTCAATACGATGCGGGAGTTCAACAATATGATTATCTACTTCCTCTTTGTTTATCAATTTTGTTAACAGGCGCATCGCAACCGCACCGATATCGTAAGACGGTTGGACAACGGTTGTTAATCGCGGACGAACCATAGTCGCCAAACGAGTATTGTCAAAGCCGATGACATCAAAATCTTTCGGAATTTCATAGCCTTTATCTTGAGCGGCATGAATCACGCCCAATGCCATTTCGTCCGTTCCAACAAAGATTGCAGTCGGTTTTGGCGACAGCTCCAACACTTTGTCAAATGCTTCAATCCCGGATTCGTAGGAATAATCTCCTTCTACTACAAATTGTTCATCGTATTTGATCCCTGCCTCTTCAAGTGCACGTATGTATCCTTTAAGTTTTTTCACTTTATTCACAGGCTCTTCCATCGGCCCGGATACATAGGCAATATGTTTGTGTCCTTTATCGATTAAAAACTTAACCGCATCATAGGCTGCCTGTTCATAATTGATATTAACAGAAGGCAGTTCATTGTTCTCATCAAAAGTTGATGCAAGCACAATAGGAACCGGTGAACGTTTAAATTCTTCCACATGCTCCTCTGTAATATTGCCGCTCATAAATACAATTCCATCCACTTGTTTCCCTAAAAGGGTGTTAAGCAAATGCAATTCTTTTTCTTTATTTTGGTCAGAATTGCTTAAAATAATATTATATTTATACATCGTTGCGATGTCTTCAATCCCGCGAGCCAATTCTGAATAAAATGTGCTTGATACATCCGGTATAACAACACCTACAGTCGTCGTTTTTTTGCTAGCCAGCCCTCTTGCGACAGCATTTGGCCGATAGCCGAGACGCTCAATCGCTTCCAATACTTTCTTTCTAGTTGTCGGCTTTACATTCGGGTTGCCGTTTACAACTCGTGAAACTGTCGCCATTGAAACGTTCGCTTCACGTGCAACATCATATATCGTCACATTATTCATGATCAACACTCCTCATCTAAATGATCTATATCAAATAAATAACAGTCTCTTCCGTATAACTCTTATCATACGATACAAAGCATTCGTCCGCAATGTGCTTGGCGTGTTTTCTTATATTTTTACCTTTTTCGTTAAAAAAATATGTTCATTAAAGTATATCCTTCATTAAATAATGTAAACGATCTACGCAAAAAAAGGAACCTTAAAAGGCTCCTTTTTTAAAAAATAGACGATATTCAATTAGGCATTTACTTTCGCTAATGGTCTTAATTCAGAAATAAACTGATTGAATTGCTCAATATTCATTTGCTGCGCAGAATCTGACAAAGCTACTTCCGGATCCGGATGAACTTCAGCCATAATACCGTCTGCCCCAATAGCAAGAGCAGCTTTTGCAGCAGGAATTAGAAGGTCTTTCCGGCCTGTTGAATGAGTGACATCAACTAATACAGGCAAATGTGTTTCCTGTTTTAAAATCGGAACTGCTGTAATGTCCAGCGTGTTTCTTGTAGCGCGTTCATACGTGCGAATTCCGCGTTCACAAAGAATGATTTGATCGTTACCTCGAGAAATAATGTATTCCGCAGCATTCATAAATTCTGATAACGTTGCAGAAAGACCGCGTTTTAACAATACAGGCTTGCGAACAGATCCTGCTGCTTTTAACAATTCAAAGTTTTGCATGTTCCGTGCCCCGATTTGGATGACATCGATGTAATCAAGGGCCACATCAATATCTTGAGGCGACACAATTTCACTAATAACTGCCATATCAAACTCATCAGCAATTCTTTTTAAAATTTTTAAGCCTTCAATGCCTAAACCTTGGAAATCATATGGTGATGTTCTAGGTTTAAATGCACCGCCTCTTAGCAGCTTCAAGCCTTGTTTCTTCGCTGCTTCCGCAACAGCAGCTACTTGCTCATAGCTTTCTACCGCACAAGGACCGACAACAAAGTATTGGCTGCCATCCCCGATTTTTTCGCCTTTGACGTCAACGATTGTATTCTCTTTCTTTTTCTTTCTTGATACTAACAATGCTTTTCGATGATCGTCCTCTTGAAGCTCTAATGCCGCTTTAAATATTTCCTTAAAAATATGCTGTAAAGTGGAATCTTCAAATGGACCATTATTATGTTCTTTTATTAAATCGAGCATTTTTCGTTCACGGACAGGATCATATCGGTTAACTCCTTGCGCTTCTTTCGCTTTCCCAATTTCTTGAACAAGCTTGCCTCGCTCGTTAATTAATTTTAAAATTTGCAAATTGATTTCATCAACCCGTTCCCTAAGCGCTTCTAATTCTGTATTGCTCATTTTTTCCACCCTTTCACATCCGTCAAAATTTTAAGCATTTGATTTTAATTAGGGTTTATTATAAACCATATTCCTTGAAATGTCACTAAAAATTTCTTTATCGATTAAACGCTTTTAAGCGGTAAAGTGTTTATTTTTTTCAAAATATTTTCTTTAGTTCTTCACAAGTCATTTCCCAAAGATCATCATGCCAGATAAAATTATTATACAATATTTGGGGGATTTATGTTTACCTGAATCCGTGATGAATTGAAATCGACTTTGATTTTGTTGTAATTTTGATGGATTGATAATCCATAAAACCCCTTTTATGCTTATGACCTATGTCATCTCTATTTCCGAAAATGGAACAAATCTCTTTTTTAGGTATACGAACCAAAAAAATAGACAAAAAAGCACAGGGAGTGACGTTGGACATCAGTTCCCGAACATTCGTTCGTTATCTTACCTCTCTCCATTTCTGATAGACGTTCAGTAGGGGCTCGCTATAGCCACTCCTTCGCGTCAGTTTCATCCAGATCTGTCGTGATCGACGGACGAGTCGCCCTGCCATCGTGATCACCGTCTGAATAATCGTCTTGATGCGGCGGCGTTTCACTTTGTGGTGCAACGGATGTCTCGGATCGCTTAATAGATCTTGTCCAATCAGACGAAGAAGATTGTAAACGAAGGCTCCCATGACCAACACGAGCGCATTCGTTTTCATCTTCCCAGATGGAAGCCGCTCTAAATCTAAGTCGCTCTTCAGTTCGCTATGAAACTGTTCGCATGTCGCATGGTCATGATACAACGCGAGCACATCGCTCATTCGAACATGCTCGTATCCTTTGAGCCGCACCCAATAGCTTTCCACTTCATAATCAGGAACGAGCATCAGCTGTCCATTGCGTTCCATCGTCCGTTCCGTCACTTGGGTGACTTGAACGTACGTATACGTGTTTCCATCGATCGCTGCCTTCTGTGGAAGGCATAGCTCATAGGTTTGTACTCCTTCGCTTTGTCCATCATCGACACGTTTGCCCTTTTGCGAAGCGATCTGGAACCAAAGCGCTGTCGATTCTCGGCGTAAGTTTCGCTTGATGACAAAGTCCACGTCTTCCTTTAGGCATACGTGCACATTCGCTTCTGCATCGTTTCCTGCATCCATGCGAACAAGCAGACGAGATGAAGTCAGTTGACGAGCTCGACGGATAGCGGTGACTAAAAACGAGGGCATGTTGTCTTGCACATGTTGTTTCCCTGGACGCAACTCGGCATGAACGAGATACCCTTCCTTCCCTGCATACGCAAACAACGGTGTAAAACCGTCAAATCCTTTATACGTTCGACTGACTCCTTCTTTTTTCGTATCGGAGTTGTCAAATGGGGAACCATCTATATCAAGGGGAAGCCATGTCGTCTTTCCTTTGGTCCAACAAGGGGACAAAGTGGCATGTCGTTGAATCAACAGACGTATGGACTCCTCCCAAAGAATCGTTTCGGTCATCGGAAGACAAGCGAGCTGATCGAGTCGTTGTCGCAAGGTTGGAGAGGAAGGCACGTGCTGAATCCCCATCGATGCCGAAAAGATATCGTCCTGACGATACGCTTCGATATGATCGAAATCCGTTTTTCCTGTGGCAAGCAAGCCAATCATCGAGCGAATGACATCGCTATGGGAAATGTGCACTTCTCGACGAACCGTTGGAAGCCGAAGTGCGTTTACCCGTTTATCCAGTTTCGTTCGATGGAGTAAGTAGCCAACGAGAGCAAGCCCAGCACTTGGGGTAATCGCTTCATCTGTCAATACAAACCGAATCGGGAAATCTTTCATCACATCACCTACTTGATGAAGAATCGTCAACGTCGTTTTCCCTTATCGTATCAACGGTTTGCGACCATTGTAAAGATGTTTTGTCACGGATTCAGGTATTTATTTATAATTATTCTTACCACCTTTGTATTTTTTCCGATATTTAGTTCTGAAAAAAGTAAAAATTATTACCAAGTTGATGAAATCATTAAAAGTACTAATAAAGAAATAAATCGCATAATAAAGATTGCTATTATCGACTCTGGTATAAATTTAAATGATGAACTAAAAGATAAAGTAGTTAAAAGTTACAATACAATTAATGAATCTAGTATTACTAATGATGAATTTAATCACGGAACACCTGTTGCAGGTATTATTGCTGGAAATAAAATTGGCGTAAATCCAAATGTCCATTTATATGACATCCAATTTATAGGAGTGGATGGGACCGGACAGTTGGAGCATCTAGTTAAAGGGATTGAGTGGGCAATCGAGGAAGATGTAGACATTATAAATTTAAGTTTTGGTTTTCAGAAATCAAGTGCTGCTTTAGAAGACGTTATAAAAAAGGCGAATAGAAACAACATCATTGTTATAGCTGCTGCAGGTAATACATATGGATTTGGTGTTGATTATCCTGCAAAATATTCAAATGTTTTATCTATTGGATCATTAAATGAAGATTTATCAAAAGCATATTTTTCTGGAGAGGGAAAAATAGACTTCGTCACTTTAGGTACTGATTTAAAATCAATAAATAATAAAGGAGCCTATGATTATTTTGACGGAACATCATTTTCTGCAGCCTATTTTACCGGTATGATTTCTCTAATTATTTCTAAATTATCCGATAAGGAAGCCGCTTATCAATTTATAAATGATGAATTAAAAAAATATGCATATGATTTAGGGGCCGATGGAAGAGACAATAAATATGGGTATGGCTTAATCCTAATAAAAAATTAAGTACGATAAAAAATACGAGGGGATTTGAAAATGAAAAAGTTTTTAAGTCTACTAATTATAATTGTTTTACTAATATCTAACTTCTCTGGTGTAGCTAATATCGTTTACGCTGAATCAGCAAACAACTATAATGAGTCTCAAGGTACTGAACTACAAAATCAACTACTAGATTTTTTTACATCTGAAGAGTTTAAAGATTCAATTGCTAATACTACTGATTTATCCAAGGAAATTTTGGATAATAGCGATGTTCTAAATGTAATAAGTGAAGATTCTAATCTAGTTGAAGAAGTCTTATCAAATGAAACTATTATTGATACAATTGTAGAGGAACCTAGCTTAATAAATAAGATCCTTGAAAACGAAAACGTTGTAAATACAATTGTGAACGATTCTAATTTAGTAAACGAAGTATTACAAAATGATGAAAGCATCAATAATATCCTCACTGAAGACGAGTCAAGCTTAAGCGTTATTACCGAGGACATTGCAATTGGCAAAGAAGTTTTAAAAGCTGAAGAAGTTTCTAGTACAATTGCCGAAGATCCTATTTTAGTAAACGAAATATTTGATAATGAGAGTATAGTAAATACTATTGCAGAAGAACCATATCTAGTTACCGAAGTTTTAACAAACGATAGTGTTGTACAAAATATCTTAGAAGACGATAAGTTAATAGATACAATTTCTTCTAATGAAAATACTGTAAATACATTGCTTGATAACAAAGAATTAGTAGATAGTCTTTTAAATGAGAGAGAAATCGTAGAAGAAATAAAATCAGACTTGATTAATGGTTACACTAGTGTATTAGAAGACACATTAGGAAGTAATGCTAGTAATATAAATCCTACGATCCAAGATCTAAATAGTGATGGAATTGAACTTCAATTAAATATTGATACCGATGAATATGATGCAGAATTAATACTTGATTCATCTTTAAACGGTAATAATATTACAGTTAGTTCTAAATTGGATTATGGAAACGGAATAGAAGAAACATATTATGATGTAAGAATACTTAAAAATACAGAGGAAGAATTTAAAGTTCTTTTAGTAGATAAACAGACTGGTGAAGAAATAACTATTTCTGAAGATGATGCCCAGGCTTCAGTAGTAGCTGTAATTGTAAGAATAATTGGTGGGGGAATTAAATTTTTCTCTAAACAAACAGGGAAACAAGTAACTAAATCCGCTGCAAAAAGTGCTAAGAAATCATTTAGTAGTGGTAAAGCTGGAGAAAAGTATTTAGAAACTTTAGTAAAAGTCAAAGGTACTCAAGTTTATAAAAAAACTAGTCTAGGTGGTAGATACATAGACGTACTCGATACTTCCGGTATTGCTCATGAATCCAAGGTAGGTTATGTTACATTAACTAAAACAATTAAAAAACAGATTGATAAAGACTACTTATTAATTAAAGATAAATCCGTAAAGGATGTTAAGGGAGCTCAATGGCATTTCTTTAGAAGTGATAAGACAGGGAAAATAGGTGCTAGTAAGGCTGTAAAAGATTATTTGAAATCTAAAGGAATTTCCTATAAAATTCATGATAAATAATTATAAATTTTTTTGTTAATAAAAAAGGGATTCCTAAAAACAACTTTTACCAACTACTAAGGAATCCCTCTATTAAAAAGACATTTGAATAATATAATGAAAATGGAGGGAAATCATTAACATGACTACAAACGCCCGTCAAAATATGACTAATTCAATAAAAAATATTGTTGTTCCATATTTACGAGAACATGGCTTTAAAGGGTCGTTTCCTCACTTTAGAAGGCAAAATGAAGATAATATTGACCTCATTACTTTTCAATTTAATCGTCATGGTGGATCTTTTGTAGTAGAATTAGCTGTTTGTCCAGCTGATGGAGTTACAACCAGTTGGGGAGAAAAAATACCTCCTAATAAAGTAACGGCACATGATGTAAATGACCGATATAGGCTTAGTGAAAATTTAAATGACCCAGATGCCCAATGGTTTGACTATGAAACTGCAAAGAATCAAGAAGATTACGATATAGTCGCAACAAAAGTCAAAAACTTACTACATGTCTCAGATCCTAATTGGATAAAAAGTCTATTTTAGATTCCCCTATTACTGTAAATTAGCACACTATTTTAGAACCACTTTCAGCTCTTGAAGCGACGTAGCCGGTTTCATCTCCAACAACGGGGAAAACCGAGTTTGCACCGTCTAAAAAATCACTCGATTTTCCCCTTTGCTCTGTGGATCATATGGCTTCGTATGAATGAGCGTGATCCCTAATTCTGCGCAAGCATATTGTAGTGTCTCCGATCGATAAATTTTGCCGTTGTCCGAATAAATTCGTTTCGGCTTCCCGTACCGAAGCAGCGCTTCTTTGGTCACGATCCGCAACCCGTCAAATTTTTCGGAAGAGAAAAACTGGGCGTACGGTACGACCCACGAGCAGTCATCGATGTAGGCAATCAAAAATGTTTTTTGCGCTTTTCCGTTCTCTCGTATCATTGGACCATGGGACAAATCCCCTTGCCATAACTCATTGACTCGATCGTACGCAAACCGTTTTCGTTCAGGAATCGGTAAAATTTCTTTCCCCACGAGGTTGTATTTTTTGCACAATCGATATATAGTAAACTAAGATACAAGTTGTTTTTCGATTTCCCCCTGCTCAATAAGGTGTTGGTAAAACACCGTCACGGGGCATGGACTGACCCACCTATTTGAGACACAGAAAAAACACTTATGCTGCCTGTTTCCTGAACTCAATAGGAGACAGGTAGTTTAATTTGGCCTGAATTCGAATTTGATTATAATAATAGATGTCATTCTGAACCATTTGTTTTACAATAGAGTTAGTGAGATTTTGTTTTTCTTGTGAATAGAATGTTTCAGCCTTTAATGAAGAATGAAACGATTCTATTACGGCATGATCATGGCAGTTTCCTTTACGGGACATGCTCGTGGTAATGCCTTTTTCTTTGGCTAAATGTTGAAAAGCATAAGACGTATAGACCGCCCCTTGATCGCTATGGAATAACACTTGTTTTGGTTGTCGCTCGTTTACGGCCATTTCTAGTGTCTTTAACACTAGCTGAACATCCTGTCGGTCGCTGATTTGATAGGCAATAATCTCATGATTGTATAAATCCATAATGGTTGACAAGTAAAGCATCGAAGTACCAAACGGCAAATAAGTGATATCCGTTACCCACTTTTCATTTGGTTGAGAAGCCGTAAAATCACGGTTTAAACGATTCGGTACGATGATTTTACTTTCTCCATTGATCCAATTTTGACGTTTTTTCTTCACACGGCATTGAAGATTCCGTTTTTGCATGATTTTTTGTACGGTTTTGCGATTCAACTTGATTCCATATTTAAGCCGTAGGACTTCTCTTACCTTGCGATGACCATAACGATAATGATTCTTTACACAAATTTCTTGAATCAACCGTTCTAACTCTGATTCCATCATGAACTCTTCCCATTTCTTTTCCCATCGATAATATGTCGATCTTGGAATTCCTAAACAAGAACAGATAAGGGTAACAGGATATCTGTCTTTTAACTCTCTTACAACTTGGACCACTACTTCTGGCACCATCTTCTCTCGAGTTCCTTGTACTTTTTTAGGATTTCCAATTGTGCTTCTAGCTGACGGTTTTGCATTTTGAGCTGCTCCATTTCATTTAATTCCTGTGCCCCTTTCCCCCATACATATTGCTTCCCTACAGGCTGAGAAAACCGATGAGTTTCACCATGTTTATACCATCTCATCCATGTCTTGATCTGCGTCTTATTTTTAATCCCTAACGTCTCCATAATTTCTCGGTTGGTATACCTTGCTCGTTTCATCTCGATAGCTTTCCACTTGATCTCCTCTGGATAATGAACTCTTGTCCCCATAAGACAAACACCTCCACAAATCGAAGTAAGTTACATTCGATTCAGGAGGTATTTTTTCCTTGTCCCATTTTACTGGGTCACTTCAGTATCGTGCCAGGTTTCTATATTCGCTACTCATGGTTCCATTGGCTTTTTGCTCTGCGCCTCTTTATCAATGTTGCGACTTGATGCTTGATACTCTGCTTTCCTTTTTATGATCTCGCATGTATACAAGGAATAACGAACTTGCAAACCATGTAATTAAACCAAAAATAAAACTTCCCCACCAATTATAATGCTCCCATAAGGTGAGACACATGAGCGTGATAAATAAGTTATAATGATACCATGAAAAAAAGAAACCGATATACCGCAGAATTTAAAGCTAAGGTGGTTCTTGAGGTGTTGCGTGAAGAGCAAACCGTCAATGAAATAGCCGCCAAATATGAATTAAGCCCAGTCATGGTCAGTCGTTGGAAAGCAGAATTTCTAGAACGATCCTCGATGGTCTTTGAAAAAGGCTCAAGCGAAGTGGATAAAATCCGTAAAGAATATGAGGCCAAACAAGAAAATTTAGAGAAATTGGTAGGTCAGTTAACGGTTGAAGTTGACTGGCTGAAAAAAAAATCTGGGCTCAAATAAGTCTGTTGACGAACGAAAGGCTATGGTCGAATTCAATCACCCATCGATCAGCATCAAGCGTCAGGCACAGTTATTAGGTATTCATCGTACTAGCGTGTATCGCCAATCAAAGGGGCAAACAGAAAGCTCAGAAAACATCATGCTCATGCACGAAATGGATATGCTTTATACAGCTCATCCCTACTTTGGCTACAGGCGCATGACTGCGAAACTTCGTGAGAAAGGATTTGATGTGAATCGTAAACGCGTACGCCGTCTCATGCGCCTTATGGGTATACAAGCTATTTACCCAAAACCCAACCTTAGTAAGAGGCTACATGCCAAGTACTGCCGACCTTACCTGCTCCGTGGATTGGAGATCACCCATCCGAACCATGTGTGGGGAGTGGATATCACCTACCTTCGTATGGGACGGGGCTTTATGTATCTGTTTACCATCATCGACTGGTTCAGCCGCAAAGTGATCGATTACGAGTTATCTAGTACGCTGGAGAAAGGATTTGTCATCAACTGTCTTAAACGGGCATTGCGTCATGGTAAGCCGGCCATCATCAATAGTGACCAGGGCAGCCATTTTACAAACGCTGACTATCTCGGGCTGTTGAAAGAGTATGGCATCCAGGTATCAATGGATGGCAAAGGACGAGCAACAGACAATAGTCGTACGGAACGATTCTTTAGAGCTTTAAAGTATGAATGTATCTATCTCAATGAATTCGAGAATCCTAAAGAGTTGCGAAAAGGCATTCGACGCTATGTTACGTTCTATAATACAGACCGACCTCACCAATCCTTGGACTATTTGACGCCAGCAACAGTGTACAAGCAACCTAAGATGGTTCAAGCATCCTAACCATCGAACGTGATGAGAGGCTTTATATGGAGAGACGGGCATGATAGGCTGTTTTAGCCATGCGATGTTATCTGTCCATCGCTCCAGCGCAAAAAATTGTGCCCGTAGAGGCTCCATGTCAAGCCTTTATCGCACACGCACCACATTCATAGCGAAAGGAGAGAATGGATAACTTAAATATTATCAATTTGTGTCTTGACAAAGGGGTGCATTACACTTATCCTTTTAGGTACTCCCCCAACCTGTTTAAAAAGAAGATTGAGACCATGTAAGAAGCATTCTTGATTTTCAGCTGGTAACGGTACTGCAAATCCAGCATTACTATGAGGAAACGTCATAACTAAAGCATGAATATCCACAATTTCTCCATCTTGTACAGCTTCCATTACTCCAAAGTCTACTTGAGCTTCACCCGGAGGGTGTTCTAATCTTTCATACCCTTTATCCTTTTCTTCTTGGTGAGTATTCATCCATTCAGAGATAAAGTAACAAACAGTACGATAAGAACCTTGGAAACCCATTTCCTTTAGTTCTTCAAATATTTGTTTCTTTGTTCTTCTTAATTTTTTCCTTAACTTTAAATCCTCAAACAGCCAATCTGAAACAATTACTCCCCACTTTTCCTCATACATCATCCCTTTCTTTTTAAATGATTTCTGTTTAGGGAGTTGATCTTCATCCGCATACTTCTTAGCTGTTCGCCAATTAATTCCCATTGTTCTTTGTATTTCTGAAATAGATAAACCTTTGTTATTTCTTAAATGTTTGATACAATTAATATCAGACATTGCTAGCATCCTTTCTTACCTCCACTACCAATTGCTTGACACAATTACTGTAGTGGGACTTGGGGTGACTGGCAAGTCTTTTTTTGTTTATGCACAAAAATTTAGTGCAGGACTCTGCATTTTTCCTTTGCAAAGCTCTGCACTTTTATTTTGCCATACACACTCCACTATCTCATTGATTTAGATTCTGAATTAAAAGCGTCCTATGAGCTATATCAATACGTGCAACATTGCATCAAAACCAAAGACTTTGAGCTCCTAAAGAAAACATTAGAGAATAAACAAAATATCGTTTCCAGCTATATGAAAATCGCCATCAAGACAATCAACAAATACATCAATTACGTCGAGAATACGCTAAAGTACGATTATAACAACGGCATTTTAGAAGGGGATTAATAACAAAATCAAAGTGATTAAACGCATTTCTTTCGGTTATCGATCCTTCTATCACTTTAGAAACCGAATATTCATTACCCAAAACTTAGCGAAAATAAAAACAGCTTAGGGGAACCTCGAATTTCCCCTAAGCCATCCGATTACATATTACCAAATAATGTCACTAAAATTTATTCCCTGAATCCGTGATGAATTGAAATCGACTTTGATTTTGTTGTAATTTTGATGGATTGATAATCCATAAACCCCTTTTATGCTTATGACCTATGTCATCTCTATTTCCGAAAATGGAACAAATCTCTGTTTTAGGTATACGAACCAAAAAATAGACAAAAAAGCACAGGGAGTGACGTTGGACATCAGTTCCCGAACATTCGTTCGTTATCTTACCTCTCTCCATTTCTGATAGACGTTCAGTAGGGGCTCGCTATAGCCACTCCTTCGCGTCAGTTTCATCCAGATCTGTCGTGATCGACGGACGAGTCGCCCTGCCATCGTGATCACCGTCTGAATAATCGTCTTGATGCGGCGGCGTTTCACTTTGTGGTGCAACGGATGTCTCGGATCGCTTAATAGATCTTGTCCAATCAGACGAAGAAGATTGTAAACGAAGGCTCCCATGACCAACACGAGCGCATTCGTTTTCATCTTCCCAGATGGAAGCCGCTCTAAATCTAAGTCGCTCTTCAGTTCGCTATGAAACTGTTCGCATGTCGCATGGTCATGATACAACGCGAGCACATCGCTCATTCGAACATGCTCGTATCCTTTGAGCCGCACCCAATAGCTTTCCACTTCATAATCAGGAACGAGCATCAGCTGTCCATTGCGTTCCATCGTCCGTTCCGTCACTTGGGTGACTTGAACGTACGTATACGTGTTTCCATCGATCGCTGCCTTCTGTGGAAGGCATAGCTCATAGGTTTGTACTCCTTCGCTTTGTCCATCATCGACACGTTTGCCCTTTTGCGAAGCGATCTGGAACCAAAGCGCTTTCGATTCTCGGCGTAAGTTTCGCTTGATGACAAAGTCCACGTCTTCCTTTAGGCATACGTGCACATTCGCTTCTGCATCGTTTCCTGCATCCATGCGAACAAGCAGACGAGATGAAGTCAGTTGACGAGCTCGACGGATAGCGGTGACTAAAAACGAGGGCATGTTGTCTTGCACATGTTGTTTCCCTGGACGCAACTCGGCATGAACGAGATACCCTTCCTTCCCTGCATACGCAAACAACGGTGTAAAACCGTCAAATCCTTTATACGTTCGACTGACTCCTTCTTTTTTCGTATCGGAGTTGTCAAATGGGGAACCATCTATATCAAGGGGAAGCCATGTCGTCTTTCCTTTGGTCCAACAAGGGGACAAAGTGGCATGTCGTTGAATCAACAGACGTATGGACTCCTCCCAAAGAATCGTTTCGGTCATCGGAAGACAAGCGAGCTGATCGAGTCGTTGTCGCAAGGTTGGAGAGGAAGGCACGTGCTGAATCCCCATCGATGCCGAAAAGATATCGTCCTGACGATACGCTTCGATATGATCGAAATCCGTTTTTCCTGTGGCAAGCAAGCCAATCATCGAGCGAATGACATCGCTATGGGAAATGTGCACTTCTCGACGAACCGTTGGAAGCCGAAGTGCGTTTACCCGTTTATCCAGTTTCGTTCGATGGAGTAAGTAGCCAACGAGAGCAAGCCCAGCACTTGGGGTAATCGCTTCATCTGTCAATACAAACCGAATCGGGAAATCTTTCATCACATCACCTACTTGATGAAGAATCGTCAACGTCGTTTTCCCTTATCGTATCAACGGTTTGCGACCATTGTAAAGATGTTTTGTCACGGATTCAGGGTTTATTTTATGTTATGTTTCAGTTATGGAATCGGACAATTCTTGTACATGTAAACTAAATGATTAGGGCTTTGGCAATCAGCAGCAAAAGCTTAAAATTCTTGAAAACCTTGCCGGCTGATGGACTTGTAACACTGTTTGAAAAATATTCCCCATGAAAATTTTCACGCTCTTTTCCTCTATTCGCTGCCTATTTTCCTGTAAACGAAAATCATCGGCTTGTTTGCCGATGATGATTGTCTTGCCAAACCTATGACTTTGTTTCTTTATTGTTTTCGCTTTGAAGCTCTTCATCTGAGGCTTGTGAAGTGTCAGTCAAATTTTCTGTTTTCTGACTTTGTTCGTCGTCAAGCTCGGTGTCAGCGGAATCTGAAGGATTTTCTTTTTCAGAAATTTCATTTTCATTGCTTCGTTCCTTTATTTTTTTTACCAAGCCCTCAGACTGCTCTTGGATTTTCTGTTGAATATTTTGTGATTTTTCTTTTGCCAAGCTGATAAACTGTACTCCTTTTTCATATGCTTCGCTTGTAATTTTTGATGTTTTTTCCTTCACTTTTCCCGCCTGATCATTAAAATTTTCGCGAAGCTCTTTTCCTGACTTTGGCGTAAGCAATAATGCGGAAGCTGCCCCAACAACAGCGCCTATAATAGAACCTATTATGAACCCTTTTTTATTCGTGCTTTTTTTTGACATGTTTGCGCCTCCTGTTTTTTAAGTAAAATTAATTAATCAGTTTGCTTCTTTGATCGTTTTCTCTGCTTTACTTTATCAATCAATTCCATCACAGCATTTGTCCACTGGATGGCTTGAGCAACTTTTTCTTCATTTTTTTCCAATTGTCCAGTTACACTCGCTGAAACTTTTTTCATAGACCGATTAAATTGTTGAATGGATGTTCCAATCTCTTTTACGGCATCCACCACTGAGTTGACCTTCTCAGATTTTTTCTGAATGTCTTCCGCCAATTGGTTTGTTTTATGAAGCAAATCTGTTGTTTCTTTTGTAATGCCCTCCACCTGCTTTTCAAGGCCCGCAAGCGTCCCGGCTACTTGATCGAGTGTAATGCGCAGAGATTTTAATGTTTTGGCTAAATAAACAACTAACACTGTAAAAGCTACAGCTATTAGCGCAATGCTTGCATATAATATGAATTCCAACTGCTGCACCTCCAAGTAAAACCAATAATACAATTCCCTAATTTTTCGGAATGCAAACATAAAATCTGCAATCATTTATCTATTCGACATTTTGTCAATTGAATCCTTTCGATCATATCAAAAATAGAACAAGTTTTAAATCCAATCAGGAAACGCTACAATATTATTGTATAACGAAAAAAAAGGAGGCCGGCAAGTTGAAAGATCCAAGAATCGAAAAATTGGCAAAAATTTTAATTCATTATTCATGCCAACTGCAAAAAGGCGAAAAAGTGCTTATTGAAAACTTTGGTCTTGAGAAGGAGCTTGTGATTGCTCTCATCCGCGAGGCTTACAAAGCTGGCGGGCATCCGTTTGTTTCCATTAAAGATCATCAAATAAACCGAGCTTTATTGCTTGGAGGACAAGAAGAACAATTCGAAATGATGGCTGATTTCGAAGCAAATGTCATGAAAGAAATGGACGCATACATAGGCCTCAGATCAGGCAAAAACATTAATGAATTTGCTGACGTTCCAGAAGAAAAAATGAAGCTGGAAGGCAGAACAATCGGGCAAAAGGTGCATCGTGAAATCCGCGTTCCGAAAACAAAATGGGTGGTTCTCAGATACCCGAATGAATCCATGGCACAGCTTGCAAAAATGAGCACAGAAGCGTTTGAAGACTTTTATTTTAATGTCTGCACTCTTGATTACGAAAAAATGGATAAAGCGATGGATGCGCTTGTTGAACTGATGAACAAAACTGACAAAGTACATATTAAAGGTCCTGGCACTGATTTGACTTTTTCAATCAAAGATATTCCTGCGATTAAATGTGCAGGACGCATGAATATTCCTGACGGTGAAGTATTTACAGCGCCTGTTAAAAATTCTGTGAACGGCACCATTACGTTTAATACGCCTTCTCCGTACCAAGGATTTACATTTGAAAATGTTCGGTTAACATTTAAAGACGGAAAAATCATTGATGCGTCAGCTAATGATACAAAACGATTAAACAGCATTTTGGATACAGATGAAGGAGCAAGATATATCGGTGAATTCGCAATCGGTGTCAATCCATACATCCTTCACCCGATGCAGGACATTCTGTTTGACGAAAAAATCGCTGGAAGCTTCCACTTTACGCCAGGGCAATGCTACGATGAAGCGTATAATGGCAACCATTCCAATATCCACTGGGATTTGGTCGTCATTCAGCGTCCGGAATATGGAGGCGGAGAAATTTATTTTGACGACGTATTGATCCGAAAAGACGGGCTGTTTGTCATTCCGGAATTGGAGCAGCTAAATCCTGAGAATTTAAAATAGTGCATTCTTCGCTATAAATCGAGTAGGAGGGAGCGATTAACTCCCGTCCTCTCACACCACCGTACGTACGGTTCCGTATACGGCGGTTCAATTAAGATAATTGACGCAAGTCTTTATAACTTCCGTGAATAGCTGTTCTCTTTATGCCAGTGGTCACTCCACCCTCCAAGAGATCTCCCACGGGATTCACCGCTTCCTCCCTCAAGTGAGGTACTACGTTTTCTGTGTTCATCATGACTCACTGAATGCCAAGGGCTATTCTCTCTTAATTGTTCGGTCCTTCTTAGTTGTTCTAGACCAACTAATACTATGACCTCTGCTGACTTCTGACTGTTCAGCTATCTATCACTAGATAGGTTACCAAGGTTACTTGGCGTGCCAGCCAGACCTCCCCGGGTAAGAGTGTAATCTTTCCTTCCATCCATCTGCTTCATTTACTCTGTATCACCTTCGGCAGAAAGGGCTTTGTTTTGTCTTGCAAACTCACCCAGTGATACCTAGCCTCATATGAAGTTCGTGTTCCTCAGACCGGAAGTTTGCCGCTCGCTTCCTTCAGATTCCGCGTCACCACGGACACCCTTGCGTTAAGCTAACTGCTACTTCTGCCTTCGCAGCTCGGGACTTTCACCCTATAGATTACACCCATGCCGGGCGCACAAACAAAACGACTGTAACATTTTTTGTTACAGTCGTTCTTTTTTAAACACACAGCTTTTCATAGGCATCTTGATATTTTTGAATATCTCCTGCACCCATGAATAAAATAACGCTGCTTTCATGCTTTTTCAAAACTTTAATGTTCGTCTCATCGATTAACTCTGAATGTTCAATTTGCGCCTGCAAATCTTTAATCGTGAGGTTCCCTATGTTTTCACGGGCAGAGCCAAAAATTTCGCATAAGTATACTTTGTCGGCGCTTTTTAAACTATCCGCAAACTCATTAAGAAATGACTGTGTTCTTGAAAAGGTATGAGGCTGAAAAACAGCAACAATTTCCCGGTCAGGATATTTTTGCCGCGCAGCTTCAATTGTTGCTTTTATTTCCGTAGGATGATGGGCGTAATCGTCAATCAGCACTTGTCCTCCGAAATTTTTGGCGCTGAATCTTCTTTTTACGCCTTTAAACGTTTTGACGCGCTCCTGAATAACATCAATTCCAATATTTTCGTATTGGCATAACGTAATAACCGCCAGCGCATTTAGAACGTTGTGATCCCCGAATGCAGGAATTTCAAACGTGCCGTAAAACGTATTCCGAATATATACATCAAATACAGTTCCCGTTGTGCTTTTCACCACATTTCTCGCTTGAAAATCGTTTTCCTCATGAAAACCGTAATATAATACCGGAACTTTCGCTTGTATTTCCTGTAAACGCTCATCATCTCCGCAAGCGATAATTCCTTTTTTCACTTGTAAAGCCATTTGCTGAAAGGCTGAAAAAACATCATCCAGATCACGATAATAATCAGGGTGGTCAAAATCAATGTTCGTCATAATCGCATAATCCGGATGATAGGATAGAAAATGGCGCCGGTATTCACATGCTTCAAAGACAAAATATTTGCTGTTTTGAACTCCTTTTCCCGTTCCGTCTCCAATCAAGTATGAGGTAGGAAAAGCACCTTGCATAACATGAGACAGTAAACCGGTTGTAGATGTTTTACCGTGCACGCCAGTTACTGCTATGCTTGTGAATTTGTTCATCAATTCCCCTAAAAATTTGTGATAGCGGTAAACCGGCAATTGAAGTCTCTTTGCTTCTTCAATCTCCTCGTGTGTATCTGGAAAAGCATTACCAGCTATTACAGTTAAACCAGGGTGAATGTTATTTTTCGAAAAAGGAAATATTTGAATTCCCCGTTCCTCCAAGCCTTTTTGTGTAAAAATATATTTTTCAATATCAGATCCTTGTACATTTTCATTCATATCATGAAGGATTTGAGCTAAAGCACTCATCCCTGTTCCTTTTATGCCAACAAAATGATAAGCAGTCATATAAGAACCTCCAACAATCGTCTATCTGTAAAATAATATATGACGAATGACTAGTTTTGCAACTATAATATTTATTTCCTGCAAGCTTCATAACGCAATATTGTATACTTTTAGTGTTTCCTAATTGAAAGCAACGTATATCGTTTTAAATCGGCATTGCCAAAATCAGCCCAACATTTTAATAATATCATGTTCAGTACATCTCAACTACTCTCTTTTATTGTTTTCAATTGTTCTTCTGACACTAGCACGTCTCGCGGCTTGCTTCCTTTCGGCGGGGAAATGATCCCCTGCTCCTCCATTAAATCAATCAATCTGGCCGCTCTATTATAACCGATTCGAAAACGGCGTTGAAGACTTGAAGCCGAAGCATGCCCCTGCTCTACAACAAACTCGCAGGCTTCATAAAAAAGATCATCTTCTTCTGCTTGGAAATTTGTTTTCGCAAGCAATTCCTCTTGTTTAAACAAATAATTGGGCGCCATCTGGTTTTTTACATGGTGAACGACGCGATCAATTTCATCATCAGAAACAAAAGTTCCTTGAACTCTTACCGGTTTTGCAGAACCGTTTTCTAAAAACAGCATGTCTCCTCTTCCTAGGAGTCTTTCTGCACCGGAAGTATCAAGAATCGTTCTTGAATCTATTTGCGATGATACGGAAAATGCTATTCTTGTAGGAATATTCGCCTTTATTAAACCGGTTATAACATCAACAGACGGTCTTTGTGTGGCAATTAATAAATGGATGCCGCAAGCTCTCGCTTTTTGGGCAATCCGGCAAATCGCCTCCTCCACATCGTTCGGCGAAACCATCATTAAATCAGCGAGCTCGTCAATCACAATCACGATGTACGGCAATCGTTTCTCCTTTTCCTTGTCGCCGACTCGTTCATTAAATTTCTCGATATCTCGAACGCCTACATGGGCAAATAATTCATACCTTCTTTCCATTTCATCTACCGCCCATTTCAGTGCAGCAGTAGCTGCTTTTACATCCGTAATAACAGGGCTGACGAGATGAGGTATGCGGTTATACGGTGCAAGCTCCACCATTTTTGGATCAATGAGGAGCATTTTCACATCATTTGGAGTTGCTTTATAGAGCAGGCTGACTAAAATCGTATTGATACAAACGCTTTTTCCTGACCCTGTAGCTCCCGCAATCAAACCATGCGGCATTTTTTTCAAATCCGTCACAATCGGCTCCCCTGAAATGCTGAGGCCCAGAGCAACCGTTAACGGAGAGCGGTTGGCTTGAAAAGCTTTCGACCGTAAAATCTCTCTTAAAAAAACCGTTTTGCTTTTCCGGTTTGGCACCTCAATCCCTATTGTGTTTTTCCCCGGTATCGGAGCCTCAATCCGGATGTCTTTTGCAGACAAGCTTAATTTAATATCGTCTATCAAGTTAGTTATCTTGCTCACTTTTACGCCGGGTTCAGGGTGAACCTCAAACCTCGTGACGGAAGGTCCTTGTGACACATTGACCACTTTTGCATTGACATGAAAATTTTGCAGCGTAAGATCGAGCAAATTCTTTTGCTTTTCTATCCACTGATCATCCGCTTCTTCCTCAAACGGCTGAACGTTCAGGAGGGTGAGCGGCGGAAACAAATAATTTTGCCGTTTTTCCTTTACTTCAAGCTTTCGTTTATCTTGCCCAAACATAATGACATTATATGGAATAATTGTCTTTTCGTTTTGATTTGATGAAAGCTTTCCTCTGGAAACAGGCTTTCGTCTGTCATCAGACTTTTTCTCTAAATGCTTTGGATCCGCTTCCTGTTTTAGGCTCGTCTCCTGTTTTGGACCCTCCTCCTGATTTAGATCTGTTCCTTGTTTTAGATCTGTCTCCTGTTTTAGATTCGTCCCTTGTTTTAGAATTGTCTCTTGTTTTAGATGCGTCTCTTGCTTTGATTCCATCTCCAGCTTTGAAGCCTCGACCGATTGAGCTTTCTCAGCTTCCCGCTGTTTATCCTCCGAAGGCGGTGCTGTTATTTCAAAATATGAATCCTCAGCTTCGTGATCTTGTGTTTTTGATATTTCTTTTTCATAATCGTTTTCATATTTTATCATTTCATTTATTTCTATTTCTTCTGCTGCAGCAAACTCCCTTTGCACTTCTTTTTGTTTTTCCAGATCATTGATGAAAATATCATGTACGTCTATGTCCGTCTGTTGCTGATATTGCTCTTCAATTTTTTTGAAAAATAAATCATCTCTATTCCTTGGTCCAAATCCAAAAATCGGTGAAGGGATTTCCGTTGGCTGAAAAGATTTTCTTTCCTTTTGTGCGCCTTGTGCACTATTCAGTCGAGACTGCTTGCGTTCAGAAGATGTTTTTGCTTTTGATTTTGCCGCATCCGCTGGGCGTCTCGTTTCTCGCAATGTTTCTTCATCGGATATTAGCGGAAACCGAAAGTTTCCTTTCGGATATTGATATGTAACTCTAGCTTGCATCTCTAATCTATCGTCAGTTAATGATTGATCTTTTATTTTTTCAGTAGAATTGTTTTTATCTATCTTTCTTTCATATTCTTCTTCCTGATTATCGAAAAACAACCGCAACAGTTTTGACAACCAGCTCATCTATGATCACTCTTTCATTCATACTAATCTCATCCTATATTTTATCAATAAAAATACTTTTTGGAAGTTTAAAAAGCAATGACAAACATTAATATTATATTGCTAAAATCACAGATTTAAAAATAAATAAGACTCCCTGTATAAACAAGGAGTTTATTCTTTATTTTTTATATTTTCGATATACATTATTCGTTCAATCAGAGGCGGATGATCGTAACGTAAAAATTTCACTATTTTCGGCGGATTTATTTCGCTGCGGCTAAATTTCGCCAAATGTTGAAATGTTTTTACAGCTGCTTCCTCGTTTTTTGTCATTTCAATTGCATATAAATCCGCCTGTTTCTCTTGATACCTTGATACTATGCCGGATATAGGGCTTGAAGCGAACGATAACATCCCCAGCAGCAAAAGAAATAGAGGAAGCGACGACAATTCACGTATAGATTGAATGTTCAGCCTTTTTCCCCATCGATTTGTACAAAAAATCATTAACCGATGAATGATATATAAACCTGCCAAGGAAAGAAGCAAATACCCGGCTATTCCGATATAGATGTGCTTCATCACATAATGTCCCATCTCATGAGCCATAATGAATAATATTTCATCTTCGCTTAATTTATTTAACGTCGTATCCCACAAAACGATTCTCGAATTTGATCCTATTCCTGTCACATAGGCGTTCAACGCATTTGTTTTGGAGGACATATCCACTTCATACACATGCTCCGCGGGAATATCTGCTTTGGAAGCTAGCTGTAAAATTTCTTCCTCCAGCTTTTTATTTTTCAACGGGTAAAAATCGTTGTACAGCGGATCAATGATTACCGGCTGAATAAACATTATAAACAATGTGAATGGTATCGATGCAAACCATGCCCAAAGCCACCAGCGCTTTTCAAATTTTCGAATAATGATGTATAGAAACGTGACGACAACCGCCATTAAAACATAATTCACAAGAAAATCGGTCACTTCATCCTTCAGCCACGAGTTCAACGTCTGGGTCGAGATTTGAAAATCCTTTGACAGTTTATAGTTCAGCCAGCTGACAGGTAATGTTAGTAAAGTGACAAGCAATGACAGCCAAAAATAGTATAAAGCTGTTTGGACTATAAAGAAACGGGATGCTGTTTCCGCCCATTGCTGAAATGTTTTTGAAATCCCAAAGCTTAGCACAATAAAAAAGATGATCCACTCTAACGGAATGGATATGAAAAATAACAAATTTTTCAATTGTGAATAATTTTCTGACATCTGCAGCTCCTCTGTCGTTAAAAACGTTTTCGGATCAGCAGCAGTACCTTCAATTCCCTTCGGCAGCTCATAACCCGTCCAGAAGAATAAATAGAAGTATAAAACCAAACCGTAAACTGCATATAATAAAATGATCGTTAGAAGACTCTTTTTCAAGCCGAATACCCCCTTGAGCTTAACTCCCTCCTTTAGTAGTTTAGATAAAAAAACATCGTAATAGAACTGCTTTTCCAAAATATTTAGAAAAAGAAGCTGTAAAAAGATAAAACGGCAATTGAACACATAACTACAAAAAAGACGTTGGCTCCGAAATAAGCAGCAATGAACGCTGTAAATGCACCGACTGCTCCAAACAGGAAATCCTCGTGAATAAAAAAGACCGAGGGCACGATCAATGCACCTAATGTTGCATATGGTACATTTTTTAATACATTTTGCCAAAATGGAGGGAGATGTAATTGACTGAAGATAACAAAAGGAAGCATTCGCGGTATGTATGTCACAACGCCCATTCCGATAATCAACCAAAATATTTGGCTATTCATCTTGCTGCACCTCTAATTTTCTAAAGATACATTCCACAACAACGGAGGAAAATAAGGACGACAATGCAATAGACCAGCCTATAGACAGCCGTCCGGTCGTCAATAAAACGGAATTTATCACTGCAGATAATAAAGCTAGTACGATAATTTTCCGATGTTTTTTTAATGAAGGAACCAATAAGCCGATGAATAGGGCATATAGAGCAATTCCCATGCTTTCCTGTAAGAAAGCGGGCAAATTTTCTCCAACTATATAACCGATTCCAGAATTGATCACCCAGCTGCTATATGCCATCAAGCATAGTCCAAACATATATGGTGCTGTGACCATTTCCTGTCTGACAGCCGCAACTGCATATGTTTCATCTGTTACACCAAAGCCGTACAGAGCTTTTATCCATATGGAGTCTTTCTCCACTTTCTCATTTAATGATGCTGACATAAGGAAATGGCGGATGTTTACAATGAAAGTTGTCATAATAATTTCCCAAGCACCAACATGCGCAGCAATTAGGCTTAATGACATATATTGAGCCGCTCCTGCAAAAACGATTGCACTCATCATCACCGTTTCCGCAATCGAAAGTCCCGTTCTTTCAGCAAGAAGGCCGAAAGCGATGGCAACGGGGAAATAGCCGATGGCAATGCTGATTCCTGCTTGAATGCCTTGGATTAATTCCGATTTATATTTTGCCAATGCTGTCGAATGCAATCGGAATCACCTCCATTTCTAGTTTTCCGGATAATAAATGATCACATAATATTTAACTTTTTGATCCGTTATATTTTTATAATCATGCTTTTTGTCCGCTGCAAATCGGATCGCTTCCCCTTCGCGAACAACATAAGAACATCCATCAATTACAATTTCTAAAGCTCCCTTTTGAATGAACAAAATTTCTTGCACCCCATACGCATGTTCATCCGATTGATGGACATGTCCAGGCTCTAAATGTGCTTCAAACACCTCAAACGGCTTGCCGATTTCAAACGTAAACATCGGGTATACTTTATACTTTTCATCATCATCAGATATAGCCGGTATGTTTGATAAAGATATTTTTTGAACGCTTGGCGCCTCCTCCTTCATCAAAGCGGAAAATGATACATGAAGTCCGTTCGCTATTTTCCACAGTGTGGAGACAGTCGGATTCGCTTCCCCCCTTTCAATTTGTGCAAGGATCGCTTTGGAAACGCCTGTCTTTTCAGACACCTTGTCGAGGCTTAGCGCCATCCTTTTTCGGATTTTACAAAAATTTTCCCCAATAATTTGCTGAATCGGCTTCATGTTTTCCTCCTTTTTTATGTTTTGTTTATTATATCATACATTTGTTTTATATATTGAACAAAATTGCATTTAAAAACCTCTCCCCTGAATGGAAAGAGGTAAATATCAGCTTAAGAGCACCCGGTCAGATACTGCATCTTGAATTTTGGCAAATTCGTCCATTAATTTCGGAATGGTCAGTTTTACTTTTTCTTCAGCAGATGCCTCAAAAATGATTTTTCCGCGATTCATCATCAGCAATCTGTTTCCTAGATCAATCGCCTGCTGCATATTATGTGTAATCATAATCGTTGTTAAATTATATTCTTCAATAAATTTTTTCGTAAGCGACAGGACGACCTCTGCGCGTGCGGGATCTAATGCGGCTGTATGCTCATCAAGCAATAATATTTTCGGTTTCGTAAATGTTGCCATCAAAAGCGACAACGCCTGTCTTTCCCCGCCTGACAGCAATCCTACTTTCGCATTTAAACGGTTTTCTAATCCAAGCCCTAAAAGCGACAGCTGCTCCTTAAAATAATTTTTCCGCTTATTCGTTACACCTCTGGCCAAAGTTCGTTTATGAACACGGCCGTAAGCGATCGCCAAATTTTCTTCAATGGTCAACGTCGGCGATGTGCCTGACAACGGATTTTGAAACACTCTGCCGATATATTTTGATCGTTTATGCTCAGGAAGTGTTGTTATATTTACGCCGTCAAGCCAGACTTCCCCCTCATCGGGAAACAGCTTTCCAGCTATGATGTTCAGCAAAGTCGATTTCCCTGCGCCGTTGCTGCCAATAATCGTAATAAAATCGCCTTTTTCGACCTCTAAATGAATTCCATCTAAGGCGATTTTTTCATCCAATGACCCTTCGTTAAACACTTTATGAATGTGTTTTAGCTGAAGCAACTTGTTCCCCCCGCTTTCTTGCCAATTTTCTTTTTTTCTCACGCCGTTTTTCAAAATATCGCGGGATGATTAACGCCAAAATGACGATACAAGCTGTAATTAATTTTATATCGCCTGTTTCAAAAAAGTTAAATCTAAATGCAAAGGCGACTATGAAACGATAAATGACAGCACCGATTATAACAGCTAAGGTAGCCCGAACAATCGTCTTGCTGCCGACAATTGCCTCTCCAATAATAACGGAAGCAAGCCCGATCACAATCATTCCAATTCCCATATTGGCATCGCTGAAGCCATTATATTGGGCGACAAGCGCACCTGACAAAGCAACCAAACCATTTGACAATCCTAATCCTAATACTTTAAGAAAGTTTGTATTCGCCGAAAAACTTTTAATCATTTCTTCGTTATCTCCGACAGCTCTTATAGCAAGTCCGATTTCCGTTTTTAAGAAGTAATCAAGGATGAGCTTTAAAAAAGCGACCAATAACACCATTGAAATGATGACTGACCATGTGGTCGGGGAAAAAGAAATGACGCTCTTAACGGCTTGATCGATCGGTGCCAGCGCATCGGCCAGCTTTGAGAAAAGCGTTTCCTCCTGTAAAAGCGAAACATTCGATTTTCCCATAATTCGCAAATTAATGGAATAAAGAGCGATCATCATTAATATACCGGATAACAACGGATTAATTTTCCCATACGAATGCAAAATTCCCGTTAAGATCCCAGCTAGAAAGCCGACAATCATTCCGGCAATCGTCGCCATAACAGGATGAGCTCCGTCTATGATCATGACGGCTGCGACGGCAGCTCCAGTAACGAAGCTACCGTCAACCGTTAAATCTGGAAAATCTAATATTCTAAAAGATAAATAGACTCCGAGAGCCATTATTGCGTAAATAAGTCCCGCCTCAAGTGAGCCATATACTGCTGTCAGCATGTAAACACCCTTCCAAATTACTCAATAAACTCTGCTTCTTTGCTCCACTCGTCTAAAATCTTAACGTTCATCTCAGCTGCTGCTTTTTTATTAATGAGAAGCTTTAAGTTTTGCGGATATTGAACAGGCAGTTCAGACGGCTTTTTCCCTTCTGTTAAAATTTTTGCAGCCATTTCTCCTGCTTCATAGCCAATATCATAATATTCAAATCCGTACGCAGCAAAACCGCCTTTTTTGACTGAATCTAATTCACCGACAAACAGCGGGATATCGTTTTCATTTGCAACGGAAATAACCGAATCAAGCGCAGAAACAACGGTATTGTCAGTGATAATGTAAAAACAATCGACTTTGCCAACAAGAGATTCAGCAGCTTGTTTCACTTCAGCTGAAGTAGAAACAGAAGCTTCGACAATTTTCAAATCCGTTCCTTCTGTCGCTTTTTTAACAAGGTCAATTTGCGCAACAGAGTTTTGTTCGCCTGAATTATAGATCATTCCTATTCTTTTGCCATCTAAATATTGATCAATAAATTTCACCGTTTTCGGTATGGCATCAGGATGGGTATCAGTTGTTCCTGTTACATTCCCTCCTGGATTTTCCATCTCTTTCACAAGCCCGGCGCCGACAGGATCTGTTACGGATGTAAATACAATTGGAATATCCTTTGTAGCATTTGCTGCAGCAAGTGCACTAGGCGTTGCATTCGCAAAAATTAAATCGACGTTATCTCCGACGAAGTTATTCGCAATCGTTTGGGTATTCGATTGATCCCCTTGAGCGTTTTGAATATCATAATCTACATTTAACCCTTTATCTTTAATTGCTTGTTGAAATCCCTTCAATGCCTCATCCAGCGACGGGTGCGCTACAAATTGAGTGATACCAATTTTAAATGTTTCTTTCTTTCCTTCTTCACTATTGCTTTCGCTGCTGGACCCTTTGCTGCTTCCACAACCTGACAGCACGAGGAGCGCCATCAAAAAAATTCCTCCGATTGCTCCTATCCTAGTTTTCAAAATTTTCTTCCCCCTTTTTTACTTTTATGCTTTAAATTATAACAATATATTTTTGATTTTCAATTATTTTCTGACGAATTTTCCAAAAAAATAAGGATGCCAACATACTGCATCCTTACAGAAAATGGAACACTATTCTGTCAAAATGAAGTTTGCAAGTAGCTTTAAGTTTATGAAATGTTCGGCAAAAGGCTGTCCCATAATTTTGCTAATATAATTTCTCTTTAATCAATATGTAACGACAACCCTGTTTTCGCCAGCTTGATCGATCCATTAAAAATCGTTTTAGCTTCTTCTATCAATTCTTCATGATTGCCTTTATGAGGCAAATGAGTCAGCAAAAGTTCTTTTACATTTGCTTCCTTAGCAATTGTCGCAGCTTCGTGGGAATTCATATGCCCAAACTTTTTGCCGTCTTCATTCGCATACATATTGCATTCGCATATAAGCAAGTCCGCATTTTGGCTGAATGGAATGAATTCATTTTTAAAGCTTGAATCTGCCGTGTATACAACCGTTTTATGTCCTGAAGTAAATCTCATGGCAAAACAGTCAACAGGATGATCTGTTTTTAAAAATGTAATCGTAAACGGACCGATCGAAATCGATTGATCAGGATCGTATGAAATTCCTTTTGTCACATTCAAATGTGTGAGTCTGTCAAATTCTTTTGTATCAAGGCTATGTCCGTAAATGGGCAAAATTTTGTTTGATTTTTGCAACATGCCGGTAATTTGTCTTGCATATTGCAGCGGTCCAATATCTGCAATATGATCATGATGATAATGAGAAAGGATCACAGCATCTAAATCTGAAAGTGATACAAAATTTTGCAGCTGTGATAATACAGCACTTCCGCAATCAACTAACAGGTTAAACCCCTTTTCCTGAAATAAATAGCCTGATGTAGCCTCATTCGCTTCTGGATAGCCTCCCCAGAACCCTACAACTGTTACTTTCATCACCCTTATCCTCCTCAATAAGAAAAAATGTTTTAAAACAGTATTGACATTTTTCATTCTGTTATAATACAATGTTAATAACAACAGCACGGGGGGATAATAAATGTTAGGACAAAAAATCACTGAATTTTTTAGAAACTTGCCAAGAAAAAAATGTATTGAATGCGGAAAAGAAATTGAAGAACAGCACGAATGCTACGGGAACAAATGCAATCATTGCTTACATGTAAAATAAATTTATTCAGGCAATTCTAAAAAGAATTGCCTGAATATTTTTTCTCTTCTCTTAACCTGTACTAATACACATTGTAATTGGCTAGCTTTGAAGAATCCCTTACAATTAATGTAAGAGGCAAAAGATGCACCTCTCTCTCTTTATACCGTCTCGTTTTTATTTTTTCCATCATCACTTCCATTGCTAAATGACCCATTTCTTTCACCGGCTGATTAACCGTCGTAATCATAGGCTCCATCAGTTCAGTTATAGCCTGATTGTCAAACCCGACGACCGCTAATTCTTCCGGGACACGGACGCCAAGTCTCTTTGACTCAGAAATCATCCCGGCTGCCACTTCATCAGAACCTGTGAAGACCGCCGTTGGAGCTTCAACCATCTCCATCATTTTCCTCAAGACATTTTTTCCGTCTTCAAATGTAAATACATTTCGGAAAATATATTGCTCAGGAAGGTACAATCCCGCTTCACGAAGTGCTTTTCGAAAACCTTCTTCCCTAGCTCTCGAAACATTACTGTTTACATTTCCACAGCAAAAAGCAATTTTATTGTATCCTTGATCGATTAAATGCTTAGTTGCAACATACCCTCCGTAGTTTTGATCCATATGAATCATCGGGACATTTGCCTGTTCATCGAATTCGTTGCATAAAATAATCGGACCGTATTCTAAAAACGGCTCAACAGCCTCCCAGCCATTTAGCAATGTCGTCATAATCACTCCATCTACTTGTTTCGTTTTTAACAAGTTTAAATAGTCTAATTCTTTTTTTGCTGAATATAACGTTTGACAAACAATCAATTGATAATGGTATTGAGACGCAACGATTTCCAGCGATTCAACAAATTGTCCAAAAAACGGGTTCATAACCCTAGGAATAATGACAGCAATAATTTCAGTTTTTTGATTTCTTAAACTTCTAGCTGAAGAATTAGGTACATACCCTAATTGCTTCATTGCTTCTAGCACTAATTGTTTTTTTTCCTCCGATACGTAAGGCTGATTATTTATCACCCTTGAAACTGTCGTTTTCGATAAACCAGCCAGTTTTGCCACATCTTCAATTGTAGCCACTTTCATTCCTCCAAAAACTTTGGGATCCCTTGATTTTCTTTTGATTATAGATCAATGGTCAACAGATGTGCAATGAATTTTTTATATCTTTCCAGATCGCTTTTTCTAAAAAACAGAAATGCTAACTTGTTCAACAAATATATATTTTCTTCAATTTGAATTGTCGGACTTTAAACAATGGGAACCAACCAAGGCGTTTTAAAGATCAGAAGTCGGAAGCGTCAAAACTTGCTAAAATGGATGCCTCCTCTGAAAAAATAAGAGACAAGCCTGCCTTTTAAGCTTGTCCCAAATGTAAAAATTGAAGAACATCTTTCACCGCTTTTTTACCTTGATCAATGCAGTCCGGGATCCCCAATCCTTCAAAAGAAGCACCCGTTAAATATATTCCGGGGTATTTTTGCCCCATAATACTTTTTATATTTCTTATGTTGTCAAGGTGTCCGACAATGTATTGTGGCATTGCTTCCCTCAATCTTGTAACAATAGAAAAAATCGGTTCTCCTTTTACCGGCATCAATCGATTTAAGTCATCCAAAACGGTTTGAATGATCACATCATCCGGCTGGTCAACAACCGCTTCATCTCCTGCTTTTCCAACATACGCTCTTAGCAGCGTTTTGCCCTTCGGAGCAGTATGCGGCCATTTTTTGTTGGTCCATGTACAAGCAGTAATCGTATAGCCGCTGTTTCTCGAAACAACAAACCCCGTTCCATCTGCGGGCAGCTGAACAGCTTCTTCCGGAAAAGCCATTGCAACGGTTGCAACAGATGTTGAAGGCATTTTTTTGAAATAAGCGAGTGTTTGCTGCTCATTCGGAAACATAGATGGAATAGCATCATGCTGAGCGGTAATGACTATCGCATCCGCCTTGTCAACAGTTCCGTCAGATAATTCCAAATGGTAGAGATCATCTTCCTTTTTAATCTCCGAAACTTTTATTCCTTTTTTCACTACCGTATGATCCAATTGGCGTTCTATAGCTTCAACAATCGATTGCAAACCAGTTGAAACGGTTTGAAAAATCCCTTTATGTTGCTCCTGTTGTTGTTTTTGTTTAGACTTTTGCGCCTGCTTGGCCATTCCTAAAATTAAACTGCGATGCTTTTGTTCAATTTCATAAAAGTGCGGAAAGATTGCTAATAAACTTAAATTATAAATATCTCCTGCATAAATCCCGGAAAGAAGCGGTTCAATCAAATTTTCAACCACTTCGCTGCCGAGCCTGCGTCCAAAAAATCCGCCTAATGACTGATCTCCGTCCACTTTTTTCTTCGGCAGGAAAAGGTCAAACGAAGCCCGCAGCTTGCCAGTTAACGAAAACAAACCGGAGGTGGCGAAAGAAGCAATATTTGTTGGCACGCCCATAACCGCTCCTTTCGGGATCGGATGGAGCTTGTCGCCGACAAGGACAAAAGATTGCCCCACGTCATTGTTCACCAAATAATCTCCGAGCCCTACGTCCTTTGCAAGCTGCGTAGCGCTTTTTTTTCGCTCCAAAAAGGAATCCGGACCTCTTTCAATGATAAATCCGTCCCTTTTTATCGTTTCTATTTTTCCTCCTAATCGCGGCTTCGCTTCAATCAGCACAACATCTATTGGAAGATGATTTTTTTTAATTTCTGACTGCAAGTAGAACGCAACTGAAAGCCCAGTTATTCCCCCGCCAACAATTGCTACTTTTTTTCTTCCCATAAAATCTCCTTCTTATTTTGACATTCCTAAGTGTTTTAACACGACTGTAGCTAAACAATCGATGAATTCAGGTTTTGCATTCGGCATTTCTGGACGATAATAAGCTGCTCCAAGCTCGTCTGTTACTGCCTTGCACTCGATATCGTTATCGTATAGAACTTCCAAGTGATCAGCCACAAAACCTACTGGAGCATAAACAAACGTCCGGTATCCTTTTTGTTCAAACAGATCTCTTGTTAAATCTTGAACATCTGGTCCGAGCCACGGCTCCGGCGTATTGCCTTCACTTTGCCAGCCAACAGCAAAATGCTGCACTCCGGCTTCTTTTGCAATTAATTCAGCTGTTTCTTGTAATTGATCTGGGTAAGGATCCCCTAATTGAACAATTTTTTCCGGCAAACTGTGTGCTGAAACAATTAATACAGCTTTTTCCCGTTCTTCTTCAGTCATTTTCGCGTACGTTTCTTTTATTTGTTTAGCCCAATATTCAATAAATTTCGGTTCTTTATACCAGCTTTCGATAGAAGTGATGGAAGGCCCTCCGAGTTTTTTTGCAATTTCCTTTGCCCTGCCGTTGTACGACTTAATGCTGAAGGTCGAATAGTGCGGAGCTAAAACGATGCTGACCGCCTCAGTGATTCCATCTTTATTCATTTGTTCAACTGCATCTTCAATAAACGGCTCAATATGTTTTAATCCTAAATACATATGGAATTCTATTTCATTTTGAATGTGATTTAAATGTTTTTCTAAGCCTTTCGCTTGTTCTTCTGTTATTTTAGCAAGAGGAGAAATGCCTCCAATCGCCTTATATCGTTCTTTTAAATCTTCCAGACTTTCTGGATCAGGCTTTCTTCCATGGCGAATGTGGGTGTAATAGCGTTCAATATCCTCTTCTTTATATGGTGTACCATATGCCATCACTAACAAACCCATTTTTTTCTTCGACATTACGTGCACCTCCAAAATTCAAGTTGATCATTTTTTTCGATCTATTTTTGCGTATAATCATGAATAAATTCCGTTAATTTTTTTAAGGTTTCCGGTTTTACTTGTGGAAAGACGCCATGTCCAAGATTAAAAATAAAACCTGACTGTTTCATTCCTTCTTCTAAAATAGCCTTTACCCGTTCTTTCACAAAATCCCACGGCGCAAGCAAAACTGCCGGATCAAGATTTCCCTGCAATGTTTTGGAAATCCCCATTTCTCTGGCAGCAGAAATCGACAGACGCCAATCTAAACCGATCACGTCTAAAGGCAAATCATTCCATTCTTTTACTAAATGTCCTGCTCCCACTCCAAACATAATAAGCGGCGCCTCTTTTTCCTTTAATTCCGAAAAAATGCGGTTCATCACCGGCTTAATATAATATCGATAATCAGAAGCATTTAATGCTCCGACCCATGAATCAAAAATTTGCACCGCTTTAACCCCTGCGTCAATTTGCGCTTTCACGTATGTAATGGTCATATCGGCAAGCTTTTCCATTAAAAGAAACCAAGCTTCTGGTTCAGCATACATGAATGCCTTTGTTTTGTTATAATTTTTGGAAGGGCCTCCCTCAATCATGTAGCTGGCAAGAGTAAATGGTGCTCCGGCAAATCCAATCAACGGAACATTCAGCTGCTCATTGACTAAAAGCTTAATCGTATCTAAAACATATGGAACATCTTCCTCAGGATGAATTTCACCAAGTTTTTTTACATCCTCCAGCGACCTGATCGGATTTTCAATAACAGGCCCTGTTCCCGCTTTAATTTCAACTTGAACTCCAAGGGCAGGCAGCGGCGTCATAATATCTTTATATAAAATTGCGGCATCAACCCCGTACTGCTCGACAGGAAGTCTAGTGACATATGCACAAAGCTCTGGTTGATGTGTAATTTCAACTAAGCTGTATTTTTCTTTTAACGCCCGGTATTCAGGCTGGGATCTCCCGGCTTGCCTCATATACCAAACAGGAACATAGTCCGCCGCTTCGCCTCTGCACGCTTTTAAAAAAGTATCATTAAAGCTTTTCTTCCTATCCATGTAAATCCCCCTTTAAAAACGATTCCTTTCTAATACTCTTTTTAAACTATACCTCTTCCCGTGCCCGATTGTATAGGAATATAAGGGAAATGTCATAAAATCGACGAAAGATCTTTCCAGCATTTTGTTATTCCCAGCGCGGGCTGACAAAATCAGTACCTTCCCCTTCCTGATGGGTTTGCGGATTATAAGGGACAACTTGATAAAAATGCTCTGAAAAAATGTTAATATACGGTATTTCATATTCTCCTTTTCCCTTTACAGATCCGACCAATTTCTTGCTTTCTCCGCTTCGTTCATAAATTCGGTATACGACCCGGTCATCATCTTGAGCAGGCCATTTTAATGTCACTTTAAATAATTGAAGTGCGTGAAATTGATATGTGGCGGAAAGCGAAGGGATTCGTGAAAGCCTGATTGGTTTTTCTAAATCTTTCACTTTTTTCGGAATCGTAAAGGATGTTTTTTCCTCAAATTTCAAACCGCTTAAAATATTTTTAAACATTTTCGTTGGATAATCGCTCCCACCCTTTAAAAAATGTTCTTCATCTGTCTGGTCATATCCGATCCACACTGCCCCCGTCACGTCAGGAGTATATCCGACAAACCATGCATCCATCACGGCGCCCTTTTTTCCAGGAAATGATGTCGTACCCGTTTTTCCAGCTAAAGCTCCTTCATATTGTCCCGCTTTGGCAGTTCCTTCTTTAACAACCTGCTCCAGCATCCTCGTCATATTCCACGAGGTTTGCGGAGAAAAAACTTGATATTTTTGTTTTTTTACTTCTGCCACTACATCGCCGTTGGCATTCACAATTTTTTGTATGAAATACGGCTTGCTGTATTGACCATTATTGGCAAAAGTTCTGTATGCATTTGCCAAATCAAACGGCGACACGCCGTACTTTAGTCCTCCTAAAGCAATCGCCAGTCCTTTATCCTCAATATAAATCCCGTTTTTCTCTAAATACTCTTTGCTTTTATCGATTCCAAGCTTATCGAGCACCCATACAGAAGGAGCATTTTTTGAATGAATGAGCGCATCAAACATGGTTACATGTCCATCATAACGTCCATCGTAATTGCTTGGAGAGTATCCTTTATAATCCAATTTCTCATCTTTTAGAAGAGAATAAGGCTGAAAAAGTCCTTCCTCCATTGCCGGAGCATATACAGCTATCGGCTTAAACGTTGACCCCGGCTGGCGCTTCGCTGTCAATCGATTAAATCCTTTGGAAACATAATTTCGCCCGCCGATCGCAGCAAGCACACCGCCTGTTTTATTATCTAATAAAATAAAAGCGCCTTGAGCATCATCTTTCGTACCTTGAAAATAAGCCTTTTCTTTAAAAACTTTGAATGCTTTTTCCTGAACATCGATATTGATCGGAACGGTAATTTTATATCCGCCTTTTAGGAGTTCTTCATTTGAAAGATGATACTTATTTGCTTCCTCAAATACCATGTCAATATAGGCGGACAGCCAAGGCTTATCTTCCGTTTTATGAATATTCAGACCTAATGTTTTCCCCTGGCTTCTGACAGCTTGCTCCGGAGAAATATAGTTTTCGCGCTCCATTAAGGTTAATATCGCATTTCTTCTTTCTAAGCTTTTTTCTGGGTGCAAAATCGGAGAATAGGCTGCTGGAGCCTTCGGCAGGCCGGCTAGCAGCGCCCCTTCTTCAATAGTCAGTTCAGAGGCATCTTTATTGAAAAAAAATTTTGATGCAGACTGGATGCCGTATACGCCATGTCCAAAATAGATTTGATTCAAATACATCTCTAAAATTTTTCTTTTGCTATATTTCTGTTCAAGATAAATGGCAATGATAGCTTCTGTCATTTTTCTCAAAACCGTTTTATCGTTTGTTAAAAAAACATTTTTGGCGAGCTGTTGGGTGATTGTACTGCCGCCCTCTACTTTTTTGAAAGCAGCAATGTCCTTGAACAGCGCCCTTGAAATTGCCCGAAAATCAATGCCGTGATGCTCATAAAACCTTTTATCTTCAACAGCGATGAAAGCATTTTGTACATGCTTCGGAACTTTATCAATATCGATGATCTCTCTGTTTTCTAAATATAATTTCGTAATGGGCCGTCCTTCTTGATCGATCAAAGAGGTCGCAGAATGCAAAACAAGCTTTTTTTCATCCACAACGATAGCGCCTATCCAAATCATGGCAAAGTATGCGATAATACTTAACACAGCAGCAGATAAAACGATTCCCGAGATCATCTTTATTTTTTTCAACAATGTTTTCACCTCTGTTTAACTCCCATAATTAGTATTGTATAATTTTGGATACAGTATGTAACATGTTTAACTTTTTTCGCAAATTGTCAAGTGATTTTCGTGCGAGGTGACTGTTATGAATGTTTATATAGCTTTCGGCACTATTGAATATTTAAGCAAAATCAAAAAAAATAATCTAGCAGAATGCATGTTATTCATGCATGACGGTGAAAGCGCCGTCCTTATGCATGAAACAAAAGGAACAACAATTTTTAAAGAACCCAAAAAATATGAAATTATTGATAAAAGAGGAAGCATCTGCAGCGATGAAGGGTTTGCCGTGTTTACCTATATATCTGTTACAGATGAAGGAAAACCTCTATTTGAACAGCAATTTAAAGAGCTATCTCGATTCATTGAAAGCCATTCGGGCTTTGTTGCCTTAAGAGTTCTCCGCCCTCTTTTCAAAAACACTTATATCATTTTCACTTTATGGGAGACAGAACAAGATTTTAACAAATGGGATCAAAACGAAGCTTTTGCTAACCACTTTAAAAAAGCTTTAGGGATGAGCGATAAACTCATTTTTCCTTCTCCACCCCGAGTAAAGAAATATTATATTGTAAAAGATGAGAAGGAATGATTTAAAATGGAAAGAGAGAAGAATGGATCAAAACATGCAAAAATCGTTGAAACGGCTAAATACATCAAGCCTCATTTAATTTTAAAAAAATAAAGGGGAGAGGCGGAAAATATGACTTTATTATCAGTAGATCAGATTACCGGCGGGTACACAAATAAGTCTGTTTTAAAAAATGTTTCATTCACTGTAAACGAAAATGAAATGGTCGGTTTAATTGGATTAAACGGTGCGGGGAAAAGCACAACGATCAAGCATATCATCGGTTTGATGGAGCCAAGTGACGGGACTATTAAAATTAACGGCAAAACATTTCAGGAAGATCCGGTGCAATATCGAAAGCAATTTAGTTTTGTTCCTGAAACCCCTATTTTATACGAAGAAATGACGTTATTTGAGCATTTGCAATTGATGGCTATGGCGCACGGGATCAGTGAAGAGACATTTAACGAGCGGCTCGATCCTCTTTTAAAAACATTTCGAATGGAAAAGCAGTTGAAATGGTTTCCGGCACATTTTTCTAAAGGGATGAAACAAAAGGTCATGATTATGTGCGCTTTTTTAGTTCAGCCATCCCTTTACATAATTGATGAACCGTTTGTCGGGCTGGATCCGTTAGCCATTCACGCCCTGCTTGATCTCATGAATCAGGCGAAAAAACAAGGTGCTGGCATTTTAATGTCAACCCACATTTTAGCAAATGCAGAACGGTTTTGTGACACTTTTGTGATTTTGCACAACGGAACCGTCCGGGCTCAAGGAACTAAACTTGAGCTGCAGGAGCAATTCAATATGCCTGGTGCAACATTGGACGATCTTTATATTCGGCTGACAAAGGAGCAAGACGATGAGATCAATCAATGATATTTGGCCTGCCCGTTTGGCAGCACATATAAAAGAAACACAAACATACTTGCGTTATATGCTGAACGATCATCTGCTTTTAGTGATTATGTTTTTATTAGGCGGAGGAGCCTATGCGTATCAGCAATGGCTTGATCAACTCCCACCTCATTTTCCATCAGCATTCTTAATGGCACTCTTGTTAGCATTAACGGTAACTTTTTCGCAAGTACGCACGTTGTTAAAAGAACCTGACATCATCTTTTTACTGCCTATGGAAAAAGGATTAAACCATTATTTTCAGCGTGCTTTTATATACAGCTATATCCTTCAGACTGTCCAAATGATCGTATGCCTAATCATTCTTGCACCTTTATATTTTCAAAGCGGTGAAGGTGAAGGCATCAACTATTTATTCCTTATCTTCCAGCTTACGGTTATTAAATATTGGAATTTGTGGATTCAATGGAAAATGACGCATTTTCCAGAGCGGTTATCCCAGATAATGGATAAGTTTGTCCGATATGCTGTCAATTTCACGGTAATTTATTTGGCTGTTAAGGAAAGCATGCTGTCCCTGTTTATTTACGGCATGATGGCATTGGTAACCATTTATTTCTTCAAGATAACGAGGAACAAAACGCTGCAGTGGGAATTTTTAATTTTGCAGGAAAATCGCAAATTGCAATCATTTTATAGATTGGCCAATATGTTTACTGATGTGCCGAAACTGAAGGCTGAAGCAAAAAGACGGAAATGGATGGACTGGATTTTGTCTTTCATCCCTTACAAGCAATCAAATGTATTTTTATATATGTTTTCCAGATCCTTCATTCGTTCAGGAGATTATTTCGGATTGTTTATCCGCTTATTGATGATCGGCGTTATTGTCAGCATCTTTTTGCCTTTGTCACTTGTATCTTGCATCATTTTGCCGGCAGCTGTTCTCTTCCTAACCGGAATTCAATTAACGAGCTTATACAAGCATTATGATGCTCTTTTTATCGCTGACTTATATCCAGTTCCACAAAATGTAAAGAAAAAAAGCTTTTTACGCCTTCTTTTTACCATTCTTTTCATTGAGCTAGCCGTTCTTACCATTGTTTTATTAACGCAAACGAATATTTTATTTGTCGGCGTCCAGCTGGCAGTCAATGCGTTATTTGCATATATTTTTGTTTATATGTACTTTTCGGGAAAGTTTTTGGCACGATAAAGGAATGGATCGGAACGGAAGAACCTTCTTGGACATCTGTTTTTTATCGTTTTTCATGGACGGTTTGAATAAACTTTATGACATTTAAGGAAGCGTCCTAATTTATTTTCAACAGGAAGCTCTTTTTCATTTGGACCGTGAGGAAAAGCGTTCATTTTCCAAGCAACCTGTTTTGGCAGATGGCTGCGAATGCTAAAAACATTTCACAAAGCCAAATTTCTCTTACGGCGCCGGATTGTTTTTTTTAAGAGCGAGCGGTTTTTTGGACTTAACGCTTTTTGCTTATGTCGCCAATTTTTTTCCCGAGGCGTTAAACGCCTTTTGATATTTATCATCAAAAAACGCTCAATTTTTTTATTTTACACAACATAAAAAATAAATTAGTGGGTATGCTATTGACTGAAGAGGGTGACAACACACTTAAACAGATGTTTGTCATTAAAATTTTTTCATGTCGTGTTCTAACAAAAGTTTAAAGTGTCAAAAAGGAATACCATTCATTATTTGAAAATGGGGTGTTGACGAAAGACACTTTTAAATCGCTTTTTTAACATGTGCATTGAAACCCCTCTTCAAAGGAACGGACTTATGTTCGTTCCTTTTTATGTTTTCTTTCATTTTCAACACGTGGTAAAATAAAGAAAAAAATTGCGGGGAGTGTCATTATGAGCGATTGCATTTTTTGTAAAATTATTAACGGAGAAATTCCTTGTGCAAAAGTATACGAGGATGAACACGTTTTAGCTTTTATGGATATTATGCAGGTAACGAAAGGACATACACTCGTCATCCCAAAAGTACATAAAGAAAACGTTTTCGAGCTCACACCTGACATCTCAAGAAACTTTTTTGAAGCTGTTACGAAGGTTGCAAAGGCGGTAAAAAAACAATTGAATCCAAAAGGATTAAATTTAATCAATAACAATGGCGAAGAAGCCGGTCAAACAGTGTTTCATTACCATATGCACATAATTCCTCGACACGGAAAAGAAGATGGTTTAGGCATAGTATGGAAATCCCATCAAAATGATTATACTCCAGAAGATCTTGCACAGCTTGCTGAAACAATAAAAGGCGGATTGCAATAAAAAATAAACGGCTAAAGGATCCTAACAACAGGATCCTTACTGTTTTCTAACCGACACAAAATTTTTTATTTCCCCTCTCCTTTTTTCATGATAGGATGTTTTTATAAATGTGTTAAAAGGAGGACGAATCGTGGATCGAGTATACAATTTTAATGCAGGACCAGCAGCTATACCAGTCGAAGTATTACAAAAAGCTCAAGGCGAGCTGTTGAATTTCAATCATACAGGCATGTCCGTCATGGAGCTGAGCCATCGGAGCCAGGCGTATGATGAGGTTCACAATAATGCCAAAAGCTTATTGAAAGAATTGCTTAATATCCCTGATTCGTATGATGTGTTATTTTTACAAGGCGGGGCAAGTCTGCAATTTGCCATGATCCCGATGAATTTTTTGAATAATGAAAATATCGCCTATTATATTTTAAGCGGAGCATGGTCTGAAAAAGCGTTAAGCGAAGCAAAAAAATTTGGTGAAACAAATGTGTTGGCATCAAGCAAAGAGTCAAATTACACACACATCCCAAAACAATTCGAGGCAAATTCGCTCCAAAATGCTGCGTATTTGCATATTACGTCAAACAACACAATTTTTGGGACGCAATGGCATGAGTTCCCAAGCACGAATGCACCGCTGATTGCGGATATGTCCAGCGATATTTTGAGCAGAGAGCTGAATATCGAACAGTTCGATCTCATTTACGCAGGGGCGCAAAAAAATCTAGGACCTTCCGGAGTCACTGTTGTCATCATTAAAAAAGATCTAATTGAAAAAGCAAATAAAAATGTACCAACTATTTTGAGCTATCAAACACATGCAAGCAAAAACTCTTTATATAACACTCCACCGACCTTTGCCATTTACATGCTTTCACTAGTGTTGGAATGGGTAAAAGAACAAGGCGGAGTAGCTGAAATTGAACGCAGAAACAAACAAAAAGCTCAAATATTATATAACGCTATAGACGAAAGCGATGGCTTTTACAAAGGACATGCAGAAAAAGAAAGCCGCTCATTCATGAACGTAACATTTACGCTGCCGTCTGATGAATTGACAAAAGCGTTTGTTCAAGAGGCAAAAGAAAATCGATTAATAGGTCTATCCGGTCATCGTTCTGTCGGTGGCTGCCGTGCATCCATTTATAATGCGGTAACGATTGAAGCATGTGAAAAGCTCGCCCAGTTTATGAAAGAATTCAGAAAAAAACATTAAAAGCCTATCCTAACTTTAACGATCATACGCTATAATAGTGGAAAGTTTATTAAAGATGAGAACAGAAGAGGAGAGTTTAGAGATGAGAACGAAAGAATTAGTCATTTTATCTTTATTTGTCGCCATCGGCGTTGCTCTTCATGCGATTGTGCCGCCCATATTTAACGGGATGAAGCCGGATATGATGCTGTTGATGATGTTTTTAGGAATTTTCTTGTTTCCTGGGATGACAAACGCCGGTCTGCTGGGCATTGCAACTGGCATATTATCCGGATTGACAACCAGTTTTCCCGGCGGACTCGTTCCGAATATTATTGATAAAATTTTGACGGCATTTTTAATATATTTTCTATTTCTAGCCTTAAAACCACTCAAACAAGCAATAGCAAGGGCGGGAATTTTAACAGTCATAGGAACATTAATTTCCGGCACAGTGTTTCTTTTAGCAGCGCTCTTACTTGTAGGTCTCCCAGGAGGCGCCGGATTTACTGCATTGTTCCTTGCGGTTGTATTGCCGGCAACAGTTATCAATACAATTGCAATGGTGATTATTTATCCCATTGTTGAAAGCATTCTTAAACGTTCTAACGTTCTATCAGAAAATAAATAAAACAGATTGACCCGATCTATGATCGGGTTTTATTATTGTATATAATAAAGAAGAAAAGCTATTAAAAGTGACGTTAATCCGCCAATCGCTAAAACTGACGCCCTCTTTTTCAGAAGATGTTTTGGAGGATATGAACTCGCAGAATTGGCTAACTTCAAATTATAAAAAGCTCCTACAAGAAACAACATGCTAATGATAAAAAATAAAAAAATAACACCCGCCATAATTTCCCTCCCTTACTTTTAGTTTATGCATCTTCAACTAAGGCTATGTTTTTATTGACGGATTTTGAAAACAAGGAACTATAGGAGTGGTAAAAATGTCAAAAGGCAAATCTTTTCTATATGGATTTTTCGTCGGCGGTGTTGTTGCCGGAGCAGCTGCACTGATTACGGCTCAAGCGAGGAACGGCAATGTTTTAAAAAAGACCAGATGCAATTTGCATAAGCTTGAAAACATATTTGGAGACTTGAAATCTGATGGGAAATCGTTAAAAAAGCAAATCGCACAATCAGCGAAAGAAGGCTTGCAAATTGCTAAAGAAGTCGCTGCAGATGTCAATCGGTCCATTCAAGCATGGCAGATGGAAATTGATCCGAATAAAAAAAATTTGGAGCTGCATGTAAAAGAGATTAAAGATAAATTAACAGAGCTAGAAGATCAAATCAAAAAAGAAAGAAACTGACGCTTCAAGTTTGCGGAAGCCTTTTACAATTAAAAATATTAAGCATGTCAAAGAATTGGCAGGGTGTCAATTCTTTTTTGCTATAATTTATAATCATGAAAAATTGTTACAGTATAGAAAATCTTGATCGTTCTCATCATTCTTCGCAAAATTTATTACCGCTTCTATGTGTACTATTTTTAGTGTTTCACTATTTATTTAAAAATTTCGTAAATTACATCTTTATAAATCTTTATTTTATTGGCATAATAGAAGATATTAAAAATGTTAGTATTATACAAAGTAGGTGGAAAAATTGAAGAGATCGCTCGACAGCTATACGATAAAAGATGCACTTCTGTTCAGCCAGCGTGTCGCTCAGCTAAGCAAAGCGCTTTGGAAATCCATTGAAAAGGATTGGCAGCGCTGGATTAAACCATATGATTTAAACATCAATGAACATCATATATTATGGATCGCCTATCATTTAAAAGGAGCCTCGATCTCAGAAATCGCAAAATTTGGGGTCATGCACGTATCGACGGCATTCAACTTTTCGAAAAAATTAGAAGAACGCGGTTATTTAAAATTTTCCAAAAAAGAAAATGATAAAAGAAATACTTACATACAATTAACAGAAAAAGGAGAGGAAGTGCTGCTTAAGCTTCTTGAAGATTATGATCCATCCAAAAACACCGTTCTGAAAGGCGCGCTTCCGCTGCAAAATCTATACGGAAAATTTCCTGAAATGATCGAAATTACAGCAATTATCCGAAACATTTACGGAGACGATTTCATGACAATTTTTGAACGCTCATTCAATAATATCGAAAATGACTTTGTCATTGAAGACGGAAAAATCAAGAAAAAGAAAGATGTGGAGGAACATTCTTATTTAAAAACTACAGTGAATCAATAGTTCGTTTTAAGTCTTTCATTAATTCAGTATACAGCCCTTGTAAATAAAGGGCATCGATCGTTTCATTGACATCCAGCTTTGGCGTCAGCTGTCCGGCAAAAAGCGTAAGGAGATTTTCAAAATATACAAATCCTTGCGCTTTTTGCTCCTTATGCTCCTTTGCTAATTCATCGCATATGCGAAAAACCTCTTCTATTTCCTCCTTCATAAGCCCTTTTTCCATCACGAGCTTGTAGAAAGGATACATTTCAATATTCATCATTTTCATAAACAAAGACATATAATATTCTAGAGTTTCCAGTCTTCTTTCTAAATCTTTCATTCCATCACATCTTTCTTCGGTTCATAATGGGGGCTGAAAACTCCCCAAAAATTTCCCATAACCCTATCTTTTTTGTCATTATTTTGATATTGTAATAGGTATGAATGGAAGGGGGGATTTCAAATGCTATTATATTTTATCATTTTTGCCGTCTTCATTCTATTTTATATAAACAAACTGACAACTGCTCTTTGTTCCATTCGTGAACTCCCTGAAGAAAAACAGTCAAACGTATTCCGCACCATTAATGTCTTAATTACCATTTTACTAATTTCATCATACATAGAAATTTCCTTTACTTAAAAGTTTTTTTACTTCATTAAAAAAGCCGGCAGAAAACCTCTTCTGCCGACTTTTTTGAAACCATTAATAGATCCAAGCAGCACCAACAATAATTAGTAAGATGAACAATACAACGATTAACGCAAAGCCTCCACCATATCCTCCGCTCATCACGACACCCCCTTTTTGTGTCTTTACGTTATCGTATGCACTGTTCTTTTTTTCGCATAGGCATTTGTCCTTCTTACTGGAATTTTCTTAACCCAAATTCGAAACGATTTTTCCATTACTTGGACAAACAGTTGCAAATCATATAGTTTCATGTCAAAATGTGAGTATATTTGTTTTAGATAGACAAAAAAAGGTAGGAGTTGTAAAGTATGAAAAAATTTGCATTAGCGGTTATCGCAACGGCCAGCTTATTCGCTTTGAATGCATGTTCAAACGGTGCAAATGATGCGGTCGTTGAAACAAAAGCCGGAGATATTACGAAGGACGAATTTTATGAAGCATTGAAAAACCGTTTTGGTAAAGATGTTTTACAAGAACTTGTGCATGAAAAAGTATTAAGCGAAAAATTTAAAGTCTCCGACAAAGAAATTGATGAAGAGCTCGAAAAAATGAAACAGCAGTACGGCTCCCAGTACGATTTAATTGCTCAGCAATACGGAGACAAGGTTTTGAGACAAATCGTGAAGGTCGACTTGCTACGTAAGAAGGCAACAGAAGCGAATATTAAAATTACAGATAAAGATTTAAAAGAATATTATGATTCATTGAAAGGAAAAGTACGCGCCAGCCACATTTTAGTGGAAGATGAAAAAACAGCGAAAGAAGTAAAAGAAAAACTTAATAAAGGCGAAAAATTTGAGGATTTGGCAAAAGAATATTCGATCGACGGATCTGCCTCCAACGGCGGAGATCTTGGATGGTTTGGCAAAGGCCAGATGGTGAAAGAATTTGAAAATGTGGCATTTAAATTAAAAGAAGGAGAAATCAGCGATCCTGTTAAAACAGAATACGGTTACCACATTATTAAAATCACTCAGACGGTAAAACCATTCGAAGAAATGAAAGACAGCCTGAAAGAAGATGTCAAAAAACAGAAAATATCTGATCCGTCATTGATGCAGGAAGCTATTGACAAAGCAATTAAAAACGCAGATGTAAAAGTAAACGACAAAGATCTAAAAGATTTGTTTGAAACCCAAAATTAACATATGACATATAGAAGAAAGGGGGACTAAAAGCAAAGCTTCGTCCCCTCTTTTTAGCATTCAAAACATGACAGCGTATATAAATGTTTTTTTATCAACCTGCACCAGCTTTGCCGGGTTGACAATGGATCTTTTTATCCGGATTAAAGCAGCTCACGTTTTGTCTGATGTCTTTTGACTGTTTGATGATGTTTTTCCGAAAATCGTCGCGCTCCCGCTGGTCGGATAGAGGAAATTGAAAGCATAGTAGAAAAGCTGACACAATTTTGTTTCTAATTTGCAGATGTCATCTTTTCTTTCGCTCGCTTTTCTTTTTCTTTTTTCATTCTTTCGATATATACATTTCCTTCCCGCTCAATAAAAATTTCTTCTATTTCTTTGTCTTTTTTAGCTGTTTTATATGCCATATATGCACTAAAAATAATTCCAACAATACATAAATATACCCACCACGGCAGAAACGTCATTCCATCTCCTCCTTGCATAGACAAGCTTTTTTATTTCATTTTATGCAAGGGGCTCTATATTATGATTCTCTATCGATGAAATGACGGTTTATAGAATGAGCGATTGTCCAGAGCGAAAATCCGTTCCGTAAATTCTCCCGGCTTGACTCGTTCAAGCGCCCGGTCCAGCATGTTCATTTTTGCATCGATATTATCAATATGATGGAGAATTTCCGCTTCCTTAACCATCGGCATTTTCGGACTTCCCCATTCCGGTTTCCCGTGATGGCTCAATACCATATGCTGCAAAATGACGACCTCTTCGCCGGAAATCCCAAGTTCCTTCGCTGCTTCTCCAATTTCGTTTACCATGATGGAAATATGCCCAAGCAAATTCCCTTCAACTGTATAAGAAGTGGAAATGGGGCCCGACAGCTCAATTACTTTGCCAAGATCATGAAGTATGACCCCGGCATATAATAAATCCTTGTCTAAACTCGGATAAAAGTCAGCAATCGCTTTGGCAAGATCAAGCATGGAAACAACATGATAGGCAAGGCCTGATACATATTCATGATGGTTTTTCGTCGCCGCCGGATATAAGAGAAAAGCGCTTTGATGCTTGTTCATCAAGAATCTTGTTATCCGTTGAATGTTTGGATTTTTCATTTCAAATATGTATTTCGTAATTTTTTCAACCATTTCTTCTTGAGATAATGGCGCTCTTTCTACAAAATCCTGTACATTTAAATTTTCATGCGGCTCTGCCAATCGGATGTTGCGGATTTTCAGTTGATTTCTTCCCCTGTAATGATGGATATCGCCAAATATTTTAACAATCTGTTGAGGCAGATAATTTTCTTCATCTTCTTTGCTCACATCCCATAGTTTTGCTTCAATTTCCCCGGAACGGTCTTGCAAAATTAACGTTAAAAAAGGTTTTCCATTGCTTGCAATACCTTTTGTTACTGATTTTATCAGCAAAAAAAGATCTACCTGCTCCCCAACATTGTAATGAATAATTCCTTTAGCCATCGTATTCTCCTTCCACTTTCCGCCTCGTAACTTATAGTATAGCATACGAACCAAATGTGCGACGGTCTGACAAATATATTTTATAAGTAAATGATTTCTTCGTCTTGAAAGTAAGATAATATATGCTGATGGCAAGTAAACAGCAGCATTTGATGATGATCCGACAGCTGTCTCATGATACTCACAATATTTTTTATGCGCAAATGATCAAAATTCACAAAGCTGTCATCGATCATTAATGGAAGATGAATTCTCTTTTGCATGCTTTCTGCCAGCGCAAACCGGATCGCCGTGTACAGTTGTTCAGCTGTTCCTTGACTCAGTTCTTCAGCCGTAAAAACAAGCCCGTCTTTCCTTTTCACTGAGAAAGAAGGCGAACCCTCCGCCAGATAAATGTTTTCGTATTCCCCAGACGTTGCTATTCGGAAAAAATATTCCATTTTATGCAACAACTTCGGCATTTTTTCATTTCGAACATAATTCGTCGTATGTTTCAGCATCTCTCTTGCCACTGCCATTGCCGCCCATTTTTTCGCAAGCTTTTTTGCTACAGAACGCTTCATTTCAAACGAATATTTCAACTCAGAATATAGACCTGATAGTTCTATTTTTCTAATCTCTATTTCTGTTTCCGCTAATTTCTTCCGGATAGAATCCTCCATTTTTTCGAGTTCTTCTTCTTTTTCCTCAAGAAATGTTTCTCGCTCTTTCAAAGCCCTCTCATTTTGATAATCGTTCATATCGCTTGATGTCAATAATCCTTTCGTTCGCAGCTGCCCTTCAATCCAGTTTAATTCGGTTTCGATTTTTTCTCTCTCTTTTTTGAGCATTCCTATTTTTCTATATTCTTCCTCGCTTGCTGCTCCGACTGACTGAAACAGCTTCTCTAATTCTCTTTCAATGCTTTGAAAGGTCAAACGAAATTTTGTTTTTTCCTCTTGAACCTCTTTTAGCTGCTTCATCAATGCCTCTTTTTGCGATCGTTTCTTTATATTTTCTTCCATTATTCTTCTCAGTTCTGAATAGCGTTTCTCAATTGAGTCGGCACGAATGTTATAATATTCACACAAAGGATCAAACTTTTTTCTAAACTGATTTAAGTTTTCTTCATACAAACGAACTTTTTCCTCTAACATTCTTTTTTCTCTTATCAGCTTTTGACAGCTTGCGATGCGTTCAAACTGCTCAAGCAATTGTGATCCTTCGGCTTCTTTCGGAAGATGAAAATGTTCATAAAACGGGAAAATTAAATGTTGCAATTGATACTTTTCATGTTCCCATTCGTCATATAACGAAAGAATCCGTTCATAAGCTTGTTCTTTACCTTTATAATTCATCTTCTCGATCTCAATTTTTTGGCGGACTTGCTGATCCTTCCATAATATTTCCTTAATATGCTTCAAACGCGACGTTCTTTCCAAGATTCGGGAATCATTTTGTTTATCAAGTTTTTTCACAAGCTGTTCATGCTCATTTTGTAAATGCTTTAACAGCTCATCATCCTGTGGACGGAAGAAAAAGAAAACAATGATGAATGGAAGAAACGCTGTTAAAAACAGCCAATTCTTATAAACAAACGAAAGAACAATGGCAAACGCAAAAACAGATAGCAAAGATACAGTGAGAATTTTCCATTTTTTTAATTTTTCCCGATTCTTTTTTTCTCTTTCATTGATTTTTGCTTTTAACTGGGCAATCTGCTCTTTTAAATAATGTTTGTCGGCCGTTTGCGCCATTTCTTGTTCTATGGCTGACTGCTCCTCTATTAATCTTTCCCTTTCAGATGGATCAAGCAGAAAAGATTCGTATTCTTTTATGCGGCGCTCACATTCTTCCAGCGAATATTGGGCACGCTCATATTGTTCATCGAGAAGCTTTTTTCTTTGAAATAATTGTTCATATTTCTTCGCAGCATCCTTTATTTTTTCCTTCATGCGAACAGATGTGTCGATTTTTTTTATAGCATTTTCATCTTGATGGCCGAAAATATAGATGAGCTCCTCATGAATCTGTCCTTCCAGCATTTGTTGTTGAACAATGAAAAGTTTTTGTTCTTCTAATTGTTTTTGGATGAGGGGAAATTGACTTTTTAATTCCTCAAATATTGTCTCGTCAGCTGGACGGCCGTCGATCTTCAAGGCTGATAAGGAATCCTCGATCCCCTTTTCTTTTTCCTGCACCCTTCCCAGCTGTTCTAAAACTTCGTCTCTTCTTGCCGAAAGCTTTTCCAGCCGAACAAACCCGTCCTCCGGGAATTGAATGCCGTCAGGAAAATCTTTTAGCAGCTGCAAGCATTCTTTCCGTCTTTCCAAAAGGGGAAGAACTGCTATTTGTTTTTCCACTTTTTTCCGTTCTGTTTTCAGCATCACCTTCTCGTTCTGGCAGTCCTTCAGCTGCTTCTCTAAGCTGTCCCTTTCTTTGATCAAAAAATTGTAAGCGCGCTGCTGTTCTTTTGCATGTTGCAGTTCTGCAAAGTCCTCCTTCAGTTCATTTAACGATCTGTTCAGCAACGGTTTTCGTCCGTTCGGTTTATACAAATCCTCCTGCTCTCTCTGCAGTTTCTCCTCTAAACGATATAACTGATCAGATCCGAATACACTTGTTAAAAATAAATATTTTCCCAGCTTCTCACGATTCAGCTCATACACTTTTTGCAGCCCGAATAAATCAAAGGAAAAAATCGCTTGATATGTTGGTCTGTCGGTTCCTTTTAAAATTTCAGCCAGCTCTTTATCCCCTCCTGTCCGTCCATCCTGGAAATAAAGAGTTACATCCCCCGCTGCGGCTCTCCCTTTTACGCGCTCCACTTTTACTGTTCCGAAATTTTCACATTCGATGATTAATGCCCCGCCGTATTTTCCGCCCGCTTTCGGTTCGAACCGTTTATCCGGATGCTGTTTAACGGGAAATCCGAACAGCATGCTATGGATAAAAGACATCAGCGTCGATTTTCCGGCTTCATTTAAACCGTAAATGACTTGTATGCCATGATCCGAAAATGAAATTTTTTTATCTGCAAATTTTCCGTAGCCATAAATATGCAGTTCTTTTATTTTCATCTTATCACCTTTTTTACGACCGCTTCCATTCTTGCTTAAACAGCTCATAATAAATCATTGTTTTCGCTTCTTTTATCAATTCTTCTTTTTCATTTTCTGTGAAAGATTGAAAGAAACGCCGAAATAAACGATTTTTATACAAAGGCTCCATCGCTTCGTCAAATTGATGAAAATGATCCAAAATTTGTTCAAAATCTTTCGAAATGTAAGAGGAGGAGAAAAAGTCGTCGCTCGGCACGATTTGATGCTGAATGGAAACAATCCAAACGAATTCGTTCTTTCCTTCTTCCTCTTCATTCAATATTTGCGCAAGCTCATCCAAATGATCCTGATCCATAAGATCCCAAAACAATGATGAAGCTCCATCTAGCATAATTGTCAAAAGAGCCGAGCCATTTCGTCTCTGCTGTTCCTTTACCGCTCGAATATGATCATATAGCTCGCCAACAGCAGCTATTTCATTTACAGAGAGCTTGATTTCATTCCAAAGTATGTCAAATACCGGCACAAATCGGTACGAGCTTTTCCCGCCTTCTGCTAATTCTACAAGATACACTCCCTTTTCTCCCGTTTCTTTTTTATGGCGGCCTTGGATATTTCCCGGATAAATAATCGGAGGGTCGGAATGATGTAAAATTTGCCGTTTATGTATATGTCCTAAAGCCCAATAATCAAAATCTTTTTCCAATAAATTTTGAATCGTAAAAGGACAATACGGCTCATGTCCTTCCGTCCCTGACGCGGTGCCGTGAAGAAGACCGATATGAAGCGGCGCTTCGTTTCTTTTTTGAAATTTATAGACAATATTTTCTGTAACCGAACGAGTCGGATAGCTGTAGCCGTAAATGTTGGCTAAAACCTTTCCGTCGCGGACAAACGGTATACATTCTACATCACGATCGGAAAAAATATGAACGTTTTCAGGCCATTGAATATGAACCCAATTACCTCCTGTATGATCATGATTTCCAAAAATAATAAAAACTTGGATGCCTTCTTCATTGAGCCGTTCAAACTGTTTCTTTAATCTCAACTGGGCTTTCAAACTGCGGTCTTCGTCATCATACAAATCTCCTGCGATCAGTATAAAATCGACTTTTTCTTTTGCCGCCAGTTCAATTACACGTTCAAATGCCGTAAAAGTACTTTCTTGAATTCTTTTAAAGATGCTTTCCGGCAAATGCTCAAGCCCTGTGAACGGACTATCTAAATGCAAATCTGCCGTATGTATAAATGTTATGCGGCGAGTCATAGTCTCCCTCTTTTCACTCGTTTCCGGAACGTACGTTTGCTTTTCCATATTATATCATTTTAAAGTGAAAAAATACATCCCGGTACCCGGGCCCCTGCCAAAAAATTTTTAAAAAAAAGCTGAAAGGATTTTTTTTCAGGAAAAAGAAATATATTTTTTAAAAAAGGAGGATGTTTGAAATGCCGACATATTTTTTAACTGCGTTTACAAACAAAGGAGAACTGCTTTTAAATGAAAAGTTTGAAGCAAATTCAGAACAAGAGGCAAAAGAAATCGGTTCAAAAATATTGAAGGAGCATCAATGTTTAAATACCGCGCATCGCTTAGTTACTTCTTCTGGCCGGCTTGTTTTATTTCATCGCTAAAACTTATCAGGATTGACAGTCCACAAAACAATGACAGGGGAAGTCTTTCACAACAAAAATACTGCGCGGCATAAGCCGCCCGCTATATTCATCCTGCTCCCAAAATTTTATGAGGCTAATTTAAAATATCTAAATAGATATGACTTTACCCGTGTGGAAAAATTGTAGTGGGCATCTAAAATCAGTTTTTTCCTAGTCCCCAGCATTTTGTGGGGGGCATTTTTCTTTCCAAAACTGACTCCCAAAAATTAGGATGATTTTGGTTCTGGAGCTTACTAAAATCCCGATCACAACAATGCTAATAATGGTCGCGACGACATCATGTTTAAGAACTAAATTTGAAAAAGTAATAGCTAAAAGACCGACTATTCCAATTATGATGAACATCTTATTATCTCCCATTTTGTTCACAGAGCCCCCTTCAATATCATCCCATTAATTTAAAGCTAACATGATGAAACAGATTTATCAGAGGCTGTCCAAGAAGTCCTAAAAATAAAAGCAAGTAGAGAATAGCTCGTATTTCTCTACTTGCTTTTGTATGTTTTGTCTGAAGTCTGCCGGCTACGTTTGTTGCAGGCTAATGGCGCAATCGCTTTTATGATTAGATTAAGTCTCGCGATCTCATCTATTAAAATTTGTTCTAAAGTGTTTTTAGGGAAATACGGAAATCGTTCTCCATTTTCGACGTTCCCAAGCTCTTGTTTTCTATCGGGCCCTCCTTTCAACACGACCCGATACGTTGTGGAGCGTAAAATTATCAATTTTCGCCATAAAGAGCGTTTAGCAATTTGATTTTTTCATTTGTATAATGTTTAAAGCCATCGTTATACGATTTCGGATCTTTCGGATTGGCGAAATGAGTGATTTCCCGGGAAACCGGGTCGATCAATTTGCTTGATGCCCCGCAGCCTAATCCGATAATCGTTTGCATTTCTTCCATGATGATTATATTGTATATACTCTCATAACCCTTCCGGGAATATCCGACATTTTCTAAATTTCCTAAAATATTTTTTTGCCGGTACAAATAATAAGGCTCATAATGATTTGCCTTTGTCCATTCAACCGCTTTATTCATCATTTTTTCTACTTCGCTTCGTTCAGCTACTTTATATTTTTCTTTGTTTTTTGTCATTTCCGATGCCCGCTTAAAGGAAAGCGTGTGGACAGTCAATGATTCAGGCATCAATTTGGCTGTCTCCTCAAGGGTGAACTCAAATTCTTTTAACCCTTCCCCCGGCAGTCCAATAATTAAATCCATGTTGATGTTGTTGATGCCCATTTCCCTAGCTAAATGAAATTTTTCAATCGTCTCCTCAACTGTATGATGTCTTCCGATTGCTTTCAATGTTTCCTGTATATATGATTGAGGATTAATGCTGATTCTGTCTATGTTCCATTTTTTTAAAACATTCAGCTTCTCTCTTGTAATTGTATCCGGCCTGCCGGCTTCTACTGTGATTTCCCGAATGCGATCAACATTTGGAAAAGATGTATACATTTCTTCATAAAGCATATCCATTTCTTCTGCCGTAATGCTTGTCGGTGTCCCTCCGCCGTAATAAACGGTCGTAATATTGATGCCTCGTTCTTTTAGCCATTCGCCGATCATTCTCATTTCATAATGCAGACCGCCGAGAAAAGAATCAACTTTTCCTTGCTTGCCGCCAATAGCATAGGCAGGAAAGGTACAATATGCACATTTTGTCGGGCAAAAAGGAATGCCGATATAAATGCTTACTTCTTTTGTCAAATTGTAAAGATCAGGAACAACAGTTAATTGTTTTTCTACAATTTGTTCCATGATGCGAATTTTTTCATTTGATACGAGCAAATCTTCTTTTAATTGTTTATAAATTTCTTCATTTTTTCTTCCTTCAAGCTTCTTTTTATGAAAAAGCTTAGTGGGTCGGACACCTGTTAAAATCCCCCATTTTTGCGTAATTCCCGTATACTGTTGAAGAGCTGTTACATAAACATTCAATACCGCCTGCTTCATTTGTTTGAATTGTTCTTTTTCATCTGTTGCGGTAAAGCTTTTTTCTAAAAAAGCTTCATACGTTTTTCCTTCTGCTTTTAGCTCGCAAGCCAACCGAAAATCACTTTGTCTGAATTCGAAATTGAATAATGCTTCGATATCATGTTCAGAAGGTTTTAAAAAAATTTCGGCTTCTTCAAAAAACAAATTAGATATTAACTGAAGAGGCCGCATAAAACGTTCATCATTTATGCCGCTGATTTGAATGCGCATGTGATCACCTTGTCGAATAGAATAAAACTCCTTATAGTGTACTAAAGGGGATTTTTTCAGTCAATACGAAAAAAACATCCTAAGAAGCGGATGTTTTTTATCTGTTTTTAATTTTATTTAAAAATTTAATTGGGTATTGTTTTCGGAAATGCTCTTTTACCATATATGAAACGCCTTGTTCATCATTCGACCTCGTGATCCAGTCTGCTGCCCGTTTTACTTCAAACGGAGCATTCCCCATCGCAACCCCCAAACCTGCCTGCTGGATCATATCCAAGTCGTCAAGGCCGTCGCCGATTGCGACCATTTCATCCAGCTTAATGCCTAAATGATTGCCAAGTACCTGCAAGCCATTCAGTTTAGATATTCCCTTTGGAACAATTTCAATTTTTCCGTCATGAATCTCGATCACATCTACATCATAAAAAGAATCAAGTATCGTTTTTTCCGCCTCTTTCAATTCCTCCTTCGTATCAAAATATACATCAATTTTTGGGGCAGCTACTGGCTCATCAATTAACGCATCAGCAAGAGATTCTACAAATTGAATTGGATAAAAAAGCGGATCTGACGAATTCAATAGCATTTTGCTTACAAGATTTGAAGAGATTTTTTTCCGGTTGCCGATCGAAAAACGCTCATGAATGATTCGAATATTACAATTAAAATATTCGAGCACTTGCACAATATTAAATGTTTTTTCTTCTGAAATTCGCTTCACATAAAGAGGTTCATCTAAACGGTTTCCGATGAACGCTCCCCCATGAGTAATTAAGTGGCTGTCTATTTTGAGCGCCTTTGCAACTTTTTTTGCCGATTGAAAATGGCGGTTCGTCACCAAAGTAATATATACATCCTTTTTTTGAACAAATTCTATCGCATCCTTCGTAGAATGCTGAAGGCGTCCATTTGAACGGAGGAGCGTTCCGTCGATATTTAAGGCAAGCAAGCGGTAGAGCATGTGTTGTCCCCCTTCTCTTGTTGTTAAATTCTATTATGAAAATATGTCCTTGTGAGACAAATTAGAACTTTTGTGTACTAAAGGAAGGGGAAACATTATGACACCGATTCATATTGAACAGAAAACATTTCATTTAGCACTAGGGCAACAGCGCCAATGACCGTCGCTTGATCTCCCAGCTTTGACAACACAATTTCTGTTTTTTTCGCTTGCTCTGTCAAAGCTCTTTGTTCAACCACTTCTTGAATCGGAGTTAAAATAAAATTCTTTGCCTTTGCTAATCCGCCCCCAATAATAATACGCTCTGGATTGAATAAATGGATAATGTTCATGATGGCAATTCCTAAATACCTGCCAGTCTCCTCTAAAATGTCTTTAGCAAGCAGGTCTCCTTCTAATGCAGCCTCATAAATCAGTTCTCCGTTCACATTTTCTATCATTCCGTTTGTCCGTTCTATTAATTTCGTTTTATACCCAAGGGATATTTTGTTTAATGTACGCTGTTTAATCCCTTCAGACCCAACAAGCGCCTCTAAACATCCTTCATTCCCACACGAACATTTCAAACCGCTGCTTTCTATAAACATATGGCCGATTTCACCCGCTAGTCCGTTCGTTCCATGAAACAGCTTCTTATTTAAAATAAAACCTGCCCCAACTCCATGACTGATCTTAATGCATACAAGATTGCTAATTCCCACCCCGCTGCCAAACCAGTTTTCGCCTATTGCCATGGCACGAACATCATTTTCAATTTTGACAGGAAGACGAAATTCTTTTTCAAGCTCTTTTTTTAACGGTACATTTCGATGCTGCAATTGGAGAGCAAAACCGCTTGAACCTTCATCTGCGTCAATCCTGCCATGAATACCGATGCCAATTCCTACAAATTTTTTTAATTCTATACAAGCTTCATCCATCATAATGTAAAGCTGTTTGGCAATCATTTGGAACAAACGTGAACTCGTCATCTCTTCTTTCATCGTGATTGTTTTATATAAAAGTGTTTGAGCGTTTAAATCCGTGATGGCAAATCGGATTTCCCTCGGGCTAATATCAATACCGAAAACATAAAAATTTGATGAGTTGATTTTCAGCAAAATGGGTTTTCTTCCCCCGCTGGAAGATCCGGTCTGCCACTCTTTTACCAATCCTTCTTCCAACAATTCATTTACAATATTTGTGACTGTCGGAGGTGTTAATTTTGTTTCTTTCGCAATGTCAGATCTTGAAATCGATCCGTGTGTCCGAATTGTATTAAGAATTAAAGATTTATTCAATGATTTCATTAATTGGAAACTGCCGACAATTTTTTCATCTTTCATGACAACCACCCCGAAATATACAGAGGCTCGTAATGTAAACCCTTACATTTTAGTATCTCAATGAATCAAGGTTTTCGCAAGTAATATTTTATTAGAAATTCCTACAGCTCGATGCTGAAAGAGGAAATGAATTAAGAGTATGAAAGGGGATTTTTCCCCTTTCATTTTTTCATAATTTATTTTTCTAAATAATGGATTTCAGAAATTTTAACAGCTGTTTTTCCTCCAGGTATGTCTAAATCAATCGAATTTCCTCTCATTTCAAGCAGCAGCTGATTACCGATGGGAGATAAAAATGAAATTTTCCCTTGGTCAGGATCAGCTTCTTCAGGAAAACAGATTGTATATGTTTCTTCATCCTCTTCTTCCAAATATACAATTTTCACTGTCGCCCCAATAAAAACTTTTGTGAAAATATCTTCATCTTCTTGATTAAAAAGCTGTTCCAATTCCCTTACATATTGCAAAAACTTTTTTTGATTATTCATATAAAATCGGCCGATTGGAGAAGTTCTGTCATTTTGTTGTTTCTGAAAAAGCGTTAATTGTTCTCGCAATGCCGTTTTTAAGCTGGATAGTGTACTATGGCTCATAAAATATGCCACCTCCTTTTTCTTTAATAAAAAAATGGAAAATGAGTCTTTGGTTCATGATCTGTTCCCTCCAATTTTGAAAATGAAAAAAGAGATGCACAAAAAGTACATCTCACTCTAGACTACCAAATATTTTATTTTTTTCAATAAAATCCTTGATTTGATATTCTTTTCTTTTACTACTCACTTTGTTTTATAAAGCTCATCAAGCGGCTCCAAAATAATGCTGGTTATCCTCTGTAAAAGCATATTCATGCTTTCCTCTGCTTTCAACAATGCAGCAATCTTGCCGTTTTGCTGTACTAATTGAACGCATTTTTCTGCATGAATAATTTCTTCTTCAGTAATTTCTTTTCCGGTTACTTGTTTTTCATGCAGGTTTAATTGAGTGCTGCGAAAGTTGTGGAAAATGTTTTTCGCTGATTCATCGTGTTGGACATCATCATACAATTTTTTTAATTGAATATATTCCTTGCTTTGTTCTAATGCTTTTTTCAAATCGTACGCGGAATTATATAAAATATTAGACACTCCTAATCCCTCCTCGCTCCGCGAGCCCTTTTAGCTAATATAAAGGATGACAAGGCCGCCTGTCAAAAAAGTTTTAAAATTCCCTTACACCCTGAGGAATTTTTTTTTGGAAGTTCGGGAAGCTACGGTTTCATTTCATGAAGAGGAGAGTTATTAATTGTGCCGATTCTCCTTAGCTTTACGTCAACATCCACATGAACCGGTATATCTTTAAAATGAGCATGCCAATCTTTTTTAACTTTATGCCAAATCGACGGATGGCTGCGATGAAGGGCTTCTCCAAATCCAAAAATATCTACTTCATATTTTTTCTGGGAAGCTTGAATAGCTGTCAGAATATCTTTTTTAACCTTTTCCTCAGCTTTTTTCTGCAAAAGGTTTATCGTTTCTATTTTCTCCAAATCCATTCGTTCGCATTGAACTTCGGCTACCGACCCATCTATATGCAACTGAATGGTGCCTTTAAACTGATGACCGTCAACTTTTGTTTGAATCTTGCTGTTTGTTCGGATCGTTTCAATTGCCACCTTCTTCTCTTTGCATGGCACATTAATGACTGCTCTTTGCACTTTTCCTAATCCATAATGGAGACCATTGCTTTCCTTCTCCGTTAACCAGTCAACTAACTTATCTTTCCTCATGATAGCTACACTACCAAATTTGAGATACGCATCAGCTTTTGTTTTTTCAACATTTTCTATTTTTTCTCCAGCTTCAGGATTGCCTATTATTTCTACACCTATCACATGAGGTTCAATGCCTTTATAAACTAACTCGTTGACAAATTGATTGATTTCTATTGTTTCGATAGGCCCCCATGATTTTTCAGATAACTTTAATGAAGAACTTAATTTATGTGCGGGAATTGTCTCCAGCTGGCTAAGTACTTTTAAAATGTTTTCAGCTCTAGTGTTTTTAGCGATAGAGAGATAAAAATCTGTCCGAAATTCTTTCCCCCTTACTACATAATCAATAATTTCCCCCATTCCTTCTTTTGCTAAATCCTCTCCAATAATCAGCATGCGGAGATGACTTGAATAAACGGCTCTTGGCGAGAAAGTTGTCACTTTTCTCATCGCTTCAGACAATGTACGCGCTTTCGACTGGAATGTTCTAACAGGAGCTTTTGTTATTCCCCCTTGTTTTACAGTTGCTACCTGTCCCGGGTTGATCACTTGTATCGTTACAAGTAATTCATCATCTACTTTGTCTATTCCTAATGCTGAAACGATTGCGATGTCATTTAACTCCCTCCGATCCCAGCAGCCTGCCAGCAACATGATGGACGCCAATATGAATAAAAGACTTGTCAACCGCTTATTCATCTATTTCCCCTCACATGACGCTGACGTTTTTTCATTAGAGCTGTACCCAACAGGATGAGAGGAAAAAGAAACCCGATCGTTAAAGAGTACAAAGGCCAAATATTATGTACAAACTCAAAAAAGTGAACGATGTTCGGATGGAAGGCGATCGCATACACAATCAGCATCATAGAAATAGGAAGAGTAATCGAACGATAATCTTTTATTTTAAATAGTTGAGAGAGACCTAAAACAAAAGCATAAAAACTGATGGTTAGCTTATAAAAAATAGATAAAAACCAAATTCCCGCCATAATAACCTCTACGCGCTGAAAAAATTTTCCAATTTCAATTTTTCTTGCCAGGGCGTAGCTCGGATATATTTGTCTGGCTGTATTTTCGACACCTAAAACAAGAATGGAAAACATGACAACAAATGTAAGCAGGATTCCTCCAATTATAACGCCTACTAAAAATCCTTTTTTTGCTCCTTTTTGATGATTGACAAAGGGAGCAATCATTAAAAAAACGATTAATTCTAAATACGACAGACTAATAAAATGATAAAACCCAAATAAAATCGGTTTCATTCCTTCTCCCAATATCGGTTGCAGGTTTCCTATTTTGATTTGAGGCAAAATCGCGATGAAATAGATTGCTAAAAGGATGAATAGCCATAATGAAATGATTTCTGAAGAACGTCCAATCACTTCTAATCCTAAAAGGGTTGCCATAACAACGACTCCCATAAAAACAATATGGATAGCATCGATCGGTGTATCAGGCATCATTTGAGTAGTTGTAAAGTCGCCGATTTCCCTGAGCAATGCACCCGATAAAATAAAAGCATACATGAGAAATAATGCAACCGCGAATTTTCCAATCCATTTTCCGAGCAAAAGCTCGCATATTTCTACAAGAGTCATATTTGGAAAAATTGAATATATTTTAATGTACATAAGCACTAAAAGAATGGAGATGATGACCGTAAAAATGGTTGCTATCCAAGCATCCTGTTTCGCATCATTCACTAATGCAGTAGGAGCAACGAGAATTGAACTTCCAATCGTAAATAATAAAACTAACATTTTATATTGATTTGCTGTTATTTTCCCGTTGTCTAACATACCTTCACCAACCTCTTATTGAAATATTTTGTTCACTGCTTCGCTTAGCGGCTGGTAGATCCATGTGAGCAATTCAATCGGATTTGGAATAGGAAAATTAATGCATCTGGCAATACTTAATCCTGTTCCTAAAAAAAGAAAAATGATAAACACAATAAAATCCTTCCAGAGCTTATGTTTTAATAGCAGCAGAGCTTCGATTATAAAAATACATGCAGAAACGAAAAGAATGCCGATTATGTTCCACATTCATTTAATACCCCTTTAGGTAATCTATTTCTTCTTTCGTTGATTTTCGTTTTGAAAAAGTGATTTCTCTCTTTTCGTATTTTGCTGTGAACTAAAAACTCGTGGTCGAAAAATAAGCAGACGGCGGGGCAGACGAACGAAAACATCCTTCTGATCTGCCAGCGCAAACGGAGCCATTGGACTTAAATAAGGGACGCCAAATGAACGAAGACTGCTCAAATGAAGAACTAGCGCCACCAATCCAAGGATAATTCCGAACAAACCGAAAGATGCGGCAAGCCCCATAAAAACAAATCGTAACATCCGCACGGTGATCGCTAGGTCATACGAGCTGACCATAAAACTTGAGATAGCTGTAAATGCTACAACAATTACCATTGCGGCGGAAACAATTCCCGCGTCTACTGCTGCCGTCCCGACAACTAATGTTCCAACAATTGAAACGGCTTGTCCGATAGCTCTTGGCATTCGAAGTCCTGCTTCCCTTAAAATTTCAAGCATAATTTCCATTAGAAATGCTTCAATAAATGCGGGAAACGGAACGCCTTCCCTTTGGGCGGCAAGACTGATCAAAAGCTGTGTCGGCAGCATTTCCTGATGAAAAGTTGTAATAGCAACATAAAGAGACGGTGCAAGGAGCGCAGTGAAAAAACCGAAAAAACGGAGCAAACGAATTAATGAACTTATATCTGCGCGTTGATAATAATCTTCAGGGGATTGCAGAAATTGCACAAAAATTGACGGTACAGTTAAAACGAAAGGAGTGCCGTCCACTAAAATGGCTACGCGGCCTTCGAGAAGATGTCCTGCCACGATATCAGGACGTTCCGTATTATAAATAGTTGGAAATGGCGTGTATGAGTCATCTTGAATCAGCTCTTCGATATAACCGCTCTCTAATATTCCATCAATATCAATTTGTTCAATTCTGCTTCTGACCTCCTGCACCACTTCTTCTCTCACAATCCCTTTAATATACATAATGCTGACTTCCGTTTTTGTTACTTTTCCGACTTTTTTTGATTCAATCCATAAACGATGGTCTTTTATCTTTCTGCGAATAAGGGAAGTATTGACACGCAAATTTTCCGTAAATCCTTCCCGAGGACCGCGAATAGTTGTTTCAGTTGTTGTCTCTTGGACTCCCCTCTCCTTTCCGCCTTTCATTTCAACGGCAAAGCCTTGTTCGTATCCATCGAATAATAAAACAACTTTTCCAGACAGAACAGCATTCGTGATAACGTTGAAATCATGCACATCTTCAATCGAACCGACGGTCAAGACCATTTCTTTTATATAATTGAGCAGCGTCAAACCTGCCAGATCTTTCAGATCCACTTCATTTCTTCTCAATTCAAACATTAACGATTCCATAACAAAATTATGATTCGCTTCACTGTTAATCAAACCGTCCGTATAAATAATCCCGACGCGGATTTCCCCTTGTCTTCCTATTCTTATTTCCCTTGTAACAATGTCGCTGCTGTTGCCAAATGCTTCTCTAATTTTTTTTAAGTTTTCATGCAAGCTGCGTTTGATCGTTTCTTTGCTTTGCGGTTGCTCGCTGCTATCTTGCTTTTCCTTGTCTGCTAATAGCTGTTCAAATGACTTTTTATCGATCGATTTCTTAAAAAATTTTAAAAAGCTCATGCCGAATCCCCCTAACGTTTTTGAACCTTTTACTTGTAAAGTGCCCAATTGTTCTTTTAATATGTAAAAAATCCCATGAAGCAGGCGGTTTGCCTGTTTTCATGGGATTAAATAAACAGAATGATAATCGATTGTACGAACCCGATTATACCACCAAGGAGAGCGCCTAAGTAGGTAATCATTTTAAATTCCCTTTTGGAAATAGTCAGTACAACTTCTTCGAGACGTTCAACCGAGAAGGATTCTACCTGTGCCGTCACAATTTCATCGATATCGAAAGCTTTCATAATCTGTTCCACACTGTTTTGCAAATAAAGAACAGAGCTGGAAATGACGGCTGGCAGCATTTTTTCCGTAATTGCTTGTTTATACGGCTGGATAAGCTCTGAAATTGGTTTATCCAATGTTTCGTAGATACGTATTTTTTCCGAAATAAGTTTTGCAATGGACAAGCTTGTCTTTTCTTTGTCCATCCTGCTTGTAAACTCAGAAACCGGCATATCAAGCAATCGGCTCCATTCTTTAAAAAGAATGGAAGAAATCAGATCAATCGTCCCTTGATGACGAAAAAACTTTGCTGCTTCTAATTGAATTTTATCTGCGATATTCAAGTTTCCTAAAAACATTTGAATCATGCCGCCAAACGTTCCTTTTTGTTGAAGAAAGTCATCGATCATTCTTTGCAGCGCTTGTTTCCCTTCATCACTTTCAACATATTGAACGCCTTTCATTGCAATCCATTCTGCAAGACTAGGAATTTGCAATTCGATGTTCTTCTTCCATTCTTGCGGCAAAAAATGACTGACTTTTTGATCTGTATTGAAAAAATGAAGTATGCTTTTTTCAATCGCTCGTTCAAGTCGGGTGGCAATCATTTCCTTGCTGTTGGATACTCCATACTCTTCCAGTAATTCCGTTAAAGTTTTTTGTTTGGCAAGCCAAGCATCTATCGATTGAAGCAGGAATGATTGTATTTTCTGCTGGAAGGAGACCTCCTCCATTTTCTTTTTGATTCCTTCTGGTGTAACTAAATGCTCGATCACCATTTTTCCTAGCTGCCTAGCCAGCTCATCCCGGCGTTTCGGAATAAGGCCTGGCGTAAAGGGAAGCTTTTTTCCAAACAAATAGATTGGTCTATATGGGCGAAAAAGCATTTTAATGGCAATGTAATTCGTAACACCGCCAATAAATGCACTAATTACGACCATCATAGCTGATGTTAATATAAATTCCATTTGCATCTTCCTCACTGTTTATTCACAAGATCAACTGCCAGACATACGATATCATAGCATGATTTACCTAAGTTAATATTATAAATCGGTTAACATTTGTAAGCAAACGGGGTAATTCAAATGGCAGAAACAAAAATTTTAATGATTCCACTCGAAGAAAAAAACGGTTTCTATATGGAAATAAGCGATTCTTTGCAAAAAGCTTTGACCCTTCCACTGATCCAAACGTTTTCCTTACATTGCGGCCAAGAAACAGTTAAAACAAAAGCCTCCTTCATCCGAAACGAAAAAATCGTTCTTTATGCCAGTGAAGAGATTTACAACGCTCTTCATCTTCCTATAAAATCTTTAACGCTTCGTCTTCAGTATGATAAATTCACCAACACCTTCAAACTCGGACCGGTCATTTGTGTATTGATTGATTCTATTCAGGACGATGAAAAAATCCAGTTTGGAAATATTGATGATTTTTGTAAAGAGATGGCGAATTACTGTGCGGAAATTGGCGCATTTTTTTGTATTTCAACATTAACTGATCTGCAGCAAAATCAGAAGAAAGGGTTTCATTTATCTCATCAAAATTGGAAAAAGGAAACCATTCCTTGTCCTGACGTGATTTATAATCGGATTCGATCAAGAAAATTAGAGTATTCTCAAAAATATTTGAAGTTTTTGCAATTTGCAGCTGCAAACGATATACCGGTGTTTAACCACCGCTACTTAAACAAATGGGAAATTCATAAAATTTTTGCGTCCAACCAGCATCTTCTTCCCTACCTTCCAAAAACGATGCTTTTAACAAAAAAATCAGATTTGCAAGTGTTTGTAAATGATTTTCAAGACGTATTTATTAAACCGATTAACGGCAGTCAAGGGAGAAGAATTATTCGCTTGAAAAATAAAAACGATCTTTTCGAAATATACTTTACCCATCCCGGTAAAAGCGAGCAGCCAATTATTTTTCATTCCTTTCAGGAAATGTATAAACATCTCTTTCCATATCTCAAAAGAGAACCGCATATTATTCAGCAGACAATCGACACAATCAAATTGGATAATCGACCGCTTGATTTCAGGTTTCTATGCCATAAAATCAATCATCAGGGCTGGAAAATAACCTCTTCTGTCGCCCGCCTTTCCGCTAAAGATCAATTTGTTAGCAATTTAGCTAAAGGCGGTGAGCTGTATAAAATAAAAAAAATCTTATCTGACATTTTTGACAAAAGCACTTGTTTACATCTTTGCAGCATTCTTTCTGAAATAGCACTGGAAGCCGCCAAAACAGTTGAAATGAACGTGGAGGGAGAATACGGGGAATTTGGAATTGATATGGCTGTAAGTGAGGATCAGAAACCATGGATTTTAGAAGTCAATACAAAGCCATCCAAAAATATTGAATACTCTCTCAATCCTTCCATTCGTCCGTCTGCCAAAGCAATCATCCGTTATTGTTTCTTGATAAGCGGTTATGATGTTTCATAACGATTCATATAATAATTGGGTAAATATAGATAAACGGAGGCAGGCGGATATTTGTGGCAGAACCTCTTTTGTCTTTCGGATTTTTAGTCAATAAATATTTTCATGAAGCAGCCTATTTTAAAAATATTTCAAAAGCGGCAAAAAAATTGAATATGAAATGTATTATGTTTCGCCCGTTGGACGTACAATTCGCAAATGGTACGTTAACGGGATTTACATTCAATTTAACATCTAATAAATGGGAGCGAAGTACTTTTCAACTTCCACATTATATTTATGACCGCTGTTTTTATGGCAAAGATGCTGCTTCCATTCAAAACAAAAAAGCCGTTCAAAAATTAAAAATACAACAAAATGTTTCTTTTCTAGGCTACGGATTCCCAGATAAATGGAAACAATATAAAACATTAAAAACTGATCCATTCATTTATCAATATCTTCCTGAAACAGAATATTTCCAACATCCCGATCAAGTTTATACATTTTTGCAATCATATGAGGAATGTATCTTAAAACCAATTCACGGCAGTTCAGGAAAAGGAGTGCTTGTAATTAAAAAAGAAAAGGAAACGCTATTTCTATACTTTTTCATTGGAGCGAATCAAAGGATCGTCCGTTTGAAACATTTCAATCAATTAAAACCATTTCTTGCGAAGAGACAAGTTGACTCATACATTCTTCAACGATTGCTCCCTTTAAAGGACAAACAGCAGCGTCCATTTGACTTGCGCATTTTATTTCAAAAAAACGAGTTCGGTCAATGGATTATGCAAGGAAAAGGAATTCGAATCGGTCAAAAACATACGTATGTATCCAACTTGTCAAAAGGCGGTTCTGTCGTTTCCCTTGAACAATGGGAAAAAGATATTCCAAGGCAGCGATTGAACCATATTTATAACCAAATCGAACAGCTTGCTCACCATCTTCCGCAAAAAATTGAAAAAAATTTTGCTCCTTTATTTGAGCTTGGTGTGGACATCGGCATTGATTTGCAAAATGAAACGATATGGATTCTAGATATTAATTCTAAACCAGGGAGAAATGTCGTTTTAAAAACAGATCCTGCGAGAAAAACAGTTCTGTACGAAGCTCCTGTCCGCTATGCCCGCTACTTGCAACACTCTCTACAAACCGGGGTGGAAATAAATGATTTATCAAATTAAACAGGCAGACCACCTAAACCAAACCGTTTTGCTTCCTAGCTCTTTTTCCCATGTAACGATCGAATCGATCTCTTTCGGCAAACGGAAAATAGCGTGCCGTTCTATTCTCCATCACGAAGACAGCCAAAGCATTTATATTTCAAAAGATATTGCCGAATCTCTGCTTTTACCTAAAAATATTAGGATCAAAGCTTTAGTCCATAGTGAAACGCTATTTTTAGGCCCCGTTGTCGGCATTTTCACAGCAGGTTTTTATAAATCCCTTTTACGCCCATTAGGCGACAGATCGATATTTTTTTCAAAATTAGTGGTCAACGGCTGTTCAACAGGCGCTTTTTGTTTTGTATTTGGGATACATCAAATTCATTGGGATTTAGAGATGATTGAAGGCTATTCATTCAATGAATCCGGATGGGTAAAAATAACCGTTCCATTTCCAAATGTCATCTATGATCGTCTTCCAAATCGGAAGGTAGAAAACTCAGACTACTTTCAGTCTGCGAAAAAAAACTTATTTATGCGCTCAATTCCGCTTTTCAACTCAGGCTTTTTCAACAAATGGGATGTCCATCATATTTTATCCAAAGATGGGACAGTAAGGCATTACTTGCCGGAGACATATCATGCTCCGTCTATAAAAACAATTGAACAGCTGATTAACCGCTTTCAAACGATTTATTTAAAACCTGAAAACGGAAGCCTTGGCCTAGGAATATTTAAGCTGGTGAAAAATCGGAAAAATGGATCAATTCTTTGCTGCTATTATGATGAGAACGGAAAAGGCCAGTTGAAGCTGTTCTCTTCTATTGAAGGCTTTTTGCAGCGTTTTTTTGCACAGCGATCATTAGATCAATATATTGCTCAACAAGGCATTTCCCTTCTTCAATCGAGTGGAAATCCTGTCGATTTCCGCGTGCACACAAACAAGAACGAAAACGGAATCTGGCTTGTCAGTGCAATCGCTGCGAAATTGGCCGGAAAGGGAAATCCTACAACACACGTAAAAAACGGAGGAACAATAAAATCTTTGCATGAATTATCATTGCCGCTGAATAAAGAGGACATTTACCGTTCACTTTCCACCGCGGCTCTTTCTATTAGCAAGGCAATTGATCGCAAAATGGACGGTGAAATCGGAGAAATCGGTTTTGATTTCGGCATCGACAATAACGGGAACATATGGCTATTTGAAGCGAACTCGAAGCCTGGCCGCTCCATTTTTATGCATAAAGATTTGCAGCAAGAAGACCGGCTAACATTGCGCTTTCCATTCCAATATGCCGAATATTTAATGAAAAAAACAATTTCAACTGAGGAGATCTATGATGCCCCATGAAATGCTCGTCGGAATTTTAGCTGGTGATAACGATCGAAGCGGTTCTTTTTATGGAAACATTTCGTTATTTAAAGCTATACAAAGACATTTGGCTGAGCAGAACAGTTCAAGCTTTGTTTTTACACCTTCTGGCATGAAAGAAAAATCGATCGTCGGCTATATATATGAACCGAACGAAAATCGCTGGTTGAAAAAAAAGTTTCTATATCCAGATGTTGTCTATAATCGCTATCCGTTTCGCGATACAGTTCAAAAAACAGATTTCGTTTTCCGCTCTTTAAACAAAAAAAACATCCCATATTTCAACAGACATTTTTTTAATAAATGGGATGTCATTACTTGTTTGCAAAAAAATAAGCACCTTCTTCCTGTCATACCTGAATCGCAATTAGTAACATCGAAACAAGATTTTTATACATTTTTTGAAAAATACCCCTCCGTTTATTTAAAGCCTGTTGGACAAAGCCAAGGGAAAGGAATCATTAAAATAACAGCCGAATCCAAACATAACTACATTATCAAAACGGTAAATTCTATAAAAAATGAATCTTCATTGGAAAATATTTGGAAAGAAATAAAACATTTCATTTTAAACGAGCCGTATATGATGCAGCAGGAGATCGTCTCCGATCAGATTAACAATCAGAAATACGACTTGCGCATTCTCGTTCATTACAGTCAAAACCAATATGTTATTTCGGGAATTGGCGTGCGCGCATCTAAAAACATTACAACACATGTAGTACATGGTGGCACTATCCTTCCCTTCTCCTTTGTCAAAAACCGTGTCGATACAAAAAAACTGGAAATTATTTGCCACGAAATTGGCAGCACACTCTCTCAATGTTTTCAATTCATTGGGGAATTTTCTATTGATGCTGGAATTGATACAAAAGGAAATATTTTTATTTATGAGGTTAATTCGAAACCGATGGTGTTCGATGAAAAAGACATATTCCAAAACGGAATTGTCCAACTAAGCAAATTGTTCCATCATTTAGCAAAAAATCGAATCGATTTCAAAAAAACTTGATAAAAACGGATGCACAAGCCACAAATTTTTGTAATCATCCATGATATCATACATTCTTTTTATAATTTTACCTTTTCCTGAGCAACCTAATGAATAATTCCAGTGAATAAGGAGGGTAATACGGTTATGGATAAGGATAAGGAAGTAAAAGATTCGCTATATGAAGGTCGTGATCAATCGTTTATGGACATTGACAGAATGATTAATGAAGGTCTTTCAGGAGGATCTGTTCACTACCGTTACAATGCGACCAATATTGAAGAAGCAAGGGACCTCGAGGAAGAAGAACCGCCTTTTGACATAGAGAAAAATAACGGAAAGTAAGCCTGATGTTTGAAAAACACATCAGGCTTTTTAAATTTTAGCTGTAAAAGAATTCAGAGCTTAAAGCTTAAAAGGCCCCTTTCTTTATGTTTCCTGAATGATTGCATGCTCTTCTTCATGGCATTGGCTGCAATATAAAAGATGTATGCATTGATGATTTTTTAGTGAATCTCTTTTTCCATCTAAAAGCTTCATCAAGTCCATTTCCATATAAGCACTGTAGTCATCTAAATAGTCAGTAATTTTCCCTGCATCTAATAAAATGCCTCCGCATTTGGAACAATACTTATGAAGTTGCTGAAATCCATTGCATAACGGACAGGCTCGCATGTGAAAACTCCTTTATTTGTTATTGATTTATGTATAATGTTCCCTTTCTAGTCTGATTTACAGAGTAACGACACAAAACAGAAATTACCATTTCTCATTTCGAATAGATTTTTACATCCTACTCATACTACTTAATGAACAGCATACATCCCGGTGGGTTAAGCCGAGTTTGGCAGTGAATCTTTTGATTCACGCTGGTGCAACTCCAGCTAACCCAGCCAAAAAAAAAATTCACAAGGAGTTGAAAATTATGGCTCAACAAAACCGCAGCAACAACTCTAACCAACTTTTAGTTCCTGGTGCACAACAAGCGCTTGAACAAATGAAATACGAAATCGCAACAGAATTCGGTGTAAATCTCGGACCAGACACAACTTCCCGTGCCAATGGATCTGTTGGTGGAGAAATCACAAAGCGTTTAGTTGCACTTGCTCAACAACAAATTGGCGGTTTCCAACAACAATAACTAAAAAATTTATATTCATGGCTATGGAGGCACTACCCGTGTCTCCTTTTATTTGAGAATAAGGAGGTTTTTCAAATGACAGTTGGCACAAAATTGATGGAAACTATTTCAAGCTGTGAAAGTGCGGTTGCGAACTTACATAGCTTCGCACTGGAAACAGAAGATCAACAAGCTAAGCAGTTATACCAAAACCTTGCAAAACAACAACAGGAAGTGCTTGACCATTTAAAAGCGAGGCTAAATTACATTCAAAACGAAGAGCCGCAATTTAAACAGCTATAAATCAGGAGGGGACCATTCACTCTCCTGATATTTCCCATTTTGTTCTTGAACCCTTCCAATTCAGCTTCCTTAATTCTAATCCTTCCAAGCTTCATTCCATTACAGGAAAATCGCACCTCTCTTCAACTTTCAAATCCACTCACGAAGTGTCGTGTTTCCCCCTTTCGTTCGAGCAGTTGTTATAAGCATTTAAAATCTGATCTTTCTAAAAACAATTGCAGTAATAAATCGTCTATAAAAACCTTAGATATCCGTTAGATCATCACACTGTGATAGACTGCCAAACAATCGAATTAATATTCAAAAAACAAAAAAATTATGGTAGATATTCCATCTTTTTGCTAAAATATCTAAATATTGGGGGGAAGGGAATAAAAACTGAAGATCATTTTGTTAAAGAAAGCGTCATCATGGAAGTCTTGACTGCACGCGCATTTTGTCGATTATAAAAAAATTCTTGATTCATGCCGCCAGCTGCAACATCATCTACAGGTTATTTGCTCGGAATGTGCTTTTCGGCGAATATGAGTTTTACACCATACTAAAATCTTCGCCTTTATAAAACATCATTCATTTTTGAATATAAAATTTAACAAATTAGAATAAAAATTAACTCAACTTTCGCAGCTCAATTTTGGTAAATAAGCCTTGATATAATTAGGCAAAACTACAATCCATTTACGTAATTGACTTTCGATGAATTTTTTAATCTTTTGATTTACATTTTGAAGTGCATCTTCAAGAATTTCAATGAGTAGTTGAAGTGCAAAGGCCCAATCTAGTTCATCGATTTCATCACAAAGTTCATAAAAAATGCCGCCTAATGTTCGATAATCTGTACTTACTCGGTTTTGCCAAGACAAAACAATGTACCTTGTAAACACAATAGTGGTATGGCTGATCATGGAATCATAAGATCTTCCTTGGAACTCTTTTTGGAGTTTCAATAAGGATTTGACTGTTTTGAAGAATACTTCAATATCCCAACGTATCCCATAAATACGAATGATTTCTTGATCCGATAAAGTACAGTCTGTACTCAAAATAGCTAGCCACTGTCTCTTTTTATTACGATTACGGACAAATACCACTTTAACAGGTACGCCATTTGCCATCGTTGTGTGAATAGAGCGCAAAATACCCTTTTGATGTTGTGATGGTTTAGCTGTTTGGTATAGTTTTTTTAGGCTCACCCATTCACCGTTCACTTGATATCTTTGTTTTGTATCCTTCACCATTCCAATAACATCCAACCCTTGATCCACAATGGACTTGATCAAAGGCTGTTGGGTAAACCATGTATCCATTAAAACGTATGAGGCATCGATTCCTTGAGAAAGTGCCCGTTTAATCATATTGGGAATAACTTCCGGCGCTTTTTGTAAAGCTTCGACACGCCGCTTATAACCGGATGTACGCTTATCGATTCGGTTATCAATCCCATTGATTTGGGAATTCGTAGAGCTTAATAAAGCAAAATCAATAGGCAAAAATGTAGCACCATCTGACCAGCCGAGTGTAAGCATACGAAATCCTTTGTAATAACGCATTTTTTGAGAAGAATGATCGAAACAGCGAGCAAGCAGTTCAACCTTTTTACTGCGATTTCGTTCATAAGATGAGTCGTCCACGATCAGCACTTTCGGACGGTCGTGTCTCGTTAAACTACTTACCTTCATAATGGTGAAAGTACTCAAAACAAGTAAAAACCTGCGCCAATTGTATTGAGGGTTATTTAAGAAGCGATAAATAGCGTTTTTTTCCGGCAAATCTTTAGCTTTTTTACTTTGAAGAAGTCGAAACAAATTTTTGCCTTCAAAAACTAAACTAAAAACTAGCTGGAATAAATAGGCGCAGGAATAACCGAAACCCTTGTTAATTCCCACTTTCCTTAAATATTTTAAGATTTCAAGTTCATCAAATATAGCTTTTACTTCTTTTGGTAGTTGATTGTTCAGTCTGTTATTCGTTATCATAATAAGAGACACCTCACCTGCTTTTGGTAATGTTTTTTCTGGACAATTAAACTATACCAAAAGTTGAGGTGTTTTTTTTGCAAATTTTTATGTCAAGAAGTATTCGAAACAACCAACAAACCCATTAACCGTAAGGCTTAGAAATCCAATTTACTGTGAGAAAGTTGAGAAATTAAAAAATAATCGAAAAAATTATTATTTAGCTGCCGATATATACAGTGGACACTAATAATGAATTTTGAAGGGGAAATCAACCAATGTTTAAAAAAAGAAAACAAGTTCCATCACTTTTTGAAAAACAAGTAGATCTTCAACAAGTAAAACTTGAAGTGACTGATGAAAAATATCAAAGACAATTAGCGATGGTTGGCCTAACAAAGGATGATCTTATTTGTACTCTTATATTAAAAGATGCGATTGAAGAAAACATAAAGTTTATTATCGATGCATTTTATGATGCTCTCCATCAAGAACAATTTTTGATTGACTTAATTAATAAATACAGCTCGATCGAAAAACAGAAGGAAAGATTGAAAAAACATGTGCTGCTTATGTTTAGCGGATCCTTAACAGATGAAGATATAACAAGAATGAAGCGGATTGCTGTAGCCCACGTCCGCATTGGATTAGATACGATCTGGTACATGAGTTCATTCCAGCAATTACAGAAATCAATTTTTTCCGTTGTTGCGAAAGCGTGTCCATCGAAGGAAGATTATCATAAAGCGGTGGTCACCATTGCAAAAATGTTAAACTTTGAACAGCAAATTGTGTTGGAAGCATATAATGAAGAGTATTTAAAAAGACGGCAAAAAATCGAAAAGGAAAAACAGGAGCTTCATGAAAACATCGCCCAAACCTCCATTCGTCTTGCTGATCTTATTGAATCAGCCAATTCAGCTATACAAAAAATTAACGAACGATCCAAACAATTTGCCTTAATTGCAGTTGATCGTTTTGAAACAGCGGCATCAACCGAAGCAGAAGTCAGTTCAAGGAGAGAAGACTTGAATTTTCACTCCGGTTTAATGGTCAATATAAAAGAACGGACAGATGATATTGCTTTAAAAATAAAGTCGCTTGAACAAACTTCTGAAAAAATTAATCATGTCGTCTCGATTGTTACTTCTATTGCTGAACAAACTAACTTGCTGGCTCTAAATGCCGCAATTGAATCAGCGCGTGCAGGGGAATACGGGAAAGGATTCGCTGTTGTTGCTAGTGAAGTGAGAAAGCTGGCGGAAGAAACAAAAAATTCCGTGCTTGGCGTTTCCAATTTAATTGAGGAAATCAGAGCGAAAATTAACGATATCGCTTCATCTATTGTGGAAGTAACAGAGCTTACAGGCAATGGTTCGCAAAGAATGAAAGAGATGAACCAATTCTTCGACAATATTTTGTATGCCTTCGACAAAAATAAAGAACAAACTGAAAAGACGAAAAATGAACTCGAAAACTTTGCTGAAATCATTGATGATATAACAAATTTCATTGCGCAAATCAATGAGACTTCAGAACATTTAAAAAAGCTGGCCAATCATATATAAATTCTTTTTCAGACGCTTGAGCCCCATCATTCCGAACTTAGGAGAGATGGGGTTTTTATTGGTACTGAACCATAAAATAGATAGATGAAAAGGAGGGCGGCCGGGAGATGTTTGTTTCATAAATCACCATACCGCCTGTACCGTCGGCAAATCCGCTTGTTGCAAATGTTTTTCCTTCTTTTTCTGGATGAATCACAAAAAGCTGAACAAGTACTTTGGTTCTGTACAAATTTAATAGTACGAGGATCTATAAAAATTGTTTGCGCAGTTCTAACATCGTTATCGTTTTGCTTGGAGATTAAAAAAATAAGGATATATGCTCGTATATTGAACATATATCCTCATATTCTTCCAAATGTTATGTGGTGTTTTTCTATACCCCAAGATATTTATGTTGTATTTCATTATTTTTCATTAATTCATCTGGGCTGCCCTGCCATACAATAGTACCTTTGTTCATAATTAAAATTTCATCTGCTACTTTGCATGCGAGTGATATATTTTGCTCAACCATTAAGATCGAAAGTCCTTCCTGCTTCAGTTTTACAACTATATCGCCGACCTGATCGATAATGACAGGGGCTAATCCTTCCGATGGTTCATCCATTAATAAAAAGCTGGGATTTGTCATCAAAGCTCTTCCGATTGCAAGCATCTGCTGTTGTCCGCCTGAAAGCTCAGTACCCATATTTTTTTCTCTTTCTTTTAAAACAGGAAATAATTCATATACCCTTTCCAAATCCCAATTATTATTTCGGTCTATTAAATTTTTACGGGCAGCCATTGTCAAGTTTTCACGAATGGTAAGAGAAGGGAAAATCCGCCTTCCTTGTGGAACGAATCCAATTCCAAGGCACGAAATTTGATGAGGCAACAGGTTATTCAGCTGCCGTTCCTTAAATTGAATTTTTCCCCTCCGCGGTTTAAGCAGCCCGGCAATCGTATGAATCGTTGTTGATTTACCTGCTCCATTTCTCCCAAGAAGAGCAACACATTTCTTGCTTGGAACTGAAAATGAAACGCCTTGAAGAATATGACTCGTTCCGTAGTAAGAATGGACATTTTGAAGCTCAAGCATGAGCTTTTGCACCTCCCCCAAAGTAAATTTTCCTTACTTCTTCATTGTTTCGAACTTCTTCGGGAGTGCCGCTTAATATCACTTCTCCGTGATGAAGAACAGTAATTCTGTCAGCAATGGAAAATACAACATCCATATCATGTTCAATAATTAGTATAGATACTGTCCGAGGAAGCTTTTGAATCATTTCAGCTGTCTGTGCAGTTTCTGCTGGAGACATTCCTGATGTCGGTTCATCCAAAAGCAAGATCTTCGGTTTAGACGCCATCGCTAGCAGAATCTCAAGAAGCCGCTGCTCTCCATAGGAAAGATTGTTCACCTTGACATTTCTGCGTGTAGAAATCTCCCATTGTGCAAGGATTTCATCTGTTTCTTTTTTGAGGTCGATATGCTTTGTCAACGCATGAAACATTTGGTAGCGATATCGTTTCGTTGCTGTTAAAGCAAGATGAAGATTTTCTTCGACTGTCAAATTTCCGAACAAGTTGTTTTTTTGAAACGTTCGCGACATTCCTAAATGAACCAATTTACTGGAAGGCATATTGCTTATTTCTTGCCCTTCCAAAAATATTTTTCCTGAGTCAATTAGCAGGACATTTGTAATACAATTAAAAAGAGTTGTTTTCCCCGCACCGTTAGGGCCGATGATAACATGGCGTTCTCCTGGCTGAACTTCCAATGATACGTTTTGAAGAACTTGTAATGTTTTGAATGATTTGTTTATATTTTCTACTTTTAATATACTCAATTGACTACCTCCTCTTTTTCAACATGCTGCGGAGCGTAATCATCGCTATTTTTTCGTTTTTTATAAAAAATCTTAGATTTCAATAAAGCAAACCAATGGATAATTCCACCTTTGCCAACCAGCACAAGAATCACTAACAGGGCTCCCATTATAATTGGCCACCGTTCTGTGTACGTGCTGATAAAGTTCTGTAAAAAAATGAATAGACCAGCTCCGATTGCCGGACCAATCAGTGTACCAACTCCTCCAATTATTACCATCATCATAACTTGACCCGAAAACATCCAACTCGATACATCTGGGCTTACAAAAAGGTTGTAAAATCCGTATAAAGATCCTGCAAATCCTGCTAGGGCTCCGGAAAATGTATATGTTAAAAGCTTATAAATGCGTACATCGTACCCCAATGCACTCATTCGTGCTTCGTTTTCCATTATTCCTTTGACAACTTTACCGACTGGAGATTCAACAAAAAATCTAAGCAGTAAATAAACAATAATAAAAGCTGCTGCCATTACGGAATAAATCCCTATAGGACTGACAATTTCGCCAAAACCGAGATTCAAAGGAGCGGAAACTTTCATGCCGTCTGCTCCGCCAGTCCATTGCTTTAATTGCCAAGCCAGAGCAAACAGCAATTGTCCGAAAGCAAGAGTAATCATTAAAAAGTAAAATTTCGAAGTGCGTATAAATATCGCGCCAGTAACTAATGCAAGAAGACCAGATATGCAGATAGAAAAAAATAGTAACAAGTAGGAATTTGGAATATGCGGTCCGAGAAGTGCCACGGTATAGGCTCCAATTCCGAAAAATCCTGCATGACCTAGTGAAACCATTCCTGCATACCCCATTATTAAACCAAGACTCATGGCAAAAATAGCCATAATGAAGATTTCGGAAACAAGATCGATCCCATACACACTTAAAACGAAGGGCAGAACGAAAGCAATAAGCAGAAATACAATGAAAATTAGAATATTCTTTTTCAACTATGCCACCTCCCTTCCAAATAGCCCTTGAGGACGGATAATTAATACTACAACCATGAGAAGAAATACGATTAGCATTGATAATGAAGGAAACCAAATCTTGCCGAAGGTCTCAATCAATCCGATGAGAATTGCACCAATGAAAGAGCCTTTCCACGAACCTAAGCCGCCGATCACTACAACAATTAATGATGTAACGAGAATGTCTGATTCCATACCTGTATACATCCCGATTAACGGTCCTCCTAATACTCCGCTCAACGCAGCTAATCCTGCACCGAAAGCAAAAACTCCAGTAAATACAGCCCCAACGTTTATTCCAAGAGCTGAAACCATTGCCCTGTCATCCACACCTGCACGAATAATCGCACCGATTCTAGTTTTGCTCTCAAAATACCAAAGAAGCAGCGCTAGCAGACAGCCAATTAAAACAACAAACAACCGATAAAAAGGGAAAACCATCGGTCCAATGGAGATCGACGAATCGAGCAAAGCAGGGACAGCCATCGTTTGAGGCTCTGTACCCCAAATCCACTTTGCGGTATCCGCAATAACGAAGGCTAAACCAAATGTGAGCAGCACCTGCTCAAGCTCTTTCCCATAAATTTGCCGAATAAATAATTTTTCAATAATAATCCCGATCACAGCCGTAACAGCAACTGATAGCAATAAAGCAATCCAAAAACTGAATTGTTGATTCATAAAGGTAAAGGCCATATAGGATCCAAGTAAAAATAATGTACCGTGCGCCAAGTTAACAATATTCATAACTCCTAAAATAATCGTCAACCCTGCTGCTATCATAAAATACAGCATCCCATACGCTAATCCCGTTAATAGCTGTACAGAAAATATAGACAATGACAAAACGATCCCCCACTTTCTCAATTTATGAAACGACAAATTGGGACTGGAGAACTTTGCCCCAGATCCCAATCCTGTTACATGGACTAATTTGCAGGAGCTTTTTCAGGCATCGTTACTTTTTCGGCTGTCTCCAGTACTTCAGGGACAATTTGATTATCCTTTTTTGTGTTCTTTGCGATGTAGAAATTCTGTATTGGGTTGTTCGTTTTTGGATCAATCGTAATTGGTCCGCGTGGGCTGTCAAAGGAAATCCCTTTAAGGACTTTTATTAAATCCTCTGCATTTGTGCTTCCTGCTTCTTTAATCGCTATATCTATGACTTTTGCGGAGTCATAGCCTCCCACTGAAAAAGTGTTTGGCAGCTTTCCGTATTTTTCCTGATATGCCTCTACAAACTTTTTGTTTTCTTCATTTTCTAGCCAAGGCGAGTACAGGATGCCAGAAATGATTCCTTCTGCTGCTTCACCAGTAGGTTCGAGGATCAGTTGATCGCCAAATTCCATTGGACCTGACAGCGGAATTTTTCCCTTTAAGCCAAAATCATTGTATTGCTGAACAAACCGAATTCCATCGCTGCCTGCCATGAATGTAAAAACTAGTTCAGGCTTTACTTGGGCTACATCAGTAAGATACGTTGCGAAATCATTCGTTCCTAATTTAGGGTATATTTCTTTTACTACCTTACCGCCAGCAGCTTCAAAAGCTTCTTTAAAAGCGGAAACAACTTCCTTTCCTGCAGGGTAGTCGGGTGCAATCGCTACCGCTGTTTTTCCAACATTTTTTGCTAAATATTCTCCAGCACTGCTGCCATTTTGCCAGTTGGAAAATGACAGGCGGTAAATGTAATCGCTTTTTTTGCTCCAGGAAAGATCGTTTCCGGCAGCATTGGCATCAATTAATATAATTTTGTCTTTCTCCACCTCGTCTCTCAATGCGTAAGCGACTGCTGAAGAAATTGGTCCAACAAGTATATCTACTTTTTCATTCTTGACTAATTGGCGATATTTCCTTAAAGCAACTTGCGGGTTTGCTTCATCATCTTCAAATTTTATTTCCACCTTTTTTCCGCCCAACTTGTTATCATTTTCTTCAAGATAAAGGTTAAATCCGTTTTTAATGCTTTCCGCAAGCGGAGCGAATGTTCCAGTTGAAGAAAGGATGACGCCAATTTTGATTGTATCTTTTTCACCGCTGGAATTAGACTTGCTATTGCTTACAGCCGATCCTGAACAACCTGATAAAATCAACATTATAGTAATAAAAAGAACACTCCAAAATTTACCTTTTCCCACCATTTTATACCCCCCTAAAAGCATTAGTTAAACGCTTTCATTTTTTGAATTGCAAGGTTAAAAAGCTTTTCACTCCCTTCTTTATATTTTTTAATATTCCAAATTTTTTTATTATTGTTTTTTATATTATTGCCTGCAGATTGGCTTCACAACATCGTTGTTTCAGAATGTGCAACGAATGAATAATTTTTAAATTTATAAAGTTGTCCACAGCGGTTTCCAATCATTGTGAATTTATCCAGCTTGATCTGTTAATTCCCAGCATGGCTGCAATTAAGCAGCTTACTTAATTTTCTTCGTATGTAAACTCTTGTTTAATAACAACAATATGCTATCCATTCGTTCACCAAGTTTTGCTAGGTTGTGCTTTTAAAAGCAACAAACACGAAACGATTTGGACGCAGCGGACTTATTTATATTTTTATGATTAAAAACAGTAATTTACTGTAGATGAGCAAATTCACTAACATAAATTTACATCCGAACAAAAAAGGAGACATGAACCCGATTCCTTGATTAGAATAGATGTGTCACCAAACCATTCTCAAGGAGGTTCATGTCTCATGAATAGACTACCACATCACCAAGGAATCGACAAGTTTTTCGCAATGTTGGGGCTGGCCCTTTATTTCTCTAAGCCGGTCATGAAGCATCTCGTTCATATTATCGATGCGCTGACAACGAAAGGATTTGTGGGAACCTTGACCGATCTGCATCATGAGAGCTTTCATCCCAACCATCGAACGACACTGAGCCATTTTTTCACGAAAAGCCCTTGGGATGAAGAAATCTTGCTTCGCAAACTCCAGCAGTGGATGCTTCGTCATGTGGAACGAACGGCCAAGCGAAAGAATCACCCCATTTTTGTTTCGATCGATGATACGATCTGCCGAAAAACGAAGCCTTCGTCACAGGCGAAACACGCTATTGAAGGGTGTAATTGGCATTATTCTCACGCGGACAAAAAGTCGATTTGGGGACACTCTCTCGTCTGGCTCATGGTTCATACGATGACGCAAGCCTTTCCCTTTGCGTTTCGCCTCTACGACAAGGCGGATGGGAAAAGCAAGGGTCAATGGGCCATCGAGATGCTTTCTTCTTTGGATGTGCACGGTTCTGTTTATGTGCTGATGGATTCTTGGTACCCATCGAAAACACTCGTGGAAGCCTGCCTGAAAAAAGGATTCCACGTCATTGCGATGCTCAAGACGAATCGGGTTCTTTATCCAAAAGGCATCGCCATCCAAGCCAAACAGTTTGCCCGCTATATCGAACCGAACGACACCCATCTCGTCACGGTGGGAGAAGAGCGTTATCGCGTGTATCGCTACGAGGGAGCGCTGAAAGGTCTCGATGATGCCGTTGTGTTGTTGGCTTGGAAAGCCGATCAGCCGATGACACCTGAACATCTTCACTGCGTCTTGAGCACCGACCGGGAGCTAAGCGATGAAGAGATCTTGCGCTACTATGCCCAGCGTTGGTCGATCGAATGCTTTTTTCGACAAGCGAAAGACCAGCTGAAGCTCGATGGGTACCGCGTTCGTCAACGTCGGGCGGTGAAACGGTATTGGATCTTGGTGCAACTCGCTTATGTGTACAGTATGGTCGAATCCAACAGCGATTTCTCTACCGGGCTTGACTTCCTTCGAAAGAAGAAAGGACATAGCCTCGTGGAGTTTATTTACGATGCAGCGAAACAAGATATTCCCATTGATGTCGTTAAAAAACAGCTTCATGTGGCATAAGGGGTACTCCGTTTGTCTCTTTTTACATGGTAATTATTGTAATGAAAATTGCTCAACTACAGTAATTTAAACTCTGCTTTATGTATATTTCTCTTCTCAACACAAATAATATTTTCTGTAAAAAAATCAAAGGAGGAACAATCATATGGCTCTCATTCCTTACGATCCTTTTTCTGAGATCAACCAATTTAGACGAAACATGAATCGCGTTTTTTCTGAAAGCTTCCCGCATTTTTTTGAAAACTTTGAGACTATGAATACCCCCCGGCTTGATATTCATGAAACTGCTAATGAAGTAATTGTTACGTGTGATTTGCCCGGCCTTGAAAAAAAGGAAGACGTTGACATTCATCTTGATCGCAACGTTCTTACGATCAGCGGCACAATTCAAAGAAGCAAAGAAGTAAAGGAAGAAGAAATGCATAGACGCGAACGGTTTGTAGGGCGGTTTCACCGCGCTGTTGCATTGCCGGCAAATGTAAAAGAAGAAGAAGTGAGCGCGACATATAAAAATGGCGTTTTGGAAATCCGTATTCCAAAACAAACCGAAAACAACAAAAAGAAAATTGATATTCAGTTTCATTAATTGTTTCGTGAGGTTGCAAAATTTCAATCAGCCTCACTTTTTTATTGCAATTTTCGCCAAGTACGATTATGATGAATATATAACATCAAAAATCTATATATTGTGTAATCAAAAACAATTAAATACTATATATTGAAAACCTAACGACAAAGGTGCTGTTTTCAGCTTAAAAGGGAATCCGGTGAGAATCCGGAACTGTCCCCGCAACTGTGAGTGCTACGAAATGAATAATCCACTGTACGTTTCGTATGGGAAGGATTCAAAGTAGGATGAAGCACGAGTCAGGAGACCTGCCTTTGTCCGAACGTTTCTAATTCTTCGGGGGTTGGGAAGATGAAACGATGGTTTGAATGGAGTAGTTTCGCCTTGTAAACTGCCTCCCTTTTAATCATCGTTTGATCCGCTCAGCTTCCTGAGCGGTTTTTTATTTTGATAAGGAGGATGTTTGATGAATATTACGAAAGCATTAAATCTATACGAGGTTTTTCAAAATCATTTTAACAGGAGCGATTGGGAGCTTTATCTAAGACAGCTTGAAAAAAAGTTTCCATCCCTTTCCTTTCATGAATACAGCGAGAGAGTGTCGACAACCCTACAATACCAGCAGATTGATGATCTTGAAAAATTTACAAACCTGCTGATTATTGAAGCTTTAGCAAACATTTCGGAAAGTGAGCCGGATTGGACTTTTTTAGCTGCACACGTATTTCTTGAAAAAATTTACTATGAAGCGAGCCAAAACAGAAATTACAACCAACCGGGCTACGGCGATTTTTATTTGTTAATCGAAACATTAACCGATCTTGGAATCTACAGCCCTCTTTTGCTAGAGCATTATTCAAAAGAGGAAATTATGGAGCTGGGAAATGCCATTGATCCTGAGAAGGACAAGCTGTTTACATACATCGGATTAAGGACCCTTTACGACCGGTATTTAGCTAAAGATTTTCATAAACGAACATTTGAGCTTCCACAGGAACGTTTTATGATCATCGCTATGACGTTAATGATCAACGAGCATCCGTCCAAACGTTTGCATCTTGTAAAGGAAGCGTATTGGGCATTGAGCCATTTATATATGACGGTTGCAACACCTACATTGGCTAATGCAGGAAAATCAGTCGGTCAGCTTTCAAGCTGCTTTATTGATACGGTAGACGACAGCCTTCAAGGCATTTATGATTCGAACACTGATATTGCCAATGTTTCTAAAAGCGGCGGAGGCATTGGAGTTTATTTAGGGAAAATCAGAAGCCGCGGAAGCGATATCCGGGGGTTCAAAGGAGTTTCATCAGGTGTCATTCCTTGGATGAAGCAATTAAATAATACGGCAGTGAGCGTCGACCAGCTCGGCCAAAGAAAAGGAGCAATTGCCGTTTATTTGGATGTTTGGCATAAAGATATTTTCGCCTTCCTAGATGCAAAATTAAATAACGGAGACGAACGGCTGCGCACCCATGATTTATTTACAGGTGTATGCATTCCTGACCTATTTATGGAGCAAGTTGAAAAGCGCGGGGACTGGTATTTGTTCGATCCCCACGAAGTTCGCAAAGTCATGGGATTCAGTCTGGAAGATTATTATGATGAAGAAAAAGGTAACGGCAGCTTTCGGGAAAAATATTTTGAGTGCGTGAATCATCCTTCCTTATCTAAAGAAAAAGTGCCTGCGATTGAAATAATGAAACGGATTATGATCAGCCAGCTTGAAACGGGAACGCCTTTTATGTTTTATCGGGATGAAGTGAATCGAAAAAACGCAAACAAGCATGCCGGCATGATTTATTGCAGCAATTTATGCACAGAGATTGCGCAAAATCAAAGTGCTACTACTGTTGAAGAACAATATGTCGAAGATGGAAAAATTGTCATTGTGAAAAAGCCCGGCGATTTCGTCGTCTGCAACCTTTCTTCCATCAACTTGGCACGGGCTGTTCCAGACAACGTTCTGGAACGTTTAATCCCTATTCAAGTGCGGATGCTGGACAACGTTATCGATTTAAATAACATTCCGGTATTACAGGCAAAGCTTACAAATGAAAAATACCGTGCAATCGGTCTTGGAACGTTTGGCATGCATCATTTATTTGCACTAAAGGAAATTACATGGGAAAGCGACGAGGCAGTCCAATTTGTCGACCAACTATATGAAAAAATTGCGTATTTAACCATTCAGTCGAGTATGGAGCTCGCAAAAGAAAAAGGCGCATACCCTCTCTTTAAAGGCTCGGAGTGGGATACAGGGCGATATTTTGAAATCCGCGGTTATACGTCAAAAAAATGGCAGGAATTAAAGGAAAAAGTGCAGACTTTTGGGATTCGCAACAGCTATTTAATGGCGGTCGCACCGAACGCATCGACCTCCATTATAGCCGGAAGCACAGCAAGCATCGATCCAATTTTCCAAAAAGTTTATTCAGAGGAAAAGAAAGACTACAAAATTCCAGTTACCGTTCCCGACTTAAATGCGAAAACGACTTGGTATTATAAATCCGCTTATTTGATCGACCAAACATGGAGCATCAAACAAAATGCAGTGCGCCAGAAACATATTGACCAGTCCATTTCCTTCAACTTTTACGTCCTAAACACGATTAAAGCGAAAGAATTGCTGGAGCTTCATTTGACAGCTTGGAAATCCGGATTAAAAACAACGTATTATGTCCGTTCGACATCAAGCGACATTTATGAATGTGAATCATGTGCAAGTTAAGGAGGAAGTAATATGGAGCAAACATTAACAAAACGAGTTATTATGGATCCTGATGCACCAAACCGTTCAACAGCAATAGTGAACGGAAAATGTTCCAACGTGCTCAATTGGGATGATGTCGCCTACCCGTGGGCATATCCAAAATATAAACGGATGCTCGCAAACTTTTGGACACCTTTTGAAATTAATATGGCTCAAGATGTGAAGCAATTTCCTGAGCTTTCAGAAAGAGAACAGGACGCATTTTTAAAAATTATCGGCCTCTTAGCTTTATTAGACAGCATTCAAACCGATTATGCCGGAAAAGTTGCTGATTATATTACAGACTCGAGCATAAACGCCTTAATGATTTTGCTCGCTCAGCAGGAAGTGATTCATAACCATTCATATTCGTATATTCTTTCAAGCATCGTGCCTAAAAACGTACAGGATGAAGTATTTGAATATTGGCGGAACGAACCGGTTTTAAGGAAGCGAAATGAATTTGTCACCAACGGGTATAAAGCATTTGCAGAAAATCCGAATGTGGAGAATTTGTTAAAATCGATCGTCTTTGATGTCATACTGGAAGGTTTATTTTTCTATTCCGGTTTCGCATTCTTTTATAATTTAGCCAGAAACCAAAAGATGGTAGCCACTAGCACGATGATTAACTACATTAACCGTGATGAACAAATACACGTAGGTTTGTTTGAAAAAATTTTCAAAGCGGTGCTGAAGCAATATCCTGAATATGATACAGATGAACTGAAACAATTCGTTTCGAAAACATTTATGAAAGCAGCCGAGCTGGAAATCGAATGGGCCGGTGTAATTATCGGCAATGACATTGAAGGCCTGCATTTAAAAGATGTGGAGAGCTATATTAAATTTTATGCGAATTTCCGTGCCAATCAGCTGGGATTCGAACGTCCTTTTGAAGGCTATCGGACAAATCCTTTGAAATGGATACGGGCTTACGAAGAAGTGGACTTAGGAAAATCAGACTTCTTTGAACAAAAATCGAGACAATATACAAAAGTCAACACGATTGATAACGGCTTTGATGAGTTGTAAAAATTTACGTTCTCATGATAACGGGCAGCAGAGACTGCCCTTTTTTATCTGCTGCCAAACCAAAAGGAATGCTATGAATGAATTTTTCGATAAGCAAATACTTTCTTTTAAAAGAGCTTATCTTTTTGGGAACCTAAGCATCCCATTTTTCCATACCGTGGTATAATATGTGCGGAGGGATTCTATGTTAAAATCAACCTTGATCATAATGTCAATTTTGTTAGTAACAATTCATTTCGCTATTCTATATTTTTGGATGTTTGATTGGCCAAAATTAGCTACAAAAACAGGCTTTATAAGTTGGTTTGCCTCGATTCTATTAGGCATCTTTGTATATTTTTCTTTTCAAACTTTCAGCAGATGCGACAAAGCTGCTGTCGTCATCAGAAACATATTGTTATATTCAACTTTACTGACCATCTTTTTAGCTTGTATTGCGTTCATTATAGAAGCAATTACAAAGGCGATGCCCTAAAAAGAAATATAGTTTTCACGAAGATTAAGAAAATCATATTGGCTAAAAAGAGCTATGTTGTTTTCCACCATTGCGAGGTGAAGATAATGATTTATTTATTAGTCGGTTTGGGCGGGATAGCAGGTGCCTGCCTTCGATACAGTGTCGGCCTATGGACTTCCAGCTTTTGGACCGGATCTTTCCCAGCAGCGACACTTTTAGCCAATTTGGCTGGAAGTTTTCTTTTGGGATGGTTGACTGAATATGTATTTAAAATAAAAGGATTTCCTCCCCATTTTGCCGCAGCGATCGGTACTGGCTTAATCGGGTCATTCACAACATTTTCAACCTTCAGTTTTGAGAACATTCAATTGATGATTGCCGATAAATGGGAAACAGCCATTATGTATACATTGTCAAGCTTAATAGGCGGTTATTTATTTGTTTCGTTTGGTTATCATCTTGGCCGAAAAATGCTTTCCCAGCACAACGCACGAACGGCCGATCATGAATAGGAGTGAAGAGTAATGCTTTTCAACTTTATCGTTGTAGGAATCGGAGGTTTTTTAGGAGCTAATGCCCGCTTGATCGTCACCAATTGGATTAAAAAGAAAAGCAATATGAAGTTCCCTGTCGCGACATTTATTATCAATGTCAGCGGATCTTTCCTGCTCGGCCTTTTGATCGGCATGAATATTTCAGAAGCATATCTACTGTTATTTGGAACGGGATGTTTAGGAGCCTTTACCACCTTTTCTACGTTTCAGCTTGAAAATAAACAGCTGTTAACAGAAAAACAAAAAACAGTGTCCATTTGCTATTTTCTTTCAAGCTATGCGTTCGGTCTTTTGTTTGCCTTTCTCGGCTTCCAACTAGGCGCTATATTTTAAAAACTTATTTGAATCATATTGTCATGGTTTGATTTTTTCTTTATAATACAGATTGTCCAGCGGGATGTAGCTCAGCTTGGTAGAGCACCAGCATGGGGTGCTGGGGGTCGCAGGTTCGAATCCTGTCATCCCGACTCTGTAAATCTCCTAAATCATCATTTAAAATCAAAAACGCCGCTTGAGCTTTTTCAAGCGGCGTATATTTTGAATTACGTCTTTTTAATCCCTTTCCTCAGTTTAATTAATTTATATAAGTTAATCACAACCGTTTTGGTTACAGCATATGTTGGAACAGCCAAAATCATCCCCAAAATTCCCGCGATATTTCCTGCAACAAGCAACAAAATAATAATGGTCAACGGATGTGTATCAAGCCTCTTGCCGATAATAAACGGAGAAATCACATTCCCATCAATTTGCTGAACAATTGTCACGACAATAATCGCAAGAAGTGCTTTAAAAGGTGAATCGAGCAAGCCGACAATAACGGCCGGAGCAGCCCCAATAAACGGACCTAAATACGGAATAATATTGGTGATTGCCACAGTTATTCCAAGCAGCAAAGCATACGGCAGATCAATGATTAAGTATCCGATAAACGTAAAGAGCCCGACAAACATGGAAACAAGCATTTGTCCTTGAATATAGGTAGATAAGGTTTCGCCTGTTTCCTTTAAGATAATCATAACTTCATCGCGGAAATCACTCGGAAAAAACTTTACGACCTGATGCGGCAGCTTATGTCCGTCCTTGATCATATAAAATAAAATGAACGGCACCGTGACAATAATGAGTGTTATATTTGTGATAACGCTGAAAACGGACTGAACGCCATTCGTAATATTATTTGTAATTCTCGATGCATATTGCGTAATGGTGCTCTCAATTTTTTCAATGGAAAAATAATCTTGCGTCAATACCCATTGGAACCAGCTTGTTTGATACAGGTTTTCAATGATTTCTCTCGTTTTTGTTATATAAAAAGGAATGTTTCGAATTAAATCATTAAACTGCTTAACAATCGTAGGCCCTACCAATCCGATGGCGATCGAAATTCCGCCGATAAACACGATATACAAAATCAAAATGGCCAGCACTCTTGGAATTTTTCGCTTTTCAAGAAAGCCAATAATCGGAGCAAACAAAAAGTAAAGAAAACCGGAAATAATTATAGGAAAAAACAAAGTAGTTATAAAGATCACAATGGGCTCAAAAAGAAAAGATATTTTTGTGCTGAAATATAAGATCAAAATGATCAAAAGTATTTCTAACGTCCAAAAATGAAGTTTTGATTTAAACAAAATGCTTGCCTCCCGCATCCAATTTTGCAACATTCGTTCCAATATTTAGAATATCATGTATTTACATATTCTAAGCAATTTTTTTCAATCCTCCTATTGCTTCTAATCCAAATTTTCCGCTCAAATTTAAGGAAAACCTTTTTAAATTTTTATGTTAAGCTTTATAATGTTTGCTCTTCGCAATGTTTCAAACAAAATCACAACAACTGGACCTAAGAATAAACCTAATATACCGAGCATCTTTAGTCCAATGAACATGCTGATCAAGGCGGCAAGAGGGCTTATTCCCATGTTGGTTGACATAATTTTCGGTTCGACAGCACGTCTGACGACAGTGATCACAAGAAATAAGACGACTAATCCTATTCCGAGATTGGTTTGCCCCTGGCTAAATGCATAAATAGCCCAAGGAACCAGCACCGATCCTGTTCCCAATATTGGAAGGATGTCAACAACCACGATAATGATCGCCAAAATCAAGCTATAATCCACACGAAGCAGCACCAACCCAATATAAGCTAGTATAAATGTCAGTAAACTTAAAATAACTTGCGCCTTAATAAAGCCGAAGCCTGCTTTATAAAGATCATTCACAACATATTTTATTTTATTTCTCGTTTTTTCTGTCAGCATGGTCTCGAGCGAAGCCCATATTTTCGGCAGATCCAAACTGATTAAATAAAGAGCAATCAAGTAAATCAGCGCTTCAATGAAAAAGCCGGGAATGCCGGAAACAAATAATATGAGCGATTCCATCAATTGCTTCACAAGACCGTCAACTGCATTGACAGAATTATTAATGGAAATTTCAATAGACGTCATGACACCTTCTGGAAGGGAAGCGGAATAATTTTCCCACGTATCAAGAAGAGGATTAATAAAATCATGATTGAATTTTCTAACATATAAAGGGATATTTTCTATAAAACTCACAAAGTTTGTATATATAAAGTTTATCAAACCAAAGCCTAGAATACATAATAAGAGTAAAAAAACAACAAAAATGAGCAAAACTGCATAAGGTCTTTTTATTTTAAATCGATTTTGGAGAATGCTGATAGGCTTTTCAAGTACAAGAGCTGTAAGCAGCGCAAGCAATATCGGGATGCTGAACGGTATTAGTATAAGAATGGCAATACCAATGATGATAAGCGGAAGATACTTTTTCATTTTCAATACATCATTCTCCTATCTATTCTATACTCAAAATCATCATGTTATCCTTATTATATCGTGGATTTTCCATTTGAACTATTGAAATTCCTTATTATTTTTATAAATTGTTATTTGTTCGACATTTTGCAAAACACATTTACTTCAGTAAAAAAAATACTAGACAAATCGCAATTTGACCAATATAATCAAATTAGAAAAACGGAATAAGAATAAAAATTCCCAAAGGGGAGTAGCTTAACAATAAAGTCGTCATTTCGTGGAGGAATCCACCGGCTTTATTGAACAACTGGATGTTGTTAGCGAGACCTTTGCCATAAAAATGGCAAAGGTCTTTTTGCATCTTAAAACAATTTTTGGGAGGATGATTTGAGTTGCTGCTTAGAAAATATATGTCCAAAATCGGAATAGGCTCTGCAACAGTCGATCTTGTACTGGATAAAGAAACGTATTCTCCAGGAGAAAAAGTAACAGGCACGCTCTACATTAAAGGAGGCACTATAACTCAAAAGATTAAGCAGCTGCAATGTGATCTTATGAAAATAAACAATCAGGCTGATCAGCAATCAATCGCCTCCATTACGTTATTCGCTCCTGACATAATCGATCCAGCTGATTGCGCAAAAATTCCTTTTGAATTTGTTTTACCAAAGCATCTTCCCGCAACAACAGACAGTTTAACATACCGTTTTAAAACAACATTAGTGTTTGAAGAAGGAATCGATAGTCTGGATCATGACACAATACAAATTTTAAAAAATAAACCTAGTGGAGGGGAAAACGATGAGAAAAATATGGAAAAGAATTCGGTTCATTTATAACTTTCGTTCATTTTTCCCTTTTATATTTGAATTTTTCTTATCGAAGGAGGTGAATAGGAAAAAAAAGCTATTCTCGATCGCTTTCATAATTGGATATTTCCTGTTGCCGTTCGATGCAATACCAGATTTCCTGTCCTTAATTGGAATTGTGGATGATGTCGTTATATTTACTTTTATCATGCAGCAAATGATCAAAATGGCTCCGAAGGAATTACAGGAAAAATATTGTCTTGCATAACAAAGGATAAAAACATCGAAATGAGTATAAAATATTTGAGGAGTGATAAATATTGGAACTATTCTCACCTGAGTTTTTTTCAGCATTACTTTCGATTGTTATCATTGACCTTGTTTTAGCTGGTGATAATGCCATTCTAATCGGTTTAGCAGCTAGAAATGTGCCGAAACACCAACAAACAAAGGTCATTATATGGGGGACATTTGGAGCGATTTTTATCCGGGCAATTGCGACGCTTGCGGTTGTTTGGCTTTTAAAAATCCCTGGACTGCTATTAGTCGGCGGAATTCTTCTCCTTTGGATCGCCTATAAACTTCTCATCGATAAAAAAGAACATAACGTCGATACCGGGAATAGCTTTTGGTCCGCTATGAAAACGATCATTGTAGCAGACGCTTTAATGGGGCTTGATAATGTTTTAGCGGTTGCCGGTGCCGCGCACGGATCGTTCCTTTTAGTCATAATCGGATTGTTAATTTCCATTCCAATCGTTGTGTGGGGCAGCACGCTCATCATCAAATGGATTGAACGGTTCCCAGTTATCGTGACAATTGGGGCTGCCGTTATTGCCTTTACAGCAGCCAAAATGATCGTAGATGAAAAATTTCTAAAAGGCTTCTTTGAAGAAAACCCGCTTCTAAAATGGGGCTTAACCATTATTCTTGTTGCAGGCGTTATTTTTGCCGGATATTTAAAAAAGAAAAAAGCTTCCCCTGTGGAAGCAAAAGAAGAAGCATCTTAAAAAATGATGCTGATACCGTTTTTCCTAAAGCCTAAAAACAAATTCCGTGGGGCTGTCTAATAAGTCGATTTTCCGGCTTATAGACGTCCCTTTAATGTTTTAGCAATGTTGATATATCAATGTTTATGATGTTTCGTTTTCAATGGATTTTGACTTTCTGGACAGCCCCATCATTACAAATATTTTCGATGGACATTCCGGCCGTCAAAATTAAATAAAACAGGTTTATCCTCAATAATCGTTTCTAAATGGACACCTCTCCCCCAAAGCTGATAAATGTATGGAAGCACCTTTTCAAGGTACTTAATATCAAGTTCAATCCCTTCATACCAATGTTTTAAATATAGTTCGCCGTTTTTCATATAATCCCCATCCATTACCGTAATGTACGGAAAACCGCCATTCACCCTCATGCTTACGAGCTGATCCCGCACTTTTTCCCAATCTTTATCAACAATTTTATAGTCTTTGCCTTGTTTTTGAAATAAGTACATGTCTTCCCGCATAACAAGATCTTTTGTTAAATAGTTGCGAAGAAATGAAATATCCGATTCAATTTCCCGCACCTCAAACAGCTTTTCCCTGCCCGAACCGGGTTGAATTCCCCGCTTTTTCATTTCCTCGGTCGGATTGTTATACCTTTCTTCGATATCCTCAAATATTTTTAAACCTAAATAATAAGGGTTAATGCTCGTTCTTGACGGCTGTACGACACCCGCATTTAATTTAGCATATTCAATTGCTTCATCAGAGGTCAAATCCAGCTCTCTCATGATCCGCTGGTGCCAATACGTCGCCCAGCCTTCATTCATTATTTTTGTTTCAAGCTGAGGCCAAAAGTATAGCATTTCCTCTCTCATCATTGTTAAAATATCACGCTGCCAGTCTTCAAGCTCCCGGCTATACTCTTCGATAAACAAAAGCACGTCTTTCTCCGGTTTGGGAGGGAATTTTTTCTTTTTCTTGATTGTCTGTTCACTTTTTTCTTTTTTTTCTCCTAAAGACCAGAGATCATCATACGGTGTTTTGTATGTCTTAAGCTCTTCTTCCTCATCAACATCATCCAAGCTCCAAGAAAGTTTTGTCCGAACTAAAGACGGATCAATATGTTCTTGGATGGATAAAACCGCGTCTAAAAATTTTTCCACTTCTCTTTTTCCATATAAAAGTTCATATTTCTTGATTCTTTCCGCTGTTGCCGCCATGCTTTCGACCATATCCCGTTTCGTATTACTAAAGCGAATATTGTTTTTAAAAAAATCACAATGCGCGAGGACATGTGCAACAATTAGTTTATTTTGAATAAGAGAATTAGTATCAAGCAAAAAGGCATAACAAGGATTTGAGTTAATCACCAGTTCATAAATTTTACTAAGACCTAAATCATAATGGAGCTTCATTTTATAAAATTGCTTTCCAAAGCTCCAATGGGAGAAACGAGTCGGCATTCCATATGCACCAAATGTATAAATAATATCAGCTGGACAAATTTCATATCTCATCGGATAAAAATCAAGACCAAACCCCTTTGCGATTTCTGTTATTTCTTCAATTGCATATTGAAGAACTTTATGATCCTCCTTGTTCATTGTTCATCCCCCTTCTTTTTCCTTACAACAATTTATGAAAACAAACGGGAGATGATGAAAAACATTTTGAACGTTGTGTCAGATTGCACTATTTCCATTTCACATCTTGAACTGCCTGTCACCAAACGAAAAGCAAAAAAGGGAGACATTCCTGTTCAAAAATACACAATCTTATAAAAAAAATGGTGCCTTCTCACGGCACCAAATATTAAAAACTTTTTTGGAAAAACTACATTAAATGGTCGAACCTTCAGGCTGCGCAATTTGTAGAGCTGGTCCAAAAAATTCGTAATGAATATTTTCAAAAGCAACCCCCAGCTCCTTTAAATAATTAATGACTGCTTTCATAAATGGCACAGGGCCGCAAATAAAATAATCTGCATTTTCAGATATGAATTGCTTAAGAATGTCTTTAGTCATATAACCTGTATGATTGGCGCTTTCTTGACGTGACGGCTCCGTATAACAAATAAAGGATGTTCCATTTGGCAACCTGTTCATTAACTCTTTTACTTCCAAACGAAAAGCATGAACATCTTCATTTTTAGCAGAGTGAACAAAACGAACCGGTCTAGAAGGATTTTCTTTTGCTATTGTATTCAGCATGCTCATAATTGGCGTTACTCCAACACCGCCGCTGATGAAAACAACCGGCGAGTTTTGCGTGACATCCAATGTAAAATCGCCAGCAGGCACGCTAATATTAAGCTCATCTCCAATTTGAACATCATCGTGCAGGTAATTCGATACGACCCCTTTTGGTTGATCCGGTTCTGCCTCACGTTTAACAGAAATTCGAAAATATTCTTTGCCAGGAGCGTCTGATAAGCTGTATTGACGATTCAGCAAATATTGATGGCCGTCTATTTTTACTTTTACGGTAACATATTGTCCGGGCAGGAATGATGGCAATACAGCATTATCTTTCGGTTTTAGGTAAAACGATGTAATAACAGAGCTTTCTTTTACTTTATCTACAACAACAAACGGCTTAAAGTCTTTCCAGCCACCTTCCATATTTTCAGCGTCAGCATACATTCGTTGCTCCAATTCGATAAATACGTTTGCAATTTCGTTATAAGCTTCTTCCCACGCAGAAATAATTTCATCTGTTGCTAAATCGCCTAACACTTCTTTCATAGCTGCTAATAAATTTTCGCCGACAATTGGATAGTGTTCTTTTTTAACCCCTAAGCTTCTGTGTTTATGAGCAATTTGCTTCACAGCTGGCAAAATCGTCTCCAATTGATCAATGCGCTCGGCAGCAGCATAAAGTGTGGTTGCTAGCGCTGTTTGCTGTCTTCCTTTCTGTTGGTTTGTATGATTAAAAATATTTAATAACTCCGGATGATTGGAAAGCATTCGTTTATAAAAATGACTTGTGATTTCTGTTCCTTGCTTAGCTAAAACTGGCACGGTGGACTTTATAATTTCAATAGTACGTTCGGATAACATAAATTTGCACTCCTTTGTTTTGAAAAAAAGATGTATTTTATATATATCTTTAAAATAGTTGATCTTCGTCTTAAAAGCAATATTTTAAATACATCTTTTGAAAAGATGTCACATTTTTGAACCTAAATTATCCATCAGTGTATAATGGAGCTAGTACGGACAAAGAGAGGGAGGCCAATGCGTCTTACAAACTATACTGACTATTCGCTCCGTGTGCTCATTTACATTGGCACGAAAAACCGAGAGGAATTATCCAATATTAAAGAAATTGCGGATGTGTACGGCATTTCAAAAAACCATTTAATGAAGGTCATTTACCAGCTTGGGAAAAACGGGTATATTGAAACGATTCGAGGACGAAATGGCGGTTTCCGTTTAGCACGTCCTGCATCCGAAATAAATATTGGCGATGTGGTCAGAAAAACTGAAGAAGATTTCCATCTTGTCGAATGTTTTAATGAAAAAAACAGCGAATGTGTGATCACATCCGCCTGCAGGCTGCGCCATGTTTTCCAGCAAGCCTTGCAAGCTTATTTACAAGTGCTGGATCAGTACACACTCGCTGATTTAATCATAAATCAAAACGAATTGAAGCATTTGTTTAATGTGAAGTAGAAAAAAGCCTTAAATGGTCTTTCGTTTTTTGAATGAGGCATTTATACATTTGTTTTGAAAGAAACGGCTGTTGTTATGTCCAACATTTGCAACGGTACAAAAAACCGATTTATTCATACAATAAACATAACTCCTTTTAGGGAGGGATGTTTATTATGAATAAAATGGATTACGACAAAGCATTATATTACACGCACCGTTCGCAATGGGACAATTTGATTATTTTAATGGTGCGCACAAACGACGATTTTCTTTCCAAAAAAATTGAGCATTTTTTACACGCTTATAATTTTGAACACGATTATCAAATTATTGAGCATAAACTATATGCTTTACTTCGTTATATTGACCATGCATTAGAAAACGTAACAGAGGTTGAACCGGAAATCGCGCTGAAATAGTTTCCAGAAAGGTGACTCAATAGTTTAAGCAACCTTTTTTCAGAAAAGTTATTTCTGAAAAATGGGGTTGCTTTTTCTTTCTGTTTTAGTCGTTTAAGTTATTGCTTCAATGCTGAAAGCGGCGATCGTTTTTGCCGAAAGCCCGTTTTTTCAGGAGCCTTTTTTCATGGCTATTGATCCGCTGCTATAATCGGCTATCAACTTTGCCAAAACTCGGGACTTAGCCCGCTTTTTTAAGAGCGTAAACGAAAAAGCGAGGGTGGAAAAACGTCTTGTTTTTCTCCCTCGCTCTTATTTTTAAGACTTATTGGACAGACTGAAGGGATCTCAATCGAAATGGAGTTAAGCTTTTTTAACTGTCAGAATATCATTTACTTTTTCCATTACGGCATTTATTAATTCTTCCAATGCCTTTTCACTATTATTCAGTGAATCGGCCTGAACAGCAAAATAAAATTTCACTTTCGGCTCGGTTCCCGAAGGCCGCAAACAGAACCAAGATCCGTCTTCAAGGAAATATTTCAATACATTTGATTTTGGCAAATCAATTGTTTCCTTTTTGTTCGATTGAAGCAATGTACGTTCACTTGTTAAATAATCCTCGATAATCGTAACCGTTTTACCTGCAATTTCAGCAAGCGGATTTTGGCGGAAAGATTCTAAAATTCGCTTAATCTGTTCTGCTCCGTCCTTACCTTTTAAGGTTAACGATTTTAACCCTTCTCTGTAATACCCGTATCGATTAAAAATTTCCATTAATCCGTCATAAAGTGTGAGCCCTTTTTTCTTATAAAATGCACATACTTCAACAGCTAAAACGGCCGCTTGAACGGCATCTTTGTCTCTGGCAAAATCGCCAATTAAATATCCGTAGCTTTCCTCATAACCGAATTGAAATTTGTATTGTTTCGTTTGTTCAAATTCTTTAATTTTTTCCCCGATAAATTTAAACCCGGTAAGCGTATCAATTGTTTTTAGTCCATATTCCTCCGCTATTGCGCGGCCTATTTCCGACGTAACAATCGTTTTTAGAACAACGCCATTTTCAGGCAGCAATCCTTTTTTCTTTTTCTCAGAAAGGATATAGTTGAGCAAAATCGCACCCGTTTGGTTTCCTGTTAACACAATGTATTCGCCTTTGTCATTTTTGACAGCAACTCCTAAACGATCAGCATCAGGGTCAGTTCCGATTAAAATATCAGCATCAATGCGTTTCCCTTCTCTTATCGCTAGCTCAAACGCTGCATGCTCCTCAGGATTCGGCGAAGCCACTGTCGAAAAATTTGGATCTGGAAGCTCCTGCTCTTTGACGACGGTTACATTTTGATAGCCTAATGATTGAAGAGCTCGTCGAACCGGTTTATTGGCTGTACCATGAAGCGGCGTAAAAACGACCTTTACATCTACTTCTTTTGCCAAATTAGGATTCAGTGAAATCGTTTTGATCTTTTCATTATATGCTTCGTCTATTTCCGCTCCAATGATTTTAATCAAGCCTTTTTGTTTTAAAATATCTTCATTTTCAACAGCAACTTCTAATTCATTTTCAACTTCATTCACTTTTTTGATGATTTCATCAGCTATTTTTGGAGGAATCTGACCTCCATCCTCTCCGTAAACTTTAAATCCATTATATTCCGGCGGGTTATGGCTTGCCGTTATTACAACACCTGAAAATGCGTTTAAATAACGGACAGCAAAAGATAATTCAGGAGTTGGCCTTAATTCATCAAATACATAAGTTTGAATACCATGCGTTGCGATAGTTTTTGCCGCTTCCATAGCAAATTGCGGCGATTTGTGGCGGGAATCGTAAGCAATTACCACGCCGCGTCTTTTGGCTTCTTCTCCAAAAGATTCAATATATCTTGCCAATCCCTCAGAAGCCTTGCGGATTGTATAAATGTTCATCCGATTTGTGCCTGGGCCAATTTCTCCCCGCATTCCTCCTGTACCAAACTCTAAGCTTTTATAAAAGCAGTCCTCTAATTCGAGTTCATTGTCTGCTTTTTCTAGTAATTGCTGTTTTAGCTCTTGATCTATATCTTCTTTCGATATCCATCGTTGATAATTTTCTTTCCATTTCGCCATAACTTAACACCCCTCCAGTTCCCCTTCTTTTTCTCTCCTGAAATATTTTATCACAAATTTTATGGAAATGAGATGATCATCCCTATTTTTAGAACTATTCGAAACAGCTTTTACATATTTTTCGCAAATGATCGTCTTTCCATTTCTCGAGTTATTTATAAATTTATGTATTATTTGTATCATTTGAAAAAAAACAAACCGAGCGACAAAGCTCTTTGCCACTGAACGGAAAAAAGAGCGCCAAACGGACGCTCTTTTTTCAGCAAGGCACTCCCATCCCGGGATTGCAAGAGGGGTTATTGAAGATCTTTTTCAGAAATGTTTGTTAATGCTTCTCCTGCCGCTTCATCAGAAGTCTTATTTGTTGCTAAATCTCCTAATGCGACCATGCCGACAACTTGATTATTTTCCACTACAGGCAACCGGCGAATTTGATTTTGTGCCATGATTTGGGCAGCTTCTTGCAGACTCGCGTCTGGACTACAGCATACAGGGTTTGTCGACATAACTTCTGCAACGGTTGTGCTTTCGTTTTTGCCCTGAGCTGTTGAGCGAAGCGTAATATCACGGTCTGTAATAATTCCTTTTAATTGTCCATTATCTGCAACAGGGATCGCACCAACATTATGCTGTCTCATTAACTGAGCAGCTTCCTGAACAGTTTGATTTGATGAAACGGAAATGACATTAGAAGACATGATATCGCGAATTTTATCCATAGTCTCACTCCTTTCGTTGATAGTTTGAACAATATGTAAAAATTTATGAATGATAATAATTCTTAGCTGATGTTTTATTGATTTCATCGCAAAATCATTTTTAATTCAGGGGAAATGTATTATAATGCCTTTAGAAAGAAAACAGAGAGGTTAGTTGGATGGATGATAAGCGAAAAGACAATTTGCTGTTGATAGGCTGGATCGCTTCTTTAATTTCTACCTTAGGAAGCCTGTATTTTTCTGAGATCATGCATTTCGAACCATGTAAATTGTGCTGGTTTCAAAGGATATTTATGTACCCGCTCGTTGTTATACTTGGAATAGCTGTAGTAAAAAAGGATTACAAAATTGCAAGCTATTCCTTAACTTTGTCCATTATGGGAGGCATGATTTCCATTTACCATTATTCTATACAAAAAATTCCTTTTTTGGGGGAACATAGCCTCGCATGCGGAAGAGTTCCTTGTACAAGCGACTACATTAATTGGTTTGGATTCGTTACAATTCCTTTCTTGGCTTTAATTGGCTTTTCAATTATTTTCCTCACAAGCTTTTTCATTTTACGGCAGAAAGGATAACGTTTCCGTTATTTTCAGATTTTTCAAGAGGCGAATGATGCAAATTCTATAGACCAGCAAACAAAACCTTTGGATTTATAGCTTTCAATTATGTTTTTTTACCCATATTAAGACTTAATCGCAATCCGGCAAGTTCATGAGGTCTTAGAAAGATAAACATTTATTTTTTGCGGTTGCCGTCATTCCCGTCATTTATGAAAATCGGTTTACATTTTTTAGTGCAAAGGAACGAAAGGAGTGAATAACGGCGATACTTTCCCCAAAATTTTTAAAATTACGGGGTCTTCTCGCCAAATTATATGAAAAAACTGCTTATATTCGGCGGAATCATTATTGTACTGTTCGCGGCACTGGCAATTGTAACAAATTTGCAAAATAAGCAAAAGGCGGAAGGAAATCCGTACAAAAAGTCGAGCCTGCATCCTGAAACCGTCAAGCTGCTGGATGATCCAAATTATCAAAACATCATACTTCCGGATGAGCTAGAAACAAAATTAAATAATCAAGAAGATGTCATTGTCTATTTTTTCAGTTCTACCTGCCCGCACTGTAAAAACACAACACCGATCTTAATGCCTTTGGCAAAAGAATTAAATGTGGATATCTACCAATACAACCTTCTTGAGTTTGAAGAGGGCTGGGATGAGTATAAAATTGATGCAACTCCAACGCTTGTCCATTATGTAAACGGAAAAGAAGCCGATCGTATCGTCGGTTCACAGGAAAAAAGCGTTTTTCGAGAAGCGCTGGAAAATTGGACAAAATCAAAATAAGGAAAACCTGTCTTTTCATGACAAACATGGAAGCTGTAAATGCTTGCTTGGCAATATGGAACAATTGTCTGTCGGAGAAAAACAAAAACTTGCACAAGAAAGTTAAAGCCGCTTTTATTTCAAAAGCGGCTTTTTGAATAATCAAATTTTGTCAATCTTAACAGGAAAAGCGGACAGAATATCCGTATCTCCAATATTTAGAAATTTTGTTCATACTGCAATAAATCGTCTTCATACGCTTGGCTCCAGCAAAATGATGAATGATTTGCAAATCACTATCGCAAAATAATCAATTTATCCGGAAAGATTTCCAAACATATTTCTTCTTCAAGCTCACAAATGTATTTCCATTGAAGCTGAAGCATTTTTTCACCTTTCAAAAGCTGCTGAACAGCATATAGGAAAGGCTTGTAGTATTACCGATTTCTTATTTCTTACCTTTTAAAAAGTATCAGGATCAGGACCTATCCGCTCATTTTTATTGAGGGAATCGATTTTTTCCATATCTTCTTGAGATAGTTCAAAATCGAAAATAGAAGCATTTTCAATAATTCGATGCTCTTTTGTCGATTTTGGAATTGTCACGACCTCATGTTGAAGATCCCAACGGAGAATCACCTGTGCGATCGTTTTATTGTATTTTTCAGCAATCTCGGCTAAAGTTTCATTATCGAGAAGCCCACCTCTCATAAGCGGGGACCAAGCTTCAAATTGAATGTTTTGCTCTTTGCAATATTTTCTAAGTTCCTCCTGTGTTAATCTTGGATGAAATTCCACCTGATTAACCATCGGTTTAATCTCCGCACTTTGCAATAAATCCTCTAAATGGTGAACATGGAAGTTGCAGACTCCAATCGCCCGAACTCTTCCGTCTTTATACAACCGTTCTAATGCCTTCCATGTTTCTTTATATTTTCCTGAAACTGGCCAGTGGATTAAATATAGATCCAAATAGTCTAATCCTAATCGATTTAGGCTGTCATCAAACGCTTTTAATGTAGAGTCGTAGCCTTGATCGTCATTCCAAACTTTTGTTGTGATAAATAGTTCTTCTCTCGGTATTCCCGATTCTTTTATCGCAATTCCGACTCCCTCTTCATTTTTATAATATGCCGCCGTATCTATGCTGCGGTAGCCCGCTTTAATTGCTGATTTTACAGCTTGAATCACTTCTTCCCCTTCATTGACTTTATATACGCCTAAACCAAACCACGGCATTTTAACACCATTATGTAAAGTCACCGTATCTTGCAAGCTTTTGACCAACCAACTCCACTCCCTTTCTAGTTTTGGTGCATCACTTCTATTATGCATGATCCCTGTCAAAAAGTGAATATTTCGAAAAAATTAAATCATTTCAACAATATCTTCCACTTCCTTTAGCATCGCCTTTTTCGTATTTTCATCGACATAAGGAACCGAATAAAAAAACTTATGAGTGATTGTTTCAATCCCGCAAAAATTTAAAATACCGACATCAACGATTGTCTCCATTGATGCAATTAACTGATACGGCTTTAAATAATTTTCCGGATGAGATGTTGTTTGAAAAATAATCGCTCTTTTATTTTGCAAAAGCCCTTTTGCCCCTTCATCCGTAAACGTAAAAGCGAAGCCATTCGTGAATATTTTTTCGATATATCCTTTTAAAATAGCGGGCATGCCGTTCCACCATGTCGGATAAATAAAAATTAATTGTTTTGCCCACGAAAAATGCATTTGCTCTTCTTGTATCGCTTTGGATACGGCTGGATTGTGTTTTGTAAAGTAATCCTCTTTTAAGACAGGATTAAAGTTCATTTCATATAAATCCCGAATTCTAATTTCATGCTGCTTTTGCTGAAGTTTTTGTACAGTAGTCTGCAAGATCGCGTAATTAAAACTGTTTGGATTTGGATGGGCGTAAATAATCAGTGAATTCATAAAACTACCTCCAGACGATGTTACTTTTAGTATGAAAGTTCTTGTTAAACTTCATGCACGACAGAAAATAATGAATCCCCTTTCATTTTTCATAATTTTTGAAATGGAAAATAATTATAAAATAAGGTTGAAAGTTAGTTGGAAATTGATAAAATAACAGTAATCTAAATCTTTTTTTGAAAAGGTTGGGAATACTATTTGAGTACAAAAAAAACTTGCCGTTTTATTATTCATGCAACTGGAAAAAATGGAGAAACGTATTTAGCGACCTGTCAAAACAAATGGGAAGTAAAACAATGGATTGCAGCCAATCACTCGAAAGTAAATAAAAAAGAATTGAAAATCATCGACAAACAGAAAAAACAAATAGTAGCCAAAAACATTTTCATTGTGTCCACCGTTCTACTTGTACTTTATCAGCTTTATATACTTCTTTAGGGACATCCAGTCAATTGGCTAGATTTTATTTTTGATCATTTTTTGGACAATTTCTTTAGTATAATATATAGAGAATTTGTTCTTTATTAGGAGGAACTTGAATGGAAAACTGGATTACAGAATTTATGGAGCAATATGGCTACCTCGGAATTTTTTTAATTATTGCGCTAGAAAACATTTTTCCACCGATTCCGTCCGAAATTGTCCTTCCTTTTGGCGGTTTTATGACCACTTATTCGAACTTGACAGTTCCAGGAGTTATTTTGGCGGCAACTTGCGGCTCCGTTGTCGGTGCAATCATTTTATACGGCGTCGGTCTGTTGCTAGATGTTGAGAGGTTGGAAAAAATTGTTGACCGTTGGGGATACATATTGAAAATTTCAAAAGAGGATATACATAAAGCAGACAATTGGTTTGACCGTTACGGCATATGGACTGTGTTATTTTGCCGAGTTATTCCGTTATTGCGAAGCTTAATTTCCATTCCTGCTGGAATGTCCAACATGAATTTCGTTTTATTTTTGATTTTCACTACGATCGGTTCTCTCGTATGGAATATATTTCTCGTATCGGTTGGCGCGGGATTAGGAGAAGCTTGGCCTCTCATTACCGAATACATAGACATTTATTCAAAAATCATTTATGCTGTGATCGCCGTTCTTGTATTTGCTGCAATCATCATTTGGTATTTTTTTCGATTCCGACGCTCCAAATCATAACGCTTTGCCTGAAGCGCTGAAAAATAATATATGCACGTTTTTTATACTTTTAGCTCGCCTCAATCAAACAAATACCGCTCGCAATGATGATTGAGGCTTAGCTATTCCATTCATCGCTGATAAGCGATTATTTCCACTTGTCTGGCCGAATGAAAGGATATTGGAAAGCTGCTTCGAAAACGCGCTTTCCAATGATTTGTTTTATGCGTCATACAATTCAAACAATGTAGCGAGGCCCAGACCACCTGCGATTCCTAATGTTGCGATTGCCCGTTTGCCTCTCAATCTTTTCATTTCTGTGCAAAGCCTTGCAACAAGAATAGCGCCTGAAGCACCATAAGGATGTCCGATGGCAATAGCCCCTCCTCCCACATTCAGCTTTTCCAATGGGATGTTTAATTGCTTAACAGAAGCCAATACTTGAGAGGCAAAAGCTTCATTAAATTCGATTAAATCGATATCCTCCATTTGGAAGCCGGTTCGTTTCAGCAGCTGTTGCACTGCTGGAACAGGACCAATGCCTAAAAGGTTCGGATCGACACCTGCACTTGTACAATCGACAAATTTCAGAACGGGCAGAAGCCCAAGCTCTCGGCATTTTTTTTCAGACATGACAAGGACGGCACAAGCCCCGTCATTCAATGGACAAGAATTGCCAACAGTGACTGTGCCATTTTCTTTAAATATCGGCTTCATGGCACGAAGCCTTTCCAAGCTCAACCTTTTCCTTGGACATTCATCACGATCCATGCCATTTACAGGGACAATTTCACTGCTGAATCTGTCATTCTCCATCGCTTGAACCGCTTTTTGATGGCTGCTGTATGCAAACAAGTCCTGCTCTTCCCTTGAAATTTGAAACGCTTCCGCAACATTTTCCGCCGCTTCCCCCATTTCAGGATCACCGAACGACTCCGGCGAAAACCGTGCTCTCGTATAGATCTTAGGTGGCTTCATTTCATATAAAGATAAAGGTTTTTCAATTCTCCAAGGGGCAAGGCTTGTACTTTCGACTCCTCCGGCAATATAAATGTCGCCGGCTCCTGATTGGACAAGCCGGCAAGCGAGATTCACCGCTTCCAATCCTGATCCGCATTGGCGATCAACAGTAATACCCGGAACTTGATCGGGAAGCCCCGCTAAAAGGAGTGAGAGTCTAGCGATATTTCCTCCTGGACCGACCGCATTTCCTAAAATAACTTCATCAATTTCCTGCGGATCGATTCCGCTCTCGTCTACAATCGCTTTGATGACTGCAGCAGCCAGTTGTTCAGGGCGGACGTTTTTAAACATTCCCCCCATTTTTCCAATAGGCGTTCTTTTTGCCATAACAATGACAGGGATCGTCATTTTTCTTCCCCTTTCACAATGAATTCAAGTTCTTTTCGCGCAATCTTTCCGCTGGATGTATAAGGGAACTCGTCCACTTCATAAAACGTTCGCGGGCATTTATATAACGGGAGCTCAGATCGGCAATAGCGCTTTAATGCATTGAAGCTTCTATGCTGAGCTTTCTCTTTCCATTTAATAAATGCAACCGGCTTCTGCCCCCAATAATCGTCCTCTACTCCGATAACAACCGCTTCCTCAACCTCATCCCGTTCCTTCAAAACTTTTTCAATTTCTTCCGGATAAATATTTAAACCGCCGCTGATGAACATATTTTTCTCGCGTCCAACGATCGTTAGAAAACCGTTCTCGTCTAAGTACCCTAAATCACCAATTGATGCGCCGTCATCCTTCAATACATTTTTTGTTTCAATCGGGTTGTTGAAATACCCTGAAAATAATAAATTGCTGCGTACGACTACTTCCCCAACTTCATTAAAGGATGCTTCCGACCCATCTTTTTTTCTGATTGCTACTTCCACACCTGGAAAAGGAATGCCGACACTTTTTGGCGCTATTTTAAAAATTTCATCATCGACATAACTGACAAAGCTTAATTCCGATGCGCCATAAAACTCAAACAACTGTCCGTTCGGAAACTTTTCTTTTAACTGCTTTCTAGCTTCATAAGAAAGCTTTGCACCAGACGAAATGATTGTTACATTGTTCATTATGCATTTCTCTTCATTTTTCATCATTTGAAGCAAAGCTTGAATCATCGTTGGAACGCCATAAAATACAGTTGCCTCTCTCTTTAACAAAATATTGAATGTTTCCTTTTGAGAAAAAGCCGGGAGCAAATAAAAAGTCGCCCCGATATGTAAGGCGTGAACAGCCGCAAACAAGGACAACGAATGACATAAAGGGCCGGGAGCAATGATGACATCATTTTTTCCATATCCAAAAATTTGTTCTCCTACATTAAAGCTTTCCAGCCAGGATTTATGATTTCTCATATATCCTTTCGGTTTTCCAGTTGAACCTGAAGTAAAGCCGAGATAAAACAATTCTTCATCAAACTCTTCCCACTTCTCGTGATGATCCGTTTGGACATCTTTTTTTATTTCATCAATTAACATGACGTTCTCATGCTTTATTCCGGTCCTCTCCAAAAAATTGCGGCTTCCAATGCATATATCCAGCTGGCAGCTTTCCAATACATGCCGGATATCGCGCTTTTTCCATTTTGGATCAAAAGGAACAGCAATCCCGCCAAGTGTAATAACGGCAAAAAACACTTCTAAAAATTCTGAAGTGTTTCCCATTAATATGCCAACTTTTATATTTTTTTTGTTTGTCAATCGAATGAAAGCTGTTTGTATTTTTTTTATATTTTCGTACAGTTCATAATATGTAACCGTCTCTCCATTTATTTGTTGAATTGCCGGTTTTTGAGGATGTTCGTATGCAAATTGGCTAATGTTTCTCCCGATCCCCATCAGCTCACCCCTTAAGCAGCCTGTTTATTACGAGCTTTAATCAATGGATACGATTTTTGAATTCTTACTGCCAAAAATGCTGAAATCACCGCTTTTGTTAAATCTCCTGGAATATAAGCCAACGCCGATATGCTCGCACTTATCCAATTCATATTGGCAATCCAAGACAAATAAGAAATGCCGCATAAATAAACAAATAAAATACCACCAATTATATTAAATACTAACACTTTCCAAAATGCTAATTTTTCAAAATTCTTTTCAACTAAAAAACCTATTATAAAGGATGCAAAAGGCCAAGATAAAATATATCCACCGCTCGGACCAAATAATACTGCCAGCCCGCCTCTTCCGCCAGCAAGAATCGGTGCTCCGGCTCCTACAAGTAATACAAACAACAATAAACTGATAAATCCTCGTTTGGATCCTAACATTGCCCCTGCCAGCATCACACCCAATGTTTGAGCGGTGATTGGCACTGGCGTGAACGGAAGCGCAATCGGCGGTATGAGGCCGAGCACAGCAACAACAGCCGCGAACATTGATACTAATACCATATCATATAACTTCATACAAATAACTCCTTTCGAAAAAATTTTATAATCACATAATAGTTGAAATAACGATTTTTGTAAACCTGAAATTTATTTAAGTTTACATTAAAATGTTTTTTCATAAAGAAATGACAATTAGGCTTGTTCACGATACAATATTTTTATAATTGCTATTGAGGTGACTCTTGTGCCCGAACTAGAGCTGACTTTTGATACATTAATCATCGCCCTTTCACTGCAGATCTGCATACAGATCGGGCTAAACTTTTTTCATCGTTATGTCCGTACTGGTTATCAAATTTCTGCCAAAGCGAAATTTGAACAGTTCAAAAACAGCTTTTTTGACAGCATTTCAAGAGAGATCCCGTATTTCACTTTCCTTTTTCTTTCATTTCTTATAAAGAAAAGAAAGCGGAAAGAGGGACCGGACGATAAGGAGGATCATCTTTTTCCTTCCCTGTTGGAGACACATTTTGTTTATTTATAAGGAGGAAAAAGATGCGGAATATTTTGTATATCGTAGTCATGATCACTTTTGTTGCACTAACTGGATGCAGCGCTGGCAGCTCAAATCAATCAGGCTTTTTCCAGCAAACATTCGTTGAACCTTTTTCAATTATTATTAAAACTTTTGCGGACTGGTTTCACGGCAGCTATGGAATCGCGATTATTTTAATTACGGTCTTGATTCGGTTGATTCTTATGCCGTTAATGCTTCGCCAATATAAAGACCAGCAAAATATGAAATTGAAAATGGAGAAAGTTATGCCGGAGATGAAGGAGCTGCAAGAAAGGTTTAAAAAGGCGAAGGATCAAGCAGAACAACAAAAAATTCAAAAGGAAATGATGGATTTCTATCGAAAGCACGACATCAATCCATTGAAAATGGGCTGCCTTCCCATTATTATTCAAATGCCGATCATCATGGGGCTGTATTATGCCATTCGCGGTTCGAAAGAAATTGCAACACATTCATTTTTATGGTTTAATCTCGGAACACCTGACCTTATTTTGACGCTTTGTGCTGCAGCTATTTATTATGTGCAATTTAAAGTTTCCATTAGAACGGTACCTGAAGATCAATTGCAAGGACCGATGAAAATGATGGGAATGCTGTCGCCGCTAATGATAGGAACAGCTTCTTTTGCTTCACCCGCTGCCTTGCCTCTTTACTGGACAGTGAGCGGATCATTCCTTATTCTGCAAACATTACTTGCGCAAAAGCTCTACTATAAACCAATAGAAAAAGAAAAAGGCCAGAACTCTGAACAGTAGAATCAGTAGCCGTACAAAAATACCTTTTGCGAACAATATGAATAAATTAGCGAATTGATCTTTCCTCTTGCGTTAGACAGTAAAATAACCTGTCTAGCGCAGGAGGAAATTTTTTTGGTTGAAAGGGACTGTGAAAATCTTCGTGCTTATCTTCTCTCCAACATTCAAATGAATCTGCTGAAATTTTTCCTTCAAAAAATCTTTTTGAACAGCTGTTACTAGAAACTGCAAAACAAAAGAAGGGACCTATGTCAGGCCCCTTTTCACATTTAGCTGGTTTTACTTTCTTGTTTTTTAAAAAAAGTTTTCATCGCATGAAACACATCTGCTTTTTGCTTTAACACAAAATAGCGGAATTTTGGATTGTTGATGTTTTTATAAGCAGACATTAAGGTGGAGTATCTGTTGTACTGGTTGACCTCGCCGTAACAAAAGATGTTGCAAATTTTCATCAGTTCTTCCACAAGCTTCACGCATCGGCTGTTGTCTGAAGTTAAATTATCTCCATCGGAAAAATGGAATGGATAAATATTGTACCGGGAAGGCGAGTATTTATCTTCAATAAGTGCTAATGCTTTTCGATAGGCAGAAGAACATATAGTGCCTCCGCTTTCACCTTTTGAAAAAAATTCATCCTCAGTGACAACCTTTGCCTCCGTATGATGGGCAATAAATTCAATATCTACCGTTTCGTATTTCGATCTTAAAAATCTAATCATCCAAAAGAAGAAACTTCTCGCCATGTATTTTTCCCATATTCCCATAGAACCGCTCGTATCCATCATTGCAAGCACAACAGCTTTTGACTCTGGTTTTTCCACTTCGTTCCAAGTTTTAAATTTCAAATCTTCCGGATATATCGGATAAAAACTTCGTTTTCCTGCCATCGCATTTCGTTTAAATGCCGAAAGCATTGTCCGTTTTTTATCAATGTTTCCCATAAGGCCTGTACGGCGAACATCGTTAAATTCTATTTTTTCAGCAATATTCACATCCATTTCCTTTTGCTGTAAATCTGGAAGTTCAAGTTCCTGAAAGAACGCTTTTTCCAAGTCCATAATCGACACTTCAGCTTCATAATAGTCCTCTCCAGGCAAATCTCCAGCGCCTTCACCTTTCCCAGCTGCTTGTGCATCATTGCTGCCATCCCTCGCAACGACATCGCCAATTTTACTGTCTCCCTCTCCTTGGCCGACATGTTTGTTTTTGTCATAGTTATATCGAATTTTATATTCATCAAGCGACCGTATCGGAATTTTTACTACATTTTTTCCGTTTGACATGATGATGCTTTCTTCTGAAATAAGATCAGGGAGATTATTGCGAATCGCTTCTTGCACTTTTTCTTGATGGCGAACTTGGTCATCATGGCCTTTACGATGGAGGGACCAATCCTCTCTAGAAACAACAAAGTGATGGTTCCCTTTGGATGTCATTTTTTTCCCTCCCTTAAAAAACTTGGCAATTCTTTTATTATATTCATACGAATGGGTTTGTTTGAAAAATAAGAGATTATTCTATCATATGCTTGAATCTTCCATAATTGACATGCTGTTATAAAAAACAGCTATTGCACACCTTTTTTGATTGGAAATTTTGAAAAAAATAGCGCCCATTGGGCGAATCATGAATGAAGCCAGCTTCAATTGTCAACGATTTAGCAAGCTGCCTACATAGCGAAGAAGTTCATTGGCAGATGTCGAATTGTATCCATATTCATCAATGAGTCTCGCTACAACCTCGTTAATTTTCTTTAATTGCTGTTCGTCAGGCGTTTTAGTTGACGTTGTAATTTTCACAACGTCCTTCAAATCTGCAAACAATTTTTTTTGAATAGCTTCGCGCAACCGCTCATGGGAATTGTAGTCAAAACGTTTCCCTTTTCTTGCATATGCTGAAATGCGAATCAAAATTTCTTCTCGGAAAGCTTTTTTTGCATTTTCTGAGATGCCGATTTGCTCCTCAATCGAACGCATCAATTTTTCATCCGGATTCATTTCCTCGCCTGTCAGCGGATCGCGGATTTTGCTTTTATTGCAATACGCTTCAACATTATCTAAATAGTTGTCCATTAAAGTTTTTGCTGATTCTTCATATGAATAGACAAACGCCTTTTGAACCTCTTTTTTCGCAATTTCATCGTATTCTTTCCGCGCGATGGAAATGAAATTCAAATAACGCTCACGGTCTTCTTCTGAAATCGAAGGATGCTGATATAAACCTTCTTTTAACGAACGAAGTACATCTAACGCATTGATAGAAGGCACTTCTTTCCGAATAATGGTAGAAGAAATCCGATTGATGACGTAACGAGGATCGATGCCGCTCATTCCTTCTTCCGGATATTCTTTTTTTAGCTCTTCCACATCTACAGCATTAAACCCTTCAACCAATTCTCCGTCGTAAAGCCGCATCTTTTTCACAAGATCGATATCCGATCTCTTCGGCTCCTTTAAACGGGTTAAAATAGTAAACATTGCCGCTACTCTCAATGTATGAGGAGCGATATGAACATCGGATACATCGCTTTCTTTAATCATTTTTTCGTAAATTCTTTCTTCATCGGAGACCTTTAAATTATACGGGATCGGCATGACGATAATTCGCGAATGGAGAGCCTCATTTTTTTTGTTTGAAATAAATGAACGATATTCTGTTTCATTCGTGTGAGCGACTATGAGCTCATCAGCTGAAATGAGCGCGAATCGGCCCGCTTTAAAATTTCCTTCCTGAGTTAGAGATAGCAGATGCCATAAAAATTTTTCATCACATTTCAACATCTCTTGAAACTCCATCATTCCTCTGTTTGCCTTGTTAAGCTCTCCATCAAATCGATAAGCCCTCGGATCGGATTCTGAGCCGTATTCAGCAATTGTAGAAAAATCTATACTTCCCGTTAAATCGGCAATATCCTGCGATTTTGGATCAGACGGACTGAATGTGCCGATTCCTACCCGTTTGTCTTCTGAGAAAAAAATTCGTTCAACTAAAACATCCTCAATTCTTCCGCCGTATTCTTCTTCAAGGCGCATCATATTAAGTGGAGATAAATTGCCTTCAATTCGAATGCCGTATTCTTTATAAAAGTCATCGCGAAGATGGTGCGGAATTAAGTGCAAAGGATCTTCATGCATCGGGCAGCCTTTAATTGCATAAACTGCACCTCTATCGGTTTTCGAATATTCTTCTAATCCCCTTTTTAACAAAGTGACAAGTGTAGATTTTCCGCCGCTGACAGGACCCATTAACAACAGAATTCTTTTTCTTACATCCAGCCGCTTAGCAGCGGGATGAAAATATTCTTCCACAAGCCGTTCCAATGCTTCGTCCAGTCCGAAAATTTCCTGGTTGAAAAATTTATATCGTTTTCGGCCATTAATCTCCTCAATCCCTGCATCTTTTATCATATTATAAACGCGAGAGTGGGCGGATTGGGCTATCCATGGTTTTTCTTTTAATATTTCCAAATATTCAGCGAAGGTGCCTTCCCATTTTAAGCGCTCTTCCATTTCTCTATGCTTTTCGATTTTTTTCAAAATATCCATCAGGGACCTCCTCCATCGTTGGTTTGAGCACCAGATTAATACAATTTATGCGAGGATGTCCTTAAAGATGATTTTTGATTAGCTTAATATTTGAAAATGAGTTAAAAAATTTTGACAAAATGACAAACCTTAGGGAAATTCTTTCACTCGTTGGGAATGTTAATGTATAATAAAACTAGTAATTTTTGATTACGTTGTACATATGAAGGAGGGATCTTTTTCATGAAAACTGCTTTAGTTTTAGGTGTCTGCATCACATTTTTAATTGCTATTTTCACTGCAGGATACAACGATAAACCTGGTGTCAACAAAAAATAATTTTGTGCATATTGATGATTTGTTCACAAGTAGTCCTCCCGATAATTTTGTGAAGCGATAAAGCAGGTAGGGAATTGCGGCTTGTTTTAGTTCCATGAAAATAACTCCAAAAACATAAAAGGGGTGCTAATTATGGCGGTAGAAAGAGTATTTATCAGCCCTGCAAAATATGTTCAAGGTAAAAATGTCATTACAAAAATCGCGAATTATCTTGAAGGAATTGGAAACAAGACAGTCGTGATAGCTGATGAAATAGTTTGGAAAATTGCTGGGCATACAATTGTAAACGAATTAAAAAAAGGAAATATTGCAGCCGAAGAAGTAGTTTTTAGCGGAGAAGCTTCGAGAAACGAGGTAGAAAGAATCGCGAATATTGCAAGAAAAGCAGAAGCTACTATTGTAATCGGCGTTGGTGGAGGAAAAACGTTAGATACCGCAAAAGCGGTAGCGGATGAATTAGATGCTTATATAGTGATTGTGCCGACAGCTGCTTCAACTGATGCTCCAACTAGTGCTCTTTCTGTTATATATTCTGATGACGGCGTATTTGAAAGCTACCGTTTTTATAAAAAGAATCCAGATCTTGTACTTGTCGATACGAAAATTATCGCTAATGCTCCGCCACGTTTACTTGCCTCTGGAATCGCTGATGCACTTGCAACTTGGGTGGAAGCACGCAGTGTTATAAAATCCGGAGGAAAAACGATGGCGGGCGGTATCCCTACAATTGCAGCTGAAGCAATTGCAGAAAAATGTGAACAAACTTTATTCAAGTACGGGAAGCTTGCCTATGAATCAGTAAAAGCAAAAGTGGTCACCCCTGCGTTAGAAGCGGTCGTCGAAGCAAACACGCTCCTTAGCGGACTAGGTTTTGAAAGCGGCGGTTTGGCAGCGGCTCATGCTATTCATAACGGATTTACCGCGTTAGAAGGCGAAATACATCATTTGACACACGGAGAGAAAGTGGCATTTGGTACTCTTGTCCAGCTCGCTCTCGAAGAACATTCACAACAAGAAATTGAACGCTATATTGAGCTTTATTTGAGCCTTGATTTGCCAGTCACGTTGGAGGACATTAAATTAAAAGATGCTTCACGCGAAGATATACTAAAAGTCGCTAAAGCAGCAACCGCAGAAGGGGAAACAATCCATAATGCATTCAATGTGACAGCTGATGATGTAGCAGATGCGATTTTTGCTGCTGATCAATATGCGAAAGCATATAAAGAAAAACACCGCAAATAACGTTTTGAATTGGCATTTCTTCATGGGATACCTTGTTGACTGCAAAAAAGGCCAGGCGCTTTGACAGCTCTGGCCTTTGTATTTGCTTTTTTAACCTTATGGTAGTCCGCTCCTTCTCATACTTCCTTTATATTTGAACAGAATAACCGCCAAAAATAATGTATATTTACAATCCGAAAGAAGCCCAAAACTAAAAGTGTTTAAGATAATCCATGAAAGCTTTGCTGTCTTAGCGCCTCATACACTAAAATAGCGGCAGTGTTCGACAAATTTAATGCCCGAACGTTTTCCGTCATTGGAATGCGCAAACACCGATCTTCATTTTCTGCAAGCAATTCTTTTGGAAGTCCTGTTGTTTCACGTCCAAAAATGAAGAAAATCTCTTTGGAAGGATCACTAAAATCATAGCTCGTATAATATCGTTTTCCAAATTTAGTTATATAGTAGAAATCCCCGTTCTGGTTTTGCTGAAAAAAATGGTCAAGAGAATCATAATAATGAATGTTTACAAATTCCCAATAATCAAGCCCTGCGCGTCGAAGCATTTTATCATCCGTTGAAAAACCTAAAGGACGAATTAAATGAAGGGCTGTATTAGTCGCCGCACAAGTTCTAGCAATATTTCCAGTATTTGCAGGGATTTCTGGTTGATATAAAACAACGTGTAATGCCACAATGATTCACCTCGAAAACTATTATAACATTTTTAAGAATCCTCATTATCATCAATGATATGAAAAAATTTATATTGAATGTTTTCTGTATAGGCAGTTGAGTCTTCGTACGACCAATATCTCATTCGGCTGTTGGATGTTTGGGCATTGACAAGCGGCATATCGCTTTTATCTTTTGCAACAACAAATGTTGAATGGTCAAATCTGCCGTCGCCTTGAAAATCATAACAAATCACATCCCCGGGCTTAAGCAGCTCAGGAGACGAAACTTCTTTCGCTCTAAGTCCTGTTTTCGATGTGGACAAATACAGCATCAGCGCATGAGCTACAGACCAGCTGTAGCTCCAATTATTATTCGCAAGCCACCATCCTGATGACCGGTTCGGGTAGCCTCTCATCGGCGCATCACCGGCACGTAAACATTGGGAAACATAATTTGTACAATTTACGTCAAAATAAGGATAATTCGGATTTCTGCTGTTCCACCACCGTTCCGCATATTGGACGCTTTTCAACCGATCATATTGAAAAGAAACCCGTTCATCTTTTTCTTGCCATTTTTCGTTTGTCCAATCATCCTCTTCATCTTTATGAAAACAGTCTTTTAGTTTAACTTCATCAGATATTAAATGACCTTTATTGGAAAACTTCGCTACCCGCTCTTCCCCAATTTCTTCTATATATAAAAAATCACCCTGCTTATAAAGAAGCCTGTAATCACATAAATAATCTACAACGGTTGCCTCATCTTCGATCTGTTTCGGCCATTTTATGAGACAAGTCGCTTTCACTATTTCCGCTTTTCGTTTTGCTGCCAGCTCTTTTTTCTTTTCACACCATTCAAGCTCTGAAGATTGCTGCCGATTGTGATTGACAGATTTGTTCACTAAAAATTGCAGCTTTTCATTTATTTTTCGATAAACAGCCTGTACGTCCACATTTGTCACCACCATTTTCGTTTCTTCTATATACGTATGATGGTGACAATTAAAATCATGCTTTCAACATTTCAATTCCTTTGACAATTTCATTCTTTACTTCTTCATCTTGTTCTTTTTCCAGAGCTTTTTCCAATTCAAAAAGCACTGATTGATCTCCTATCCTTCCAATCGCCCATGCGGCGGTTCCCCGAATAATCGGTCTTGAATCTTCGTGCATCAGTTTAATTAAGTCAGGCAAAGCCGTTCTATCTTTATAATGGGCTAAAGCGATGATCGCATTTCGCTGAATCGGTTTTTTTCCTCTCCATGAACCAGCTATATGGCCGAATTTTTCTTTAAACTCGCGGTTTGAAATATGAAGAAGCGGCTTTAATTTTGGCTTTGCAATTTCAGGATCCGGTTCCATTTCAGAATGGATATGGAAATCCTTTCCTTTATTTTCCGGACAAACAAGCTGACAAGTGTCACAGCCGTAAAGCCTGTTTCCGATTTTCCCACGGTATTCATCAGGCAGAAACCCTTTTGTTTGCGTTAAAAAAGCAATACATTTCTTTGAATCGAGCTGCCCGCCTTGTACGAGCGCACCAGTCGGACATGAATCGACACATATGTTGCAGGATCCGCATCGGTCTTCAATGGGGCTGTCGGGAGGAAAAGGAATATTTGTAATCATTTCGCCCAAATATACATAAGAGCCGAATTCCGGTGTAATAATCATGCAGTTTTTTCCGCTCCATCCGATACCGGCTCGCTCTGCTACGGCCCGATCCGACAGCTCCCCCGTATCGACCATCGATTTAACCTGTGCTCCGTCCACTTTTTCTAAAATAAATCTTTCCAGCTTTTTCAACCGATCTTTTAGAATCACGTGATAGTCTGTCCCCCATGAAGCCCTGCAAAATAAACCGCGCCGCTCTTTTTTTGTACTTCTGGGAGCATTTTTCATTTTTGAAGGATATGCCAACGCTATAGAGATAATCGATTTTGCTTTTGGAAGGAGCAGCTCAGGATTTGTCCGCTTTTCGATATCAGGCTCCTCGAATCCTGACTGATATCCTAACTGCTGCTGTACAATTAGCCGCTCCTTCAATGTTTCAAAAACATCAGCACTCGCAAAACCGATTTTATCGATTCCAATTTGCTTGCTGTATTCAATAATTTCTTGTTTGAGAACTGCGAAATCCACACCGCTCCACCCCCTTTATTTTTATTTCAAAAAATATATAAACTATGTTAAGATAAAATGGCTGAAAATAGGAGGGAAATCAATGGAATTTTTTATTGCTGAAGAGGTCAAACAACGAATTCCTCACTTTAAAATAGGCTTAATTGAGTATGATCATATTCAAGTATCCGAATCCCCCCAAATGTTAAAAGGGAGACTTCGTTTCTTTCAAGAATCTATTTTTTTCGATCTAGAAAATAAAAATGCAGCTGAATTAGACGGCATTCGAGAATGGCGGGAAGTCTTTAAGCGTGTTGGCACTGATCCTAATCGATACCGCCCATCCAATGAGGCTCTTTTTCGCCGCGTTCAAAAACAGCAATACTTACAGTCTATCCATTCAGCCGTTGACTTAAATAATTTTTTCTCCTTGAAATATGAAATTCCGTTAGGCATCTACGACCGAAACAAAATAAAAGGACCTATTACGTTAAAAATCGGTAAAAATGGCGATTCATATGATGCCATCAACGGCCGCCAAGTGAATTTGGAAAATAAACTAGTAACCTGTGATGCAAACGGACCTTTCGGAAGCCCCTATGTTGATTCTAAGCGAACAGCAGTACAGCTTTCGACAACAAGCGCTTTACATATCGTTTATTTAAAGCCATCGATGCGGACAGAAGAAGCAAAAAAATTACTTGAAGCGATGGCAAACATGTTTGTTCAAATTCACAGTGGAGATGCTCGCCAACAAATTTTCGCTTAAGCCTCTCCCTTTTCTTTCTTTTAATGGCATGGCAGCCATATACAAAATTTCTATAATGAAAAAACGCAATGCTTCGTTTGCTTATAAAAACGAAACACTGCGTTGATGAATGATATGTATGGAGCGGGTGATGGGAATCGAACCCACGACATCAGCTTGGAAGGCTGAGGTTTTACCACTAAACTACACCCGCATATATTATTCGATTTTCTATTAAAACGAAAAACACGCATTTGCCATGCCTCTTCCTCTTCCAGCTTATTCGAAGAAGTAAATGCGTCGAGGCAACTCGATGCTTATTCATTGAAGCATCGCTCGTGGCTGAGGTTTTACCACTAAACTACACCCGCATACATTATTTCTTTTCTATCAAGACGAAAAACACGCACTTGCCATGCCTCTTCCTCTTCCAGCTTATTCGAAGAAGGAGATGCGTCGAGGCAACTCGATGCTTATTCATCGAAGCATCGCTCGTGGCTGAGGTTTTACCACTAAACTACACCCGCATACATTATTTCTTTTCTATCAAGACGAAAAACACGCACTTGCCATGCCTCTTCCTCTTCCAGCTTATTCGAAGAAGGAGATGCGTCGAGGCAACTCGATGCTTATTCATCGAAGCATCGCTCGTGGTAGCCGTAATGCAATGACGGGTTTTATTATAGCAAAGCGAAAATGACGGTGCAACGGAAAAATGTAAAAAAAACGACATTTTTTTATGTTTTTGTCGAAATTGTGAACAAAATAGATACCAAGCTGTCCATTTAACACCCTATACCACTGAAAAAAGCATTAAATCAACAAGTTTTTCTTATTTCGTTCATATATTTACAAAGCTGGTGGTAAATGTCCGGCGTTTAAATGTAAACTCCGAAATCATGGCAAGCTTAGATAACAGTTAGATTGAACCCCTCAGTCATTCCTTCGCAAACTAAATTTATCAACCAACATAAAATACTAAGAGCTGAGAAGATTCCTATAAAATCAGAGTAAAGTTAAGACCAAATGATAACTATACCTCAAAAACTACACCATTTTGATTCATTGAAAAAATGTGATGAGCGCACTTATCCCATATCTTTTAACTTTCTATAGCACTTTCGTGACTACAGCTCCCATACCTTGCCCATTTCAGAGCTGTCAAGAATTTTTTCAAAGATAAATATACACTTATCCGGTGGATCAAAAATCTGCCTTTTTTATATTACTATAAACAACTTGCTCTTCTAAAAATTCAGCTGATGAATCGTTAAAAGAATCGAGTAGGAGGGAGCGATTAACTCCCGTCCTCTCACACCACCGTACGTACGGTTCCGTATACGGCGGTTCAATTAAGATAATTGACGCAAGTTTTCATAACTTCCGTGAATAGCTGTTCTCTTTATGCCAGTGGTCACTCCACCCTCCAAGAGGTCTCCCACGGGATTCACCGCTTCCTCCCTCAAGTGAGGTACTACGTTTTCTGTGTTCATCATGACTCACTGAATGCCAAGGGCTATTCTCTCTTAATTGTTCGGTCCTTCTTAGTTGTTCTAGACCAACTAATACTATGACCTCTGCTGACTTCTGACGGTTCAGCTACTTATCACTAAGTAGGTTATGAAGCGTACTTCACATATCCACCAGACCTCCCCGGGTAAGAGTGTAATCTTTCCTTCCATCCATCTGCTTCATTTACTCTGTATCACCTTCGGCAAAAAGGGCTTTGTTTTGTCTTGCAAACTCACCCAGTGATACCTAGCCTCATATGAAGTTCGTGTTCCGAGAGACCTTAAAGTTTGCCGCTCGCTTCCTTCAGATTCCGCGTCACCACGGACACCCTTGCGTTAAGCTAACTGCTACTTCTGCCTTCGCAGCTCGGGACTTTCACCCTATAGATTACACCCATGCCGGGCGCACAAGTAAAAAATCGACGTTCAAAAACGCCGATTTTCACCTTATTTTTTCAACATTTCAAACACTTGCTCGACATCCTTATCTCCTCTGCCAGAGAGATTAACGATCACAATATCCTCCTTGCTTAGCTGCGGGGCAAGTTTCATCGCATATGCTACAGCATGTGAACTTTCAAGGGCAGGGATGATTCCTTCCAACTTAGATAATTGCTGAAAAGCTTCCAAAGCCTCTTTTCCAGACACCGTAACATATTCTGCCCGTCCGGTTTCCTTCAAATAGCTGTGCTCTGGACCAATTCCAGGATAATCAAGCCCTGCTGCAATAGAGTAAGTCGGCATTGGATCATTATTTTCGTCAAGCAAAGTTAAGCATTTAAATCCGTGAATAACAGCTGGAACACCTTTCGTAAGCGTTGGTGCCTCTTCCGGCTCCACTCCTATTAATCTTACGTTTGGTTCGTCCAGATAATGCGCAAAAGCTCCGATTGCATTGCTTCCTCCTCCTGCACAAGCAATCACTGCTGTTGGAAGCTTCCCTTCTTTTTCAAGAATCTGCTTTTTCGACTCTTCACTAATAACCGATTGAAAATGCTTGACAATTGTTGGATACGGATGCGGGCCGACAGCAGATCCAAGCAAGTAAAACGTGTTTTGGTAATTTTCCACATAATCAGCTAAAGCTGCATCCACCGCATCCTTCAAACGTCCTTGTCCTTTTTCAACCGGTACTACCTTTGCACCAAGCAGCTCCATCCGAAACACATTTAATGCCTGCCGCTCTGTATCGAGCTTGCCCATATAGATGGTGCATTCCATTCCAAACATCGCACACGCGGTTGCTGTTGCAACACCGTGCTGTCCAGCACCCGTTTCTGCAATGATTCTAGTAGCCCCCATCCGTTTGGCAAGCAAGATCTGTCCAATTGCATTATTGATTTTATGTGCTCCGGTATGATTTAAATCTTCACGTTTTAAATAAACTTTCGCGCCCCCGAGCGCTTCTGTGAAATTTTTCGCATATGTCAGCGGATTTTCTCTACCAACATATTCTCTTAAATAATATGCCAATTCTTCATTAAACGTTGAATCGTTTTTAAATTTTTCGAAATTCTCTTCCAGTATGTCCAATGCTCTTTGCAAATCCTTTGGAACAAAGCTTCCTCCAAATTGGCCAAAATAACCCTTCTCAACTGTTTGCTGACTCATCTTACTCATCTCCTCTAAGCTTTTATTCAATTATAGCAAAACATGTTCAAATCAAACACTTATTTTTAGAATTTCTGCCGCTTATTATTTTGCATAGTTTAGCTCCCAAACTACACCGAATTTATCGATTACCACACCATATTTTGAATTCCAAAAAGTATCTTGCAATTCCATTTTGACCTGTCCGTCTTTCGCTAATGTTGTAAAAATTGAATTTATTTCATCTTCTGACTCCAAATCCAATGTCAGCCATATATTGTTCCCCTTCGTCACCGGTGAGAAAACATCGGCAAAATAAAGTACACATGATTCGTTAATATGCAGCTCGGCATGAATATATTTTCCTTCGTGGCCTTTAAACATTTCTTTTCCATCGGATGTCTCTACATTTTTGAGTTCTCCTCCAAATACTTGCTGATAATATTGCAACGCTTCCTTACAGTTATGCAAATAAATATGAGGGATTATTTTTTTCATCTTTTTTACCCGCCTTTGCCAGATTGTAGGGATAAACATTCTTCTCGTCCATTTTATCATAAGGGAATGACACCTTGTTTTATATAAAAATAAACGGGTTAAATGATTCAAAGCTTTTTCTTTTGTCCAAACTAAAATCTTTATGAAATAGAGCATTACTAGAAACAATTGAAATATTCTAAAATATAAAATGAAGTTAAAAAGCGCAGCGTGATGCAGGTTACCTGCTCCGAAAATAGTTTTCAAATTGGTAAACAAGAAACATCTTGTTATATTGTGTAATCTTTCTTAACGAGATACTTAGCAAAAAATTCAAATTATGTAAAAATCAATTTGGAGGACACATTCATGAAGAAGAATGACTACTTTCATTCGAAAAATTACACCGGGAATCATTTACATGTAGACAACTTTAAAGATGAATTTTCCCCTTTTATCGAAGGAATTGCCTGGGAAAGAACTGATGGCACAATGGATTTATTTTTTGACGATTTAAAAGAGGAAGAATTTCAACAATTATTTGCAAATAAAGAGCATTATTATGATAAATTTAAAGGTGGATTTATAGAAAATGTTCAAACAAATGAGGAAGCGTATGAAAAATTTCGTCAATGGGTGGATGAAGTACTGGAACCGTTTAGAAATGGCCAAAAATAAGCGAATGTTCCATTGAAATGCATTTTGCAAAATTCTCCCATATTTTTACTACAAATGAAAGAAGGGATCCTATCACATGAAAAAAGACAGTTGGAATGCAGCTTTGTATGATGCAAAACATTCATTTGTTTCCAAATTTGGAGAGCATTTGCTTGATCTGTTGGAGCCAAAAAAAGGTGAACGTATTCTTGACCTCGGCTGCGGTACGGGAGATTTAGCCTGGAAGCTTTACGAATTAGGAGTTGACGTCGTCGGAATTGATAAATCAGAAAATATGATTAATCAGGCTAAAGCAAAATACCCCGGTTTAAGCTTTGAGGTGAAGGATGTTCTAAATCTTGGATACCGCAACGAGTTTGATGCCGTTTTCTCCAATGCAGTTCTTCACTGGATCAAGCCGCCAAAACAGGCGTTAATCAATATATACCAGGCCTTAAAGGAGAACGGCCGTTTTGTAGCGGAATTCGGCGGCAAAGGCAATGTCAAAACGATTACCGATGCCATCCGAAATGAATTCAATAAATTGGGCATGGAGGAATTAGCAGACCAATTTCCTTGGTATTTCCCGAGCATTGGTGAATATTCATCGTTGATGGAAGAAGTGGGGTTCCGTGTCGTGTTCGCCCAGCATTTTGACCGCCCAACGCCATTACATGGGGAAAATGGGGTAAAAAATTGGATAGAGATGTTCGCTGGCAGCCTGTTTAACAGTTTGACAAACGAAACAAAAAATCTTATCTTCACAAACGTGGAAAACAACTTGAAAAACGTCATATATAAAAATGGCATCTGGTTTGCCGATTATAAGCGAATTCGCGTCATCGGGATTAAAGAATAGCACGTAAAGAGGCGTCTCATATCTTCGCGAATTGTTGAATCTAAAAGAAAGTGAACAATATGTAACTTTCTCAAAAAAATTTTGGAAAAAGCTAAATCTCCAAGAGCTTAAAGTTGCTTCTTATTTTCTCTTGATTTATGCTCAAATTGAAGGCTATTAGAATAACAGCTAAGAGCCTCCATATATTGACAGAATATAAAAATGATGATAGCATAAAGCGAACTATTTCAATAAGATTTATATGTTTTTTTAGAATCGTAGAAAGGAGCATAGTAGTAAATGAGCAAAGTTGTAATTATCAATGGAAGTCCGTTTCCATCATCAAGATTAAATGGATTAATCCAATATGCTGAACAGCAATTGCAGCAAAAAGGAATTGAGATTGATTACATTCAAGTAGTACAGCTGCCTGCGGAAGATTTAATCAAAGCAAAATTCGACAGCGAGGCGATTCTGAACGCCAACCAAAAAGTAGAACAAGCTGACGGAATTATCATCGCAAGCCCAGTGTATAAAGCAGCTTATACAGGCGTATTGAAAACATACCTTGACCTACTTCCGCAAAAAGGGCTTTTGGGTAAAACAATACTTCCGTTGTTTATTGGTGGCACATTGGCTCACCTTCTATCTATAGATTATGCGCTAAAACCAGTGTTATCCACAATGGGAAGCAGATATATTCTAGGAGGCGTTTATGCCGTTGATGCCTGGGTAACCAGAGAAGAAAATGAACAATACAGCTTGTCTGAAGAGCTGGTGCAAAGATTGGACGCAGCAGTAGAGGAATTTGCGAATGCTTTAAATGGACAAAAAGCATGATCAGCTCCTAATCAAAACTCAAAGGTTTTTTTGTTCGTACTTGATTTCGCAAAATTGCCGCTAGTAAATTAAAAGCAGACTGCCCGTACGGTGCAATCTGCTTTTTTCATTATTATTGTTAATAAAAAATGAAAGCATTTTGAGTAAAATATTGAATTTTTCTTTATACAAGATGAAGATTAACGCCACTATTTTCCCATTTTTTGATTTCAATCTCACTTAATTCAGAGCCTATAATAACTGCATCAATTTGATTTGGACTGGCAACAGTATGCAAAGCAATCCTTCCTACTTTCGTATGATCCGTTACAACATAGACGCTCTTCGCAGCTTTTATCATAGAACGCTTCGTTGCAGCAATCTGTTCATCAAAATGAGTAAGGCCAAATTTGTGATGAAGGGCTGGCGTTCCGATGAATGCTTTGTCCACATGGAGATTACCTAACACTTCATCAGCAATGAGTCCATTTAACATATAGCTTTCCGGATATAGCGTGCCACCTGTTACAATAACTTTAATCCCATTTGAAAAACGCAACTTTGCCGCAACATTTATATCGTTTGTAATTACTGTTATGTTTTTTCTATCTAATATCGCTTCAGCAATATGAACGGTCGTTGTTCCTGAGTCTAGTATAATATTTTCGCCATCTTGTATAAACTGTGCAGCACGCATGCCAATTCTTCGTTTTTCCTCGAACTGAACGGTTTCCCGATCCTGAAAAGACGGCTCCGATTTTACTTTATCTTCCTCAATGACAACGCCGCCATGGGTTCTTCTCAATTTCCCCTCTGATTCTAATAGCGACAAATCTCTTCGAATCGTTGCCTCATGAACATTAAAATATACAGCCAATTCAGCCACAGTAGCAATTTTCTTTTCCTTTACGTATTCTACTATTTTTTTTTGCCTTTCAAGAGCTAACATAGTCGAACTTCCTAACAATTTAAATTTTTCTATTCTTATATTATTCTCTTTTCATTAGGAATTCAATCGACTATGTTTTTTCAGCTCTTGTTATTTCGTTTCTTCAGGCAATGTAATAAATTTGGTTAATAGAGCGCTTACAAAATAAAGTATTGCCAGCACCCAAATAACTCCTGCATTTCCTATTGAACCAATTAACAGGCCAACGATAGCAGGACCAACAAAAACAGGCAAGCCAGCGCCTAAATTTAGAACAGACATTGCAGCTCCTTTGTCCTCTTTCACCAACGAAGGTACTAAAGCAGACAACGGAACATATCCCGCTAACAATCCGCCCCATAAAATGGCTACTAAGCCAACAATCCAAATATTACCATTAAACCACTCTGGAAAATAATATATAGCTAAAGTAGTAACTCCGCAGCCAATACCGCCAAAATACATGATGGTATTGCGCCAGCCAATTTTATCCCCTATATATCCAAAAAATAGATTAAATAAAATATTGCTTGTAAAAATTGTCCCCCAAATAGCCAACCATGTAGATGTTGGAATTCCGTGTCCAGCAAGATAAGTAGGCAAAAAAACAGGAAATGCAAACTGCGCAGTAGTATTAATGACACGAACAATGCCGCCTAATAATACTTTCGGCTCTTCCTTGACAATTGTGACACCTTTTATTAGCTCATATAATTTTTCTTTTGCAGAACTTCCTTGTTTTGGTTCTAATTTGTCTTTATTAATTATTAATGCGATTATCGCCCCTAATACGACCCAAAAGATTGATGACCACAACGTAGTATAGTGCCCAAATAATTTGATTGCAACTACGGAATAATAAGCCCCTAAAACATTTAAACCTCCTGTAAATACAAACCAAAACCAGCCGACTGCTGTTCCGAGACGCTCCTGATCGGCACGGTAAGCAATCCATACTAGGAAAGAGTATGCAAACAGCGGGTATCCCAAGCCCCTTAATGCATAAAACGGAACCATCCACCAAATATTAAAATTCGGCAGCCCAAAACTTAAAAATCCAATTGTTCCCAGTATATAAAATAACACCCCTAGCCACATCGTTCTTTTTGTACCAAGCGCTTCAACTAATACTCCGGACAGCCACGAAGAAACAGCGACTGTCACCCCATAAGCCGAAAACAATAGGCTAGTTTGCTGAACTGTAAATCCTTGATCAATTAACCAAGGACTTAGCCAGCCAATTTCCAGTCCATCTCCCATCATGAAAATTAAAATCCCTAAATAACCCCATGCAATCGAAGAAGGTATACCTAATTTTTCAGTCCATTTCACTCCAGTTACTTGTGTCATTATTTTACACCCCTTTTATTTAGTTCCATGAAAAAGATAAATATGTTTTTTTCCACCCTTTATGTTCAGCAGCTTCATCCATTGCCTTTTTTAAATCTTCTGCGTTTCGGATTGCTATGCTTTTTTCCGGTATCAACTTAGAGAGAGTTTTCTGATAATCTTCATTTAGAAATGCTTGCATCAAAGTTTTAAAATCTTCACTTGAACTTCTGGAACTTCCGTAAAGCTGCAACCCTTTTTCTAATACATCTCTTGTATTAATTGGTACACGCTGCTCTGTCACCCCCATTAAAATCAATTTGCCTTCAGGCTCCAATAAATCAATCGCTTGGTTGATAGCGCTTTCGCTAAACTTGCCACCTGTGCATTCAATTGCAACTGTCACCCCTTTAGCTTCTAAAAAAGGAAAATCGTTAACTAAGTGTACAGTGGCAAAATCAAACTGATTCAGTTTTTCTTCCACTGCTCCAAACACTAATAGCTGGCTTTTAGGAATATGAAAATAATGATATAGCATTGCGGCTGTTAAATATCCTACTGGTCCATCGCCGAACACAGCAATTTTCCCTTTATGAAAATCTTCTTCTTTCAAATGATTCAGTGCATGCAGTGAAACTGAGCATAACTCTGCTAATACAGCAATCTCATCTTTCAGCTTTTCTGGAATTGGTACAACATTTTCGCTTGGCAATACTAAAAACTCCTGACCAATGCCGTCATATCCGCTTCCTAAAAACACTCCAGTTTTACAATAGTTATCTGCGACATTTCTCCTGCAGGATTCACAACAATCTTCTTTTTTCTTTTGCTCTAGTCTGTAACCAGGGATGCTTGGCACAATTGCAACCTTTTGTCCAACTTGTATAAACTCATCTTTTGAAATGACTACTTCTCCAATCCCTTCATGAAATAATGCCATCGGAAGCTTTTGGTTAAGAGCTTCTTTTCTTCTTTTGCCGGTATAGTATCTTAAGTCTGCATGACAAATACTGGCTAAAATAGGCTGGACGACAACTTCACCTTCCTTTACTTTATGTTCAATAACTGTTTCTTTAAATTTTCCAGGCTCTATTAACCTATAAGCCTTTGAATAAATCACATCTGTCATCCTTAATCCTCCATGTTCATTTATGTTCTTTCTTGCTTATTTTTGATTGTTTATAATGAATATAATCCGATACTGTTTAAATTGTCAATATAAATGAACAAAAATATGTTTATTTTTGCTCGATTATATTAATTTTATGCTTGTAAATTTTATTTTATTAGTTTAATATAATCAGTACAATGAAAGCATTTTCATGGAGTGGTTGGTATGGAAAAATATACTATTGGAATTGATTTCGGTACTGAATCTGGGAGAGTTTTAATAGTAAACATTGACGATGGATCTATTAAAGGACAATGTGTCATTCCATATGCGCATGGAGTGATTACAGAGATGCTTCCGACGAACGATGGGACGAGATTACCCAGAGATTATGCTCTTCAGCATCCGGGCGACTATTTAGAAGTCATTATGAAAGGAATTCCTCATGCTATAAAAGATGCAAATATCAGCTCTTCACAAATTATTGGTATTGGCATTGATTTCACCTCATCTACTATGGTCGCAGTAGATGAAAAAGGAAAACCATTATGTTTTCACAAGGAATTTCAAAACAATCCCCATGCGTGGGTAAAATTATGGAAGCATCATGGGCCGAAAAAAGAAACAGAAGAAATGTTCAAATTAGCTTCTTCACATAAAGAAAGCTGGCTAAAAAATTACGGCTACAACATTTCAACAGAATGGTTTATCCCAAAATGCTATGAAGTTTTTTGCAAAGATCGTGAAGTGTATGAAAAAGCTAGCTTATTTTTGGAAGCAGGAGATTGGATTGTTTCACAGTTAACAGGGAAAGTTGTCAGAAGCAATTGCTCGTTAGGCTTCAAAGCTTTTTGGAATGAAAACAGCGGTTTTCCCGTGCAATTTTTCGAAAAGCTCCATCCTGAATTTAAAAACATTGTTTCTTCAAAGTTAAAAGGTAAAATTGGATATATTGGTGAAAAAGCTGGGGTCCTCACTGATGAAATGTCAAGTCTTTTAGGATTGCCGAAAAATCTGCCTGTCGCCGTTGCCATTATCGATGCTCATTCCGCAGTATTAGGAGTCGGTTCATCCAAACCGCATCAATTGACAATGGTAATGGGGACGTCCACTTGCCATATTATGCTGAGCAAAAAAGAAATTCATATACCGGGTATTTCGGGAGTAGTAAAAAATTCTATTATCCCAAGATTATATGCATACGAAGCCGGACAATCCGCTGTAGGCGATTTATTTGGCTGGTTTGCAAAACAAGTTCCGGAATCATTGATGAAAGAAGCGAAAGAACAAGGAATTTCAGTATTTGATTTACTGGAAAAAAAGGCATCTCACCTAGAGCCTGGTCAATCTGGTCTCATTGCATTAGATTGGCATAATGGAAACCGATCTATACTTTCAGATGCAGATCTTTCAGGAATGATTGTAGGACTGACCCTAGCTTCCAAACCTGAGGATATCTATAGAGCATATATGGAAGCTACAGCATTTGGCGCAAAAATGATTATTTCAAATTATGAACAAGCAGGATTAAAAATTAATGAAATATTTGCTTGCGGTGGTTTGCCCCAAAAAAATGATTTACTCATGCAAATATATGCAGACGTTTTAAATAAAGAGATTATTGTTTCAGCCAGCGATTATACCCCTGCAGTTGGCGCTGCCATTCTTGGCTCTGTTGCAGCTGGCAAGGAAAATGGAGGATATGATAGCGTAGAAGAGGCTGTTGAAAAGATGAAACAGCCAATTTTGAAAACTTACAAACCAATTCTCAGCCATGTAGAAAAATATAAAAAATTATTTCAAATATATCAGCAATTACACAATTATTTCGGAATTACGAAAAAAAGTTGGATGAAGGATTTAAAATCTCTTTAATCCGAACATGTCGCCCCAAAAAATATCTGCATGGAAGCATATCGTCAGTGCCGAAAGCAATATGATCATTCATGCTTGAGCAAAAACTGAACACTATATTTTTAGCAGGTTTCCCATTGGAACAACCTGCTTTTTCTTTTCACGCAACAATTCTGCCAATATTTTGTTCAAGTCTGCCAAAAATTCGGCAAAAATCTATTTTGTATTTTTCTAATATTCCGCAAATTAAGCGCTTTCAATTTTGGTACGGTTCTTGCATGATATAAAGTCGAAAAAAAAAAAAATGAAAGGGGTTGTTTTGAGTGAAAGCAGCAGTAGTTAACGAATTTAAAAAAGCACTTGAAATCAAAGAGGTGGAAAGACCAAAACTAGAGGAAGGTGAAGTTTTAGTTAAGATCGAAGCATGCGGTGTGTGCCATACGGATTTACATGCAGCCCATGGTGACTGGCCGGTTAAACCGAAATTGCCGTTAATTCCGGGGCATGAAGGAGTCGGAATTGTTGTAGAAGTCGCAAAGGGAGTTAAATCAATAAAAGTGGGAGATCGCGTCGGCATCCCATGGTTATATTCTGCATGTGGTGAATGTGAATATTGTTTAACTGGTCAAGAAACACTTTGCCCGCATCAATTGAATGGCGGATATTCCGTTGATGGCGGATATGCGGAATACTGTAAAGCTCCCGCAGATTATGTGGCGAAAATTCCTGATAACTTAGATCCAGTTGAAGTAGCTCCAATTTTATGTGCAGGCGTAACGACATATAAAGCGTTGAAAGTATCAGGTGCTCGGCCAGGTGAATGGGTGGCCATTTACGGTATTGGAGGACTTGGTCATATTGCATTACAATACGCCAAAGCGATGGGACTTAATGTGGTAGCTGTTGATATCAGTGATGAAAAATCAAAATTAGCCAAAGATTTAGGTGCAGATATTGCAATCAACGGTTTAAAAGAAGATCCTGTCAAAGCGATACATGATCAAGTAGGCGGTGTTCATGCTGCTATTAGTGTAGCGGTGAATAAAAAAGCATTTGAACAGGCCTATCAGTCAGTGAAACGGGGAGGCACATTAGTTGTTGTCGGTCTGCCAAATGCTGATCTGCCTATTCCGATCTTCGATACAGTATTAAACGGCGTTTCCGTTAAAGGTTCCATCGTCGGTACAAGAAAGGACATGCAGGAAGCATTAGATTTTGCTGCTCGCGGAAAAGTCCGTCCAATTGTTGAAACCGCTGAATTAGAAGAAATAAATGAAGTATTTGAAAGAATGGAAAAAGGAAAAATCAACGGTCGTATCGTACTAAAATTGAAGGAGGATTGATGATGAGCTCAATTGCAGCCCCTAAATTAAAAGAAAAAGTTGAAAAGTTTTTATCCGGTAAGAAAAAAATGTATATAAACGGCAGCTTTGTTGAAAGCGCTTCAGGAAAAACATTTGACACTCCTAACCCTGCAACGGGAGAAAGATTGGCAACAGTTTATGAAGGAGATGCTGAAGATATCGACCGCGCTGTGAAGGCAGCCAGAGAAGCGTTTGACCGTGGACCGTGGTCAAGAATGAGCGCAGCAGAAAGAAGCAGGCTCATGTATAAACTGGCGGATTTAATGGAGGAAAATAAAGAAGAACTGGCTCAGCTAGAAACATTGGATAATGGGAAACCAATTCGTGAAACAATCAATGCCGACGTACCGTTGGCAATTGAACACATGCGTTATTATGCTGGATGGTCTACGAAAATTGTCGGACAAACAATTCCAGTCAATGGACCGTATTTTAACTATACACGTCATGAACCAGTTGGCGTCGTAGGGCAAATTATTCCTTGGAACTTTCCATTGCTCATGGCAATGTGGAAGCTTGGCGCCGCGCTTGCAACCGGTTGTACAGTTGTATTAAAGCCAGCTGAACAAACACCTCTTTCAGCTTTATATTTAGCTGAACTTATTGAAGAAGCCGGTTTTCCTGCCGGTGTTGTCAATATTGTTCCCGGATTTGGTGAAACAGCAGGTGATGCATTAGTCAAACATCCACAAGTTGATAAAATTGCCTTCACAGGTTCAACTGAAGTCGGAAAATTAATTATGGCAAACGCTTCGAAATCTCTTAAACGCGTTACGTTAGAACTAGGCGGTAAATCACCGAACATCATTTTGCCTGATGCTGATTTTTCAAAAGCAATTCCGGGTGCTTTAAATGGCGTCATGTTCAACCAAGGACAAGTTTGTTGTGCAGGCAGCCGCGTCTTCATTCAGAAGAAACAGTATGACAATGTTGTGGCTGATATGGTATCCCATGCAAAATCTATTAAACAAGGATTTGGACTAAAAGCAGATACAGAAATGGGACCGCTTGTTTCTTCCGAGCAGCAAAACCGAGTCCTTGGATATATTGAAAAAGGGCTGGAAGAAGGTGCTGAACTTTTAACAGGAGGGCAAAAACCTTCCGAACAAGGGTATTTTGTAGAGCCGACTATTTTTGCCAACGTTGAAGATTCTATGACCATTTCAAAAGAAGAAATATTCGGACCGGTAATCGCCGCTTTGCCATATGAAGATATAGATGAGTTGATTGAACGTGCAAACGATACAAATTATGGATTAGCAGCAGGCGTTTGGACGCGCGATGTTACAAAAGCTCATTACATTGCTAACAAGCTCCGTGCTGGAACAGTTTGGGTAAACTGTTACAACGTCTTTGACGCTGCAAGTCCGTTCGGTGGATATAAAGAATCCGGCATAGGAAGAGAAATGGGATCCTATGCATTAGACAACTATACAGAAGTGAAAAGCGTCTGGATTGCCCAGAATTAATACAAAATAGGGGAGTGCTCGATAGGCCCCTAAATAATTCAAGTAGAGAAAAACAAATCGTTTTTCTCTACTTGATTTCGTATTTTTGTCTGAAAGTAGCTGGCGGATGCCGGCTACTTTCAGTATGTTGTGGTAAGCAATGAATTGTTGCTTGCCACTTACATATTTTGTTTACCTTTTACATATTAAAAGGATTTTTTTATTTTTATATGGAATTATGTATTTATGGAAAAACTGTCAATGTTAAAGGGGGGACATAATGAACATTCATAAATTTGTCATGCCGGAGATAATATTCGGAAACGGTTCCATTTCTGAAGTCGGCAACTGCTGTTTACGTTTGGGCGCATCCAATGTGCTCATCGTCAGTGATCGCGGTATTTCGGAGGCCGGCTGGCTGGATGTAGTCATTGATAGCTGCGTCAAAGCCGGTTTAAAATACGAGACATTCATTGATATTACGGTTAATCCAAAGGATACAGAAGTGGATAAAGGGCGAAATATATATCTTAAATATGGATGCGATTCGGTGATCGGGATTGGCGGAGGCAGCGCTATTGATGCAGCCAAAGCTATTGCTCTGTTAGCGACAAATGGCGGAGTCATTCATGATTATGAAGGCGTCGACAAAATTAAGCATCCCCTCCCGCCTCAAATCATGATCCCTACTACAGCCGGCTCGGGATCAGAGGTTTCACAATTTTCTATTATTTTAAATACAGAAAAACAGAAAAAGATGACCATTATTTCAAAATCGTTAATACCTGATATTGCTATTATTGACCCTGAAACACTCGTGACAAAAAGTTCCCATTTAACTGCTTCAACAGGAATCGACGTTTTAACACATGGGATTGAATCGTATATTAGTTTGGCCGCAACACCGCTAACTGATGTTCATGCCAAAAATTCTATATCGCTTGTCGCTAAATATTTACGGCCTTCTGTCGCCTCTAAATTAAATAAAGAGGCGAAAACCAATATGGCAATGGCAAGTTTACAAGCTGGAATTGCCTTTTCCAATGCCATTTTAGGAGCTGTTCATGCCATGTCTCATGCAGTTGGTGGCAGATATCCTATTTTGCACGGCGATGTGAATTCTATTTTATTGCCTCATGTCATGGAATTTAATTATTTAGCAAATCCTCAAAAATTTGCAGATATTGCGTATCTCCTTGGATTAAATGATTGCGACATATCGAAAATGGAAGCAGCCAAAAAGGCGATTGACCTTGTGAAGGAATTAATTCAAGATGTTGGAGCTCCGCAAAGGCTTTCTGAAATTCATGTAAAAAAAGAAGAAATTCCTCAAATGAGCTTAACTGCTTTAAATGATGCATGTATGATCACAAATCCAAGGGATGTCACTGTCGAAATTATTGAAGAACTTTTCAGAAAGGCTTGGTAGAAATGTTGCTAAAAGATCGGGAAGAAATGATCAGCAAGCTGACTGGTGTCCAATCTTCTAAAAAAAGCTACTATAATGAATTGAAAATCATGGTTGAAGAGCTCAAAAAGAAAAACATGCAGCTAGAGGTGATAAATGAGGTAAATAGAAGCTTCAATATCGATATGTCAATAGATGAAATGCTGAAAAATATATTTGAAAAGCTAAAAGTTTTTTTTCCGCTTGAACGAATCAGTTTATCTTTATATGAACATGATAAGCTGACGCTAACAAATGTATATCCTCCCAATTCTTTATATTTTCCTATTGGATTTGTTTTTCCAAAAAAAGATTCTTTATATTGGCAGGCAATTGAGTCGTCACAAAAAATTTTTTACCAAATGAATAATGATCTTCATTATTTCATTGAAAAAAAGGCGTATCAATCATTAGGTATTCAAAGCGCCTTAGTCATTCCCCTCGTAAGCAAAGAAGCGGCTATCGGTCTTTTAAGCATTGGAAGCAAAAAAATCAATCATTTCGATGAATCGGACCTTGCGTTTTTTCAGCAGCTATCCGATCAAATTGCCGTTTGCATCGAAAATGTCCGTCTTTATCATAAAGTCTTAACAGCCAAAAAAGAATGGGAAGAAACGTTTCGTGCGGTATCAGATATGATGTTTATTACAGATTTAGAAGGAAATATATTAAAATCGAATGATTCTGCAAAAGAATATTTTAAAACCGATCTTATCGGACAGAATATACACAAGTTATTAGAAATCGATAAAAAGGAAGCTACTCAGGAAAAATATCTCTCAGTCAAAGAAAATATTATTGATGAGTTTCATTTAAAAAATCACGTCTTTGAATTCCGCTCATTTCCGATCTTTAATAGGAGCCATGAGGTTTATTCATATATCATCTACATTATCGATATTACAGAAAAACGAAAGATGGAGGCTCAACTAATTCAGTCTGGAAAATTAGCGGCTATTGGAGAAATGGCAGCCGGAATCGCGCATGAACTGAACAGCCCTTTAACAGCTATCCTTGGCAATTCTCAGCTTTTATTAAGATCATTCAAACAGGACGACCGCTCCTACAAACTTTTATCAGACATATATTTATGTGGAAAAAGGTGTAAATCCATTATCCAAAATTTACTTACTTTTTCGCGTCAAGATGAATATGTGTTCGAAGAATGCTCTATCAATGAAGCGGTGGAACAAGTATTAGGAATTTTTAGCGACCAGTTTAAGCAACAAAATATCATCATTCAACAAGAACTGGCTGAGCATATAGATCATGTGAAAGGAAATATTCAGCAAATCGGACAGATCATTTTAAACTTGTTAATTAATGCAAAGGATGCCTTGGAAGAAAAAAATATACCGAAGAAGATCATCAAGATTGAAACAAAAGAAATAATTGAAGACAACAAAAAATGGATCACACTGTCCATAACAGATAATGGAATCGGAATTCAAAACCAGCATTTGCAGGAAATATTTAATCCTTTTTTTACCACGAAAAGTCCAGGAAAAGGCACTGGACTAGGGTTGTCCGTTAGTTTAGGGATCGCTGAAACACACGGCGGTACAATTGTCGTGAACAGTAAATACGGAGAAGGCAGTGAATTTATTTTAAAGCTCCCAGTTAGACACGAATAGAAAGGGAGATGATTTGCAATGAAAAAGGTACTAGTAATAGACGACGAACGTGAAGTAGGAAACTTTTTTCGACATCTTTTAGAAGAAAAAGGATATGATGTAAAGGTAGGTTTGAATGCTGAAGATTTTTCCAACTTAATTTCGCTCCATTCCTTTGATTTAGCACTAATTGATGTAAAGCTGCCTGGTACAGATGGTCTTCATTTGCTTAAGCAATTAAAAGCAACTCATCCTTCCTGTAAAGCTGTCATTATGACAGGATACAGCACAGTGAAAACGGCTGTAGAGGCCATTAAGAATGGTGCAAATGATTATATTGAAAAACCGTTCGATGATATAAGCCAATTAGAGAAAACATTAGAAGATTTATTAAATAGCGAGAAATTTTCTTCACCAGCAAACACCGACAAACTGGCCGATACGATTGGATTTATTATCGGCAACAATAAAAAGATGAATGAATTAGTCAAGCTGGCGGAAAAAATTGCTAAGAAAAACATAAATGTATTAATTGAAGGAGAAACAGGAACAGGCAAAGAGGTGCTTGCCCATTTTATTCACAACATGAGCTTAAGATACGATCAACCATTTGTCCGAATAAATTGCGGAGCTGTTTCCGAAACGTTATTGGAGAGTGAATTATTCGGGCATGAAAAAGGTGCTTTTACTGGAGCCATTAAACAGAAAAAAGGAATATTTGAAATAGCCAATAACGGTACACTGTTTTTAGATGAAATTGGTGAAGCAAGCCAGGCCATTCAAGTACAGCTGCTAAGAGTACTAGAGACGGGGGAATATTTCAGAGTAGGCGGTGAATCGATCCGTAAAACGAATACACGGATCATTGCGGCCACGAATAAAAATTTGGCCGAGGCTGTCCAAGAAAAAACGTTTCGAGAAGATTTATTGTATCGTTTAGACGTAGTGAAATTAAGAATTCCCCCTCTGCGAAACAGAATAGAAGATCTCCCGCTGTTTTTGGATTATTTTCTAAAAAAGATAAATGCTTCACATCTAACATTCTCTGATGAAAGCATTGAACTAATGAAAAACTATAACTGGCCTGGAAATGTAAGAGAGCTATTTAACATTGTCAAAAGAGCCGCAACATTGGCAGATGGAGAGACAAACATAATTACGCCAAAATATTTACCCGACAAATTAAAAACCAGCTTCAGCTTCCAACTAACAAAATTTCCAAAAGCTAGCACAGTTCATGATGATTTAGAAGCTTATTTATCGAATTGGACGAAACATATTTTATCGTTATGGAAGCAGCAAGATGACATCGACCTTGAACAAGTATTGGATTCCATTAAAGAATTAGAAAAACAAATTGGCCGATCATTTGTCCTCAAATCACTAAAAAAACATACAGGAGATCGAAAAAAAACAGCAGAAGCACTAAACATTACAACTCGGCAGCTACGATATTTGCTTAATGAAAAAGGGAAAATTTAAATTAAGCACTTCTTAATAAATAAAAATTATTGTGAATGAGAATTAAATGCTGCCCGTAAGCTAAAACAAGCGGATCATGAAAGATCCGCTTGTTTTATTAACACATTACTTTGATTGTGAAAAAATCAAGCAAACTTGAAAGCAGAAAACTCACAGCCATAAAAGCTGATACGGTTTTTCTAAATATTTTTTCACCAGCCCGAGAAATTGGCTTGCCGGAGCTCCATCAATTACTTGATGGTCAAACGTTAAGCTGAGCGGCAAAATTTTTCTCTTTTGAATGGTATCTCCTGAAAACACTGCCGTATCTGCAGCTGTTCCTACTCCGAGAATACCCACTTCCGGAGGATTCAAAATCGGGGTGAAAAATTCAACGCCGTAAGCCCCTAAACTGGTGATCGTAAAGGTCGAGCCGCTCATTTCTTCGCTGCTTACATTTCCTTCTCTTGCCTTCTTACTTAGTTCTTTGATATTTTTCGAAATTTCGCTTAAGGAAAGCTTGTCGGCATGGCGCAAAACCGGCACAACGAGCCCGTTCTCCAATGCAACTGCAATGCCTAAATGCACTGAATCATACGTTTGAATCTGCCCATTTTCATACAAACTGTTCATTTGCTTTTGATTTCGCAGCGACAGAATGACCGCCTTGGCTACAAAGTCAGTAATAGTCAATTTTAAATTCTGCTCATCTTGCAGTTCGCTTTTAATCTTTTCTTGCAGCTCAAATAAAGAGGTCACATCGGCTTTCATATGAATCGTCAGCTGTGCTGTCTGATGCAGACTTGTAAACATCCTTGATGCAATCACTTTACGCATGCCAGTGACAGTTTTTACTGCAATATCTTCTTGCTCTTCCGCCGGCTTATTTGTCGGGATTACTACTTCTTGTTCAGGTTCTAAATGGGGGGATGCTTTTTTCGATTGAATCGCTTTTTCAACGTCCGCTCTTGTAATTCTTCCTTTTGGCCCTGAACCCGAAATACTGCTCAAATCAATCCCGGCTTCACGTGCTAGTTTTCGGGCGGCAGGTGAAACGCGAATTGTTGTTTGAGAAGATAAGCTTTCTTCTTTCAAAATGGTTGTCGCCACTTCTTGGGCAGCATCGTTCGTTATGTTGTTGATTACCTCCCCTTCTTGACCGATATAGCCAATGGCTTTTCCTACTTCCACTGTTTCATCCTGCTCGGCAGCAATCTCTAATAACACGCCATCTTGCGGTGCTTCGATATCCTTTTCAATCTTATCAGAGCTGATCACCACAACTGGTTCTCCTTTTTTTACTGGATCGCCCTTTTTCTTTAACCACTCTACTACCGTTCCTTCTTCCATGCTCATTCCCAGCTTTGGCATGATAATTTCAACTGTCATGTTTCATCTCTCCTTTGATGAATACTAGAAATGCTATGCGTGTTGATGTCTCCATTCATCAACACGCACAGCTTTTTTTATGCGGTCACGATCGCTTCGTCTCCAATTATTTCAGCCGCTGCCTTAAGCACTTTTTCCGGTGTCGGCAAGTAAAGATCCTCCAGCGCAGGCGAAAAAGGAACCGGACAATGCGGAGCCGTAATCAGCTTAATTGGTCCATCCAGATAATCAAATCCTTTATCTGCTACAAGAGCGGAAATGTCAGCAGCTGCACTGCAGCGAGGATTTGCCTCATCAATGACAATTAACCGGCCTGTCTTCGATACAGAAGATAAAATCGTTTCTTCATCAAGCGGGGACAGTGTTCTCGGATCAATTACCTCCGTTTCGACTCCTCTCGTTTTTAATATGTCGGCAGCCTTCAAGGCCGTGTGCACTTGCTTCCCTATCGCTACGATGGTCAAATCGCTGCCTTCCCGTTTGATATCCGCTTTTCCAAACGGGATCGTATAAAATCCTTCCTCTACTTCTCCTTTTAGGTTATAAAGTGTTTTATCTTCAAAAAAGATAACGGGATCATCGTCAAAGATGGAGGTAAGCAACAGTCCCTTCGCATCCGCCGGTGTAGAAGGAACAACGACTTTTAAACCGGGTATATGGGTAAAAAGGGCATACAGGCTTTGGGAATGCTGCGCCGCCGCTCGAAAGCCGGCACCGTGCATTGTTCGTATCGTTACAGGCACCTTCGCCTTGCCTCCGAACATATAACGAAGTTTTGCCGCTTGGTTCATAACTTCATCTAAGCAGCTGCCGATAAAATCGTTAAACATTAATTCGGCAATCGGTCTTAGTCCTGTTGCTGCGGCGGTAACTGCTGCACCAATATAGCCGGCCTCCGCAATAGGCGTATCCAACACTCTTTCTCTTCCAAACTCTTGAACAAGACCTTTCGTAACCCCCATTACTCCTCCCCAAGCTTCATCGTCCTGCAAATGATCCACATTCGCTCCTCCTGCAACGTCTTCTCCAAGTAAAATAACATTTTGATCTTTGCGCATTGCCAGCTTCATAGCTTCATTGACCGCACCAGAAAAAGAAATTTTTCTTGCCATTTTTCGTTCCTCCTAACTCCTTTGATTTAATAAGATACATAAACGTCCTTTAAAAGATCCTCAGCAGACGGAAACGGGCTTTTTTCAGCAAAATGTACCGCCTCCTCAACCGCTTTTGTTACCTGTTGTTCGATATTTAATAATTCTTGTTCGGATATTAATTGATTGGAAAGAATGTAATGGCGGAATTTTGCAATTGCATCATTCTCCTGTAAATGCTTTTGTTTTTCTTCCGCAGATTTGTAAGTCTGGGCGTCACCTTCAAAATGTCCGTAATTCCGATATGTCTTACATTCAATTAATGTCGGGCCCTCTCCATTTCGAGCTCGTGCAACTGCTCTTTCTGCCGCCTCATATACAGCTACCACATCTTTGCCGTCGACCACTTCTCCCGGGATATTATAGGCTTGAGCCCGATCCGCAATGTTTTTACAGCTGGATGCATATTCAAATGGGGTCGCTTCTGCATATCCGTTGTTTTCCGCCACAAAAACAACAGGCAATTTCCATATAGCTGCAAGATTAATACCTTCATGAAATGTTCCATGATTGTTCGCGCCGTCTCCGAAAAAACAAACTGCAACCGCTCCCGACTTCTTCAATTTTGCTGTCAGGCCTGCCCCAACAGCTAGCGGGAACCCCCCGCCGACAATTCCGTTGGCCCCAAGCATTCCTTTTTCAACATCGGCAATATGCATCGATCCTCCTTTTCCGTTGCACAATCCTGTTGCCTTTCCGTAAATTTCAGACATCATTCCGTTCAAATCACAGCCTTTGGCAATGCAATGTCCATGTCCGCGATGCGTACTTGTGATATAATCTTTGTCATCTAAATGCGCGCAAATTCCTACAGCGACCGCTTCCTCGCCAGCATATAAATGGACAAAGCCAGGCAGCACTCCTTTGCTGAAAATTTCATGAACCTTGTCCTCAAACTGGCGAATTTCATGCATTTTCTGAAATATCCATTTTGCTTTTTCTTGTGTAATGGGAGTAGATGTTGATTTGGCAATCGTCATAAAGATAACCTCCTATTTGATTGGCTTCACTTTTTTCATTTGCAACTATCATGCCAATAAAAAAATGCTTACAAATCAACATTCTTTGTAAGCGCTTTATAAAAAATATTTTTTTCATCTCATTTTGTCCTAATTTTTATCGTTTTGTCGCAAATTAGCTCAATTTATATTTTTTTAATTTGCGATACAGTGTACTTCGAGAGATATTTAACGCAGCAGCCGCCTCACCAATATTTCCATTTGTTTTCTTCAACATATTTAGAATGCGTTCTCTTTCTAGCTGATCCCGATACGACAAATTACCTTTATGGAATGTTTCGGAATTTTCCTGTTCTTGCTCCCAAGCAATCAGCATGGATTTCAAGTGGGAAATGGATGGAATACGGTCTCCATATTCCACTCGTATACGCTCGAGCACGTTAAACAGCTCCCTTATATTTCCGGGCCAGTGATAAGCTGAAAACAACTGTATGACATCATCTGGAAAAGAAATGAGCCAATCATTTTTTTGACAATAATACTCAATAAAGAATGGGATATCTTCTTTACGCTCTCTTAATGGCGGAACGTTAAGCGTGCATACATAAATGCGGTAAAATAAATCTTCACGCAGCTTTCCTTCCTTTACTAATTTGTATAAATTGCGATGTGTTGCAGTTATGACTCTTATATCAACAGGAACGGGCTTTTCCCCGCCAATCGGTACAACTTCTTTTTCCTGAAGCACTCTTAAAAGCGCTACTTGCATTTCCGACGGTATTTCACCGATTTCATCAAGAAAAATGGTTCCGCCGTCAGCCTGAACAAATTTCCCTTTATGCCCCGTCCGTTTGGCTCCTGTAAATGCCCCGTCAACGTAACCAAATAACTCGCTGCCGATCAATTCCTTTGGAATAGCTCCGCAATTTACTGCAACAAACGGCTTATTTTTTCTCACACTATTTTGATGAATCGAACGAGCAATGAGTTCTTTTCCTGTTCCTGTTTCTCCCATGATACAAACAGTCGACTCCGTTTTTGCAACTTTTTCACAGATCTTTAAAAGATTTTGAAATGATAAGCTTTTTCCAACTACTCCTTCAAAGTGATAAATTGTTGTAGGAAATGGAAAAGCTTCATGATAATTCGTCTTCTGCAGGGTAACTTCATAGCCAATCAAATCATGGTAAATGGAAGAAAAAATAGGAGTCTTCGTTTTGATTCGCCAATTTTTATCACAAATTTCTTCAAGCGGTTGATCCATCATGCTCGCGAAGAAAGAACGTAAACAATGGTTGATCCATACAATCTTCCCTTGATCATCACATATCATTGAAGGGAAATGAGGATTTTTCACTTTCGATGAATATTTAAGCAACTCCAACATATCGTCCTTTTTTCTCATGTGAAATTGTTGTTCAATCGTATACGCTGCAGCGACAACAGTGGCTAAGGCATGGTTGGAAAATTGAGAGCAGTCGATGGGGTAAGATAAGTCGATAATTCCGACAAGTTCTTTTTTTTCGTCATAGATCGGCGTGGCTGAACATACCCACTGCTGAGAAGCAAGAGAGTAATGCTCTAACCCAGTAACCGTAATAGGTTCACGAATCCTCAATGTTGTTCCAATTGCGTTCGTCCCCACCTCATCTTCAGTCCACTTCACCCCCTCAATAAAATTGATTGTTTCTGCCTTGTTCATGGCCTGTTTATGGCCGTTCATATACAAAACGTATCCGTTACTATCAGCGAGAAGAAGAATTGATTTCGTTTCTTGAAACACTTTTTCCAAATGTTCTAATATCGGAGCAGCAATTTGAAGCAATCTTTGATTCTTTTTCCTTCTTTCCGTCAACAGCTGCGAATCGAGCACAATCCTTCCTTTTCCATCGTAAGGATCGACATTTTGTCGGCGGCAAATATACCATGACTCTTCAATTCTTTTATTCATCCTCCCATGATCCAATACTCCCTCCCGAACAAAACGGCGCCAAATTTCGTGTTTCAAAGGATCAACGATACTCATTTTTCTCCTCCTTCCCACATTTTCCACCAATATGAACATTCGACTTTTTATGCAAAATTCCTTTTGAAATACGCTAATCGTTGAATTAAAGCTTTTACTGCTGAACAGTTTTTTATTTTAGATAGCGACTTGTCTGGAAAAGTTTTTTAGATAAACGCTTCATAGGTCATCGTGAAAATGAAAACGATCCAAGCGACAGCCATGGAACTTTTCATTGTCAAAATCAGATTATTATGATGCGGTGAAAACAATGAAACGTTGTGTTGACCAAACATTGATTAAATGGTTTTTCGTCATAATCAAATATATGAAACTGAAAGACTGAAATTCTGGAAGTATCTTAACATTTGCATTTCGAGGATGTTAGTCATTCAATAATGCAGTAAAACGTATAGGCTTATCTAGCGAGCAATATTGACATACAATTTTCACCTTTAAGTTCTAGTAACAGGAAGAAAACTATTGAAGTTGATTTTCATTCCCAATATAATTGAGAATGAAAATCATTAATTTGAGGGGTTGTTGATCGCATGAAACGCTATAAATTGCCTGTCATATTATTTTTATCAAGCAGTTTGTTGTTTAGCTGTTCCCAATCAAATGAAAGTTCAACAACGGAACCGGCAAAAAAAGAGACAGCGAAAGAAAGCTCCCAAGTTGATTTAAATCAAATATCTACAGATTATCGCACGTTTGCGATCGCTGAAATAGATGAATTTGTTAAAAAGACAGAAGAGTTTGCCAATGCAGTGATCGCTGGGGATGTGGAAAAAGCAAAAGAACTTTATGCGCCGGCTCGCATGCACTATGAGCGTTCTGAACCAATTGCTGAAGCGTTTGCAGAACTCGATCCGAAAATTGACGCTCGTGAAGGTGATGTCCCTGATGCAGAGTGGGGAGGTTATCACCGGATTGAAAAGGGACTCTGGGTTGAAAATACGACGAAAGGCTATGAAAAATATGCTGAGCAGCTTATAAAAGATGTGAAGCTTTTGCGCGCAAAAGTTGAAACTGTTGATGTGACACCCGATCTTTTGATCACCGGCGCAGTCGACCTTTTAAATGAAGTTTCAACATCAAAAGTTACAGGTGAAGAGGATCGTTATTCCCATACAGATTTATACGATTTTGTTGCCAATGTTGAGGGTGCTGAAAAGATTTATGAATTAATGAGCCCTGCCCTTAAGGAAAAGGATGAGGCGCTCGCTAAGGAAATCGAACAGCGGTTTCAAGCAGTTTATGCACTTCTTGACAAATATAAAAAAGGCGACGGGTATATTTCATATACTGAACTAACCAAGGATCAAGTAAAAGAATTGAGCCAATCGATCAATGAACTGGCAGAGCCTCTTTCTAAACTAGGGGTTGTACTGGAGGGATAACCAATGTCTGAACCTGATAAAAAAGAAACGACATCTGTCTTTAACAAGAACGTATCAAGACGAGATGTGTTGAAGGCTGCGGGCATCGGAGGAGTCGGCGTGCTAATCGGTGCATCCGGCATTGGTGGAGCGCTAGCATTGGCTGACGTGTTGCCGACCTCTCAAAAAAAAGAAAATACAAATGCGGTTGTTCCGTTTTACGGAAAACATCAGGCAGGCATTGCAACTGAAGTGCAAAACCACATTTATTTTGCTGCTTTTGACGTGACGGCTGAAGACAGAAACGAGCTTATTCAGCTTTTTAAAGAATGGACGAAGGCTGCCGCAGCTATGACAGAAGGCAAATCGGTTGGAGATCCAGCTAATAATAAATACCTTCCTCCAGATGATACGGGGGAAGCTGCAGGACTTAATGCGTCAAATTTAACCATTACTTTCGGCGTCGGCCCGACGCTTTTTACAAAAAACAACAAGGATAGATTTGGTTTGCAAAAAAAGCAGCCGGATGAACTAAAAGAACTGCCGAAGTTTCCGCTTGATTCATTGGAAGAGCAGTGGACAGGCGGAGATCTTTGTATTCAAGCATGCTCGGATGATTTGCAGGTTGCCTTCCATGCGGTTAGAAATTTAGCGAGAATTGCCCGCGGCAAAGCGGTTCTTCGCTGGGCACAGGCCGGCTTCCAGCGTACAAAGCAAGCGAGTCCGAAAAAGGAAACGCCGCGAAATTTATTTGGCTTTAAGGATGGAACAGTGAATCCAAATGTGAAAAATTCTGCTGAAATGAATCAATACGTTTGGGTGCAGCCCGGTGACGGACCTGATTGGCTCGTGAACGGAACGTATTTAGTAGTAAGGCGGATTCAAATGTTTATCGAAGTTTGGGATCGGACTACTTTAAAGGAACAAGAAAATACGTTTGGCAGATACCGGGATTCAGGTGCATACCTTGGGCAAAAAAATGAGTTCGATCCGCCGGATTTTGAAAAGAAGGATGAAAACGGAGAATACTACATTCCAATGACCGCCCATGTTCGAGTCGCTCACGGTGACGGAAAACAGAAAATTTTGCGCCGTTCTTATTCATATGCGGATGGAATAGATGCAAAAACAGGAACATTTGATGCCGGATTATTGTTTATCAGCTTTCAGCGCAGCATAAGCAAGCAATTTATCCCAATTCAAAAGCGGCTTTCGCAAATGGATGAATTAAACGAATATATCGTCCATCGAGGAAGTGCTGTATTTGCCTGTCTTCCTGGAGTAAAAAAAGGCGGATATATTGGAGAAACGTTATTTTCATAATCCCTTTCTCTCTTTCATAGGAGTTGAAGCTGATGTATAAAAAATTAGGGCTTATTGCCTTCGCAATTCTTTTCACAATGGGTATTTTCTCAAATAAAGCCGTAGCCGCAGAGAACCTTGATGATTTATATGTTTTGATAGGCGATGCCATCATGAAAACAAAGGAAGCGAACTGGGATGTCGTACAGGACAATTTGGAACAATTCTCACAACAATGGAACGAAGTAAAAGCTGTTGATAGCAAAAAAACAGCTGAAGTCGATAAACAGTTAAAAAATGCGAAAAACGCCCTTGCTCAATCTGAAAAAGATGCAACGAAAATAAGTGAAAATTTGTCCGCTTTATCAAAAGCGCTTACTTCGTACGAAGAAGAACAAAATCCGACAGATCCGCAAAAAGAAAAAGAAAAGCTAAAACAGATGTATCAATTTATTGATGAAATCGAAAAAATGATTCAAAACAATAATTTTGATCAGGCGGCCATGAAATATCAGCAATTACTTTCCACTTGGACGGCAAACGAGAACATTGTTCGTACCGAAAGCGTTGTTTCGTATGGCGAAATTGAAACACAGCTTGCTTTGTTAAGAATTTCACTGACGCAAACTCCGCCTGATCAAGAGAAGGCTTTAAAGAGCCTCAAGGATCTGACAGCTTCTGTTGAAAATTTTTTAAGCGGGAAAAATGCGGGAAAATCCGCTGGAAATGAATACACATTAAGTGATGTAACAGATTTATTGGAAAAAAGCGTACAGTCGCTAAAAGATCATAACCCATCCGAGGCATCAGAACATTTAAACAAAATATTGCTTATATGGCCGGTAGTTGAAGGGGAGGTTCGGACAAAAGACTACTCCCTATACAATCGCATGGAAACTGAAATTCCCTCCGCAATCAGTTTATTGCAGTCTGACAATAAAAACGTAGAAAAAGCTCAAACGATGATTAGTGAATTGTATGATTCCCTTCAGCTCATCGCAGCCAAAACAAGCTATACGTATATAGATGCTATGCTTATTTTACTGCGTGAGGGATTTGAAGCTCTTTTAATCATCGCCGGTTTGCTTTCATTTTTGAAGAAAACGAATCATGCCGACAAACAAGGTTGGATTTGGATCGGCGTTTTGTGCGGCATCATTTCTAGTGCTATTCTAGCTGTTGTCATGAACATGTTTTTCTCCAAAATAACTGTTGCCGGAAGCCGCGAATCGATCGAAGGAATCGTCGGCATCACTGCTGTTGTAATGATGCTGACGGTTGGCGCTTGGCTTCACAAAAAGTCAAATATCGCCCACTGGAATCAATATATTAAAGAGCATCTCGGACACGCATTGGCAAAAGGAAGCTTGTTTTCCATGGCCTTGCTAAGTTTTCTCTCAATTTTTCGCGAAGGTGCCGAAACGATTATTTTCTATGCCGGAATGGCTCCGTCGATGGAAATCAGCCAGTTAATTTTAGGAATCGCTATCGCCATGGCGATCTTAGTGATCCTCGGGTTTATTATCATCCGCTTTAGTTCAGCGATTCCCGTCCGGCCGTTCTTTATGGGCGCAACGCTGCTTATTTATGTATTATCATTCAAAATGCTCGGAATCAGTATTCATGCCATGCAGATAGCAAACACGCTGCCAACACATTCATTGCCGAATGTTCCTTATATTGAACCAATCGGTTTCTATCCGACGATTGAAACAGTAGTGCCGCAGCTGCTTCTTATTCTTATCATCATCGGCGTAACGATGTATGTGAAAAAAACGGCTGTAAATGAAAAGGCAGTTGTTGAAAAATAAAGGATCTTAAAAGCTTCAATAAAAAAATGTACTTCGGTGAATACCGCAGTACATTAGCTGAATGCACGAGGTGCTAGTTGAACTTATTATTGTTCGACTAGCACCTCAATATTTTTCATTATGGAGTTAATTTTAAATCCGCCCAGTGCGGGTGCGCCTCAACTCTACGCTCCATATCACGGAACGCATTGAGTGAACGTCTCAGCTTACTATAAGCGTCGCCGCCTTCACTCCAACCTAAGTAGCCGATCATTCCGTTATAACCGATCTTTTTTAACTGTCCAAGCAACGCAAAATTATCTAACTCCCCAACATCCAAAGGCTCGATTGTTGCCACTCCGCCAAAACCGTGCGGATTGCGGCTGCTGCCGGACATGTTTACTTGTTTTAAGTAAGGAGCTACCGCTTGAATCGTTCCTTTTAGATTTGTTCCATCTGCCGCATACCAATGGTAGCCGCAAAAGACAATTCCAAGATTAGGATGGTTCAGGCGTTTGCATAGTCTCACTGCATCTTCATGGCGTTCAATCCAGAAGGATAGATGCGTGTAAAGCAAAATGTTAATATTTCTTCGTTCGGCAATCTTCAATGCTTTTTCCAGCCATTTTACTGCGATGTCGTCCCCTTTTGGATCTGAAGGGCGGATATGCTCTCCGACAGATTGAATCGCCAGCTCAACCGTGCTGCACCCTTCCATAATTTCCAGCATCTTTAAAATGCCTGCATTTCTTGGATGGTCCTCGCCTAGTGAAAGATCTAACACAACGTACACGCCTGCGACGTCCAGCCCATATTTCTCCTTTAACGTTTTTGAGCTTTTCTACATCTCTCCATCGCTCTCCGTGCCAGACGGATAAATGGGTTGCGTCATAGCCTATTTCCTTTAACATTTCACATCGAGCTTCAAAACTATAAATACCCATTGAATTATAGAAAGCAAAATCCATTGCGTAAAAAGGGTAAGCCATTTTCCAATTTCTCCTTCCTTTTCCACTGAACGGTTCATTACAGTGATTTCAACGCTTCGCTAATTTCTTTATCTCCTGACATTAAATCGAATGCTTTTCTATACGTATTTGGTTCATCAAGAGCTTGAACAATCGTTCTTGCTACATCCTCGCGAGGAATGTAACCGACAGGTAAGTTTTCAGCTGCGGTAACCAGTCCTGTACCTTTTTCATTCTTTAGATAACCAGGACGAATAATCGTATAATTTAGGCCGCTATTCATCAACACACGGTCGGCATAATGTTTGGCGACATAATATGGCTTAAGGTTTTCCGGCCAGTTCTGACGATTATGGGCTTGGAATGAGCTCACGATAACAAAACGTTCAATTCCGATTTTTTCAGCAGCCTCCATGGCTTTTACAGCGCCGTCTAAATCTATCAGCAATGTTTTATCAGCCCCTGTGTGTCCCCCTGAACCAGCTGAAAATACGATCGCATCGCAGCCTTTGGCCGCTTCGGCAATTTCATCGACAGTGCCTTCCAAATCAGCGAGCACCGCTTCAATTCCTTTTTTCTGAAAATCCTCCAATTGCTCTTGCTTTCGAACCATTGGGCTTGTCTAAAAAGTCCATAAAAACAGAGCGAATGGAGAAAACAATGAGTTTTTCCATTCGCTCTGTTTCCTTATTTTTGAAATTGGTTTGGGAATTTGCGGCCCATTTCAGTATGTTGTGGGCCATTGCCACAATCCCGAATTCTGTTCGGACTTTATGAAGCCCCCGTAACAGAAATCGAGTGAAACGCAAATTGCCCTTGATGTTACCGAACACACTTTCGACATCCACTTTACGCTTCGCATAAAGAGCTGCCTTTTGTTCGTCACCAAGAGCTGCTTTGGCTTTCGCTTTCATTTCTTCATAAATCGTGTTCCAATATACTCGACGATTTCCTTTGGCTTTCGTACACCCATTCTTCAACGGGCAATCCGTACAATCTTCACACTCGTACACTTTCAAATCTTGTATGTATCCAGATGCATTTTTTCTTTTTTGATAATACTTGAATACGACTTTCCGATTGTTCGGACAGATAAAGCAATCGTCTTCTTCGATGTATTTCCAGTTTTGTACTTTTGATAAATCCTTTTTAAACTTTTTACTTTGTTCCTTCAAATAGGTTTGGTATGGGGCTAATAATTCAAAACGAGGTTCTTTTTCTTCGCCAATCGCATATAAATAGTTTTCTTCACTCGCATATCCTGCATCGGCAATGACATACTTGAGTTTCTTTTCCTTCGGCATCGATTCCAATAACTTTTCCATAAATGGTTGGAAACAGCGAGTATCTCCTGGATTTTGATAAATTTCAAATCCCACGATAAATTGATGTTGTGTGGCGAGTTGAACATTATAACCCGCCTTGAGTTGGCCGTTTTTCATATGGTCCTCTTTCATTCGCATAAAAGTGGCCTCATGGTCGGTTTTCGAGTAGCTATTTCGTTCACCTAGAATCTGTTTTTGTACTTTGTATTTTCGTAATCGTGGAAGATAATCCGTTTGAATCGTTTTCAGTTGTTTGGTGAGTTGGGATTTTTTAGAGCGAAGTTCTTTTTTTCTTTCTTTGTCTTCTTCCTGTTTATAATCTTTTTCCAAAGCTTCTATTCTCTCAGAAAGTTGTGCCGATGATTTTTCTAATTCTTCTTCTAATTGTTCTTCTTTTAATTCCTCCAAGGCGATTTGGTGCGCTTCTTGTAGAAACGATTGAATTTTGGCTCGTAGTTTCTGATCATATTTTTCTACGGATTTTCGCCATACAAACGTATATTTGTTGGCATTCGCTTCTATTTTCGTACCATCCACAAAAATATGGTCGAGGTCGATAAGTCCTTGTTCTACTAGTTGAAGGACAAATTGTTCAAATACAGAATCCATCATGTTTGACATACGAACACTACGAAAATCATTTATTGTGCGATGGTCAGGGGTTTGCAATCCCGCCAACCACATCATCGGAAGATTTTCTTTCACCATTTGCGCTATTTTCCGACTTGAATAAACATTTTGAGTGTACGCATATAAAATCACTTTCAATAACATTTTAGGGTGATAGGGTGCACGACCCCCACCAACATAATGAGTATACAACACTTCATCCGGAATCGATTCCACCATTTCATCCACTAAACGGGCGACATGATTTTCAGGAATATACATTTCGATATCTAAAATGCTCATGACTTGACGATTGCAATAAGGTTGGAAAACTAGTTTTTTGCGTTTCTTATTCTTTTGAACCTCTATTTTTTGAATACCCTCTAGAGTCATTTCTAATTGCGTGTTATAATTTTCTTGAATAGTCATTTGATTATTCATAAGAAATCGTCCTTTCTGTAGAATGTTTTTTGGTCAATTTCATTCTATAAAAAAGGACGATTTTTTTGTACCCTAAAAACAGAAAAAAGGGCTGAGCCCAAGGTCGATTCAATCGACTTTTCGGACAGCCCCGCATGAAGCATATTTACTACTTGTTGTCCTACTTGCCCGTTGGCTCCAATGACCAAAACTTTCATCATATCCATCCTTTCTCATATTGATGGTTTTTAAATTTTCTTATCATGTTAAAGCAGGGAAATGCGGAAGCACATACTCGCCTAATTCTTCAATCACTTCTTCGACTGGACGCTGTCCATATTTTAAGTTGATGATGACATGGTTCACACCTGCATCCTGTAAAGCTCCAAGAAATTCGATTACGAAATTTCGTCCCGTACGGAATCCAAGATGTATCGGAATTGGTACATGATTTGGATCTTCCGTTAAGTCAATGTAAAGAGATTGGGAAAATGGCTTAAATTCTTCTGTTAGCGAACGCCAATTATCGATTAATGCTTTTTGAAACTTAATTCCACGCGGATAGTATATCCATCCATCACTATGTTCAGCAATCCATTCAGGAGATTGTCCACTGTGACCTGTTACCATTAATGGTATATCTGACAATTTTGGTTTTGGCAGCATATCTCCACTTGTCATATGCACTCGTGTCGTGTTAATCGTCGGAAAATGGTCACGCCAAACCTTTCTTATAGCAGCTACTGATTCTCGGAATAATTCGCTCCGTTCTTCTGGATTCACAGAAAATGCTGGAAACTCGATTGGACGGTCACCAGTTGCGACGCCGAGAATGAGTCTTTCACCAGATAATCTGTCTACAGAAGCTGCCGCTTTTGCCACATGAAGTGGGTGACGCAGCGTTAAAATAATGCTTCCAGTTGCTAAAGCAATCTTATCGGTGTGAGCCGCAACATACCCTAAATACGTAAACGGATCATACATTTGTCCAACATCTCCGAAATTTGGATCGCGCAGCGGCACATCTCTCACAAACAATGAAGCGAAATTCAGCTCTTCTGCTCGTTTTGCCAGCTTCATTTGCTTTTCGATATTCATCTCAGGGACGTCTCCCATATACGATTCAATCGGAAAGAACAGCCCTAAAGTCAGTTTGTTCTCTTGATACATGCGTGAATACCCTTTATGATTTTTAAATTTTTCCATTGTTTTTACCACTCCTAAAGAAAAGGTGGGCCGTATATAAAATATAAAGGAAAGGCCCTGTTTAAAATAATTTGTTTTACAGATATGAACAATATTTATAATTTGTACAAAAACATATATTATATCTGTAACGAACTTTTTATGATGCAGCCGCGGCAATAGCAGCATCGTCTTTTATCACTTTGTCAATAATGGCGCTGCCAAGACAAATCTCACCTTCATAAAATACCGCTACTTGCCCTGGTGTCACAGCCTTAACTGGTTTTTCAAATTCTACAAACACCGTTCCATCCGGACGAATATGGACACGCACCTTTTGATCCTCTTGACGGTAGCGGAATTTAGCTGTACATGCAAACGTACTAAGACGAACATCCCTATTTATCAAGTTCAGGTTTGATGCAATCAGTCCAGTAGAGAACAATGCCGGATGGTCTTTGCCTTGAGCAACAAGTAAAACATTGTTGTCTAAATCTTTATCGACGACATACCAAGGTTCTCCTGTTCCTTTGCCGCCGATGCCAAGCCCTTTTCGTTGGCCGATTGTGTAATACATTAAACCATCATGAGTACCGAGCACTTCTCCATCAAGCGAACGAATTTCTCCAGGCTGTGCCGGCAAAAAATTCTTTAAAAAGTTTTTGAAATTTCGTTCTCCAATAAAACAGATTCCGGTACTATCTTTTTTATTGGCGGTAATAAGGTTCAATTCTTGGGCGATTTTTCGCACCTCACCCTTCGTTAACTCACCCAGCGGGAACAGAACTTTAGACAAATGGTCCGATGTTAGCTGGCTAAGAAAATACGTTTGATCTTTATTCGCATCTTTTCCACGCAGCAAGGTGATTTGGCCATTTTCTCTGTTGATTCTTGCGTAATGACCCGTTGCGATATAATCCGCATCAAGTGAAAGAGCATAGTCAACAAACGCTTTAAATTTAATTTCAGTATTGCATATTACATCTGGATTCGGTGTTCGGCCTCGCTTCAGCTCATCCATGAAATACGTAAATACACGATCCCAATATTCTTTTTCAAAGTTGACGCCATAGTAAGGAATCCCGAGTTGGTTGGCAACTCGTTTAACATCTTCATAATCCTCAGCTGCCGTACATACACCATCATCATTCGTATCATCCCAGTTTTTCATAAATACCCCGATGACGTCGTACCCTTCTTTTTTAAGAAGGTAAGCAGCTACAGAGGAATCCACTCCTCCAGACATTCCGACGACTACTCGTTTTTTCTTCAACATCATTCACCTCCTAAAACTGAAACGTTTTTGATTACAGTTTTATTTAAAAAAAATTTTTGCCGCAACAAACTATTTTGTTTCAGGCATGAAACGAACTTTTTGAGCTATTATTATGAATTTCATTAATGATATCTTGAACCGTCACACCTTTTAAATAGTTTAAAAAATGTTCTTCTGCATTATGAAAAATACGAATGAGTATATCTGACAGATGTTTGCCTATTATACAGTTGTCATTGGAATCGGGACATTTCGGCACAAGCGTTTCCTCACTAGTGATTCTAAAAATTTTGTCTAACGTAATTTGTTCAGGCTGAGCGTTTAACGAAAATCCGCCCTTTGCCCCTTCTTTAGAAGCAATTATATTTTCTTTTCTTAATATGCTTAAGATTTTTCTTAATCTTACTGGGTGGACAGAAACACTTTGAGAAATGTCTTCACTGGTTACTCGCTGATTTTGCTTTTCAGCCAGATACGCAACGCAGTGAACGGCAATCGAAAAATCGCTATTCATATTGAATCTTCCTCCTAAATGTAATAATAATCATTACAGTTTATATTGTCAACTTAAAATTACTTCTTTTCATCAGCCGCAAATAAAAAATTCGGATCATTGGCCTAAACTTAGTGTCGAGTAGTAATGATAATAAGCGATATAAAGCCCATTAGAAAAAAACAAAAATTAGCATTTTAATCATGATTCCATTCAACTATATGAGCTGCGATTGCTGAAGCTTTGCCAGAGCATCGATTCATTTCCAAACGATCAAAGTTAGTCATGTACAGTGTTTACATGTAGCGCAACGATTAAAAAATTCTTTGTAAAAAATCTTCACATTGGCAGAAACCTTTTGCTATTTCATTATAGACATGATCGATAGATTTACTATACAATTATCTGCTCATTGTGTCTATATAGACTGACATCAGAGAGCAACCTGCTAGTTAAGAAAGAATACTATCAAAATCGAGTAGGAGGGAGCGATTAACTCCCGTCCTCTCACACCACCGTACGTACGGTTCCGTATACGGCGGTTCAATTAAGTATGACGTAGTGCTTGATATCTTTCGAATAGACTTCTTAACCCCCGACGCTTCCAATAGGAGTTGTCGAGGGTTTTGTGTAGAATGGGACTGCAGGCAATCCGCCAATATTTCTTGCGTGTATTGCCCCATTCGAATGCTTTATGGCTTGGAACTTCTAATCCTCTGAGTTTCCGAATTCTTGTTTTCGGGGTTTTCCATTCTTTCCACAAACACATCCGAAGCCTTCGTCTAATCCATTCATCAAATTCTTTGAACTTACTTGGTGTTTCTGCCAAGGCAAAATATCCGCACCATCCCATTAAATACTTGTTCAGTTTCTCAATCCTTTTCTCCATTGGATACGGTTTCGACCTTGATGTAATTTCACGGATCTTGTTCTTCAAACGTTTCACACTTTCGTTCGCAATCCGTACCTTTGGAGTCTTATTGAGTGTGAAGCTGAAACCGAGAAACTTCCGTTTCCAAGGACGGTCTACCGCCGATTTCTCTTTATTTACCTTGAGCTTTAACTCCTTCTCGATAAAGTTCGTAATGGAGTTCATGACACGAATTCCTGCTTTCTTTGTTTTCACGTAGATGTTACAGTCATCCGCATACCGAACAAACTTATGTCCACGTTTCTCAAGCTCCTTATCCAATTCATGAAGCATGATGTTTGATAAAAGTGGACTAAGCGGGCCGCCTTGAGGCGTTCCCATGCCCGTTTCCATTACCACTCCATTGATCATCACGCCTGATTGAAGATACCGGCGGATTACCTTCAGTAGAATTCGATCTTTGATCGTTTTCGCCAAGATCCCCATCAGTTTGTCATGATTCACCTTGTCATAGAATTTCTCTAGGTCTATATCGACTACCCAACGATCTCCTTCTTTGATATAACCCTTTGCTTCCCTAACCGCATCATGTCCCCTTCTGCCTGGGCGGAAACCATAGCTATGGTTCGAGAAGGTCGGATCAAAGATTTTCGTCAACACTTGGGCAATCGCTTGTTGGATGAAACGATCCGTCACGGTAGGGATCCCTAGAAGCCTTACTCCACCGTTCGGTTTCGGGATTTCGACTCGACGGACGGGTAAGGGCTTGTAGGTTCCTTCTCTCAACGACTGTCGAATGGAGTCCCAATTTTCGTAGAGGTGTCTTCGTAGGTCTTTTACGGACATGCCATCTACTCCGTGACCTCCTTTATTCTGTTCGACTCGTTTCAGTGCCGCCAGGAGATTTTCCCGTGACAAAATCATTTCCATCAACATTGATATCCTCTCCACGTGAACGAATTCTTCTATTTGTGCCATCTTCTGCTCCACCCTCTTGAAGTCCCCCGTGGGATTCACCACTTCCTCCTTCAAGTAAGTCCTATCGGATTGTCTGCTTCCACACAGAAGATGAACGCCTAGCGATTCGTTCTCCTTAATTGTTCAGTCCTTCCATCTCTTCCATCTCGAGCTTGAAAGAGTACTATGACTTCTGCTGACTTCTGACTGTTCAGCTATCTATCACTAGATAGGTTACCAAGGTTACTTGGCGTGCCAGCCAGACCTCCCCGGGTAAGTACATGCACTTTCACACCATCTATCCGCCTCATTTACTCGATATGACCTTCGACAGAAAGAGCTTTGTTTTGTTTCGCAAACTCACTCAATCATACCTAGCCTTATATGAGGTTCGTGTTCCGAGAGACCTTAAAGTTTGCCGCTCGCTTCCTTCAGATTCCGCGTCGCCACGGACACCCTTTCGTTGAGCTAACCTCTACTTCTGTCTTCGGGGTTCGGGACTTACACCCTATAGTTCATGTACATGCCGGGCGCACACAAATACTCCTCTTTGAAAAGGTGAATCTCAAAGAGGAGCAGAGAGCTTTCATTTTATTTTTCCACGCTTATCCAGTTGGCGGTATTTAGAGTTCCATAAGTACGGAAAGTTTTATCTTGCATAAGCCCGAGTAATCTGCTTCCAATCTGGTGCAAAAATTACGGAATTTCAATACGGTTTTCGCCTAGTTTATGCTTTTGGTTGATGCAAACCCCGTCTAAATTTATTGAGACGCTTTCGTTTGAAATAATTTTATACCTAATCCTATAAAAATAATCCCCGATAATTTGTTTAATAGGTTTGCTATTTTTGTGTTTTCCCTTAGTTTTTCGGTTGCGAATGAAGCAAAATATGCAACGATTAAACACCAAAGAGTGCCTGTAATAATAAACGAAATTCCTAAAATCATAAAGGGAATGGGACCGTAAGGATTGTCTGTCATAATAAATTGCGGGAGAAAAGAAATAAAGAATAACGCCACTTTTGGATTTGTAACATTGGTTATAACTCCCTGCATATAGATCTTTTTGAATTCTAAATGCTGTAATGCTGAAGCTTCAAATGCTAGGGATGAATGTTGAAACAACATTTTTATACCAAGATAAACCAAATAAACAGCACCCATTATTTTAATTGCAGTAAATAATACAATAGATTTTGCTAAAATAATAGACAAACCAAAAGCAGCTAATAAAGTGTGGATGAAAGAACCTGTTGAAATTCCAAGTACAGAGTAAATACCTGCTTTTCTGCCTTGTGATATACTTCTGCTAATAATATACATAGTGTCAGTGCCAGGGGTTAAATTCATAAATATGGCCATAAGTAAATAAATTCCGTAACCAGTTATTCCAAACATCTGTACAGCCCCTTCTTACCTCTAGTCAAGTGTTTTTTATTAAATAATTTGGTTTATATAGATTTTATTTTGGAAGGAAGGGGTACCCCTTCCTTCCAAAATAAATTTTCGCATGACAAATAGACCTCACGATTTCCATTTTTTTCGTCAGGTCTTTGTGATATAATCTTACTTACGATTACTGATGCATTGTTGCCTTTTCGTAATCGTATTTCAGATTATGTGTGATAAGGTGATAAGCCGATTTCAAGAACTTATTCACGCATGCTATGGACGCAACTTTATGAGGTTTCCTCTGGGGTTGCGTTTTTAATTTATCATAATAATCTACAATATGATTTTGTGTGTTTTTCCGTAGTTGGATCATGGTCTGGATCATGTAAAATAGAATCTTTCTAAGTTTGTTATTTCCTCTTTTATTAATCTTGTCTTTATAAAAGGTATTCCCAGATTGATATCTCATAATATCAATACCGACGTAAGCATTCAGTTGTTTATGGTTTTTGAATCGTCGAATATCTCCTAATTCTCCAATTAAACGAACTGCAGTCGTTTCTCCGATTCCTGGAAATGAAATTAAAATCTGATACTCTTGTTTATCTTTCGATAATTTAACCATCTTTTGGACAAGTTGATCTCTTTTCTCCTTCAAGTCTGCAATCCGTTTGGCATAATCCCGCACTTGTTCACAGCGAATATCATCTTTTGAAATTGCTGGATACGCTTCTTTTGCTGCTTCGATTAAAGCGATCCCTTTTTCTTCAGCACGTGCCAATGATAAGTTTTTTCTTGTGTTGGCTTTTAAACGATTACGAATCACTGTTTTTGAACAAACTAACACATGATCCGGATGAGGGTATAATTGAACGACATTCAAAAATAAAGCAGAACGTTTACTGAATAGCTTTTCTAACTCGGGAAAACTCAATTGTAGAATCGCATGTAAACGACTATATAAATGCGTCATTTCACTACTTAATTCATCATAATATCTCGTCATTGCACGCATTTGTTTATAATATTCCCCTTCTTGATAAGTTTGTTCACGTTCAACTCTAAAGTGAGTTTTCGCAAGTTCATGAGCGTCGCTTTTATCTGTTTTTTGTCTCCTCATTGAAGCCATTTGAATATTCGCTTCGAGTGGGTTAACTCGATAATACATATAACCTTGATCACCTAAGAATCGTTCTAGTGGTTTTGAATATACGCCTGTTGCTTCAAAGACAATATCAGGTGCCTGTGCATCTTTTTGTGTTAAAGATATAAGGGTTTCGTTTAATTTCTCGAAAGAGTAGCGGTTATGGGTTATTTCACCCTCATATTCGCATTGACGATAACGGTCATAAATGACCATTGTACTTTTCCCCATACTGACATCAAATGCCACTACGTGTTTCATATTTTCTGCCTCTCCTTTTTAGCCAAACATAGAAGTTCTTCACATTGCCTTATTGATTCCATTTTCTTATACACGGTCTCTTCGGACCCAACATACTAAACTGATTCAAATAAGGATGTGAAGTTGGTCTGTTTTTAATACGGACTCTATTTGGTCCCAGGGGATGTTCGACCTTCCTTCACTTCTACTATAAAAAAATAGTAGCACAAACCTTGGCCTAGGTCTGTACTACTAATGTTAGTATGTTTTTCCACTTAATTCACTAACAGCCGTCGCCGATGAAGTCGTTCAGAACTCTTCGGTTCGACTAACCTGCCCATAGTGGAACAACTCTACTCCTTTTTGATTAAAGCATCCGTAACTTTAAGTATATTTCACCGCAAACTAAAACATAGAGATACATTTAACATAGGTATTCAAATTAATATGTAATGGACCTACTCAACAGGTTAGTTAAGCTGAATTTTCACCCTTCTTTTCGTGGGACCCTTGTTTTGAATTTTAATAATGGAAAAGTCGTCAATTTCAGTTGTGTTTCGTTTTGGAAAATCGTTTCAATTCCTTATAGTTAAGATAAAAAGAGGTACACTTCTAAATATTGGTATATGGGCTTGTAAATAGTTTCAATTCCTTATAGTTAAGATAAAAAGGAAAAATATTCAAAAATCAGGTATGATATATATGGGTTTCAATTCCTTATAGTTAAGATAAAAACCCCAAAAAACGTTGATGTTAGTATGTTTTCTAAATAATGGCGGATGTTGGTTTTAATTATATTATAACGAACATGGAAAATTTTCGCAATGGCCCATTATTCTGCTGTTTCCTTCAAAAAACAGCTGTCGTCGATCTCCAGGGATTTTTAGACGATTGGAGGTCGACGACTTTTTTCACACTTGGGCGATGTGATGTACTGCGATTGTTTCAAAATTCATACCAGAAAAAATATCGTCATTGTTTTGAAACTAAACCTTGCCTTCTCCAGCTAGCCTGCCAATTAGTCAATCATGAAGGGATCTTCACCACAGATGACGAAGTTAATTTGCTCTTCCATAGGAGTTCAATACGTCTAAACGTTTCCGAAGAAAAACCAACATTTGGTTAAATGCTTTTTTAGCTGATTCTTCGTTATATTTTGGAGAGAATGGGTCACTAAATCCATGCTGTCCGTTAAACTTATGAACCTCGACATTATTTTTGTTATCTAAAGCCGAAATTAACTCATCAACATTAAATGATTTTTCTTCTTGCGGAAAGAACAACAATGTAGGGCATTGAGGTGATATTTCCAGATAATTTCTGATACGAGAACCATAATACCCAATGATTCCATCAACAAGTTGTTCTTCACTACATAGCCAAGCAACGGTTGCTCCTACACTGAATCCGACGACAAATATTTTTTTATATTCATCCTTAATATCCGATAACAAATTTTTAATTATGACCAAAGCATCTGTAAAACCTACGTTTTCCATAAAATTAGAGTAAGCATCTTCCTCTTGAGAATAATCAAAAGGTGTTTCCCGTTCTAACAAATTAGGACACAAGACATCAAAGTCAAATTCAGATAATAATTGACAAACGTATTTCATATGTTGATTGATTCCATAAATTTCATGAACAATGACAATTGCCGTATCAGAATCTTTTTGTATGCTAATCATTTTTGTGCCTCCATCAAAACTGTTGCACCTACTTTAAATTCTTTTTTTCTTTTTCATCACTATACTACCAGCAGCGCAGCAATCTTTATTTTTCAACTCAAGTTTATATATCAATGATTTTCAACAACTTCTTCAATAATTGAATTTCCTTCCGTTTCCTTATCATCGAGCCATTTCCAATTCTCATACAGTCTAATTCGCCCATCTGGTAAGATTTTTGGAGTAGAAGTACATTTTCCGCCCCTAATCTCGTTTTTGATATTCACATGGTTATACCTAAACTCTAAGCATCCATCTTCTTTTACTATCCCAATTAAGAATCCTTTTATAATTTCTCCACCGCTATACGTTGCTGAGATTATATTTCCTTCTTGTTTATATTCAAAAAGCGTTTCTGAAGAAACTTCTCCATTATCTGTATTTTCAATTGAAACAAACTTGCGGCCATTATAATTTATCACAAACAACGCTCCTCTAATTTTTAATTTCCACTATTTTACCACATGTTTTATCCTTTTTTAGCCATCAAATTTATTTTCTCATGTTCAACTATTTCACAAGGGATACTTTGAGAAATACTTAATACCTGTGGTGCTAGATAAAGATCACAGGATATAAAAATAGCCCTTGCATGGAAAATTCCTTTAAAATGAAAGTGCTACCAAACATTTAAAAGGAGAAGTCCCATGCAAGAGCACTTTCATTTTACAACAGACGAAGCGAAAATTCAAAAACAATATGCAGCGATTTTGTTCTTTGTATCTGGACAATTGTCTTTGATTCAGATGTATTTACAACGCCGAAATCACCATTTGTTGAAGCAAGAAGATGAAGTCATCATCGCCGTCCATGTTCTTGGAAAGTTGTTAGGTTTTACATCCGAACGAGCTTGGCACCGATTTGTGATCGGAAACTTATTTTCGAAAGATTTATTTCCTGAACGTTCTCGATATAACCGCCGTTGTCGAAATCTTGGCTTTGCCGTCAAATGGATACGATATCAACTAGCCAAACGTGGGCAACATCACGCTTATGCGGTAGTGGATAGCTTACCTATTGAACTCTGCCACCACGCACGAATGTATCGCGTCAAACGGTTTCAAGGAATCGCAGATATCGGGTATTGTGCATCCAAAAAGATGGCTTACTATGGGTTTAAGCTTCATCTCCAGATCACTGACCAAGCGCTTCCGATGGGATATGTCGTCACCGAAGCATCCTGTCACGACCGGACAGCTGCGGAAACCGTGATGGCCCAACTTCCTCATCCGTATACACTTGGTGACAAAGGATATGTGAGCCAAGACTTGCAAAAGAAGCTGTATGATGAATACAAGATCACTTTTTGGACGCCCGTTCGGAAAAACCAGAAAATCCATCAATCGAAAGCATGGAAACGATGGATGAAACGAAAACGCAAAATCGTCGAAACCGCGTTCTCGGTTTTAGTGGATTCATTTCGGATCACGAAAATTCGCGCCAATTCGATCTCTGGATTTGAAACGGCGCTTGATGCCATTTTGTTGGCCTATTCGCTCGTTGTTCTTGGGCTAGTTGAGCGTTGACGCTCAACTAGCACCATGGGTATACTTAATCAGATTTTCTAGTGCGGAATCTGTCAAAAAGGGATTCCTACATTCAGCAGGAATCCTTGATACATCCAATGCCGAACTTAAATTTTAGTACAAGAAGGCGGGGTTATCGCTCTGCCTTTAGCTTCTCCGGATTCCTTCCTTTCGTTCCCCCGAGTTCAGCAGAAGTTAAAAGTAGATCTCCATTTTTGATACCGCTTTTACTTTTAATGAAAAAATTATTCTTGAGTTAAATAATTGAAATGTTTATCAGTGATATATGTTAGATCAATTCCAAAATTCATCTTATTTAAAATAGGTTTAATATATTCTATTAAATGTGCACCAGCCTCAAAATGATCAGGAAATTTACTAATATAAAATGAATTGTTATTGTCACAATTTGGCTTATGCTCCACTAATCCTTCAATTACTTCAATAATTCGACCGACAATATTTTCTTCTAATTTTTCCTCTGAAATTATTACAGTGTGGATATAATTCTCCGCGCCTTCAAATGAATTTTCATCCTCTATTTCCTTTAAAATTGGAAAATCATCCAAAACACTTGGTCTTCTGTAATCTAAAATCAACAGCATACAGATAGTTTCATTATCTTGATTATCTATACGAAACAATTCTAGATCTCGCAATTTTAGCATTCTTACCAATTTGAACATTAAATATCATCTTTCTAACTTTGGATTCCTTTTTCATTGAAGTATACTAAAGAATTTAGAATAACTATACTATACTTCATATAAAATTATATCCGTAAGTTAGAGTAAGCTGAATACACTTTGAGATGAATAACTTATACCGAGAAAAAATTTTTTATGGTTTTTCCGCAACTTTGATCGTCTCAAAAATAAGGAATATGCTCACTGATCTACCTTCCATACATATAAAAGAGATGCACTTCACATCAAGTGCACCCCAACAATTGACTGAGAACCTTTATTTAAAAGCCATCGCAGCTTTTACAGCTTTTTGCCAGCCTTCATATAATTTGTTACGTTTTTCTTCATTCATAGTTGGTTCGAATGTACGGTCAATGTTCCATTGTGTCGCGATCTCTGATTGATCTTTCCAATATCCTACTGCCAAGCCGGCTAAATAAGCCGCTCCAAGAGCAGTAGTTTCATTGACAACAGGACGTTCAACAGGGACACCTAACAAATCGCTCTGGAATTGCATTAGAAAATTATTTTTTACTGCCCCGCCATCTACACGCAAGGTTTTCAAGGAAATACCCGAATCCGCTTCCATAGCAGTCAGCACATCTTTTGTTTGATAGGCAAGGGACTCTAAAGTTGCACGAACAAAGTGTTCTTTTTGCGTTCCCCGTGTCAAACCAAATATAGCTCCTCTAACATCGCTGTCCCAATACGGTGTTCCTAGCCCGACAAACGCCGGTACTACATATACACCGTCTGTGGATTCTACACGTTCTGCATATTGTTCGCTATCAGCAGCATTTTTTAACATACGAAGTCCATCTCTTAACCATTGAATGGCAGATCCTGCAACAAAAATACTTCCTTCTAAAGCATATTCCACTTTTCCGTTTAATCCCCAAGCAATCGTTGTTAATAGTCCGTGGTTAGAAGCAACAGCTTTTTCGCCCGTGTTCATAAGCATAAAGCAGCCCGTACCGTACGTATTTTTCGCCATGCCTTCTTCAAAACAAGCCTGACCGAATAGTGCTGCTTGCTGATCCCCAGCCGCTCCAGAAATCGGAACTTCTTGCCCAAAGAAATGATACGGAACTGTATGTGCATAAATTTCTGAAGATGGACGTACTTCCGGAAGCATGGATTTAGGCACGGTTAAAATTTCTAACAGTTCATCATCCCATTTCAGCTCATGAATATTGAACATTAATGTTCTTGAAGCATTTGAATAATCCGTCACATGTGCCTTTCCACCCGAGAGCTTCCAAATTAACCAAGTATCAATTGTTCCGAATAAAAGCTCTCCTCTTTCCGCTTTTTCTCTAGCCCCTTCAACATGATCTAATATCCATTTGACTTTTGTTCCTGAAAAGTATGCATCAATTAACAGACCTGTCTTTTCACGAAATGTATCATTTAATCCCTTCGCCTTTAACTCCTCACAAATATCTGCCGTTTGCCGTGATTGCCAAACAATGGCATTATATACCGGCTGACCTGTGTTTTTATCCCAAACAACCGTTGTTTCGCGTTGGTTCGTAATTCCGATGCCTGCAATTTGCTCAGGTTTTATTCCTGACTCAGACAAGGAAGTGGCGATGACGGATAAGATGGAACCCCAAATTTCATTGGCATTATGCTCTACCCAGCCTGGTTTAGGAAAATATTGCGCAAATTCTTTTTGTGAAATATGAACGATTTCCCCTTTTTTATTAAAAATGATCGCACGTGAACTTGTCGTTCCTTGGTCTAGAGCTAAAACATATGTTTCCATTTTCTTCACCTCATTTTTTTATTAAAATTATAAACTCAACTTTCGCACACAGAAATATTTAAGCATTGCTTGATATAATTAGGTATAGTGGCCAACCATTTATTCATTTGATTTTTAAAGATGTCCATGTTCAAAGAAACCTCGGCTTCCGCCAAAGTTTGGAAAAGGTCAATAAGTGATTGAAGGGCAGTAATAAAATCTATGTCTTTTACATCTTCGCAAAGGATGTAAAAAAGGTTGCCAATCGTCTTAGGATCCTCCTCTTTTCGCATTTGCCAAGCAATGAGAATATATCGTGTAAAAACAATGGTTGTATGGCTAATTAACATGTCGTAGGAACGTCCCTGGAATTCTTTCTCTAAATTTAAAAGGGATTTATTGCATTTGAAGAAGACTTCAATGTCCCAACGCATGCCGTAAATACGAATGATCTCTTCATTTTCTAATGTTGTATCTGTGCTGAGAATGGCAAGCCATTCGCTCCGTTTATTACGGTTTCGTACAAATAGAATTTTTACTGGAATTCCATTGTCTAAAGTAGCATAAACGGATCCGAGAATGTCTTTTTTACCCATGTGAGGTTTTGCCAATTTGTAAAGTTGATTCAGTGTGAAACGTTCACCATTGTAAACGTATCGCTGCTTTAATTGCTTCACCAAGCCAATGACAAATAACCCTTTGTTCGTAATCTTCTCAATTAAAGGCGCTTGTGTAAACCAGGAATCCATGAGAACATAGTCAGCTACAATCCCTTTTTCAAGCGCGTGATCAAGTAAAGCTGAAGCCACGTCCGGTTTTGATTTCAGAGCTTCCTGGCGACGCTTATAGCCAGATGTTCGTTTATCAATATTGGTATTGATTTCTTGCAGGCGATTTTCCTTTTTCGGTGAACTTAGAAGAGCAAAATCAACGGGAATAAAAGTAAAACTATCGGTCCAGCCAAGGGTAAGCATTTGAAACCCTTTCAAGTACTGATGGGTAGAGTGATCAAAAACCTTAGCCAACAGTTCAACCGACTTACTACGGTTTCTTGAAAAGACAGAATCATCAATCACAAAAGCTGTGACACGATCTTTTGAAGTTAATGGTTGAAGCAGACGGATCATTTCACTGCTTAATGAAAGCAGAAACTTTCTCCAATGATAGGTTGGTGTATTTAAAAAGCGATAGACTGTATCCTTTCCGGGCAGATCCTGAGATCGTTTACTCATAAAAGCACGAAACCAGTTCTTATATTGGAAGACTAAAAGAAAAATCAGTTTGAAAACAGTAAGACAAGAATACCCGGAAAGTTTCGTAATATTCGCTTTTCTTAAATGATATCCAATATTTAATTCGGAAAATCCTTGTTTAATTTCTTTTGGTAATTGCGCAAAGTAGTCTTTATTCGTTATCATAGTGGTGACACCTTTCTTTTGGATTTGGTTTCGTCACCAATATTTTACCAAAAGAATAGGTGTCTTTCTTTATGTTTTAAAAAATGTCAAATGATAATTTTGTACTTCCCAAAACCATTTACATCAAGCATTTAAACAAGATTTTGGACTGCGAAAGCTGAGTTATAAACTTAAAGTGTTGCTTTCGTTTTCTTATAGACATTCAAGCTTTGTTCTTTATTGCTTACTAGCGCTGCCACAACGATAACTGCTACAACAATTGTGAAAATCCAAAAAGTAGAGGTACTGACTCCTTCAAAAGCCCATTTATAAAATAACGCTCCATACGTTCCCCCAATAATCGGCCCTACAACAGGAATCCAAGCATAACCCCAGTTAGAGCTTCCTTTACCTGGAATCGGCAGAATAAAATGAGCAATTCTCGGACCTAAATCACGGGCAGGATTGATGGCGTAACCCGTAGTTCCGCCTAAGGAGAGACCTATTGCAACGATGAGAAATCCAACAATGAACGGGTTCATTCCTTCTGCAAATTTATTCGCTCCAAGTGCCAACAATCCAAGCAACAAAATGAATGTACCAATGACTTCACTTAAAAGATTCGCTGCAGGATTTTTGATTGCAGGATCTGTTGAGAATACGGCTAATTTTGCACCTTGGTCATCGGTTGCTTTCCAGTGGGGCAAATAGTGCAAATAAACGATCACAGCACCGATAAATGCGCCAATCATTTGGGCAATAATATAGGTCGGTACATCACTCCATGGGAAAGAACCGATTGCAGCTAATCCGATGGTTACAGCCGGATTAAGATGGGCTCCGCTAAATTGACCTACAGCATATGCCGCCATCGCTACGGCAAGACCCCATCCCATCGTAATAACAATCCAGCCTGAATTTTCAGCTTTTGATTTTTTAAGTACAACACCGCCGACAACTCCACCCCCAAAAACAATCAAAATCATGGTGCCAATTAACTCACCTAAAAATGCAGACATCAAAGTTTCCTCCCTTTTCATATATTTGTTATCTCTTGCGAAAAGACTACAATTTTGGTCAATAAAAAAGATCCGCAGCAAATTCCCCCCTTAGTATGCAGGCTGCATACAGGGAATTACTGTGGATCTCCATTTCTCCATCACAAATATTAACTTGATTTCAGATTATTACAAAAAGAAAGCGTTGTCAATCACTTTTTTTTTGAATTATGATATTATTTGTTTTGAAGTAAGTTAAAGGAAATGGGACCCATGAGCCTAATATGAATTTTGCAACAATTCAAAAGCAAAGGCTTGATTACGATTCTTTACCTGATTGGAGAAAAGAATCAATAAACGCTAATGCGTCTTTCTCATCTTCTCCATCAGTCATCACTTTGATCGTCTGTCCCTCCATTATGGCAACGCTCATAAGCTGAAGAATACTTTTCGCGTTAATCCTTCTGTCGCCGATCATTAACTCAACCTTGCTTTTATACTGGTTTACTTTTTTCACAAAATCTGCTGCTGGTCTGGCATGCAGACCATTTTCAATGGTCACTGTAATCTCTTTTTCGATCATTAAGTTCACTCCTAATTTTTCTCGCTAGTCATTGATTTTGACAAGCTCCTTTGCACTCTCGCCAGCTCGAACGACCTCTTCAATCGAGCTTCCCAAACCAGCCTCAACGACCGCTGCATAAGCTCCTTCTACGAGAGGAGCATCGGCTATTATAATGTTTTCATTGTTCTCTAGCATCTCAATAGCCATTTCAGCATTAATGAGTGCACTCCCTAAATCAAACAAAACGACAACGCCTTTCTCAGAATAGACTGATTCAATTGCTTCCTTAATGTCTAATGCATTTGTTCCGATATCTCCTTCAACCCCTCCAGCGATGGCTACAGATACTTCAGGTTGAACTTGATTCAGAAGCTTTTTTAGGCCGCTTACAATTTCATAGCTATGTGAAATTAAGACAAGACTTACATATTTCATTGGGCCACCTCTCCTTCTTCGAGCAATTCAGCTAAGGAAGCAAACAATAAATACGATGAAGCTGCCCCAGGATCAATATGACCAATAGAACGCTTTCCTAAATAAGCCGCACGGCCTTTCTTTGCCTCAAGCTCTTTTGTGTCGTCCATTTTCTCTTTAGATAAATCAGTAAGCTCTTTAGAATGAATCGTTTCACGATTTTTCATATACTCAATGACAGGCTCCCAAACATCGATCATCGTTTTATCTCCTACTTGTGCCTTTCCCCTAACTTTTAACCCATCCAATGATGCTGCTAATGCCTCAACTAAAGCCTTTATATCAACTTCTTTTTTACCCTTTAAAGCAAGAGAAGCTTTCATGAAAGCTGTTCCATATAACGGACCTGAAGCTCCGCCTACTTTAGCAATTAAAGTCATGCCAACATCTTTAAACAAAGAACCAAGATCATCATATTTGCCTTCTGTAATTTTCTTGACGGTTTCCTGAAATCCCCGTGCCATATTTAATCCATGGTCTCCATCGCCAATTGCTTGATCCAGCTCCGTTAAATACTCCTTATTTTCCTGAATTTTATCGTTAAAAGTTATGATCCATTTTTTAGCCTGTTCAACGTCAAATGTCATTGATCATCTCTCCTCATATTCCTTCTATAGACAGACTGCAAGAAAGCGAGATTGCTATTTTTTGAATGCGATTGTATCCGCTTGTGCGTCTAACAACTCAATGAGTTGATCGTCTAATTTTAATAACGAAATAGAGCAGCCAGCCATTTCAAGCGATGTCATAAATTCACCAACAAACGTTTCATGTATATAAATGTTCTTTTCCTTTAGGACCTCAGAGACTTTTTTGTTCATAATATATAATTCCATTAATGGTGTTGCACCTAGACCGTTGATCATGACCGCAACCTTGTCGTTTTCCTCAAGTTTTAAGTCATCTAAAATTTTTTCAAGAAGTATTTGTGCGATTTCATCCGCTGGCTGGATTTGTGTTTTTTCAATGCCAGGTTCTCCGTGAATCCCCATTCCAATTTCGATTTCATTTTCTCCGAGCTCGAAGCCAGGTTTTCCTGCTGCTGGAACAGTGCATGGAGTTAAGGCCATTCCCATTGACCGCACATTTTCCACAACTTTCTTAGCTACTGCTTCTACTTCTTTTAGCGTTGCACCCTTTTCCGCTAATGCACCGGCAATTTTATGAACAAAAACCGTACCTGCTATTCCCCGCCGGCCTGTCGTATATGTACTATCCTCCACAGCTACATCATCATTCACAACCACTTTTGCTACGTTGATTCCTTCTGCTTCAGCCATTTCGGCAGCCATTTCAAAATTCATAATGTCGCCAGTGTAATTTTTAATAATCAATAACACCCCATTTCCGCTATCAACCGCTTGAATCGCCTCAAAAATTTGATCTGGGGTTGGGGAAGTGAACACTTCTCCACATACCGCTCCGTCTAGCATTCCTTTACCTACATAACCAGCATGTGAAGGCTCATGACCGCTTCCTCCACCGCTAACCAAGCCAACTTTTCCTTGAATAGGTGCATCTTTTCTTACGATTACGTTTGTATTTGGCAATCTCTTCATTCGATTAGAATGAGCCGCAACCATCCCTGCTAACATGTCTTCAACTACTTGATTAGGATCATTGATTAATTTTTTCATAGACATACCTCCTCTTAACTTTGCACTTTTTATTAATGCAAAAATGATGCCAACAACGAAAGCGCTTTACGGATGCGTTTTCATATTTTTATGGCGAGTTCATTGGGAAAAAATATCAATCCATTTGATACTTTTTCCCAACTAAATGCTCCAATCCATATTCTCTTATTTTTTTAGCTGCCGTTTTATGAGTGATCCCAAGCGCTTTCGCTAATTGGTTATAGCTTGGGTAATATTGACAAGCAAACGAAAAAATTTGTTTTTCATATTCTTTGAAGGTCAGCACTTCGTTGCCAAAATTGATACTCTGTTTCTGCATTATTTTTTTATTTTCTTGACATTGAGGGTTCGAGATGTAGTAAGGTAAATCCTTGCATCGCAAAATTTCTTCATCTGCGAGATTAAATAACCGTTCAATCACATTTTGTAATTCTCTAATATTTCCTGGCCAATAGTAACTGCATAATGCTTCCATAAATCCTTTTTCATACCCTTTGATATTTTTTCCCAATCTAGCATTCAATTGTTTTCGAAACGCCTCCACCAAAAGGGGAATATCTTCTTTTCTTGCCCTTAAAGGCGGCAGATGAATTGGGACAACATTCAACCGATAATAAAGGTCCTCGCGAAAACTGCCCTCATCTACCATTTTTTTGAGATCACGGTGAGTCGCGGTAATTACCCTAACATCAAGCTGAATGGGCGCATATCCGCCAATTCTTTCCACTTCCCTTTCCTGCAGCACACGTAAAATTTTTGCTTGTAAATCCAAACTTAAATCACCGATTTCATCTAAAAAAATCGTACCTTTATTAGCGAGTTCAAATTTTCCTCGATGTGTTTTATACGCTCCTGTAAAGGCTCCTTTTTCATAACCAAATAATTCGCTCTCCATTAATTGAGGAGGGATGGCTGCACAATTCACTCGAATAAATAGGTTATTCTTTCTGTCGCTTGCTTCATGAATAGCCTTAGCGATAAGTTCTTTCCCTGTTCCGCTTTCTCCTGTAATAATCACTGTCGAATTTGTTTTTGCAACCTTTGCGGCGATTGTTAAGGAATCTTTTAATGTCTCGCTGTTTCCTATAATCTTATGAAATGCCTCATCAAATCCTTGATGTTTGGACAGCTCCATTTCCAAATATTTTGTTCTTTGCTCCATTAGATCAATTTTTTCGAGGAGCTTTTTAATATCATCGAAAGGAGTCATGGTGGCGACTGTTCCGCGAAATTCATCGTCAACGAAAATAGGATTTATTTTTGTAATATAACTAGATTGTTGGTTTACTTGAATTAGTTTCATAATCTGATTTTGAGTGCTTTTAATATTTTCCCACTCGTGTTGGCCGATTATTGATTGAATGTTTGGGACACTGTTTAATTTTTTTAACAAAACATCCATTTCATCATTTTTGTATATAAAATTTCCATTTTTATCTGTTAATCCGATTAAATCTGAGACAGATTTTAAAACAAGATTTAATCGCTGCTGCAGCTCTTTTACTTCATTCAATTCTTTACTGATTTTCTCAATGGTAGATATATCTTGAAAAATAGCAACAGCCCCAATCGTTTTTCCATTAAAAATAATTGGCGAACGGGTTGTTAACAATGTATGATGGTTGATTTCTTGCTTTTTGGATAATTCCATTTTTCCTGTCTTCAGTACTTCATGCAATCTTGAATGGGGAATCACTTCGTCAGCGCGTTGATTGATAAGCTCATGAGGATCTTTTTCCAAAAGTTTTGCTGCAGCTGCATTGACATAAGTGATGATATTGTCGCTATTCACAACGACGATTCCATTCGGTAAAGCAGATATGGCCTCATGAAGGGTAATGGAATTTTCCATGAGAAGTCGATCTGTTTCTGCTTGCTGGGAATCTTCAAGATCCGTTTGTTCAAAAAAATCTTTTATCTGCTGGACGATTTGATCGTCTATTTTTTCTTCAAAATGCAGGATAAATTCCTCTCCTTGTCCAATCTTTAAGGACACTAAAGATAATAGATTATTCACTTGAACTTTTTTATCCTGATAGAGAACGTACGTCTTTTTTAATATCTCTTTATTTTGTATGAGATTTTGAAGCAGCGAAATAAAAGCTGCTGCCATCCGGACATGAAGACCGTTCTTTTTGTACACTGTTAATTTAATGAACATGAAATCCCCTCCTTTTTCCATTTTAATATACTTGTTAACAGGATTACTGGAAAATTTTTCGAAAAAGATAGTAGTTATGAATCTCACGATTAAAAAATTTTTTCACCCTGTTAACGATCATGCGTGGATGTTCTCATTGCTTTGACAGCGCTTTTGTTTATGGTACAATTATAAATAAGTTAATAAATTGTAGCGGAGAGAAGGAGATCCACATCAATTCCCTTTAGTCGTTTGGATGAAGGGGTGTTTTGTTGTGGATTTCTTTTTTTCTAGAGACTTGAAGCAAAGACCTCTTCTCTGTTTCAATTAAGTTTGAAAGCTGAATTCACACTGATTTTTGCCAATAATAAAAAAGGTGGAACGAACAATGGAATATAAAGATCAAAAAATTATTCCAGCGATTCGCAATATGAAGGATTTTGAAATTTTTCTTCAGAGTTCCTATGCATATGGTGTGTTATTAGATGTCCATATTGCCCAGTTGAAAAATATCGTCAATATTTCTAAGCAGCATTGTAAAAACTTGTTATTGCATGTTGATTTAATACATGGTCTTAAAAATGATGAATACGCAACCGAATATTTATGCCAGTCCTTCAAGCCCTATGGACTGCTTTCGACAAAAGCAAGTGTCGTTTTGAAAGCGAAACAAAAAGGCGTATTGGCCATTCAACGAGTTTTTCTCATTGACTCAAACGCTTTAGAAAAAAGCTATTCCTTATTAGAAAAAACAAAGCCCGATGTGATTGAGGTTTTACCTGGCGCCATGCCGAGCATTATTGCCGAAATTCATCAACGAATTCAAATCCCGATCTTCGCTGGTGGATTTATCCGCAGTATTGACGATGTCAACAATGCTTTACAAGCTGGTGCTGCAGCCGTGACAACATCCAATAAGCAATTATGGAAAGAATTTGAACAGTCATAATTTATTTTGAATGCCTACCCAATTTTTCGATGCTTTAGGTTTTGGCGGCAGTTTTAGACTTTCAGTTTCAGAAACGCTGTAGAAGGCATGAAAGACGCAAGCCATCTTCATCAATTGAATGAAGAAAAAATGGCTTGTGCGATGGTGTCAATAGCGTCTTCAAACACTGATTCTTCATCAACTGAATAAAGAAAAGTTCATTATGGGGAAAAGCTTTGAATTTTAAATTCGCATACAAAAGAATTTTCAGAAGATGAAGAATATGCTATAATACATTCAAAGTTAATATTCGGTTGGAGACAAGGAGAGACCACATAGCATTACGTCTGTAGAAGGAGCGTAGTGTGTATGTGGTCTCTTTTTTTAGGACTTTTGACGGATCACAGGAGGAATAACAAATGAACAAAAATGTATTTGCTTATCAAAGACAAGAAATATTAAAAGACGTCGATGGAAAACAGTTTGATGTCATCATTATTGGCGGTGGTATTACAGGTGCAGGAATTGCACTTGATGCAACAACACGTGGAATGAAAACAGTTCTATTTGAGATGCAGGATTTTGCCGCAGGAACCTCAAGCCGTTCCACGAAGCTTGTGCACGGAGGCCTCCGTTATTTAAAACAGCTGGAAGTGAAGTTAGTCGCTGAAGTTGGGAAAGAACGCGCGATCGTCTATGAAAATGGCCCGCATGTAACTACACCTGAATGGATGCTTCTTCCGATTTATAAAGGAGGAACATTCGGTAAATGGAGCACATCCATTGGACTGAAAATTTACGATTACCTTGCTGACGTGAAGAAAAGCGAACGAAGAACGATGTTGAATGCGAAGCAAACTATTGATAAAGAACCTTTATTAAAACAAGATGGATTATTAGGCGGAGGATATTATGTCGAATATCGAACTGACGATGCCCGCTTGACGATTGAAGTTATGAAAAAGGCAGTCGAATGCGGTGCAAAAGCGATTAACTATGCAAAGGTAGACGAATTTATTTATGAACAGGGCAAAGCCGTAGGTGTAAAAGTTGTTGATCAATTAACAGGAGAATCATATCAAGTGTTCGCAAAGAAAATTATAAATGCAACAGGCCCTTGGGTCGATACGTTACGGGAAAAAGATCACTCTTTAAAAGGAAAACATTTGATTTTGTCAAAAGGAATTCACCTTGTTTTTGACCAAAGCCGATTCCCATTAAAACAAGCGATCTATTTTGATACACCTGATGGACGAATGGTGTTTGCTATTCCGCGTGATGGAAAAACTTACGTTGGCACAACAGATACTTTCTATGATGGGGATATTGCACATCCTAAAATGACTGTTGAAGATCGAGATTATCTTATTAAGGCCATTAATTATATGTTCCCAACGGTCCATATCACCGTGGAAGATATTGAATCAAGCTGGGCCGGGCTCAGACCATTAATCCATGAAGAAGGAAAAAGTCCTTCTGAAATATCACGCAAAGATGAAATTTGGACGTCTGATTCAGGTATTATTACCATTGCCGGCGGAAAATTAACAGGATACCGTAAAATGGCAGAAACGATCGTTGATCTTGTTGCCAAATTATTAAAAGAGGAAGAAAACGCAGCATTTTCCCCTTGCAGAACGAAAAACCTGCCGATTTCGGGAGGAGATTTCGGAGGTTCAACAAATTTTGAATCGTTCGTAACTAAAAAAGTTGAACAGGGAGAAAAATTGGGATTTAGCAGAAAACAATCGGAAAGATTGGTCCGATTATATGGAACGAATGTAGACCGGGTGTTTGAACTGGCAGTTGAATTAAAGAAAGTAAGAAATGAGTTTCAATTACCGATTGATGTTTTAGCCCAGCTTCAATATGGTTTGGAAGAAGAGATGGTCGTAAAACCGGAGGACTTCTTTATCCGGAGAACGGGATCGTTATTTTTTGAAATTCATTCAGTTCACCAATGGAAGGAATCCGTTATTCAATATATGGCGAAAAACTTGGAGTGGACAGAAGAGGAGCAAAACCGTTATCGCAAAGAATTAGAAACATATCTGCACGACGCCGTCACGCCTGTTGATGAAAAACAATAATAGACAAAATATATAATGACAGCAAAGGCTTTTATTATCCGGTTATTTGAACGAAAAGGAAAAAGTAGCCGAATTTTGACAGCATCCCCCTATAAGGAGACAGTAAATATGCATCAATTTACTGTTTACTTATGAGGGGATTTTTTTCGATAATGGTGGTGTTTAACTTTGCACCGGTTATTTCTTAAATTCGTAAATACAAAAAATCATATTAAAGAAAGCTTATTATGTAAAAAGTTTTTAAGAAGTGGATATCGCAAAGTAATGCAAGGTCTAACTTAGAACAGCTGTATCAAGCATTTCTCATCCAGTGCACCCCAACAATTGACATAGCCTGACCAATCTGAAAAGTTCAATCCCTGACCGGCAAATGGGATTTGCCATGGAAGGGATTGAGAACGTTAAAGTTCCGCCCGAAAACACCAATGGATTGGAGAATAAAGTTCGAGCTTATCTGAGTGAGAAGACGAGGGTAAATTTAGGCGGAAGTAAAGCAGGCAACGATGGCGTTGAACTTGGCACTAAGGGTACTGGCAAAACAGTTGATGATTTAATTAAAGTTGCTAAGCCTGGAAGAGCAACAAAAGGAAGAACTATTCAGTATGAGTTATCTGGTGGATTTAGTGAAGCAATGAATGACTTTCACTCGTTGGGACCTAAAATTACTAAGGATACGCCTGACCTCAAAGTCGGTATTTTAAAGGATGGAAGAACAGTTATTGTTAGAAAGAGAAGTAGTGATGGCCGTCCTACACTTGAAATTCAAGATGGCAAGAAGAGAATAAAGTTTCGTTACTAGAAAACAAATATGGAGGAAGTTTTATGGAACAATGGGAAAGATGGATACCGCTAGATGATATACCTTCAACAATTTATAATGATATGCTTTTGGATGGTAAAGATGGTGTTATTTTAGAATTTAGTGATGAAAATGGTGAAAAAAAAGTTGTAGTGAATTTTAAAGAAGGAGTATTATCGTATAGAAATACTGATGAAGGTTCGTTATTAGAAACGCTAAATTATTTAGATCAATATTACGGTACAGATTTTTATAGTGATTGGTCTTTATTTAAAGTTAAAAACTCAGAATATTTGAAATGGTTTCATAAAGAAAGTTGCGGTATTTACGAGTCAAGAGAGGTAGAACATTATGTATTTTTAACTTCTAATGATGTAATTGAAATATTATCAATATATCCTCCTAGTATTACGGTAAAGTAATTTTGTTATAGTGTGTGAAGCAAGATTCCCTAATATATCGATAAATAAACAATCCGCTTGAACAAAAAGTTCAAGCGGATTGTTTATTCCTCAAGGAGCACTTCGAATAAACTATATAGAGCAATGCTCTATACAACGCGCGCGGACCTTGCTTTCCCAGGAGATTCCCTCTTTTTGCCATGGAGATTCCCGGCATCGGTTCCGCCGCCATCCGCGAGCTTACAGACGAACTGATTCATTGGCTCGACCGCTATGGAGAAAAGCTGAATGAAGCGGAGGAATTGCTGTATCAGACGGCCGCGTCCATCAGACACAGACAGGCAGACCAAACGCTCGCCGACAACATAAAAGAATTCAGTCTGGAGCTTCTTGGCTGGTATGACTTGTAGCGGTTGTTTGGAGAATACGACCCGATTACTGGAGAACGGATATCCGGATGGGACCGCCTGGTTACGGGAGGAATGTTATTGTTGTCCGTCATTCCTCCAGCCAAAGGAGCAGGAATCGCTGGAAAAGCGGGGATCAAAGGAGCGAAAGCGGCCGGGATAGCAGCGGATGTTTCGAAATTGGTCCCGCAAATGAAATATGTTCTCCGCTATGATAAAATGATGTCTGTCTTTCAAGCGGCGTACCTCCAAGTCGTGAAAGCGCCGATTACCAAAACGCTGCGATATTTTAAGAAGCATTGGGATGACCGTCTTACCAGCGTTTCGTCTGTCCAATGGCAGCCAGCCTTGGCGGGAATTGGTCCAGCGTCCCGCGCATGGATGAGCAAGGCTAAGGAAGAAGTAAAAGAAACTGCGATTAACATGATTGGCAAAACTGGGGATGAGGTGGACGGTAAGGGTACGGGTAAATTTAGTAAGTATGATGTAGGATTATATAAAGAAATAAAAGGTGTACCGAGGTTAGATGCACATCATGTTGGACAAAAAGCAATTATGAAAAAATTCATTCGAAATTATGATCCAAATAATGCACCAGCAATATTAATACCAAAAGCTGGACATACAAGAAAAGGTCCTAGGGGAATAGTTTTGAGAAGTTCAAAAGGAATTGAGAGTGTAAGACAATTATTAGCAAGAGATATAATGGAGTTAAGAAGAGTATATCCAGACATTCCTAATTCTCAACTTCGAAAATTAATTGAATTAAATAAACAATTGTATCCAGAGATGAGAAGGAGATGAGATATATGAATAAAGAAGAGTTTGTTAAACTTTTACATCAGTCAATTATAAAAGAAAATCGTAATTTTTATCGAGATATATTCAATAATACTGATATTAATGAAGTTACAGACCCTTATTGGAAAGAAGCGTTGATGTTTTATTCAGAACTATCAGATAAAAATAAAGAAATATTATTTAAAATAATCGAACAAGTAGAAGTGGATGCTGTATCTAATATTTTAGGGGTGTTAGATGGGGTAGTATCAATAGGAGAAGAGGATATTGAGTTTAAAGTGACAATTAACAATAATAATGAACCAATTAATGGAGATTTACAAGACCTATTTTTGGAGTATGATGAAGAGAATAGGTAACAAGTAATGTTAGACTAAAAGCAGACACAGATTATTATAGTAATAATAGACTAAAAAATGAGGTGTCTACATGACAAAAAACAAAGGCGGTACGATCGGGATTAAGCCAATTACTTGTTATGGCCTTCGCCACACTCACGCATCAATGCTCCTATATAAAGTCCTGCGGTGAATATTAAATACGTTTCTCGACATCTTGGTCATAAGGACATTGTGACAACATTTCAGACGTATTCACACATTTTGGACGAGATGGAGCAAAAAGAATCCCGTGCAATGGAGGAGCTCTACCATACAAAATAGCCGTGCAAAATTCGTGCAAAATTTTTTCGAATTCTATCGGATTCTTCCGGTTTTCCAAAAAATGAAAAACGACTGCGTTTGCAGTCGTATTAAAGCTTCCACGATTTTTGATCGTGAGATATCGGATACTAATGATGCCGATGGTGGGAGTCGAACCCACACTCCCGCAAGGGAACACGATTTTGAGTCGTGCGCGTCTGCCAGTTCCGCCACATCGGCGTAATGAAATTGATACAATTCCTCACTGGTGCCGAGGACCGGACTTGAACCGGTACGGTAGTCACCTACCGCAGGATTTTAAGTCCTGTGCGTCTGCCAATTCCGCCACCCCGGCTTGTAATAATGGAGGCGGCACCCGGATTCGAACCGGGGATAAAGGTTTTGCAGACCTCTGCCTTACCACTTGGCTATGCCGCCATCATTGGAGCGGAAGACGGGATTCGAACCCGCGACCCCCACCTTGGCAAGGTGGTGTTCTACCACTGAACTACTTCCGCACTTAAATTTAAAAGGTGGCTGGGCTAGCTGGATTCGAACCAGCGCATCACGGAGTCAAAGTCCGTTGCCTTACCGCTTGGCTATAGCCCAATGATATTAATATGGGGCGACTGATGGGAATCGAACCCACGAATGCCAGAGCCACAATCTGGTGCGTTAACCACTTCGCCACAGTCGCCATCTTATAAATGGCAGGGGCAGTAGGAATCGAACCCACACCGGAGGTTTTGGAGACCTCTGTTCTACCGTTAAACTATGCCCCTATCATGGTGGAGGGGGACGGATTCGAACCGCCGAACCCTAAGGGAGCGGATTTACAGTCCGCCGCGTTTAGCCACTTCGCTACCCCTCCGATTGTAAAAAATGCCGGCGAGAGGAATCGAACCCCCAACCTACTGATTACAAGTCAGTTGCTCTACCAATTGAGCTACACCGGCATATGTATACATATAATGGTGGCTCGGGACGGAATCGAACCGCCGACACAAGGATTTTCAGTCCTTTGCTCTACCGACTGAGCTACCGAGCCTTTTATGGCGGTCCCGACGGGAATCGAACCCGCGATCTCCTGCGTGACAGGCAGGCATGTTAACCGCTACACTACGGGACCATTGGTTGCGGGGGCAGGATTTGAACCTGCGACCTTCGGGTTATGAGCCCGACGAGCTACCGGACTGCTCCACCCCGCGCCGATAAAACAATAAACACTCTTCACACAAAAATTATGTATACATATCATAACATGCTGTGGCCCTAGCGCCGAAATTCATTAATATTCATTTTATTTACTATGTACATGGTGGAGGATGACGGGATCGAACCGCCGACCCCTTGCTTGTAAGGCAAGTGCTCTCCCAGCTGAGCTAATCCTCCATGGTGACCCGTACGGGATTCGAACCCGTGTTACCGCCGTGAAAGGGCGGTGTCTTAACCACTTGACCAACGGGCCAAAAATTTCATTCTGGCGGAGAGCAAGGGATTCGAACCCTTGAGACGGCGTTGACCGTCTACACGATTTCCAATCGTGCTCCTTCGACCACTCGGACAGCTCTCCAAATGGCTCCGCAGGCAGGATTCGAACCTGCGACCGTTCGGTTAACAGCCGAATGCTCTACCACTGAGCTACTGCGGAATGTAAAAGAAGACTAGCTGATGTTACTATTATGTAGAATGCCTCATTTTCTATAGGCTGAATCAAATTTGAAAGAAATAAACTTACAACTTCTTTTCTATTGTAAAGTGATTGCCTGGCAGCGTCCTACTCTCACAAGGGATAGACCCTCACTACCATCGGCGCTGAAGAGCTTAACTTCCGTGTTCGGGATGGGAACGGGTGTGACCTCTTCGCCATTGCCACCAAGCAAATTATTGTATTCATTTGTTCCATTCAGTGGATAGACAACTACTATTATAACTTTTTGACCGTAGTTGTCAATTCCTTTTTGAACATGATTCTTTTAAAACTAGATAACGGTTCCTTCACGAATAGATGCTCCTACTTGGTTAAGTCCTCGATCGATTAGTATCCGTCAGCTCCACGTGTCACCACGCTTCCACCTCGGACCTATCTACCTCGTCATCTTCAAGGGATCTTACTCGCTTATCGCGATGGGAAATCTCATCTTGAGGGGGGCTTCACGCTTAGATGCTTTCAGCGCTTATCCCTTCCGCACATAGCTACCCAGCGATGCCCCTGGCGGGACAACTGGTACACCAGCGGTGCGTCCATCCCGGTCCTCTCGTACTAAGGACAGCTCCTCTCAAATTTCCTGCGCCCGCGACGGATAGGGACCGAACTGTCTCACGACGTTCTGAACCCAGCTCGCGTACCGCTTTAATGGGCGAACAGCCCAACCCTTGGGACCGACTACAGCCCCAGGATGCGATGAGCCGACATCGAGGTGCCAAACCTCCCCGTCGATGTGGACTCTTGGGGGAGATCAGCCTGTTATCC
>NZ_JBBOQQ010000001.1:3465000-4260742 GCF_038004325.1 Aeribacillus sp. FSL K6-2848
AATTCTCCGGCTACTGCCTAAAAAATTTGTTGCTATATTGAGTGCTGCCTTTTCATTAAGTAATCCATAATATTTTATAATCAAAGGTTTATCGGAGGTTTGTATAAACAACAGCAGCAAAGCAAAGGCCAAATAATCGGATTGCAGAGAAGCAGCATTCTTTTTCTATTAAATAATACAGCTAATGTATCTGGATGGCGAGTCCTTTCTTTAAGTGTATATAGATTCGCTGCAAATCATTTATTCATCCGCTGTCTGAATAAAACACATTAAACAAAAGCTTCTATAAATAAAAAAAGAAATACTGTTAGCAATTGGCCGTTCTGTGACGAAAAAAAAGTGAAAATATGCTATAGTAGTGTTCAGGAGGTTTGTACAATGGCTAAAAAATATACAAGCAAAATAAATAAAATCCGCACTTTTGCCTTAAGTTTAGTATTTGTTGGTTTTATCATTATGTACATAGGCATCTTTTTCAGAGAACATGTATGGGTCATGACCATTTTCATGCTGCTTGGTTTATTATCCATCATCGGAAGTACTGTCGTCTATTTCTGGATCGGGATGCTATCGACGAGAGCTGTTCAAGTTGTATGTCCTTCATGCGGGAAAGTGACAAAAATGCTCGGTCGTGTGGATATGTGCATGTATTGCAGAGAGCCTTTGACTCTTGATAAAGAGCTTGAAGGCAAAGAATTCGACGAAAAGTACAATCGTAAATCAAGGAAAAGAGAAAGCTGATAGTTTGTTTTCCTACCAGCTTTCTCAGTGCATATTTTTTTCTTTTTGCTGACATGCAGGGCATTTCCCGTATATTTCCATTCGGTGGTGGCTAACTTTAAAGTTCGTTACATGCTCTGCAAGATCCTCCACCTCGTCTAAACCTGGATAATGGAAATCAACGATTTTTCCGCATTCCTCGCAAATGACATGATAATGCTCCGTTGTCACAAAATCGAATCGACTAGATGCATCGCCATACGTTAATTCTTTTACCAGTCCAACTTCACGAAATACCCGAAGGTTGTTATAAACAGTTGCAACACTCATGTTTGGAAACTTACCTTCTAACGCTTTATATATATCATCAGCAGTTGGATGATTCATTGAATTAACTAAATACTCCAAAATCGCATGACGCTGCGGAGTGATGCGGACTCCCGTTTGTTTTAAAATTTCAAGAGCTTCCTTTAACGTATTGTCTGACATCGCCATGCACCTCATTTCTTGAAAACATTCTTATTTTGTATCATTATTACTTTATAATATTTATAATTAGTGTACATTGATTATAAGACTTTTGTCAATGGGAGCGTTTAATTTAGTAGAACATTTTATCTATCCATTGAAAAAATGCACCAATTTAAGAAAAAGATTTTCGCTTTTGCACGGGAAAAAGCGGGCACAAATGCCCGCCTTGACAACATAGGGTGAACAGAGCAAATCATTTGCTGTCATTCTTCTCTATTTTGAATAAATGTGAGAGCTTCTTCAACATGTCCTTTCACTTTTACTTTTCGCCATTCTTTCACTAATATTCCTTGTTTGTCTATAATAAAAGTAGATCGTTCGATTCCCATGTATTCTTTTCCAAAGTTTTTCTTTAATTTCCATACTCCGTATTGTTCCGCAACTTTATGATCTTCATCAACGAGAAGCAAAAAAGGGAGCCCGTGCTTCTCTTTAAATTTTTGATGTCGTTCCTGCGGATCAGGGCTTACTCCTAAAATGACGGCATCAAGCTCTTGAAAGCTTTCATATTTATCGCGAAAATCGCACGCTTCCGTTGTGCATCCCGGAGTCATATCTTTCGGGTAAAAATACAGCACTACATATTTTCCTTTAAAATCAGAAAGTTTTACTTTTTCTCCAGTGTCAGCAGTCAGCTCAAAATCTGGTGCAGGCTTTCCCACTTCAGCTGCCATATCTAATCCCTCCAGTTGTTCATTTTATCTTCAGCGTACCGAATTTCGCTTCATGTTACAACTATTGTTTCTTCTCAATATCAATCATTGTTTTGGCAACAACAACCGTAGGCAATATGTAGCCAATCATCGCCTGTACAATTGCAATCCACCTTCCAATGCCGAAAGGAGTGATATCCCCATAGCCTACAGAAAACAGCGTAACTGCACTAAAGTATAAGCAGGTGGTTAAATTTTCTAAATACGTCCCATAAAGAGGCCGCCCAGATTCAGCTAAAATCGGAAAGCCGTATTGAGTTAAAATTAAATAAATCACACCAAATCCTAACAAAAAAGAGGCATATACTAAAGCAATTAAATATACAGTTTCAAACGTAAGGAACGTACCTCTTTTCACAGCAGAAAACATCGTTCGAATGCTCATAACCAAACAGAACATTATCCCTGTTCCTACGACAATCGCCATAATTTCCCCCGAAAATTATTGTTTGTACATGTTATTCAGCCTTATTGAATTTTATCACTAGCTAAAGGAAACTTGTTCGTCAACCAAACTGATGTCAACAGCCTCTTTGAATTTTATCGCTTAACGAAAGGAAACTATGATCAGCTTCCTGCCCCTCGATATCGCTTCACTCCAATATTCCAAATAATAACCGACAAAATAAAAAACAGAAGGCCTATCACAGGAGTTAAAAAAGCGTAAATATACCAATCCGTTTTTCGTAAAAAATAGGAAGCCGGATAAACTCCCACAAAGGCAAACGGCAAAATCCACGTTAAAATAAAACGTATCACATCGTTGTAAATATTTACTGGATAGCGGCCGTAGTTTCCAATGTTATACATCATTGGCATAATCGATGTTTTTGCATCCGACCAAAACCCAATCGATGCAAGCGCAACAAAAATACTGCCGCAGACAAGGGTGCCGCCAAATACAAATAGAATAAAAATAAAAATGTCATACCAATGAAAAGTAAGATTCAGCCGGGCTGCTGCATACCCCATGACAACAAGCCCTGTAATAACGCCAAAAAGCGATTCAAGCTCCATTCTCTCCAATATCACCTGAAACAAACTGTGGATCGGTCTCGTTAAAATGCGATCCATTTCACCGTTTACAATATATCGTTCATTAAAATCCCAAATGTTAAAAAAGGTGCTGAATAAAGCATAAGGAACTAAGAAAAAGCCATAAATGAAAATAATTTCATCTCTTTGCCAGCCGCCAAGCGATTCTGTATGTCCAAATACGACGAGAATGAAAACTAAATTTACTGCCTGAAACAATAGATCAGACAATATCTCTACAATCATATCCGCTCTGTATTCCATCCTTGTTTTTAAATATTGAGCGATATATTGAAAAAACATTGACACATAAAACATCTTTTCACCCCCCTTGAATAATCATTTTTCTTTTCGCAACCGCCCACATAGCACAAATTGGAATGATCAATAAAATGGACCAAAACAATTGAAAAAGAATAGCGTCTGTAATTTCAGCTTCTTGGAATCCTTTTGTAAAGATCATGCTTGGAATATAACTGATTGCTTGAAAAGGCAAATATTCCATTATTTCTTGAGCCCAAACTGGGTAGAAGCTAATGGGGAGCAGCAGTCCGGAAAACAAGTCAATGATGACGCGTTTCGCTCTCATTAGTCCGTCGTTGTTAAATAAGAAAAAAGCTGAGATTCCTGTCAATAAATTAATTTCTGTATTAATAACAAAACTAAAAAATATGGAAATGGCAAAAAAAGACCACGCCTGCCAATCAAGCGGCAATTCGAGCGGAAAAATAAAGCTTACAATCACCATTCCAGGCATGGAAAAAAAGAAAAGGCGAAAAACGCCTTCTCCAAACGCCTGCATCGTTTTCATGCCAAGATAATTGTAGGGACGAATCAGCTCCACTGCCACTTTTCCTTCTCTAATTTCCATTGCGATTTCCCTGTCGATGTTGTTAAAATAAAATGCTCTTGCCATCCATGAAATTGCCACGTATGTCACCATTTGCGCTGCATCTAAACCTTGAATGCTTTCTTTTCCCCCATAAATGGCTGTCCATAAAAAGTAGTAAGCACCGATATTAATGCTGTATATGAGAATTCCAGAATAATAGTTTGTCCTGTAAGCGAGCATCATTAAAAAACGGATGCGGATCATTTCCAAATATTTAGACATTCATGATCACCTTTTCTAAGTTACTGTTCGCATCACCTTTTTCATAAATGTTGCGTATAATCTCCTCCGTTGATATTTCTTTAATGCTTAGATCCACGATAGTTTGAGCCTTCATGACGCGGCTAATGATTTCCGGCATTTCCTCATGATTCGCAATTTGCGCGATCCAAACATTGCTTTTATCTCCCTTCATCCATTGCACGTGAAAACCACTCGTTAATTGCAATAAAAGGGATTCATCAACAGAAGAGGCAAATTGAAATTCAATTTGCTTCCCTTTTCCCCAATTCCCGCGCAAATGGTCCAAAGAGCCGTCATATATAATCTTTCCTTCATCAAGCATTATGACGCGTTCACACAATGCTTCTATATCCGCAATATCATGTGTCGTCAGCAAAATCGTTGTTTTGTATTTTGCATTTATCTCTTTCAAAAATTCACGAATTTTCAGCTTGACTAAAACGTCCAAGCCGATCGTCGGCTCATCCAAAAATAAAAGAGGAGGATTATGAATTAATGCTGCGGCAAGCTCGCATCTCATCCGCTGCCCTAATGACAGCTTTCGCACCGGCTTATCTAACAAAGGGCCGATATCCAGCGTTTTAATGACATGATCCATATGTTCGTTATAATCTTGATCGGTCACTTTATATACCTTTTTTAAAAGCCTGAATGACTCTTGAACAGCAATATCCCACCAAAGCTGTGAACGCTGTCCGAATACAACACCGATTGTCCGGACAAACTTTTCCCGTTCCTTATGAGGATTCATATTGTTCACCAGGACCTTCCCTGATGTCGGTGTTAAAATCCCTGTTAGCATTTTGATCGTTGTCGATTTTCCTGCGCCGTTTTCACCTATATAACCCACCATTTCTCCCTGTTTCACTGTAAAGGAAATATCATTAACAGCTCTGTTAATTTTATAGTTTCTAGTGAATAAATCACGAAAAGCCCCCTTTAATCCAGAGCGGCTTGAATAGCTCTTAAATTCTTTGCGCAAATTCTCTACTTCAATGACATTCATAGCTGTAACCTCCATCGATCAATCACAAACATTAGTTTACTCGAATTATTTGAAATTAACAATTTGCATGCACCTTTTTTCTTTTTTATGAAAAGTGCTAGAATAAACGAGGATGCTTGAATATTTTTGGCTGTACAGTTAAGTAAAAAAGAAGGTGAAACAATGAATTTTACAAAATCAGAACAGCTGCATAAAGAAGCGCTCGAACATATTGTAGGAGGGGTAAATAGCCCGTCCCGTTCTTATAAAGCTGTCGGCGGAGGAGCGCCTGTTGTAATGGAGCGGGCGCAGGGCGCCTATTTTTGGGATGTTGATGGCAACAAATATATCGATTACTTAGCAGCATATGGCCCGATCATCACCGGCCATGCACACCCTCATATTACAAAAGCAATCAAGCACGCTGCCGAGACAGGCGTCCTATATGGAACACCGACGCCTCATGAAATCAAATTTGCAAAAATGTTAAAAGAAGCTATCCCTTCTCTAGAAAAGGTCCGCTTCGTCAATTCTGGAACAGAAGCAGTAATGACAACAATTCGAGTTGCCCGTGCATACACAGGAAGGGATAAAATCATTAAATTTGCCGGGTGCTACCATGGACATTCCGATTTGGTGCTTGTCGCAGCAGGATCAGGTCCATCTACCCTTGGAACGCCTGATTCCGCAGGGGTACCAAAAAGCATTGCTCAAGAAGTTATCACTGTACCTTTTAATGATGTGGAGTCGTTTGAACAAGCTATTCATAGATGGGGAAATGAAGTTGCAGCCGTTTTAGTTGAACCAATTGTCGGAAACTTTGGTATTGTGGAACCTAAGGAAGGATTTTTAGAAACAGTCAAACAGCTTACTCACAAAGCAGGCGCGCTGCTTATTTTTGACGAAGTTATTACAGCGTTTCGATTTATGTACGGCGGTGCCCAAAATCTGCTTCATGTAGAGCCTGATTTAACCGCACTTGGAAAAATTATCGGCGGAGGCCTTCCGATTGGAGCTTACGGCGGCCGTAAAGAAATTATGGAGCAGGTGGCGCCATTAGGACCGGCTTATCAGGCAGGGACGATGGCAGGAAACCCTGCATCGATCTTAGCAGGAATTGCTTGTTTGGAAGTGCTGAGCGAAGAAGGAGTTTATGACTATCTTGATAAGCTCGGCATGATGCTTGAAGAAGGCATTTTAAACGCTGGAAGATCATATAATATACCGATCACCATCAACCGTTTAAAAGGTGCATTAACAGTATATTTTACACGCGAAAAGGTGACGAATTATGAGCAAGCCGAAAAAACAGACGGAGAAATGTTTGCTAAATTTTTCAAACTGATGCTTCATCAAGGCATTAATTTGGCGCCGTCTAAATATGAGGCCTGGTTTATTACAATCGCTCATACAGAAGAGGACATTAAAAAAACCATTTCGGCAGTCGAACAATCGTTTAAACAGCTTTCACATGACAAAAAATGAGTCTTACTAAAGCGCCTACTACTGCACAAGCAGGCAAAATGAAAAAGTAAATCTTTAAGCAGCCTGAGCCCGATATTTATGGACTCAGGTTGTTTATTTCTTTTGGAAACGATGGAGGTGATGTAAAACTGCCGCCTCTTCAGTTGTACGAAAAAAGTGCAAAAGTTCGCTCGATCACAACGTAACTATTTGGTCTGTCTATATTAAAGGATCATATCATATTACAAGAGTGTTAATTTTTTCCTTTCTCTTAAAATAACCTTGAATATTCGTGTTAAACAATGTATAGTCTGAATAGCTTACAACCTTTTTGATGAAAGGAAGGAAAAATTTTTATTCAACATGAAACTTGGAGCCCGTATCTTAAAAACAGGTATTGCAATTACACTGGCATTAATGCTGGCAGAGATGCTTCATTTTCCATCTCCAGCATTTGCAGGGATTGCAGCTATCTTTGCGATACAGCCGTCAATATATAGATCATATTTAACCGTCATTGAACAAGTTCAGGCAAATATAATCGGCGCTGTTGTCGCAGTTTTATTCGGGATTTCTTTCGGAACAAACCCGTTTATTATTGGTCTTACAGCAGTGATTACCATTGCTATTTGTTTAAAATTAAAGATTGAAAACACAATCGCAATTGCTTTAGTAACGGTTATTGCGATACTTGAAACAACAGGTGACGATTTTGTACAGTTTGCTACCATACGGTTTTTAACGATTTTACTTGGGGTTTTATCAGCTTTTTTTGTTAATTTGATATTTATGCCGCCAAAATACGAAACAAAGCTTTACCATAAAATCACCGAAATTTCCCATGAGATTATGAAATGGATTCGGATCAATATTCGAAATAAATCTGAGTTTGCCCCTCTTAAAGAGGAAATAGACAAAATCAAAGATCAGCTGATAAAACTTGATCATTTATTTTTGCTTTACAAAGAAGAGCGAACTTATTCTAAAGCGAAGGTATTGCCAAAATCAAGAAAACTTGTCCTGTATAGACAGATGATTATCACAACGAACAGGGCATTTTACACATTGCGCCAAATTCATTGCTTGGAAAACGAACTTCGGCAAATACCTAGAAAGCTCCATGAAATGCTTATATCAGAGCTTGACTTTTTATTAATTTTGCATGAGCAGGCGCTGTTAAAAATAACAAAAAAAATTAAAAACAATCACGATGAAGACCTGCTTCCTTATGACAAATTTAATCGAAAAGAATTCATTCAAGCGTTTTTGAAATTTGAAAAAGAAGCGGAAGATTCCGATTCGTTTTACCAAATACTATCTTTAGTCTCCGCCATCGTTGATTATCACGATCAATTGGAGCATTTAGATACATTGATTAACAGCTTTCAACATTTCCATAAAAAAGAAAATAAAATTCATGTGGAGGATGAAGAGTAAACAAGTTCATCTCCGTATATTACAGCCTTCAGAAGGCGATGAAAAAAGCAAAAAATTGTAAAAGACTACAGAATTTCATTCATGAATTCTGTAGTCTTTCATCTTTTTTAAGACAATCATTTCATTTATTTGAGAAGCTGAAAGACCTCTCTTCTCTCAGAAAAGTATCGGGAGCTTTTCTGCCTTGGAAATAAATCTTATTTCATTTTTATCCGCTGCAAATGATAACTGGAATTTCATGGACGCAGCTTTGCAGATAAAGGCTGCGTTTTAATTTGTCTTCAAGATCATCCAACTGCTCCCCGCCGAAATGCTGTTTCCAAACCGCTTCATCTTGTTAAATTGAAATCGTCTTATATCATCCAAGCGCAGGCAAGTTTTATATCATTTGGAACAGCTGTATTTTCTCAGCTTTCCAACTCAAAGCTTTGTTGGATGTTATCACAAGGAGGCTCCTTTAGAATCACGGTCAGCTTTTTGAGCTCAAAGCTCTCAGACAGTCTCGACCTGCGTTTCACTTCTACTAATAAAATAAATAGGAGCTGTCTAATAAGTCGTTTTTTCGGCTTATTGACGCCCCCTTTAATGTTTTAGAAACGTTGATATATCGATGTTTATGATTTTTTTGTTTTTCAATGGGGATTTGACTTTATGGACAGCCCCTAATCTAAAAATGTGCTAAGCATTGCTTTAATCTCCGCTAGAAAACTTATTTATATTCGTTTCGACCACTTTATTGTTTAAGGAATGGTATTCATTCAATATTTCACATTGTCTTAAGTTTAATTCAAAAACTGTCAGCGGATCATAATAAATCTCTGGGTTTGTTTTCAAGCTGTCCAATTGTTGTTGATCTGTCCGAATTTGCTGCTCTCCTTCTTGCACAATTTGTTCAAGGTTGTGAACAGGTTCACGGAAAAACATTTTCACATCTCGTTCAATTCCTTTTTCAAATAAGTCGAATTGAGCAAAAAATTTTCGGATCATCGATTGAATCGCATCATCGAATGTTTCAGTTTCAATGTATTTTTTGTATTGCTGTGCGATAAACAGCTTGTTTTTCCCAATGGACGAAAACAGCTTTCCTGCTCCTTTTAATATAACTTGTGCAGGCTTAAAGCGGTTCATAATATTTTCTTCTTCGATGTTCACCACTGTTGTCAGACGATCAATATCCCGCCGCCAATCATCCACTACTTTGAAATCAGACATAAGCTTCACACGGTCATGACCGTACAATGAATTAAACGATTCACACATTTCATCTAAATAGACTTGGCATTGTTTTAGCTCGCTTTCAGCAAATGAAACCCATTCTCCCATTTTTTGCGACATTTTTGGAAGCAGCGTTTCAGCAAAATGCGCCTTCACCTGATCGTTCATTTTTTTGTTCAATTCTATGTGTAAATGGCTGAAATCGCTGTTTTCCGTTATGAATTTCGATGCAGATCGCAAAATAGTCCTTAACTCATCATGAAGATCCTTTTTTATTTCTTCCAAAGTGGAGCGGAGTGACTGCCTCAATTCCTTAGCTTTTTCATTTTCCATATCGCCAAGGCTATGTATTAATCCTTTTAATCGAGACACGATTTCTTTATTTTTTTCGATGTTTTCTTCTAAATGCTGCTCTAATTCCATCCGTTTGCTATAAGCATATTTAATAGCTTTTTTCAAGAAAAACAACAGCTTCTCCGTTTTGTTATCTTGATGAAACGGAAAACGTGAATGAATAAATTCAGCGAAGGACTGTTTCCGCTTCTCTCCTTCATTTCTTGAAGGGAATGGGAAAAATTCAGCTTCCGGGAAAAAGTCAAGTATTTGTTCTTTAAAATGATTATGAAGCATGCCGCTATCTTCAAGCAAAAAGTAAATTGGAAGCTCCTTTTTTAAAGCAATCGATGCCAGGCTTTCTACCATTTTCTCAACTGAAGCAGGTTGATGCTCTGGATGGACATATACCAACCCATCAGCCAGTTGTATATATTCCTTTAGCTCCTCTTGATCAACATGCTCTATGTCAGGTACTTCTATTAAACTTAGCTTATGATCGTTTAACAAATCATTAGGCGCACATACCGCAACAATTGTTCCATCTTCACGAACTGCCGCATCTTCTTCAGCGAATACATCTGTTATGCTTTCATTATTTATTTGCTTTATGTCTGTCCGGTCTTCATGGCAGTAAATAGTAATTTTTGATGAAGGAATGCTTGGAAGAGAATGGCCAAGCAGCGATCGGGCAAAACCGCTTTCTCCAACAATGAGCAAATAATGTTCGTTCTGTTCAAAAATCTTTTTTAATATCCAATGATATTTCTGCCCAAGATTTACTTGATTTATTTCCGCCCAATCGACCAGCTTCGCAAATAGCCGTTTTTTGGCTTCATGACCATCAGCACGATCATGACTACCTGATGCCAAAACGTTCTCCGCTTCTTCAATCACTTTCTCATCTAAGCTTGAACGGTAAATTTCACTCCATGCAACGACAGCTGCTGCAGCGGTCGATAGTTGTTTTCCTGTCGATAGTTTCAGCCAATTGGCTAAAATGTCCGGCATAATATCTTGAAGCTCTTTTAGTAAATATGATCCGCCAAGAAGCTTATTATAGGATTCTTCATAAAAGCGCGATATTTCATCCCAATGCTGAAATTCGTCCACTTTCACATTGAAAATTAGATTGTTTATCGTCTTTAACCATGGAATAAAATATTTTTGATCGTGTTTATAGCATCGCCACAGCGAAACAGCAAGCTTCTCGAATTGCTCTACGTCGGTTCTGTATAAAACCGTTAATGCTTTAAAGAAATAATCCGGCTCTTTTTCTTTGACAAAACCTTGTTCAACATAATTGATCAAACGCTGAAACCATTCCGCTTTTTCAGTCCGAATTAATTCTTCAACCGTAAGATGGACAGCTTTGTCCCAATCTTCCTGTTCTTCATAAAATTGAATAGCGATGGTGGATGCTTGACCATGGTCAGGGTTGATCGATACCGCATCACGAATCGCCTCATACGCCTTTTCTTTTTCTCCTTGAAGTCGGTGAAGCGAAAACAGCTTTAGCGATGCTTCTGCTTTAAGAACTTTTGAATCCGTTTCAATGGAACGGTACATTTCTTCCGCAGATGAAAATAATCCTAATTCAAAATATGCATCTCCGATATTTTTTCTCGCCCATGGCGCCAGCTCATTCTCTATATTTTCCCATTTAAAAATTGCCGCTTCATAATCTTTGTGGTGGAAATACACTTCTCCTTGAGCATAGCGTACATAAGACAGATCATATGCGACCTTTTTTTGTTCTTCTTGAAAAAGCTCCCCAAGCAGTTGGATCGGATGTTTCGTTTCATTTTCTTTTAATAATGTTTGATAAAAGTTTTTTTCAATTAACTGCTTTTCCGCCGCCATGACAACCTCCGTTCTTATACGAATTTAGTCTTTTCTTTTATTCTACCAAAATCGTTTTTTTCAAAAGGGATTGAATCAAAAATTTATGAAAAACTTGACTGGCAAAAGTCTTGCTAAAATTAAAGTATATTATGGATTTCAAAGCAAATGACTAATTACCCATTTTGCTGCGGTATTTTTTACCATTCACCCAATTGCTGAATTTGAAATAGTTTATAGTAATGTCCGCGCTTTTTCATCAGTTCTTCATGAGTTCCGGTTTCAACAATTTTCCCGTTTTCAATTAGTACAATTTTATCTGCATGAGTAATTGTAGACAGACGATGGGCAACAATTAAGGTCGTACGGTTTTTTGCCAGTTTATCAAGGGCTTCTTGGATAAATTGTTCACTTTCTAAATCCAAAGCAGACGTAGCTTCATCCAAAATGAAAATCGGCGGATTTTTTAAAAATACTCGGGCAATTGCAATTCGCTGTTTTTGACCGCCGGATAACTTCACGCCTCTTTCGCCCACTTTCGTATCATAGCCATCAGGCAAACTCATAATAAACTCGTGAGCGTTAGCTGCTTTGGCCGCTTTTATGACCTCTTCATCCGTTGCATTTGGTTTGCCAATTAAAATATTCGTTTTTATCGATTCACTGAATAAAAAAGGATCCTGCAAAACTATGCCGATCTGGTCCCTGACGCTTTGCACTTTATAATCTCTAACGTCAATGCCGTCCAACAAAATTTTTCCTTCCGTTACATCCCAAAACCTCGGAACAAGACTCACAAGGGTGGATTTTCCCCCTCCGCTCATCCCGACAAAAGCGACCGTCTCCCCTTTTTGAATCGTTAAATGAATATCCTTTAGTACAAATTCTTCGTTGTCATGATAGCGAAAGGATACTTTGTCAAAAATAATTTCCCCCGAAAGTTTGTCTGCTGCTATTGCATCCTGTTTATCAACAATATCGTAAGGTTCGTCAAGAAACTCAAATACTCTGTCCATTGAAGCGAAAGCCTGTGTTAAAGTAGTTGATGAATTGATCAAACGGCGAAGAGGATTGTACAACCGATCAATATAGGCTGTAAAGGCAACCATCGTCCCGATCGTTAAATTCCCTTGTATCACTTCATAAGCCCCGTAAAAAATGACGAAAAGAGGCGCTAGGTCAGTAACGGTGTTAACAACAGCAAACGTTTTTGCGTTCCATTTTGTATGATCAATCGCCCTTTCAAGAAAATTGCGATTTTCACGATCAAATTCTTTTTGTTCATGCTCTTCATTCGCAAAGCTTTGAATGACAGCCATTCCGCTGACCCTCTCATGCAAATGCCCCTGCACCTCTGCCAGCGCCTGCGACCTAACTCTTGTCAAATGACGAAGCCTGCCGTAAAAATATTTAACTGACAATCCGTATATAGGAAGCAACATAATCGATACAATGGTCAACGTGACATCCATCGTAAACATAATCCCAATGGCAAATATAATAGTAAAAAGGTCAAGCCATAGATTCATAAGGCCCGTAATAACAAACGTCTTTGTTTGTTCAACATCATTAATCACCCGCGAAATAATTTCTCCCGCACGATTGTTTGAATAATATCTTAAGCTCAGCCGCTGAAGATGAGTAAACAGTTGATCGCGAATATCATATAAAATTTTGCTTCCCGTCCATTGCGCAAAATATTGCCGATAATACTCGATCGGCGGCCGTATGACGAGGAATATAAACAACATGATGCCCATTAAAAAAAGAAGCATCTCTATCTTTACGTCATTTGATAATGATCCGTTTAAAATATTGTCGACGATATATTTCAATACGAGCGGAATTAACAAAGGAATGCCAAACTTTATAATCCCGATGAAAATCGTTAAAAAAATTTGTTTTTTATATGGTTTTACAAATTGAAAATAGCGTTTAATCGAACCCAACCATTTCTCTCCTTTCAGATCAATGCAAAGCGAAAAGTCTGTTGATATTCCAACAGACTTTTCCATCATAAATATGTTAAATATCTTTCATACCACTGATCGATAAATTCAGGGGAAAACGGACCTTTTCTACCGCGTATCCAATAAATTAATTTGTTCACATTATTCTTTAATATACGGTCAATGACATGCGGATATTTCATTGATTTCTTATGCCGTTCATATTCATCTTCATCTAACAGTGTATATGTCATATCCGGGAACACTTTAATATCCAAATCATAATCAATATACTTTAATGCCTCATTATCCCAAACAAAAGGAGAACTGATGTTGCAATAATAATAAATGCCGTCACCACGAATCATTCCAATTACATTAAACCAATGACGTGCATGAAAATAACAAATCGCCGGCTCCCTTGTAATCCAAGTTCTTCCGTCAGCTTCGGTAACCGTTGTTCGATCGTTGCCGCCAATAATACAGTTTTGCGATCCTTTTAAAACGGTCGTTTCCTCCCAAACACGATGAATGCATCCATTATGTTTATAACTGTGTATTTGAATGATATCTCCTTCCTTTGGCAGCGCCATTTTGTTCCCTACTTTCTAATGAACAGTTCACTTCAAATCCGAAAAAATCATTTTTCTTTATTATAACGTTTGATATTCAAAAAGAAAATAAAAGAGCCATGCCGCTAAAATGGCTGACTCGAGTCATACATTTCGATTTGGTACATTTTAATAACTTCTTCCGTTTGCTTTTCAAACGTTTTTTGAATGTCTATCAACTCATTTTTCATTTTTTCAATTTCTTTTTGCACAGAACGCAATTTCTTATCATCATTTTGTCTCAAAAATTCCAATTCCATTTGTTGATAATGCTCTATTTTAGATTGAAGCGATACAAGCTTATCCATCGTTTCAAGCTGTTCGCCAACTAGCAGATCAAAGCGGTTATATGTATTCAAATGAATCCCTCCCTAATAAAATATTTATGGATACATATTCTAACTATTTCACTTGATTCCTTTGACAAGTTATGTAGACAATTAAGAAGTTTTGTCGTATGAACGCTTAGGTCAAAATTATTATTGACTCTCCATTCATTCATTATGTACAATCTGACAAGATTGAATCATTACAAACTTTGATTTTTTAAGAGAGAAAGGAAGTTACTATATCGTGTGGGAAATCATCACAGCTGTCATTTTAGGCATTGTTGAAGGGTTAACGGAATTTGCCCCTGTTTCTTCTACTGGACATATGATTCTTGTTGATGACATTCTTCTAAAATCTAAAGAAATATATTCAGAGCCTGTCGCCAACTCTTTTAAAGTCGTCATTCAGCTTGGATCAATACTAGCAGCGGTGATCGTATTTAAAGATCGCTTTTTCGATTTATTACAGATTAAGAAAATGCAGCATCAAAACGGTCAAAGATTAACGCTTGGCCTTGTCATCACAGGACTTCTTCCTGCTGCCGTCTTAGGTTTTTTATTTGAAGACTATATTGATACGTACTTGTTTTCCGCTCATAGAGTATTAGTCGGCCTTGTGTTAGGGGCATTATTAATGATTGCAGCAGACCTATTTGGTCCAAGAAAACCGAAAGCAGAAACGGTTGATCAAATTACATACAAACAAGCGCTAACCATCGGCCTCATCCAATGCATTTCCCTTTGGCCTGGTTTTTCGCGTTCCGGTTCAACGATTTCCGGCGGGGTTTTAGCCGGTTTAAGCCATCGTGCAGCTTCCGATTTTACGTTTATTATGGCTGTGCCGATAATGGCGGGGGCGAGCGGTCTTTCTCTTATTAAAAACTGGGAGCATTTCACAATCGACGTCCTGCCGTTTTTTATCGCCGGATTCATCAGTGCGTTTATTTTCGCGCTTTTGGCCATAAGATTCTTTTTGCAGCTGATCAACCGCATTAAACTTACACCATTTGCTATTTATCGGATCATTTTGGCGATCATCATCTATGTTTTTTTCCTTTAATAAAAGAAAGCGGAGAGCTGAAACGTTCTCCGCTTTTTGCCTGGCTCTTTTAAAAGAAACATTCAAAATTAATAGTTAAGAATTTTGTTGTTTATTTTGTTCAGATTGTTGATTTTGTTGTCTTACTTGTTGTGCATCTGTTTCAGCAGCAAATTCTGTTCCAAATCCTTGAGCTGATTGTTGGTTTTGCTTTCTCACTTGTTGAGCATTTGTTTTGTTTTGCTGTTGTTTTGCCATCATTTTTCACCTCCACGTCATATATCATGTCCAGGAGGGAAAAAACTTATCCAAAAAAATTTGCAGTTACAGCAATAAGGAAATGCCTCCATCTACGATCAAAGTTTGTCCTCTTATCATGAAAGCTTTTTCAGAGAGCAAAAATTCAACTGCATTTACGATATCCTCTTTTTCAATCATTCTTCCAGCCGGAGTCTTTTCTTTTGCTTCGTTTAAAATTTCCTCCCTGTTCGGAAAATGTGTCAATGCATCCGTATCGACAGCTGCGCCGGAAACCGCATTTACTACAATATTTTTCGGTGCTAATTCAACTGCTAAATATCTAGTTAAAGCTTCAAGAGCTGCTTTAGAAACCCCTACTGTCGTGTAATTTTTTAAATAGCGAATAGACCCTAAAGAGCTGATGCTCACGATGTGTCCGCCGCCGTGTTTTTCCATCAATTTTGCTGCTTCCTGCGCACAAAAAAGAAGTGCTTTTGCATTAATATCCATCGTCCAATCCCAATGGGATTCTTCAATTTCCATTAGAGGGCGTAAAACTCCAGATGCTGCATTGTTTACTAAAATATCAAGCCGTCCAAACGTTTTGTCAATTTCTGCAAACATTTCCTTTATTTTTTCAGGTTTTCCGACATTTGCCTTCACCACAAGCGTTTTCACACCAAGACGTTCAATTTCTTCCGCGGTTTCGATCGCCTTCGATTTGCTGCGAGCATAATTAATGACGATGTGATACCCTTTTTCAGCAAGCCTCAAGGCAATAGCTTTGCCGATTCCTCTTGAAGATCCTGTGACAAGCGCTACTTTTTCATTCATATTTTACATCTCCTTATGTATTGAATAGTTATTTCTATCGTAACAAAGAATAGATATAGAAAAACATATAAAAAGGAGTTTTTGTAAATTGCCTATACGTGATATGACAGAGCTCTCCATGATCTCGAAGCAAGCTTGGAGCAGTGAAGAGCTTCAGCATTATCACCGCGCCTTTCAACAAATTATGCCTTACCTGAATATAGAAGGTCATACTATTCACCGTGAAATTATAGAAGAAATTGAAGCGCGCGGCGGTATTAACAAATACTGATTAAACCAATTTTTAGAGGCATAATGGATGCAATCGGTACATGCCGATTGCATTTTCATTCACTTCCCAATGGAATTACGGCTCCACTTGTATGCCAGCTTTTTCCTTATAAAGAGCAAATATTTTTTGATGAGGTACAGGAAAAGCATATCGATCAATATCCTTGATGAAAACTTTTTCAAGCTCTTTCATTGATTCATCGCTACAAACTTTGCCGAAATAAACATTAATATTCCATGTCAAATGGGAAAAAACATGCTGAATCGTTCCTTTTAGCTCGCTTAATTCCGCTTCAACACCGTATTCTTCCCGCAAAAAATTTTCTAGATATATCCTTTTAGGAATTCTGTTTGTGCGAACTTCGCAATTTGGAAATTCCCACAAATTCGCAAGCAGTCCTGTGTCAGGTCTTTTATGAATATATAAATCGTTGTTTTGCACTAAAACCGCGCAAGCAATCGAAACTTGCTTTGTTGATTTGCTTCGTGTTTTTACTGGCAGCTTTTCCTGTAATCCTTCTGAAAAGGCAAGACAATGCTCCTGTACAGGACAAAGCAAACAGGACGGAGAAGTCGGCGTACAAACCATTGCTCCCAATTCCATTAATGCTTGATTAAAATCGGAAGGACGTTTTTTTGAAATAAGATTTGCAGCCGCTTCTTCAAATATTCTTCTTGTTTTTGGCTTTGCTATATCTTCTTCAATCAGTAAAATTCTTGACAGCACTCTCATCACATTGCCGTCAACAGCAGGCTCAGGCTTGTTATAAGCAATGCTTAATATTGCTCCTTTTGTATAAGGCCCAATTCCTTTTAATTTTCCAAGCTGCTTCGGGTCATCCGGAAGTTTTCCTCCGTATTTTGCTGCCACCTCTTTCACTGCACTGTGCAAATTTCGGGCGCGCGAATAATAGCCTAGGCCTTCCCATGCCTTTAAAACCTCTTCTTCATCCGCATTTGCCAGCGCCTCAACATTCGGGAATTTTTTAATAAAATTGTTAAAGTACGGTATAACCGTTTCCACCCGTGTTTGCTGAAGCATTATTTCAGATACCCATACTTTGTATGGATCTTGGTCCTTTCTCCAGGGCAAATCTCTTTTTTCCCGTATATACCAGCCGATCAGGTCCTCCTGAAATGTTTTAATATCGAAATTCTCAATTTTTTGCAGTGATTGACCCATTTTTCAATATTTCCTCCATTATGCACTTCAAAATATGTTACACTAAAAAGAACTTATGAATTTATCGTACATTATTTTTTTTTGGCATGAAAGAAAAAATGAATTTATGTTTTTTGCGTTCAATGGAAAAAATTCAAATATCATCATAACGATTGTTTTTTCAGCTAAGGAGGATGGCTTTGGATACAGGTACACATTTCGTCATGGGAATCGCATTGGGAGGCTTAGCAACTTTGGATCCGGCTGTCGGCGGTTCCTTTCTGACAAGCGAGGCAGTTCTTGTTGGCACGATTATCGGTTCACAAGCACCAGATCTTGATACGGTTCTTAAATTTAAAAATAATGCAGCTTATTTAAAAAATCATCGCGGAATAACTCATTCAATTCCCGCAGTTTTATTATGGTCGCTGTTAATCACTGGAGCAATTCATTTTCTAATGCCAAGCAGCAGCCTCATCCATGTATGGATTTGGACGTTATTAGCTGTTGTTCTTCATGTTGTTGTCGACATTTTCAACGGCTACGGCACTCAAGCTCTCAGACCTTTTTCTGAAAAGTGGATTGCGCTGGGCACAATTAATACGTTTGATTCGTTTATCTTCATCGCTCATATTGTCGGCATTGGCATTTGGCTTTCCGGCGCCCATGGGGGCTATACCTTTTTAATTATTTATTGCATAATCGCTTTATATTATGTCGTTAGACTTCTAATGCAAAGATCGATTAAGAAAAAAATCTTAAACAGATGGAAAAATGTTGAAAACGTCATATTTAACCCAACAATGAAATTCCGCAAGTGGCAGCTCGTCATTGTGACAAAAGAACATTATTACGTTGCATATTCAAATTTTACCGAAATTCAAATCGTCGACCAGTTTGAGCGCAAAGAGCTGCCGAATCACCCTGCAATGGAAGCCGCAAAAAAAGACCGGAATATTTCAGCATTTTTGCATTTTTCCCCTGTTTTCCATTGGCAAATAAAAGAGCAGCTTGATTATACCGAAATCCGTTTGATTGACTTGCGTTATTTCAGCAAAGGTCATTATCCCTTTGTAGCAGTTGCACAGCTCGATAAAGACCTCAACATTGTTCGTTCGTACACAGGTTGGATTTTCAGTAAAAAAAGAATGAAGAAAAAACTTAAACCGCTAATTGATTGATTATGACATTTCCTTAATTTTCTTTTATATTGGCTTCTAATAAGCAAATACTATTTATGCGCGTCCAATAGCGCAAATTTTTTTCTCCTTGGAGGATCTGCGATGCGCAATAAAGCAAAAGGATTTCCGAAGCATGAAAAATTTGACGGTGAGCCACGTGCTAAAGCGGAATTCGCGTCACGTCGTGCGAACGGAACCATTAACACACACCCTCAAGAGAGGATGAAAGCTTCAGGAGAACGGGATAAAAATTTTTCATAACCATTGACCTTTCAAGAGGTGTTTACTAATGGACACTAACCGATCATCCTTATCAAAAAAGCAGAAAAACGAATTTTTAGGAGCTTGGGGAAAACCGAAACATTCATTCCGTCAAGTAAACGGGGAAACCCAGCAAACCCAAAGCTTAATCATTTTGGAAAACGAAATGCGAAAACGTTCATAAATAAATAATACGAGATCATGCCATTATTTGGCATGATCTTGTTTATACAGACCTTTTTTAATTTTTAAAAATAATCGCCTAGATTCAAAACTCAACTATGATTTCCTCGATTAAATTTAATAAAGAAAATATTTAGCTTCAACATTGCTTGAGTAAACAAATTTCCATTATTCGCCTTATTTTTTGATACTATTTGTTAACAAAAGATTTCAAGCTAAAAACGAAATCCGTATCCTTTCAAGGTCAATTGAGAGAGTATTCAGTTTGATAACCATAATGCAAAGTTAGGCGCGAGGAAGCATAGCCACGAACAGGAAGAAAAAAAACGATTGAAAGAAATCAGCGGCCACTCTTTTCCCCAACTTCCTTCATTTTTCGTTCTCAACTTATTTCTCATTTATATTACTTTTTTTAATCAACATCGATATCGGCAGTGCTTCCTCCTTTAAAGGCGATGATAACCGATACCCCCAAGCGAAGACTCCTTTTAAATATTCAACTTTGAAATATTCACCAGGAGCTCCATCGATTTCATACGTCTCACCTGGCGGAAAATCGTCAGGATTCAGCATATATGCTTTTGCCATAGCAATTTTCCTTTCCAGGACAGCATATTCGTTGATCATTCCGTGCTGTTCCGCTTTGCGCGCTTTTTCTTTTAATCGGGCAATTTCATTTTTTAGCTCGTATTCCGTCATTTCACTGTACCGTTTTTCCATTTCCTATTCCTCGCTTTTCTCTAAGTGTTTTTGCAAATATTGCTGAATAAGTTCTTGCGAAAAACCTTTTCGATATAAAAATTGCGCAAGCTTTTGACGATATGTGTACATATCTAGATGGGAATACTTTTTTTTCCCTTTTTCGCCTTGTATTAATAATGCTTCCCATTCTTGGTCATGACGTTCATGTAAAGGCAGCATCTCTAAAACAGCTTGAATCACTTCGGATGAAAAACCTTTCCTAAACATTGCCTGCTCTATTTTTTGCTTTAGCTGCGACATAGATATGTTCGCTTTTTTTCCCAATTGCTTTTCAGCTAATTTATACGCTGCTTCTATTTGTCTTTCTTTCGTGAAAAGATCAAGAGCTGCTTCTATCAAATCGCTCTCAATCCCTTTTTGTCCCAGTTCTGCTTTTATTATGCCGGGCCCTTTCAAAGTGGTTTTCATTTGCGTTCTTACAAAGGCTTCCGCAAACTCCTTGTCATTTACATAATTTTTTAATTGAAGCTCAACCATTACACGTTCAATAACACTCTCATCTATACCTTGACTTACAAGATAGTCACGGACCTCTTTTTCCGATCTCATTCGATAGCCAAGAAAAGTTAAAGCTTTGTTGAATGCTGCTTTTATTTGATCCTCGTGCAAAATCGCATCTATATCCAGCTCATCAAGCTCCATCCCTTTTCTTAGCCCGTGCTTAATTAAAACATCTTCCCCGACGCTAAAAGCAAATATTTCACCGTTTCCTCTATCGACGTAAATATTAAAACGATTTTTCTTTTTAGGTTGAACTTCTATTTTTACAATAAACATGTACAGACACCTCATATTTATAGTACCATAGAAAAAATAAATAAATGGAAGTTTTAAGCATGAAAGTGTATGAATACTGTAACAATAGATTTTTCAGCTTGTAAGGAACATTTTGCTGACTTTTCTAGCCGTTGATGCTATAAAACTATGAAGTAAAATTCAACCGTTCTTATTATGATTTCTAAATATTTTGCTGGCAGCAGGCAAATCTGCTTCAGTCAGGAAATGCGGTCCTCACTGTTATTGCATCAAAGCAATAGGAAAAAAATATCGTCAAAGAAAATAATGTAATTTTGCCCTATTCACTGCTTATAGAAACTCTTAAAGTAGTAAGAAAAAAGTAAAATTTTCTTAATAATCTTTTTACAAAATTTTTGTTTTCTTTTCCATAGAAATCAAGTATGATACTAGAAGAAATGCTGACAATTAAATTTACTTGTTTTTAAGGGAAGGCAAATGGTGCGCCACCGGTCTTTGACCGGTTCTAGTGGGTTCGATTCCCACCCCGAAATTTTTACTTGATAAATAAAAATTTCGAGGGTGGGATCCGTTAGATTTCGTGGTAACCGCCCTCGTTGATAGAGGAGGATGAGCATGTTAAAAAAACGTGATCTAGCGGATTGTCAAGAGTTGTTCGAACTTATGGTTCATCCAGAGGTCTTCCCTTATGTTCGTCATAAAGCAACGTCGATTGAAGAATACATGTTTATAACAAAACAGTTGATTGAAGCAGAGGAACGAGGGGAATTAATTTCCCGCACCATTTTGGATGAATGGGGCTCTCCTATTGGAACAATCAGCTTGTATGATATTTTTGATCAAACTGGATTTCTCGGAACTTGGCTCGGCAAGCCATACCATGGTAAAGGATATAATCAGCTTGCTAAGGACGCTTTTTTTCAAGAGATTTTTTATGAATTTGGAATTCAAACTATCTTTATGAAAATACGGAAAGACAATGAACGTTCCATGAAAGCCGCGCAGAAGCTTCCATATGTCTCCCTTGCCGATGAATCTCGTCAGCTTCCCCATATTGAAAACAAAAACTTATACAACATCTTTGAAATTTCAAAGGATATGTACACACTGTATACAAAACGAAACGGTTTCATGACAGACGAAGAAAGCAGATTGAAGGAAGCATAAAAAATTGGAAGAAGACATCCGAACGAATCAAGATGTCTGCTTCCATTTTTTTATCATTTCTTATTCTCTAATCTGTCCGCTTCCTTTAATAATATATTTTGTAGAAGTCAGTGCAGGGAGTCCCATCGGTCCTCTGGCATGGAGCTTTTGCGTGCTGATCCCGATTTCTGCGCCAAACCCAAATTCAAATCCGTCTGTAAAGCGCGTCGATGCGTTGTGGTAAAGAGCTGCGGAATCAACTAATTTGAAAAACTTTTCTACATTTGCGGCATTTTCTGTGATAATTGCCTCAGAATGGTTTGTTCCGTAACGATTAATATGCTCGATTGCTTCATCTACATTCGAAACAAGTTTCACTGCCATTGTATAATCTAAATATTCCGTTTCCCAATCTTCTTCTGTCGCTAATTTCAAATGCGGGAATTCATTGTACAATGCTTGATCGACTCGCAACTCCACATTTTTCTCCTCGAGCTTTTCAATGAGCTCGCGAATATACTCCTTATTCCAATTTTCATGGATGAGAAGAGTTTCGGCTGCATTGCAGACGGAAGGTCTTTGTGTTTTTGCGTTTACAGTTATATCAATCGCCATCTTTTTGTCTGCTGATTCATCAATAAACACATGACAATTGCCTGCGCCCGTTTCTAACACAGGGACAGATGAATTTTCAACAACTGTTTTAATCAGATTTTTCCCTCCGCGAGGAATTAGCACATCTAAATAATCATTTAATTTGAACATTTCCGCTGCCGTTTCCCTGCTGGTATCTTCCAGAAGCTGTACACTGTCGGCAGGAAAATTCGCTTTTTCTAACGCCTCTCGTATCACCTTTACGATCGCCATATTTGAATGCAATGCGGATGAGCTGCCGCGAAGAAGAACAGCGTTCCCTGTTTTTAAGCAAAGGCTTGAGGCATCAATTGTCACATTTGGTCTGGCTTCGTAAATCATCCCAACAACTCCGAGCGGCACCCGAACTTTTTCGATTTGTAAACCGTTCGGACGAGTCCAGCTTTCCAGCACTTCCCCAACTGGATCTTGCAAATAAATCAATTGTCTTAACGATTCAATCATTCCGTTAATTCGTTCTTCGTTTAAAAGAAGACGGTCAATTAGAGCGTCGGATAAACCATTCGCTTTCCCGTTTTCAATGTCTTTTTCATTTTCTTTTAAAATATAAGGCGTTTCTTTTTGCAATTGTTCAGCGATGATTGATAATGCGTTGTTTTTTTCTTCAGTAGTCTTTGCAACCAGTTTGGCAGCAGCTTCTTTTGCCAGCTTCCCTTTTGTCAACACTTCACTCATATCATCATCTCCTTACTCGTTATCGCTACAAATTGATCACGGTGAACCACTTCAGGATGTATGCGCTTTGTCATTTCCATCGCTTTTTGACTCGGCATGCCCATAATTTCTTTTAATTCTTCAGATGAATAATTGACTATGCCTTTTCCGATCAGCTTTTGTTCCTTGTTTAAAATTTGCACCACGTCTCCGGATTGAAAGTTGCCGCTGACACGCTTAACGCCAGCAGGAAGGAGCGATTTCCCTTCCTTCAAAATAGCCGCTACTGCTCCATCATCGACTTCCACATCACCAGATATGATCGAATGAAGAGCAATCCATGCTTTTGAATTACGAACAGCACTTAAATCGTTTTTGCCAATATATGTTCCGTCACCGTTCCCATTTAAAATTTCTATTAATTTCTCTTTTCCTTGACCTTTCCCGATAAATACGGATACACCGAGGGCAAGTGCCGTTTTTGCCGCCATGAGCTTTGATTTCATGCCGCCTGTTCCAACTTTCGAACCGGATGTTGCCTCTGTTTGTTCAATTAATTCATCTGTTACTTCCGGCAAAAAATCAAATCGTTTCGCATTCGGATTTTTGGTAGGATCTTCTTCATATAAACCGTTAATATCCGTCAAAATAATAAGAAAATCGGCATGCAATAATCCGCTCACAAGAGCTGACAGCATATCGTTGTCTCCAAACGTCAATTCCTCAATCGAAACCGAATCATTTTCATTGATGATCGGGAGCACTTGCCGCTTTAGAAGCTCCGATAAGGTGGCGTATGCGTTTTGATATTGCTCTTTATGCTGAAAATTGCTCCTTGTCATCAAAAGCTGGGCACATACAATGCCGTATTTTTTAAATGCTTCTGTATAAGCCTGGATAAGCAGCCCTTGGCCCACTGCCGCAGCCGCCTGTTTTCCTCTAATTGTCACAGGCCTGGAAGGATATCCAAGATCTCCATACCCTGCAGATACCGCTCCTGACGAAATTAAAATTACTTCATACCCTGCTTCCTTCAATTTAGCAATCGCTTCAACATGCTCGTGCAGCTTTTCTTTGCTGAGTCCCCCGTTGTCATCTGTTAAAGAACTGCTTCCTATTTTTACGACCACTCGCTTTTTCCTCACTAAAAAACACCTCTTCATTGCTTGACAGTCATAAAAAAGACTCATATCATCCTTTCGAAAAAGGACGAATATGAGTCTATATCCGCGGTACCACCTTTTTTAGCACTAGTTTAGTGCTCCCTTTAGCCTGTAACGAAGGATACGGTCAGGTTATGAGCCTGACAGCTCCAGGGGTAGGTTCAATAGCTTATCAGCGATGAAACCTTTCAGCCATAGGGTTTCACTCTCTTTTTCGCCTAAAGTCTATTTACTGGCCCCTTTCAACGCCGAAAATATACTTTTTTTAAAATTATGTTTCAAAAATTTTTAAAAGTCAAGATGATTGCTGCATTTAAACATTTGCTTGTTGATTGAATTTTTTGTTTGTAAATTTATCTCTCAAATACGGCAGGATAAACCGATCAGCTCCCCAATAATACGCAGCTGCGCCTACTGCCATTAAAATGATTGCTTCAGTGTACATAATCGGATTCGTGCTTGTTGTTCCAGCTAACATAAAATTCAAGTTCATAAACGCACCAGCAATTAATGCAGGAGTTGTAAACAATCCCAAAATCAGTCCGATGCCAACTAACACTTCTCCAATTGGAATAATAAAATTAAAAAGTTCTACATTCGGAAGAGCAAAGTTTTCAAGGAACGCTGCATACCATCCTTGAACGGCCGGATGTTCTCCGGTTGCTTTAGCAATCGCCCCTTTTAAAAATCCTGTCGCATCAAATCCACCCAGCTTTTCGACTCCCGCGACAAACCATTGATAACCGAGCCAAATTCTAAGAGCCGCCCAGACAACCGCCATTTTTGGACCTTTCAGCCATTCCATCTTCAACCATCTCCTTTGTTTGTTTTTTCACTTTTATTTTTCGAAGAAGTTTGTGAAATATTTCACTAACCTCTTCAATTTCAATATATAATTTTCTGAATTTAACTTCAATATATTTGTGAAATATTTCACAAATTGTTAACAATTACTATAGTTATCCACATTCATAGTAGGATTTTATGAAAAAATCCAGCTTCTTAAGCTCCAACAGTTACATAATATCCACAAAAACAGTATGGATAATGTGTATAAGTTGTGAATTATCTGAAATATCTGTGGATAAAATAAAAAAGCACTCACCTTCTCTGGACGATGAATGCTTATACACAAAGAACGATCTCTCGAATTTACATGCAAATTAGAGCTGTTGCAAAAGAAACCGTCATTTTACAGAAGTGTGCATATTTTCAGATAACAAAAATTTTAGACATAACTAAATCTATTAAAACGTGGAATTTCTTTTCATAAAAAACAGGCGCCGTTTCAACAGCCGCCTGCTAAGCACTATGCTGCAATTTATTTTCTTTCTCTGCACGCTTATTTTTCTCATAACCGATCGCTAACACAATCAATGTCATAATTCCGATAAGTAAATATTCGATCCACAAGTTTTGGATGTGAAACCATTGTTCAATATGTTTATCCTTAAAGATCATCTCACCGGCGGTCCAAGCTAAAATTCCAGATCCAACATATACAATCCATTGAAATTTGTTCATTAATTTTACGATCGCTTTTGATCCAAAAATCATAATTGGAATACTGATCAAAACTCCAACCGCAATCATGCCGATATGGCCGTGTGCCGCACCTGCTACTGCAACCACATTATCCAAACTCATGACGGCATCTGCAAGAATGATCGTTTGAATAGCTTTAAGCAGACTGCTTTGAGATTGGACATGCACAGCTTCTCCGTCATCTACCAAAACTTTATAAGCAATCCAAAGCAGCAAAAATCCGCCGACAATGTTGACAAATGGGATTTTCAACAGGACAACAATAACGGATGCAAACAAAATCCGTAATGCGACCGCACCTCCAGTCCCCCAGAATATAGCTCTGTTTTGCTGTTCTTTCGGCAGATTTCTCGTTGCCATTGCAATTACAACTGCGTTATCGCCGGATAAAATAATATCGATTGCAATAATTTTTAATAAGGCAATGATGGCGTCAGATGAAATAGATATACCAACTGAAAATAAATCCAATTGTTATTCGCTCCTCTATTAAAAAATGTATACGTATAGATTCTATCCCTACCTTCCTTTGAAAGCAAATCCAATATTTTACCTATTTAAAAATTAAAATGAGTCATCTCCTTGTCAGCTGCTGGATAAATGTTCGAATGGCAGTGGAAGAAAGAAGACCTTTTCGATAAATAATTGCAACCTCTTTACGCGGAAGTTCGTCTGCAATTTTCAAAAGCTTGACAGAAAACTCCGGGCTGTTTTCAACATAAAGCTTTGGCAGGATCGTAATTCCGTTATGTAAAAGCGTCATCTTTAACAACGAATACGTATCCGACAATTCCACAATTGGGTTTAACTTAATGCCTTCTTTATTACAAAATGAATCGATCGTCTGTCTAAGAACATATTGCTCGGGCAATAAAAAGATCGGGTACGATTGAAGCTCTTCCAAATATATTAAATTTTTTTCAGCTAAAGGATGATCAAGGGATACAATGGCAAAAAACTCTAATGAAAACCATTTAATAACCTCTACTTGCGGATGATGAACTGGTAAATAGACAATCCCTATATCGAGCTCAGACTTGACTATTTTTTCTAACGTTTCTTCCGTTTTTAGATCGTAAACAGAGAGTCTTATATTTGGAAACTGTGAGTGAAACGTAAGCAAGGAAGAATAAAGATGATGATTGCCAACACATCCGATTTTTAAATGGCCGCGATTCAATCCTTTTAATTCATGTATTTTAATTTTTGCTTGATCAATTTCAGAAAAAATTTTTTTCACATGTTCAAGTAAAATCTCTCCGCTTTCCGTTAATTCAATTTTTTTCCCCATTCTTCGAAAAAGAACTGTATCAAGACTGTTTTCAAGAAGGCGAATTTGCTGGCTTAATGTTGGTTGCGTAATCCCCAGCTTTTCTGCAGCTTTCGTAAAATGCAGCTCTTGACTCAATATTGCAAAATATTGCAAAAGACGGAACTCCATTTTATAGCTCCTTTCTATAGATATTTTCTATTATTATGATAGTTATTATAGTATTGTACTATCTTTTCTTTTCAAGTACAATTCTGATTACGGAATTATCTGACTAGTATTAATTATCTAAATTATGTTGAAAGGGTGTGTGTTGTTTGACCAGCCGATATACGACAAGCAAGGCACTTTTAGAAGCGTTACAAGAAGCTGATGTTTCCTTTATTTTTTCAAATCTAGGAAGCGATCACCCTGCCATTATTGAAGCCCTTGCCGAAGCTGAAAAAGAGGGAATTGATTTTCCGAAAATCATTACTTGTCCACATGAAATGGTTGCCTTAAGCGCTGCACATGGATATGCTCAAGTAAGCGGGAAACCTCAAGCTGTTTTAGTGCATGTTGAATGCGGCACGCAAAACCTTGGCGCTGCCATTCACAATGCTTGGAAAGGTCGGGTGCCTGTCCTCATTTTTGCCGGAACTTCTCCATATACTCAAGAAGGGGAGCTTCGGGGAAGCAGGAACGAATTTATTCACTGGATTCAGGATGTTCCCGATCAGCCCGGAATTGTAAGGGGTTACATGAAGTATACTCATGAGATTCGCACCGGGAAAAATGTAAAACAAATTGTCCATCGTGCACTGCAAATTGCTCAAAGCAGCCCGAAAGGACCCGTATATTTGACGAGCGCTAGAGAAGTTTTGGAGGAGGAAGTAGAAAAAGTAGAAATTCATCCTGAGCAATGGAGACCAATTGCAGCGCGTGCACTGGCACCGCAAGAAATAGATCCTTTAGTGAAAGATTTACTGGCAGCAAATAATCCGCTCATTGTCACGTCATATATTGGCAAAAACAAACAAGCGGTGAAAGAACTCGTTCAATTTTGTGAAAAACTTGCGATACCTGTTTTAGAGTCAGTGCCAAACTATATGAACTTTCCATCTGATCATCCGCTTCATTGCGGATATCAGTGGAATACTTCAACACAAAACGATTTAATCGAAAAAGCAGATTTTATAATGGTCATTGACAGTGATGTTCCTTGGATTCCAGTGAATAATAAACCATCGCCAAATTGTACGATTTACTATATTGATGAAGATCCGCTGAAGGAAGGGATGACATTATGGTATATCCCATCAAAACGTTTTTTCGCAGCTGATGCCGAAACGGCCTTGCGGCAGTTGAACGAAGTGATTAAAAACGCTGACATTGACAGCTTGCAAGTAAATGAAAGGAGAAAACAAATAGAAAAATATCATAAAGCTCAGCGTGAAGAATGGAAAAAAGCTGAACAATTTTTTGACGACATTATCACGCCTGAGTATTTAACTGCCTGCATACGGGAAGTGTGCGATGAAAACACGATTATTGTCAATGAAGGCATTTCAAATTTCCAAACATTATATACCCATTTGCAAATGACCAAACCAGGTTCTATTTTTGGCAGCGGCGGAGGCGGACTTGGATGGAACGGCGGAGCAGCGATAGGAGCAAAACTGGCAGACCCGTCTAAAACAGTGATCAGCCTTACTGGAGATGGATCTTATCTGTTTAGCGTCCCTTCGAGCGTTCATTGGATATCGCAAAAATATGACGCGCCATTTTTAACCGTAATTTATAATAATCGCGGTTGGAAATCTCCGAAACTGTCAACCTTAGCTGTTCATCCGAATGGTATCGCAAATGAAACGAATCAATTTTTCGTAGATTTCACTCCTCATGCTGATCTTTCGAAAATTGCAGAAGCTGCAGGTGGCGCCTATGCAAGAAAAGTAGAAAACCCTCATGAGCTGAAAGAGGCTCTGAATGAAGCAATAAAAACTGTCAAGTCTGGCCGTTCCGCTGTTTTAGATGTATATTTGCCCGCTATTAGTCAAGAAAACCAAATGAGAGAGGAAAAAAACCATTCCACAGTTTAAAAAGCGGGAGCAAAAAGCATTTAAAATTTGAATTCATTTGGAATAGTTGAAAGTACAAAAATTTTAAAGCTGCGGAGAAAGTTCAAAAACAAGATGGAATCATCAAGAATGTAGGCTAAAAAAGTTTTATATTCCTTTCATCGCACATCGTCCGAAATATAGAAAACCAGCAGCCAATGATCTTATATTCAACCAGCAGCATTTTCTATTTCTTTTTGCCCTTTTATGTAAGCGCTATCTAAAGGTTATGTTAAATTTTAAATCTAGATAGGAGTGAAAATGATAATGAAAAAATGGGAAAGGTACCATACAATATGGGGAATGCTGTTCCTAGGATGGGTTGTTTCTTATATCGACAGAACTGCGACAGGCCCAATTGTTACTTGGATGATAGAACATAAAATATCATTTTTTTCAGATGTCCCGAATCCTCATGAATTTGGGGGCTTAATAGGCAGTTTGTTTTTTGCCGGATTTATGTTAAACCAATTTCCTGGAGGAAACTTGGGAGATAAATTTGGATACCGCCCTATTATTATATTAAGTATTTTGTGGGCAGCCGTCGCCACTTTTTTCACAGGCTTATCAGGCGGACTCGTCATGTTTGTTTTATTCCGTGTATTACTTGGATTAGGTGAAGGAATCCTTTATTCAAATGACAGATCCTATATTGCTTTCAACACTCCTCCGGAAAAAATGGGCTTAGGAATGGGAGTTGTTATTACTGGCCTGTCTATCGGCTTAACGTTGGCAACAATCGGTACACCTCTTCTTCTGGAAGCTTTTGTTCCTCTAATGGGAAATGAGGCTTGGAGAGTTCCTTTTCTATTCATGGGATTCATTACTTTAATCGTTGCTGTTCTTATGTTTAAATTTATGAAGCCTGATAAAAAATTGATACAATCAGCAGATCCAAATTCACCTGGTGTGAAGGAATTTTACGGAAAATCGTTATATCACTTAAGTATTTATTCACTTGTGTTTTTGGTTATCATCATGGCGATATACTTCACATCAACAAAATTAGGGCTCTCATCGATTGTCATAGCTTTTATTTTGGCTAGTTTAGCCCCCATATTGATCATATATCTTTATGTAACAAAAAAATCAGAAGTGCACCCTTTGATTATGAATAAAAACCTGTTTTTCCTTTATCTATCTTTCCTGCCGATTTTATGGCATTTATGGTTGTATGGATTCTGGTCTACGGCAATTGTCCAAGAATTTGGCGGCGGAGCACTAGTTGCCGCAGCAGCAGTAGCTTCATTTAACGCAGTAGCAGGGGTTATCGGGTTCCCGCTTGGCGGAAAAATTTCTGACCTGTTAGCTGATAGACCGAACGGCCGCAGAAATGTATTAGCGCTTTTAACTTTTCTTTTAGCTGTTTCAATATTTGTTTTTGCTTGGTATATTCAAACGGAAAATAGCAGCCCGATTATTACATCAATCATTTTATTTATATCAGGATTATTCTTTTTTGCATTGCAGCCGGTTTCACATGCATTAAATGCAGAATTGGCGCCGGAAGGCAAACAAGGCGGGGCATTTGGCATGCTGAATCTGATAGCAGAAATTGGCGCCGTATTGTCGCCAGTCGTATCAGGATATTTAAGAGACAGCACAGGCAGCTGGGGAGCTCCGCTAATATTGGACGGAGTTTTAATTAGTATTAGTTGTTTATTTGTTTTAGCAATCTCAAGCAAAGCTGTACAATCTGCTCAACCAAAAAATATCTCGTCTAGCGAAGCAAATATGTAAACAAGTTATGTATAGCGATGAAATTTTTCTAAGCAAATGATGCTGTTGTTAATTGGCGAGTATCATTCATTTATCAGAGATAGATCATTTTCACATTGATGAAAAAGATTTCCATTGAAAAAAGGGCTTTGCAAAAAGTTAATTGAACTGACTTTTTGCGGGCCCTTTCTTTTTAATACTATTCCCGATCAGGTTTGCGATAAGTCTTGACTTGAAAGGGTAACTGTGACGGTCTTTTCTTTTCCGTCCCGATATAATTTGACTTTGACTGAGTCTCCTGATTTCTTTTCACTGTACAAATATTTTCTTAACTCACTCGTGTTGTGAATGCTTTGCCCATCCAATGCGACGATCACATCCTTTTCCTGCAATCCGGCCTGATCGGCGGGAGAATTTGCCTGAACTCTTCCAACTACCGCACCTTCTTTAACGTCAGATGGCAAATTGAGTGTGTCTCTAAGGAAATACTCAGGAAGCTCGCTTACATTTAATAATGCAACTCCAAGAAACGGACGGTCAATTTTTCCTTTTTCCATTAATTGATTGATCGCTTTCACAACATCATTGCTTGGAATAGCAAATCCGAGCCCTTCCACACCTTCCTGGCTGATTTTCATACTGCTGACGCCGATGACTTTCCCATCCATGTTAATTAAAGGGCCTCCGCTGTTTCCTGGATTGATCGCTGCATCAGTTTGAATGACATCAAGCGCCCAGTCTCCTTCAGAAGTTGTAATCGTCACTGTGCGATTGACTCCGCTGATAATCCCTTCTGTTACAGTTCTAGAAAGATCGCTGCCAAGCGGATTCCCGATTGCAATGACCTGATCGCCGACTCGTATATTATCGGAATCACCAAACTCAGCTACTGTGTTAACACTATTGTTATTAATTTTTATGACGGCCAAGTCTGTCAATGAGTCAGCACCGACTACCTCTGCTTTTTCCTTATCGCCATTGGAAAGCGTTACCTCCAATGAAGAAGCCCCTTCAATAACATGGTTATTTGTAACAATAAAAACATCATTGCCGGACTTTTTAAAGATAATTCCTGTTCCGCTTCCGCTTTCCACTTCTTCGCTGGAAGAATCTTGGCGCGATCCAAACCAATCTGTCCTTTGCTGCTGCAAATTAGAAATGCCGACAATCGCTGGTGAAAGTTTTTCAGCTATTTCTGCAATATCGCCTTGATTGGAAATCTTCGCAACATTAACAGATGCTTCCTGATCGTTTGTATTTTGACTGACCGCTGCATGCTCTGTTTCATTTGAAGCTTTGTTATGATCTTGGAATGGCAAGTAGGTCAACGCACCGTATACAACAGCTCCGCCCAAAACACCGCTGATTAAAGAAGAAAGAACCGGCTTCAACAAACTGTTCTTTTTTCTTTCCACACGATTGTTTTGATCTATTTCATCATAATATCCCATAGCAAAAGCCCTCCTCTTCTTCATCGTTTGTCTTATTGACATACTAGGCAAAAAATATGACGAAACGATGAACAAAAGGTAAAAAAACATTGAAATATAAAAAAGATCGGACGCCGCTCGATATTATGCGCCTCTTACCTTTTCGCCAAATCCATAGTTCAAAAGCACTTTTCAAAAATCGTTTCTCCTGCCAAGCCCTAACGAAACGGTGAACATCAATCCGGATCGCCCGCGGTACTTTCATTTATTACAAAAAATGCAATTCTGAAACACATAGATGTTGTTGATTGAAAATAAGCCCTTCTGAAAAATTGGCATTTGAATTCGTATGCATGCCCCGGATTTCATTCAACGTATTCAAACTTCAACTGTTTTCCCTTCTTCAGCAACATGGAAAAGAAGATGAGCAAGATGCTGAATGGGGCCGTATATTTCCTCTTCCTCCTGCTCCGCCATCACTTCATCACCGAATTCTAAGTCATTTAGATAAAGAGCTATAAATTCATAAAAGTCTTTTAGTTCAAACCGGTAGCATTCGCTCGGATCTTCCTCGTCCTCCTCGTAGCGAAGGGAAAGATAAGACATATTGCCATCGCTGTCCCCAGCGTCAAAAAAGACGAAAAAACCAATGTTTGTATCGAGATCAAACAAATGTCTTGTCCCTCCTTCTGTCACCCTTTCAAAATCATCCGGGCTCAGCTTTTGCACTTTCATTTCTTCCATATCATCTTCAAGGTGAAATTTAACAGTGAATTCAAGCATCGTATGTCTCCTCCTCAAATATTAGAAAATACTTAATGAATCATTAGCATTGTATAAATATAGTTAGAATTTTCTGTTAATTAATTTTTGTGAATTTGTGCCAAAAAGACAAAACCTAAAGAAAGGTGGCACTGCCCATTTGGTAAATATATACAGTTAAACCAGAGCGACAACGACAAAAGGGAGATTATGGACTGGCTCGCCCATCAAATTTTCGCAACCAAACATAAGCTGGTTTCCACAGAGCTCTCTTTAACCAACGAGTAATTCGAAGTAGGGATTTCTTACTTTTCATCTCCAATTGAATGAGAACATGTAAGCAATACGTGATAAGGGCTAAGAAAATTTGATTTTGAATAGCTGTTTCACTCATTCCATAAAAGTGCTTAATTTCCACGTGTTGCTTGAGCCATTTGAAAAAGAGCTCAATAGCCCAGCGAGATCGGTAAATATCACTTATCTCTTCTGGTTTTAAATCAAATCGGTTGGTGATGAAACGAAGTAAGTTCCCTTTTGTGTCCATAACTTCTAGTAGACGAAAGACATTTTCAGTACGATTTTGTGTGGTACCAATGTAGACCATTTTATCGGATAGAACGTGACAATCATCAGGAAGTGAAAATGTATAGACTTCACGAATGACTGCGTTTTTCTTCAGTCTTGAAACGAAGAAATAGCCATCATCTGTCATCCGATCAAAACGTTCATAGTCCACATAACCGCGGTCAAACACATACATGGCTTCTTGATCATCCACTAGGACTTCGAGTTGATTTCGGTCATGTTCTTTTGCTGTCGTAATCACTGCTTTTTCAGGATAGACGGTGTCTTTATCCATGAAAACGAGCCGTAAGTGTAGCTTTACACCAGCTTTTGTTTTACGGAATTTTGCCCATTTATAATGGGTCAAATTCAACGGGAGTGTACTTGAATCAATGATTTTCAGTGGCATATTCTTTCCGTTTTTATAATGGTACCGTTGAATTTTCCAAACAAGATCCAAGAACAAATTTGCAAGAATTAGTGGGTGGATCTGATTGTTTTTTCGGGATAGCTGAGAGGCACTTATCGATTCAAATCCGAGTGCTTTTTGAAGATCTTCGTCTACAAGTGCATCACTCATTTCCTCTAAGCTCTTAAATTCGAGCAGCTGGGCTACCAATAAAAGTTTAATATAGGCTTCTGTTGTCAGCTTTTTTGTGTAATAGTCCTGTTTCAATTCTTTGACTTGTTCGCTAAGTTTTTGAATATTTATGGGTGAAACCCATTTACCAAATGATGAAATTAGTGTATTCTTGTCCATAATGGTTATCCTTTACGATTGGATTTGGACAGGAACCACCTGTACTTCCATTGTAAAGGATTTTTTTGTTTCGAAATCAATAAAAAATTGAACATTCTTAGTATTTTGAATCATCAGATTTAATTACTGCAATGCTAGTGTTAATGAATATGTTTTAGATAAAAATTCAAGCAGTTTGATGCCGGTCAGACTATTGCCTTTGTCATCCAATGCTGGACCGAATATGCCGATGCCGCATCTTTTTGGAACAGATGCGAGTATGCCTCCTGAGACGCCGCTTTTTGCCGGAATCCCGATTTTAATCGCAAATTCTCCCGAAGCATTATACATGCCGCAGGTGACCATAAACGTTTTGCAAATACGCGCTACATCAAGTGGCATGATTTCCTCTTCTGTAAACGGATCGCGCCCATCCATCGCAAAAACGAGGCCGATGCGCGCCAAATCGATGCATGTCATTTCAATGGCGCATTGCTTCGTGTAAAGCTCCATCAGATCTTCGACATCTTCGTTTATAATATTATGCTGTCGAAGAAAATAACATAAGGAGCGGTTTAAAAACGCGGTTTCAAATTCGGATTGAGCGACTTCTTGCGAATAAGAAATGGTTGGATTTCCTGTTAGCTTGCGGACAAAACGAATGAGTCTCTGCAGCCGTTCTTTCACCGTTCTTCCCGAAATCATATGCGTTACGGCAAGTGCACCGGCATTGATCATCGGATTCAGCGGCTTTGTAGGCTGTGTTTCCTCAAGCTTAGCAATGGAATGAAACGGATCGCCCGTCGGCTCCATCCCGACTTTTTGGAATACCTCCTTTTCACCGTGATCCATAATGACAAGAGCTAAAGCGATAATTTTTGAAATGCTTTGAAGCGTCACTTTTACCGTTACATCCCCCGCGTCAATGATTCTCCCATCAGGCATATATATAGCAATAGATAAATCATTTGGATTTGCTTTGCCAAGAGCCGGTATGTAACTGGCAACTTTCCCCTGATGCCCATACTTTTTCGCTTCTTGGACAAAGCGGATCAATTCTTCTTTTTCGTACATTCAGCCATCACCATTATTTAGTATGGCTCGCTGTATAAAATTTTATAAACAACCCCTTTGATATTTGACAAATGAGTATGATATGTTTATTCAATCTGGAGATAGTCATTGTTGCATAGATTGTTTTCTCTCACTTCCATGCTTTCTTTTGCTTGATAAAATCCCCCATTGTCCCAGTAATGTCACTAATGCAAGGCCGCCGGCGGCAAACGGAAGTTGGGAAGGAGCCAATCCAGCCAGCATCACTATCCCTCCAAGAAGAGAACCTATTGCACTGCCCAAATAATTTGCGGAACTGTTCAAAGCAACGGCCGCTGCACCTTGATTAGGCTGTATGCGAAGCAATTCATGCTGCTGCGGGGCTTGCGATGCCCAGCCCATCGCCCCCCATAGAATGAAAGGCAGAAATGACAGGATCGGAAATGAAAGGGCGAATGGCACACTGAACATGGACAAAGCCATTATGGCCAAAATTACTGCCATGAGCAAACCCGGTTTGCCTGTCCGGTCAATCAAAGCGCCGATGGAAAAACTGCCAACTACGCCGCCAATTCCCCATGCCCAAAGATATGGCGTGTTGTTGGAAATGTCCGCCAAGTTATTCAAAATAACAGCAATATATGTGTAAAGACCCAAGCTGGCAACACTGGTCATAAAAGTGATGCCAACAATTGCTGCAACCCGTCTATTTGTCATCATTGCGACGCGCTGGCGGAGTGAAGGTGGAGCTGAAGCTGCAAAATGTGGAAACCAGATGGCAATTCCCATCATGGCAATTAAGCCTAGTGCAGTGATCACCCAAAGAGTTCCATTCCACTTCAGATGTTCCGCAATCACCAGTCCAAGAGGGACTCCTATGACTGTTCCAGTGCTCATGCCGCCAAGAGTCATGCCAAGTGCTCTGCCGCGTTTCTGTTCGGGCACTAGTGATGCTGCAGCTGCTGATGCTAGCGGAGAGTAAAGTCCGGCGCCGATGCCTGCAATTGCTCGTGCAATCAGCAACATGGAAAAATTTGAAGCTAGTGCACTTATCCCGTTGCCTATCGAGAATACTGCGAGCGCCAACAATAAAATATTGCGCATCGGTTTTCCAGCAAGCAGTGTTGCAAATACCGGAGCGGCCAGTGCATAACAAAGCGTAAAGACGCTCACGGCTTGCCCTGTTTGTGAAGGGGTTATATGAAAAGTTGCACCGATATCCGGAAGCAAACCAGCTATCACATAAGCATCAAACCCAAGAGCGAACATACCGATCGTCAAGAGAAAAACTTTTTGCATGATAACTTAGCCTCCATTTTTACGGAATTATCTTTACGGAAGATTTATCTATTTTTCACTTTACAAGACGGAATGTAATATGTCTAATATATATTTATAAAACTACTAATATCTTATAAATATTAATAAAGGAGGAGATTAATTGGAACTGCGCCACTTGAAATATTTCTTAACAGTTGCTGAAGATTTGCATTTTGGGAAAGCTGCAGCCCGTTTAAATATGGCACAGCCGCCTTTAAGCCTTCAAATCCGACAATTAGAAGAAGAAATAGGCGTGCCTCTTTTCCATCGAACGAAAAGAAAAGTAGAACTGACGAAAGAAGGCCAATTGTTTTTGGAAAAAGTTAATCAAATTTTCAAAGATCTGGAGGAAGCTGTCGAATCAGTAAAAAGGGTGAACCGTGGAGAGGTCGGAGAAATAGCGATAGGATTCATTTCCTCATCAGCCTATGATATTCTTCCAACAATTATAGAGCACTATCGTAAAGCATATCCTAATATTCATATAGATTTGCAACAATTGACAACTAGAGAGCAATTAAAAGCTTTGCATGAGGGCGCAATTGATATAGGAATCCTTTGCCAACCCGCCAACATAAAAAATGACGGAATTCATTTCGAGGTTATTCGGCAAGAACGAATGATGATTGCTCTGCCAGAGGATCATCGGCTAGCTTCCGGCACTTCCCCGATTCATCTTGAAGAATTGGCGGGCGATTCATTTATTTTGACGGGAAGGAAGGCAAATCAAAGCCACTATGATACTGTGATAAACAGTTGCTATCAAGCGGGATTCCATCCTAAAGTAGTTCAAGAAACACAAGAATTGCCTACAGTCCTATCCCTTGTTTCATCAGGAATGGGCGTAGCGATTGTACCATCCTCTATCCAGCATGTATTAAAAAATAAAGTTGTCTATCGCGACATTTACAACAACCCAATTACTACTTCAACTGCCTTTGCGTGGAAAAGTGGAAATTTGTCTCCAACTGTTCATGCATTTCTTAACTTAATGAGAAAATCTGTCATTCCGTTTTTTCACCAAGTTTAATAGAAATAATCTCATGAAATGATACTGGCAATTAAAATTCTCTATCAAATCCTTAATTAAACAAGGAGAATAATTGAAATAACCGCAATAAAAAAAGAAGCAGGAGTACAATGAAAATAATCATTTCCCTCTCTGCCAAAGTAAATTTCAATGCATTTTAGCAGCCGATTTGATGATTGGGGAAAGAACTCTTGTATCTGTCTCCTCTTTTTTTGTCTTTAACATCATTTTGCCGTTAAAAAATTGGTTCAAAAAACCGATAAATTTACAATTATTATCAATTGAAATTTTGCATTCATTTAGCCTAGACGCTCCCAATCATTTTCATCGTTGTAAATTTCCCGTTGTGAACCAACAACATAATTTATCGGTCCAATTGTCTGAGCATCACGTTCTATTGTATTTAATAATTTTTGGAGCTTCAAAGCTGTTTGAAGGCTAGCAAACGGTTGTGAAGGAGCTGCTCCGTTTACTACATACCCGCCAACATCATTAACCAATCTTACCAATTTGCGTATTGTTTTTAGTTCAGGCTTCGAGTCATCAATATTCGTTTTCATGTCCATTATGACCTGTTCTCCGAAAGGAGTTCTTTCCCATATACGAAGATGGTCAACATCCCATACAGGTGTATCAAACACCATATTGGCAAAGATTAGACGGTTTTGTGGAGAAGCGAATACAAGATCGACTTCTCTCTTTCGGACAATATTTACGAAGCTGCTATACCCGGTTATTGCCGCTTTTCCTAAACATGCAGTTACGGCTGCACTGTCAAGTACGTCAGAACCTGATACGGAGAAGTCTGATCGAGTGCCTTGAATAGACTTTAACTCCAGATCAGTATTGGATGCACAAATCCATTGGATAAGATCTAGCGGATGGATTATTTCGCTGATCACACCTACAGTTGGCCTATAATCATTCATTCTGTTCTTTCCCCAGTAAAAATTGGCCCGAATAAGCTGCAAATTATGCTCTTCAACAAACTTTTTCAAGACGATGGTTGCATCAGAGTAACGTTCTATAAGGTTAAGACAGAATCCAGATACACTTTTAAGTTTCGCTTCCAGCAGCTCTAAATCATCGTTCGTATTCGCCAAGGGCTTCTCGCAAATAACAAAGCCTTTGTATCCTTCCAACTTTTTAATTATATCCATGTGGAACTCATCATTTACACTAATTACAATAATGTGAGGCTCAAATTGTTCAATAGCAGCATCCACCTCTTTAAAGTATTGAATATCCCTGCGTTTAGGATTTCTATTAACATATGCAAAATTGATTTTTCTAGCTCCAACAATATCTTTATTCATATTGGAAAAAGCTTTAAGAAATCTTGTCCCTGCATATCCCAAACCACAAATTAAGACGTTCATCAGTTGCCTCCCTTTAACATTTAAATTTCTTTTATTAAAAGCTCTTCGCCTGAATCAATAAATCCGAGCTTTTTATATAAATTTTTTGCAATCGGTGTTGTTTGTAAGATAACTTTTTCAACATTATTGGCCTGAAACCAGTCCAAAATATAGTTCATTAAACATTCTGCAAACCCTCTACGGCGCCGTTCAGGGTGAACAACAACCGATTGCACCCACCCAACAAGTCCGTTTAAACATCCTTTCATCGGCGCACGTTCATCAATGATTCCTATAGCACAGGCCGATATTTCGGTTTCGCCATCATAGTGGGCTACAGCAATTACCATTTTTTCATTTGCAGGTATATTGTGAATAAGCCATTTCCGATAGCTTTTCTGCCATGCCATTTGTTCTTCGGGTGATTTCGAAACATAGTGGCCTGCCCCTTCATTGAGCAACAGCTTCCTTAAATCAATCAGCATGTCAACATCATTGATGGTTGCCTTTCTAGCAACAATTTTTAAATTATGATCCATGAATAAATATCCTCTCCTATTCTGTTGTATACGTTAAGGGTGGCAAAAAACTATGGACTACTCTTATCTCAGAATTGTAATAGGTTATCTCTAACCAATTATGCGAACACATCGGCCGATTGTGCAAATGGAATATTAAAGTGGCAAAAAACTTCATTTAATGCATCGGTTAGCTGCAACATCTGCTCTTCAGTGTGGTTCGGTGTAACATTGACTCGAAACCGTTCTGTACCAACAGGAACTGTCGGCGGGTTAATAGGCTGCAGATAGATTTTATGTTTTTCAAGCATTCTTTGAGCAGCTGCCTTACATTTTTTTGCATCCCTAATCATTACAGGAAGAATGTGTGTTACACTCGATGGCATTACCGGTATACCTGCCTGAACGAGCATCTTTCTTAGCTGATTAGTCTTTCTATGCAGTTCATTTCTCTCTTTATCAGAAGATTTCAAATACCCGATGCTTGTATAGCATGCAGCAACAATTGCCGGCGGCAGGGAGGTAGTAAAAATAAAGCCGGATGCAAAGGAGCGGACAGCATCAATCAGCAATTCCGATGCAGTAATATACCCGCCTATCACTCCTATCGCCTTCGCCATTGTTCCTTGTATAATGTCAATGAGATTGGCAACTCCAAGCTCTGCAGCTATTCCTGCTCCTCGAGGACCGTACATACCGATAGCATGAACTTCATCGAGAAATGTTAGTGCGTTATATTTTTTAGCAAGATTCACAATTTCCTTAATCGGTGCGATATCGCCGTCCATCGAATATATTGACTCGAATACGATGATTTTGGCTCGATTATGCGGCTGGGAAGCTAGTAATTCCTCCAAATGTTCGACATCATTATGCCTAAATATGGCGCGGTCAGCTTTTGCACTTCGTATCCCATTGATAATGGAGGCATGATTAAGCTCGTCGGAAAACACTATGCAATTAGGGAACAGACGCAATAAGCATTGTAATGTTGCATCATTTGAACTGTATCCGGTCGGAAAAACGAGTGCTGCCTCTTTACCGTGCCAGTCAGCCAATGATGATTCAAGCAAAGTGTATTGGTAGTGTGTGCCGCCTATGTTCCGCGATCCGCCTGAACCGGCTCCATTTAACCGGATTGCTTCTTGCATCGCTTCAATTACTAAAGGATGCTGGGACATTCCCAGATAATCATTGCTGCACCAAACAACAACAGGCTGCTCATCTTCCTTGCCATTCAACTTCGCCAAAGGATACTGGCCGCATATGCGGTTAATCGTAATAAATTCACGGTATTGCCCTCTTTCCTTCAACGAATTTAGCTTGTCGCTGAGAATTTCTGTATACATAACTCTATCATCCTCCAATAAATATAAATTCCATTCAAGAAGGAATTGTAATTTTTGTTTTTCAGCCGCACTCTTAATGTAAAATCAATTGTTTGTTAATATTCTCCTCCTGTGCAACGGGCGGAAAATTGACAGAAAACCTAACAGGCATGCCTTTTATAAATCGCAAAACTTCCTCGGCAATTTGTGCAGCGACCTTAAACTGCGCTTCTTTTGTCGAGGCTCCTATATGCGGCGTCGCAATTACTGACGGATGATCAGCCAATTTTGAATGAATAGGCGGTTCGACTTCAAAAACATCAAGCGCTGCACCTGCGACATGGCCATTTTCTAGAGCTTCTAAAAGAGCTTCTTCTTCAATAATTCCGCCTCTTGCACAATTGATAATCCTTACCCCTTTTCTTGTTTTTGCCAATGTATCTTTATTTAACAATCCTCTCGTTTTTTCGTTCAGGGGTGCATGAACTGTAATTATGTCCGCACTTGAAAGAACTTCATCAAAAGAAAGCATTTCGACACCGAAATTATTTGCTCTCTCTGGAGTTAGGATTGGATCAAATACATGCACTTTCATTCCAAAGGCTTTAGCCCGCTTGGCAACTTCAATACCAATGCGCCCAAAACCGATAATGCCTAAGATCTTCCCGTAAAGTTCAGATCCAACAAATGCTGACCGATTCCACTCTTTTGCTTTAACTGAAATATTCGCTTGCGGAATGTGCCTCATCAAAGAAGAAATCATCGCAAGTGTATGCTCGGCTACCGAAATGGTATTTCCATTGGGAGCATTAATGACAATTACTCCTTGCTTTGTTGCCTCATCAATATCAATGTTATCTACACCGACTCCGACTCTTCCGATAATTTTTAAAGAGGTCATCTTTCCTAAAAGCTCTTTCGTTACTTTTGTGCTGCTCCTCACCAAAAGAGCATCAAAAAGATTTAGTTCATCTTCTGCTTCCGATACACTTTTTTGGACAACTTCAACCGCTTCTGATTCTATCAACGGTTTCAGTCCTTCATTGTTCACTTTGTCAGAGACTAGTAGCCGAAACATTGTTTAAATACCTCCTGTAATTTATTTTTAGGATCTATTAGCGCACGCTTACAAAGCAATTCTATATTTGCTTTTATTTTCCTTGTAAAAAAAAGTTAATTTTTTTGTTAATTTATAGTTAAAATTGTGAATATTACTAAAATACTATTAAAAAATGCTGATTCATGTAACGTCATTATTGATGCTCCTTACCAGTTCTGCGTCCAATTGGCGAATAAAATAATTAACACATCAATGCCTGAAATTGCCCTTAAAAAACCCCTTCAATATAGGCAGAAATGCCTTAATTGAAGGGGATGCTCACATAACGTTTTATTAATGCTTTTTTGCATAAAAGCGTTCATTTTGCATTTGCCGCATACTTTTTTTCAGTAAGCGCATGGTGATAAACTTTTTCAAGCATGCGTCCATAAAAAGAAGCTAAAACCTGCTGAAAAAGCATGCCTAAGACAACCGGTACCGCCACTTGCGGCGGAAAATAAGTGATCGCAAGCACTGCACCGGCGCTAATATTCCTCATTCCGCCCGTAAACGTTAAAGTGATGATATCATCCTGTTGAAATTTTAATAGACGCCCGGCCATCCATGAAAAAAAGTAGCCGCTTGTAGCAATCAAAAAAACGAAAAAACCAATCAAAATTAATTTTTTATTCGGGTTCGCCAAATAAGGAGCTACTATCGCGCTGTTGATGATCACTACAAGCGATAAGGCTATTTTCGAAAACGGACTTAAAACGGCTGCAATACGCTGTTTCAATTCTTTTTTCGTCCACTCATTTACAAGCATTCCTAAAATGGAAGGCAGGATAATCATGAAAAATAAGCCAGACATCATATTCCATACGTCGATTTCTACCGTTCTCTCCACCAATACTAATAAACTGGCAGGAACGACAAAAGGAGAAATAAACGTATCTATTAATATAACAGCAAGAGCTAAAGCCAAATTTCCTTTATGGATTGATACCCAAATAAAGCTTGTAACACCAGTTGGAATGATCACGGCCAAAACTAAACCAATGATTGTGAAGCTGTCTTCTTGAAAAGCAAGATGGCCGACAGCAAACGCCCAAAGCGGGATGAAAAGATGAAGCAGCAAAAGAACGACGAAAATCGGCAGCGGATGCAAAAGAGCCTGCTTAAACGCATGAAAACTAAGATTTAAACTGCCCGCAAACGTAATAAAAGCAAAAATCCACGGAACAAGCTGAGAAAAATCGTCAAATATAGTTGAAAATACAATCCCGATCACAACACTTGACGGGGTTAAAAAAGGAAGCATCTTTTCCATTATGCTGTTTATGTTTTTTAACATTTTTCTCTCTCTCCAGTGTTAAGCTAAAATGAAAAGTTGCGCAATCCTAATGTTCACAAATAGTGAACAATCTTTACTTCATTATATAATATGCAATTTTTTCTCACCAATCCAGCGCTATGTCAAAACATTTTGCGAAGTTACTATGAACCTAGTCTCATGCTTTTCCCTTGGTTTTTTAGGGAAGCGGCCATTCTTCTGGGCTATAGTATCTATCAAATATGGAAAACCCTTTCCTCTTCTACTTTGCAAATTCTGATTGTATAACGTTTATACCATTCCTTCCTGCCTTTATCCTGCGCCGCTTTATGCAAAGCATTTTCTTTCCAGCGTTTGATATCATCCAATGATTCCCAATATGAAACTGTAATTCCGTACCCATTCTCATTTCTTGCACTCTCTGCTCCTAAAAAACCGGGCTGTTTGGACACCAATTGATCCATTTCCTTTGCCATTTCCTCATAACCATTGTCCCCTTCTGTTCTTTCCGATGTGAAAATCACGGCGTAATACTCGTTTAAACGTTTTGTATAATTCATTTTTCAAGCACCCTTTCTTATCAAAACGAAAAGTTTCATACTGTTTTATCATATAATGAACAAAAATGAATTCTCAAACTAGTTTTATTTTTTTTAATAATAGATATATAATATCTATAAAATTACTTTGATTTAAGGGAGAAATAAATAATGAAAAGAAATGAACAAGAACAACGGAATCCTCAAGCACTCAGAGATGAAACAATTGTCATCCATGGCGACGATTCTATAACGGACGAAAAAGGAGTCAATCCTGCTATTTACTATTCCGCAACATTCCAGGCACATAGTGCAAGCGAATTTTCTGAAATTGCTGGAACACCTCGTCATCCGCGATATTACACACGTTACGGAAACCCAGTGCATGAACGGGTTCAAAAAATTGTAGCAGATCTTGAAGGAACTGAAACAGCCTTAGTAACCGGCTCTGGTATGGGAGCGATAGCGACAACTATTTTATCGCTTGTAGCAGCAGGCGATCATGTGATTGCCCAAAAAAATCATTATATGAGCACAACGAAAATTATGGATGAGCTGCTGCCGAAATTTGGTGTTGACGTGACGTTCGTTGACCAATCCGACACTTCTGCGTTTGAAAAGGCAATTCGTCCGAATACAAAACTTATTATGATTGAGACGCCTGCCAATCCTACATTGGTATTGACAGATTTAGCTGCAGTGTGTGATCTTGCCCGCCAACATGGAATTATCGTTGTCGCAGATAATACGTTTGCTTCCCCTATCAATCAGCGTCCACATGACTTTGGGGTTGATGTTGTTGTCCATAGTGCAACAAAATACATGGGCGGCCATCATGATTTGACAGCTGGCGTAATTTGCACAAACGAGGAATTAGCTGAACGTATTTGGAATACGCATATTTCCATCGGTTCAGTGCTTTCGCCAATGGATGGTTGGCTATTGCTGAGAGGCTTGCGCACGCTTCCTATGCGGATCGAACGGATTAACGCGAACGCTTTGGCGTTAGCCGAATTTCTTGAGAATCAGCCTCAAGTTGAACGGGTATATTATCCGGGGCTGCCAAGCCATCCGCAGCACGAGCTTGCTAAGCGGCAAATGAAAGGCTTTGGTGCCGTTATTGCCTTTTCCATTAAGGGCGGTTATGCTGAAACACAGCGCTTTGTTTCCGCATTAAAGCTTCCTCCTAACGCTGTAAGCCTTGGCGGAGTCGAGTCTCTCGTTGTACATACAGCAGCGATGTGGGAAGGAACAATGAACGAAGAACAAATGCAGCTCGCAGGAATCCCGGCAAACTTCGTGCGCTTCTCTGTCGGCATAGAACATATCGAAGATTTAAAAGAAGATGTCAGACAAGCTCTGCAAAAAATTTAATGAAGGAATGTGCGGACAATGGCGGGGGCTGTCTAATAAGCCGTTTTATCGGCTTATTGACGCCCCCTTTCATCTTTTTGAAAGTTTATGATTTTTTGTTTTCAATGGAGATTTGACTTTCTGTACAGCCTCAATTAAAAATGCATTTCATTTTAGGAGCTAGTGCTTGCAGAAAAATCTTGATTTTATTAAACATACATCTTGCAATTTGAAACACTCGAAATCTATCATTTCTAAATATCACTATTGAACACACTACCTGAACAAGCTTTGGCAGCTTATGATAAAAAATAACTGCTTCATCAGTTCTATTTAATGGGATGTAAATTTTGCCGTATTAATAGTAAATAAGATTAGTTTCTCCCCATCCTTGGAGCAGATGAGTTATGTCAACACAGCACTCCGCCTCGCTTCTTAAAGTTAAGCTGATTTGTTTTACATACGCACTCCAAGACAGCATGTGTTGTCAATAAATCATCGATATAGAGGCCCGCTTGACAGCTATTTTTTATTTAAAATGATTTTAACTTCCCCACTTGCACGCTTCTCGAAAAAAACAGCATTCCCTTCTCCATGTGATTTCAATCTCTGCCATTCCATTCTAAAGAAAGATGCCCAAAAAAATGAATCGTTCCAAAATTTTCTTCTTCATATCAGAACATATATTCGCATATAATAAAAATAGAACAAACGTTCTTTTTTGTGAGGTGAAAATCATGAACGGTTTGCTGCTGAATGCCAAAAAGTACGGTTTTGCTTTAAAGATGATCTACATGACCGATCAAGGGGTAATAACAGAAAGATTGATTACAGTAAAAGACTTTAACGATAAATACATTCGCGCTTACTGCCACTTTCGAAAAACTTTCCGAACGTTTAAACGATCCAACATTCTTTCAATTGGTCCCATAAAAAAACGAAAAATAGGGTGAAACGAATGGGTAGATATCACATTATGCTAACATATTTTAAAGGTCGGCAAAGAGTTGTACAGGTCATGGATTTCAGCGGTGCGCAAATGATTACTTTTACAATGGATGAGCTGGAAAATGACGAGATGCCCGTTGAACTAAAGAAATATATTAAAACAATCGAAAAAGAAATAAATGAAGGACGATGGGATTATTGGAAAAGAATTTAGAAACGGGCATTTACTCCGCCTTTCCGTAAAGAAAATGCTGCCTTATCATTTGAGGAGAAAATGGCAATAGCTAAGCTTCACATTACAGGGAATAATAAATTATATTCCAAACAAATGGATGAAAAACGGTTTTCACGGCGAAAGCGTTCAAAATCAAAAATAACTGATCAAGGCTCATTCGCAGATCAGCCATGTTTATTGACCGATAAGACGTGAAAAACAAATTAGACAGCTGAAAACAAATTATTTGACTAAATTTGGATAAATTTTTTTGCAAACAAATCATTTGAAATCTAAAACAAATTCCTATAAAATTATCTCGAAATAAATATTTTCAAAATAAAAATTTATAAATTTTATTTTTTCACTAAAAACTAAAATTGCACCAAGAGAGGAAGGTTTACGTTGACAAAAGTATTGTACATTACAGCACATCCACTTGATGACACCCAATCTTACAGTTTGGCAGCAGGAAAGGCTTTTATCGAAACCTATAAAGAAGCGAATCCTGACCATGAAGTAATTCACCTTGATTTATATAAAGAATATATTCCCCAAATCGATGCTGATGTATTAAATGGCTGGGGGAAACTGAGATCCGGAAAAAGCTTAGATGAGCTTACTTCCGAGGAAAAAGCGAAAGTTGGACGTCTTTCAGAGCTTTGTGAACAATTTATTGAAGCGGATAAATACGTTTTTGTTACACCTTTATGGAATTTTTCATTTCCGCCCGTCTTGAAAGCATATATTGATGCAGTTGCAGTTGCAGGCAAAACGTTTAAATACACTGAACAAGGATCTGTTGGGTTATTGACTGATAAAAAAGCCCTGCATATTCAAGCGCGTGGAGGCATTTATTCAGAAGGTCCAGCAGCTCAAATGGAAATGGGTCACCGCTATTTGGCTGTTGTGATGCAATTTTTCGGTGTTCCTTCATTTGAAGGCTTGTTTGTAGAAGGACATGCTGCTCAACCTGAAAAAGCAGAGGAAATTAAACAAAACGCAATTGCGAGAGCAAAAGATTTAGCGCATACGTTTTAAGTAAAAAATAAAGAGGCTGATCTTTCATGATATGCTCCCCTTAAGGTAGACAGATTAAAATATAAAAAATCTGTTTTACCTTAGGGGGAGTTTTTCTATGTATAAGCAATATACTACAGAGTTCAAACTTGAAGTTTTACTTGCATATGAAAACCGAGAATGTACTATATCAAGAGCTTTGTAAAAGGCATCAAATTACTAAATATTCTTTAAGGCAATGGATAAATGAATTTGAGGAATTTGGAATAGAGGGTCTAGAACGTTCAAATTCTTGGAAAGGTTTTAAGGAAGCAGCTGAAGCAGCTGTAAAAGATTATTTATCTGGTGAGTTCTCACAGTAAGAGATTGTCAGGACATATGGTATTAGTAGATCGGTACTTCAACGATGGATGAAGAAGTATAATAGCCATAGAGATTTAACGTCGAAAGGAAAGACAAGCTCTATGACTAAAGGAAGAAAAACGACTTGCAATGAACGGATACAAATTGTGCTTGATTGTTTAGGAAACGGAAAAGATTATAAAAAAACAGCAGAGACTTATGAAGTTTCTTATCAACAAGTATATCAATGGGTGAAGAAGTATGAAAATGGTAAAGAAGAAGCGCTGAAAGACAAACGAGGAAGAAAAAAAGAAGAAGCAAAGTTATCTCCAGAAGAAAAAATGAAACTGGAGATGAAAAAGTTAGAAAGAGAAAATGAACGCTTACGTGCGGAGAATCTTTTTAAGAAAGTTAGAGGAAATCGAAAGGAGGCGAAAGTAAACCAAATCCGTTTTGAAGACAAGTATATCGCAATCCGGGAACTTCACGAGAAAGAAAACCCTAAGCATAATCTTATTATGTGAAATCGCCGGTATTTCACGGGCTGCTTACTATAAGTGGTTAAAACGTTCGCCTTCCTCCCGAGAACTTCAGAATGAAGAAATCGTAAAAGAGATGAAAGTTCTCCATGAGAAAGTTGACTGTTTTCTGCAAGAAAAAAATACAGAGTGTTGCAGTATATCTTTTTCAAAATTTTGAATAAATATACAGATATGTGATCTATCCATCAAGGGCTTGACATGGATCCTCTGTAGCCATGATTCTTTAGCCAAGCGCCAGATTCAACAGTTTTGGCAAAACCAAAAAGGTTATCATGGCTCCTCCTCCATGTAAAGCCCCATTGCAAATCACTGCATAAGGATTTTGCAATTCTCTGCACTTTTATTTTGCAAAAAACAAGTTGACGGCATCTATGGTTACCGTCGGATGACGTTGAATATAAATCGAAAGCTTGGTCAGAACTTCAATCATAAAGACTGATGAAAGTTGCCGGTATACAATCTGTTATTCGAAAAAAGAAGAAATCTTATAAGCGATCTACTCCTCAACATGTTGCAGAAAATATATTGAATCGTGAATTCACAGCGGAAAAGCCAAATGAAAAATGGGTAGTTGATGTCACAGAATTAAAATATGGTTCATCAAAGAAAGCATTCCAAAGACCGAATTGTAAAAAATTCTTTTCAATTCATGGTATAAATTCGAACTGCATCTCTTAAAAATTCCGCTGCTCCAAGATGTTTTTTATCATAATACGCTTTAAATCTTTCATCTGCTACATACATCTCTGTTACTCCTCTATGAGCTTCCTTCGTATAATGATCCCAAAAATAGCAGAGCCATTGACGATGCAAATCAGCTGCCTTCTGTGCCAGCTCGCTCGCTGGATCTCCAGTTACAAATGCTTTATTCAGTGTATTCAAGACCTCTTCCTCAAGCTGTTTCAGCTGTTCGAACTGCTCTTTTGTCATGTTTTTCAGTTTTTGATTAGATCGATCGACGACTTCGCCTCCATATTTTTCTCTAACTTCATGCCCATATTTTCTTTCATTTTCTTCAATTAATTTTTGTTTAAAAGCTTCAAATTTCTCTTTATCGCTCATCGTGATCCTTCCTTCCTTTGCCGCTATTGTTTTCTCCACATTTGCGATTAATGAATCTAGCTGCCTGCGTTTTGCAAGAAGCTTTTCGCGGTGTTCCTTTAAAGCTTTCATGCTGTCGAAGGATGGTGAATTGATGATTTTTTTAATTGTATCTAAATCAACTCCAAGCTCTCGATAAAAAAGAATTTGCTGCAGTTTATCAACCTCTTTTTCCCCATATATGCGATATCCGGATGAATTGATTTTCGCTGGCATAAGAAGCCCAATTTCATTGTAATATCGCAATGTCCTTGTTGTAACTCCGGTCAATTCTGCTAATTGTTTTACCGTATATTCCATCCTTTCACCTCCTGACAAGATCATCATAAACCTTTACGCAACGTCAATGTACAGAGAAAAATTAATGTTATAATAAACATAATATTGAGAAAATAAAATAAGGCTGTGATCACTTAGTGTTTTTACAAAAAAATATCCTCAATGCTATTTCTTATGTTAAACCCAAATTCACCGGCGCCGGATTCTCGCTGTTTATTTTTTTTACTGTTTTTTTCATTGCAGCTGATTTTGACTTGTATGGAGTTTCAAAAGATTTGAATAACCCTTATCTTTGGAGCATTTTTTACGGATACGGAATAATTTGTTCTATTTTTATTGACCTGCTAGCTGTGAAAATTCCTAAAATCACTGGAACCATTAAAATTGCCTTTTACGTTTTGGCAGGATATCTCATTTTTTTGCCTTTCGGATGGATGATGGTGATTGTTGGCGGAACAGTCGGAGCTCTTTGTTCATTAGTTTTTTATTTTGGAACATACATGGCGCGAAAAAACGTATTTTTTAAATATATTTTTGCAATCTGTGCTCCGTTTATTTTGTGTATTATTTTAAACACGGATTTTACTGTAAAAAAAGATTGGCGCGAATGGAAAAGGAATTCAAGCTATATCGCACTTTTCGACTATTTCCACGGAGAACACGCCATTCCGATTTATGCGGAAAAAGGTCAAACGATTACGTTTTTCCGTTAAAATTCAAAACAATAACGGAGGCGGACATGGTTTTCATGTATTGAACAAAGACGGTGACGTTGTCGCCATGAAAGAAGTCGACGAAAGCACATATCAAATCAAAGCGGCAGAAAAAAGCATCTACCATATCATCGTCACAGGCGACAAGCTGAAAGGAAGCTTTACAGTTACTTGGGATGTAAATGAATAATAGAATCCTGCAGCTGCGATTAAATGAAACAAAACAAACGGTGAATACGTATGAAAACATCGATAATGGAAAACGGAGGTTTTCTCTGTGGAGAAAAAAAAGAAAATTGAAAATGTTCTTTTGACACTTTCAATTATTGGGCTTTCAGCAATGTTCATTTACGTCATTTTCATTTGGGAGCATTTGCCGGATACTATACCACGGCATTTCAATTTCAAAGGCGAACCGGATGGATTCGGCGGAAAAGGCTTCATTCTTGTTCTGCCTTTTACAGGACTAGGAATATTTATCTTGACAACATTATTGTCCCGCATTCCCGACGCATTTTATTATCAGTACAATGCTACAAAAGAACAAAAAAAGCTTCTTTATAATCAAGGAAGGATTTACATCCGTTTATTGCAAGCAGAAATAGTTTATTTCTTTTTATTCGGGGTCTGGCGAACTGCTCAAGTTGCACTCGGAAAAGCAGATGGTCTTGGAGTCTATCCGCTTTATATTTTCTTAATTGTCATACTAGGGACATCGATTTATTTTGCTTTCCGCACAAACAAAGTCCTGAAAGAAACGAGGTGACTCTGTTGATAATCATCTGGTTCCTTTCATCAACCGCGCATCACATAACGTGGAAGATCCGTATTTCCCGTACATAGACGAAAAGCTGCCCTTTATGGTGGATTTCATGAGCCATCGCAGTTTGCAATCATTGCAATCCAGACATTTTCGAATCAAAAATTTTGGAAAGATCGACTTGGCGCTATAGATCCTCATTCGTCACGGATTCTAGCAGGCTTTTTGTTCTTTCAGTATACATTTCTGCTAGTTTTTTTAAGTCTTTTTCCATCTCTTTCAATTTTTCGCCAAATACATCCAGATTTCCGGTTTTCACTGTTTTTGCAAATCGATAAAAGGCCGATAACATATGAATTAAAGAATTTGATAAAATGCTACTTGTACTTCGGACGGTTTTCTAATTCCTTCTCCTACAAATATCATCTTGTTAAGGAAATCATACTTTTTATACCTACTTCAAAAACGGGAGATGTTTTAAAATAATACGAGTCTTGTGGAACTTCCTCGCCGCAAATCAACTTATTCATAATTTCTTTCGGTCCGTGCCTATATCCTTTATTAACTACATAAATAGGCACTCCGTCGTCTGTTTCAATTGTATAATGGGCTAACAGTTCCGTCAGCCCATCTTTTCGTATTAATTGGTAATCGGCTCCTCCGGAAAGTACTCTTCCCTTTATGTTAGGGCCTTCAAATCTTCCACCAATAATCGGAATAACCCTCCTTATCCCTAATCCAACATCACCAATAATAATCGGCTCTTCTACCTTTATGCTGGCAGTTAACAGATGCTCTATTTTTATTGGCATTTTTCTTTCCCCTTCCAAAGTTGAGCGACTTTATTTTTTACAAATCGCTTTACCGCTAAGAATAATTTCAAATCCCGAAGAAAATATCTCCTCGGGACTTTACAAAAATTATTTTTCAACGGCTACATCTTCATTTATTAACTCAGATTGTTTTTTCTCTTTATAATAGACTGAATGCTGCTCTTGAATGAACAATACTGCTAAACCGCCAAGCACTGCTGCACTGGCAATAGCTGCAAAATTATATTGCGGCTGTAAATTTAATGAAAGTAAAATCCCGACAAATGTAGGGGCAACTATTCCGCCTAAACGGCCAAATGCCATTGTACTTCCTACAGCTGTTGAACGCATATTAGTAGGATAATATTGAGAAACGAATGCGTTCGCCATATTTTGAACCCCGACGGATGCTGCACCAATAACAGAAATCAGGGCAAAAGCGATGAATGTACTGTTGGCAAAACCGATTAAAGATAGTGCAATGGCTCCACAGAAAAACAATGGAACAAGCACTTTTTTAAAGCCTAGCCGGTCAACTATAGGGCCGAAAACAACTGTTCCGACAATCGCTCCAATTTGCATGACAGCAGTAAATGCAAGGCTTGAGCTTAAATCATAGCCAACTTCCATCATAAGGCGCGGCAGCCATGTATTCATGGAATAAATTAATACAAATGCGCTAAAGCAGGAAATCCAGAACATAACGGTGCTGAATGCACGTTTTTCCTCAAACAAACTGACAATAGGCGATCCCGCTTCTTTCACTTTTTCCTTTTTTTCAAATTCCCCATCGCTGCTAATTCCCGGCTCAATTTTGGCAAGAATTTTTTTAGCTTCTTCTTCCTTTCCTTTTTCCAAAAGAAAGTCGATGGATTCTGGAACACTTTTCAACAAGAAAGGAATGAACAATAAGGGAATTCCGCCTACCCAATATACTGACTCCCATCCAACTGTAGGAAGGAGCTGCCTGCTTGTAAGCGCTGCCAGAATAGCTCCTGCAGAATAACCGCAAAAAATGAATGAAACAATTGCTGTGCGAACCCGTCGCGGTGAATATTCAGTTGCTATTGCAACGACATTAGGCATAACTCCGCCCAGACCAACACCTGCAATGACACGAAAGATCGTAAATAAGACAGGATTTGCTGCAAAACCTGCGAGCAGCGTGAAAAAGCTAAACAAGAACGTAGTCAACAAAATAATATTTTTTCGCCCTATTTTATCCGATAACAATCCAAACAAAACAGCACCGATTGCTGTTCCGACAACTGTATAGCTGCCAATAGCCCCGGCAGTGACATCCGAAATTCCCCATTCCTTAATAAGCAGCGGGACAGAAGCACCGTAAATGACAACATCAAATCCGTCAAACATAATAACGATAAATAACCAGAAAATCAGCCAAATATGGAATGAATGAATGCGGCTGTTGTCAATTACGTTCATTGGGTTAATTCGTTTCATATTACAAACCTCCTGCATCAAGAATTTTTTTTGTATTTTACTTTTTAAGTAAGCGCTTGCAATTTATACGAAACACCTCTCTTTTACTTAATATTTTGAATTATCTTTAAGTTGATTGTAGCATCTCATTATCATAATTGTTATCTACTTATTGTAGAAAAAAACACATTCATTTTCCTAAATTATGTGGTCAAATCTGCAGAAAAGAAGATTGACAAATACTCTTCTATTTCTCACTCTGACTGCTAGCGACCAAATTGGTTTTCGTCTTTCATTACGATTTTCCCGGCATTTGAAAAGGTAAAGACAAAAAGATTATGATCAACGGATACCCATAAAATACAAAAAGCCGGCACTCAAAATGCCGACTCAATATGAAAATTCGTCACATTTTCTCGTATGGGGGTTATGTTTCTATCGTTTAATTTTTAATAAGCATTTCAAACGATAAAAATGATTCACATGCTTTCCATTTTATTCTTTTTATCAGGAAGCGATTCGTAAAAACGCTCTTTCCACCACTTTCGTATTTTTTTCATGTTCCATTCCGTTCCAGTTTCCTTTAAAGATTGAATACGCCAATACATTGGCGGGTGGATCATAAATTGAAATTCTAGAACTCTGAAAAACCATGAATCCCGCTCAATCGATGAATTTTTTTCTTCATTACTTAAATTGTAGCGTTCTGCTTTGTATGTCAACTCATCTTGTTTTACAGCTAAAGCAGTTAAACCGTCTGCCATTTGATCATTTCCGTTGTCAAGCCATATAGCCCCTAAATGATCTGCCCGCACTTCCATCCATTGCAAAAGAAGAGACTGGATAAGAGGAAAGAATAAAATAAGAACAAAAACAATGTAAAAAAGAAGAGACTCATTTCTTAGTATAAGAGAATGGTATAACCAATAAATAAATAAAACAATTACTAAAAGCGCAAGTATACGTATAATTTGACCGATCATGACATCCCGTTTTTTTACATGCACAGCTTCATGAGCAAAAACCGCTTCGATTGCTTCCAACGGAAGCTTTAACGTTTCCGACGTTAATACGATCATTGATCGACCGATGTTTGCCCCAGTTGCAAAACCGTTTAATTCATTCGCCTCTGTTTGAAAAACTTTCACATCAGAAATTCCAGCCCGACTTAGCACTTTGTCTGCAACAGCTAAAACATTTGGATCATCTATCTCTTTCACGTCTAATGCAATTTTTAATAATCGATCAGAAATGTAAAGATTAAATATCCACAAAACAATGACCGCAATCGTGATCGCCCAAATAGGAACCTTTAGCAGTGATAAGATAACAGTCAATGTCGTGTAGGCGCCGACTCCTTTGACGGAAATGGCAAAGTACATTTTGCCGAGAAGTCTTTTTATATTTTTTTTATGATAAAATGGAAGCACTTCAACTTGTGCAATTTCCGACGGTAGTTCCTTTTCTTCCCGGCTTTCAATGGTCGTAAGCCAAGAAGTGTTTTTAGCATTAAAATAGACAGTTTCGCCTGAAAATACTAACTTTAATGTATTTCCCATACTTGTCGTGAAATCTTCATTTGTTGAAAACATCGTAAATAATGGGAATAATTTAAGTACATCAACATTTGACTCGAGCTTTGCTTCCGAAAGTTCTGAAAGCGGATATCGTTTCGCTGTGATGTTCGATAATATGTAAATACAATTTGTTTCTTTACTGAAATACACTTCAAGGTTTCGATAAAGAACAGCTTTTTTTAACAATTGACAAATCATTACAACATTCGTATATAACAAAATAAGAGACCAAACAGAATCGTATGAATTGAAAACAAAATATAAGACAGATAGACCAATGAATGTCATCGCAAATGCCGCATCAACCCAAACCCGACTCGAATGTTTATTGAGTTCAATCTTTTCAATTTCCACTCTGTTTGCTTCATTTTTTATTTTTTCGTAACCCGATTCATGGGAAAACGTGATTAAACACATAAGAAAAGAGTATCCAAAGCTAGACATCGCTCTAATTGTAAAACCTAATTCATATGCTATAAATAAATAGACTGCAAGAACAGATAACAGTACGATTTCTATCACCAATAACGGAAAAAAGGATATCCGCTTTTTCAACCAAACATGCAAAAAACCAGCTAACACTCCTCCAAGCATAATCAATACCAACGCCCAGATCATGAGCACACCCCGTTTTTTTTATATTCCTTACATATGTATTAACGTTTTTTTCCTATAAAAGTTTCTAAAAAATTGAATTCCTCGCTTCACCAATTCAACAGCAGGGGCTTCCTAAGATCGCGAGCAATCTTTTTATATACTAAAAAAAATGCAATCGCTTGACATTAAGGAGATTTTCGTCCATTTTTTAAAGACTCGTTGGATTGGCCGGGAATGAGAGCGATCTGTTATTCAAATAAAACAAAAAAATCATTTTGATTGCACCTTCCTGCCACGCTTGTTGCCATTATTCAGAGCCTGTAATATCTCTGAAGTGTAACGGCAAGCTGAAGCCTTTATTAAAAAATCGCACATTATCGGCATCACCGGAAAAAAGTCATTCAGCATAACGCTAAAACTGTCAATTAATTAGGATGCCATACTCCCTATACGGAATTTGTCTTGCTCATGCTCGATATGTTCCGAGAAAGCTTACTCACTCGCACATTATTTAATTGCAGCTATTCTATTAAAAATCCCTATCAGAATGGACAGTCTAATGTCTTGGACCCCAAAGCATGATGGAAACTCCAATTAAACAAATGCCTGCTCCGATCCAATCGTAAATATCAGGAGTTTTTTTATCGACCCACCATCCCCACAAAACAGAAAGAATAATAAACACGCCGCCATAAGCGGCATATACTCTACCGAATGTAGGAAAGTTTTGCAAAGTAGGGATCAGCCCATATAGAACAAGATCATACTACCAATAACTCCGTACAAGTAGTGTTTTCCTTCACGTATCCATAGCCAGACTAAGTACCCTCCGCCAATTTCAGCTAAACCAGCAAGAATAAATAAAATAATGGCGTAAATCATATTTCACCACTTTCCTATCGCAATTTAACACTATAGAAGGCCATAGCTTCCAGACTGCCTTCCATTTCAAAAGCTCTCTTTTCAATCAGCTTTCTTAGCCGATATTCCAAGAATTCATCTCCTACATATTGGTCTAGATGCCCCAGTACTTCACCGATTAATCTAGCTGATTTCATAAAATCCTTCGTCTTCATTTCATTATGCAGCTTTTTCGCTCTGTTTATTATGAAAAGATCATAATAATCTTCCGAAACGCTGTGTATCGTTCCGTTTTGCCAAATTCGCAATACTTCGCGAGTATTTGCAAGAGCGAGCCATTCCTTTTCAAAATTCTCTCTTTCATGCTGGGAAAGAGGCGGTTCATTTTTACTTTGTTCATATATGAATCGGAGCTTTTCAGGAGGAATTTCACCTGTATCCAAAACAGTATATTTTTCTTTTTGTTTCTTAAAAAGCTCGCCATATACCTTTGTCGTGTTGATGAGGAAGATGTCATTATTTTTATTCTTCAATAGATATAAAACAAATCGCAATCCGGTCTGTTCATGAGCGTTGTCAGAAATCCATATCATAATAGGTGGTCCTTCTGGAATCGCTGTTATTTCATTGACTGTTTTTTGAAAATTTTGTTCATACTCATGAAACTCATTGTATGCATCCGTCAAATTATTTTTTATCCAATGAAATCTCGCTTCTTTTCCAATGTCTTCATGCAGTCTCCAGATCGGACCTACCGAGAATGTTTCCCAAAAAGAAATGACGCGCTCTTTTTTCTCCACATCTAAATCCCTTAAGACCATTTTTAAACTCCCCGAAGGTGAAGCGCCAAGCAGAATATGTATCATTTATAATCTTCCTTCCGCTATCTTATTACTTTATCCTAATCTTTCAAAGTCTTTACGTAAACACGATTTTTTCAGCTTTTTCGACTTTAAGAGGTACTTCATATCAGAAAAATTGTCATATGAAAGCTGAATATGAAAATAGTTTATATACTCAAGTATGGCAAAAACATAAATAAATCCCGCTATGTACAATCCTGTTGCAGGTACCGACGGATACCATCTGACTAGATCGACAAAAAACATGAAAGGCGAAATGATGATAAACAGTGTATTCCATTTCTTTATATTTTTTAATCGATGGACGATATAAGCAGGAGTTATGGCAGTATTTTCTTTTTTTAATCGCTTCCATTTTGCAAACCAATACACACTACCCTGAAATAAGAGAAACTCTAACAGAAAAAACGAAATCCAAAAAGAGTACAGCGAATATAAATGCAAATGGGCAAAGACTTTATTCCAAATGAAACTAATGATAAAAAAAATGACTGCTGCCATTGCCTCCCCAGTATATAAATAGAAAAATCTCTTCTCCAATTTTCCCCTCAAGTGCATCACCTAGTTCCTTCGTCTCGGATGGCTGATTAATCGTTAAGGATGTAAATACGGTATAGCACCATTTTCATACGTCTCAGCTCTTGTTTTGTTTCACTAGATGCTGTATTCATTGATATTTAACGGAGAAACTTTATGTGCTTTTCGCACCGAACAATCCTAATTTTCCATTGCCAACATCTAGGACACAACTTGAATCGCAGTGTTTAAAAATTGACTAAGGTACTTTATTTTTTAATAAAAAATGGGTTAAAATTCTGAATTGATTCATTGCCCTTTTCCATGAAAATGTTTTATCATTTTTTTACTTTCTCCTATTTTTTGATTGAACGATCAAGAGCCTTCTCTTCAAACTATTTATTGGCAAATAATTTAAATTGCAACAATTTTACAATGAGAAGTGAGCAAAACATTATTTTGGATCCACGAACATATTCTCGTTCTAAATAAAGTTAGATTAAAAAAGAGACACAGATTAATATAGTAATAGACTAAAATCCATAAAAAATGCGTTATGAGTAAGCTGTAATCATCAAACAGTTCGTTAGCGAAATCAAATGTACAAACGCTCATGAACTCTGAGAAAAAATACAAACTTGTACGAAAAATATCAGAAACTCGCCACATCTTCCAAAGATTTTAATTTCCTGACTGTTTTTTTTGGCCTAAAACTAATATATCTGCAACGTTGAAAAGATTAAAATTTATTATATTTACAAACATTCAGTAAATAACTTTTGCATTTAAAGTCCAATAACGATTTTATAATTCCCCAATTTTCAAATTGATAATAAAGCTATCTTAAGAAAATCTTTTTATTGAGAGACATTTACATCCCTTATAAGTTAACAAGAAAAGACTTGGAATGCATGTGTATTAAATTGTTTTTCCATTTTATACTAATTATGATGAATGACTTCCTAAACAGAAATACCTAATTCGTGTTCTCACTAAGATCATTAATCTTTACAATGACCGGCCACTATTTAAATGATAAGCAACCCACCTCTTTGAATCGTCACACTCATCGGAGTTTTAGTGAGAATCTCGCCATCTCCTTGCACAATAACAGGTAATTCGGAGATAACTTCCACTTGTTTTCCTGTTATCATGGTTACACCAGGATGTAGTATATGTTTGCCTTTAAACGCCTTTGGAAAAGTGCGCAACAGCTCCCATTTATTCATGCCGTGTACTATACAAATGTCAAATAGTCCATCATTATAACAAGCATTTGGACATATTTTAATACCTCCGCATAGTTTGAGATATTGGCAATTGCAATTAACCATACATTACAAAAAACTAGTTTCTCCCCATCAACCATTAATTGAATGCTGACAGGACGATATTTTAATAAAACATGCAAGAAGCTAAGTCCATATGAAAGATTACCTAATCTAATAAAATTCAGCCAATTTTTATATTTCGAGCCATTGTTTATCTCGGCGACTTTACCGTCAAAACCGATCCCCATTACAGTAATGAAGTATTCGTTGCCAATTCTTCCAATATCAATTTTTCTTTGTTTTCCCATTAAAATACGTTTTAAAGCCTTTTTATAGTCCTTTGGTATATCAAGAGCCCTTGCAAAATCGTTTCCCGATCCTGCAGGAATAACACCCAAAGGTATATTCGAATTGATTAACCCGTTAGCAACATCATGGATTGTACCATCTCCTCCTACGGCTACAACAGCATAACATTTTTCAGAAGACAACTCCTTAGCAATTTCTGCTGCATGTTTTGGACGATTGGTAAAGCGCACTTGATAATTTATCTGTTTTTCTTGCAGCAACTTTTCAGTCTTTTTCCAAACTTTTAATCCTTTTCCGTTTCCTGAGATTTTATTGACGATAAAATAATACATACTAAAGATCTTTCCTTTATTAAAGATATGAAAGTTTTATATATTATGCCAAAACCGTTTTATTTGGCATGGTTTTATCATCTCCACATTTACTTCGTTTAGAGGTGGGTGTTTCTCGATGAAGCTTCTTGTACAGAAGAAGGTTGTCGGAAGTTTTCTAGATGGATTAGAAAGCAACAACTGCTTGTTTGCCGATTAAGCGGTTCAACCACTTTCCTGCTTGGTTACCAATCCGTTGATACATTCATCTCGTTTGCACATTCAAATGAAAGATGTTCCCATGCACTGTCTTGCCAAGTTTTTTGTAAATTCTCTATCTATTTTATTACAATTTTCTCCTATTTGCAGGAATCTATTCACACAACTCCATTTATGCTGTCAATGTGAAAAATCCCCAATGATCGTCGGCTATCACTTGAAATACAAGGAATTGATCTTTGTTTTTTCCTAAGTTTACTGGCAATCCTTTAAAAAATTTTTTGATGAGTAACAAAAGACAAAAGAAAAAACTTCTTTACTATCTTTGCAGAAAAAATGAATGAGACATAGATTGAAGGAGCTGTCTTATGTTGCAAAAGGGATGATTGCTTGACATATCCAATAAAATGTTATTTTTTGTAGCAAAGAAAAATTAGGTGAATACAATATAATCGAATTTCAGGAAAGGAGAAATCAATATGCAATATGATTATAACTTGAACTATGCTTATAACCTAGTTCAACAAGTTCCATATGCGAATCCTCAGGAGCCGTACGAAGAAAATATGCATGATCGGGATCATTATGATCACCATGTGAGCAAGCATGATTTTCGCAAAAGACATAAGCATTATTACGTCTTGCTGGAAATGGACGATGGAAAAATGTATGATGGCATTATTGATAAAGCCGATAATGATCATGCCTATTTATTAGTACCTATTGGCGACCAACGAGAAGAAGATAACGAAGAAGAAAGACAATTTGGCTTTGGTGGATTCGGATCTCCTTTCGGTGGATTCGGAGGGTTTGGGCATTTCCCATTTCGTTTTCGGAGATTTAGGAGATTCCGATTCCCGTTTTCAAGGATTCGTCGTTTTTCATTTCCGTTTTCTTAAGTTAATACATTTATGCGGTCGACAGCTTCCTTATGGAGTTGCCCGTTTTTTGCTTGAAAATTTGCTCCGCTTATATTGAAGCTATACTATTGTACACCCCTTGATTTAATTTTCTGCTACCACATATAATTTCCATTTATCCATCCGTTAAGTGTTTTGCGGCTTGTTCCAAAGCAACAATTTTTATTCTGATCTGCCGCCTTTTGTTTGGATTTACGCTTAACAGGATTAAGCGGTGGAAAAAGAGTACTGATTTGCTTCAAGTACTGATCGGAGAGTGGTTTTTACACTAATAATGGCTTGGCATTCTATTTTTATTAGTACAAAAAAATTTTGATGTTATCGTTATCATCAATATTTGCTAACTAAATGTCGTTTACGTCCTTTACGGTACCGTCAAGAATTTTGTGTGTAATGCAAGATAGATAGGGCAGTCTCCTGTTTGGAAAGGAAGAATCCCTTTTCCCCTTTTTTAATATAATAATATGGTTAAATGTAGCCATTTACAAACACATTCGCTGAGTTTCGATGGTAGCTTCTATGCCGTTCCTCCTGTTAGATTTCGAGGAAATTTTTGATTTCTTCCTGCTAAATCAGTTCTAGCTATGGGAGACTAACCTTTTTTGATTGCTGCAACACCATCATAAGTTTCATAACAGCCTCAGCAAATGCAGTATAAATGGAACTTTCAAGTTCATCTAAATACATCATTGGCCCAACAACAACTTTTTTTACTGGCTTTCGAATCCACTTTTTCGCATCTAGACAAATAATCGCAACCGGAAGAACAGGCGCTCCTGTTTTTAACCCGAAAAAGCTACCCCTTTTTTTCGGATTGACACTTCCCCGTTTTTACATCTTTTACCTTCAGGAAATCAGCCTATCCGTATTTAATCAGGTCTTTAGCAAATCATTTAATGTATATCTTACATAACGATAATGAAACAACAGATATTTATTTTCTTACACCTAAACAAGGTATTTATAAATTGGAGTATAGAAAAGGAGAAGAAGAAACATTTTTTAAACAAATTTTTGAAAGATTGGAACCGCTCGCAGCTTCGCAGTTAGTCATTGACAATAATTTTTATGATGATCTTCCGGAAGAGATGTGGAACGGAGATGAGATTACGAGATCATTAAGCGAATACGGAAAAAAGCTTGATCGCATGAATTTACTTCCCGCTCCATTTCCATCGGAAGAATATCTTACACCTCGTGGTCTTCGCCATTTAAAAAAACTTTACGGATTAGGAGGACTAAGCTATGGAAACCTCAGTGCCAGACGGGACAGTGAAAGCTTTTGGATGAGTGCAAGCGGAATTAACAAAGCAGATATGAAAACAGTCGGTGAAGATTTTCTCTTAATAAGTGGATATGATCCTGATAAAAATGCCATGAAAGTAAGCGTTCCCCCGAATATAACACCAAAAAGGGCATCTGTCGACGCTATTGAGCACTGGATGATTTATAAAGAACACCCGGAGGTAGGAGCGATTGTACATGTTCATGCTTGGATGGACGGCATAAAGGCTACAGAGATTAACTATCCTTGTGGAACAATTGAACTTGCAAAAACAGTGGCTGAACTTGTCCGAATTTCAAAAGAGCCTTCTAAAGCTATTATTGGTCTTAAAAACCATGGACTAAAGATGACATCTTTGAACGTATCGAAGGCAAAATTATCCCCCAAGTACCGATGTCTTAACGTATTTACATGTTTTTGAACCAACGGAATTTTTATGGAATGATTAAGGCTCCCGAAAAAAAATTTGGATAGAGAGAGGGGATTTAACCTTACTTATTTGGTTTGTATGTATTTTTAAGCATCGGCAAATCCCCTGCAACTTTCTCCCTGCTCGCCAAACGGTGCACCGCGTTTTTCACATTGCATCCATCTATTGAAGCATCAGCTTGTCCGCACCGTTTTCTCCCTACTCTGCTTAAATGTTTATTCTGGTTTTACCAAAATTTTCACTTGGTCTTTTTCTTTTATCAGCGTTTCAAATCCTTCTGCTACAATATCATCTAGCTTAATTCGTTTCGTAACGAGTTTTTCTGCTTGGAAGTAGCCTCGTTTCATTAATTCCATTACAGCAGGGAAGATATCGCGGTATGCAATAATTCCTTTTACATTTCTTTCTTTTAATACGATATTATTTGGCTGAATGCCCGCTTCTTTTTCCCATATGCTAACGATGACTGTTTCTCCTTCAAATGCAGTGCTGTCAATAGCTTGTTGTAAAACAGCCGGTATTCCCGTTACTTCAAACGCAACGTCGACTCCGCCATCGGTTAATTCATGAAGCTTTTGAACCGGATCTTCCTCTATTGGATTGATGACAGATGTAGCACCGAGTTCTTTCGCTTTTTGCAAACGTTCTTTGGAAACTTCTACTGCATAAATTTCTGCAGCGCCAGCTGCTTTTAATGCTTCAATCACAAGAAGACCTATAGGACCTGTTCCAAACACAGCGGCTTTATCGCCAGGTTTGATTTTGCTTAATCTAACAGCATGCAAGGCTACAGCCGCAGGCTCCACCAATGCTCCTTGTTCATAAGAAAGACCTTCAGGCATTTTATGCACCATATGCTCATCAACGACAGTATACTCAGAGAATCCGCCGCCGCCACCGGATAAACCGTGGAATCCTAAAGATTCGCAAAGATTGTACTTACCTTTTTTACAAGCTGGGCATTCTCCACAGCGAAGAATAGGTTCTACAACGACAGGATCCCCAACCTTTACTTTCGTAACGCCTTCTCCAACTTCAACTACTTGACCAGAAAATTCGTGGCCCATGATAATTGGCGCCACATCTTTACTGACAGGATGAGGCTCTTGAACAGGAACAAAAATTGGACCTGCCGCATATTCGTGTAAATCGCTTCCGCAAATTCCTGCCCATTCTACTTTAATTTTTACTTTTCCTTTCCCTGCTTTCGGTTCTTCTACTTCCTCTACTCGAATGTCTCTAGCGTTGTGCCATCTTGCTGCTTTCATTTCATTTCCCCTCCCAATTTTATAATCGCTTTCATTGTATCATTTTTTAGTCCTATTTTTATCATATCGAAAAAATTCGAAATTATTTTATAAAAGAAATTGCTTATTTTGTGATTGGCTCTTTTTCAAACTATGATATGTACAAGCTTCATGGAACAGGAGCATATTTGTCATGCGGCAATTACCATGATCATGAGGTCAGCTTAAGCCTTAAATGTCAAAAATATCTTATTATAAAAATCAGCCCTCTTCTTTCAAATGTTCTATTTGCCAAATGCCTCTTTACCTGAATTTAGTGACTATTTGATCAATCATATAGTTTTCTGCCAGCTGTCTGCAGCATGCACACACTGTTATGAGGGCAAGCACATTTTTCACAGGTTTTAGGGTTTGCAAATTCCCTTCCTTACCGGATCATGCCGGTTGAAAAAGGAAATTCTCATTTCCCTGACCATATATACAAAAGTCCTAAGTTTTTTCGCATCCCACCTCCTGATAGAACTAAAGTTCTATGAATCTATTTTCATTTTATTACAATATAGGAAGGTATTTCAAGAATATCATGATAAAAAAAACTGATTCCCCCCTTCATTACATTTAAAGGTGCGGGGTGAATCGGCAGAAATGAAATGCTAGTTTAAGAATGCACAAAAGTGATTGGACAAGATTTTAACATGCGCGACCTTGATTAATATTGTACATATCAAAATCACTTAAAGAGAAAAAAACATGTACACTCTTAAACAGTCAACAATGTACATGTTTATGGTTCTTACTCAATCTTGGTGATGGGAAGGAGGTTAATGGAGAAAATGAGTGTACAAATAAGTATTTTTATCTCTGTGTTATCAATGACCTCGATTTTTCACCAAAAGAACGTAAGAACCATGTTTATCCTGACTTTTACAGCAAAAAAAGAAATTCCATTCGTTTACTTTTTTGCGTGTTAATTAAATCTGTATCCTCTAGAACGATTTTTTCCCTGATCCTGCAAACGCAGATTTCACAAATCCTGAATCTGATCCGCACACATTTCCGTATGGAGACGCCTCCTTTCTTGATGACTGCTCCTAACAGCTCACTATATAGATCGGCTGAAAAATATAACAAGTTTTGTAGTGGATGGGTCAAATTGACGTCCTTTTGGATGGTGTGTTTTCGTCTTTTTCTTTATATCATAGTAAACAAATCAGAATTCAGGGAGGAGTGATTGTATTTGTCTACTCAAAACAAAAAAGAATCAAAAATCGAAGTGATTAAGCGACAAAGCCGCTATTTACGGGGGACAATCAAGGAAGCTCTTCAAGATGGCAAACCGATGTTTTCGGAAGAAAATGTACAGGTATTGAAGTTTCACGGTGTTTACCAGCAGGACGACCGGGATTTGCGGCACAAGCTTTTGAAAGAAGGCAAAGAGAAGCATTACTCGATGATGGTGCGTGCCCGAATACCAGGCGGGGTGTTGAATCCGGATCAATATTTGGTGTTCGATCGCTTAGCCGATGAATATTCGGAATACGGGACGCTGCGCATTACGACGCGTCAAACCATCCAGCTTCACGGCATACTGAAAGGGAACTTGAAGGCTACCATAAAAAGGCTGAACGAATCACTAATCACAACACTTGGCGCCTGCGGCGATTCGGGGCGGAACATCATCTGTTGCGCAAAGCCGGGCGATGAGCCGTTCCGCGCCGAGATGCGGGAAGATCTGCTTGCACTGACTGATCGGCTGAGTCCTAAGACAAATGCGTATCACGAAATCTGGCTTGACGGCGAACCGGTTCAGCTTTCTGATGGAGAGACTGAGGAGCCGCTGTACGGTGATGTATACCTCCCGCGCAAGTTCAAGGTTGCGATGGTACCGGAAGGAGATAACTGCATCGATGTGTACGACAATGACATCGGACTTGTGGCACATATCGAGAACGGACACGTTGCTGGCTATACTGTGCTGGTAGGCGGCGGTATGGGACGAACGGCGGTCGTTCAGGCAACTTATCCGAGGCTGGCGAGTCCGCTTTGCTATGTGCCCAGGAAGGATGTCGTAGACACAATCCTTGATACTTGCGTAGCCATTGTGACCATCGAACGGGACTTCGGAGATCGCTCAAACCGCCGTTTTGCCCGCATGAAATATTTAATCGACCGGCGAGGACTGGATTGGTTCCGGCAAGAGGTTGAGACAAGGCTTGGGCGTACTTTAGAGCCACCAAGAAAGCTGGAATGGTACAACGGGCACGACCATCTCGGCTGGCACCGTGAGCGTGACGGGATAAGCTACCTTGGCCTGTTTGTTCCATATGGTCGTATTAAAGATACTGAAACCATGAAATTGAAATCGCCACTTCAAAACATTATGCGCGAATTTCGTCCGACCGTTCGCCTCACCACGCAGCAAAATGTGATCCTGAGCGGCATTCCAGACGAATTTCGACCGGCGATTGAAGAGCGATTGCGCTCTGCGGGAGTGCCGCTTCCACATGAGCTATCAACAGTCCGAAAAAATACAATGGCATGTGTAGCCCTGCCGACCTGCGGACTTGCGCTGGCCGAGTCGGAGCGGGCTCTGCCCGATCTGTTGCCACAGTTTGAGCAGCTGTTTCATGAGCTTGGCCTCTCGGACGAGACCATCACCGTCCGCATGACTGGGTGCTCAAACGGCTGTGCGCGCCCGTACAACGCCAACATCGCTTTTATCGGCAATGGCACATTTAAGGCATGGGCTGCTGCGTCCGATGTTTCTTTTATTAACGCCTCTTTTTGTTCTACTGTAAGACTTCCAAACAATTGAATTTGAATAATCGGCATGTTTTTATCCTCGCTTATGATCAGTTTTGCTTTTTCTTACGTCAATGCCTTGGCGAATGACTCCGTCAACTCTCTTCTGTGATAAAAAATTCCTTGACCGATTTTGTCTTCAGTCCATGTTATAGTTGGAAAATCAGGATAAGTAATGTAACCGCTCGCAAAAGCTTCATTGCGATTGCCTGAAGGATCAAAGAAATAAGTTGTTTGTCCTCGCGTAATGCCATGGCGTGTCGGTGTAACATCGAATTGGACATTATTTTTTGATAAAATATCTGCTGCCTTTAGCACATCATACCAATTGTCAACATAGAACGCGACATGGTGCATCTTCTTGTCCGGTCCTTTAATAAAGGCAACATCATGCGGTTTTCCATTTCTAGCATAAATAAAGCTCCCCACCATTTGTTCTCCATCTACTGTTGTAATTTTTTCACTAACGAACATATCCAGGACTTCAGTGAAAAATCTCGTTACAGTGTCTATATCATCTCCTGTTAATGCTAGGTGATCGAGACGATGCGGCGCAATTCCCCGCAGTCCATCCGGCCATGGGTGAGGATTCCAATCTCCTGTTTTCGTACCGACACGCTCGATTTTATGATACAATTCAACTTGGTGGCCTGTTGGAAGTTCAAAACGAATTGCTTCTCCTTCCGCAATTCTTGTTCCTTTTGAAACCCGTTTTAATGTACACCCGAATTGTTCAATCTTCTTTTCGTACTTGGCTAAATCTTCTTCGTTTTCTACTTTAAAAGCAATGTGATCAAGGCCAGGAGAGTCAGCCTCCTGAAGAATAAGGCTATGATGATCGAATTCATCCCACGCCTTTAAATAAACTCTCCCTTCACTTCTTCTCATCTCTTCAAGACCAATTACATTTGTGTAATACTTGACTGATTCTTCAAGATCCATGACTCTTATTTCAGCCTTGCCAACCCGCATAATAGCCATTTCAACCACTCCTTATATTTGATTTAATTTATGGAATAATTTTAACAATTTTTATTTTCTGATTATACAAACAATTGTGCTGTTTTACCTTTAAATTCTTTGCCATTTTCGCAATAATGTACTAAATTTTCATGAGGAGCTTCGAGAAATACTGAAAAACATATACTTATATGGTAAGAACGAAATCATTGATGATATGTTTGATAAATCCCTGCTGCTTTCAGTTCCTAATCGAAATTAATAAAAACGAAAAATATAATCGAAGTTTAAATTTGTAAAATATATGAAAATATTGGAATTTTTTATAATAGTGTGATCATTAGCATTGCATAAATATAGTTAGAATTTTCTGTTAATTAATTTTTGTGAATTTGTGCCAAAAAGACAAAACCTAAAGAAAGGTGGCACTGCCCATTTGGTAAATATATACAGTTAAACCAGAGCGACAACGACAAAAGGGAGATTATGGACTGGCTCGCCCATCAAATTTTCGCAACCAAACATAAGCTGGTTTCCACAGAGCTCTCTTTAACCAACGAGTAATTCGAAGTAGGGATTTCTTACTTTTCATCTCCAATTGAATGAGAACATGTAAGCAATACGTGATCAGGGCTAAGAAAATTTGATTTTGAATAGCTGTTTCACTCATTCCATAAAAGTGCTTAATTTCTACGTGTTGCTTGAGCCATTTGAAAAAGAGTTCAATAGCCCAGCGAGATCGGTAAATATCACTTATCTCTTCTGGTTTTAAATCAAATCGGTTGGTGATGAAACGAAGTAAGTTCCCTTTTGTGTCCATAACTTCTAGTAGACGAAAGACATTTTCAGTACGATTTTGTGTGGTACCAATGTAGACCATTTTATCGGATAGAACGTGACAATCATCAGGAAGTGAAAATGTATAGACTTCACGAATGACTGCGTTTTTCTTCAGTCTTGAAACGAAGAAATAGCCATCATCTGTCATCCGATCAAAACGTTCATAGTCCACATAACCGCGGTCAAACACATACATGGCTTCTTGATCATCCACTAGGACTTCGAGTTGATTTCGGTCATGTTCTTTTGCTGTCGTAATCACTGCTTTTTCAGGATAGACGGTGTCTTTATCCATGAAAACGAGCCGTAAGTGTAGCTTTACACCAGCTTTTGTTTTCCGGAATTTTGCCCATTTATAATGGGTCAAATTCAACGGGAGTGTACTTGAATCAATGATTTTCAGTGGCATATTCTTTCCGTTTTTATAATGGTACCGTTGAATTTTCCAAACAAGATCCAAGAACAAATTTGCAAGAATTAGTGGGTGGATCTGATTGTTTTTTCGGGATAGCTGAGAGGCACTTATCGATTCAAATCCGAGTGCTTTTTGAAGATCTTCGTCTACAAGTGCATCACTCATTTCCTCTAAGCTCTTAAATTCGAGCAGCTGGGCTACCAATAAAAGTTTAATATAGGCTTCTGTTGTCAGCTTTTTTGTGTAATAGTCCTGTTTCAATTCTTTGACTTGTTCGCTAAGTTTTTGAATATTTATGGGTGAAACCCATTTACCAAATGATGAAATTAGTGTATTCTTGTCCATAACTCTTATCCTTTACGATTGGATTTGGGCAGGAACCACCTGTACTTCCATTGTAAAGGATTTTTTTGTTTCGAAATCAATAAAAAATTGAACATTCTTAGTATTTTGAATCATCAGATTTAATTACTGCAATGCTAGTGTAGTGTGATATACTACTGAATGTTTGGAAATTTTGAATTTGTATAAAGTGGGGTAGAAAAATAATTTAAGTAAAAAGTATTTGTTTGTTCTTCTAAGTATTCCTTTAATATTAGTCTCATTTCCGGTTTATGGTTCTGCCGAATCAAACAATACTGTAGAAAAAATAATTCTCTAGAAAACTACACATATTTATTAAAAAGTCCTAAACAGGCTAAAGAAGTTTTAGAAATAATGAAAAACCAATACCCGTCTTTGAATGTAACAGCAATCGAAGATATTGGATTAATATATGTAGAGAATTCTAAAAATATAGATGTAAATAAAATTGAAAATAAAATAATAGAATATATAGATGTACAAGGGGAATTACCAGATCTCATTTCCCCTTACGAAGATGCCGTTACACCAAATAGAATTCTAAACGAAGTGAAGCAATTAACACTCGATGAGTTTAAAGAATCTAATCAATTTGACACTAATATCGAGTTTCCATCACTAAATTCTGAAACATTTACGCCTTTTAATTGGTATTTAAAAGATGTGACAAGTGATTATAAGAATTTATCTATTGATACAGGGGAACATTCCACAATTGCTTTAATAGATAGTGGAGTAGATATAGAACACCCATTGATAAAAGAAAATATTGATTTAACATTAGCAAAAAATTATGTCACAAATGACATGGATATTACTGATGAATTAGGTCATGGCACAACTATTGCTGGGATAATGTCAAGTATTGCTCCAGATACAACAATTGTTCCTTACAAAGTTATTGGAAATGAGGTAGGGAAATCAGTATGGGTGATAGAAGCTATTATTGATGCAGCTAATAATGATAATGATGTGATCAACTTAAGCGTCGGTACTTATTTTATTAAGTCTGAAAAAGAAGATAAGTTACTGATTAAGGCATATAAAAAAGCTGTAAAATATGCAGAAAGTAAAGGGGCTTGGAATTCCTCAAGGATACACACTAACTGAAGGAACAAGTTATGCAGTAGCACAAGTCAGTGCTACTGCAGCTCTTATTATTTCAGAGTATACAGAACGAACAGGTAATAAGCCTTCTGTTAATAAAGTGCTTAAATATCTAGAGAAGGGAAGTTCTGATATCGGTAAGCCTGGTAGAGACAATTATTTTGGAGAAGGAAAAGTGAATGCATATAGTTCCTTAATGATGATAAATAAATAAAAATTAGAAAAGAGACTTTCTCAGGTTCTTTATATATATATAAATCATTTTTTACTAATAATTGGTAATGATAATTACCCGTTCTAATTTAAAATATTGAGAAAAATAATTTGAAGGAGGCAGTTCATATCAATAAATTTAAAACTGTTGGTATCTCTATTTCTATCGTACTGATAATATTACTCTTTATTGCTTTTTTTGAATACATCATTTTAAGAATAATAGGTTTCCAATATAATTCATTATTGGATTTAGTATTGTTCTTTATTTTGTATTTATTCCTTGAAATACCTCTTGCTTTTATTACAGATGCAATACCAAAAGCTTTAAAATCTGTTGGCATACTTCAAACGAGTAAAGGATGGCTACCATTTATTTTGAATACAACTCTTACCTTTTTATTGATTGAAGTAATAGATAATTTTATGGCAAATATTGAAATCGAATGGCAAGGTTCACTCATATTTGCGATGGTTACTGGATTTATTGGTTGGAAATTAAGAAAAGATGAGGATGAACCACCAGATATTGATAGTGAGGAATTTAAAGAAATAGATAATAAATTTAAACCCAAAAAATAAATCATTAAACATATGTGAATGCTTTATACAAATCTAGGTAACATAAAGCCAACTATGGGAAGTAATGAAAACCGCCAACCCCTTGATACGCAAGGAATTGGCGGTTTTCTGTTTTGACTCGTTTATGCAGGATTTTATACATCCTTGATGGATCAAGGGTTTTCCCCTTTTATGAAGCTCTAAATCTTGCATAAAAAAGGCGGATTTTATGCAGTCCTTCTCTCCCTTTTCCTCCTTACAGAACAGGTAAATGAATTATATCTGTCGAATGCTTCTAAAACGGATAGGAGAACGCTCTATATCCCGTCCCATCCCACTAGGAGGTTGAACGAATGAAATCGCAAGAACGAGCTTACAGTACCAAAGAAGTGAGCCATACCTTAGAAATTGGTGATAGTACATTACGAAAATGGTACCTAGCTTTGGAAAAGAACGGTTATACCTTCATCAAAAATGACCGAGCACAGCGATTATTTATTGAAAGCGACCTAGTCAAACTAAGACACTTCCAAACCCTTGTTCAACAACACAACATGCAGTTAGAGAACGCCGCGATCGTTGTCGTTGACCGGTTTGGGAAAGGGGCGTTCGAAGAAGTAACGGGCCACGTTCCAGCTGAAAAACCAAACGAAAATCGTTCGTTCCCTCATTCGGATGATCACATTTCTAAATTATTGAAACACATCGAGCAGCAAGAAACATTCAATCAAGAATTATCCTTCCAAGCTAGAAATATTTCCATAGCCTCTCACTCCTCGTATACTAAGTTTCAGAAAGTTTTTTTTATCGAATTTCCAGTCCATGCAACAAAAATAGAGTATGAACTTTTCAATTTAAAACATTTATTAATTTCTAAATTATATAAAAAAGATAATTTATATAAATGAATCTTAGTCTAATTCCAATAAAGAAGCGGCCAGCTCTTACTTCTAAAATAAAAAGGATGCCCTAAAGTTTTACTTTTTGGGACACCCCTAACTAATTGACTCGACCATTAAACTGTCATTTTCGCATGACTATTTTTTTAGATGCAATATTTCCCTTCATCTACAGTGTCTCTCCTATTTTAGCAATTAAAGTATTTTCAGGACGTTTTAGCCCTAAATGTTCTCGTAAAGTATTGCCCTCATATTCCGTGCGGAACAATCCCCGTTTTTGCAGTTCAGGTATCACTAAGTCAACGAAGTCTTCAAGTCCTCCGGGCAAATATGGCGGCATAATATTGAAGCCATCAGCTGCCCCATTTTCAAACCATTCTTGCAGTTGATCGGCAATTTGTTCAGGTGTTCCCTTAATTTCTCTATGCCCTCGTGCTCCTGCTATCCGTTGATATAGCTTACGAATCGTTAATCCTTCACGCTCAGCAAGGTCTTTTAACAGCTTAAAACGGCTTTTCCCTCCATTTATTTGTTCCAAATGAGGCAAATCAGGCAAGGGACCGTCGACAGGATACCCTGATAAATCAACACTTAACATTCCAGATAAAAGAGCAACTCCTGCTTCTTCAGGAATAAGTTCTTCCAGCAGCTTCTTATTCTTCTCAGCTACTTCTTCAGTACTTCCGATAACAGGAAAAACACCTGGCATAATCTTCAATTCATCTGGTGAACGCCCATATTTTTTCATTCTTCCTTTCACATCAGCATAAAAAGCTTGAGCCTCTTCAAGCGTCTGCCACGCTGTAAAAATAACCTCCGCGGTACGTGCGGCCAGCTCTTTTCCAGCTTCAGACGAACCTGCTTGGATCACAACCGGATGGCCTTGAACAGGACGGGAAACGTTTAAAGGTCCTTCTACAGAAAACCACTTTCCTTTATGATGAATGGCCTGTATTTTTGAGCCGTCCACAAATTGAGCCGATTCCTTATTAATCACTAAAGCGTCATCTTCCCAACTATCCCATAGCTTTTTCACTATATCTACAAATTCTTCAGCACGATCATAACGCTGTTCATGCGGAAGATGTTGCTCTAAGCTAAAGTTATGAGCTTCTGCTTCCGTATTGGATGTGACGACATTCCATGCTGCCCGGCCTTTGCTCAAATGATCAAGCGAGGCAAATCTTCGCGCTACATTAAAGGGTTCATTAAATGTGGTCGACACGGTAGCTGCAAGCCCAATGCGTTCGGTCACAGATGAAAGGGCTGATAACAGAGTAAATGGTTCAAAAAGTGTATTCACTGTCTGCTCAAATGCCTTGTGATTGCCTGTTCTTACTGCATACGTGTCCGCCAGAAAGATCATATCGAACTTTCCTCGTTCAGCCGTTTGCGCAAGCCTTTTGATAAAATCAAAGTTCATGACATTATGAGCTTCTGCATCAGGATGCCGCCAAGCTGCGACATGATGCCCCGGGATCATGAAAAATGCACCTAATTTCATTTCGCGCTTATTTGCCATCATTTTAATTTTCCCCTCTTTCCTTTATTATTGATTTGTCTTCCAAGCAGAGAACCGTTTTTCCAAAGATACTAAAATATAATTTAATACAAAGCCAAGTATGGCAATGGTAATAATACCGGCATACATTTCGGGAATTTGAAAATTCATTTGAGTATAATTAATTAAGTATCCTAATCCTTCTTTAGCCCCTACCATTTCAGCAGCAATTAATACGAGAATGGAAGCTGTTCCCGCCATACGTATTCCGGTAAAAATAGTCGGAATAGATGCAGGCAAAATAACTTGATAAAACAATTTATATGGCGGTAATCCCATTGATCTTGCCGATTTAATAAGTAACGGATCGACATTTCGAACGGCACTAATAGTATTTAGCAGAACAGGAAATGTACAAGCGAATAAGACAATCGCTACTTTCGATGTTTCACCAATGCCAAACACTAATATAAATACAGGCAATAACGCTAATGCAGCTGTGTTTCGGAATAATTCCAGCACCGGGTTTAACAAATCGCTAACGATCGGGTACCAGCCAATCAATAATCCGAGAGGAATAGCAATAAGCAGCGCAATTCCAAATCCAATAAATGAACGTACAATACTCGCTTGAAAGTGAGCCAATAATTCACCTGAGACAACTAATCCCCACCAGCCTTCAACTACTTTTGAAAAAGGCGGAAAGAACGTCGGATCGGTCACTCCAATGCGAGGCGCCACTTCCCAAAATAAAAGCAGCAGGATAATAACGGCTGTTTGCTTCACAAGTTTTTGAATCCAGTGAAAAGAAAAACGGATATGTTTTCTCGTTTCATATGTAGTTTGAATGGATTTGCTAACACTAGCCAATGTCATCACTCCTTTTATTAAATTTCCTAAGCTGAATGCTCTTTTTTATGATCATTTTGCGATTTACTGACCTCATCCCGAAGTGAATCCCAAATTTGATGGCGAGTCTTTACAAATTCCGGCGTGGAACGCGCATCGTCTTCCTTTGCTTGGGAATGAGCTGAGTTTGTAATAATTTGTTTTATCGTCCCCGGACGTGAAGTCATTACAGCGATACGCTGTCCTAAGTACACGGCTTCATCAATTCCATGAGTAATGAACACGATCGTCTTCTTTGTTTTTTCCCAGATACGAAGCAATTCGTTTTGCAATGTCTCGCGTGTTTGAGCATCCAAGGCCGCAAACGGTTCATCCATTAATAAAACGTCAGGGTCAAAAGCCAAACTTCTAGCAATAGCTACACGCTGCTTCATCCCGCCTGATAGTTCGTGGGGATAACGTTCTTCAAAGCCGGACAAGCCGACTAGCTCCAAAAAATGACGGGCGATTTCCGAACGTTCCTTTTTTGGCACACCTTTCGCTTTTAAACCAAACTCAATATTTCCCTTAGCTGTTTTCCAAGGAAACAAGGCGTACTGTTGAAAGACAATTGCTCGATCTAAACCGGGGCCGTCGATTTGCTTCCCATCTATCAAAATTTTCCCAGATGTTGGTTGAGACAATCCGCCGAGAAGATCAAGCAAAGTTGATTTTCCGCATCCTGACGGCCCGACTAACGTTAGAAATTCTCCATTTTTAACGGAAAAATGAACGTTCCTCAATGCGGTAAACTCTTTAAAGCTTCCTTTTCCCTTTTCAACATCCCGAATTTTAAAAATTTTTGTGACATGGTCAAATTGAATTTTATCTGTCACCTGTTGAACACCTCCTAAACATTTTTGTTCAAGCTTCCTTTAGTAAGGGTTGAATTCATTTGTATATAAGTCATCCAGCCCAATTTCGCCTTTTTTCAACTCACCGCTTTTTATTAGCCAATCGATCCACACTTGAAAATCTTTCTCCTGTATATAACCTCCTTTCGAGCCGATTCCTGTACTTTTCCAAAATTTAACTGTTTCACCATCTTCTTTTCGTTTTCTTTTTTCAATAATTGCTTCATAACGGGCAATGACTTCTTCTCTAGGGGTTGAACGCGCCCATTCAATTGCTTTCGCTGTTGCTTCAACGAATTTTCTCACAGTATTCGGATTTTCTTTAATGAATTTCTCAGTAAAAACATAACTGCCCGCATTAAAAGCACCAAACAAATCATAATCACTAAAGAGCTTCCGAATCCCGCCCCTTTCTAATGCCCGGTCTCGCAGCATTCCGCCTAACACAGCTACATCAATTTGTTTATTACGCAATGCTTGTTCTGCATTGACTGGCGGAATCACCACTATCGTTACTTTTTTAATTTCTTCCTCTGTTAATCCATTTTGACGCAAGTATTCTTTTAACACGAATTCATGGTGTGCACCGAGAGTATTCATCCCGACTTTTTTGCCAATTAAATCTCGCGCCTCTTTAATCGGACTATCCTCTAATGTATAAAACCCACTGAACGTATCTTCATCGCTGCCGTAATAACTGATCACGGCTTTAATCGGGGCGCCGCTGGCTTTTAATTTAATAATTGCTCCATTAAATGCACCGCCAAAATGAATTTCCCCTGTTGCAGCTGTTTGGATATCCTGTGGTCCACTCGTTGTATTTCCAACCCATTCAAGTTTGATTGGATCTAAATAACCTAAATCTTCCGCCAATTCCGGGAAAGTGACTTGTCCAGGAGATCCTTGATAGCGCAGTGTCAGCGTCTCATATTTGCCATCACCTCCGGCTTTGCCTTCTTTTTCAGCAACTGTTTTGTTCTGGCAGCCAGCAGATAAAACAACTGTCCCTACTAACAATAAAATTCCTATCACTCTGCAATTCTTCAACAACTTCATCTTACTCCTCCCTTTTGATTTCAATTGAATAGGAAGAGGTGACTAACCCCCGACCTCTCACACAACCGTACGTACCGTTCGGTATACGGCAGTTCAATTAAGTCCATGCCAGCCCGCATAAAAAAGGTCTTTACATTTTCTGTAAAGACCTCCAGTGTACTGGTCGGCATATTCATCTATTAAAAAAATACCGGAGACATTTTGCAGCAATGTCTCCGGTTGACCGGTGGGAACAATCAATTAACCGATATTTCCTATTGAATTAGTATACATTAGTTATCCTTAATGTTACTGAGCAAATGAAAAATAGTCAAGCTAAAATTTACTGTAAAATATTAATTTTTTATAAATAAAAAATTTTTAAAATTTAATATTGACATTTTTTTCTTGTGAATCTAATATTTTTACTAAACCGATATGAATTCATAGGATTTACAACTGGAATAAAAAGCTGACCAGCCATCTGGAAGCCGGAGCTCATCTGCTCTGGCTTTCTTGCTTATTATCGGTTTATTAAAATGGCTCACTCAACGAGCAAGGAGGTGGGGCTTCTATTAAGTGCCGATGAAATTTTGAGAAAGATGAATATTCCGTAGAATCATAAACTTTCTTGAGGAGGCGATCCTATGACTGATGTCAAACAAGTACAAAATGAATCAGAGATTATTGTCAAACCAGTTGCCGGACGAATTGGCGCTGAAATATCAGGCATCAAACTTTCCGATGAACTAGATGCTGAAACAATTCAATTTATTCGCGAAGCGATCTTAAAGTACAAGGTAGTTTTCTTCCGAAATCAGCATCATCTAGATGATGCGGGGCAGGAAGCCTTTGCACAGCTGCTTGGCAATCCTGTTGTTCATCCAACTGTTCCAGCAAAAGACGGCTCCAATTATATTTTTGAGCTAGACTCTGATCGTGGCGACCGGGCCAATTCATGGCATACAGATGTTACATTTGTAGATGCATTTCCGAAATTCTCCATTTTACGGGGGGTTGTGATCCCTGAAGCAGGAGGGGATACTGTTTGGGCGAACACAGCTGCTGCCTATGAAACTCTGCCAACAGAACTGCGGAATCTTGCTGATCAATTGTGGGCAATCCATACAAATGCCTATGATTATGCAGCACAGCGATATAATATATCTCCTGAAGCAAAAAAGCACTATGACGAAGTATTCACTTCCACTTTATATGAAACCGAGCACCCCGTTGTCCATATACATCCTGAAACCGGTGAACGCAATCTTTTACTTGGTCATTTTGTCAAAAAATTTGTCGGACTTTCCACCTTCGATTCAGCCCAATTGTTCACTGTCCTGCAGCAGCATATTATACAATTAGAAAATACAGTTCGCTGGAAATGGAGTGCAGGAGATGTTGTGATTTGGGATAACCGTGCAACCCAGCATTATGCAATAAATGACTATGGCGACGAACAAAGAGTTGTGAGAAGAATTACAATTGCAGGAGATGTTCCTGTTAGTATAGACGGCCGCCGCGGCATTACACGAAAAATAGAAAAATAGTCCCATCAGGATTTTTCTAACCAATAATTTATAAAAGCCTTTCAGTTAAAAAGTTAAACTTCAAAAATTTTTATAACCAAATAAAAACGGCATCTCCCTTATGTGAATATCAAGCTATATAAGTTCGGAACCGTTTTACGCAGAATCGTCATCCTCTGATGCGAACACTGCCTTTTATCTAATAACCTTGGAATCGTTTTTATCGCTAATGACTTTTGAAAATTGGGCATCCCCCCTATTGCCCGGAAAAGAAAGTTTATTTGCAATTGGTCGACCATAAAAAGAAATGGATTTCACAATCTATTCAACAATCGTTTGCGGCATCAAAGAATACGGAAGAATCCGTTCACCACGTGGAACAGCGATGCCGCAATTTTACCTTATTACGGAATTTTTAAGACATAAAACTTAAACAGTAGAATAACGATCTAACAGCTTCTTTTTATGTGAATGAAATACTTCTTCCAAAGGAATATTGTATTTGTTTGCAATCACTATGATGTTTCCTAACACATCTCCCAGCTCTTCGATTAATGCCTGTTTATTTTCCTCAACTGAACCTGTTGATTCGTCTGGTCTGTCTCTGCCAATTTCAAGCGCTCTTATAGCTCGGGCAACTTCCCCCGTTTCTTCGGCTAAAAATCCAATGCGGACAAAAATATCTAATTCAGCCCAGCCCCTGCTGTCATAATACTCCTTCACCCATTGTTGAAACTCATTGATATCCATTTTGTTCACCTGCCCTTTCTCTCTTAAAAGAGTCAACATGAAAACTCTTTTCTTGTCAATATTCAAATGAGAGAATTCAAATGACTTTTGAAAAGATAGTAATTATGACCATTTTATATTGTGGTACTGTCAAGAATTTTGTATAATCTAAAATGAATCAGTGAATAAACGGTAAATTTTTTTGAGTTAAGTTAGTTATATGAATAACTAATAAGGAGTGATCATATGGCAAAGCCGAATGTTATTAGTAAAAATGAATTAATTCGTTCCGCGAAGAAGTGTTTAGTCAAAAACGGAATTGAAAAGTTCACATTGAGGGCAGTCGCCGAAACGGCAGGGGTTACGCAGGGGACTGTTTATTATCATTTTCGAACTAAAGAACAATTATTATTGGATATTGTAAAAGATATTTGCGACAGTTCTTGGGACGAATTATCGAAAAGTGACGGCAACATCATTAAACAAGCGATTGAGACAGCGAAAAGCCGTTGTTCTCATGATTCTTTTTTTCATAAATTGTTCTTAACGCTCGTCGTTTCAGGTTTTCATAATGATAAAATCAGGGAACAGCTTGAGGGGATTATTTTACAAGAAAATAAAGCTCTAGCGGAAAATTTATTAAAAATATGGCCTTCATCACCAATTAAAGGAATTTCGCTTGACACATGGGCGATCATTTTAAACGCTGTTGTAGACGGAATCGCCTTACAGGCTCTATTGTCAAAAAATTTTCCGGTAGAGAAAACATACGCAGAACTTGAGAAATTATTTATAGCATTGAGCGGCTTACAAGAGGTGGAGAACAAATGAAAGGATATTTGTACACAGCATGCTGGAGCGTTTTTGTTTGGTTTTTTGCCACAATGTTTTTTGTTATGTTTGGGGACAGCGTTCTTTTCAGACCGGGTACAGCGGAGTTTGCTGTCAGCCTCTCTTTGCTAATAGCTGGAACAGGGGTGTTATTGGCAGGAGCCACGTATTTATATGTATTGTTTGACAAAGCCGAAAATGCACCGCTGAAATTTGGATTCATCGGCACGATTGTTGGTTTAATTTTAGATACTTTTTCTTTATCCAACCACCAGCTGATTTTTCCTAAGCTTGATGAGCCGCAGGTTATCGCTTTTGCAGCATGGATGTCTTTTGCCTACGCATTGTATTTATTAATACCTGCCATAATAAATGAATTAATGAAAAAGAAGCTTAAAACCGAATGAATTAAAATGCAATCACAAAATGGGGGTGTCTAATAAGTCATTTTTACGGCTTATTGACGCCCCATTAATGTTTTAGAAACGTTGATATATCGTGGTTATCAATGACGATTTGACTTTCTAAGACAGCCCCTTTAGGGCATTGTATGACTGTTCGAATTTAAAGGGATTTCGCCTTATCAAAACGTAAGTCTTTTCTTTTCCTTATTTAAATAATCCATGCTGCCGCCTGCCTAATAACCGAATCAACATTTAGAAGAAAGCAAGATAGATGTTGAGGACGTCTTTCTCACTAAAAAGAATTTCAAAATGTCCTTTTACGCTATTTATAAGCTGCCGTCTACCTGATAAAGCTCCGAAGAACCTTTTATTTTAACTTACACGTTTGGATCATCAATTTTATCATTGAAGCTAGACAAACTGTTCCAAATAAAACAACATATAAGAAAGGCCGATTACTAAAATCATTCGTATTTAGTACAGCAAAAATTAAAGCTGTAAAAGTGAGAGTCAGCAAAAAATACAAACTATATTTACCCAATAATTTTGAAGTGAATCCTATTCCAACAACTAACAATAAGAATATGCCAATCTGGCAAAAAAATTCCAAGCTCCTCACTTCTCGCATAAAGTTTAGAATTCCAGCTGATGGCACTTTTCTAATCTTTAAATTGTTTTTCTTTTACAGGAAAACCAAGTGCACGGATTAAGATATTTTTTGTACTTGGCAGCGACTTCCCGACCTGCGATTGCCAGCCCGGCCCACCAAACGATTTCGCCAATTGCAATCAGCGCCGGAACAGCCGCCGCTTTTTGAGTAAGAGTGAGCGGAAGCAATGGGACAACGGCGGCTAGTCCATACAAAATAAACGAGGCGATAATAAGAATGACAGCAATCTTGCGGAGATAGCCTCTTTTATGCCTACTCGGCTTTTGCTGTCCGCCATCCTCTGTCCTGTAAAAAAATTGTTGAAGCATTTTTCCATATTTTCTCATCATGATAGCATCAGCCAGCTTCGGTGATATGGAGTTAACCTTGGCAAAAAGGATCGTGGACATCCCTCCCATAATTCGTACTGTCTTCTTTTTTTCAATTGTTTTAAGCAAATCCTCTGCCACTTTTTCAACAGGCATAATGGAAACACCCATTTTCCTCCAAAGCGGATGAAATGGTCTTTCAGCTTCAGTATCTGCAGGACTTGGCGAAAAAAAGGCAACCCTTGCTTGACTACCTTCCAACTCCAATTCACGGTTTACAGCTTCAATAAATGTGAACAGCCCTGCTCGTGATGCAGCATCGACACTATAATATGGAAAAGCCAAGCGGCCATCTGCAAATCCCCCGATATGCATAATCGTGCTGCCTTTTTGTTCTCTCATATGCGGCAGGAATGCCTTCGTTATAAGAATCGCTCCTAAAAGATTGATATCAAGCGTGTTCTTCGCTTCTTCATAACTATGCTCAGCTAAAGACTTTCTCACGTCATAACCCGAAGCATTGATGACAATATCAATATGGGCCGACCACCTTTTTACAATATCTTTCAGTTCTTCAATCAATTGTAAATCAGTAATGTCAAAAACGGCTGTTGTTATATCTCCAGTTATTTGCTCTGCTGTCTTTTTAACCTTTTCTTCATTCCTTCCAACTAAAAGAAGCCTTGCACCTTTATCGGCAAAAGCTTTTGCAAAGCTTGAACCTAATCCCCCTGAAGCGCCTATGACAATAACAGATTTACCCTCAAAACTCCTTTTCATGAACAGCTCCTCCATGTAAAAATGTATATGATGCATTAGCGATCTGTTTTTTGCAAATAACGAACGATTTCTGCCAATAAAGTTTCCAGAAATTCATATTTATGATCGCTTCCTAAACACTCTTTTATTTGCAAGTCAATTTTCTTGTAGAGCTTTTCATCACCTTCGACAATGTTCTTTCCTTTTTCTGTAACACTTACATAATAAACTCGTTTGTCCTCCTGCGATTGTATTTTTTCTATAAGGCCCATTTTTGACAGCTTTCTAATCATCGCTGAAACAGCCGGCTTCGTGAGGTTCAAAGCTTCTGCCACCTGAGAAAAATTGGGTTTCCCCATATAGTAAATAGTCGTTAAATAATAGTAGTCATTGCTGCTGAAATTTTTAATCTCCGCCTCCGTCAAATGCATATGTAAATTTTTAATCGATTCCCTCCACAAATAATTTGCAATAAACGCAATGCTGTCTTTAACCATAAAATCCCCCAATAAATAGTTAAATATATTTAATTAAATACATTTAACTATTTACCATTATTTTTTGTCAATCACAAAAAAAATTTCCCCAAACATAAGCGTGGGGAATAACACTTGACAAAATTTGAATTCGTTTCTCGTTTTAAAACATTATCTCATTCGGTTTCATATGCGCACAGTGATTGCATGATTCTTTGGCGGAGACCGAAAATTGGCTGGATAAAATTTCAGCTAGGAAAAAACTGTCTAAAAGAAATTTTTTTTCATCACAATTCGATTGTTATTCACAGCATAACCATTTTTTCTGTAGAAGCTTTCTGCAAGTCCTCCAGTGGATGTTAAGAGGTAAATGCTTTTAACTTGTTTCTTTTGTAAATCTTTCTCTAAATATTGGAGAAGCTTAGAGCCATAGCCTTTACCTTGAATTTCATGATTGATGCATAATTCCGCTAAATAAAAAGTTATTCCTTGATATGTTTTCTTGCTGTTCCCTGCTATAAAACCAATGGGAGTTCCATCGATTCCCCAAAAAAATCCTGTAAATTTCGGAGTATGCAGCAAATCTGTAAGCCTTTCTTTAGCCGTTTCATATGTCCAGCTTTCATTCCAAGGGTCACGATTAAAAACTTTCATATATAGTTCAATACATTGTTCCAAATGTTTTGCCGTCATTGGTGCAATTGTTTCTGCCACAAAAATTTCCCCCTATAGTAAATAGCTGGGGAGTGCATCCTGACTCCCGTCTGTTCGAAAACACTCCCCATTAAACTATTCGATTTGGTGTTGCCAGCACAGAAAACTTTCTCTGTTGTTTTTGCTTACCATTTTCTATCTATTTTAAATCTTAAAATCATTTTAATAGAAAATGGCCTTCATGTCATTTGCGGATTCTAGTCTTTTCGGCTAATTTTGTTTATGCTTCCGTTTCATTTTGTACATCTTTCGTAAAATCTTCAGAATTTAAATAGCCTGGTTCTAGGATAAGTTCCTCATCATCATAAAAAAATCCAGCGAACGGATACCGCTGACGGACTGGCTGCACAGCCTATGCTCATAATTAAGAAGCTTAATAAAGAAGGTGAGGCGAATTTTTCCTGCTGGCAGCTCTGCCTTTTTCCTTTCAAAACACAGCCAATTCCAAATAGCACAAGAAGTATCTCAATGAATCTCGGAAAAAATGGCGCCTGACAATATATTTTTGCTATAAAAATCAGCGAATGACAAGCGTCGGCGCTAAGGTACATCAGCTCATATATAAGGGTGATAGAGTTTTGCTCTCATTTACCGATAAGAGGCCGAACAATACAGCGGTGAACCCGTCGATTTTTTCTCGGAATAAACTTAAATGTCATATGTTAGCCGTTATCCCTCTTGGCGTTTTCTAAAGTCTGCTCGACACTTTGTAAATGCTTCTCCATACTTTTCCTTGACCTAATTATGTCGCGTTTTTTGATCATTTCGACAATTTCTAAGTGCTCCAGCCACGAATGGTGCATCCGATCAGGTATTTTAGATGTCTCCACCCTGATATTGTTAAAAAGGCTAGTGAGACTGTTCATTATCCGATAAGCAATTGCGTTCTTGGAAAGCTCCGCAATTCTAATATGAAATTTGTGATCTCGTTCAGACAATATCTTTTCATTCACTTTATTTTCGCTGATTAATTGTACAGTCTCTTTCACAAACTGATACAAAACGTCAATTTCCGAATCGGATGCCCGTTCAACAGTCCATACTACCGCTTGCGTTTCAATGAGCATTCTTATTTCAAATAAATCTGCAAATTGGTCGCTTTTGACAAAGTAATGATTGGCTAATTGAGCTAAATTATTCGTCCCATCCGCTACAAAAACGCCATTCCCCTGTTTAATTTCAATAAATCCGAGCGTAGAGAGAACTTTGTAAGCTTCCCTTATTGTATTTCGACTCACATTTAATTTAAGAGAAAGCTCTCTTTCTGACGGCAGCTTTTCCCCGGGTTTCAACTTATTTTCTTGAATAAGTGATTTCAATTCTTCAACAATCTTATTCGGAACAGTGGAACGATCAAAACGAATATTTTCAAACATAATGATCACCTGTGGTAGGAAATTCCAAATGCAACTGATTAGCCAGCTGCACTAAATCCTTTTCAACTTCCTGAGATAAATGAATACCACAATGTAATTTATGAATATAAGATTGTTCTCTTCGTTCCCCAGGGTACAAAATTGTATGGACTTCTTCTTTTTTAGGAACATCTTTCATTTCCAAAAGCATTTTTTGCAGAAGAGAGGTAAATTGATCGACAGGCATAAATTTTTCTATATCGATTAAAATAAAAAAATGTCCTACATTTGCTATTTGGCCGTTATCGTCATATATATTTTCGACATGTGGGCCGTAAGCAGCACCTGTTAATAGCCCTGTTAATATTTCCACTGCCAAAGCCCAGCCATACCCCTTTACTCCTCCTGAAGGAAGAACGGCTCCGTTTAATGCTTCTGCAGGATCTTCCGTATCATTGCCTCTTTGATCGATTGCCCAGCCTTTTGGAATGGCTTTTCCTTCCTTTGCCGCTTCTATAATTTTGCCTCTTGCAACGACGCTTGCAGACATATCGATAATAACATCCGGTCCGTTTTTGACTGGAAAGCCAAATGCTATCGGATTCGTTCCAAAGAAAGCTTTTTTGCCTCCCCAAGGCGGAATCCCAGCCGGAGAATTTGTCATCACAATTGCTGCAAGGTTTTCATCGCAAGCTGCCTTGCAATAATATGATGCACATCCAAAATGGTTGCTTTTTCGAATGGCGATGGCAGCAACTCCCGTTTCTCTTGCTGTTTTGATTCCCTCTTTAATGCCATAATATGATGCAATCTGGCCCAATCCGTTATCTCCATCGACAGTTAAAATGGATAACCCTTTTTTTTGTATTTTTATGGACGGGGTCGGATTAATCCGCCCCTCTTTTAAACGTTTTGAATAGATCGGCAATCTGCTGATTCCGTGGCTTGTGATACCTTCAAGATCTGCCCTTATTAATGAATCTGCTACAACTTCAGCATTCTCTTTTTTAACGTTTTGCTTCACCAAAACATCTTCAACAAATTTTTTTAAAGCTTTCGCATCATAAACAGTCAAACTTCACTCACCCTTTAAAAATCAGATGAAACTAAAAATAGTGATTCTTTTCCCTCAAGTACTTTCATAATTTCATCTGAAATAATGTTAGTGATTCGTTCTTGGGACTCTTCTGTTAATCCAGCAATATGCGGAGTTACAGTAATCTTGCTACTGTTTAATAGAAAATAGTCTTTTTCGACCGGCTCATTCTCAAGTACATCTAAGTAAGCACCAGCTATTTGCCCGGATTCCACCGCCTTGAATAAGGCGGATTCATCAACAATTCCCCCGCGAGAAGTGTTGATAATAATTGCATTTTTTTCATTAAGTTAAATTCTTTCGTACTAAGTAAATTTCTTGTTTCATTCGTTAGCGGAACATGAATGCTTACAAAGTCGGACTCTTTTAAGCCCTCTGCTAATTCAACCTTTGTAATCCCCGTTTCAGAAAAAGGATAATCGAATTCTCTTATATAAGGATCATAGCCGATCACTTTCATTCCAAATGCAATGGCTCTTTTAGCAAGCCTGTGGCCAATCTCTCCCGTTCCGATTAATCCCAATGTTTTCCCGTATATCTCATTTCCCGTAAATAATTTCCTATTCCAATTTCCTTTTTTAACGTCTTCTCCGGCTTGTATGATAGACCTCGATGCCGTTAAAATAACGGCCATAACATATTCTGCTACTGAAACCGAATTGGCATTTTTGGCGGAGACGATTTTTACATTACGTTGTTTTGCTGCAAGTAAATTTATATTATCAAGCCCGACTCCTAATCTGCCGATTACCTTTAATTTTTTCCCTGCATCCAGTATTTCCTGATCAACAATTGTCTGGTTTCGAACGACTAATGCGTCTGCATCTATTATTTTGTTTATTAATTCCTGTTTATTTCTCCATAAATCCGGATTGTATTCGACCTCCGCTATTTTCCTCATCCTGTTAATCCCGGATTCAGGCATATATTCAGAGATTAGTATTTTCATTACTTTCCTCCGCTCATGCACTGCGATAAAGTTTCGTCAAAACAAATTCTCTATGCCCTAATGTTTCCGCTGCAGTTAAACGTCCGTTTATTGTTCGGATCAAAATATCAAGCAGCAAATCGCCAGCCTGCTGGAGATTATATTCCCGTTTCAATAATCCTGTAACGTCTACATCGATATGCTCTGACATAGTAGAAACTGTAATTGGATTTGCCGAAAGCTTAATAACGGGTACTATTGGATGACCAATTATATTGCCTTGACCGGTAGGAAAGAAATGTACGACCGCCCCTCCAGCTGCCATTAAAGTAATACATTCAGCTGCTGCAGAGGAGGTATCCATAAAATTCAATCCCGCTTTTACTGGAGCCTCCGCAGGTCCTAAAGCATCAACCACCGGTTTTGTGCCCGTTTTTTCGATATTGCCGAGCGCCTTTTCCTCAATTGTTGTGAGGCCGCCTCTTATATTTCCTTCTGTCGGCTGGCTGCCAAGCAGATCAACACCTTTTGATGCGATTTCTTCAACATAGTTTTGATAAAGGCTTAAAAATTTTTGTTTTACTTCTGGAGTGGCACAACGCTCTGCAATTAAATGCTCGCCGCCAGTTAATTCGGAGGTTTCACCGAACAAAACAGTTCCGCCTTCGTCGATTAAACGATCAACTACATTTCCTACCGTAGGGCATGATCCTAACCCGGTTGTCGTATCCGACTCTCCGCATTTAATACTTACTAAAATTTCTGATAATTCCACAGGCTCTCTGCGAATTTCAGAAGCATCCTGCAGAAATTTTTGTGCTGTTCGAGCTGCTTTTTCAATCGTAGACAAATCGCCATAACGTTCAATTGAAAATCCAGCTACCGGCTTGCCTGTTTTTTGTACCTCCTCAACAATTCGATTTGTCCAGTTAGGCTCAATACCAATCACAACAACAGCTGCTACATTTGGATTAGAACAGTTGCCGATAATCGTTTTAAAAAACAAGTCTAAATCCGGCCCATATTGTAATCGCCCGTATGCATGCGGGATCGCTAAAGTACCAGGAACAATTTTAGCAACCGCTTCTGCTGCCGCATTAGAAATGTCATCGACAGGCATGATCACTACATGATTCCGAATACCAACTCTTCCGTTCTCTCTGCGATAACCCCAAATTTTATTCTCCATATTTCCACCTCGCCGTTTTTAAATTATGAGTATGAACATAGCTCCCTTTATAGATTTTTTTTGTAGCTACACCAATCGGTACGCGATATTCAATTACTTTGCTGTTTTCATCCAAATCCACTAAAGCAATCTTATGACCAAGAGGAATAAAATCTCTAGACTCTACTGAAACAACTGAATCGTCTTCTAAGATGACCCCTTGGATTTGCTCGCCTGCTTCAATGTCTTCTATTGCGACTCCCACAGAATCGCCGACATTATGTACTAAAAACTTGTGTGACACTATGAACCACCCCTCCATTTCCTTTTTTACAACGCATTTGGTTCAGACATTCAATGGTCCAACCAATTTCTTTAAATTAAATAAAAACAGGCCTTGCACGCCTGAAAATATATTATTTCCAAGCATTGCAAGGCCCTTCAGTCGTCTGATCGAACCTAAATTATTCCTATTGATTTACTGCGGTTTAAAGATTACCATGGATTGAATTTTTTGTCAATATTTTTTCAAAAAAAAATCAATTAAATTATGTTCAAGATTGGCTCCGTTCCGGGAATAATCATTCAAAAATTCCACTCTTGCAATCTTTTCAACAACTCGAGAGCCGTTTATGGCGAATCATTAAGTTATGATTATCATAAAATGGCGAAAAATCGTTACCGTTCCAGAGCCCGTTCCGCCTTGCCCAGCCGCCTTATATGCTTGATTCCGAGGGAAGTAATGAAAATCAACTGATAGAAAAGGTTCAGGAATAACAACAACGGCGCAGGCTGTAAAAAGAATAAAAGAACGTCTTCAAACGGCCTTGTGAATATGATAGCTGACCACAAAAAAATGAAATACGTATATAAAATCCAAATAAAGATATGAAAGGCAATCCGCACAAAAGCATAGAAGGAAAGCCAATTAATTTTCAATTTCTTTAGTTGATCTATTGCATTTTTCCACAAATTCGGCTGATTCAATAGATCAACGATCATCCAGTAGCCGTCTCCAGGAAGCAGCGGGAAAATCGCAAACAGCATTCTAAACATATGAACAATAAGAAAGGACCAAATCCATGGTGAAAGCTGTGCAAAGCATAAGCCGATCACTGATGTTAATCCGCATACAATCAAATCTGCCGTAAAGCCCGCGATGTTGATCCGCATGCGCTGCCATTTTGATAGCTTCCAAGCTTCATTGCAAACAATGCTAAATAACGGGACAGGCCCGGACCATTGAACAGAAATGGAAATGTTCCCTGTACGCGGCATTGTTAATAAGTGCCCAAGCTCATGGATGAGGACTGAAAATGTTAAAACTCCGGCGATGATCCATTGACCTTTTAGATCAGTGACGAGAAAAAATGGAGTGTTGATCATGAACAAAACGGTGCTGATGATCGAAATCAAAACAGCACCTGCGGTAATCCAGTTAAACCATTTACGCTCCAGCCAAGGATTGTAATAGGTTATGAGCGGCTTTTGATACGGCTCAAAATCAGATTGTTTTTCTTCAATAAGGGAAAAGGCTGCATCCTTATCGATGCCTAACTTTTCAAGAAATAGTAAAATTTCCTTCTCCGATACTTCCATTTTATCTGCAATAGAAGATATAGGCTCTTTGTTTGCCAACTGCTCCAACAATTTTTTTGAATAGTTATCTATTTGCAATAAAAGTCCATCCGGTCGTTCAATCCAGTACCGATCTTCTTTTATCTTTCCTATTTTGTATACTAACGGTTTTTGAAATGACTGTGAGTAATTCACAAATACTCCCTCTCCAAACGTCAGTTTCTCACTTTCAGTTTATTTTCCTCTTTAAGAATGGCTTGTTTGATCAAGTATGAAGCCAGCTGGGAAACAATTGAAACAGGGGCAACCCGATCGAATCCTTCGAACATTGGGCTTGGATTACATTCAATGCATATAACAGAACCGTCTGGACGTAGTTTTAAATCAATTCCGCTGAAAATAAGCCCTAATGTTTCGCATGCCTCTATACATAACTGAGCGATCTCTGGCGTTATCTCAAAGGGTTTGACTTGATGGGCGCCTTCACGATAATCAATTCCTTCTCCCTCAATGATAAATGATGCGATGACTTTTCTGTCCAGGACAAATACACGTACATCCTGACCTTGTATGTATTCTTGGAATTGCACCGGTGCTGTGCTCAATGCTTCTAATCTTTCAGGTTTTTTATCTTCCTCTGTCAATAGACGGCACAATGCTCCTCCAGCAACGGGTTTATAGATGACATCGCAGTTATGGCTGAATTCCAAAACTTTTTCCGGATTGCTGGTTACTAACGTTTTAGGAACGGGAATACCTGCTCTTCTTAGACACTCAAGGTGATAAGGCTTTGCAAAATGAATGAGCAGTGTATCAACAGGATTGACGATGAGTCTGCCGAAGTAAGAGGAAGATTTTAACCAAGACAGCCAAGCAGCATATCTCTCCCGCTCCGCCGCATATGCCAAAAATCCATTCTCCTTGATTTGTTCCTTTATTTGAGAAGTATCGAATGCAGGAGTAGGAACAAATAATGCTCTCAAAAAGTAAACGTTCGTTTCCGATAAATCACGGTTTTCATAATGGCTGTCTTCACCCCCAAAGCTTAAGGGGTAGGGGACATCCGGCGAATTATCTAAAATGAATGCTTGGGCGCCTTGTCGAACCAATTCCTTTTGTAAATAAAGACAATGCCTTTCAAATTGTGAACCGATAATACCAACAGATACTTCCGCCATTTCGCACCTCCGATGAAATAAATGAGAATTTTCCGAATTTTAGCGCCCCAGAAAACATTCTCTGGGGCGCTTGTCCAACTTTTAACAAAACCTATTTTATAAAACCGCCTTCTTCGCCAAGTGCATATGTGGTAACAATTGGCCCGCCTTCTTCCCCGATAGCTTGAGTTGTATATCCTCCTTCTTCGCCTAAAGCTAACGTTGTGGCATATCCCGGATCCACAATAGGGCTCACAAATAACGGAGAGCTAGATTGCCTTACTTCCAATTCTTCAATAAACAATTTCTTTTTCATTTTTGATTCCTCCTATTCAAAATATTAAAAAATTTTCTGTTTAAAAATAACATATTTACCTTTATCTTCCTATAGATAAAATATCCTATTCTGAATAGTGCTTAAGAATGAAATTGAGAGAACAAATAGGTCTTTTTGCTAAATCCTCCACCTGGAAAAGTCAAGTTTATACATTTCGGCTTTAAAAAATAAGAGAATCACTATGTTTGATAGACACTCTCACACACGGTACAGCGGTTTTGTTGTTTAAAGCGCAATTGAGTTCAGACACAATATCCATGTCTTGAATACCTACATGCTGGAATGTAGGCTTCCGATTTGAACAAAATATAACGATTTTAAATAGTTTTTAATAGTCCCAGTTTTATTCCTTTTACCACTGCACCAACTCTTGAGTACACATTCAGCTTTTTAATAATTGATGAAACATGGTGTTCGACCGTTCTTCTGCTTACCATCAAAATATCACTGATCTCTGCGTTCGTTTTATCTTCAGAAATCAGCTTTAAAATTTCTAACTCAGTTTTGGTTAAATAGTGATTCTGATATTCTATTTTTTTTCTAGGAATGATATTGTTGCCCAAAAAACTTTGTCTGATCGCATTTGCAAGTTCTGTAGCAGAGTTTTCCTTCGTAATGAACGCATAAGCACCGGCATGATAAGATGCGTCAATATATTCATCATCGTTATAAGCTGATAATATGACAATCTTCAGATTCGGATAGCTTTCGATTAATTTCTTTGTCAACTCAATTCCATTGTAGCCTTTCATTCTTATGTCCATTACCACAACATCCGGATGATTTTTTGATATTGCTGCATTGATTTCGGCAGGGTCGCAAATGGTATCTACAACTTCAAGATCTGATTCGTGTTCTAATAATTGTTTGATTCCTAACAAGACTAGTAAGTGATCATCTACCAGTAGTACTTTAATTTTCATTTCAATCATCCTAATCTCGGCAAAGTTATCAGGAAGTTACAATGCCCAGTTCTGACTGCATTTAAGCGTAGCCATCTTCGTCGAAGATTTTAGATCGTCACTCACCCTAATTGATTTTTTCGGAAAACTCAATATAAACACCCTTTTATTTTTAAAGCATTTTATAAGTCTAAAAAACATTGAAGAGAACAGATGTGAGAATAATTCACAAAATTTCCATTAAAAGAATTTCAATTAGAACAGAATGTATTTAGACTAGCTTCACTAAAATCAGATGTACATTGGCATCAGCATAAACAATTAGCGATTATAGACTAAAAACGTATACACATCTCGAAAAAAATAATCTTCGTTTCCAAATCATTTTCCTCTAAAGGCGCAACAGTTTAAAGATGCCTTTTTTAAAGCTTAGAGCTAAACAAGTGTTTTTTTCAAAAACTCATTTACTTTTCCGTTAACTGTCCGTCTGTTTTTCATATATACACAAGTGAGAGAACACATCCAAATCCAATCTTTTCTTTTGCGAATGCAAAGTTCAGTGAATCCTATCGATTCTCGCTTTTTATCCCTCCTTCAACTAGTATTTATAGTAAAAATTTTACACTAAATGACAGTTTTTTTCATTGTTTTTTCTAAAAATAGGTATTTTCCACATCATTTTTTGTGGAAAATACCGATGTTTTTTTAGAAGATTTGTAATATATTTTGAATTAAGAAGAAGAAATTGTAAATTCCACCAAAAATATATCAATTCTTCTCTTCTCTCTAAAACTTTAAACAACAAGCCGGAGCATTGTGATCATATGAAATATTGACATTGTTTTTTAGCAAATAAATATCGAAAACTCATTAAATTATGTAAGCAGGTGATTTGATAATGCGTCTTGAAGAGCAAGAGCAATTGGTAAGAAACCCTAGTCATGTTTTTATCAAAAGGATATTTTATCCATTTAAAATCATTTATTCGCCGCAAAAAACTTTATTGAACATACATAATGAAAAAAAACTAGGAATACTAGCTACTTTGACATTAGTTATATTGTTTGCCGCAATAAGTATTGTTATAAGTCAAAATTTATTGGAATCCGAATATATAGCAGATCTTTTAGGAAACAATCCATCACAATCGTTTAAAAATGCTCTTACTATTTTTGCCGCAATTATGCAAGTCTTCTTATTTTTCGTTAATATTCTTTTACTTACAGCCTTAATAAAAATAGTTCTCTCCATCGTAAAATTGAAAGTAAAATTCAGGGAATTATTGAGATTTGTCATCATCGCTCAATCCCCTGTTATTTTGGGGCTCGGTATAAAATACGTGTTATCTGATCCGTCTCAATATCATATTCCTGTCACCAGCTTGGCCTACCTATTTTCAGGATTAAACATGAATCAATTTGTGCAAATATTTTTATCGAAAATTGAATTATTTAATTTGTGGTCATTATTTCTAATTTGTTTAAGCTTAACAATTGTTACAAAGCAGTCTTTAACAAAGATAGTTTCCATATTATTCCCAGTAATAATTATATTTAACACACTAATTGAACTTATTTGAAAGGAGGTGAATTATAATGTTGGAACTTGATCTTTTAGTTGCTTATGGCATTAATGAAACTACTGCAAAAACTATTGCTGCATTTTTGGACGCCGGTTTAGGAATAGCTTCATTCTTGACATTGATAACCGGAGCAGGTCTCACATTAAAAGCCTTGCAGATAGCTCTAAGAGCCGGAGGCAAAAAAGCTGTAGTAGCATAATGTTTTTAGGATAGGATAGAGAGCCGTTAGTCTTTCTCTATCCTACCTTCTATTTAATTTAAGAAAAAGTTAGCGAGTGAGTGATGTTGAACTATTTTTCCCGTCTACGAAACACTTTTATCCTTTCTGCCATTGTATTTGGCATAGGTTTAATTATTGGGGTCATGATAATTTTTTCGACTTCGCCTCAAATGGAGGAGGCAGCTGAGCTCCAAAGAACTTATAAAGCTGGCTGGTACTCAGTGTATTCTATTTTTTTAAATAATATACTTGTTTGTCTAGTTTTAATGCTGGGTTTATTTACATTTGGGATTCCTACGTTTATTTATTTACTCATTAATGGCATATCTATCGGAGCAGGTCTAACTCATCTTATTTTATCTGATCAACCTTTATTAAATATATTTTTAAAGGTTATACCTCATGGAATATTTGAAATCCCCTTTTTTTTATTAGCAGGAGCTATCGGCTTTTTAGGATTTACATTTTATTTTAATAGAAAATATGGGTTGAAATTTTTATTAAAACATGTCGTAATGGTAATTATAGGAATCCTTCTAGCTTCCATTGTAGAGGGATTGATTACATTAAATTTATGAAAGTCGGGAGTCAAAATGAGAGCAGCATGGATTAAATGGAAGATTTATATAAGATGGAAAAATCAATGGGGTAAATTTTTAAATAGAAGAGGGTATTCAGGATATATATTTGCGATCACAGCTTTTTTTCTTGATGTCATAGAGGCTATTTTTTATTTTTTTTCTGCATATGCTGTATTAAAACTGGTAATTATGAATGAATTTTTACATACAGCAACGACAGGTGCGCCATTTTTGGACTTTTTATTGCAAAAAATTTCCCAAATTAACAACAATGTTTATATTCTCTGGCAGTTTTATTTTGTATATGTAATAGTTTTCTCTGTTATTGCTGGCATAAAAGCTTCCAAGTGGAATTTAAGCTCAATGGACAAGGAGTGGCTGCTGTCACATTTTAAATTGAGTTTAAGTAAAGCCAACTCTATGGTTATTTTCGAAACAATCTGCTGGAACATAAGAAGTTTCATCATACATATTTTAACATTGCTTTTTAGCTTATCATACGCAATCGGTTTAAACATATCTATGGTAATTGGATTAACACTGCTCAGCTTTTCTTTATATTTGTTTGTCAGCATTGCTGTCTCTTTTTCGCACACATTTTATGTATACAAGTTTATAATAGAAAAACCTTTCGTAAACAAAGTAGCCAAAATTGTCATATCAAGAATGATCATATTTTCAATAGGCTATTTTTTCGCTGCAAAGTTTACAGGATGGCTTATTGATATTCCCTTTATTAAAGAAAATCCCACATCCGAGTCATTTGAAAAATGGTCTAACAAAGGTTGGGAAATTCTGTTTGACAGTGTAACGACGATCAAAATCAATTTAAGCTTTTTTGATATTCTCACTGCTGATTCTCTATATACATATATTGGCACGATATTGATGTGTATGTTTACTATGGTATTTTACTTGTTATTTATCATTCTTTTTAAAGAAAACCCCAACAGGCGATCAGCGGAGTATTTTGATCGGCTGCCTTCCCCGTTATTAAAAGTGCCGTTTTTAAAGAAAAAAGCTTTTATGATTCTTTTATTTATTAGATCGAGCTTTTTTCAAAAGAGGCTTCCGTATATGTTTGGCGATTTCGTTTATTGGTTTTCTGTTGGCATATTTAGCGGATTGCTCGCCAATTTAGATGATGAGTACAAAGTGCAGCAATTAGTACTTTCATTTTTTATTTTGTACCATATTTATTTTTTGGCGGAACGTCATTATCAGCATTTTATAGGGGGAATGGCCTTAGAAAGTGATGGCACCAATGTCTTAATTTATTTAAATGCTGGAAAAAATCTTTGGTATGTATTTAAACAAAAGTTTTTTGTCTACATCATCACGTTAATTCCTTTAATCGTAATAGGTGATTTCATTGTTTATATACTCACTCCCATTTCATTAACTACTATTATATGGTTGCTCTCAATGCAAATTTTAGCTTTAAATGCTTTTGGCGCTTTAAATTATATTTCCAGCGCCTTCTATCCTCATTTTGAATTTCGAAACGCTGAAGAATTGAATGAATTTGGCGATAAAAAAATGGTCGATTCTATCTTAGATGCAATGTCTTTATTTATCATACTTCCTAGTATGACAATCCCCATGGTTTTATTTATCATGGGTTATTTAACAAAATCACAATATTTGTTCATCAATCCTATTTTTCTTGCTATTTATCTATTCGGAATGCTCTTTATATCACTTTTATTAGTAAAAAGAAAGCTAAATAAAAAACAATTTATTTATTAGGAGTGAAAATCCAGTGGGAGCAGCATCTTCTGATTATTTATTGAAAGTCCATAATCTGACCAAAATTGAAAATGGGAAAAAAATATTAGATCAAGCAACGTTTGAAATTGCTGAAAATAAAATTGTCGGATTTCTCGGACCAAATGGAGCGGGGAAAACCACAACCTTTAGAATTTTATCTGAATTGACCGGCTACGATGATGGAGAAATTTACGTCAATGGTGTAAAACTGTCAGATCTGGATCGAAAAGAAATCATGTTACTTCCTGATGCCCCATTATTATTTTCCGTGCTGACCGGAAAAGAATATTTAAAATTCATGAGCGAGTTATTAAATTTTGATATAGACAGCCCGGAAATTAAAGAAATGCTCCAGTTATTGGGATTATTAAATTCCTTAAATAAGCAAATTTTCAATTATTCGCTTGGGATGAAAAAGAAACTCAATCTTATTCCATTATTAATGAAAAAACCGAAGCTGCTTTTGCTAGATGAGTATTTATCAGGAATTGATCCTGTCAGTATGAAAGATATTAAAAACATCTTAATTCAATACGCACAAAATGGATGCAGTATTTTTATGTCTACACACCAACTAGAGGTTTGTGAAAGATGTTGTGATTCAATTATTTTAATTTCCAATGGGAAAATATTAAAAAATAATATATCTATTTCCGAGATCAAAGAGACAGCTAGCAGTCTTGAGGAATATTATTTAAATGTATTTTCAACTGAGGAAGGATGAGGAATGTGTTCAAATATATTGGGGATATACTTCTCTTTATACTTTTTGCATTTGCCTTTTATTACGCAATTAAGGGATGGAAAGAAAACCGAAGCGAAAGTATATGGTATCTCATATTTAGTTTATTTATTTTGGGAGGAATCATCGTTAGATTTATATTTTAAATCACTACCATTGCAAATAAATCCGATGATTCCACCACACTAACAATGTTCAAAAATGATAAAGTACATAACCCTTGGAAAAGGTGGTTCCTATTCGAAAAGTTACACTTAATCGAACAATAAAATGAAGTTCTTATAAAGTTAAGAAAACCATGGGGAAAAATCTTTCATGCACCACCGATCAAACGAAAAACTTTACGTTGAGTGGTAGGTAAGCTAACAAGGTTGAATTAGCTAACTGTCTTCCTGGCTGAAAAAGCATACACAGTGGCTCAAAATCAAATCGCAGTATGTTCCCGTCTGCTTCACCTTAATTCATTAAGGAGACGATACAAGTCAAGTTTCAATGACTTTCGGGACAATCCCATTGTGGAAAAAGAATCCTTATTTTAGTCATAAATATTCACTATGATTCGACAAGGAAATAATACTGTTTTGTTCATATCATAATTCAGAAACTTTCAATCTCCCTGGGGTTCTTCCTGCGAGAAATAAATTACTTAATAGTGCCAAAATGATTGTTCCAATTGTTAAAAAAACGACACCATGCCATCCGTAATTTTCCCATAAAAGGCCGGGAATCCAACCGCCAAGGCTTCCTCCTAAATAGAAAAACACCAAATATAAAGACGTAGCAGCTCCCCGTGAATCGGCGGCCATATCTGTCACATAAGCTGTTGTTGCTGATTGAGAAGCAAAATTTCCGAGCGTCAACAATGATGATCCCACAACAAGCGCAGGAATCGTTGGCCAAAGCGTTATGAAAATACCGATTCCGCCAAGAATATGCCCCATACTCATTGTCCAACGCCGGCCAATCTTATCAGATATCATGCCGGCTATAGGAGCGGAGAAAATGCCGAACGCATATGTAGCATAAAGCAACGAAATTTGTGTATTGCTTAACTGAAAAGGAGGTTGAGCAACATAAAAAGGAATATATGTGAAAAAGCTAATAAATGCGAAGAATTGCGAAAAACCTATAGTGAATGTACCTATCAGAGCAGGATTTTTAAAATGTATGCCAAAACTTTGTTTCTTCCTTTCTCTTTGATAGTTAGGTTTAGGGAGATATTTCCAAACTAAAAAAGCAACGACCATGGAATACACCGCGATTATTGAAAAAACAGTCTTCCAGGAAAATGTGTCGGCTATCGGTCCAGAAATAACCCGTCCCAGCAATCCGCCCGCCACATTAGCACTTACATATACTCCCATCACTCTTCCACGTTGATTTAGAGGAAATTCTTCAGATACATATGCCATCATCACAGCCAAGATGCCAGGTATGATGAGACCATACATACATCTCCAAAATAAAATTGATGAAAATGATTCACTAATGTAAATCATCATACTCGGAAAAATTAATAATATACTTGCAAAAAGAATAACTTTTTTTCGATCCCATTGGTCCAATAATTGAGCAAATACAAAAGATGACACGGCTAATGAAATAATGGTAATCGAAATAGCTGAGCTTGCCGTTGCTATCGATATATTAAATTCTTGAGTCCACAACGGGAGTAGAGGCTGTGGTGCATAAAGAACAATGAACGCATTTGCTGTAGCTACAAAAATAATGAATAAACGTAACATATAGCGACTACTCCTCCGCTATCTTTTATTGTTGAAGTCATCTTTTTAAATGTTTACTGAGAGCATCGGCCGGTTCATATTCAATAATGCAGCCTATACAATGAATGACATCCTTATATGGAAAACAAATTACCGAGGATGAGAAGAGTTCTTTTCGTTTAACAAAAAAGTAACTCTTTTAAATAATTCGAGATACGAAAGAAATATCCTTCATTTTTTTATCCTCACGCCTCTTTCAATCTATAATCGTTCCAAATATATAGAAAAAAGAACAGCCAACCATATGAATGCGGCTGCACTTTCGAATCCTATTTAATAGAATCTACTTTTTTCGAAAATACAAATTCAGAGTCGCCAACGCCACTTATTCTATAAATCGTATCATTTTCCTCAAGAACAATATTGTCTCAGCCAATTCACTTGAAATAACCGTTGCTATCAGAGCCTGTATCAACCAATATCCGATTGTATTTGATAATTGAATTTTGGGCCACTCCGATCTAACTTTGCAACTGGTAAATCTGCATAAATCTTGATGTCAAAAAAGCTTCCTTGTCTTATAATAGGCATAGGGGGTCAACCTTAGGTCGATAGATTGTTTGACCGCTTACTTATTTCGACATTTTCGGGAGTACTTCTTATTTAGTGCTTAGAAATCTTTGAGTCTGGAGGACTAATATTTATAAAATTCATTCAATTTATTATTTTTAGTATTTTTCAAAATTAATGTAATATTAATGATGAAGAGAAAGGTAAAATTACAATACTAAACTCTACACTTGCTTAAATGCCTTGAACAAGAAACTTATTACAAAGCTTTGATTTATTTAGACTGCTAGCTTTTATCAGTATGGGAAACTTATTTGATATACCCAAAAACGGTTAATTCCAGTAAAAATATCCAAAGTTAAGGTAAAAGAAAGTCATTCCAAAATTATCTAGGTAAGCTACCTTTTATCACGGATTCAGGTATCTATAGGATATATGGGTAAAGATATATTTTAAACATTACAACTGCTTATAAAATTCTTAATAACCCAAAAATCTAAAGGAAGAAGGGAAAGCATTGAATTACTTATTAAAGCAAAAAAGATTTGTAGCTAATTTGTTTAAAGCTAGATTCCCATTTATATATATTCCAACTTGGGAAGAGCAAAGAGCACTAGCACTTATTAATGACATTGCCTATGATCAACAGTTGATTAAAACAACAAGAAAATTATTTACTTGGAAGATTACGGAAGGGATTGTAGGAGAGGGTATACGTAAAGACGATACGAAGGTTCCTGTAAAAGCATTAGAATTTATTGAAAAGTATGATGAGCCCGCTATTTTTGTACTGCAAGACTTCCATGTTTATTTTGGTGATCAAGGAAGATTACCAGATCTTCTTGTGATAAGAAAACTACGTGACATTGTAATGAGTTTAAAACAAAGTGTTAATCCAAAGAATATTGTATTTTTATCTCCAATTCTTAAATTACCGCAAGATTTGGAGAAAGATATTACAATTGTTGATTTTCCTTTACCAACCTTTACTGAAATGAAGCAACTGCTTGATGAAATGATTGAAGTAAACCGACAAACAGGAAGAATTGAAATTAACTTAAATGAAGAAGAAAAAGAAAAACTCGTAAAAGCATCATTGGGTTTAACACTTTCGGAAGCCGAAAATGCCTTTGCACGGGCAATGGTTGATGATGGAAAATTATCAATCAAGGATGTTGAAGTAATCCTTCAAGAAAAAGAACAAATCATTAAGAAAACAGGGATACTAGAATTTATATCGAGTAATCTTAATATGGATGAAGTCGGTGGATTAGAAAATTTAAAACGTTGGTTGAAAAAAAGAGATAAATCTTGGTTAGAGTCTGCGCAACAATATGGTTTACCAGCTCCAAAGGGTGTGCTCATTACAGGTGTTCCAGGTTGTGGTAAAAGTTTAATAAGTAAAGCGATTAGTGGAATGTGGCAGCTTCCATTACTGCGATTAGATATTGGAAAAGTGTTTAGCGGCATTGTTGGTAGTAGTGAAGAAAATATGAGAAAAGCGATTCAAACAGCTGAAGCCATTGCTCCTTCCATCTTATGGATTGATGAAATCGAAAAAGGATTTAACGGAACTAGTTCATCTGGAGATAGCGGGACAAGTTCTCGTGTTTTTGGACACTTTTTAACTTGGATGCAAGAAAAAGAAAAATCCGTATTTGTAGTTGCCACTGCAAACAATATATCGGCACTTCCTCCTGAAATGTTGCGAAAAGGTCGATTTGATGAAATTTTCTTTGTTGATTTACCAACACATAGAGAACGTATTGAAATCTTCCGAGTTCATTTAAAGAAAAGATTAAATAACCCAAGCGTAAAAGGTAATTTTGAAATTAGTACTGAAAACCTGGAAAAATTGGCTGACATGACGGAGGGGTTTGTAGGAGCAGAGATTGAACAAGTTGTCATAAATGGATTATTTGAGGCATTTTATGAAGAACGAAGTGTTCAATTTAGTGATTTTGAAAAAGTTTCGAAATTAATTGTACCACTTGCGGTGACACAGGCTGAACAAATTAAAGAGATTCGTGAATGGGCTAGTGTTAGAGCGGTTGCGGCTACGCCTAGAGAAGATCGAGCGGAGTATTGCGAATCAAATAGCTCTAACATGGATATGGATATTAAGTCCACTCGTGGCGGTCGTGCGATTGACTTTTAATAGAAGTAGGTGAATGAATTTGAGCATTGAACTTTTGTTAGTTCCAATTGGTATTGCAACAATTAGTTCGATTAAAGCCTTTGCAAATCAAAAAAATGATTCCTTTATCATTCCAACGATTATGAAGAAAGAAGATTTACTTCAAAAATCGATTGAACAGTATGGTTGCAAAGTGACAAAATTGACTGAACAAAATTACCAAACGACAATTGAAGATCTTCAAATTTATTTTCAACTAACTGAACAGGGGTATTTTGAAGCGATATTTAACAATAGTGTTGACACACAAGCTGCCATGGAATTTATTGAAAATTTACAGACAGAATACAAATATCTAATACAACAAGAAACTTATCAACATTTACTGAAACAAGCAGCAGAACATGGCTTACATCTGGAATCGGAAATTATGCAAGAAGACCGAACAATTGTTTTAACTTTTAATGTCAACAATATTTCTAAATAGGTGATGCTATGGGAACCAAAAAAATACAGATCAAATTGACAGAAGACGGTAAAATCTTTGCGGAAACAATTGGCATGAAGGGACAAGAATGCATCAAGTATATTGACCTTTTGGAGAAACTACTCGAATCGGAAACAGTTGATTCAAATTATAAAGAAGAATATTTTCAATTTGAAGAAACTATAACTGAACAAAATAAATTGAAGCTAAAGGAGGAGTGAATGATGCGGAGTATAACTGAGAAGGGGATAGGTTGGGAATTACGTAACTCCATCTGGATGCTATGGGTCTTTTTCCCTTTTGCTTTTTTTAATTATATTTCTTTTTTCTATGCAGCTTTCAGAGTAAGACAAAGAAAATGGTTTTTTGCAGGACTCATATATACTTTACCTTTTATCATATTTTTAATTGCAGAAGAAGGACATTTCTTATTTGATATCGCGTTTGCATTAGCACTTATTAGTTGGGTTTCTTCCATCTTTCATGTTTTTAGAATTAGACCTGAATATTTACTCCGTCTTGAATCACAGCAAAAAGTACAAGAAAAAAATTTAAAGCAATTAAAAGAAGCTATTGCGAAAGAACATATCCTTGAATCGAATGATGAACAGCAAGTGATTTCTCCAAAGGAAGAATTTATAAACCCAATGCAGCCATCAATTGAAAACGAAAGCGTAAGTAAACAAATCGATGTTAATCATGCTTCAGCAGAAGAAATTGCAAAGGTACCTGGGGTTGGATTGATTTTTGCGAAAAAAATACTTGCAGAGAGAGAAAGGGTAGGATTCTTTCAAAATTTCGAACACTTTATCCAAGTTCTTGGGATTAAGCCTCATGTAGCTGAAAAAATGAGACCATATTTACAGTTTAATACAGACGATAATAATCAAGGAAATCAAAAGAAAAAAATGGAACGAGGAAGAGTTGTGGACTTTTGATGGAACTGTACATACATCGTTATATTCCAGTTACTGAAGTGGAAGGACCAGGTAAAAGATTTGCAATTTGGGTACAAGGTTGTTCAATTCGTTGTAAAGGGTGTGCCGTTCCTTGGACTTGGGTAAATGAAAACGGTACAAAAATGAATGTGGAGAATTTATTTGAATTCATTAAAGATAGTAAAGAGCAAAACGAGATTGAAGGCGTCACATTTCTTGGAGGAGAACCGTTTGATCAAGCTGAAGCCTTAGGGGAACTAGGAAGAAAAGTGAAACAGCTCGGCTTAACAGTTATGACATTTACAGGGTATTTATATGATGATTTGAAAAAACAAAAACAAAATCAACGGCTGCTATCAGTGACAGATTTGCTAATCGATGGACCTTTTATCGAAGAAAAATTAGATTTAAGCCGTCCTTGGGTTGGTTCATCCAATCAAAACTATCATTTCCTCACGGATGTTTATAAACATTTAGAAACGAACTTTCATCAATTCCAAAATAAAATTGAAATTCGAATTTCTCAAAATGGTACAATCTCAGTGAACGGAATGGCAACGAAAGATACATTGAAAGAAATATTGAATCAGCACACTTTTAAACGTATCCGATCAAATACTTAATTTTTATTTGTTAGGTGCACTTGATAAAGAAACAATAGATAATCCCCTACCTTTCAGGTACCGTCAAAAATTTTGTGTAATACAAGATAGATAGGGGGTCTCTGAAATGGATTTGGAATGTTTCTCCACACGGGGCTGTCCAGAAAATCAAATCCCCATAAAAAACAAAAAATCATAAACATCAATATATCAACGTTTCTAAAACATCAAAGGGGGCGTCAATAAGTAGTAAAAACGACTTATTAGACACCCCCATGTGGAAAGTGGGAATCCTCCTATTTTTTTGATTTGCATTATTTAGTTCTTCAAACATTTGCTCGAGGGCTGCTTGTACTTCGGCCAATCCTGGCAACTTTCGCTCTGCCCATTTCTCATTAGCTGATACAGGATTAATTTACCAAATCCTCAATCATAAGGTTGTGGTTGCCAGGTCATTTTCACCTAGGCAATCGATTACTTTCTCGTATACCAACCGGCGGCAGATGTTATTGCGAAGCTTTATAATGCAGGATGATAGGCTTATTTTTTTCATTGTTGCTTTATATAAACTAATTTCACCAGTTGTATGTTCGGAGTCTGCGTAATCAGCCACAAAATTTTCATTTAATGATATAGTCCAAATCTCTTCGTTATGTCTCATTAAAACGACAGCAAGAGTGCCAAACTGAGTAATATGATCCCAGTAAAATAATTTCCTTTTTACCATTTATGAGTAACAGAAATTCCTTCTGAATGGCTCACAACCTCAACGTTATTTCCTTGCCATCGACCATGGATTTCAGCCCCGACATAATAATAGAACCTTCCGTTTCCGCGATCACCATAAGTCCAGATAAATTGTTGAATCGTATGATCAACGGTTTTATATGTAACGGCGGCAATAACATTCGCTAACTATTCCACTTTAAAATTCCCCATCTGTTTTATAGGGAAGCCTTTCTTTTGGACGAGACAGAATTCCGTAATAAGACCTCAAGTAAACGGCATCCCCACTCTAATTGATAATACATGTTTAAAATCAGGCGATATACTTATGATATTTTTAACTTTTTTACCATTTGCAACAAACAATCCCTCATTGACTACTTATTCCATCCAATTTCTGGATGACGCGCCTCAAATCCTAGGATATTTTACTTAAAATAGAAAGTTTTAGGTAGATTATTTAAATTTTTCCTTATAATCATTTAACTATTTATTTAAAAAGCCGATTATAAATAATGAAATTGTTTGGTTTTCAATTTAATTATCACTTTGATGACTATTGTGTGCAGAAAAGCTTTGCGGAAGACCAACCAAACATGAACTCTGCAAGTTCCGATTTTTGCAATTACGGGATATCTGGAAGTAGGTACGCTTTTTACATAGCACGAATCACAATATTAATCTGGTCCAAACCCGTACTACTATAGTTCGTTTGTTGATACTTTAAAAAAACAACACAACGCAGACTGGAAACTGGCGATTTTAACTATGGCAATCACATTTTAATCGTCGATTTAAAAACAGGTAAATCAATCGATTTCTTTAGTGCATTGAATTTTTACTATGAAAGCAAAGTTGAACCATTGCCTTCCATTAATTATTTAGATAGGAGGGAATAACCGTGAAAATTGATCTTGGATATATCGGAGCAATAGTCGCTCGAAATAGAGCCAAAATGCCATCCGTACACGAAATCAAAAATCCATTGGCCGGACAACAAGTGGAAGTCATCCGAAACGGACAAGCCTATAAACTTACGATTTCGGATGAAATCAAACAAGTTCAAGGCTTGATGGCCATACCGATGGAAAAGTTTTTTCACGTAGAAAACGCTGACCCTTCTGATATTTTCTCTTATCGGCCAAAGGATCAATGGCTTGTGTTCAGCCAATATTTATATGAATCCAAATACTTTGATTCGCTAAGTAATGAAGAAGTAAAAAAAGTAGAATCCATCTTACAACACATAACGGACGGAGTAGATAGTTTGTCGCCATATCTAGGGATTAGCCTTTTTGGAATTAGTAAAGAACAACAGCATTCTTATGAAGCCCATCTTGAATTGGCTTCTTCAACAGCTGCACTTCAATACTTCAGTGATACGTTTTTAAGCGGTGATGTAAAAAAAGGATTTGATCAACTGATTCAAGATTATGTCCGCCACAATACGAAAATAGCCATAAATCACCAATCGGTAGAGGAGCGATTCATCGCAGCACGAGCCAAAATCAGGTCACTAAATGCTCCTTTAACATACCAACAAAGCCGTGAGCTGTCCATGACGAATAAACTTGGGAAAACGGTATATACACAAGCAGAAATTGAATCAGTCATCAAAAATTATCAAGAAATGTTTGAGAGCATTCAAAATGAAGAAGATTTGTCTGGAGTGCTTGCAAAAGCAAAAGAACAACTGCTTTCATTTGCTACGAAAGGCATCTCACCAAGGGATATAGATTACCAATTGGCAAGAGATTTTGTTGCACAGCGTGCCGATGACACATTCAATCGAATTGAAAATTACTGGCGTATGTTATTGCAAGAAAAATAAATTGTTCATTTGATCCGTGTTAAAAGATAGGGGGAAGTTTTTGTACTTTTTAACAAAAGTTGAGCAAAATATTGAAAAAGCTCAACCAACAGAAAATTGCTTGCAATGAAAATTACCGCTTAATAACTGAAGAAATCAATAATCTGCTTTCGAATAAACTGAAGCTTAAGCTGGAAAAATCTACTATCAATCCAAACGTGAACGAAAGAAATATGAGGAAAGACTACAAAATGATTTAATAGACATTTCAATGAACTAACTTCTGAGATGCTTCACCGTTTGGTTGATCGAATCGAAATAAAAGAAGATGCTTCACCAAAGATTTATTATCATTTCAAAAATGATGGTTTAAAAGAATAAAAGATATAGGAAAAGCACGTTTCATGATTTCCAGAAACGTGCTTTCAGCTTATCGACAAAGTCGACAAACTGGGATTAGTTTAAAAAGCTAATCTTTTTGATTCCATTAAAAACGAGTTACGAGTGGCATAGGGGGATACCGCGATAATAAAGAAAAAGCTGAGGTTCTATGAATTAAGACTTCATATTTTAGTGTTTATGATAAATTAAATCAGTTTCGTAACTATCACCGCTGTAATTATTTTTTTAAATACAATCTCTTTAATTCTTTTGTTTCTTCTTTCTTTAATTTTAAATTGTAATGTGAAATGATCTTTTTCATTAAGGAGTCAAATTGCTTTAAATAAAAGCCATAATTGTAAATTATCACAAATGCACTTGGCAATCTTTTGTTTCGGACAATTGGGATTATATTATTCTCAAGAGACAAGTAAAAAACATCACAACGATCTTCATTTATTTTATCAATATTTATTTTTCCAATTTCTTTCCTATACAAAGAAAAATAATTTTTCCCTATATGATCTTCAAGGATTTTATTTGCTTTATTAACATTAACATCTTCTCCTATATTTCGCAGCATTTTTCTTACGCTATTACTTGGTTTATCTTGATTAAAGTAACTATACACAACAATATAAAATGCCAATTGGCCAAATTCCGAATCGGCATATTGTCCAATCAAAAATTCTTTATTTCTTTGGACTTCATATAATCTCATTTTTTTGTTGACAATATTAGTTTTACATTTTATAGACATATCGAAATACACATTGTCTTTATCATAATTTTTTTGATAGACAGAAACTTTGTAATGCACCCCTTTGTCAAGACACAAATTGATAATATTTAAGTTATCCATTCTCTCCTTTCGCTATGAATGTGGTGCGTGTGCAAAAAAGGCTTGACATGGAGCCTCTACGGGCACGATTTTTTGCGCCTACTTGATGTACTAATCACATAGTCTAAAATTCTTTCTTTCGATAAATAATTACAGCAATTAAATATGAGAGAGTAAATACAGTAATACCAAGTACTATAAATAAAATCGGAACTAATAAAGACGAATCTATGGATAACGGTAATTTGTCTATTAAATCTTCTACTAAGAATTTGATTCCATAATAAACAAATAGACCTACAAATCCTCCTCCAAGTACAAATGCATCAGATTTGTCTGCACCAAAGATATAGAGGAACGGGTATATAAGCGCACCTGCTAAAAGAACTACGAAAATTCCAGAAGAAATAATATTAATTATGCCATTTATTTGTGTTTCAAAAATTAGATCATATGTATAAATAACAATATATGAAAGAAATGCTCCGATAATCACAACCGATAAGTAAAAAATATAGTGACTTCGGACAATATTAGACCTACTAACCGGTAAGGTAAGTACATATTTATCATAACCAGACTTACTCTCTATTTTTATAACTTCAAGTGAAGGCAAAGTCATTAATAATATAATTAACATAGCGGCCACACCACTTACCATAGGCCCTGCAAAAAATAAAAGTACACCAGAAATCAATAATGCGAGACCTACATATGCAAAAATACTTCGATAAACTAGGTAATAGTTTGTCAATAATAGACCTTTCACTTAAATTTCACTCCCTGTTAGTTAGTAAGAGACTAAGTTCTTCCATTGAAATCTTTTTAGAGCTAAGGTCCTTTGGCAATTCCATTTTATTTGATACAAGTATTCTAGAATAAGAACCATAGTCCCTTTTTGCAACAACTATATTTCTATTTAGTAAAGATAATCGTTCCTTTTTGATATCAACAATTGCAAATTTTTCAAGAATCTTGTCCTTTCTCTCATTTAATAAAATTTCACCATTTTTGATAAAAACAATATGACTAGCAATTTTCTCAATATCACTCATAATATGAGAAGAAAGTAATATCCCACCACTACTCTCTCTCACAAAGCTTTTTAACTCACCTAAGACTTGTTCTCTTGATGAGGGATCAAGCCCTCCTGTTGCCTCATCTAGTAATAGTAGTTTTGCATTATGTGACAGTGCAACAGCTATAGAAAGTTTCATTGACATCCCACGAGAAAATTTATATATTTGTTTATCTTCGGGGAGAGAAAAAGAATTAACCAATCGGAAAAAATCATCTTGATTCCAAGTATTAAATATTCTCAAAAAAACTTTATTTAGTTGTTTGATTGTTAGGTGCGCCGGTAAATTCATAGCATCGAACACAACTCCAATTTTTTCCTTCATCTTAGGCTGTTTATGTATATTTTCTTTGCCAAAGATTTTAATTCTACCTGAATCCTGAGAAACTAGACCTAGTATTGTTTTAAATGTAGTAGATTTACCTGCACCATTATCACCAATAAAGCCAACTATTGATCCTGACGGAACATTGAATGTAACATTTTTTAAAACAACTTTATTGCCATATCGCTTTGTAATATTTTGAACATCTAATAAGTACGACATTTTCTCACTCCAACATATTATCTTAGTATATATATGTATTCTACTTACACCCGTTAAATCATTTATTTTTTCAAAAATTATCTTTCTATTCAGAATAATAATGTAGAATAATACATTTTAAAAGGGGCTTTTGAATCGTTTTGTTTTTTTATTAGGTCTAAGAGCCTATGTTTTTACTTATTTTTGTTTGTACATCCAAGGTTATGAAAATAATATAGAGAATAAATAGTATTTTTCCATTGATTGATGTTAAATTAATAGATGGATACTACCTTGACACTACATTAAATAAAAAAATTTATAGAAAAATAACAAGTATCATTTACTTAATGATTAGTGTCGAACTCGATTCATCAGAAAAATGTAAGTGTAGTACTTCTTCTAGGTCCTTTTCGGTTAATTTTTCTAATATTTTTACGTCAAATAAATTCGTCCCATTGAAATGATAACGTGTGAATTGATTTGCAATAAATTGAGGCGAATTAATAGACCTTAAAAAGCAACCAATTTCCTTATTTATTACACGTTGTGCATTATCTCTTTTTATCGGATCCCTTTTAAATCTAAAAACCGTTTCATATACAGTATTAATAACTTCTTGAGGCTCTTTACTTTCCCCACTAATTATGGAGTAACCAAAATTCCCCTCAATTCCGCCGGAACCTTAACATCCCCAACCCCTTCCATGGCGAATCCTATTTGCCGGTCAGGGTTCGTATTTTTCAGATTTGTTATGGCGTTGTCTACGAATCGGCCGACTTTAGGCGCACCGTTTGCTGCGCCGGTTTTCAAATGCTGCGGCACTTCTAATTCATTAGCCTCCTACTCGATGTTTAGGGAAGCTAAAGCTACATAGTGAATAACCGTGAGAAAGAAATTTTATATGTTTTTCCAGTTTGAAAAGTTCGTGAAATTTTTCAAACTGTGGGAAAATGTTCAAATGGAAAGGATAAGTCCCGACATCTTGCCAAGTTATTGTTAAAAATTAGATTTTAATATAAATTAATTGTAAGCGCTGACAGTTTATAGTTGCAACTATAAGCACCTTGACATTTTTGCTATGGCAATCATCTTTTGCATGAAATAACAGATCCCACAAATTTCTTCTTAAGTATTGTTATTTAATTGCTAGAAAAGGAGTGGATCAAGGATGATGCAAAAAATCCAACGGTTCGGTGGGGCGATGTTTGTGCCAGTATTATTATTCCCATTTGCGGGGATACTTGTAGGTCTCACAATTTTATTTAAAAACGGGGATATTATGGGTTCTTTGGCTGATCCAGATGGAGCATGGTATAAATTCTGGACGGTAATAGAGGAAGGTGGATGGACAGTATTTAATCAAATCCCGTTGCTTTTTGTTGCCGGCATCCCTATTGGATTAGCGAAAAAAGCACACGCGAGAGCTGTTTTAGCAGCACTCGTAACCTATTTAACTTTCAATTATTTTGTAAACGCTATTTTAACGATTTGGGGGGAAAATTTTGGTGTCGATTTTAGCCAAGAAGTTGGAGGAGTGAGCGGGTTAACGGAAATTGCCGGTATTAAAACTTTAGATACAAATATTATCGGTGCGATTGTTATTTCTTCCATTGTTGTTTTAATCCACAATCGATATTTTGACAAAAAACTACCAGATTTCCTAGGTATCTTCCAAGGAACATCCTTTGTTGTCATTGTTTGTTTTTTTGCTATGTTGCCTCTTGCCTTGCTTACCTCGTGGGGATGGCCGATAATTCAGAACGGAATTGCTTCTTTACAAGGGTTTTTGGCTTCCTCTGATGTATTAGGGGTTTGGTTGTATACATTCCTTGAAAGAATCTTAATTCCAACGGGGCTGCACCATTTTATATACGGTCCTTTTATCTACGGCCCGGCAGTTGTTGATGGCGGAATTGCAAAATATTGGATGGAGCATTTATCGGAATATGCAACAAGTGCTCATTCATTAAAAGAAATGTTCCCGGAAGGCGGTTTTGCTTTGCATGGTATGCCCAAAATTTTTGGAATCCCTGGCATTGCATTAGCGATATACGTAACAGCAAAACCTGAGAAAAAGAAAATCGTATCAGGTATGTTGATTGCAGCAACTTTAACATCTGTTGTAGCCGGGATCACAGAACCGATAGAGTTCACATTTTTATTTGTTGCTCCTCTTCTATTTGCTGTACATGCATTTTTAGCAGCTTCTATGGCTGCGGTGATGTATGCGTTTGGTGCAGTTGGTAATATGGGTGGTGGATTGTTAGAAATTGCCAGCTCCAACTGGATTCCGTTATTCAAATACCATACTTCCACTTATATCACTCAGTGGATAATTGGATTGGCATTTACGGTTATCTATTTTTTCACGTTTCGTTATTTAATTGTAAAGCTAAATGTAGCTACCCCAGGTCGTGAAGCAGATGACCAAAAAGAAGTAAAACTGTATACAAAAGCAGACTACAAAGCTAAAAAGCAAGCAGAAAATAAAAATAGTGCAAATAAAGAAAATGCTTATTTTGTTCAAGCTAGTGAATTTTTAGAAGCTCTAGGCGGATCTTCTAATATTGCCGATGTAACAAACTGTGCTACAAGACTCCGCGTAACAGTAGTAGATGAATCAAAAATAGCGCCTGATAGCCGATTTAGATCAGCTGGAGCCCACGGAATTGTTAAGAATGGGAAAGCAATTCAAGTGATAGTCGGTTTATCGGTTCCACAAGTAAGGGAACAATTTGAGAATTTATTGAGTGATTCTAGCAAAAAACAATATAAAGAAAACTGAAAGGCTCCACATTTACTTGCAAATTCTAAAATGTTGTTTATTTGACAAGCGGGAAAATTCCCTTCTTATGGGAAATAGAACTGAACTTGAGATAGCGACCAGAATGGTTAAGAAATATTGTTTTCATACAAATGAATTGTTATAACTTGGATGAAAGAGGATATTGCATTAAAGGAGGAAACCTAAAAATGAAAAAATTCTCGGTATTAATTGCAGGCGGGGGAAGTACTTTTACTCCAGGGATTGTTTTGATGTTATTAGATAATTTATATAAGTTTCCAATTCGGAAATTAAAACTTTATGATAATGATGAGGAACGTCAAGCAACAATTGCAGGAGCTTGCGAAATAATTCTCAAAGAAAGAGCTCCGGAAATAGAATTTTTGGCAACAACAAATCCTGAAGAAGCCTTTACAGATGTTGATTTTGTCATGGCGCATATTCGTGTAGGAAAATATGCAATGCGTGAATTAGATGAAAAAATACCTTTGAAACATGGTGTAGTTGGTCAAGAAACATGCGGGCCAGGTGGAATTGCATATGGAATGCGTTCTATTGGAGGAGTATTAGAATTAATTGATTATATGGAAAAATACTCTCCTAATGCATGGATGCTCAATTATTCCAACCCAGCAGCGATTGTAGCTGAAGCGACGCGCCGTCTCCGTCCTCATTCGAAAGTACTTAACATTTGTGATATGCCTGTCGGGATTGAAGAACGTATGGCGCGAATTTTAGGGTTAAAATCTCGCAAAGAAATGACGGTAAGATATTATGGATTGAACCATTTTGGATGGTGGACGGATATTCGCGACAAAGAAGGAAATGATTTAATGCCTAAATTAAAGGAGCATGTTGCAAAGTACGGGTATGTTGTCAATGATAGCGGAGACAATCAGCATGTTGATGCTAGCTGGCAAGATACATTCTTAAAAGCGAGAGACGTATATGCATTAGACCCAGATACGTTGCCAAACACATATTTAAAATACTATTTATTCCCGGATGAAGTAGTGGCAAATTCTAACCCGAATTATACAAGAGCAAATGAAGTAATGGAAGGCCGTGAAAAATTTGTTTTCGGCGAATGTAGAAAAATAATTGAAAATCAATCCACAGAAGGCAGTAAACTTCATATAGATGAACATGCAGCATATATTGTAGATTTGGCGCGTGCCATTGCTTATAACACTCATGAAAGAATGTTGCTTATTGTAGAAAATAAAGGGGCTATTTCCAATTTTGATCCGACCGCAATGGTGGAAATTCCATGCATTGTCGGCAGCAATGGTCCTGAACCGCTATCGATCGGGGAAATCCCGCAATTCCAAAAAGGATTAATGGAACAACAAGTATCTGTGGAAAAGCTAGTGGTAGAAGCATGGATAACAAGGTCTTACCAAAAATTATGGCAAGCAATAACATTATCAAAAACAGTACCGAGTGCAAAAGTTGCTAAAGAAATATTGGATGATTTAATTGAAGCAAATAAAGATTTCTGGCCTGAACTTCATAAAGATGATGTGGTAGTGAGCGAATTTTTTTAAGATGATCGATTTTATCAAATAAAAAGGGGCTGTCCAGAAAGTCAGATCCCCATTGAAAACAAAAAATCATAAACACCGATATATCAACGTTTCTAAAACATTAATGGGGGCGTCAATAAGCCGTAAAAACGAATTATTAGACACCCCCTTTTTTTGTTTCACTCCTCCTTCTGTTAATGAAAAATTATTTTTTGCCAAGCAGCAGACTTACACCTTTTTTTCCTTTAAACTAAGTATTGTAGTGTTCTGGCATTACATTTGGCTGCTTCCGAAGGAATGTAAAGGATAATAATCCAGTACAGTTCCATATAGTTCTGCCAGCGAATTTATTCGCAGTTAACGGCACGGCCATTTGGAGATGACAAGAGCAAACATAAATTATTTATTGAAGGAGGGGATATGGCTTGAGATTAGAAGAACTTATTAATAAACATTATAAAAAATTAAATGAGACAGATTTACACATCTTAAAGTACATTATGAATAATAAAAATACTTGTTATTCGTTAGGGATTAATAATCTAGCTGAAAAATGCAATGTTTCCCGCTCTTCAATATTGCGGTTGGCACAGAAATTGGAATTTAGTGGATATAGTGAATTCCGAGTGTTCTTAAAATGGCAAGGTCGAGAGGATCCGGTAGAAGAAAAAAGCGGTGTAGAAATTTTGCAGGAAGATCTTCATGAAACAATCAAATATATTCAAACCAAAGATTTTTCGGATGTTTGTGAATTGATATATAATGCCAATCAAGTATTTGTTTTTGGGACGGGCACTGCACAATTACATTGTGCATTAGAGTTGCAAAGAATGTTTCTGCCGCTTCAAAAGTATTTGAATGTTATCCACTCTCAATTGGAGTTTGAAATAATTGTAAAGGATTTGCAGAAAAACGATGTTGTGATCATTTTTTCTTTATCAGGAGATACACCAACAATTTTTCCTGCAGTGCAAAATTTAGTTGCCAAAGGAATTCCTTTTATCTCTATAACAAATTTAGTAAATAATCGTTTGGCTAGAATGACTCCGTATAATTTATATGCCAGGAGTTCAAATCTCGCAAGCCATAACGGAACAAAATTGAAAACATTTGCCCCTTTTTTTATTATTGGAGAAGCTATTTTTAGCCATTATGTTGACTACCTGAAAGAGAAAAAAGAAACAATTGAAAGGGCGGGAAAAGATGAAGACGCATAATACAACGTGCCAACAAAAACATTCGAATGATTCCCCTTCCATATTACAAAGTTTGCGCATTTTTAAAATATCGGTCATCTTTTTTATACGTCCCATTTCTCTTTCTTAATTATTTATATATAATGTCGCTGCAGGCAAACCAACCTTTTTTTGCTCAAGTAAAAGAGGATCCTTTCATTAAAATTTGTTTGTGTTTGCCATGTTAAATCTTTTTTTGGTGTATTGACAAGAATGGTGTTGTCAGATTTATAAAACAGATCCAGTTAGAAATAGGAAGGTTGGCGATTTCATTATTGCTGGTTGAAATATATTTGGCAGTATGTTGCTTCTTTTAGCTATTAGCAAATACCGGAAAGCACATAAAGAATTCATAAAAAATAGTACGTTGAACCGGAAGGAAAAAGGAGCAAATTTAAGATTTGTCGGAAGTACCATTATTGTTGGATTGCTGTCTGTTCTTTGTCTTGTCTTTATTATTAAAATACAATTTTCATAAAATTATTATAGATAGAAAGAAGGAATTAGTATGTTAAAAAAAATATTTGCGAAAAATCCCAAAACTATTATAGAAGAAATTTTTTCACCTATGTATGGCGAAGTAATTTCATTATCAGAAGTACCGGATCCCGTGTTTGCCCAAAAGATGATGGGGGATGGGATAGCGGTTATTCCTAAAGACGGAAAGGTGGTGTCCCCTGTAAAAGGACAAATTATTCAAGTATTTCCTACTAAGCACGCAATAGGTATTCGAACAAAACATGGGTTAGAAGTATTAATTCACGTTGGACTAGATACGGTTGAATTAAATGGTGAAGGTTATGAAGTAACTGTGAGTGAAGGGCAAAAAGTAAAAATTGGAGATCCCATAATGAATGTTGATATAGAATTTATTGAAAAAAATAATAAAGAAATCGTAACGCCAATTATTATTACAAATAGCGCTGAAAAGACTGAGAAAATAGTTGTGCGGGAAGCTGGTGAAATACAAAGGGGAGAGTATATATTGAAATGCTATGTTGTAAATTAGGGCAATTTCATCCTAACATCCGAAATACCGCGAAAAATTTTGCGAATCCCCTAGATGATGCACATTCTTACCAAGCATTTGTGCATTTTCCAAATATATTTCTGTAAAATGATGCAAGGTATTTTCTGCAAGAAGAAAATTCAGAGTGTCGCAGTATATCTTTATCAAAATTTTGTATAAATATACATATATGTGATCTATCCATCAAGGGCTTGACATGGATCTTCTGTAGCCATGATTCTTTAGCCAAGCGCCAGCTTCAACAGTTTTGGCAAAACCAAAAAAGGTTATCATGGCTCCTCCTCCATGTAAAGCTCCTTTGCATATCACTGCATAAGGATTTTGCAATTCTCTGCACTTTTATTTTCAAAAAACAAACCTATTGTAATTAAGTTTATTATAATCTCCCTGTTCTCCGTGTCTAATTTTTAGACTAACATCAATTTTATGTTTCTATTACTTAAATACCTTATTGTTCTTAGCTAATATTATATATCCTAAAATAACAGCTTTTCTGTTCTAAGCCTTTTTATAAAGTTATCAAGGGCATCACTTTCATTATTAAATATTACTTCCGAACCTGTTACAATATTGGATCTTTATTATCATGGATAACATAAAAAGGATTCAAAAACCCCTCTTCTCTGAACCATTTATTACGGTCAAATTTAATTTCCATTAACTATTAATTTTATTTCATCGACATGGAATAGCTTAGAAGCTTTGGATAAGTAGTGCGGTCAAATTAAAATGTTTATTTTCTATCTACCTATTTTTCCCATCGTTATCATATATAAAAATTTGAAAATTTGATTCTCATTTCCCCTCTCGATAATTGAAAAATTTTGTCTTTCATCCACATTATATAAGATCCAATTATCACCTTCAAAGTAGCAACCTGTTGAAAATGGTACATTGGTTTTTCTACCAATAACAATATTCAATTCTTCCAAATCTATGCCTAACTCTTTTATTTTATTTTCATATTCAGTTCGTGTCATTTTTTACCAACCTCCTTTATTTTGTAATATACCGATATCCTCTAAAGCTTTCACATTTATTGGAGTGTTAATTTGTTTCACACCACCCGTAGTTATTTTCCCATGGAGCTGCTTCCCCCATAACACCATATGTTGAGTCTATTTCTTTTTCTTTATACAAAGCTACCAATTCAGGATTTGATTGAAAAGCTTTATATTGAGAATACCAATTGGCAATAACATTTTCAGTAATATGAGGATTATTAGTTCCAATCTTTATATTTAATTTATCAATAATAGAATTTATTTTGTTAACAGAATCTTCTGGATGGTCAATACTAAAATTTTTAATAGCATCTATTGCATCTTTATAGTACGTTTTATCAAAATAATAGGTGTTCCTCGCATACTCATTTTCAATATAACAAATAGAACGTTCACTTTGTGTACTATGATAACCATTTTCTACCACACCTAAATTGTTGCCAAAAGGACTTCCAATTCTATCTAGTTCACTTGGAATTAATATTTCTCCAGTTTCTTTATTAAATACACCAATTGCAGTATCTTTATTCAAATCTGGAAAACTTGGCCAGTCAATATCTGGCCATTCTCCCCAATTAGAATAATCAGCATTTTTTATCACTCTAACATCATTTAAAACATTAAAATTTATTTTTTGTTCCGGTGTTAACTTATTGAAGTTAGCTTTCATAATTTCAATCTTTTCAGCATTAGATAACGTTTCATTACACCAAACATTATCTCTGAGATATTTATTGAAATTATCTTGTGCCTCTTTCCCTATACCTTCAAATGATTCACAAACATATTTTTCTAATTTAGGATCTATAGTACTTTCGCCTGTTCCCATATCCTTAATGTTATATTCGAAGCCATCGTTGTTAACTTTATTCCCCCCAACATTCACCCCATCGACCTTGCTCAAGTATGCCCGGATTTTGTTTTCCACCGCATGCGTATTTTCCGCCGGAACCTTAACATCCCCAACCCCTTCCATGGCGAATCCCATTTGCCGGTCAGGGATCGCATTTTTCAGATTTGTTATGGCGTTGTCTACGAATCGGCCGACTTTAGGCGCACCGTTTGCTGCGCCGATTTTCAAATGCTGCGGCACTTCTAATTCATTAGCCTCCTACTCGATGTTTAGTAAATTCCCACCTTGTGAAAATCAGAGTATGATTGATTTCTTATGTGTTATAGTTTTAACCCTACTTTTTGGCACCCAATCCATAAATGTATCTCGATCTTTTCTGTCTAGATCTAACTCAACTCCTATTGCAACATCAGATGTAGCAACAAGATATTCATTAACATTTTCATTTAATATTTGCACCTCTAGTCCATCAATCACTCCAATAAGTTCTATTTCATAAATATCTTCTATCTCATTCTGTTCAACTTCATTAATATACACTCTAGGGAGATTACTAATGTCATAATTATCTGGATATTTTTTTTCTTTAAACCCCTTATCTAAATCTGTTGCATTATAGCTAATTAACCTAACTTTATTCTCTATTAATCTAGCCTTATAGTCCTCACCTTTATATTTGGCATATAATCCTTTTTTCAAAATAATCCCTCCAGTAATTATTTTATCGGAACAAATCTACGTAAGCGTAAAATAATCCCCACCTTTTAATGATAGGGATTAAATACTATTATTGTGATAAGTTATTAAAAACCCGACAATTCAAAGGAATTGTTTTGGACCAAGGAAGTAGTTGATCAAGCTCATCCATATTGCTTATATCCATATTGGGAAGCCTTTCAAATAAGTAGCGAAGATAATAAAATGGATTTAATTTATTCTCTTTTGCTGTCTCCACAATACTGTAAATGATTGAGCTGGCCTTAGCTCCTTTCGGAGTATTGCTAAAAATCCAGTTCTTCCTTCCGATCACAAATGGTTTAATGGATCGTTCACTTCGATTATTATCGATTTCTAATCGTCCATCCTCTAAAAATGCCACGAGTTTTTCCCATTGGTTGAGGCAGTATGTAATGGCTTGACCTAATAGACTCTTTGGTAAAACATTGCTTTTCTCTGTTTTTAGCCATGCTGAAAAAGCCTCCAACAATGGTTGGCTGTGTTTAAGTCGTTTTTTATATCGTTCTTCTGGTGTACATTCTTTCAAATCACGCTCGATGGCAAATAGCTGATTACAGAAATTGAGTCCTTCCCGAGCTGTGACTGCTGAATGACGTTTGGATTCAGGAAGTACGTTTAAAGCCTCATCGAACTTTCTGCGGGCATGAGCCCAACATCCAACTAATGTTACGCCGGATACCTTATGGTATCCTGCATATCCATCGACATGCAGGTATCCTTTAAACCCTTTTAGGAATTCTTTGGCATGTTCTCCTGCTCTAGTTTCCTGATAGTCATAAAGGACAAGTGGTGGATCCTCTCTTCCAGTCCGATAAAGCCACATGTAAGATTTCGATGTGCTTGACCTTCCAGGTTCATGTAAAACCTGAACAGTTGTTTCATCCGCATGTAGAATGTCTTTAGAGAGGAGATGCTCTTTCATTCGTTGATAAATTGGCGCAAGCCATTTTTCGGCACCATAAAGCATCCAATTGGCCATGGTTTGCCTGGATAAGATCACACCTAATCGTTTGAACTGTTGTTCTTGGCGATATAGAGGTAGCCCCTCTACATATTTTTGATTCATAATATATGCCATGCTTGACGGTGAAGCTAAACTTTTTGGATACACAGATTTTGGGGCAGGTGCTGTAACGATTGGTGTCTCTATTTCATTACGCTCACAATGACGGCATCCATAGACATATCGAACGTGTTTTAAAACTTTGACTTGAGCCGGAATAATCACTAATTCTTGTCGTACTTCTGTGCTCATTTCGTGTGTTTTTTCACCGCAACACGAACAGACCTGCTCTTCTTCGGGTAAACGATATTCAATCGTTTCCATAGGCAGGTTTTCAAACGTAGCTTGACGTTGACCACGTTTCTTTTTACGACGATATGTAATTGTTTCAACAGTTGGCTCTTCGGCTTTTACATTAGACTCTACCTCTGCTTCATTGAATAAAGGTAGTTCTAATTGATTAGGATTTGTTTTTTCGCTTGAAGAGCCAAATTTTCGTTTTTGACTAAGACGATACTGTTCTTCATACCATTGTAATTTCGCCGTCAATTCAACGATTTGCTGTTGAAGTTTTTCAATTAATTCAAATGGGTTTTGGTTAGGATTCTTTAAATTTTTCATCATGTAGTAATAATTCGACGGTTTTAGCTATTTTCCTCCAAGGTTTTTGTTAAAAGTAAAAAATTCATATAACTGTTCTAGCCTTTACTTCTGGGTGTGCTTTCTTTTGCTCCATTGCAAGACCATCCAATAACCAGCGTAATTGCCGATAACTAATTTGTATCGTTCCAGTGTCATTTTCATTTGGCCATTGAAATTTTCCTTTTTCCAATCGACGATAATAAAGCCAAAAACCATTATAGTCCCAGTGAAGAATTTTTAATTTATCTCGCTTTCGATTACAGAACACAAAATAGCTTGATGAAAAGGGATCTAAATCAAATCCCTCTTTCACCAAAGCAGCTAATCCATCAATGGATTTTCTCAAATCAGTACTTCCTTTTGCCAAGTAAACTCGTTCAGCTCTTGTACCAACTAACATGTTGATTTCAACGTCCTAACCACTTCTGAAAGAAAGGCCGGATCGAAACCAGGTTTTACTTCAATTGAAATCCCACTAATTTCAATCCGTAATGAATTTTCAACTGTTTGTGAATGATCTTCTAGGGTAACGGATGCCCATTTTGTAGACTTTCCTTGATTTTTTATTGGATTTTCAATTTTTCTTAACCAGTATTTAAACTGGTGAATACTCCATTGATTTTCCTTGCACCAGTTTACTTGAGTTTGACCGCTTTTACGATAGTCAGCGATTCGTTGTTCCCAAACCTTTCGTAATTCAGGATTCTTAGGCATAAAAAAACCTCCTTCAATTTCATCTTGAGGAGATTATCTCATGAAATTAGCACATCAAGAAGGTGTGCAAGATTTGACGCTTACAAATCTACCAACGTCTTCGTCATATATAGCGCGTAAAAATTCTTCTCCATTGATTACTTCATACAATTCAGCCCCATCTTTTGGAGCAAAGTAACCTTTAAATTTCCATTCAGGAACTCTCATTTATCCACAAATCCCAACTTTAACGATTCTGGATCCTACTTATTATTATTAGATTTCCATCCATATTACGAGTCATTTCATATTCTTTTCCCTTATAAGTGGCGAAACGGCCTTTTCTGATCATGTTTATTCACCTCGGTAATTTGATAGGATTGTCTATTTATGGAAAAAAGGGGTGTCTAATAAGTCGTTTTTACGGCTTATTGACACCCCCATTAATGTTTTAGAAAAGTTGATATATCGGTGTTTATGATTTTTTGTTTTCAATGGCGATTTGACTTTCTGGACAGCCCTTCAAAAATTCTGTCGATCCCTCTATTAAAAAATTTTATGCTCTACCACATTTATTGACAGAAAATATTTTATGTTTCTATTACTTAAATACCTTATTGTTCTTAGCTAATATTATATATCCTAAAATAACAGCTTTTCTGTTCTAAGCCTTTTTATAAAGTTATCAAGGGCATCACTTTCATTATTAAATATTACTTCCGAACCTGTTACAATATTGGCTCTTTATTATCATGGATAACATAAAAAGGATTCAAAAGCCCCTCTTCTCTGAACCATTTATTACGGTCAAATTTAATTTCCATTAATTATTAATTTTATTTCAACGACATGGAATAGCTTAGAAGCTTTGGATAAGTAGTGCGGTCAAATTAAAATGTTTATTTTCTATCTACCTATTTTTCCCATCGTTATCATATATAAAAATTTGAAAATTTGATTCTCATTTCCCCTTTCGATAATTGAAAAATTTTGTCTTTCATCCACATTATATAAGATCCAATTATCACCTTCTAAGTAGCAACCTGTTGAAAATGGTACATTGGTTTTTCTACCAATAACAATATTCAATTCTTCCAAATCTATGCCTAACTCTTTTATTTTATTTTCATATTCAGTTCGTGTCATTTTTTACCAACCTCCTTTATTTTGTAATATACCGATATCCTCTAAAGCTTTCACATTTATTGGAGTGTTAATTTGTTTCGCACCACCCGTAGTTATTATTTCACCGTTTTTTTCCCATGGAGCTGCTTCCCCCATAACACCATATGTTGAGTCTATTTCTTTTTCTTTACACAAAGCTACCAATTTAGGATTTGATTGAAAAGCTTTATATTGAGAATACCAATTGGCAATAACATTTTCAGTAATATGAGGATTATTTGTTCCATTCTTTATATTTAATTTATCAATAATAGAATTTATTTTGTTAACAGAATATTCTGGATGGTCAATACTAAAATTTTTAATAGCATCTATTGCATCTTTATAGTACGTTTTATCAAAATAATAGGTGTTCCTCGCATACTCATTTCAATATAACAAATAGAACGTTCACTTTGTGTACTATGATAACCATTTTCTACCACACCTAAATTGTTGCCAAAAGGACTTCCAATTCTATCTAGTTCACTTGGAATTAATATTTCTCCAGTTTCTTTATTAAATACACCAATTGCAGTATCTTTATTCAAATCTGGAAAACTTGGCCAGTCAATATCTGGCCATTCTCCCCAATTAGAATAATCAGCATTTTTTATCACTCTAACATCATTTAAAACATTAAAATTTATTTTTTGTTCCGGTGTTAACTTATTGAAGTTAGCTTTCATAATTTCAATCTTTTCAGCATTAGATAACGTTTCATTACACCAAACATTATCTCTGAGATATTTATTGAAATTATCTTGTGCCTCTTTCCCTATACCTTCAAATGATTCACAAACATATTTTTCTAATTTAGGATCTATAGTACTTTCGCCTTTTCCCGTACCCTTAATGTTATATTCGAAGCCATCGTTGTTAACTTTATTCCCCCCAACATTTTTTACAAAGAAGTGCTATTTTTCAAAGTCTTTCGTTGCTCATTCCGTCATCAACCCTTAGACCGATTGGGACCGGCCCATGTCGAGATACCGCGATAATAAAGAAAAAGCTGAGGTTCTATGAATTAAGACTTCATATTTTAGTGTTTATGATAAATTAAATCAGTTTCGTAACTATCACCGCTGTAATTATTTTTTTAAATACAATCTCTTTAATTCTTCTGTTTCTTCTTTCTTTAATTTTAAATTGTAATGTGAAATGATCTTTTTCATTAAGGAGTCAAATTGCTTTAAATAAAAGCCATAATTATAAATTATCACAAATGCACTTGTCAATCTTTTGTTTCGGACAATTGGGATTATATTATTCTCAAGAGACAAGTAAAAAACATCACAACGATCGTCATTTATTTTATCAATATTTATTTTTCCAATTTCTTTTCTATACAAAGAAAAATAATTTTTCCCTATATGATCTTCAAGGATTTTATTTGCTTTATTAACATCTTCTCCTATATTTCGCAGCATTTTTCTTACGCTATTACTTGGTTTATCTTGATTAAAGTAACTATACACAACTATATAAAATGCCAATTGGCCAAATTCCGAATCGGCATATTGTCCAATCAAAAATTCTTTATTTCTTTGGACTTCATATAATCTCATTTTTTTGTTGACAATATCAGTTTTACATCTTATAGACATATCGAAATACACATTGTCTTTATCATAATTTTTTTGATAGACAGAAACTTCTTTTAACGATTGGTTATCATTTTCAACGATAAAAAGATTAGGATCCTTCTTTAAGAGTTCAAGCACATTCATCATGGACTCCACTTCCTTACAGAAACAAGTTCAATTAAATCTTCTTCAATTAATTCATTAATTGTATAAGGTTTCCCATTTTCATGGTATTTTACAAATTGTGTTCCCCCGCCTGGTCTGCCAAACCAAGGCGCAGCTTTACCAGATTTAACACTAAAGTCTTCCAATACTCTATAAACGTAATAGTTTGCTTCGTCACTATGCAATGCGAGCGCTCTCTCTTCATACGGAACACCCTTTGGAGAAAAGAAGCCTCCAGTTGGTTCTCCATATCTATCTATTAACATTCCTTCTTTCAGGATTGTGTCAACCGGTTCTTCTGCGAATCCATCATTTGGAGGCCATATTACTTCTCCAGTTTCTTGATTATAATATTTTGGATTATCATATACATCTTTATATTTAAGGTACTTTTCCTCACTGGGTGGATACATCCATTTTTCAATTTTCGCTTTATCACCTGGACTTAAACCTTTTGAATTATCTTTAATTTCTTTTATGTCCTCCAAATTCACCCCATCGACCTTGCTCAAGTATGCCCGGATTTTGTTTTCCACCGCATGCATATTTTCCGCCGGAACCTTAACATCCCCAACCCCTTCCATGGCGAATCCCATTTGCCGGTCAGGGATCGCATTTTTCAGATTTGTTATGGCGTTGTCTACGAATCGGCCGACTTGCAACGCACCGTTTGCTGCGCCGGTTTTCAAATGCTGAGGCATTTCCTTCGCCCATGCTTTCGCATTTCGAATGCGGGCAACGATGTCTTTTTCAGCATGGACAACCATGTCGCAGGCACGTAGTGATTTTTGCTGGAAGCCCGTTTTTAACCCCGTTAATAATTGAAGATCACTTGCTTCTCTTAGAGGTGAAAAGCGGGCGGCGCTGCTGAATCTAGAAAGCGCGCTGACGCCAGGGACGATATCCAATGGAGCGAGGACACCACGGAATACTCTTTCGCCTGTTTCTAGTTCCCTCCCTGAAATCCAGTCTTTTCCGGAAACGGCCGAGCTTAATTCCAGTGTACCATAGGCCATGCCCAATGCCATCCCTGCTGGCGGACAAATAAATGAGACGCCGACAATCACGACGAGCGCCGCTATTTGCCCCCAGAATTCTTTGTTCATTTGCCCGTCTTTGATCGATTCATACTGAAAGGCGTAGGAATTCAATGCATTCTTTATGTATTCTTTTTCCGAAAAGTCCTGGTGGGGATTCAGTTCTTTCCATGAGGCGTATTCCCGTTCCATCAGCCTGGCATAGTAGTTGCTGCCGCTGAACAGATCTTCTAGTCCGACCTCGGCTTTTGGCACTTCGATCGTCTCTTGTGTGCCATAAGTTCCTGGAACGACGATTATTTCTTTAACACCGATGTGGTTTTTCGTCTTGATCTCTGATATCGATAAGTTGCGCATCGCTTCGACAAAAGCATCGATATCTTGATAAAACGGCTCATCGATCGTACGGTCGACAATATCTCCGACACGGCCGCTAAAGCGGTGCAGGACGAGATAATCTTCATATAATTGTTGATATTGGCTTTTGCGGTCCGTGTGGGTGAAAGAGATGACACCGTCGCTATCATATTTGACGATGTCTGATTGGGCGTCTTCCAAAAGATCACTGATATCTTTTAAGTTGTCGATCATGCCTTTTCCCCATGCACCGAGGCCGATCAGATCGCCAATGCCTTTCTTGGTCCTTTCCCATTCGGAAGGTATATATTTGACATCCATCCGATTATACCTCCAATTTTGCTATAATCTGTTCCGCAATTTGTTGGTCCACTTCCATCATGGTTAATAAAATGTCCATTACTAACGTTGCTGCACGACTGTAATGATCGTACAAATCCATGATCTTTTCATTCGCTTCATCGTATACAGCCATCGCTTTCATCGCTTTGCCCGCCGTATAGTAATCAAGGCTGCTTAGTTTTTTTATATTGGGAATTGCCGTTTCCTCTAATTCCGAAAGAATTCTGTTCAAATAATTAAAAACAGTCGTGATTTCATCCGGATTGACATCAATGGTGCCGGATCCTCCTCCGCCCATATTCGCGTTAGCCATGCGCTTTTGCCTCCTTATAAGGAAATTCCAATTCGTCAAAGAGCAGTTTCAGAAACCAATATTGGCTTGCATGGTAGTATTTCTTTTGTGGGATATCCACCATAATCAGATTTTGATCTTTCGTAAAAATCATCCACTGCTGATAGAATTTCGGATTGTCAGGCTCCATCGGCCGTTCAGTCATATGAAAGAATTCAAGATTCATAAACATTTTTTCCGGTTCAAAACTTTCTACTTCTCGCCTTTCTTCATGGGTTAGTTCACGCTTTAAAAAAGTTTTTTCAAGCGGCGCCGGTTCTCTTGACATTAACGGAAACTGTTCGCTTAGCAATTTGAGAACAAAAGCTTTGGCCATGATCCTTAATTGGTATAAGTTATTTTCTAGTTCCACCAAAACGATCAGCTTGTCATTTGTTTTCTCGAAGAAAGCAAACATTAAATTATTAATTCGCACATATTTTTCACTTTGAGCATAATGTTCCAGTGCTTGAATGACCAAGGCCCCCGCCTCTGTGATTTTGCCGGCAGAATCTAATATTTGTTTTTCTTTTAAGCGTTCGTGAGCTTCTTTAAAAACTTCTTCTCCCTTTAATTGGTAAATTTGTTTATCCGGGAGGCCGAATATCGTATTGCATCCAAAAGCCGCAGCCAACAAATATAATTCCGGTACGTTAAAAGCATCGCGAGCAACGTTCATAAGTTTCTCACTTCTTTAACTGATGGATCGTTCAAAAAGTCATGGAAATAACTTTCCAAATTATTCAGGGCTTTTGTCTGTTTCGCTGCAGCCTTTTCCATCTCTTGATGATATTTGTGTATAATCTCGAGATAGGTAAGAAATGCGTCTCGTGATTTTCCACTCCACCCCGCCGAGTGAATATAGGAAATTAATTGGCTGCATGTGTTCTTCGTGTTTCTAATCGACTCTTCAAGCGCTTTTGCCGTTTCTTTCGCTTCATTTACTTTGGCACCGTTGATTTTAACGCTTCCCATATAACCGCTCCATCCTTTCTTTCCGTTCTCTTTCCTCTCTTTCCGCTCTCTCCCTCGCTTCTTTAATGGCTAAGTTTTTATAGTAAATGTATCTTTCGTATGCCTTATTTTTGGCGGACACAAGAGAGCTTCTTTTCTGCTTTTCCAGTTGGAAATATTTATTCAGCTTCTGATTGAGTTCTTGCCGCTTAGGTTCGAAGTCGTTTGATGGAATGTCTGAGATGGATAAATGAGCTGCTTTTCCTACATAGCTTTCGTAGATTCCTTCTGCTTCCAAAACATTTTGATCATAATCCGAAAGTGCATCATGAAGTTTTTCGTAAAGCTTATGGTAATCATCTCTTTTTTTCTCCGTCGCCGTTTTGAACCAATCAAACATGTTCGCTCACTTCCTCCTTTGTACGATATGGCGCGGCGATTTTAATTTTTACCGCTTTTCCATATCGGATATAATAAGCTTCGTAAGGCGGCAGGTTCTTTTCCTTATACGGCCGATTCATCACTTCCAAAATATTTTGGTCGGCAACCCTGCCAATCAACACACCCGTTTTTTGTTTTTTGATCATAGTGGAAATGTCATCATACATTCTTTCAATTCTTCCCGGGATTCCGCCAATAATGAAATAGATTCCAAGTCTTGCTCCCGTTTCCATCAGCTTTGCAAGCGTTGACTGCGACAGCGCCGACATCGTTTCAACGACAAAGGAGGCATCGGTGATTAAAACAACGAGCGGACGGATTTGGTTCTTAAAATCGCGTATGGTCGCTCGCCCGTTTGTTTCCAACTGGATTTGGCGAAATGCGTCTTCCCTTGCCTCGTATAGTTCTTGAATTTTGGCTACAAACAAATCCATTGAAGCTCCATTATCCGCATACAAATTGACATGGTTTTGATACAATTGGAATGCTGCTGCAGCATTATCCAACAAACCGACATCAATGTGCTCATTGAGCGAAATGCTGGATAGAAGAGTTAAATACGTTTGTTCCACTGCATCAGCCATTTCTCCTAAAATTAATGTATTTTGGTCTTCAACAACCTGTAGTGCTACAGGCTCTACTTCTTCAAAATCCACCGCAAATGGAATGCCTCCTGACGCCAACATATCTTTTGCCTTCGGATGTTTAATGAATACAGAAAATTCAACCACTTCTGGAACCATTGGAATTGGAGCCGGCGTTTTGCCTTTCCACGCTTCACGCATACCTTTGCTCTCCGTTTGGATTCCCTCAATGATTTGCAGCGTATCTTCGCCTTTTACAGGCAAAGCTGTTTGAAAAGCAGTTGGCTGATCCAATTTGATTAGGCCGCGGCCTGGTATTTCCTCAATCGATAAATCCGTTCTCCCTACAATATTGCGAACTTCTGTAGCATCTATCATAAACAAGGCAATCTGATGTTTAATATTGGCGAGGAGAGGCGCTCTTAACGCGCTTTGCCTTCCTGCGCTGATGGCAAGATGTATACCGACGCTGACGCCTTCCCTTGCAACTTGCGCGACCATATTCTCAAAATCATCCTTATAAGAAGAGTCTAAAACGGAATCATACGTATCGATTATGAGTAGAATCGCCGGAACGTTTTCGCCGATTGCCTTTTCGTACATGCGAATGTTGGCAACTCCGTATTTACTTAATTTCTGCTTGCGCTCCTTCATCTCGTTTCGTAAGCGGCGAATAAGCTTAGCCATTTTCACTTCGTCATCTGCCATAATGGTGTCGGCGACATGGGGCAAATCTTTCAATGGCAACAAACCGTTAGTTCCTAAATCGATTAAATACATATGAACTCTTTCGGGGTTATACTGTCTGGCAATATCCACTGCCAAAGTCTGCAAAAAGGTTGATTTCCCATAGCCTGGGCTGGAATAAACAGCTAAATGTCCATCCTTCTCCAAATTCAAGGTTAATGGCTTTTGCTCTTGCATTTCCGGCAAATCTAAAAAGCCGATGGTCGCTTCAAGCCCTTGCTTCTCTTGATACCAAGCTTCTGTATATTCTACTTGATGCAGCTCCGTTAAATAGATCTTCTCTTCTAACGGCGGCAGCCACGGTCTTGGCAATTCTTCCACACCGATTTTTTCAGCGTAGGCGTTGATCCAGTCGACGACAGCTTCGAGTTCAGTCGGGACTTTTACTATTTCTTTGCGGTTGGAAAGGCCGCTTAAATCCTGAGAAATCGGCTCATATTGGCCAAGCTCGTTTATCGCGTAAATCGTCGTGTCCAAAAGGTCTTGGTCCTCCTGATCCGGAACATAATTTGCGCCGCTCCATGCGCTTTGAAATAGTTCGTAAATTTCATTGTTGCCGACTTGCAGGTAGGCGCGTCCCGGCAAGGTGATTTCAGCGGCGTCCGGTGTTTTTAAAATTTCCATCGAGTCGCTTGTGTTTTGGACTTTGAGTGCCAGTTTAAATTTCGAGTTGGACCAAATTTGATCGTCGACAACCCCGCTCGGTTTTTGCGTTGCCAATATCAGATGGATGCCGAGCGAACGACCGATGCGGGCGGTCGAGACAAGTTCTTTCATGAAATCCGGCTGCTCCGCTTTCAGTTCGGCAAATTCGTCTGAGATCAGGAATAAATGCGGCATCGGCTCTTTCGCTTCGCCCGTTTTATATAACTTCTGGTATTGGTTGATATGGTTGACGTTATGCTCTCCAAACAAGCGCTGGCGCTTCTTTAGTTCGGCTTTGATCGAGGCAAGCGCGCGCATCGACTGGACACCGTCAAGGTTTGTGATGGTGCCGAGCAGGTGCGGCAGCTTCCGGAACAGATTCGCCATCCCGCCGCCTTTATAGTCGATCAGCAAAAATGCAACTTCATGCGGATGGAAATTAACGGCAAGCGAGAGAATATAAGATTGAATGATTTCAGATTTCCCCGAACCCGTCGTCCCGGCGATCAGCCCGTGCGGTCCGTGCGCTTTTTCATGGAGGTTCAACTGGACAATATCCTCTTTTCCCCGCAGTCCGATCGGTACTGCCAGGCTTTTATATGCTTCGTTTCGTGCCCAGCGTTCTTCAATCCCGAGCTCCTCAACCTTTTCCACGCCGTACATTTCAAGGAAAGTCACGCTTTCCGGAATGGAATTTTTCAAGTTTTGCAGGTGGTTTAAAGGAGCCAAAGCACGGGAAATGTCTTCTTTGTTAAAACCGTCCGGGAAGTGATCTGGAACAAACCGTTTGTTTACCAATTCGCCGTTTTCGATAATGATGTTGCCATAGTGGGCATCGCGTATATCAATCACCGTTTTTACATGCTCAGGCAATGACTGCATGACATCTTCCACAAACACGAGCGAAACACCAAGTTCGATTGGATCTTCATTAAAAAACTCCATGATCGTATGGTCTAAAATCAGCTTTTCATCTGTAATAAAAATGACAAAATGCGGTGAAAAATAGATATTCTCATTTTTGTTCGCTTTCTCATCAATTGTTAATTTTCTTTCTTTTAAAATTTGATAGAGCGAATTGAGAACCTGGTCGCGAGATCGCTCGTGGTATATAAAACCTCTAATATTTAAATCACGCAAACTGGCATGCGGCAGCCAGCGCATCCAAGCCCATTGTTGCTTTTCTTCCTCCGGGAATATCGTCACAAATTGAACATCGTGATAACTGTGAAATAAGGCTGTTTGCATGACGAGCATTTGCAGCTGTTCCAACACAAGACGGCGCTGACCAATATATCCCACTGGCCCATTTAACAAGGACGTTACAATCGGAACATCATGCAATTTTAAAAATTGTGATCGAAGGCTGCGCGCCTCCTCGACCAGTTCATCTTTATCCTGTGTAAATTCTTCCATGCTGAATTCGATGTCAAAGCTGGCATCCACTGTCCCTGTTCCAACGCGATACATTAAAAAGTCATGGTGAAACCTCGTCTTTTCGTAAATCCGCGAGTCCACCCTTAAGGCCATATCACGGATTTGCTCCACACTTGGGTAGTGATAGTTTAAGGCATGGCGCTGTTCTTCACTTGCTTGATACAATTCATGTGTTTTTTGCTTCAAATAATCCCGGTAGCTCTCCTCCCGTTCTTTCATATCCAATCGATATTGCCGCAAGCTTTTCACATAAGAGGTGATGGAAAAAATAACTGTGACAATCGTCATAGACAGCATCACAATTAAATAAATGCCGCTTCGCTGAAAAAAGGAAACGAGTACGAAGGCTGCAATCATGACTAGCGGCGGAACAATGACACGGGCAAGTTGTTCACTCGGTTTGCTTGGCTTGCTGGATGGTTTAGCAATTTTCCGTTTATCTTCCGGAACACGGTAAATAATGCGCGGTGAACGGTGATAATCAGGATAATCCGCGTTATACTTGCTTTGTGCGCTATATAATGGCACCAATTTAGATATATAGGGTTCGGAGGCCAATATCTCCAAACGATCTCTGGTCACTCTGACCATTACACCGGCAAAAAAAAGCTCATCCCCCGCTTCAATCTTCACTTCTTCTCCATCCACAAATGTATAGTTATGATAGACAGTGCCCTGATAGACAGCCATTTGAAAAGAGTCTCCCAATTGATCACGGAACAATACGAAATCAATAGCAGTATTGGGAATCTGCACATCATCATACGTATTTTTGCCAAAGGTAATGTTCAATTTATTGGAAATGTCATAGTAGTGCCAATCATTATGCTCCGTAAGGTATATTTCCAGCGGAATATTGTTTATCTGTAATGAAATGGCACCATTTATCAATGATTTATTTTCAACCTTGCATGTTTCACCATCCCAATCCACCCAAATGGTGTCGGATAAACCGCGAAAGGTAATAGTGTCAGACCATTGGCCGCCGATTGATACTCTTTTCGGTTCATGGTCATGTAAATGGCATTTATGCAATTGTTTATCATAACTCACCAGTAATAATCGTTGTGCCATCTCTTTCTCCCTCTCTACATGCAATTAAGAAAGACGCATGCCTTTTTTTCCAGTAAGCGAAATGATTGGGGTACATGAATCGTAACGTTTAATTCTTTAAAACTAAAAATCAGCTGAACTATTAAAATGATAGCCGCTCATAAATGCAGGCAAGATCCCCTCATTTCGTTTCTTCTGTTTGGTTTTGTTCAGGAACCTTTTTCTCCGTTCGATCTGTCTGTGTCCCCTTTGCTTGATCGGTTACTTGTTGTTCTGCAGCTGCCGGCGCGGATCCACCCGTTTCTTCAGTTGGATTGGCTTTCTCCGGATCCGTCACAAACAAAGATTCCAGACCATATTTTTCTCCATACGATTTTAACTTCTCTTCATATTGCTGCACCTGGTTTTGCCGTTCGGTTCCACTTAAGTTTGGATCATTTTTTGCCTTCTCAATTTTTTTAATATAGCTGTACATGATTAACACCGGATCATCGAGATACATCGCTAAATCAAGTGATTTATCCAAATCTCCGCGGCCATTGTAAATCCAATACAATAAGTAGTTAGGATCGCTTTTTAAGCTAATATTATTCATAATGGTGTCTTTTTCTTCATCGCCCAGATTTTCGGATTTAACATATGAATAGGCCAATATATATTTTCCCGAATCTGGCAATTTTTCAGGATTGACACTTTCGAGATCTGAAATGACTTCTGAATAATCCTTGGATAAAAAAGCCCTATGCGCTTCCAAAAGGTGCTGCTGAAACGGCAGCTTGAAAAAGCCGAAGTATACAACAGGAACAGCCAAAATGACTGCAGCTGCGATCATGGCAATGGATAAACGTTTAAATAGCTGAAATCTTTTTTTTGGAACGATTTGCATATTTTTCTCTGTTTCGCGCTTTTCCTTGCTATACTGATTGTGTAAAAATTCAACAAAGTCATCAAAATGATCAATTTCACTGATTTGACGTTCAAACTCGGTATCTTTTGCATTTTTCCATGAACCTGCATATAGTTCATCGAAATTATATTTTTTTGAAAATAGGGCGATACTCAAGCATTTATATTGCAGCAGGAAGGTTTCGTCGTTGATCTCATAGGGGGGTAGCACCTGTCGAATGCCTCTGTAAACCAAAAAAGGTATAAGATTATCGTCAAATATGAGATTATGTGGATGCAGGAAGAACGTAATTCGCGTATCTAAAATTTTTCTGAAACGGGCCAGATTGCACAGCAATCGCAACTTGTCACTTCGCCCCAAGCTTTGAATGGTTTCCCAATGGTTCATATTGGAATCAACTTGAAATTGGAAAGTGAGAACCTCTTCCCCGTCCTCCACTTCTACCGGAACAAACTGGTCTGTATTCTCCTTCATCAGAGCCAATTCACGAATATCTTTCACGCGGGTCTGCGATTTTGCCAGTTCTAATTTCCATTGATTGTTTTCAATAAAAAAATGATAAGACACGGAATCCATTTTAATTGTTTTTTCCTTCATGATTTCTGACTCCTTTTCAACGTTACACAGGCTATGATAAAAAGCATGGTTCTTGTTCTATAAAACAAGTAAAATATCTCCATTCGCCACTGGGAACTCGCTAATCTGGTCGTCATCCGCCAGTAAAAGTTCTTTAGTCGGGATTTTTACCGCAAAAAGGGAATAATTAGGGAGTTCGAGCCTTAAAGATTCATTCAAGTTCGACAGCAGCTGTTTTATCGGCTGATGTGCCGGTATCCTCACATCATATCGACCTTTCCCCCATTTACTAAAATCAACGGTCACATTGATATGCGTTTCAACGGGCATTCCTGATCTCCCCTTTACTCCATTATTTTTCTTATAAGAGCCAAAATTCCGCCGACCAACATAACAGCAAATCCGCTCAGAAATCCAATGGCTATCTGATTTACCCTTTCCTTTTTCTCTGCATGATCCGCAGTGCTTTGGCTAGCGGGAGAAGAATGCTGCGTAAAAAAATGTTGTGAAAATAATGTCTTTTTCGCATCGTAAAAGCTTGTTTTTGCATCGCTCGCCACCGAATCGGCAAAAATTTCTTCTTTTAGATGATTCACTGCATGATCCAGCTCTTTTTGTTTTTTCTGGACCGCAGCCCGAGTTTGTTTTTTAAACAAACCGGGCGCGATTTTTTCCAGTTCAGTTTCACTCTCACTTTGGGATTCTTGTGATTTTATGTCATCGCTGATACGGTCTACTTGTAAATCAAGCTTCCCACTGTGATCCAAATGTTCATCTGCCAACGAATGTGCAGAAAGCAAAGGCTGGACGCCTATAGCTGCAGCAACTAAAATACTAATTCGGATTAGCTGCTTCATCCCTTGCCTCCTTACTTTGTGTAAACCCATTTATCACAAATAAATGTCCGACAAGACTTAAAAATGCTGTCCCCACTAATATGGTGATGATCAATGGATCGTACTTTGTATCGTCAACAAAACCTAATAGCAGCTTCTCAATATATTGCAGTGGCGACAATTCTTGCAATGTAGATGCTAAAGACTGTTTGTCGAAATTCAGCCCAAGAGTTTCTGTCAACAATACATAAAGGCTTAACATGCCAAGAAGTAAAAACATCCCGATCATTTTAAGCTGTCTTAGCAAATAAGCTCCTGCCAGCACCATGGTGAACATAATCAGGGAGATCAGGCCAATCCATTGAAAATATTTTTCTTGTGGAATATCGATAAAAGAACCTGACAGCAAACCGATGATGATTCCTTCGATAACGCCAATTCCTGCTGTCACCCATGTGATCGGAGTATTTTTCCAAACCAATGTTCTGTTTTCTGAGAAATCATCCTTTATCAATCTTTTTCTTTCAGACGTTGCAATGACGTATGCAGAAAATAAAGCCAAAATAAAACAGATTAACACCAAATAATAAGGGATAAAAGTATCTTTAACTACTTTCACTTCGCTGTTTTTTGTCTGCACCGGATTTGATAGAAAATTCAACAAGTTTTCATTTGGACGGTCGCCTATACGGCTGTTGGCTAACACTTGTCCAAAGTTATCAGCAAACTCTTGATCCTTCAGCAGCTTATTAGTCAAATCATTTGAAAGCTTTTGAGCCTTTTTCACTAATGTGTCGCCGCTGTTTACAATATTGTCAGCCTGTTTATCAATCGCATCAAAAGTTTTATAGACGCTGTCTGTTGAAATCAATACATTTTCAGATTGATCTGCCAAGGATTGGCTTGTAGCCAGCAATGTTTGAAGTTGATCGTCTAAGGACAGAACAGCGCTTTGTTCTTTATTTTGACCGGCTTGTATCTCACTATTTGCGTTTTGCAGCTTCAAACTGGCTTCCCGCCATGCTTCCAACCGCTGTAATGTATTGGTAATGCGATGATTCAATTCTTCTGCTTGTATCGTCGCTTGTTGGACTAATAAAGCCATTTCGTCAGAATGATTTTGAGTTTTCTGAACTAGCTGCTTATAACCTGCTATCTTATTTTTAAGGTCTTCCGTTTCAGCTCTGACATCCTCAGTTATTTTCCCGGCCATATAGTCGGATATGGCTTCTACAATATCTTGTTTATGGAACAGGTAATAAAGAGAATCCTCTGCAGCCATATCCCCCAAGCTACGTTGTTCCAATCCATTGGCTAAATCGGAAATACTTTTCCCAAAATATAATTCATATAACATCGCTGTTTTTTGATAATCTCTGATACTTTCATTAAGGCTTTTCATGAAAGTATTAGCCGGATCACTTATCAGCTGAGACATTACTTTATGATAGATAACATTGTTAATATCTTCTCTTTCAACAGGAGGTTCATTTGTATTCTCATCATTTGAATCGTCCTGTGTCGATTCGGAATTACTGTTTTCATTCATATTTAGAGCTTCAGGATCAGGCTGTTGCTCTTCTGGCGGCAATGGATCAGATGGATCAGACGGCTCTGGCGCCTCTGTATTTTTATGCTTTTGAATAATCTTCCATTCCCATGCAACAGGCTGAAATAAATCAATTTTCGCATTTTCGTCCTTCAAGCTTATTTTTATGTTGACTGTAATATTTCCTTTTTCAGTGACAGGAAGATCAAATGTAACGTTGTTCTGATCTCCATCCACTTTAAAAACATTTGTTTGCCCATTAGGAAGAGTCAATGTCACTTCATGAATACGAAAAAGTTCAGGAACTGCCGCATTTATATTTTGACTCTCAATATTTCCGCCTAGAATAGCTGCATTGTCCGACAAAATGATGCCTGATTCCGTTAAATCCTTTTTCACTTTGTTTATTAAATTTGCTAAAGGAAGCCCCGTACCGTTGGATGGTTGTGGCTGATATTGAAATTCCCGATTAAATTGGTTTGTCACCTTGATAACCATTTTGATATCGCTCTTCACCGACTCATCGATGTTTAAATCATCAATTTCTTCCCGTTTTAACGTTTGAAGTTTATCAATTTGGCTTTTAATCGTTTTTTGGACAATTTTATCGGGAGTATCAAATATTTGATTTAACGAAACGTAACTGTTTCCGACACCATCTTTCATTTGTTTTGCCAGTTTTTTCGCAATATTTTCCTCTGTTTCATTTTCTAGCTTTTTCGTTAATTCTTGCTCATAGCTGTCTATTGTTTCCAATGTTGATTTTAACGACATCTTCAGCGCTTCAGACTTCAAGAAAATATTTTGGTCCTCCATGGAATTGAAATGGAACTGATTATAAATTGCTTGATTGGTTTCAACCAGTCGGTTAATATTTTGCTGAACGTCTGCAGCGTTTAGACTGCTGTCGAATGCTGTTAGCTGATCTGCAAAACCTTTTGCCAAAGTTTCATGAGCATTCTTCATTTGTTGGAAATCTAAAAAATTTGTTTGATAAGCATTTGTTGCTTTTGCCCCTTCAACAAAGGAGCTCTGGTAATTTTGCAAGATATCCTCCAGACCTTTGAAAGCATCGGTTGATACCTTTGTTTGATCCTTTACTGTCGCAAACTGATTAGTGAAACCAGATAATGGTTGATGAATATCATGATTATATATATTGGTATGATTCCGTTCCTTCCTGACAAGTTCAGCAACATTGTCTTGGGCCTTTTGTAAGTTTCCTATTACACTAGCGAAGTAAACATCAATAATTCGACGATTAAAATCCTCTAAAATTGAACTAGCCGTTTTTTCCGCCCGGGCTTTCATGCTGCTGTTGCCCGATGCATTAATCTTATAGTTTAAAGTGATTTTCTCCGGATTTTTATCATTCATTGATAGTGCTTTTTCTGTAAAATCATTTGGAATGATAATAATCATGTTGTACAAATTGTTTTTAAAGCCGCTTTCAGCAACACCACGGCTGACAATATACCAATCATGTTCATTATCTTTTTCAATACTTTTCACAAATTCATTGCCAAATGCGTATTTTTTGCCATTAAAGGTGCCGCCTTGATCTTCATTTACTAAAGCAACAGTCATTTTTTGCTCATCATCATTTGTACTTTTCGATACTTGGTTTAATGCTAAGTAGGAACTTCCTGAGGAAAGCATGAGCACCAGTCCAAGAAACAAGAAAGAATTGAGCACAAATTTCTTCATTCCATTCACCCCCTTTTATGTGAATGACATACAGATATGTTGGGATGAAAACCAAACATGACAAACATCCTCAAAGGCACTGCCTTCTTGCCAACGCCTCATTTTTCCTTGCACATCCATTCCGAAAATATTTATGTATTAAGAAAAAAGCCACACAACATCGTCGCGTGGCTTTTTTGACAACACGGAAGTCGTCCAACCATCTAAGCCTGGTATTAGACATGAAGTCAACGCGGATTGATTATTGAAGCCCAAAATTGCGTGATAGCTGCTCATCATGTTGAGCTACTGCTTCCGCTGTTCTATTCAATTGCGTATTAATATCATGCATAAGCTGGGCAAAGTTTTGCACCTTCGGTTTTAGTTGATTAAATTGATCATCAAATCCTTGGAAAGCACGGCCTTCCCACTCAGCACGAAGTTCATTTTGTAAATTTGTTAAATCTCTTAAAATTTGCTCAATTTGCAAACCAGCTTGCCCATAACGCTGAGCCTTCGTTTTTAGCTCCTCTGGGGTCATTCGAATTTGTCCTGCCAAAATATCCATCTCCTTCAAAATAGTTTTGTGGCATTCGTTTCTTTAAATAATATCGAATGCTTAATAAATATTTTCCTATAAATGTATTTATCAATAGTTGGAAAAACAGTCAAACGCCCGATGAAAGATGTCAAATTTCACACAGTACTTTTTGCCCAAAATTATCTCGAACCTATGATTTTTTCTAAAAACAATTGATGGCATACAATTCCATTTAACCAGTAATTCGGAATTCTAAAATTGGTTATTTGTGGTTTTTATGTTACATTTTATGGTGCATATAACTTATTTTTTGTAAAAAAATCTAGGTAATGGAAATTGTTTATATTGCGCTTTCATAATTGAGGATTTTTTGTTAGGAGGATGCCGATTGTAGTTAAAAATGCTGTCTTTTTTTGAAATTTTGATAACCCTAAGGACCTGTTCTTTGATGCAAACGCGGAAAAGTATGCTTACAACAGTTAATCCCGTATAACATCTAATACCCTTGCCTATATTGGCAAGAAAAAAGGAAGCAATTACCTCTAAATAAGACAATTACTTCCGGGATTTTTCTTCATTTCTACTTTTTTTGGACTAGACCATTGCAAGGAGAGGCTATCAATTTTTTGTATCTTCACTTGGCATTCTCTTTTTAGTTATATTTTTTTCTTACAACAGCAAAACATATACTCCCCATTCCAAGTAAAATAATGCCAATCAGTAGGAAATTAAATTGATTGGTAGCTGTATTTGGCAATTTTTTACCTTCTAGTTCCTTCTTTTCTTCTGCTAACTGTTCAGATTTTGTTGGTTGTCCGATTTTTTCTTCCGGCTGTTCAGGTTCTGCTGGTTGCTCAGGATCTTCTCCCGGCTGTTCAGGTTCTGCTGGTTGCTCAGGATTTCCTCCCGGCTGTTCAGGCTCTGCTAACAATTCGGCTGTGATAAGCGCAAAATATACAGAGTAAGCAGCAGTTTCCCCATTATTTGAAATCTCTATAGTATACGGTATGGATGGATCAATATCTTTAAAAATATGTGAAGAATCAGCTGCTATTTCCTCACCCGTTTCTTGATTTTGTAAGCTAACTTCGACATTAGCTTTCGGAATGATTTGTAAGCTTAATTGACCATTTTCATCAACAATTAAATGGCTTTTTTCAACAAAATTCGCAAAATCCGCTCCAAAATCTGCTAAACTGAGAACATATGTGCCTGCATCATAGTGTTTCGTTTTTAGAATATTTGTTACTGCTTCTTTCAATGCTTGCGTAGCAGATAAAATTTCCACTCTTGTTGCGGCTAATTTGTTACTAACCTTCTCAGCTTCATTAAGTGACGTTTGAAAAGTATTCACATGCTCCCCATCAGCTTCCAATTTACTTGGATCGATTTTCTTTGCAAGTTCAACGAAATCTTTTAAGTCTTCTTGGATATTGACATTAAAGTTTAAATATACTTCTTTTTCCACACCATCCGTATTATATTTCACATAAGAAATGCCTTTCCAAACATCGTCTCCAGCATCCTTGTGCCTAATGTTTATTTGATAAATATTAGTATCATTTTTCGCTTCTACAAAATACACTTTAGACATAGCACTTGAAAAACCGCCATTTGCAGTATCTGCGGCTTTATAAATTTGTAAAGTTTCTTTTGGTAAATGAACAGGAATATTAGCAACAGTTTGATATGTTCCAAATTGCTTTAATACTGCTGTTGTTTCTTCGCCGAAATCACCTGCATGCTCGGACAGTTCTGCATCATCACCAATAGAGTTTAAAACTCTAAATCTTAAAGGCTCTATCTTAAAGAATTGATCCCTCTTTACAGAATCCATTGCAAATTTTAGACTTTCTATTGCTGCATCAACCTCTGTTTGTGTAGCATTTGGATTATTATAAACGTTTTCAGCGTTGGCAAGCCTTCTTTGAATTTCGGGGACAGCATAGCCATGTTCTCCTTCAGAATAAACATATGGAATCAAAGTCCCTCTAGGATGCACTGTATTAAAGAGGTGTCTTGCCTCCTCAAGCACTTTTTCCAATTCAGATTTATCCGTTTCAACATCAATCGGTAGAGTACTTGTATCTAATTGTAATTGAACATTGTACCAATTATCATATATGCCACCAGGCATACCAGGGACATTTTCCATATGCACATGCATTAAAATATCTAAAGCTTTTGTTACATCCTCCATTTTATAACGAATCACATAATTCCCATTATCTTTTCGTTCTGGCTGAACTTGCTGATACCCATCCATACCAGATATGTTATCACCTGAAATAACAGCCTTTGGCTTACCTGGCAGTCGATAACCAATATAAGGTAAATAATCTTTGTTTACTGCTGTAATTTCATGCTCAAATATTATCGTATCATCTTCTATAATCAATCTTCCTGAATTAGCAACATACAAATAACCATGAGCTGCTGATGTTTCCGCAGTTCCATCTTTTAAATAACGATAATCAACTCCTTCATATGTTCCATTTACTAATCCTGCCCCTTCCGCATGAACATTATGAAATATTGGAAGGATAGGTGATAAAGTCAACAGGAATATTGCAATACCTATCCATAATAACCTACTTTTCCTCTTCAAGCTGATCTCTCCCTAATCACAAAATTTTTCCAATGGAGAGTGAATGGAAAAACCCCGCCACTCTCCAAATATTCTGAAAATATCAAAGCCATTGAATAAATAGAGGAATATATCCACTATGCGGACCAGCGTTTACATATAATTGAACAGCTAAATTTACATCGAAATCATAGACGTCAAAAGTAAATTGAACATTTCCATCCGCATCAACTGTCCGATTGGCGGAAACATAATCACTGCCATCCCATACTAATAAATCACCAATATAACTAGCATCCTTCAATGTAATAGTTGCAGAATTACCATCGATAACGGCATCACCAACAATAAACGAACTCGCGTGACTAGAATAATTCCCATTAGAATCTAAAAACTGATAATTTAATGTTGCGGCAGATACAGATACAGCAATCGCTATGGATAGCAATAATACACTTATGAACATCGCAACAGTTCTTTTATAGCTTAGATTAGTTTGAATCATTCTCTACCATTCTCCTTCATTTCTTGGTATTACATCCATTCTCATAAACCCTGCCATTACTTATTAAATCAATTGCGTTTACTTACTCCTCCCTCCTCGTATACTAAGTTTCAGAAAGTTTTTTTATCGAATTTCCAGTCCGATACGCTCCTTGACAATCGCATATCTTGGGTGGTTGCCTTTGTGGGAGGGGCGCGCCCCTCCCACAAAGGGTTCAGCGTACCGGGGTTGGACTTTTCGCAATGTTCCTGGATAATGGTCTTAGGATCATCGGGGATACTCTTCTCACTCCTGTAGCTTCGACTACTTGTAAAGTCTGTCTCCCCGGCTCCTGTTTGGACGTCTAACCCGCAGGCTGTTCCCGTTGGTTTTCCCCATGCTGGAAGGAGCAGCTTCCAGGGCAGCCCATGGTCCAACGTGAGTTCTCATATGCGAGGGTGACTGGTCAACAGGCGCGATCCGGGGGCATCCCGAAGAGTCCAACCCCTCGATCCTACAACAATAGGAGGTGATCTCATGAAACTCTACGTCGGGATCGACGTGAGCTCACGCGACTTAGCCACCTGCATTATGGATCATGAAGGAAATACGTGCGCACGCTTCAAAGTGGATAATCATCTTCTGGGCGCCACCTTCCTTCGGGATCAAATCCTCCTGTGGGCTAACAAGCGAAAGCCAACCGAAATTCTGATCGGGATGGAAGCCACCTCGGTCTACAGTTGGCATCCAGCTATGTTTTTCCACCAGCAGGAGGCCTTGCAGGCTTGGAACGTCAAGGTGTTTACGATCAATCCAAAGCTCATTCGCAAGTTTAAAGAAGCCTATGTCGACTTGGAGAAAACGGATGACATCGATGCTTGGATCATTGCGGATCGGCTTCGCTTCGGCCGTCTGAAGATGACGGCTGTCCTCAAGGAGCAGTTTCTCGCGCTTCAGCGACTGACACGCATGCGATATCATCTCGTCCACCAGTTAACCCGTGAGAAACAGTATTTTCTCCAGCACTTGTTTTACAAATGCAGTTCCTTTACCCAAGAGGTGGACAGTTCGATCTTCGGACATGCCATTCTCGAACTGCTGCTTGAGTCGTGGAGCCTCGATGACATCTGCCAAATGGATGTCAAGCAGTTGGCCGACTTCCTGCGCCAAAAAGGGCGCAATCGCTTTGCCGATCCGGAATGCATCGCCAAGTCGATTCAAAAGGCGGCCCGTTCGTCGTATCGGTTGTCCAAGTGTGTCGAGGATTCCATCGACTTGCTGTTAGGGCTGTCGATTCAATCAATCCGCAGCCTGCAATCGCAGCTCAAAGAGCTCGATAAAGCCATTACCCGCCATCTTGAAGGCATTCCGAACACACTGCAAACCATCCCAGGCATCGGACCGGTTTATACCGCAGGCATCCTGGCCGAAATCGGGCAAATCGAGCGGTTTCACAACCAGGCCGCCTTGGCAAAATATGCCGGCTTGACATGGTCCAAGCACCAATCGGGCCGTTTTCAAGCCGAGGACACCTCCCTCATTCGTTCCGGCAATCGCTATCTCCGTTACTACCTAGTGGAGGCTGCCAACTCGGTGCAACGGCATGATGCGACGTTTCGTGCGTACTACCGGAAGAAGTATGAGGAAGTGCCCAAACACCAACATAAACGAGCCCTCGTCCTCACCGCTAGAAAACTCGTGCGTGTGATCGATGCGCTGCTACGCAACGGTCAAATCTACACGCCAAGAAAGGGGGAAGATCGATAAGAGGATCGATCTGGTATACCAATATCAACCTTTAGACCCAGTTTATTACATGTACCAATACTGGGTTTCTTCAGTATTGCCTTTTTTCGGATCATCGGACAAGGGAATTTCCAATTTCTATGATTTTTCACCTTGACATATTACCGCAGGACTTTATGTTTTTATATGCCAGGGCATTTAATGGAAACGATAATCATTCTCAATATATGGCGTAAAAAAACACCATTGATTATGATTTCGTTTCAATAATGATAATCATTATCAATGGTGCGCGAAAAAAAATGCCCTGCATAATGAGTGGCATCTTGATGTAGTAAATAAAATGTTTGCCTATCAAGTATAGTTTTACCATTTACATGTATAATTGTCAACTTTTTTTGTATTGGTATGTCAACACTAAACTAGACAATTTTTTTGAGGTGTTTCTCTTTGTACTCCACCGGGCTTAAATACCCAAGTGTTCCATTACACTTTAAAAACCCTGAGATCCATTGTATGCAAGGATTTCAGGGTTTTTCAATTCTTCTGATGATACATAAAATCATGTATTATTTTGGGAGCGATGTCTTTTTGGATAGATTTTTTCAAAACCTTACTTTTATGCTGTTGTCTTTTGGAAAGTGAAGAAACACTTCCTGCCTTCATCCTTTGATCTTTTCGTATTCTTCCAAAGCGTTTGAATATAGGCTTTCTTTTGAGAAAACAAGATTCGACTGCCGGCAAAACCCGATAAACTTGACAAAATTTTTGCGGACTGCCTCCTTTAATTTTTCCGCTGGTATTGTAAATGTATCCGCCGGTCCTTGTTTTCTCTTTTGTAATGTAATTACATAATTGCCGGCTTCTTTTTTGATTATGGCATTCCCATCGGCATTATCAAGGAAGCATATTTCAAATTCTTTATCTTCTTCCTCTCTTAAAATTCTTGCCAAATCCAGCCACGTTGTTAACAAACATTCGGTTTCCGTTCTTTCCTCCGTGAAAACAGGCTTTCCATCATAACTTAAAAATATATAGCCTGCCAGGTAATCCAAGTTATTCTCTTCCAATATTTTCTTGGCGGCAATCCCGGCCAGAGGGTCATCAATCGACAAAAATTTAGTCTTTTTTACCGTATAATATTCCTCAAGTTCATGGCTGTAATTATATACGAAAGTTTTTATCATAACGTCATTTTCAATCATACCTGTTCTCCTCATTTTCTCGGAAATGCTGTAGATACATAGCCATTAGAATTTATTCTTACTTCATATGTTACTCCCCTTATTTTTTTGTAACATTTACTCCTCGTTTTTTCTTAAGTGCAGAACTTATTTTTGATTTATTAGAATTTATAACATTTGCTACTATATTTTTAATATCATTAACTGTAAAATCCGGATCAAAAAAGTCTTTATTCTTTTTTCCAGTCCAATATCTTGGATGGTGATTCTTCAGGATATGTTCCATCTTGGCTTTTGTAAAAATTACTTTTTTTCCACCACCAACGTTATAAGAAACGTTCCTAAATGTTTTCACTGCGTTTTTTGCTGCACTGCTTGACTTTTTCAGGAAAGTCTTTTTTCCAATTTGTAAAACGGTTTTACTACCTATTTTTTTAATAGTATATCTTAAAACAGCACCTCCGAGTAAGTAAACAAAATACGGCACAGCAGAAGCCTGTAATTAGTAGTGTTATATTCGTATTGTTCACCTGTCTTTAGATCGGTGAATATTGCAATAAAAGAATCCCTTCAGACTCAAGAACACTCACATTGAATTTATTTTCTTGAAAAACCCCATCTTCTTCCGCTTCACTTGAAATTTATATTTTTTCAAACTGTACTTGAGCAAATTTACTAACATAAATTTACAAATAAACATAAAAAGAGACATGAACCGATTCCTTGGTTAGAATAGATGTGCTATCAAACTACCCAAACAAGGAGGTTCATGTCTCTCGTATAGATACGATTAGCACATCATCAAGAAATTTACAATACATGATTTTCTCTCGGATTAAAACGTTATTATTCCAAGTCTGTGATGAACCATCTCGTCCACCTCATAGATGGAATGCTCACAAAAGGATGTTCTGGTACTCTGACGGATCTCCATCAGTTGAGTTACCATCCGAAACACCGAACGACGTTTGAGTCATTTCCGATACCCACCTCGTGACCGTGGGAGGCGAAACGTATCGAATGTATCGCTACGAAGGGGCATTGAACGACATTCCAAATGCGGTGGTATTTTTTTGTTGGAAAACCGATCAACCGATGACGAGCGAGCATTTGCGTTGTTTTTTAAGTACAGACACAAAAACTGAGCGATTAGGCTATTCTTGAATACTATGCGAAACGCTGGTCGATCGAAAGCTACTTTCGGCAAACGAAAGAAACATTAGGTTTCGATCGATATCGAATCCGACATGAGCGAGCCATTAAACGATTTTGGGCCATCGTACAATTTACGTATATCTATTGCATGACAGAACATTCAAGTGATTTTTCAACCGGTCTTGCGAGTGTGAGATCGAGAAAAATTCACAATCTCATTGAGTTTATTTATTACGAAGCCCAACGAGGAATGCTACTAGATTCCATTAAAAAAACCAGTTACGAGTGGCATAAGGGGATCTTTGTTTGCTTTTTGAAGATAATAATAAGTGTATCAGAGCAACTCCTACTGGACGAGATTTTTGCATTCGTCCCTTTTTTCATATTCGAACAGTAGCGTTGCATAAAAAAATTTAATGTTTGTCAAGCTCAATAAAAATTCCAGTTATTTCATGTAACTGAATATTCAGACATACAATCTTTCTAAGCAAGCTTAAAAGGACAATGACGTCTTAATCGGCAGTCCATTTCCACAATTTGGTAATATATTACAGAAACATTGGATCATAAACTAAATCGTCTAGGTGTTCCACCTCCCCTTCTTCAAATTGGTACACGATGGTTTCAAAATCTTTTTCCCAATCGTATTTTTTCCGACCGTTGGACGTTCGAATTGGCTTTTTAAAAAGGGAGCGAACAAAACAGTCAAAACCTTTAAAAAGCAGATTCTGTAAAGTTCGCTTGATCTCTAATAAAGGACCATCGTGATTCACTTTTAATTGGAGCATGGCCTGTAAGCAATAGGTGATTAGGGCGATCCAAATTTGATTGTAAACGGCATTTTGACTTTTTCCATAAAATCTTTTTATCTTAAGGTGCTGTTTCATCCATTTAAAGAAGGTCTCTATCTTCCAGCGATATCGGTATAAATCTGCAATCTCTTCCGCAGAAAGATCAAAGCAATTGGTTATGATGATCACGGGATTCCCTTCGCTGTCGACCGTTTCGATCAATCGGAGAGGATGAGTCATTTTGGTATGATTACGGTCATTTCCTAAAATGACAATCTGATCCCTATAAATCAAACGTTCTGGATTGGGAATCCGTTCCGATAAAACTTCAATCTCTGCGTTCTTTTTAAGCCGGGTAATGAATCGCACCCCTTCTCGGCATAAGCGGTCGAACTGTTTGTAATCGACATACCCTCGATCAAACAAGTAAATCGCATTTGGATCGATTTCAATGAGTTCGTCCATCTGTGTGCGATCGGCATGTTTCGCGGGTAAGATAATCCCTTGATCCGGAACAGTGATATCCTTCGTTACAACAACCTTTAAATGGAGTCGAACACCAGCCTTTGTCTTACGAAAAGTTGCCCATGGATATTGGCTCAAACTCATGCTCATCGTGGTAGAATCAATGACCAGAAGACGACCAATGTTTCGGATGATCGGGGCATTTTTCATTTGCCCTTGGATCTTTAAGACCAGATATTTAAATACTTTTTCAAACAGTTGAGGGGATAATTGGCCTAATTTGCGAGAAAGTTGCGAAGTACTAATTGCATCAAATTCCAGATATGTCTGCAACTCTTCCTTGTCTTTCAAATGTTTGGCCAATTTTGTTAAGCTTTCCAATTCGTTTAACTGAGCGATGATACAAAGTTGTAAAAACTTATACGCCGTTAATTTTTTAATGTATTTGTCAACGTCAATCACATTAATTAGTTTTGAAAAAGTTATTGGATCGATCTCTTTAAATAGTTCATTTATTGTGGATTCTGTGGTATTCTTATCCATAATGGTTTCTCCTTATTCTTAGGATTTGGATAGGACTGCCAATCCTAATTATAAGGAGTTTTTTTATATCCAAAAAGATGAAATTTAACATAAAATTGGGCTTGACAAATTAAAATTAACTTAATGCAATGCTACTGATATTCGAAGAAAGAAGTTTAAACTGAGAAACAGGCGCCAAAAACAAAAGAAACATTAGAACTATCAAAAAAGAGGGGGGAAAACTTTGTCAATTCGTGAAGGAAATAAGCGAACAAATTAAGAAATCGCCCGAAAAGACGACAAGGCAATATTTTGTCGGCCAATTATCACGCCCGCAAACACTTCCATATATAGAAGGCGACAAACTGGAAATCGGAATCACTTCATACGGTGATTTTAAGGGTGAATTGCCGCATTACCACACGCAATCTTATGAATATCAATACATTATCAGCGGAAAAACGGAATATTTCGATGTGGAAACAGGAGAACTGTACACCTTTCAAAAAGGCGATTTCTATGTAACTCCCCCAGGCATTAAATATGCTCAACGGTCACAACCCGGCACAGTTATTTTTTTATTAAAGCGCCCCCGGGGAATGATAAAGTGAATGTGGAACCGACGGCTGAAATCGGGAATTGGCTTAATCAAAAAACAAAATAAAGCAAAAACCGGATCCTTATTGTCAGCCGATCCTTCAGACCCGGCCGGTAAAGCCGTTTTTCCGCTTTTCTCCCGAATACCGTCGATACCGATGAAGCAAATTTCATTTACACAAGTCAATACCGAATGCATGTATTCGGTATTGACGATAAACAATCGATTGTTTGAGAAAAGATAGGGAAAATCTGTTCAATATAAAACGATGTTCATAATTCTTCCCAGGCGTAGAAAATTGAGTGGGCGAACTGCAAATGCCAATCTTAAAAAATAACGATACATCGTTAACGGAATTTTACTCTTCCAACTATATTTAATATTCTCTCTTCTCTATACGGATAATCCAGTTATAGAGAAGTTGATAGTATTTATGGAGATTGCCAAAAATTTCAACAGCTAGCTCTTCATTGTATGTATGAACTGTCAAATTCCGATCATCTACCATTTTTAATGCAATGATCGTTTCCTCATCAGATAAAATTCCAATTTCCCTGCTTGAACGAATTACTCCTTTAGGTGAACCGACATCAATTCCTTCTTTATCATATAAAAATTGTTTTACTGCTTTCCAACAAGCTTCAAAACTAAACACAAATCGCTGAATAGCTGCATCCCGTTCAACTTCCGTTGGATTCTCTAGGAGCAAAACCTCTTGGAAAGCACGAAGAGCTTTTAAAGCAAGTTGAATACGTTCCTTTAACCGTTCCATAAAATTCCTTCCTTTTTCACTTTTTCTTTCATAGCCTGATCGGCTTTAGATAAATCGACAAGATCTACTCTGTACGGTAATGGCGATTCCTCTATTCGTTCACGAAGTTCCACCCACTTAGAAATCGGAATAGCTGAATCTGCAGAAAGAGCGATGTCAATATCGGATGTCCTCTTTTCCTCTTTACGAGCCCACGAACCAAACAGATAGACTTTTACTGATTGATCATGTAATGTTTCAACAATTATTTTTTTCAAAAACGACAGTATCTGCTCCCGATCAGCCGAATTTAAATCCATTTTTTATCAAACCCTTTTTTGAATTTGAAAATGATTATACCATAAAATGTATCATAAAAATGATTTCCATAAGATAAAGCGAAGTATTAATTTTCATCTTTCGTTGCCGCTACTTCAATATATGAAGTATTATTTTCCTTTTTACCGTATATAATCTGTTCAATTATTCCTCTCCACTCTGGATTAATATCTTCCCATTTCTTCCCCCAGTTGGAATTTATAAAATGGTAAGCTTTATATGGTTTATCGGAACTTGAAGATTTGGTGTTATGTCAAGAAAACGGACACGTTAACAGAGAGAAATAGCTGAATTTATGCAGTTACTTTTCTCTGGTTATCGTAATATGCAGCTTCAAATTCACATGGCGATACATAGCCAAAGGCTGAATGACTTCTTTTGCGGTTGTAGAAGCATTCGATGTACTCAAAAATGGCTTGTTTCGCTTCTTTTCGCGTGCGGAATCGATTCAGATAAATACACTCTTTCTTGATGAGGCTATGAAACGACTCCATACAAGCGTTATCGTAACAGTTCCCACGTCTCGACATGCTCACTTGAAAATCATGTTCCTGTAAAAGTCGCTGATAGTCATTCGAAGCATATTGACTCCCTCGATCCTCCAGAATCCGAATACGTTTCTTCAGTTCACGAACTTCGTGGTCTTCGGATCGAAAAGTTTGGGTTTCAGATATTTCAGGTTCTTGCTTATATTTTTTCAACCAGCCATGAAGAGTATTAGCTCACGAGCCACTTGTGCAACGGATTTCGCTTCCTCCAAAATATAACGAACAGTCTGACGCTTAAAGTCATCCTCGTACCGCCTTTTTTTTTTGTCATGTAGACACCTCATTTTTTAGTCTATTATTACTATAATAATCTGTGTCTACTTTTTCTGTCCAATTGGATTACTTCTTTATCTCGTTATATCAAGGACTGTCTGCATATTTCTTCGATCGAAAATTTAGTAAATTTATAATATTTACAACAATTTAATCATTTGCTATATTTCTATATGATTATAATTTGTAGAATTACTGTTTAAACGAAAAAAAGAAAAATCTTCTAATTAAGCAACTGGGTGGTATTTGCGATTCTGAGGATTTATAACGCCCAAATATTAGCCTTTCTCAAATTATAAGACTTTGTGCAGATACGATATCAGCCCTTTAATAGGGGGGAGAAATCTATAAAGAAAATATTTCTTCTGAATGCAAGTATTTTATTGGTATTCGGTACTTATACACTTTACGTATCCAATAAAACAAATTGGGCATTACAAGTAATTGACTTTCAAAACATTGAAGGAACAGCTAGTAAACGCCCTATAAAAATAGCTCTTATTGATAGTGGTATTCAAGCTGAAAAAGCTAATGTGACAGTTGCGGAAACTTTTAATGGAAACGGTTCAAATGATTCTTACGGTCATGGTACTGCTATTGCAAGTATTATTGGCGCCAAAAAAAGTTTATTGAATCCTGTAGAAGGTGTATTTAAGAATGTTGTTTTTTATGATGCTAATGTTTTAGATGAAAATGGAAATGCTTCAATTTCAGATATTGTTGCTGCAATTGATTGGGCAATAAAGCATGAAGTGGATATTATCAATATGAGTTTTGGCATTCAAAAGGATGATCCAGCATTACACGAGGCAATCAAGAAAGGCTATGAACAGAACATTATTTTTGTTGCAGCTGCTGGAAATAACCTTGGATTTGAAGCGGACTATCCAGCTCGCTATCATGAGGTATTATCTATTAGCTCGATTGACAAAAACTTAAAACGAGATCCAACGGCTGCAAAAAATAAAGTTGACTATGTTACTCCTGGTATAAACGTACAAGCTGTAAAAATTAATAAAATGAGAGATAAAAGTCTTGATGGAACATCATATGCAACAGCTTATGCAACGGGAATTATTGCACAACTCTTAAGCGAGCAAAAAATAGATCGAACTTCTTATTTCAAGCATTTAAAAGACTACGCAAAACCTTTGGGCAAACAATCAGAATACGGAAATGGATTATTAACATTAAAAAAAGGGGATTAGAATGAAAAAACTATTGATTATCTCATTATGTTTTACTTTAAGTTTTTTAAGTATTGGACCAACTGCAAGTAATGTATATGCTGCTACCTCTGAAAATGAAGTTCCTGTATCTGTAGAAAGTAACATTCAAGAAGTTTTTAACTATGCAGCAGACGAAACAGAAGAAATTGTCCAAGAACTTGAAGAAGAGTTTAATACTGCTGAGGATACTGAACTAGAAGTTTCTAACTTAAATGTTCAGAATGATAGGATTATTATAGAAAGTAAAGTTTCAACATATAACTATGATGTGGATACTACTTTAGAAATACAACCTGAAGAGAATACTGCCCAGTATAACATTACATATGAAGAAAATGGGGATTTAATTGAAAAAGAGTATGATTTAAATATTAATGTTATAGATGATGAAAATTTTATTATAGAGTTTATTGATAAAGAAACTGGTGAAATCACAATTTATGATTCTTCAGTTGTATCTGCCTCAGCGGTTCCTTATGTTGCATATATTATAGGTTCTCAAGTTGTTCGTTTAGCAATTAAAGGTCTTGCGAAAAAATCTATTAAAGTTGCCAGTAACATGGGAAAAATTCTAAAGCACAATAGTCGAGGCGTTCTATTTGAAGGTAATGCTAGCAAAGGATGGAAACATATAAAGAATGGACATATTTTGGGCAAAGGTGCTAAAAAGGGCGATACATTATTCCCCAAAAACTTATCTGAATCTCAAATTAAAAATATTATTATGGAATCTTTACAAAAAGGTACTTATAAAGGTCAAGCAGCTAATGGTTATAAATCTTATGAATATAACCTAAATAAGTATGGTATAAATAAAATGAAAGTCATTGTTGATAAAGATGGTATGATTGTCACTGCGTACCCGTTGTCCGGAAAAAGTGTGATAAAAGTTAAATAATAAGGAGCAATCCTGTTAGAAGGATTTTCGGGGTCTTGAAAAAATAAAAGCCCTCTAGTATGATGCATGAGTGTCAACGCTCATTGACCCATCATCATACAGAGGACTCTATCATATGAATTTTAGTACAAACCATAAAATTAATCAAGTTCTTGAAAACACGTTAGTAATTGGCAGCGATATTGCCAAGCAGAAGCGTATCCTCAAACTGTAAATCAATAAAGTAATGTAAAATACTAAAATATATATCAGTAAAAATATTTTTTTAATAAGGTATAAACGGGTTAAACCGTTGATATCTCAACATTTAAAGAGGGAGTTATTATAATGAAAATATCTTTTTTTGTTGAATTATATGATGAAATGATTGGACAACCTTTTAATATAGATGACTATTTAGCCTGTCGTTTATCTATTTTTGTGCAGCAAAATGGGGAAAAAAAAGAACTTTGTAATTCCACTTTCCATGACGCCTTGCTTTTAGGTATGGGGAAAATTCTTTTGGAATTAAAAGAAAACCATACATCTTTTTCTAATGGATTTGAAACCTATGAAAATGCAATGGAATATACTTTAAACAAAACTGGTAAATTGCTTATTATTAAAGCCTACAGTGAATACGACAATACAACAGAAATCGCCTTTCAAGGTGAGTTTGAAGATTTTCTTACAGCTTTCTTTAAAGAATATGAACGCTACTTTAAAGGACTTCTTCAGAAGGATCCAAATGCCATTCAACACGATTCTGTTGAAATGATGGAGCAACAATTAAAAGCCTATAAAGAACTAAAAAACAAATATTAACTTACAATATTTAAAGGGAGTATGATTTAAAAAAGTTTTTGGGAGTATGAAATATTTTGTGTAAATGAATAGAATGATAAAAAAGGAAGACCTTTTCTTGATAGAATTGAGTTATCGCAAAAAATTCACAGAAAAGAGATCTCCCTATGAATCAGTTTACAACAGAGCTTGTCGATGCACTAGTCAAAAAAACAAGATATCACCGAGGTTTTCCGTACGCATTTAGAAACGGCAGTGAATACGTTACTTGCGACAGAACTAACATTCTTTTTAGACTTCGAAAAGTACGATCGTATCGGCTTTAACTCAGGTAATTCGCGCAATGGTTCTTATTCTCGTAAGTTACACACCGATTTTGGTGACCTAAATATCCGACACGTGATCTAATGGCGAGTTTAAACAACAACCGTGGCTCCATATAAGTGCTCAAACGATACGCTTGGAGCAACCGTCATTCTTTTGTTTCAAAAAGACATCACAATGACTGAAATTTTATATTTGCCTCATTTTGGGAAATCCTTAATAACACCATTTTTTAATCGAATAAATAATAATTTTGTTTATCTTGCTCATGATGATGGTTGGTTTTGTAAATTATATTGTAATGACATTCTATAGTAATAAAAGGTCCATGGACATGTTTCCCAAACAGGCAAATTAGGCAGACATCAATTCTATCAACTCGAGCCATGTTGAATGTGTGTCGCAGATAGTTTTGAGGAAAAATTAAGCAGAAAGAGCCGAAAATCTGTAACCCGAGTTCGACAGTTTTGAGGCCATTTTAGGCAAATGAAAATGGCCAAAATGCTGTTATATCAAAGATTTCGCGATGCGGATCCTAGAAAAAAACACTGAATTTCATAGGCACACGACTTGTTTATTTTAACTTTTAAAACAGCTGAATATCGGTTATAATATAGGCATGTACATACGGCGAGTAACACGCAAAAACAAAGATGGAACGACCGTGGCGTATCTCCAGCTTGCTCACAACGAATGGGATCCGAAGGCCAAATATGCGAAAGCGAAGGTGATTTATTCGTTTGGGCGCGAAGACGAGGTGGATCGCGCTGTCTTGGAGCGTCTGGCCAAAAGCATTTCGCGATTCCTTTCTCCTGAGCAGGCTTGGGAAATCGAGACGTTGACAGGAGAAGTGTCGGATGACTTTCAGTTTCAATCAAGCAAACGCCTTGGTGGCACTTGGCTTTTGGATCAGCTCTGGATACAACTGGGATTGGGAGAGATTCTCCACTCCTTGTTTGCCTCCCGACATCATCAGATTCCGTTGGAACGGCTGATTTTTGCCATGGTGGCGAATCGTGCCCTTCATCCGTCAAGCAAGTTGGCGATGGAGGAGTGGGTGGAGAAAGACGTGTATATCCCTCACCTTTCTCAAGCCGCCAGCCACCAGTTGTACCGGGCGATGGATGAACTGTTGGCCGTGCAGCCGGAATTGGAACGTCAAGTGTTCCATGCTGTGGCCGATTTATTGAATTTGGAAGTCGACTTGATTTACTTCGATACGACTTCGTCGTACTTCGAAGTGGATCCCTCTGAAACACCGGAAGGAGAATCGCTTCGAAAACAAGGATTCTCGAAAGACAAACGCCCAGACTTGGTTCAAATCGTCATTGGGCTGGCTGTCACCCGGGAAGGAATCCCGATTCGCGCTTGGGTATGGCCTGGCAATACGATGGATATGACGGTCATCAAACAGGTGAAACAAGACTTGATTGGCTGGAAGCTTGGGCGTGTGATCAGCGTGATGGACCGCGGATTTTCGTCTGAAGAGAATTTGCGAATCTTGCAACAGGCCGGGGGACACTACATTGTCGGCGAAAAAATGCGGTCCGGCAAAACCGCCGTCGAAGAGGCCCTAAACCGTCGCGGGCGCTACCAACAAGTTCGCGAGAACTTGCATATCAAAGAAATCATCGTGGGCGACGGAGAAGCGCGTCAGCGCTATGTTCTCGTGTACAATCCCAGCGAAGCCGAACGCCAACGCAAGGAACGGGAAAAGCTGCTCGAATCGCTGAAAGAGGAGTTGGAGGGGCTTCGCCAACTCCCCAATGAAGCTCATCATAAGGCCACCTGCCGGCTGCGTTCCCATCCGTCCTACGGAAAATACTTGCGTCAATTGAAGGATGGAACGCTTCGCATCGACAAGCAAGCGGTTCGTGAAGCGGAAACGTACGATGGCAAATATCTCATCCGAACCTCCGATGACACCTTGTCTGCCGAGGATGTCGCGCTCGGGTATAAGCAACTGGTGGATATCGAGCAGGCCTTTCGGACGTTGAAATCAACACTCGAGCTGCGCCCCATGTATCATCGCTTGGAAGACCGTATCCGGGCGCATGTGCTGCTCAGTTGGCTGGCTCTCTTGCTGGTTCGGATCGTGGAGATCCGAACTCATGAATCGTGGCCGAAAGTAAGAGACGAATGCGAGCGTCTCATGCTTGGACATTTTTCTTCAAAAAACGGCGACCTTTATCAACGAACCGAACTGACGGCCAAACAAGCGCTATTCCTTGCGGCTCTAGGGCTGGAACCTCCTCCAAAGATTCTAGGCATCCACCCTCGCACCTAGATACACGCCCGAAGTGTGCCCAAATGCCTCCGATCCCTTTTGTATCAAGGGGCGAGAGGCATTTTGTTTGCCTAGTGACTGTCGAACTCGGGTGTAAAAGATTTTCGGTGTTCCATCTGCTTTTATTTCAATTCTTCTAACAAATCGGTGTAGCATTTCCTCTGTTAAATCATTGAACAAAAGGTATTTGTCTAACTCGGCTTTTAGCTTAGCAATTTCCTCATGGATATTTTTACTTTCCAATGAGTGTTGTAATTCAGTCTTTTGAGCAGACAGTCTTTTCAATTCTCTATTGATTTCTTCAATAGCCCGTTGATAATCAGCTTTAGTAATGATTTCATTTGCTAACAGGTTGAGAAATTTACTTTTTCTTTCAACTAGCCGTTTCATTTCCCTTTCAATGCTAGCTAGCTTTTTGTTCGTCGTTTTCTCGGCTCTCACCGTTTGTTGTTCTAGTTTCTTTATTAAACCTTCTTTACTGATTTCCCTTGCGTATTTTTTTAGATCAGAAAGGATAATTGATTTAAGGCCACTTTCTTTAATAGCATGGTGACTACATTTTTTGCTTCCATGCCTACCGTATCCCCCACATATATATCCCTTTCGATTTTGTCTGTACCACATGCCTGTTCCACAGTCTGCACAAAAAGCAATATTAGTAAATAAATGCTTTTTAGGAGCAGTTATGTCCTCTTTCTAATTTTCATTTGTGCTTGTTGTTTTTGCTCACATAAAATTGAGCCACTTCGCTCATGAAAACGTGAACCACTCCATTTCCATCGAAAAACACCATCTTGATATGGAGTGAGAGGCATGATAGGCTTGTTGCCTATCGAAACACTTTGATGTGTCGCCTTTCGAGTGAAATCATGCCTCTGGAGGCTCCATGTCAAGACACTCCAGATTTACCATTTGCCAATTTCGAAGTGACTCACAAGTATGTAATCGGAGTGGCTCAAAATTCAATTATCAAATACACTTGTACAGCTTCAAAATCTTCTCTAAGATAATGGCAGGGTGGGAGTTTGATACAATTACTTGATTTTCAGCAGACACTTTCTTTCTCCCTTTTATTGAACGGATAGAAGTAGATAACAACCAAAATGTTAAAATTTACCACAAGCTTACGCCGATTTAGTGTGTAAAAGTTTAAACACGCTCAATCATTTTTTAACACTAGCCGTGAAACACACTCCACATGCGCCGTGTGCGGGAACATGTCGACGGGCTGGATGTATTCGACTTTGTACAAGCTGGAAAGAAATTGAATGTCTTTTGCCAGGGTGGACGGATTGCATGAGACGTAAACGAATCGTTTTGGCTTCACTTTTTTGATTGTTTTGAGAAACGCTCGGTCGCAGCCGGTGCGGGGAGGGTCGACGACGACAACATCTGGGCGCCAGCCTTCTTTTGCCCATTTTGGCATCCATGTTTCTGCTTTGCCTGTGACATATGTTGCATTTTTGATCCCGTGTTTTTCGGCGTTTTTTTTCGCGTCGCGGATGGATTCTTCAATGACATCCATTCCTCTGATTTCTGCTGCATCCTTTGCCAGCCACAAGCCGATCGTGCCGACGCCGCAATAGGCATCTACGATTTTTTCGCTTCCTGTTAAACCTGCTGCTTTTTTGACTTCGTCATAAAGTTTGACCGTTTGCACCGGGTTAAGCTGGAAAAAAGCGCGGGCGGAAAGTTCAAAGGAAAGGTCGCCCAATGTTTCTTGGATGACTTCTTCACCTTTTAACAAAACCGTTTTGTCGCCGAAAATCAGCGATGTTTTGCTTCCATTTATATTTTGCATGACTGATTTTACTTCCGGCGCGCGCTTCATGATCTCCGCTGCAATCAGTTCTTTTCGCGGCAATTCTTCCGCTTTTGTAATGAGGACGACTTGCACATGGTTCGTTTGAACGCCGGCGCGTACGACGATTGTGCGAACGATGCCCGTCCGTTTTCGCTCATGGTAAATCGGAATGTGAAAATCCTCCAGTACTTGTTTTACCGTTTGGGTAATTTTATCTGTCAGCGGGTGCTGGACCATGCAAGAGTGAATTGGAACAAGCTTGTGTGAATTCGCACCATACAGGCCTGCTATCACTTGCTGTTTTTCATTTCCGAGCTGAAATTGACTTTTATTGCGGTAATGCCAAGGGTCGTCCATACCGATTGTCGGACGGATGTCGAGGGCGTCAACCTCTAGGTTCGTATGGCGCTCAAGCGCTTGAATGACAATGTCCCGTTTGGCAGCAAGCTGCTGTTCATATTGCAAATGCTGCAATTGGCAGCCTCCGCATCGGTCATAATAGATGCAGGGCGGTTTCACACGATGAGGGGATTTTTTCCGTATTTTTTTAATAACGGCTTCTGCATAATTTGGTTGGATATTCTCTGCTTGAACGACCACTTCTTCCCCGGGCAAAGCTCCCGGGACAAAGACGACTTGTTTCTTAAAATACCCGACACCTTCTCCGTTAATGCCAAGCCGCTTAATGGTCAGCGGAAATTGCTGTCCCTTTTGAATCGTCACAGATGCCGGTCTATTTTTTATCTTCATTTCGCTTCTCCCCGTCTCTTTTCGATGCTTCGCCATAAATAAAAAGCTGCATAGCTTAAATAAGGAGCCCACTCGCGGCTGTAGTTTTCCATTTCTTCTTTTGTCGGTTTCTTTTCCAGTTGAAAATAATGCTTGATCGCATTTTGCAAGCCGATATCAGCAGCAGGAAACAGATTCGGCCTGCCCAGCCCAAATAAAAGAAAATTTTGCACCGTCCACGGGCCGATGCCGCGCACTTGAACCAATTTTTTCATAATATCATCATCGCTCCATTCATGGAAGGCCTGAAGCGGCAGTGCTCCTTCTGCAATCAGTCTGGAGGTATCAATAACATATTCCGCTTTTCTCATGCTGAATTTCAGCGCCCGCAAATCCTCATAGTTCAATTTGGCTACTGTTTCCGGTTTGGGATAAAACCATACATTATCTACTTGAAAACCAAAAGTTTGCACAAAAGCGGTCGTCAACTGATAGGCAAATGATAAATTTAATTGCTGATGAATAATGCATTTCATTAAACAAGCATACGGATGAAAATCTAGCACGAGCGGCGTCCCTTCATGCTCTTGAAAAAGCGGAGCAAGGTTGGTTTGCAGGAAATGATCTTGAATGGTTTTAAGCGAATTCTTCCATTGAAATATGCGTGTCAGCTCATGGATGGCTCGTTCTTTTTGTTCATCCTGTTCCCCTGATATTTCAAATATTGGGTTTTCCTTCGATCCGATTGCTTTTACAGCGGCAACAAAAGGTTCTTCTTTTTCACTATAAAGAGGAACAAGGACGGTTCGCTTGTGCACGTCCACCTTGTTCAACGGATCAAGTGAAAGGCGCTCTAACACGCGGTCGAAGTCATACGGCGGCGCCGCTTTTATCGTCACTTTCCACATGTTTTTACCGACCTTTATCGTATTTTTTCGGAGCTATTATATCACATAATCCGCTTCTATTAATAAAGAAATGGACTTTCAAACATTTTCTCCATCACTAGATCGTCTAAGCTTTTAAAAGTATAGCCTTGCTGTTTTAAAGTTTTAATCGCTTCATCAAGCGCATCAGCGTTGTCTTTTGATACGGTGTGCAGCAAAATGATCGCGCCCGGATGAATTTGATTGATAATGTTGTCGTATGCATATCGCCAGCCTTTTTGTTCATTCACCTTCCAGTCGACAAATGCAAGCGACCAAAAAATATTGCGATAACCGTATTTTTCGGACAATGCAAGTGTGCGTTCGCTAAAAATGCCCCTTGGCGGTCTCACATATACTGTTCCTTCTTGGCCTGTAAGCTCCTTTACTTTGTCGCTGACGGCATCAAGCTCCTTCTTTATTTTATCAGCACTTATTGTCGTCATATCAGGGTGGCTCCATGAATGATTGCCGACAATATGCCCTTCCTTCACCATTCTCTTTACAAGATCAGGGGCTGTTTTTAAATAATGGCCTGTTACAAAAAACGTCGCATGTACATCGTGCTTTTTCAGTACGTCCAAAATTTTCGATGTATAGCCGTTTTCATAGCCATTATCAAACGTTAAATAAATCTCTTTTTTGCTGGGATCTCCTAAATAAAACGCTCCATATTTATTTAAAAGTTCATTCCATTCTTTCCCGGCATCAGGAGGCTGATGATTATTGTTTTTTTGAAAACCCCAATGAATCGGGTGATTGCTGACAGCAGCAGAGGCGCAGCTAAAAAAAGAAAAAAATAACAAGACAGAGCAATATAAAATCCGGAAATAATTCAAGCTGTGAATCTCCTTTCCATTATTTTTACTATTAGTCTTTATCCGTTTTTAGGAATTATGCTCCATCTTGATTTCAAAAAAATACCATAGCTAATCATCTGGCTATGGCATTGAGTTTAATATTTAGCTAAATACCGGCTCTTTAAATTGAGAAAGCTTTTCTAATGACGATTTTTCAATGTCTTCATGCAGGCTGTTGCCGTGTGAATCCATTGTGACAACGGCCGTGAAGTCTTTTACGCGCAAATGCCACATAGCTTCTGGAATTCCAAACTCCAGCAAGTCAACACCTTCAACCGCTTCGATGCAATCCGCATAATATTGAGCAGCACCGCCAATCGCATTCAAGTATACTCCGCCATGCTCTTTTAAAGCTTGCAGCGTTTTTTGCCCCATGCCTCCTTTGCCCATTACCGCACGGATGCCAAATTTTTTCATAATATCCCCTTGATAAGGCTCTTCGCGAATGGAAGTGGTCGGCCCAGCCGCTTTCACTTCCCAATTGCCGTTTTCATCTTTTAACATGACAGGTCCGCAGTGGTAAATAATTTGACCGTTTAAATCAACCGGCGCATCATGATCCATTAAATATTTATGGATGGCATCCCTTCCTGTGTAAATGATTCCGTTGATGCGAACAACGTCGCCGACTTTCAGCTCGCGGATTTGTTCTTCTGTAATTGGCGCTTGCAGCGTGATGACACGTCTTTCAGAGTCCGTTGATGCTAAATGTTCTTCTTGTGCAGCATTTTCTTGAAAATCAACATCTTCTCCATCTTGATAAAGCCATTTTATGATTTCACCCGTATTTGGATCGATATGCACACCTAAACGGCGGAATGCCCAGCAGTTGTATGCGACAGAAACAAAAAAGCTTGCAGGGATTCTGTGCATTGCGCCGACTTTGCAGCCTAATAAAGTGGTTTCCCCGCCAAATCCCATCGTTCCGATGCCAAGCTTGTTCGCATTTTCCATAATATATTCTTCCAATTGCCGCAATTCTTCGTTCGGATTTACGTCATCGACTTCGCGGAATAATTGTTCTTTCGCTAAATCGTACCCCGCTGAACGGTCTCCACCGATTCCAACTCCAATGAATCCTGCGCTGCATCCTTGGCCTTGTGCTTGATATACCGCATGCAAAATACATTTGCGGATTCCATCCAAATCTCTCCCGGCTCTTCCCAATCCTTCTAGTTCGCACGGCAGGCTGTATTGAATATTTTTGTTTTCGCAGCCGCCGCCTTTTAATATTAAGCGAACATCGATATAATCTTTTTCCCATTGTTCAAATTTTACGACTGGAAGCCCTTCGCCCAAGTTATCGCCGGAATTTTCTCCAGTGAGCGAATCGACCGAGTTCGGGCGAAGCTTCCCGTCCTTCGTCGCTTGAGCGATCGCTTTTTTTATTGTTTCCTTTATTTGAATTTGATTGATACCGACTGGCACTTTAATTTTAAATGTCGGCAATCCGGTATCTTGGCAGATCGGCGATACATTTTCATCTGCCATTTTAATATTTTCGGTTATCGTGGCAAGCGACATCGCAGCTCTTGTACCAGCATTTTCACGCTGCTTCGCCTTCAAAATAGCGCGGCGGACATCCTTCGGCAATTTTGTAGACGTTTCCACAATTAATTGATACATACTCTCATATAATTTTTCCATCCCGCTTATCCCCCTTACATTCAGTCAAAAAACTCCCACTTAACACAATTTTTATTATACTTCTTTTAATTTTGATTGGAAAGGCATTCACGTGCTGATCATTTTTTAGGGGGATAAGGAGAGTGTTTCAACATTCATTGCAGCAGTTAAAAAAGGTTCAGCTTGCGAATTCTATCAACCGCTTCTAAAAGCCTGCTCTCATCAACTAATAAACCAACGCGTATGTATCCTTCTCCATATTGCCCGAAGCCGTTTCCTGGCGCAACGGCGACATCTGCTTTTTCAAGCAAATAATCGGCAAACTCTTCGCTAGTAAAACCTTTCGGAACAGGGAGCCAGGCAAAAAATGACCCTTTCGGAGCTTGAGCGTTCCAGCCAATTTGCTGAATAGCATTGATAAACGTATTTCGGCGGTTTTCATAAAGGGAGACAAGCTCCTCTACACACGACTGATCGCCTGTTAATGCGGCAGCTGCTGCTAATTGTATTGCTGGAAAAAGGCTGCAATATAAGTGATCTTGAATAAGATTAATACTTTCAATGATATTCTGGTTCCCTACAGCAAATCCAACGCGCCAGCCGGCCATATTGTAGGTTTTCGACAATGTGTACATTTCAATGCCGATGTCCTTGGCTCCTTCCGCTTCAAGAAGGCTGGTCGGTTTTTTGCCGTCAAAGCCGATCGCACCGTACGCAAAATCATGGACAACGGAAATTCGATGCTTCTTTGCAAACGTAACCGTTTCCTCAAAAAACTTAAGATCGGCCGTTGCTCCTGTCGGATTGTTCGGGTAGTTTAAATACATCAATTTTGCCGCTTCTTTATCCTCCAACGGAATGGCGTTGTAATCAGGTAAAAACCGATTTTCTGCCAACAGCGGGAACGTTTTAAATTGAGCCCCGGCTAAAACAACGCCTGATAAATAGTCTGGATAACCCGGGTCGGGCAATAGCATTAGATCTCCTTCATTTAATAGGCACATCGGCAATTCAACAAGTCCAGTTTTCGTACCGAATAAAATCGCCACTTCTTTTTCCGGATCTATATCGACTCCGTATTGTTTCTTATAATATTCACTAGCCGCATGTTTTAACTCGATCAGACCTGAAAATGGTGAATATTTATGTGTTTTCGGGTCTTCTGCTGCGGTTTGCAGCGCTTTGACGATATGCGGGGGAGTCGGCTGGTCAGGATTTCCTTGTCCTAAATTAATAATATCTCTTCCTTCGGCTACAGCGTTATTCACTTTTTTCACAAGGGCAGAGAAAAATTGTGTTGGAAGCTTTTTTAAACGTTCTGAAATCTCCACTCTAATCCACCTTTTTTTATAAAAATAGTTGAAATTATCATAAAAATTCTATAGTCTTTATATAAAAATGTCTAGGGGCTGAAAATCATGAAAGTTGCTTGTATACAAATGAATATCATTTTAGGCGAACCGGACCAAAACTATGAAATCGCTCAAAAAAATATAATAGAAGCAGCAAGCCATCAAGCGGATACAATTGTTTTGCCTGAAATGTGGAATACAGGATACGCCCTTGATCAGCTTGATGAGCTTGCAGACAAAAATGGAGAAAAAACAATTGAGCTGCTGACATCCCTTGCTAAAACATATCATGTCAATATTGTCGGCGGTTCAGTTGCAACGAAAAAAAACGGACAATTTTTTAATACCATGTACGTTGTCGACCGATTCGGAAATATCACCGCTGAATACGACAAAGCCCATCTGTTTAAATTGATGGATGAGCATAAATTTATGAGTGCCGGCCAAAAAGTAAATATATTTGAGCTGGACGGCATCACTTGCGGTGGTGTTATTTGTTATGACTTGCGTTTTCCGGAATGGATTCGCACCCATGCATTAAAAGGTGCAAACATTATGTTCATTCCTGCCGAATGGCCGAAAAAGCGAATTGACCATTGGCAATTGCTTCTCCAAGCACGGGCAGTTGAAAATCAAATGTTTGTTGTAGCAGTAAACCGGGTCGGAGCGGATCAAAATAATGAATTTAATGGACACTCAATGGTCATTGCCCCTTGGGGCGAGCTTCTTGTTCATGATCAAACAGATGAAGGAATTTTTTACGCCCAACTGGATCTTCAAGAAATCGACCGTGTAAGAAAAACCATTCCTATTTTTCAAGAAAGACGTCCGGAATTATATTTCGAATAAAATTTTACACCCCTTAAAAGAATGTGAAAGCATTCCCTTTTAAGGGGTTTTTGTATGAAAAGGCAATTAAACGCTTTTCATGTGTTTTAAACTTTTGGTAAAGGGTGGATAGGCAATCCCTTTTTCTGTAATAATTGCCGTAATGAGTTCATGATCGGTCACGTCGAATGCCGGATTATATGTTTGCACATTTTCCGGCGCCATCGGTTTTTCATACCATTTTGTCGTGATCTCCTCTGCTTTTCTCACTTCGATCGGTATATGTTCCCCTGTCGGACAATCTAAATCGATTGTTGAAAGCGGAGCACAAACATAAAACGGGATTCCATAATATTTTGCTAAGATTGCCACTCCGGAAGTTCCAATTTTATTGGCAGTATCTCCGTTTGCGGCAACTCGATCACACCCGACTAAAACCGCTTGTACTTTTCCCTCCTTCATCACAATGGATGCCATGTTGTCACAAATTAACGTTACATCCACACCAGCTTCCTGCAATTCCCATGCAGTTAGACGTGCACCTTGAAGAAGCGGTCTTGTTTCATCTGCAAAAACTTTGAAATGGTAGCCTCTTTCTTGGCCTAAGTAGATGGGAGCTAACGCAGTCCCATATCTCGCCGTCGCAATTGTTCCTGCATTGCAATGGGTCAGAAGACCCCAGCCGGGTTTTAATAATGACAGGGCATGCTCCCCAATCGAATAACAGACTTGCTCATCCTCATTACGGATATGTTCTGCTTCTTCCTTCAGTGCGTTTTTAATTTCCTCGATGCTTTTGTCTTTTTCTACTTTCAGTCTATCCTCCATGCGATCTAAAGCCCAAAATAAATTCACTGCAGTCGGCCGCGATGAAGCCAAATACTGTTTGATTTTTTGAAAATCATCCAAAAGCTGTTCATAAGTCGACGCTTTTGATTGCTTCGTGCCTAAATAAACACCGAATGCAGCAGCAATTCCGATCGCAGGCGCTCCTCTAACCTTCAAATGGTAAATGGCTTCCCATATTTCTTCTGGAGTAGAAAGATGCAGAAATACTTTCTCATTCGGCAATAGCGTTTGGTCAAGTATGATCACCGTATTGTTTTCATCATCCAGTTGTACGGATTGAATGGCTTTTACTGCTGTCATATAACTTTTCCCCTTCAATAAATTTGCGGACACTTTGTAATAAAACATTCACAAAGTCGTCGCCTGTACGAATGTTTGCACGTTCAAGAATAAAGGTTTTACCAGCTGTTAAACAAATTTTTTCAGCCAAAGCTCGGGATTCTTTATTTTCAATTGACGTGATGTCTTTTACATGGGCGATCCCAATAATTCTTCTGCATAATTCAAGTCCGGCAGCGGCTGAGGCATCCTCAAGGATGGAATTTAAATACCATTCTTTAAAACCAGGTGCACTTGCAGTTCTTTCTTTTATATTCTCATCCCAAGCATGTAAAAATTTATTTGTAAACAGCTCTATTACGTCTGAGATTGTTTGTTGAATATATTGCAAGTAGTCTTCCTTTGTTTCTTGATCTTCAATTGTAAAGCTTGCATTTACATAGGCGAAAAAAAGGTTTGCAATCACATTCCCAATATCGAACCCAGCAGGTCCATAAAAAGCAAACTCAGGATCGATTATTTTTGTTGAATCTTCCTTTATAAAAATGGAACCGGTATGAAGGTCGCCGTGGAGGAGGGACTGTGCTTTTGTCATAAAATCAAACTTCAGTTTAGCTGTTTCCAATGCAAGCTTTGAATCATTCCAAATTTCTTCACGGATGAATTCTCTCGTTTCTGGAAATACATCATTTTGCTCACAATCGTAAAAAGGTTCTGTATACACGAGATCTTCTGTTATTTCACATAATTCTGGGTTTGTAAATTTTTGCACCAATGCTTTCTTCTCTTTATGATCGATAACGGCATCTGAAGTAAGCAATAAGGTGTTGACAAGAAACGTTGTAATATGGTCGGCAAACAAAGGAAATTTTTTATGTTTTAAAAGAGCTGTCCTCATAATTTCATGGTCAGATAGATCATCCATCACACAACAATTCATAATCGGATCATACGAATAAACCTTAGGTACAAATCCAGGCGCTAATTCCCCTTGCAGCTTCAATGCTTCGCTTTCAATCCGATTGCGATCTGGCGAAACTTTAAAGGCGTCTGAAATACGTGCAACCGGACCAGCTTGTTTAATAATGACAGACTGACCGCTATTTTGATCAACGACTCGAAATACATAATTTAAGTTGCCATCGCCAATCTCTCGGCATTCCAATTCTGCGTTTTGTTCAAAAATATCGAGTTTTTTCTGTACATATTCGATGACATCTTGCTCAGTCATCGTAAAATATGTTGTAAAATCCTTCAAAAAAATTCCCTCCTCTATCTTTATTTGTCATAAAGCGAAAAAAGAGTCTTTCATAATATCCATTCACAATATGGGGACGACATTATTACAAGACCACTTCGTCACCTGCTTGTAAAAGCGATTTCGGCAAATGCTCCAAATGGATTCGGATTTCTAGATCCAAAGCAGCCGCCGCATCCATTAAATAGAGGGGGCTGTCTAACAAGTCGATTTTCCGGCTTATAGACGCCCCTTTAATGTTTTAGAAACGTTGATATATCAATGCTTATGATGTTTCGTTTTCAGTAGATTTTGACTTTCTAAGACAGCCCCTTCCCAAAAATATAAATCTGCATCATTTATTCTTGATTTTCCCCATCCCGCCATAATACTTGATAATTTATCTGTGTTTACTTGGTTTTCAAGTGAAACTATATCCTCTTGTAACATGAGACAAGCCTATTTTTGTGGTGCTCTTCAGCTGCAAACTTCTTCGCTAAAATGTGTAAACCTATTAAAACCGGGTCAGCAGCCGCTGTGGTATTTTCATAGTTTTTTTGCATTCAGGAACATTGTTCACTGAGCTGGATGATTGTGTATCCGAAGAGCAGACAGTTATATGAAAAAGATGATGTTAAGCTTGCAGCTGTGAACGTTTAAAGCCGCTTTTTCATAAATTCTTTAAAAACTTAATTTACTTCTTCTTTTTCGTAAACAGGCACCCAGCCTTCTTCTGACACAAAGATGCGGATCGCAACAACTTTTCGGTCATCAGCTAATGTGAAATAGTGGCGTCTGCCCTCTGGAACAGAAATAAGGTCTCCCGGATTAAGATGCACTTCAAAAAATTTTCCGTCCTGTCCTTGAATAACAAAAATTCCATGGCCGCTAACAATAAAGCGCACTTCATCATCTGTATGATGATGTTCACGCTGAAAATTTTTCAGCAGCTCTTCAAGGTTTGGCGTATGATCTGCTAAAGAAATGACATCCCAAGCTTTGTAGCCGCGTCTTGCTGAAATATCTTTAATTTCATTTTCAAAAGATTGTAAAATCGTTTGTTTTTCCTCATCATTTAAAAGATATTTCTCTTTTAAATGCTCTGGTAATTTGGCAATATCCCATTGCTCGTAAATAACACCTTGTTGATTTAAAAATGAAATCACTTCCTCTTGATTGCTGATAACTTCGTTTGTTCCTTGAATTTTAATCGTTGTCATGTAAAATACCTCCTTAAAATGTTTAATTATTTAAAGCTCCTGTACTCGCAAGGAGACCGGCTTTTGCTTGAATAAGAGCAAGCTGATACTGAAATAAAAATTCACAAGCTTCTAAAATTTTCTTTGCTTCAAAGCCATCTTTTCCCCATACAGTAATTCCGTGGTTGCGAATAAGAACTGCCCCTTTATCCTCCTCCACGAAATCGCCCAAAGTGCTTGCTAATGTAGGAATATGGGCATAATTATAAATAATCGGAATCTGTAATTCTGCATCTTCCTCCCAGCGGTCAAACGCTTTTATCAGTTCTTGTCCTTGAAATACAATTTTCCCAGCGTCACCATAAAGTTCAGAGATGACATTATTTGCAACCGTATGTACATGCAGGCTGCAGCCGGCTTTGCTTCTTTTATATATTTCGCAATGCAACAGCGTTTCTGCCGAAGGCTTCAGCTGTGTTGCGCCTACAGGATTTCCTTCTCCATCAACAAGCAAAAAATCTTCCTTCGTTTTTTTTCGTTTATCTTTGCCGCTTGCGGTCACAAGAAACTGAAGCGGGGAATCTTGAACTTTTATGGCTAAATTGCCGCTTGTCCCCATAAACCAATCCCTCGCAGCAAGCTCCTCTTTAATCTCCGCAAGCTCATGAACACGAGTTAAAACGACACTCATTTTGCGCCACCTTTTTCTTCTATGAAATTTGTTTTGTTTATTGTCTTCTCTAAAATGTCAATACAGTCGTAAAATGTTTCGAAAGATTGATAAGGAATAGAAAATTCTTGACATTTTTTTGATAAATAATCACGTGCAATAACTGTATCTGCAATCTTCGCGGCTTCTAAATCTGTGACGGAATCCCCGATGATGATGGAATGAGTGTCAGCATTTGCAATTTGCCGAATAATTGTCGGTTTGCAGCACCCACAATTTTGGTTGGGACATTTTTCATCACACGTATAAGGCCAATGAATGGTGATCGTTTCTCCGCTAAAATCCGCTTTATTGCAAAACAGTGCGGTAATAGAATCAAAAGGCTGCAACAGCGGTTTAATAAAAAAATCGATTCCGCCGCTGACAATGTATAAAGGAATGTTCATGTTTTTCGCATAATGAACAAAGTCGCGAAATCCTTCCCTTATTTCTGCAGTTTCTAAAATATAGTGAATGATGTCACCCTTTAAAGAAGATGGAAGAAGTGCAAACATCTTGCCGACTCCTTCCTGAATACTAATCGACTGGGAAAGGACGCCATCCTTCAATTGCTCCCACTCTTTTGGAGCGAAACGCTTCATGATGCTAACGATGTTATCTTTTTTTGTCACCGTTCCATCAAAATCACAAAATATTACTGGCTTCAATTGGACGGTGCCTCCTTCCATCCCCAGAGCCGAATTGCTTTTTGTAATTCTATGTCTTCAGCTGCTTCATTAAGGGGAACACCCCGGGAAACAGCGTCAACTGCCTGACGGAAAGCTTTTCCTCCGCCTTTAGCACCTTGCGGGTGACCGTGAACACCGCCTCCTGCATTAATGACGCAATCTTTTCCAAAATCATGAATTAAAATGGGAACAAGACCCGGGTGAATGCCAGCAGATGGAACAGGAAAAACTGGTTTTAAAACTGATTCCTTCACCAATTCTTCTTTCACTTTTAAAACTTTGTCACGCTCCAATGCAACGCTGCCATATGGTGAAGGGAACAACGAAAAATCTGCTCCAGCAATTCTTATCAATTTTCCAAGCAATAAGGAATGAGAGAGCCCATATTTTTCGGATGAAGTAAACGATCCGCTAAACGCCGGATGAGCCATAATTGGGAGGGCGATTTCATCATCTTCCCTTAATGCTTGCAGCACATCGAGGCCATATGTAAAAACATTAAATAGCAAAATATCGGCACCTAATTCTTTTGCTTTTCTTGCCTTATCTTTCAATTCAAATGTTTTTCCCGTCAAATTGACCGCATACAAAGTTCGGTGCCCTTTTTCTTGATACACGTTATCAAGAACTTTTTTGCCTTCCTTTATTCTTGTTTCAAATGATGTGAGCGAATTTTCAAAAAGTATTTCGTCATCCTTTACTAAGTCGACGCCCCCGAGAGCCTGCTCCCGCAATTGGGCAAGAAGGTAATCCATATCACGTCCAATTACACCTTTAAAGATGCTCATCACTAACGGTCTGTCGTAAACGCCAAGTTTTTCTCGTAACCCCTGAATTCCAAATCGAGGACCTGGAAAATACCGAAAGATCTCATCGTCAAACTGCAAATCTAGTAATTTTATTTCTCCATCTAGTGATAATTTTCCAAAAGTTGTCGTTAAGATGGCAGGAATGTCTTTAGAAAAGTTTTCTCCCGGAAAGCGAATGTGAAGCTGTGCAATCGTTTTGCCGGAGGATGGATCCTCGCCTGTTTCTTTTATTTCAACCACTTGTCCTTTATGCTTTTTTAACTGCTCTTGCACTAAAAGAGGAAGGTCAGTCCACGAACCTACCGTTAATCCAAGAGCAATGCCTTCTGCTTTTTTTTCTAAATCTTCTCGTTTCGCAATGATTTGGTATACTGCTGTTACGTGACCCATTTTTTCAATCCTCTTCATTAAATATTGTTATATAAATAAAACCTCTTCAATAAGAAGAGGTTTTTTGTCAAAACAACTTCTTATCTTTCAACATCTCTGTTGGGAGAATTAGCACCGTGCTCATCATATGAGTCGGTTGCCGGGCTTCATTGGGCTCATCCCTCCACCTGCTCTTGATAAGAGTTTTATTATTAACTTTATAATTCTTATTCATTTACTTGGATTATGCCACTATCCTTCCACCCTGTCAACACTTTTTTACATCATATTCGATTCAAATTCGCTTACATTTTTCTGATGGCATGCTACAATTATTTAATGGTGCAGTTTAATTAAAGGAGAAATGATTTTTATGGAAACTTATACAACCCTCAAAAAGATTACTCCTTCCTATGATCCTTGGGAAGCTTATTTAGATATGAAGGAATACGGTGAATTAACATTATCAAATATAGAATTTACCACCACCACAATCTGCAATATGCGATGTGAGCATTGCGCTGTAGGATACACTTTATCTCCGAAAGATCCGGAAGGGCTGCCGCTCGATTTACTTTTAAAAAGGCTAGACGAAGTGCCGACATTGCGATCCCTTTCGATTACCGGCGGGGAGCCGATGCTTTCGATAAAATCTGTGGAAAATTATGTCGTTCCCATTTTAAAATACGCACATGAACGCGGGATACGAACCCAAATCAATTCCAATTTAACATTGGACTTGAAACGCTATGAAAAAATTATCCCGTATTTAGATGTTTTGCATATTTCCCATAACTGGGGAACAGTCGATGATTTTGTTGAAGCCGGATTTGCAATGATGAAAAAGAAGCCTCCATATAAAGAACGTGCAAAATATTTTGAACGAATCATTGAAAACTCTAGAGCTCTGGCTGAAGCGGGAGTAATTGTTTCAGCGGAGACGATGCTGAATAAACGGACGGTTCCTCATCTTGAAAAAATCCATAGACAAATTGTAGACGAAATGAAATGTCAACGCCATGAGGTGCATCCAATGTATCCAAGTGATTTCGCTAGCAATCTTGAAACGCTCAGCTTGGATGAGATACGCGAAGCAATTCATAAGCTTTTGGATATCCGCGACGAATCAGTGTGGATGCTGTTTGGAACACTCCCGTTTTACGCTTGCAGCGACAATGAGGAAGATTTAGCATTGCTGAAGCGATTGAGAGAAAGCAAAAACGTGACTGTTCGAAATGACCCTGACGGCAGATCCCGTCTCAATGTCAATATTTTTACAGGGGACATTATTGTGACAGATTTCGGCGATGTACCGCCGCTTGGAAACATCAAAAAAGATACTCTTTTATCAGCCTATGAAAAATGGATGCAATCCCCGATTGCCCAACAGCTGAATTGCCATTGTCCAAACGTAGCGTGTCTTGGACCGAATCTTTTAGTGAAAAATAGTTATTACCGAGACTTAGATTTTACAAAAAGAAAAGCGCGCATATAAATAAAAGGGCTTGGGCTTCTTTCGGCAATATATTTGCCTTTCGCCCGCCCTTTTCTATTATCTAGGCTGATTGGTAATAAGAAAGTGGAAGGATGCCCGATCCTGCACAGGAATCCATGCTCCAATGCCTTGTTGCGTAACATTTTTGACAACAATTTGCTTCTTGCTTCCCTTTAACATTAAATACACTTCTCCGTAAGTGACTTTTCCTTTTTCGTTGACAGCGGGAACGTATGCGTATAAATACCCCATTTTTTTCGGCGGGATATTATATACTTGATTTTTTTTCGTCCCGAAGCCGACAATTGTTTCAAATGCTAGCGGCATTTTCGATTTCTTTGCCGCCTTCATCAGCATCATTTTTTTGACATCTTTATGATCAGAAATTCTAGCGGTTAATCCTCCTTTAACCCGTTTTTGCGCCTCCTGTTTATAGCTAATTTGAACGGGCGACTTACCGCCTCGATTGTCAAAAAAGTTTGTATTGATTTTTTGATACTCCCAATTGACTGTTGTTTCCTCAGATTCATAATTCAATGCCCACCGTCCCAAGTAAATGGCGGCTCTATATCCTATGGCGGTTGGAGAAGGTGTAATGGAAGACTCATTTAACATTTTAATTAAAACAGGATTTTCAATCGGGACGTTGGATGTTTTGATTAACTCTTTTGTTAATTCACTTGGCTGTAAATAAGGAAGATTTTGACTCGGATTTGGATACGTATTTTCTTTTGAAATATCCATCACCGATTTGGGGATAGTTGGTGCTTCAGCGAAGCTTAAGCTTGAAAAAACCGATGCAAGCATGACTGAAATAAATAACGTCATTAGCTGTTTCATGTGGTTATCTCCTTTCAAGTAGCCTTTGCTTGTAGTTTTTTCAAGCTATTTGTATTTTATCCGCAAAATATCTTCCTATAATAGATAGAAGCCTATCCCCATGATGACATAAGCAGCAAGCAAAGTAGCCCCTTCAAACCAGTTCGTATCGCCGTCATTGGAAATTACAATCATGAGCAGTACTCCTGTCGCCATGGCAATCAACTCAGGAAGTGTAAAGACGAGCGGCATTTTTTCTGAAAACAGAAGCGAAATTAATACAAGCAAAGGCGCAACAAACATGGCAATCTGCAAGGTTGATCCGATGGCGATTTCAACCGCTACATCCATTTTATTTTTGTAAGCCATAATAATCGCAGACGCATGCTCCGCTGCATTTCCAACAATGGCAACGACAATTACCCCAATAAATAATTCACTCCAGCCAAGTTCATGTGCGACCGTTTCAAACGTATGTACAAGATTTTCCGAAACATATGCAACCGCAATTGTTGCCAAAAACAAAATGATGGTTGCGATCTTGCCAGACCATTCCGGGCTTTCGTGTTCTTCGATCTGCTCCTCTTTTTTCTGATAAACTCCCCGATGGGTTACCAATTTAAAAAACAACGCGGCTAAATAGAGCCCGATCATAATGATGGAAATGCCAATGCTTAACGTCAATGTGTCCGTATCATTCATTGTTTGTGCAAACACTTCTGGAATGACAAAGGCAACAATGACCGCAAACATTAACAATCCAGAATTATGTCTTGCGTCGTATTCATTAAACTTCTGCCGCTTGTACTTTAATCCACCAACAAAAAACGATAAACCTGCAACAAGCAGCAAGTTGCCGATTACAGAACCTGTGAGAGATGCTAAAACAACTGAAATTAAACCTGCTTTTAACGCAAAGATTGAAATAATGAGCTCAACAGCGTTCCCAAAAGTCGCATTCAACAGTCCGCCAATTCGTGGACCTGCCACAATCGCCAAGCTTTCTGTCGCTCTTCCCATAAAACTGGCAAGTCCGATAATCGTTAAACAATAAATTGCAAATAGAAGCAGTGCATTCCAATGCATCAAACTGCCAATAACGGACAACGGCAATCCAACAACAACCAAGATCGATAATATACGATTGAACATAAAGCTCACCACCCATATTTAGCAATAATTTTCCCGAAAACTTTGCTTACTTATTTTAACAAAAGTTGTTTAAAATAAACACTTCCTTCTAAAAAAGGCCGTTTACAATTATGGAAAAAATTTGTCCGTAAAAATTATTTTTATTCTGACATAAGCAATATATTTTGACAAATCGAGCATTTTGCAAAGAGTCAGTCAAGACTTTGTGGGAACTTTTTTGATTCGCTGAAAACAGATGTAAGTCATAGGTTAGCGAACCATTTTTTTGAATTTCATCTGTAAGCGCTTTGGGACTATCATCCCTTGCCATGACAGACCGATATGTATACCTTTTTTTACCATCCCTTGAATTCAGACAGGGCATGATAGATCGGCGTCCCGGACGATTGCTGTAAATATGGAAAAATTAGAAAAGGCCATTCAAAAGATTACAAATGAGATGAGACGTTGCAAAGAAGCGGGTTTTGTAGATGGTATTCCATTTTGGGAACAAGCGTTAAGTAAGCTACTGAAAGAGAAAAAATAAAGGTCACTTATCCATTAAGGCATTGTAATTAGTTTCTTTCTTTTAAGGATTTTCGAGTTTGTTGGTATTTAGTCTACCAGTAATAAAGTTCTAGAATACTTTATTTAATGGTATTTTTATACCAAAAAATGAAATATGTGGAACTATATTGATAAAATTAACGTCTATAAGTGTGATAGAAATTAATATACTAAGGAGGTAATTTAATATGCGTAAAAAAATTTTACTTGGGGCTTTAAGTTTATCTTTGTTAGGAAGTACATTACCATCATACTCAGCGTTTGCGGCAGAAAAACAAGATACATTAAACGTCTATTCTCAAGGATATAATGTATCGTTATCAGAAAATCTTATTCAAACAGCTGATCAATATGTTGTTGTCGAAGAAAATAAATTTGTATTGAAAGATGAGAAAAAGTTAAAGGAGATTCTTTCTGAAAGAGATTTTGAGATTGTTAACAATTTAGTATCTCAAGCTAATAATAATTTAGAGACCATCAGTGGAGCTAATACAGCGGTAGTAGGAAATAGTGTTGTTGTAATGCCTAAAGACGTTTCAGCTAAAACTATTAGTTACGCTAAAGCTTCTGAAGGAAAAAGAGCAATTAAATTTCATTGGTGGGGAATCGAACTGTGGTTGACTAAGACTGATGTTCGAGCCATAGTAAAAGGTGGAATTTCTGGTGGTGCAGCATATCTAGGTAGTATATTTGGAATAGCTGGCGCAGTTGCAGGAGCTGTTGTAGGAGCCATAATATCTGAGTATATAACAGGTGTCCCGATTTATGTTAAATATACTTATGGTAATAAATATCCTCCTATTGTCTTACCTCAATAAAAAGGGTTGAAAATTATGAAAAAAGCTATTATATCTGCAATTTTTGCAGGATTAGTCGTTTTAATAGGTGAGTATATATTCACAAATAGCTTAATTAAGTTATCGGTTCAAATACCCGTGTTATTAATTGGTATTGTGCTGATATATAGGCTACTGGGAAAATAGATTGATACACATTTTCGCTGTATAAAATCTTTACAACATTCCCCTGTACTGTTTTAAGTGCAGGGGAATGAAGATAATTGCTAGTAATAGTCATATCCATTTTCTCCTTTATTTTAATTACTAACTCAACTTTCGCAGATAGAAATTGGCAAATAAGCCTTGATATAACTAGGAAGGCCTGCAATCCATTGCTGTAGTTGACTTTCAATGATTTTTTTGTCATTTTATTTATCTTTTTTAGGGTATCTTGAAGAAGCTCGATCAACTGCTGTAAAGCTACAGCCCAATCCAGTTCATTGATTTCATCGCATAGTTCATAAAAGAGACCGCCAATGGTCCGATCATCCGTGTTACATTGATTTTGCCACGAGAGAACGATGTAACGAGTAAACACAATGTTGGTATGGCTGATAAGCAAGTCGAAAGAACGGCCTTGGAATTCTTCCTGAAGGCGCAACAGTGACTTAGTCGTCTTGAAAAATACTTCGATGTCCCAGCGTATTCCATAGATGCGCACGATTTCTTGTTCTGTCAGGGTACAATCGGTGCTAAGAATGGCCACCCATTCGTTTTTCTTGTTTCGGTTTTGAATGAAGACCACTTTAACTGGTATTCAATTTGCCATCACCGTGTGAATGGAACGAAGGATTCCTTTCTTTCCTTGAACCGGATTAGACAATCGATAGAGTTCTTTTAAAGAGACGGCTCTGCCCCCTACGAGATAGCGTTGATTGGTCGCTTTCACCATGCCGATCACATCAAGTCCCTGTTCCACGATTGCTTGAATGAGAGGTTGTTGAGTAAACCATGTATCCATCAAGACGTAACGGGCTCCAACCCTGCGGTCAAGGCACGCTCAAGCATAGCAGGGATTTGTTCTGGTGCTGTCTGTAATGCCTCAACACAGCATTTATCCCCTGATGTACGCTTATCTATTTTTTCTGAAATCCCATTGATTTGAGCCTTTTTGGAGCTCAATAAAGAAAAGTCAATCGGCATAACGGAGTAGCCGTCAGACCAGCCTAAAGTAAGCATACGAAAGCCTTTATAGAATCGCTTCCGGAGCGACGAGTGATCCATACAACGTGCAAGCAGTTCCACTTTCTTACTGCGATTCCGTTCAAACATCGAATCATCAATAATGAATACTTTTACCCGGTATTTATCTGTTAGGCTACTAACCTTGGCAATGACCGAGGAACTAAAGGAAAGTAGAACGGCGCCATGGTTGAGGAAACGGTAGACCGCATCCTTGACTGGCAGCTGATCCGCTTTTTTAGAGTCCAAAAGCCGGAACCAGTTCTTCTGTTGGAAAATGAGGCAAAACACCAGTTGAAACAAATAAGAACAGGTGAATCAGAGATTTTTTTGGATGGTTTGCCTTTCGAAGATGTTTCAAGATTTCCAATTCGTTGAAAACGGATTTTAGTTTATTTGGTAATTGATTATTTTGTTCCTTCTGCTCTATCATATAGAGGACACAATGTGCAAAATACTCAAATCTAAAAAATACAACAACAAGAAAAAAATGATGTCTGAAGCAGAAGCCTTTTGCCGATTACAGCTTCGGATGATTGACGGTATACTATAATGTGGTGGTTTTTGCAAACATTTCACAACGTTATCGTGCTTGGACCTTCTTCCCTTTTTAAAAATGAGGACAGCCGCATGTGTAAAGCCTGTCGATCATTTTGTAAAAAAACCCCTTTATTTTAATCAGGAAATATAGTATGATAATTTTAACGAAATGACCAAAATGTCCATTTAGTCAATCAAGAGGATGAGGAGCATGGCTATCGATCGAAAACAAAATATTATTGATGCGGCGACAAAATCTTTTTCCTTATTCGGGTATAAGGCAACGACGATAGAACAAGTGGCGAAACTCGCGAATGTAGGCAAAGGAACAATTTATACGTTTTTTAAAAGCAAAGAGGATTTGTTAGACGAAATTATTTCCTCAGTTATTGTAGAAATAAAAGAAACGGCAGAGCATGCAATGGACCCCGATCGTCCATTTCTTGAAAACGCCCATCGCGCTTTATATCGCATTGCAGAGTTTCGAAAGCAACATCCACTAACAATTAAGCTTCTCCAAGAAATTCGGGATATCGGGACTCCGGCCGTTCAAGAAGTGATGAAAAGATTGGATCGGGCGATTATCGCCTTTATCCGCGAAAAAATTGACAACGCCATAAAAAAAGGAGAAATTCGCAACTGTGATTCCGAAATCACCGCCTTTTTAATGTTAAAAATGTATATCGCCCTAAACTTTGATTGGGAAAAGGAACATGAGCCGCTGCCAAAGGAGAAAATCGCAGAATTATTTGAGCAGTATTTTTTAAAAGGATTGTCGAAATAGATAGTCCTTCTTCTTTTATCATAAAATGACTAAATGAGCAAAATGGTCAAAAGTACAAAAAAGGAAGGAGATAACCGTTGCGTGGAATCTCATTATTTTTACATGAGCTAAAAATGATTGTAGCGAATCGGAAAATTTTGATTCCTGTTATCGCTATTTTATTTATTCCCATTATGTATAGCGGAATGTTTATATGGGGATTTGGAGATCCGTATGGCCACTTAGAGAGATTGCCGGTCGCTGTAGTCAATCAAGACAAAGGGGCAACATTGAATGGGGAAAAGTTAAAGATCGGCGACGATCTAGTGGAAAATCTAAAAAAGAAAAAGCAGCTTTCTTGGGAATTTGTTGACGAGAAAGAAGCGGAAAACGGATTAAAAAACCGGAAATATTATCTAGTTATCAAAATTCCAGAAAACTTTTCAAAGCATGCAACTACGATAAAGGACGAACACCCTCAAAAAATGGAGCTCATTTATATGCCGAATGAGAGCATGAACTTTTTCGCAGCACAAATCGGGGATAAAACTATTGAAAAACTGAAAGAAGAAGTTGGTGATACATTAACGGAAACATATGCCGAAACAATGTTCCAAAATATTAAGAAGCTGGCAGAAGGGCTCGAATCGGCAAGCGAAGGAGCAAAGAAACTGCATGACGGCATTGATTCAGCAAAACAAGGAGCAATAAAGCTGAAGGACGGGGTTGATTCGGCCAAAGATGGTTCACAAGAGCTGTACAACGGCGCGCTCTCTGCGGAACAAGGAGTTCAAGAAATATATGGACATTTAAAAACGATGGCTGAAAAATCATTGATATTTAAAAATGGGCTGCAATCCGCTAGTTCCGGAGCCGAGCGTCTGAACAGCGGAATGAACCGTTTTAATTCCGGTCTTGAACAATTGATTGCAGGCCAAGAGAAATTGCTCGATGGTGCAGAAAAGGCAAGAAATGGTTCTCAGCAGCTGGCGGATGGATTAAAGCAATCACTTCATGGAATGAAACAAATAAATGAAAAAGCTCCTCAGCTCGCAAACGGAGCCGAGAAAGTACGAAGCGGAGCCAGCAATCTGTCGTCATCACTCGGACAATGGGCTAAGGGAGCAGAACAAACGAAAACGGGAGCGGTACAGGTGAGTGCCGGACTGGAACAACTGACAGCCCGGCTTGATGCTATGATCGCTCAAACGTCTGATCCGCAGCAAAAAACGGCACTCAAAGAACTGCGTGCAAGTGTAGGGCAGCTGGCGGATGGAAGCAAACAAGTAACAAGCGGTATCAGCCAGCTTTCCGAAAATGCTGCAGCATTGAAAGATGGAGCTGATCAGCTTTCTTCTGGATCAGCGCAATTGCATAGCGGAACAGTCGCTTTAAGCGACGGTCTCAAACGACTAGTAGCAGGGCAGGAGCAGCTCACCGCAGGTGCCGAATCATTAGCTGGCGGACAGAAGGAGCTCTCCCAAGGATTATCGACATTCGGTGAAAAAATGAATGAAGCGAAAAGCGGAATAACCCAGCTGATGGAAGGAAGCGGACAATTATCAGCCGGCTTGCATGATCTCGCTTCCGGTTCTGATCAACTGCAAGATGGCACTAATCAGCTTGCTGCTGGTTCCGGCGAATTAGCAAACGGAATGGAAAAACTCACAAATGGGTTAGGGAACTTTTCACACGGAATCGAGCAGCTCTCTAACGGGTCTGGTCAATTGACGGAAGGAATGACGACGCTGGATAAAGGTTCTAATGAATTGGCAGAAAAATTGCACGATGGAGCCAAAGATGCCAGCAACGTCAAAGCGGACAAAGAAATATACGATATGTTTGCAAAACCTATTAAAATTAAAAACGAAAAATTAAACGAAGTTCCTAACTATGGAACGGGGATTGCTCCGTACTTCTTATCGCTGGGATTGTTTGTCGGCGCCTTGCTCGTAACAATTGTGTACCCTCTTCGTGAACCAGCAACTACACCTAAAACGGGAATGAGTTGGTTTTTTAGCAAGTTTGGTGTTCTCGTTATGATCGGCGTCATGCAATCGTTGATAGCCGATACAATTTTACTAGCAGGAGTAGGCATTGAAGTGCAAAGTATTGCGAGATTTATCGTATTTACGATCATCACAAGCTTAACGTTCATGACGTTAATTCAGCTGCTTGTCACAACGTTAAGTGATCCGGGAAGATTTTTAGCAATCATTATCTTAATCTTACAATTAACTACAAGCGCTGGTACCTTCCCGTTAGAGTTAATCCCAACAGCGTTGCAGCCGCTCCACAACTGGCTGCCAATGACATATTCCGTAGCCGGCTTCCGTTCAGTCATTTCGAGCGGCGATTATGCGTTTATGTGGCAAAATGCGTTTATTTTGCTCACTTTTATGATCGTGTTTGTTCTCGCAACGATCACCTACTTTACAATCCAACATAAACGCCGTTTTAGCGAGGCCGTATAACTTTTTGTTTTTGAATTTGCCGGACAAACTTTTACACCTTCGACTCTAGCGTAATAACTGAAAGGAAATTTTTCAGAACTAAATGTGGTAAATCGGCAATGCCACAATTCCTCTTCATAAAAATGAAATAGAAGCAGATCTCTATCATCTGCTTCTATTTTTTTGTTGAAACTTTTATTCATTCAGCGATTCGCCAAAAAGGCCTTCAAAAATGGATTCTTTTATAGGACGACGAGGGGTTGGTGCCTCTCTTTCCTGCAGGCTTTCCGGCAGAGCTTCTTTTTCCCCTTGATAGCCAATTGCAATGAGCGCATTGATTGCATACTCTTCAGGGATGTTTAAAACTTGACGTGCTTTTTCAAAGTCTATGCCTGTCATCGGATGCGTAATCAAGCCTTTTCTTGTTGCTTCTAATGATAAATAGCCCCAAGCTGCACCTGCATCAAAGGCGTGGGAGCCGATTTCCCCCCGCTCGCTAGTCTTTTTAGAAATAATCAAGGCAAAAACCGGGACGTTTTTGCACCAAATTTGATTAAACTCGCCAATGAATGACATAAATCTTTTGCGGTCTTCCTCTGTGCGAGCGATAATAAAACGCCATGGCTGGAAATTGAAAGCAGAAGGCGCCCAGCGTGCTGCTTCAAAAAGGCTTAGTAACACATCCTCCGGGACCTCTTTAGTTAAAAACGAACGCGGAGACCAGCGTTTTAAATAAATAGAATCAATTTCATATTCGGCCTGGCGGGCAAGCTTCGTTTGTGTCATCACATTACCTCCTAGAAATCAGATCGGAATTATACACATTTATTGTATTACATTTTTTTCTAAAAACAATTTTTTTGCTCAGAAAAGCTTTTATTTTAGTTCAAATGTTTCCGTAACGTTGATGCTGCCTTCTACTGATTGAACCATTGGACAATTTTTGTGCGCCAGCTCCAAGCATTTTTGAATTTGCTCACGGTCCAAATCCTCGCTGGAACTTGAAATGATGAAATGAAGATGAATTTTTTCAATTCTGTTCGCTTTTTCTTCGTTCCGTTCAACTTCAGCTTGAATCGTAATATCGTCATAAACGATTCTTTTTTTATCTAAAATTTTTCTGAAAACACTTCCGCTGCAGCCAGCAATGGCGGAAACCATCAATTGAAATGGACGGAATCCGTATGTAACATCACCTGCCACATGCAGTTCTCCGTATTCAAAAGTTGTTTTATATCCAATTTCCTTCATTTGAAATTCCATGCTGTATCATCTCCTCCATTAATATCTACAATTTTATTGTAATTGATTAATTTTTTTATTTGCAATTAATACAAATTGCGGGAAAAAAATTAAAAAATAAGTTGAACATCTACTCCATCTGTTATATAATAGTTTAAAAATAAAAAAACTGTATCATAACATTATAAAGGAGAGGGAAAAATGATGAAACGGCAGGAAAGAAAAAATATGATTGATTTTATTGAAAAAATAGGAAATATTGATCGGGAAACGCTTATGTACATGACGGATGCGGACATTGAACACATTTATGCTTCTATTTATGATCGATATTTAGAAATGGCTGAGTAGAAAACGCAAAAGAAGCCTTCTGCCGCCGGAGGTCCGATGCGAACATTCCCGCAAAAAAAGAAGCTTAAACGCGCAGACACTCACCTCTTGCCGAACTTTATTTAATATAAAATTAAAGCTCTGAACTCATGGCAAACATAGCTAAATTCTTGCTGAATACAAAAACCCGGGCTGTCGAAAAATTCGACAGCCCGAGGAATGCGCTTGATAATATCTCTTTTAATGGTAGCCGTTTTGGCCGTTCGCACTTCCGCTTGTTTTATGCTTCGGCTTGGATTTTGAGTTTTGCTTGTTGTGTTGACCGCCTTTTTTTGATTGCTTTGCCACTCGTATGTCCTCCTGTTTACGTCAATTTTTTCAGCCTCATTTTTAATATGACCATGTGAAATGAAAAAAAGTCTTCGAAATAAATGGCGGCCTTTATTAATTATTGGAATTTTTTGATAAAATTGCATTGATCTCCCCGCCTAATATAATAATAACCGCGGAAAGATAAAACCAAATTAGAAGAATGATCACCCCGCCGAGGCTTCCATATGTCACGCTGAAATTCCCAAAATTTCCGACATAGTAAGAAAAAAGAAGAGAAACAACAATCCAGCCAACGGTAGCAAATAAAGCGCCTGGATATGCTTCAGAAATTTTCATCCGTTTATTTGGCGCAATAAAATACAGTCCTGTAAAAACGATGCACAAAATAACAGCACTTAATAACCATCTTATCGTATTCCATATCGTTAAAAACACTTCTGTAAATCCGAACGCCCGAAATATAAACAAGCCTATCTCTCTGCCAAACACCGGAAGCAGCAGTGCAACTAAAATGACTAAAATCATGGCAAAAGTCAACAAAATAGACATCAAGCGAGCTACAAGGAAATGACGGTTTTCTTCCACTTGATATGCTTTATTAAAAGCTCTGACAATCGCATTAATCCCATTTGAGGCAGACCAAATTGTTCCAATGACTCCGAACGACAAAAGGGTCACATTTTGAGTTTCAATAATATGCCTCACATTGTTTTCGATCAATTTCATTGTATTTCCCGGTGCATATTGTGCGACAAAATCAAGAACAACATCTGAAGAGAGGGGCAAATATGCAAGGAGATTCATTAAAAAAATAAGGAATGGAAAAAGAGACAAAAGAAAGAAGTAGGCTAACTCCGCAGCTAAACTTGATATTTCATCTTCTTTAAACCGTTTAAAAAGCTCTTTAGCGATTTGAAGAAGGTTGATGTGGTCATCCATCTTGGCACCTCATTTCAAACTAGTTTCTGTCAAAGGCGCTCCTTCCATTTCTCTTTTGCTTCTTTCATTATTTCCATTACTTTCGGTGTCGTTTCTTTTAATTCTTTCACTTTTTCAGAAACAAATTCAATATCTTCGATTGTTTGCTCGATTGTTCTTTTGACAGAGTTCATTTTTTCCTTTGTTTTATCAGCAATCTCCATCGGATTTTCTGCGCACTGCTTGATTTTGCTAAAAGCTGATCTGCTTTTGCTGATTACATCGTCCCTTGTTTTTTTATCCAATAAAGAAAGCGCTGCGCCTGCGATCGCTCCGATGAACAGCCCTTTTAACAATTTATTTTGCGATTTCATTTGACTTTCACCTCTTCTACGAAAGATGGTGTTCTTCTTTGATCTTCTGGAGCAGCCCTTTGCAGCCTTTGACAACCATGTCATAAACCTCTTCAAAGTTCCCAGTATAATACGGATCAGGGACGTCCAAAATATCAGCATCTGGTACGAAATCCATTAAACGACTGATTTCACCCGTATTGTTATATCCTGCCATCCGGCGCAAATTTCCTAAGTTTTCTCCATCCATGGCAATAATATAATCAAAATCTGATAAATCATTCTTATGAATTTGACGTGCTTTTAAACCTTCATAAGAAATTTGGTAACGGTCTAATATTTCTCGAGTCCCTCTATGCGGCGGGCTTCCTACATGCCAGCCTCCCGTTCCCGCTGAATCGACAAAAATTTTATCTTCCAGACCTTCCCGTTTAACTAAATCACGAAAAACCGCCTCAGCCATTGGCGAACGGCATATATTTCCTAAACAAACAAAAAGTACTTTTATCATTGCTGAAACCTCCTGAAACCATTGCTTCAATCGTTTTTTCATAAGCTGCAAAGAATAGTTTGGAAAGATCAATTTTTTTGATCATAATATTCAATCTTTCATAATACATGATACAATGAAACAAATAAAAAAACGAGAGGATGAAATCAATTGAATTTATGTGAAAAATCAGCAGAAAATATGGAATACATGATTAAAAAAATTACAGAAAAATTGAATATGATCAACATCAGTGCAGTTCAACCAACACATTTTAATGTAAATATGTATGAAGACCTAAAAGAAATTTATGACCATGTAATGAAAAAAAATACTTTCAGCCCCAGCGAAATGCAAGCAATTGCAGAGGAATTGGGGAACCTACGAAAGAGCACTCTTTAAGTGAATTGAGCTTTCTGCTGCTCGTTGCGAATGGGCTTGTGCAAATGACGGCAATAAGTGTTTAACTTAGCGATGTTGAAGTGTTGTGAAAACTCGCAGCTGCTGTCCTCATCAGCTTGCTTCAGTTGATTTGTTATATGTGGTTCTATACGCTTCTCAAAACGATGTTCGAGTCACATTAGGAACCGCCCAATCTGCCATCCATCAGAGGTTTAGCTTGGATTCTAAAGCAGGCGAATCGTGTACGCGCTCCATTTTCATCATTCTCTTTTTTCTTTTACAGGAGAAAAATAAAGATAGACCTCCTTGTTGTTTAGATGCCAGATTTCAGAAGAAATCGTTTTTACTTTAAAGCAGCTTTATAAATTCAGTATAAGCTGCTTTTTGTATAATAACTTTTTGTCAAAACGGTGTCTATTTTTTGAACAAAATGTGAATTTTTTGTTTCGTTTTTGTGACAAATGATTTATAATAAAAGAAAACGTTTTCTTTGTTTGGGGGTCAAAAAAATGGTCGTGACACTTATGAAATATTTTTATTTATTCGTTGCTCTCTTCTGTTTATTGTCTGGAATTTTGGTCGGTTTTGCAAAGGAGCTTCCGCTTTCGGTGATAGTCATTTTCTTAGGCTTTTTCAATCTTGCTTTATATTATGTCTTCCATAGAGAAGCCTTGAAAAAACAGCAAATTTAAAAGAATGGCGAAAATAAAGGCACCATTCTTTTTCGAAAACGTCAAATAAGCTTTTTATAAACTTTATCTTTATAAAATTGAGATGCAGATGTGTTGAATATATTCCTTTTCTTCACGATTCGTTCCAATGCTAATTGTTTTTCCGACAGCTTTTGTTGTAATTTTTTCCTTTCTGCTTCATCTTCACAGCATTTTAGTAAATCTTGAATAGTTAATAGTTCCTTTTTCAAGTCATTTTCTTGATCGACCATACCGGCGTTTCTCAAAAGACGATAAGCCATTCGGAGTTCTTCCGGAATATCAGACAAATCGTCATGCGGGAGAGGCTTCCCCATCCCGGGAAGTTCTTTAAACTCTCCCTCTTCATATGCCTTTTTGATCCGATCCTCAGCAATTTGTGCAAATATATCCACGCTTCATCCTCCCTTCGACCGTTATGTTCGTTCTTTTTCTAAACGCTTTACCCGCTTTTTCATCGCTTTTGTTAAATATCCGCCTTTAAAAGAACGAATTTCATATGAGCTTAAAAACGCTTTTGGTTCTATTTCATTGACAAGGTTTAAAAATTCTTCCTCCCGAGACCGTTTGGCAACAACTTCCAAACGATACCTAATCGAATTCATTCCTTCTCCTTGAAAGACCGTAACCCCAAAACCAGCCTCCCTCAATTTTTTTACTAATCCGGAATTTTTATCCATTAAATTCACATTGTATGTTACATATCCAAAAGCCAGCTTTTTCTCCAGTTCACCGCCCAACAACAGCCCTGCACCAAAACCGATAATATATGCACTAATATTGTAAATATTAGATAAATCTTGAAAAACTATTCCTAAAGCGACAATATAAATCGCTGCTTCTAGCAAACCTATACCAGCAGCAGCCTTTGTTTGATTTTTCACTAACAAAATAGTTCGGATCGTCAATACTGGTACATACAATAATTGCAGCAAAAAAATAAAAATTGCTTGTAGAAACATGTTGCCTAGACACTCCTTTGTTCCATCATACTATAAATTATTTTCAAAAAGAAAGAGCTATCATAAACTCAAAATCTGAGATTTGAAACTACATTTTTACAATTCATCTTGATCTGTTATTATGCTTCGAAACTTCCTTTTTCATGCGAATAGGCTGGCGCTTGAAATACATCGCTGTTCTCCATACCCACTCCAACGGCCCTAATTGAAAATATTTAAACCAAATATGGCTGATGATAAGCTGCACGGCAAAAATTGCGAGTGCAAGCCAAAAACCGGCGAAGGGGTATACTTTACCGTACAATCCCAATCCGTAATGATAAAAAAGATATGTACAAATAACAGATTGCATGATGTAATTTGTCAATGACATGCGTCCAACAGGCGCAATCTTCTTAACAATTTGCCGACAGATTGGGTGAAAATATAAAAATATGAGAGAGATCACATAAAACAACATGAGAAATGGTGCACCGAACACCATGTAAAAACTATTTTCAGCGGTGACCGCAAAAATATTTAACGGAAGCCCAATGATAAGCCCGAAAAACCAGATGGCTGTTAATAACCTTCGATGCTTCTCCGGTTCTTGAAAAAGCTTTTGTTTCGCAAATATCATGCCAACTAAAAACATGCTGATATATGGGAGCATGTTTATTATATAGACAAGCGGTTGAAAAGGCCACATGCCAGACATAGACATGTAAAAAAGCCGATCATGAATACGCTGATGGAAAATATCAGTAAAACTTCCGTTTTGATATGAATGGATTGCGTTTCTTGCCTCCTCTTCCAGTAAGGCAGCCTGCTCTCTTTTTTGGACTAAAGCATCCTCACCATTGGATACAGCCGTCATCAAACCAATAAGGAGCAAATATAAACTAAATAAACATACAGTCCATACCAAAAGGGTTTTCCAGGAACACTTCCGGAAAAAAAGGAGAAGAAACCCCAGCACAGCATAATCCATTAAAATGTCTCCATCCCAAATGAAAAATGAATGAATTAGTCCAAATACAAAAAGCACCACCAGTCTGCGTATATATATAGAAACAAAGTTCCTGCCGTTTCCTAAAGCCCGTTCCTCCATGATGATGATTCCAAATCCGAACAATAATGAGAACATTGTAATAAACTTCATTTGTACAAATATTTCCAAAATATTTTTCGTTAGAAAATCCCATGTTCTCCATGTTTCAGTAAAAAAATTTTCGCTGCCTATTTGGTATAAATATACATCTGGATAGCTGAAATGCGCCATATTCACAAGTAAAATGCCAAATATCGCAGCCCCCCGCACCACATCCACTACTTCATAACGCTCACGTTTAAGATTCAAATCAAAACCCCCATTCTGAAAAAAGTTCTTATTGTTAACGCCCTTTTTTCATTACTTTTTGTCCAAAGGCTGCATTTCAGCTTTATCGTGTTTAAATTTATTTGAATATAGCGAAAAAAGAATGACAATTTTCTTATAGTCTATTATGATAGACATAAGATTCGAATATCAACAGATCCACAAGGGGAGCTATATGCTGAGAGTGGACGGATATTTCGTCCAGACCCTTTGAACCTGTTAGTTAATGCTAGCGTAGGGATGTGGAAGTATACTGATCCATGATACAGCCTTTTTCCCCCTTATGGATATTTGTTGATAGCAAATAATATACAGGGGGTTTTATTTTTGGAAAAAAATCGCTTATTACTATTAATAGAAGCAGCAATCTTTGCAGCATTGGCAGTTATACTTGATCTTCTCCCTTCCATTCAATTATCATCAGCCATTTCTATATCCATTGCCATGGTGCCTGTACTCATATTATCGTTTCGATCCGGTGCAAAGATTGGCTTCATTTCCGGCTTTTTATGGGGATTATTGCAAATTGTATTAGGTGATGCATACATCCTGACGCCTGTTCAAGGCTTCATCGACTATTTTCTAGCTTTTTCCTTTATCGGTTTAGCCGGTCTTTTCAGCAAAACTATCCAAAATAAGCTGAAAGATGGAAAGAAAAGCTCTGCTCTTGTTTTCATCATCTTTGGCGTCTTCATCGGAGCTTTTGCACGTTATTTTTGGCATTTTATCAGCGGTGTCTTTTTCTTCGGAGAATATGCACCAGAAGGAATGTCAGCGGTCGTTTATTCTTTGATCGTAAACGGCATTACGATGATAGGAGCGTTTGTATTATGCGCTGTCGTTACTGTTATTCTCATTATGGCGGCGCCAAGATTGGTTGTAAAATAAACAAAATCATCCTCTGCAAAACATGCAGAGGATAATTTTGTTTATAGGGTAAATACTTTCGTTTCAACAGTGTATTTTTTTAATTTTTCACGGCTTACATGAAAACCGATCCCCGGGTTATCAGGCAAGGCAATTTTTCCATTATAAACCGACATTTCCGGTTCAATAATATCTTCTTCCCAATACTTAGATGAACTGGATATATCTCCTGGCAGTGTGAATTGTTCAAGTGTCGCTAAGGATATATTATGGGCCCGTCCAATCCCTGATTCAAGCATCCCTCCGCACCAAACTGGAACATTTTGCTCTTTGCAAAAATCATGGATTTTTTTTGCTTCTGTCAAACCGCCAACACGGCCGATTTTTATATTCATAATTTTGCAGCTTCGAAGTTCAACAGCCTTTCGAGCATCTTCGAAGGAACAAATACTTTCATCTAAACAGATCGGTGTTTCCAATTCTTTTTGAAGTTTGCTATGATCCACAATATCATCGTACGCAAGAGGCTGCTCAATCATCATTAATTGAAACTCATCCAATTGTTTTAGATGATTTATATCTTTTAATGTATAGGCACTGTTCGCATCAGCCATTAAATCCAAGTTCGGAAAATGCTTCCGTATTTCCTTAACTACTTCAATATCCCAACCTGGTTTAATCTTTATTTTTACTCTCTTGTATCCTTCCTCCTGATACTGTTCAATAAGACTGATTAAATCTTTTATTGTTGGCTGAATACCGATGCTCACCCCAGCTTCAACTTCTTTTTTCATTCCCCCGAGAGCTTGTGAAAGAGGTATATTTTGCTGTTTTGCATATAGATCCCACACGGCACCTTCCAAAGCCGCTTTTGCCATATAATTTCTGCGAATAAAACGAAACGATTCAGCCAACTCACGAGGATGATGAAACGACGTCTTTGATAAAATTGGAATGAGGAAATCTTCGATCATGTGCACAGTTGTTTTCACGGTTTCTTCTGTATACCATGGAATGGAAAAAGCAACCCCTTCTCCAAAACCGGCTGCACCATCATCATCCTTTACTTCTACGATCAACAATTCGCGATCGTGAATGTCTCCATAGCTAGTAGAAAATGGGGCTTTCAAACGCATCTGTAATATATGCAAAACAATTTTCTTAATTTTTATCAATTAAGAGCATCTCCTTTTTTAAACAAGCTCTCAGCTAAGTTCGACAAAATCATTCCCATTCGCCAGAGGGCTCGATATTTCCCGGAAAATATTTCTTAAAATAGCGAATCCACTCGAACGTTTGTTTTACACTAATTATAAAATAAACGCTTTCTTAATGTAAAGGAGCAAGGGATTTCTTTATTTCCCTTATTGTTTATTGAACTGCAAAATCTCAAATAAATAATGAGATCATCGTAGAAACGAGTCTCATCATGAGATTAATTTTTCCACTCAATAGTTGTCTTCTTCTCTTTGTTGACTAGCAATTTAAAAACATCAGGTCTTGCATAATGCCCAACAGGATCAAAATCAAACTGGCTATAGGCGATTTGTTTCATATCCAGTTCTGCAATGATGATGTCTTCCTTGCCAAATACGGGCTCTGCCACATATTCGCCCAACGGTCCAACAATCGCGCTACCACCTCTGCTCATTACTTCAGGTGAAGAAGCAAGTTCATCATAACAAGCCAAATCTTTCGGATACATATCTTTTGTCACATATTGATTGGCAGACAAAACAAAGCATCTCCCCTCCAAAGCAATGTGGCGGATTGTTGACTGCCAAGTTTCCCTTGCATCAGCCGTTGGGGCAATATAAATTTGAATTCCTTGTGCGTACATCGCAGCCCTTGCTAACGGCATATAATTTTCCCAGCAGATTAGCGCCCCTATTCTTCCATAAGGGGTGTCAAACACTGGTAATGTGCTTCCATCCCCTTCCCCCCAAACAATCCGTTCTGCTGCAGTCGGTTTTAATTTGCGGTGTTTTCCTAACAACTGTCCGTCAGAATCGAAAAATAAAACAGAACAGTAAAGAGTCCCGCCGCTAAATTCATTATCCCTTTCTGTTACACCTATCACAAGGTAGACACCTGCTTTTCGAGCCGCTTCGCCCAGTTGTTCCGTCGTTTCGTCTGGAACAGCTACAGAATTGCTCCAGTATCTATACCAATCCTTCCTCCCTTCAGCCGAACGGCTCCCAATCGTTGTACCAAAAGATAAGCCTCTAGGATAAGCGGGAATAAAAGCTTCAGGAAATACAACAATCTTTGCTCCTTTTTCAGCAGCTTGATGTATGAGGCTAACCGCCTTTTTTGTCGTGGCGTCCCGGTCCATAATAACAGATGAGGCTTGTATAACAGCAACTTTAACCTTTTGTGCTCTGTTCGACATATTTTTCCCCTCCACCAAATCAAAAAATCTAAAGCAATCTTAAATGCCGAAGCTCATGAACCTTCAAAGTCATAACCTTCGGAAGTTGCACCCTATTCATCTTCCATAAAAAAATCTGCACAGGAAGGAAAACACTTTGAATAATCCTCTTTTTAAGCATAGAAGGGCCGGCCCATGAATTTGAGTTCAAAATAATTGGATTATGTTTTTCCATGAGAGCTTTTCATGTGATATCTCATCTGAAGTAATTTAATGATAATTTCTTAGCATGCTCCTTTGTACAATACAGCTGTGGCTGAGTGTCGAACTAACTATCAACACTTAATTCTATAGAAGCATTAAGCGTAAAATATGAGAAACGGTTTGAATTGGAGTATATTATTCATAATAAAAATGTTCAAAAATTTTTGGACCATCCAATCAAAGACTTTGTCAATCATCCAATTTCAATACTGCAACAGCCATTTATCCAAGACGAACCTTAAAGTGAAATAAATTTGCCGAAAATCGCACATCTATTTTAAGGGTTTTCAACTTCAAGTCAAAGAAAAAATCGGGCAGGACAGCTTTAAACATTGCGTCCATGTTACAAAAGATAATGATTTTTCAGCAGCGTTCAAATCATGTGCTAAAAACTCCAAGTTAAAATAAAAGTGGATGGGTAAAATGTTACTGAATTGGATGGGCATTATTCTTTCATCTAGCGTTATAATTAATGTTTGAACAGGTTCAAATTTTGATGAATATAACAACATTTTCGATTATGTTCAATAGGAACATTCTATAAATAAATAACAAAGAACCTGATTAACTTGCCATATTGCAGGAAGTGCCAAGCAGATCAAAAGGGTGAAGCATATGGACTGGAAACCGGATCGAAATGCAAAAAAGCCTATATATAAACAGCTGGCTGAATATATTGAAAATGGAATTGCGGATGGCACATTTCCCCCTGATAAACCGCTGCCTTCTGAACGGTTTTTGGCCAATAAGCTGCAAATAAACAGAAGCACAGTTGTGGCTGCATATGACGAATTAGAATCAAACGGACTTATCGAGAGAAAGAGAGGAAGCGGAACAACAATCAGCAAAGATATATGGGGCATGACAAAGAAGCGTGTACCAAGCTGGAATCGGTATATTGAGGCAGGATCGTTCTTGCCGAATTTGCCTGTGACCCAGAGAATACGCAAAGAGATGGAAGAGCATAAACTAATCAATTTAGCTAGCGGTGAATTGTCGGAAGATCTTTTTCCAATCGACTCCTTGCGAGAAATCATTTCGACACGGTCATTTATCGGAAGCCTGGGATATGATCATCCTCAAGGGAATGAGATATTAAGAAAAACTATCACAAAGCATGTGAAACAATATCGGAGAATTGAGACAAATCCGTCTTCCATTCTCATCACATCAGGAGCGCAGCAAGCTTTATATTTAATCGTCCAATGCTTATTAAAGCCGGGTGATGCGATAGCATTAGAAGAACCTTCGTATTATTACAGTCTCCCGGTCTTTAAATCAACCGGAATAAGACCTTTCTATTTACCAGTTGACAAAGACGGTATAAACCCGGATGATTTGCTTCAATTGCATAAAAAACATCGAATCAGGATGATCTTTTTAAATCCTGCTTTCCAAAATCCATCAGGTGCTTTCCTTCATAAAAACCGGCGGGAAAAAATATTGGAAATATCGTCTGAGTATGGAATACCGATTGTTGAAGACGATCCTTACAGTTTAACGTCCTTTAATGGGGAAGAGACCTACCCGCTAAAATCAATGGATGAGCATGGAAATGTCTTATATATCAGCTCATTGTCGAAAATTGTTGCTTCTGGTTTGCGAATTGGTTGGATTATTGGACCAAAGCCTGTGATTGAAAGATTGTCTGATGCCAAACAGCAAGTGGATTTCGGTCATGCCAGCTTTACTCAATGGATTGCCAATGATTTTCTGGAATCTGACGACTTCGATGCTCATATCAACTGCTTAGTCAAACGGCTCGAAAACAGAAGGGATCAAATTGTCAAAAGCCTTCGATTCTACTTAAAAGACGATGTTGATTTTTATATCCCGCAAGGAGGCATTCATTTATGGTGCAAAATAAAGAAAGACTTTAATGAGATCCAGCTGCTAGAAGAGTCGATCAAGCGCGGGGTTATTTATGTTCCGGGCTCAACGCTTGGATCAAGTACAAAATATGTCCGTTTTACCTTCGCAAGAGAAAATGAAGAAAATATAAATGAAGGAATAAAAAGATTTGCTGATGCATTTTATAATATTCAGCATAAATAAATTCCTATTTTCAGGTGATTATCAAAATTCTCTACCACAATGTAAAGAGACAGGGAGATGGTTTTATGTATAGTATGTTATTGACCGTAGGCATTATTATTTGTGTACTTGCACTCATTTTAACTGCGTTTATCGGAAAAGAAGTAGGAAAAAAAATAGAAACATATAAAGCGATCGGGAACAGTCCCCATGATGAACTTACAAGGTCAAGGGAATATGAAACAAGCTCCTTTCGCAATGTTCGCTCGTTGACATGGATTTATACCTTATTGTTCATTGTCATCCTCATTGTATGTCTTATTTTTCTGTTTTAATGCTAAAGAAACGAACCTATGCAAACAATAATGAACTAAATATATTTAAACCTAAATCCTCGACTAACCCTTGCTAACGAAATGACGTTTAGCATGGTTGTTAGTTGAGGTTTTTTATTTTGGTTTTCATTGAATTTTCATAGCTCCAAAAACGTTTTTCGCCAAAATTTTTTGACAATATATATTTACATTTATTTCAAAAAGTGATATCATTTTAATATAAAAATAATATGAGAGGGGCAATGAAAGTTGAAAGAAAAAAAGGCATGGTTTATTGACGGGTTTATTGGAATTGTATTAATCGTTGCACTTTTGCTCGGAGCAGCTTTTACATTTATCCAGGAGTTTATTGTTCTTGCAATTGTATTGGTTGTTCTTGCCGTACTGCTTGGAAGCGGTCTTACCATTGTACAGCCGAATCAAGCAAACGTTGTCATTTTCTTCGGACGTTATTTAGGAAGCATTCGGAAAAGTGGCCTTGCCTTAACGGTTCCATTAACTATTAGACAAAAGGTGTCCCTTCGCGTTCGAAATTTTAACAGCAAAAAGCTAAAAGTAAACGATGTGGAAGGGAATCCGATTGAAATTGCTTCGGTCATCGTCTTTAAAGTAATCGATTCCGCAAAAGCAACTTTTGATGTGGATGATTATGAAGAATTCGTGGAAATCCAAAGCGAGGCTGCCATTCGTCATGTAGCAACGAAATATCCTTACGATACGTTTGATGACCACAATATTACATTAAGAGGCAACGCCGATGTTGTTTCAAAAGAGCTGGCAGATGAATTGCAAGAACGGTTGAACGTCGCTGGAGTTGAAGTAATAGAAGCTAGACTGACTCATTTAGCTTACTCGACTGAAATTGCCAGCGCCATGCTTCAGCGCCAGCAGGCAGCCGCCGTTTTATCTGCGAGAAAAAAGATTGTCGAAGGAGCCGTCAGTATGGCCCAAATGGCTGTCGAGCAGCTGGCTAGCGACGGAACGATTGAGCTTGATGAAGAAAGAAAGGTTAACATGGTGAATAATTTAATGGTTGCGATCATCTCCGATCGCGGCACCCAGCCGGTCATAAATACCGGAAGTCTATATTAATGGTTGTGTCGCACCATGGCAAAAAAGAAAAATTTCCCTTTAAGAATCGATCCTGAATTGTATGCCGTTATTGAACGTTGGGCGCAAGAGGAATTCCGCAGCGTCAATTCCCATATTGAATTTTTATTGCGGGACGCTGCTCGACGCGAAGGAAGGTTAAAGAAAAAAAAGGAGAAAGAATAAAACATCGATCATCTTTTCCGCAAGTCGAAAATTGGCTGCTGACTTCCTTCAGATCTTGGCGCCCTAGACACCCTTGTCTTAAACAAAATACTGCTGCTTTAAAGCTTGGCGAATGTACAGATGCCCAGCACATACAAAAAATCCCTTATGGAGAACCATGAGGGATTTTTTATGAGTGAAGAACTTTTTCTAAATGTTTCACTGTTGGTGTTAAATTAGCAAAGAAATACGCTTCGCGGAGTCTGCGGGAAGGTGCACTATGCATGAGATATCCGGCACTTCCGTGATGAAGCATGTTTGCCTGTACAGCTTCAAGGGTTAAATAAGCAGCTTCCAAACGTATCTTTGCAATTTCTTTCCAGTCGAGTCTTTGATCGCTGAACAATGCATGAATGTCATCTTGAATTTTGCGCTCTTGTGTTTTCAATTGACCCGGCTGTATTTTCAAAAAGCTGTTGCAGCCATTTTGTTTATTAATAACCTTTTCAATGGAGGCGATGGAAGATCGTATAACACCTAAACCAAGAGGTATTTGATATAAAATGAAAACCGGGCGGATTTTCTCCACAAAAAGATCCGCATCGTCAGATAAAACCCACTGATTCGGGACAAAAACATCTTGAAAAGTACAAGAATATGTTGCGCTTCCATTTAAACCTAGAAAATCATTTTTTTCCTTTAATATTAATCCTTCTGCATTGCTCGGAATGAAGCACATGATTCGTTTGTGTTCATCCACCTCAGCAATCACACCGAACCAATGATTGTCACCTAGATTGGATACATTCGGCAAAACACCTGAAAGTATATAACCATCTTCTTTAGGTTTTGCCTTTAAGTGCAATTTTTCAAGTCCTGCATAATATTTCATCGGATTCGATAAGCCTGTTGCACCTAAAATTTTTCCACTCTCCAACAAAGGGAGCAATTTATTTTTTAATGAAAGATTATTGGAATTTCGCACATAAGTTAAAGCGGCCAGATGGCACCATAGGCAAAATGCAGTCGTCATACACCATTTTGCTGTTTCTTCTACTACTTTCATTTCTTGTAAAATATATTCCTTTTGCGACTTATGATTCGTAGAGAAAAATCCAGCTTTCCCTAGCTCCCGCAAATATTGCTCCTGATAAAAACCTTCCGCATCAATTTTTTTTACATATGGTTTCAATTCTTTTTCAATTAACTGCTCCAACGTTTCAACTTTTTCGTCCAAACTATTCATTTCAATCATCACCCGCGTTCATAATGTCCGAAATCAGGCATTCCAATTATTATTAAATAAATAATTCCTACGTGTTTAGTCGGTTTAAAGTTATTTTATTATATTAGGTTCAAAAAATCAATCTTTATTTTGCCGCCTCTCCTATTTTTTTGATAAAGATGAACCTGTATATGTATTTCAAAAGAGCTTTGCAAAAAAAAAGACAATAAACCAATGCTTGGTTTATTACAACTTCCTGAAAGTAGCCGGCATCCGCCAGCTACTTTCAGATAAAAATCGAAAAAATATAAAAGCAAGTGGAGAGAAACGCATTGTTTTTCTCCACTTGCTTCATTTTAGGGATTTATCGGACAACCCCGCCTCTTAAAAAAAGGTGATTAAAATTGATTATTTATCTGCCAATATTTCCGTAATGGAGTCAATTGGTGTTTTTACTGCGTTGCGGGCACGCTTAACAGCCTCTTCATCTGGTGCATCGTAGAAGCAAAGGCATTTTGTCATATCTTCACAAACATAAGTTCTCGAAAATGTTACTTCAGGAACTTCTTGATAATGTACAGAGTTTTTCTTCTTTCTCTCCAAATATTGTTCCATTGTCAAATCTTCTGGTAAATTCCATTCAACCAAATAATTGACAACTTCATTATTTTTCTTTACATCTTCGAGTTCTTTTCCAACAAGACGAACTTGTTTTACTAGATGAATAGGTATCTGAATATCTTTTAACGTTTCAGTGGCAGCTTTTTGATTTTCTGCTTCAACAATAAAGAATGCGCGTGAGAAATCCTTTGATACTTGAAGTTCAATTAATGATGCCTGATTTTCGTTTAATTTTCCTTGAAGCTCTGAAACTTTTTGATCTAATTCCTCTTTTGCTGATACAATACCATTTAAGGATGATTCAATTAAGTATAGCGCCATATTTTTATCCCCCACTTTTTTATTATCATAAAGTCATTTTAATATACTTAGTTCAAAAAATCAACTTAATCACTTTTAAATTATTTTATGTTAAAATGGATTGTAACAAATGGAGGAGATTAGTTTATGAAAATAAGATATGATATCCCTTGCAACATCGCGCAATCACTTAATATCATTGGAGATCGTTGGACACTGTTAATTATTCATGAAATTTTAAACGGAAATGCACTTTTTAATGAAATTAAAAAAGCTTTACCGGGAATTTCTTCTAATTTGCTTTCGGAACGTCTCAGATATTTAGAAGAAGAAGGCCTCGTTCAATCAGAGCTTTATTCACAGCATCCACCTCGATACCGCTATGTATTAACACAAAGCGGAAAAGATTTAGAGCATGTTTTCAATGCACTTATTATTTGGGGAAGCAAACATTTAAAAAAATGTTATAAAAAACTGATTGACCCGGCTACAGGTGATGAGGTGGACATTGCCTATTATTCCAAAAAAACAGGCGAACTTGTCCAAAATGTTGAAGTTATTTCTATTGAAAGTGAGCTTCAAAATATTAAATAAAAATGCTGTCAGGTCCTCTAAGACTAGTTTAAGGATAGGCGTGCTGGAAGCTCCGGCAATTGCCTTTCAGGAGGAGTTTTTCCACGCGTCTAGCCTCTTAGATACCAATTTTTACATGAATTCATTTCCCTTTGTCTATAACGAATACGAAATCCATATTATAAATCCCCTATTCCAGGTTATCATCATTCCCTTGTTCTCCTTTTTCAACACCTTCCGTAAAATCCAGTATGCTTGAATCACCTACCTATTCTTAAAGCATCACTTTAAAAATCCCGCTTACAGCTTTAAATGTTTTCCTGCCTCCGGCTTCAAAAATGCCATCCGCAAACGTCCTTCATAATAAAAATCTATAAAAACGCAATAACTAAGCTTATCCTTATTGAACTCCCATCACTTCTTCTACAAAACGTCCAGATACATCGGTGCAAACCGCTCACAATCAAAATAACACGATTCATTCTCAAAAATTAAAATCATTGACACTAAAAAATATTTTCTATATATAGTTGAAAAAACTAACAAAGTATAATAAAATGATCTACAAATATTAAAACTCACTATTCTTATAAGAATTATTTTGTTAATGAATTAACAGAAGATTAATGAAAATCCGACGACTAAGAGGCGGTGTAATGAATGGATTCTCAGCAGTCTACAATTATTAAAGTTGAAAATTTGAGCAAGAGCTACACAAATAAAAATAAAGAAATACACGTTCTAGACAATATTTCACTAGAAATAAAGCAAGGTGAAATCATCTCCATATTAGGAGAAAGCGGCTGCGGGAAAAGCACTTTTTTAAATATTATCGGCGGCTTTGAAAAGGCGGATAGCGGTCAAGTTTTGCTTGATGGGAATGTGGTGAATCAGCCGAATCGCAAATGCATAATGCTGTTTCAAGACTATGGACTGCTCCCATGGCGAACAGTGCTTAAAAATGTAGAATTGGGGCTGGAAGGTCTCAAGCTTCATCCTGCAGAACGAAAGGAAAGAGCGTTACATTACTTGGCATTGGTTGGTCTAAAAGGAAAAGAAGATTTGTTTCCTCATGAACTTTCTGGAGGAATGCAGCAAAGAGCAGGAATTGCCAGAGCACTTGCACTGAAGCCAGAATTAATTTTAATGGATGAACCGTTTGCAGCATTGGACACGTTTAATCGTTATTATTTGCAGGATGAACTGCTTCGCATCCAGCAAAAGGAAAATACAACCATTATTTTAGTTACCCACGATATTGATGAAGCAATCTATTTATCAGACCGGATTCTCATTATGCATCCAAATCCCGGTCATATTCACAGGGAGATCAAGATCGCTCTCTCGAAGCCTCGAGACCGAAGCCATTCTGATTTTCAGTATTATCGAAAAATCATTTTTGAAGAATTCCACTTTAACCATCCTAATGTAACAACGGAGTATTATATCTAATTTTTCAAAGCAAGCTCACATTGTATATAAAAAATAAAAATAGGAAAAGGGGAAATTAGATGAAAAGGATTATTCAATCTGGACTGTTTCTATTAGTTATATCAGTATTGTTATTGACAATGGCTGCTTGTGGAGCAAGCGGAAGCGATAATACTTCCGAAAGTGGCAAAGATGGAAAAAGAACAATCAAGATCGGGTATTTACCGATTACTCATGCAGTACCTCTGTTTATCGAGAAGGAATTAGAAAAATATGAAAAATTCAATCTGGAACTCGTGAAATTCGGTTCGTGGCCTGAGCTTGTAGACGCCTTAAACACAGGCAATATTGACGGAGCTTCCATGCTAGTTACTTTGGCTATGAAGGCAAAAGAGCAAGGCATAGATTTAAAAGCTGTCGCATTAGGACATCGAGATGGAAACGTACTTGTCGTAGCAAATGATATTAATAGTGTTAAAGACTTAAAGGGGAAAAATTTTGCTATTCCACACAAATTCTCCACTCACAATATTTTGCTTTATCAAATGTTAAAACAAAACGGATTAAAGTACGATGATGTAAAGGCTGTCGAGATGCCTCCAGCAGAAATGCCGGCAGCTTTATCTGAGGGCAGAATTGCTGGATATGTCGTTGCAGAACCTTTTGGTGCAGCTTCCGTATCGATCGGAAAGGGCAAGGTACTATTTCAAGATAATGAAATTTGGCAGAATTCCATTGACTGTGCACTAGTACTGCGCGGTGAATTTATCGAAAAGGAAAAAGAGATTGCTCAGGATTTTGTTAATTATTACTTAAAAGCTGGTGAGGTAGCAGAGCACAAGGATGAGCAAACAATTGAAATGTCCTCCAAATATATGAAAGCGGACAAAGAAGTAATGGATTTATCTTTTAAATGGATTGCCTATGACGATTTAATCATTCATGAAAAAGACTATAAAGAATTAACGAAAAACTTGATTGAGATGGGCTTACAAAAAAATCCGCCATCTTATGAAGAATTTGTAGATAATTCGCTAATAGACAATGCAAAGCTTCCATAAGGGGAATTCCTATTTCTCGAGCAAACCGAAAGATGGACGCGAATTTAAAGATGTTCTATGGTTAAGCAGGCACTAGGCATGTTGAACAACAGAAGCCCTAATGATGGAAGTATACTAAAATGACAGTTCCGCATGGTTGATGATGCATAAATTCACCAATTAATTTGAGAAAAAAGAGAAGTGATAGGATGATTAAATATAAGAATTTCATAAATGTCATCATTGGTTTTGCTATCTTGATTACCTTGTGGCAGTTAATTATTTTCATTGGAAAATATGATTCAGCACTTTTCCCTTCACCCATTCAAGTATGGGATGGAATACTTTCGCTTATTAAAGATGGTACACTGTTCGAACATTTTCAAGTGAGTATCATGCGATTTTTGGCTGGATATCTTTCTGCCGTTGTATTAGCGATCATTTTAGGACTTATTTTTGGCAGAATTCCACTATTATGGGGAGTGATTGACCCAATTATCCAAGTATTGCGGCCTGTTTCGCCAATCGCATGGTCGCCGTTTATTGTACTTTGGTTTGGGATTGGCAATATGCCGGCAATCGTAATTATTTTTATTGCTGCCTTCTTTCCTGTTTTGCTATCGACAGTATCTGCTGTAAAGAACGTTGATAAAACTTATTTGAAAGTGGCGCAAAATTTCGAGATTAAAAAATTCGAGCTATTGCGCAAAATCATTTTTCCTGCCACATTCCCTTATATTGCGAACGGGCTTCATATAGCTGTAGGTACAGCTTGGATTTTTCTTGTAGCAGGAGAGATGGTTGGAACGCAGTCAGGACTTGGTTATTTAGTTGTCGACGCCAGAAATTCCATGAGGCTAGATTTAGTCATGGCAGCCATACTATTTATCGGCGTATCCGGGCTGCTTCTCGATAAAGCGGTCGGACTTATTGAAAACTGGATTAATCGTATTTGGGGAAGAGCATAATCGCTGTGCAAGGCAAACTTTCCTGTTTCAAGGGATATCTCAGCCCTACAAGTTGAAAGTGCTTTTCCAACTAATCATCTAATTGCCTATATTAATTTTTCAGAGGATAGTATGTTCATGATAAGAGCATACATCCTCTTTTTTATACACATCTTTCTTATTTGGAACCAGTCTCTCCAGCGACTTTAGAAAACGGCAAAAATAATTCGGCTATTAAAAATAATCTTTCATGCAAAATCATGCTAGATGTAAATCTTTTGTAAAGCAAAATTTACAATGAATTAGCTTGGGCACAATATTTGCTTAATATTTGTTTTTTATATTTCTTTTAAAAGCTTTTGATCCTCTGCCCCCATCCAAAGAGCAAGCATATTCTGCCCAACAAGATGTTTCGCGCAATCCAAAATATAACAAACGTTTGCCAATCGAATTGCTTTTATAACAAAATACTTTGTTAAATCTTGAGAGCAGATTCGGAATTTTAAAAGAAAGGAAATTTAGCTGTGGCAAAAAGCAATGCAGGAACAATTTTGCTGGAAAGATTAAAAAAACATAAAATGGTAGCAGCTATTAAAGAACCGAAATATATTGAGAAAGCGATCAAGAATAAAGAACATTTAAGTGCTGTCTTACTAATGACAGGAACCATTTTAACGGTAAAAAGATATGTTGATTTCATCCAGTCTGAAGGGCTCCCCGTCATATTGCATGTTGAAAAAATAGGCGGTCTGGAAATGGATGGCGATGGAATTGACTTTGTAAAAAAGAATGTCCAGCCAACGGCGATCGTTACAACGAGGAACGGCATAATAAAAAAGGCAAAATCAAGCGGTTTATTTGTTATTCAGCGAATCTTTTTAATTGACACGGAAGTTTATCATAATTTAGTGAAGGATGCGGATCAAATCCGCTCAGATATAATAGAAATTATGCCGTGCCGTGCGCCGGATTTTTTAAAGAAATTCACAAAGGTTTCGCAAGTTCCCGTTATAACAGGAGGGCTGTTGACTTTGCCTGAACATGCGAAGGAAGCGATAAATAATGGCGCACTCGCTGTAACGACGTCCAACTCAAAATTGTGGGAAATGGATATAAATAAATTTTAAAAGAGAATTTACATATGATTTATACTAGATTAACAATTATCATCTATATTAAAAGTAACAAGTGAATAATTACTGGTGCAAATAGAGAGACCTCAAATTTAATGTATATGAAATAGATATATACATTATATTTGGAGTCTCTTTTTTTGTTATGCAAGCAATTGGAGGTGATTCGACATCATTTAATAGATTTGTCAGGTCGGGAGATGAAAAGCATTTACACCAAAATATTAATGGCAAACGATCTGCCAACCTGTCATTGGCATAACGATGAAAAATAGCTTTATCTGTAATTGAAGACAGCTTGTAGAAGCCGCTTGCTCGAACACGGACGGTGATAGCCAGTCAAAGGCAACACGATTTGTTAACTGATTCATGTAAAGAATTTTCTAAATAGGCGAAATGTCACGACAGTTTGAAGATCCCTTTCATTAATTACGCTCAAACAATTTGGTGAGGAGGAATATAATGAAATCATTTGTAAAATTGATTTGCGCATTTACATTAGTATTTATGTTAGCAGCTTGTAACAACACGAGCAAGCAGGCAGCCAATGACTCTCCTTCTAAATCAGAGGACGGCAACAAAAAAACTGTTATCGAATACTGGCACGTAAATGCTGAAACTCAAGGCGGAAAAACAGTAGAAGAGTTAGTGAAGGAATTTAATGCACAAAGTGATACTGTAGAAGTCGTAGCCAAATACAACCCGGACATGTATAAAGGGTTGATGCAAAATTTACAGGCTGAAGTAGCTGCGGGCAATTCACCAGCAGTTGTACAAGTAGGATGGGCATTTTTAGACTACTTCTCAAATAATTTTCATTATGTGCCGCCGCAAGAAATAATAGATAAATATTTTCCAGAAGATAAAACATTTTTAAAAGATCATTTCTTAAAAAATGTTTTGGATTTAGCGAAAAATTCGGATGGTGAACAAGTCGGGATTCCATATTCGTTAAGCAATCCAGTCCTCTATATTAATCGAGACCTTTTACGAAAAGCTGGTTTAGATGAAAATGGGCCAAAAACGTGGGAAGAGGTAAGAGAATTTTCCAAAATAATAAAAGAGAAAACAGGAAAATATGGGTTTTATTTGCAGGAACCGGCAGATAACTGGGCTACACAAGCTTTATTAGAAAGCAACGGAGCCAAAATGATTACGGACGGAAAAGCAACATTTGCTTCAAAAGAAGGAATTGAAGCGTATCAACTATGGGCTGATATGGTGTTAAAAGATAAAACAGCCTTGCATTTGCCTTGGGATCAAGGTGTACAAAGCTTTATCGATGGCAATGTCGCCATGGTCTATACAACGATTGCCCAACGTTCGCATATCCAAGCGAATGCCAAATTTGACGTAGCGGCAATCAAATCGCCAGCATGGGAAGGAAAAGAAGTAAGACTGCCGGCAGGTGGCGCAATGCTGGCTATTACAGCAAAAGATGAAGATCAGCAAAAAGCAGCATGGGAATTCATGAAATTTCTTTATAGCGTTGAATCAATGGCTAAATGGACAGAAGGAACAGGTTATGTGCCTCCACGTAAAGATGTTGCAGAAGCAGAAAATGGACTTAAATCATTTTTAGAAGAAAATGAAATGATGAAGCCTGCCATAGGACAAATGGACAAGATAGTTCCTTGGGCATCATTCCCTGGAGACGCCGGTTTACAGGCAGAGCAATTATTAATAGATGTACGCGACGAAATTCTTACAGGAAAAGTATCAGTAGAAGAAGGTTTAAAATCAACGGAAAAATCCATCAATGAATTGTTAAAGTAAAAGGAAATGTCTACAAAGGGTGACTAACATTTATAACAATTTTTCAAAAAAACTTCCTTTAGTCACCCTCCTTTTAACTTTTATTTTCGGTATCAGTACGGAGGGTAATAAAAATATGAGTGATGGGACGGTTTTAAAAAATAAAGAGAGTTGGAAAGCGTATTGCTTATTGATTCCAACGTTAATTATATTTTCGATATTCATGTTCTGGCCATTTTTATACACAATTTATTTAAGCTTTTTTGACTGGAACATGATTACTCCGACAAAAGAATTTGTAGGATTGAAAAACTACATTGATGTTTTATCTGATCGAAATACATATAAAATATTGGGAAATACATTTATATATATTGCTTTCTTATTAGTTATAAACTGTATCATACCGTATCTTTTTGCTTTCGTTTTAGATTTAATTTTAAAACGATTTAATGGTTTTTATAAAAGCGCCTTGTTTCTGCCGGCATTCATCTCATTGGTCGTCGGTTCGATATTGTTTACGTGGATTTTAAATCCAGTTTCCGGACCTGTTGCCATTATTTTAGGATGGTTCGGCATTGAAATGCCGATTTGGAGTAAATTAGACGGTTGGGTCATATTGGTTTTAAGTTTGATTACATCTTGGAAAGTATTTGGCTATAACTTTATCGTCCTTTATGCTTCTATCAACGGTATTTCACGCGAAATAATAGAAGCAGCCCGTTTGGATAATGTTCCTTTATGGAAAATATTCTTTCATATCGTCTTGCCTATGAGCAGCGCTACTGGCATTTATGTGTTTATTATTACAATCGTCCAAGGACTGCAGTATGTATTCACGCCTATAAAAGTGATAACACAAGGCGGTCCAAATTACGCCAGCTCCAATGCGATCTATCACGCCTATCACGAAGCCTTCGTACTTTACAGAACAGGACATTCTGCAGCTTTATCAATTATGACGATGTTAATCTTTTGCATATTATTAGTTCTTGAATTTAAGTTTGTTGAAAGAGGTATCTATTATGAAAATTAAACGATCTGTTGCGATACCTTGGCACATTATTTTTATCATTACAATCATTATTCTTTTATATCCTATCGTTTTTGCATTAGGTTCATCGTTTAAAACGTTGGAAGATGCCTACAACAATGTTTTGAACATAGTTCCGTTAAATCCGACATTCGAAAACTATATCACATTCTTTAATAGTTTACCTGCTTTCAAAATTACGATGAATACGTTCATTATTGCCTCTGTTGCGACAATTTTCAAACTGATTACATCATTTTTAGCAGCGTATGCTTTCGTATTTTTGCAGTTTAAAGGGAAAAACATTTTATATTTTATGTTAATTAGTACAATTTTTATCCCTTTTACCGTAACAATGATTCCAAACTATTTGATCATATCGGGTATCGGTTTAGTCAACAGCGTTTGGGGTGTTATTTTGCCGCAGCTTGCCAATGCGCTTGGTATCTTTTTAATGAGGCAGTCGATGAAAACAATCCCCATCTCGTTAATTGAAGCAGCCAAATTAGATCATATTGGACACGCCCGGATTATGAAAGATATCGTTCTCCCATTAGTTAGGCCGGCTGTCACATCAACAGGTATCTGGTTTTTCATTACTACCTGGAACGAATACGTATGGCCGGTGCTCATTTTAAAAAGCAAGGAAAATTATACATTGCCTCTTGCTTTACAGATGTACATCAGCTCAGAAGGCGGCACGAATTTTACTGTCGCCATGGCCGTATCAGTCATCACAATGATAATACCTTTAACTTTATATTTAATTTTCCAGAAGTATATTATAGGAACATTTACTTCTTCTGGAATTAAATAACGGAGGATGGCACAATGAAGGAAATAAGATTTGAAAACGTTTGGAAATCCTATGGAAAAACACATGTTGTAAAAGGGCTCAATCTTACCATTCATCCTGGAGAACGTTTAGTTCTTCTAGGTCCGTCCGGATGCGGCAAATCGACAACTTTGCGCATGATTGCCGGCCTAGAAGAAATTACTTCAGGCGACTTATATTTGAATGGCGTAAAGGCGAATGACATTCCAAGCGGAAAAAGAAATGTAGCGATGGTATTTCAAAATTATGCATTATATCCTCATATGAATGTCGCTGAAAATATTACGTACGGTTTAAAAGTTCAGAAGGTTCATAAAGACGAAATTCAAAAAAGATTAAATGCTGTGTTAGAAATGCTCCAGCTGAAAGGATATGAAAACAGATTGCCGAAAGATTTATCCGGCGGGCAAAGGCAGCGTGTCGCTTTAGCAAGAGCCGTTGTAAAAAAATCTGATTTCTTTCTGCTTGATGAACCATTATCAAATTTAGATGCGCAGCTAAGAGTATCTGCGCGCAAGGAACTAGTGAAAATCCATGAAATGTATAAGCAAACAATCGTTTATGTTACACATGATCAAATTGAAGCAATGACTATAGGGGATCGGATTGCGTTAATGAATCAAGGGCAATTGCAAATGGTAGATACGCCGGAAAATGTATATAACCGCCCTGCAAACATCTTTACGGCAAAATTTATCGGCTCGCCTCCAACGAATATTGTCGATATGGATTATTATGATGGCAAAGTTGTGATCGGGAAACAATCATTTTTATTACATCCGATGTGGATCCGAAAAATAAATGAAAGCAATGCTAAAACGTTTGTTTTTGGAATTCGTCCTGAACATCTAGAAATTTATAAAACTCCCCAAGAAAACACATTAAAAGGCACAGTGAAATACGTGGAAAACCAAGGAAGCAGCTACAGTATTTATATAAATTTAGAAGGTCATGAAGTGATTGCGATGAGTGAAAAAAAGAATTGGCATCCGGGGGAAATGGTCTATTTAAAACCAAAAATGGATCGTATTCATATTTTTGATCAAGAATCCACACAATCAATAGGCTATCCGCAAGAGCTGGATCTGAATGAAAGCAGTCCGATGAATCACAAAATCAATGTGGAAACATATCTTTCATGAGGTGGTTGTTTATGAAAAGAAAAATCTGTTATTCTGATTTGCCGCTTGTATCAAAAGATCCTTTAAAAAATGTCCATGACTTAATTGAATATGGAGCTGATAAAGTTGAACTATTAATGGATGGCGAAAAATGGGATGACATGGAAAAATCATTCAAAAAATTGTCTTCCAAACTAAAAGAATTGCCCATCGGCTACACCATTCATCCGCCAGCATGGGATATTAACTTAACAAGTGAAAATAAAGCGATTCGGGAAGCTTCATTTTTTGAATACAAAAAAGCGATTGAATTTGCCGGCATGATTCAGGCTTCGCATGTTGTGATCCATCCTGGGTTCTGTTTTTCTCCGGTTTTTGACAAACGTTTAGCAAAGCAACGAGCTGAAGATTATATCCATCAATTATGTGAATTTGCTAAACCTTTGAACGTCAAACTGGCAATCGAAAACGTCGGATACAACGGCAGTTCGATTTTTACGCAAGATGAGTTTATAAGCTTTTTAGAAAATATTCATGACACGGCAGGATATTTACTTGATATTGGCCACGCAAATTTAAACGGTTGGGATATTCCGCAAATAATGAAGCAGACAAAGGATCGACTGATTGCCCTCCATGTTCATGATAATAACGGAACAGGAGACGATCACTTGCCAATCGGTGAAGGAACTGTCCCATGGCAAGAAATCTTTAAAACGATTCATGAACAATCAATCGATTGTCAGCTCATCCTAGAATATGCCCCCGGAACACCGTTAGAAAAGTTACGCGAAGGCAAAGAAATTCTTCTAAAAGAACTTTCAACAGAATAAAGGTGGAGTATTGTATTGTTACACATTGACGATTTTGATGCATATTGTTTTGATTTAGATGGAACTATTTATCTTGGCGGCAATCTTTTACCCGGTGTAAAAGATACGATCGACCGATTAAGGCGCCATCACAAAAAAATTCTTTTTATCACAAATACATCGACACAAACAAGAGAAGAATGCAGAGAGCGGCTTCATCATTTAGGAATTCAAGCGAAACTGGACGAAATCATGACAGCTTCTTATTTGTCAGCTGTATATTTTTTAGAGAAATCTCCGGACGCTTTAGTCTATATTGTAGGCGAAAAAGCGATTTCGGAAGAATTCCACAAATTTTCACTAAAAATGACCGACAATCCTATGGACGCGACCCACGTACTTGTCGGGCTTGATCGCTGCTTCACTTACGAAAAACTCAATTTGGCAATGAACGCGGTTCGTAATGGAGCCAAATTAATTGCAGCCAATCCGGATTCGCTTTGTCCAGTTCCTGAAGGGTATATTTCAGATACACTGGCAATAGCGAAAGCAATAGAAGCTGCATCAGGACGGCCGATCGATCAGGTGATCGGGAAGCCTTCCTCTTTTTGCGGCAAAAAAATTCTTGAAAAATTAAACATAAACAGCAACAGGTGCTTAATCATTGGCGATCGTTTAGAAACCGATATTTTGCTTGGAAAAACAAATAATTGCCGCACATGCCTTGTATTAACAGGAGCCTCTAGAAAAGAAGATATTGAAAAAAACAAAATTTACCCGAATTATATTGCACAAAATTTACAGTATTTGTTTTTCATGAAATAAATCGATGCTTTCATACATACTGATTTTTAGGTAAAAGGTTCAAACCCAGGTGGACGTGATTCATCCTCAAAGCTGTCACGCTCCACCTGTTTTTTATACACACAATCAGCCATTAAATTTTTTGACAACAACATCATTGAAAATACTCATCCAAAGCGACAATCATCGCCCCCATCCGCTCCAGTTCTGGAGCCACGATGCGCTGCACCCCATATTCCTTCAATTCTCCAGCAGTTACTTTGCCGACGGCTGCTGCCAAAACATTTTGTTGAAATGCCTCTATAAGGTCGGATGTTGCTCCTTTTTTTTCAGCCAATTTAAAAAGCACTCTTACTTGCGGGGCAGCTGTAAACGCAACAGCATTCAGCTTATTCTCGATTATTTCATCCAGCAGCTGCTCAACGGTCTCAGGATTAGGTACAATGGAGCGGTATGGCAAAATTTCATGCAAAATCGCTCCGTGCTTTTCAAACCATTCTGAAAGCTTTGGCACCGGTTCTCCATGCAATTGTAAAAAAACATGCTTGTCTTTAAAAGAAAATCCTTCAATAGCCCGAAGCAGCCCGTCATTCGTTCCGTCATCATCGGCAGCATCCGGCTGAATGCCGATTTGTTTAAGAGCCGCTTTCGTTTTATAGCCGCGGGCAGCTATTTTTGCTTCTTTTAAAACGTTTATAAATGAATCTAAAATGCCGATCTTTTCTGCCGCTTCCAACAGAGCGTTCGTCCCTATTCCTGTCGTAAACACAGCCCAGTCAGTCCCTTTTTCAACAATGCTTCGAAGATCAGCCTCCAATTCCGAAGGAGAGCATTTTATTGTTTCTTGAATGGCTCGAATAACAGGCTCCCCTCCTTTTTTACGAATTAACGTGGAAATTTCCTCGCTCTTTCGAGAGCCTGTGATAGCGATCCGCTTCCCATGTAAATTTCCCATGCCTTTCTTCCCCCTTTTTCTCTATCATACTATAAATACTCCGTTCATCCCTTATTTTCAAATGAAAAAGTTTGAGTCAAGTATTTGTGGGCAACTTTTTTATGGAAGTAGCGTTAGAGCCGTTATGGAATTTCAATGTTTTTGTATGTTAGCGGTAGACGGGATTATAGAAAAAGCACACCTGGCTTTCTGCATTAATAAGTACCGGTGTTGTTTTTGGCTAACTTTATCTGCAAAAAGGATCTCCATTTTCTATGTTCATCTATTATTCTATTTATAAGAAATATTTTACTAATTTACCAAATTTAAGTTGAAAAAAGTTGAGTTTAATATATAATGAAAATGAAAGGGAATTTTTTCCTAATACTTTATTAACAGAGGAGGAGAATTAATTAAAAAGAAAATTGGAAAAGTATTGAGTACAGTCTTGTCTTTATGCATGTTATCGGTAATTTTGCCAGCTGTATCTCATGCAAATTCTACTTCTTCTGAGGACATAGTCCAACAACAGTTAGAAACTTTTGAAAGAGTGGAGAAAGAGATCGAATCTGACCCAGAACTAGTTCAACCTGATAAAAATTCATCATCTTATAATTTTAAAGCTAATAATTTTCAAGCGTTAGCAGCAGCATCATATCCAAAAAGAAAAGGAGTTATATTAGTAACTAAAGATGGAAAATTTGGTTCTCTAGTAGGTCATGCAGGAATCATATACTCAGAAACAAAAACAGTTGAATCTTTCCCAGAAAAAGGAGTAAAAACTTACGATAATGATTGGAATAAAAAATATAAAACTGTTTATGCGGTAACGACAAAGGGAACAACTGTCGCTCAAGATGCAAAAGCTGCAGACAGAGCGTATGCACACAAAGGAAAACCTTATAATTGGGAATTTACGAATATCAACACTACAAAAAAATTTTATTGTTCGCAATTAGTGTATGAAGCATATAAGTATACTACAGGTTTAAACTTAAATCATGGCGGAGGAATCGTATTTCCAATTGATTTAGTTAACTCTTCTCACACGTATATCATTTATATTAAAGGAGTTTAACAAATGAACCTTTTTAAAACGATAACAAACAGATACAAAATGATCTTTATCTGTTTGTTATTCTCCATGATCTTTTTACAAGGATGCTTCTCAACGGAAACAAAAAACATCGAAGATTACAAATATGCAGTGATTTATACAAATATGTTTGAGAAAGCAGTTATACACCTGTACAATGAAAAAGGAAAGTTTCTTTCAAAACATAAAACGAAATACAGAGGAATGCCTCTTGGAGCTTTTATGGAAAGACCTATTCATATGAATAATAAAATATATTACGCTAATCCACAATCTAAATACAACACCAATGAATTTATATTAGAGTTAAATAAAAGTAATTTGCAGATTAAAGAAATTCCTAACGAAGAAAAAATTGCTCCCACAGTTTGGACTGTTGATAAGGAGTTTGCTTACATGTCTGGGGGAGATCTCACTTCCTCTGATCTTGCCAAAACAAATATAGCAACAGGAAAACAGGTCGCATCCACTAAGCTCAAGGGGCAAGCCATTCATATGATTGAACATTCAGACAAATTATATGTATTAACCTTTATACACTCCAATCCAGATGATATTTACGGTATTATCAATGTAATCAATAAAAAAGATTTATCTTTAATTGAAACAATAAAAATAGACGATATGATGTATTCATCAGATATGGAGCTCGTTGACAACGATCTTTTCCTAGTAAAAACATCAGATGGAAAAGACAATCAGTCAAATGAATTAATAAAAATAAACTTGATGAACAAGAAAATTGAAAAGATTACCCTTCCGTTCAAATCCTTGAGTGATATGCATGTACACAAAGATCATATCTTTATCACACAAGGAGATATACAACGAGAACCTACGGAAAAGAAAATTGCGAAACTTCATTTAAATTCTTCTAAAATTGATGTATTTACTACAGAAATTGAAAACTATGTATCATATATTCATGAAGATCAATTTATTACATCAGACGGCACAAAGATACAAATTTATAATCTTGATAACTTCAAAAAAGAAAAAGAATTTAAGTTAAAAGGAGATGAGAGTCTATTCACTTCATTTTTCATCAATGATTAAAAGCCAATACTATGTAGCAAGGTATTGGCTTTTTGTAATGCCTTCTCACGGTGTCTAACTAGCGAGTCTCATAATCAAATGTTGACCTTGTCTATGACTTTCAGCATATGGATGTGTTTCTTGCGTCTGTTTCTTTTATGGAAAAGGTTAAGACGTTCATACTAATCAATTCGACATGTCGGTCATACCTCCCTGGGTAAGGGTGCAGTCTTTCCTTCCACCTGTCTGCTTCATTTACTCTGTACCATCTTCGACAGAAAGGACTTTGTTTCATCCAATGGCAACTAGCCTCATATGAAGTTCGTGTTTCGAGAGACACCCTAAGTTTGCTGCCCGCTTCCTTCAGATTCCACATCACCACGGACACTATTGCGTTAAGCTAACTGCTACTTTTGCCTTCGCAGCTCGAGACTTTCACCCTAGAGATTACACCCATGCCCGGGTGCATATGAAAAAAGAGAGCTGTTTTCAGCTCCCTTTTGAAAAATTATTGGATCGCATTATCCACTTCTTTCACCATTTCAGCAACCGAAATCAATCCGCCGCCGGATAAATACCAGTAGTTAGGATCTAAGTACACAATATTGCCGTTTTTGTAGGCATTTGTCTTTTTCACTAATTCATTTTCTACTGTTTGTTTTGCAGATGATTGGCCGCCTACAACAGCACCGCGGTCTACCACAAATAAGTAATCAGGATTTTTTTCAACAATATATTCAAATGAAATGCTTTGTCCGTGTGTAGAAACCTCAATGTTTTCATCTACAGCTTTAATTCCAAATTCATCATGGATGAGTCCAAATCTAGATTTCGGTCCATATGCGCTGACTTTCCCTTCATTGGCTAAAATAACTAATGCATTTTTTCCAGACGCTTCTGCTTTTTCTTTTAGCTTTTTAATCGATTCATCGATTGCTGCCAGTTCTTTTTCAGCTTCCTCTTCTTTACCGAAAATTTCTCCAAGTGTTTTCACATTTTCATGGAATGACTCTAAATATTTCGTTGTATCAACACCCATAAAGATGGTTGGTGCAATTTTCTCAAACTCTTCATAAACCTCTGATTGTCTTCCGGAAATAATGATCAAATCAGGCTCAATCGAACTGATTTTTTCAAAATCCGGTTCTTTTAAACCGCCGACATTTTCATATTTATCGTCACTGTATTTGTCTTTTAAATAGGATGGAAGGTTATCCTTCGGTACACCTACCACTTCAACGCCAAGCTTATCCAATGTGTCAAGAGCACCAAAATCAAAAACGACGACTTTTTCTGGATTTTTCTTCACTTTTGTTTCGCCAAGCTGATGCTTAATCGTCAGTTCTTCTGACTCCTGTTTCGTGTCATTTTTTTCACCTTCTCCGCTAGTTGCTCCGTTCGAGCCGCAAGCTGCAACAACAAAAACCATCAAAGAAGCAATGAGAAAAACTAAAAACTTTTTCATAAAAATTACCCCCTGTATATTTTTTAAATGATGTCGGCAATTCTTTAAACATCTCGCAATTGAATAAGAAAATCATTATCATTTCGAATTCTTTGTAAGGAAGAGCTGACAGCTCTTCCTTCTGCTGAGATGTTTATCAAAATGCCTCCATCCATACTACCCTTCTTAAGAAAAGTACACACATATTTTGCAATTGTTTATTTGCTGAATGTTTATATCCATATCATATACGTCTTTTAAGACAGAACGATCTATGACTTGATCAGTTGGCCCGACGTGTACGAGCTCTCCATCTTTCATTGCAACTACATAATCGGCATACACCGATGCAAAATTGATATCGTGCAGTACAATGACAATTGTTTTTCCAAGTTCATCGACAAGTTTTCTTAACATTTTCATAATTTGCACAGAGTGCTTCATATCTAAATTGTTCAATGGCTCATCAAGCAAAATATATTCGGTATCCTGCGCGATCACCATAGCGATAAAAGCCCGCTGCTTTTGGCCTCCGCTCAACTGATCAAGAAATTTATGTTCGATCTCTTCAAGCCCCATGTAACGGATCGCTTCATCCACATGCCTTTGATCTTCTTTTGTTAATCTTCCGCTTGAATACGGAAATCTGCCGAAAGAGACAAGTTCCCTGACTGTTAAGCGAAGATTAATGTGGTTTGATTGCTTTAAGATCGAAATTTTTTTCGCCAAATCGTTGCTTTTGCATGCGCCAATTTCTTTTCCGTCAATCAATATTTCTCCTTCATCTTTTTTTATTAATCGGCTGATCATTGATAGCAGTGTGCTTTTTCCAGCTCCGTTTGGGCCGATGAAGGCTGTGATTTTTTGTTTCGGAATTTTCAGCGAGACACCTTTTACTACAAATTTGTTTCCGTACTGTTTTGAAACATTTTTTACTTCTACCATGATCGATTCTCCTTTAATAGAAGATAAATAAAATAAACCCCTCCAACAAAATTAATGACAACACTTAACGTAGTTGAAAATGTAAACACTCTTTCGACCAATAGCTGACCGCCAACCAACGCAATGATGGAAAAAAGAACGGTCCCGATCGTTAAAACACTATGTTTATATGTGTTTAAAAATTCCCTTGCCACGTTAATCACGAGAAGACCCAAAAACGTCATCGGACCGGTTAAAGCTGTCGAAATCGAAACGAAAACAGCCACAATGATCAAAAGCCTTTTAACAACATGATCGTAATCAATGCCGAGATTAATCGCATGCTCCCTTCCAAGTGCCAGCACATCTAAATATTTGGCATATTTCAGTGAATAAAGACCCACCAGCAGCATAACGGCAATCGACAAGTACAGCAAATCCGTATTCACGTTATTGATGCTGGCAAACATTCTGTCCTGTACAATTAGAAATTCGTTAGGATCTATCAGCACTTGCATAAAAGAAGTCAAGCTGTTAAATAATGTTCCGAATATCAGTCCAATTAGAAGAAGAAAATAAATGTCTTGACCCTCGCCTCGAAGAAGGAATTTGTAAAAGATCAGTGCAAACAGCATCATAAAGAACAAGGAAAGCGCAAAGTTAATATTTTTATCGATCATCGCAACATGTGTTGAACCAAATAAAAAGACAAGCATGGTTTGCAAAAGCATATATAAAGAATCTAAACCTAAAATGCTCGGAGTTAAAATTCTGTTGTTTGTAATCGTTTGAAATACTAACGTTGAAAAACCGATTGCTACACTTGTAATAATAACCGCCAGCATCTTCACCGAACGGCGCGGCAATGCATAATCCCAATTTTTGCCGAGGTCGATGAACAAAAAGGTGATAATTAAAAGGACTGCGACCACTAGAAGAGATGTTATTTTCGCTCTATAACCCATATGCTTTTCTCCTCATAAGTAAGTAAACAAAAATGGCACTGCCGATGACACCGACGGTTAAGCTGATCGAGATTTCGTACGGATATATAATGATTCGCCCTAAAATATCGCAAAACATAACGAAAACAGCACCGAGCAAAGCGGTATGAATCAAATTCTTTTTCAAATGGTCTCCATTGTATATGGCGACAATATTCGGAACGACAAGACCTAGAAACGGAATGGTTCCAACCGTCAATACAACAGATGAAGTGATCAAAGCTACGATAACAAGTCCGATATTGACAACTTGTTTATAATTCAAGCCTAAATTTTTCGAAAATTCCTCTCCCATTCCAGCGACAGTGAATTGATTCGCATACAAGTATGCAATTAATACAAAAGGAATGCTGACGTACAATAATTCATATTGACCTTTTAAAATTAACGAAAAATCTCCTTCCAGCCATGAGGAAACATTTTGAATCAAATTATTTTTGTATGCAAAAAAAGTAGTGATAGATCCAATGATATTGCCGAACATCAGCCCGACTAGAGGAACAAAAATAGTATCTTTATATTTAATTTTTTCTAATATTTTCATAAAGATAAATGTTCCTAAAAGTGCAAAAGCAAAAGCGACAATCATTTTTTGAATCGGACTAGCGTCTGCAAAAACCATGATCGCAACTAAAATCCCCAATCTGGCGGAATCCATTGTTCCTGCCGTAGTTGGGGAAACGAACTTGTTTCTGCTCAGCTGCTGCATAATAAGACCGGCAATGCTTATACTCGTTCCTGCAATAATAATGCTAATAACGCGCGGAATTCTGCTGATGATCAAAATTTGTATTTGTTCATCTGTCAAATTGAATATATCAGTTGGTTTAATATCGTTTACTCCGATAAAAATCGATGCAATTGAAAGGATAATGAGAGCAATGATCAAATATCGTTTTTTCATTTTTTAACTCTTTCCGTAATAAATTAATAATGAGATTCGTTATCAATTATAATAAGAATAAGACTCATTTTCAATAAATTAAGAAAAAATGTCTGAATTTGTCCACAATTTGATGGATGAAGAAGATTAAACCTCTCTTGCAAACATCTATTTTTTACCATAAGTTTCATTGAATGCTAGCTTCCATGTAGTAAAATCCTTTTATCAAATATTTTCTCCCTCCAAAATTTTACTTACAGAAAATGTTTAAATATTTGATGAACTTGCATAATTATAAATTGTTTGGTTTTTTATTGACAAAATAATGTTCATACCGATAATATATATGAATAAATATTTTGTTTTACTTATAATTATTCATTCGATTAAATGAGGGAGTATACATGCACATTCGAAGAGCGACTATGAGCGATACAGATGCCATCTATCAATTAATTAAACATTATGCATTGGAAGGAAAGCTGCTCAGCAGAACGTATGCATCTATTTATGAGAATTTACAAAATTTTTATGTTGCAGATGAAGGCGGAGCAGTGGCTGGCGTTGCCAGCTTGCATATTTTAGACAAAGATTTGGCTGAAATCCGCTCGCTGGCCGTTGACCCTGACCATACCGGAAAAGGCATCGGAAAAGAGCTCGTAAAACAAATCATTTATGAAACAAACAGGTTGGAAATTGAAAATTTGATTGCCTTAACGTATCAAATCGAGTTTTTTACCAAATTAGGATTCGATATCGTTGACAAGCAATCTCTCCCGCAAAAAATGTGGAAGGATTGCATCAATTGTCCGAAACTTCCATCGTGTGACGAAACAGCTATGTTAAAAAAAGTATGGCAGAAAGAACTAGCGAAACAATAAAATTAATTCATCACACTTTTTTATTGCCCGCCTCAAAGAAGCCGCACCGTCGCAGTTTTCAATAGTAAATAAAATGAAAGGAGCTATCCAGAAAGTCAAATCCCTATCGAAAACAAAAAATCATAAACGTTGTTTCTAAAACATTAAAGGGGGCGTCAATAAGCCGTAAAAACGACTTATTAGACACCCCTTCGCATCCATAAACCATTTACAGCACAAATTGTCGAATAGCATGGGCGACACCGTGTTCATCGTTTGTCCTCGTCACGATATCGCACATTTCTTTCACCTCAGGCTCGGCATTCCCCATTGCAACGGAAAGCCCTGCAGCTTCCAGCATTGGAACGTCATTGAAATTATCACCAATCGCAATCGTTTGTTCCAATGGGATATTGTAGTGCTTGGCAACAGCTTTTAATCCGTATCCTTTATTTCCCTTTTCATCCATTATTTCAACGTTGTAGTCACCTGATGTCGTAACCGCAATCCCAGCAATATTTTCTAATTGTTCCATAATTTCTTTTCTAGTATGTTGATTAAATTGCAAAATAAAAAACTTTTGGACCGATAAATCACCGCGGTTTATAACATCTTGTATATGACGAAAGTATCGATTATTGTCGGTCCTTTTTGGCTGCTCAATAAACTGTTTGTACTCAGATTCAAGCAAACATTTTGCCAGCTCCGGATTCGACTGCAGAGCAGAGCGAACTTTGGCGCTCCAGTCTTCCGGCATCCAAATACCATCATTTGTATAAAGTTTATACGGCACACCATAACTCTCCAAAATTTCGGCTACTTCCAACATGTTTTGTTTGTTCATTGAAATGTATTTCGGCTTTTCTCCTTCGATTACGACAACTGTTCCATTGCTTGCTGCAAATGGACATGCCAAATCATATTCGTCCAGCAGTTCACGAATACTCTCAGGCGCCCTGCCGGAGCAAATCATGATGATATTTCCCTCATTTTGTGCTTCCCGAATAGCTGTAAGATTTTCTTCTGATATGGATAAATTGGAAGATAGCAATGTCCCGTCTAAATCAATAGCTACTAATTTCATACTGTTTCCCCTTTTAACAAAGTAAAGTGATTATATTCATTATATATGATCCTTTATTTCTGACAACATGTCTTTCGTTTTTAATTGCGGTTTAGCTGGTTTGTGACTAAATCAAAATAAAATCCTTCTTTTTCCAGCAATTCATCATGAGATCCTTTTTCCACAATGCGGCCATCCTGGATAACAAATATTTGATCTGCTTTTTTAATCGTATTCAGCCGATGAGCGATCACAAAGCTTGTTCTCCCCTTCATCAGCCTCTCCAGCGCTTCTTGAATCTTTAATTCTGTTACAGTGTCAATGCTGCTTGTCGCTTCATCCAGCAATAAAATGGACGGATTTTTTAAAATCGCCCTCGCAATTGAAAGAAGTTGTTTTTGACCTTGACTGATGCTCGTTCCACCTTCGTTAATGATTGTATCATATTGATCAGGCAGGTTTTTAATAAATGAATGAGCATTTGCTAGCTTTGCCGCTTCCTCCACTTCCTCATCTGTTGCATCCAATCTTCCGTATCGGATATTTTCACGAATTGTCGTGTGAAACAAAAAAGGATCCTGCAATACAAACCCCATTGCTTGACGAAGTTCACTCCGTCTTAATTTGGAAATATCCTTTCCATCTATCAAAATTCTCCCTTCATTTACTTCATAAAAGCGTGCCAGTAAATTGATGATCGTTGTTTTTCCGGCGCCGGTGGCACCGACAAGGGCAACTGTTTCTCCCGGAGAAACATGAAAGCTAATATTTTTTATCGTTTGTCTCTCTTCCCCGTATGAAAAAGATACTCGATCAAACACAATGTCTCCTTTTATATTTGCGGATTGTACATATTCTCCAAAATCGGCTTCCTCTGCCTGCTCATCGAGCAAATCAAATACCCGCTCTGCACCGGCAACCGCAGATAATAATGTATTAAATTGATTGGCAAGATCATTTAAAGGCCGTGTAAACTGCCTGGCGTACTCCGCAAAAACAACAATCGTTCCGATGGTTATCCACCCTTTTAGAGCAAAGATTCCACCGAACCCTGCAATCAATGTAAAACTTAAATTGTTTAATACGTGCATAAGCTTTGGGATAAAACCGGAAATCGTCTGAGCCCAAAATGAAGATCTCCGCAGCCTTTCATTTTTTTCTAAAAACTCATGCATAACCCGGTTCTCTTGTGAAAAAGTTTTGACAATTCGCTGACCAGTGATGGTTTCTTCAATGTATCCATTCAGTTCTCCTAAACTTCGCTGCTGCTCTTTAAACAATTGTCCAGTCCGCCGGGTAATCCATTTCATACCTACAACCAATAAAGGAACAACTATTAAGGTGATGATTGTTAAAAAAGGGCTCATCCATAACATAACAGAAATAACACCAATTAATGTAAGAACACTGGATGAGATTTGAATCACTGAGCTGTTTAATGTCGAGCTGACGTTTTCAACATCATTGGTCATTCGGCTCATCAGCTCTCCCGTTTTTTTCTGATCAAAAAAAGAAATGGGAAGAAGGTGAAACTGGCGAAATAGATCGGATCTCATTTTATACACAGTATTTTGCGCCACTTTGATCATCCATATGTTTTGCAGCCAAATGGAAAGGGAATGCAATGCATAGATCAAAACAAGAACGACGAAAAAAAAGAAAAAGTGATTTCCGCTTTTTTCTACAATATAAATGTCGATCCCTTTCCCTACTAAAAAAGGCCCAAGGATTGTTAAAGCTGTGCTAATAAAAACCATGAGCAAAACGAAAAAAAACAAAACCTTTTGATCTGACATATATCCCCAAATTCTTTTTAATGTTCCTTTCCAGTCTTTAACTTTTGAAGAGCTTTTCTTCACTTTTGACTCATTTGTCAGCTTTAGTTTTTCATATCGGAAAGGTTCAATAAGACTTTTGAGCATGACGGATGCCATCCTTTCCATATTGTGATTCATAGATTTTTTGGTAAAGTGGAACGCTGCGTATTAATTCATCATGCCTTCCTTTCGCAAGCACCTTTCCGTTTTCTAGTAGCAAAATTTTATCAGCCGCCATCGCTGTTAAAATTTTTTGCGTAATGATCAAGGTCGTACATGGATATTTCATCAATGCTTGAAGCAGTTTTCTTTCCGTCTTTAAGTCTAAAGCACTCGTGCTGTCATCAAGCAGCAATATTTTTGGCTTTCGGACAAGCGCTCTGGCAATCGAAATTCGCTGCTTTTGCCCTCCGGAAAGATTCACGCCTTTTTGGCTGATAAGGGTATCATATCCATGAGGTAGCTTTAAAATCGTATCATGTATTTGGGCATCCTTTGCAGCAGCAATGATTTCTTCCATAGTAGCATCTTCTTTTCCCCATAAAATATTATCTTTTACCGTTCCAGTGAATAACAGCGATTCTTGCGGAACCATCCCAATTGACCTTCTTAAATGCTCAAGCTTGATCGTACGTATATCGAAACCGTCAATATAAACGGCTCCTTTTTCTAAGTCGTATAATCGCGGAATTAAATTGAGAAGAGTCGATTTGCCGGAGCCGGTAGCCCCCATCACCGCCATAGTTTCTCCAGCATTTACCGTAAACGATACATCATCAAGCACCTTAACGGCTGAATCCGGGTATGCAAAGGACACCGATCGAAATTCAATTTTTCCCTCTGTTATTTGATGACTTGATTCGGCAAGCTCATCAGTCAATTTTACTTCTGTTTGAAGCACCTCCGAAATCCTTAAGCTGGAGGCTTTTGCCCTGGAAAAACCAGAGACAATAAAAGACAGCATAGATAAAACAGAAATGATCCTCGTTGAATAATTGACGATCGCAACGACTTCACCTACTTTTACCTCACTTGGTCCAGCATGAGCCGCCCATAAAATAATTAAAATGCTTACATTCATTACAAAAAGCAAGACAGGCTGCATAATTTCCATAAAGCGGAGCACGAAAATTGTTTGGTCTTTTAAATCTTTGTTCGCCTTCTGAAAGCAATTAACTTCATAGTCATTTCGCAAAAAAGCTTTGATTAAGCGCATATTCGTCAAGTTTTCCTGTATGACTTTATTCACCGTATCCAGCTTTTCTTGCACGATTCGAAACATCGATCCTGCTCTTTTCATCACCCATAAAAGAAAAAAGATCAGGCACGGAAGAATGACGATGAGAATGAAGGATAAGGTAAAATTTACTGCTAGAGCCATAACCGCGCCGCCGATCACCAACAATGGAGCACGCAGCATAATCCGAAGTCCCATAAAAATTGTGTTTTGCACTTGGGAGACATCATTTGTCATCCTTGTAATGAAAGATGAATTGGAAAATTGATTATAGTTCGCAAATGAAAAGGATTGAATTTTCCCAAAAAGAACTTTTCTAATATCAAAGCCAAAGCTCTGGCTGACATGCGCCGCAAAAAATGAATTAATGATGCCTGCTGCAAAGGCAAGAGCCGATACACCAACCATCACCAACCCCCAATGGACGACAGCTGATAAATCCCTTTTCAAAATTCCATCATCTACAATTTTTGCCATAAACAAAGGCTGGACAAGCTCCACTGTCAGCTCGGTTAACATGAGAGCAAGAGCAATAACAACCGCCAAGCGGTACGGTTTTAAGAAAGACGCCACTTCTTTCATAAGCATAGCCTCCAAAAAGTATGAACGAAACTATTTATATTTTCCATCATACAACTTTATAAAAAAATTTTTAACTATTTTTACTTTTCCCTATTAAAGAAGGCAATTATATGTTTTTATGGGACGTGTGGTAATTCCAACTATTGTTTGAAAGCTGACGCATTCACAAGCAAGCAGGTTGTAATTCCAAATATTTTTTCGAAAGTGACAAAAATTAAGACGACCCCGAAAAGTTCGTTTGAACCTTCGGAGATCGTCCAGCTATGAAATATTTATTAACCTTTTTTTACTTCTTCTGGCACTTGCAAACCAAGACCTTCTGCAACGCGGGTTCCATATTCAGGATCTGCTTTGTAGAAGTGGCCGATTTGGCGGAGTTTTATTTCTTCCAGCTTAACTGGCTTCATTGAATTTACAATATTTTCAATAAGACGTACTCTTTCATCTTCACTCATGAGACGGTATAAGTCGCCCGCTTGAGTATAATGGTCATCATGGTCATAAGGAACGTTTTCCGCAACACCTGATACTGGGTATGATGCTTGTTTTGCTTCAGGTGTTTCTTTTGGACCGCCGAAGCTGTTTGGTTCATAATATACAGAGCCTCCGCCATTTGAGTCAAAGCGCATAAATCCATCGCGTTGATAGTTGTTCACTTCAACCCGCGGACGGTTGATTGGAAGTGAGTTATAGTTTGCCCCGATGCGGTAGCGATGTGCATCATGATATGCAAAGAGACGACCTTGCAGCATTTTGTCCGGCGATACATCGACTCCTGGAACTAGGTTTCCCGGTGAGAATGCAGCTTGCTCAACTTCTGCAAAATAGTTTTCAGGGTTTTTATTTAATACTAATTTTCCTACTTCAATTAATGGATAATCTTTGTGAGACCATACTTTTGTCACGTCAAATGGATCCCATCTGTATGTGTTGGCATCTTCAAGCGGCATGATTTGCACATAAAGCGTCCAAGAAGGATAGTCTCCGTTTTCAATCGCATTGAATAAATCCTCTGTATGATAATCCGGATTTTCTCCGGCAATTTTTACAGCTGTTTTCGTATCAAGGTTTTTTATACCTTGGTCAGTTTTGAAATGATATTTGATCCAGACGCTTTCCCCGTCTTCGTTTGTCCATTTAAATGTATGGCTTCCATAACCATTCATATGACGGTATGTTGCCGGAATTCCGCGATCTCCCATCAAATAAGTTACTTGGTGCAATGATTCAGGCGATAGAGACCAAAAATCCCATACGGCAGTAGGATTTTTCAAATGTGTTTTTGGATCGCGTTTTTGTGTGTGGATAAAATCAGGGAATTTAATCGCATCGCGAATGAAGAAAATCGGCGTGTTGTTTCCTACGATGTCATAGTTTCCTTCTTCTGTGTAAAACTTAACGGCAAAACCGCGCGGATCGCGGACCGTATCAGCGGAGCCAAGCTCACCTGCAACAGTTGAGAATCTTACAAATACTGGTGTTCGCTTGCCTACTCCGTTGAAGACTTTCGCTTTCGTATATTTTGACATATCATTTGTCACTTCAAAGTATCCGTGAGCACCGGCACCTTTTGCGTGAACAACTCGTTCAGGAACTCTTTCTCTATTAAAATGGGCTAGTTTTTCCAGAAGATGTACGTCTTGAATTAATGTCGGACCTCGATGGCCTGCTGTCATCGAATTTTGATTGTCCCCTACAGGAGCACCCCAGCTCGTCGTAAGCTTTTTATTCTCTCCCATTTACCGATCACCTCATAATTTAAAATAATATTTCTCTAATTATTACAACTATATGATAACATATTTTAATTAAAAATCAATAGTAAATTATAATAATTTTAATAAAAGAGTTTGAAACTGTTGATCTATCAATCAATGAACCTCGTTTATTATCAATTAGCCACTATTTTTTTCATTTTGTTCTGTTTATTTTCTTTGACAAGTTGTTAAAAAAATTGGCAGAAACGGCTGAGCAAATATAGCTCAGCCGCTACAAATTGAGAGGTTCTTATGGAAGCTATCGAATTGAAACTAAAAAACAACATACATAGTTGAAAAAGACCGTTGATCTCTCCGTGCAAAAACAGTCAGCCATTTTCATTTATGGCAAGATGCCATTTCATATTCCCAAGCAATATAGGATTCAACGCTAATATGAAAAAATGTTCGTATTCCACTTTATCTCTTTACGAAGAGATTCGCTCCGCTTTCCTTTCCATGCGGGAGCTTGGAATGAATAAAGACAGAAAAGCAGCTGCAAAGGCAAGCAGGCCTGTTGCAAGAAACACTTCATAAAAACCGATGTGATCTGCAATAAAGCCCGCTAACATCGGACCAGTGAAAATGCCGATTGCATAAAATGATTGATAAAAGCCCATTGCGGTCGTCCGATATGCTTCTTGACAGCTTTGAATAACCATCGCAAGCAGCAGCGGAAAAATAAAACCAAGCCAAAACCCTATGAAAATATGCATGAAGCAAATCCATAGAATCGAATTTGACAACGGCAACAGAAGATGAAATAATCCGCTTAAAATAAATGAAAGCAAAAGCAGTTGTTTTTGCTTTCGAACAGGAAAATAGGCAAGCAGCAATGATGCAGCTGCATGCGGAATAAAAAAGGAAGTGACGACCCAAAAAAACACGGACTCACTAAATCCGATTTTCGAGACATAAACCGGTGTAAATCCAAAAATCGTCATAAACAAAATTCCGTGTCCGGCAAGCGATAAAGCTGAGATGCCCCAAAGCGGCTTGATGCCGAGAACATATTTTAATTGACTCATATATTTGAAATCAATAAGATTCACCTTATCGCCGATTTCTTTAATGCGAAATGAAAGAATAAGACCCATCAAAGCCATGACGGTCCCAATGAGAAACGGCATTTCCCAGCCGAACCACTCTACAATTTTCCCGCTGATCGCCATGCTAATAAATTGGGAAACAACCGTCATAAACTGGAGAATTCCCATCGCTTTGGAAGATTGACTTTCCGTAAAATATTGAGCGTATAATGTAGTAGCCATTACCCACATCGACGCGGTAATTCCTGAAAGAAGTCGTGCAATAAAAATCGGGATAAATGATTGAAAGAAAAGAAACAGGATTCCGCTGGCAAACGCCATAAAAAAACCAGCTATAAGCATTCCTTTTCTCATTTGCCCTAAATAATCTGATAAAACTCCAAGAGGCAAACGAATCAAAATCTGGGTGATGCCGTAACTGCCAAAAATAATGCCAACAAGTGAATAATCAAACTGCAAATGTTCTAAATAAACCCCAAAGATTGGAACATAAATATAAATGGAAAACCAAAAGCAAAAGATAACTGTTAAAAAAATAATATGATCTTTTTTCCCTGCTATATTTATTTTTTGAACGTTCATCGCCAAAACCTTTCTATATAATTAAATAGGAATTTTTTGCTCTTTCCATTTTACGATATTTTTGAAATTATACAATATTCGAGTTTCACGAAAATCGTTTCTATAAATTTCCTATTCCAATAGTATAATTAAGATATATAGTGTTGTGGAGGGATATTATGACTGAGCTTTTAGTAGGATTGATCATTGGTATTTTCATCATGTTCATCGTTGTCAATATCAATAAAACGAAGAAAAAAAGATCATTAAAGCTTGTTCAAGAGGCTGTCCCGGCAGAATTAGCCTGCCGCATTCCAGAAGGGCTGCCAATTATCTCTCGTTTGGAAGACTCTCTAAACTCAGAATATATGGAAAAAGTAAAGAAAAGAGTGTTAGCAAATCATCCTAGTTGGACCGAAACGGACTTTAACTGGCGCCTATTTGAATTAAAAAGATATTTTTTATTGGCAGGAATTTTAAAATCAGTTCCAATGTTCAGCGATGAAGTGGATGAAATATGGCATGAAATGATTATGTTTACGAAAGAATACGAAAATTTTTCAAAAAAATTTTTTGGATCATTTCTGCATCACAGCCCTAATGTGGAACGGACACCGATTCCTCACGAAAGAGCCCTTTTTGATTGGATGTATTTGCACTTATTTGAAATCTATCCAAACAGCACGAAGCTGTGGGGAGGCTTTTTAAAAAATCCGCTAAGCAAAACACTTTTGGAAGAAGTTCGCTCAGCTAGTGACGAAAAACTGTTTGATAAATATTTTCGTTCGTTTGACCCGATCAAGCCATTACAAACAAAGCTGCTTGAACAGCTGAAAAACGATATTGAAAAAGCAGAAGAAATGAAACGACAAAACAAATCGCTCCGCAAGGAAATAAAAACAGACGATACGTACTCGATGCTGCTACCGGCTATGGTATTTTTATCGCTGTACGAGCAGGACAGTTATACAGAAAAAATGTCGCAGCTTTTGAATAAGGATGCAGGGACAAGCGGAGGTTCTGTTTATGCATGCGGGGCTGCACTCAGCGATTCCAATGATCATTCAGGGGGTTCCGGATGCTCTTCTTCAGGATGCTCCAGTTCAAATTGCGGAAGCAGCTGCGGCGGAGGATGCGGCAGCAGCTAAGGAAATGTTCATAACCACACTCTTTTAAAGGTGAGCGCGATGAGCAGAAACCGGCAAAGTGCCGATTCTTGTTTTCGATTTTAAAAGCCCATATGCGCATTTTTTCTATGCTGCAAACAGCTGCCCTTCAAAATACCATTAGATCTACTATGCATCCATTTTTACAGTACATAAGGGTAGCTTATGCCGTATATGTTCCAACAACAGCTCGTTCTTGCTTCAAAGATCAGATTTCGCAAAAATCATTAAAAAACCATCGCCTCCCAAATTGAGGATGGCGATGGTTTCCTTTTATTTCGAGTGCATTTTAAATTCTAAAAATAAATCATTATAATAGGAAAGCATTCGTTTCCCTAGGTTTTCATACACTTCCAATTTATCCGTTAATTCAGGGGACGGGTAAAACCGCTCATCTTCAGAAATCTCTTTCGGCAAGTATTCAAGCGCCTTTTCATTTGGAGTAGAGTAGCCGACATATTCAGCATTTTGCGCAGCCACTTTCGGGTCTAGCATAAAGTTGATAAATTTATGAGCGCCTTCTATGTTTTTGGCCGTTTTCGGAATAACCATATTATCAAACCAAAGATTAGAGCCTTCTTTCGGCACCACGTAATCTAGCTTCTCATTTTCCCACATGATATCTGCAGCATCTCCCGACCAGACGAGAGCGGCACCTGCTTCTTCGTTTGCCATCAGCATTTTGATTTCATCTCCAACGATCGCCTTCACGTTTGGAGTCAGTTTATCCAGTTTCTTTTTCGCTTCTAGCAAATGGTCTTTGTTCGTATCATTCAACGAGTAACCAAGACTGTTCAATCCCATTCCGATTACCTCTCGGGCGCCGTCGACAAGAAGTATTTGATTTTTCATATCTTTATCCCATAAATCATTCCAGCTGTCGATCTTTTTTCCCCCGAGAGCTTCCGGATTATACAAAATGCCGACCGTTCCCCAAAAATATGGAATGGAATATTTATTCCCCGGATCAAACGATAAATTTAGAAAACGGGGGTTGATATATTTTAAATTAGGAATTTTCGAATGATCAATAGGAATAAGAAGACCTTCTTCCTTCATTTTGCTAATGGCATACTCAGAAGGGACGGCAATATCAAATGTTGTTCCTCCTTGGGAAATTTTTGTCATCATCGCTTCATTAGAATCAAATGTTTGGTAAATCACTTTTATACCTGTTTCTTTTTCAAAACGGTCGATCAATTCCGGATCAATATATTCTCCCCAGTTGTAAATCGTAAGGGTATTATCACCGGAGTAGCCTTCAGATGCATTCAGTCTCGCAATAAAAAACAGGATGGCAAACGAAGCGATAAATACTATCGCAAACATCTGCACAATTTTTTTCATTTCCGTCCCCCCAATCTTCCCGGACGATTATAGCGCAGCGTGATGAAATAATAGCCGATCACAAGCAAAATCGTTAAAAGGAAAATGAGTGTTGACAAAGCATTAATGGTAAGGGAAATGCCTTGTCGAGCCATTGAATATATTTCAACAGATAAAGTGGAAAAACCATTTCCAGTAACAAAGAATGTAACGGCGAAATCGTCCAAAGAATAGGTTAAAGCCATAAAAAATCCAGCAAAAATCCCAGGGGTAATATAGGGGATTACTACTTTTGTTATGACATTCCACTGGCTCGCCCCTAAATCTCTTGCCGCATCGATTAATGTCGGGCTCATTTCCTGAAGCTTTGGCAATACCATCAATACGACAATCGGCACACTAAAGGCGATATGAGACAGCAAAACAGAAATAAAACCAAGCTGAATGCCGACAATGGTAAACAAAATTAAAAAGGAAGCTCCGATGATGACATCAGGACTGACTAATAGAACATTATTTAACGAAAGCAATGTATTTTTCACCCGTCTTGTTTTGACGGAGTAAATGGCGAGCGCACCGAAAACGCCGATGATCGTTGAAATCGCCGCAGAAAGCAAAGCAATTACAATCGTATTCAGTACAATAATCAACAGACGCACATCCTGCAGGACTTCTTTATACCAGTCCAACGTAAAATTTTCAAAATGATGCATTTTTCCGCCGCTGTTAAACGAGTAATAAATAAGGTAGAAAATCGGAGCGTATAAGATGAAAAATACGATGATTAAATATATATTTGAAACCTTCCATTTTCTGTTCATTTTTCATCCCTCACTTCCGATTTCCTGTTAAAAACATGATGATCACCATTGCAAGAATTAAAAAGACCGCAATGGTTGCTCCCATTCCCCAGTTTTGAGTAACTAGGAAATGCTGCTCTATTGCTGTGCCAAGCGTAATTACCCGGTTTCCTGCAATCAAGCGGGTAATCATAAATAACGATAATGCAGGAATAAACACTGCTTGGCATCCGGATTTAACACCGTCCAGCGTCAGCGGAAAAATGACCCGGCGGAACGTAATCCAAGGGGATGCTCCGAGATCCTTAGCTGCATCTACAAGCGTTGGATTTAATTTTTCTAAAGCATTAAAAATCGGCAAAATCATAAATGGAACGAAAATATAGACAGAAACAAACACAAAGCTGAAATCTGTAAATAATATTTGTTTAGCACCGACACCAATTAATTCCAAAAAATGATTGGCTATTCCATAGGTTCCAAAAATGCCGAGAAAGGCGTATGCTTTTAACAGCAAATTGATCCACATCGGCAAAATGATTAACAAAAGCCAAAGCTGCTTATGTTTTGTTTTCGTTAATAAAAGAGCTGTCGGATAAGCGATCAATAGCGAAAAGGCTGTAATTAAAAACGCATACCAAAATGAGCTTAACGCCATTTTCAAATAGACCGGCGTGAAAAATTTCTCGTAGTTTTCAAAAGAAAATGTTCCTTCAATGTTAAAAAACGAATAAAAAATGATAAGCAGAATCGGAACGACAACAAATAGTAAGATCCATAACACATATGGTAAGAAGTATAAAGCGCGAATATTACTTTTCATCGGCAACACCAATACGAGAATTTTCTTCTAAACGCATAACGTGTATTGCTTCCGGTTCAAAATAAAGACCAATTTCATCGCCGACTTCTGCCTTTTTTGTAGAATGAACAAGCCACTCGTTGCCATCCTTATCATAACAGCAAATTTCATAATGAACTCCTCTAAACAGCTGGGAATCCACATAAACCTTCAGCTTTCCTTTTTCAGGTGTTGTTATTTCCAAGTCCTCCGGTCGAATTACCACTTCTACGTCCTCGTTCGGAGCAAAGCCTTTATCAACACATTCAAACTGCTTTCCGACAAATTCAACAAGATAATCTTGAATCATTTTTCCTGCGACAATATTCGATTCTCCGATAAAGTCTGCCACAAAGCGGTTAACAGGTTCATCATAAATATCTTTCGGCGTTCCACTTTGCTGAATTTTCCCCTTATTTAAAACAAAGATTTCATCAGACATTGCAAGAGCTTCCTCTTGGTCGTGTGTGACAAAAATAAATGTAATGCCGAGCCGGCGCTGAAGCTCCCGCAGCTCGTACTGCATTTCCGTGCGCAGCTTTAAATCAAGAGCTGACAACGGTTCGTCTAACAGAAGCACTTCCGGTTCATTGACTATCGCTCTCGCAATGGCGACCCGCTGCCGCTGTCCTCCTGACATCTCCTGAATGTTCCGTTGTTCATAGCCAGATAAGTTTACAAAACGAAGGGCATCTTTTACTTTTTGTTCGATGATATCCTTTTTCATTTTTTTAATTCTAAGGCCAAAGGCAACATTTTCAAACACATTCAGATGCGGAAAAAGGGCATAATCTTGAAACACTGTATTGACTTGACGTTTGTTCGGCGTTACATGGTTAATATTTTTTCCGTTAAAATAAATCGTGCCGCTGGTCGGTTCCGTAAATCCCGCAATTAGACGGAGAATGGTTGTTTTTCCGCATCCTGAAGGTCCAAGCAACGTGTAAAATTTTCCGCGTTCGATTTCAAAACTTACATTATCCAATACTGGCAAATCATCATCATATTTTTTTGTCACTTGTTCAAAACGAATAATTGTTTTATTGTTCATTAACGTTTCCTCCAACCGCATCAAGAATTATAAATAAGATTCAGTTGCCACTAAAATTACTTGCGACATGCTTTCTGCCTCATTGACAATTTGATGCTCATCGGATGCATGATAATAAATGGATTCTCCTTCCTTTGCCACATACTTTTTTGTTCCGATCCGAACTTTTATTGTTCCTTTCAGAACATAGGCAAACGTTTCAGATAAGGATGGTTCAAAAACTTTAAACTCTCCTTTTTCAAACAACGTTAAAAGAATCGGCTCCATTTCTTTTTCATTTGATTCAGGAACAATCCATTCAACCTTATATCCTCTCTCTTGGTCAATAAATACTTTTCGTTCTTCTTTGCCGTAAACTACTTTTTGCTCGGCATCCTCATCATCGAAAAAATCTTTTGGATTGCATCCCAGCACATCCAATATATTCAGAAACGTTTCCAATGAGGGAGAGCTTAAATCTCTTTCCAATTGGGAAATGTATCCTTTAGACAAATCGGTTCGTTCGCTTAGCTCTTCTTGCGTCAGACCTTTTTTTATCCGCAAATTTCGAATTTTCCTCCCAATTTTCATCATAACAACCTCATTTGTTTAATACTAGTAAACTTTTTGTTAAAAAAAATTAATATATTTATCGAAAATTGTTTATTTCACGACGATTTATTATACACAATTACACAAAAAACACAATAAAAAATTTTCAAAAAATCGAGTAGGAGGGAGCGATTAACTCCCGTCCTCTCACACCACCGTACGTACGGTTCCGTATACGGCGGTTCAATTAAGATAATTGACGCAAGTCTTTATAACTTCCGTGAATAGCTGTTCTCTTTATGCCAGTGGTCACTCCACCCTCCAAGAGATCTCCCACGGGATTCACCGCTTCCTCCCTCAAGTGAGGTACTACGTTTTCTGTGTTCATCATGACTCACTGAATGCCAAGGGCTATTCTCTCTTAATTGTTCGGTCCTTCTTAGTTGTTCTAGACCAACTAATACTATGACCTCTGCTGACTTCTGACTGTTCAGCTATCTATCACTAGATAGGTTACCAAGGTTACTTGGCGTGCCAGCCAGACCTCCCCGGGTAAGAGTGTAATCTTTCCTTCCATCCATCTGCTTCATTTACTCTGTATCACCTTCGGCAGAAAGGGCTTTGTTTTGTCTTGCAAACTCACCCAGTGATACCTAGCCTCATATGAAGTTCGTGTTCCTCAGACCGGAAGTTTGCCGCTCGCTTCCTTCAGATTCCGCGTCACCACGGACACCCTTGCGTTAAGCTAACTGCTACTTCTGCCTTCGCAGCTCGGGACTTTCACCCTATAGATTACACCCATGCCGGGCGCACAAGAAGGAAATTTTAGTTGATCTTCAACTAAAATTTCCTTCTGTTTAAAAATCCTTAATTGTCAGAAATGAGGCCACTACATCTGGATCAAAATGCGTATTTTGATGCTCCACTAAAAAATTCAACGCTTTTTCAATCGGCCATGCAACTTTATATGGACGGCTGCTCGTTAAAGCCTCAAACACATCGACAACCGCAACAATTCTAGCTTCTAAAGGAATTTCTGCTCCTTTCAAGTTTTTCGGATATCCCGTTCCATTCCATTTTTCATGGTGAAAGAGAATAATATTTTCGGCCACTTTATAGCTTTGCCTTAAAAAGTTATCTTTCAGTTTGCTTGTTATTTTTTTCAAAATGTCAAAGCCTATTAACGGATGCGTCTCCATAATTAAGCGTTCATATTTTGTTAGCGGTCCTGGTTTATATAAAATTCCTTCAGGTATGCCAGCTTTTCCTATATCATGCAAAATGCTGGAATAAGCAACATTTCTCATATATTCTTCTGATAAATTAAGATTATGATAGCTGTTGTGAGCATAAATGAGCTTTTCAGTTAGTTTTCGAACGTTGATCAAATGATCCTCAATGCTTGGATCTTGAATTTCACAAGAAATCGCCAGCACTTCCAATATTGATTTTTTTGTTTCTTCTATTTGCTCCTGCGGAACGTATGCTCCGCTGTCCAGCTGCTCCAATTCCCGAAAAATTCCTACAAAAAACAGTTCATCTTCTATTAGAATAGGAGTTATCGTTATAGATGAGTGCCATAATTCTCCTGATTTCTTACGATTCACAAAAACACCGGACCAAGGCTTTTTTTCCGATAATGCTTTTTTCATCGAAGCATAAGTTTGCTCCGGGGTCAAATGAGATTTAATGACACCTGCTCTTCTGCCGACAATGAAATCCTTTTTATATCCCGTTATTTGTTCATACGCATCGTTAACAGCGACGACAACATGATCTTTATCTGTCACAATGACAGCATCAGCCAGTTGAAGATAAGGAGACAATAAGTTTTCTACATTCATGTTTTTAAATCCCTTTCCCAAATCTCATCTTGCAAACTATTCATTTAAAGGGATAATCTCATATTATTGGTTCGGTTCATAGATGCTCCACGTTAATTTCACCGAATTTACAATTTCATCTGCTACTGTTTCAGGATCAAGATTATTGGTCGATACTTTTGAGTTATGGAGAGAGTATGCATTTTGTCGTTTTATAAACAATTTTTCAATTTCCTCCATTGATTTTTCCTTTAAAAGAGGGCGGTTCTCGACTAAAAGCGGCATTCGATCCTTCCAGCTGTCCCAAGATAAATCCAGCAAAAAGACGATGCAGTTTGATAAACAAGCATTGCGGACCTCTTCTTGTAAATAGGCTCCCCCTCCTAAAGATACAACCTTCAAGCGTGTGTTCGTGCAAATATCAACAATATACTCCTTTTCGATTTTTCGGAAATAATCTTCGCCAAATTTTTGAAATATTAACGAGATGGGCATATTTTGCTTTTTTTCAATCTCCTGATCCACATCAATGAAATCTCGGTACAGCTTTTTCGCGACCAACTGGCCAATAGTCGTTTTGCCGACTCCCATAAATCCAATTAAAACAATATTTTTTTCCCGAAGAGGGATTTCTACATGTTCCTTCATAACGCATCCACTTCCCTAGATTTCTTCATCATGGTGTGTCAGCTTGACTCCCGCACTACAAGCTCAGGCTGTAAAATCAGTTTTTTTGCCTCTTCTTCATCACCTTTCATTCTCCGATGCAAGAGATCAGCAGCTTTTGCACCGAGCCGATCAGGAAAAGCTGCAATGGTTGTTAAAGAAGGGCTGAATACCGCTGACTCCGGAATATTATCAAAACCAACCACAGCCACATCTTTGCCTGGAACAATGCCTTGTTCTTTTAATCCGAGCATAACACCAGATGCAACAACATCATTATAGCAAAAAACCCCGGTTGGAGGCTGAGGATGCTGCATAACTCGCTTAATCGCCTCTATTCCCCCTTGCCTAGTTGCGGGAGATTGGACAAACAGCGATTCATCCATTTCCAGCCCGGCTTGTTCAATCGCTTCACAAAATCCTTTTTTCCGGTCTGTCCATACTGATGAATTAGAAAAACCGCCCAAAAAAGCGATGCGGCGGTGGCCTTGTTCGATTAAATGTTCAGCCGCTATCCGTCCGCCTGCAACATTATCGATTCCGACATAATCAAACGGCTCTTCTGACAGCATTTTTCTCGCTACTAAAATAACAGGAATCCCCCATTGCTTTAACCGTTCTACCATATCTGGTGAACTGCCTGGGACAGGGCTCATAATTACCCCGCCGACACGATATTCAAGCATTGTCGCAAGCAGCGCATCTTGTTTATCAGGGGAATCAAACGTCGTTCCTAATATTACGGTATATCCTTCTTTATCTAAAGCTTCGTGAACGCCCACCAATAATTCCGAGAAAAAGGGGTTGCCGATCTCTGTTATAATCAAACCAACTGTTGAAGATTGGTGGGATCGTAAATTCGCTGCAACACGATCATATATATATCCCAACTCTTTTATCGATTTTAACACTTTTTCTCTTGTTTCTTTTGAAATATTTGGGCTGCCCCGAACAACAAGGGAAGCTGTAGCCCTCGACACACCCGCGTGTTTTGCAACCTCCTGCAGCGTCACGCGGGACTGTTTTTTTCGTCCCATCTGTCTAATCACCTGCTAACGCAATTAATCAACGAATTCAGTTGAGAAAAGTATACCTTTACATTTAAAACGTTGTCAATTTGTTTATTTCCAGGCTTTACGGCTTTGAAAATGTTATATTATCAGCTTTCAAAATAATCACCTCCCCTCTGGCTGCGGGAGCACCACAAATCACCTGAAAAAATAGTCGGTTTATATATAGACAAGATCATAGATCAAATATGTACTTCTGTCGGGAGGAAGCCGCCATATAACCGTTTCATAAATGGCTCCAAGTGATTCACCTTTGCCTGTTATATGGATACCAAATGAAAAAAGCCCCGTTCGAAAAAGAAATCGTGCGATTGGAGGCAGTGGAATATCACCAAGAGAGTGAAGCTCGATGTGCGAAAGACAGCTTTTTTGAATAGGGAAAAATTCATTCAAGTACGAGTATCTGAAGAAAATCGCAAAATAAAAGATTTAATCATAAAAAACTGCACATTATTTCAGAAAAGGAGCCAATCATTTGCTCCATCCTTCCTGAAATAATGTGCAAATTAACAATACCTTCAGTCCAATCAAAGTACCTTTTTAAATCAGATAGTAAACACTTTAAAAATCTACATATCTGTAAACCATTGAAGCGGAACGGTAACAATGGACGGAAACAGAATAAGCAGTAAAAGAACAAGAGTTTCTGCAAGTAAAAAAGGCCATATTCCTTTCATAATGTCCTCCATTCCTATCTTTCCAACCCCACAAGCGACATTTAACACAGTACCAACTGGAGGAGTGAGCAATCCAATGCAGTTGTTCAGTATAAACAGCACCCCGAAGTACACCGGATCGATTCCCGCCTTTTCAATAATAGGCATTAAAACAGGAGTTAAAATCAGAACAGTAGGCGTCAAATCCATTGCCGTACCAACTAAAAGAACTAACGCATTAATTGCTAGCAGAAGCAGCAATTTGTTCTCGATTAACGGTCCAAGCATATCCGCAGCTATTGATGGAATATTGGCTACTGTTATCAACCAAGCTGACAACATTGCTGCTGCTACAAGAAACATTACAACGCTTGTTGTTTTTGCAGCAGCTACTAACACCTTAAACAAATCTTGTATTTTAAGTTCTCGATAAACAAACAACCCGACAAATAACGCATAAAATGCAGCTACAACAGCAGCCTCTGTCGGAGTAAAAATCCCGCCCCGAAGTCCTCCAACGATAATAGCTGGAAGTAAAAGCGCCCAAATAGCCTGACGGGTAGCAGACAATACTTCTTTTGCAGATTTTCGGGGGAAGACTTCTACCTGCTCTTTTCTTACCATTAACCACCAACAGACAACCAAGCATAAACCAATTAGAAGCCCTGGAATGATCCCTCCCATAAATAATTTTGTAATCGACACGCCGCTTGTTACCCCAAAAATAATCATCGGTATGCTCGGAGGGATGATCGGGGCTATAATACCGCCGGCTGCAATGAGGCCAGCAGACCGATTTCGGTCATATCCAGCCTTGACCATCATCGGAATCAGAATAGCGCCAAGAGCCGCCGTATCCGCTACCGCTGAACCGGATAAACCGGCGAAAAGGACGCTTGCCATGATCGCTACATATCCTAATCCTCCACGAATATGACCGACAAGAGACATGGCAAAGTTAATAATTCGATTAGAAATGCCTCCTGCGTTCATCAATTCTCCCGCAAGAATAAAGAAAGGAATAGCCATCATCGGAAAACTGTTCGCCCCATTAATGAGGTTCTGTGCCATAATTTGAGTGTCAAAAATATTCAGAAAAAACATGAGAGCAACACCGCTCACCAAAAGCGCAAACGCAATAGGCATCCCCAACGCCATGACACCAATTAATGAGCTGACAAAAACAACAAAAGCCATCTACCTCTCACCTCCTGCCATCCCTTGTTTTTTCCCATGATGTAATTCCACGATTTCTTCATGAACCGCTTCCATAATTTCATCTTCCGATTCTTTCATTCGGATAAGCTTTTCAAGCGTATTTGGCCGAAAGAGAGCCTGATAAATATTAAATATTACTATTATTCCCATTCCGATACTCACCACAATACCCATTCCATAAACATAAGCGAGTGGCAAATTCGTGGCAGGAGCTCTGCTTTCCAAGCTGCTCATAGTGATCTTCCAGCTTCCATCCAGAAGCAGCCACAGTACATAAAGAACAATCGCATTACTTAAAATAAATACAATTCGCTTTGCCCCAAGCGGCAGCTTTTTTAAGAGTACATCCACCCCTAAATGGTCGTTATCTTTCAAAGCACCGATGGCTCCTAAAAACACCATCCAAACAAATAGATAACGCGACATTTCTTCCGACCATGTAATGCCGGAATGAAAAGCATAACGCAATACGACATTGCCAAAGACGAGAATTGCCATGGATGCTAAACATAACGCCATTAATATCTGCAACAGCTTATCTAGCATAAATGCAACCTTTTTCAACCGTACTTCCTCCCCACTTTCAAATAATTGGAAAATAACTCTTAAGAGTGAGCACACTCCTAAGAGTTAAATAGTGTCATCATTTATTTGCCTGCCTCCAATAATTTAGCAACTAGATCTTCACCAAATTCTTTTCCGTATTTTTTATAAATTGGCTGTACTTTGTCAATAAACGTTTGCTTTTGTTCATCTGTTAACTCTGTAACAACCATCCCCTCTTTTTCAATCTCTTTAAATAATTCTTCATCTTCTTCTGCATTTAACTGACGCTGATATTCTTTCGCTTCTTCAGCTGCTTTTTTTATGATCTCTTGTTCTTCACTGGAAAGTGTTTTCCAAAACTTTTCGCTTATTAAAAACGGGCTTGCATTATACACGTGACCGGTTTTTGTAATGTACTTTTGAACCTCATACATTTTATTAGCTGCAACGTTTCCAACAGGATTCTCCTGTCCATCGACAACCCCTTGTTCAAGTGCAGTAAACAGCTCTGTAAAAGCCATCGGAACAGGATTCGCCCCTAATTCTTTCCACAGATCAATATGAAGCTTGTTTTCAAGCGTACGAATTTTTAATCCTTTAATATCATCGACACTTTTAACCTCTTTGACGTTGTTCGTTAAATGGCGAAACCCGTTTTCCCAGTAGTTTATACCAATAACACCTGTGCCTTCCAGATCTTTCATTAATTCTTGCCCAATTTCGCCATCCAAAACTTTGTAAGCGGTTTCTCTGTCTTTAAATAAAAAAGGTAAGTCCAATACGTTAAATCTTGGAGCGAAAGATGCGATCGGCCCAGTCGACATGGTTGATCCTTGAATAGATCCCATTTTTAATCCTTCAAATACTTCTAAATCCCCTCCGAGCTGTCCGTCGGGATATACTTCAACTTTAATAGATCCATTTGTTTCTTTTTCGACGATTTCACCAAATTTATAAAGTCCTTTTGAGAGAGAGCGTTCTTTTGTAGTCGCCACTGCCAATTTCATAATTTTAGTTTCTGAAGATTTTGAGCCTGATTCATTATTTTCTCCCGAACTCGAACCGCTTGAACATCCGACTAACAGCAACAAACAAGATATTAAGATGAAAGAAATTTTTTTCATTTTTTCACACTCCTATCTTACAATCAATTTGATTTTCGAAAGGTTTATAGTTTTGATTTTATTAATAACTAGGCGTTTGGGGGAGCAGAAAAGGGCTGACATGGCATGGATTATCCTCATTTCTACCCTGTCAATAACCCCTTTCTTAGTCCATCTTTTTGAAAATGATCGTTTTTGTTTTCCTGCAAAAAATTGCTTCTTTAATCTTCTGGCAGGCTTCCTTGCGGGCTATAGCACCATAACAACCAAAGCGGTTCATTTCCTGTATTAACATGCTGGTGATATTCGCCCTCGGGTATGAACATATAGTCTCCTTCTTTAAATGGACGGCGGTTTCCATTTCCATCAACCACTTCTCCTGAACCTTTTATAACTACGTCCATTTCTTCAGATTCTGGATGGTTGTGAAGGGAGCTTGCTTCCCCGGGGGAAAAAATCGTAATTCCAGCCATAATATGTTTAGATCCTACAGTTTGCGGGGTAATCAGCTGGAAAACCTTGCGAATCTGGTTCAACTCCGGCTTATCCAGCCCTAACCATAATGTTTTAGCGTCTTGAAAAGGATCAAGAACTTTAATTTTCATGCCTGCGCTCGTTTTCGGCATAATCAATTCCTCCTTCATAATTTAATTGGAAATGTTTTAATCCACTGAAACATGGTGAACTTTCCTATCCGGGGAATAGATGTCCATAATATTCCAATGTCCTGCTGTCGGCGTTGGTACATTGATCATCTCCACATCAATCACAAACGGTTTATTTGCTTCAATGGCCCGCTGCAATGCTGGCTTGAATTCCTCTGCAGCTTGAACTTTTACACCTTCCACACCGTAAGCCTTCGCAATGGCTGCATAATCAGGTGAATACGGCTTTCCATCTTTTCGAAATACCGTTCCATAGGTTGTGTCGAAGTGGGCTTTTTCCAGTCCGGCTATGGTTCCAAAAGCATGATTGTTCATGATCACCCAGACAACCGGAATATTTTCTTCAACAGCGGTGGCAAGAAGCGCCGGATTTTGTCCGAAGCCTCCATCACCGACTAATGAAACGACCACTTTATCTGGATGCGCTATTTTTACTCCTAATGCTGCGGGCGCACCAAAGCCCATCGTGCAATAGCCCCCAGGCGTGAAAATAGTGCCCGCTTCATATACCGGAAATTGCTGTCCAACCCCATTTTTATTCCAGCCGACATCCGTTGTTATAAAAGCATTTCTTGGCAGCACTTCACGCACTTCTTGTAAAATCCGCTCCGGACGCATCGGATAGCAGTCATTGCAAATATGTTCCTCATTCTGTTTACGAAATTCTTGTTTATATTGAGAAATTTTCTGTTTCAGCTCTTTATTTTCTTTTCCCTTTGGAACGAGCTCTTTCGCCACCCGGTTTATTACGGAAAGCGCTTGTTTTAAATCTGCCACAATTCCGATTTCAGTCGGATAATTTCTTCCAATCTCGTTCGGATCAATATCAATATGAATCAATTTCGTTTTCGGAATGTTAAAGGTGTATTCCGGCTCCCAGGAGCTGCAATCCGCCTCTGAAAATCTTGTGCCGAGTGCTAAAATCAAATCTGCATGCAAACACATATCATTCACAAATTTTGTTCCCCAGAAGCCTGTCATGCCCAAGGCTAATGGATGATCGTCGGCAATGGCTCCCTTGCCCATTAATGTGTAGGCAACAGGAATGTCAAAATGTTCAGCTAATTCCTTCAATTCTTTGGAAGCATCGGCTAGCATAATGCCTCCTCCAGCATAAATCAATGGATTTTCCGCCTTGATTAGTTTTTCGACAATTTCTTTTGCAGTCTCGTTATCGATAGAAGGCTTATGCAACTTTTTCGTATGATGATTCAATTTTTCAAATAAAGCAACATCGACCTCCTTCGAGAAAATATCCATTGGCACAGATACTAAAACAGGTCCTGGTCTTCCGCTTTCAGCTAATTGAAATGCTTTTTCTAAAATTTCCGGAAACAGATCCGGCCGGTCAACCCGCCATGCACGTTTAACAAACGGGCGGTATATTTCGTATTGGGATGCATCTGCATGCAGGTTAATTTCTTGATGTGGGTGCTTTCCATAGAAATGACTCGGTACATCCCCTGCAATGACAACCATCGGAATGGAATCTAAAGCGGCATTTGCAACACCTGTTGCAGCGTTCGTCAATCCTGGTCCAAGATGGCTTAAGACAACTGCCGCTTCTTTTTTTGCCCTCGCATACCCGTCTGCCATATGTGCAGCAATTTGCTCATGCCTTACATTTACAAACTTGATGGAGCTTTTTTCTAAAGCGGCTAAAACAGCAATGTTTGTGTGGCCGCAAAGACCAAAAATATGTTCAACCCCGCGGTTTTCCAAATATTGAACGAGTTGATCGGAAACCAGCTTTTTCATAATTTTTCTGCCTCCTTAAAGCTTAAAATAACTTTTCCAGCATTTCCGGAAGCGGCCGTTTCATAAGCTTCCTTGTAGTCGGTAATGGAAAAAATTTTAGAAACAATTTGTTCGACGGAAAACTCAGGATCCCGTAGATATTCAATCGCTTGCAAATAGTCATCTGGAAATTGATAAATTATTGAACCATATATTGTGATTTCACTGCGCACAATATGGACAATCGGAAAATTCGCCTCCTGCGCCAGCCCAATCAAAACGACAGCTCCTCCTGGCTTCGCCAATTTTACAGCGCTTTCAACTGAAACCTTTGTACCGGCTGCTTCAAATACAACGTCAAACGTTTCAAGCGATTCAATCTCATGCGGCAAGAAAACTGAAATATCACCGATTTCTCTAACTAAATCAAGCTTGTGCTGATTGATGTCAATCGCTGTCACTTTTGCACCTAAATAATGGGCGAGCGCCGCTGCCAGCATTCCTTCATTCCCGCAGCCGACGACAGCTACCTTCATATTTTTTTCCACATTGACCTTTTTAAAGGCATGGACGATAACTGCGAGCGGCTCTACGAGAACTGCTTTTTTATTCGGCAAGTCATCAGGCACTGCTAAAACATATTTGGAAGAAATGTTGAACTCTTGGGCAAACCCTCCATCAATATTTACGCCTAACGATTTCTTGTTTCGGCATATATTTGTCAAACCTTTTTGGCATTGATCGCATACTCCACAAAATGTATTCGGTAAAACAACGCACCTTGTTCCAATTTTAAATGAAGCTTGTTCCCCTTTTTCCACAATCACCCCAACAAGTTCGTGGCCGGCGCGAACGGGATATTTTGCATAAGGGAGCTTTCCTTTATAAACACTTAAATCAGAACCGCAAATCCCTCCATATACTAATTGAATTTTTACCTCATCGCCTTTTGGAGCTGGAACTGAGTTGTTATGCCGCAGCTCTAGTTCGTTCGGTTTTTTTACATATAGCTCAATCAATCTGTACACCACCATGTTTGTTTCATTCAATAAGGATCTTGAAAAACAATCATCTTCATTTCTGTCATTTCCTGAATTGCATAACGCGGCCCCTCCCGGCCAATCCCGCTATTTTTCACACCGCCGTAAGGCCAATGGTCAAGCCGGAAATTTGAAGTGCCGTTGATTACAACGCCTCCTACTTCCAGCTCCTTAGCTGCTTGATAAATGACATCCATGCGGTTTGTAAATAATCCCGCTTGAAGTCCAAAGGACGAATTATTTGTTTCCGCTATTGCCTCTTCAATCGTACAATACGGAATAATGCTGACAATCGGGCCGAACACTTCTTCACATACAACTTTGCTTTGCTTCGGCGGATTCAGAAGAACAGTCGGCTCAACTGTCGCCCCCTGCTGTTTTCCTCCGGTAATCAACTCGGCTCCGGATTGGACTGCTTCCTTGATCCAATTCATAACGCGTTCCGCCGCTCGTTCATCCACCAAACAGCCAATATCTGTATCCGGCGATAATGGATCTCCAACCTTTAATTGCTCCACTTTCTCTTTGAAAAGTTTTGTAAACGGCTCAACGACAGTCTCGTGTACATAAATTCTTTGAACGGAAATGCAGCTTTGACCGGAATTGCTGTAGCCTGTTAAGGCACATAAAGCTGCCGCTCTCTTTAAATCAGCATCTTCGTGTACAATGGTTGCGGCATTTCCTCCTAGCTCTAACAGCACTTTTTTCATTCCAGCCAAGTCACATATATTACGGCTGGCAGCAACTCCACCTGTAAACGAAATGACATTGACCCGGTCATCCTGAACAATTTGCTGACCGACTTCTGCTCCTCCTAGCACCATATTAATACCGTGTTTTGGAAAGCCTGCTTCAAGCAGAAGCTTCAGCAGTTCCGCTGCAATTAAAGGCGTCTGAGGAGCAGGCTTTAACACAACACTGTTTCCGGCTGCAAATGCAGGTCCGATCTTATGACAAATGAGATTTAACGGCGCATTAAATGGGGTGATAGCTGCAACAACCCCAACCGGAACACGAAACGTCATGGCCAATGCTTTCGTTCCGCGCTGCGAAGCGCTTCCCGGTATCGTTTCTCCGATCAGCCGTTTTGCTTCTTCCGCTGATTGTTCCAATGTTTCAACCGAGCGGGATACTTCATCCAATGTGTTTTTCAATGGCTTGCCGAGTTCCTCGGAAATAAATTTTGCGAATGTCTCTTTTCTGCTGTCTAGCAAGGAAGATGCTTTTTTTAAAATATTGGCTCTCTCGTAAACTGGAATTCCTGCAATCTCTTTTTTTGCTTGAAATGCTGAGGATAAAGCATTTTCAACATCTTCCTTTGTTGACAGCAGCTGCTCACCGATTATTTCGCCAGAATAAGGGCTCCGCACCTGTACTACTGGCCGCCCCGAATTGATCCAACATCCGTTAATAAATGGCTGAGCTTTTCTCATCTAATCACCTGCTTATCACATCGATTTGGCTCTGTTTACTCTTCTATTAGATCGATCCAATATCCGAGCTTTTTAGATCGATCTAAAATACTATTAGATCGATCTAAAAAATATTTATTGTTGGGAATTTTGAAAATAATCTCTTTTTAAGAAGATTATAAGTTTTATTGTAAACGGTGTCAATACATAAAAAACATTTCAACTAAACATGCTACCACAATGCCGAACCCAATGTACCCTAATGCAAAAATCATATTCCATGAACCGATCCGATAAGATTGTGCGCTTAATTCATCAGACAAAATTGATACTGATATATTAAAAGGGCTGAACATCACAGTCGACAAGCTGCTGCATATTAACACAATGGATAGCGGAATTGGTGGTATGTCGACTAAAAACGGCTGCAAGAGCTCTGCCAATAAAGCAAAACCTACTAAAGGGTGAAAACCAATTAACGATGTAATGAAAAAATAAAGTCCTATTGTACTATATAAAATCAACGTCTTTTCAGTTCCTAATTCAAAAACAGGTTTTAAAAATGATAGTAATTGCGAGTCTGCCAGCATTTCTACAAATAAACCTGCTCCCAAAAACATGAAAAAGTAATTGGCTAATCCCCTTGTCCGCTCTTTCCAATGCTGGATTGCAACTGTAAAATATCTTTTTCCTTTTTTAATAAACAAAGACCAAATAGCAGAAAATGGGATAATCAATAATACAACAGAAAACAGAAAACCTTTTTGTAAAAAATGTTGAACAGTCGACACCATGAAAATAAACAAAAGCAGCATTCCGATTAATTCAAAAGCTTTTTTATAACCCTTTTTCTTATTAAAAAAATGAGGTGTATGAAAGGCGATTTGGATACCTTTATATTTATACGAAGACATGAGCCAATCAAACCCAAGCATTATGATTGCCATCGAAAGCAAAATTGGAAAAATGATAAAATACTGCACTTTTGTAATGTCTATCGTTGAACTCACCATCACCTCCATCGGGCTCCAAGTAAGACATAAAGCATAGGCGCGCAGCAAGTTTTGCGAATAAAATTTCGTTAGCACTTTTTTGGGCAAATCATGCAGGATAACATTTAATGATTTAATAAGAAGGGGGGCTGTAGCAATATTTAAAAATAGACCGAGTATATGACAAACTCCTGAGCTTCGCCGATATAAATGGTTCAGATCAGCAGCTTGATCCTGAAGTAACAAGCTTAAATGTTTATCATACCTTCCGACACGAATGATGGAATTCATAAATGGCAATACGAAAAACAATGAAAGCAAACCAAGCACTTGCTCAAAATGCAAAATAAACGTATGCCATGGCTGCTTACTTTGAATAAATAAAACAAATCCAATCAATAAAAATATGGCACCTGAAATGAGATATAGTCCTCTGGCATAAACCGCTGAAATTGCGAGTGCTACCAAAGCGACAGCTCCAGTGCTATAGCTTATGACTGGGGCATGAAAAAAACGAGATAAAATATAAATAGCTATCAAAACTGTATACACAAAAATGCGCAAAACCTTTCCCTCATCCTTTCTTTCTCAAAATATACTAATACATAATCTACGGGATCTTCCCTTAACATAACACAGTCTATCAAACACATAAACATTTTTACAAAACAAAAAGACCGGACTCGATATGCCGGCATCTTTTATATGAAAAAACGCACTCTGATAACACGCCGATCCAAAAAAATAAATGCCTCCTCTCTCAAAACGGCTTGAGAAATGGAGGCAGAAGTGAATCATTATTTACATTCTTCTTAAATAATCCCCGGCTTTATCCGCTGGCAAAGGTTTACTGAAATAGTATCCTTGCATAATATGACAGCCCTTCCCTAGCAAATATTTGAGCTGAACATTTGTCTCGACCCCTTCTGCAATGACATCCAAATTTAGAGAATGAGCCATTGCGATGATGGCGTTGACGATTGGATTTTCCTTTTGCCCCTCCCCGATTTGTTGTATAAACGAACGGTCGATCTTAATTGCATTGACAGGAAGTCTATTCAAATAATAAAGAGAGGAAAAACCTTTGCCGAAATCGTCCAGATGAATGTGCACACCTAATGATTGGAGCTTTTGAATAATTTTTACCGCATGTTCAAAATCTTTTATGGCCGTTGTTTCCGTTATTTCGATGACAAGCGAAGAATACGGCAGCTTGTATTTTGAAATCGATTCCTGGACTTGATGAACTAAATCACTATGAAAAAATTTACGTGCCGACATATTGACCGCAATCGTTAATTGTTTATTACTAAATTCCTCCTGCCAGCATTTAAGCTGTTTACACGCTTCATCCAATCCTAAGTTTCCTATCAATTCAATCGTATTATCTTCTTCAGCCAACTCAATAAATTCTGATGGGGAAAGAAACCCTTTCTCCGGGTGATTCCATCGAACTAAAGCCTCAAACCCGATGGTTCTCCTTTGAATTATGTCAACTTTCGGCTGATAATATAAGACAAACTCGTTATTGGCAATACCGCGCCGCAGCTCCTGCTTCAGGAGAAAACGTTCGTAATGATGCTCCATAAAAGATTGATAGAAGCGATATGTGCTTTTCCCATCCTTTTTTGCCTCATACATGGCTAAGTCAGCATGATGGATCAGTGTGTCTGCATTGTGGCCATGCTCAGGAAAAAAAGAAACTCCTATGCTTACTGTGATAAACACAGCATTTTCTCCTAAAATTAGTGGATATTGAAGCTCATTGACAAGGTTTGCAGCTAAATTATAAACTTGATCCTTTTCTACATCTCTCAGCATGATGACAAATTCATCGCCGCTATTGCGGCAAAGAAGCGCGTTTTCGTTTTTCATTATATCTTTTAATCGTTTTGCAAATTTGACTAACAGCTCGTCTCCCTTCTTATGCCCGAAAGAATCATTGATCATTTTAAAATTGTCAATGTCAATAAAGAAAAAGCCTCTTTTTATTTCAGGATGTTTTCCTATTTCTTCATCAACCATTTTTCGAAAAGTAGCCCGTTCTAATAAATTAGTCAACGAATCGTAGTGTGCCAGCTTTAATAATCTTTTTTCCTTTTTATTCCTAGCTATTTCCTTCGCAGTCCGATCCCTAAACAAGCGAAAAATCGTTTCGGCTTTCTCCTTTGTCTCAGTCGTCTCTATGTTTATAATAAAAATGAGCCCAATGATCTCCCCTTTGTAGCTTTTAAGAGGCACTTCCAAATAACCGGCGCCTTCTATATCTCCCTTTAATCTAGAGAATAACTGGTGAATAAATTTTTCGTAAAAGCTCGCTTCCTTTAAAGAACTTTCCAAAGCTAGTATTGGCTGAACATCTCCATCAGACAAATTTCCGTTTCGATACATTGCTAGTACATTTATTTTTGAAGATGTTTCGTCCACTTCTCCGACCAGGACTATTGGCGCATGTAATGTTTCTGCAATATACTTAACAAGGGAGCGAAAGTATTCTTCTCCAACATGAGTCAGCACTTCAACAGCCCGTATACCCAGCACTCTCTCAATCTCTTCCAGAGCTTCGTGTCTTTTCATCCCCACTACGATACCCTCCACATAATACGATTCCATTTTCAAGCACCTTATACAGAAAATAGAAGTTACATTTATAGTAATAAAATACAGGAAATTTGTCATCTGATAGATGCCAAAAAATAGCTAAAAAGAAGGATAAAAAGCATGCGTTTGGTTAAACTTCAAATAAATTTTGTCAGCAGCAAAAGTGACAAACTTGACTTTTCTTTAAATTGAGACTCGCAATGATAACGCTTTAAAATTTAAAATGTAGAAACATTATTCTAAAAAAATAAAAGGGGTGAACACAATGGCAGAATCAAATCTTAAAGTAAAAATACAGAGATTCGGCAGTTACTTAAGCGGAATGATTATGCCAAATATCGGCGCATTTATTGCGTGGGGACTCATCACTGCGTTATTTATACCGACTGGTTGGACACCAAATGAAGCTTTAGCAAAACTAGTGAATCCGATGATACAATATTTGTTGCCGCTTCTAATTGGTTTTACCGGCGGACGCATGGTGTATGATCTGCGCGGAGGAGTTGTGGGTGCAACCGCAACGATGGGAGTAATCGTTGGAGCGGACATTCCAATGTTTTTAGGTGCCATGATAATGGGCCCTCTTGGTGGGTATATTATAAAGCAAGTGGACAGACTGTTCCAAGGAAAAGTTAAATCCGGATTTGAGATGCTTGTCAACAATTTTTCAGCTGGTATTGTCGCTGCTATTTTAACGATTATTGCTTTTTTAGGAATCGGCCCGATTGTCTTAACTTTGAGCGGCATTTTGGCAGGTGGAGTTAAATTCATTGTCGATGCCAACCTGCTTCCGCTCGCAAGTATATTTATCGAACCCGGAAAAGTGCTGTTTTTAAATAATGCGATTAATCATGGAATTTTAAGCCCGCTCGGAATTGAACAAGCAGCAGAAACAGGCAAATCCGTTTTATTTTTGCTTGAAACGAATCCAGGGCCAGGTCTAGGAATTTTGCTTGCCTATATGCTGTTTGGAAAAGGAAATTCTAAACAAACTGCTCCTGGTGCAGCCATTATTCACTTTTTGGGCGGAATTCACGAAATTTACTTCCCTTATATTTTAATGAGACCATTATTAATTTTAGCTGCTATTGCCGGTGGAGCGAGCGGAGTGTTAACATTCTTACTTTTTGATGCCGGACTTGTGGCAGTGCCTTCACCGGGAAGTATTATTGCATTAATGATTATGACTCCAAAAGGACATTATATAAGTGTGTTGGCTGGTGTTATTGTTGCAACTGCTGTTTCATTCCTCATCTCAAGCATCATCTTAAAAGCAGCGAAAGCAGACAGCGAGGAAGACTTATCAGCAGCAGCAGAGAAAATGCAGCAATTAAAAGGTAAAGAAAGCAAAGCAGCAGAAATGCTCACAAATCAAGCGCAAAAAGACAGCGGAGATGCCGAGCTGCAAGAAAATGAATTAGCCAATGTCCAAAAGATTGTTTTTGCTTGTGACGCAGGCATGGGATCCAGTGCAATGGGCGCTTCCATTTTGCGAAACAAAGTCCAAAAAGCTGGGTTAAATATCGAAGTAACAAACACTGCCATCAACAATTTGCCTGATGACGCAGACATTGTATTTACACATAAAGATTTAACAGATAGAGCAAAAGCAAAGCTTCCTAATGCAACACACATTTCTGTTGAGAATTTCTTAAACAGTCCTAAGTACGATGAACTGCTAGAAAAATTAAAAGAACAGTCATAAGCAGATTGCACAGCTGTGCACTTTAAAAGGGGTGAATTCCATGTACTTGCGGGCGAGAGAACGGGAAATCATCGAATTAATGCTGCAGGAGGACCGACACATTTCCACAAAAGAGATCGCTGAACGATTAAACGTCAGCTCAAGAACAGTTCACCGGGAGCTTAAAAATATAAAAAAAGTGATAAAAAAATATGGTCTTTATATTGACAGCCTGCAAGGAAAAGGAATTCGCTTATTCGGTCCATCGCTGCGGAAACAAAATTTATTAAAAGATATCCGATCTGGAGAGCACACAGACTTTAGCCAGGAAGAAAGAAAAGTGCTTATCCTATGTTCACTTTTAGAGGCCAGCGAGCCTCTAAAACTGTTTACACTAGCTGAAAAATTAAACGTCACTTCTGCAACCGTAAGCAATGATTTAGATCAAATCGAAGAATGGATTGCTCAATTTGATTTGAAGCTCATCCGAAAAAGAGGATACGGAATAGAACTCATTGGACCAGAAAATGGAAAGAGGGCTCTCCTTGGAAACATTATAATGGAGAAATTGGATGAAAAAAGTTTTTTGCAAGCAATTGAAAGGCAGATAAAAGAAGAGAAAAATGAAAAAAGGGAAAAAATTTTTGAAATCATTGATGAAGAAAAAATAAAAACGGTTGAAGGAGTACTTGAAAATTTTCGGCAAACCATTTTATTTTCTATTGCGGACAGTGCCTATATTGCTCTTGCAGTCCATTTAATGCTGGCAGCGGAAAGAATCCAAAAAGGCGAAACAATCGATATCGATCCTCAAGTTTTTCAAGAATTGAAAGGCACAAAAGAATTCGAATCCGCCCGCATGATCGTCAAAGAATTGGAAAAAGCCTTTCAGGTCAAGTTTCCTGAAGCGGAAATCGGCTATGTCGCGACTCATTTATTAGGAGCGCGCAGAAAAGAAGATAAAGATTTTTCCTTCTTTGATGTAGATGTAGACATTTCAAGAAAGGTCCATGCGCTCATTGAATTTGTTTCCAACAAAACCGGCTTTCCCTTGACGGAAGATCAATCTTTATATCAAGGGTTGGTAGCCCATTTTGTCCCTGCTATTACACGTTCAAAAGAGAAGATTCATACGCACAATCCTCTGCTGCAACAGATCAAAACAAAATTTTCCGCCCTTTTCGCGTCTGTCGAAGAAGGGGTAAAAAAAATCTTTTATGATCTTCAGTTATCAGAGGATGAAATTGGCTTTCTCGTACTGCATTTTGGCTCCGCTTTAGAATCAAAGATGGAGAATATTTCGCTGCAGGGATTAGTTGTTTGCCCCAGCGGAATCGGTTCTTCCAAAATGCTGGCAACGAGACTTCGCAAGGAGTTTCCTGAAATAGAAAACATTCATATTGCTTCTCTTATTGATTTAAAAAGGCTGGATGTCAGCCAATACGATATTATTATTTCAACTACCGATCTTCCGTATCGTCATGTGCCATATATTACAGTTAACCCGCTGTTAAATGAGCATGATATCGCCAAAATAAAAAGGTACATGAATGAAAAGCTGACAGAATTCAAAAGAAGCGAAAACAATGTTCCGGGCATTCCTTTCCGGAAAAATCCTTCAAACGATATGATTCACATCATCGATCAATTTTTTGAACTGGGCGATATTATCAAAACAGTTTTGCTCCATTTCAATGTGAGCTTGCTTGAAAATACAGGACAGCATAAAAAAAATCTTTTGGAAATCGCCCGCACATTGCATAAAGAAAGATTGATCACAAATGATGAATCCGTTGCGAAGAAGCTTTTGGCGAGAGAACAAAAAGGAGGATTGGGAATTCCCGGGACAAAAATTGCTTTATTTCATTTAAAAGATGAAGAAGTATTGATTCCTTTATTTCGTATTTATGATTTGGACAAAGCGGACAACGTCCTCGGAATGGACGGAAATGCGATGGAAATCAGCCGGATATTGCTGCTTTTAGCTCCTGAACAGCTAACTCAAAATAAGCTGGAAATATTAAGCCAAATCAGTTCAGCTATTATTGAAAGCAAAAGCAGTTTAGCATTATTTGAAAACGGAGATGAAACAGCCGTCTATCATAAACTGAATGTGATTTTCCATCATTATATGAAAGAAAAATTTTTTAATTGGAGTGAGTGAGATGAAGCCAATACTAACAACTGACAACATTGTTTTAAATGCAAAGGTGTCCAATCAGGAGGAAGCTATTAAATTAGCCGGAAAGGTACTTGTTGAAAACGGGTATGTGAATGAACACTATATCACTAAAATGCTTGAAAGAGAGCGAATCACTTCCACATATATGGGGAACCATATAGCTATTCCACACGGAACAGACGAAGGAAAAAAAGACATTTTAACATCAGGTATTTCCATTATTCAAATTCCTGAAGGCGTAGAATATGGAGAAGGCAACATTGCTAAAGTAGTGTTCGGAATTGCCGGAAAAGACAACGAACATTTGGAGCTCTTGTCGAAAATCGCCATCCTTTGCTCAGAGGAAGAAAATGTTGACCGTATAATCAATGCAGCAACCAAAGAAGAATTAATCAATTTATTCAATGAGGTGGAATAAACATGATCGCTTTGCAGTTCGGCGCTGGAAATATAGGAAGAGGATTCATCGGCGCTCTTCTAAATCAAGCTAACTATGAAATATATTTTCTTGACGTGAATGAAAATCTTATCTCTGAGCTAAATAAAAGAGGAAGTTATATCATCGAATTAGCCAGCGAAAAAAAAGAAACAATCACCGTCACAGGTGTAAAAGGAATTAACAGTGCAAAACAAACTGACAAAGTTATCGATCTCATTTGCCAAGCTGACTTAATTACAACGGCTGTCGGTCCAAATATTTTAAAAATCATTGCACCGACAATCGCTTCAGGACTTAAGGAACGATTTAAACAGTCAGTCCAGCCTTTAAACATTATTGCATGTGAAAATATGATCGGCGGCAGCCAATTATTAAAAGAAGAAGTGCGCAAATCGCTTACAGATGAAGAAAAACAAAAATTGGATCAATATGTTGGCTTTCCTAATGCAGCTGTCGACCGCATCGTTCCATTACAAACCCACGAGGACCCTTTAAAAGTTTCTGTTGAACCATTTTTTGAATGGGTCGTGGAAAAAACAGACATAAAAGGAAGCTTGCCAAATATTCAAGGAATCACCTATGTTGACGACTTAAATCCATATATTGAGCGCAAGCTATTTACTGTCAACACTGGACATGCTACTGCAGCTTATTTAGGCTATTTCAAAAATATAGAAACAATCGACAAAGCTGTATTGGACCCGTTTGTCCGCCCAATTTTAGAAGGCGCGCTAGCTGAAACCGGCGACATGCTGGCGAAAACTTATCATTTTGATCGTTCCGAGCATCAAAAATATATCGATAAGATTATCTCTAGATTTGAAAACAAACAAATTTCCGATAATGTCACTAGAGTAGCCAGATCACCTATTCGCAAGCTTGGCGCAAACGACCGATTAATTTTACCAGCAAAAAGATTAATGGAATTCGGTCAAAAACCTGAAAATCTCGCAACAGCCGTAGCAGCTGCGCTATTGTTTGACTATAAAGAAGACCAAGAGGCAGTCGAATTGCAAGAAATCATTAAAACAAAAGGAGCATCTGCAGCTTTGAATCAGTACAGCCAGCTTGACGAAAACGACCCGTTAACAAAACTAATTCTTGAAAAATATGAACAGCTCATCAAATTGAAATAATGTAAGCAGGATGGTTCATTCTGCCTGTTTAAACACGGGGCTGTCTAATAAGTCGTTTTTTGGCTTATTGACGGCTCCCTTTTATGTTTTAGAAATGTTGATATATCGATGTTTATGATTTTTTGTTCTTCAATAGGGATTTGACCTTCTGGACAGCCCCTCAATCGAATGCAATGAACAAGAAAACATATTAATCAAACAACCAATAAGAAGGCTGACTCAACATCGCTGAAAAGCAATGTGTTGAATCAGCCTTTTACTTTTGATTTCTCCGATGCTCTCGCCATGAATTGGAATATATGATAGGAAGATGCTGCGCTTTTTTCAAGGAATATACGTAAACAAAACCTTCTATATTTCGCCTGCTATCCTTGACCCAAACACGCTCATACTCATTATTCGGCCGGCCTTCTATAAAATCCTCCAGCAAATCCATTTGCCTTAATCCTTCTTCTGTTACAATGAGCCATTCACCGGCAACTTCGTCTTCTCCTTCATCAAGAACAAGCGCTGGATAATCTCCTACATCATACAGTCGGCCTTTCACATGCCCCTTTTTGCAAGAGATTAAATAGGGCTCTACAACATGATGATTTGCTTCGCCGACTAACAACGTTCCATACACAAAAACTTGATAAAGCATGGCAGCTCACCTCAAAAAGTTTAATCCGGTCAGTGAACATCGACACGTCAGTTGAAAAGAGCGATTTCCCACCTCAAAAATTCATAGCCGGTCAGCGGGACTATGAAAGCTAGTATGTAAAAAAATTTATTCCTAGGCGGCAAATCAATTGAAAAGAGCTACCGCCCCCACCTTAAAAAACATAACCAGCTAAGCAAGACCATGAAAACTGACATGTATAAAAATTTGTTCCCTAAGCGGCAAATGCACCGATAAACTAATTGAAAAGAGCTACTACCGAATAATTTTCATAATCATCCGATTCAATACTTCGGAAAACACTAGTCCCATGGCGATAGCTCCTGATATGATAAAAGCTTTAGCTGCTAGTTCAATCGCCGTAAAATAGTCTTGCTCGACTACATGGCGCATGGCATCATACGCAATCCCTCCTGGGACAAGCGGAATAATACCTGGAACAGAAAAAATGATGATCGGCGCTTTATACATTTTCGTAAACAAGTGACTAATGAAGGCAACAAGAAGCGCTGAAATAAATGCAGCGATAATTAAATCCATCTTAAAATGAATCAAGAATAAATACGAAAGCCATCCAACTGCTCCCGCAATTCCGCATGCAAATAACGTCTTTTTTGGTACATTAAAAATAATTCCAAATGCAAATGCTGCAATAAAGCTTGCTGCAAGTTGTGACAGCATGACAACAATCCTTTCAATTAATAAATCGATAAAACGATGGCAATTCCTGACCCGATCGCAAAAGCTGTTAAAAACGCTTCAGCTCCCTTTGATAATCCAGCCACTAAATGTCCTGCCATTAAATCGCGGACAGCATTCGTGATATGCAGCCCCGGTACAAGCGGCATGACAGAACCGATAATAATTTTATCTAAATCTGTCCCGATGCCCAGCTTCACCTGCCAAATGGCTGTAAATCCAATGACAAACGATGCTAGGAACTCTGAAAAAAATTTAATTTTAGCAAAACGATGAACATAAACTAAAAATGCAAAACCTAAGCCGCCTGAAATCATGGCAGGAACAAAATCTGCCCACTTTCCTTGAAACATGATTAAAAACCAGCCGCTCAAGATGGAAACGGAGGTCAATTGCAGCCAAACTGGATATTCAGGTTTTGATTCGTCTATTTGCTTCAGTTCCAGCAAAGCTTCATCAACAGATATTTCACCCTGCGCCATCCTTCTAGAAATGTTGTTCACCATCGCAACTTTATTTAAATCTATTGTCCGTTCCAGCACACGTACAAGTTTTGTCTGTTCCATTTCGTCAATGGAAAATATAATTCCAGTGGGCATAGCAAAACAATGAGACTGCTTTACACCAAGCGATGTAGCCATCCTCTGCATCGTATCCTCAACGCGGTACGTTTCCGCTCCATTTTCAAGCATAATTTTACCAGCTAGCAAACAGGCTTCAATAATCTTGTTGGAATTTAATTGCACGCTAATCTCTCCAATAAACTTCATTTCCTATTATTATATCCAAGTCTTTTGGTAAGTGAATGGCAAAACGATTCAGCCTTTTATAGATCTTTAAGTATTAAATCTTAGCACCTCATCGACCAAATGCTCAAGCTTTTTCTTCTGATCAACTTGGGACATCACCGCGTAAATCAGCGCTCGCCGCGGAACAGAAGATTGCAATTCTTCCTTTAGAAAGGATAGCAATTCCTTTTGCTCCTCATCTGCCGATTTTTTTATTTTATCAATTTGATTGAAAAGGGATTCCTTTTTCTTTTTCCGATTCAAAGCCTCTTCCGGCTCCAGCCTTTCTACTATATCCGGATCAAATAGCTGATCCTTCGCTTTCACAACATTTTCCGCTATTTTTTCAATTCTTCTCAACGAATAAGCGATTATGCTGTTAATTTCTATTTCTGCTCCGGCAGTGACAGCGAAATGAATGGCGTTTTGAACCATTCCATACAACAACACGGCCAAATCAACCGAATACGGACGTATTTGTTCCCCGAATACTTCTGCAATCCTCTTCTGTGCCCAGCAAAGTTCATCAAAATGATACTGCTGCACCAATCCTTTAAGCTCTTCATCTTCTGACATCAGCACACCATAAAACAGAGCGAATAGTTTATTTTCTTTACTGATTTCCATCTTGACTTGAATTTGTTCGATAAACGCGTTTTTATCGTTTGCTTGCCTGCCAGCCAACACTTCCATTCTCCGCTGATCTGTTTCCATTTTAATCTTTTCAAAAATACTAATTAAAAGTTCTTTTTTCGATGAGAAATAATTATAAAATGTCCCTTTCGATATCCCGCTTTTATCTAAAATATCTTGAACTGATGTTCTCACAAATCCCTTTTCAACAAAAAGAGTATGCGCCGCTTCCATTACTTGTCTTTTTCGATCGTTCAATTTGACTGCACATCCTTTATGATTGAACTCAAAAATAAAAGTTATTGTTGATTTTTTTATACTATCAGTATATATTATTATTATCTTTTATAACAACAGTATAAAATAATATACTATAAGTACAAGGAGGATTCTCACTTGACTAATCATGAAACATTAAACAAACCGCCTTATGGGATGATTGCCATTTTATTTGTTGGTGCCTTTGTGTCTTTTGTTAACGAAACGTTTCTAAATGTTGCACTTCCATCCATTATGAAGGATTTTGAAATATCTCCTTCATCCGCGCAATGGCTGTCAACAGGCTACATGCTGATTAATGGGATTTTAATTCCTGCCAGCGCATTCTTGTTGCAAAAGTTTACGAATCGCCAACTATATTTAACAGCAATGAGCTTGTTTACAGCCGGTACAGTGCTAGCTTCACTTTCGCCGACATTTGGCGTGTTATTGGTTGCAAGAATGTTTCAAGCGGCCGGTTCAGCGATCATGGCTCCCTTATTAATGAATGTCATGCTTGTCGCTTTTCCTGTTGAACGGCGCGGCACAGCAATGGGATTTTTTGGACTCGTAATGATCACTGCGCCAGCGATAGGGCCAACGCTATCCGGATGGATTGTTGAGCATTATTCATGGCGTACATTGTTTGACATCGTTATTCCGATCGCTGCTCTCACACTCATCCTTGCAATCTTTAAATTAAAAAACATTTTGCCTCAAAAACAAATATCTTTGGATATTTTATCGCTCATCTTATCAAGCATCGGGTTTGGCGGCATTTTATACGGGTTTAGCTCCGCCGGGGAAAAAGGCTGGGATTCCGTTTATGTATATGGAACCATTATTGTCGGAACGATCAGCTTAGTCTTGTTTATTGTGCGGCAATTAAAAATGGAAGAGCCTCTTTTGCAATTTCGAATTTATAAATATCCGATGTTCGCCTTATCATCCGCTATTTCGATCGTACTTTCGATGACGATGTTCTCAGCGATGCTGCTTATGCCAATATATATTCAAACAATTCGCGGCATTTCACCTTTTGATTCCGGACTTTTAATGCTGCCGGGAGCAATCATCATGGGAATTATGTCGCCGATAACAGGAAGGCTTTTTGATAAATTTGGTGCTAGAGCGCTCGCCATTATCGGCTTATCTATTACCATTTTTACAACATATGAATTCAGCCACTTAACAATGGATACATCCTACAGCTTTTTAATGCTTATGTACTCATTAAGAATGTTGGGAATGTCGATGGTGATGATGCCCGTCATGGCAAACGGAATCAATCAGCTGCCGCAAACCATGAACCCGCACGCTACAGCGATGAACAACACGTTGCAGCAAGTTTCAGGAGCTGCTGGTTCAGCGCTGCTGGTCACGCTCATGCAAAACAAAGCAGAGTCGGAAGCGGAGCGATTGGCGCAATCCGCAGCGGGTGATCCAGCAAAAATGGCCGATATCATGAATGAAGCAATGCTAAATGGAATCAACTTTTCTTTCAAAATATCAGTGTTAATTGCACTGATCGCCCTCGTTCTCACTTTCTTTATCAAACGGGCAAAACCAGAAGGAGAAACATTTTTAAAACAATCCGCATCATAAAATAGAAAGCCTCTAGACGAAGTTCATCAGTCTAGAGGCTTTTTCATTCAAAATAGATTTTCCAAGCCGGAATTAAAAGGCAGCTTCAACAGCAGCTGAACATTTCATACCTTTTTATTTATCCTCAACTCTCTTATAATCAAAAAAGTTGCAGAGACTGCTTCAATAATATGTTCTGCATCAGCAGTTGACATTCCGATACAGTTGCCCCATTTTTCTTTTGAAATCCCGTTGCCGAATGGAAACAAATAAGGCTTGATCCGACAATATATTTAACCCGTTATTTTCTCGTGTAGCCGAAGCATTCAATTTTTTCTGCGGATTTACAGCGCTTCCCAAACAGCGGCGATTCCTTGTCCTCCGCCAATACATGCAGATACAGCGCCATATTTTTTGTTTCGCCTTTTTAATTCATAAATAAGAGTTGTCGTGATTCTTGTTCCGCTTGCAGCAAGAGGATGTCCTAGCGCAACGGCTCCCCCATTTACATTTCCGATTTCAAGATCAAAACCTAATTCTTTTTGGCATGCTAAATATTGAGCAGAGAAAGCTTCATTGATTTCAATTAAGTCCAAATCAGAAATCGTTAAATTTGCTTTCTTTAATGCATTTTGAATAGCAGGAACCGGACCGATCCCCATATACTTCGGTTCTACTCCTACAACATCCCAGGAAACAAGGCGGGCAATCGGTTTTAACCCCTTTTCTTCTGCATAATCACTTGATGCAATGACAACAGCTGCTGCTCCATCAACCATACCGCTTGCATTTCCCGGCGTGACAACACCATTTTCAATAAATCTAGGCTTTAATTTACTAAGCTGCTCCATGCTCGTATGGCGGATATGTTCATCTTGATCAATAATGATGTCTCCTTTTTTTCCTTTCACAGTAACCGGTACAATTTCTTCTTTAAAATACCCTTTTTCTCTCGCCGCAATCGCACGCTCATGGCTAGATAAAGCATGACGGTCAATTTCTTCCCTCGTTAAATTATATTTGACAGCTAAATTTTCAGCTGTTTCAGCCATTGTGCAGCCGCCATACGTATCATATAGTCCATCCCATAACCAGTCTTCTACAACAGGCGAACCTAGAGGACTTCCCCATCTCATACCGCGAATGACATGCGGTACTTGACTCATATTTTCCGTGCCGCCAGCCAGCACAACATTTGCTTCTCCCGTTAAAATGTAGCGGGCGCCTGTTAGGATTGCTTCAATCCCCGTCCCGCATAAACGATTAATCGTTACGGCAGGAACTTCAATCGGGGTGCCGGCTTTTAATCCAACATGTCTTGCTAAAATGTGTGCATCTCTGCTTGATTGCTGAACGTTTCCAAACACAACATGATCAATTTCATCAGGCGAAATATTAGATTTTCGAATAGCTTCTGTAGCCGCAAATGCACCTAAATCAGTCGCAGTAGTGTTTCGAAATGATCCAGATATTTCAGCAAATGCCGTTCTTGCTCCTTCCAGCAAAACGATATCTTTCATTTTATTCACTCCTCTAAACATTTAGGTATTTCCAACAGTTCCTTGGCATGTATCAAATATTGATAGGTATATGATGCTTAAGCGAACAAAAAAGCGTTTTCATTTATCAGAATAATGAAAATTATTTACACGCTCATTATAAAATTACGAAAATTAAATAACAATGTTAAAAATACTTAAAAATCAAAGGAGAATTCAGCAAATTTGCGTATAAATGAACAAGCCGTCAGGTAAAGCGGCTTTTCAAAACAACTGCTGGATTGTTAATAAGGTAAAAAATGGAATAATGTCAAAATAAGTTGGGGTGAATATTTTCGATCATTTGATGAAAGTATGATGGTTTAGTATTGGATCTTGAAGAATTAGAGATACATTATATTCTAGAAAAAAAGAATTAATTATTAAACCACTCTGGAATGTACAATTTAAAAATGGTAGAAACCCGGAAAAGAAGATGGCACCTTATCTTATGGTACTAATCCGGACGTGTTGTTTTTAAAAACCAATCATCGAATATTACATTTCTCGCTTTAGGAAAAGGACAGGTCATTTTTATGTTCGAACGTTCTGGTTGTTCGATTATTTTTATGGCGCTTTCTTTATATCCCTTTTCCAGCTTGGTTCTTTCGTTTTGAGCAATAGCGAACTTTTCATTAGTTAACCTCTTTTGTTTCTACTAGAGTTCTATATAGAGGCAGCGAATACATTCTTAAATGGTTCTGTAAAATATAAATAAATGAAAAATTTTACTTGGTGTGACAAAAAAAGGGAGGTAAAATGAATATTAAGTAATTGCAATATATTGTATAGGTTTAATAAAGAATTGGTGATTAAAATATTTAACCATACCTAAAAAAGCAGTTTTCGTACTTCTAAAGAAGCGAAATATTAAAAAATTTAAAGAAAATAATACGTGATGAAGCCTTTTTTGGTTGGATTAGAAGTAAAGACGAGTTTTATCTAACGCTGCTAAAGAGTTACTTTTGATCTTAAAATCTCAGCTTACTTCTCTTCCCAGCTAGACTACTAGATACTTCATATTACTGATGATGATTTAACAGCTTTTAATCGAAAAAAAGGATCATTATTTTTGAAAGAAGGTGCGAAAATGATTAAAGAGCTTCATCGTTCTTTAATGGAACAATTCGAACTATTGGTTTCGTGGAGAAGATATTTGCATCGGCATCCTGAGCTTTCTTTCCAAGAAGAAAATACACCAAAATTTATTGCAGAGAAGCTTTCCTCCTTTGGGATTGAGGTAAAAACCGGTATCGGCGGAAATGGAGTTATCGGAATGATCAAGGGAGGAAAAGAAGGAAAAACCATTGCCTTCCGCGCTGATTTTGATGCGCTTCCGATCCATGAAGAGAACGACTCTCCTTACAGATCGTCCGTAAAAGGAGTTATGCATGCCTGCGGCCACGACGGGCATACAGCAGCTCTCCTCGGGGTTGCAAAAGTATTAAGTGAAATCGATCGCAGCCGTTTAAAAGGCAACATCGTATTCATCTTTCAGCACGCGGAGGAAAAACCGCCCGGCGGCGCCAAGTTTATGATTGAAGATGGATGCCTGGACGATGTTGACCTTGTATTTGGCGCACATGTTTCCACTGATATTCCGTACGGCAAAATAGGCTTACGAGAAGGACCCGTTATGGCTGCTGTCGATGCATTTACGATTCAAATAAAAGGAAAAGGAGGCCATGGGGCCCGTCCGCATGAAACAGTAGATGCTCTTGTCATCGGCAGCCAAATTGTGAACTACTTGCAGCAAATTGTCAGCAGACGCGTGAATCCGATAGATTCAGCAGTTGTGACAGTTGGTGTGTTTCAAGCTGGAACAGCTTTCAATGTCATTGCAGAAAACGCTAGAATAGAAGGGACAGTAAGAACATTTAATCCAAACGTTAGGAAGCAAATTGAGGAGGAAATCAGAGCGATTGTTCAAGGACTATGCCAAGCTTCGCACGCAAGCTACGAAATTGATTATTTAAACGGCTATCCTCCAGTTATCAATCCTAGAAATGAAACCGAACAATTGCGAGCCATTATTAGCGAGACGTATGCATCTGACTGTTTTTATAATTATCAGCCGTCAATGGGAGCAGAAGATTTTGCATACTATTTAAAGCATAAACCAGGTGTTTATTTTCATGTCGGTGCAAGAGGAGACGATCCAAAAACTCATTATCCTCATCACCATCCCCGCTTTGACTTTGACGAGCGTGCGCTTCTCGTCTCAGGGAAAATATTTTTAAGTATTGTCAATCATTATCTTTTACAATAAAAAAATGATGTCAATTAAAAGTGGTGCAACAAATTCGAAATGTACATTGAACCAACAACATGATGATTTTATGTAGCGAAACTGTCAACAAGCAAATACACATTCTGTTCAGCCGCTTCGATCCATACGTTAAAGAAACGCAAACAAAAAATGCGAAATTTTGTACGCAAAGTAATAGTTTACAAGGAAATGCAGGTTTTCTGTTTTAAGGAGAAAACCTGCATTTTCAATAAATTTTTGAAAACAGCTTACGTACATTTTTCGCGTTTTATTTCTATATTTCTTGAGAGCTGTTTTTGGTGTATAATAATGTTCATTGAGCTTAAAATTTCCCATTGGCGAGCTACTCGCCTGGGACTTTTATTTTTTTCTTTTCCGGTGTGTTACTCCATTTGAAAATCTTATTTAAAAACTTGTAAATATTTTTGCTTTCTTTCGCAAGTAGCGGTCCTACGATCGCTAAAATAAGAACATAAAGGGCAGTAAAAGGAGTTAAAATGGGATTTAATCCTGCTGTAATTCCTAAATTTGCAACAATGATCGAAAATTCTCCACGAGCCATAATGGTTAAACCAATATTGGTAGAAGCTTTATGGGATAGCCCCGCTTTCCTCCCCGAAATCATACCAGCTACAAAGTTCCCAGCAATTGTGAGTGCGGCAGCGCCTAAAGCTAACCAGATCGCACCAGCTAATGTTGATGGATCAATACTCAATCCAAAGCTGAAAAAGAAGATTGCGCCAAAGAAATCTCTAAACGGAACTACCATATGTTCAATGCGGTCTCGATAGTCAGTTTCTGAAAAAACTAGACCTAACAGCAATGCGCCAATCGCTTCTGCAACATGAAGGGTTTCTGAAAACCCAGCAACAAAAAACAATGTAGCAAATATAACAATAATGAAAATTTCGTCAGATTTAATATTCAACCATTTATTTAATAAAGGCGAACCTTTTCGTGCAATGAAAAAAAACAGCAGCATATAGCCAACCGAAATAAGAACAGAGGTAATGATACCGAGGACAGAAGTAGAGCCGGCAAGCAAGACACCTGACATTGTGGTTAAAAATAAAGCAAGGAAAATGTCGTCAAATAAGATGATCCCAAGGATTAACTCTGTTTCTGGATTTGCTGTTCTTTTTAAATCAACAAGGACTTTGGCGACGATTGCACTGGAAGACACGCTGACAAGCCCAGCAATAATAAGAGTCTCCATCCATGGCATCCCGACGATAAATCCATATAAAAGGCCTAAAACAAAATTGATTGCTACATAAAGACTCCCGCCTACCACAATATTTCGGCCTGATTTCATCAATTTTCCAACAGAAAATTCCAAACCTAAATAAAAAAGCAAAAACAGAACACCAATGCGTCCTAAAAATTGGATAATTTCTTTACTTTCAATAAAGGTTAAGTCGATAATCCCAATCGTTGGGGCATGCGGACCAACAAGCATACCTAGGACAATCAGGAAAGGGATAATGGAAAATTTAAGCTTATTTGCGATAATAGCTGCAATTGCAACAAGGACAAGTGCTGTACCAACTTCAAAGACTAAATGATCCATCTATAAACCTCACTCCTTTCCTTTGTTCGATAATAAGTTGTTAACTAGTTGTTTTAGTTGGTTTCGTTCTCCTGAAATTACTAATGTATCGCCTGCCTCAATCACCGTATCCGGACCTGGGTTGTGTGTCTTCTTTGTCTTTTTTTTCTTAATAGCAATGACCGTAACTCCATAATTGTTTCTTATATCAATCTCACCGATCGTTTTATTCACAACTGGTGCACCAGGTTCTACTTGATACCATTCAATAATTAAATCATCAAACGCAAAGTCAACGGTTTCTAATGCTTTAGGTTTATATGCCATTCCGCCTAAAATTCCAGCAATTTGTCTTGCTTCTGAGTCATCAAATGTGGCAGTACTTAAAACCTCATCATGATCATCTGAATCAAAATGATAAATTTCTCTCCGTCCATCATCATGGATGACAATAACAAGCTTATCTTGGTTCTTTGTAATAATTTCAAACTTATATCCAATTCCCGGAAGTTCACTTTCTCTAATATTCATGCAAAAATTCCTCCTTATAAATGTTTTAAATGAATGGATTAAGGTTGTTGAATATTAAAGGTTTACATCAATTTCCGTTTTAATTTTTTCATCTTTCGAAATTCCTAGATATTTGAGTGTTTCAGAAGGAGACGAATGGTGAAAATATTTCTGAAGCAAAGAAATGGCGACTCCTCGTTTATAGGCATGAAATCCAAAGGTTTTACGCATAGAGTTCGTTCCAATTTTCCCTTGTATGCCGACCGCTTCTGCGGCACGATGGATAATGCGGTAAGCCTGTTGACGCGTGATGGGCTTTTTCGTTTTCGCGGACTGGAATAAATAATCTTCGCGGTTCAATTGTCTCGATTGGATATAGTGGAGAATCGCCCTTTTTACTTTTTGGTTGAGATACACTTCCTTAGTCGTTTTAGATTCTTTATGTGGAAGCAGATAAAAATCCTTTATGTAGCCGTCATCCCCCAAAACATCTCCTACTTTTATTTCCAATATTTCTGTGATCTTTAAACCGGTATTGATGCCAAACACAAAGAGTACATAATCTCGCTCTGAATGCTTTTTTAAATATCTTTTCATGGCATTGATTTGTTTTATATCTCTTAGAGCTTCAACATATTCCATATAGTTATTCCCCTTAATCCACGTTACTTAACACTATTATATACTATTATTATGTAACATGCAAACAAAGCTTTGTATTTTAAGACGAAAATAAGGGATAAGGTAAACAAACTGTTGTTTTTATGTTTAGCGGTCCTGTTATTCCTAATAAAGAGGAATTTTAATATGTAATCCTGCCCGTTTCAAGCCTTCTTTAAACAATTTTGCATACAGTTTTTTCTTCATTCCATTTCATAGGAAACAATTTAGGTACCTGCTTTAAATCTTGCACTTTTATGAATTTCGCTTGAACCTCATCGCTTCCCAAATTTCGAGTTGCACCTTTGTCCTTTTGCGGCATGCCCTAAGCCCATATTGTGCGCCATTAAAATAATCGTTTTTGCTCAATATCACAAAATCATCAAGAAAAAACTGATCTATTTCTAGAAAATCGGCTTATTGACGCCCCCATTAATGTTTTAGAAACGTTGATATATCGGTGTTTATGATTTTTTGTTTTCAATGGCGATTTGACTTTCTAAGACAGCCCCCAAAGTCATCACAACCAAGCACAATTGAAAGAAACAGTTATGCTATACTTTTATATAAAAAAATAACTATTTTTCGTTCTGTTTGTGGCACATGATAAAGACGTTTTGAACTGGGGTGAAAAGCCAATGCACATAAATGGAATAGAAGTGAAAGGTAAAGTTGTCGACAGACAATCTCGTTGCAAGCATTACCATAAAGATGTGGATATTATTGCAATCAAATTTTATTGCTGCCAGACTTATTATCCATGTCATAAATGCCATGAGGAAGAGGGATGCGGAAATCCACAAGTTTGGCCCAAAGCCTTGTTTGATGAGAAGGCGATTTTATGCGGCCATTGCGGGAAAGAATTGACTATTAATGAGTATTTGCACAGTGCATATCAATGCCCGAACTGCAATGCGCAGTTTAATCCAGGCTGTGGACTTCACCGTCATTATTATTTTGAAACTTAAAAAATTTATTTCAAAACGCATTACAAAAAGCCATTTCAAACTTACATTTATCAAAGTTTGAAATGGCCCTCATTTTTTAAAATAGACGTGTGTTACATACAATCTCAAAAACTAACTAAATTTTAAACTGCTGTATTAATCGATCAAAATCCATTGCTTCTTTATCCAAATGTTTTGCTGAATTTGCTACTTCCTTCATAGAAGAATTAGACTGTTCAGCAGTAGCTGTCACCTCTTCTATTCCAGCTGCAGATTCTTCTGATACAGACGCAATACTTTCAATGGATTCTCCCATTTTTTTCGTATTGTCAAGAACACTGTTAATCGATTCTGACATACCGCGAATTTTATGCGAGACTTTTTTAATGGTCTCTTTTAGTTCATTAAAGATATCACCTGTTTTTGAAATAGTTTCCGTACCTTCTGCTACGTTTCTATAGCCATCCTCCAATGAAATAACAACATTTTTAGATTCAGTTTGAATGCCTTGAATGATAGAAGTAATTTCCGAAACAGAGGAAGCTACCTGTTCTGCAAGCTTGCGCACTTCATCAGCGACAACTGCAAAACCCTTTCCATGTTCTCCTGCCCTTGCAGCCTCAATCGCAGCATTCAACGCTAAAAGGTTGGTTTGATCGGCAATTTCTTGGATGACGTTAATTAATTTGGCAATATCGTTTGTTTTCGTATCTAACCCTTTTACCATTGCGAGTGAACCTTGAATTTTCGCATCAATTGATTCCATTTTTTCGATTGATTTTATCATTGCCTGACTGCCATCCTCCGTCAGAGTAAGCATGGAGTCTGAAAATGTCTGCACTTCTTGTTGATTTTTTAATACATTTGTTACGATCGATTCAAATTCATTCATCTGTTCTAATAGCTCTGATGCAGAGTTCGCTTGTTCTTCAGCACCGCTTGATAATTCCTGCATGGTAGAAGCAATCTGTTGGCTGCCTTGCTGAACCTCTTCGGAATATTGTGACAGCGTTCTGCTTTGTTTGCTTAAATTGCCTGAAACATTTGTCATATGTCCAATAATCTGATGCAAGTTTCCTTTCATTTTATTCATAGCGTTGATTAATTGGCCGATTTCGTCTTTACCGTCATAAATGACTGCATGACCTTGCAGGTTCCCGTCTGCGATTTGATTCGCCATTTTTACTGCTACAAGTAAATTTTTCCTTATCGTCCGTGTAATAAGGAAAACCACTGTTACCCCAAGAGCGATTGATAAAAGGACAGATAAAACCAATATGAGTAGGCTGTGCTGCATAACATTGAATGTTTGATTGACAGCTACAATGCGTTCTTCCTCTACGGCCTTTGTCAATTGATCTAGCTGAGCAACTGTTTCTGTACGCAATTCAGCGATTTGTTCTCTTAACTTGCCGATTTCTTCCTTGTTTCCACCCTTCAAAGCCGGAACTAGCTGGTTTAAAAACAGATCATTAATCATTTCCTTGTTTGTTTCAATCTTTGCTAATAAATCCCGTTGATTTTTAGTCTCCAGTTGAGACTCTATTCCCTTCTTTTTGTCTTCATACTCCTGCATACGATCATTAAACTCTTGCAAGTTTTTTTCATCCATTGTATTTATATAATCGGCCACTCGAATGTCAGCAGCTCTGAAAAGCGAAGCCATTTCTGTTATATGTACAGCCTTTTCTCCTCTACGGTCAATTTGTTCAATGTTGTTTTTTATTTGAAAAAATTGGTTTCCTATAATAATAGACGCTATAATAAATAATCCCACTGTTACGATCAAACCAATTGAATATTTCCAGCCAATATTTAAATTTTTATACATCCGTATCATAATAATCCCCCTCGTACCTTCTTATGTAACTTTTTTTCTTTTTCTAGTTGGAGGTTACACATCGGCAAAGAACGTATGAAATCACTAAAATGAAAGCGGCAAAGCAGGAAGCTATTTGAATATAGCCGTTGCAAAAGAGCCGGAAAATACTAAAAAGAAAACAGGTAAACCAGAAAGCACTTAAGCTGCCGCATAACCAAAAATCTTTCTATTTTTAGCACCGACTAAAATATAAAAACAACCATTTCGGGAAAAATGCAATATAAAATCTTTCCGAATGGCATCACGAATAAGAAGCAAGCCGAATGCTAACCAAATAGATAAAATATTTTACCTTTAGAAGCTTATATTCATTATCGTCTCACCGCTTTTACAAGCCATTGGAAACTCCCCCTAAACCAGCCTCTGATTCATGCAATGCTAATTTCTCTTGCATTATGACAAAAGCACTAGTATATGTTTCATTTTAAACCTTTACAAAAATATTTTCATTAAAAAACTTAAGGATTACAACAAACTTGGGCAATAAGGCACTCAACACAAATTATTGTGAAATTTCAATCTCTTCACATATCTAAAAAGATGTGACAATTCAGACATGTATAAAGCAAAGGGGGATATGGAGTATTTTAACCCACGCATCCGTATTGGATGCGACTCAATGTTTTATCTAAACTAAGTGGGATATAAAGATTTCAATCCACGCATCCATAAAGGATGCGACGCTGTCTCTAATGAAAACTGTTCAAATGTCAACTATTTCAATCCACGCATCCATAAAGGATGCGACTTGCTCCGATCTAATCCTATTGTTTCATCCAACTGATTTCAATCCACGCATCCATAAAGGATGCGACGAAGACATCTTTCTTGACGAAACTGGACGTTTTATTTCAATCCACGCATCCATAAAGGATGCGACATCGGATCAGATCGCCTCCTTTTCTTTTTTGGATATTTCAATCCACGCATCCATAAAGGATGCGACTTGACGGGCTCCGAAAAGCAAATCAAATGGGCAATTTCAATCCACGCATCCATAAAGGATGCGACGATAGTATCAGCAAAAAATGCATAATCATCCTGGATTTCAATCCACGCATCCATAAAGGATGCGACTGATACCGTCAATGTGTTTTGCAAGTTTATTGATATTTCAATCCACGCATCCATAAAGGATGCGACATTTTCTGTTTGGCTGTTATGTGAAAATGTATAAATATTTCAATCCACGCATCCATAAAGGATGCGACGGATCAAAAAGTTTCTTGAAATACAAAGATGTTAATTTCAATCCACGCATCCATAAAGGATGCGACCGGTTTGACGCCTGCTCAGCGTAAGAAAGTAGTATTTCAATCCACGCATCCATAGAGGATGCGACAATATTATTAAAATTTTAAAAAAATAATTAACTTATTTCAATCCACGCATCCATAGAGGATGCGACGGAACGATGAAATATCTTTACACCGACACAAGTATTTCAATCCACGCATCCATAGAGGATGCGACGGCAATGCGCCAACGTCCATGCCTAATTGTGTTTATTTCAATCCACGCATCCATAGAGGATGCGACGTAATAGATTACGTATCAGGATTTTTTGCAGCAGATTTCAATCCACGCATCCATAGAGGATGCGACTGCATTTTGAATAGCGTTAACTCTGATGAACTCCAATTTCAATCCACGCATCCATAGAGGATGCGACGGCGAACGTGGCGAAAAGCTTCTTGAGGACTTGCAATTTCAATCCACGCATCCATAGAGGATGCGACTTTTTTTAAAATTTTAATAATATTTTGAATTTTCAATTTCAATCCACGCATCCATAGAGGATGCGACGGGAACTTCGCGCAAATTGATAATACCAAGCTGCGATTTCAATCCACGCATCCATAGAGGATGCGACTTTATTTCTTATTTTTATATTGTGTAAGTAATCGTATTTCAATCCACGCATCCATAGAGGATGCGACACAAAGTTTGTACCTTTGACCAATTCTTCTACAATTATTTCAATCCACGCATCCATAGAGGATGCGACCAAGATCCACTATGTCGGACGTGTACTCAACAACAATTTCAATCCACGCATCCATAGAGGATGCGACTGTCTCTTGGAATATTTGCATCAAGTACCGTAAAAATTTCAATCCACGCATCCATAGAGGATGCGACGGCTTCTATCAGTATTTAACTTTGTTTCTAGCGGAATTTCAATCCACGCATCCATAGAGGATGCGACCTCAATCGGTATCAACCTCCTTTACTCTAGCATCAATTTCAATCCACGCATCCATAGAGGATGCGACCGCGTTGTCTTCGTCAGGATATTCGAATTCTAACATTTCAATCCACGCATCCATAGAGGATGCGACGCTTTCCTTTGTTGATAAGCTAGCTGTTCAGCTTATTTCAATCCACGCATCCATAGAGGATGCGACGCAGAATTGAGTGTGCAAGCCGATCAGATCGCAACATTTCAATCCACGCATCCATAGAGGATGCGACTGTATGTAGTGAAAGACGGAAAATTGATAGCACATATTTCAATCCACGCATCCATAGAGGATGCGACCTCAAGGCGAATCAAACGACTGTTGATACGTTGGCATTTCAATCCACGCATCCATAGAGGATGCGACGCAGATGAATCACCAATGATTTACCGGATGCAAGGATTTCAATCCACGCATCCATAGAGGATGCGACGATTAGTTGAATCTGTAGATCTTAATGAATTAAGATTTCAATCCACGCATCCATAGAGGATGCGACGGGGGTAAGCATGAAAGATAAATTACTTGTAATTATTTCAATCCACGCATCCATAGAGGATGCGACAATGATTATGGAACAAGAAAATATTCCACTATCATTTCAATCCACGCATCCATAGAGGATGCGACCCCGCGTTGTATGTGTATCCTTCATGAATAACGTATTTCAATCCACGCATCCATAGAGGATGCGACTGTTTTTCAGCTTCGGCTATAATTTCGTTTTTCGATTTCAATCCACGCATCCATAGAGGATGCGACGCTGACACAATTACATATCCCCATCCCTGCCCACATTTCAATCCACGCATCCATAGAGGATGCGACAGCGCGCCCCACCCTAACGTGTAATGGCGAGGGTATTTCAATCCACGCATCCATAGAGGATGCGACCTCGTATTCTTGCCGTGTTGCATACGGCAAATTAATTTCAATCCACGCATCCATAGAGGATGCGACTATTTTATCGGTTGTGCATTGGAGGGAGGCGCATATTTCAATCCACGCATCCATAGAGGATGCGACTACAGCGCCAACAAACCGAGCGAAATCGTTGCAAAAATTTCAATCCACGCATCCATAGAGGATGCGACCATGTGGAAAACGTTGTATTTGCGAATTAAGAAGATTTCAATCCACGCATCCATAGAGGATGCGACGTTCGCGTGGGCAGGCGTCGGCAGCTGACGGGCTATTTCAATCCACGCATCCATAGAGGATGCGACCCATAACCTACGCGAAAAACTCGATTACCTAGTCATTTCAATCCACGCATCCATAGAGGATGCGACGTTGAAGTCGACGAATTGGACGACAGTGAGCGCGGCATTTCAATCCACGCATCCATAGAGGATGCGACTATACGCATCAAACAGTTTTGCTCCTTCCGATTGATTTCAATCCACGCATCCATAGAGGATGCGACGGATGCAAGGGTAGACAAGCCGTTTCTAACTGGGAATTTCAATCCACGCATCCATAGAGGATGCGACGTCCACGATAATGAATTTTCGTAGTTCCTCATCATTTCAATCCACGCATCCATAGAGGATGCGACAAGTGTATGGGGTGTGGCGAGTTGGAATGCTGATATTTCAATCCACGCATCCATAGAGGATGCGACCCAACTAGGAAACAAGTGTTTTGTCTGCTGTTTTATTTCAATCCACGCATCCATAGAGGATGCGACTTTTCGAAGACCCCCGCTTAAACCCGAGAATGGAATTAATTTCAATCCACGCATCCATAGAGGATGCGACGACTATGAAAACAATCTGCCAATCACAAATACTATTTCAATCCACGCATCCATAGAGGATGCGACGTTAATTCTGCAAAAAGTAGTACTAAAAAGACACCATTTCAATCCACGCATCCATAGAGGATGCGACGGTAACCCCAGTCGCCTCTTTCAAATATTGTTCTATTTCAATCCACGCATCCATAGAGGATGCGACACAAATTTTCCTTCATCACTTTCCTGCGGACGTATTTCAATCCACGCATCCATAGAGGATGCGACCACCTTAACCTTCATGTTCTCCCTCCTCCATAAAATTTCAATCCACGCATCCATAGAGGATGCGACATTCACTTTTTGTTCAGCATCCGCAATAGCTGCTTATTTCAATCCACGCATCCATAGAGGATGCGACCTTTTGGAAGTGCGGTCAAAGCTTGTACACCGAATATTTCAATCCACGCATCCATAGAGGATGCGACGGTTGATAGCCTGCTCGTCCAGCCCATCAATGTATTATTTCAATCCACGCATCCATAGAGGATGCGACGGTTCTTGAAAGGTAAACCTCAATTAGTCCCTATTGATTTCAATCCACGCATCCATAGAGGATGCGACTTGTTGCAACTCTTTAAGTTCTATTTTTTTAATAAATTTCAATCCACGCATCCATAGAGGATGCGACGAATTTCTTTTGCCTTCAATTCAGTTGCCATGAATTTCAATCCACGCATCCATAGAGGATGCGACAGGGGTGTTCCCCATGAGTTTTGATGCAACAGCTATTTCAATCCACGCATCCATAGAGGATGCGACATTTTCTTTCTCAAATTCAATGTTTCGCAAAACCGATTTCAATCCACGCATCCATAGAGGATGCGACTATAGCCGTTCTTTTTGATTGATCGTTCTTGTGTATATTTCAATCCACGCATCCATAGAGGATGCGACCGGATTCTTGCTGCAAATAAGCAGTATGATGTAAATTTCAATCCACGCATCCATAGAGGATGCGACTTGTATGTGGACGAAACAGTTAGAAGTCAGCTGATATTTCAATCCACGCATCCATAGAGGATGCGACGGATGGGAAGAGATTGATTGACTATTAAGGAGGATTTCAATCCACGCATCCATAGAGGATGCGACACAAAAACGTAATGTGATGTTGGCCTAAGCGGTTATTTCAATCCACGCATCCATAGAGGATGCGACCGCAAGCGCCGACACAGCTTCCCGTTCTGTTTCGGATTTCAATCCACGCATCCATAGAGGATGCGACTGTCGAAAGCAGCGATATATGATCAGTTAGTATCCATTTCAATCCACGCATCCATAGAGGATGCGACGTCAAAGTCAACGGCAACCGACCAATCGCCAAACAATTTCAATCCACGCATCCATAGAGGATGCGACCCCATCCGTCAACCTCTTCCCCGGCATCTAGAGCAATTTCAATCCACGCATCCATAGAGGATGCGACGGCAAATCAAAATCCAACTCGTGTTGTTACTGGTATTTCAATCCACGCATCCATAGAGGATGCGACATAATCAAAAATTCTTCGCATTCCTTCGCTGGATTTCAATCCACGCATCCATAGAGGATGCGACTGGACAATCTCGAAATGATGACCGCCAAACCTAGTATTTCAATCCACGCATCCATAGAGGATGCGACCGTACGAGTCAAACAGTTTTGCTCCTTCCGATTGATTTCAATCCACGCATCCATAGAGGATGCGACGCTATTTTGTTAAACAAATTTTCAAAAGAAATACATTTCAATCCACGCATCCATAGAGGATGCGACAGCATTAGCAGAATCTCCTTTACAAATTTTAATTATTTCAATCCACGCATCCATAGAGGATGCGACGCAGATTCCAGAAAACAGTGAATCTTTCACTTTTATTTCAATCCACGCATCCATAGAGGATGCGACTGCGGTTACTACACGATACTTACATATCGATAAAATTTCAATCCACGCATCCATAGAGGATGCGACTGCTGTGATAATGTTTTGCTATTTGACAAAAATATTTCAATCCACGCATCCATAGAGGATGCGACAAGCAAGATCCTTCTACAAAAGCAAAGCCTGGGAATTTCAATCCACGCATCCATAGAGGATGCGACGTCATGTGTATTATGATCTTCTAGTTTTAGAAACAATTTCAATCCACGCATCCATAGAGGATGCGACAAAAGGAGGAATAAAAACAATGAATATTACTGTTATTTCAATCCACGCATCCATAGAGGATGCGACGTTTTTTGCCTTTTGCAGTCACATAGTTATTTTTATTTCAATCCACGCATCCATAGAGGATGCGACGTCATTCTGGCAGTCTTTTAATTTTGCGAAAAAGGAATTTCAATCCACGCATCCATAGAGGATGCGACTTCTTACGGCTTGAGACCAGTTGTTTTTTGATTTATTTCAATCCACGCATCCATAGAGGATGCGACTGGTACTGTCTTAGCAAATTTTTTCATACACCGGTTATTTCAATCCACGCATCCATAGAGGATGCGACGCAGTTAATTTCGCTCCTTACAACAGCGCTGGATTTCAATCCACGCATCCATAGAGGATGCGACTAAAACGATAAATCCGTTTTCGTCTACCACTTTATTTCAATCCACGCATCCATAGAGGATGCGACGTAAACGCCAGGTAAAAACTTCTCAATTGCTTGATATTTCAATCCACGCATCCATAGAGGATGCGACGTTAAGCTGTCTGTTACAACACGGTTGCTTTCGATATTTCAATCCACGCATCCATAGAGGATGCGACTTAAGCTGTCTGTTACAACACGGTTGCTTTCGATATTTCAATCCACGCATCCATAGAGGATGCGACTGAAGCTGTTTCAAATAAAAGCTGAATACATCGAAATTTCAATCCACGCATCCATAGAGGATGCGACGACAGTAGATTTATCGATTATATTGTGCCTTACAGTATTTCAATCCACGCATCCATAGAGGATGCGACAAAGCGGTGCTATATTTACGCTGTATAAAGATGGATTTCAATCCACGCATCCATAGAGGATGCGACTTTGATGATTTGATCCTTTTGAGCATTTTGTAACTATTTCAATCCACGCATCCATAGAGGATGCGACAGCGATTTTTTCTCAAAATTACTTAAATTGATGTAATTTTGACAAAAAACCGCCATTTTCTTTATAAAAATAAAGAACTTTTTTCAAAAAAAAAGGTTCATCACCAAAAGATGTACTTGATTTTTACGTTAAAATGTGATAGAGGTCTCTAGACGGACACGCAAAGTAAAACGCTGGATATTTCGATACCCATATCCTCGCCTTTTGATCAATTTTATTTTGTTGTTGATTCCTTCCATTGGACCATTTGAGTAAGAAAAAACGATGCAAGAAAGCACTGCGTCTCTTCGGGTGATGAGTGCCTTGGCAATACTGCGTACGGCGGCACAGTCGCTAAAAAGGTACCGGTCAAACCATTGGGTCAAACGAGTTTCGGCTTGCTTTCTTGTTTGGCTTTTGGATACGTAACGGAAATGTTGAAGTGCTTGATAGACATCACGTAAATAAGCACTTTCTTGGCACCATTGTCGAACTTCCTGTCTCTCTTCTTCTGTTAATTTTTCTGGACGTTGGCTTAACAATCGGCACACGCGGCGAACGCTTCCATGTTTGGTTCCGCCTTTGGCAAGGTATTTGCGACAACGTTCCAGTGCATCGGTGAATAACTGAATCACATGGAAGTGGTCAAGAACATGGATGGCTTTTGGACATACCTTTTCAATGGCTTTTCTCATGGCAGGAGCCAAGTCGCTGACAACATACTTCACTTTGGAGGCGACGGGTTGAAGCGCCTCCACAATGGCTTCTTCATTTTTTCCAGAAGCAATGGAAAGGACATTCCGAGTCTGTGTATCCATCACCGCTACTCCGTAATCATGTCCCTTTCGGAAAGCGAATTCATCCACACATACTACTGTAGGATTCGATGTTGGTAAAAGAGCCGGGGCATATTGATAAAACCAGCGTTCTACTGTCGTATAGGCGAGTTGTAACAAGCGAGCGACTTCTTGAATCGTTTTTCCGATGCATAACTGGGCGACCCAATGTTGAAACGATTCCGTCGCGATACTGTGAGACGGAAGTCCCGGATAAGAAACGGTGAACGTCAGAAAACAGGCTTGGCAACGCCGTCTTTCTATGGGAAGTTCAATCCAAAATAAACCGACCGTATTGGTATAGCCATGAATCCATTGTTTTCGTTTCGATGATATTTTGGTTGTCCGTCCGAAGCAAGTCGGGCAGATCGGACAATGAGGAGGGAGGGAAAGTTCAAAAATCCATCGTTCTCCCTCTTTTCGTTCTCCATGAATAAGAAAGCCTGGTAAAGTGATCAAATCTTTGATAAACTGAGATTGCATGCGAAATTTCCTCCATGGTTGATGGTTTGGTCACCTTTACCATACAGGAAATTTCGCATTTTTTGTACCCTTGATCAGAAAACAACCTGATTGTCAAGTACATTTTGTGGTGAAGAGCCAAAAAAAATAAAATATGGCAATAATTTCAAAAAAATCAGGTGCGAATGCATCAAGAATTTCAAGCTCACTATACATTCGCACTAAAAAATTATAGGATCCTCTAAATCAAGTGATGCTTTCACACCTATATGCTCTACTCTAGACTTATAATTGTTTCCTAGTTGATAGAACCTGAGACTATCTTTATTTTCATCAATAATATTGGTAAGTTCTAATTTTAAAGCTGTAAATTGGGCTGCATCGACGTTACATTCAAAAACTGAATTTTGGACTCGTTGGCCATAATTTTGGCATACTTTTGACACTTTCCTTAATCTTTTTTGTCCTGCACTGCTTACAGTACTAACATCATAAGTTATTAAAACTAACAAAATTTACACCTACTTCCATAAAAATGGTGGATACTCATCCAAATCATCACGTAAATGACGGGCCAATAGTAAAGCTTGTGCATGTGGAACTAATCCCCAAGTTATTTTCTCGCCTAAATATGGATGTGTTATCTTGTCTTGTTTTCTATTTTGCCATGCAGATAAGAATTTCTTTCTAGCTTCATCTGTCATAATTACAGCTCCATTTTCTTTTTTTATAAAATCCTCTTTGTTAACAATTTTTTTATTAATCAATGTTAAGACAAACTTATCTGCGTAAACACCCCGCAATTCTTCCATTACATCTAAAGCTAAAGATGCTCTTCCTGGTCGATCTCGATGCAAAAAACCAACATATGCATCGAGACCAACCCCCTCCAACGCTGATGCCATATCATTTGCCAATAACGTATAAGCAAATGAAAGCATTGCATTCACGTTATCTAATGGCGGTCTTCGTGATCGCGAGTGGAAATAAAAATCCTCTTTTTGCTGTAATATCATCTGATTAAACAGTTTATTGTAACTTATAGCAGCTTGCCCTTCCAAACCTCTTAATCTTTCTAAATCTTCACACTCTCGCACATCATGAATGATAGATGATAAATGTTGAGAGATTTCTTTAAAAAGAGCTACATCCACTCGTAATGGATAATCTCTAGTCATTCTTTCTATTATCCATTTATTGTTATAAATCTTTCCAATAATGAAGTTACGTGCAATTTTTACCGACATAACTTCATCTTCAGACACACGATATTGTTTCTTTCTAAGGATGACGTTACCTTTGCTTTTTCCGATCACTCTTGCCAGAAATCGACCGTTCTTAGTTAAAAAAACTAATGAAATATTTTTTTCTGCACAATATCCCATTAATGCAGGACTTGCACCAGTATAGCCAAAGGATACGATTGATTCTAAATTATGAAGCGGCAATCTACCTATCTTCTCATTCTCTTTTAAAAGGACAATATTATCGCCGTCTAATGATAAATAAACATCTGATTGAGTGATAAATAATGTGTTAAGCAGTTTTTTCATTCTTTTATCTTTCCTTCAATATAACTTTTTACAGTCCGCTTATTCATTAAATTTGGCAAACAAATATTTTGGAGGGAACAGTTTTTGCAAAAAGATCCAGTTTTCACTTTAGGCGTATACTTGCGCTTATAATGATCATGCATTTCTAAGACAATTGACCTTACTTTATTTTTATTTTCTAATGTTATAGGTATTTCTACTCTCCGTTTTATCTCGTTATAAAACATATATCCTATGTTTATTTTGCAAAGTAACATTTCCTCTAAACACATAACTTGTGCTGTTAATTGCAATATATCTGAATCATCTATTTTCGGCTTTCCTCGTTTATATTCTATAGGATAGGCAACATATTTTCCTTCAGCACCCACTATTTCTACACCATTATTATCTTTAACAAATTCAACAACATCACAAACACCGGTAATTTTCAGTTCATTTGACTTTACAGGCATTGCACGAACAATCAGTTTATTGCCACGCTTTTCTCGAATAAATGGCTTGTCAGCTTTTCGGTGAAGATATTGCCCTTCAATCGTTCTTACATTTTCTTCCCATTGCTGTTCAATATGAATGAGAGCCCATTGGCGTCTACAAAATTGAAAATGCTGAATACCGGACAACATTAAATAAATTTCTTCCTCATTATTTACCATCGATGACCACAGCTTTTAAACCATCTAGCTCATTTAAAGTGATCGTATAATCATCAATCGATTTTGGTTCTTCCACATTTTTTTCAATTTTTAATAAACGATGAACTTTAGCGGAAGAATATTGTCCCAGTTTTGAATTGTGCTCCCACCAATAAACTTTGTGCACTTCCATGCTTCCTTCAGGTCTCGCAGCAGATGCGTCATTCTCAAACAATGTAACAAGAGCTTGTTGGATTTTTAGAGCATCTTCATTTGTAAATCCTGTTTTTTCTGCCAATTGCGTATTCATACTGCCGTAAAAAACATACACACCAAAATCAACACGATGCTTCATTCCCATAGTGTCAGAGCTGCGTTTTTCATTTGTTACAGAATTTACACTTTTTGTAATCTGCATGCTGACAATATCAACAGGGTCGACACTTGTTGCCGTATGGATTGAAACAGGACCACGAACACCGACAGATAAATCGGATCCTTTAAAGGCAAAAACTTGACCAAAGGCCCGGACATCTATCCATAACTGGCAAGCTATCTTCGCAAACTCTTCACTTGAGCCGTTTTTAGAACTCATAATTTTCTTTAATTCCGAGTGTGCTTCTGCACGCTCTTTTAAACTTTTAAAATCATCGACTTTTCGATCATTCGATTGAACGAAAATGGACTCTCCCATATCCTGCAGTCGATTTCTGATTTTCCGTTTAATGGCCACATCCGAAATCTCTCCATGTCCGTCATAATTTTGTCTCGGACGGTTTCCATTCAATGGATCTCCATTCGGATTGGCTTTTTTAACCGATAATACAACAGCAAAATCAATTTTATGATCTAAGATTGACATATTACATTCCTCCTACTTCATTAGATGGTTCAGTATTTTTTTCTGATTTTTGATATAATGCATGTCGTTGGCTATAAAAACCTAATAGGTATTTACCAGATAACGGTTTGTTATTAAAATCTTCAAATTTCATTCTAGAAGCCACTTCATCAATTAGTTTGGACAAATATAGCCCTCTTGTCCCGAGCCTCATTTGATAAGGTTGAATACTTTCCTGAATGATCTTCCATGTTCTTGCGGGGTGTTTGGAAAAAGCGTTCATATATCTGATGGCGTTAGTAGCTCGCGTTTCATCAGAATCTAAAGCGCGTCTTTCCAACACATCCGCAATTGCTAATAAACGGCCAAATAAATAATCGCGGTCGTTATTTTCTGTATCTAGCGCCACATTTAATCCCTCCTGTTTATTAATTAAAGCGCAGGCAATACTTAACGTTTTTTCCCATTCCCAGTTTTCCATTGCCACTGGATTTGAAGCGCGATAAAAAGCGCTTCTTATAATGTCCAGAGGAATTTTTTTATCATCGACAATGCAAGGAAAGATGCGCTCCATCAGCCCTTTCACCACTTTATCATTTGCTGTCGGCCCGTAAGCAGCAAACGCGATATCTTTAGTCGCGGGAGCCCCGTAAAATTGAACCGTTTTCTTTTGTTCATCTTTTCGATAACGATGGAGCCACACACAAGTCGAATGCCATTTAATCAGTCTATCCAAATACAGTTTTCTATCCATATTTCGATAATAAAGCACCGCAAGACGCCCCGGGGTAGCAGAATCAAGGATTAAAATATTCACCTCGGACTTTGTTGTCAGATTCGCTTTATACCCCTCCAAAGCTTTGGCTACTTCATTGGCAAATTCCTGATTCGTAAACGATTTTCTTTCTTTTTTTTCTAATGGCATGGGATGGATAGCAAAAGTATCTTCTGTCGGATCTGGAAGATTAATTTCATCATTTCCCCATACAAGAAACACGCGTTGGTCAATGATTTTTCCCTGCCTGTTAATCAGCCATTTCAATGCATTATGCGCCTTCTGGGAAACATCATAACTAATGCTGGCCACTTCATTACTTTCATGGAAACGTCCCCTGAACGTAAAACCACTCGTATCATTGGCAGAAATTAGTTTCGCTTTATCGCCAGCATTTCTAATTTTGTTTGCGTGTTTGTCAGTGCTTGGCAGCCTTTTTCCCGTTACATAACATAGATCCTCATCACTTAACAAATCTTTATAAAATAAAATAAAAGATTCATACATTTCAGGGTCTTCCCAAACCTTTGTTAGTATTTTATTAGGCGAATAAACATTAAATCGAATAAAGGCACTCTCTATACCGCCATTTATTACTGAAAATATGGGTGGTTTACTACCATACAAAGATTCGTATTTTTTATCCCATTTATCTATTAAATAACCCTCAGCATCTAAGTACAAAATTTTTTCATCCACTAAATCTTTAATTAATCGTTTCTTACTTAAATAGCTATAAATACTTTTTAGTTTTTTTGTTGCATAGGGTGATTCTGCCCAATCTTTCAACTGTTGAATATAATAGCTAAAAGGTTCTTCTTTTTTTATTTTTCCACCATATGTAACAAAATCGCCTGCTACATAACTTAATTTATCGTGAAGCGGATAAGGGGCTATTTTCGTACTAGTCCGGTTCGCGGCATCTTCTGTGCAAGGGATGACAGTCACCTCTTTAATGACTGTTGCCGAATGGAATTGCCCGTCTTCTGTGATATTCACTGTAATATGCGCGGTTTGAGTCGTATGAGAAATCGGCAACAAAGTATACTCTTGTTCATTATGCTTTTTTTCCATTACACCTACACGATCTAAATTGGATTCATATGTCTCATATAAATTTAATAACCAGCTCATTTATTCACCTCCCCCTCCTAATTGATTTAACAGTTCATCAGCAGATTCAATATTTGTTTTATCGAAATGCTTCGGATCCATTTTTTTGATTTTTCGAACATGTGTACATTGATCTGGCCTAATAAACTGAATAATGCCATTCTTCATAACTGGATTCCATAGACGTACTTCCATTTCGTTTCTACCGGTTTCATCTGGGTAATTAATCCCATGAACCATGGTACCTAGATGAATATCGCCATAATCGTCATAAAATCCTTCACCTTCACCAAATACACACGGTTCAACATACCCTTGACATTCTCTAGTGCCTAAAAAGATATCTCTTCGTCCTCCAGCTTTCAGTGAACGTTTTAGTATGTTGTGATGCTTATGTTCGTTGCGATCAAAAGCAAGATCAGGACGGTGCGGATTAAAAACAAAATGTGCACGCACTTGATATCTTACGTCTTTTAAATACGTATAATGAGCCAGTGTATTTCCCCCGCCATATTCAATTGGCCGAATGCCTTTGGATTCCATTCGAATCGGATTCATCACTCGAACCTCATCAATGATAAAAAGTATGGTGGGCTTCCAATAAATCGACTCGACAATTCCTTTCAACGCCTGGTAGGTTGGCACTTGATAGGACAGCTTTTCACCTCCCATTTTTGTCAAAGGATCCGTGAATAAGGCGTAATCACCATAAACTTCAAATTCAATAGCGTTTCTCAATACAGACACCTCCTTTTTGAATTTTTTAATAATTTAATAATAATCTTTTTTCAGAAAATATTCAACTTAAATAATATATTATATGAAATATAATATTTGAATCTTGATTATGGTATAATAAATTGTCGCTTTTAAAAGCGTGGATTGAAAAATATATTATATTATTTGAAAGAGGGTGCACCAAAAGTAATTGGCACCCTTTTGATTGTACTTTATTTTATTTAAGACCCCAGACCCCTCTTAAGTAAGCATCTTTTAAAATATACTTACATCCAAATGGCTGTCATTTTCAAGGTTGAGGCCGAATTCCTTATCATATGCTCCCTCTTTTAAGGCTAGGACTTTGCCGTCTAAATAACGCACTAACCCATCATTTTTGATTAATTGTTCGCGTTCATAATCGAAGATGTTGATCGTATATTGCTGAGCCTTTCGCAAAAGCTGGGAAAATTCATAAATGCTTTTATTGCTATTGAATTCAGCGATAATTTCTTTACCATCACCATACGGAACAATTACGGAAGTAGTCATGTCGTCAATCACTCGGAAATGTTCAGCCGCTGTTTTATAGCTATTTACTAAAAATAACGGAGGAAGCGCACCATTTTTTTGAAAATATGCTTGGCTATAGGAGCTTTTTCTTCTATTGGCTATCAATAGCTCTACCATTTCTTTTTTCAATTTCGGTATAAAATAATTCAAACTCTGCTTGAATTCCGTATAATACTCTTTAAAATATCTTTCCATCGCTTGCATAGACAAGATGCTGCCACCATGATTGGCCTGATCGCGGCTTATATCAATCAAAATTCTTTTCGCAACTTCTTTTCCAACAGCTATTTCTTTTAAACGATTTAACTTTTCTTCTTCATGGTCTATAACATAAACATTTTGTATGTCCTTTTCACCGTGCCGATTGCATCTGCCTGCAGCTTGTGCAATGGAATCTAATCCTGCTAATGAGCGAATCACACAATCGAAACTAACATCTACCCCCGCTTCAATCAGTTGGGTGCTTACACAAATTACTTTATTACCCTCTTTCAGATGATCTTTTATTTCACCTAAAATTTTATTACGATGAGCAGCACACATTGATGTACTCAAATGATAAATTGGTAAATTTATCTTCTTCATTTTCAATTGAGTATACAGATCTTTCACAACTGATTTCGTATTTAAAATAACTAACACACTTTGTACTTCTCTTATTTTTGCCTCAATAAAATTGGATAGTTTTTCATTATTAAATGTTTCATTTGTTGCTTTATCAATGATTTCCACCCGTTTAAATGCATTAATTACATAATTTAGGTTTTTGACCATTTCCGCATCCGTATTTATTTCTAATTTATGCTCAACGAAGTCTAATGCTGGTTGAGTTGCAGTGCAAAGCACGATGCTGGAGCAACCATAAGTTTTTAAAAAGTTTAGTGCCTGATTAAATAGAGATACACATGAAATAGGAACTTTTTGCACTTCATCAAAAATAATCACTGAATGACTTAAATTATGTAGCCTCCTAATATTTCTACTCCCATTTGCGTAAAAAACGTTCAAAAATTGTACAATCGTTGTAAAAATAATTGGTGAATCCCAATTATCTTTGGCTAATTTTAATTTTTGTTGCACACTAATCAAGCCATCTTGATTTTCATCATCATCTATATCTTCAATAACGTTTGAATGATGCTCTAATATATTGGCATCATCTTTTAATATTTTTCTAACTTCTTCTGCGTTTTGTTCAATAATAGTTGTATAGGGGACTACAAAAATGATGTGTTTTTTGTTATAAAGTTTCGCGTGTTTAAGAGCATATCTTAAACTTGCTAATGTTTTCCCTCCACCAGTTGGGATAGATAACGTATATATTCCTGATGCTCTCTCAGCAAATTTATCACACTGATCAGACATTTCTTTTCTTAGAAGATTAATAGTTGTACAGGCATCCTTTTGTTTACTATATGAATTGATTTTTCTCATGAGCCTTTCGTAGTATATATCAAATAACTCTTCATGATTGTTTATAGGGTCATTGGTTTTATTTTCTTCAAATAATCTTGTATTCGTTCTATCAGCATCAATTAAAGCACTAAATACAAATTTGGTTAAAAACATTAGTTGCTTTTCATAATTTCCTGATGACTCTTTTGCTAAAAATTGTTTTAACTCTTCAGCTGCTTTGTCAACATAATTATGAAAATCTCTCTCATTCATAACATATTTAAAAAAATATTGCTTTATCCTATCAAATTCAGGCAATTCTTTATCACGGACTCTTTTTAAGTAATTTGATTCTAAATCTGGATTTAAAAAATCTTGAAGATACGAGTGATGAGAAATTATCGCATTTCCCACCACTTCTGCTAAGAGACCTTTATGAGGATCTAACTTCTCGCTTGTATGAAAAATCTCATAGAGAAGTTTCCCACCTGCAGTTGAATGGTCAACACTTCCTCTTCTAGGCGGTGCATCAGGATTATTTACTGCTTCTAATATGTATTCTCTAAATTCATTTGTGCATTTTCCAAGATCATGAAGCACACCCGCAAGACCAGTTAAATGTTTTACACCTAGCTTTTCCCCATAGGATTCAGCTAAATCTCTTACTTCTAACAAATGATCTTTAACAGTTTGTATTTTATTATCACTTTCGCGTATATGGGCAATAAACTTCATTTAATCCCGCTCCCTGCGATATTTTTAAATATTTGCACCTACTCTAGATACACTAAAATTTCATATTAATATTCGATAAGGCAACGGGTAGCCTTTCAACCTCAAATTGGCATCGAAGTCTCATTTCTTTTCCCTCCAAGCTTTTCTATCATCATCCTATCATCTATTCCGGAACTTAATATGTCAGTTTAAAAAATTTTTTGACATTTTTTCTACTTCTTCCTCGACGCTTTGGCGAAGTTCACTAGGACCGAGCACCTGAACTGCAGATCCCATACTTAATACAAAACTAGTTAATTCCGGCAACCCGGACATCGTCGCCCGAAAAATGATGGATCCATCTTGTTGTTGCTCAATTTCTTGATCCTCTGAATAGATCTTTTCACTTAAAATCTTGGAAAATGGTGGTTTTACATGCAATTCAACAAAATAGGTATCAGCATAAATACTCGTTTTACCTATATAGTCTTCGAGCCGAAATGATTCATCACGCTGAAACCTTTCTTCATATATTTGATAATCTTGAATTCTAGTTAATTTAAAATCACGATAATCATTTCTCAGCTCACAATAAGCAATGCAATACCAAAATTTTTTATACGGAATCAGTTTGTAAGGATGAATGATGCGTTCAGTGCGGTCTGAATTTAAAGCCTCATAAACAATCTTCACTTTTCTGCGAGCCGCGATTGCAAAATTTAATTGTTCATACTTATCTTTTTCATGATTCCAATCGACATTTGCTTTTTCCTCTAAAATAATTGGCTGCCATTCAGACGAAGACTGAATCTGCTGTTTGGAAATACTTTGAATCTTCATGACGGCACTTTCAAAATCATCGAATTGCAAAAAGGTAGGATGATTTTTTAAATATTCACTTGCCTTTACTAACGCTTCTAATTCTTTTGGTGAAAGCGACAAGTATTCAAAAATATTGCTTTTCGGCAGAACATAACCTCCATATCTTCCTCTAGCTGTCTGAATATGGAATCCAGCCATTTCTAATTGATCTCGATAAACTCGAATAACCCTTTCACTTAATTCAAGTTCTTCTGCTAATTCTTTAATTTGCATTCGTCCTCGTGATTTCAATAAAAGAAGCATTCGAAAAGCATTGACAATTTTCGACATAATGATACCTCCAAAATACCTAATAACATTTACGTGTAATATTTTACCATAGTAAATTAATCCTATAGATAATCTGTATGGAAAATTTATAAAACTTTTGAAATTAGGTCTATTAGAACAGAGTGTGATCGCTTCAACCACAGAAGATGCTCTTGCCATCGGCTTTTCATAGTAAAGGTATCTTTAGCACACGTTAGGTGAACAAAGGCAAGGACATTTCATAAAAAACCGTCGAGCAGAAATTGAGGAAGATATTTTTGAAGGAAAACTTAAAGAAGATAGGATCATTTTGAAAATATAGGTGAATTGGCTTTATCCACAACTAAATGCAAGACAACTTGATTACGTGTCAAAATTTTATCCTCATTCCTGCTCTTTTTTCTCGCATAAAAGCAAGGCTCTTTGCAGAAGGAGCAGTGCTCGCAAACGGCGTCATTGTTTTTGGCTAATAAAATCCTAAAGGGTCAAAGTCACAATGAATCCATCTTTATCTCCTTTTTCACTGATTTCCTAAGTCAGCTAAATCAATTGCTGGGATATACAGTTGAAAATAATGAAGAAAACGTTGATAGTTGATCTCGTTAACAGCAAAACAGCTGCAGACATCGGCAGATTCATTTTTACCACATGAAAAGCATTGTTTCTTTGATTTCTTCTCTTGCTCTGTTCATGAACGAACACAGAGGACTGTGTGTGAAAGCGGGACGAATAACGTAATGCAGATTTCCATAAAATAACGGTGATTCGCTCTGTTATTCTTTTCAGCCGAACCATTTCTAAATTTGCAGCATGCTTTTTAAAAAAATGAAGCAAAAGTGTTGACTAATTTATAGTAATCTTATAGGATTTAATTGACTAATTAGTCAGTCAGGGGGGGTATAGTGCAGGCAGAAGCTCGAAGACAGGAAAGAAAACAGCAATTATTGCAAATTGCATTAGAATTATTTGCGACAGTTGGCTATGAAAAAACGAAAGTCTCAGATATCGTCGCAAAAGGCAATGTGTCCCAAGGGACATTTTATTGGTATTTTAAAAGCAAAGAAGCGATCGCGCTTGAGATGCTGGAAATAGGTCGTGCCCAACTTTTAGATGCAATCAAACTAGGGTACCGCACAAAAAAAGTGGACTTGCAAGATTCCGTTGCTTCCACGACACAAATGTTTGAACGTATTTTTCATTTCGCTGAAAACAATAAGTATTTCATGAACATATTGCTAAAAGGCATTCATTCTCAGCCAAAGATACAAGAAAAAGTGGAAGAGATTAAAGCAGACATGGAAACAGCTTTTGCGGAAAATATTGCACAGGCCAAAGAACTGAAAATGATCTCGCGTGAAGTAGATCCAAAATTACTGGCAGTATTCATCATGAGCCTCCTGGAAGGAGTTTTAGCCAGATGGCTATTTCAATCGCCATCATCAAAAGATGCATTACAGCAAAAAACACTTCAACAGCTCATTGAAGAAACTGTACACTTTGAATTTTTTGGAATCTTTGGTGTCTAATGAAGGAGGATAAACATGAAAAAAATAAGATGGTTCATTTCACTCATTGCAATAGCAGCTCTAATACTTTCAGCATGCGGCAATAACAATGATCAAAAAGAAAAACAAACTCAAGATCAAGAGAAAAACGCATTACAGGAAATCAAAGATAAAGGCGAAATCACTGTCGGCATTATGGGTACTTATGCACCTTATAATTTTATGAATGAAAACAAAGAATACGACGGCTTTGACGTTGACATTGCGAAAGAATTGGCAAAACGTCTAGGAGTTAAAGCAAATTTTGTTGCACAAGAATTTTCTGGTTTAATTCCTGGGCTTCAAAAAGGTAAATTTGATATTTTAGTAAGCCAAGTGACAATCACAGATGAACGGAAAAAACAAATCGATTTTACAGAACCATATATTACAAATAAAGTCAAAGTGATCGTTCGGGAAGACAATAATGACATCAAATCTGTTAATGATTTTAAAGGAAAAACAATCGGAGTTGGACTTGGTACGAATGATGAAGCATATTTGCGAAATGAATTATTGCCAAAAGTGGGCGATTTTAAAATCAACACATATGATGACGTGATTACAACATTAAAAGACTTGGATGCTGGCAGAATTGATGCAACGATCAACAATGTCTATGCATTAAAACCAGTCATTGAAGAAAACGGCTATAAAATTAAAGCCGTCGGCGATCCAATTAAGGAGGACCAAGCTGGCGTTGCTGTGAAAAAAGGCAATAAAGAATTGGTGGATGCTTTAAATAAAGCATTGAAAGAAATGAAAGAAGACGGAACATATAAAGAAATTTATGTAAAATGGTTTGACGAAGAGCCGACCGAAGAATGATGAAAGTAGGTTGCCAAAATGGACTTAGTCATTGAAAACTTGCCATTTTTGTTAAAAGGGGCATATTATACATTACTCATTACTGTAGTTTCCATGTTCTTCGGTTTAATCATTGGTTTAATCATTGCGATTGCCCGGCTTAAGGGCAATCGCATTCTGCGTGGTATAGCAAGAGCCTATGTGTCCATTATTCGGGGGACACCGGCATTGGTGCAAATCGTCATCGTTTATTATGGCTTAGTTGATTATGGGATTGAATTAGGCCCATTAACTGCTGCGTATATTGCACTAAGTATTAACATCGGCGCTTATGTTTCAGAAGCGTTTCGCGGTGCGATTCAATCCATACCAAAAGGGCAAACAGAAGCAGCGCTCGCAACTGGTATGACGGAACGCCAGGCGATGCGCCGAATTATCATCCCTCAAGCGATTCGCTACGCTATCCCCCCACTTGGCAATACATTTGTCGGAATGTTAAAAGAAACATCGCTCGTATCCGTTATTGCGGTCACAGAATTAATGCGCTCTGCTCAATTATTAGTGGCGCAATATTATGTTTACATGCCGTTTTATGCAGCTATTGCAGCGATGTATTGGATTATGAGTACATTCTTTACATTTTTATTAAATAAAATCGAAAAACGGCTGTCTGTTTATTAAGGTGGTGACAGCATGATAGAGATTAAAAATTTACAGAAAAATTTTGGACAGCATGAAATATTAAAAAATATTTCATTATCCATTCCAGCCCATCAAGTAGTGGCAGTCATTGGTCCAAGCGGTTCAGGAAAAAGTACGTTTTTAAGATGCATCAACGGACTTGAAACAATTACAGGCGGCACCATTACAGTCGACGGTCACGTGATTGATGCAAATGCTTCAAAAAAAGCACAACAAAAAGAAATTTATGCCATTCGTCGAAAAACAGGGATGGTGTTTCAACAATTTAATTTATACCCGCATAAAACGGCCGTCCAAAATGTAATGGAAGCTTTATTAGTAGTGAAAAAAATGCCGAAGGAAAAAGCATACAGCATCGCAGCCAATTTGTTAGAAAAAGTCGGGCTTGCAGCAAAAGAAGATGCTTATCCGTCTCAGCTGTCAGGCGGGCAGCAACAGCGTGTAGCGATCGCAAGAGCTCTTGCGATGGAACCGAAGTTGATGCTATTCGATGAACCGACTTCTGCACTTGATCCGGAGCTTGTAGGAGAAGTATTAAAAGTAATGAAAGAATTAGCAGAAGACGGCATGACGATGATTATTGTAACGCATGAGATGAAATTTGCCCGGAGTGCCGCTGACCGCATTTTATTTATGGCAGACGGCGTTATCGTAGAAGATGCGAAGCCAGCAGCATTTTTTGAACATCCGCAAACAGCGCGGGCACAAAAATTTTTGCAACAAGTTACAGAGTTTTAAAAGAGAGGAATTGAACAATATGCAAATTAAAGCAACATGGCAGGGCGGCCGTGCTTTTGAAGCAGTCGGTCCATCCGGATACAAAATGGCAATGGATGCCATGGAAAACTACGGTGGAGAAGGAAGTGCCGCAACCCCAACAGAAATGCTCCTAGCGGCTCTTGCCGGCTGCATTGGAATTGATGTAACGATGATTTTAAGACATGAATTAGATCATATTGAGGCAATTGATATTACAGTCGACGGCACGCGTCGCGAAGAATTGCCCTCTTCTTTCACCGCTTATACCATCACATTTACAGTAAATGGGGATATAACGCCGAAAAAAGTTTGGCGCGCCATCCAATTAGGCAAACAAAAATATTGTGCGGTTTCCGCATCTTTAAAGGGCGACGTTACGTTCAAACTAATATTGAACGGCAAAGAAATTCCTGCTGAAAAAGAGTGAAAAAACGAAGTAAAGTTTTGATTACAAAGGATATTGAAAAATCTTTTGCAATCATTTTTTATACAAATTTTGTTTTAGCAACTGCCTTTAACTACCTATTTTCTTGTTTCTAACAGCTGTTCCGCTGTCCAAGCCGGAGTGTTTGCGGTTTTAACTAACTATTTTCTTGATTGGGGCTGTCTAATAAGTCGTTTTTTCGGCTTATTGACGGCCCCCCTTTTATGAAATATCGATGTTAATGATTTTTGGTATTTGACTTTCTGGACAGCCCCGTGCCACATTTTTTGTTTTTGCTGAAAAAAATAAACGACCTTTTCCCGCAATTCATTTGGAAAAGGCCGCAATTCGGATATCTATTCTTTTTCCAATCAATTTTTGTAACCTACTTCACAAAAATCGTTCTGCCATTTTTATTTATAAATTTTCGACAGCACGCTCATCTTCTTTTACATAGGAATATGCTAGCTCATGGAAGGACACTTGATTTCCAATAACATAATCATGTTGTTTTCGATTTTCATGCGCTTTTTGGAACACATCGCTGTGGAACCAGCCTTCGAAGCTTTCTTTGTTCTCCCATGTTGTGTATACACGAACTTCGTCATAATCTTTTAATCCGTCCGTTACTAAGAGATCTAAACGAATGAACCCAGGAAATTTCTCAATTCCCTTTCTAATTTTAAAACGCTCCACTAACTTTCCGGAATATCCTTTTTTCACGCGAATGGAATTGGTAACGATGTACATTCTTTTTTCCCCTTTCTTTTGAATCGTTTTGGAATAAACATTGGTTTTCCATCCATATCATGGATGGAGACAGAAATACCAAATACCTCTTCAAACATTTTTTCCGAAAATACTTCCTCTGGACTGCCTTGTTGATAAATCGTCCCGTCTTTCATCACGATTAAGCGGTCACTATACTGTGCGGCTTGATTCAGATCGTGAAGAATCATGATGACCGTCCTGTTATACTGTTGATTGATCGTTTGGACAACCTCCAAAATTTCCAATTGATGTACAATATCTAAAAACGTGGTCGGTTCATCCAATAATAAATATTCAGTACTCTGGGCAAGAACCATCGCAATCCACGCTCTTTGCCTCTCGCCTCCTGATAAGGAAGACAAGTGTTGATGTTCATATTGTTTCACATTGGCAAGATCTAACGCCCAATCAACGATTTCTTTATCTTCATGACTGAATGGGGCAAATTTGCGTTTATAAGGGTTCCTGCCGAACTCTACTAATTCACGTACGGTAAAATCGAGCGTAACATCATGTGTTTGCGGCAGCATAGTTAATTGTTTTGCAATATCTTTTCGATTCGCAGAAACGATATTTTTTCCATTGAGAATGATCTCGCCATTTTGGGGCTGTAATAAGGCAGCGATGAGCCGCAGCAAGGTGGATTTTCCTGATCCATTAGGCCCGATAATACTAATCACTTCACCCTTTGGCAATTCCAGATTCATTTCGTTGATGCCGAATCGTTTGGAATGGTGGTAAGTCAGATCTTTAACGGTGAGCATGCTTCACTCCCCCTTTAAAGACCAAATATAGGAAAAACGGACCACCTAGAAAAGACAGCAGGATCCCTACCGGCAGTTCAATAGGATCAAACCAGCTTCTTGCCGCAGCATCTGCGAACACAACGAGTATGCCGCCGCCTACACAGGATAATGGCAGCAAATAACGATAATCGTTTCCGATGAGCAATCGAATGATATGCGGAACGATAAGACCTACAAATCCTACCAGTCCGGCCACACTGACGGCTATTCCAGCTAAAAGAGCACTGACAAAAATTAAGAAAAATCTGCTTCTTTCCACTTGATGGCCTAATAAAGTGGCTACCTCATCCCCCAGCATCAGCATGCGGATATGTTTGATGGAAAAAAATGCTAATGCCAGTGCAAAAATGGCATAATAAACAATCATCTCTACATGCACCCAGCTTACGCCGCTAATCCCGCCATTTAGCCACGGCAGAACCGCTTGAACTTTGTCGCTATGTAAAATCATAATACATGACATGATCGCACCTAAAAAGGCGTTGATTGAAATCCCGACCAGCATAATTCGAACAATGGAAGTTCCATCTTGCCAAGCTAGCAAATAAATGAGCATTGCCGTAAGAAAAGCGCCAAGAAAGGCTGCTAAAGGCAAAATGTGCAGTTGATCGGGATACAGCACCATGATCACCGTCGCTGCTAGTCCTGCCCCAGACGTCACGCCAATAATACCGGGATCCGCAAGCGGGTTTTTCATTACACCTTGTAAAATCGCACCCGAAACCGCTAAACACATGCCGACAAGCAGCCCAACGAGAATCCTTGGGAGCCGCAAATCCCAAACAACACGGTACACTAACGATTCCTTATCGCCCATATCCGCAAAAAATTCCTTAAATGAAATAGAGATACTGCCTGCTGTCAGGCTATAGAATACGCTTAGAAACAATAAGATGATCAGAATGATGATAAGCCATATTCGTTTCTTTCGATTCATCATGAATCCTTTCCTATATCTTTCAAGCTTTGACGCATATATTCCACTGCTTCTGTGATCTTTGTCCCCGGATTAGTGCCAAACAAATTCGATGGCAACACCACAATGTTTCCTTTTTTTACCGCATCCAAGTTTTTCCAAGCTGCATTTTTTTCCATTTCTTGTTTAAAAGCTTTTTCTACCCCGCTAGGATCACCGTGTGTGATTAAGTAAATGATATCTGGATCAGCTTCCACCACACGTTCTACCGCTAATTGAGCGTATTGCGGATATTCTTTTAACTTTGGAAAGTTCGATGCTACATTGATTCCACCCGATTTTTCTAAAATATCTCCTGCCAATGACGTTGGGAGAGCTGCTAAAAATGATCCAGGTGCTCCATAAACAAGCAATGCTTGAGCTTCGGAAGCTTCCGTTTGCTTCTCAACGACTTGCTCGATTTGTTTAATCAACTCTTGAGCTTTCGATTCTTTACCGAGAAGAGTTCCATATGTTTCGATGTTTTTCTTTATATCTTCAATGGAATTCGCTTCCGTCATGATAGTTTGTATTCCTTGATTCTCCAATGCGGGGATGTTTTTATCAAAACCAACATTGGCAATTAACACATCTGGCTTCAAACTTACGATCTTCTCTATATTCGGCTGGTGTGTATTTCCGATTTCTTCTACTTTTACTAATTCTTCCGGTATCTCTACCTTCGTACTAGGCCTGCCGACAATTTCCCCTCCTAATTGATGAATGATATCCATATCACCGATCGTTAATGAAGCAAATTTTTTCGGATGAGTGTCAAAAGCAACTTCACGACCTGATGCATCGGTCACTTTCACTTTGCTTTCTGTTACTTTTGTCCCTCCTGTTGATTCAGTTCCTTTTACCCCGCATCCGGTAAATAAGAGCAATAAGAAAAACGTGAGGGTGAATTGGAAAAGTTTTGTTTTCAAAAGTATCCCTCCTTTATCATTTTAATTAAAAATGATTATCATTGTCAATTGTTATTTTCAAAATTTTCAACCATTTACTTGTTCTTCTTTAATTTTGCATGTATGACAAGTCTCCCTTCTCCTCCAGGAAACGTGTAATCACAAGTAGATAAAGTTAAAATTTGATCATTCGGTTCGATATCAATATCGGTCTTATAAATGGAACGATTTTTTAACTGATTGACAAATGATAAAAATTCGTCATCAGAGGAAAATTCAGTATCGATATAATAAAAATCTGTAGTCGTTTTATATACTGAAAAGATTTCAGCATCGTAGCTTTCATATAACGTATCAAAATAAATGGTGCGGTGATGCTGGAAAAACGATTCATCCAGATATTTATCTAATTGTCCAAACATCGTGTCATCTTTCATACGATGTCCGTAAAGGATAACATTTTGATTTAGGCCTTTCACATCATTTCGATAATCCATAAAAATGCTTCCAGCCCTCGATTTCTCTTTTTTATAATTTCTTGTTAAATAAAACTCATTGTTTTCCGCTTGAAGAATCGGATACGAAATGTATGTGTCGGGAATTTCAATCCAACCAACAATATCTTGGTTAATGCGCTGCAATTCAATAAAAGACGAACGAATTCTTTCAAAGTCCTTGCCTTCGTGAGAAGTTCTCTCGGTACGATTTTCTTGATAAACCTCTTGAATTTCAGCTAAAACTTGCCGGTTTGTATAGTAATCGTAAAGGATACTTATAATTTGATACGCTGAAAAAAACAAAATCCCAATGCAAACAATGCTAACGAGTTTCCCAATGATCTTTCTCAATCCCCGATCATTCATGTCTCATTGTCATTCCTTCTTGCAACTCCCATTGGCACAACATAAAATCCGCTTTGATCATTATGATTGACTATGGCTCTTACCCCATAAATGCTTTCAATCATTCCTTCCGTGATCACTTCTTTTGGAGAACCTTCCGTCACAATTTCGCCGTTTTTCATCACAATAATCCAATCACTATAACGAATAGCTTGATTCATATCATGCAGCACCATCACAATCGTAATGTTATACTCCCTGTTTAACTTCTTGATGAGCTCTAAAATTTCGAATTGATAATAAACATCCAAATATGTTGTCGGTTCATCCAAAAACAAAATAGGGGTTTTTTGCGCCAATGCCATCGCTATCCAAACTCGCTGTCTTTCTCCCCCTGACAGCTGTTCTACTTTTTCTTTTCGTTTTGATTGCAAATTGGTAATGGAAAGCGCCCAATCAATCACTTCTTCATCCTCTTCTGAGTTATGATGATGAAAAAATCTTTTATACGGCATGCGGCCGTAGCTCACCAAGTTTTCGACATTGATATCAAAAGGAATTTCATTTTTTTGATGAACAACCGATAGTTTCTTCGCCAATTCCTTCGGCTTATATTGTTGAATCAATTTTCCATCCAAAATAATCTGGCCTTTTTGCGGTGCATTGTGGCTAGACATAACTTCTAATAATGTGGACTTTCCGCATCCATTCGGACCGATAATCGTCGTAATTTTACCAGGTTCAACAGCAAGGTTAATTGATTTTAACTGATCCTCTTTTTGATTATATGAAAATGAAACATTTTTAACCTCCATAGATGCGATCACTCCTTCTAATCAATATAATCAAAAAGGGACCGCCGATTAATGACATAATAATGGATGCAGGAAGTTCCGTCGGCGCTAAAAACACCCTTCCGATTGTGTCGGCCGTTAAAATAAGCAAAGCTCCTGATAAAATGGAGAATGGTGTTAATATTTTATAATCTGAACCGACTAATAGCCGTCCAATATGGGGAATTAGCAAACCGACAAATGCAATGACCCCAACAGTTGCGGTTGTGACGCTTGCCAAATAAACTGCAATCGCAGATATAATAACCCGAGCTCTTGTCACGTGAAGCCCCAGATTTCGCGCCGTTTTATCTTGTAAAGCCAGCATGTTGCACCAAGAATAAACGAGCAAGGACAATATTAAACCGATGGAACCATATATAACAATTGTTTGAACATCGTCCCACGTTTGTTGAGATAATGTTGATGCAGTAGCTTTCGCAGAACTGGTTGTCGTATAACCTCTGTAGTTAAAGGATTCATATAATGCAGTAAACACCGCATTGACTGCCACCCCAACTAAAATTAATCGAAGGGGGCTGAGCCCTGATTTCCATGAAAAGGAATAGACAAGAAAACAGGCAAGTATCCCTCCAAGAAAAGCAAACAGCGGCATCCAAAAAAACAACGTAGGAAAGAAGCTGATCATAGTTAATGCAACAAAATTGGCTCCTGAAGAAATCCCGATGATCCCAGCTTCCGCCAAAGGATTTCTCATGACTGCCTGCAATAATAATCCCGATACCGCCAAATTTGCTCCAGCAAAAAGGGACACAATGATCCGCGGAAATCTCATATCCTTTATGACTTCTACATCTTCATTTCCACCAAACAAAAGGCCTCTGATCAACTCAGCAACGCCAATTTCCAAACTTCCGTTCACAATAGAGAAAAAAGTGACAACAACCAGCATTGTGGTCACCACTGCAAAAGTTAGCCACGTTTTCTTCATGGATCAGCACCCTTTTCTTTTTTGTCCGCTTATTCATGAAACTCAGGATACAAATATTTCACCAATTCATCTAAAGCTTCATCCGCTCGAATGGTTGCGGTAGTCGGGAACAATTCTTCTTCCAGATCATACACCCTGCCATTTTTGACAGCATCAAAATGCTTCCATATATCGTTCTTCTTAAATTCTTCATCGAACATTTTGACTACTTCCTCCGGCATGCCGTGAGCAAGCCTTAATATGACATCGGGATTGGATTCATATAAATATTCTGTGTTAGATTCTAAATACTCCACTTTCTCTCCTTGAATCACGTTGTTTCCACCCGCCAATTTCACTAGATCGCCAATATAGGAATGCTCTGTTGCCACTAAGTAACTTCCGGGAACTCCGAGTAAGATTAAAACATTTGGTTTTTCCAAGTTACGAGTTTTTTTCTGGATTTCTTTTACTTTTTTTTCGAATCTATCAACGATCTTCTTCGCTTGTTTTTGTCGTTCATATTTTTCTCCGAGTGCAAGAATTTCCTTTTCCATTGATTGAAGACTGGTTAAATCCAAAAAATCTACTTGAACGTTATGTTTTTCAAACACTGGCTCTAAATCATATTGAATAGTTGAAACAGAGTATACATCAGTAGGTTTTAAAGACATCAAAACTTCCATATCAGGATTTTTAGCATACCCCACTCTTTTCGCATTCTTATACCGCTCCGGCAGTTTTTTGCTGCTTGTGGGGACGCCAACTAAATCAATATCTAACGCATCAAAAATTTCCGTAACGGCAACAGATAATGAGACAACTCGATGATCCTGTTTTTTCGGCTTTTTTTGTTCCGTTGATTCAGCAGCAGATGAAGAACAACCGGCGACGACAACCAGCAGCATTATCAAAAGGATCAGCCATCCCATTCTTCTTTGTTTACACACTTAAACAAAGCCTCCCCGCTTTCGACCGACCTAAAAAGTCGTTGTCATATTTTTTTAAATAAGAAAATGTTGTCTTGATGCGCATGTCCGCATCAAGACAACAGTCAGGTTATTTTTTCAAATGAATAAGGAGCCTTGAGCGATTCTTCCAAACTATGATGGCAAGAGATCCTAGCAGCAATGCCAAATACAAACCAATTTGGGAAAGATCAGCCGTTTTGGCATTCACGGTTGAATTATTTGAGTTATTGGAAGCGTCATCGTCTGTCGACTGTTGATCTGCATCTCGGTTAAAGGTTAGTGAATCGTCATCGCTATTGCTATTTTGTTGATTTTGATCTTGATTTTGGTTTTGATCTTGATCGGTGGAATTCGTATTCTTCGTTGGAACGCCTGTTCCATCATATGGTTTTACACTATCTGGATCAAAAGCAATTTGGATATCATACGTATTGTGATATTGAAGATCTGGAATATCCACCTTGATCTTAGCATTCACTTTTTTAGATAAATCTTCGATCGGGAAACCTACTACTCTTGTATCTTCTTTTTCATTTTTGCTTCGCACTTCCACATCTTGATATTGGCCGTTTCTTTCCACTTGTAATTTCGTGATCCATGAGCTTTTTAGCAATGTGAACGCAACATCTAATTGTCCATTTTTTACAGTTAATAGTGCCGGGCTGACAACATAATCATTGACCATTGACGGTTCTTCTGTACCATTTTTTAATACAGTAAATTCCACGGTATATAGACCGTCAGCCAACTCATTTCTTGTTTGTCCGCCATTGTTATTTCCAGAATTTTGATTGTTATTGTTCGATGGATTGTCTCCAGGCTTATTTGTACCCGGATCTTTCCCAGGATCTTCTGGTTTTTGTCCATCCTCATCCGGCTGATCCTTCTTTACTGGTTTGATGCTGTCTACATCAAACTGGATTTGAACCGTATAAGATCCATCATAACCATATTGCGGTATAACAACTCTTGTTTGAACATTCAGTTTTTTCGTTAAATCGTCCACTTCAAACTTGACGACTCTTGTGTCTTCTACGTCATTCGTCGATACAACCTCCGCATCTACATATTGACCGTTTCGCTCTACTTGAAAGCTTTTAATCCATCCGCTGTTTTTTAACGTCACGGAGACGTATTTTTTGCCATCCTTCACCGATAAGCGAGCCGGTTTCACAGTATAGCCATCCATCATCGAGATATCTTCTGTCTTGTCTTTTAAGACCTTAAAGTCAATCGTATATTCACCGTCTTGAAGCTCTTCAGCAGGCTGTTCATCCTGATCGCCATCTTCTCCCGGCTGCGGATTTGGCTCATTATCTCCAGGAGCTGGATCATTCGGTTCCTCGCCATCTTCTTGTCCTGGATTTTCAGGCTCTTGGCCTCCTTCTTCCGGCTGCTCCGCCTGCACTGGTGTAATGCTGTCTACATCAAACTTGAAGTGAACGGTATGCGTCATTTCATACATGTTCGGAACCGAAACAGTCAATTGAGCATTCAATTTTTTTGTTAAATCGTCTACTTCAAACTTGACGACTCTTGTATTTTTTTCTACATTTGTCGATACAACCTCTGCATCGACATATTCGCCATTTCGCTCTACCTTAAAGCTTTTAATTAATGAACTGCTTTTTAACGTCAATAAGACGTATTTTTTACCGTCCTGCACTGTTAAACGGGCCGGCTTCTCTGTATAGTTATCCATTGATGAGATATCATCTGTCCCGTTTTTGAACACTGTCAAGTCAATCGTGTATTCTCCGTCTTGAAGCTCTTCAGCAGGCTGTTCATCTTGATCGCCATCTTCTCCAGGAGCTGGATCATTCGGTTCCTCGCCATCTTCTTGACCCGGATTTTCAGGCTCTTGGCCGCCTTCATCCGGCTGTCCATCCTGCACTGGTGTAATGCTGTCTACATCAAACAGGAATTGAACAGTATGAACCGTATCATATACACCTGGTACGGCAACTCTTGTTTGAACATTCAGTTTTTTCGTCAAATCATCTACTTCAAATTTGACGACTCTCGTATTTTCTGTCTCATTCGTCGATACAACCTCCGCATCGACATATTCACCGTTTCGTTCTACTTGAAAGGTTTTAATCCATTCGCTGCTTTTTAACGTCACTGAGACGTATTTTTTGCCGTTCTGCACTGTTAAACCAGCTGGCTTCACAGTATAGCCGTCCATTGTTGAGGTATCTTCTGTCCCGTTTTTCAAGACCCTAAAGCCAATCGTATATTCGCCGTCTTGAAGCTGTTCCGCAGGCTGCTCATCTTGATTGCCATCTTCTCCCGGCTGCGGATTTGGCTCAGTATCTCCAGGAGTTGGATCTTTCGGCTCTTCCCCATCTTCTTGACCCGGATTTTCAGGCTCTTGCCCGCCCTCTTCCGGCTGCTCCGCCTGCACTGGTGTAATGCTGTTTACATCAAATTGGAATTGAACCGTATGAACTGTATCATATACGCCTGGTACGGCGACTCTTGTTTGAACATTCAGTTTTTTCGTTAAATCATCCACTTCAAACTTGACGACTCTCGTGTTTTCTGCTTCATTCGTCGATACAACCTCCGCATCGACGTATTCACCATTTCGTTCTACTTGAAAGGTTTTAATCCATTCGCTGCTTTTTAATGTCACTGATACATATGTTTTGCCGTTCTGCACTGTTAAGCCGGCCGGCTTCACGGTATAGCCGTCCATTGTCGAGGTATCTTCTGTTCCGTTTTTCAAGACCCTAAAGCCAATCGTGTATTCTCCGTCTGCTATAGCCGATTCAGCAAAAACAGGCTGTATTTTGACGGTCGGCAATAATAGCAGGAAAACCATAAAAATGGCAAAAAACTTTCTAATCCTTTTCTTCACAAGAAACCTCCCCTTCTACGAAACTTTAAATCTAGATTTGAATTTAAAAGTTAGAAATGCTGCAGATAATAAAAATAAACCGATGAAAACATAAAGTGACGTGCTGTCACTAGTTTCCGGATTATTTTCTGTCTGCTTGTCTGTTTCATTTTGATTGTTTGTTTTATTTTGACTACTTTTTTCATTGCTTGTTTTTGTAGAAGCAGAGGTAGATGATTCGTTTGAACTATTAGAATCTGAGCTAACAGCTTTAATGCTATTTTGATCAAACTTTAGTCTTATTGTGTAATGGCTGTCATAAACACCCTCTCCAGGAAATTCGTCTTCTGGAATATAAACATGTATTTGAGAGGTTACAATGTCGGGAACTTGATCTACTTCAAATTGCGCAACTCTTTTATTTGCAGAAGTATCTGTGCTTATCACTTTTGTATCCACATTAGAAACTTTAAATTCTTTAATCCACGAACTATGATTTAATCTTACTTGAACGAAGTATTTGCCATTTTTCACAATTAGTTTTGCAGGCTTTTCCCAATAATCATTGGCCATGGATACCGAATCATTATCTGCTTTTAAAACTTTATAGTTGATGGTATATGTTCCATCAGCCAAGGAATTATTCGCCGATGCCGGCAATGAAGCATAAAAAACTACAAATAGTAAAAAGACGACTGAAAAAATTTTTTTCATTTTTTGATCCGTACCCTCCTTTAAAATGTAATTAATAGATTGTTATATTCCAGAATTAAATAGCTTTCCCCCTTTCGGCTACTTATCAATAATGATTCTCAATCTCAATAGTCATTTTATTAATAACGATTATCATTGTCAATAAATTTTTATGAATCTTCCAGTTTTCCATAATTATAGAAATTTTTCATTTAGTAGTTTTTTATTTAGTTGGAAACTCCGTATTAAAAGACTTTAGTCGAACTTTATACAAGAAAATAGAAAAATCTTGTTTAATTGAATTTCATCCATAAAAAAATAATTTGTATTTATCAGAATGATTGATTCGCCTTATGTCTGAAAAATTATTCGGACAGTGTATTATTCATGTGAATATAGGCTATCGATTAACAAAATGAATAGAAAAAAAATGGAGATGAAACAAATTAGATCAGTTCCCTTTTTTCGGACATGAGGTAGTGTGATGTTAAGGCCAAGGGGGAAAATGAAATGGAAGACTTGGAGTATTTTTAAAAAATGCTTTTTCATTGATTAAACTTTATTAAGAAAATTTAATGTTTGTACCAGCACTTTCTTCTTTATGTATCGATAACGCAATATGAACTCCAAAAAATAAGTTTAGTAAGTAATATAGAGCAGACGCAAAAATGGTAAAAATTGGACATGAACTTTTTTAAAAAGTGTGAATACGAAATGGAGTGTAAAACGGAATTAATTATTTTTGAATAATTTTTTTAAATAATATTCGCCAGCTATTCTATATGAGTTTACAACTAGGCAAAAATGTATTGAAAATACATATGAGCATTTCTTCAAACAATAATATTTTCGCTGCACCTACAATGAAACTTCAAAACAAGCTCAGAATACTAGTAACTCTCATGTCTTTTTATCAATTTGTCCGATCTGTACAATCAACTGTTGACTTTCAAATTATTAAGATCTATTATTATAGAAAATTAAACCTAGCTAAATAGTATGATTTAAATTTAGAACGACTCAATTAGATGGTACAGATTTTTGAATGGATAAAAGGTGCAGACGACGAAGCGGTAGGTACAGATTTAGCATTACTCATCTACTAACAGGGTGTGGATCAATACATCCTCTCGTTCATCATTTGACACTGCAAAGATAGTGATTCAAAAGCTTGCATATGACAGAGCCTATCCTTATGCAAATGCAATCATATATAACTTATGACTGCACAGTCAGTTGGATTAATAAATGTTCATGCAATTTATAATGCTCATTCCTCAAACGCCGGCTGCAGCACTTTCAAATTTTTGTACAGCCACTGTCAATTTTATTAAAGCACATCATTAAGTCATAGGGTGCCATTGCATGAAATAATATTAAGAGCCTAACATGTCGCAATTTTTTGAATTTTATATTGATATGTAGTTTTGGAGAATATTTATAAAACTACCAGACTTAAGCTTGAAGGCAAGAGGTGGATAACATGCTGGAAATTAAAAATGTACATAAATCATTTGGGAAAAACAAAGTTTTAAACGGAGTTGATTTAAAAATAGATAAAGGGGATGTTGTCGTCATTCTTGGACCGAGCGGATCAGGAAAGACAACATTGCTAAGATGCATAAATTTTCTTGAAAAAGCAGATCAAGGTCAGGCAATTTTTGGGGATATTCAGGTTGATCTTCATAAAGCAACTAGAAAACAAATTCATGCAATAAGACAAAAGACTGCATTTGTATTTCAAAATTACAATTTGTTTAATAATAAAACAGCATTAGAAAATGTAACAGAAGGACTCATTATTGGCAGGAAGATTCCAAAAGAAAAAGCGAATGAAATTGGAAAAAAAGCATTGGATAAAGTAGGACTGTCCCACAAATACAATGCTTACCCTAGTGAATTATCGGGCGGGCAGCAGCAAAGGGTTGGCATTGCAAGAGCGATTGCTTTAAATCCAGACATCATTTTATTTGATGAACCAACTTCCGCACTGGATCCGGAATTAGTTGGTGAAGTTTTAACAGTTATGAAGCAAATTGCCAAAGAAGGAACAACAATGTTGGTTGTAACTCATGAAATGTCTTTTGCGAAAGATGTTGCCAATCGGGTGATTTTTATGGATGGCGGAGTCATTGTAGAAGAAGGATCACCTAAAGAAATTTTCACACACCCAAAAGAAGAAAGAACAAAACAGTTCTTAAAGCGGGTAATACCCGAGGATTTTACTTACTATATTTAAAAAGTGAACAGCCTCTGTCCTTTCACATCACTGTAAATACAGGCCCAAACACAGAAACCTCCTAAAATTCCTAGCCCTACACGATTCAAATACGAATTGTTTAGGGCTTTTGCCGAATATTGATTGATTTCCTTCAATATCCTTTACGAGCACCATTATTCAAGCTGTTTCCACTGGGCATCCTACGGAATGAACATATCAGGACGTGGAAGCTCCCGTAAAATAAAGAACCTTCGAAATGAGCCAGCGTTTCCCATTAAAGTATTAAATATCCACAACAGCCAAATATTTTAACGACACGACAAGCAAAAGCAAGTTTCTCAAGAACGTGGTAAAATAATAGCATCAGCATAGCACTGTTCAGCAGCGCTGTATTCTTTCGAAATGCATGAGTACAAGCACTTTATTGATCCAACAGTAATGCAAATTCTCACCCGTTATGCGAAGAAGTTTTTCAAGGAAGATTTCGATCGAGTGGCAATTATACAAAGCTGAATATGTATCCATATGTTTCTGGCAAAAATGTCCTATTCTTTTGGAACCCGGCAAAATGTAAGCATCGTTGTCTATGCAATGAACAAGCAGTTCATCGGTTTTACCCAGATTTTATCCTATACGTTCGCCAACTTTTTCTAAAATAGGTAGTTTTGAAAACGTTTACTTTTTATAATTTGTCAGATTTCCTGACGATAATATTGAGAATGCTGCATTTTAAAAAAATAATCTATTTAAAGACAGTTTAAATGGGATGCTGCTTTTAATAAAGACGGAATATTTTCATTATAGATTATTAAAACCATTTTAAGGAGCATTCCTGTATTGAAGAAAAATGAGGCAAAATAGCGGTTTTTCGGGTTGTACAAAAATAGAGCCCTCTTGGTATAGTACGGAGTGTCAACGGATGTTGACCTCTAATTTAGGAAACCAAGGAGGACTCATACATGAATTATAACCAAAATCGCAAAATCTCTCAAATCACAGAGAACACATTGATCGTCGGTGTTGATATTGCTAAGCACAAACATGTCGCTCGGGCGCAAGATTTTAGAGGCATTGACCTAGCTAATCGCCTAGTGTTTACGAGCGATCTCAAAGGCTTTCAAACCCTGACACAATGGATAGACCATTTGAAGGGTCGTCATCAAAAGAATACGGTCATTGTCGGAATGGAGCCAACTGGTCATTATTGGATGACTCTGGCTTATTACCTAAAAACACATGATATTAAATGCGTTGTAGTCAACCCGTTACATGTGAAAAGAAGTAAAGAGCTGGACGACAATTCGCCGACAAAGAATGATGCGAAGGACGCGAAGGTGATTGCCCAACTTGTGAAAGACGGGCGCTATTCCGAACCCACGCTGCCCGAAAGCATCTATGCTGATCTCAGACAAGGCATGAAGCTTTATGATCAAATGGTTCAGGATCGCAATGCGATTAAAGCCAAAGTCCATAATGTGCTGGATCGCTATTTTCCCGAGTTTCTTACGGTCTTTAAGAATTGGGAAGGCAACGCCGCTCTTCAAATCTTACGCGCGGGCCTTTTCCCCCAAGACATTGTGAAAATGCCTGAAGAAACCATTCTTTTTGAGATCAAGAAGGCAGCTCGACGCGCGGTCGGCATGAAGCGTGTTCAAAAGCTTAAGGAAGCCGCTGCAAAATCAGTGGGCTTATCGGTAGGTGTACGATTCGCTAAAAAGGAATTGCGGTATTTAATGGAGCAATATGACGATTTAACGGCCCGTATTGACGAGTTAGCTAAGGAATTAAGCGAGATGGTTCTGACCATACCCGGGGCTAAGGAAATCAGCGCAATAAAGGGTATCGGGGTGATGACCGTCGTCGGCTTTTTTGCCGAGGTCGGCGATCTTTCGCAATATCATCATCCACGCCAAATCCTAAAATTAGCGGGATTGAACTTGCGAAAGAACGAATCCGGCGAGCATAAGGGCCGGACAACGATAACCAAAAGAGGCCGCAAACGTTTAAGAGCCCTTTTGTTCCGGGTCGCCATGCCCTTAGCCGCCACCAATCCGGCCTTTAAGCGTCTGCATGAATACTATCGTCACCGTCCGGAAAATCCGCTCACAGGAAAACAAGCGTTGATTGCCTTATGTGGTAAGCTTATTCGCGTTATGTTTGTGATAGGCCGTCGTCAATGTGCGTTTAGTGAAGAGAGAATGATTCAAGATATGCCTCATCTTCAGAATCAGAAACAGGTTGCTTAAAACGCATCAATCAAAGGAAATCGCCCAACTGTGACTTGTGACCTTGACAATTGAAGCACGGAGAAGCCGGAGTGATTTGTACCATTCGGGCATGACCCAGTAAAGGAGCTTTTCCGGCCTCCACCTCATGGATAGGTAGAACGAAGGAATGTAAGAGCTTTGACTCTGTGAGACATGGGAGGGTAAACCGCCATGAGCGTTGTGGAGATCCCTATGTGCGATCATATCTTTGTTACCAGATAAAGGTAAATAGAACCTTTGTCTTACACGAAGTCAACTCAAACATCCATTTATTAGGTAAAATACCTATAATATCCATGAATTGATTGACAAGTAAAAACAATTGGTGCAGATTTCCGGAGAAAATGCGAGTAATTCTAAGAAAAACTTTATTTTATAGAGGGAGGTGGAATTATTCAATTAATGATTGCAGATGATGTGCTTGAGCCTAATACCATGAAATTGGTAAGATCGCTGCCGAATGTAATGAATTGATGACGACACCTTTGATTTGTGAAACTGCTGAACAATCGGCAAGATTAATTCAAAATAACTATGAACTAACAGAGATTTTTATATATGCTGACCCCGTGTTTTTCTACTTAGCAAAAAGTGCGTTTCCTATTAGTAATTTTTCGTATTACATCCCTTTTGCAGGATAAATGATCGGCAAAGAATCGATCAATCAAAAAGGAAAGCCAGGCCGGATTTAGGAAAAATCAATATCACGAAATTATCAAAACACGTAAATGAAAAAGGAAAAGCAAATATTTAGTTTTCTTCATAACTGTAAATCCTTGGATAATTGGCTGCATTTATAGAAGCAAACAAAATGTAATCTGTAATTCTCGGTGTTTGGCTGACCATGTAGAGATTCTTTTTTCGCCATATGACTCTTTATGTTACCTTAGGCGGTATGAGCTTCTTGGCAAGGATATTTGGTACGAATCTTGTTTAGGCTCTTCTAATAATTGTTCAGAAATTTTTTTAATAATGATCGACAAAACGGGTGATTCTTGTTCATTCAATTGACCCTTCATTATTGGATTTAGGACTGTAAAAATGCAAAAGGGGGCAAGAATTAATGAGGAATTCATTAGGCTATCCACAATTACTTTCGCAGTTGCGTCAAGACGATTCCCTAGACCTTTTGGCAGACCGTATTGGTGAAATGCTTGAATGTCCAATAACGATAGAGGATTCCAATCATCAGATCATTTCCTACAGCAGACATAAAGAAAATGTTGATGAAGCAAGAATGGCCACGATTATGAGTAGAAAAGTGCCAGATAAAATCATTAACAGTCTTTGGAAAAATGGGATTATGGCAAAACTGTTCGAAAGCGATGAACCTGTTATTGTCCCTGCAATCGAAGAAGTTGGACTTGGCAACCGTGTCGCTGTTTCGATTCGAAAACATAATGAGGTTTTAGGGTTTATATGGGCACAAATCAATGATAAAACAATGGGCGATGATCAATTGCATTTGCTAAAGGAAGCTGCAAAGCTTGTGAAAAACCATCTCCTCCTTCAGCGAATAAGAAAACGAAAAGAAGAAGAGAGTCATCAAGAATTTCTATGGAAGCTATTAACAGGTCATCTGAACGATGTGTCTAAGATTAAACACCAGGCTAAACGAGTTGGGGTTAATCTGGATGGAAATCTTGCTGTTGCTATCATTAACTTTGAAAATGATATAACACAAGCTATTGAAAAACATGCCTATTATTTGGCTGAAACATTGCACCAAGTTCAAGTAGTCAGCAAATTATTTGATCAAAATCAACTAATATTGCTTACCCGGCTCAGAACAGAAAAAGAGGCGATGAACGCTCTTTCCGGTTTTATTAAAGATTTTATCAACAAAATAAGTATGCGTTTACAAATCCGAAATATATCTGGTGCTTTCGGCTCCGTTTATCATACTCCGGAGCATGTTCATTGCAGCTATAAACAAGCATTGAAAGTATTAAGGCTTAAGGAAAAATTCCCCGATGAATTACAGCAAAAGTATAGTTTTCAGGAGATCGGCATCTATCAGTTTTTAGATGAACTTTATCAAATCCGAGTTCGTGACCACTATCAAAGTGAGGCAATCAAAAAATTAAGAGAGTATGACCTCAAGCATCACACCGATTTATTGCATACGCTTAAAAGTTATTTAGAATGCGACTGCAATGTTTATCAAGCAGCGCAATTATTACATGTTCATCCGAATACGTTAAATTACCGTTTAAAAAGAGTAGTAGAAATAACAGGAATAAACCTGAAAGACCCTAACCAGAAAATAACATTATTTCTGGATTTAAAACTTGAAAGCATGAATGTCGAGTAATTTGTATATTTACACAAATTACTTTTGCGGTTTTCTGATTTTTTCATAAAGTAAGGTTCAACTAAAAGAGATATGATAGTGGTGCAGATGTTATTTTAAGGAGATGGTGAGGATGATCATCGGGGTACCGAAAGAAATTAAAAATAATGAAAATCGTGTAGCTATCACACCTGCAGGGGTTGTGCAATTAATAAATGCAGGACATAAAGTTGTTATTGAAGCAAACGCTGGAATCGGAAGCGGTTTTACCGATGAAGAGTATAAACAGGCTGGTGCCGAGATTGTTGAAAGAGCTTCAGAGGTTTGGGAAAAAGCAGAAATGATTCTGAAAGTAAAAGAGCCCCTCCCAGATGAATATGTATATTTCCGAAAAGGGTTAATTTTATTTACCTATCTCCATTTGGCAAATGAACCGGAATTGGCCAAAGCTTTAGTGGAAAATGAAGTGACCGCTATTGCTTATGAAACAATTACCGTAAATAATACATTGCCATTATTGACACCAATGAGCGAAGTTGCCGGCCGCATGGCAGCTCAACTCGGGGCGCAATATTTGGAAAAATCTAAAGGAGGAAAGGGAATACTGCTAAGCGGTGTTCCTGGTGTCAAACGCGGAAAAGTCACGATTATTGGCGGCGGTGTAGTCGGAACGAATGCAGCAAAAATTGCACACGGCCTTGGTGCAGATGTAACGATTATTGACTTAAATCCTGCACGCCTGCGTCAATTAGAAGACATTTTTGGTTCAACTGTGCAGACGTTAATGTCAAATCCTTATAATATTGCAGAATCTGTCAAAGACTCCGATTTAGTTATCGGTTCGGTGCTGATTCCCGGTGCAAAAGCACCTAAGCTTGTAACGGAAGAAATGGTAAAATCTATGCAGCCCGGGTCAGTCATAATCGACGTTGCTATTGATCAAGGCGGAAACTTTGAAACGATTAATTATGCAACAACTCATGACAATCCTATTATCGAAAAATATGGAGTGCTGCATTATGCAGTCGCCAACATTCCAGGTGCGGTTCCACGTACAGCAACAATTGCCCTAACAAATGTCACGATTCCATATGCTGTGCAAATTGCTTCCAAAGGTGTAGTTCAAGCAATTAAAGAAAGTGAAGCGATTAAAACAGGCGTGAACGTCATGAATGGGAATATAACCTTTAAAGCAGTAGCACATGACCTTGGCTATGACTATGTTCCAGTCGATGACGTTATCTCCGAACGATTGTATTCTTAAAACGGTGATGAAACACCCTTCATGCTTAGCTGTGAAGGGTGTTTTAAAATAAAAGGTTCCTTAAACAACCTTCATTGACATTAATAAAAGTTCGAAACCGCAAAAAGTTGAAGATGGAAAAGGTTGATTTAAATAAAGAAATGGCATTCATTGCTCATCTTTCTGAAAAAACCGGAAAAAATAAATATGAAAGCGCCTTGATGAAAATGGGAGTTGAACAATTGAATATCAAATCGTAAACCGAAATAGATTAACAGGAAACGCTGGCTCCGCAGGAGAACCTTTTTGAATAGAGCCAGCAAATACGATTATTTTTCAGAATTTTATATCAATCAAATGGACAATCAAAAGTTTGTTTAAAACAAATTTCCAGATTAACTGAAAAGGCAAGCTTTTATCAGATTTTCTTTCCAAACAAATTTTCCGCTGCCGATAAAGTACTTCAACATTCGTTTGAAGAAAGAGATCTAATCACTCTTTCATCTACAAAATAAGATAAAAATTCCAAAAAGCTTGTTAAAAGTTTGGAAAGAATCTCTTCGTTATTATATTTTGACTGAACTTCCTGAATTTTTAATCTTATTTTTAGAATGATGAAAGTAAATAAATTATTCATTTATTATCTGATGCATACCGCCAACTTACAAAAACCTGAATCTGTTTGTTATGGGGGAGTTCATCATGAAAGTTTTTGATCTGCATTCTGACCTGTTTACTGATATTGCATGGCGGAAAAGCCGTGGCGAAAAGAATATATTTGATCGATTTCATTATCCTAAACTGAAAGAAGGCGAAGTCGATTCTATCATTTGTGTGTTTTGGGTAGAGCCAAAATTCCGTAATCATCCATATGACAGGTTTCAAACATTATTTCAATATGTAATGAGTGATTTAATGGATTCTAAACACGCAATGATTGGTCATCCTTTGTCTGATCAACGGAATAACCCTGATTCGGAAAAAATCAAAATCTTTTTTGGGGTTGAAGGCCTTACTTTTATGAAGGATTGGAAAGGGGAAACAATTGAAGCCAAAATCGAAAACACATTCAATTTCCTTCATGAAAATAAATTTATTCATTTGATCTTTGCATGGAATGAGCGCAACTTTTTGGCAACCGGTACTGGCGCAGAAGATTCTAAGATCAAAGGTCTCACAGACTATGGGAAAATTGCCGTTCAGATGGCAAATAAGAAAAACTGGATTCTTGATGTTTCTCATTTAGATGAAACATCTTTTTGGGATATGTATAATGCCAGCGAACTTCCAGTTATAGCTTCTCATAGCAATGCAAGAGCTCTTTGTCCCCATGAGAGAAATTTAACAGATGAACAAATAAAAGCGATTGCGGAAAGAGGTGGAATCATCGGTTTAAATACTTATGGTTTGTTTGTAGATCACGAAAATCCAACGATTGATAAATTCATTGATCATGCGATTTATATAGCTGATCTAGTTGGTCCGGAGCATGTCGCCTTTGGGTTTGATTTTGTAAATTACTTAGAATCCTATGATTTAGGTACAGAATTTAATGTATACACAAGAGATCTGGAGGATGCGACAAAAATTCCATATCTTTTGGAGAAAATGAGCAAAAGAGGGTTCACACCTGAAGAGTTAGAATCCATCAGCTTCAACAATGCTGATCATTATATAAAAAAATTATTTTCAAAAGAAAAAGATAGGAGATGATTAAATTGGAGAAGACACTTATTCAAGCGGATGACTATATAACTTTGTGGGGCATTATTGTAGTTTTGGCTTCGATAAGTATTTATCTAGAACAGCGTTACATTTGGGCATCCAAAATAACAGGAGCCATCATTGCACTCATTGGGGCGATCGTTTTATCAAATACTGGAATCATTCCTACAGCATCTCCAGTGTATGATGCAGTTTGGACTGTTATTGTTCCAGTAGCGATACCATTGTTGCTTTTCCATGTTAACATTAAAAAAATATTTAAGGAAACCGGAAGATTGCTTATTATCTTCCTATTAAGCTCGATAGGGACAATTGCCGGCACCATTGTCAGTTTCTTTTTATTAAAAGATTATATTCCAATGCTTGACAGACTAGGTGCTATGTTCAGTGCAAGCTATATTGGCGGCGGAGTGAATTTTGCCGCAATGGCCGCTAAGTTTAAAACACCAGGTGAATTAGTCTCTTCTGCGGTAGTTGCCGATAATTTAATGATGGCCATACTCTTTATTATTCTAATGATTATTCCAACACTTTCATTTTTCAAGAGACGTTACAGTACTCCCCACATATTGGAAGTAGAGCGTCAGGGTGCAATAGAAGATGGAAAAACATTGGCGGAAAGCTTTTGGAAAAGAAAGGATATTTCTTTAAAAGATATTGCACTTTCTGTTGGGACAGCCTTTTTGTTTGTCATTGTATCCTTTAAGATCGCCAAATATTTTGACCAGTTGATTCCATCTAGGGAAGATGTTTCGTTCTTTATGAATTTGCTGAATGGACTTTTCGGGGATGGATATATTATGCTGACAACGATGACGTTCATGGCACTGACGTTATTTCCGAAATACTTTGAAAATATTAACGGGAGTCAGGAAGTTGGAACATTTTTGGTTCATATATTTTTCGTTGTTATCGGCATCCCGGCGTCCATACCGCTCATTATTCAAAATGCACCATTGTTGTTATTGTTCGCCTTTATTATTGTCATCATTAATTTAATCATTTCTTTAGTTGCCGGAAAAATATTTAAATATGATCTTGAAGATATACTTTTAGCAAGCAACGCTAATATTGGCGGGCCAACAACCGCAGCTGCATTGGCCATTGCGAAAGGTTGGAAAAATTTAATTGGACCGATATTAATAGTCGGAACATTCGGCTACATTATTGGAAACTATGTTGGCACAATTCTCGGCAACTGGTTCTCAACTTTTATGTAAGTGAATCACTTGACCCAGCATTTCAAAAAATGCTGGGTTTATGACAAATACTTGAAATCATAAACTGTGGTCATAGCAAAATTTTTGATGTGAATGCGTTCAATAATCTTTACTCTCATATAGCAGAAACTATTTCTAAATGGAAATACTAAAGAATCCATAACTGAAACTGCCTCAAATGACTTCGCCGAAACATTGCATTGTTGTTTCCATGAAGTTTAGAAGGATTAACGCCACTTTAGCAAGCTTTGAAAAATATTTCAAACTATGTTCCAAGATTAGAAATTGAGAATCTGCCAAGCTGTCCCCTGCATGAATTCATTTAGAAAAAACCATTTTATCAGGTACTCTTATCGAAGATTTTGTGGTAATCTGGTAATCTTTTCTCCATAGTTGGGACACCAAGGCAATTTTATCATGATTTTTTAGACGGAAAAAACTTGTGTTTATCCATTAGTTAATAAAAATGCATTTTATACAAGAGTAAATCCTGAACTTTGTGTAAAGCGGAATCTAGGTTCGGTTCGTTGGGTTGGATGTGAGATTTTACATAATAATTAGGATTTGGCCAATAATCAGTGATATTACGCAAACAACTTTTTGCTGTTTGAATTTCCAGTATATATCCTAAAAAAGCATATTGTTGTTAATTTCACCTAGGGGGAAAACACAATGAATCATGGAAGTTATCGAGACACATGGGTTGAAGTGGATTTGGGAGCGATCCAGCATAATGTAAAGTCCTTTAAAGAACATATTCATAATGAATGTAAGCTGATGGCTGTCGTGAAAGCGGACGGATATGGACACGGTGCCATCGAAGTGGCAAAAGCTGCAATTGGAGCCGGTGCTGACTATTTAGCGGTTGCCATCCTTGATGAAGCAATTTCCCTAAGGGAGGCAAATATTAAGGCTCCAATTTTAATTTTGGGTTATACCTCCCCAAATGCCGTAAAAACTGCAATACAACATGATATTACACTAACTGTTTTTACGCAGGATGTGTTAGATCAAGTGATACAGACTGCAGAGGAACTGAAAAAAAACACCCATATTCATATCAAAATTGACAGCGGGATGAACCGGATCGGCATTAAAAATAAAGAAGAAGCTCTGAAACTGATTCATTCCAATACTTCTTCTTTTGTAACGGTGGAAGGGATATTCACTCATTTTGCACAAGCGGATGATCCAGATTCATCCTTTACAGAAAAACAATTTTCCCATTTTCAAGCAATTGTTGATTACTTGGAACAACATGATGTACATATCCCAATAAAACATTGCTGCAATAGTGCCGCAACGATCGCATATCCGGAAAAGCATTTGGATATGGTTAGGGTTGGTGTCAGTCTGTATGGGCTTTATCCAAGTGAACATTTGCGAGACAAAATTTCCTTGAGACAAGCGATGAGTTTTAAAACAAAGCCGGTTCTGGTCAAAATGGTGAATGCCGGTGAATCAATCAGCTACGGCTGTACATTTACAACTAACAGAGTATCAACGATTGCAACGATTCCTGTCGGCTATGCAGATGGGTTATCCAGATCCATATCCAATAAGGGCAATGTTACTGTAAAAGGAAAAAGGGCGCCTATTGTGGGCAGAATCTGCATGGACCAGTCGATGATTGATGTAACAGGTGTTGGAGCTGTGAATGAAGATGACATCGTCACTATTTTTGGAGATCCAGATCATGGCTATATTTCATTAGGCGAAGTAGCGGAACAAATGAATACGATCCACTATGAAACAGTCTGCCTCATTGGCAAAAGAGTGCCAAGAGTTTACGTGAACAACGAAAACAAAACCTAAATATCATTGTTTACGAACGGGGTCTCTGCCCCCAAAGTTCAAAAAGAGCGGCACATTCGAAAATATAGTCATGAATCACATTGTTAAAGGCATTTAAGAAATGTAGTGTTTGGCAATAAAAGGTTTGCATATTATATATTCCATATCCACCGCCTTACATGAATAGGCGGGTATGATAGGCTGATAAGCCCCGCAAAGTCCTATAACGGGTAGCGGGTATATTATTTACCTCCTGGAAACTTTCGCAGAATGAAGTTGGAAATATGCCTTGAAATAACTTAAAAAACGCGAAGTGCATTCCTCAAGTTAATTTATTTACATTCATCTTACAGCCTTTAGAATAATTAATAAATATATTTTTAACCTTAATGATGGCAAGAAAATTATAGTTACAAGTTATGATGCGAAAAATTTTAAAAAAGAGGCTCCTCGGTCCTCTCTAAATAATTTCTATCCATGAAACTTATCAACTATAAGTTTTAAGTTAAAATTGAAGTCACTTATCCGCAACAAGTCACACACTCTCATAAAACCGCCCTCTTTGTCTCAATAGAACACGATTTTAACTTTTCGTTTTTCACAAACGGTTCTCTGCCGTGCAGCCTTATACTCCTCCTCAAGAAAATATTATTTTAATGACATCCCCTTACCGATAAATTATATTATTTGGACTTACATACTAAACAAAAAACTCGATGGGAAAATCAAAAAGACTTACAAGTAGTCAATAAATGTTACAGAAGTATAATTTAAAGGAAATCCGTAAACTTATCGGAATTCCTTCAAGCACTTTCAGCAAACTAATGCCAGAAGGGGACTACCTTTATCATCAAGCGGACAGGCAATATTACCCGTTTGTTCTCTCGAAGATGTTTTTACTGCCAATGCTTCTTTCGCTAATTGCAGCTAAAAAATCCCTTTGAATGTTTCCTTCGTTTCATGTATACCAAAGGTCCTCTTCATTTGGTCACTTTGATTATAAAAAACGATTAAGTCCTGAATTTTGTCACTAGCATTGCAGTAATTAAATCTGATGATTCAAAATACTAAGAATGTTCAATTTTTTATTGATTTCGAAACAAAAAAATCCTTTACAATGGAAGTACAGGTGGTTCCTGTCCAAATCCAATCGTAAAGGATAACTGTTATGGACAAGAATACACTAATTTCATCATTTGGTAAATGGGTTTCACCCATAAATATTCAAAAACTTAGCGAACAAGTCAAAGAATTGAAACAGGACTATTACACAAAAAAGCTGACAACAGAAGCCTATATTAAACTTTTATTGGTAGCCCAGCTGCTCGAATTTACGAGCTTAGAGGAAATGAGTGATGCACTTGTAGACGAAGATCTTCAAAAAGCACTCGGATTTGAATCGATAAGTGCCTCTCAGCTATCCCGAAAAAACAATCAGCTCACTTATTTTACTTTCATACATATAAAAGAGGTGCATTTCACATCAAGTGCACCCCAACAATTGACATAGAACCTAATTTTCAAGAACACTCAGCAACTGAAAATTAGATGTGTGTCTTAATGCCACCGTGTACGGACTTTGCATACCATAAAATCCAGAAGGGGAGATCGCGTCCAACAACGATCTCCCCTTCTTATGTATCTACTATTCTTCTAATAGCAATGATTTAAGTTCTTCTAATCCTTTTTGACGCTCAATTGGATCCAGAAACCCCACGCATGAATAGATTCTTAAGCAATAAAAAAACACCCATTCACAATTGACCATCAGCTAAAATGAATGGGCATTTAAAAATTTTTAGAGCATATGTTCAGGAAAAACCTACTTTGGGACTGGAGGCTGCTTTATTTTATCGAGTAGAGGACTCTACATAGCCTTTCTGACCCAGCACATAGAAGACATCTTGACGGCTCTCCAAAATGTAGGAGGGAGCAGGCTTGCCTCGGTTCGCCCGGTGAGAAGCAAGGTGAGCCTCGCTCTTCTCCCAGGCTTTCCAAGCCTCTTCTGATTCCCAGCGAATCATAATTAGGATCTCTTCATTCCCTTTTCTCTTCCTTTTCTTAAGCACGCTTAAATCGATAAAACCCGACTGCTGTTCGATTATTCCCTGTGAAGTGAAGCGGTCAACAATTCGATCGGCATGTCCTTCTGTCACTAAAATAGTATTTATTTGAACAAACACTCACATTGCTCCTTTCATAGTGATTATACATTATTATATTTGATAACAATTATCATTTTCAATAATACCCGCAAGAAATATTCATCTTTTTTCAAAACTCTTCTCTATCAATTCATTTAAAAAGATGATGGCCAATAGCAAAGCGCCTGATCCACAGCACAACATATGACGATATAGCTCCGCTGTCCCCACCAGATGAAAAATTGAATTGCCGGCACACTATCACTATTTAATTGTTTCTCTACCTGTCCGGCTTTCGTATCAGATACTCCATTAGCCAAGATAATATTCATTCATTATTTTAAAAAACTATTTTAATATAAGTTCGCAACAAAAAAACACACGTTTATGAAGTCAAACGAAATCAACTCCTAACATGTTTTTTACGTGGCAATATTGTTGTCAATCTTGATAAATAAGTTTAAATCTTATCCAAGACAGGTGTCTCTTTACGAACACAAGTTTTACAATGCTTTTAAGGCTGCGGCAGAGCAAGCTCTTTATTGTCAAAAATGGCTTCTCCATAATTCCATTCAAATTCCGCATGTGTGTAACACCGTAAGGATAAACTCTTTTGGTTATCATAATAAAACTCCCCATGAAGATAAACAGATTTTTATTTTTTAATCTGTCTACCTAATGGGGAGGCATATCAAAAATCAAAACGTCATTAAAACAAAAAACACATAAACATCAATATATAAACGTTACGAAAACATTAAAGGGGAGGTCTATAAGTCGAAAAAACGACTTATTAGACATCCCTCTTTTTTTCGTCGTGACAAAAAATTTTTAAAAACGGATTATTTTCAATTATATTCTATTATTCTGCAATTTTTTTATATTATCTCTGCTTTAAAATCATTGACTTATCAGTCTCTTTTCTTTATTATAGAAACAATTATCCACTGATGAAAAGTGGCTGTTTTAAACTTTATTCATTCCACACCTTTGTTTCTCATCCAAGAAATTAGCTATAAACCGGTTCTTTTTCGTTTACACCAGAGATCGGTTCTTGTCCGTTTAGACCAAGCGTCTCTGCTGTTGAAGTATGAAGTTCATGGAAAAGATCCGGGTTTTCCACTAGTGACACACCATAAGAAGGAATCATTTCTTTAATTTTCGGTTCCCATTTATTCAAATGTTGAGGAAAGCATTTTTTAATTACTTCAAGCATTACGTGTACAGCAGTAGAAGCTCCAGGAGAAGCACCTAGCAATGCAGCAATCGAGCCATCTGCAGCCGTAACAACTTCTGTACCAAATTGAATCGTTCCTTTACCGCCAGCTTCAGTATCTTTGATAATTTGCACACGTTGGCCTGCGACGACTATATCCCAATCCTCTGATTTAGCCGTCGGGATAAATTCACGCAACTCATTCATGCGCTTTTCTTTCGTTAACAGAAGCTGCTCGATCAAGTATTTTTCCAAAGAAAAGTTTTTAAAGGCTGATGCCAACAAAGTTACGAAATTGTGCGGTTTTACGGAAGCAAACAAATCCAAATTTGAACCAGTTTTTAAGAACTTAGGCGAGAAGCCTGCAAACGGTCCAAAGAGCAATGTTTTTTTGTTGTCGATATACCGTGTATCAAGGTGCGGAACTGACATAGGAGGTGCACCAATTTTAGCCTTACTGTAAACTTTTGCATGATGCTGCTCTACAACTTCTGGATTATTACATACCATAAATAATCCGCTTACAGGAAAACCACCAATATGTTTACCTTCTGGAATACCAGATTTTTGAAGCAAGTGCAGACTTCCCCCGCCGGCTCCAATAAATACGAATTTAGCCTTATGGATTTCAACTGAACCGCTATTGAGATCCTTCACTTTCAATTCCCACAAACCGTCGCTTGTGCGTTTAATATCCTTAACACTATGCTTGTAGTATATTTCGACATCTTTCTCTTTTAAGTAGTCAAATAACATGCGTGTTAAAGCTCCAAAGTTAACATCCGTACCTGAGTCGATTTTGGTTGCTGCGATCGGTTCATTCGATGTACGTCCTTCCATTATAAGCGGAATCCATTCTTTCAGTTTTTCCGGGTCATCAGAAAATTCCATTCCTTGGAATAATGGATTGTTTGATAGCGCTTCAAAACGTTTCTTTAAATATCTCACATTATTTTCCCCTTGGACTAAACTCATGTGGGGCAGCGGTCTGATGAATTCCTGCGGATTTTGTATTAGATTGTTTTTTACAAGGTAAGACCAAAACTGTCTGGAAACTTGGAACTGTTCATTAATTTTTATAGCTTTGCTAATATCAATAGATCCATCCGGTTTCTCGGGTGTGTAGTTAAGCTCACATAGTGCAGCATGCCCCGTTCCTGCATTATTCCATTCATTAGAGCTTTCTTCTCCTGGTTTGTCGAGTTTTTCAAACACTTTAATTTCCCATTCCGGCGCTAATTCTTTCAACAGTGTCCCTAAAGTCGCACTCATAATTCCGGCACCAATTAAAATAACGTCTGTGTTAGTTTGTCTGCTACTCATTTTTCCCCATCCTTATCCCCCAATATTTGTAGAAAGGATGCAGGCGACCTGCCTAATTCAAAGCTCTACATGGCTTTCGCCACACGCCTTTTCTACAACAATTATATCTTAATTATAGTATATCATTATTTAAGTATAGTTCATTATTAGTATTTCTAATTAAAGTCCATCACGATTATTTATAGATTTACAGATTCTATATCAACTTTATACAACCAGACCGCTAAAATTAATTTTTTCTTGAAAATGAATCATTTTACTCCACCAACATATCCTATTATTTACCAATCGCCAGATATCACCTGAACGAATGAGATGTGCTGTTTAAATAAGAGTTTCTACCGATAAAGAAGATCAAAAAAGAATCCATAAGCAGTCAAATAGAGCTCTTTATGGGATATATCTTGGTTAAAGGGGGATATCGAAAATTTTTACGTTGATGCAAACGCGAACAGTTGCACAAAATAAAACAGATAAATCACCTCTTCAAACAACAGATGATGAACATGTCACTCAATTATAAAATCAGTCACTTATTCTGCCTCCCAAAATAGATAATTTGAACAAACAGTTCCAATTGTTTTTTTAGGATTTATTCCTTTGTTTGCTTATCTTGCCAGCAGTGATGATGTTCTGTCATTTTTTGGCGTGGTTTTTCACTCTATGCAAAAAAACACAAATTTTTACATATAGGATGTATGTTTGAATTTGATCATTTAATATTAAGTCACTTTACAGAGGATCGACCACATAAAAAATGAGCCACGTGATTTCCCATTTTCAAAACCTCTCTTATGCTTGTAAGTATCAGAACATTCAAACATAAAGAGAGGAAGAAAAGGATGATGAGTATGGCTCAATTTCATACCAAGGATAAGTAGTTTCCTACGATTCTAAAGCTCTAGTAATTTTTTGAATCAATATTTTTCAATTCCTTGAAAAACCGCTTGAAGCATCTTTTCAATCTCGATGACCGGATCTAGTTCCTTTTCGAAAATAAACCAATCATATAAAGTTCCCCGCATGCACCTGGAAATGATCATGGCCAGCTCTTGTATTGAAAAATCTTCGGTGAACTCCCCTTTTTCCTGTCCCTCTTGTAAGTAATTTTCAAGAATGTGATATAATCTTCGATTCGTATCCGCAAGAAACTTGGCGCTTTGAGGATTCATATAAATCGTTTGCATTAACTCTTTCCCTAAATCGTTTTTCAAATACTTCATTTGTGTGATGGAAAGACGTATAATTTTTTCCTTAGCAGATAAATCATTCGGCAATGTTTTGCAAAATTCATCATAAAAGTTATCAATTTCCTTAAACTTTTCCAAAAAAATTTCTGACTTCGAAGCAAAATGCCCGTAAAAGGCTCCCTTCGACGTTTTGCTTTTCTCGACGATTTCATCCACAGTGACTTGGTTATATCCTTTTTGACTAAACAGCTCCAAAGCTGTTTCCAAAATTCTTTTTTTGGTTTTAAGCGCTTTTTTTTGCTTTGCATTTAATGTCATAAAAAAATCCCCTTTTTTCCTAACTCAACTTGTCTTTTATTATATCTAATGGTCTTGGAAAACCTTTTATACAAAATATTCTAAATTAACAAAATATTATTGACAAATCCAATATATTGAAATAAACTATGGTCTATAAAGACTACAGTCTATTTTTGTTGTAAGCGTTTACTATAGGGGGTGAAATCGATGGATATTATTGGAGAAAGAACGATTATCGATTTGCTTCATGAAAAATGCAGGTTACACGGAGATAAACCATTTCTTGTCTTTGAAGATAATAACAAAAAAACCACCATGTATACTTATCAGACGTTTTTGCAAAAAGTGAATAAATTCAGCCGAGTACTTTTGGATTTAGGGATTCAAAAAGGCGACCGGGTTACTCTCCATCTTCCAAATGGTTCTGACTTCATTGTCTGCTGGTTTTCATTAGCTAGAGTCGGTGCGGTTATGGTACCAACAAACATCCTCTCGACTGCAAATGAAATGGAATATACAATAGCCCACTCGGAATCGGTTCTCCTAATTACAGAAGAGGAGTATTTAGAAAAATTTCAATCAATTCAAAGCAAATTGCCAAATCTTAAAAAAATATTGTTAAGCCGCTGCAAAAATGATCTATACAAAGAAATAAGCATGGATCATTTAATTGAAAAAGCAGAGGGAGACATTCCTCCTATATCCCTTAAAAGCGATGATATTGTCTCCATCATGTATACTTCGGGAACAACTTCTAAGCCGAAGGGATGCATGATTACTCATGCCAATTATCTTTATACTGGCGAGGCTGTTTCGAAGACCCTGAACTTTACCCCAGAAGACAGGGCTTTGATCGTACTTCCTCTTTTTCATGGCAATGGCCAATACTATCTGTTTATGCCTGCCTTAACCGTTGGAGCAAGTGTTGCCATCACGGAACGGTTCAGTGCTTCTCAATATTTTAAGCAGGCAAAGAGATTGCATGCAACAGTCGGTTCATTGTTTGCAGCTCCCATCCGCATGATTTTAGCACAGCGTTTTGATGAGGCAGACAAAGAAAATCCTCTCCGCTTAATCATCTTTGCCCAATCGGTCACGCTTGAACAACTGCAGGAATTTGAACAAAAATACAATGTACCGCTGTTGCAGCTATACGGAATGACAGAAACTGTAGCACCGCCATTAATGAATCCATTATATGGGCAAAAGGATAATACCGGAATCGGAAAGCCCATCCTCAGCGCCGAAGTCAAACTTGTGGATGAAGCGGGAAAAGAAGTACCGGTCAACAAACCCGGTCAGATCATTGTAAAAGGCATTCCGGGGCGCACTATTATGAAAGGGTATTACAAAAATGAAAAGGCAACCAACGAAACTATTCAAGACGGCTGGCTGTATACAGGGGACAACGCCATTATGACAGAAAACGGTTATTTTTACTTCGTTGATCGGAAAAAGGATATGATCAAACGTGCTGGAGAAAACGTAGCGGCAATGGAAGTAGAAAATGTAATCATGGAACATCCGGACGTGTATGAAGCTGCTGTCATCGGCGTGCCTGATGAGATGCGGGATGAGGCCATTAAAGCGTTTGTAATTTTAAAAGAAGGAAGACAAACGACGGAACAGGAGCTGATTGAACATTGTCAGAACCGTCTTTCAAAATTTAAAATACCGAATACCATCGAGTTTGTGAAGGACTTTCCTAGAACGTCTGTCGGAAAAATTCAAAAACATTTGTTGAGGAAATCCGAAAATTTACTTTAAAATCATTCAATTTACTTTTATGTACCTGCTTTTCCAATATTTTAAACCTCGGAATGTCATTAATGGAATTCCGCCGTTCCAGTGCAAGCGATAATGAAATAACCGTGAATTCCCTCAAAAAGAGAATTTGAATTTGATTATTAGATATGTGAGATGAGGGGTGTATTTTTATGAACAAAATCCGTATCTTGTTTGCCAGCTTATCAGGGTCTGTCATTGAATGGTATGATTTTTACCTATATGGTACTGCTACGGGACTTGTGTTTTCATTTCTATTCTTTCCAAGTCATGATCCGGCTGTAGGACTATTACTTTCTTTTGCAACCTTTGGAATTGGCTATGCAGCCAGACCTATCGGCAGCATTATCTTCGGTCATTTTGGTGATAAGATGGGAAGAAAGGCCGCTTTAATATTTACACTTATTGGAATGGGCGGAAGTTCATTTTTGATTGGTCTTCTTCCTACTTATGAGCAAATTGGTATTTGGGCGCCGATTATACTCGTCCTTTTAAGGCTCATCCAAGGTATTTCCCTTGGGGGTGAATGGGGTGGAGCTGTTCTGTTGGCCACCGAATATGCCCCGAAAGGCCTTCGCGGACTGTATGGCTCCATTCCCCAGTTAGGTGTACCTATCGGTTTAGTTCTCGGTTCATTAAGCTTAACGGTTATTAGTTATTTTACTTCTAATACACAATTTTTGGCATGGGGATGGAGGATTCCGTTCTTATTTAGTGTCGTTCTGATTGGACTCGCACTCTGGATCCGAAGCGGAATTGAAGAGACTCCTGCCTTCAAACAACAAAAGGAAGCTGGAGCAATTGCGAAAATACCATTTTTGGAAACGTTCAAAACGAATTGGAAAAGTGTTTTGCATGCTATCGGTTTAAAAATTGGGGACGGATTTTTCAATGTATTCTTAATGTCATTTATTCTTTCTTATTCTACGGTGTACTTGGGGTATTCCAACCAAGTGGCACTAACAGCCCTTACCATTGGCTGCGCAACTATGATTATCACCATTCCGGTTGTAGGATACTTGTCTGATTATATTGGTCGAAAACTTATTTATATTGTCGGATTAATTTTATTGTTTATCTTATCTATCCCTTATTTTTCATTGGTTGACGAGGGCGCTTCCTGGTTATACATCATGCAAGGCGTGATGCTGGGAATCATCTGGGCATCGATTTTCGCAACACAGGGCACCTTATTCTCCGAATTATTTCCGGCAAAGGTTCGCTACACAGGTTTATCCTTCGGGTATCAAGTGGCAGCCGCCATTGTTGGTTTCGGTCCGATGATTTGGACAACAATGGCCGAATCCTTCGGTCCTTCCCCATGGGTCTTTGGCGGATTTATGATGGGAGGCATTATATTATCCCTTATTTTAAGTCTGTTAGTTCCGGATACGAGAAAACGTTCGTTATACGATCATCATATTGAAACAGCTGAAAATAATTTCAGCATAAAACTGTAAGGTAAAATAAGATTTCTATCCTTCCACGGGGTACCATAAATTATTGAATGAGGTTACCCTGTTTTCATTTTTAAATAAACTCGTTTGGTATATCTATGTGTGGGGCCTAATTATGGTGTGAATGCCTCTTACGCAGTTGCTAGAAACGAAAAACTCAAGGTTGGAGCCACTCCCTGAAGGAAAGGGGATGCCTTGACATTATTTGAATCTCTCATGCTCGCTATTTCCTCTGGGGGTGGATGGACCAATACTGTCTTTTTTAAAAAAAGTAATCCGCTCTTGAGTTGGCGGCTCAGAGTGGATACAGTTAGTGCCGCTGAATCGGCTGGTCCCCCTGACAGAGAATCGTTTAAAGACGGTTATCAATGTTCGTCGTACGGATAACTTTTTCATTCACCAACAATTTATACGTTTATTATATCTTTTGTACAAAAAATGAAAGACTGCAGCCAAGGAATTTCCGTCCTAAGGTACTTTCCATCATTAGGAAACGGTTTATTGATGCACTTACAAGCTTTATTCATTGAAATACAATGTTATTAGAAATGGAATGTATAGATTTCACTTCTCTTGTTCCGTAAGCATCTCCAGCAATTTTTTCAAAGCAAAGGAGCGGTACCGACCCTTTTTCGTGATAATACCAAGATGCCAAAGAACCTTTTCTTTCAAGGGAATAATAACAATATCCGGATTATTTTGTTTTCCGCCTATCACTTTCGGCAGCAATGTGATCCCCATTTTTGATGAAACAAGCTCCAAAATTAAATCCCATTGGGAACTTTCATAGGCGATATTCGGGGTAAAACCAGAATTTTTGCAGGTGTTAATGATAAATTCATGCAACGTAAAGTTTTTTGCAAATAATATAAAGCTTTCCTTCTCCAATTCTTTGACGGACACCCTTTGTTTGCAGGCCAGAGAATGATCCTTGTGGATAAAAAGGACGAATTCATCCGTAAAAAAAGAAGAAATGTGAAAAATGGATTCATCCACCGGCAGAACCACAATGCCGACATCAATTTCCCCCTCTTCCACCAGCTGCTCTACCACCCTTGCGCCAACCTCCACCAACTCCAATTTGACATTCGGGTATTGTTGATGGAAGTTTCCGGCAATGGAAGGGAAAAAACCCGTTCCAATAAGGGGAGGAATGCCGATTTTAATTTCTCCAATGGCGACGTTTGCCAGTTCATCCAGCAGCATTTTCGTTTCTTCCAAAATACTCATTAACTTTTTTCCCTGTTCATAAACAACTTTTCCTGCATCCGTCAATTGAATATGCCTCGTGGATCGTTCCAATAGTTCCATATGAAATTCCTCTTCCAGCTTTTTCACGGCTTTACTTAATGACGGCTGGGATAAATAGGAGTGCTCCGCAGCTTTTGTAAAACTCTGATGATTGGCCACCTCAATAAAGGATTGAATGTCCCGAAGTTCCATCGAATCCCCCTTTTTATTCCCAAATGTAATAAATAAGATTCATTTTATTTATTTTACTTTACCGTTTGTCCCTGTGTAAACTTTTATGTAAGCGGATGCAAAAAAGGAATTTTGAAAGCGATTCCATCATGCACTCATTTACTTGTTCTTATTTTTTAACGGAACCGGTGGAAAAAACAAACAGAAATTATTATTTGCTAAAGGGAGGAGAAACCATTGAAGACACTTACATCCTTTTTCAACCGCGTGGTGCAGCGTTATTTGCCTGATGCCTTGCTGTTCGCCATTATTTTAACGTTTTTAGTATATTTATTAGGTGTTTTCTTTACAGACAACAGTCCAGTGGACATGGTCACCCATTGGGGTTTAGGTTTTTGGGATTTACTGGAATTTACCATGCAGATGACCCTTGTGGTTGTAACCGGCTATATATTAGCAAACACTCCCGTCATTAAAAGGTTCTTGGCGAAAGTAAGCACCTTTGCACGCACCCCTGTCCATGCCGTCATGCTTGTAACCATTGTTTCATTAATCGCCTGCCTGATTAATTACGGTTTCGGGCTGGTGATCGGCGCTTTGTTTGCCATACATGTTGCCAAGTATGTTCCATCCGTCGACTACCGTATTTTAATTGCCAGTGCATACAGCGGATTCCTCATTTGGCACGGGGGATTTTCCGGTTCGATCCCACTTACCATTGCAACCCCGGGCCACTTTTTGGAGGAATCCATGGGCGTGATCCCAGTGACGAAAACCCTTTTTAGCCCGACAAATTTGTTTATTGTTATTGCCCTTTTGATCACCTTGCCGCTGTTTAACCGTTATTTGTTAAAAAATGCAGAGAGCCAGCTCGAAGATCGAACGAAATGGGTGATTCCAAATGAAGAAGCAGCAGCAGTAGAGCATGTGACACCTATGACACCAGCAGAAAAATTGGAAAACAGTCGGACAATATCCCTGATCATCGGCATTATGGGAATTGCATTTATTGTTTATCATTTTGCTGTAAACGGATTTAACCTAAACATTAATATCGTCAATTTTATTTTCCTTTTCCTTGGAATTTTGCTTCATCAAACACCGAAAAGGTTTCTGGATACGGTAGCAAACGGCGTTAAAAACGCCGGTGGGATTATCATCCAGTTTCCCTTTTATGCTGGAATTATGGGAATGATGATTCATTCAGGATTGTCTGAGCAAATCGCATTATGGTTCGTCAGTGTTTCGACCGAACAAACCTTGCCTTACCTCTCCTTTCTTAGCGCTGGCTTAATCAATATCTTTGTTCCATCCGGGGGCGGGCAATGGGCGGTTCAAGGACCGATTATGATTCAGGCAGCAATGGAATTGGGAGCAGATCCGGCCAAAACAGCAATGGGGGTAGCCTGGGGAGATGCTTGGACAAATATGATCCAGCCGTTTTGGGCGCTTCCCATTTTAGCGATCGCAGGCCTCCACATCCGAGATATTATGGGATTTTGCGTCATGATTCTAATTTTCAGTTTTATCCCGATCTCCATTGGATTTCTGCTGTTTTAAAGCTTCAGTTGTCCCATAACAAAAATTTTCCCAATATTCTATGTTTTACAAACAAATCCCAAGAATGCTGTTATGACGCCAGCATTCTTGGGATGGGTTTTTTTAAGTTTATCAAAAACTATCATTTGCTTTTAATCCTTTTTTGTTCCTTCTCCGTTTGACGGGATTGACGGTATCCCGGGTGTTTTGAAAATGGTTCCCTTTTTTTTGTTCCAATTAGGAACATGATCGTTCCAGCATTCTTGTCTAATGATGGGACTGGATGCATATTTTCTTGTAAAAAATACTCCCACTTTGCTGTTTCTCCTAAAAAAATGTTGCCGTGCTTGCTGTGCTGTGCAGAAGGTTACTATCTCTCCCGTTAGATACTGAGGATGAATCGAATCCCGGCCGATGAGCTTTTTCAAATAATTTTTGACATAATCCAATTAAAGCAGACCGTTTTGTGTCCTGAATTTGTGCATTACAAAACCAAATCTTTCACAGCCAACTCAATCATTTTCATTTTTTCCTCATTCATCATTTTCTTCTCCTTCTAAACTATTGGATAATTCCAATTTCAATTTCCTATTGAAAACGTTAATAATAGATAAAAAGATCGGTTCTATCACTCAAAAACCGTAAACCAGAAAAAATCACCATCTCTTTTTTCATAGAGGAGAAGAAAAATTAAGAGAGAATCGCAAAAGGGAAAGCCTATTGCATTTTATAGAAACCTATTCGCAAAAGACATATCAGTTAAACGATGTGATTTTTTTTTCGATAATCTGCCTCCCAAAACACAAAATAGATAATTTTAACAAACAGTTCTAATTGTTTTTTGGATTTGTTCCTTTGTTTGGTTTTCTCGCCAGCAGTGGTGTGATGTCTGTCATTTCTGGACGTGGTTTTTCACTCTATGTCGAAAAAAAACACTAACTTTTATATATAAGGTCTATGTTTCGGTAAATCCGTTTTTTGTCACAAAAAGGGAGAAAATACAACAAAGAAACTCCTGACTCATAGGAGCAGGAATTGTTTTTGTCATCGTTTGACAGAGTATTTTTCTAAAAAAGATTGTACAGCCAGTAGAGAATTCTCGAAGCATTACGCAATCAATGCAGGAGTGGATCGAAGCCTGTAGAGATAGGCTGCGAGGTGATGAAGCAGGAAATTCTCATAGAAACATGGAGAAGCACGCCACTTTAGTGAGTGGTGTGAGGTTCCACCGCGGTAGTAAACTGCTAATCCATTTCCAAAAGCTACTTTCAGATAAAAATCGAAAAAATATAAATCGAGTAGGAGGGAGCGATTAACTCCCGTCCTCTCACACCACCGTACGTACGGTTCCGTATACGGCGGTTCAATTAAGATAATTGACGCAAGTCTTTATAACTTCCGTGAATAGCTGTTCTCTTTATGCCAGTGGTCACTCCACCCTCCAAGAGATCTCCCACGGGATTCACCGCTTCCTCCCTCAAGTGAGGTACTACGTTTTCTGTGTTCATCATGACTCACTGAATGCCAAGGGCTATTCTCTCTTAATTGTTCGGTCCTTCTTAGTTGTTCTAGACCAACTAATACTATGACCTCTGCTGACTTCTGACTGTTCAGCTATCTATCACTAGATAGGTTACCAAGGTTACTTGGCGTGCCAGCCAGACCTCCCCGGGTAAGAGTGTAATCTTTCCTTCCATCCATCTGCTTCATTTACTCTGTATCACCTTCGGCAGAAAGGGCTTTGTTTTGTCTTGCAAACTCACCCAGTGATACCTAGCCTCATATGAAGTTCGTGTTCCTCAGACCGGAAGTTTGCCGCTCGCTTCCTTCAGATTCCGCGTCACCACGGACACCCTTGCGTTAAGCTAACTGCTACTTCTGCCCTCGCAGCTCGGGACTTTCACCCTATAGATTACACCCATGCCGGGCGCACAAGCAGGTGGAGAGAAACGCATTGTTTTTCTCCACTTGCTTCATTTTAGGGACTTATCGGACACCCCCGCCCGAAAATTGAATAGAAACTGGTGAGATTAAACAGATACGCTGAATGTACTTCCCGATGAGATGGCAGCACCATCGATAGTATTGCCTTTCCCATAATATGCCTCGCGCCATGCTTCAACGTATATTGCGCTAAACTCACTAGTTCGTGCCATTTCTGCTTTTGTCATCACCATTGTCCAACCATTATTTTGTGAATAATGGGCAATGACATTATTACCTGCATCTTTGAACTCCACAAAGGATATTCGGCCTTTGCCGGCAAAACTTTGGGATGCTTTTGCGATAATACCTTTTCTATCTGGAGACACAACGGAAATATAGCTTTTCATAAGATTTCTGTAGCCCGCAGATTCACCGCCACAGATACCTTTGGCGGCATCTTTTTTTGCCTGTTCAATAATAGCCTCTCTGAATTCTTCTTCACTCATGGCAGGGGCTGTTTTCGTGCAGAAATCGAACCTGGTAAAGTCAGGGGACGGAAAGCCATTCATCCGCAGCCTATTGTCAATTTTTGTTCCAAGCAATATATTGATTAAGTTGACATCTAATGGTTTTATACGACTTATTTTCCATTCACTCCTTTGCATAGGATTTCGCCTGATACTTTGCTGGAAAATATCTGGAGATAACCACTACTTACCTATCCGGGTTTAAGATGTTGTTTAGTAGTTGTAGTACACCGTCAGCTTTATATTTTTATATGTTTTATAACCGGGAGACAAACTGCTGACGTTGGTTCCCGTATAGTAAAGTTGATATGTGCCATTCGCAAGCGTGCCAATCAATCCTGCAGAAATTTCTGTTTTGTTACCAGATCCCCATGGTGCCGATGTCCATCCGGAAATGTTACTAGTTGTTATATACAATCTGTTTGACAGGATTGCGCCAGAATACGACATCGTGTTACAATCAGCAACGACCTTTGTAATGACCGCATCTGCCGGTAATCCGGAGACATTAATTGTAGCAATAGACGAGGAACCACTCTCACCCGGGTCAAGATACAGACTCATTGAACCGATTGTTCCAGAGGATGAGGTGAATGTTTTCGATGACGAAGCGGCGAATGCGGTTGTTGTCATGAAAAATACTACGACCATCACAAGCAATAAACTGATTAACCTCTTTGCTTTCATATAAGCACCCCCTTTCAAATGTTATTTTTGAGGATTCACCAGCCCATAGAATAATTGACCCTCATTATATATATCGTCCAGATATTACCATTATTTTACACAAAATTTCATATTTGCCACTTACACGTACCACGGCATCGTAATGGCAAATTTAGTACCGATCTCTTTGAATGCTATCAGCGTAGCGAACAAGCATTATTGCTTGCTATGTTGGAAATAGTGGTAAACGGTGTTTCAACTCGGAAAGTACAAAAAATTACAGAACAATTATGTGACAAGAAATTCTCGAAATCCACCGTTTCAGCCCTTTGCAAAAAACTAGACCCTATAGTCCATGAATTTAAAATGAAGCCCCTACAAACTCATTACCCTTTTTTAATTGAGATGCCTTGTATCTTAAAGTGCGGGAGAATAGTCCAATTCATGTCCTATGAATCCTTAATTCTTTCTCTTTTTCATCAAGCTGATTTAAGTAAAGAAGAATTGTTCGATTTAATTGAAAAAAGCAATCGTGATCAATCAAGAAATATTCTATATAGTTTGAACGGAACCTCTTTTCATACACCCATTCCCAACCAAAAATTGGTTGAATGGATTAGCCAACAAATAATCAAAATACAATTTTAAAAGTTCCTGTCCTTTCATGAGGCAATTCCTGAATTTTCTTCATTGACTAAATCGAAATAAAAGCAGAGGGAGCTCCGAAAATCTTTACGGATTTCCGGCTCCCTCTGCTTAATTTTCCCTCAACACAATCTCTTCCAAGCACTCCCACATGACGGCCCTTTTGTTTTTATCTTTGATTATATTTTCTTTTAGAAACAAGGAGTAAGCCGATCATCCATGCTGATCAACAAATGATTGAATATTGAAGTAGCCGTATTTGGCAATACAATAACATAATTCATAAAAAGAAGACCTATTATAATTCTTTTTTTAAAACCATCTTCGCCACACACTCCACATACCTTGAGTGGTGATCGCAGATATCGAGAAGTAGCAGTGTTCACCTAATTCGTTTTTAATAAGGAAAGGACATTGGGGAACAAGCCAAATCAGCCATGACATTGAAACATGATTCCAAAACCGAGGAGGTTTTTTTGGGAAGTTACTTTTCCCCCGGTAATGTTCAAGCATTGCACAAAAGAAAACCTATACGGATTGATAAGAAAGGAAAAAACGGATCATTCGTTGTAACAAAGGGGATGCACGAAATAGCGCGTACATACCCTTAATTGCTAAATATCCATATATCGGAAGGGCTATAGACGTTTTACAAGCACCTCGCAACGATCCACACGTGCCTATTTGGGGTGACATCAAGAATATTGCGAAGAAAGTGCGTCTGCCACCGCTGCCGTGTCACTGCTTGGAGCTGCTGTTCAATGGCCCGCACCGCCCTTTTTGCTGTTCTGAGACGACCTAGCCTACAACCTTTTAGTTTAGCATGCAAAGATTTCGCTCCAGCTCGACTCGCTCCGCTGTTTCCGATTTGTAGACCAAGAAATTCCCGATATTCTTGCTCATTGATCCCTGAAACGGATATACGCATTCATGCAATGATCGTTGATTCCAGTCCCAGTTGACGGATCAAGCCCCTTGCACAGCGGACAGACCATTGATTTGAAAAATGAAGTTACACAACTATTCTTCAGTGTGATTTTTTGAATTGGCTCTGGTCTCAACTTTGAATTCAGGTAATAATTGTTCCTTTCAAAATATTTTCTTGTATACTGAAAGATAACAGATGATTTGCAGTTTTATTACACATTGGACAGTGAACATCCCAATTATTTTTAACTTGTAGATTATAGTTATTAGTTGGATATTTATAAAGAGGTCTTGGATATTTGTAAATCCTGCCGTTAATTGTAGTGCTTCTCAACCCCCTGTTATTGTAAAAACAAGAACTACAAAAATTAGCAACCCAAACCTCTTCACATTCTTGACAAATATACGTTGTCTTCCATCTTAATTTGTTTCTGTAAGGTTCCCTTTCTTCCCTTATCCCATCTATTTCTTTTCCGCATTTTGGGCAACAATTTTCAAAATGACTACATTCATGCAACAATCTTTTCAGATAAATACTTAAATTCTTATTTTCAGATGGAGTGAAATAAAAATGTGTAAGTTTGTGTTGATGACCACTTGGATTTAACGTTTGATGCTTAATATTCCAATTCAACGAGTCTACATCAGTATGAACTAGCGTAGCCGATTGTAAATGAATATGGGGTGTATTACGAAATAAATTATTTAAATAGCGAGTCCCCGAACGTTCTAAATCATCTAGAATTGCTTTTCGACTTCTCGGCATTTTGCTGTAGCATTTATATTTTGCATCTAATGTATGCATGTACCACTTCTTTTTCTTTTTATTATAGAAGCCAATAACAAAATCAGGTTTATATCCTATGTCATCGAATGTATAATCATAGCAAAGCAGGATATCAAATGGCCTGTCCATTAATCTAAATCGCTTCTTATATCCGCTAATCGTTTTTTGATTTATGTACTTTTCCTGTACATCTTTCATAAATTCATTCGGATTTACACCCCATTGACTCATTTGCTCAATGATTTTTAATAAAATCCAAATCTCATAAAGTGTTGGCGACTTTACTATTGACTGAATAAAAAGCCGAAATGTCTCCGATAAACGGGGAGATAAATTTTCATATGCAACATAAATGGAATAGAGTTCACTATAAACAGGATGCATGCGAAAAAGATGTGTCTCTTCTATGACTTGTGGCTCGCATTGCAATAAGGGTTGGTTTAATAGCTCACTAACCTTATCCTTCATTTCTCTCCATATACAAATCCTGCGTTGTAACTTCTCACAATCAGAGCGCACAATTTCGATAAGACTACGAAAATTTGATGACAAAGAGGAAGACTGCTCCATCTTTTCTACTTCTTCTAGTTGCTGTAGCTCGTTTTGCAACGAACTCAACTGTTTTTGTTCAGCAGTTAACTCCATGTCGATTCGTTGCTGAAACTCTTCTACCATAAACCGAATCATACGATGTTCTTTTATATCTGTTGTTTTCTCGCTTATAAGCGCCGTGACTTTTCCATTTTTTCTAATTTCATTTTCAATAATCATAGAAGTCGTCCACTTTTTTACTTGATGTAGATTGATTTTCTTTTCAACCTGAATCAATTCTTGTTCAGGCATTTTTAAAATCTCATTAAAACAGTCGAAAAATTGATCAAAGAGTTCTTGAAATTGTTGTTGTGGATAAAGAGGCATTTGTACTCTTCTCAAACAATTCTGATCATTATAATCAATTTGCGCAAGATCATAGGAGAACAATTCAAATAATCTTCGAACCTCCTGTTGCATTTGTTGATATTCTTCGATAGACATGGTTCCAGGAGTAATCATGACTGTGGCTTTCGTTATCTCATTACCATCTTCATCATACGCAATAACATCAAAACTGCCGCCTGCATTAATCCCAAAGATACTGTCTGTTGTTTTAGGAAAGCCGTCTTCCATCCATTCTTTTTCCTTGTGATACCAAATACCTGATTCCTCATCGAACGTTAATCGGGCAACTTCTATATCAAATTGTTTCACAACAATTCGGCTTGCGTTCTCAACACAAACACCAATTTGGGTCATTCTTTTCTTAATCTTATTATATTCACAAGTAAAATACGTACTTCCGTCAAATTGAAGTTCATCATAGATCACTAATCGATCTTTTTCCTTTGCGACATGGTAAAGCTTCACCTTTTCCACCTACCAAAACGTCACTGTGTGTTTTGACTCTAACATAACCTTTAATCTTTGATAAGATCGTGAATAAGGACTTAATTCGTTTAGGACTTTATTGTAAATCTTGTCGAATTCTGATCTTTTTATTTCAATTCTAGGTAGAATTTTTCCTAAAATAATATAATCAATTAATTCTTCGTGTTCCTCTTTATTTTTGGCATACTTTAAAAAGTTACGAACATGTTTAATTCCTCGACTATTTAGTGAAGCATTCGGATAATCTTCAAATAATTTCGATATTTCTTCAATTTTCTCAACCGTATCGTTTACAGCTGTATCGTCTAGGAACGGTGATGTAAATGTCTCGTAGTCCATCTTGATCTTTCCAGTTAGCGTTTTCAGCTTCTTTTTTATTTTTTCTTTTTCATCAGATTTCAAGTGTCCCACTTCAAATATAAAGCTTCTATCTATCACTTTTGGGCTTAGTGGTTTTACAGTATGATCCATATTTAACGTGCCAACAAAACGGACATTCTCAGGTATCTTAAATACAGGTGGATATAGCCTTATTAATTCTTCAGCACTTTTTCGTTGTTCAACACTCGCTCTTTCATCACTTAAAATAAACTTTGCAATTTCCAAATACCTTTTTGGATATAAATGAAGTACTGGTGTTTTCTGCTCACGTGCGCTTAAGATCTCTGAAAAATAGTATTCAATATGAGCTAAGTTCATTTCATCCAAACAGATTAAAAACAGTTTTGATTGATTTTGTTCCTGCGCTGCTTCAGCTAGTGCTTCCATAAACGGAGTGGGAACAAATGTTTTATCTATCGGATGAAAATATCCCAACAAATCTTGTGTATCAGTCCAGCTAGATTGCACTGGTATCATACGCACTTCTACATTTTCAACTGCTCTTCCCAAAGCTTGGACAATACTGGACTTCCCCGTTCCTGATGGCCCTGCAAGTAACGTTAAGATATTCGCTTGTAAAGAATAAATAAAAGTTTTTATAATCTCTTCCTTATAGATTAAATGTTGATCATCATTATAATAAAATAATGATTGTAAATGCGAGATAAATTGTTCAGGTTCATACTCGATCACTGTATAAGTCTCATTTTTATTTGGGGTGGTCTGCTCTTCAATCTCGATCATTTCATCAATTTTTTTCATTATACGATACCATTCTCTACGCTTTTCATCGAGTTCTTTTTCTTCTATTAACAATTTTTCCTTTTCTTTTCTTATTTCATCCCTTTCTTCTAACAATTTTTGACGTATATCACTACTTATATCTAATAATTTTTGCAATATTAATGTTGCGATCTGTTCATCGTTTTTATCATCTATTCCAAAGATTTTACGGATTTTCTCCATATATTGTTCAATATATTCATTGTCAACAAATTCTGAGAGTGCCTGCTGTAATGTTTGTGGAAGAATTTCTGCTCCATCGAAATCCACATACAACAATGTATGCATATATCGTTCACTTTTGTTATCAGTAAAATAAGCAGCTACAATATCCCCTACTTTTATTCGTTCCTTATCTTTTAATGTGTCGATCGAACGTGACAATTCCCATTCAGAATCTAGAAAAGGATGGGGTAACATTTCAACATCTCCATTTTTATTTAAATGAATCGGTACTCCTATGATTTGCTTAGTATCTATATTTACTATCTTTAATAATAATCTACCATTTAGATATTTTTTAAATTCAGTTACAAACTCGCCAACCAATTCGCTATTTAATGAGTTATTACGATATGCTTCTAACAATTTATTTTTTAAATCACCGATCTGATTATTAAGCCAATTCAAATACTTTTGACGCCCACTAATAGAAAAAGTATCTAGATATTTTCGATTAAATCCAAGCATTCCTTGCAAGATCAAATGATCTTTTAGCTCTTTTATAGAGTTGATCTCCTGATGTTTAATCGCGTCTATTAGCTTTTCAAGAATATTCCCCCAATCTTTTATCGTATCAATATTCATTTCTATGTTCTCAAAATACGTTTTAAAGTTTTTCTTTCTTCGATTCTTTGTCCCTTCCCTTATAAATAAAATTACTTTTTCAATCACATCAATATCAATTATATTCTCTTCATTTAGTAAGAAATTTTGCATATCCTGAAACGAGTCAACATAACTCAGTAATTCTTTATCTTCTGTTATTTCCGTCATAACAATCCCTCCCGATAACTACTTCTTCCTAACAAACATAAACTATTGGTTGAGACCCTTGAATGTTTCTTTTGCCTGATATAATGCTCAGTCTGCTATTTGTGTAAATAACTTCTATTTATGTACTTTTCTTACTTCTCCATTAACAGTAGAGCTTTAATCTATTCAATTCTATCCACCAATTTCTTAGTTACTATCACTACCATAATTTACAACCACTATTTTAGTACAAAAGTCCAATAACAACAAATCACCCATATTCGACCTATATTCTCACATTAGCACCCCTCTCAAATAAAATCATCTGATTCGTTCCAAGAGAGAACAAGATCGAGATGCTTCGTCTCTGCGGAAGAAACATTTTCCTCTGCCATGTTTCTTGAAACTCCCCTCTTTTCGCAAATGACTTAAACCCCAACTTATTTAGGAATATAATGCTGTTTATCAAATAAGTCTTTGTGACTATAATAGTGGGTATGGTAAATGGCCATCTGGTCGCGGTGTTCGTGCAGATAATGTTCCACCTTTTTCCGATAATTTTTCAGATCATTGACAGTAAACATCGGACCGTTTTCTTTGACCTCTAAAACTTGGTTTTTAAAGTTCGTATAGTAAATTTTTTGCGTTTCTTTTTCAAGGAATTTCACAAAATCACGCAACGCTTCGCGAACGGCTTCCAATTCGAAAATATCGGCTTCGCTCCAAAACTCTTCCGTCTGCACCTTTTCGATGATGTATTTTTGTTCCATCACTTGAGGAATGGAACCGAGTTTCGACAACGCCTCTGCGGTGCGAATCACACTCCGAATCGTCTTCGTCGCATTTTTCGTTTGCAGCTTCGCCAGCTCAATCGTATACATAAGCAAATCAAAACGTTTCGCCAATTCATCATCGTTTAGCGGAACAATCAGCGGCGAAATATGTTCTTTGATTTCATTGACATCCATCGCTGTTAAGGAATCCCATTTAGCCCGATTTTTAAACTTGTGTACGTATTGAATATGTTGGCGTACGAGGAAGTTTTCTTCGTTTAACTTTATTGATTTCCGCTAGCACCTCGTCAATCAATTCATTGCGATAGGCAATATACTCTTCTTCTTGGTATTGTAAATGCTGCAGTTCTTTAATGATTTCGATTTTGGCATTAAATAGACGCTCCGTTAAGCTTTTCACCGCTTTTCCTTCGATTCCTTTCGGATTTTCCCGGAAAAACTCAAAGTTGCCGCAATAGTCAAAAATAAGGAAATGCGTTTTATCTTGCCCGGCTCCGAATAAATCTTTGCATAAACGGGTTCCGCGACTGGAGTGGATATTCCGAAAGTCGTCAACCTTGTGTTCTTCAAGAAAGTACGATCCAAACCAAAGTTTTGGCAAATGATTGGAAAATCATCGATTAATGTTTGGTAATAGTTCACGCTGTTATCAATGACTCGTGCAAAGCCGCCCTTGTATTCAGGGAACAATTGATCAAAGCGCTCCACAATTCGTTCCGCATGGCGATGGTTTTTCGCCAAAATAATCGTTTTGCCGAGTTTGTCCCCGCCTTCTACGCGAATCCCTTTTTCCATTAAATCTCTCAGTACCGTATCAATCGTATCGTCATTAAACAACCATTCATTTAACGCGGCACTGTCAATATCCTCGCCTACTTCATCATCAAATGTTTCTTCGTACCGTTCTTTTTCTTCATCAGATAACTCATCGTAATGAATGCCTTCTTCGAGAAACTTTAGTTTTGTTTCAATGGTACGATAATCCACTAAATAGCCATCTTGAACCGCTTGATCTAACTCATAGGCATAGGTCGGCACACCTTTTTCCAGATCAAACACTTCATACGTATTGCGGTCAATTTCGTCTTTTGGTGTGGCGGTAAGCCCAAGCAATATCGCGTCAAAATAGTCAAAAATAGCCCAATATTTCTTATAAATATTGCGATGGGATTCATCGACGATAATTAAATCAAAATGCCCGACGGTAAAGAGGCGTTTGCCGTCTTTTCGTTTCGCTTCGTCAATCGCGTTCATCATCGTCGGGTACGTCGAAAACACCATGCGGCTTTCCTCTGGATTGTCTTTGTTATCGAGCAAATTGCAAAGCGTCAAGTTCTGCAACAAATGGCTAAAGCTATTTTTCGCTTGCGTTACAAGCGTTTTGCGATCCGCTAAAAACAAAATATTTTTTACCCAATTATGACGGGTAAGAACATCGACAATCGAAATCGCCGTCCGGGTTTTGGCGCTCCCCGTCGCCATGACAAGCAATGCTTTGCGCCGTTTGTTCTCGAGCGCGTCGCATACGGCTAAAACTGCTTCTTTTTGGTAATAGCGATTTGTTATGTTGTCATTGATTTGCACATTTTTTAGCGGCCGCTTCATCATGCGGCTTTTACAATAAGCAAGCTTAATTCTTCCTTATTGTAAAAGCCGGAAACTCTCCGCGCCGGATAGTTCAGATCGTCCCAAATATACGTTTCAAAACCGTTTGTGTAAAAATGATTGGACGTTGGCCGTGCATTTTTTCAATGCAGTCGGCGTACAATTTCGCCTGTTGCTTTCCTTTGTTCGGGTCAGCGGTTGTTCGTTTCACTTCGATAACCGCAAGCAGCTTACCGTTGTCGCCAACAAACGGAAAAAGGCGTCTGATGAGGAACTAATTATTATTCCAAACGCTCATGAGCCGATTATTCCAAGAGACGTATTTGAAGCTGTACAACATCAGATGAAATTACGGTCAAAAACAATCCCTGCTCCAAAACGGCACCTATTTACGAATATCGCCTATTGCGCTGATTGCGGCAAAGACATGTGGTATCGCTCAAATCATAAAGTTATATGTGCGGTGGATATGCCAGATTCGGCAAAAAAGCTTGTAGCAGCCATGTCATCAAAGAGGAAGTACTTAAACAGACCATCATTCATGACATCCAGTCTCTCATGCAGCAAATTGATAAAGAAACTGGATAAAATAAACAAGAAAATTGACGCCTTAAAAGCACGAAAACGCAAATATATCGAGCTGCTCGCCGATGAAAAAATCACTTAAGAGGATTATCAAGATATGATTGAGGCAAATAGCAAAGAAATCAATGAGCTTGTCATTTCAAAAAAAGAACTTGAATCTTTGTTATCAAGCCATAAAGTTGTCGAGAATATCCAAAAGTTGAAGCAGGAATTGGCCCAATTTTTAAACTTTGATGAATTAACACCGGAAATTTTGTATTGTTTAATTGATCGTATTGAAATTAAACTCCAAAAATCTTTTATCGATTCTCCGCCCCGAAAATTGAATAGAAGCAGGAAATTTTTAATTATTTCCTGCTTCTTTTTTTAAAACCATCTTCGCCACACTATAATGCTCCCATAAGGTGAGACACATGAGCGTGATAAATAAGTTATAATGATACCATGAAAAAAAGAAACCGATATACCGCAGAATTTAAAGCTAAGGTGGTTCTTGAGGTGTTGCGTGAAGAGCAAACCGTCAATGAAATAGCCGCCAAATATGAATTAAGCCCAGTCATGGTCAGTCGTTGGAAAGCAGAATTTCTAGAACGATCCTCGATGGTCTTTGAAAAAGGCTCAAGCGAAGTGGATAAAATCCGTAAAGAATATGAGGCCAAACAAGAAAATTTAGAGAAATTGGTAGGTCAGTTAACGGTTGAAGTTGACTGGCTGAAAAAAAATCTGGACTCAAATAAGTCTGTTGACGAACGAAAGGCTATGGTCGAATTCAATCACCCATCGATCAGCATCAAGCGTCAGGCACAGTTATTAGGTATTCATCGTACTAGCGTGTATCGCCAATCAAAGGGGCAAACAGAAAGCTCAGAAAACATCATGCTCATGCACGAAATGGATATGCTTTATACAGCTCATCCCTACTTTGGCTACAGGCGCATGACTGCGAAACTTCGTGAGAAAGGATTTGATGTGAATCGTAAACGCGTACGCCGTCTCATGCGCCTTATGGGTATACAAGCTATTTACCCAAAACCCAACCTTAGTAAGAGGCTACATGCCAAGTACTGCCGACCTTACCTGCTCCGTGGATTGGAGATCACCCATCCGAACCATGTGTGGGGAGTGGATATCACCTACCTTCGTATGGGACGGGGCTTTATGTACCTGTTTACCATCATCGACTGGTTCAGCCGCAAAGTGATCGATTACGAGTTATCTAGTACGCTGGAGAAAGGATTTGTCATCAACTGTCTTAAACGGGCATTGCGTCATGGTAAGCCGGCCATCATCAATAGTGACCAGGGCAGCCATTTTACAAACGCTGACTATCTCGGGCTGTTGAAAGAGTATGGCATCCAGGTATCAATGGATGGCAAAGGACGAGCAACAGACAATAGTCGTACGGAACGCTTCTTTAGAGCTTTAAAGTATGAATGTATCTATCTCAATGAATTCGAGAATCCTAAAGAGTTGCGAAAAGGCATTCGACGCTATGTTACGTTCTATAATACAGACCGACCTCACCAATCTTTGGACTATTTGACGCCAGCAACAGTGTACAAGCAACCTAAGATGGTTCAAGCATCCTAACCATCGAACGTATATGGAGAGACGGGCATGATAGGCTGTTTTAGCCATGCGATGTTATCTGTCCATCGCTCCAGCGCAAAAAATCGTGCCCGTAGAGGCTCCATGTCAAGCCTTTATCGCACACGCACCACATTCATAGCGAAAGGAGAGAATGGATAACTTAAATATTATCAATTTGTGTCTTGACAAAGGGGTGCATTACAGTTTTTTGTGAATTATCTTCGCATCAAAGAATTACCTCTTGCTTTTAATTAAGCAGAGGGAGATTGACCGTCTTTGACTGGGAGAAGCGCTGTTTAAATGGAATAAAAAATGCTAAAGGCCACGGCAATCATTCTTCAAAGATTACCATGGCCCTACTGGACTATCCGAATCGTTATCGGTGACACCTACGCACAAACAACTTTGTTAAAATTTCGGCAATGCCTCCACAGCATCCGCCAAATCACTATAGCTGTCCTTTAAGTATCGGGACGTTGTGGCAATATTGCTATGACCAGCAAGCCTCCGCACTTTCTCGATATCGTTGTTCGTCGCCTTTAGCATCCACTTACAAAACGTATGCCGGAACATATGGGGCGTCAGTTTTTTATTTGGCAGGCTGTAGCTTTCGATCATTCGCTGGAGGCCCCTTACCGAAAACTTCGGAGAACGTTGGCTGTAAAAGACGTATGGCGATTCGGCCACATGCGGTTTCTTTTTCGCCATTTCCGCGCGAAACTTAAGCCAATCCTCGAGTTCTGCCAACAAGATATTCGAGATCGGCACTGTTCTTACCTTCATCCCTTTTCCCACGATTCGAATTCTCTTCATCTCTAAATCTAAATCCGTTAATTTTAAATTTGATAACTCCTCTACTCGCAATCCTGCATAGGTAAGCAGATACACCACCGCACGGTCCCGTCGATACTTTTCTTCTGGATCAACCCCTCTGCTACGGACCGGCTTTTTCCGCATCCGATGCAATAAGTCCTCAAATTCTTCTTCCGTCAGCCACATAATTTTTTCGTTATCTTCATCGGCTGATTTTAAATCCTGGATGTCTTTCATTGGGTTCTGTTCAATCTTATGGTGTTCCACCGCCCACGCATAGAAGCTTCGCAGCGAATTAAGACGGCGATTGATCGTGGAAATAGCCAACGGTTTCCCTTCTACCGGATTCAACATTTGCTGGATCCATTTGCGTATGTCGGCCGACGTGACGTAATCGCCTGGACGAAGATGCAAGTCTTTCAAAAACTGATTCACGTCATTGAGATAGGAGATCACGGTGTTAGGAGAAAACCCCTTCTCTTGCAAATATGTTTCATATTCGTGCAGCATCTTTTTCATCCTTTCACTTATATGACGAGTTTAAAAGGATTCGAAGAGCAAATAATCGCTTCGAAAAATAAAATTATATGACGAGTATATCATAAAAAAGACGAGATTGTTAGACATATAATGTAGATTATATGACAAGTTATAAGTACAAGTGAGAGAGCGTATATATTTTTATTTTATAAAAATACCTAGTTAATTACAGTGGGTTCTCAAACAAGAGGAAAATAATAAAGAACAATATGGTATAAATAGGATATACACCTATTAATATGTTATTATATTTATTGTATAAAATAGATTAGGAGGAGATATATCTTGAAAAAAAGTTTAATTTCATTAACGTCTGCTGCTTTACTAGTAGCAACAATCAGCCCTTCATTAAGTTACGCAAGTATTATCGAACCAACAAATGAAAAACTAACAGTGAATAAACAAAATCATCAAAATGTAATTAGCGTACAAGATGCATTAGAAATCGAACAAGCATTGATACAGAGTCAAATTAATGCAGATGATTATATCAATGAATTAACTGCGGAGGGTATATTACCAACATCTGCTACCTCTCCAACTGCACCTGGCAATCAAATTATTACACCTTCTAGTAAAGGTAGCGTAAGTGTAAAAGCCATAAGTAATGCAATAAAAAAACATGAAAAATCTATTGATAGAGGTATTAAAGGAGCAATTAATAAACTACCTTTACCTAGATCTGCTAAAAATAAACTCATAGGTGTACTCTCCGTGGGAGGGCTTTTAGAAGTACTTAGCCATTATACTGGGTTTGTTGATGATGTCGAGGAGTTCTTAACAAATGTTATTAGCGATTATACTGGTTTAGGAAAAACTACATCAAATGTGATTGCAAAAACGATTACATTCTTTTTGCCATTCTAACCAAAGAGGTTGTGCAATGTTGCACAACCTCTTTGGTTCTTTATTTAAGCTCTTTTGTAAATTAAATAATATTACTAGAAAATATAAAATCGCACGGTATTATATTTTATTATAATTACAAGGAAGAGATAGGGGGATGGAAAAATAAGTATAACTCTTATAACAAAAGTATCAGTCATACTTATAGTAATTAGAACAGCTAAACTATACCGCTTTGTTGATAAGAATTTTGAATTTTTGTCCTTTCTCCGCAGTTTCTTTATCAGTTAAAGAAAACGATATCAAAATAGGTGGATATCGTGTTTCAGACTTTTTATTTGAGCGAGGTGAACAAACCGCATTCAGGATTTTTAGTACCTTAGCTATTTGGACAGTCTTTATTCTCCGACTGTCCATTCGGAGTTTTCTGTTCATTTGTGGAAGTACTTTGTTTCTGATAACTAGCTACCTATCATCTCGTTAAACAATTCCACAATTCTTACAAAGGAAGAGCTGGCATGAACAGTAATTGCTATAACGATTAACAGAGATAATACTTCAATGAACGCAAGCTAAACCATTATAAAAATGAATTTTGCGGACTATACTAACCATTTTGAAAATATCGTTTTAGATCCTAAAAGGGTCTAATTCTAATTTTTCGTTTTCAGATAAAGTATGGAAATCTTTGTAAACATTGTGCCAATCCGCCACCATCAGGAACGCACATTCTGCAATATTCGATACCTTCATATACTATTTTTGTTATCAACAATCTATATGAAAACAGCATTTATTTAAGAAAACTAGTATTTAGATAAACAAGTAAACTACCAATAATAATAATAAGCAATAATATTACTAATACAATTTTTTCAAGCAAGGTTGATTCATTTTTATCACGCATAAATAATTGATAATAAGTATAAGTAAACATGATTAGATTTATAAGTAAGCAAAATGCCGTTGTATGTGATTGATCATTATAGATAGCAAAAGAATCATAAATAATTAATGCAATTGCTCCTCCTATCAAAAAGTAATAATAGTATATATTAGCTAATCGTTTCATAATAATCACTCTTTATATTGTAAATTATCTTAACAGAACCTTAAAAGGCCATAACATCCCCATCGTATTATGTCCATTCATATTAATACACCACGCTGTTAAGATTTTCTTTATTTTAACATATTCATGTCCTTTTCTCCAAATTGGTACAAATGGGGTATATAAGGGAATTAGTAGAACATATTGATGTGAACCAAAACCAAATAGATTTGTTAATAAAAAGGATTACGAATTATATATAAGAATACAAGCTTGCTGGGGTTGTCTTTATATGGTGATTTTTACAATTATGATTTAACAGATATTTTTAATGCATGCAAGGAGCGTGGTATAATTTAGTCATAGATATGGATTGCAACCAACAATCTATGGAATATTTTTATAAATATTATGAGCAATTTAGTTTATATAGAATATCTATTTACTCATTAAATAATGAGAAGAATAATCACTTTTTTACTTCCAATTATTTAGAAGTAATTAATGATTTTGTTACACACGAAAATGTAAAAAAATCAGGTGAAGTGTTAATAATACCGATTACAAAGGAAAATATTAACGAACTACCCTCAATTGCTTTATTCGGAAGCGAAAATGATTTTAAAGTGAATCCGTTAATATTGCCTGATAACAGGTTAATTCCTTTTTCCAATATTTTAACTAACAAAGAATATAACTCTTGTATCAATACAATAAAAGAATTACTAAATATATATGGGGGAAATATATATTTAGACATTCCTAGTGGATTCGATATAATTGGAAAACAAGCGATACGCTCAGGGTTTCGGTATTCTGCGGATATATGTTCGGATGAGGGTATACGTTTATGTGAATTTTCTAGGAATAGATATTATATAGATATCAATCAATTAGATGGCTTCTGGGCACAATATGATGAATCTAAGTACATGGGAAATCAGTAGCATTGCATTAAGTTAATTTTAATTTGTCAAGCCCAATTTTATGTTAAATTTCATCTTTTTGGATATAAAAAAACTCCTTATAATTAGGATTGGCAGTCCTATCCAAATCCTAAGAATAAGGAGAAACCATTATGGATAAGAATACCACAGAATCCACAATAAATGAACTATTTAAAGAGATCGATCCAATAACTTTTTCAAAACTAATTAATGTGATTGACGTTGACAAATACATTAAAAAATTAACGGCGTATAAGTTTTTACAACTTTGTATCATCGCTCAGTTAAACGAATTGGAAAGCTTAACAAAATTGGCCAAACATTTGAAAGACAAGGAAGAGTTGCAGACATATCTGGAATTTGATGCAATTAGTACTTCGCAACTTTCTCGCAAATTAGGCCAATTATCCCCTCAACTGTTTGAAAAAGTATTTAAATATCTGGTCTTAAAGATCCAAGGGCAAATGAAAAATGCCCCGATCATCCGAAACATTGGTCGTCTTCTGGTCATTGATTCTACCACGATGAGCATGAGTTTGAGCCAATATCCATGGGCAACTTTTCGTAAGACAAAGGCTGGTGTTCGACTCCATTTAAAGGTTGTTGTAACGAAGGATATCACTGTTCCGGATCAAGGGATTATCTTACCCGCGAAACATGCCGATCGCACACAGATGGACGAACTCATTGAAATCGATCCAAATGCGATTTACTTGTTTGATCGAGGGTATGTCGATTACAAACAGTTCGACCGCTTATGCCGAGAAGGGGTGCGATTCATTACCCGGCTTAAAAAGAACGCAGAGATTGAAGTTTTATCGGAACGGATTCCCAATCCAGAACGTTTGATTTATAGGGATCAGATTGTCATTTTAGGAAATGACCGTAATCATACCAAAATGACTCATCCTCTCCGATTGATCGAAACGGTCGACAGCGAAGGGAATCCCGTGATCATCATAACCAATTGCTTTGATCTTTCTGCGGAAGAGATTGCAGATTTATACCGATATCGCTGGAAGATAGAGACCTTCTTTAAATGGATGAAACAGCACCTTAAGATAAAAAGATTTTATGGAAAAAGTCAAAATGCCGTTTACAATCAAATTTGGATCGCCCTAATCACCTATTGCTTACAGGCCATGCTCCAATTAAAAGTGAATCACGATGGTCCTTTATTAGAGATCAAGCGAACTTTACAGAATCTGCTTTTTAAAGGTTTTGACTGTTTTGTTCGCTCCCTTTTTAAAAAGCCAATTCGAACGTCCAACGGTCGGAAAAAATACCATTGGGAAAAAGATTTTGAAACCATCGTGTACCAATTTGAAGAAGGGGAGGTGGAACACCTAGACGATTTAGTTTATGATCCAATGTTTCTGTAATATATTACCAAATTGTGGAAATGGACTGCCGATTAAGACGTCATTGTCCTTTTAAGCTTGCTTAGAAAGATTGTATGTCTGAATATTCAGTTACATGAAATAACTGGAATTTTTATTGAGCTTGACAAACATTAAATTTTTTTATGCAACGCTACTGTCTGTATTATGTATAATGTATACACAAAGAAAATACTGAATTGATTAAATATTATATAAATTAATAATATTAGAAATACAATAAAAGAGGATGATAGATTTATGGACGGAATTAAATTAGAACCCATAAAAGAAAAAACCACACAAGAAATGGTTTATAAACAAGTTAGAGAAGCTATTTTAAATGGTGGTATTACAAAATTCATAAAATGACGTGTACCTATAAAGTAAATATTAAATAAATACCTAGAAATAATCAAAACATAAGGTGTCTTAAAAAACCTAATCCTAAAGCTTTTATATCTCTTTTAAACAATCTAAAGTACACCCACTATATAAAGAGCCATTTCGCTAAACTTTCTAAATTTCTTTTAATAATTGTGATATACGTCCACTTGATAGACCTAATTCTTGGGCTATTTCAACTTGTTTTAATCCCTGTTCATGTAAAGCTTTTACTTTGTTTATTGTTTCTTGTTTCTTCGCTTGTCTTGGTGTTAAACCCGCTTTATTACGCCTGTTTTGCCTTCTTCGTTTGTTGTTTCTATCATACTTCTCACGTTGCGAAATGATTGTTTTAAGATGTTTCTGCTCTTCTGGTGTAATCTTATATAATTCTATCAAAGTATCATTCTTATAGTTATAACCTTTCGTTTTATCTTCTAAATGTTCATAATAAGCCCTTACAGACGATTGAACATAGCTTTTAACGCTTTTTTCAGGTAATGGATCTATAAATCTATCATTAAGGTTCAAAGTTTTATATAACGCCACTTGTTCATTTCGATGAATATGCAACATGAAATAATGGTAAACAAATAGAATATTATTGCGCATGCCTTTTAAATCATAGTTTCTTAACTCACATAAGGTTTCTATATCACTTGCACGTGCCTTATAAAGCGTGTAAATGTTGAAAAGATACTTAATATTCCTCTTTCGTTCAGAGTTACTTATAGTTTTGTTTTTAATTTTCTTGTAGTCTTTATTTCTATAAATCTCAAACGGATCTACGAATTGCTGGAACATAGACATTGTATAAATTGCTTCAGGATTAAAATAAATTACTTTAACACGTCTATTTGCTTGTATATGCAACGAATTAGGAACCCGTAATACTCTAGCTATATCCTTTGCACTTGGATCCGCACCAACATCTTTAAACAGCTCATAAATATACTGTTGAATGTGCTGATAAAGGGATTTTGTTTGCTTATAAATTCCTGGAACATCTTCAATCTTCCAAATGACGTATAATCCACGACCTGAATCAATCACAAATGTAGGCTCAACTATACGATCTGTATTTATAAAGAAATCAATCGCATGGAAAACATCCTCTTTAGAAATACCTACGTTGTAATAGTCAATATCAACGAAAAACGCATTTAAATGGCGTACAGAACGTATTCTTCGTTCAGGTTTATAGAATGTATTGATAGATACATAGCAATTCGTATTTAAATTTACCTTGCTTGTCCACTTTGAAATAGGAACATTACGCTCTTTCCAATGTTGATCTTTTGTTGCAACAGATACATACCCGCCCTCATCACCTTTAGGGTACATTGTTTCACTGTATTCGCTCAAAGTTATTGAAAAGGTATCAAAGTTTTTTTAAATATCTTTATTTTTTGGTAAATAGTCCTTATAATAGTAATAAAATGAAAAGGAGGTACTAATATGCCATCACCTAAAGATACAAAAGGTCCTATTGTTAAAACAGGTCCTACTGCCGGAAATAATAGAAGTAGAAATCAAGATGGAACATGGAGAAAAAAGCGTTCTGATGCCGGATCTACTAGAAAAGAGAAATGAAATATTCTAGATGATTTTTTAAGATTAACGAAACAATCTTACTATCCCAACTTACCATAATTCTCCTTATCGTAAACCAAAGAGCATATTAATTTGGGATTGAATCAATGTGCTCTTTGGTAAGAGATTATCTATTTTCATACATTTTTTATACTGAACCTACACTACAAGCTTCAAAATCCTGCTTTATTTGTCTAAAAACCTCACCTTTTCCTAGGGTCAACATCCCCTTAACATTCTCAGCTATAAAGAATTTAGGTTTTGTTTCTATTAAGCAACGAATAAAATGGATATACAAAAAATTCCTTGGGTCATCCACCAAACGTGGACCTGCCTCACTGAACCCAGGACATGGGAATCCCCCCAAAACAAGATCACCAGCGGGAAATCTTTTAACCTTTTTAATATCTGTTCTATGTAAAAAAACATCATCACTAAAATTCATTTTATAAGTTTCCAAGGCTTCCTTAAAATTATCTATTGCATAAGAATGATGAAAAACACCTTTATCTCGGATAGAATCAAATAATTCCTTGTCTTTTAAATAATTATCTACTTTACTCTTTCCAAATACATAATCTAACCCTGCTAATTCAACCCCAAAGTCAAGACCACCTGCCCCTGAAAATAACGAAACTATATTAGCTTTCTCCCTATCCAAAACGTAAGCGTAAAGTAATCCCCACCTGTATTCAGATGGGGATTTCATGTATGCTTTATTTAGATTTTTTAGGAACACGGCATTCCTGCGGAAGCGTCGGTGACCATGGCAGGAATTCAGCTAATTTTGTTTTATCTGTCGTATCTATATTGGGAAGCTCTTGAAACAGATAGCTAAGGTAGTTGAATGGATCCAACTCGTTTTCCTTGGCTGTCTCCACAACACTATAGATGATCGCACTGGACCTTGCTCCTTTTGACGTATTACTGAAGAGCCAGTTTTTGCGACCGATCACAAAAGGTTTAATTGACCGTTCCCCGCGATTATTATCGATCTCCAAACGGCCGTCCTCTAAAAATGCCTCCAACCGCTCCCATTGGTTACGACAATACTTGATCGCTTTGCCAAGTGCGCTTTTTGGCAGTACGCGCGGCATTTGCTCTTTAAGCCATGACAAAAAAGCCTCAAGCACGGGTTTGCTGTGCTCCAGCCGTGCTTGATAGCGCTCCTCTGGACTTGCATCTTTAAGCTTGCGCTCAATTTCAAAAAGTTTATTGCAATAGGCCAGACCTTCCTTTGCTTTGACGGTGGAAGTGCTCGCCGATTCAGGCAGTGCCTGCAGGGCTTCTGTGAATTTGCGGCGGGCATGGGCCCAGCACCCGACCAATTTCACATCGGGGAGGACGTTATAACCCGCATACCCGTCCACATGCAAATATCCCCGGAAGCCGTCCAAAAAACGGCGTGGGTGCTTGCCTGCACGGGTTTGCTGGTAATCGTATAAGACGATTGGTGTATCCCCGCGACCGGTACGATAAAGCCATATGTAGGAAGTCGACGTCGCTGGCCGGTCCGGTTCAGACAGGACCTGCAAGGTTGTCTCATCCGCATGCAGACGATCCTTCTGTAGGAGGTGCTCATGCATCTCATCGTAAATGAGGCTAAGCCAAGTTTGAGCCCCATAAATGGTCCAATTGGCCAGCGTTTGCCGAGGTATGGACACGCCAAAGCGTTCCAGTTGTTTCTCCTGGCGATACAGGGGCATACCTTCTACGTATTTTTGTGTCATGGTATAAGCCATTGACGACGGAGACGCTAGGCTTCCAGGGAAAACAGGTTCCGGCATCTTCGCTGTCACAATAGGTGTGTTCAGTTCATGACGCTCACAGTGACGGCAGCTATATACATGACGCACATGTTCGACTACTTTCACTTGGGCAGGAATGACTTTCAATTCCTTGCGTACTTCTGTGCTCATTTCATGCATAGCACCGCCACAGCACGAACAGACCTGTTCCTCATCAGACAAACGGTATTCGATCGTCTCTGTAGGCAGGTTTTCAAGCATGCGTTTGCGTTGGCCGTGTTGTTTCTTGCGTCTATATGTCATCGTCTCAACGGTGGGCTCTTCCATAGCTGGATCAGCCGTGGACTCGGCTTCGTTGAAAAGGGAGAGCTGGTCCGGATGGGTCTTCTCGCTGGAAGCTCCGAATAGGCGTTGCTGGCTGAGGCGGAATTGTTCCTCATACCATTTTAATTTCGCTTCCAACTCTTCCTTTTCCATTTGGAGCTTTTCGTTGAGCGCTTTGTAATATTCAATTGTGCCTTTTGAAGTCTGCGCTGATTTTTCCATATGTCCAGTATACGGAAAAGAATCCAACTTGCCTAGTATCGAATTCTTTTTTTATTTATTTGTTTTATAGAAGGATGCGTGCCTTCACTTCCTGATGCGCTTGCTTTTGTTCGATTGGCAAGCCGTCCAGCAGCCAGCGCAGCTGGCGTGAACTGATAGACATGGGCGCTGTATCATTCTCCGACGGCCAGTGGAACGTCCCTTTTTCCAGACGGCGATAATGAAGCCAGAAGCCGTTATGTTCCCATTGAAGAATCTTTAACTTGTCCCGTTTCCGGTTACAAAACACGAATAAGCACGGAGAAAAGGGATCGAGTTCAAAGCATTCCTGTACAATAGCGGCCAGTCCGTCAATCGATTTGCGAAGATCCGTACTGCCACGCGCCAGATAGACACGTTCAAACGGGGAATTCATCAACATTGGTGTTGCAGCACCCGAATCACATCGGTTAATAGATCCAGATTGGCACCGGGCCGTACTTCAACGGAGATCGCATCAACGTGTAAAAAGATCGGACCTTGACCTGAAGAGGGCAAGGATTCTTCTACCTGAACAGCCAGCCACTGCGTCTGGACAGGCGTTTCAGTGCAACTGCCACCGCGGGAGAACTGCCTCACCCAATAGTACATTTGGTGAGTTTTGATTCCTTGATCCCGGCACCACTCCGCTATACTCTGTCCACTCTCTTTCCAGGCATCATATCGTGCTTTCCATTCTATTCTTTTTTCTTTTAGGGTCATGGCAAAACCTCCCGAATCATTCTAAGAAGATTATCACACGGATGACCTATGATCGGAATGTGGGTTTTATTTGACGCTTACTTTTTTTGCTTATTAATTCGAATATACATAGCACTAATAGTATAACATATATTACATATTATTGGATATACAAAAGTTATCCACATAACACTACATAATGATTATATTTTCGATAAAAAAAGTGGATAACTATTGGTATAATCACCTTTAGTTATCCACATGTAGTGAAATGGTGTCAAACTTGAGTCAAGAATAATATTGTATTTCCTATAGCTTATGAAATCAGTATCTACAGGTTCACATGCTTCAGCATATCCTACATAATTGTCTTCAACTTTAATTAACACTAGGTCATAGTCGTAATTAAACACCTCTATACTATTATCATCCCTCACAGTAGCAAATAATAGCTCTAATTGACTAGGAATTTTCGATAGGTCTGTTTCTTCAATTTCAACATAGGCTATAAGAAAATCTGCATCCTTCAAATGGATATCTTCAATAGTTTGATCAGGATTTTTCGCAATTTGCCCATAAATACTTACTTCATTAAACCTATATTCATGATTCACCAAAGCAAGATCAAGCAGAATTGCAGAACATACATTATCGATACAATCTGATATAAAATTGCATATTTCATTACATTTATCATTTATCTTAACATCTTCAAATGTCATACCATTTTTTACAAAACCTTCAATAAAAGCTATCATTTTATCGTCAAAAAGATTAAATCCTATAGTTGTAGGAATATCCATAATATGTTTAATTCTATTATTTGATTTTCTTAAATAAGTGAATTCCGATGCATTGCTAATATTCGCAAAAACCCTTTCAACATTTTTTGTTGTCTGAAAACCAGCAATTCTATTTTTTTTATTACTACCTGAATCCGTGATGAATTGAAATCGACTTTGATTTTGTTGTAATTTTGATGGATTGATAATCCATAAAACCCCTTTTATGCTTATGACCTATGTCATCTCTATTTCCGAAAATGGAACAAATCTCTTTTTTAGGTATACGAACCAAAAAAATAGACAAAAAAGCACAGGGAGTGACGTTGGACATCAGTTCCCGAACATTCGTTCGTTATCTTACCTCTCTCCATTTCTGATAGACGTTCAGTAGGGGCTCGCTATAGCCACTCCTTCGCGTCAGTTTCATCCAGATCTGTCGTGATCGACGGACGAGTCGCCCTGCCATCGTGATCACCGTCTGAATAATCGTCTTGATGCGGCGGCGTTTCACTTTGTGGTGCAACGGATGTCTCGGATCGCTTAATAGATCTTGTCCAATCAGACGAAGAAGATTGTAAACGAAGGCTCCCATGACCAACACGAGCGCATTCGTTTTCATCTTCCCAGATGGAAGCCGCTCTAAATCTAAGTCGCTCTTCAGTTCGCTATGAAACTGTTCGCATGTCGCATGGTCATGATACAACGCGAGCACATCGCTCATTCGAACATGCTCGTATCCTTTGAGCCGCACCCAATAGCTTTCCACTTCATAATCAGGAACGAGCATCAGCTGTCCATTGCGTTCCATCGTCCGTTCCGTCACTTGGGTGACTTGAACGTACGTATACGTGTTTCCATCGATCGCTGCCTTCTGTGGAAGGCATAGCTCATAGGTTTGTACTCCTTCGCTTTGTCCATCATCGACACGTTTGCCCTTTTGCGAAGCGATCCGGAACCAAAGCGCTTTCGATTCTCGGCGTAAGTTTCGCTTGATGACAAAGTCCACGTCTTCCTTTAGGCATACGTGCACATTCGCTTCTGCATCGTTTCCTGCATCCATGCGAACAAGCAGACGAGATGAAGTCAGTTGACGAGCTCGACGGATAGCGGTGACTAAAAACGAGGGCATGTTGTCTTGCACATGTTGTTTCCCTGGACGCAACTCGGCATGAACGAGATACCCTTCCTTCCCTGCATACGCAAACAACGGTGTAAAACCGTCAAATCCTTTATACGTTCGACTGACTCCTTCTTTTTTCGTATCGGAGTTGTCAAATGGGGAACCATCTATATCAAGGGGAAGCCATGTCGTCTTTCCTTTGGTCCAACAAGGGGACAAAGTGGCATGTCGTTGAATCAACAGACGTATGGACTCCTCCCAAAGAATCGTTTCGGTCATCGGAAGACAAGCGAGCTGATCGAGTCGTTGTCGCAAGGTTGGAGAGGAAGGCACGTGCTGAATCCCCATCGATGCCGAAAAGATATCGTCCTGACGATACGCTTCGATATGATCGAAATCCGTTTTTCCTGTGGCAAGCAAGCCAATCATCGAGCGAATGACATCGCTATGGGAAATGTGCACTTCTCGACGAACCGTTGGAAGCCGAAGTGCGTTTACCCGTTTATCCAGTTTCGTTCGATGGAGTAAGTAGCCAACGAGAGCAAGCCCAGCACTTGGGGTAATCGCTTCATCTGTCAATACAAACCGAATCGGGAAATCTTTCATCACATCACCTACTTGATGAAGAATCGTCAACGTCGTTTTCCCTTATCGTATCAACGGTTTGCGACCATTGTAAAGATGTTTTGTCACGGATTCAGGTACTATAAAGGAAACCAAAATCCACCATATCTTTAGGAAACTGAGGGTATAATAAAGCGCAATTTACTACTTGTGCTAAGGAATCTAAAATATTGTTAGCATACTGAATAATATCCTTTATATACTTTGAGATTAAAAATGATAAACTTGTTTTATATCCAAATATTTCAAATGAATCGTCTAATAATGTTATTGAGGCACTTCCTTTATTTTTAAGATCATAATTAATTTTTGAACGATACTCCATGATTCTTCTATCATATTCAGTTGTTAATTCATATATAAAATTATAAAATCTCTACAATGCTCTAATGTTTTGAAATTATACAGTACATTATCAATAAATTGATTTGCATCTGCAACCTTTTTATTTACAAATTCTTTTTTCAGCTCATGAAAATTGGTTTGCAAATTTTTTCACCTCTATTTTTAGGAATATTTGATATATAGAATTTCACTAGCGTTGCATTAATTTAATTCGAAAATTCCGAATTGAAAAAAGTCCATAAAAAAATCCTTTATAATGGATGGTACAGGTGGTCCCTGTCCAAATCCAATATAAAGGATGAAGCCTATGGACAAGGATACACTATTTTCTTCATTTGGTAAATGGGTCACTCCTCTCAATTCTGTTAAATTTACACAAAGAATTGAAGAGATGAAACAAGATAAATATACGAAAAAATTAACCACAAAAGCGTATTTACTTTTGTTTTTGCATGCTCAACTTCAACAACGAGAAGGACTGCGCGCCATCGCCGATGATGCGTTACTGGATGATTTTCAGCGAGAATTAGGATTGACATCTATTAGTGCTTCACAACTTTCTCGAAAACATCGCCAAGTAAAACCCGAATTGCTCGCAGAAATCTTTCTGGATTTAGTGAATCAAATCCGCCAGATGTCCACGAATTCCTCCAGTCAGGTGAGTGGCTTAAAAATCGTGGATTCTACGACCATTTCACTGAATCTGAAAAAATATCAATGGGCTACGTTTCGCAAAACGAAGTCGGGAATTAAGGTTCATTTACGACTGGTGTTTGTCAATGAAGATACGGTTTATCCGGAAAAAATGGTCATGACCCCAGCAGGGAACAATGATCGAACACAAATGGAACAACTGATCGACGAAACAGATGCCATGTACGTGTTTGATCGTGGTTATGTAGACTACGAAAAGTTCGATTATTACTGTGATAAAGGCCTCTTTTTCGCCTCCCGTCTGAAAAAGAATGCCTATGTTCGATTTCTTGAATCGTTCTCTGTCCCATCCAATTCCTCTATTTTATCTGATTCGATGGTGGTCATTGGGACACCACAAAAACGAACGGAAAATGTCTTTCGATTAATCGAAACATTCGATTCGGACGGGAATCGAATTCGAATCATTACGAACCGATTCGACCTAGATCCAGAAGAACTTGGTGATATCTATCGTTCTCGATGGGCCATTGAATTATTTTTTAAGTGGATTAAGCAACGTTTAACACTCAAACATCTTTATGGAACGAGTCCAGAAGCTGTAGAAAATCAGGTTTACTTAGCTCTGATTTCTTACTGTTTACTCATTCTTATTCAACTTGAAATGAAATCGAAACATTCTCTCACCCAGATTTATCGTTGGCTTCGCGTTTTTCTTTGGAAACCAAGTACCGTGTGGGTGGAACGAATTCAACGGGAATGAGTTGAAAAAAGTCGGCGAAGCGCAGTAGCCATGTAACAATAAAACAAATACATTTATTACCAAATGGATAGTGATCACCTTTAGTTGGTTACTGCCTTGTTTTTCGTTTATCATAAAATATTTTATTCAGAAAATTCTGCATAAAATGTTTTTATTTTTTATGCAACGCTACTGATAGAATTTATACACCTAACTTAATTAACTGTACTCCTACTATTAACTGGAATATTTTCCTCTTGTTGATTCATTACATCATGTGGTAATGCATCTATACTTCCTAGAAATGCATAATACTGTTCTTCATCGTTTCGTCGAATAGAGTCAAGAATAATAATTGCATTTTTTTTGAATTCCGGGATGTCGATTGGTTTAAATAGTCTATCTGGTTGATTCTCCCCATGTGAAAATTCATTATTAATTCGATTTAAAAACGAAACGAATTCCAGTTTTTCACCAAAGAATTCACGTATTCTTTTATCATTTTTCATATTAAAATCAGGGTACTTAAAAAACATATAAGTTTCTATAAATTTACGAGCCGTATTAGGAAATGAATAAAATACTTGATAATTTTCGTCTGATTGATCCTCTGTTGCCACCCTATATATCTGGTGGAATAAAAATATAAATTCTGTTGAATATGTTTGCAAATAAGTCGGCATTCTCGTAATAATACTTGTTGCTTCACCGTTAGCAGTTAATTTTTTTTCAATTAAATAATATTTATTCTTATATTTTTTGTTGTTTGTAGGAGTTGTGAGTTTCTGTAAATACTTTAATAAATCTAAATTATGTGTTGATATAAAAACTTGTTTATAGTTTTTACTAGCTATTTCAGAATCTATTAAACTAAAAACATAAAAAATATGATTAGAGTCTAGACTTGAAATTGGATCGTCAATGAAAATTGTATATTCTTCAATATTTGAAATATCTTTTAAGGTTGCAAGGAAATAACAAAATGCTATTAGACTTTGCTCCCCTTCACTTAAATTTTTTGCTTTTTGATTATTCCTTTTCACAACAAATTTTGAAATCTTCTCACTAGCTCCTTCTTCAATATCTAAATATAGTTCAGGATGACCGAGGAATGACTTTAAATAATTATTTACAAGTTTAACAGCATTCTTTTCATCCTTTAATGATGCTTCCAATTCTGCCTTTTTAAGAAGGCTTTCTTTTTCAATTTTCTCTAATTTTTCTTTTTCATTATTTATCTTTTGCAATAAATTTCTCTGGTTTTCAATTGCTGCTTTTTTCTGCTCATAGTTGATCAACTTTTTGAATAGATAAATCTCATGGTACCTTAATTTTTTCCTTGCTTCATTCTGCTTCTCTGTATATTTTAAGGTATATTCATTATTTTTATTTATTAAAATATTTATTTTTGATAATAATTTATTAGCTTTTAAATTAATGTCTCTATCTTTTCTTAATATATTTGAGGTAGAAAATAAATTTTTCCTTCTTTCTTCTAAAACACGATATACCTCGTCTAACTCTGAAACTGCTTCCTCTTTTAATAAATCTAATTCTCGCTCTATTAAATGATAATCTTCTTCAAAAATTGAATAGAAACTATATTTATTAAAAGGTAATTGGTAATTTAAAATATATTCTTTCTTTTCCTTAATTTGAGTCATTAATTTTTCTAGATTTTCAGTGAATTCTTCAACTTCCCTTGTAAAATGTCTATCTAATTCTTCCCAACGAGAAACGTCTATTTTATTTCCACAAAATGCACATTCTTCTGAAATACCTTTATGAAGACCAATCCCTTCTCTAACCCATTCTTGTAGGTCATTATTATTAGCTAATGATTCTATTATTTTACTGGGTTTAAGGCTCATTGAAAGTAATAATATTGCTTTGTCTATAAGTTCCATATAATCAAAATCTAATATTGAACATTGAGACACTATTTCTTTAATATTTTCCTTAATAGCATTTTCAAGTTCTTTCTTTTCTTGTTCTTCTAATAATGAAGTAGCAAAATGAATTTCTTTTTCTATATCCCTTATGTCATATTGCTTTTTTTGATCAGCTAAAAAAAGGTTCGGATTATTCCTAATCTGACTCGCCTTTTCCCTTAATATTTTTGATAATTCTTTTTCTAACTTATCGAGAACTTTCTTGTTTTCATTATATTTTTTATTTAAACCATGATCAGGGTTATATAATTTTTCCCTAATTTCTTGGATTTTCTTTTCTTCTTGTTCAATTTTATATTGAATTTCAATATTTTCCTCACCTAATATTGTAAAGGGTAATATATCCCCATTTTCATCGTATAAAAAGCTAAGGTTATCTTTTTTAAAGTCAGCATTATAAACTCTAATATTATAAGGACCATCATCTAAATCTAATTGAGTTATTTGTCTACCATCATCAAGAGTAATTATAAATTTTCCATTATTAAAGTCTTTATGGAGTTTTCCTAATTCAAGACTTCTTATTATTCTTGAAAATGTAGTTTTACCAGCATAGTTTCTTCCATAAATAATGTTTCGACATCCGAACCCTTCATCCGAATCATCTCCAAATATATCAACCCATCTATAATTTTTATAAGGACCGTATTCTAGAATATCAATTTTTCTTATCATCTAAAAAATTCCTCCTATTTTTTACGATAGAGAGGTGGTTTACTTAATATCTACGAACAAATTTAAAATCACTTTTTACATTCCAATATAAAACAAGCAGAAGCACCCCTTGGATATAATGCTTCTGCTTTTCTAAGTTGCCGTTAAATATTTAAATTAAACTAGGCAGTATTAGTAATTATAGAACAAGGATAATATGTATTCTTACCAAGAACTTATAGTAAATTATTATTAGTAATTTCTATTTTTATCTTACAATAAATACATAGTATTTCCAATATGGTACCGTCAAGAATTTTGTGTAATGCAAGATAGGTATCTCTGAAATGGATTTGGAATGGATAAGGGACTCGTTTCCTCCACACATAAGACTGAATATTCAGTACCCTTTGTAGAAAAGGAGAATCCCCTTATCATATACATTTACATTATTTGGTTAATTGTAACGTTCTTCAAACATGCGTTGGAGGGCTTCCTGCGCTTCGGCAAATCCTCACAACTTTCGTCCTGCCCTTTCTCATTAAAGTCCTAGATGGTTAATACACGACTTTTTCTGCAGACTCTAAACTGCTTAAACTGTTCATCGGCTTTAGACGTTTCCGAATCTCCTTGATCGTTCGTTCGATAGTATTGGTTGTGTAAATCACATTTCGAATACAGCTTGGATCATCCATAAATGTAAGGAGAACATCCAACTCATTGGCCCAAGATTGAACTTCTCTTGGATATTTGCCGGACCATTTCGACTCAATATGGGCTATCTACACAACATTTATACTCGTTTCGTTCTATATGTATAAGAAATATAAGGCATCTTCAAGACGTTTCCAGCCTCAAAGATGCCTTAACACCGAAGAAAAACAAAATATATTGAAACGTTAGCAACAACCCCAACGGCTAACCAGATATCACAAAGAACGCTTTTGCTACGCCCCCACAATATCTTCCGAATTCCGGTTAATCTCATCGATAATACTAATAATCTTCCGCGCGTCATCCATGTTGTCTTTAAAGAGTTCAACAATGCTGCCGATGGTTTTAAACGGTTCTTCCTGCAGCACCCGCTTGTCCATGACTCCGTTTTTCACAAAGTAATCGACGATCAATTTGACAAAACGGCTTTGTTGGATGTTCAATAGTTCGCTTGATAAAAATTCGGAAAACGCTTCGTTGGCGGCCTGTGGGTCAAGGCCGACGATTTGGCGGACAAGTTTTGTAATCGGTGTGTCTCCGAATTCTCTTTTATAATCTTCCTGTGTGCCAAGCTCATTCCAAAGAATATGCTCCAACGTTTTTAAGTCTTGGACTGTTAGCTTTTTATTATTTCGCAGCTTATAAATGGCCATCTGGTCGCGGTGTTCGTGCAGATAATGTTCCACCTTTTTCCGATAATTTTTCAGATCATTGACAGTAAACATCGGACCGTTTTCTTTGACCTCTAAAACTTGGTCTTTAAAGTTCGTATAGTAAATTTTTTGCGTTTCTTTTTCAAGGAATTTAACTAAGTCACGCAACGCTTCGCGAACAGCTTCCAATTCGAAAATATCGGCTTCGCTCCAAAACTCTTCCGTTTGCACCTTTTCGATGATGTATTTTTGCTCCATCACTTGAGGAATCGAACCGAGTTTCGACAATGCCTCTGCAGTACGAATCACACTCCGAATCGGCCTCGTCGCATTTTTCGTTTGCAGTTTTGCCAACTCAATCGTGTACATAAGCAAATCAAAACGTTTCGCCAATTCATCATCGTTTAGCGGAACAATCAGCGGCGAAATATGTTCTTTGATTTCATTAACATCTATCGCTGTTAAGGAGTCCCATTTAGTCCGGTTTTTAAACTTGTGTACGTATTGAATATGTTGGCGTACGCGGAAGTTTTCTTCGTTTAACTTATTGATTTCCGCTAGCACCTCGTCAATCAATTCATTGCGATAGGCAATATACTCTTCTTCTTGGTATTGTAAATGCTGCAGTTCTTTAATGATTTCGATTTTGGCATTAAATAGACGCTCCGTTAAGCTTTCCACCGCTTTTCCTTCGATTCCTTTCGGATTTTCCCGGAAAAACTCAAAGTTGCCGCAATAGTCAAAAATAAGGAAATGCGTTTTATCTTGTCCGACTCCGAATAAGTCTTTGCATAAACGGGTTCCGCGTCCAATCATTTGCCAAAACTTTGATTTGGAGCGTACCTTTTTAAAGAACACAAGGTTGACGACTTCCGGAATATCCACTCCAGTATCGAGCATATCGACCGATACCGCAATTTGCGGCAATTTGTTGCGGTCGGAAAAATCATCGATTAATGTTTGGTAGTAGTTCACGCTGTAATCAATGACCCGTGCAAAGCCTCCCTTGTATTCAGGGAACAATTGATCAAAGCGCTCCACAATCCGTTCCGCATGGCGATGGTTTTTCGCAAAAATAATCGTTTTGCCGAGTTTGTCCCCGCCTTCTACGCGAATTCCTTTTTCCATTAAATCTCTGAGTACCGTATCAATCGTATCGTCATTAAACAGCCATTCATTTAACGCGGCACTGTCAATATCCTCGCCTACTTCATCATCAAATGTTTCTTCATATCGTTCTTTTTCTTCATCAGATAACTCATCGTAATGAATGCCCTCTTCAAGAAATTTAAGCTTTGTTTCAATGGTACGATAATCCACTAAATAGCCATCTTGAACCGCTTGATCTAACTCATAGGCATAGGTCGGCACGCCGTTTTCCAGATCAAACACTTCATACGTATTGCGGTCAATTTCATCTTTTGGTGTGGCGGTAAGCCCAAGCAATATCGCGTCAAAATAGTCAAAAATTGCTCGGTACTTCTTGTAAATACTGCGATGGGATTCATCGACGATAATTAAATCAAAATGCCCGACGGTAAAGAGACGTTTGCCGTCTTTTCGTTTCGCTTCGTCAATCGCGTTCATCATCGTCGGGTACGTCGAAAACACCATGCGGCTTTCCTCTGGATTGTCTTTGTTATCGAGCAAATTGCAAAGCGTCAAGTTCGGCAACAAATGGCTAAAACTATTTTTCGCTTGCGTTACAAGCGTTTTGCGATCCGCTAAAAACAAAATATTTTTTACCCAATTATGACGGGTAAGAACATCGACAATCGAAATCGCCGTCCGGGTTTTGCCGCTCCCCGTCGCCATGACAAGCAACGCTTTGCGCCGTTTATTCTCGAGCGCGTCGCATACGGCTAAAACCGCTTCTTTTTGGTAATAGCGATTCGTTATGTTGTCATTGATTTGCACATTTTTTAGCGGCTTCTTCATCGTCCGACGATCAATAAGCAAGCTTAATTCTTCCTTATTGTAAAAGCCGGAAACCTTCCGCGCCGGATAGTTAAGGTCGTCCCAAATATACGTTTCAAAACCGTTTGTGTAAAAAATAATCGGACGTTGGCCGTGCATTTTCTCAATGCAGTCGGCGTACAATTTCGCCTGTTGCTTTCCTTTGTTCGGGTCAGCGGTTGTCCGTTTCGCTTCGATAACCGCAAGCGGCTTCCCGTTGTCGCCAAAAAGGACGTAATCGACATAGCCGACTCCTTCTTGATTTGGCATGCCAACGACAGGGTATTCCACAATAACGTCCTTTTTAAATTCCCAACCAGCAAGCTTCAAATCTAAATCAATATATTTCTTTCTTGTTTCCCATTCGCTCAGTTCATCGACTTGGAAGTGGTACTCTTTTGTATTCGCTTCCCGTTTGGCGGTGAGAAGGGCGCGGAGCTGTTCATTTTCTTTCATCATTTCTTCGAGACGTTTATCTTTGGAGCTTAACCGTTCGTATAAATCTTTTAATTCTTCCGGACGCTCGCGCTTTTCCTCTCCGATTGGCAGCAACGATTCATCAAAATCCGTAGCCGTATATTCATCGGAATAACAATAATCAATCCAAGACACAAACTGATGAAGATTATGCAGGGAAAGAATCGCTTCTTCCCTCGTAATCATCGAGTTCGTATGAACCGCGACATTTCCCAGTTTGACAATGTAACGCAACAACGGCAACAAGTCTTCATCAATAATGGACAAAAAGACGTTGTCATGAATCAAACTGGAAAGATTATCTTGATACGGAACTTTCAAAGCGCTGTCAAAGCTGTACACCCACTTAACGGCAAGCTCCAGCGCACGGCGCGTTAAAATCGCGCACGTCGCCGGACTCACAACTAAACTTTTCTCCGCTTCTAAACACGCATTCGTAAAACTCTCATAATGAGGTTTTCCTATTAAAAAACTAAAGTTGGATAACAACAAATACCCCTCCCTTAACCGAAACTAACTTCTTATCGCTCGCTAGTCGTTGAATAACTCTCCTTTAAATGCGCGTTGCATGAGAGAGTTAAAGTTGTTTTCAAGCTCTGTCAAGCTTTTGTGAAGAATTGCTTTCTGGGAATCAACTTTTTTTACTATTTCAGAAAATTTGGCTTGCAAATCTCTTGGCGGCAACGGAATTTCCATGTTTCTTATGTCCGTTAAAGACAAGAACTTTTGTGTTCCTCCGCGTTTATTTTTATTGAGAATATAATCAAGATAATGTGAATTCAATAAATATTTTATATATATATTGATTACACAAGGATTGTTAAATTTTATTAATGCTACATTCTTTATCGCAAAATTTGGCTGTTCGTCGACGATAATTGGATTTCCGATTGTGCCAATCATCGGCATAATAATATCTCCTATATCAACTTTAGACCTCTTATTAATATTTATAAAGTCTTCTTCCGAGATGTAGTTTACGTTCCTTAAATCTATTTTCCCATTTTTAATATTTTTAGAAGTTACTAAAGGATAACCGCTTGGAACATACTTAGGCGAATCGTGTGTTCCATCCCTTACATCTGTAATGTCTTTAAGTGGTCGTCTTTCCCATGTTTTATTGGCAACAGGATCCCCAAACATCTCCAAAAACACACTTTGCGTTAACTGGTCTAACGCTTCAATTTGGGCTTTACGTTTGTCGATGAATTCTTGGGCTTTATCTAGTACAAAAACAATGCGTTTCTGTAAGTATATATTAGGGATTGGAATTACCACTTCTTTTAAAAATTTAAAATGACGATTATATCCTGTGTCAGGTATATTCACTGTGCGTAGATAATAATAAATGTATTTCGTAAGAACTTCTTCCTCTGAGAATACATTTTTTAGTAGTTTTACACCATCTGCGCCTATAAATATAGGAAAATCAATATACTTTAATATTCTCGTATGATCACCAAATATGATTAATGGAGATTTATCATAAACTCCTTCTCTATCATTGGTAAAACCAGCAATATAGTCTTTTCCCTGATCAATAATTGGATAACTTCCTTGTGCAAGGTATTCCTCTTTTTTTATTTTTTTTGCATTCTTAGTTTCATCTCTTAAAACATCACTAAATTTTAATAATTTCCAATTAGGATTTTTTTGTAAACTTCTTAAAACTTTCTTGTCCTGATATTTACTAAACATAGCATCACTCTATCCCTTTATTATTTTTTTTAATTCCTCTAAACCATTCATAATCTCCTTTTCCAACGCTTCCACTCTTTCAAGTATCACACTTGGCGCTTCATACTGTACTTCTTCATACTCAATTTCTTTATATTTGTTAATCGAAAGGTCATAGTCATTTTCCCGGATTTCTTCCACCGGCACAAAGAACGACTGCTCCGTGCGCTTCCGTTCTTTTTCCGCTTCACGGTTATGGAATCGTACAATGATGTCCGGAATATCGTTTTCTTCAATCGGGGTGCGCTTGTCGTCCAATGAATAGCCGTCCGCCTTCATATCATAAAACCATACTTGATCCGTTCCTCCTACGCCTGTTTTAGTAAAAATCATAACCGCTGTTGAAACGCCGGCGTATGGTTTAAATACGCCGCTTGGCATGGAAATAATTGCTTCTAATTTATGATTTTCCACAATTTCTTTGCGGATATCTTTATGCGCCTTCGAGCTGCCGAACAATACCCCATCTGGCACGATGCAGGCACAGCGTCCGCCCGTTTTTAAGATGCGTAAGAATAATGCCAAAAATAAAAGTTCGGTTTTCTTTGTCTTTACAACTTTTAACAAATCATTTGAAACTGCATCATAATCTAATGAACCTTTAAACGGCGGATTGGCAAGGACAAGGGTGTATTTGTCCTTATCTTTGTTTTGTTCCGATAAAGAGTCGCGATATTCGATATTTGGATTTTCAATGCCATGGAGCATCATGTTCATCGCACCGATGCGCAACATCGTGCGGTCCATATCAAAACCGTAGAACATATGGTTATTAAAATGCTCTTTTAAACTTTGCACCAAAAATAAGTCGCTGCGATGTTTGCGCAAATATTCGCCCGCTGCGACTAAAAACCCTGCGGAACCGGCGGCCGGATCAACAATAATATCTTCCGGTGTTGGTTTGACTAACTCTACCATCATCTTGATAATATGACGCGGCGTGCGGAATTGCCCGTTCGTACCTGCTGTCGCGATTTTGGATAGCAAATATTCATATAAATCCCCTTGTAAATCGCGGTCCTTCATTGGGAGCTTATCAATGCCGTCCACAATTTTGGAAAGCATTTGCGGCATAGGAATCATAAAAATCGCATCGCTCATATACTTGGCATATGCGGAATTTTTATTGCCATGCAAGCTTTTAATAAAAGGAAATACTTCCTCAGATACAATTTCATACATTTGGGAAGCTTCTAGATTTTTAAACTTGCTCCAACGCAAGTGTTGTTTATCTTCAGGAAAGATTCGTTCAAACTCAATTCCTAATAAAGCAGCCTCTTGTTCTCTTTGGGTTTCAGCTTCATCGAGTCCTTTAATAAATAAGAGGTATGTAAATTGTTCAATGACCGTCAGCGGGTTCGTAATTCCGCCCGTCCAAAACGTTTCCCATATTTTATCGACTTTGTTCTTTAATTCTCCAGTAATCATATAGCAGCCTCCTTATTATTTCCGAATTTAATTATACATTGTTCTATCAGCATTAAAAACTCCAATATAATGAAATTAAACCTGCTGTCAAAATTAAGTTCGTCATTGTGTAAAAAAGAAAATAGAAAAAGAGCCATGTTGTTCCCTCTTTGTATAGAATAAACAGCAAACATAAAGAGGAAAGTAACAGTGGCTCTATGTCATATTACTATAAATTGTTAATTTTGGTATGAGTTATGACCAGAGATGAGGGATTAACCAATTCGCCGGAACCAGTCCTGAATCAAATTCTCGAGGCGCAAGTAGAAGAGCAGCTAGAGACGCACCTTATGAACACATAGAAGAACGAAAAGGCGATTGAAACTTCGTATCCACGTCAGTTGACGACCCGAGTAAGACGTTGACCTCGTACATCTTTCCACTCACAAGAGATGGAGAGCTCTCCACCGCCACACCAAAGTATATACAGGATGCTTTGCTTGAGGGAGATTCGCGGGATTCTTCATGCTCCAAACATGCAAACGGACCAGCTGGCTGTTGGAATTAAATAAAAGGAATTTTAATAATATTAGGATTTGATTAAAAAAATAGATTATGAACATACAATACTCAGGATGCTTAATTAACTTTTTTACTTCTGTCGATTTACCAGTGCCACTTTACTTAATTAGCAACTTTCTTTTAAATATCTTTTTTCTTTTAAAGCACTCATTATAACTTCAATAACTGCTTTCATTACTTCAAAAGTTGCCTTTTCAATTTCTGAATATGTGTTTTCATCAAACCCTTCTTTATCACGACCATGTGCAATTCCATTACGCCTATTCAATAACATTGAAATTTGGCCTTCATATTCTTTAAAAGCATCATATGGCAAACCCAATCTAAATAATATCTTTTTTAAAACAACAGGCCAAAGATTAGATTCTGTATCTACAACCGTATCAGGTATAGTTACCGGCTTATCTAAAAAAGAATGCATATTAGAAATAAAATCCACTTGACGGGCATAAGAATGTAATTTTGTATCGTCAGGTAATTTATTTCCAAAAATTTTCCTATAAATTTCAGGCTTTCTACTAGCATCCTCATAAGCTTGAAATTCTTCTGCAAAAGAACATGCAACTATATAATCATTAGCTGCTTTGCGTAGGACTTTCGCTTTATTGATAGCATCTACATAAATTAGAAAAGCTGTTCTGCAAAACCCTTCATAATGTGAATAAAGCATAACAACTAATGCTTTTCTATATCTTTTTTTATCTTCATCATCTTCTATATAAGCAAGCTGATTACGTAATAATCTAATCTCATTACTTCTCCATGTCATTTCCTCTTCAAGTTGAGAACGGATATCAATTAAATCAATTTCTCTCATTTATTAGTGCACCTACCCGATCCTCAACAAACTTAATTCTTTGCGCTAATTGATTAGGGGTATTTTTACCTCCTCCTGTTGTTAATGCTTTAAAATTACTATCATTTTTTATTTCAATAAATTCATTTTTTAATTTTTCGATAAATTCATTATCATAATTAATTTGGTCTAAATATTTTTGTATTCCTAAAGTAAAAGCTTCAAAATGATAAGGAGAAAAAGAAGATATAAATTTTCCATTGTTATTCGTTCTAGAAAAAACATATTCTCCCAAAGTTAAATTAAGTACTTTAAAAGTTTTATTAAAAATTTCTCTTTCCTTATCATAGTCAAATTCTATATGTCCCTCTTCGCCTTTCTTATAAGAGACCCCTTCCATATAATCCGTCATAAAGGATCCGACATCATGTCGATATTTATGGCGATAATTTTTAAAGGCAAAAAATCGTAACACTAATTCTTCATCATATTTTTGATCTTTCTTTTCATCAGATAAATTGGATATACAATTTACAAAATCTTCATTTTTGCTTAATTCAATAATAAACTCATTAAATTTATCGTCTAACAACCTAATAGTACAATTTCTTATTTCTTGTTCACTTAAAAGTTCCCCACCTGTATTTAACCTTTTAAACATATAATAGCGTAATCTCTGGTCACTTTCTCTTCTAATAATTTCAACACGTACAAAATTCCTTTTTAGTTTTATTTGAAGTGGCTTTGGCAAATCATTATATGTGTAGCCATCTAATTGATTAACTATATCGCACCCAGTTAATGTTAAATATTGGTTTTTCTTAGTTTTTAATGAACCTCGAAAATGTAAATAAGAAGATATCCTTTGTAAACCATCTATTAGTTCATATACTCCTTCTTCTCTCTCAATTACATATATTGGTGGGATAGGCATTTCTAAAATTAGAGATTCTATAAAGCGAGATTGTTTTTCTTCAGACCAACGGAATAATCTCTGATAATCAGGGTCTATTATAAGTTCACCATTTTCGTACATGTCTAACAACTCATTAAATGACAAATCTAAACTTCTCGTTCTGACTTTTTTTATCTTAGAATCAACAATTTCTATAAGTTCATTATCTGTAATTCGAGATTTTTCCACTTTTCATCCCCTCGTTTTTTTAAATATAATGACACTTTCCACACTTTTAGTATTTACTCTATATTTTCTGATTTTTGGATTTATTTCTGCCATTGAAACTTTCGATTCAAAATCCTCTTTACAATATTGAGTCCATCCTAAACCTTTTGTCATTTCAATTATAATTTGTGGTAAGTTAACATGTACATCCTTATAATATGAGTCTTGAACAACAAAGACACCATATCCATTTCGCTTCAACACACGATTAATTTCTACAATCGACTTATAAATTGAATCAAAATATTGCAAATATGTTTTGTAATAATAAGTTTTTGATGCTTTGGAATTATGGCTACTAATTTTTGATAATGTTTCAAGGCATGTTTTTCCCCAATTACTATTTAATGTTGGAATACTTTCATTAATGACAGGTGATCCAATCATTCTTTTCCTTAATTTCTCCATTTCCTCAATTGGACATCCTATAAGAGCTAATTCTAAACTAGTTAAAACAGCATAATCAATTCTTGTACAATATGGTGGAGAGGTAATGACTGCATCTATTTCATTATCTTTAAGAGGAATATTATCCGATGATGCTATATCTATTTTCGTTAAGCGTTCTAAATCAACATAACAATCTGATTCATGTTCAAATTGATTTATCATAAATTCAACTTGATATTGGAACTCCCTAAAAATATCCTCTTTTTTTAAATCAACCCTTTCCTCTGGAGATTTTGGTTTCTTAATCCAAGTAGGGTTAGATGATCTAAATTTTTCCAAAAATTTTTTCAAGGCTCTAAATAATGCAACATAAAAAAAGGCAGCCACACTGTTTATAGATTCCAAACTCTCTTCATAAAAAATTATCAAATATTCATCTTTATCACATGCAATCTGTTGAATCGCTCTTTCAATATTTCTAAACACTTTTGCACTCTTTGGTGTTAGCCAAATTTCTAGTGGTTCAGGCGAAATCCAAGGATACTTCCAATAGTATTTTGCTTTCTTTATTATTTTTTCACATATCATTAATAACTTTGGTATAGAATTTCTATTAACGCACCTCGCCTTTGAAACTATTACCATAATAGGATTAATATCAAATCCTATCGAATAATATTTATTTTCTGCCGCAACTTGAGTTGTTGTTCCACTTCCGTTCCAAGGATCTAATATAATATCCCCTTCTTGTAGATTAAGGATATCTAAAATATTTTTAACAAATCGAGGTGAATATCCTGCATAATACTCATACCACGCTGTTTTCCCAAATTTGTACAAAAAATCTCTCTTAGGATTGTTAGACACTCCCAATAACATCATAACCTCATCCTTATGTCTTTTCTATAAAAATATTGTTTACACTATTATAACGCGTAATTAACATAAGATTCCTTCATTATATTTATCATAAAGTTCTTCATCAATTTACCCTAAAATAAAAAAGTCCTAATCATACTTGTTAAAGACACTTCATCCACTATGTATACTTCAATTTTTTGTTCGATAAAATTTGCTAAATCCAAATTTTCTGTTTGATATAAAAACCAATTCTTTCCATAACACCTATTCTTCGATTTTTTCGCAAATAAAAAATAAAAGTCTTGCTAAAAAAAGTGGGTTCAAAGCTTGAAGGAGAAGGATTTCCCCTTCTCCCCTGTCTTCCTGTTTTTTCGCAAAATTTTATTTTCAATCACAAATGTTTATTTTAAAGTTATAGCTTTTTTACGAGCAACGCACAGCACTCCACATGCGCCGTATGCGGAAACATGTCGACTGGCTGGACTTCTTTTGTTTCGTAGCCGCCTTGTTCTAGGATGGCAATGTCGCGCGCTAATGTCGCCGGGTTGCAGGAGACGTAGACGACTTTTTTTGGTTTCATTGCTATAATTGTTTGAAGCAGTGAATGATCGCAGCCTTTTCGAGGAGGATCCACGACGATGACGTCTGCGCGAATTCCTTGTGCATGCCATTTGGGCATGATCTCCTCTGCTTGACCGACGGCAAATTCAACGTTCTCGATGCCGTTTAGTTTTGCATTTCGTTTGGCATCTTCAATGGCATCGGGCACAATTTCCACGCCGTACACTTTTTTAGCTTTTTGCGCAAGGAAGAGTGAAATCGTTCCGATCCCGCAATAGGCGTCGATGACCGTTTCTTCTCCTGTAAGTTCGGCGTATTCTAACGCTTTTTCGTAAAGCACCTTCGTCTGTTCAGGGTTCACTTGGTAAAAAGATCGTGCGGAAATGGCAAACTTAATTGATCCGATATAATCATATATATATTCCAAACCCGAAAGCAGCTTTGTTTCTTCGCCAAATATGACGTTTGTCCGTTTCGGGTTTATGTTTTGGACAATCGATCGAATGTTTGGAAATTTAGCGGTAATTTCAGCTAAAATTTTCTTTTTATGTGGAAAATCAGCTGTTCGGGTAACGAAAACAAGCATCGCTTGCTTTGTTTGATACCCGTAGCGGACAACGATATGGCGCAGCCATCCTTGATGGGCTTGTTCGTTGTAAGCCCGGATGTGATAGCGGTTCAATATCGCTTTAACTTCTCGGACAATTCGATCGTTTTCCGTCTGCTGAATGAGACATCTCTCCATATCGATAATTTCGTGCGTTCTTTGTTGATAAAAGCCTGCAATCAGAGCGCCTTCCCGCTCCCCGATTGGAACCTGTGCTTTATTTCGATAATTCCAAGGATCGCTCATTCCGATCGTTGGATGAACCGTGACTTTTTCTACATCCACTTTTCCGATGCGGGCAAGCGTTTCTTTTACTATTTTTTGCTTATGGCGCAGTTGGCCGTCATAGCTTACATGCTGAAGCTGGCAGCCTCCGCATTGTTTGTATATAGGACAAGGCGCATCTGCCCGATCGGGGCTTGTTTCCGATAATTTCATGAGACGTCCGTATCCATAGCCTTTTTTTACTTTGACAACTTTGACTGTTCCCTTTTCTCCAGGCAAAGCATTCGGGACAAATAAAGGAAAGCCGTTGATTTTGGCTACTCCTGCCCCGTCATGTGTTAAATCTTCAAACAATACATCGTAATAATCATTTTTCTTCACTGGTGCTTCCATGTTGTTTTCTTCCTTTTTGATCAGAATGAACTGAAAAAATTGTATCATAACCGCAAAAATGACCCAAGTGATTTTATTATTGTCATAATAGGAAATACTATTGTAATGAAAATATAAAAGGGCGGCACGTAACATTGGTTGATGAAAAAGCGTCTATATTAGCTGAAGGAGTGAATTTACATGGATCAAAGTTTTAAAGAGTCACTCATCGAACAGCTTATTGCCAACGGTGTTTACAAAGGGGAAGATGGACAACAATTATATGAATTGAACGTCATTGAGTTGTTAAAACTTGTCAATAAAATTGAAAGCGATCATTACCATTATGGAAAATAAAAATTTCGTTTTTCCAACTTGAAAGCAAGGCTGTAAAAACAGCTGCACCTTTCTTTCATTACATTTTGTTTAACAAGCTGCCTGCAAAGCTTTTGCAGTGGTTTTTTTTAAGCAAAATGTTGCAGACAAGTCATATAAATCGTTGAAATTAGCGCGGGGAGCCGCATTTCATCTATTCAAAAACGGTAAAGAGCAGCCTATTCGCTGCTCTTTTCAATTGGCGCGTTTTTTTCTGCTTTTTCTTTCGACATGATGATCTCAATATATTGATACAAGTTTTCAAATTCAGCAGGCAGGAGTCCTCCGTATTCGCCGTCCAAGTTTAACTGCATTTTGTCTTCTGTCTTTACTTTTATCCGATTGGCTTTTGTATAAATTACATTTTCACTGTGAATATGCTCGCCTTTTAACGCCAAGCTGGCAAGGCGAATAAACTCCGCGAGGCTGACTTTTTTCAAAATCAGTAAATCAAACATGCCATCATTTAAAATTGAGTCTGGAGCCAGCTTTTCAAACCCTCCGACCGAATTTGTCAAGCTGATTAAAAAAAGCATGATCTCTCCTTGAAACAGCTTGCCATCATATTCAATTTCCACTTCTGTCGGATGGATGGAAGGGAGCATTTCAATCCCCTTTAAATAATAAGCAAGCTGCCCTAAAACGGTCTTTAATTTGCTTGGAACGTCATAAGTAAGCTCTGTTAATTTTCCGCCGCCGGCAATATTAATAAAATATTGGTCATTCACTTTTCCAATGTCTATTTTCCTTTTTACGCCGTTCAGCAGCGTATCGACTGCGTGCAAAATATTGTCGCGGGGAATGCCGATTGCACGGGCAAAATCGTTTGTAGTTCCGACGGGGATGATTCCGAGCGTCGGACGATTTTCCATGACTGCGAGCCCGTTCACAACTTCGTTCACCGTACCGTCTCCACCCGCAGCGATTATGAGGTCAAACCCGCGTTCAGCAGCCTGTTTCGCTGCATTTGTCGCATCTCCTTCACCGGTAGTAGCATGGCACGATGTTTCATAGCCGGCCTCTTCAAATTTAGCAAGAACTTCAGGGAGCTGTTTTTTGAAAGCCTCTCGACCAGATGTGGGGTTATAAATGATTCTTGCGCGTTTCATTCACATCATCCTATACTATCCATTTCTATTGTAAAAATAGAATCATTAATAGATTATTCCTTTTTGCCAAAACAAACAAGTTTTTTCTATCATTTGTGTTCATTTATACTATTTTTGTCAATAAACGTTTATTCTATTTTTATTTTGATAAAACTGTTCGCCATTTAAACACTTTTTTCAAATTCCAGCTTCAAAAATTCATGGATGGGTTTTATTTCCATTTTACTATAAATAAAACACCCAGCTGCTAAGCTGAGCGTCTATTAAAATTATCGTTTCTTTATTTCTTGTAATAACAATTTGTTTACTAATTGCGGGTTGGCTTGCCCCTTCGTTTTTTTCATAATTTGACCGACTAGAAAGCCAATCGCTTTATCTTTTCCGTTTTTAAAGTCGATAACCGATTGCTCATTTTCATCCAATGTTTCGATTACAAGCTTTAAGATGGCACCTTCATCAGAAATTTGAACAAGCCCTTTTTCTTTCACGATTTTTTCAGGGTCTCCACCTTTTTCAATCAGCTCTTTGAACACTTTTTTCGCGATTTTGGAGGAGATGGTTCCATTTTCGATCAGCTTGATCATTCCTGCAAGACTTTCCGGGGTGAGCGCCACTTCAGACAACTCTTTTTGCTCTGCATTTAAATATGCTGATACTTCTCCCATCAGCCAGTTAGAAGCTTGTTTCGCATCAGCTCCGGCTTTAACTGTTGCTTCAAAGAAATCAGACATTTCTTTCGTCATTGTCAGCACTTTAGCATCATACGCTGGTAGTCCAAGCTCTTCAACATATCGTTTTTGGCGCGCATCCGGCAGCTCCGGAATCGATGACCGGACTCTTTCTTTCCACTCATCATCAATGTAAAGAGTGACTAAATCAGGTTCAGGAAAATAACGATAATCGTCTGATCCTTCTTTAACGCGCATTAAAATCGTTTTCCCTGTAGCCTCATCAAAACGGCGTGTTTCTTGTTGAATGACGCCGCCGGATAAAAGCACTTCCGCCTGACGTTTTTCTTCATATTCGAGCCCTTTGCGCACAAAGTTAAATGAGTTTAAGTTTTTCAATTCTGTTTTTGTGCCAAATTCTTTTTGTCCGATCGGGCGGAGCGAAATGTTTGCGTCGCAGCGAAGAGATCCTTCTTCCATTTTACAGTCGGATACGCCAGTATATTGAATAATCGATTTTAATTTTTCCAAATATGCATAGGCTTCTTCAGGTGAGCGGATGTCCGGCTCTGATACAATTTCAATCAGCGGTGTTCCTTGACGGTTAAAGTCTACAAGAGAATAGCCGTCGCCAGTATGCGTCAATTTGCCAGCATCCTCTTCTAAATGAAGGCGCGTAATGCCGATTTTCTTTTTCTTTCCGTTCACTTCAATTTCAATCCAGCCGTTTTGACCGATTGGCTGATCATATTGGGAAATTTGATATGCTTTCGGGTTGTCCGGATAAAAATAGTTTTTCCGGTCAAACTTTGTATAAGTAGCCACTTCGCAGTTCAATGCCATCGCAGCTTTCATTGCGAATTCAACGGCTTCTTTATTTAAAACGGGCAAAACTCCCGGGTATCCGAGGTCAATGACCGTTGTGTTTGTATTTGGTTCAGCACCGAAAGCGTTTGGTGCACTTGAAAAGATTTTCGATTTCGTTTTCAATTCCACATGTACTTCAAGTCCGATGACCGTTTCAAAGTTCATTAGTTCTCACCCCTTACAGTTCCGGTTTTTGTTTATGGAAGTCTGTTGCTTGTTCGTATGCATGGGCAACGCGATAAACGGTGCTCTCGTCAAAATGCTTGCCGATGATTTGCAATCCCAGCGGCAGGCCGTTGGCAAATCCGCAAGGTACGGAAATAGCAGGAACTCCGGCAAGGTTCACATTGATTGTTAAAATATCGTTCGCATACATCGTGAGTGGATCGTCAATTTTTTCGCCGATTTTAAATGCTGGAGTCGGGGTTGTCGGTCCGATGATGACGTCATATTTTTCAAAAACGTCTTCAAAATCTTTCTTAATAAGCGTGCGCACTTGCTGCGCTTTTTTGTAATAAGCATCATAATATCCAGAGCTTAATGCAAATGTACCGAGCATAATGCGGCGTTTTACCTCATTTCCAAAGCCTTCCGCGCGTGTTTGTTTATACATATCGATCAAGGTTTCAGCGTTGTCGGAGCGATAGCCGTAGCGGACTCCGTCAAAACGGGCGAGATTCGCAGATGCTTCGGATGAGGCAAGCAAATAATATGTAGCAATACCGTATTTGGAATGCGGCAAAGATACTTCTTCCCATTCTGCGCCCAATCCTTCGAGTACTTTTAAAGCAGCCAGTACGGACTCGCGCGACTCACGGCTTACCCCTTCACCTAAATACTCTTTCGGAACCGCAATTTTCAGCCCTTTAATATCTCCAGTTAAAGCGGATATATAATCAGGAACTTCCACATTTGCACTTGTGGAATCCATTGGATCAAGACCTGAAATGACTTGAAGAAGGTAAGCGTTGTCTTCAACAGTTCTTGTTATCGGTCCGATTTGATCTAATGAAGACGCGAATGCGACTAATCCGAAACGGGAGACTCGTCCATATGTAGGCTTCAAGCCAACAACCCCGCAGAATGCTGCCGGCTGGCGAATCGAGCCGCCTGTATCAGAGCCTAGTGCAAACGGAACTTCTCCTGCGCTGACAGCCGCTGCGCTGCCGCCGCTGGAACCGCCCGGAACCGCTTCTAAATTCCATGGGTTTTTCGTCTTTTTAAATGCGGACGTTTCAGTGGATGATCCCATCGCAAACTCATCCATGTTTAATTTGCCGATCGTAATCGCTTCAGCTTCTTCCAGCTTGCGCATAACCGTTGCATCATAAATTGGGTCAAAGTTTTCAAGAATTTTGCTTGCACAGGTTGTGCGTAAATCCTTTGTCACAATGTTATCTTTAATCCCTATCGGCATGCCAAACAATAAACCGTATGTATCTTTTTTTCCTATTTCATTATCCAGTTGTTTTGCTTTTTCCCGGGCTCGTTCTTCATCGAGGGTTAAGAAAGCTTCTACCTTTCCGTCGACTTCTTGAATGCGCTTGTAAGACTCGTCGACAAGATCGGAGACGGAAATTTCTTTTCGGTGCAGCATTTGTTTTAATTCAGATATTTTATGATCAAACAGAGCCATGTTCGCTTCGTCCTCCTTACTCAAGAATGGCTGGTACGCGGAATTGTCCGTCTTTTTGGTCAGGAGCATTTTTCAACGCAACTTCCCGTGGAAGACCCGGCTCAGGTTGATCTTCGCGCATGACATTTTTCATATCCAAAACGTGGGAAGTTGGTTGAACGTTCTCCGTATCCAATTCATTTAACTGCTCAGCAAACGTTATAATCGCGTCAAGCTGATTGGTAAACATCTCTGCTTCCTCTTCCGTAATTGCCAAGCGGGCAAGATGCGCAACATGTTTTACTTGTTCTTTCGAAATGCGTGACATCCCAATTCACCTCCACTTTTTCGAACACACTGCAATACTCTGATAATATCAAATTTTAGCCAGATAAAGCAACACCCCCGAAATGTTGAAACAATATTGCACGAAGGCAGGCTGAAAAAAGCCCCTCTTACAGATGATTTTCTTTTCATATGTAATTTTCAAAACGTCGAAGGACTTCAGCCAAAAATTCAAATATAGGTACATTCGTCCAAACGTTTTATTCATTCGTGAATATAAAAATATTGTACGGTACATTATTCGGAGGTGAAAAACATGAGTTTTGGATTCGGTTCTTGTCAAGGCTACGGTTACGGAGGATATGACGGCGGATTCGGGTACGGTGGTGGATTCGGACACGGCGGCGGATTTGCCCTTATAGTAGTATTGTTCATTTTGTTGATCATTGTCGGTACTGCTTTTGTAAAGTGGTAAACACCGTTTAACCAAATGCCCGCCAAAAAACGATCAATATAAAGGTGATTTCAAAATCCCCCCTTTTTGAAATCACCTGTTTTTTTTATTGAAAAACATGAACTGTTGGTTTTTCCTGTCCTGGCTCTCTAACGATGAGCGCTTCCGGACCTCTTGAAGAGTTGATGGTCACTTCCAGAGAAATATAGTCTTTGTAATATTCCACAACTTTCCCAGTTAAAAATTGTGTAAAGGCGATGACTTCTGTTTTACCGTAAAACTGAACCGGTATTTCTATTTTCATTTGCTTCATTTCACCGTCTTGATAAAAAGCTTTCCCAATGATACCTGTGTAGTTAGGGAAAAAGTCTTCAATATCACCTTTCAAACGTTTAAATGTGTTGGCATCGTCCGGTTTTTTCTTTGTTCCCTCTTCAGATGGGAAAAAGTAATACTCTTCGTTAATATTTTCCCACTTTCCGATATTTTCGCTTCCACCATCAACGATTGTTCTTGCAAAAAAGTGCCCTGGAACAATCGAAGATTTAGGCGCTTGTTCGTAAAGGGAAACGACAATCGGCACTTTTTCTAATCCTTCTATATCTCGAAGCCTCTTCACAACCACTTGTGCGATTTCCTTCCCTTTCTTTTCAATGGTGGCCTTGTCTATTTTATTTTCTTTTTGGATGCCGTCTTCCGTGCGGTAATAATAAACAGAATTCAAGGCCAAACCGATTGACACTCCGCCAAGCTCAAGTGTTTTTTCATCTTTTTTTACAAGGTAATTATGTTCAAGTATATGCGTTACATAAATGGGGCTTTTTTCGGAGCTTTCTGGCGGATTTAAACCTTCATTTTTGAAAGATTTATCCTTTTTTTTCGCTTCTTCCAAATCTTTTCCTTCCAGCTTGCGGCTAAGCCAGTTTTGGACAGTTTTTTTGTCTAAATATTGTCCTTCTTGAAACACATATTTATCCGTTGGAAACTTGTCGCTGGCCATCCGCATAAGACCAGTTTCAAATTCATCAACATCAAATCTTGTATTGAGATTGCTTGCCACAAGCCCTCGCGCTTCACTCGTTTTAAAAGGCACGAGCATCTTATAATAATCTTCCGAAATTCTGTATTTCGGTATAATTGCTTTTTCTTCCGTTGATTCTTCCGTCTCTTGTACAATTTGCTCCGGTTCTCCAATGTCCTGCGAGCATGCACTGAGCACAGCCATGCACGCTGCCGCTATGATCAAAAGTTTTTTCAAGGTACCTTCCCTCTCCTATTTCCTTAGTTCTTCAAGTAAACGAGACTCATCCCAAACCTCTATGTTTAATTCGCGAGCTTTTGCAAGCTTGCTGCCGGCATCTTCACCAGCGATTACAAGATCTGTTTTTTTGCTCACACTGCCAGTAACTTTTCCGCCTCTTGCTTCAATTTGTTCTTTTGCTTCATTGCGGGACATTTCAGCAAGCTTCCCTGTTAAAACGATTGTCTTACCGGCAAAATACGAATCCCCTTCATCTGAATTTGTCCGTTTCGGACCTTTATACGTCATATTGACGCCGAACGACTTTAATTCTTCAATCAATTCTTTTACTTCAGGCTGTTCAAAAAAAGTAGCGATGGAATCAGCCATTTTTTCTCCGATTTCCGGTATGTTGATTAATTGTTCTCTTGTCGCGCTTTGCAGCCGATCCATTGTTTCAAAATGCTCTGCTAAAATCTTGGCGGCTTTTTCCCCAACATAGCGAATGCCTAAACCGAATAAAAGGCGCTCCAGCGAATTTTCCTTCGACCGTTCAATCGCGTGCAACAAATTATCCGTTGATTTTTCACCCATCCGTTCAAGCTGAAGCAATTGGGGTTTTGTTAATTTGTATAAATCCGCTACATCTTGAATCAAGCCTTCTTTAAACAATTGGGTGATGACGCGCTCCCCTAGTCCTTCAATATTCATCGCATTTCGGGAAACAAAATGGATGAGCCCTTCGCGAATTTGCGCCGGACATTTTGGATTAATGCATCTAAGCGCAACTTCTCCTTCCAACCGGACCAGCTCGCTATTGCATTCAGGACAGTGCGAAGGCATCCGAAAATCCTGTTCATTGCCTGTTCTTCTGTCAACAAGAACATTTACAATTTCAGGAATGATGTCCCCGGCTTTTTTCACGACGACGAAGTCCCCAAGCTTAATATCTTTTTCCCGAATCAAATCTTCATTATGAAGGGAAGCTCGTTTGACGGTTGTCCCGGCAACCTTTACAGGCTCTAAGATCGCTGTTGGGGTAATGACGCCGGTGCGTCCGACAGCGAGTTCAATATCCAGCAGCTTCGTCACCACCTCTTCTGCCGGAAACTTATAGGCAATCGCCCATCTCGGGCTTTTCGCAGTTGCCCCCAGCGCTTCCTGCTGACGCAAACTATCAACCTTAATTACAACTCCGTCAATATCATACGGAAGCTGAGAGCGCTTTTCCAACAATTGATCAAGCAGCTCGATCACTTCGTCGATGTTTTTGCATTTTCTGCGTTCACGATTTGTTTTAAAGCCGAGTTCATCAAGCAAGTCCAATGCTTCACTATGAGAAGACACTCCGGTATCGCCAAGCTCTGCTATGTTATAGACGAAAATATCTAAATTTCGTTTCGCGGCAATTTTTGGGTCTAGCTGGCGCAAGGAACCAGCCGCAGCGTTTCTCGGATTGGCAAACGGAACTTCCCCTTTTGCAATGCGCTCCTCATTTAATTTCTCAAATGATGCTTTCGGCATAAATGCTTCCCCGCGCACTTCCATCGATAAATTTTTCTTTAGTCTCAAAGGGATCGAGCGGATCGTTTTTAAATTTTCCGTGATATCTTCCCCCGTCGTGCCGTCTCCTCGTGTTGATCCTTGTACAAACAGGCCGTTTTCATATCGAAGGGAAACCGCAAGCCCGTCAATTTTCAGCTCCACTACATATTCGACATCCCCAACTGCTTGGCGGACTCGCCTGTCAAAGTCACGCAAGTCCTGCTCATTAAAAGCGTTTGCCAAACTCAGCATCGGCACGCGGTGCGCCACTTTTCGGAAAGCATCTAAAACAGCGCCCCCCACCCGCTGGGAGGGAGAATCAGGGGTTTTCAGCTCTGGATATTTTTCTTCAAGTTCTATTAGTTCTCTCATGAGGCGGTCATACTCTGCGTCAGGAACAGACGGATTGTCAAGAACGTGATATTCATAATTATATTGATTCAAAAGCTTGTGCAATTCTTTTACACGGTTTTCTGCCGTACGTTTGTCCATATGTGTCAATTCCTTCCTTCAAATAGTTACTGTACTTTTTCAATTGGTGCAAATTTAGCAAGCAACCGTTTTATGCCGACAGGACTTGGAAATGCCACGTCAAGTTCTTGATCCTCCCCATCGCCTTTCACTCGGACGACAACACCGACACCCCATTTTCCGTGCACGGCTTTATCACCTACTGACCAAGCCTTTACATCTCCTCCCGTTGATTTCGCTCCGATTGTTCTATTTAGTTTCGGCTTTGGAGATTTCTTTTCATTTAAGTCTTCTAAAACCTCTTTCGGCATCTCTTCAATAAAACGAGATTCCGGGTTCATGTTTGTTCTTCCAAAAAGGGTCCTCATTTTCGCATTTGTTACATACAATTCTTCCTCTGCCCGCGTTATCCCGACGTATGCCAGCCGGCGCTCTTCCTCCATTTCCGCCTCTTCCATCAAGGCTCGGTTGTGAGGAAATACACCTTCTTCCATCCCGATCATAAATACAACCGGAAACTCTAAACCTTTTGCCGAATGGATCGTCATCAATAACACGGAATCTTTCTGCTCCGATTGCTCTTCATCAATGCGGTCAATGTCCGCAATCAAGGCCAAATCCGTTAAAAAGGCGACAAGGCTTTTGTCCTCATTTTGCTTTTCAAAGTTTTGAGTTACAGATAAAAATTCATCAATGTTCTCTAAACGACCTTGGGCTTCCAATGTTTTTTCCTGCTTAAGCATCTCCCTGTAGCCGGTTCTGTCAAGAATCTCTTCCACAAGCTCAGTAACGGACACATAGTCTTGCATTTGTGACAGCTGCTGGATCAATTCACGGAATTCCGTCAACACTTTCATAGCACGAGTGCTGACCCCGATATGTTCCATTTCTTCTAAAGCAGCAAACATCGAGATACCTTGCTGGGCTGCATAATTCATTATTTTTTCAACGGTTGATGCACCGATGCCCCGTTTCGGAACATTGATGATTCGCACCAAACTAATATCATCATTCTGGTTTGCCACTAGACGCATGTATGCAAGAATATCCTTGATTTCTTTCCGGTCATAGAACTTTATGCCGCCGACAATTTTATAATCAATATTCGATTTTAACAGCACTTCCTCTATGACACGGGACTGTGCATTTGTACGGTACAATACAGCAATATCGGAAAGTTTTCTTTTGCCCGATTGGACGAGCTCTTGAATTTGCTTGGCGACAAACTGGGCCTCCCCAATTTCGTGATCAGCCCGGTAGTAAATAATTTTTTTCCCCTCAGGGTTTTCCGTCCATAAATTTTTCGGCTTTCTGTTCATATTATTTTTAATGACTTCATTAGCCGCATGCAAAATACGCTTGGTAGAACGATAATTTTGTTCAAGCAAAATCACTTTAGCGTTCGGATAATCTTTTTCAAACGATAAAATGTTTCCGATGTCCGCCCCTCGCCAGCGATAAATCGATTGATCCGAATCGCCGACAACACAAATATTTTGAAAACGGGATGCCAGCATCTTTACAAGCGTGTATTGTGCGCGGTTTGTATCTTGATATTCATCAACATGAATGTATTGAAATTTCCGCTGATAATATTCGAGTACTTCTGGAACACGTTGAAAAAGCAGTATCGTTGACATAATGAGGTCATCAAAATCAAGAGCTTGGTTTTTCAACAATTTTTTTTGGTAGTCGATATAGATATCGCTGACAATTTGCTCCCACACATCTCCTGCTTGACGAGCAAATTCCTCCGGGGAAATGAGATCGTTTTTCGCGCTGCTGATAGTGCCGAGAATAGCTCGAGGATCATATTTTTTAGGATCAATGTTTCGTTCTTTTAAAATCCCTTTGATGACAGACAATTGGTCTGATGTATCCAATATCGTAAAATTGCGATTGACGCCGATCCGGTCAATATCTCGGCGAAGGATTCGCACGCACATCGAGTGAAAAGTGGAAATCCATATTTCCTCAGCACCAGGGCCAAGCAGTTGTTCAATCCGGTCTTTCATTTCCCTCGCTGCTTTATTTGTGAAGGTAATAGCAAGAATATTCCAAGGTGCTACCCCTTTTTCTGCCATTAAATAAGCGATCCGGTGGGTGAGAACCCTTGTCTTGCCGCTGCCTGCACCCGCCATGATTAAAAGAGGACCTTCCGTATGCTTCGTCGCTTTTTGCTGCTGTTCATTCAAACCTGAGAGGAGCTGCTCAGTCAAAAAATGCATTCAACACTCACCTCATTTTCACTTTCTTTACCCTTTGACAGCGCGGACGGTTTCAAGCGCTGATTGTAAATTTTCATAAATGGCATTCCCGACAACGATGATGTCAGCGTGCTCGGCCATTTCTTTTGCTTGCGCAGCATTTTGAATGCCGCCCCCATAAATAAGCCTAGTATTCGTTAAAACCGATTTCGCTGCTTTTACTGCTTCAACATTGCCGTACGTTCCGCTATATTCTAAATAAAAGAGCGGAAGATGAAACATGTTCTCCGCCATTCTCGCATACGCTTTAATATCATCCAAATTAAGCTCCGTCTTTGCTTCGGTCAATTTTGCCGCTTTGCACTCTCCATTTAAAATGCAATAACCTTCCATTAAAATATCATTCCAGTTCATAATGTCACCAAACTCTTTCATTGCTTGGTGATGCAGCTCCGTAATCCATGTAGTATTTCGGCTGTTTAAAACCGTCGGAATAAAATACAAATCAAATCCTGGAACAATCGATTCTAAATTCGATACTTCCAGCACGCATGGAACGAGAAAACGCCGCACCCGCGAAAGCAAAGAAAGAACATTATCTTCCGTTACATTGTCGCTTCCTCCAATGATAACAGCGTCCGTTTTTGATTCACAAATTTTTTCAAGCTGTTCATCGGAAATGGCTTTATCCGGATCGAGCTTAAACACATGTCTCCACTCGTTCACATCATACATACATAATCCTCCATTTCATATACCATTTCATTATTATATCAAATTATAATAGGACAAAAAAATGGTGAATCAATGAAAGTCTGTAGATGTATTAGAAAGAGTTTTTTTAATATGAGAGGGGGTTTTTTTAAGCTATGTTGAAGAAGCCTTTCAGAGTTTTAAAAGTTCTAAACTAAAAAAGAGCTGCTGATTTCACCCAGCAGCCCAATTTATGACGAAGCGTTGTCATCTTTAATTCTTTCAAGCGCCATTGCATAAGCATCATTTCCGTAATTCAAGCACCGCTTTACCCGGGAGATTGTCGCTGTCGATGCACCTGTTTCTGTTTCAATTTTATGATACGTATAGCCTTCCTGAAGCATTCTTGCAACTTCAAACCGTTGGGCAAGCGATTGGATTTCATTGACGGTGCAAAGGTCATCAAAAAAACGGTAGCATTCTTCCAAATCTCTTAAAGAAAGGATAGCCCGGAACAATTGGTCTAACTCTCTCCCCCGCAGCTTGTCAATTTGCATGCATCATTCTCCTTTCTCAGCTGAATTTTGAAAAGCCTGATCCAAATCTGGCACGATATTGATCCAAGTATGGCCGGGAACTAATTTTACTTGTTCTTCATTTTCATAAGGAAGGATGCGTCCGTTCACATTTTTCCAATCGACCCTTTTCATCATACCTTTTTGCAAAAGAATTCCCTCGCCCCCAGAGTTTAAATCAATCGTTCTGCGACCGTAATCATCAAGAAAACGATGATCCGTTTGGACAATAAAAATGTTGTCTAAAAGAACAGGTTCTTCCGTTTCGCGATCGACTGTCAGTTCGTCCCCGGAATACCGCTTATAGCGGCCTAGCTGCTGATCGAATACATATTTAATGCGCCATTCCGGTTTAGAACCATAAGAAACAACGGCTTCTAACATTTCTTCTCCAGAAATGCCGTTTATTTCTTCATCTGAAAGAAAAGGCAGCGGGGCAACTTCCTTTGTCATTGAATACCCGTTTTCTTTTGCTCCTTTTACGACATTTTCAAAAGAAATATACGAGTTATGAGGAGCTTTCCGGGTTGAATCCCGCCAAAACAGCGTACCATCATAAAACAGACCGTTTAAATAGTCTAGATGCTCTGACTCCAGCATTTCTTTAGCAGTGGGACTCCAGCCGTGACTGATATAAATTGCTTCATACCCTTTACTCAAATCGACAAAATATTCCCGCGCACTTCTGACTGGACCGATAATTTTTGGCTTCTCGCTTTGATAAATGGCTAAAAAGCGCGTGATCGTGCCTTCAGCTAAAGCCTCGTAAACAATATCCGCTTTATTTAATCCTGATTGAGGCCTCGCTTTCGGATGGTTGTTAATCGTGACAGCAATTGGGCGGCTGTCAATATTTCCGGTCGCAGCATTTCCTGTCAAAGGGCTTACGGCTGTTTCTTTTTCAATTGGCTGATTTTCAGATGATGACGGTTCGTCATTTGTTTTCTCTTTTTCTTTTTCATTCGTGCAAGCTGTTATAAAGACAAAGAAAAGCATCGTAAATAAAATCAATGTCCTTTTCATTCATTCACAACCTTAACTAATTTATCCCTTTTATATTTTAACGTATTATTGTCGGAAAGAGTATTGTTTTTTTCATAACATCATAAATTCCTTCCTGTGTAATCCGAATATATGGTAAATGTGTGGAAGATAAAAAGAGCAGGCTGTGAATCGGGTCTAAAAATTTATAGCCCTTTTCTCTCATAATCTGGACCAAACCATTTTCTTCCTTAATGACCTCTTTAAATTCTTTCGATGACGCAGCGCCGTTAATGTTAAGAGGCATTTCATAAATCACTTGGCCATTTTCCGTTAATACTATTCCACCGCCGATTTCTTTCAATCTGGAAAATGCATGCATCATATCTTGTTTGTTTTTCCCTATCAACACCACATCTCCAGTCGTTGAATAAGTGCTTGCAAAGCCTTTTATCCCCTTTGCGAAGCCTTTTAACATTGTATTGATCCGCCATTTCCCTTTTTTATCGATGACAGCGAGGAAGCTTTCGTCATGATCTAGCGGAAGTTCATCAACGAAGTTGTCAATAGTGATGGAATACGGCTCAATAATAACCGTGTTTCTCATTTTTAATCCCATCGGCATAGAAAATTGAAGATCATCCATTGTCAAATCCCAATCAAGTTCAAGCGGTGCAACTTCATATTTGTTCCAGTCTGCTTGAGGGAAATGATCAAACACCTGACCGTCCTTATGAATCCATTTCCCTTTCGCCAAAACAGCCACTGGGTTCGGGTTATTTTTCGCTTCCAGAAAATTTATGGAGGCTAACCTGCCAGGACCGATTACTCCCAATTTTGAATCAAGCATATAATATCTAGCAACATTGTACGTTGCCATTTTATAAGCCTCAAACTCTGGAATTCCGGCCTCCAGCGCTATTTGAATGGTCTGATTAATCATTCCATTTTCATAAAAAGCAGGCGTTGAACCATCCGTTGTAAAAAACATTTCGTCAAAACGATTAACTCCAAATGCAAGCAGCTCTTCCAACAATTTCGGCAAATCCGGCCGTATTGAAGAATAGCGGAGCGGCACGCTGTATCCGCATAACAATCGATTATATACTTCTTCTCCGCTAATAGATTCGTGATCGGAATCGACACCAAATAATTTCATTTTTGTCAATGTTTTTCGAGAAGCCCCTGGAAAATGGCCTTCTACACGCTTCCCGACCTTTTTTGTCTCATGAATCCAGTGTAAAAACAAGTCATCCCCTAAAAGAAGCTTTGGCCAGCCTGTCAATTCTCCTCCTTGAATAACGGCTGGATGCTCGATCCATTGTTTCACGACATCTGGCGGAATGCGTTGATCTTCTTCTCTGCATTCCGTTTGCAAGTCATAGCGGGCCCACCAAAAAAACTGAACTGGAGAAGATTGCATATCTTCAACAAAAGAAAACGCTTTCTTTTTTGGGAATTGTAATAGCAAAAATAGGTTATCGCATATTAGTGTTGTAGTTCCCGTTTGCGATACATGTTGTGCAAGCGAATGAGGATTATATAATTGAAACGGATGGGCGTGCGGTTCAATATAGCCAGGAACTAAATAAAGTCCTTTGCAATCAAATATTTCCGTATTTGCTGTTTTTTCCGGCTCCTCATTGCCTACATAAATAATGCGGTCTTTATAAATCCAAATATTTGACTTCACCCACTGGTTTAAATATGGATGTAAAAATACTGCATTTTTCAACCACAAGGTTGGTGCTAATCTATTTGAAACGACATCTATATGTTCACGAATTTCATGGGCTTTCCAAAAAGCACCAGATCGCATGATCTGCTCAGTCCTCCTCAATTAAAAGTAATTACTCAAAATAGTGACTCTGTTACTTTATATATTAACATATGAAAAATATTAAAGCACTAAAGTTTCTTACAAAATTTTGAACTTGGGATAACGGTGCAGAGGCTTTCTTGATTGATCGTTTCCTAATAGAAGAAACGCTGGTTTATTTTTAATAATGAGCGGTCAAAATAGGAAGTTGTTTAAGAAGAAGCTATGTCAAAAATGCCGATTACATTCCTTTATAAAATGAAAAGGACAGGAACAACCTCCTGTCCCATTGGAAAGGTTTATAAAATATGTGGTAGATATGTCTTTTATTTATTAGTATTCATCGGTTCGGAATATTGAAATCCAAATTCGTTATAGTGCGCGATAGCCGATGTCTTTACGATAAAACAAACCTTCCGTCTCAAGCTCTTTTAATTGCTTGTACACTTTTTCTTGCGCATTTTTTAAATTATCTCCAAATGACGCCACAAGGTATACACGACCCCCGTCTGTTACAAATTGGCCGCCTTCCTCTTTTGTTCCGGCATGGAATAAAAGGGCATCCGCACCAACCTTTAACAAACCGATCGGTGTTCCTTTCTTATAGCTGCCCGGATAGCCTTCCGCCGCCACAACGACTCCCAACACCGCTTGATCTGTCCATTCAAGTTCAACCGGTTCTCCTTTTAACACTTTCAACATCACATCGATAAGGTCTGATTTTAGTCGAGGAAGAACTACCTGTGTTTCTGGATCTCCAAAACGCGCATTGAATTCAATCACCTTCGGGCCGTCTTTTGTCAGCATGAGGCCGGCATAAAGAATACCGGTAAATGCCGCTCCTTCATTTTTCAAAGCTTTCGCTACCGGCTTTAAAATTTTCTCTACAGACTCTTGAACAACATCATCAGAAATTTGCGGGACAGGAGAATAAGCCCCCATTCCACCTGTATTCGGTCCTTTGTCTCCGTCAAAGGCCCGCTTATGATCCTGCGCAATCACCATCGGGTAAATGTTTTCTCCGTTTACGAAAGCCATAAGGGAAAACTCTTCACCTGTCAAAAATTCTTCAATTACAACGGATTTTCCTGCTTCTCCCAGCTTATTTTCCTTTAAATAGCCGGACAGCGTGTCAATTGCTTCTTCATTTGTCATCGCAACAACGACACCTTTTCCCGCCGCAAGCCCATCCGCTTTAATCACAATCGGGGCGCCTTTTTCTTCTACATATTGCTTCGCTTTGGCAAAATCAGAGAACGTTTCATAATTGGCAGTCGGAATGTTATATTTTTTCATTAAATTTTTTGCAAATGATTTGCTTCCTTCAATAATTGCCGCTTCTTTCCTCGGTCCGAATACAGTTAATCCAGCGTCTTCAAATTCGTTGACAATACCGTTCATTAAAGGAATTTCAGGACCGACAATGGTTAAATCAATGTTGTTTGTTTTGGCAAATTGGATCAATTCGTCTGTTTGTTCTTCTGAAATCGGAACTCTTATTGCAACGTCTTTCATACCATCATTGCCAGGCGCGACATACACTTTTTCAACGAGAGGGCTTTTGGCCGCTTTCCAAGCGATCGCATGCTCACGGCCCCCTTTTCCAATAACAAGTACTTTCATCATCAGTCATCCCCTTTCTTAATGTTTGAAATGACGGACTCCAGTAAAGACCATTGCAATTCCGTATTCATCCGCTTTTTTTATCGAATCTTCATCGCGAATGGATCCGCCTGGTTGTATGATTGCTGTAACCCCTGCTTTCGCTGCTTCTTCAACGGTGTCAGGCATTGGGAAGAACGCATCTGATGCAAGTGCACTGCCTTTCGCTTTCTCGCCAGCCTGTGCAATCGCAATTTTTGCAGCACCAACCCGGTTCATTTGGCCTGCACCAACACCAACGGTCATTTCATCTTTTGCCAAAACAATCGCATTTGACTTGACGTGCTTCACGACTTTCCAACCAAGCTTTAAGTCCTTCCATTCTTGTTCAGTCGGTTGTCTTTTTGTTGGGATTGAAATGTTCGCGTCATCGAGCGTATAAATATCTTGATCTTGAACAAGAAGGCCGCCGTAAACAGATGTCAGCTGCTTCTCCGGTTGGAATTTTTTCGAAAAGTCGATCGTTAACAATCGAATATTTTTCTTTTTCGTTAATATTTCAAGAGCTTCTTGGCTAAACGAAGGGGCAATGATAATTTCTAAAAAAATTTCGCTCATTTTTTCAGCCGTTTTCTGATCAACTTCACGATTCAGTGCAACAATGCCGCCGAAAATTGAAGTCGGGTCCGCCTCATATGCCCGATTATAAGCTTCAAAAATGGTTTCACCTGCGCCGACGCCGCACGGATTCATATGCTTAACAGCGACCGCTGCCGGTCCATCAAATTCTTTGACAATGCTAAGTGCCGCATCCGCATCTTTAATGTTGTTATACGACAATTCCTTTCCATGGAGCTGGATGGCTTCGGCAATAGATGATGGAGGCGTGATCGGCTTTTTATAGAACGTTGCCTGTTGGTGAGGATTTTCCCCATAACGAAGGGATTGCTTCCTTTCAAATGTCACAGTAATCGATTCAGGCTCTTCTTCTCCTGCCTGCTCTGTTAAATATTCCGCAATCAGTGCATCGTATGCAGCAGTATGACGGAATACTTTGGCAGCCAACTTCCGTTTTGTTTCTATGCTTACTTCTCCGTTCTCTTTCAGTTCGGCTAAAATGACGGGATAATCTTCAGGATCAACGACAACCACTACATCTTGGTGATTTTTTGCAGCAGCCCGAAGCATCGTCGGCCCGCCGATGTCAATGTTCTCGATCGCTTCCTCAAAAGTCACGCCATCTTTGGCAATTGTCTCTTTAAACGGATATAAATTCACAACGACTAAGTCAATCGGTTGAATACCGTTTTCCTCCATCTGCTTCATATGGATATCATTGCTGCGAACCGCAAGCAGCCCCCCGTGAATAACAGGATGCAGCGTTTTAACTCTTCCGTCCATAATTTCCGGAAAACCGGTTACTTCCTGAATTCCAATGACATCTATTCCATTTTCCTCAAGAAGCTTTTTCGTTCCGCCAGTGGAGATTACTTCGATCCCAAGATTGACAAGCTCTTGCACAAACGGAATGATGTTTGCTTTATTAGATACACTGACAATTGCCCGTCTGATTGTCATGCTTTCACCTCTAATTTTTCTAAAATTTTTCCTATTGTTTCAGGATAAAATGAATGCTCGATTTTATGGATTTTCTCTGCAAGTGTATTAGCATCATCATCTTCGCTGATTTCAACCGCACGCTGAGCGATGATCGGGCCTGTATCCATTCCTTCATCAACATAATGGATGGTGACACCCGTAATTTTTACGCCGGCACGGAGCGCTTGTTCAATTGCATGTTTTCCCGGAAATGCAGGAAGCAAGGAAGGATGTATATTCACAATTCTCCCCGCAAAAGCGTCAAGAAGAGTGTGGCCGATTAAACGCATGTAGCCGGCCAGCACGATAAAGTCCACTTGATAGTGCCTCAATTGCTGTAAAATATCTTCTTCAAACTGTTCCTTCGACTCATATTGCTTCGGATCAAAAACAAAAGCAGGAATCTGCTCTTTTTCTGCCCGCTCCACCACTTTAGCACCGGGTTTATCACAGACTAAAAGCATCACATTTGCTTTTAGCTTCCCGCTCTTTACATGGTCTACAATCGCTTGGAAATTAGAGCCGCTCCCGGATGCAAACACCGCGATCCGCTTCATGAAAAAGGCCCTCCTTTCAACCGAATTCCGCTTCCTTCTTTTACCCGGCCGATGAGAAAAGCCTTTTCTCCCAGCTTTTCAAGCTCATTGAGGCACTGCTGAACAACATCTTCTTCGACCGCCAGAACAAAGCCGATTCCCATATTGAACACTTCAAACATTTCAGACAAATCGATATTTCCTTGCTGTTGAATAAAGGTAAAAATCGGATGAATCGGCCATGAACCGAAATCGATTTCTGCTCCAAGCCCTTCCGGAAGCATTCTCGGGATGTTTTCAATAAACCCTCCTCCGGTAATATGGGCCATGCCGTCAACTTTATATGCTTTCACAAGCGGCAGGACGGAAGAAACATAAATTTTTGTCGGCTTTAGCAATTCTTCTCCGAGCGTTTCGGTTAGAGGCTCGTATATTTCATGTAAATCAAGCTTATTTTCTTCCAAAAGCACTTTGCGAACGAGTGAATAACCGTTTGAATGGATGCCGTTTGATGAAAGGCCGATGAGAAAGTGCCCAGGCTTGATCCGTTCGCCTGTGACAATGTTTTCTTTCTCGACAACACCGACAGCAAAGCCGGCAATGTCGTATTCATCTTCATCATATACGCCGGGCATTTCCGCTGTTTCTCCACCGATGAGCGCACAACCCGCCTGCAGGCAGCCATCGGCAACACCTTTAACAATTTTTTCAATTTTTTCAGGGTCTGCTTTCCCGAGCCCCAAATAGTCCAGGAAAAAAAGCGGCTCCGCACCTTGTGCCAAAATGTCGTTTACACACATAGCCACAGCGTCTATTCCAATCGTATCGTGTTTATCCGCCATAAAGGCAAGCTTCAGCTTCGTTCCCACTCCGTCTGTTCCGGAAACAAGCACCGGCTCCTTATATCCTAAGCTTGCCAGATCAAACATTCCGCCAAAACTGCCGATCCCTCCTAAAACACCGGGACGCTTCGTTTTTTCCACATGCTTTTTCATGCGGCGAACTGCTTCATAGCCCGCATGAATGTCCACACCTGCTTCTCTATACGCTTTGGACATGAATTATCCTCCTTCGGTCTGTCATATTAGCCTTTCTCATGAGGAAGAATCGTATCTTCATAAATGTCTGTCGGATATTTTCCTGTAAAACATGCCATACATTGCCCGCGAAATTCACCTTCATATTTCCTTCCGATCGCATCCAGCATCCCTTCTGTGCTTAAGAAAGCAAGACTATCGGCGCCAATGATGCTGCGAATTTCTTCTACAGTATGAGAAGAAGCGATCAGCTCCTCATGAGTGGAGGTGTCAATACCGTAATAGCAAGGGTTGGCAATCGGCGGTGAACTGATGCGGACATGCACTTCCGTTGCCCCTGCTTCCCGCAGCATCTTGACAATACGCTTCGATGTCGTTCCTCTTACGATTGAGTCATCCACCATGACAACCCGTTTGCCTTCCACTACCCCGCGGACAGGGGAAAGCTTCATTTTCACTCCTTGCTCCCGCAATGATTGGGACGGCTGAATAAACGTACGGCCGACATATCGGTTTTTAATTAAACCGAGCTCGTACGGTATACCGGATGCCTCGGCATAGCCGATCGCCGCAGATATGCTGGAATCCGGAACTCCAGTCACTACGTCCGCCTCTACAGGCGCTTCTATCGCAAGCCGTTTGCCGAGATTTTTTCTTGCAGTATGAACATTTATTCCTTCCACATTGCTGTCAGGGCGTGAAAAATAAACGTATTCCATCGTACAAATCGCACGGTTAATCGTTTTGGAAAAACGTTCGCTTTTCAGTCCTTCACCATTGATGATGATAAGCTCGCCAGGCTCAACGTCCCTTTCTAGCTGAGCTCCAACAGCATCAAAAGCGCAGGTTTCCGAAGCGACAACATATGCATCACCTAGACGTCCGATAGATAAAGGACGGAGTCCGTTCGGATCAAGGGCAATCATCAGCTCTGTTTCCGTCATGATTAAAAAGGCGTATGCCCCTTTAATCATCGTAAGCGCGTTTTTCACTTTATCTTTTAGCTCTAAATAGCCGCTTCTTTTAATTAAATGAGCAAGAACTTCTGTATCTGACGTTGTTTGAAAGATGCTTCCTTGATTTTCAAGCTGATGCTTCAATCCGGAAGCATTCACTAAATTTCCGTTGTGAGCTAATGCGAGACCGCCTTGCTCCGATCGAAAAAGGAACGGCTGGACGTTTTCATAACCGCCTCCTCCAGCCGTCGCATAGCGAACATGGCCAATAGCTCCTGTTCCTTTTAAATTGTCTACCCCATTGGCAAACACTTCTGTGACAAGTCCTTCCCCTTTAAACCCTGTCAGTTTTTCGCCGTCTGTTACGACAATCCCTGCCCCCTCTTGTCCGCGATGCTGAAGGCTGTGCAGACCGTAATAAGTGATTTGAGCAGCGTCCTTATGACCCCATATGCCGAATACACCGCATTCTTCATTTAGCCCCTTTATTTCAGCAAGCATGGGATAGCTCCTTTCCAAGCTTGTTCTAACTCTTCCACTGATGCTTGAATCAATGTTTCTCCATTGCCGTTGACAATTTTAAGAATTCCGCTGTTTGTGACCGTTCCGATAGCTTCAGCTTGAACAATCTTTTCAAACGCCTCTTTGTTTTCCGGTTTTACGGAAACGACGATGCGGGACTGGGATTCGCTGAACAGCCCTGCCAATGCATCACCGTTGATCGTAATTTCCGCTCCAAGACCCGTTCCGATTAAGCATTCACTTAGCGCAACGGCCAGGCCTCCTTCGGCAACGTCATGAGCCGACTGGACAAGCCCTTCGCGAATGGCAGCTAACAGCTGATCTAAACGTTGCTTCTCTTCTTCCAGATCAATTTCCGGCGCTTTGCCAAAGATCTTGCCTTCAAGCATTTTTTGCAATTCACTTCCGGAAAATTCCGGTTTTGTCTCACCGAGCAAATAAACGATGCTGCCCGCCTCTTTAAATGATTGCGTTGTAATATGATCTGTATCTTCAATAAGTCCGACCATCCCGACAACCGGAGTTGGATAAATAGCTGTTCCGTTCGTTTCATTGTACAAGGAAACATTTCCGCCAATGACAGGTGTATTTAAAGCTAAGCACGCTTCGCTCATGCCGTCCACCGCTTTTTCAAGCTGCCAAAAAATCTCCGGTTTCTCCGGGCTGCCGAAGTTTAAACAGTCTGTAATAGCGAGCGGCACCGCTCCTGAACATACGATGTTTCTTGCTGCTTCACTAACTGCAATTTTTCCGCCGACTTCTGGATCTAAATATAAATAGCGTGAGTTGCAATCGGTTGTCATCGCCAAAGCTTTTTTCGTCCCTCTGATTCTAAGGACAGCCGCATCAGAACCGGGCGCCACGACAGTGTTCGTCCGCACCATATAATCGTATTGGTCATATACCCACTCCTTGCTGGCTATCGTTGGCTGTTTCAGCAATGCAAGAAGGGTTTCTTTGTAATCGTCAACTTTTGGAACATAGGGCGGCATGCTTTGAAACTGGCGATAATATTCAGGTTCTTTAGACGGTTTATAGTAAACAGGCGCATCTTCCGCAAGCGCATCAACAGGAATTTCCGCAACGATTTCTCCTTTATGAATAAGGCGCAGCATCTTGTCATCTGTAACTTTACCAATCGGTGCAGCCTCCAAATCATATTTTTTAAACAAATCAATGATTTCCTGCTCCCGCCCTTTTTTAATTACGAGAAGCATTCTTTCTTGCGATTCGGATAACATCATCTCATAAGGAGTCATTCCTGCTTCCCGCTGAGGAACAAGATCCAAGTTCATTTCAATTCCTGAGCCCGCCTTGCTCGCCATTTCTGCCGATGAGCTTGTAAGCCCCGCTGCCCCCATATCTTGAATGCCGACAAGTGCATCAGATTTGATTACTTCAAGGCAAGCTTCCAAAAGCAGTTTTTCCATGAAAGGATCTCCAACTTGAACAGCCGGACGCTTTTCTTCGGAAGCTTCCGACAATTCTTCGGAAGCAAATGTAGCACCGTGAATGCCGTCTCTTCCGGTTTTGGCTCCGACGTACATCACTGTATTGCCGACACCAGTTGCTTGACCTTTTTTGATATCTTCATGGTTTATGAGTCCGACACACATCGCATTGACCAGCGGATTTCCTTCATAGGAAGCGTCAAACTGTACTTCTCCTCCAACTGTTGGAATTCCGATACAGTTACCGTATCCGGCAATGCCAGCGACAACTTCTTCAAACAAATATTTGACACGCGGGCTTGTAAGTTCCCCAAAGCGAAGAGAGTTAAGGAGAGCGATTGGTCTGGCTCCCATCGAGAAAACATCGCGAATAATGCCTCCGACTCCTGTTGCTGCACCTTGATACGGTTCAATTGCAGAAGGGTGGTTATGGCTTTCTATTTTAAAGACGACGGCTTGATTGTCGCCGATATCAACAATCCCTGCTCCTTCACCAGGTCCTTGCAGCACACGTTCTCCTTTTGTTGGAAACTTTTTTAATACAGGTTTTGAATTTTTGTAGCTGCAATGCTCTGACCACATAACAGAAAAAATTCCAATTTCCGTGTAATTCGGCAATCGTCCTAATATTTTTTCAATGAGGGCAAACTCCTCATCACTAACTCCCATTTGCTTATAAATTTTGTCATTTTTTATCATTTCTGGACTTGGTTCAAGAATTTGTGACATGAGCTTCCCTCCAACTTCTTACAATCGATTGAAACAATTTCAACCCGTCTGTATTTCCTAAAAGTTCGCTGACTGCCCGTTCCGGATGCGGCATCATTCCAAGGACATTGCCGCGTTTATTTACGATGCCTGCAATGTTATTTAAGCTTCCGTTCGGATTATCTTGATACGTAAAAACAATTTGCTTGTTTGTGATTAACTCTTCAAGAGTTTTTTCATCACAATAATAATTTCCTTCCCCATGTGCAATCGGAATGGTGATAATCTCGCCCTTATCATATTTGTTCGAAAACATCGTTTCGTTGTTTTCCACCTTTAATTTCACAGGGCGGCAAATAAATTTCAGCTTCTCGTTCCGTCTCATGGCACCCGGAAGAAGACCAGCCTCAAGCAAAATCTGAAACCCATTGCAAACGCCAAGTACAGGCTTCCCTTCATCTGCAGCTTTCACAACTTCCTTCATAACATTGGCAAAACGGGCAATGGCTCCGCTGCGCAAATAATCGCCGTATGAGAAGCCGCCAGGAAGGAGAATGCCATCGAAGCCACTTAAATCTTGAGCGTCATGCCAAACGTATTCGACTTCCTCTCCCAGTTCGTCTTTAATGGCATGGTACATGTCAACGTCACAATTGGAACCCGGAAAAACGATCACGGCAAATTTCACTTGACGGCTACCTCCTCTATTTCATAACGGTAGTCTTCAATCACAGGATTTGCTAAAAGCTTTTTACACATTTCGTCTACAATCTCTTCGACATTTCGATCCGTTTTTCCGATTGCTAGCTCCATGTACTTCCCGATCCGAACATCTTCCACTTCGTTGAAATTCATTGAATGTAAAGCATTTTTCACCGCATTTCCTTGAGGATCAAGCACACTTTCACGCAATGTAACATATACTTTTACTCTGTACATGGAACTGTACCTCCTAAACGTTTTAAAATTTCTTTATAAGCATCCGTCAAATTGCCGATATCCCGGCGGAACACATCTTTATCAAGCTTTTCATTTGTATGTTTGTCCCAAAGTCGGCACGTATCAGGGGAAATTTCATCTGCAACAACAAGCGTTCCGTCGTTTAGCAAGCCAAATTCAAGCTTAAAATCTACTAGTCTCACGTTTCTTTCATGAAAATGCTTCAATAAAATATCGTTTACTTTGAAAGCTAATGTTTTTATTTCATCCAGCTGCTCTTTATCCGCAAGCTCTAGTAGTTCAATATGGAAACTGTTAATTAAAGGGTCTCCCAGGTCATCATTTTTATAGTAGAACTCAATGATCGGCTTTTTAATCTCAGTTCCTTCGGCAATGCCCAATCTTTTGGACAAGCTTCCTGCCACAATATTTCGTACAACTACTTCAATCGGAATGATTGTCACCCGTTTGACAAGCTGTTCATTTGACGAAATTTTTTGAACAAAGTGGGTCGGAATGCCGTGTTCATTTAACTTTTCAAACAGCAAACTTGAAATTTCATTGTTTAGCTGTCCTTTGCCTACAATCTCAGCTTTTTTCTCCCCATTAAACGCGGTAGCGGAATCTTTATAATAAACAAGAAAAATGTTGGGATCGTCTGTTTCATAAATTTTTTTCGCTTTTCCTTCGTACAGCAATGAGCGCTTTTGAACGGTCATGATCATGCCTCCTAATGCGGAATATTGGCCTTTCATTTTATGTCAAGGGGCAGGGCAGTTTTTGCGATTTGCCGAGCCCCATTTGGACATCTACTGTTCTAACCCACAGCGTTTAAAAATGTAATCCACATTTTTCAAATGGTAATTGTAATCGAAGCAGTCATCGATTTCTTCTTTCGAAAGCTTTGTTGTAATTTGTTTTTCCGCTTCGATCAGCTCTCTAAACGGAACTTGGCGCTCCCACGCTTCCATCGCTTTCGGCTGAACTAAATCGTATGCTTCTTCACGTGTCATACCTTTATTGATCAGCGCAAGCAAAACCCGCTGTGAGTAGATCAATCCCAGCGTTTTCTCCATATTGCGCTTCATATTTTCAGGGAAGACCGTCAAGTTTTTCACAATATTGCCAAATCGATTTAACATGTAGTTCAACGCGATCGTAGCATCTGGCAAAATGATGCGCTCTGCCGAAGAATGAGAGATGTCGCGCTCATGCCACAATGGAACATTTTCGTAAGCCGTCAGCATCATTCCGCGAATGACCCTTGCCATTCCTGTCATGTTTTCCGATCCGATCGGATTGCGCTTATGCGGCATCGCAGATGAACCTTTCTGTCCTTTGGCAAAAAACTCCTCCACCTCGCGAGTTTCGCTCTTTTGCAAGCCGCGAATCTCAACTGCAAACTTTTCAATCGATGTAGCAATTAAAGCAAGCGTAGCCATGTACTCGGCATGTCGATCACGCTGCAATGTTTGCGTCGAAATCGGCGCCGGCTTTAAACCGAGTTTTTCACACACATACTGCTCCACAAACGGATCAATGTTGGCATAAGTGCCGACTGCTCCGGAAATTTTGCCGACTTCAATCTCTTCTCTTGCGCGTTTGAACCGCTCTAGATTTCGCTTCATTTCTTCATACCATAGCGCCAATTTCAAACCAAACGTTGTCGGTTCTGCATGCACCCCGTGCGTACGCCCCATCATGACGGTGTATTTATGCTCCAACGCTTTATCTCTTAAAATAGCGATGAAATTTTCCAAGTCTTTTTGTAAAATTTCGTTCGCTTGCTTTAGCAAATAAGATAAAGCGGTATCCACGACATCAGTGGAGGTCAATCCGTAATGCACCCATTTTCGTTCGTCGCCAAGCGTTTCTGATACAGCACGGGTAAACGCCACTACGTCGTGCCTTGTTTCCTCTTCAATTTGCTTAATTCGGTTCACATCAAATGAAGCACGTTCACGCAGTTTTTTTACATCTTCCTTCGGGATCACACCAAGCTCCGCCCACGCTTCACATGCTAAAATCTCCACTTCAAGCCAAGCTTTAAAGCGGTTTTCTTCCGTCCAAATCGCGCCCATTTCAGGACGTGTGTATCGTTCAATCATTCCTGCAACCTCCTATTGATCTCTCCGTCTTGTTTATGAATAGCTTGTCAAACATTCCAAATTTGAGTGGATTCGATATATGTCAATAGTTCCTCAATTTCATCACTGAAGAACGTAATATGTCCCATTTTTCTGTTGATTTTTGCCTCCGCTTTTCCATATAAAAATAATTTCCCTTTTTTCAGCAGCTCTTCGTTTTTCAACACAGGCTCTAGATGCTGGCCCAGTATATTCACCATAATTCCTTGATGAATGAGCTTCGTGTTTCCGAGAGGCAATCCGCAAATCGCGCGAATATGCTGTTCAAACTGCGATGTTTCACATAAATTTAATGAATAATGACCTGAATTATGAGGCCGGGGGGCGAGCTCATTTATATAAATTTCATCGTTTGCCACAAACATTTCAACTGCCAGCGTTCCAATCAGCCCAAGCTTCGCCGCCAATGTTTTTGCTGTTTCCTCCGCCTGTTCCTTCAACGAATCAGAAATTCTTGCAGGTACAATGCTTTCGTGCAAAATATTGTTAACATGAATGTTTTCGGCAACAGGCAATGTGCTGACTTCACCTGTCACGCTTCTAGTGACAATAACCGAAATTTCTTTGTCGAACGCGATCCATTTTTCCAATACACAGCGTCCGTTCTTCAACAAAGCTTTTGCTTCTTCTATATCTTCTTCTTGCTTTAGTACAAATTGGCCTTTCCCATCATATCCTCCGCGGCATGTCTTTAAAACACTCGGGATGCCTATGTTGGATACGGCTTGATAAAAATCATCTTCTGATTCAACGACTTCATACGGCGCAACTTTTACACCAGCGTTCGCCACAGCTTCCTTTTCCGTCTGGCGATCTTGTGTAATGGCGAGCAGTCTGCTTCCTTGAGGCAAGTAGGCGTTTTGCTCAAGCCAAGTTAACGCCTCGTAATCAATATTTTCAAATTCATACGTTATACAATCGCTCACCTTCGCAAGCTCTTTGATTGCATCCAAATCATCGTAACGGGCTGTGATTTCCATGTCGCTCACTTGGCCGCATGGAGAATTCGGAGTTGGATCAAGCACCGCCACACGATATCCCATATTTTTGGCAGCGATAGCCATAAATTTGCCTAGTTGACCGCCTCCAATGATTCCAATTGTACTTTGAGGCAAAAGTTTTTTATACAAGCTGATCACTGCTTTCCATGACGTTTTTTCTTATATATTCTCGCCGTTGTTCAAGCTTTTGCTGAACATCAGCATCATTGATTGACAAAATTTGCGCCGCTAACAGACCAGCGTTCACCGCGCCCGCTTTTCCTATCGCCACTGTTGCAACAGGCACGCCGCCGGGCATTTGCACGATCGAGAGCAGCGAATCCAGTCCGTTTAACGCGTTTGTTTTAACCGGAACTCCGATGACAGGGAGAGTTGTTTTCGCTGCAACCATTCCCGGCAAGTGTGCTGCTCCGCCTGCGCCTGCAATGATTACTTGAATTCCGCGATCCCTGGCAGTGCTTGCATATTGAAACATCCAATCAGGTGTGCGGTGGGCAGAAACAACCTTTTTTTCATAAGGAATATTCAGCTCATCTAATATTTCACAGGCATGCTTCATCGTTTCCCAATCTGAAGTGCTTCCCATTATCACTCCAACGACAGGATTCATGGCGATGCTCCCCTCTTTATTTTTAATAATAGGTTGCCACCTTCGTTAAAAATCTTGACAATAATTGAAAGGCATAAAAAAAGCCCGCTTCTGCATTTTCCCTATCAATAAGGGAAAGTAACACAAACCGGGCATAAGTAATATGTATGCTCAGTTGAAAAATCTTGCCGATTACTTTCCCTCATAGTCCAACAATTTACGGTTGTTGGGTAGAAACTTTTGGGCCATATTCCCAAGATTATATGAGGTTTTAGTTTTCATATGCTGTTTTCGACTCCATCTTAACAATGAAAAATCATTATGTCAACGATAAAATCGAACATTATTTTTCTTTAAACACCGAATGTTCGGATTTTGATGAACCTTGATCATGATCTGTGCCGTTTTGCTGCCTTTTGAAACAAATCGAGTAGGAGGGAGCGATTAACTCCCGTCCTCTCACACCACCGTACGTACGGTTCCGTATACGGCGGTTCAATTAAGATAATTGACGCAAGTCTTTATAACTTCCGTGAATAGCTGTTCTCTTTATGCCAGTGGTCACTCCACCCTCCAAGAGATCTCCCACGGGATTCACCGCTTCCTCCCTCAAGTGAGGTACTACGTTTTCTGTGTTCATCATGACTCACTGAATGCCAAGGGCTATTCTCTCTTAATTGTTCGGTCCTTCTTAGTTGTTCTAGACCAACTAATACTATGACCTCTGCTGACTTCTGACTGTTCAGCTATCTATCACTAGATAGGTTACCAAGGTTACTTGGCGTGCCAGCCAGACCTCCCCGGGTAAGAGTGTAATCTTTCCTTCCATCCATCTGCTTCATTTACTCTGTATCACCTTCGGCAAAAAGGGCTTTGTTTTGTCTTGCAAACTCACCCAGTGATACCTAGCCTCATATGAAGTTCGTGTTCCTCAGACCGGAAGTTTGCCGCTCGCTTCCTTCAGATTCCGCGTCACCACGGACACCCTTGCGTTAAGCTAACTGCTACTTCTGCCTTCGCAGCTCGGGACTTTCACCCTATAGATTACACCCATGCCGGGCGCACAAGAAAAGGATCAGACAGCATTTCAGTCTGATCCTTCGACTTCTTATTAATTGACAAGAAAGATGAAATAAAGCAGAAATACAATAGATAAACCATACAAAATCGGATGAATCTCTTTTCCTCTTCCTTTCAGAAGCATCGTGATCGGGTAGAAAATAAAGCCGATAGCAATACCGGTTGCGATGCTGTACGTTAATGGCATTGTAATCAAGATTAAAAACGCCGGAACAGCAATTTCAAACTGATCCCATTTTATATGCCCTAAAGATGATACCATTAAAACTCCGACAATAATGAGCGCTGGAGCCGTAACAGAAGATGTAATAACGCTCAATAGCGGCGAGAAAAATAAAGCTAATAGGAAACATCCTGCCGTTATAATGGAAGCAAAACCTGTCCGCGCGCCTGCCGCAACCCCTGCTGATGATTCTACATAAGAAGTGGTTGAAGATGTTCCTAAAATCGCTCCGACAACTGTTCCCATTGAATCAGATACTAAAGCTCTGCCGATTCGCGGAAGTTTATTGTTTTTCAATAACCCTGCTTGATTGGCAACCGCAACCAGCGTTCCTGCCGTATCAAAAAAGTCAACAAACATAAACGTTAAGATTACGACAAGCATTTGTAAAGAAAAAATATCTCCTAAATGTCCTAAAGCTACTCCAAACGTCGGAGCCAAGCTCGGAATTTCCCCAATAATTTTATCCGGTTTTGGAACAAGGCCAAAAATCATTCCGACAACGGCCGTAATCACCATGCCGTAAAACACGCCGCCTTTCACTTGCCGAACCATTAAAATAATCGTAATAGTTAATCCAAAAATAGATAGAAGAGTATTTCCATTCCGCAAGTCTCCCAATCCGACAAGAACAGCGTCATCATTAACAATTATGCCTGCATTTTGAAAACCGATAAATGTGATAAACAATCCGATTCCCGCACCGACTGCATGCTTCAGCTCCGGCGGAATGGAATCAATAATTTTTTCCCGCAATCCGCTAAGCGTCAGCAAGACAAGAAAGAGACCTGAAACAAGAACACCTGAAAGGGCTGTTTGCCAAGGGATGCCGTACGTCAAAACGACAGTAAAAGCAAAGAACGCGTTCAATCCCATACCGGGAGCAAGAGCTACCGGATACCGTGCCACAATACCCATGATGAGTGTCCCGATGGCTGCAGCCAACGCGGTCGCAGTGAAGACAGCTCCTTGATCCATTCTCAATTCATTGGGAAAATCAGCAACAGAGCTTAATGAAAGCGTTGCTGGATTGACAAACAAAATATAGGCCATTGAAAGAAATGTTGTAATTCCGCCAATAATTTCCCTGCGGTAATTAGTGCCAAGTTCATCAAATTGAAAATATTTTTTCATTATAAAGTCCTCCTACAATTGGCTGTATAAAAAACTTTAAGCAAAAAAATAAGCGCTCCATTCCAAGGATGCGCTTGACCATGAGGTTGCTGAAAGCCCAATGTGAGAAAGGAAAAGGATCCTCTCCTCCTTCAGCCATCGAACCGTCAACACCTCGTAGTCAAGCTATTTACGGTAGCTTGGTAGAAACTTTCGGGCCATATTCCCGAAATTATACGAGAATGTTTATATTTATTATATAAAAATGATAATTCCGATTTATACAAGTTGGTCAGATTTATTCCCATTCAATTGTTGCCGGCGGCTTGCTTGTAATATCGTAGACAACTCGGTTCACGTGCGGCACTTCATTGACAATCCGCGTAGAGATCACTTCCAGCACTTCCCACGGAATACGAGCCCAATCTGAAGTCATGCCGTCAATTGAAGTGACAGCACGGATTCCAATTGTATGATCGTACGTGCGGGCATCGCCCATCACACCTACGCTGCGGATGTTAGGCAAAACGGTGAAATATTGCCAAATGTCCCGCTCTAATCCGGCTTTTTTAATTTCTTCTCGTAAAATAGCATCGGATTCCCGAACAATCTCTAGCTTTTCTTCCGTTACTTCTCCTAAAACCCGAATGGCTAATCCTGGTCCCGGGAACGGCTGCCGCCAAACGATTTCATCTGGAATACCAAGCTCTGTTCCAAGTGCGCGAACTTCGTCTTTAAAGAGTGTATTCAATGGTTCAATCAGTTGAAATTTCATATCCTCCGGAAGTCCGCCGACATTGTGATGCGATTTGATCGTTTGCGCCGTCTGCGTACCGCTTTCGATAATGTCTGTATAAAGTGTTCCTTGAGCAAGAAACTCAATGCCCTCCAATTTTGCCGCTTCATCATCAAAAACATAGATAAACTCGTTGCCGATGATTTTTCTTTTCTTTTCCGGGTCAGTAACACCCTTCAATTTTTCTAAAAAGCGGTCTTTTGCATCTACTTTAATGACATTCATGTTAAACCCTTCGCTAAACGTCTTCATGACGCTTTCCGCTTCCCCTTTGCGAAGGAGTCCGTGGTCAACAAAAATGCACGTTAATTGATTGCCGATCGCTTTATGGATTAAAACGGCTACAACAGATGAGTCCACCCCGCCGCTTAGCGCGCACAGCACTTTCTTATTTCCGACAGTTTTGCGGATGTTCTCTATTTGCATTTCAATAAAGTTTTCCATCGTCCACGAATTTGTGCACCCGCAAATGCGGAAAACGAAATTTTTCAATAGGTCGTTTCCAAATTCTGTATGGCGCACTTCGGGATGAAATTGAACCCCGTACATGTTCCGCTCATCATTGCTGATTGCGGCAAATGGACATGATGGGCTAGTGGCGTCTACTTTAAAGCCGTTCGGAATATCGGCCACAAGATCCCCGTGACTCATCCAAACGATTTGATCATCAGGCAGGCCTTCAAACAACGGCGATTTTTCCTTTACTTGTAAAGCTGCTTTCCCATATTCCCGGTGCTTCGCCTTCTCCACTTTTCCCCCGAGCAAATAGGTCATTAATTGCATGCCATAGCAAATTCCGAGCACTGGAACCCCGAGTTCAAAAATCCGCTCGTCGCAGCGAAAAGACTTTTCGTCATATACGCTGTTTGGACCCCCTGACAAAATAATTCCTTTCGGATTCATTTTTTTGATATCTTCTATCGACAGCGTATGCGGATGAAGCTCGCTGTAAACACCGAATTCGCGAATTCTGCGCGTAATTAATTGATTGTATTGGCTGCCGAAATCTAACACTAAGATCATGTCTTGGATGTTCTCCAACGTGTTCACCTCATTATTTTGATGGATCAATATATTGTTTCACATCTGACTTCAAAAAAATAGAATTCTACCGAAAAAAGGCAGAATTCTAGTACATCTACTAACTTCTGCCTTCATAGTCGGGTTATTTACGGTAACCCGGTAGAGACTCTCGAACCATATTATCGAGGATATACGAAGGAGCTTCCCGCTATGAATTTTTTCTTATCATACCAAGTGATCAAGACCCGGTCAAGAAGTTGTTTTTTTGATTAAATCTTCCCATAATTCTTTCGATTGCTCCCATTCCTTGCTTGGATCATCGCCCCGATACAGCGCCCGCTCATAAATGTAAGTTAATTGCGACATACTATTTGTTCCAAACATTTGATCAATCTGTTTTGCATATTCCCTTAACGTTTGCCCGTTTTCCCGTTTGTAGCCACATCTTTCCAGAGATTTAAGCAAAAGCCTGTATGCTTTCAAAAAATCTTTCTCATCATGATTCCATTTATAGAAGCTAGTCATCCAACTGGTCATCCATTTATTTCTCGTTTTGAAAAGTATTAACACACATGCCGCTATAAACAAGATGAAACCGATGGAGACAATAACAGCTGGTGATAGCGAAAAAGGGAATTCCTTTGGCTGCTTAGCATCATCCGTATCGATTTGTTCTTGACTTTCTTCCTCAAGCGGCTGACTTTGTTCTTGTTCGGTAGCGGATGAATCTTGTTGATTTTCATTTGATTGATGTGCAAATTCCTGCGGATTGGAAAAACCGATCGTCGGTTCAAAAGGGACCCAGCCAATTCCAGAAAAATAAACCTCTACCCACGAATGGGCATTGTTGCTAGTTACTTCATACACTTCCAATCCTTCGCTTGTCGTTTCCACAAACTGCCCAGGGGTATATCCCTTTACCCAGCGCGCCGGAATTCCGACAGACCGAAGAAGAACAACCATAGATGTTGAAAAATTGTCGCAATATCCTTTCTTCGTTTCAAATAAAAACTGATCGACATAATCTTCATCCAATTCTGGGACAGCCACATCATTCGTTTCATATACAAACGGTTCTTTCAAAAAATACTGTTCAACCGCCTTGGCTTTATCATAAAAGTTGTTTTTATCTTTTGTAATCTCCACAGCGAGATTTTTCACGCGTTCCGGAAGGCTTACGGGAAGCTGCGTATATCGTTCAACCAATTCTTTTGGAGCACCTTCATTCGAGTGAACAGCCTGCAATTTTTCAATTTCAAACAAGGGATAAGAATATTTCAAAGAATAACTGGAAAGCCGTTCCCCCGATTCATTAAACATTGGGAATATATTCTCCGTAACATGATCGATGCGGTATTGATCAGCATCACTGGAAATTTCCTGCAATCCAAGCGGATAAATAATATGCTGATATGGATATTCGCGCTCAATTTCTACAGTCGAAACAAGCTGTTCCGTTTGAACCTGACTACTCGTCAAGTTTAAATACGGACCGATAAATCCATTTGCAATGGAAAATTGTCTGTCGCTTGTCATCCAGCCTTTTCCTGTATAAACATCTTTTGTTTCAACTCGCCAATAATGCTGTCTTTCTACATACGCCCGAAAAGCAGGTGCATCGTTTGGAATGAACGGACCGCCCAATTGCTCATCATTGGTACCATAACCGATTTTTTTGACAACCGAATTTGACAAATGCTCCCCTTCTCCGTCCTGTTTATACTTCGAAAAATACGGTAAAGGGTCTGGCCATTGGGGAGCCGCTTTCGGAGCGAGCCACCCGATCGCAGCGGAAACAACAATCATTGCCAAAAGCGGCACAATCCATTTCCAATACAAAATAGACCTAAACGGAATTTTCTCCGAAAAAATCATCCTTTCAAAATAAAGAAGACCTAAAAGAAAAAATCCAACCACCGCTAACCGTATAATCGCATAAGTTGCATCATATGGCGAAAACGTATCTAATACTGCCACATACGTAATAGTTAAAATTAAAAATAATAAAATTCTTTTTCTCTGAATAATCCAATAGTTTAATAAATAGACAAGCAGCCACAATAATACAAAGAAAAGAAACGTCCGGAATGGAGGAGTCATTCCGCCGAAATACCTTTCGGTGATCAAGTTTAAGTTATAGCGAAGATCATGAATAAATTCTAATATCCATCCTATTTCAAAAACAGAGCCGTTGTAAAACAGCTGATGAATAAAAAAGAAAATATAGCATAATTTAACTGGATACGAGATATACCATTTTAGCTGCATAAATGTAAAAAAGAGAGAAATTCCGATAAATATAACGAAAATAACGGTATAGATAGAATCAGTCGAATATTCAAGCGGCCGCAGCCATTCCCACAGCAAAATAAACGATAGCAAATATAAACAAAAGTTAACGATTTGCTGTTTCATTATCGGCTTCCCACCCTTTGCGCTGCATCTCGGAACATGCCGGCGTCAACAGTGCGGACAGTTATCGAATGCCGCCGCAATTTATCTATTAGTTCTTGATCTCTTCTCGGCTTTTCAACCGCTTTTGTCACATGCCAAATTGTGACATGACGCGGCTTCGGAAACGCTAGAAGCTTGTCAATCAAGGAAGGGTGTAAATGACTTGTCATAATCATGATAGATGAATGCTGTCCCCATTTGTTCAATTCCTCTAAAAGCTGGTTGATAAACTCGTCCTCACCGTCGCAATCCGCCACTGCCAAATGATACAGGATATGCTTCCAATGATGCTCATGATTTGATATAGGAAAAACTTTCTTCGTTTTCCCAACCGAAACTACCCCGAGCTTGGAACCGTTTTTGAGCACTGCTTTAGAAAACGAAGCTGTAAATGAGATAAGCTCTTCAAATGACGATGACTTTGTTCGATCGATGAAACAAACAATTTGTTGGCTATTCAGCTGCTCAAATTCCTTTGTCATGATCGAATGGCGTCTCGCTGTCGCCTTCCAGTCTATCCAAGATAATTTGTCTCCTGGTTCATATTCCCTTACCCCAGCAACAATCGAAACATCTTTTATATATCGTGTTCTTGCAAAACCTGCATCCTTTTCAAGTGAAAGTTGTTGGGGACGGTACTGAAACTCAAAAAATGGCGGATAGACCACAATGTTATTTTTTGCCGAATAAATGTTTTCTCTTTCAATGATTCCAAACAAATCTCCTGTTTTAAATCGCACTGTTTCAAAATGATGGGATCCCCTCGGAAGATTAGATAACGAATATTGGAATGAAAAACGTTTTTTCCACCAAGGAAACAATACAATCTTCGCTGATCCCGAATTTTTCAGCTTTTCAGGAAGGACATCCTCAACGATTCCAAAGAAAAAAGGGAAGGGAAACGGCTGTTCAATTTCGATAGTACAAACAAGCGGTTCGCCTGCTTGAAATTCCGTTTTATTTAATTTGCGCCGAACTCGCAGCTTCTTCAGCGGATAAAGAGCCAACGCAACAGAATAAACAACAAACGGCAGCAATGAATACAATAAAAACCAGCTGACAAATCCTCCTTGAAACATGGCATATGCAAAGGAAGCCGCCACGAGCAATATTAAAAAAGCAAGGTTCCACGCCAGCCGTGTGCCTTTTAGCAAGCTTTTCATTGATTTCACAGCGACCTCACTACAGGCACAGGGATTTCGGCAAGAATATCTTCAATGATTTGTTCAGCTGTTCTCCCTTCATAACGCGCTTCAGATGTCAAAATAATGCGATGGGGCAGGACATGCACGGATAAATATTGAACATCATCGGGGATCACATAATCTCGGGCATGAATAAACGCATACGCCTGAGATGCCTTCATAAGTGCAACAGAACCACGGGGACTGACTCCTAAATAGACGGAATCATGGTTCCGCGTCTTATTTACGATGTCTACAATATAATGTTTAATCGTATCATCTACATATACTTGTTTGATTTCTTCCTGAAGTGCCGTTAGTTCGTCTTTGGTGATGACTGACGTTAGTTCATCAAGCGGCTGTCCTTTTTCAGCTCTTGTCAACACTTCTACTTCTTCTGTAACGGAAGGATAGTCCATTTTCAGTTTTAGCAAAAATCGATCCAATTGAGCCTCCGGCAACGGATAAGTTCCTTCATACTCAACCGGATTTTGTGTCGCCATAACGAAAAAAGGTTTTTCAAGCGGCATTGTCACGCCATCAATGGTGACACTCCCTTCCTCCATGCCTTCAAGCAAGGCGGATTGGGTCTTTGGCGAGCTTCGATTTATTTCATCGGCCAAAATAATATTAGCCATAATCGGTCCTGGTCGGTATTCAAATTCAATCGTTTTCGGATTATATATCGATACTCCAGTAACGTCTGAAGGCAGTAAATCAGGTGTAAACTGAATTCTTTTAAAATCAGCCCCAACAGACTTTGCCAATGCCTTCACCATCATCGTTTTTCCAACTCCGGGTACATCTTCGAGAAGCACATGCCCTCCAGCAAGCAATGCCGACAAACTTAAAATGACCAGTTCACTCTTTCCTACAATAACTTTTTCAACATTTTCGACAATTTTTTCTAATTTTGGATGCATCGTCTCCCCTTGCATTTATAGGCCTCCCAATCATCATATCTGCACTTCTAACTCTATTATACAATTGCCTAATAGCAGAAAAAAACGATTCGTTTTCAAACTGTTTAAAATTTATTGTACATTGTTACGTTTTCTTCTGAGAAAAGAATAAGGGGTAGAAAATTGAGAATTTTCACAAACTTTATGCGGAGTATTCCTAGTTTTCCTGCTTCTAAATGAATGGGATGACGTCATGCTAAAGTAAATGCAAGGGAATGATCGTTAAGAACGCTTGTATAGCATTGCCCAAATTTCTTTTAAAACAGGCATTTGTTCTTTCTCTTCTTCACTTACTTGTTCCCAAATGATTCCTTCCGGCTTTGAATAAGGAGTGTTCGTTTTGATCAATTCTTTTTCTGTAGCAATCCAATCAACCGTCAAATCATACGGATCAATAGGAAAATCGTCTTCTACCAGCTGAATGCTATGAACAGTCGTGACGACAGGAACAGAAGGCTGCCCAAGCTCCCGAATAATGGCATATTCGCGATCAGCATATCCTTCGCCTTTTCCAATTCTGCGCCCGTCCCTATGGACTGCAACCGATCCAACCACGATGAAATCAATAGTTGGCAGCTGATCGAGAGAGATCTCCCTTCCGAACGTATTCATATGTTTCAAGCTGGCGGCTTTTCTCTCTTCTCCTTTTGGCACCCATTCAGGCTTCACCATGATAAAACCGGATTTTAATCTTGGAGTTGGCATAAGAAGAGTCTTTCCATCAATTAGCACTTTCGTCCGAATTGGAAGCTGCGGAGCATCAGGGTTCACCTTTACGACGTTTGCCGATTTATATTCAGGCATCGAAGCAACAATTTTTGCAGCTTGTTCAGCTCCTTTGAAATTTGGAATTCTATTTTTCAGCGGAAACGGAAAGCGTCCAAGCTTCTCTTTTTCAAGCTGAGTCCATATTTTTTCCCTGACGGCCTGTTTATCCATCTTCTAAACCTTCTTCCTGCGCCGTGATTTAACCTTTACAAATAAAAAAGCAGTGGTGAAACTTTGTAAAAACAGCCAATTGACAAACGAAAAGATGATGTTTTCATATTCTATCTTGGGGCTCATAGAACAAGAACAGCGGTATACTCCGGGAATCTAAAATATGTGTCGGAAAATCAAAAGAGCTGCCATTCTTACGATTGCCCAATTTGAAAGCTGAAAGGTAGATACCATTTTGATTCAAGATGGGAGATAATTTTATCAATACTGCCAAGTTCACTTCGTTTTTTTTAAGAGCTCGATTTGGTATTGATGAATCAGCTTATCAAGTTCCTGGCTGATTTTTAACACAACCTCAGATGTATATCCATATTTCTCAGCCAATGAAATCATATATGCTCGTTCATTTTCTATTTTAATAGATAGAATATTCATTTTATTCATTTTTCAGTAACCCCATTTTTTACGAGTTTTAGTAGTATTAATAGTACCATACTCTTACGAATAATGTAAAGATTTGTAATTTATTGAAGAAATTTGCGGAAGAAGGGGGTAAATTCCCCCATTTAAAAAGTATTGGGGTTTATTTTCTCCACCATGCAGAAAAAAACGTTCCTAGCACAATAAACCCATTGTAAAATTTTTAAAATAGCGTTCACTTAAAAAATCGGATAATCATTTTTGCAAATTTACTGAATGGATTGTATTTTCTGATGAAAATCCTCTGAAGCAGCCTGAGCGTGCAAGAGTGAGTTAAGTTTATTGGACAAATTGTCATGATTATAAAACTTGCGCTTTATTTCATTTTGACTTCAATGAGCCCTAAGAAAAGATAAATATTGACCGCAGCATGAACATCAAAGAAGCCTTGGCTCGACGATAAATCAAACCCGCCAATTTCTTGCATCCTCTTCAGTCGGTAACGAACAGACCCTAATGAAACATGCATTCTTTCGGTTGTTTTATATAGATGTCCGTTATTTTCAACATACCAATAAAGCGTTTCTAATAAATCTGAGCCATGCTTGTCATCGTAGTTTTTTATTTTTTGAAGCATTGTATGTGAAAAGGCTTCCATTTCCGGTAAATTTTCAGAGCATATTAACTCCGCAACCGCTAAAAGCTCCTTAAATGCTTTGACTTTCGCATTGCTTTTAGAAAACTTCATAATCTTAATTGTTTTTTCTGCTTCTTTTAATCCTTTTTTCAAATCTGATGCTTGCTGACATAAACTGCTGATCCCCAATTTCATTTCAAAAGTTTTAATCTCGGAGAAAATCTGATCAATTAGCCATTGCCCGCATGAAACTTCAGATGAAAATTGACGGATAAAATCTTCAGGAATAACAGCAATCAGCTGATTGACTTTTGTTGTCATTATACATGCAAAACCTTGCTGCTTGAACAATTTATTTAAGTTTTCAGCTGCTGCAGTTTTATAATGATTAAGCGAATCTTCAAGCTCTTTTCGATTAAACTCTTGGCCGCTGTCCAGATGAAACAAAAACACATATTGCGGTTGATTAAGATTGTATCCCATTAATTTTAATCGGTAAGTAAGCTCTTCTTCTGAAAATTCCCCCCTAAAAACGGCGTTCAGCAATTCTCCTTTAATTCGCTGTTCGTTTTCAAACGCAGAAGTTTCATTTATTATTTGCATAGCACAAATGGATGCCGCCTTTTCAATGACGATATAGTCCAATTCCGAAAAGCCTTCTGATTCACGAATTAGTGAAACATAACCAAAAATGTTGTTTCTTACAAAAACAGGAGATATTAATTTTTCAAATGTATAGCCTTTTGCTGAAGAAACTTTTACCCGATTCGTATTACATTTTTCTTTTATATCTACTGTTTCCACTTTCTCCCACACATAATCAGCGCTGTTTAAATAAATTTTTCGAAGCGAATCGCTCGCTTCAATCAACTGACGGTGAGAGTTTTCCAGCAGAAGAGCACAATTCATCTCAACCGCTAAAGTGTTCAATATCCCCTTTAGTCCACACCCGTTTAATAGCGAATTTGTCAACTTTTCATTAATCATAAGAGCTTTCTTAAACATTTCTTTCTGCTTTTCTATCCTTATAAAAGCTTTGTCTAGCTCTTGTCCTAAATTTTCCTAATAAGGCAGCTCTTTTTCGATTTCTTCTCCCCAATCCTAAAACCGGTTTGGCAATCCAATGACAATGCGGATCACCCTTTCCTTCACACTCAACTTCTTTAAAAATTACTTTTCTACCCAAATGATTGCTCACATATCCGCCTGCAAATCCTATTAGTGTAAAACATACTGGATCAGAAGATAATCCAAAGGTGGCAATATGGTGTTCAGCTTCTTGTGAATGCTTCCAATAGCCTTCTGAATAATAATCTTTTGTTACAGGGTCGATATACAGCTCTTTAACTGAAATGCCTAAATCAGCCGTTATGCCGTGCATATGCGAACAAGCGATAAACAGTTCTTTCAATGTCAGCGTATGATAAGCATCTTTCCTTCTTAAATGATTTGAAAAATTATTGCCACAATCCCAGCCATACCGTAATAAAAAACCTTTAGCTCTGTCGAGACCTAAAGCTGAAATTAAATGATTTCGCAAAGTATTTAAGATTGCCCAGATTCAGGCAAAAATTTCATCATTTCGTTGGAGTCTAAAACTTCCCCCATTTCCGTCCCCCCTCACCACAAACTATTAGCATTTTTTATCAAAATTATCATAATATTTAATAAATTTTCAGGAAATTTTATATAAGATATCAGTAATGAACAGAATTGATTCTGTTAAAAATGTAAGCGTTAACAAAAAGAGGGGGAGAATAATATGAATAAATTTGAAGAACAAATTTATAATTGCATGAAACCCGTTGAAGAATTGCTGGCTAAAACAACCAATCCACTGCATATTGCGATTCTTGAAAACTTCCGCCGACACGTGCATCTGGAAGGCGCCGGCATGTTCAATGAAATTGTTTCTTCCGATATGATGGTCTATCACCCCGTTTATCGTGTTACTTGGGGAAGCGAGCCTGCTGTTATTGAAGGAAAGGAAGGAGTCCTCAACTTCTATCATATTGCATCAAAATCAGTACTTTGGCATTCTGATGACTTGCTGGCTGTGGCTGATTGGGGAATTGCAGATGAACTGACTTTCCACCAATTAATTAAAGGCCAAGGATTGCTTGATTTAGGATTTGAAGTAGATGATCCGGACAAAATTTATCATTACTCAAGCCGTCAAGTATTTTTATGGCCGTATGATGAAACGGGGAGACTTAAGGGAGAGCATCTTTACGAAGATAAAAGTACAGTAAAAATTATAGAAGTGGATCCTGCTGACGTCATCACACCAGAACGAGTTGCCGAAATCCACCGGGAATGCTTGACAAAATTAGAAGCAGAAAAACCGCCGAAATATTGGACGCTGGAAGTTATAAAACAACAGCTGGAAGGCAAATGATAAAATGAGCTTTCATGAAGACGAACACACGATCATTCATTTTTTAAGTCTAGTACATCATGAATGAATGCCCGACGCGAGGGAGCTAATATAACTCTCTCGCGTTTTATGCATCTAAACATGGCAAGCTGGCAAATTTATGCCCAATTGTAATCAAAGCAAAAAAAGCCGTTAAACATTTCGAATCATAAACTAAACGATTGGAATATCAGCAAATCTATCATTTCCTTTAAGCTATTTCCGCCTTTACAGAAAATATAGAAGCTTCATAAATCCTTTCCAATCATTTTCTTCTGCACAGAAATCAAGCAGCAAACAGCCTAAATATGTTGATAATTCGGGAAATGGGCAAAAAAAATATATTGGCACATACACGTTTTTTATAAAAACATACTGACATTCATGACAGATAATACGGACTGATCTGGATACACAGTTCGTTTTGCTATTTTCCATTTTCCATTCACTTTCCGAATAATATCTTCTCTTTCTCCGAACAATTCCTCGGTTTTTGCTTCTGAACTTCGGCTGCGCTTAAATAGAAAATAACTTCTAACCTTATATTCATTAGAGCTAAAGCCAGGCTCAACGACCACATTGCTTATAAAATGCCTCTGCCTTGTAGGCGGGTTTTCAACCCAGGCTGATTTCGTATAAAGTCTTTCGACCTTTATCTCTATGTCCTTTTTCGAATCTGCAAAATAAGTCATTTCAGTATTCAAATTGCTTCCCATTTTGTTATCAACAGTTACCCGCAGGGGCATCGTGTATTGAATATCATCATCAAGCAATTCAAGCCATTCCCGATATTTTCGGTGGTCAAGCAAATAGGCCTCATAATATAAAAATTGAGAAATTTCATATTGAATATCACTATTCATGAGATTTCACCTCTGGCTCTTTCGTAATCAGCTCCAGCCAGTATTTATGCATACTTCTTGCAATATGATCTGTATAGCAAGTTGGGTACGCTTTTCCCGGTCCCGGAAAATTCTCATCCGGATCTAAGTGATCTAATCCCATTAAGTAGTTGAGCATATTGTTGTAGCTGAGATTTCGATCTCTTGCCATTAACCCTTGGCTGGCCTCAACAATGCGAGCCCAATTTTCCGTATCATCCTGTTCAAGAGTACCTGCCGCGCCAAACGTTGCAATAAAGCCTTTGTACGATTTTTCCTTATAATCTTCCGGCAGCGCCTTATCAATCATATACCAAATCCAAATTTCAACTTGATCGGGCCCTAACGGCCGCCATACTCTAAATTGAAGATGATTATACTTTGTTCCTTCTGTTCCGCTGCAAGAGCTTAAGAATGATAGATTTGGAAAAACTCCGCCAACAAAATTTTGAACTCTAGAAAAAATGTCCAATTGTTCTTTATTTAAATTTTTCTCAAACATCGACCACATCGATTCAGGCATACCTTGGTATATGTTATTCGATCTTCCAGTAGCAGATGTAATTACATTAATTCCATGTCCGTTTGACAAAACAACTTGATGTCCATATGATGCATACAAAGGATCGCTCGGTGTAAGCTTCAATTCCACGGCGGATCTATGAGTCGTTTGAACATGGTAAGGATCTGCCGCGAAATTTTCACTTGTCATTTTCCAATTTGCTTTTGCCACCCATCGTTGAGGGACTCCCCTCACTTCCATCCCTCCGTCGCTCCGGCCAAGCATTATATCAAAATACCATTTCATTTCGCCTAAATAATCTTCTAAAGACATAGCGTCAGGATCAAGATTTCCAAAAATCATTCCTTGATAGCTTTCAACACGAGGAACTGGGCGCAGTCCCCACTCGCTTTTATCCATCGATTCCCCAAATACTTTATTCCCTGCAACAACCCCGATCAGTTCACCGTTTAAATTATAAGTCCAGCCATGATAAGGGCATGAAAATGCTTTTTTATTTCCATAATCTTCTGTACACAAACGAACACCCCTATGAGAACAAGAGTTCAAAAATGCGTTGATTTCTCCATTTTTATTTTTCACTAAAATAATCGGGTCATCGACCATCATCCTCGTAACAAAGCTTCCTGGTTCTTTTAATTCCGATTCGTGCGCCAGAAACTGCCATGTTCTGCCGAAAATTCTTTCTTTTTCTAGTTCGTATATTTCCGGATCTGTAACTAACCATTGAGGAAATCGGCCGTTTTCTATATTTTTCTCAACTTCCTTCCAATCTATCGTTCTCATATCCGTTCCCTTCCTCCTTTGGTTATTGGAATATTCGGAATTCTATGCCGCCAAACTCCCGGCTTTTGGGCAAGTTAGGTTAGTACAGACCTGTTGTTTATACTAAAGCTTTAGTCTTTCTTTTTTGCTTATACCTAAATACGTATCTTTTATTTTTTCATCTTCCAGCAAATCGCTCGCTTTTCCTTGAATGACAATTTCTCCGCGATCCAATACACAAGCGTGATCTGCAATTTGCAAAGCTGCTTTGACGTTTTGTTCAATTAACAAAATGGTCGTTCCAAATGTTTTTTTCATTTGCTTTAAAATATTCATAATGTCTTTGACAATAAGCGGAGCCAATCCTAAAGACGGTTCATCCAGCATCATTAGTTTTGGCTTCGCCATCAGCCCGCGGCCTATGGCAACCATTTGCTGCTCGCCGCCGCTCAACAATCCGCCCGGTCGATCCAACATTGTTTTTAATTTAGGGAAAAAGTCTAGAACTTGCTCGAAATCCTCCATAACACTTTTTTTGTCATTTTTATATCGGTGATAAGATCCTAACAGCAAATTATCCTTAACAGAAAGATCATCAAAAATTTGTCTTCTTTCCGGGACAAGACAAATGCCTTTTTCAACGATCTTTTCTACTTTACCATAAGAAATTTCTTCATTTTCAAATACAATGGTTCCTGATCTCGGTTTATAAATGCCTGCTATTGTTCCAAGAAGGGTGCTTTTCCCGGCGCCATTTGACCCTACCATCGCAAAGATTTCGCCTTGTTTTATTTCAAAGTGAATCCCTTTCAAAACGTGCAAATATCCGTGGTACGTATGAAGGTTGTCTACTACTAACATTAGATTGCTTCCTCCTCTCCCAAATAGGCTGCAATAACTTTAGGATTGCTGGCAATTTCTTCAGGCGTTCCTTCTGCAATTTTTTTCCCATAGTCAAGAACTACAATTTTATCTGCAATCGACATCACCGTTTCCATATCATGTTCAACAAATAAAAATGTCATCCCTTGTTTTCTCATATTTTTCAGTACATTCACTAGATTGCGGGATTCCTGCGGATTCAGCCCGGCCATCGGTTCATCTAGTAAAATAAATGAAGGCTCTGCAGCTACTGCCCTGGCAATCTCTAATAATCTTTGATTTCCATAAGGCAATGTTTCAGCTCGTTCAAAAGCTAAATCAGCAATACCGACCTGTTCAAGGCATTGCAATGCTTTTTGCATTACCTCTTTTTCTTCTTTATAAACGTTCGGCAATCGCAGGCCTGAGCTTAAAATTCCAGTTTTTAATCTTATATGGCTTCCTGTCATCACATTTTCGATGACGGTCATATTATTAAATACTTGCAAATTTTGAAATGTTCTTGTCATCCCTAGACTTGCAATTTGATAAGGTCTTTTCCCGATGATGGAAACGCCTTTAAAGGTTATTTTTCCACTTGTTGCAGGGATGACACCTGTCACTAAATTAAAAAGGGTTGTTTTGCCGGCGCCATTTGGACCTATTACAGCAACAATTTCCCCTTTTTTCACTTCAAACGAAACATTTTCAACGGCATTTACACCGCCGAATGATTTTGAAAGATTTTCGACTTTTAATAATGTTTCCTCAGTCATGAATATCACTTCCCGTTGACTTCTTTGAAAATGCTGAAACTGGTTTATTTTTAAAGCTTGAAGTGATTCTTTTGATAAAATGAAAGATCGCTTTTGAAATTCCATTTGGCATGTATATTAAAATAACTACAAGCAGCACGCCGAAAAATACAATTTCGAATTCCCCGCTAGCATTGGGAATAATTTTCGGTACAATATCTTTCAACAATTCTCCTAAAAATACATATATCGCTGCTCCGATCAATCCGCCCCAAATATTCCCTATCCCACCGATGACAACCATTATTAAAAAGTAGATAGATGTCATCATTTCAAACAATTGAGGATTTATAAAGGTGACATAGTGTGCGTATAAGCTTCCAGCAATTGAAGCATAAACGGCGCTTAATACAAAAATTTGCAATTTATATTTATTAATATTTATACCAATTGCTTCCGAAGCAATTTCGCTGCCATGGATAGACATTAAAGCTCTTCCGACTCTTGATTGAACAATATTGCGCGCAAAGAAAATTCCTAAAAAGACAAAGATCCAAATTAAGAAGTAAAATTGAAAATCTGTTGAAAATGAAATGCCGAATAAGCTTAAAGGAGGTATGCCAAAAAACCCGTTTAATCCTCCAGTTATTGTTTTCCACTCTTTAAAAAATGTAAATATGATCACTCCAAATCCAAGAGTGGCTAAGGCTAAATAATGCCCTTTTAGTTTAAATACTGGAATACCAATGATTAAAGAAACGAGTGATGCAATAATCGCCCCAACTAAAATTCCTATCCAGGAAGGCATCTGCAATGTAGCCGTAAAATATGCAGAGGTATAGGCACCAATACCGTAAAAAGCTGCATGCCCGAGGGAAATTTGCCCTGCATATCCGATTAATAGCGTCAGTCCAGTCGTAACCAATGAGTAAAAACCGATCATAATGAAAGTACTTAAAATATAATTATTTGATTGAAAAATAAAAGGAAGAAGCATAATAACGACAAAAAAGATAAGAGGACCTTTCAAACTCCTGTTGTATATTTTCGTTAAATTGTTATCCATTTTTTCCTCTCCTCTAAACACGTTTTCCTGATACTTTCGAGAACAATCCATTTGGCATGAAGAATAATACGATTAAAAGAAGAGTGAAGCTAATGGCATCTTTATATCCTGAAGATAAATATCCTTCCGTAAAAGATTCTAATATTCCGATTAAAAATGCTCCGGCAATAGCAGCAGGTGCATTTGACAACCCTCCAATTACTGCAGCAATAAATGCTTTTAAGCCAATCATGATTCCCATATCATACGAAGCACCCGAAATGGGGGCAATCACTATTCCTGCGAGCGCTCCAAGACCAGCACTAATGGATACTGCCCAAAACGACATTTTTTGGGGGCTGATTCCCATTAGCCTTGCTGCAAAACGATTGACAACACAAGCTGTTACCGCTTTTCCTAAGTAGGTTTTATTAAAAAAGTAGTAAAGGACAGCTAAACTTAATAAGGAAATGCCGATAGCCCATAAGCTTTGCGGCTGAATGGTAGCATCCAAAAAATTGATATTCTGATTTCCAGAGAAAGGACGCAGCGCCAAAGGCTGAGTTCCCCAAATTAAAATGCTAATTCCCCGAAATACAAAAGCTGCACCTATCGTAATAATAAGAAGTGTTGCGGTTGATGAATTTCTTGCAGGATAAATTGCCAACCTTTCGAACAAACCACCGATAATCGTGACTATGACAACACTTACTGCTATTGCAATAATTAATGGAAAGCCCATATTGACAAACGAAATACAAGTAAGTGCACCCAGCATGGCAAAATCGCCTTGTGCTAAATTTAAAAGGCCGGTTATGTTGTAAATAATGACAAATCCAATAGCAATCAGTGCATAGATGCTTCCAATGGTCAGTCCAGAAAAAATTAACTGAATAAATTGGCTGGTCAGTTCCATTCCCACACTTCCCTTCTATTTTTGGTCTTTAGGGATCTTCCCCGTACTTTTAATCGTTGAAGATCCCTTTACAGCATTATTCTGCAATGACAAATTTGCCGTCTTTGATTTGAACCATAACTAAGCTGCTTTCATCAAGGCCAGTATGATTATCTTTCGAAAAATTGAATATTCCGGAAATTCCAACAAAATTTTTCGTATTTTCGAGCTGTTCTCTAATTTTTTCTTTGTCAGTTCCGGCTTTTTCAATTGCATTCACTAATAAATAGAATGCGTCCCAAGTATGGCCTCCAAACGTATTTGCGTCGTAGTTGAATTTTGCTTTAAAATCCTCTTTATACTTAATAAGTGTTTCTTTTTGCGGATCATTATCCGGCAATTGTTCAGCGACAATTAAACGCCCTGCAGGAAAAATAACTCCTTCCGCTGCTTCTCCGGTTAACTCAATAAACTCTTTAGTACCAATTCCCTGACTTTCAATAATGGGAAGTTTCATTCCTAATTGATGGAGATCTTTCGTAATAACTGAAGACTCCTGAGCAGTTCCCCAAACGATAATTGCCTGTGGATTTGATTTCTTTACGCGAGTCAGCATCGCTTTCGCATCATCAACAGTTGCTTCAAATTCCTCTTCAATAACAGCTTCAATGCCGTATTCACCTTTCAGGCGATTAAATTCTTCATGAGCACTTGTGCCGTATTGGTTGGCAACATTCAGCCAGGCAATTTTCGTTAAATTTTTTTCTTTCAAATAGGCTAAAATTTTAGGAATTACTACATCATCACTTTGTGTCGTTTTGAAGATCCAGTCCCGTGAAGAATTATCATCAGGTTTTACAATTTGTTTACTTGTAGCTGATGCAATGAATGGAGTTTTTGACTTTTCCGCAAGCGGCACCATTGCTAAAGCATTTCCGCTTAGCGTACCCCCAACAACAGCCAATACTTTATCCTGCTCAATTAATTTTTTCATAGACAGCACGGCTTCATTTTGATCGGACTTATCATCATAGGCAATCAGCTCTATTTTCTTTCCATCTATTCCATCGTTTTCATTTACTTGCTCCACCAGCATTTTTACCGTTTCCATCTGTGATTTTCCTAAAGGAGCACCGCCGCCCGAAGCTGAATAAATAGCACCAATTTTAATGACATCGGAACCACCGGAATCATTATTTTTTCCACCGGCGCTTTCAGAATTTCCGCATGCTGCCAGCATAGAGAGAAATAACATCAAAATGATCAACGAAACAAATTTTTTCAACGTAACCCCCTCCTTTATTTTTGGCAAAATTCCTTAAAAGCTTTATCTTTCTTAGTGACAACGCTTTCACATTAGTGAAATCAGAGGACCACCCCTTTCCTTTGACCAACAAATCATCAATAATATTATATATGATTTAAGATATGGTTTCAAATATTTAAAAAATTCTATCTTTTCTTCCTCCTAGCATTTTCTACTCATTCAAAATCCACTTGTAGAGAAAGAAGCTTCATCTATTGATTTTCTTCACAACAAGGGTTTAGAATTTGATCTTGTTATCTATTAATATATATAAAATAATATATGATATTAGCCAAAAAAATTTCCTTGAACAAATCCAACTGAGTTTGATCAGTTGAATTTGTTCGAAATTGTTTTATTATGAAAATTTTTGCCGATTTCTGAATGCTTCTGCTGTATTTAATTTGTGTTGGCGGACAAATTCCTCAATTTGGTTGGGCGGAGCCTTTTCTCGAAGCAATCGAATAATTTCTTCGTGCTCTTTAATGGACTCTTTAGAGCGCTTCGGAACGAGTGTGAAACCATAAGTCCGTATCCGCTTCATCCTCTGCCAAATTTGCTTAATCTGCTCCTCTAAAAAGTTATTGCCGCAGTTTTCATATATTAAGGTGTGGAACTGATAATTTAATTCACTGAATTGCTCTAATTCAAAATCTTGCAGCGACTGTTTCATCTTTTCGTTTAATTCTTCTAATTTTTTGATCGTCTCCTCCTTTATAATATTAGAACTTAAAACAGTCGCGTAGCCTTCTAGCACCGCCAAAACCGAAATGGTTTGCAAATACTCTTTTTCGTTGATATTGCTTACAACTGCTCCGCTATACGGCTTATATTGAATTAAGCCTTCTGCTTCCAATTGGCGGATCGCTTCTCTGACAGGGATGCTGCTTAAATTCAGCTCTTTTGCAATTTGATCGATTACTATTCGATATCCAGGCCCGTAAGCACCATTTTCAATTCGTGAAAGAATATAATCATATGCAATTTGTGTTTTATTTTTTACCTTCTGTTCCATACTTATATCATATATTAAAGAATATATACTAACAAGCAAAACGAGTTAGCTTTCTATTATTGCTGAGCCGAAATCGTTTCGGCTTTTTTTGATTTACCAAACTGAGGAATGTGATGATCTCCAATCGCCACATGAATTACTTGAACCTCTGTATAAAAATCAAAACTATAATGTCCGCCCTCTCGGCCAATACCGCTATATTTCGTTCCGCCAAACGGGATTCTTAAATCCCTGACGTTTTGCGAGTTTACCCAAGCCATTCCGCTTTCAATCGATTGGACAATTCGGTGTCCGCGCTTCAAATTGTTCGTCCATACATAAGCAGCCAGCCCATATTTTACATCATTAGCCATTTTTATGACTTCTTCTTCAGTCTCAAATGGTATGACTGCCATGACAGGTCCGAATATTTCCTCTTGAGCCACTTTCATACCGTTATGGCAATTCAGAAGAAGTGTCGGTGGAACAAAGTTGCCGTTTTTCAATGATTGCGGAACGTTTCCTGAAAACACTTCTGCCCCTTCTTTTTTGGCTATTTCAATGTAATGTAAAACGGTTTCCCAATGTTTTTTGTGAATTAGCGGCCCTAGTTCTGTCGAAGAATCCAATGGATCCCCTACCGAGATATTTTGCACACGCTCTTTCAGCCGTTCAACAAAGGAATCATAAATCGATTTTTCCAAAAACAACCGCGAATTGGCTGTACAGCGCTCCCCGTTAAGAGAAAATACTCCCCAAACGACAGCATCCAAGGCTTTTTCCAAATCAGCATCGGCAAAGATAATTGCAGGAGATTTTCCTCCTAGCTCCATAGAGGTTTTTTTCAACGTATCTGCGCTATTTTTTATTATTTCGGCACCTGTTGTCGTCTCGCCCGTAAAGGAAATAAGCCGGACATCAGAATGTCTCACGAGGGACGCGCCAGCTGTTTCCCCAAAGCCGTGAACGATATTAAAAACTCCCTCTGGCAGTCCCGCTTCATGAATAATTTCAGCCAGCTTGTTAGCAGTCAGCGGCGACCATTCAGCAGGTTTTAAGACAACCGTATTACCTGTTGCCAACGCCGGAGCCACTTTCCATGTTTCCAGCATGAACGGAGTGTTCCATGGAGTAATTAAACCTGCCACCCCAATTGGCTTGTAAATAGTATAATTAATAAAATCTCCGTCTACTTTATACGCTTCTCCTACCATGCGGCTTTTAACCATTTGTGCATAAAATCGAAAGTTTTCAGCTGCACGGGATGCTTGCTTTTTCGTTTGACTGATTGGCAATCCTGTATCTAGAGATTCCAAATAAGCAATTTCTTCCGCATTTTCTTCAATTAATGCAGCAATTCGTAAAATATACTTCATTCTTTCATCTACCGACATTGTTCCCCAAGGGCCGTCAGCAAAAGCTTTTTTGGCAGCTTTTACTGCTAAGTCAATATCTTCTGCAAATCCTTCCGCTACCTCATTGATTACTTCATTATTAAAGGGATTAATATTCTCAAAGCTTTTCCCTGCAACTCCCTCTACAAACTTGCCATTGATATAATGAAGAACTTTCCCAACTTTATATGTGGTCATTTCGATTCCTCCAAGTATGCAATTAATTTTTGTAGCGCTGATGAATGTTATTATATTTGTACGTTCCAAATTCACTAAATTCATATAGTTCTAAAGACAAGGCAAGATATCTCCTTTTGAAAAGGATCGAAAAATGATCTTTCATCACGGCAAAGATCTCATCACAAACTGCTTTTTTATCCTCTTCAGTACGCCCAGCGCCAATCTTTAGCGTACCGTGGACAAAGGCATCATCCTCAAAGCCGTCAGCAACACAATAATCTTTCAATTCAATGGCTCTAGATCTCACGCCTCCAATTGGAAATATATCGCTTTTGGAAATTAGCACATCATTAACTTTTTTCAGCAGCTCTGGAATTTTTGCCTCTTTTTTGATATTGTCGGTATATTCTAAAATAAAATGCGGCATAACGTCAGCTCTCCTTTAAAGTGTTGGTGACGGAGAAAAGATTCTGAATGACAGCTTCATATAATTCGATTAATTAAACGTCCAATCCCTTCTATTTCTGTAATCACTTCATCGCCAACATTAACATTGACCGCTCCTTTAGGTGTTCCTGTGAGAATTATGTCCCCGTAATTTAAGGTCATAAAGCTAGTTAAATACTCGATTAACATAGGGATTGTAAAAATCATATCTTTTGTATTTCCTTCCTGCACTAACGCTCCATTAACGTAAGTCCGAAGGACCAAGTTCATCGGATCTGGTATATCTTCTTTATCGACAAGCCAAGGGCCTATCGGGGTAAATGCATCGCGATTTTTCACGCGCAAATTCGGCCGGTAATAGTTCTCTAAATAATCCCTGACAGCGTAGTCATTTGCAACCGTATATCCTAAGACGTATTCATACGCTTCACTAGCCTTGACATTACGCGCCATTTTTCCGATTACCACTGCCAGTTCACATTCATAGTGCATAAAATCTACATCAGGAGGACGTTTCGTTTCAGATCGATGCCCAACAATCGTATTCGGTCCCTTTAGAAACACAAGCGGTTCAGTTGGTGTATGAAATGACAGCTCTTTAGCATGATCTGCATAATTCAAACCTAATGCAAAAACAGTCCGCGGGCTTACAGGCGGAAGCCAGACTACGTCCTTTTCTGTCACTTTACGATGATCATTCAGTTGAAGGAAGCCGTTATCTTCAATTGCTTCATAAATGGTGCCGTTCATAGCAACTCTAGCTCGTTTCATCGCACAGCCCCCTTCACATAATCCGCTTCATGAACAATTGTATTTTCTAGACTGCCTACACCTTCAATTTCTATGCGAACATGGTCTCCTGCCTTTACTAAAGGCGCTTGCTCAGGAACACCTGTCAGCAGCACATCTCCTGGATAAAGCGTCATAAATTCTGTTATATCAGCCAGCAGCCGAGCAACTGGCCGGATGAAATTTTTCGTGTTATTTTTTTGCGCAAGCTTTCCATTGATAAAAACGCGAATGTCCAATGAATCAGGATCATCTATCGATTCCTTTTTGATGATCCACGGACCAACCGGATTAAATCCATCTCTTGCCCGCTCCCTTATCGCCGGACGATAAATGTTTTCGTGTGGAATTGCTACATCATTCACAACTGTATATCCAGCAACATATTGAAAGGCTTCTTCTTCCTTTACTTTAGTGGCAGTACGCCCAATGACCACGCCGAGTGCTGCCCCTACTTCTAATTCGTCTGCATCCTCAGGCAATGGTATGGGGCTCCTGTAGCCACTTAATGTGTTAATCGGTTTTATATATAAAATTGGCGCTTTCGGTGGTTCGTTATATGGTGAATGTGCCATTTGCTCACGATATCGATGAAAGGCGCCTTGATAATTCAAAAGGACACCGTAAATCGTACCTGAAACCGGAGGCTCCCAAGAAAGCTGATTGACGTGATATTGAGTTCCATTTAAAAAAATTGAATTGTTTTCTGGATCCACTTCGGCTTCCGTTATATTTGGCATTCCAAAAATTTTCACTACTGCATTGCCCATCCAATTCACTCCTTAGCAGGCGCAATACATCAGCCCTTTTTAGCTTGCCTTAATTTTTTACTTTCTCTAAAAGACCATATTTTTGCAGCGTTTGCCGAATTCTTTCTTGAAGCTCCTCCGCAGGCAAATCAAGAGGCAATCTTAATTTCGGCGTGATTTTTCCCATCATTCCAAGCGCCGCCTTTACAGGTCCCGGATTTGTCTCGGCAAATAAAATATCGTTTAATTCCATTAACTCGAAATGGAGGTCCTGAGCTCTCTTTATATCGCCTTCAAACCAAGCATCATGCAATTCCGCAACTTTTGCCGGTTCCACATTAGCCGTTGCACTAATAGAACCTGCTCCCCCGATTGCTAGCATTGGATAGCATAAAAGCTCGATTCCTGAAAATAGTAAAAAATCTCTTCCGCAATGAAGCAGCACCCGATTCACATGCTCAAAATCTTTATTGGATTCTTTTGCACCGATAATGTTCGGGCAATCCTCCACTAAACGAGCCATTGTTTTGACCTCTAAATTTACAGCTGTTCTCCCTGGGATGTTGTAGATAATGATCGGAATATCTACAGAATCAGCTACTGCTTTAAAATGCTTATACAACGCATGCTGGGACGGCCTATTATAATACGGAACAATGACCATCGCAGCATCTGCGCCAATTTCTTGTGCAAATTTCGTTAGTTCAAGTGTTTCATCATGATTAGTCGATCCTGTTGCCGGAACAAACGGGACTCGGCCATTCACTGTTTTTTTCGCCAGCTCCATTACCTGCTTGCGTTCCTCCGTTGTTAATGAACTGGGTTCGCCAGAAGTTCCTGTCACTGAAATCCCATGGCTGCCGCTTTCAATTTGCCAGTTGATTAAATTTTTCATCGTTTCAAAATCAATATTGCCTTCCGCATCAAATGGAGTAACAACAGGAGCAATCGATCCTCTTAATCTTTGCTTTATTTCGTTATAAGACATATATAAGCAACCTCCTGAACAAAATGATTATTATCTGAATATTTCAAATCTCATTAATTTATTTTTATTATATATATAATCATATATGATTTCAACTATAAATTATTATATGACTGTTCGGCTAAAAAGATCATAAGCAGCAGCAACTGGTCGATCAAGCAATTGTTCTATGAACCTCAATTGGACATTATTTTTTTCTGCTATTCTATCCAATCCGTCAATAACACCCTCAAATAAGTAAGGTTTTAATGTTTTGTTCGTTATATGGCATAAACCGTTGTAAAATGTCTCATTGAATTCTATTTGGATTTTATAAATTCCCGGTTTAGGCAGGAAATAATCATGATCGATTTGCGCTTTAAAAATAAAATTGTTGTCAGCATCCCCTCGTTCCATCGATTTCACTAAACATGAAACACGATAATAATCTCCAAGATAATGAGGTATTTCACTTACAAGGCCTGACTCTAGCAGCTTCCGAATTATGGAGGAGCTTATTTTTTCTTGTTTATATTGGATTTTCGGTATGGTCGTCACATCAAAAAATCCCGTTCCAACGTTTTTCAGCTTCTCCATATTCCCTTTTCCTTTAAAACCATACGTAAAGTCGAAGCCGGCAACGACATGTTTGCACATCAAGCCTTTTAAGTATTGATTCACAAAGTCTTGATCGGATAATTCAGAAAAATTTTTGTCAAATTTCACAATATACAGTTTCTCTACCCCTAATTGTGAAAAGATTTCCATTTTGGAAGGAAGCGGCGACAGATAGGAGATAACTTTTCTATCCGTTTCAATGACTTGACTTGGATGCGGAAAAAATGTCATCACGGCAAATGTTAGTTTTTTTACTTGCGCAATTTCTTTCGCTTTTTCAATGATTTTCTTATGTCCTAAATGCACTCCATCAAAGAAGCCGACTGCCATGACACACGGCTCGGGTTTGCATTCCGCTAATACTTTGGAATTGTTAATATAAACGACTTCCATCCATTCACCCCGCGTTGGCATGACTAGCCAAATTTCTATATTTTCCTTCAAAAAATAACAATGGGGCACCTTCCTTCATATAAATGTCAGTCACTTTTCCAATGTATAAAGTGTGGTCGCCGGCAACATGTGTATTGTATACGTCACATAAAATATTTGCTAACGAATTGGGCAGCACTGGTTGATCACCGACCCAATCAAAAGTAACATTTTGTTTCTCTTTTAATTGACCGGCAAAAAGCATTGATAAATCTTGTTGTTCTTCAGACAAAATATTTACTGTAAATTTTCCTGTCTGCTTAATGATTTCATTCATTTTTGCTTTTTCTCCAATTGAAATGAGAATTAGTTTAGGATCTAAAGAGACAGACATAAATGCATTTGCCGTCATTCCGCGTACTTCCCCATTTAGGGCAGTCGTAATGACAGTGACTCCTGTCGCAAACTTCCCCATCGCATTTCGAAACGTGCGATCATCCATGTTACACACCTCTTCCTACGTTTATTTATACTTGCCGATTTATCACGATTAATTTTAGCTCCGTCATTTCTTCAATCGCATATTTAATTCCTTCTCTCCCCATTCCGCTCTCTTTAACTCCACCGTATGGCATATGATCGACTCGGAACGTCGGGATATCATTAATCATTACACCGCCTACTTTTAGCTCTTCAGCCGCATATAAAGCATGGTGGATATTTTTTGTATAAATCCCTGCCTGCAGTCCATACCGGGAATCATTTACATACTCAACAGCCTGTTCAATCGATGAAACCTTTTCGATTAACACTACAGGGCCGAAAATTTCTTGACAGGAAACTTTCATATCAGGTTTTGTGTTGAGTAAAACCGTCGGTTCGACAATATTTCCTTTCGCATTTCCCCCTGTTGCAACTATTGCACCTGTTTTTTTAGCTTCTTCGATCCAGCTGATGACACGGATTACATCATGTTCGGAAATCAGCGCTGAAACATCTGTTTGAAAATCCAGCGGATCTCCTGTTGTCAGCTTTTCCGTTTCTTTCACAAATGCATTGACAAACTCATCATATACATGTTCATGTACGTAAATTCTTTGCAGCGAGATGCATACTTGCCCTTGGTTAGAAAAAGCCCCTTTAACACATCTTGGAATGATGCTTTTAACATCAATTCCTTCATCTACGATCAAAGCCGAGTTGGAACCTAACTCAAGCGTGACACGTTTCAAGCCTGCTTTATTTCTGATCTCTTTTCCGACTTGCGGGCTTCCTGTAAACGTAATCATTTTAACCCGCTCATCTTCTACGATTTTTTTGCCAACGATGCTGCCGCTTCCTGTTACAACATTTAATGCACCATCAGGCAGTCCTGCTTCCTGCAATAATTCAGCTATAAAGAAAGCAGATAACGGTGTTTGGGAGGCCGGCTTTAAGACAATCGTATTTCCGGAGGCAATGGCCGGTCCTACTTTATGCGCAACTAGATTCATTGGAAAATTAAACGGAGTGATAGCTCCTATTACACCGATCGGTTCACGAACCGTATAAGCAGTCCGATTTTCCCCGCCGGGCGCCGCATCTAATGATAGTGCCTCACCATGAATTCTTTTTGCTTCTTCAGCCGAAAATTTATATGTTTGAATGGTTCTTTGCACTTCCTCTAATGCTGTTTTGATTGGCTTCGCCGCCTCTTTTGCAATAATTTCTGCCGCTTCCTCTTTCCTCTTATCTAAAAGCATCACCAGTTTTTCCAAAATGTGTCCGCGTTCATGTTTTGGCATTTTCGCCATTTTCAGAAAGGCGTTATGTGCGGCTTCGATCGCTTTTTCAACGTCAGCTTCTGAAGCAATTGGAATTTCTGCAATTACTTTTTTATTATATGGAGAGGAAAGAGGAGCATAATGTTCTGCTCCTACCCAACTTCCACTAATAAACAATTTTCTTTTCATCGCTACCTCTCTTTTCTTACTTAAAATTAAATGACAAAATCAGGTTTTAGCTTTTGCACACTTGGTTCTTTTAGTTCAACTAACTCTCCGCTATGAATATCAAATACTTGTGATGCTTCATTAAACCAGCAGTCCGGTGCTTCATGCCCCCAAAATGTTTGGCGTCTTGGATCATTTATATCCCAGCGAATCGGCAGAAAATCCGGATCGCTTGTCAAGTAATCTCCATTGTATAATTCAATTCGATGTCCATCTGGATCACGCAAATAGAGGAAAAATGCGTTTGAAAGACCATGGCGTCCAGGGCCTCTTTCTATATTTTTCGCATATCCCATAGCCGCTAACACATCACAGGCATGAATGAGACTAAGTTGATCCGACAGCCAAAAGCCGATATGGTGAAGACGAGGGCCGTTTCCATTCATAAATGCCAAATCATGCACATTAGGTTTTCGATGCAGCCATGCAGCCCATAATTCATTATTTTCTGTTTCGGTATACTCAGAACACGCAAACCCCAGCTCTTTTACGTAAAAGTCATATGCTTTTTGTACATCCGGAACCATGCAATTAAAGTGGTCAATTCGCTGTATTCTTGCTCCTTTATATAAGTCATATCTTTGCAGCAGCCTTTCGACCGTGTCCATTCTGGCAAAAAACTCAACTGGAAGACCTGAAATATCCTGCACACGGAAAGCCCTTTCAACTGCATGCTGATTTTCTATCCATTTTGGATTCATATTTTTTTGTTGAAAATAGTCATATAATTTGTTTAAATCCTCATCGGAATAAACCTTGTAACTGATCGCTTCCACACCAGGCTGCTCTGCTTTTTTCAACACCAGGCTGTGATGATTATGTTCCTCATACCCTCTGAGATATAAATGGTTTTCATCAGCCTCTGTCACAACGAATCCTAAAGCGTTTTCATAAAAATCGCGTGAAGCCTCCAAATTTGTCACCAACAGTACCGCCCTTGCACAACGAATAATATTAAAATCTACCATCTTGAAGTCCCTCCCTATTAAATTCCCCCGAGAATACAGAAAAATATAGTTTGCTAGAATCATATATGATATTATATATTAAGTCAAGTTCAACTCGCTATGCTGTCATGATCGCTTTCACAATTAACGTTTGGCACCTTCATTTATTGTTTGTTAAACAGTTGTTACTTTTGTAGTTCCTAAAAATTCACGAACCAAGTCTTTGAAATAATCTTTTTCGTACCCGTCAAAATAGACCATACCCATGCGGACCGGATCTCCAAAGAAATAATATTCATAATGAGTTTGACGGCTTCCAAATGCGCTCATTGTAATATCCCAAGCTAAACGGAACAACTGAACGCGCTCATATCCATCAATATTTGCTCCTTGCATCGCTCTTCTGACAATATCGCCGATTTCTTCATTATTAAAATCAGCTTCTGTCGGAATGGCCATTAATCCAGAAGCGCCAAGAATCCTTAAGATTTCCACTAAACGAGGGTAAATTCTTGGGTACCAATTTCGAGCAGCATCAAGCGCAGCAAAATCCGGCGTCATTGTTCCCCATTTATCAAGCTTTGCATTATGTTCTGCACGATATAAATGACTGCGCATTGTCTCAAGAGTCAGCATAATTTCTGTTCCTTTATCTTTTACATGCTGAAACTGTTCAATTCCAATAGCCTCCATAATTAAAAGGACAACTCCAAGTATAAATTCAGTTTTCACTACATTTTTGGCAACTACTTGATGCGACATGTGGACAACGGCATTCGTCTCACGGAAGGTTCGGTTGCAAATGGAAGAATTGCCGCAGACAAATACCCGTTCCCAAGGAACGAAAACGTTTTCAAACGAAACAATAGCATCTCCTTCTTCAAATCGCGACCCGAGCGGATGATCCCAATGACTTTTTCCATAGTCAAAGGCTTCGCGGCAAATAAATTTTACGCCTGGAGTATTATTTGGAATTGCAAAAGCTAATGAATACGGGTCATCCCCTTCACTTGATTTTTTAACTGTTGAAGGAAAAACTAATATTTCATCCGTTATGCCGCCTTGCGTAGCCAACAAACGAATCCCATCAACAATAATTCCATCTTTATTTTTCTCGACTAAATGCAAGGAAACATTTGCATCCTTTTGCTCATGCTGAGCTTTAGAGCGATTAATCTGCGGATGTATAAGGGTATGTGTTAAAGAAATATCGTTTTCTCTCGCATATTCATAATATTTTCTTGCGTTCTCCGCATACATTGGATCATCTTCTGCGAACAGATCATTCGCTATTCCCATTGCCATCACTTCAGCATTTAAATAATCTGGAGACCGCCCCATCATTCCGGCGGAAGTTCGAGCCCATTCCTGTATTGCTTCGCGTCTTGCAATCAGTTCTTCTTTTGTGGTAGGCTGCATAAATGTTATACCGACTTTTTCTCCTGTTGTTGGTGAAGTATACAGCATCTTATCAGCTTTTTCATATTGAAGATCGTAAAGCTTTGCCATTGATTGAATCACATTTTTCAATGCAGGATGCTCCGTGACGTCATCAACTTTCTCCCCATGAATGTAAACGCTGCTTTTCGCTTTCTTCAAACGCTCAATATACTCTTTTCCAGTTTTTGCAGGCATCTTCATTCCCCCTTAAATAGATTTTTTCATCCACAATTCGATTTACTTTTTTGAATCTTCAAAAATAATATAACATATGATATCATATATGAAAAATATGAAAAAAATTGGTTTTGTATATAAAAAAAATATGCACCTTCACATGAGGTGATCAGATTGATTGACATTAAACAGCTGAAATATTTTGCAGCGATTGTCGAGGAAGGACAAATTACACGCGCGGCGAAAAAGCTGCATATGGCGCAGCCGCCTTTAAGTCATCAGTTGAAGCAATTGGAGGAAACGCTTGGAGTCATTTTATTAGAACGGAACGGAAAAAAACTTGAATTAACGGAATCCGGGAAAATTTTCTACAAAAAAACGAAACAGCTCCTTCATCAATTGAATGATATGATTTTGGAAGTCCAAGAAATAAACGATGGAACGAAAGGCACATTATCAATAGGATGTGTGAAATCATGCTTTTCCTATTTACCCAAAACAATGCGGAAGCTTCTTGAGAAATTCCCCAATGTCAAATTCCATTTAAGAGAAGGAGATACATTCTTAATCAGTGAATTTTTAAAAAGCAGAGAAATAGAGGTAGGGATTATACGATTGCCCATTGATACCGATGAATATCAAACAATAAAACTGCCAAGCGATCCATATGTGGCCGTCATCCCGCAGCATTGGAATTATAAACATCATTCTATTCAAATGAAAGATATAAAAGAAATGCCTTTGCTTCTATTACACCGAATCAGCGGGAAAGGCCAGTATGAAATGGTTGTGAATGAATGCGCGCGGCATGGATTTGAACCAAAAATTTTATGCGAGTGTCCTGATGTAACGATTCTTTTATCATTAGTTGCAGAAGGTGTAGGTGCAACGATTGTCCCAAAATCTGCCGTTTCCAATTTTCAAATTCCAAACATTCAAATGCTGGAAATTGAGGATTCATCCATTACAGCTGAAGCATCGATAATTTTCGAAAAAAATCGGTACCTGTCTAAAAGTGCAGCGAATTTTATTAAGATACTAAAAACTGAATATCCGATTGATGATCAGCTTGGCAGACCGCAGCCAAATAAATAACTGTAGATGAGCAAATTCACTAACATAAATTTACATCCGAACAAAAAAGGAGACATGAACCCGATTCCTTGATTAGAATAGATGTGTCACCAAACCATTCTCAAGGAGGTTCATGTCTCATGAATAGACTACCACATCACCAAGGAATCGACAAGTTTTTCGCAATGTTGGGGCTGGCCCTTTATTTCTCTAAGCCGGTCATGAAGCATCTCGTTCATATTATCGATGCGCTGACAACGAAAGGATTTGTGGGAACCTTGACCGATCTGCATCATGAGAGCTTTCATCCCAACCATCGAACGACACTGAGCCATTTTTTCACGAAAAGCCCTTGGGATGAAGAAATCTTGCTTCGCAAACTCCAGCAGTGGATGCTTCGTCATGTGGAACGAACGGCCAAGCGAAAGAATCACCCCATTTTTGTTTCGATCGATGATACGATCTGCCGAAAAACGAAGCCTTCGTCACAGGCGAAACACGCTATTGAAGGGTGTAATTGGCATTATTCTCACGCGGACAAAAAGTCGATTTGGGGACACTCTCTCGTCTGGCTCATGGTTCATACGATGACGCAAGCCTTTCCCTTTGCGTTTCGCCTCTACGACAAGGCGGATGGGAAAAGCAAGGGTCAATGGGCCATCGAGATGCTTTCTTCTTTGGATGTGCACGGTTCTGTTTATGTGCTGATGGATTCTTGGTACCCATCGAAAACACTCGTGGAAGCCTGCCTGAAAAAAGGATTCCACGTCATTGCGATGCTCAAGACGAATCGGGTTCTTTATCCAAAAGGCATCGCCATCCAAGCCAAACAGTTTGCCCGCTATATCGAACCGAACGACACCCATCTCGTCACGGTGGGAGAAGAGCGTTATCGCGTGTATCGCTACGAGGGAGCGCTGAAAGGTCTCGATGATGCCGTTGTGTTGTTGGCTTGGAAAGCCGATCAGCCGATGACACCTGAACATCTTCACTGCGTCTTGAGCACCGACCGGGAGCTAAGCGATGAAGAGATCTTGCGCTACTATGCCCAGCGTTGGTCGATCGAATGCTTTTTTCGACAAGCGAAAGACCAGCTGAAGCTCGATGGGTACCGCGTTCGTCAACGTCGGGCGGTGAAACGGTATTGGATCTTGGTGCAACTCGCTTATGTGTACAGTATGGTCGAATCCAACAGCGATTTCTCTACCGGGCTTGACTTCCTTCGAAAGAAGAAAGGACATAGCCTCGTGGAGTTTATTTACGATGCAGCGAAACAAGATATTCCCATTGATGTCGTTAAAAAACAGCTTCATGTGGCATAAGGGGTACTCCGTTTGTCTCTTTTTACATGGTAATTATTGTAATGAAAATTGCTCAACTACAGTAAATAAATAAATGCACACCGAAGAGAATCTTTGTTTGGAATTCATGTCTATTATAGTGGCACAAGGACTTAAAATTGAAATCGAGAGAAGACCTCGACTTAACTAGATTAAAAGGCTGGCTTCTTTTCTCAATATTCTACGGTTGTGTTCGCAAAATATTGGGCGGTGGATAGTTTTCATCAACTAAAAAGTGATGAAGAAATATATTTCCTCATCACTTCTTAGATCCTGTTGTTGCCCATGTCAATTTATACGTAACTTTCTTTTTGGTTCCTTCGTTAACGAGCTTGAATCTGTAACGATCTTTTGGTGAAAATTTCGGTGAATCGAAACGGGTTGTGCCGTTTTTGTTAGCATTGATCGTTTTGATCGTTTTCCAGCTTCCTTTATTATTTTGTTTAATTTGTATATACAGCTTAAATGTTCCTTTTGCTGCACTTGAAGCTTCAATGCTTCCGTATGAGATGGAGACATTTTTTGTGCTGCTCGTCCACTTTTCTTGATAGCTTGGCGTTTCGACATAATTGGTAAAATAGCCGCTTTTGTATTGAAAAAGAGAAAGACCTGCTGCTTTTTTCGGAGCTGCTCCAAAACTAGCAAAACCAAAAAGTATTAAGACAACAGCTATTGCACCTATTATGAAGTTCTTTTTCATTATGAATATTCCTCCTATCCCATCATTATCCAGATTGATTATAATATGGGTGGATCATAAATGCATCCTCCGAATGAACTAACATAATTTAGTAGAAAGAACCGATTTTTGAAAAATAGTATCTTTCAATCTATGAATGACAAATTGCTGCTTCTCAATCAGCACACAGAGGAAAAATTGAAGGTCATGAAATTGCCGAAAACGTATTGAAAAAAACGCATGAAATAATGCTAAATGTCCAGAAGTCCTGATTACGGAGAAGAGCGCTTTTAGGTTTTAAGTTGTTTTCAGCTGACAGGGACACTACCTAGTGAGAAAATCATCCTTTCAGCAAACAGACAAACTCGTCCAAGACGTTTGAATCGCTGCGCCCATTTATAACTGTGCTCCGACAAACTTGTATTAGATGTTATGAAACTGATCCAAAAGCGGGAAAGCTCGCAGCCTGTATTATTAACGCGCCGTTAAGAGGTAAATTGCAAAATCAACAGAGGTTTTGTGGACAAGCAGCCTTGATAACCTTCTTTGTTTTACTAGATAAATTGGGAAAATCTCCATGCTCAACTTTAGATCGGTCAATCGCTTACTTCCATTTTTCTCACATAAAAGACACCTTTAGAATACGTGCAGCACAATTTCTTCCATAATAGATTCCGCCTTGATGTAAAATATATGTTTGGAGGATAAAAACATGAAACCAAAGGTGATAGTATATAAAAAATTGCCTGAAGATATTTTAAACAGCTTGAAACAAGTATGTGAGATCAAATATTACCCCGACAGTGAAGACTATTCTATATTTCTGCATGACTTACATGACGCTGAAGGGATTATTGGCGCAGGAATGCGAATCGATCAGCATTTTTTAAAGCAAGCTCCAAAATTGCGAATTGTCAGCAATGTTTCGGTTGGATATGACAATTTAGACATTCAGGAATTAACGAAACGAAACATTATGGCAACCAATACACCTGATGTTTTAAATGAAACAACGGCTGATGCAATTTTTGGGCTGCTCCTTATAACAGCTAGAAGAATGGCGGAGTTAGATCGTTACGTAAAAGAAGGCAAATGGGAAGCCCCGATTGGAGAAAATTTATTTGGTGTTGACGTTCACCATAAAACACTTGGGATTATCGGCATGGGGAAAATCGGCACCGCCATTGCCAAACGAGCACATTTCGGTTTTGGCATGAACATTTTATATCATAACCGATCCCGCAATCAAAAGGCAGAGGAACAATTTCATGCCACCTATTGCGAGCTTGAGGACTTACTAAAACAATCAGACTTTGTCTGCCTTATGACGCCGTTAACATCAGAAACAAAGCATTTAATCGGGCTAAAACAATTTCAATTGATGAAACGAAGCGCCATTTTCATCAACGGTTCAAGGGGCCAGACCGTCAACGAAAAAGACCTTATTTACGCGCTCCAAAACAAACTCATTTTAGGTGCCGGGCTTGATGTATTTGAACAAGAACCTGTCCCGAAAGATCACCCTCTGTTAAAAATGAATAATGTCGTCACATTACCGCATATCGGCTCAGCAACTTATGAAACGCGGTATGCAATGGCAAAACTGGCGACGGAAAATTTAATAAAGGGGCTGAAAGGATTATGTCCGCCCAATTTAATAAATCAAGAAGTGATGCGAAAGTGAATTGCTAATTTCAAACATTGACCATCGGAAACACTCCTTTCCAAAAAATCTTTTCAATCGAGTAGGAGGGAGCGATTAACTCCCGTCCTCTCACACCACCGTACGTACGGTTCCGTATACGGCGGTTCAATTAAGATAATTGACGCAAGTCTTTATAACTTCCGTGAATAGCTGTTCTCTTTATGCCAGTGGTCACTCCACCCTCCAAGAGATCTCCCACGGGATTCACCGCTTCCTCCCTCAAGTGAGGTACTACGTTTTCTGTGTTCATCATGACTCACTGAATGCCAAGGGCTATTCTCTCTTAATTGTTCGGTCCTTCTTAGTTGTTCTAGACCAACTAATACTATGACCTCTGCTGACTTCTGACTGTTCAGCTATCTATCACTAGATAGGTTACCAAGGTTACTTGGCGTGCCAGCCAGACCTCCCCGGGTAAGAGTGTAATCTTTCCTTCCATCCATCTGCTTCATTTACTCTGTATCACCTTCGGCAGAAAGGGCTTTGTTTTGTCTTGCAAACTCACCCAGTGATACCTAGCCTCATATGAAGTTCGTGTTCCTCAGACCGGAAGTTTGCCGCTCGCTTCCTTCAGATTCCGCGTCACCACGGACACCCTTGCGTTAAGCTAACTGCTACTTCTGCCTTCGCAGCTCGGGACTTTCACCCTATAGATTACACCCATGCCGGGCGCACAAGAAAAAAGCGTTCTCCACGGAGGCGCTTTTTTTCTTTGAAAACATAAAATGTGAGTCCTTAAACTGCTGCTTGCTGAAACCTAGATAAATAATGATTCATTCAAGCCGTTCTAAGGTCAGCCTTTAGCTCCAGGCTGAGGAGGCTCACACTCTTTTTCAATGGGCTGCTTTTTCTGTTATATTTCATTCGCTGCTGATGATTGTGCTGAAATAATCAAATCGTTTTCTTAAAGCATTCAGCAGTCATGGATGCTAGTTTTTATTTGCAGATCGGACGTTGGATGATCTGCTTTTTTTTACGTATTTAGTTAAATAATTCGTGAAATGGAATTTTTTTAAAAAGATACTTTTTACAAAAATGTCATTTATGTTAATATAAAAAAAGATATTTCTATTTTCCGGTCATCAGATGACCTGTTTATCTGTTGTCAGAAAATTTAATAAAATGAAAGGAGGCGGACAAAGCTCTAAATGAACTGAAAGCTTCGTGAAAATGAAAGCGTTTAAACAATTCGATTTTATAACGAAAAATTTGAAGAAGGGGAGAAAGCCATGGTCAAGGGTAAATGGAAAATATTGATTGCCAGTTTAGTAGGAAGTGCGATTGAATGGTTTGACTACTTTCTTTATGGAACAGTTGCATCATTAGTTTTTAACCAATTGTTTTTTGTTAATGAAGACCCTACAGTCGGATTATTAATTGCCTATACTTCTTTTGCTTTAGCGTTTTTCCTCAGACCTGTTGGCGGAATTATTTTCAGCCATATTGGCGACAGGTTAGGAAGAAAGAAAACATTGGTTTTAACCCTTAGCTTAATGGGAATTGCCACATTTGGCATGGGGGTAATGCCTACGTATCAAGTGATCGGAATTTGGGCTCCTATCTTTTTGACTCTGTTGCGTTTCATACAAGGTTTAGCTCTTGGCGGAGAATGGGGAGGCTCTGTTTTACTAGCTGTTGAATATGCTTCAAAAAATAATAGAGGTTTTTTTGGAAGTGTACCTCAAATGGGAATTTCTTTAGGATTGATTTTAGGCACCCTTGCCCTTTCAATTATGTCACTTTTGCCGCATGATCAATTTATGTCATGGGGCTGGCGTGTTCCATTTCTGTTAAGTGCATTGCTTGTAATTTTCGGGCTGTGGATTAGAAAAGGAATTGATGAGACGCCTGCCTTTAAAAAAGCTCAACAAGAAGGAGAGGTTGCTAAAATTCCATTGGTAGACACTCTTCGCTACCATTGGAAAGAGGTTTTAATTGCGATGGGTGCAAAAGTCGTGGAAACTGCACCGTTTTATATATTTGGTACGTTTATTGTATCGTATGCCACTTCAACTTTGAATTTTGATAATACAGATGCATTAAATGCTGTACTGATAGGCTCTATCGTAGCTACAATCGTCATTCCGCTCGTCGGAAGCTTATCAGATCGAATCGGACGAAAAACGATTTATATTAGCGGAATTATACTCACTATTTTATATGCGTTCCCATATTTTTGGATGCTTCAACAAAATTCGGTGTTTTTATTAATTTTAGCAACGGTGATCGGCCTAGGCGTTATTTGGGGATCTGTGAATGCAGTTCTCGGCACAATGATTTCAGAAATTTTTTCGGCCAAAGTTCGATATACGGGAATATCTCTAGGCTATCAGCTTGGGGCTGCAGTTGCCGGAGGGACCGCACCGTTAATTGCAACCGCTTTATTAGTGGAATTTAACAATTCCTACATTCCTGTTGCCATTTATATTATTTTCGCTGCATTGATCAGCTTCATAGCTATTTGGTCTGTAAAAGATGGAGCGAATAGAGAGCTGAATGATAAAGTACAAATAAAGGCTTAAGAAAATTACAAAGCCCAGATTATTCCATTCCATGTGGATAATCTGGGCTTTATTTCTCACCATACTTGGGGTTGTTAATATAAAAATGAATAATTTTTCCATTAATAGGTATAAAAAAGCGAAAACTCTGGTATCGTAATTGTTGACTAGACAAACTAATTTATCAAATCTATGCTGCCATTACCATCTTTTTTATGGTTTCTATGCCTTCTGATGAAGTGCCTGCTGTTTTTCCAACCCAAGCAGCACCTCCATGCATTCTTTGTCCCATTTGCTTTTGGAAAAAATAAAATAAAACTCATCAAAAAGGGGGGATGGATACCGAAACAACGCACATCTTTTCTTTCGTATCCGCCTAGAAACGGGAAGGAAATTTGTCACCCCCGCCTTTTGATAATGAACCTTTTATTTTGCAATCTTCCTTATTTTTCATACTTCACAAACGGATCAGCAATGGTAATTTTTTGCGCTTCTGCATCGCTGGTGCCTACATATAGATCAGCTGTTCCATCCCCTTTTCTGATTAAACCGCCGCTGAAAACTACATTGACAAGGTCAGGCCGCTTGGCAGCGCCTTTCAAAAAATGGGATCTCGTTGCAATGAGTTCCATATCAGAAAATTTCATTGTATCAGGATCTAATACAAACACCATCGGATAATAATGGCGGTTCCCTTGTTCATCTTTGCTTGCTATATGTCCGAGCACACCAATCAGACCGTTAGAAAGCAAATGCAGTTCGTTTGCTCCTCCCCATTCTTCATCCGTAAATTGGCCCTCTAAAAGCGTGGCTTTTTCGAGATTTTCGGGATTAAGATCATCAAGAGTCGGTATTCGGATAAACCCAATTTTGCCGAGACCGCCTTTCTCGCCTTGAGGCCTTGTCAACACTCCAATTGATCCGTCTTTTAATTCAATCACTCTGATATCCTTCATGCCTTCAGGACCTTTAGCGAATTTTTCTAAATCTGCAATATTTTTCCCTTTATAAAAAAGCGTTCTCCACCAAAGTGAGCTTTTAAAAGTGGGATGCGGAAAAATTTCAACTCCGCCAAAAACTAAATCTCCGCCAATTCTCGTCACGAACGGATCCTGCAGCTGAAATTTCGGCGCTCCTTCTTTCGGAATCCACTTTCCATCCCGATTTACAAAGAAATATACTTCTGAATGCTCGCTGTTTCGAGGCTCTACTCTACCAGCTATGACAAGTTCCCCATCATCTAAAAACGGCGCCGAGATATTATATACGTCCCTATTTCCTACACCTTTGAAAATTAACTTTTGTGGATTGATCGGCTGAGGAGCATTTTCAAATTCTTTTAGCAGCTTAGCGCTTGACTTAATGCCCGTTTTCTCCAACCGCACAAAAGCTCCCTCCACACTTTTGCATTTCTGTTTCTAGCAAAGATTTTCTGATGTTTTATCATATTCAATTCCAATGATGCTTGACAATGATGTGTAACGGGGGAAAAATATTTTACAAATGGATTCATCATATTATTTACCTTTTCAAAAGAATTCTTTTAATTATTTTACATAACAAAAGTATTTCGTCAATTATATCATTTACAAAGATCAGCAAATTATTTATATGCCCTGCCCTATTTCAAATAAAACATTTTCAAAGTTTTTCCATTATTTCTTCAAGAGAAATTTCCGCACCTGCAACCGATTGATCCGATGCACCATAATAAATCCGAACTGTACCATTTTCCGTCAAAGCTCCGCATGTAAATACAACTTGACCGAAGAATCCGTTCATTTCATAATCCGCTTCAGGCTTTAAAATGGGTTCCTCCGTCTTAGCTAACATTTTCCCAGGATCATTCAAGTCTAGAAGCAAAGCACCTAAAGAATAGCAGTCGTTTTGATCAGCGCCATGATAAATAGCCAACCAGCCTCTATCGGTTTTAAACGGAACTGCTCCCCCGCCAATGCGGCAGCTGTCCCATCCTTTTTCGCTAAGACTAAGCAAATGCCGATGATTTCCCCAATATAAAAGATTGTCCGATTCAGCAATCCATATTTCCGGTCTGCCGATTCCTTTCGGTACAGGTCGATGCAGCGCATAGTACTTGCCATTAATTTTTTCAGGAAAAATGGCCACATCTTTGTTTTCAGGATGAAAAATTAACCCTAGCCGCCTGCATGTTTTAAAATCAGTTGTTGAGGCAAGCCCCACTCCAATGCCTTCAGGCGACACTGCGCTGTACTGAATGTAAAAAGATGCACCAATCTTAGTAATTCTTGGGTCTTCAATTCCCCATGCTTCACGTTCAGTTTCCGGATACATGAAAGGTTTATCATCAATGGTGAAATTCCGTCCGTCTTTGCTGCGGGCAAGTCGAAAATAAGATAAAGATGTGACATAGGCAGCTCTATGCATGGAATCACTGTAAAAAATCATTCTTGGGTCAGAAAAATCATATCTTTTGTCATTTTTTTGCAATTCCATCTCTTTCAGCTTTCCTTTTCCTGAAGAAAAATCGATATAAGAAATTTTCACGACATTTGGATCAGTACAGACAGGACGTTCAGCAACGCGCAGCAATAAAAGCACTTCGCCGTTCAACTGGGCAACACCAGCATTAAAAACTCCTATTACTTCATGTCCACGGTGAAAAGGTTTTACATCGTCCGGAGCAATCAGTGGATTTTCTGGAAAACGAAAAACTTTCACAACCAATGCCTCCTGTTTTAAAAAAATCTAGGAAGTTTTTTGAATTGCCATGTTATTTTTCTTCAATGTCCCCTTTTCAATTCCTGTTACCAATTGTGATCGAATGTTAAACAATCCATGATCAACGTTTGAATTATCTATCCAAAGAACATCTCATTCATGCCGCATCGCTAATATAAATATTCAGAATAAAAATCAAGGTTGATATGGCAATTTTCAATCAAAGGTAAGAGTTAAAGCATGAAATCCAGCTGTCCAAAAATCCACAAACACCTCTTGAATGGATTGGCAAGGCAAAACGCAGCACTTATGTATTGAAAGATGAGCCATTATTTTTATGGTGACAAAACAAACGAAAGATTGACATACTGCATAATGACAGGGATGGTTATCAAGGAGTGTACAGAGCAAATTCAAACAAAATTCTCTATATAAAAATGACAGTCCGATGGGTTCCTAAAATGAAGGATTGGGGAGGAATACTACTGTGAAGGACAAAAATAATCGAATAAAATTTGTAAATGTCCTTCATAGAGGCAATGAAGTCCAACAAGAAGCAATTGTATGTGCTGAATGTCCATCATAAAACTTTTGAAGAACGTAATTCAGAAAGAGAACATCAGAAAAATCCTTCATAAGACTTCTGAAGGATTAAACAAGATAGGAAAAAATGGTTTGTCCGATAAATCCCTAAAATGAAGTGGCGCCAAAAAGTCAGTTAACTTGGGCACCTCTCCAACGGAATATTTTGACTGTACCAAATGAATGGCTCCAAAAAGTCAGTTAACCCTGACTTTTTGGACAGCCCTACCATCTAAGCGTCTATTCATTTCGATTTTTTCCACCTTAGTCTGTCTTAAAAACGCTTGGCAGACAAGGAACTGATCTTTAGGGAAGATGCGAATCGAACCAAAAAAGTTCATGAGCGGACGAGGCCAGTGACGCTGGATGAAAGCATTCGCCGACAGTCTGAATGCCTCCCAAATAAGGAAGGCTAGACTTTGTTCAGCTGTTTTTATTCATTTGTATATTTTGCAAATGAAGCTCCAAGCAGGTAACAATAGTTCAAATGGCAAGAATAAGCTTTCCGCATAGCTCAAACAGCGGCTGAAAATTAAAGCCTAATTTCCGGATAAAACAATACTTTGCCGATGAACTCTTTTTTTTCTAAAATTTTTTCAAACATTTTCGGTCCTTCCTCTAACGTGATGCGATGTGTGATCAGCGCCTCAGCGTTTATTTTTCCGGTTCTCATACAATCGATGGTCGTTTTCCATTCTTTTCCCGGAAACGGAGACGATATGGCATTCCAAGATCCTAATACGGTTAATTCGTTTCGGACGATTTTTTCAAAGTAAAATCTTTCGACTAGGACGTCTCCGTATGGAATTCCCATAAATACAACCTGCCCTCTCTTTTTCGCTAATGAAAAAACTTGGGCGGAAGTTACAGGGGATCCCGCTGATTCTACAGCAATGTCTACTCCTTTTCCATTCGTCAGCTCCATGATTTGATCATATGCCGATTTTTCAAGAGGATTAATCGTAAAATCCGCTCCCATTTCTTTGGCAATATTTAATTTCTGATCATCGATATCAATCGCAAAGATTTCACTTGCTCCAAAAATTTTTGCCCATTGGACTGCGAGAAGCCCGATAGTTCCGCATCCCATGACAGCAACGCTGTCACCCGGCTGCAACGATGTCCGGTAAAGCCCGTGTACGACAACGGATGACGGCTCAATCAAAGCAGCGGAGTCATAGCTTATCTCGTCCGGTATTAAAAGCACATTTTCACTAGGCAATTTCACATATTCGGCAAAGGATCCCGGCTGTAAGGCTCCAATAACATGCAAGCTTTCACATTGGGACAAAATCCCTTTTTTGCAGCTTTCACATTTACCGCAATATAAAGCAGGACAGCCGACAACCCTGTCTCCTGCTTTTACATGAGAGACAGAAGGACCAACTTCTACCACTTCACCGGAAAATTCATGTCCCCAAATCATCCCTTGTACGTAAGGTCCCAGTTTTGCATATCTTGAAATGTCTGAACCGCATATGCCTGTTGCTTTTACTTTAATGATCACGTCGTTCTCATTTTCTATCCTTGGTTCACTAGCATCCTCGAACCGCAGATCTCGTTTTCCGTAAAGTTTTAGTGCTTTCATTTCCTATTCCCTTTCCCGCATGGTTTAATTTTCGTTATGAACCTTCATATCTTGCTCCGAACGAACACCTTTAGATTTATTTTTGAAAAGCTTGTAAAATGCAACTGCCAACACGATTGAATTTATGATAAATTGATGTTCAATATAAAAATCGCTGACCATTCTCCCATACGGTCCAAGAATAAAATCTATGATGCTCTCAATCATTTTTTCACCTTCTTATTGACATGTTTGTCAATACTTTACTTCTTCCCCTTTGCCAAGACTTACATGAGACATATCCCCACCTGCTATGCGGTGGGGAACAACTGATTATTCATGAACAGGAGTTAAAATAACTTTAATTGCATCGCCGCTTTTAATTGCTTCGTATGCTTTATCCCATTCAGAAATGTTGAATTGATGTGTTACAAGTGTTTTAGTATTTACTCTATTTTCATTCATCAAGGCTAAAGACGGCTCCCAATCGCTTGGTTTTTGACTGCGAGATCCGGTAAATACAATTTCTTTTTGAATAATTTTTTCCATATCAATAGGGATTTCAGATTTTGCATAAATGCCAACCTGTACAAATTGGCCTTTCTTTTTCAATAAATCGAGCCCCATGTTCAAAGCAGGTACAGCACCGGTACATTCAAATACTGCGTCTACACCGTAGCCATCCGTCAATTCATTGACTAATTGTTTGACGTCTTCTTCTTGAATGTTTACGGCATAATCCAGTCCAAGCTCTTTTGCCTTTTCCAGCCGCAGCTTGTCATTGCTTAATCCGGTTATGATAACTTTAGCTCCTAAATCTTTTACGACTTGAGCGACTAATAAACCAATCGGACCGGGGCCGAGTACTAAAACGACATCACCTTGATGAATCGTAGCTTTCTTAACTGCATGATGTGCACATGCAAGCGGCTCCGTCATCGCTGCAGATAGAAAATCTACATTTTCAGGAAGCTTATGAACACTTTCTTTACGTGCAATCAAATAGGTTGCAAAGCTTCCATCTTGCTGCGTGCCCAGCCCTTTTCTGTTGCTGCATAAATTGTAATCACCGGACTGACAGTATTTACATGTTCCGCATATATAATAAGTAGTTTCAGAGGTTACCCGATCTCCTACCTGAAATTCAGTTACATTCTCCCCGACTTCTGCTACTACACCGGAAAATTCATGGCCTAACGTAACGGGGGCTTTCACTTTGTAATGTCCTTCATACGTATGAATGTCCGTACCGCATATTCCGCTGTATTTCACTAAAATTTTGACTTGATCCGGTCCGACTTTCGGTTCTTCCACATCTACTATTTCCAAGTTCCCAAATCCTAGTTCTTTTTTTACTAAAGCTTTCATTTCTTTATCCCTCCAGCAAGCTGCAATATTGGAGACTATTAATTGAATAGCGCAAAAATTCTATAGATGACGTAATTGATCAGATTTCCACCTTGGTCGATACTAGAGATTTTGCTCGCTCCTTCAGGCATGTTAAATTTAGATTCTACAGCCATCTCAGTATGGAGCGCCGCCAAATCTGTCGCCATGTACAGTGACAGGGCGATTAACAACGTACCAACGATTACCGAATGAACAATGTTTCCTCTTGCAGCACCGACAATAAATGCAACAATGAAAGGAATGGTAGCTAAGTCCCCAAACGGAAGAACGTTATTTCCAGGTAAAATAATGGCGATTGCTACTGTGATCGGTACTAAAATAAGAGCTGTTGAAATTACGGACGGGTGACCAATTGCAACGGCAGCATCTAGCCCGATATAAATATTTTGTGCGCCGAATTTCTTTTGAAGCAGTTCTCTAGCTGATTCAGAAATCGGCATTAAACCTTCCATTAAAATTTTCACCATTCTCGGCATTAACACCATAACTGCTGCCATAGACATCCCGATTTCGATCGTATCTCCGACAGAATATCCAGCCAATAATCCTAATGCGACACCTAAAATTAGCCCCATAAAGATCGGTTCACCAAAGATCCCAAATCTTTTTTGAATCGTTTCCGGATCAGCATTTAAATTTTTAAGACCTGGTATTTTTTGAATCAATTGGATCAATGGGATACCAAGAACTGCGTATGAAACCGTGCTTCCCGTTGCAACAGAAATTCCCGGAAGCCCGAAATATTTATCAAGCATCGGAGCTGTCCAATCTGCAATTTTCAAGCAAGCAATTTGGAATAATACCGCGGCAATTAAGCCTTGAATAATACTGCCTGATAACGTATATACAATTGCACCGGTAAAAGTGTAATGCCAAAAATTCCAAATATCTACATTCATTGTTTTTGTCGTTTTTGTCACAAGCATCAAAACATTTACTAACAATCCGAGAGGAATGATAAAGGCTGCAATTGGGGAGGCCCAAGAAATCGATGCAGCAGCCGGCCAACCTACATCAATAACATTCAGTTCGATTCCAAATCGATCAACCATTCCTTGAGCTGCCGGCCCTAGATTATTGACTAAAAGATCAACTACTAAGAAAATCCCTACGAATGCAACACCAATCGTCAAACCGGCCCGAAAGGCTTTTCCGGGTTTTTGTCCGAAAATTAACCCTAGTATAAAAATCGCCACGGGCAAAATAACTGTTGCACCTAAATCTAAAAATGCTCGTATCGCATCAACAAAACCTTGCATATTTTTCCCCTCCTTAAACCCCTACCAAAATAATCAAACGTTTGTTTAATTTTTCAGCGCTTCCAAAATTTCTTTTTTCACTTCATCCAGTCCAATGCCTGTTAAGAAAGCGCGTGCATTAATAACCGGGAACGGGTACTCCTGCTGTACAATTGTTGTACTAATTAATAAGTCAGCCGTGTCCACATAAGAACCAACTTCTGTAATTTTTATTTGAATAATTTCACATTCAATGTTATGTTCTTTGCAAAGCTGTTGCACCGCATCATTAACAATAGTTGAAGTAGCAATTCCAGCACCACATGCGACTAATACTTGTTTTTTCTTCATTTCAATTCATCTCCTTTAAATCTAAACATTCTATAATTTTTGTTTTGATTAATGTTTTATTTTTTTCTGTTGTTAAAAACTTGATGACATCCTCGTTTTGAAAGATGCTTATCAGTTTTTGCAAAATTTTCAAATGAGAATTTTGCTTGTCGATCGCTAATAAAAACACAATTTTTACCGGAGTTTTTGCCTCCTGCTCCCCCATGATTCCAAACTCAACAGCGTCTTTTAGTATCGCCAAGCTGATCGCCTTTTTATTGACATGAACGGAATCCGTATGGGGAATGGCGACAGATATATTACTGGAAGTTGGGAGACCGGTCGGAAAGGTTTTTTCCCTCTCAATAATTGCATCTATAAAACTCTCTTTTACAAAGTTTTTTTCGTAAAGATGGTTTCCCATTACTTTCAAAACTTCTTCCTGATCCTTCGCTTTTAAGTCGCAAAAAATCAAAGATTCATCAAAATGCAAATCAATCACTGGTATATCACCTACTCCATTAATAAAAGAGCTTTTATTCTTGTGCATATAATTTCAGAACTTCATGTAAGTCTTTCATGCTTTGTGCGTTCAATACTTTATTCAAATCCTGTTCATTTCTCACTAAATTCATTAATTGCATGAATGCTTTTAAATGTTGATCTTTATCTAAAGCTGCAATCACAATGATTAACTTAATGGACTGATAGTTTTCAAAGGCTACTCCTTTTCGCAATTTCAATAAGCTCATCGATAAACGATTTACTCCTTCATCAGGTGAAGCATGTGGAATAGCTACATGTTCACTGATGACAAAATAAGGATCTGATTGGCAATGTTTGATCATTGCTTCAACATATTGTTCTTTAATGCTTTTATCCTTCAGCAAAGGCTGGGCCGCCAGTTTAATCGCTTCTTCCCAACTACGAACCGAATGGCGGAATATTATCGTTGAAGGAGTAATTAAATCGCATAAATTCGGATTTTTAATAGAATGATTTTCTAACTTGTTGTTAGAGCCTTGGTGAATATAGCTTTGAATCGCATTGTAAAGCTCTTTTTTATTTTTAATGACAGCATGCTTTTCAATAATTCCCATTAATTCTTCAACATTTATTACTTCAGGTACAAACCCATATAAGTCAGACATCACTTCTTTTCGCAATCGTCTTTTTTCTTCAGCACCAATAAAATGATCTACAAGGAAGAACTTTTTATTTGTTTTCAAATAAACTGGAGAAAAGACAATGTCATAATCCATTTCATATTGTTGGAATTCGCGCACAGACAATGAATCAAGAAAAATAAATTCAGGAAACAGTTCTCTTAGCGTCCCATACATCAATCTGGAAACTGATATTCCTTTTGGGCAGACAACTATGGCTTTCATTCTTTGGCTAATATTGTCGCCCTGCCTGGAAAGCCACCCGCCGATTAAAATTGTTAAATAAGCAATCTCACTTTCCGGAATAGCTGAACCGATTAAATCTTCCAGCGGTTTAACCGATTTTTTAACAAGATGATGCAATTCCTTGAAATTTTTATTGATATCATCAAGAACATCATTTGTATCAGTTAAATTGTATTTAATTCGAAAATAGGCGGGCTTCATATGAAGGACGAGCTTTTGAAGAAGCTGCTCTTTATCCTTCAAAAAAATGAACGTATTTTTTTCAAAGTTGTCGATCACTTGACTTAGCGCGCTTTTTAATTCAGGAATTTCTTTATCAATCTCCTCTTTAGACCAATAAACATTCGTTGTCAGCAAATTCAGAGTAATAAAGAGCCGTTCTTCCTCTGAAACATTTGGAAAATCATGCAAAAGTTCTTCCGTTGCCAAGTATTCTTTTGTGCCGGAAATCTCATTATAATTAAGGTTAAAAGAACCGATATGATGGCCTTTCCGTATTCTTCTTAAAATAAAAATTAAAATATAAGGCATTAACTCAAGTTTTTCGTCTGTAAATTTCAGATTTAACGATGCCTCCACTTTTTCGAGGCGATTTTTAAATTCCTCTAACTCATCTACAGATAATTGCGAAATCTGAATGATCTTTTCTTTTCCTTGATCTGCTGTCCAGATGCTGTTCGTGATAGAGATTAACAGTTTCCGGCATTGAAATTCGTCTCCCTCAATGACGTATCCATATTTTCTTGAATACTTGTATTCAAGGCCGTGTTGTTCGACAATATCCTTTACTTTTTTCAAATCGTCAATAACGGTATTCTTGCTCACTTTTAGTTCAGATGTGAAATGAGCCAACGATAAGGCATCCATTCTCGTTAAAATCATCAATATAATGAAATGGACGCGCTGCAGTTTCGATAAATCATAAAAATCGACTGATTGAGTATTTTCCTTTTCACTCAATACTTTTAGTAAACTCGGATCTACAACAAAATAGCCGTGATTTGTCCTTTCAATCTGAGGGAAATTTTGTTCATAAAGCCAATCATTGATCTTGGAAAAACTATAATTGATCTGTCTCTTGCTCAAGTTGAATTTTTGAGCAAGTTCATTGCTACTAATGTTTGGATTTTTGATTACTTCTTTCAAAAGACAATTGCTTCGAATGTCTAGTAGCATTTGTACCTCCTTTCTAAGCACAATTTTAGGCCACTTTTCCTAAAATTGATTACGCTTTCATTCCTTTTTTTGAATTTTCGCTTTACAATTTTGGGATGAACTGATCTGTTCTCGTTATTATCAAATATTAAGGACACCTTCTGAACGAATGACATCCTCCTTCTGATAAGTCTCATTTTCAGGCATTAAGGCAGTCCGAAATGGATGCTGCATCAAGTAAATGGATTTAAATCCAATTACTTATTTAATTTATCTATAGACTTCCCAACAAGGATTTAGAATATAAAGAAGTACAAGGTCAAAGATCTTACCCAGTCGCTTGTAATCAACAGCGACGAAAAAACTGTCCATCCGGAAAAGATAAGACGGGATTCGTTTGACACTTACTGTAAAATCGAATGTCCTTGGATGTACGAGCTCTTCTTAACCGTCTTGTTAGGAATCAGCTAATATACTAACACAATTACATAATGTTATTTATAATTTCATAAAAGAAACATAATGAAAAATATTTAAAATTTTATCTAAATTTTAAAATATAATTATAAAAAATCCATATTTTATCATAAATTAAGGAAAGATGTATGAAATCATAATACAAATTCTTATTATTCATTCGTATAAAAAACGTCATTTTTTTATTGAACTCAAATGAAATTTACTGTATATTCTAATTATTCTTATAATTAAAAATTCTATGGGGTGGGATTAGCTGATGAGCGATTTTTCAAATGAGAAATTCACGGTTGCTGCCGTACAAGCCTCTTCGATTTTATATGACAGGGAAAAATGCTTGGAAAAAGCTATTTCGTTAATTGAAGAATCCGCGAAACAAGGGGCTCAATTAGTTGTATTGCCTGAGTCTTATATTCCTGGCTATCCGTATCACATCTGGTTAGGAACACCAATGTGGTATCATGAACTATTTAAGGAATGGTTTCTCAATTCTGTAGAAGTACCTAGTAAAACAACTGATGCTTTATGTGAAGCTGCACGAAAACATAATATACATGTCGTTATTGGTATTTCAGAGCGAGATGGCAAAACATGCTATAACACAATTTTATTTATTGATAATAAAGGGAAAATTTTTGGCAAACACAGGAAATTGATGCCGACTCATGTTGAGCGTGTTCATTGGGGCATGGGAGATGGAAGTTATCTAAATGTTTATGACACAGAGCTGGGACGAATGAGCGGGCTGGTCTGCTGGGAGCATACTATGGATTTGGTACGTCATTCCCTTATCGCACAACGCTCCCAGCTGCATTGTGCCGTATGGGTAGGATTTTCAAGTATAACGGGTTGGGATACATTATTTGATATGTCTACTGAACTATCTGCGCGTTATCATGCTCAAGTAGGCGGATGTTTTGTTATCAATTGTCAAAGTACAGTCGACAAGGACAATGTGGAAAAGTTAACACAGACTGAATATCAAAAAGAGTGGATAAAGCCTGGAGGGGGCTGGACGGCGATTATCGCACCCGGTGGTTCCATATTATCCGGTCCTTTAAAAGGAAAGGAAGGTATTTTGTACGCTGAAGTTGATATGAAATTAATTGCTGATATGGCACATTGGCACGATGCCATCGGACATTATTCACGACCTGATGTGACTAGTCTTCTGTTAAACCGCGAGCCTTATAAAGTGCTCCGAGATATGAACAATGCCAATAACATTAGTAATCCGAAGAATGGAAGTGGTCATGATCAACAATCTGTTGATCAAATAATGAACTTGTTAAAGCAATTAGAACAAAATCTTCGAAGCAGTGAATCAGATGAGCTCAGCAGAAGATTATCAGAAATTCAGCGCGAAGCCGTTCATGCATTTACAAGGGGGAATTAACCATGTGTCTTTGTTCTTTCGGTCCGAATTCTGGTGTTCACACTTATGATGTGACAAAATCAAAAGTAACGTATTTCAAATATAATATCAATGATCGTACTTTAGTTACGAACAAACAAGAGCAAGCAGATAGTGAAGCGTTGCCTAAGGGAAAAAGTCAATCATTATAAGCATATGCAACAAAAACTCCCTTGTTTTTCTCGAAACTAGGGAGTTCTGAATGACAGAAATATAGCCAATTTTTCAAACGAACGAACATTCGTCTGTTCTTCATTATAAATCGCCGACCAGCAACCATTACGGATCAGCAGGTTGCAAATAAACAGAGACAAACAAAATCCGAAATGCTTCTGACCGCAAGCTGCCATTGACCGTCATCTTGTATGGAAAGAGCATCTTGAAATTTTAGCTCAGAGTTAAGCAGGAAAAATCAGGAGCTTTACAATCGGTATTTCGAAAGAACGGCTCTTCTTGTGATTATTTTGCAAAACGAGGTGCTCTAAGTATGCTCCTATAGTCTATGATTTCACGATTCCTTGACGCCACATGATCCAATATGAAACGGAAACTTTATTTTATACGCTAACTCTTGAAAGTCTATAAAAGGATTGCGGTTTCCCTGTATATAATAAATCGATTGGTTCCGATGCTTTTCATAGATGGAAACGGGAAACGATTCATGCCAGTGAATCAGTAAAGAAAGATTAATTTGTTTAAGGCTGCTTTTTTTTATTTCATTCGGGTATCGCAATAAAAAATACATCATTGCTCTCGCAACAGTACCTTTGCCATGTTCCGGTTCGAATCGGCCGTCTTTAACAACTCCGCAGCGATTGCGGATTTTTTCTTTTGGCGATTCCGGCTGATAAAAAGAAAAATCATGAAAAGGATAATTGGATCGTTTGACATTGCACTCCGGATGACAAACAAATAAATGATGCAAATCGCTTTTCATCGGTTCCCGTGCATGAAACCAAGACTGCGGAACAATATGTTCTGTATTATATTTTAAACGCAAGTCAATGCTTTTCATCTTTTTCAATAAAGAAATGTCCTTTTTGCTGACTATTTCTAAAAGAGCTTGAAATTGCTCATATCTTTTTTGAATTATTTCGAAATCTTCTTGTATGATTCGGCTAGGATCGCTTTTTTCGCCAGAATAGATGCTTTTCACTGTTCCATCCGGCTGCAAATCGACCCACGTATACAAATAATGATCTTTGCATATAAAATACGGCAGCTGATTTTTATGTGTTTTTTTCACTAGATTATGATAATGGTAAAATAGGTTCAGCCCCTTGATTTCTTTTCCGATGACATTTTTGTAATAATGCTCTATATCTTTTTTATCTTTTTCTGGATCATAATAAAACTTCGTGTTTTGGCGGATTTTTTCCTGATTCTGCAAAAGAGTAAGAGATGTCCGAGTACGATCTTTTTTCTGCCACTCCTTGTGCTCTGCAATATTTTTAATTAAAGGTGCATCTTTTCTCCTTTTTCTTCCCATCATTCCTCATACCTCAATAATTAGTATCATGCTTGCAAACAATGAAACTTTGTTACTTTTGCAGCTTGCGAAATACAAGAAAAAATTTTCATCGTCAACAGCCAATCAAAAACCTTCTATTATTCTTTATTAATGGAATAATGCCAAACTCCTTTTTCCATCTCCTTTCTAATTTTTCCGTTGAATTCTAAATAATCTAGATGTCCTATAATTTCAGACATCACAAGCGAAAACTGCTCCGAATACTTATTTCCATAATAGGCTTGGGCTAGACCGCTCGCGGTTGTTACCCCGTTTAAAATGAGATTCATAATTTTTTCCGCTTTTTTCTCAATCCCTTTTAATCTTTTATTTATTAAATCTTTCGGGTCTTGAATGAATACACCGTGTCCCGGAAATACGAGATCAAGAGGCAAATCCGAAACTTTCTCTAAAGAATGTTTATGCTGGAGTAAAGTCGGCATCCGCCGTCCAAAAGAATCGGGTTCGACAAGTGCGTTGCTGGATATATGCTGAATCAGCAAATCACCTGAAATCATCCAACGATGCTTTGGATCATACAGCGCAATTTGATCCGGAGCATGTCCGGGCACCTCGACAATTTGAAAATCCAAATGGCTGCTCTCGACTGGAATGATCTCCGCTTGGATAGCAAGTTTTCTGTTTTTCACAATCGATTCTTTTAAATAATCGACCTGCTTTCTCCCTGCTTCATGACATCCCATTTCCTCATATAATTTAGAAAAAAACTCCACCCTCATCTCAAGAAATTGGCGGTCTCTCTTTAAGCGCGGGATCGCATTTTTGTGGGCATAAACTTGAATGGGGTGATCCGCAATGATTCGATTCACTAATCCGACATGATCTATATGGTTGTGAGTTAAAATGATTTCGGTTAAGTCATGCAAAGCCAACCCGTTTTTTTGCAGCGTTTCCAACAATGCATTCCAACAAGCCTCATGATCCAAACCAGCATCTATTAAAGCAAGGGATTCTTTTGCTTTCACTAAAAAAAAGTTGATCGTTCTTAAATTAGACGGAACATCGACGATAATCGGGATGATTTCATAATTTTGCTTGCGAAGCTCCATATTTTTACTCCCCCTTTGTTTTGACGAACCAAATAAACCGCTTAAAACCCCCGACTTTAAAATTTGATACAAAGCGAAAAAAAGAGTTATGTGATTTGTTTCAGTCCTTGCAGTGCAGACGCTTACTTTAACCAAATCCCCATTTTTGCCATACCCTTTGGAAAATTTAGAACTGTATAAACATATTATATGTTTTTTTAAAAAGGTTTGTAAAAGAGAGGCTGCCAATTTATTTTCCATTTGTAACATGTAAGGCAATAACAAATATAGATCCGGTAGTACGGCCGCTGATTTCACGCTAATTTTACATCAAAAATCCCCATCGCCAACCGGCCGATAAGGTACTGTAAATTGACGCGCTTCATATTAAATACCAAAGCTCTTTACTGAGAAATAAATAACCCTCTTCCTTATTTTCAATGGAAAAGGGAAATCTGCTTGAACATTAAAATTCATAAATTCTTTTTTACATGTTGATCTAGGTCCGAAACAGGCAAAAGAACTAGCAGCTTCTTGCTAGCATTCTTATACATAAAATAAATCCGGTCGAATGAAAAAACGATTCAACCGGAAGTTAGTTTTTCAATAATTTCTGAATATCTTGCTCAAAATCAATCGGTTCGTCCCATGGTTCATATCTATTCACGACTTGACCGTTTTCATCAATTAAATATTTTGTAAAATTCCATTTAATATCGTTGCCAACCAGCCATTCAGGGTATTCATTTGTTAGTTTGATTTTTAATAGCTTTTCTGCCGTATTCGATTCATCAAATCCGCGGAACGGCGCCTCATTTTTCAAATATTCGAATAATGGATGAGCGTTTTTTCCGTTCACGTCGATTTTTGCAAACATCGGGAATGTGACGCCATAATTTAATTGGCAAAAAGAAGCTGCTTCATCGCTTGTTCCCGGCTCCTGTTGATCAAACTGGTTGCATGGAAATCCTAGTATTTCAAAACCTTGATCATGAAATTTTTTATATAGCTTTTGCAATTCTTCAAACTGGTATGTAAATCGACATTTACTAGCGGTGTTCACCACTAAGAGCACTTTTCCTTTAAATTCTGCTAAAGAAACTTTTTCGCCGTTTGCTTTTTCTACTTCAAATTGATAAATAGACATGGGAAACACCTCTTTATCTATTATTAAGTTATAATTATTATAATATAAAAATATTATCACGCAAAAAAATTGCTCTCAGTTACAAATTTGGAAACTTTTTTCCTGAATCAAAAAGAAGGTGAATGCCCGCCTATTTTTTCAATTTGAAGCATTGATTTTTTAGAATGGCTGCCTTAGTCCTCCTTTACTATAAAAATTTGGGAGCTCTCGGCGGAATCCATTAATTTTTGAAAATATAAATTTCCTAAATAACTCGAGCCTTCACAAGTATTGATTATTTTCCGGCGCTCGCAATTAAGTTGTAATTAGATACACTCACTAATTCCTTCATCCATTTCTTGTGTTAAAGTGATAAAGTAAGCAGGCAAAAGTTCTCCTTCAACCGTTCCATACTTATAAGTATTCAACCACTAGTGCCAGCTGGACTTTTTGTCCAATCTTTCCTTTATCTTAAGCTCCCGCCTGCAGATCATCATAATCTTTGAGTTGGCTTGAATGGACAGTGAACAAATCCCATCTAACCAAAGAAGATTTGGAATTTTTCTTACTAATTCTGCCAATTTAATTGTACCTCAAATCTTCCATATAGAAAATGATTCCGGACAACTTGCGTGACTTTTTCTTATTTTCAATGTTGTCAAGGCGTAGTGATCATAAATTATTGCCGGCAAGCAAACTGCTGTTAAGAGAAAGGATTAAAAAGCAAAAAAAACCGGGCGAAAAAATGGGTGCCCGGTTTGCTGTCTTATTTACTTGTTTCACTTAAATCTTTCACAGTTTATCCATTTATCCATTGAAGCTGCAAAAAATCTTTTATGTATATGATTCATTCACTGAATCTATTCAGCCTCATTTTTCCCTTCTATTGAAAAAAGTCGGATGAATAGCCAAAGATGAATGGAAAATATCCAAATTTTTATTCACTCGCAATCTTTATTTCGGTATTCAATCCAATTTCAGGGATATCTTTATTTTCCAAGTACAAAGTGCCCGGCAGTTCCGGTGTTGTCGATCCGTCAAAGCGCAAAGTAATATGCCCCAATGTTGTTAAGTTTCTTTGCACAGCATCGCCGACAGCCGTGATTTCAAATTTTTCATTATTAATATAAAGCTTCTGTCCAGCTTGAATGACTCCTTCCGCCTTTACGACATCAATGACATAACAAAAATCTTTCAGATCCTGCGGAGCTTCATTACCAAATAAAATAATCATTTTCTCTTTCAAAAAATGATCGGCCATTGTTCCGATTCCTTTTATTTTATTCTTATAAATGATTGTCATAAAGTCGGCACAAACCTGTTACGGTTGTGCCTTCCCTCCCATATGTCAGATTTTTGCAAAACTCATGATGTTATAATTACAAATTTACGAATCATAAAGTCCGAAGCTTGCCAGCCAAGCGACAAACACCCTTGGAACCCCGATTAAGAATCTTGAATAAAGGACGGACGGTACACCGACCTCTACTGTTTCAGGTTCTGCTTCTGCAAGTCCTAAACCTACAGGTATAAAGTCACAGGCGTTTTGCGTATTGATGGCAAACAATGCTGGCAGCGCCAAGTTTGGCGGGATATTCCCTTTGCCAATTTCCACTCCAATCAGCGTCCCGATAATCTGAGCGATTACTGCTCCAGGTCCAAGCAAAGGGGATAAAAATGGCAATGAACAGATAAACCCGATTAAGAGCAATCCCCATATATCGCCAGCCAGCGGCGACATGATCTTGGCAAATACGTTTCCGATTCCTGAACCTTGAATAATTCCAATCAGCAATGATACAAAAGCCATGAACGGAATAATCGTGTTAATCATTGTTTGCACTGCTTCACGTCCTGCTTGATAGAACGTGCTAATGACTTTTCCTGCGCCAAGTCCAATTTTCGTTAGTAAGTTTTTATTGGAGCTTGCTGCCATTGTTTCAGAAATCTTTTTATCACTGCTATATTTAAACTCTCTTTCAGGTTTTTCTTCCGGGATTTTTTCTTCAGCCGGAGCCGCCTGTCTAGCACTCTCTTCAACGGGCTGAATTTGATCCAACCCCACATCTGAAACGTAAATATCTTCCGTAATATATTGGGCCAACGGTCCGCTTTTTCCTGTTGGCATAATATTGACAGTTGGAATGCGTTTTTGCGGATAGATGCCGCAGCGTAATGTACCGCCGCAATCAATAATTGCAAGCGCAATCTCTTCATCCGGTACTGATGTTTTAAAACCGTTGACCGGCTCGGCACCTGTCAGTTCAGCAATTTTGTCTACAATTTCAGGCTTTGCTCCTCCGGTAATATAAACAATTTTATTTCTTTTTTCCGTCGGTGTAATGATGAGCGGTCCGCCAAAACCGCCGCTGCCCTTCACAATTTTTATCGACCGATATTTAGCCATTTCCCATTCCTCCTCCTTTTCTAACGATGATGTAACGTTACTTCTGTTTTCAATTTAATATTTTGCTGTTTTTCTACTATTCTTGTTGTAAAATCTGTAATCCAGCCTGCGAAGAAGTTCATCACGAGACCGACAAGGAAATAACGGACAGCCAATTCTGCAGTGCTCAAACCTAGTTTCTCAATTCCAGAGGCAATACCGAGCCAAATAAATAATTCCCCTGGGTTTATATGTGGAAATAAACCGTTGCTGGTATGGCAAAAATATGCACCTGAAGCGAAATAGCTCGGTTTATATCTTTCCGGCAAAAAACGTCCTAATGACAACGCCATTGGATTCCCTAGCATAAATGAACCGACAAGCGGCAAGACTAAATATCTTAACAACGGGTTTTTAGAAGATGCCATCGCAAGTTTATTGACCCGCTTTTCTCCAATAAGCTGAATGAATGTATTCATACAAACCATCAATAGCAACACAAGCGGAACAATGCTTTGCATCCACGAAATAAATGTTTCTGCGCCAGTTTTAAACAAATTCATAAAACCTTCAGCAATCGTAACAATAATATCCACGTTCCTCACCTCTTCATGATTTTTTTACCGAAACAATGTTTTCTGCCTGCATCATGATTCGTTTAAAGATACTCGGCTTTTCGGGAATTTCCCCGCCGCTCATAATAATCTTATAATTGCTGACCGCATCCAAAATAGCTGATTTCAATAGCTTGTTGCAATGAGCCATATCGGCTTCTCCAAGCGTTTTTATATTTTTGCCCGTAAAGCCTTTCAATTCCCGAACTTTCGCTAAAACTGTAACCCCTTGTATTTTCATTGCTTTCAGAATCTTCCCGCTGTCGGAAACGGCAAATAATACAATGGTGCCCGCCCGAATTCTGCCGGGGCGCTTTCCGATTGCCACTTTTCCAATCTTTCGCAGCTCTATATACGCTTTGGCAAAATGTTTAATTTGAAAATAACCTAATGCCAATTGCACGATAAATGCTCCTGCTATAAAAAGCATAATGATGATCAATTGCATCCTATCACATCCCTAAGATTGATGATGAACTGCTTGCTTGTTCGAGGCATTTTGTAAAATCTTCGTAGCTGGCTGCATCGGCCAATTCCTCTACCTGTTTCTGATCAGAGGCGATTTTGATGATTTCATCGTAAATTTTAATCAGGAGGCTTGCATCATTATCGGCTTTTTCCGGTATTCCCAACAGAAAGACAAGCTTGATTTCCTTCCCGTCAACCACTGCTTTTTCAGGAAAAACACCGATCGCCATTTCAATCTGATTGGACTTGTAGTTAACTGTATGCGGCAAGGATATATACCGGTCAAAAACCATTGATCCTTTCTCTTCCCTTTCTCTCAGCCTCTCTTTAAACCCTTCGTCCAAATAGCCTTTCTTGACTAAAACGTCGATCATATCATTCACATTTTCGTGGTAGCCTTTATTTGTATCTAAGACGAAGAATTTATCTTTGTTGAGTAAAAGTTTTAAAATTGAACGGTGATTGCCAAAATCTTTCATTTTAAATTTTTTCCGATAGGTCATCTTTTCTATTTGCCTAGAAACACTCGCTTCGTCAAAGATTTCGTTAATTATGATGACAGGTGGATCAATTGCAAAATGAAGCTTTACTGTTGAAAAGACCATATCGTATTGATTCAAAAGCTCTTTTGAAATTTCAATTTCAGAGTAAATATCAATTTGAGTATTTGGATTTAATATGCGCTGCAGTTGAATAGAGACTAATTTGGCAGATCCCCGCCCGGTTCCGCAAATGACTGCAACTTTTTTTAATGCTCTCGTTATTTCATCATGTTGGGCAATGAATACTCCGAAATACAAGGATAGGTAGCCAAGCTCATCTTCAGGAACCTTCAGTCCATACTCTTTCTCAATTACTTGCCCGGCAATTTCGGCCAATTTAAAGGCGACAGGATACTTCTCCTTCACATCAGCCAGCTGCGGATTTTTCAAACGCACATCAAACATCAAGCGGTTCAGCATAAAGGTTAAATGATACAGAATATCTTTGAAAAATGTTTCATTTTCGAAAATAATGCTTTTATCAAACCCTACTTGTTCGATTATTAAGTCCAAGAGACGTTTAATATCGTCGGAAATTGTAATGTCTGCAATTGTTCGAATGTTTGTCGGCGTTCTTCTTCCCGCGATCGGCAATGTTATAAACAGTATTTCAGGTTGTGAAATTTCAACCGGCAAATGCCGTTCGATTACGGAAACGATTTCTGAAGCAATCGAATAGTCCTGTGTATTTAATAGTTTGTTATATTTTTCATCCAATTCCGTAAGAGGATGATTTTTTATAAAACGATCCAACATGACAATAATAAATTGCATTAACTTTTTTTGGGTGGTAGACTCTAAATTGTAGTGATTGGCAATCTTCATTATTTCTTCTTTAATATCTTCATCCAGCGGGTAATCCCCGTATAAATAGTCATAGACGTTATCTAATATAAAAAAACGGATATCCAGTTCATTTCCTTTTAGGCTCATCCCGCTGTTCGGTTTTCCATGAATGGCTAAATTGTAAGATTCCAACGCTACGGCAGCTTTTTTTATTTCATTTACAAGAGTTGTTCTCCCCAGATTCATGTCAAAAGCGAGCTCATCCAGCGTATTCCTTCCTTTGCTGTTGATTAATCGATCAATGATAAAAGCGATACGCCTTTGTGATGAATCCAGCATGTTTTTCTTCTTAGAAACGGTTTCAATGAAATCATCAAACCTATGCCCATCTTCAATAAACAAATGGTAGCCTTTTCCCTTTTCGTTTTTGATGGCTGCAATCCCATTCAGTTCACTGTTAAGTAGCTTAATATAATTGCGGATTGTTCTCGTGCTGACCCCCAATGAGTTGGCAAGATAATCCAAAGAACAATAGGATTTTTTTTGAAACGTTTCTAGCATTTGAACAACACGGCCATCAATTGTAAAATCCAACAATATTCACCACCTTTTACGTAAAAATAAAGTGACATAGTTTCGTCTATCAGTCAAAGGTAGTGATTGGAATTTTGTGATATTTCGTTATAGGACCATTTTTTTAGGCTGCTGTGATCTTAACCGCGGGATTTGCCTCCAGAAATATTAACTGTCGTACCAGTAATATAACTTGCACGGTCTGAAGCCAAGTAAGAAACTAAATCGGCTATTTCTTTTAGTTTACCCGGACGCCCAAGAGGAATGGAATTGCTGTAATCCGTTGACAATTGATCAACTGTGACTCCTCGAGTATAGGCAAGCGCTTCATTATAAGCATCTGACGTCAAGCCTGTCGGTTCGTTGATGCCAGGCGCCACCGCAACAACCCGGATATTGTATTTGCCGAGTTCTTTTGCCCACGAACGAGTGAAAGCTATTAATGCTCCCTTTGTCGCGGCATAGCAGCTTTGTCCAGATGATCCTTCCTGTCCGGCTTCGGAAGCAATATTGATAATAACTCCTTTATTTTGCTTAATCATTTCTCTGGCAGACGCCTGTGCACAAAGGTAAGGACCTTTTTGATTGACAGCTACCATAAAGTCAAAATCTTTCTCATTCAACTCGTATTCAGGTTTTTCACCTTTGACATCGACTAACAGTCTTGGCAGGTTGACTCCGGCATTATTTACTAAAATATCGACTGAGCCGAATAATTTCACGGTTTCGGCCACCATTTTGTCAACGCTTTCTTTTTTTGTAACGTCACATTTTAGAAAATAAGAACCATTATCTTGCGGTCCTTCTTCTCCATTTAAATCGGCTACAACAACTTTTGCCCCATTTCGGATCAGTTCGTTTGTGATATGTAATCCGATCCCGGAAACGCCGCCTGTTACAATCGCCACCTTTCCTTCTAATTCAAGCCATGAGTCACTCATTACGATCTCCTCCTTTTGATCTAGTCTCTGCTCATTAGATGCTTTTAGTGTAAAATGTTTTAACCTTTTATTTAATACACAGTTTTTCACTTAAAATTGAAAAGTGGTGCATGAGCGGACAAAACGGTGGAAACAGATTGGAGCTGTAGAAATGAAAGAAAGTCTTACCTGCTTTCAAGGGTGGCTATAAGCCAAAAGACATATAAAAGTACGGAGTAACGAGAAAAAGACGTTCAACGTTCCAGAAGAAATACCGTAATGAACGCAAGCGCACGACGTAACGAAGCGATATTCGTTCATGAAAGCAAAATGGTGTAAACCGCACGCTTTCAGCAGCTGATAAATATATGAATGAATCGTATTGTTTTATTTTTATTGCATGAATTTTAGACTACAGGAAATCTATGATTTATTAACGAAAAAATAATCTTTCTTATCAAATGAAGGATTAGACTATAAATCCCTAATTTTTAGTCAAAAAACGATGCAAAACTTATCATTTCAAAGGCAATGGGTGTTGAACCACGATTGTATTCCTCCTTGTATTCACTAACGGGAAGCAGTCTTCATGTTTTCATTTTTACACTATCAAATGTGTGGACTGAATTTGCAAGATTTAATGCTTTTGAATTACTCTAAATTGCTGATTTTCATTTACATAATATTACAAAAAAGTTTATTACGGCATCATACTTAAGGGAATAAGACAAGCTTAATTACTTGTGAGCGGCAAAATAGACTTATAGGAATATTAAGTGAGGTCATCATTTATATACCTACTAATGCCCAATTAGAAATTAGACTAGTTTTAAATGAATATAGATTCAGGAGTGAAAAGATTGCGCAACATTCATTTTATTATTCATTATGGTTTTTTTGGTTGGCTGCAATAATGTAAATGAATTAATGAAAGATGAGAAAACTGCAAGTTACGGAATTTTTGAGCTGAAATTAAAAGCCCCCAAAGCGGTTAAAAACAAACAAGAATTTGATATCATTGCAGCTTTTAAAAATAACGGAACTGAAACAACTTTATTTCATAGTAAACCAATAATAGAATCGTTCATTATAAAGGATAAACGAGGTGAAGTAATTTATTCAAAAGATTAAACATCAAACAGAGTTTTATATAAAGACGAAATCAAGCCTAATCAAAAATTTGAGGAGAAATTTCATATAGCTATAGATAAAACGGGAACATATTATGTAGCAGTCAACACTTCCAAATTATCTGAGAGCGAGGATGTTGAAGGCAAAAGATTTTCCATGAAGAACATAAAAATAAATGTTGAACAACAACATATAAGCAATCTTACAAATTAAACCCGGCTTTTATTATGATCCCTCTTGTGCAGACAGTTAGGAAAAAGTTTAACCTTCGTTTTCTGCAAGAAAAAAATACAGAGTGTTGCAGTATATCTTTATCAAAATTTTGAATAAATGTATATGTGATCTATCCATCAAGGGCTTGGCGTGAATCCTCTGTAGCCATGATTCTTTAGTCAAGCGCCAGCTTCAACAGTTTTGGCAAAACCAAAAAAGGTTATCATGCAAGCTCCGACAAGAAATGAAATTGCAAGAGGAGCAAGTTTTGGCAAAACCAAAAAAGGTTATCATGGCTCCTCTTCCATGTAAAGCCCCATTGCATATCACTGCATAAGGATTTTGCAATTCTCTGCACTTTTATTTTGCAAAAAACACCTAACCTGTCTCACAGAGGGATTTTTCACGGAAATAAAAGGATAAATATACTGATGAGTTTCAATGATGGTTGTTTAGGAATCTTAAACAGGAACGACGTTTAGATAAAAAATTTCTTGAAATATTCGTCAGTAGGTTAAAAAATGCGAAACCTCAAAAAAGATTGATCAAAAGCATTTGCAGACCAGAGGAAACTTTTATCGTACTGCCTGAAGGCCACATTTCGTATAGCCTTTTTAAACATCTACTCTACTATCGGAAATGACAAAATAACCGATGTTCCTTGCCCTTCTTCACTTTCAATTTTCATCGTCCCGTTATGTAAAGCAACAATTTGTTTGACGATTGAAAGCCCGAGGCCTGTTCCCCCTGTTTCTCTTGAACGCGATTTATCTGTCCGGTAAAAACGTTCCCCTATACGATCCAATTCTTTTTTCGGTATGCCTATTCCATTATCCCGAACGATAACAACAGCCCGCTTCTCTTTCTGATACAATGCAATGTTGATCATCCCGTTTTCGAAGGAATACTTAATGGCATTGTCAATCACATTACAAAAAACTTGATGCAGCCGGTTCATATCTCCCATAATGATGATTTCATCATCTAAATCTGTTTTGATGGATATATTCCTTTTCTTCAGCGCAGGCGCAAACAGTTCTAATGAATCAAGAATCAATTGGGAAAAGGCGATCGGCTCTGCTTCAAGAGTCATATCTTTGTTTTCCAGCTCATTTAATTGTAATAAGTCGTTTATGAGCTTCTGCATTCGCGTTGTTTCTTTATTGATGAGCAGAAGATGATTTTTCGCCTCTTCTTTTGATGAATAAGCTTCATCCAGCAAGATTTGCGTGTATCCTCCAATATATGTGAGAGGGGTTCTTAATTCATGAGCCACGTTGGATAAAAATTCTTTCTTGCGCTCGTCTTGTTTTTCAAGAGATTCCGTCATTTTGTTGAAGGCGCTCGCCAATTCTCCTATATCATCTGACGTTTGGATAGGAACTCTTTTAGAAAAATTTCCGCGGCTGATCTCTTTTGCAATCGTTTGAATAGTTCGCAGCGAACGAAAGATCGAATGAATTGAGTACGTGATAACAAAATAGATCAATACGAAAAAGATTAAACCGAACAAGATTAAAATCGGAATGCCTTTACTAAAAACCTCTGGTATTTCGGCTAAAGGAATATAAATATATATAAAACCTATTAAGTTCTGTTCGTGGGTTAGCGGGAATATTGCTCCGACAATCTTTCGATCCAATTCATGAACATAGCCCTCTTTAACTACGTATTGCCCGGATGAGAGCTTTTTCTCATCTTCTTGACTGATCAGATGTTTGTAATCAATTTGATACGGAAAATGTTGATGAAGCTCATCTAATTGATCAACAGCTATTACTTCATAAGGTGAAATGAGATTATACCATTCAATTTTTTCTTTAATATCTTCACTAAGCGAGCCGTAATGAAAGTGAGCAGCTGTCTGCTTTCCTTCAAAAATAAGCCGCTCTTTCACACTGCGAATGTAAAGCTCTTTATATAGGAAGTGAATGAACAGAAAAGAAAACAAGATGGAAAAAATGATGCTGATGAAAAAGAGCAGCAATACTTTCTGACTAACTGAAAAATGTTTTATTTTTTTCAAGACGGCACCTCAAACTTGTAACCGATTCCCCAAACGGTTTGAATTAGATGGCTGTGCTCCTTTAATTTTAGACGAATCGTTTTAATATGAGTATCAACGGTTCGTTCACTTCCTGCATAATCGGAATCCCATATTTGGTCAAGCAATTGACCACGTGTAAATACTTTTCCTTTATTTTTGGCTAAAAGGAATAATAGATCAAATTCTTTTTGTGTGAGCGCAAGCCTGCGGCCTTCAACAGTGACAATCCGGCCTTGAAGATCAAATTGCAACGGTCCAATAGCTGCTATTTTTACATCGCTTGCAATTCGATGTGTTCTGCGAAAAATCACTTCCATACGCGCCAAAAGCTCTGAAGGATGAAAAGGTTTTACTATATAGTCATCTCCCCCAATCTTTAAACCTTTCACCTTATCTTCCTCATTCCCTTTTGCCGTTAAAAAAATGACTGGAGAATCAATTTGAAGATATTGCCGCATTTCCTCGACTAAAGTAAAACCATCAATGTAAGGCATCATGACATCAACGATCAGCATATCCGGGTTTTCCTTTTTTAATCTTTCAAGTGCTTCAAACCCGTCTTTTGCTTCCAAACATATATATCCTTCTCTTGTCAAATACGTTCTAATCAGCTTTCGCATCTTTTCTTCATCATCAACGATTAACACCTTTAAAGACATCAGCCACTTGACACCTTCTCTCAACTTATTAAATGAATTTTCTAATTTATTAATTATAACCAGAAATTATGAAATTTGTTTGAAGTTTTTCATAAATTTGTCCTAGTAAGCTCCGAGCGATAGAAAGGCAAGCAAATGCTTCACATGACTGTCCATCATGTTTAGACCTCCTGCGATTGGATTTGACAAATTGCCAATTTTAAAAGCAAAGGCCAGTAAATGAATGTAAGAAAGGAAACAAATGTAAAAAAATATCCAAATAGGCTTCATAGTTTTCACACAATTATACGCTAACCTTCAATTAGAACAATGACACTGAAAAAAGGATTCCGTCATGAAAAAATTATGGTATTTAATCGTTTTCTTGATGCTTTTTTGGACACATCCATCCAGCATCCATGCCGAAAGCACATTGCAATATCTGATTGATCAAGCTCCAGAGCACTCAATCGTGAGAATACCGAGGGGCGTTTATCATGAATCGATTGTGCTCTCAAAACCTGTTACGTTACAAGGAAATGGACAAGTAACCATTCAATCCTGCCGTAAAGAACCCGTCATCTCCATCAAAGGTCAACGCGTTTCAGTAAAAAACGTAACGGTCATTCAATGCAGCCAAGAGAAAAACGCTGCCGCCATACAAGTATCAGGAACTCATCACCGAATTGAACACGTTCATATTCGTACAAAGGGGATCGGGTTAAAGCTTGAACACGCCTATCACACCGTCATCACACAAAGCTCGATAAAAGGTGAAAAACAACATAACGGGATTGATTTATGGAAGTCAGAACAAAATGTCATTGAAAAAGTCAGAATCGAAAAAGTGAGAGATGGGATTTATATAGAGCAAAGCGATTATACAACGGCCGTCCAAAACCTCATCCAGCAATCAAATTACGGCATACACATTATGTATTCTGACCACATAACAATTCAAAAAAACATTTCCAAAAATAACGTGGCAGGAGCGATGGTCATGGAAACAAAGGGTGGAAAAATCGAAAAAAATGAATTCATTTTTAACAACCGCAATGTTCATGCTCAGGGGATTCTTTTATTTGATGCGACAGAGACAAAGGTGGTCCGCAATAATATTTCTTATAATCGAGTTGGTATTTTTGCCGAAAGCGCCTCCAATAACCTTATTTTATCCAATGAAATGCGTGGGAATTTTATTGGCATTCAATTCAAAGAGGCGAACGGAAACATCGTTTCAAACAATACGTTTATTAGCAATGTAAATGAAGCTCAAGCTTTGAGCAGCTCGGACAATGAAGTGAAAAGGAATTATTGGGACGCCTCTCTAAAGCTTGATGCCGATGGATCCGGTTATAGTGACATACCTTATAAAACGAATCCGTTCTTTTTAAGTTTGACGCAGGATATTCCAGAATACCAGCTGTTTTTCCATTCACCAGGCATGGTTGTATTGCAAAAATTATGGAAAAGTCCAGACAATGAAGCGATGACGGATGACTCGCCGCTTATGACAGCTCCAATACAAGATGAATCAAAGTCATCTTCTGGAGTGATCATTGTTTTCAGTCTTCTCTTGTTTTTAGGAAGCATTACTTTATGGAGGATAGGGAGGAAAAAAGAGGATGTGTAAAATGTATTTCATTTTCATGTTATGCGCTCTACTGATTATCACTGCTGCGTGCGGAAAAAAGGAAGTGTCGCCAAGAGCCATTGATGAAAAAAACGATAAATGCGCTCAATGTAACATGGCTGTAATGGATAATCAGTTTGCAACACAGCTTATTTTAAAAAATGGCAAAACATTCGTTTTTGATGATATCGGATGTATGTATAAATGGAAAAGCGAAAATAAAAATGAAAACATCGAAGCGGAATTCGTCAGAGATTATCATTCGAAAGAATGGGTTGAATCTGATAAAGCAACCTACGTGTATGATCAATCGATACGGACGCCAATGGCCTACAACGTCATTTCTTTCCAAGATAAAAAAGATGCTGAAGCCTTCATTTCAAAAAATAGCGGAAAAATATTAAACTTCGATCAATTGCAAGATCATAGATGGAAAATGAATAAAGAAATGATGGAAAAGAATATGCAGGATGGTCATACGGATATGAATGGCGACCACAGCCACATGGATGAGGGCAATGATCATTCACATGAATGAAGGGCAAATTTATAAGTGCCCTTTTTTTACAGCGGGAGGAGTTATGCGGGACATATGGAAAGCCGAATGGCGTTTGACAATCAGGCAGCGTTCTTCTTACACGTTTGTGTTTCTATGGATTTTCGTTTTATCATTACTATTTTTGTTAGAGCGGAATAACCCTGCTCTCACAGGCTATACAAACATGACAGGCACAATCGCCAACATTGTGCTGTACATCGTACCACTGTTTATGCTGGTGGCTGGATCGTTTTCCATCGCGAATGAAATGGAAAATGGCCAGTGGAGTCTTTTATGCACGTATCCGTTGCCGACTATTGCCTATTGGGTTGGGAAGCTTTGCGGGCAATTGACCGCACAATCTGCCATCTTCAGCTTAAGCTTCAGTTTGAGCCTTTTGGTCGGCACTTTATTGGGAAGTTCATTATCTTTGAAATGGGTGCTCATTTTATATATTTTTTCTATCTCGCTAATATGGTTTTTTCTCGTCATCGGCTTGACCATTGGCTCGTTTTCAGAAACGAGATGGCAAGCTCTCATACTTTCGGTCGGCGTGTGGTTCTTTCTTATCATGATATGGCCGACTGCAGTCATTTCCGTTTTGAGCTTTGTCCCTTATCCGATGATAGCTCCGCTTTTAAAGGCATCTTTATTCTGTAATCCGGCGGAATTGCTCCGTATAGTATTTGTTGTTCAGCTTGACGGCGGAGCTGTTTTTGGACAATCATACGACGAGCTCATCTCTTTTATGCAAACAAAAGCGTTATGGGTGCTGTTCGTCGGTTATATGTTCATCTTTTCAAGCATCATGCTTGCATTTTCCGTCTGGAAGCTTGAAAGGAAGAAAAGACAATGACAACATTACAAGTCTCCGACGTTTCAAAAAAATATAAAACAAAAGTTGTGCTTTCTTCCATGTCACTGGAAGCGAAAAAAGGGGAATGCATCGTATTATGCGGCGGAAACGGAGCCGGAAAAAGCACGCTTCTTCGCATTTTGGCGGGTATTTCAAATCCGTCCTCCGGGGACATTGTTTTAAACAATGTCAGTCTAATTAAAAACAGAAAAAACTATATCGAGCAGATCGGCTACATGCCCGATGATTTTCATGCTCAGCAATTCATGACGCTTCAAGAATTTTTATCATTTTATGCCAAACTGCGGAAAAAAGATCAATCATCTGTACAAGACATTTTAAAAAAAATAGGTTTGGAAGAATTTAATAGAGAACTAGTGAAAAATGTATCAAAAGGAATGAGGCAAAGACTATTGTTAGGACAAGCATTGTTAGGAAATCCAAAACTGCTCTTGTTAGATGAACCAACAAATGGTTTAGACCCATTTTGGATTGATCAGTTTGTCAATTTGATAAAAGAACAAAAGATGAAAGGCACAATCATCATTTTTTCCACTCATATGATGGATGTTGCCGCAGAAGCAGGCGATCAAATTCTGTTTATAAAGGAAGGCTCTATTATTGACCATATGAAAAATACGATTCACAAGGAAAAAACCGCATTGCAATTGTTGAGGTTATATCGACATGATCTATAAAAGTTTTGTCATTGCTTAAAAAAAGGGTGAAAAAAATGGAATTTGAAAGAATAGATACAGTAGCAAAGGATTCAAAAGCATTCACTGATAAACAAACGAAAGCTTCTTTATATAAAACAGTCTGGAGATGGCATTTTTACGCAGGGATTTTTTTCGCACCGTTGATTATTTTTTTGTCTATTACCGGAGGAATTTACCTGTTTAAACCGCAAATTGAAAATTACATGTACCATGATCTTTATTACGTCCAACAAGGTCAGCAAAAAATTCCATCTACAGAACAGATTCATGAAGTGAAAAAGAATTATCCACATGCAAAAATTACAGGTTTTACACCTTCCTTTGCGCCGGACAGATCATCTGAGGTTGAAATAATGGTGAACGGAGAAAGTATATCTGTGTTTGTCAATCCATACAACGGCGACATTATTGGAAAGTTAAATGAGAATGCACGCTTCATGGCATGGGTGAAAGATTTGCATAACGGTGAATTATGGGGCGGCACCATTGGAAACTGGTTAGTAGAGCTCTCCGCTTGCTGGTTCATTATCCTAATTATTACTGGTGTTTACTTATGGTGGCCGCGAAATAGAAAATCTCTTTTTGGGACATTGATTCCGCGAATAAACCTGAGTAAAAGAAACCGCACGTTTTGGCGCGATATGCATGCCGTTACAGCAATCTGGCTTTCTCTTTTTATCGTCGTACAATTGTTTTCTGGACTCATGTGGTCCGGTGTTTGGGGAAGCATGGCACATCGTATCGTTGATCCCATTTCCGGAAACCCGGAAGGAGATCAACCATGGGAAAAATATGCATTTCCTAAATCAACAATTCCAACAAAAGAAATAGCAGATGTTCCTTGGGCAGCTGAAAACTTACCTGTGCCCGAATCAAGTCCCAATGGGGTGAAAACAATTTCTGTTGATAAAGTTATGCAAATTGCAGAAAAAAACAACGTCCAACCGGGATATAGAATTGCATTTCCTGATGGAGAAACCGGTGTATATACGATCTTTCTAGATCCTGCTGACGTCTATCCTAACCGCCCACTGCCTTGGGCACAACAAACGCTGCATATAGATCAATACAGCGGAAAAGTTTTAGCTAAATTCGGATGGAACGACTATGGTGCATTGGGAAAATTAATTTCACTAGGCATTGCATTTCATCAAGGAGAATTTGGATTCATTAGCCAGCTGTTCATGCTTGCATTAACTATTGGCATTATAATGATTGTTGTAAGTAGCGTTATAATGTGGTGGAAGCGAAAACCGAAAGGCAAATTGGGTGCTCCGGCTTTGCCAGAAAACTTTAAAATGTTAAAGGGAGTAGCCGTCATTGTCATTGTTCTAGGTCTTTTCTTCCCATTAGTAGGCGCGTCACTATTGATAGTGTGGGTTTTGGATTATTTCGTCATTAAAAGAATTCCCATTGCGGAACAGTAGATCGGGTAGAAAGCTAAATGGGAGCATCACACGAATAATGAATAAATTGTTATCAACCATTTACTGGCATCAGAGCCAATAAATCATTTCGCCTGTCAGCTCATCGATTGCATACGTCTGATTCCGTGAATCCCCGTCAAGGGAGGAAAGTTTTCAAGTTCGTGCGCGCTGGCAGGCGCCTTCAATGTTGGTACATGCTTTGCAGCACTCCCATTTTACTGGAATAACAAGTATAACTCCTCTATCTCGTCCACAAAATTCAGGTAACTTCCTTTTTACAAAATTGACCTGAACAGCTGGCAATAGTTAGTCATGTAATGAGAGTCTCGTTCCTTCCCGCTTAAAAGGAGTTGGAGGATAGTTTCTTTTTCAGTTCATCTAGCTCTTCTTCAGTTATTTTTGTAACCGACATAATAACTTCCTCTTCTAGCCCTGAACGAAGCATTTCTATGGCTACCTGTCGAACTCCTTCTTCCCGGCCTTGCTTTAACCCTTTTTTCAGCCCTTCCTCCCATCCTGCCCGCCGTTCGCCTTGGAGGTTTGACAATTGGTCCCGAAGCCATTTCAAACGCATTTCGTATTCATAACGGTTTACCGGGTTGACGCTTAAGCTTTCCCATTCTTCCAGCGCTTCACGAATTTCCTGCTCATTCATCGCCAACACCTCCAGTTTCGATTTTTCACTTTTCGCCATCCACTGGAGACATGAAAAAAAAGAATTTAGTTCATACCTCTTTTCACATAAAATGAACTATTCTACTCATGGTCAAAAAAGTCATTCATCCAATAGTTTCTTCTTCAGCTCATCGAGCTCTTCTTCAGTTAATTTTGTAACCGACATAATAACTTCCTGTTCTAATCCGGAACGAAGCATTTCTATGGCTACCTGTCGAACTCCTTCTTCCCGGCCTTGCTTTAACCCTTTTTTCAGCCCTTCCTCCCATCCTGCCCGTCGTTCGCCTTGAAGGTTTGACAATTGGTCCCGCAGCCATTTCAAACGCATTTCATATTCATAACGGTTTACCGGGTTGACGCTTAAGCTTTCCCATTCTTCCAGTGCTTCACGAATTTCCTGCTCATTCATCGCAAACACCTCCAGTTCACTGAGCATAAACTCATCGATTTTCCCCTTTTTGGCGTCTATTGCTGACAGCATCATCAGCCACGGATACTCTGGCAATCGTTTTATTTCTCTGTTATATTTCTTCCATTTTACCATAAACTGCTGTAAATCAATGACGTGAAATTCAAGGTGCGGACTCCAAAGAAAATGTTCTTCATCTTCTCGTATATGGAAAACCGTATGAAATCGCTCCGTTTCATGAGGAAAAAGCCGATAATTAAGGATGGTAATCATAAAGGTAGGGGGAAGCATGCTGTACGGCTGTCCTTTTGCTAATGACCGGGAGAAAACCCTCGCCCAGTAATACAAAATTCGTTCCGGTAAATCGTGCTGATTAACGATTTGAATTTCCACATTAATGCGCTCGCCTCGATCCGTCAGCACCAGTATATCAAGCCGGTTCATTTTTCCATCTTCTGTCTCTTTCGTCAGCTCTGTGCTTTCAAACTGAACATCGACAATGCGATCTGCTTCGCTCCGATGTAAAATCGCATTCAAAAAAGCTATGGTAAGCGACTTGCGGTTCGGGTTGCCGAACAGCTGCTTAAACATGAAATCCATCTTCAAATCGAGGTATTCTTTCATAATGTAGATCGTCCTTTCGATGGAGAATAAAAATGAGAGGAAAACATAAGAGGGGGAAAGATTAAAAATCGTAACAGCTAGGGACAAGTATTAATATTCTTACCAAACAGAACATATGTTCTGTAAATAATATAAAACTACCTATAAGAAATGTCAACCTAAAATTTCAAACTTATTAATAGGAATTTAAATAATGAAGTTTTTTACTAGATTTTTGAACGCTTCCAGCCGCTACAATTCAAAACAGCAGAGAAAGGCATTTTTTTCAGTTTTACTGTAAACGCTCAAGTAATGCTGTTAAAGCCTCACTGCATCATATAACAATAATGAAGATAAAAGAGGAAAAACATTTAGATGAAGAAAAAAACAGAAATGACGGAAACCTTCATCGTTCCGCTTGATACAGGTGTCCAAAAGTAATGCACTTCAATAAAAAAGACCTTGCCAGCCTCCTGAAATGTCCACCTTAAACCATATAGCGTAGGTAGAAAAAAAATACTGGCAAAGTCCAAGATTCATCGTCTTAAAGTTTTCGAATCCCATAAACTGAATAGCCGATACTAAAATTGTTCTAATGAGATTGATTGTCTTAAAGTTTCGAGCCCCTCTCGATCAATCAAATTTCAAAATGGTAGGGATTTATAGAAATCAGTCAAAAAATAGGCAGATAAAAATCAGAAGGTATAGCGGCATGATGTTTCTGATTGCTTGCCGAAGCTCTAAAAAATGAATGTAAATCGTATCAGACTGTCTGTTATTTTATCGAGTCTGGAGGAAGGAAAATCAGAAGAAGGAAGCAACCCCGCGAATTCCTGCTTCATCGATCTCCAGCCCGCTATCAGCAAGATCGTGCTTTGTCCGCTATCGCTTGGCTTATATAAGATCAACAAGCTTTTCCTGCTTCATTCTGTAAATGATGAATATCGTACTGATCGCGATCAATACAAGAAAGGTGCCGATTGTAAGCATAAGCGGATGAAGAATCGCAAACAGTTCGCCAACAAGGTATTTTAAAGTACAATAGCTTAGCAGCACAACGATCGGGACAAGCGAGCCGATCAATGTGATGTAGTTTTGTGCGATCCGTGAGAAAAATACTGAAAAGAGCGCCGCAACAATGGCAACAATATAAATAGCAATCACCGTTGTGATGATATAGCCTTCAAATGTAAAGTCAAACCAAAAATAGTAAAAATTATAGAACGAATTGATGGAAAGCGGAAAAAAAGTTTGCGTACCATTCCCAAGATAGAAAAACCAAAAAATGACGATCTGCACAGTTGTGATCAATGCTGTGGCTGCTAAAGCAGCAAGAAGTTTTGCAGAAAACAAATTCCGGCCGGTTTTCGTCGTGTATTGCAGACTGATCGCATTGTTTAGTCTGTCTGTAATATGAACGCGGCTTGTTACCATGACAACGCTTATAATAATCAAAACCGCCCAAAAGCGGATGAGCTCATTGTAATTTTCATAGACAAGATATGGAAGAATAGAATTGACATCATTGTTTGCCATGATTTGTTTTACACGTTCTTGCTGATCTTCATCGGTATAAGATTCAATATCCCTCCCTTTCGATTCATATTGTTCAATGATATTTTCGAATGCTTGCAGCTCCCAAAAAACATCTGCTTGATCAGCAAACACGACTTTTTCATGAAAATCTGCATACTGTTTATTTGTTAAATCCAATTGTCGAAACTGTTCATATGTTGTAATGCCTAGTTTTTCCGCATCTTGTTGTGATTTTAAATAGGCATTGGCCTCGTCTTTTTTTTGCTTATACCAGTTTTTAAAATGTTGAAACTCTTTTTCGTCCATTTCATGCCCATATTTATTGATCATTTCTTTCGTAATCATAAACTCATCTTTTGCAGGCCGTCCATTAGGGAAATTTTCAAAATAAAAGCTTAAAAACAGCTTGTAAAACAGAAAACTGATGAACAAAATAAGCAGCAGCACCTTCCAATTGAACAATTTTCTTAGTTCGTATAAAAAAACTCTCAATATTCTTCCCCCTAATTTAATGGTTGCCGTTTAAATTTGTACATGCTGAAGAATCCTAATAGAACAAATATGACCGCCCACGCTGCTATCGTTACAGCTTCAAAATATGGAAACATCGTAAAAATGTTGTTTCCCATAAACCATACATGCGGATTCATAATTAAATAAAAAGGATTCACATGCATGATCAAGATAAAGTTACTATTCAGTGAAACAACGCTTGGAAGCCATAAACTAACACCAGCAAACAGAGCAAATGTAAAGAAAACAAGATAGCTGTTTTTCAGCCATATAGATAAGCTGAAGGTGAGCAGCATGTACAGCAGCTGGCTTAATAGTAAACAGCCGACAAATAAACAAACATACTGCAAGAATGATAGATTCCACCACGATATGTAAGGAAAAGGCGTTTCGCTATTAAAATAGCTGCTAATCGGCACAAACAGAAGATTAGAATAATCATAGACAGAAAAGTAAATGATCAATGTCGCTGCGATTAACAACATAACAGCACACACATTAGCGATTACACTTGCAGCAAGCTTGTCCCATAGCAAATTTCTCCCGCGTTTGCTCGTAAATGCAACAAAGAATGTACGGTGTTCAAATTCATAATTAGTTAGCAATGCTGTGATTAAAACGACGAGGATCATTCCTTCAAAAGCGATCGCCCGGCCAAGCTTTTTAAATAGCAAGGAGTGCATTTCATAGACTGATCCTAAATAAAAGAAATGGCGATGTTCACCGTTTTTCACTAGCTGCTGCAGCCGCTTTTCTAAAAGATTGGCTTGGTTCAGCACCGTTTCTTCTGCCTCCCCGCTTAATCCGTATTTCTTGATTTGTTGCCGGGCAAACTCTGTCGCATCCAGCTCGCTGTAAATATCATCGACGCTTTTAGCGGTTTCATAATATTGAGTGAACAAGTTGAGATTGAATAGCCTGTTTAATTCACGATCCGTAAGATGTTGGTACAGAAACGCTTCATGGCCTTTTATAAACTCATATGGAAACTGATACTGCTTCCCGCTTTTTGGATTCAGCTCATTCACCCATACCATTTCATGATCGATTTCTTTTTTCATACCTGCCAATGCTTCATCATCGATTTTCGTCCCGTATTGCTCAACTATGTTTTGTAAAACAGGTAAATTTTTCCGTTCATTTTTATGGTCGAAAATAATCAAACCATTCAACGCCACAAAAAATAATAGTAAAATGATAAAAATCGGCGACTTGACAACTTTTATTAATTCGTATTTGATCATTATGCCAGCGCTCCTTCTCCATATACATGAAGAAATACGTCCTCTAATGTCGGCTCAACACTTTTCCAATTTTCATTTGGCTGTTCGTCGCTAACAAACCGAAAGATCATCTGGCCATTTTCTTGCTTTTCCGAAATTGTTGCAAATCGCTTCCGAAAGATTTCTGCATCCTGAAAATCAGCTGCGGTCTCATAAATGCGGCCGGACAATAATTGGCATAATTCACGTATCGGCTTTTTATATAAAATCGTTTTATCTTTAATCATAATGATTTCATTGGCAATCGATTCGACATCAGACACAATATGCGTTGATAAAATAATGATCCGATTGTTTGCTAATTGGGTTAAAAGCTTGCGGAAACGGGCGCGTTCGGTCGGATCAAGACCTGCAGTGGGCTCATCAAGAATCAAAATTTTTGGATCGTTCAGCAATGCCTGGGCGATGCCGACCCGCTGAATCATCCCGCCGGAAAACTTCCTCATTTTTTTATGCATGACATCTTCAAGTCCAACGAGCTTTAAAAGCTTCGGTATTTTTTCTTTTGCTTCATGCTTTGAAATCCCTTTTAATGCTGAAAGGTAAAGCAAATATTTTGCAGGGGTGTAATGCTTGTAATATCCGAACTGCTGCGGCAAATAACCGAGAAGCTCGCGGTATTTGCTGCCGAGATGGATGATATTTTCTCCGTTGTAACGAATTTCTCCTTTTGTCGGAAAGATGAGTGTGACAAGCATTTTCATCAATGTTGTCTTCCCAGCGCCATTTGGAGCTAATAGTCCGTAAATTCCGTTGTCAAACTGTAAATGAACATTTTCAAGAGCAATAAAATTGCCGTAATATTTGGAAACATGGTCGACAATTAGCATCTTTACAAAACTCCTTTTATATTGGTTTTGACGAAAAACAGCTTAAGCTGATGAACATATATATACATCGCAGCCATCCCGATGATGATGTAAATAAAATACGGAACGTTTAACAAAAAGGCTTGATAAACATAGCTGTTCATGTAAGAAAGAAACAAGTTTGCGGCAATCCAGCTGATAAATAAAGCAATTTTCCCACTTTTTGTCGGTACATAAAGCAATACATACAAAAAAGCAGCAGCAAAAAGAAATAAAGATGCAACAGATAATAAAAAGGCAAAAGGAAAATGAATGGAAAACTCTGTTGCCAGCCAGAAAATGATGACTCCATTGGCGAGCATAGCGAAAATGCTGAACATGAACATACGGAATGCTGCTAATTGATACACATTGTATTTACAAGTCATTTCCACCTCAAACGCCGGCTTTTGCTTTTGGCAAATAAAAAAGAAAAAAACGATGACAAAATAAATAACTGGTGAAAAACAAAAGATGAATGTATATACATCCAAGGCTATCCATGAAAAATATTTTGCGGTTGAAAGAACAAACATAGCGAAAACAGCGATAGTTAAAACAATCGTAAAAGCGATTTCCGTCAGATCACGAAAGACGTTGCGGAAACCGACTTCGCGATACATAGTGAACATATATTGCCAAAAGGAAGGCTTTTTGTTCATGCCTTTTGCAATAATCTTCTGAATTTCTTGTTTGATCTCCTTATCGCTAGGAAAAGGAATTTTTTCGTTATCAATGGCCATGGACATCCTCCTTTAACTGCTCATTGATTTTTCGCAATGTAGAATAATATTTCGTTTTTACGGTTGATTCTTTTATCTGGAGCTTTGCGGCAATCTCGGCAAATGTTTGTCCTGCAAAAATTTTCATTTGCACAATTCGTCGATTCTCATGATCAAATCGTTCAAGCAGGTTTAAAACCTGTTTTACCTCGTCCTTTTGTTCGATTGTAAAAAGCACATCATCACTTTCCCGCTGATCTGTTAACAAATTGACCGTTTTCTTCTGCTGTTTATATTCTTTCGAGCGATAGTAATCGATGATTCTCGCCTTTGCGATTTTATACAGCCATGTCCGGAACGCCGCTTTCCCCTCATAATGGTGAATGCCGCGCAGCATGCTGATGAAAATCTCCTGCGTCAAATCTTTCGCTAATTCTTGATCAAACGTTTGTTTAAATACGAACGCATAAATCTCTTTGTAATAATAAGAGATCAGCTTATTTGCCGCTTTTTCACTTGCTCGCTTCTGTATTGCTTTTATCCATTTCTTCTCTTGATCCATCGTGAAGCTTCACTTCCAATCCCAAAGCTCAAAACTTCTATCACTACCTATATATTCGCAAATAATAAATAAAAAGTTTTGCGAAAATCAAAAAAATTATCCAGCCGCTAGCCTCTCGATTGTTCGAAGCTTTGCAGGCGACGCTTAACGACATATCCTTACTGATTGGACCGGTCTGCTTTATGCACACTAGCGAAAAAACGTTTCTTTTAGAACGGAAGCTTACATTACGAATAAGCGATTGTGATATAATGTGTATTCCGGCATGCAGATGAACGATATGTTTGCTTCAAAATAATGAAACGACTGCGGTTTAAAGGAAAAGCTGCTAAAAAGAATTATTAAAGTCTTCTTTATCTGGAAGCAGTAGTTTCATATTTTTTCAATTTTCCGGATAGACCCAATATATGTGCTTAAAAATCCCATAAAAGTCATTTAACATTTTGTTCCACATACATACAATTTAAATAGAGATTGTTACTAGAAAAAGGAGATCTTTATGAGCAAGATTTTATTATCGAATATGACGGTATATGCTGAAGAACGAGTTTTCAAAAATGGATATGTATTAATAGAAAATGGGAAAATTCTCGAAATTGGTCCTCAAGAAAAGCTGGCTGTTACAGACGAACGGGTTGAAAAAGTTGAAAGCAAAAACAAATATGCAGTTATTCCTGGTTTTATCGATTTGCATATTCATGGAGCAGCAGGCGCTGATACGATGGATGGGACCGATGAGGCAATTCGCAAAATGGCAGCGGCACTCCCCCGGGAAGGAACGACGAGTTTTTTAGCAACAACGATGACAAGCTCTGAACAGCGGATTGAAGAAGCTCTGATCAATATAAGAAAGTACATGGAAACAGCGAATGAACCCGGATATGCAGAAGTTTTAGGAGTCCACTTGGAAGGTCCGTTTATTTCCCCTAAAAGAGCAGGGGCACAGCACTCAGAAAATATTCTCGAACCGAACTTGCAGTTATTTAAAAAATGGCAGCATATGTCCGGCGGAGCGATAAAGCTTGTGACATTGGCGCCTGAAAGAAAAGGTGGAATAGAATTAACCGATTATTTAAAACAAACAGGAGTTGTCGCCTCCATCGGGCATTCAGATGCTTCTTATGCTGAAGCTGCTAAAAGCATACAAGCTGGCATTACCCATGCAACCCATTTATTTAATGGAATGAGCGGATTGCACCATCGCAAGCCGGGAGCTGCTCTAGCAGTGCTCATGCATGATGAGGTGTTGTGCGAAATTATCGCAGATGGCATTCATGTGTGTCCGGAAATGGTGAAATTTGCTTATCAAAACAAAGGAAATGACGGGCTTATTTTAATCACGGATGCAATGAGAGCGAAATGTCTCGGTAAAGGAATCTATGAACTTGGAGGCCAAGAAGTCCGAGTGAATGAAGATCGGGCAGTTTTGCGGGATGGGACGCTGGCAGGAAGTATTTTGAAGCTGAACGATGCAGCCAAATACATGATGGCTTACACCGGATGTACGCTTCAAGACATTATTCAAATGGCAGCCGTTAACCCTGCTAAACAAATAAACGTTTATGATCGCAAAGGAAGCATTGCAAAAGGAAAAGATGCTGACTTAGTTGTTTTAAATGACCGCCTTGAAGTAGTAATGACATTTTGCCGCGGAAAACTTGCCTATTCACAACAAGAAATGTGAATGATGCTATTGCTGCCAGCGAAAGATTACGGTGATACGAGCATGAAAGCAGCACAAATGATTAGGTAAACAAGAACTGAATTTTGCTAAAATGATCCGTTTTTAAAACAGCTTCCTTTTCCATCGTTTCAATAGTTTGATTTAAAGCATCTTGATCTAAACATATATAAGCTCTGAACCCCTTGTTTCAGCAATAATCAGTCAGTCTGGATTATTCCGTAATGACGCTTTGATCTATTTTTCATAGGATTATCTTGTTTTCCCTTGATTTTCGGTTAGAGTTCTCCCAACTGATTATATTTTACTGGATTCAATTCTTTTAAATGGCTATCACAGTGTAAATGTCAAACCCGAGTTCGACAGTCACTAGGCAAATCGAGTAGGAGGGGGTGACTAACCCCCGACCTCTCACACCACCGTACGTACCGTTCGGTATACGGCGGTTCAATTAAGTATGACGTAGTGCTTGATATCTTTCGAATAGACTTCTTAACCCTCGACGCTTCCAATAGGAGTTGTCGAGGGTTTTGTGTAGAATGGGACTGCAGGCAATCCGCCAATATTTCTTGCGTGTATTGCCCCATTCGAATGCTTTATGGCTTGGAACTTCTAATCCTCTGAGTTTCCGAATTCTTGTTTTCGGGGTTTTCCATTCTTTCCACAAACACATCCGAAGCCTTCGTCTAATCCATTCATCAAATTCTTTGAACTTACTTGGTGTTTCTGCCAAGGCAAAATATCCGCACCATCCCATTAAATACTTGTTCAGTTTCTCAATCCTTTTCTCCATTGGATACGGTTTCGACCTTGATGTAATTTCACGGATCTTGTTCTTCAAACGTTTCACACTTTCGTTCGCAATCCGTACCTTTGGAGTCTTATTGAGTGTGAAGCTGAAACCGAGAAACTTCCGTTTCCAAGGACGGTCTACCGCCGATTTCTCTTTATTTACCTTGAGCTTTAACTCCTTCTCGATAAAGTTCGTAATGGAATTCATGACACGAATTCCTGCTTTCTTTGTTTTCACATAGATGTTACAGTCATCCGCATACCGAACAAACTTATGTCCACGTTTCTCAAGCTCTTTATCCAATTCATGAAGCATGATGTTTGATAAAAGTGGACTAAGCGGGCCGCCTTGAGGCGTTCCCATGTCCGTTTCCATTACCACTCCATTGATCATCACGCCTGATTGAAGATACCGGCGAATTACCTTCAGTAGAATTCGATCTTTGATCGTTTTCGCCAAGATCCCCATCAGTTTGTCGTGATTCACCTTGTCAAAGAATTTCTCTAGGTCTATATCGACTACCCAACGATATCCTTCTTTGATATAACCCTTTGCTTCCCTAACCGCATCATGTCCCCTTCTACCTGGTCGGAAACCATAGCTATGGTTCGAGAAGGTCGGATCAAAGATTTTCGTCAACACTTGGGCAATCGCTTGTTGGATGAAACGATCCGTCACGGTAGGGATCCCTAGAAGCCTTACTCCACCGTTCGGTTTCGGGATTTCGACTCGACGGACGGGTAAGGGCTTGTAGGTTCCTTCTCTCAACGACTGTCGAATGGAGTCCCAATTTTCGTAGAGGTGTCTTCGTAGGTCTTTTACGGACATGCCATCTACTCCGTGACCTCCTTTATTCTGTTCGACTCGTTTCAGTGCCGCCAGGAGATTTTCCCGTGACAAAATCATTTCCATCAACATTGATATCCTCTCCACGTGAACGAATTCTTCTATTTGTGCCATCTTCTGCTCCACCCTCTTGAAGTCCCCCGTGGGATTCACCACTTCCTCCTTCAAGTAAGTCCTATCGGATTGTCTGCTTCCACACAGAAGATGAACGCCTAGCGATTCGTTCTCCTTAATTGTTCAGTCCTTCCTCTTCCATCTCGAGCTTGAAAGAGTACTATGACTTCTGCTGACTTCTGACTGTTCAGCTATCTATCACTAGATAGGTTACCAAGGTTACTTGGCGTGCCAGCCAGACCTCCCCGGGTAAGAGTGTAATCTTTCCTTCCATCCATCTGCTTCATTTACTCTGTATCACCTTCGGCAGAAAGGGCTTTGTTTTGTTGTGCAAACTCACCCAGTGATACCTAGCCTCATATGAAGTTCGTGTTCCGAGAGACCTTAAAGTTTGCCGCTCGCTTCCTTCAGATTCCGCGTCACCACAGACACCCTTGCGTTAAGCTAACTGCTACTTCTGCCTTCGCAGCTCGGGACTTTCACCCTATAGATTACACCCATGCCGGGCGCACACAAAAGAAAGCTTGTCGTCTTTTTCACGCAAGCTTTCTTTTACAATAGTAAAGTATTCTCTGATAAACTGTTGTAACCGCCTGATAACTTTGAACATTTTTTGCTAATTAGTAGTGGACACTTTACTGAAAGTTAGTGCTGGCATTTTGTCACTTTACTTGGAGCCTCTGCGGACAAGATTATTAGCCAGGAAGCCAGATATATCAATGAATCTGGCTCAGCCGACAAAGGCTATCATGCCCACCTCTCCAAATAAAGTGCACGTCTCTACTGGAAAAAAGTGTTCAATCTTATTCAGCATTTTTAGGTAAGAAAGTGTTCATTTCTATTTGGCGGTTACAACTGTCGGATCTCAATATTAATTGTATAAATTAATCTTTGTTTTCTGCTATTTCTTTATAATATTTTTTGAAACTATACCCTTTAAAATTAAAATTCCGTATTTTATCTGTATGTTACTTTTAATACCATTACGATTACATAATGTCTTCTTTTTTCTTTACCCACCTTGTGAGTTATTCATTTTATAGTGCATACCAATATTTTATAAAAGCGGCTATCAACTTTGACGAAAACCTGAATTATCTAAAAAGAATTCTCAAAATCTTCTTTATCCGGAAGCAGTAGTTTAATGTTTTTTTCTTCCAGTTGTTTTTTCCAATTTTTAGGGCAGTCCCAATCTGATATTATGATAGACACTTTGTCAAGTGGGCATATATGTGCGAAAGTGGATTCACCTAATTTCGTATGATCTGCTAATACGATGAGTTCTTCTGATCGTTCTATCATAATGTTTGAAATATGTGCTTGGTTCAAGTCATAGTCTGTGATGCCTTCTTTGAGAGAAACTCCGCCTGCCGAAATAAACGCTTTATTTGCTTTTAGTTTATATAATGCTGTTTCTGCAAGCGGCCCCGTTGTTGACTTCTGGTTTATATCAACTTCTCCGCCTATAAAAATAATTTTGCCTTTAAAAACTTCAGTCGCCAACAACATTGCCGGCCCTGAATGTGTAATAAGAGTAACGTTTTTTTTGTTTCCTAAATACCGTATCATTTCCAACGGAGTTGTTCCATTCCCGACCATTATGATATCTCCATCATTAACAAGAGAAGCAGCCATTTTGCCGATCACTCTTTTTTGCTTCGAGTTAATGGCAGACTTTTCATCAAATGGAGGCTCCCACGGAAAAGAAGCAGCTAGAACAGCTCCGCCGTATACTTTTTTCAACCTCCCCTCCTTTTCTAATCGGTCCAAGTCCCGTCTAATCGTTTCAGTTGATACATCGAGTGTTTCTGCTAACTCAGAAACATGTAATTTTTCTTCATCTGCCAACTTTTTTAGTATAAATTTTTTTCTTCGTTCAAACGCCAGTGACACAAAAAATCCCTCCAAATTTTCAGCATTCAGGAGCTGTCCCGTGAGTGATTATTCCGCTTATGAATACCTCTTTTAATTTCAAAAACTTGAAATAAAACATTTCTTAATTTTTAATGTCCTATTGGGACTTCCTCCTATCTACCATTCATAAAATTAGATGCTTCCATTAAGCCATAGCATCTAAGCTTTCAGGAATCGTTTGCCCTCCATCTACTATAATCGATTGTCCAGTAATGTAGCCTGCCTCTTTTGAAGCGAGAAAACATGCAGCATAAGCAATATCGTCAACATGTCCAAGTCTTTTTAATGGAATAGAAGCAGCCATTTCATTAAGATAATTTTCACCTAAATTCTCTAAACCTTCAGTAACGATATTCCCTGGCAGTACAGCGTTAATGGTAATATTGTATTTAGCTAGTTCTAGCGCAGCTGATTTCATAAATCCTAGTTGTGCTGCTTTGCTCGCTCCATAGTGAGACCATCCTTTGTAACCTGTTAAAGGGCCTGTAATGGAAGATGTCAGAATAATTCTTCCGTATTCTGCATTTTTAAGATAAGGGAGGGAGGCCTGTATCGCGTACAAACTCCCTTTGGCGTTTGTATTCATTACAGTATCCCATTCTTCACCCGTCATCTCCTCAATTGCTGCACTTGGGAAAATTCCTGCATTTGAACATAGTATATCTATTCCACCAAACATATCTGCTACAGACTGTGCAACTTTTTTCATCGAATCCAGATCTGCAACATCTCCTTGAAAGCTATTTGCACTTCCACCGTCTTTTCTAATCTGTTCAGCACATCTCTCTGCCGCTTCGGCATTTCTAGCTACGACCGCTACATTTGCACCTTGTTTTGCGAAAACGACTGAGATTCCTTTTCCAATACCTTTGCTTCCTCCAGTTACCATAACGGTCTTTCCTGCCAATGACGTAAACATGGTTCAATCCCCCTCTATTTTCAATAATCATACTTTTCAGACATCTAAATGCGGAGGCAATTTCTTAAATCCTTTTGTCTTAATTATTAAGTAAATGACTCCTATTGCCAGCCAAATTGTTCCAATGAGTTGGGCAACTGGATCCATACTGATCCAAACATAAACTATTACGAAAAAACCTAATAATGGAAGAACCAAATAGCGAAGATGCCTCCACCCTGTCGGTTTCCAATTTGGCACACTTCCTAAACTTAAAGGTGCTTCTCCTTTTTTCTTCACATAATATAGCCAAATGACTGATAAATTCAGTGTTGCAAATCCAAACAATGCTCCGTAGTTCACCAAATTAGATAGTGTCGCTATATTGGAAGAAAGACCTAAAATAAACTCAACTGCAACGATAATCACAATGCTCCAGTGAGGCGTTTTCCACCTTTTGTTGACTTTAGCGAAGATGGACTTCGGCAAAAGTGTATCTCTTCCCATTCCATATAATAGTCTTGCACCCGCAGCAGTAGCTACCAAGTTAAAAACTGCCAACTCAGTTAAATATCCTGCTGTAAAAAAGATAGCAAATCCTTCTCCTCCGGTCATTTTTGAAACTTGAAACAAAACAGTGTTCATCCATGTTTCATCGCTAATATGCTCTTTCCAATCGGGAATAGCTAACATCCCGACATACCCACACATAAACATTGTTAATGTTCCAATTCCAATACACCAATAGATGGCTCTTGGAATATCCCTTTTCGGTCTCCGTGTTTCTTCTGACAGCGTTGTGATCGCATCAAAACCAAGAAAGCTGAATACTGCAAGAGATGTAGCTGCTATTAAACTTGACAAGCTTTCAAATTGAAAAGGCTGTGTGCTGAACAATGTCCCTGTTCCAAATCCGTCAAGGTGAACAGCTTTTGCCCATACTAAAATAGAAGCCCATACGACAAATTCTCCAAGAACTAACAGCCAAAGACCCATTTTAGAAAGAAGTTCCACACCAAATAAGTTTAATAATCCTGTTCCAATGGAGAAAATCGCAAGCAGAACCCAATAAGGAACGTCAGGAAAATACTGCTGGGCGAAAAAAGCTGAGCTAGATGCCGTCACGGTTGGAATTAAAATATAGTCTAATGTTAAAACCCATCCAGCTATAAACCCAAAATACGCATTCCATCCCCTGCCGACATAGCTGTAAACCGATCCGGCAAGCGGGAAATTCCGAACCATAACAGAATAACTAAGAGCTGTTAAAAGCATTGCAATACCTGCAAGCAGATATGGAAGAGCTACCGTCCCGCCCGAAGTTTGCAATAGTATTCCAAAAATAATGGCAGGAGCAATGGGAACCATATAATTCAGCCCAAATGCTGTAAGTTGCCAAACATTCATAGTTCGTTCGAGTTCTTGTTTATAGCCGAATTTAGATAAATCGGCTGTATAATCCAACAATCCTTTTTCTTTTTCTTGGGCAAGCATATCGTTGCACCTCCAAATACTTCGTAAAATAAATTAGTAAAGTAGTTAACCGTTTTTTATCCATAGCGGTATAAATATTTTTCTGCCAATGGTACTGTTTGGAAAGTAAATTCTGCACCCATTTTTTGGGCAGTTTCATTATCTGAATGACTGCTGATCCAGCCGATTAGCATTAACCTGCGAAGCATTATAAATGTTGGAATCTCTTCTTCCTCTTCCTTTGAAAGAGTTCGAACTTTTTTATATCCTTTCAACCAGGACTGTATTAAATCAGGTACATAATCCTTATGTTCTATAAAACTTAAAGCAGCGGCCAAATCATATAAATACCAGCCAAATCCACAATCATCAAAATCAATGACTTTTAATTGATCGCTCTCTACAAGAAGATTGGCAAGCCGCAAATCTGCATGGATCAATCCGAAACGGTCCGGCGTTTTTCCAAAACGGTTCAATCTGTGATATATCGTATTAGATACTTTTTCAAACAGCTGCACAAGTTGGGGAGTGATTCCTAACCCGTCCTGCCATCTCCCCCATTTTGCTTTTTTACCTAACATTGTTTCATATTCCCATGTAGGACGGCAGATTATTTTGGATTCTTTCCAATTTTCAACATGGTTGTGCAAATGAGCCGTTATTTCACCAAGGTTTTCAAAATGAAAGAGTAATTCATTCTCATTCATTTCATCTGGAGTTTCGCCCTTTAAATAACTGAACATGACACAATGGTATGGTTGTCCACTATTATTGACGTCAGCAATCTCCTGAATGAACTGTCCATTAGCGCCTGCAATCGGTTCAGGGACAATGATGGATGTATGATTTTTAATTGCCATCATCCAAATGAGCTCAGCTTCAAGCTCTTTTTTCGTATGATAACCTGGACGGTTCAGTCGCAAAATAGCTGATCCCTTTCCATCTTTACGTTCAGCTAAATATGTTATGTTTTCTGAATAATTTAACAGGCGGATGGAAGAAACCTCCGGATAAAATAATTGAACCGCTTTTTTGGCAATTTCACTATAAAATTCGATCACATTACTGTACGAAGGACTTCTCATTGCACACATTTTTTACCCCCCATTCCACGAAATATTTTTATTGCTGAACTAACTTTGATGCTTGTTTAATACTTCTTTCAACCTTTTCGAGCAATTCATCACAGTAATCTTTGCTGCAAAGAAGCCCAGGCTTAAATTGCAGCACTCGTGGATCAAGCATTGAGTAAATAGCCCATACACCGTTTTCGTATAATGAACGCATAACATACTTTGCTCCTTCTGGATGGTTAAATTCCAGCCCCATCACAACCCCCAATTGACGTATACCTACAAAAAAGTCAGAGGTTCCACGTTTTATGACTTCCAATCCTTTTCGCAAATAGTCTGATATAAACTTAACATTGCTCCTTACTTTCTCTCTCTGGGTAATCTCCAATACTTTCATCGCAACAATGCATCCAAGTTCAGCACCCCCAAACGTAGATATATGGGCAAAACCATCTTCCATCATCCATTGGCCTGCTTTTTCGCTCACTACTGTCGCCGCAATTGGATAAATCCCGCCGCTCAACCCTTTGGAAGTGACTAGAATATCAGGTTTTACACCATAATGTTCTATCCCCCACATTTCACCTGTTCGCATTAGCCCTGTTTGCACTTCATCCGCAATATATAAGGCATCATACTTCTCACATAAAGCTTTTACGGCTGCAAGATATCCTTCTTCTGGAAGAGGAAACCCGTAAGTTGCAGGAATTGTTTCTACAATGACACCAGCAACATCATGCTTCGAAAGCTCCTTTTCCATCTCTTCCAAATCATTAAATGGGACATGTACAAATTCGTCCTTATCACCCTCGCTCAAAAAAAGACGCGAGTATCGTTCGTTTCCTAGCGCCAAAGCTAACCCTGTATGGCCATGATAACCATTTTGAATGGAAACTATTTTCTTTCTTTTAGTTGCATATCTTGCACATTTAATTGCTACATCGATTGCTTCTCCTCCGCCACTTGACAAAATCGAATACTTAAGATTATCGGGAGTACAATAATTTAGTTGTTCAGATAGTAAAGCACGAGCAACAGAAGGAAAATGGTGATTCCCTATATCGAATTCTTTTAATCCTTCCTGCAGCGCATCTATGATTTCAGGATTCCGGTGACCAAGGTTGTATGTTCCTCCATTTAAATGAACATCCATCAATTTTTTTCCATTTATATCATAAAAATAATAGCCTTCTCTTTTACCGATCACTAAATCAATACCATCTTTTTTCCATTTCAAAGTTTTTCCAGGATTCCACCACTTAATCGATTTTTCTAAAATATCTGCTTTACTAACACTGATTGTTGCGATCATGCTAATCCCGCCTTCCGATAATATTGTTATAAATTATTACATTTAATGTTATATATTATTAATAAAACCACAACTTGCAAATTGATTTTTTGTGTTTTCTTGTGGTTTCTAGTTAAATAATAATCCTGCTTTTCATCTTTGTCTTAAAATATGTCATTTTTTATTACATATATTTTGGAATTTATTTAAATGGTACTTTTTCTAACATATATTGAAGAGCGGTATCAATGATAAATGCCACAGAATTCATCATGAATTTCTGTTGCATTTTTACAGTTTTGTGATTTATTTTTTAACCAGTTTTCTACCACCTATGGAACAACAAACTGCAAACTAGTATATTATAAAATTTGTTTATTACACATTGAGATTTTTTCATAAAGTTCATCATTATATCGTAAAATGAAGGTAACCAGCACTTTTAACACGAATGATTCGTTGAAGGAAAAGCTACGGGATATAAATGACCAAGCTGCAAAAAAGAATAAGAATTGAATAGTTATTCTTTCGGTTCCTCAAATTACTATACTGAAAGACTTAAAATTCCCATAAAAGTCATTTAACATTTTGTTCCACATAAATACAATTTAGATAGAGAGTGATACTAGAAAAAGGAGATCTTTATGAACAAGATTTTATTATCGAATATGACGGTATATGCTGAAGAACGAGTTTTCAAAAATGGATATGTATTAATAGAAAATGGGAAAATTCTCGAAGTTGGTCCTCAAGAAAAGCTGACTGTTACGGACGAACGGGTTGAAAAAATTGAAAGCAAAAACAATTATGCAGTCATTCCTGGTTTTATCGATTTGCATATTCATGGAGCAGCAGGCGCCGATACGATGGATGCAACCAACGAAGCTATCCGCATAATGGCAGCGGCACTCCCCCAGGAAGGAACGACGAGTTTTTTAGCAACAACGATGACAAGCTCTGAACAGCGGATTGAAGAAGCTCTGATCAATGTAAGAAAGTACATGGAAACAGCGAATGAACCCGGATATGCAGAAGTGTTAGGAGTCCACTTGGAAGGTCCGTTTATTTCCCCTAAAAGAGCAGGGGCGCAGCACTCAGAAAATATTCTCGAACCGAACTTGCAGTTATTTAAAAAATGGCAGCATATGTCCGGCGGATCGATAAAGCTTGTGACATTGGCGCCTGAAAGAAAAGGTGGAATAGAATTAACCGATTATTTAAAACAAACAGGAGTTGTCGCCTCCATCGGGCATTCAGATGCTTCTTATGCTGAAGCTGCTAAAAGCATACAAGCTGGCATTACCCATGCAACCCATTTATTTAATGGAATGAGCGGATTGCACCATCGCAAGCCGGGAGCTGCTCTAGCAGTGCTCATGCATGATGAGGTGTTGTGCGAAATTATCGCAGATGGCATTCATGTGTGTCCGGAAATGGTGAAATTTGCTTATCAAAATAAAGGAAATGACGGGCTTATTTTAATCACGGATGCAATGAGAGCGAAATGTCTCGGTAAAGGAATCTATGAACTTGGAGGCCAAGAAGTCCGAGTGAATGAAGATCGGGCAGTTTTGCGGGATGGGACGCTGGCAGGAAGTATTTTGAAGCTGAACGATGCAGCCAAAAACATGATGGCTTACACCGGATGTACGCTTCAAGACATTATTCAAATGGCAGCCGTTAACCCTGCTAAACAAATAAACGTTTATGATCGCAAAGGAAGCATTGCAAAAGGAAAAGATGCTGACTTAGTTGTTTTAAATGACCGCCTTGACGTAGTAATGACATTTTGCCGCGGAAAACTTACCTATTCACAACAAGAAATGTGAATGATGCTATTGCTGCCAGCGAAAGATTACGGTGATATGAGCATGAAAGCAGCACAAATGATTAGGTAAACAAAAACTGAATTTTGCATTAGGTTTAGCCGCAGGGGGATCGGGCATTGCTGCTTATAAACAGCAGCCCCATATCAATAAACAAGTTCGTTCTGTGAATCTAGATGAAGATGTGGACTGCATCCATTTAATAAAAATAGTTACGATCATGATGGGGAGCACTATCCGCTAAAAGCAGATCCTCTCTTTTGTACCGATACCATTAATAACACAAAAACGAAGTGGAATTTAAGCTATGGTGGCAGAGTCGAGAAAAACTATTGTTGTAAATGATTCCATTGAAATCGCTTCAATGATGGCTCTATCCCTTAGCCATGACTATCGCTTAATTGATGGAATGTTAGCGCAAAAAGCCTTAAACGAGCCAAAAAAATTTAAGTGATTCCGACCAGTTGTTTGAAAAATAACACCATTAACCAACCGTCTTACTAGAGAAAATATGGAATAAGTGATAAAAGGAGCGGATCCCGTTAGGAATGCAAAAACATACAAAAACCCAAAAGTTTTTCGCAAACAAGCCCATTTCAGTCAAATCGATAGGTAACTATTTCAACCACTTTCGCACTTCCTCTTCCGCAAGTCCAGTGAGATCGGCAATATCTTTCGCTGCCATTCCTTTCGCCGACATATGCCGGATCATGTTCTTCCGTTCTTCCTCCCGACCTTGCTTTAGCCCTTGTTTCAACCCTTCCTCCATCCCCGCACGCCGCTCGCCAAGAAGATTGGACAATTGATCCCGCAGCCATTTCAGCCGCATTTCATACGCGTAGCGATTTTCGGAACTGACGCTTAGCTTCTCCCACTCTTCCAATGCTTCGCGAATTTCTTGCTCGTTCATCGCCAACACCTCCAGTTCCTTGAGAATCGTCTCATCGATCTCTTGTTTCCGGGCATCCACCGCTGACAGCATCATTAACCAGGGCCACTCCGAAGATCGCTTCACATCACGTCTATATTTCTTCCATTTTACCATAAATTGTGATAAGTTCTTTTTCCCTTGAAAATAGATCCTAATTATTTTCTAGATGAGTAATCCTTCCTTATTTTTCAAATGGAGGCGGAAATAAAGGAGTTATTTTATTTGACTCGATCGAAATAGCAGACAGGATCTGAGAAGAGGCAAGCATGATCCGTGCCTTTCCGCGAAGAAGCATTAGACTAAGTTTCATCATAGTCCGAATCCTTTGACTGCATGTACTTATTGAAAGGGAGAGTGTATGAATGGGTACGAAGACTTGCGGCAAATCAAAACACGTATTCAGGCTGTAACAAATATTCTTCTTCATGAATTCATCAGGAAAACTCTTGCATTCTATGAAAATAAATCTCGCGACTCAAAAAGCTGTTTTCTGCAAGAAAAAATACAGAGTGTTGCAGTATACCTATATCAAAATTATGTATAAATATACATATATGTGATCTATCCATCAAGGGCTTGGCGTGAATCCTCTGTAGCCATGATTCTTTAGTCAAGCGTCAGCTTCAATAATTTTGGAAAACCAAAAAGCCCTCTCTCCATGTATAGCCCCTTTGCATATCACTGCATAAGGATTTTTCGATTCTCTGCCCTTTTATTTTGGAAAAAAACAGAAACCCTAATGAACTGGAAGCTGTACTATGAAGTGCCCAGTTATCAACGATACTAAACTTAGGTTGTGGAAATCCAAATATTGATACCTGAACCATTTGAAATTTAGAGAAATTAAGAACAAAAATAAAAAAATTTTAACTTCTAATCAAGTTTTTTATTTGAACATTTTACATTTTTTTGTTCTAAGAGAAAGAAAAAAGGACTTCACCCCTCATTTGTAGAATTTTTGATGTGACCTAAACACAATAATTCGCTAGGGGGAAGTCACTTTGTACATTCTACAAGAAAGTCTATTTTCCTTTTTGAAGAACTGTAAATTTTAGATTCTAAAGAAAATTTGCCAAATCTTTTTTAGTGCTCTTGATTTACGTCCCTTTGCTAAGCAATTCTTCACCCCAAGGGGGGCTGAAGGTCATTCTAAGGAAAGGAATTTTAAGAGCTCTTATTGCTGCTCCATTAAAAGGTTTTGATACGTTTACAGCCCTTCGTAACCGATTGGATTAAGACATTCATTCCGTTATCAATGCGGTTTAAATCGGTCGACCTGCACCATCTACCTCTACTTTTAGTACAGTATTTTCCATGAACACACCCAAAAAAATCTAGCAGAAAAAATCTTTATATGATCTTGTCCAGATAGGCCAAGCTGAAGGCGTATCAATGGAGGGCATCAGGCTATCGATAGTGCCGCCATTAACGCCTATGAAAAGAACAAGCCTAAAAAATAGAGTGAACAAACAGGGAGCAAAGTTTGATTCTTTTAGCAATAAAATCACTTGGTTTGGCCATAAAGTGCATCTTTCTGTAGATACCATCAGTGAATTACCGATTGCGATTGAAGTAACTCCAACTCATGTAAACGATGGAGAAGTCGACCCAACATTGATCGGAAATGTGACAGATTGTATAAATTTCCAAGTCGAATTCCTGATCATGGATGGTGGATGTAACCAACTTTATGAAAAACCGATTAGTTTCTATCAAATTGAAAATTAACAGATGTTAAAAACTCCCTGCAAAAAGTCTTTTATTTATAAATATCCCCTATTGACAAATATTTCGTTTCCAAATACGGTTCAATGCCTTCCACTCCACCTTCACGGCCGATTCCGCTTTCTTTCATTCCTCCAAAAGGAGCGTGGGCAGCAGATGGAGAACCGTCATTCCAGCCGATAATTCCGAAATCTAAATGCTCATGCAGATAGATGCCTGTTCTATAGTCATTTGTAAAAAAGTAAGCGGCCAGACCATAAGGCGTGCTGTTTGCAATATTAACAGCTTCTTCTAATTCCTGAAACGTTGTGATTGGCAAAATGGGGCCAAATGTTTCCTCTTGCATAATCTTCATGTTCTCATTGACATTTTTGAGAACCGTCGGATAAACAAAGAAATAGCCTTTTTCCCTATTTGCATTGTATTTATTGCCGCAAAGAACTTCAGCACCTTTACTGATTGCATCGTTGACCTGCGAGACAATCTTATTAAAGCCTTTTTCATTAATAACTGGCCCAATTTGAGTTCCTTTTTCCAAACCATTTCCAACTTTTAATTTTTTAACTTCATTTGTTAATTTTTCAGCAAATTCCTCTACAATGCTTTCATGCACTAGAACTCTGTTTGCACAAATACATGTTTGACCGGCATTTCTGAACTTGGAAGCTATCGTTTGTTCTACCGCCAAGTCAATATCAGCATCATGTGCAACAATGACCGGTGCGTGGCCGCCTAATTCCATTGAAACATGTTTAACCGTACTGGCACTGTCTCTGATCAATAATTTTCCTACAGGGGTCGAGCCGGTAAACGTAATTTTTCTGACATATTTGCTTTCCGTAAATATTTTTCCTACCTCACTGCCATAGCCATTCACACATTGAATTACATCCGCTGGTATTCCGGCTTTATGAGCGAGCTCAATCAATTTCATCGTTGTTAACGGGGTATCTTCTGCTGGTTTCACAACGAATGTACATCCAGCTGCCAATGCCGGTGCAGCTTTTCTTGTCATCATTGCGGCTGGAAAATTCCAAGGAGTAATGGCTGCAACCAATCCTACCGGTTGGCGGCTGACAATGATACGTTTGGATTCCGTATTTGCAGGAATTGTTCGTCCATAAAGCCGTTTCGCCTCTTCTGCATACCAATCAATGTAACTAGTTGCATAGTCAACTTCACCCAATGATTCGTGCAAAGGTTTACCGCTTTCCATTGTCATGATCTTTGCAAGATCATCTTTATGTTCTTGGATTTTTTTAGACCAAAGCTTTAATAGTCTCGATCGTTCATGTGCATTTATTTTTGACCACTTTCGGAAACTTTCATGCCCTCTCCGCAATGCAAGATTAATCTCTTCTTCTGTATCTGCCTTTACTTCCTGGATCAACTCACCTGTTGCAGGATTCGTGACTTTAATCGTCGCTGCCATCAAGGTTTACCTCCCTCTGGGTTTTTCTTTGCCGGGATATAATAATATATAACGCCACTGGTTAATGGATTCCCGGCAATTTTATCCTCAGTTTCTTCACCCAGTTCATTGAGCAAAAGCTTTTTCCAATATGGATAACCCTTTATTTAATTCCTCGTCAGTAATAACCAACGGAGCTAAAAAGCGTATAATATTTCCATCAATACCAGCTGAAAGCAATAAAAGACCATGTTCATTCGCATATTTCAGAATTTGATTCGTTTTCTCTTTATTCGGTCGTTTGTTCTGACGGTTATCTACGATCTCCACCGCTACCATAGCACCTAAGCGGCGAATTTCCCCCACAAACTCATGTTTCGCTTGTAATTCCAGCAGTTTTTTCTCAATCTTTTGTCCCAGTATTTCTGATTTTGTGAGCAAATCCTCTTCTTCGATGATATCAATGACTGCCAGTGCGGCGGCACAAGCTACAGGATTCCCAGCATACGTTCCACCCAGTTCACCCGGATCGGCAGCATTTAAAATTTCCGCCTTGCCTACTACACCGCTTAAAGGCAACCCGGCAGCCAATGACTTGGAAACAGTAATCAAATCCGGGACAACATCAAAATGTTCAATTGCAAATAATTTGCCTGTACGGCCAAAACCAGTTTGAATTTCATCTGCCACAAAAACAATACCATGATCATCACAGAAGTCCCTGACAAATTTGACAAATTTCTTCGGCGGGATAATAAAACCGCCTTCCCCTTGAACAGGTTCCATTACGATACAAGCAACCGTTTCAGGTGCCACAGTAGCAGCGAAAAACTTCTTGAATTCTTCAATCGTCCAATCAATATATTGTTCATCTGTCATATGATCCGGTTTTCGATACAAGTATGGATAAGGAGCTTGATACACTTCTGAAGCAAAAGGGCCAAATCCGAATTTATATGGTTTGACTTTGCTCGTCATGCTCAACGTCATATTCGTTCTTCCATGAAACCCTCTGACAAATGAAACGACCGCTTGTCTGCCTGTAAATTTACGGGACACTTTAACTGCATTTTCGACTGCTTCCGCACCCGAATTAAAAAGAATAGCTTGTTTATCAAAGTTGCCTGGCGTAATCTTGCATAATTTTTCTGCCAGCTTAATGTATCCTTCGTACATGATCACATTAAAACCAGGATGCAAAAATTTATCGACCTGCTCTTTTACAGCAGCCGTTACTTTAGGATGACTATGCCCTACATTTAAAGTTCCGATTGCCCCTGCAAAATCTATCCATTCATTCTGATCAATGTCTACGATGGTAGCCCCTTTTGCATGATGCGCAATACTTAAATTTCCATTGCTCACCCCTTTAGGAACATACTTTTTCCGTTTAGCCTGCAAGTCTTCCATCGTTGTCGATGATGCCATTTTTTCATTGCCTCCTCAAAATCAATATATATACGAATTATGCCAATTTTCTGTTATAGTGAAAAGCACCAGTTTTCTGATTTTTCAGGTACCAGTTAAAACGTTAAACACTCTTTATAAAGCTAGGGGGTATGGTAAAAACTTAAAATGCACACTGTTCTCATTTACCTTCCAATTCACTTTCTATATAAATTAGAAATCCTTCAAAGGGGATTCTCGTCAAAGGCTAAGTCGACGAGACATCTTTAAATTTTTTCACAGAGTCTTTTCTAGAACCAAACAGATACAAGATTGTTCCGATTCCATACCACCCAAACACAATTAACCATTCCATAGGCCAAACAAGCGCAGATGGCATTCCAGGTAAATAAAAAGTAATAAATATAATACTTAAAATTATGGCGATAACTCCAGTTAATTTCCAATTTCGTATCTTATATGGACGTTCTAAATCAGGTTCTGTTTTTCTAAGTTTCATAAATGAGATGGAAACAAGCATATAACCGATGACAATTCCAATGCCACCAGCATTTACAAACCAGTTTAAAGCTGAATGCCCTAAAAATGGTGCAAAAAAACCAAGTAATCCTAAAAAGATAATGCCATGTGTCGGTGTCTTATATTTTGGATGAATGTAAGCAAACCATTTTGGAATCATCCCTCTCTCCGCCATGGCAAATAAAATTCGACTTCCACCAATAATGAATGCATTCCAACTTGTCACGATTCCGGCAACCCCACCAATCACAAGAATTGTTCCAAACACTGGACTTCTAAATAGATTCGTCATTGCATCAGCAGTAGCAAGTCGGGTAACCTCGAGTTGAGACGGTGTTAATCCAACTGATACCCCATATGCAATTAAAATGTAGAAAACAATGGCCAGTATAATAGAAAAAATAAGTATCCTACCTATTACTTTTGGTGGTGCTTTTACTTCTGAAGCGATTTGCGGGATAACATCGAACCCTACAAATAGGAATGGAATCATGATAAGAACAGTCATCACTCCCCCCACTCCTTCTCCAAGAATTGAATTCGTATGCTCTGAACCTCCATTTGCAAATGCTCCAAAAACTAAAACTAAGCCTATTAAAATAACAGCAATAGTTAAAATATTTTGAAAAATAGCAGCCGGTTTAATTCCAAAATAATTCATCGATGTCAACAACAGCGAACCAAAGGATCCAATCAAAACCCAAGTTAAATAAATATCCCATCCTCCGAGATTCCATAAAAAGAGTTGGTGATCAACAGGAATTATATAATCAATGACGGTAGGTAATGCAACTGCCTCAAAGGTAATAACTGATACATATCCAAACAAGACACTCCATGCAGCAATATATCCCAACCTATCATTAAAGGCTCGCTGGACGAACACTAATCCACCGCCAGTTTCAGGTATTGCAGCTGCTAACTCTGCATAGGTCAGACCAATAAAAGTAACAAGCAGCCCACCAAACAAAAAGGCAATTGCCGTTCCTAGAAAACCTGCTTTACTTATCCAATCACCAGAAAGAACAACCCATCCCCATCCAAGCATTGCTCCAACAGAAAGAAATAGAACATCGGCTCTTGACATTGATTTTGAAAATTTATTACTCATTACTCTCACTCCCTTTTAAATTTATTAAGAAAGTATTATTATAAAACATTGTAGAAAACAAAAGCTTTGTTCCGTCACATACGAATACATAATTAGAAAATGCACATTTCTATAACCATCTCCACAGCTTTTGCATTAATAACGGAAATCGCATAGACTAAAAACAATTCTAAGGAAAAATAAAAGCCTGAATCCCCCTTACATTTTTATTTTCTTTTTATGTTACTATTTCTAACATCATTTATCCTGATAATTTACACTGATAATAAATAATATTATGATAAATATATTAAAAGAAAAGTACCAGTTTTCTGATTTTTCAGGTACCAGAGGGAGAGATAGATCATGATATTTTTTCAAATAGATAAAAAGGATAAGTCAAATCATATCTATCAACAAATTTATAAATCGTTAAAAGAAGCGATTTTAGAGAGAAAGATTCCTACCAATGAGAAATTGCCTTCCAAAAGAAAATTAGCAGAAAAATTAGGAGTGAGCATTAATTCGGTTTCAAATGCGTACGAGCAGCTCCTGGCTGAAGGATATATTTACGCAATTGAAAGAAAAGGCTACTATGTGGAAAATATTACACAGTTCAACAATCAAAAAGAGGCTAAAATGAACTTTCCAGATGATTTAAAAGAAGAATTCTCCAAGAAAGATGAGGGATGGCTTTCCTTATCACATATGACGGCTGACATCTCCATGTTCCCGTTTAAAGAATGGATGAAGTGTGAAAAAATAGCAATAAAAAATCACAAAAACGAACTTTCGGACATTTCTCATCCTCAAGGTCCTTACCTTGTGAGAAAAACCATCTCGCGTATGATTGCGCTTACACGCGGTGTTAAATGCGAACCAGAACAAGTGATTATCGGCCCCGGGACACAGCCCTTGTTACGTCAAGTGTTGGGCATGCAGAGGGAAAATATAAAAGCTGCAATTGAGAACCCTGGGTATTCTCGCATCTACCAATTATTAAAAGATATGAATTTTGAAGTTTTTCCAATCGATCTTGATAAAAAAGGAATAGACATCAAGAAAGTGGAAGCTTTGAATCCACATTTCCTTTTTATCACCCCGTCACACCAATTCCCGACCGGAATCATTATGCCTATTTCAAGAAGAATTGAACTTTTGAATTGGGCCTCGGCTTCTGAAGGAAGGTATATTGTAGAAGACGATTACGATAGCGAATTTAAATACGGAACGGACAATATTCCGTCGCTGCAAAGCCTAGATCGGAATCAACGCGTGATTTATGCAGGAACATTCTCCAAAACGATCATGCCAAGTTTCCGAATCAGTTATCTCGTTTTGCCTCCCGATTTATTAAGAGAGTACAAAAGACATTTTTCATATTGGATACAGGGAAGCAATACACTGAATTTATTTACGCTTCACTATTTTATTGAAAGCGGCGAGTACGCAAAACACGTCAAGCGCATGAACAATCACTATGAGATGAAAAGAGAAAATCTGATTAAGGAATTGAAATGGAAATTTCGAAATAGCATTAAGATTAAAAATGTGCCGGCAGGACTTCATTTCATTGCGGAATTCAAAACAGATAAAGGGTATAAAGAAATTGAAGAAAGAGCAAAAAAAGAAAAACTTGAAATATACTCCATGAAGAGGTTCAATTTACTAGGCAATATCGAAGAAGGAAAAAAAATTATTTTGGTTATCGGATTTGCCAATATAAAAAATGAAGACATACCAGTTGCCGTAGATAGATTGTACCGTGTTATTTATTAACTTTACATCGGACGAATAGCCGCTTTAGGAACAATGCCATAATGTTTTAAAATGATTCATCTTGGTTAAGAATGCTCAATTTCTATTTTCCGCTGTGACCTTTCCCCTTTCACTTATAATATCTGTCCGTAGTTAAAAGAGAACTATCAGCTTTTATACGCACAACCCATTTAAGAGCAAAAGAAATGATTTTATTTAAAATTTTTCGATCTGACATGACTAAATGGGGAAGGTTCTTAAAAGCCTTTTTTTCTTCTCCGATCGGACCTACAAAGTCATTAAACTGGCTCATGAAACGTTGACAAGAGCTGGAAAAGAAAACCCAAGCATCGCCGTGTGCGGCATCAACCCTCACGCTGGAGAAAACGGACTGTTTGGCAATGGAGAGGAAGAGGAAAAACTCATTCCCGGCATCCGAAAAGCACAAGTGGAAGGAATCAATGCAACCGGACCATATCCGGCAGATACATTATTTTACCGTGCGGTGCGCGGAGATTTTGATATTGTTGTCGCTTGCTACCATGACCAAGGGCACGCCCCTATTAAAGTGCTGGGGCTGGAAGCCGGAGTAAACATCACCGTCGGCCTCAAAGGCGGTATCATCCGCACATCTGTCGACCATGGAACAGCCTTTGATATCGCAGGAAAAAATCTGGCGGACGAACGCAGCATGCTCGAAGCCATTCGCGCCGCTGTCGAACTGGCTCCGAAAGTTTAAACACCAACCTTTTTGCTTTATTTATCTGTTTTTGGCAATTAAAAAATGTATGAATGACAAAATACGAATATTCCATTCCCTGTATAAAATTTTAGGTCTATATCGCTTGACACGGAGCTTCTGCGGACATGTTTCCTAGCGAAAGGAGCGAGCGCCAATCCTTGCTTCGCAAGGCATCAAGCCTAACATGTCCGCCACTCCATGTAAAATTTCTATTCGGATCATTTATGCTAAATAAGCAGTATGCTCAGATATGGTTGTTCATCTACTTGACCTTAATTTTTGTCCGGTTAAGTCAATTCATTTTAGAACCAATTTTTAAAATAAGTTCTTCATAAATTTTTAGCGATGAGGCAACAAGAAAGACGAACAAGAGCGCCCAGATGGCGGCTGGTAGTTATTTCTGTTTCCATGATTTCAATGACGGAATAGCTTTCGGCAATGTCCTCCTTAAAACCTCTCATCAGCTTTTCGGCGCGGCAGGCTTCTGTGGCTTTACCTTCAGCAAAAAGAAAATGCCAAGGAGCACCATCATCAAAAGCGATCCCATCGCCAACCGATTGGCAATGTTTCCATATGAATGAAAAAGGAGGGTAATGCTTCCATAAATCGCTGGACCAATGATGGCTGACACTTTTCCAGAAAAAGCGAACAGTCCGAAAAATTGCCCTTGCTTATCTGGCGGGGAAAGTTCGACTATATATGTTCTCGAAGTGACCCACATCGCTCCTAAACTGACGCCGAACAAATTCCCAGCAATCCAAAAGATAGCTTGGAAAAAGCAAGCACCCCTATCGCCAGTGCGATGCACATCACGATGCCGACATACAAAACCGCTTTTTTGGCTCCCTTGCTTCTCGTAATATAGCCAAAAAGAAAGGAACCGATAATACTTGAAACTGTGGAGACTAAATATAAAAGGATGAACTCCCCTGCCGTAAACCCGGCAATGACTTTAGCATAAACGGACATGATGGCGATCGTCGTCGCCACCGCATCATTCAAAAAGAAATAAGCAATCATGAAAGTAAAAATGTTTTGATACTTTTTCATTTCTTTCAATGTTGCATAAATATCCCGATAGCCTGCAAAAAATCCGGCCTTTCGCTTTAAGGCATCGGCTTTTTCGGCTTCTTCTTTGACAAAGAAAAACAGCGGGAAAGAAAAGAGGAGAAACAAAAGGGCGCTTGGAATAAAAGCCCGATAGTAATCCATTTCTCCAACAAACGGATACACAGCGAGCCCGACAAGCGTTCCGACATATCCGACAGCAACGCCAAAACCGGAGATAAGCGGTATTTAGAGCATGCAGTGCGCCAATTGCCATTGGATCGCTTCCGATAATAAAAGCCGTCGGCAGGCTTCCTTTCTTAATCGCCTGTTTCATGATCTTGTAACCTTCACTCGTCAGCCAGTCGGCAATGTATACATTTTCTTCCTTGAATAGTTTTCTTTCTTTCATGATTTTTTCAAACGTTTCTATTCTCGGATCGCGATTTTCAGACTTGCTCAAATTGTCGAGAGTTTTAATTTGCTGCACCCCGCCGATATAGCCGATATTTTGATGATTTAATTGAAATAAATAGTCAAGCACTTTGGCGGTGGCTTTCTTAAAATCTGAAATCACGACATCATATTTTACATGCGAGTCATTCGGGTCATAATCAATAAAGACGACATTAGAATTATGGTTATAAAATTCCTCCAAATTTTCGATATCTAAAGAGCCGATGACAATAATGCCGTCCAAGTTGCTCAGTTTTGAGGGATCACCATTGCTGTTTACCCGGTAAATCGTCGAAATTTCCATCCCAAGATCTTGGCAAGTTTTTTCGCAGCCAACTCGAATGGACATAAAATAAGGATCGTTATACTCATATTCTTCGGAATATATGATGACAAACCCAATATTAAAAGATTTTTTTCCCTTCTACCGGAAGTTTTTTCGTTTTTTTCCGCAGAGGTGTATAGTCCAATTGTTTTGCCGTATCCAAAATACGTTTTCTCGTATCCTCGGCCACAGATAATGTCGGGTCATTATTCAATACTCTTGATACAGTGGCAGTTGAAACATTTGCCAGCTTCGCAATATCTTTAATTGTCGCCATCTCCACAACCTCATTCTAAACATCTTTTTTACTAAATTTTTCTGTCATTTTACCAAAATTTTAATTTACAAACAATAAAAAAGTCCGCGAAAGTGGGTAATTCTATTGCTGCACATTTTCCCTGAAAAATGCAAAAAAGAATGCCTGAACATGTTTTTTGTTTTAATGGAGCCTTGGAAAATGCTTTTCAATAGCTTAACCCACCTTGTTGATCAGAGACGATTACGCTTATGGGTTCCCTATGTTTCAGCCTTTCAAAAAACTTATGAACTATCCAATCGTTTTAAACAATCGGCCAATTTAGAATGCCAGCTTCTTAGCAGCCATTCAATAAAGGGCCTAAACGGATAGTTTAAAAAATAACAAATAATCGCCTTATAAAATCTTTATAATTAGAAGTTACACTTTCATTACGAGATTCATGAAATGTTTGAATCATAGGAAGTTGAATCGTGATTGTCTTTTGAAACTGGAGTAAACATTGAAACAGCCACCTTTTTGTTTCAGCAACACACACCTCTTTAAAGTTTCTTCAAGAGAAAGGGGAATCGAAAATGGAGAAATACATTTTGAAAACTCACCATTTGAGTAAATCTTTTGGCAAACAGTTAGCGGCAGACAATGTTTCTTTAAAGGTGAAAACAAACACGATCTATGGACTGCTCGGGCCAAATGGAGCCGGAAAATCAACGACTTTAAAACTGTTAACAGGGCTTTTACATCCCACATCTGGCGAAATTATATTTAACGGTCATCGATGGAGCAGAAAAGATCTTAAAGACATAGGTGTACTTATTGAATCACCGGGTCTTTATGGCAATTTGACCGCTTATGAGAATCTACTTGTTCATACAAAGGTACTAAATTTACCAGAGTCAAGGATACAAGAAGTGCTGAAAATAGTTGGTTTAGAAAATACCGGTAAAAAGAAAGTATCGCAATTTTCGTTTGGCATGAAGCAAAGATTAGGTATTGCTAAAGCACTTTTAAATCATCCAAAGCTTCTTATTCTCGATGAGCCAACAAACGGGCTTGATCCACTAGGTATACAAGAATTGCGCAAGCTTATAAGATCCTTCCCATTGCACGGAATGACTGTCATTTTATCAAGTCATATCTTATCAGAAGTGGAACAATTAGCAGATCATATTGGCATCATTCATCATGGAAAACTCAAATATCAAGGTGAAATCGAGAAAAATAAAGATTTAGAAAAATTGTTTATGGAAGTAGTCAGTGAAAAAACGAAATAGGGAGGAAATGAAATAATGCTCAATATGATACAGTCAGAAAATTTAAAATATAAACGTACATTTACAAAAAAAATTGTATATATTTCTCCTTTCTTTTTTATATTATATGCCATTCTTACAATGCCTACTATTCATTCAAAATATAATTATTTCGAATATACAGTATTCAATTGGTGGCCATTACTATTTATGCCGTTAGGGACAGCCTTGATATCTTCACTTTCTGCAATGAGGGAAAAAAAGTCAGGAAACTACAGAGTTTTACGATGTCATGATATGAGTTTAACACATATGTGGTTCAGTAAAATCATTGTGATTGCCCTATATACATTGTTATCATCTATTGAACTCATCTTCTTATTGTTCATATTAAAATTTTTTCTTCCTAACAGCATTACATCAGCAGTTGTAGTAATACAAGCAAGTCTTGCAGTTTGGGTCACATCTTTGGCATACATCCCTATAGGCTTGTTTTTGGCAGAACGATTCGGAACAGCGGTTTCTATTATTGTTAGTGTTTTAGGCATCGTCATAGGAGTAGTGATGGCCTCAGAACCTTATTGGATTTATATTCCGTGGAGCTGGGGAATGAGGCTAATGTCTCCTATTGTAGGTGTTCATCCAAATGGAACCCCGCTGGAAACAGGAAGTCCATTGTTAAATTCTTCTGTTATTCCAATGGGAATTGTCGTCTCGATTGTATTTTTTATTTTGCTGTCATTTGCGACAGCGATTTGGTTTTCTAAAAAAGAGGTGAACTGAATTGTCTTTTCTTCAAGTTCTATCTTCCGAATGGATAAAGACGAAGCGAACGGCGATTAGACTTATCGTGTTTGTCACACCAATCGTTTATCCAGTTTGTATGTTATGGTATTTTTCTAAATACAGTAATCCTTCATCATGGCAAATTAAGATATATAGCGGCTTTTTCGAGGTGTTAACAGTCTCTATACCTATCATTGTCTCTCTACTTACAGGTCTTATATCGTTTCAGGAAGAAAAATCAGGAAATTTTATCGGCCTGTTAGCAGAACCAGTTTCAAGAGCAAAACTTTATATGAGTAAACTAGTTTTGCTGATTTTATCAGCAATCATGGATATATTCTTGGCCACTTTCCTTATGCTGTTAGGGATGAGTTATATATTACATGTAGACGATGTTCATTACGGATTATTTTGGCAAGGTGCACTGTTATCAGTGATTGGCTCGCTTTTTCTTTTTTCAATGCATATATTTATTAGCTTTGCATATGGGATGGGAGCGTCTATAGCTATTGGAGGGGGCGGTTTCCTTATTTCAGCTATCATTGGAGCAACCGTTGTTGGGGATGACATGTGGCCATTTATACCTTGGGCTTGGGCTGTTAGACTTGCAAAAATCCCCATATTGTTGATGCCTGAAGCAAAGCTTGCTAATGGAATACAGCCATCAGAGCTCTTTCTTCAAGAACTGATGAAAGGCATGATACCGGCGATTATATGTTTTGTGTTCGCAACAATCGGCGGAATAATATGGTTTAATCGATGGGAAGGAAACAAATCATATGAATAATAATAAAAACAATCTTGTAAAGCACGATGAAGCAGGAAAGGAGAAAATATGCATTGAAAAGAAAAAATTCTATATTTTCCCTTTTATTGATCGTTTCAATTTTTTTGGGAGGTTGTTCGCTTATAAGCGAGTTAAAACATACCGCAACAAAAAATATGGCGATTGATAAAAAACTACCGATATATGAATTAAACAAACAAAATTTTAAGGAAATAAGCTATAAAGATAAGACTTATATTATCCAAGAATCTGTCATTAAGCCTAGTTATTTACAAGAACCTATTGGGAGAGTTTCCGAAAGTATTACAATTAATGAAGAACATGAAATATTAAGCAAAAAAGAACTTAGAAAAGTTGAAGTTCTTCCAAATAAAAAAGAAGAAAAAAGATTTCATTATAACTTTGGCTGGGTATACAGCATAAAAAATACAAACCCAGACGAAGAAATAGCAGTTGTCGTGAATAACCAATATCGTGTGGCAAAAATGCAAAAATAAAATTCGCCACAAAAAGGTGGAATCAAGAGCGACGATAGAATGAATTGATTTTCTATATGGACAAAAAAGATGGAAAAATGAGCGCAAGCGCCGCATGAATAATGGGATTTAGAGTCAAAATTCAAGAAGGAAGCCGAAAACATTAAGCGTTATTGAAACTTATTACAAATTTATGATATTTTCCTGTTCCTTTATATAAAACTCTACTGTCGCTCCACCTTTTTCGTTATTATAAGCCAAAATCTCTCCACCAAAATTGTTAACAATTTTTTTCGAGATATAAAGGCCTAAACCGATATGATTTTTGTATTGTTCATCTTGATAAAATGCCTCGAACAACATGGACGCATCCTTTTGTTTAAATCCGATTCCTGTATCCATACATTTAAAGAAAATTTTATTGCTCTCATCACCTAGTTCATCATGTACCTCAAGTTTAATTTCTCCATTCGTTGTAAATCTCAGGCTGTTATATAAAATATTATCTAAGACCCTCATTAACATTGACTCATCAAGTAAATAAAATTGTTTACTTAAATTGATATCAAACTTAATATCTAAGTTCCTTTTATTATAGGCCACTGCTGATATTTCTTGCTTTTTCTCTATAAGCATTTTATTCAAATCCAATTTCTTAATATTTAATAAAAAATTCGCCTTTTCTACTTTATATAACAGCGATAAATTATCTGTAAGCATGACCATCTTATTACAATTATTACGAATAATATCTAGATGGGGAATGATATCAAAATCATCATGGTTCTTCAAATCAGCAATCAAATCCATTTGTCCTTGGATCACCGTTAAAGGGGTTCTTATGTCATGGGCAATTGATGACATCATCATCTTGCGTTCATCATCTAACTTTGATAGATTTTCAATGGTTTCTTTCAGTGCGTTGATCATTGTATTAAAAGAATTTTGTATTTTGATAAATTCCCATCTTTTAAGCCCGTGCACCTGAAAGTCAAAATCACCATTCGAAATCTTCTCTGCAGCCTGAAGCAATACTTTGATATTATTAAATAATGACTTATATAGTTTAGATGTAAATAAAATCAAATAAATAATAAAAAATATTAACGGCGAGATCAGCAGCAAAATATAAATCAATACCACTCCGGGATTATCCTTTATATTATTAATTAAGAACCCAAAAGGAGCCTTTATGACATAGACAGCTTGGATAGAGTTATTATGCTGAACAGGTACATATCTATAAACATACTTTCCTTTTACAATCTCATGATTTATGACTTTGCTGAAATTTATTTTATTTTCTACAACCCCCTTATCCCCATACATATGATTACCGTTGATATCCAAAACTTCACCTTGGATGTTTTCATGATAGGACTTTAAATCAATTAATTGTCCTTTTAAAATTGATGATGAATTTTCTTCGATCTTTTTTTCAATTAAATCTATATACTTAACATAATAGTTAGACGGTTTGATGGTATTGTTGTTTGTTATCACAAATATCAACAGAAATAAGCATATATATGTGATAAGCGTTGATATAAAGGTTGATAGGAAGACCTTAACAACCAATAAATAAAAATCTCTTTTTATCGTTTTATCCTTTTTCATATGTCACATCCCATTTATATCCTAATCCATATAGCGTTTTAATATAAGAATGTTCCGGATCTAAAGAACGAATTTTCTTTCTAATATTTTTGATACTCTCTGTAACTGTTTCTAATTGACTTTCTGAATCGAATCCCCATACGCTTTCAAAAATTCTTTCTTTAGAAAAAACCATATTCTTATTCAACATTAATAGTTTAATGATTTCATACTCTTTTTTTGTTAAATGTAATTTAACACCTTTACAAAAAATTTCATTAGCTAAAAGATCTATAGTAATATTTTTAGAGCTTAGAAGATGCCTTTCATTCGATCTTATTCGCTCTTCTCGTCTTAAATGGCAATCTATTCTAGCCTTTAATTCCTTTAAGCTAAAGGGTTTACTAATATAGTCATCTCCACCTACTGAAAGAGCTTGAATCTTATCTTCTTCTAACGTTTTTGCACTTACAAATATGATAGGACAATCCAAACTGTCACGGATCATGCTACACAATTCCATTCCATCAATGCCTTCCATCATAATATCCAATATAATTAAATCAAAATTATTATTGATAATCTGCAATGCCTCATTCCCGCTATGAACAGTTTCAACAAAGTAATTATAAAGCTCTAGGTATTGTTTTATTGTAAGGCAAATATCTTCATTATCATCAACCACTAAGATTCTCTTTTTTTTATTCATTATCCCCACCACCTATATGAATTCTTGGAATAATTCGGGACAATATAAAAAATAATGATGTAACCGAATAGAAACTCGAAGTTATCTGTCTTAATGGCAAATAACAACATTCCATTCCCTATATAAATTGAGAATCTAAAGTTTTTCTAATGTTTTTGGAAATTTTTTATTGCAATTGAAAAGTGCAGAAAAATGCAATGAACATGCGAATGTTTGCTGCCATATTAATTCCTTTTAATATCACACGAAGACAGCAAATGTTAGGTAAACTCACATATCAAAATATTTTAAAATTTCAAAGAGTTTTTAGAGGTTTTTTAGGAGTGAAGGAAACGATTTTAAAAAAAGTGAATCTAATGGAAGAATGGTTAAGATAATTATTGTTGCGGATGCATCGAAATAAGAAAAATTACTTGTCGACGTTTATGAAGACAGGGAAATATAAATTAGGGATGGAGGCAGCTTGTTTAAAACAAAGACCTTGATGCTATAATCAAACCTCTTGTAAAGTGCAAAATAAAAATTCAGAGTTTTGCAAAGAAATACACAGGTCTGAACTGTCGCCAAGTGCAAACAATGATCCGAAATGAGGATCGAAGGAAGCGAATTCCCTCCCTTTCGCTGATCATACCTTTAGTCCCTCAACACTCTCTCAGCAAGTTGGACAGATGACTGGCGCCATACCCAACTACTCTTTCAACAAATGACAGATTTTTCTTCCGTCAAATCCAGCATGCGCAATTTCTGTTACGCTCAGTCCTTTTTCAGCCACTTTCGCACTTCCTCTTCCGCAAGTCCAGTAAGATCGGCAATGTCTTTCGCCGCCATTCCTTTCGCCGACATATGCCGGATCATGTTCTTCCGTTCTTCTTCCCGTCCTTCCTTTAATCCTTCTTCCCGTCCTTGCTTTATCCCTTTTTCCAACCCTTCCTCCATCCCAGCGCGCCGCTCGCCCAGAAGGTTGGACAATTGATCCCGCAGCCATTTCAGCCGCATTTCATATGCGTAGCGATTTTCCGGACTGACGCTTAGCTTCTCCCACTCTTCCAACGCTTCGCGAATTTCTTGCTCGTTCATCGCCAACACCTCCAGTTCATTGAGAATTGTCTCATCAATTTCTCGTTTTCGGGCATCCACCGCCGACAGCATCATCAACCAGGGCCACTCCGAAGATCGTTTGATCTCACGTCTGTATTTCTTCCATTTTACCATAAATTGTGATACATCAATGGCGTGAAATTCAAGATGCGCGCTCCAAAGAAATTGTTCTTCATCCTCTCGGATATGAAAGATGGTGTGGAAGCGATCGGTTTCATGCGGAAAGAGCGGGTAGTTGAGGATGGCAATCATAATCGTGGGCGGAAGTTCGCTGTACCCTTGTCCTTTGAAAAGCGACTGGGAAAAGAGCCTCGCCCAGTAATACAAAATCCGCTCCGGCATATCGTGTTGGTCAATGATTTGAATTTCCACGTTGATCCGCTCGCCTCGGTCGGTCCACACGAGCACATCCAGCCGGTTCATTTTCCCCTCTTCTATCTCTTTTGCCAGCTCCGTGTTTTCAAACTGCACATCAACAATCCGGTCATGGCCTGTCCGATGCAAAACCGCATTCAAAAAAGCGATTGTTATCTGCTTTCGGCTCGGGTGGCCGAACAATTGTTTAAACATAAAGTCCAGTTTTAAATCGAGGTATTCCTTCATAACAGGGATCATCCTTTCGAGGAGAATTTGGAGAGGAATAGAGGTTCATCTAAAGAAAAGCCAAAACCATTGACAGAGTTTTCAGACAAAAAAGAGCCCATCGCCTTTCTAATACGCACTTCTTGACAAATCCCAACCGGCAGCCGTTCTAATGAAAACTTTGCCACCAGATATATCGGGAACATATGTTCTGTTAATGCTATTGTAATATACATGATCTTCTCTTTCAACCACCAACATTTCGACAAATTTCGAACCAGCCAAACACCATTCCAAAAGGGTTAACTCCCACTCCCTTGGAAATAGATCCCAATTGTCTTCTGAAAACAGGAGGATGAGTAAAATTTTCCTCATTTTCCTTAAATGTAAATGGAGGCGGAAATGAAGGCGTCGTCTTTATTGGAATCGATCGAAAGAAAAGACAAGCACTAGCCATGATCCGCGCCTCATCCGGAGAAGATTGTACGAGTTTCATCATAGTCCGCATTCCTTTACTGTATGTCCCGCATTAAAAAAAGGAAAGGGGGAGTGTATGAAAAGAGGTACGAAGACTTGCGGCAAATCAAGACCCACATTGAAGCGCAACAAATAATCCTCCGTGAGATCATTAGAAAAACCACTCGCATTTGGCGAAAAATAAATCTTATGATTCGAATAATTTCGGAAGTGCTGAAAGATGTGCGATGAAGAACCCGGTTACAAAGGAAAAGGCATATATAGATGGCGGAAATCAAATATTTGCACCTGAACAAATGAAATTGAGACGTAAAGAGCAAAGAGCCTTCCTCATAAATCGATTTTCGACTTATAGCTGTCCCCTTTATGGAATAACGTTGAAAGATCATGCAATTCAGTCAAGCCCTAATATTGTGTAAAAGCCGACTCCCAGCTCAGCAAACTTATGCCTGCGAAATAGAACCGCTTTCCGCTCGCTCCTCTTTCCATAAATTATTAGACTCATCATGGAATTCCCCTTTTTGTACAGTCCCTTCAACGGCCAAATCCAAATTATTGTGTAAAATCATACTCCCAGTCTAGCGAACTTAGAGCGAACTTAGGCTCCCGGCAAATCAAACCGCTTCCTTTTCACACAAAATTCAGGACTAAATCGCCTCCAACAAGTTTTTTAGCTTTACTTATACAAATTCCAGCCGCAATCAACTAAACGCAACAGGCAAAATTCAACCCACCATTTCATATCCTAAAGGATGAGAAATGGTGGTTTAATATTACTGTGTTGTATACCGCTTCCTTCCATTAAAAAACAAACTCCACTGTCGGATTTTTCGTTACACAATCAATATGGACATCTGCTTTAACCATTCCGCCAAAGGTGTGATTGGAACCGAATGCAACGTGGACGGTATTGTACGCTTTTTCATCTTCCAAAATAACGCCTGTGATTCTTGCTGCATAGTTTGTTCCGATGCCTAACTCGCCTAACAAACGGCCGTTTCCATCCCCGAGCAGCGCCAGTAATTGAGCGCCTGTCTCACCTGTGGCATCTACCAACCTCCCCTTTTCAATCGTTAATACAACAGGTTCATCGACTAAACCTATACCTGCAATCGAACCTGTAATTTCAATTTTTCCTACCGCCTGTTCTTCTAATGGAGCTATATACGCCTCACCTGAAGGAAGATTTCCGGATGCCGCTTTTCCGCGGAAAACACCTGTACTTGGTATACCATCTCTGCCTTCAACAGGAATCTTTAATTCATAGCTGTCGCCGGTTTTAATAATAACCATTTTTGCCTTTGTTAATTTTTCCGCTACTTCATTTGTTTCTTTTTCAACAATGCTATAATCTGCACTCATCGCACCATTCAAAAACATATCTTCTGTAATTCCCGGCATGGTAATGACACTAACTCCATGTTGATTGGCCGTTTTCCTTGCAGCAGTATGGGTCAATGAATGTTTCGTTAAACAAAAGACAAGATCAAATTCCAGCATTTTTTCTGCCGTTTCCTGCGGAGGTTCTTCCCCTGATTTACTCCGATCTTCCATTACATGAATTTTCGTTTTCCACCCATCATTTTTTAGAGCCTTTTCAAATTTTCTCCCTAACGATTCCGTACTATTATCCGTTAAAACAAGGATAGATATATTTTTGTCTACTGAAAAATTATTTTTCATTAAATTATGAACGGTTTCTTGAAAACTGCTCATACCTTTTCACTCCTTATTTTGCGTAAAATATATACTTGCCAAAACAAAAATGAAAGCGATGATCGTACCGAAACCGAGTGGTTCATCCAATAAAAAAACACCTAACAGAATCGTGGTAATTGGCATCAAATAGGTAATAAATAAGGCAAAAATGGCGCCGCCGGATTTAATTAAATAAAAATACAACAGATTCCCGATACCCGAATTAAATACGCCTAACATGACAAAATAGAAAAAATTATTTCCACTATTTCCACTAAATAAATATTGATAGCTATCAAGATCAAATAAAAGCATAAAAATACCGGAATAAATACTGCCGACAGCCATTGAAACAAAGGACAATGTGTAGACAGAAACCGAACTCAAAAACTTGCCTGTCAAAATCGAAGACAATGTATAAAAACTGACTGCTACTAACAGAAATATGGCACTCATAACCTGAAATTGCCCAGAAAATCCAAAAACAAAAGATAATACTATACCGATAAAGCCAATGGCGACACCTAATAGTTCTTGTCGATGAACCTTCTGTTTTAATAGAAAAACACTAAATAAAACGCCAAAAATCGGACCTGTTGCATTGATAACCGCACTAATGGTTGTATCTAAACCCTTTTGGCTAAAACTCATAAATACCCATGGAACACCTGCGCTTAACAAGGTAATTCCAATTAAGGCACCCTTATTTTTAAAGTCTGTTTTTTTCTTTTTCAATAGAACGAATGGCAACAAAACCAGACCGCCAAATAAACAACGATAAAAAACAATAGAAACCGCATGAAAATCTGGTAAAAGCAATTTTGTAAAATAAAATGTCGATCCCCAAAGGAGGCTTAATACAAATAAAGCCAATACTGGCATTTCAGATTACATCCTTCCATGCTATAGGAAAACGAAAGCGCCCATTAAGCGATCTGCTTCCAGGCCTAGAGCCGCAGGACTGTGAACAACATCGGTGAAACAGCATCGCATAAAGAAAAAGCGAATGCTTTTTCGGGGAGATAAAAGGCACGATGGGGCTTGTGATCCGATGTTGTCCAAATCGTACGGAGGCGATGGAAACCTCGCTCCTGCTAAAGCACTTCAGCATTTAAGTTCAAAATGTAATTTCTTACTTTAAAAAGAGATCCGGATAGATCCGGATCAACTAAAAGACATATTCTGCAGCAATCCGTGCCACAAGTGTACGTGGAAGAATCACCGGCAAACCGCTCCCTTTTTTCGCTTCAAGTTTATGGGTTTCATTGTACCCCATACAATCCAACACAATTAACTCTGCACCCTGTTCTTTTAAGGATGCAGCCGCTCCGGCGATATCGCTTTCTTCATAAGGAGAAGCGGCTGCCGTTACCAATTCCAGTCCGACGCCCTCCCATTTTTTCGCTAATGAATGCCGCTGCTTTTCTAATGGAACCACTAACCCTAATTTACTGCCGCCCGTCATAATGGCTTGAACTGTATGCACTAAAATTTTATCCGGATAAATGATTGGTTTTGTTGTCACTAATGTTGGAAAATCACCGGTACATAACATAATCACTACTTCCACATCTTGTTCCAATTTGGTCAATTCATCCTGTAATAATGGAAGCAGCTTGCTTTTTCCAATCTCGACTGATTGACCATTGCGGAGTCGGGAAATATAAACTGTGTCCGAACCCTCAGGTTTGATGGCATCCATCGTTTCTTCCGTTAGCCGATCCAATCCGCCTCTTTCCACGATTTCTACATCCGCACCGAAAATTTTTTGAAAGGAAGGAGTGGCATCTGTGCGAGGGGATTGGCCGATTGTTAGTACACCAACCTTAGCCATGATTACTCATCCCCTAAAGTTTGCAAATGTTTCATGGAACCATAGAGTTTCACTAAGCGTTCATATTCTTCTTTATCATAAAATTCAAAGTTGCCTTGAGTATATTCTTTTGCCACTTCAATGCAAAATCTTACAGCTTGGGCAATATCGACTTCATGGCTAGCACCAGTACCGCATCCCGGTACAGCTGTTTTGGCAGTGATAGCGACGCCGACAACCGGTGCATCTGTTGCAACGGCAGGCTGAAGAATGCTATTTAAGTGGTAGACGCCATTGCCGTATGGCGTAATATCTTGCGTTGTGACAGCAAACGTGACTGGTAAATCACCCGTTGTCATTTCCATAATTCGCAGTAAATCATCATTGAATTTTAAAATATATCCTGATTTGACTGTTGGAGAAATCGCAATGCCACGGTGGTTTATCACTTTATTTCCTTTCGTTGTATCAATCGATAAAACGGCGTCCATTTCCGGGACTACTTCATATCGATTCATTGTTAATATATCAACAGGAGAATCCATAAAATCTACAGGTTCATGCGGCCGTGTAGGCGCATCCGGACAAATATGTGTCGTTACATAAACATCACCGGGCAGCCGATCCCCTTTTTCGGACATGATTGCAAGTTTTAAAGCTATTGTTACAGCCGCAGCTGCTCCATCACCGTCGGAAACAAATCCAATCCGATTTGGACGTGCGCCCAAACCGCCAAGTCTTCCGACAACACCCAATGTCGGAGCATGTCCGCCGCTCGATTTCCCATTTGTCCCTTTAATTAATATTTTGACAAAATCTGTTGACCCATTTTCGCCAGTTACTGTTGTGTAGCTTGCTTCCACATATTTTTTTCCTTCAAATAAGCGGACAACCGCTTCTCCATTAACTGAAGCATCATCTAGTAATTCCAAAACTTCCATTGTATATTTTAAAGACATCCCAATCTCTCCTTATACAATTTTTTTATTAATAACAGGTTCAATGGTTTTTAACAAATTGTGGTTATACATGGTTGAGCTTAATTTCAAATTCTCTTTTGGAACGGAAATGACGGCTACTTTCAGTCCCTCTTTCACCTCAGCACTGACAACCGGCATTCCTGTTTCGGCATTGAAAGTCATAATTAAATCAGGAAATGTCCCTTTTCTCTGGCCATTGACTTCGACTGTCATGTACTCATTCCAAAATGTTAATTCCAAGTCATCAACTTTTACAAACCCTACATCAAAACCGCCTTTTTCTTCAAGCTCGCAATAACTAACCGTTCCGGAATGAATAACACGCCCTTTTAAATGGGACGCAACGGCTTCAATTCTTTCCGGTCCCTCCGGTGCTGACAAAAAGACTTCGCCGAGTTCAATTGCTTGAGTAATGCCGCCTACTGCTGCATTTTCTTTTACATAATCAACAGTTACCGGATTTCGGCAAACGGCAACCATTCCGCCCGCTTCTACTGAAATACTTCTGACAATTTTACCGGCTGATTCCAGGGATGATTTTACGACACCTTCCACTTGTCTTTTCCCTTTTCCGCCGGCAAATGACTGGATCGAAACATAACCGTCAACTTCAGACAAATTCATGGAGCCCATCGCCCCTGTTGGATGGGCGCGTCCGTTGCTTGGCGCATCAATAACCGGCAGCCCGGTTGCCGCTGCCTGCAGCCAGCCATTTATCGTTGTTGCTGCCCCATTTTCATTTGTCATAAGCGCTTTAATAGGATGGTGAAACTCCTTTTGCATCCGGTTTACAGTCTCAACAAACTGGTCGGAACTAACAGAAGCTTCCTTAGAAGACGGAGCCCCTACTAATGAAACATTGACTACATAATCGCCGCCCTGTAATTCATCAATTGAAACTAATTCCGGCTGGCCAATGGAAAAAGTAGACTCGGCTTTTTGGAGACCGTCATGAATCCAGCCTCCGCCTCCCCCGCCGAGAATACAGCCGCCGTAAACGGCTTTTTTCGCATCTTCCATCGTTAATGTTTTTCTAACCATTCTATCACCTCATTATTTCGCTTTAAACACGGATGAGAAGAAACTATATAATGCATCGCCGGCAATAAATCCAGCTGCGGTCGTATACATCTTATTTTCAGCTTCAGATCCTATAAATTTGATAACAAGAACGCGAATTATTAAACCGACAATAACAGCCCATCCTGCTAAAGGATTCATAATAAGCAACCCAGTAGCCAGCATAATGCCCAATTGTCTTTCCGTACCGCCAATCAGCTGAATGATCACCCCGGGAATGGCCCATAAGAGCAACATAAGACCAACATTCCCGCTTAATCCAGACTTAATGGTGGATGCATATACATGATCAACCGGCGGAACTAAGCCTTGTCCAAAAAAGTTCTTGGAAAATAGGGCAACCATCACAATCGCGATAATGAACCCGATAAATGCACTTTTCAATTGTATTTTCCGTCCATATAATTCTTGTTCAACGGAAACGCCAGTCCGAATGATGTTGCCGGATTTCAAATCATATCCAAAATCTGCAAAAGCAGGTCCTGTTGCTGCTGTAAAACCGGTCAGCAATGCTAATGCAACTGGCGGGAAGCCGAGTATCATGCCGATTAACAATGAAATAAGTGTTACCGCAAATGCCGGGAACCAACCGGAGTGCATAGCCGCAATCCCGACTATAATTTCATGCACTAATGCAGCAAAAGCAGCAAATATAATGAAAAGAATCAATTGACCAAATGGCATTTCAGTAATGAGCCCGCCCATGACGGCAATTAGAATAGCGATTCCTAAGTAAAGCAGGAATCCAAAACCAAAACCTTTTTTAATATCGTCAGCACCGCGGGTATATTCGTATCCGCTTGTGTCTGTAACTTTTCCACCTTGTTTTCTCGTTTTCGTAAAAGTAATGATAAACTGAATAAGAGCTACGAGACCTGCGCCGATCATCATGCCATGTGGGATATAATAGTCTCCTAAATTCAAGCCAAACAACGGTTGCGAGTATCCGTTAAGTAATAAACCAATACCGAACATGCTCAAAGCCCAAAAATTCCCGATGAATGCAACACCAAAGGCCGACATGGAAATGCCGAAGTGGGATCCAACTAATCCGCCAAGAATCCCCAATCCAAGATATTTTGCCTTTTTACCGCCTTCATCACCGGCTTTCAAAGCTTCGGCCGTTGCAACACCTGGAGGCCATACTTCGTTTGCCCCGAAAAGTTTCGTATCGAAAACTTTATAAAGGATAAGGGCATCGGTTAAAAGCGCCAATCCGGCTCCGATTAACATTGGGATAATAAGGTCCGGCAAGCCCATTACAAATGGAAGTCCAATTGGTATTAATAAACTATTGGCAGCCCCAAAAGTGGCAGCTGAAATGGATGTCTGAACTAAATTTTGATTTTCCAACGACTTAAATTGTTCAAAAATTTTAATTGGAATTCTCGCAAATAACATGGCGATTAATGCGCCAATAATGGATGTATTTGGCGTAATACCGAGCGTTGTAATTAGTTGCATCCCGATAATGGCGCCAAAAATAGAAATAAGAACAGAAAAAATAAAAAAGGTTAAATTGAATGTCCTATTTTGCATCTTTATGACCCCTTTTTAATTAATTGATAACCAATCCCTTGCGCCTCCACTAAATCGATAACAGGTACGGAAATTTTTCCGTTTAAATAATCTTTAAGTCCAATAGTGGAAAAACCTGTACAAGCAAACAGGATACAATCGGCGCCAGAGTTGATGACATCCTTTACTACTTCTAATAATTCATCTTTTGCCGTGGAAGCGAATAAATCGGTTGTTTTTCTAAGAGAAGGATGATAGGAGTATGAATGGAATTTCCTTCCCAATTCCTCTTTCATTCGTGCTGGAGGTGCGTCGGTAATGCCAATGATGCCAATACGGTTTCCTACCATACTTGCAGCATGCGCCCCACAACCCCCCGCGCCTAAAACCGGCAAATCAATTTCATTTCTTGCTTCATCCAAGCCTGGATCTGCAGCACAACTAATGGTAATGGCATCAATGTTCGGTTTTTCCGCCAATTCTTTAGCTAACTCAACGATTTTGGGTATGGCTTTTTTCTCCGATTCATCATCGTATATTCCATTAGGTTGCGATGGAATACAGCGTGTGACCGATTCTATGGAAAAATATTCTTTCAATTTCTTCCCGTGTTCATTTAAAATTTTTTCATCATCAGTTGTTAAAACACGAATAATTCCTAACAATTCAACCACCTCTATCGGATTTTTCACCATTATAAATTTTTCAACTATTTCTATAAATGCAAAAAGAGTGAAATCATTTTCTTTCTGAATTATCCATATTGTGCATTGTTGATCTTTACGCAAATGATCTATTTGATAAAAAAAGAGTCTCATCACCATATTCTGTGATGTTCACACAATTCCGGCAATAAGTTAGCGAGATTGATACTCAATCTAGAGTAGCTCCTTCGTCAGCTTGCAGACCACTAAGTGGGTAGAATGGAAGAGGTCAAGCGCTTTCCTTGACGGATTCCATTCTACCAACTACAATGCGGAAAGCTGATGAAGGGCATGGTTAAGCAACCTGATTTTTATAAGTTTTACCTGTACATTCCAAAAATACACGTAGCCGAAATCTTTCAAGGTTTCTGAAGCCAAAAGCACGTCTTTTGATGTTCTTACTCTTATGGTTTGTACCTTCAATCCGGCCATTCGTAAAAGGGGTAAGAAAATATTGTAAAATTTGTGCCTTCCAATTTTCTATCGTCTTGGCAACTTGATGAAATGAAGGAAATGGGCTGCTCCATGCGAGTTGAATCTATTCTTCTAAGAGTGAATCAGCTGTATCATAGTCATTCACTTGGTATATTTTTCTAAATAGTTCTTTTAGAAAATAGGCATATGACAATTCTGAATGCTCTTTGAGCATCTCGTCTAATTGTTGTTTTTCATTAGCCGTTAACTTTTCAGAACCTTTCAAGAGTTTAAACCGTCCCTTTTTTAGTCCAGGAGTTTTCTTTCTAACTTGGTCAAGTGCATGTGTCACCTTTTGCACCACATGATATTTATCAATGACGATACAGGCCTCTGGGAATATAGATTTAACAGCTTTATGGAAGGGATCCCACATATCCATAACAACGGTATGAACGCATTTATCAGACAGAATCTTCTTGGCAAGTAAGATCTGAGTTGAACGATAACTCCGTTGATGTTCCATACCAAGCACACTCCCGGATTGGGTATCCATAAGAACTGTTTCATATCGGTGACCCTTTCGGACAGCGATCTCATCAAGGCTAAGGATTAATTCATTGTCTTCTAAAACACTTTCAAGAGTTTCTAAATGCTCCTTCTCTTTTTCTTTAGCAACGGAATAAAATATTCTCTCAACGGTTGTATAAGGTATTTTTTCCTTTCGACTCACTTCTTGGATAGTAGAGCCAATGCACATTTCGTACAGATATTCTCTGTACCGATTGGTCTGATGCTTATTAGGACGGATACATTCAAATGTTTGTGAAAATCCCTCATTACAGTTGTGACAACGGTATCTATACACTCTGACAAATAAGAAAAGGGGCTTACCTAATACGGACAAGTCACGAACCTTTCTTGTCCGCCAGTCATGGGCATGACTAGAAAAAAAACCGCAGTAAGAACAGCGTTCTTCTGTAGTATTTTTCTCAACATGTAACAAACTGCAATCTTCAAGAAACACTTGTTTAACAACTTCAAATTCTGGCAAATCTAGTGATACGGAAAACACTTTAGAACCTCCTGTTATGTTAAGTCACGCTAACATTATTGCCAGGAATTCGTGAGTGTTTTCCTTATTTTTTGGGTTAAATCACAAAATGTGGTGATGAATCTTTTTTTCTTAAAGTACAAATACTGTCCATGTCTTGATGATAATGTAATAGTGTTATCACTCAATATTACTAAATTGAGGATGAAAAAATGACTAATCAGAAACCATTCCGAAGTAAAAGTTTTTATTTAAAGGATTTTTATTCCATTATTTCTGTACCCTAATTTTATGCATTGTACCTTATTACATCTTTTTTGTGTTTAATTCCATATAGTAACATATATTTAGTTTCTAAAATTGAAATTTTTTGTCGGAATGGAGGATTTTCATGGACGAGCAACAATCAAAATCGCTTCGAATTTTGTCATTATATGAACGTCTTTGCCAAGGAGATACGATTTCGAAAAAGGAAGAAGCGGTTCGTTTTGGTGTGAATGAAAAAACAATTCAGCGTGATATTGATGAATTGCGTACATACATCGCCAATAATTTTGAAGCATCAATGGTATTAGAATATGATCGGAAGAAAAATGGCTACGTATTAAGACGAAATGAAAACATTTGGTTAACGAATGAAGAAATACTCGTTTTAGCAAAAGTATTACTGGAAAGCAGGGCATTTCAAAAAGCAGAAATGGATCAGTTATTGGATAAACTCATTTTGCAATCACAGCCTGAAAATCGACGATTTATCCAAGAAGTGATTCGCAACGAGCGCTTTCATTATGTCCCGGTGCAACATAATCAATCGCTGATAAACATGATTTGGGATTTAAGTTATGCGGTACGAACGAAGCGAGTGACAATTATCGATTATCAAAAGGAAGGAAATGATTCTCCTGTTAAAAGAAAGCTCAAGCCTGTTGGAATCGTTTTCTCTGAATATTATTTTTATTTAGTAGCGTTTCTCATAGACTACGATTTTAGTTTTCCGACAATTTATCGAATGGATCGAATTGTCGATTACTGTATTACTGATGAGCGTTTTAAAGTTGACTATAAAAATCGATTTGAAGAAGGAGAATTTCGAAAGCGAGTCCAGTTTATGTATGCAGGTGAACTAATGAAAATTACGTTCCGTTTTTGGGGACCTTCCTTACAAGCTATTTTAGATCGATTACCGACTGCAAAGATTATTGCAAAAGATGAACAATCCGTCACAATTGAAGCAGAAGTTTACGGCCGTGGCATTAAAATGTGGCTTTTAAGCCAAGCGCAATATTTAAAGTGTTAAAACCTGAAGAATTTCGGAATGAAATGAGAGAAACGATAGAAAAAATGTTGAAGAACTATAAATAAGAATAAATATACACATCGTTATTTAAAAGTAATTTTGTCGAAATTTATCGTTTTTTTGTAGATTTTATCCTAAAAAATTATAGTAAAATATACCTGCAAATTTTTAATTATCAAAAGCCTGTTTATAAATCTAAAAAACATCTGTATTTTCTACTCAATTCTTTAACTATGATTATAATTATTCGCTAGGAGGGCAACACAGTGACAAAAGAAAAAATAAAAACTCTAGAAGTGCTAGATGAAAAAACGAAAAAAGTATACACGCGCGTGTTAATAGCCTTCATAAAAGAACAGGGAGAATTACATCCAAAGCAACTTTCTGATTTATATTTATTTATGTCCCAAATTGGACTGAGTTCTGAATCACGGCATGACCTTCGTGCTTTTCTGAGCAATGATTCAAACGTATCTTTTGTTGATGTACTTCATTGTTTGATGAGTGAGATGCAAACGTTAAATAGTGAAGAACAAGAAGCAATGAAATTTTCAATTATTAAAGATTTAGCACGTTTAATAAAAGCAGCAAATTATAACCCTCGTTTGGATAACAATCTAATAATTACAGCTGAAAAGTTTTATCCTGAAAAGGCTGAAGAAATTCTAGCACTTGTTATTAAATCTATAGATAACGACGAAAAATTTCTTAAAGATGAGATTTCCATAAGTGAATTTGAAAAGAGGACTAAAGATTTAGCTTCAAAAGCCGCAGCAGTAGGGGTTCCCATTGCAGCTGTATATTTTTCTGGAAGCGTTGTTGGATTAAGTGCAGCTGGCATTACTTCAGGCTTAGCGGCGCTTGGATTTGGTGGATTGTTAGGTCTCAGTTCAATGATTACTGGAATTGGGACAGTTGTCATTTTAGGAGTCATGGCTTACAAAGGAGTTCGTTGGATACTTGGCAAGAACGAACGTGAGTTACGGAACAAACGTGAAAAGCTAATCCAAGACATATTAAAAACACATCAAAAAGCAATAAATATACTTATAGAAGATATTAATGAACTTGCAAATAAATTGGAACAATACATGAGTCAATCCAATCGGAATGAAGAACTGCTTGAAAAATTGAAACGTGAGCTTGAGATATTTAAAGCTGCACTTAATTCTTTAGAAGAAAGGAAAGAGCAATTTGAAATTTAACAAATATGAGCGTATTGTAGCATACCAGAGACTTGAACTTCTTGATTTGAGACGGTTATTTTCCGAAGTTGAAGTCGATTTGCAAGATTATTTATCTCGTGAACAACGAATTAATATAGAAGCAAATATAATTCAAGATGAATTATCTAGTATAAGACAACGCCTAGAAGCATTAGGTGTCGATTTCAATAAATTCGAAACGTCTACATCACCTAGTGTGAAAAGTATACATATCCCTGTAAAAACGTACCGAAAAATTGAATCTACGGATTTTAATAATGATTTCAATCGTTTATTACAACTGGCTGATCAACGGTTGAGTGATGCCGGCATCGATTTAAAACGAGATCCTTTATTACAAATTATCAGCCAAAATGAATTAAAACAGAGTCAAGATGATTACTTAAAAAATTTCGGAAATATCGAATGGACAAAATCTGACTACCTTATTGTTTTGATTGCTGGGCTTGTTGCAACCCTTCTTGATATTTTTTTAGTGAAAATTCCAACTGATACTAACTTTTTAGGTAATATGCAAGAAGGTTCTCCAATCACAAAGTGGATTAAGGAGAAATCTTCAGAAATTCACAAATCATTTTTTGAGGATTTGGAAAAGAAAGCGAAAGTGGTCTTTGATGCTTCAACTGACGTTTCTCTTGATCAAGAAGTTGCCGGTTTAAATCCACATTTTCATCGACTTATGAGTTTTGGGCACGATCCCATTCTTGGTTTTATTTTTGGAGTTATTGATGTTATGAAAGGAACCGGGACATTTGTAGATAAGTATGGAAATCTTATTGTTGCTAAAAATAATGGATACTCACCGGAAAGTAATTTTTTCATCGCAATCATTAAAGTATTTCTTCATTTACTTTCTGATATTTTTACAAAGGCAGGGATTCAACCGCCGTTTTTCACACTTGTTCAGCTTATTAAAGCTAAATCTCCATTTGTACTTGGTCCTTCTGGTGAAAAGGTTAGTTGGACCGATGTTGCTCGCTATATGTACAAGCATGGATATGATTTTCGTCATTTTTTAACTACGGGCATTGTACCAGCATCAGTTGATATTATTATCCGTTTATACTGGTACGCTTCAAAAATGTTTTCTGATGATCCAGAAACCCACTTTCCAAAAGCAAAGCTAGCATCTTTGTTAATGCTGGGTCACTCTATTGCTTTATCTGGAAATTTTATAAAAACAGGGTTGATTTACCATATGAATCCCCTTGCACTTAATTGGTCACAAATTCTTCGCATGGTTCCAATCGTTATTTCTTATATAAAAGAAAAAATTGAGAGAGATAAGAAGATACGTAAATCTATAGATAAGGAATGGATATTATTGTATAAGGGGATCTAGGCTATGGTTATTCAATGACAAGGAAATGTTTTAAAAATAAAAAACGAAAAAGCAATTGTAAGAAATATCCAAATAGCGAAATCGTGATAGAAAATGTCAATAATATCACCAAAAACATCTAAAGTTACATTCTCATTAGCCCCCTAATGAATTTGGACACTCGATAAGGTGTTTTTTATAATCGAAGTGACCAATGAAGGGGACTTTTGATGTACATGAAACGAAGAAAACATTCGAAGGAATTTAAGCTACAAGTAGTGAAAGAAGCATTAGAAGTTGGAAATAAAGCATTGGTAGCTAGAAGATACGAGCTTAGCCCGAATCTCGTGCAAAGATGGGTGAAGGCATACGAAGAAGGACAGCTAGGACAAGAAACAGTTACCCATTCCTCTTCAGCTGAAATCAAAAGGCTGGAGGAAGAAAATGAACAGCTCAAGAAGCTATTAGGGGAAAAAGATTTAGAAATCGCGATTTTGCGTGATTTGATAAAAAAGAAGAACCCTCACTTACTGAAAAATTGGAAGTAGCCGAGCAGTGGAGCGAGAAAGGATATCCGATTACAAAAGTATTGGAGATTCTAGAAATGAATCGCTCAACCTACTATTTTTACGGAAATGAAAGAGTTTTATAAAAATATTTTTAATCGAGTAGGAGGGAGCGATTAACTCCCGTCCTCTCACACCACCGTACGTACGGTTCCGTATACGGCGGTTCAATTAAGATAATTGACGCAAGTCTTTATAACTTCCGTGAATAGCTGTTCTCTTTATGCCAGTGGTCACTCCACCCTCCAAGAGATCTCCCACGGGATTCACCGCTTCCTCCCTCAAGTGAGGTACTACGTTTTCTGTGTTCATCATGACTCACTGAATGCCAAGGGCTATTCTCTCTTAATTGTTCGGTCCTTCTTAGTTGTTCTAGACCAACTAATACTATGACCTCTGCTGACTTCTGACTGTTCAGCTATCTATCACTAGATAGGTTACCAAGGTTACTTGGCGTGCCAGCCAGACCTCCCCGGGTAAGAGTGTAATCTTTCCTTCCATCCATCTGCTTCATTTACTCTGTATCACCTTCGGCAGAAAGGGCTTTGTTTTGTCTTGCAAACTCACCCAGTGATACCTAGCCTCATATGAAGTTCGTGTTCCGAGAGACCCAAAGTTTGCCGCTCGCTTCCTTCAGATTCCGCGTCACCACGGACACCCTTGCGTTAAGCTAACTGCTACTTCTGCCTTCGCAGCTCGGGACTTTCACCCTATAGATTACACCCATGCCGGGCGCACAAGTAGAACCACATAATGCATAATGAAGGAATATTTTCATCTAATTTCAAGATATATCGTTAATTTCTTTGTTTCATTACTAAATATATCCTCTCCTATCTTTTGATAGGGGAGCTTTGTTTTGCGTGCTTATGGTTTTAATTTCCAAGGACTTTTTATTGTTTTTCGTATCATTGAGGTATTTCCTTTAAAAATCAAACAACTATTTTTTAACACTGATATCTATCCCGCTCCTATTATTTTTACCAAAGGGAGCGGGATTTTTTGTTCTATCACTATTGTTATATTTTTGATAGGAAAGAAAAGGAGAGGGAGAAGTTTAAATCCATTCTTTGCAGAAAAGCCATCAAATCAAAAATCACTTCCTGCAGCAAGAACTACCCCTAACCCCAAAAAAGTAAAAAACGCGTAAGGTTCGCTCCGATAAAACTCACGAATAGAGAACAGAACGCGTACTGTTGCGTAAAGATAAACAAATATAACTGTTGTAATGCCGGCAATTGTTCCAACTGATATAACTCCTGCAACAAAATTTTGTCCGACTGCATGAAACGTAAATTTGTAAATACCTTGATATTTCAAAAATTTTTAATTAAAATTTAATTGTAAATATTGTATATTATGTATATGGTGTATATGTAATACATATACAGTTAAAAGAGGTTTTTCTATGAAAATAATACTTAAAAACAGTTCCGAACAACCTTTATACCAACAAATAAAAGATCAAATTAAGGGTGCCATTCTCCGTCAAGAATTAAAAGAAGGAGAAAAACTACCTTCCATTCGTTCACTAGCAAATGATTTGCATGTTAGTGTTCTTACAACGAAAAGAGTATATGAAGAGTTAGAGAAAGAAGGCTTTATTATAACTATTGTAGGAAAGGGGTCATTTGTAGCGTCTGAAAACATGGAAATGTTATTGGAATCTAAAAGGCATCTGGTGGAAAAAAAGCTCTCAGAAGTGTGGCAAATGGCTAGAACTCTTGGAATAAATAAAGAAGAACTTTACTCAATGATGGATATCATTTTTGAAGAGGATGATGAATGATGAAAGCCGTTTTAGAGGTAAATAACTTAAAAAAAGAGTTAGGTAGTTTCAGCTTAGAACAATTAACTTTTTCACTAAAGGAAGGCTGCATAACAGGATTCATCGGTGTAAATGGTTCTGGGAAAACAACAACAATTAAAACCATTCTTGGACTTTATCCCAAAGATGACGGTAGCATTAAATTTTTTGGTAAAGATATGGAAAAAAATGAATGCGAAATAAAAAATCGCATTGGTGTAGTTTTAGACGAAGGCTATTTTTATGAAGAGATGACATTGAAAGAAATGAAGAGTATTATTGCCCCAGCATATACGAATTGGGATGAATCTGTTTTCTTAAACTACATAAATCGTTTCAATTTAAAATTAAACCAGAAAATTGCCACTTTATCGAAAGGTATGCGTATGAAATTTGCTATTACTTTAGCTCTATCTCACCATGCGGATTTATTAATAATGGATGAACCAACAAGTGGGCTTGATCCATTAATTCGTAATGAGTTAATGGAAATACTTTTAGATTTCATGGAGGAAGAGGGGAAAAGTGTTTTCTTTTCTACTCATATTACGTCTGATTTAGAGAAAGTAGCTGATATGCTTATTTTAATCGACAATGGCAAAATCGTATTCAATGAAAGTAAAGACGAACTATTAGAAAGACACGCTTTGATAAAAGGGGATAATCGTTTAATAAATGAACACTCGACTAAATTATTTTTAAGATTACGTCAAACACCATTTGGATTCGAAGGAATTACCAATAAAGTAGATCAAGTATGTGAGCAAATGAAAGATATTATTATAGAAAGACCCTCCATTGAAGATGTAATGTTGGCTTATGTAAAGGAGAGATAAAATTGTTGCTTCATCTCGTTAAAAAAGATTTAATTTTAGCAAAAAAGTATCTATTGGTTATGCTTATTTTTGCAATTGTAGCACCTATATTTAACAATTCAAAATTAGGATTAAGTAACGGCAGCTTTATAAGTTTTCTTACTACTGTTTTATTTGTGGAATATATTTTGTTTAATATGATTTCGTTTCAAGAGGATAAATATAAAGGGGCAGCCCTTCTTTGTACAACTCCATATACTCGAAATGGTGTTATTAAAGCAAAATACGTATTTATTCTCGTCATTTTTATTGCGTGCTTTCTTTTATATAATCTTGCTGCAGCAATTGGTGCATCATATGGGTTAACACGGTTAAGTATTTATAGTGTAGGAGTAGCTCTTCTTATTATTTCTATTTTTTTCGGTTTATTAATTCCTGTTCAAACTAAATTTGGGTATGAAAAAACAAAATATATCTTTTTTATTACGGTCTTTTTAACTCCATTTATACTGCCAACTATTATTGAATGGTATCAATCTATTGATATTAATATCAATTTTAACTTACCAATACCTCAATCTATAAAGGATTGGATACCTTTTGCTATAGCTGTTTTAATGGGATTAATTTCAATGATTATATCAATCCGAATCTATTCAAGGAAAAACTTATAATCATTTTTTGAGGTGAATATGAATGAAAATAATCATATTTTTATTTCGTCTCATCACCATATTCTGTGATGTTCACACAATTCCGGCAATAAGTTAGCGAGATTGATACTCAATCTAGAGTAGCTCCTTCGTCAGCTTGCAGACCACTAAGTGGGTAGAATGGAAGAGGTCAAGCGCTTTCCTTGACGGATTCCATTCTACCAACTACAATGCGGAAAGCTGATGAAGGGCATGGTTAAGCAACCTGATTTTTATAAGTTTTACCTGTACATTCCAAAAATACACGTAGCCGAAATCTTTCAAGGTTTCTGAAGCCAAAAGCACGTCTTTTGATGTTCTTACTCTTATGGTTTGTACCTTCAATCCGGCCATTCGTAAAAGGGATAAGAAAATATTGTAAAATTTGTGCCTTCCAATTTTCTATCGTCTTGGCTACTTGATGAAATGAAGGAAATGGGCTGCTCCATGCGAGTTGAATCTATTCTTCTAACTCAAGTTTGACAGAGTACACTAAAGAAAAGCCCGAAAATACTGGTGTTTTGGACTTTACCCACAACACGTACCACTACACTTGTTAGTGGCACGTGTTTTTTTCTAATACTCTAGGAGGCGCTTGTGTGACAAGTGCTTCAAATGCTAGATTTGCTTGACCTTGTAATTCTGTACGAACGATTTGCTCTTCACCATTCACGCGTATTTTCGAGGCCTTCATCTGGCTTACATCATGCAAAATATCCTTTACACTTGTTTGGCATCCTATTTCTTTTAGCTTATAGGCCAAAAAGGATTCCATGACAAGCGCAAGGAAACAAACCATGATATGGCCTCGAATACGAGATTCCACTCGATGGTACATCGGGCGAAGTTCTAGATTCGACTTCAGGTTACGAAAGGCTTGTTCCACTCTCCACAACTCTTTATAGGCAAGTGCTGCCTCTTCATCCGTTAATGACGAGTTGGTCCGAATGGCGTACTTTCCGTCAAACTTTTCGTCATTGGATACCTTCTCTTCATCAATTTTGGCCGATGCTTTTTCTATCGTTAAAAACTTGGAATACGCACGGTTTTTGACGAGTCCAGATGGACCGAGTTCATCAAGCTTCGATTGAAGGTTTTCTAACACGACTTGACGACTCGCTCGATCACGTTCTTCAGCGTCCGGATTGTAACAGAGTACATACGTTTCGCCATCGATTTTCTTTGACTTCACTTTTAGATTCGGGAGAACCTTCTTATATGGCCCACGGATGGATAATAGCTCTTGGGCTTTCTTCGACTTTCGTAATTTGACACCCACAATATATTCCATGCCCAGTTCACGAATTTGATCTAAGTTGGCTTCACTAACCATTCCGCGGTCTCCCACTAGAATGACTTTCTGAATAGGATAGCGCTTCTTCAGGTCTCCAACCACCATGCCAAATGTCTTCGTATCATGCATGTTTCCAGGGAAGACTTGATGCCCAATCGGAATCCCTGTTTTGGTCATTAATAAGCCAATCACGACTTGTTTTCGATCTCCACGATGATCTTTGGAGTAACCATAGTGAGCCAGCAGTTCGTCTGCTTCCTCTCCTTCGAAATAGGTGCTTGTCGTGTCGTAAAACACGATATCTACTTCTAATGAGGTTAAATCGGTTAAATGTCCATAAAGTTGTTCCTCAATTTTTTCTTTTTGTTCACTTAAGAAGTCTAATGCACGATAGTAGTGATGGAGTTGGATGTCTGAAAGACCTTCTGCATAAATCGTGTCGATCCATTGTTTGAAGATATAATGCTTACTATTGGGATCCATGAGACGGTTTAACACCATGGCAAAAATGGCTTCGTCATACTGAGAAGCAGCCTCGGAATCATCCATGATTTTACGTAATAGCCGACCAAGCCCTAACTTTTCCCATACCTTTCGGAACAGATAAACCGGCCCAAACTCTTTTGTCCAAAGCACGGAGACAGAAGAGGAAGAGCCTTGCCCGTGAATTCGGTCAAAGTAACGCTCTGAAAATTTGGCTAATCCCTCGATTATGTTATCGACAGAGCCATTCTCTAATAAATGTTCTAACCTCCCTAGATTACAAAGCGTTTGTTGCCGAACTTTATTGTCTACACGAAATGTACGACATATTTGTAGATATTGACGAACAGAACCATTTTTATTTTTTTGCTTATTAATTCGAATATACATAGCACTAATAGTATAACATATATTACATATTATTGGATATACAAAAGTTATCCACATAACACTACATAATGATTATATTTTCGATAAAAAAAGTGGATAACTATTGGTATAATCATCTTTAGTTATCCACATGTAGTGAAATGGTGTCAAACTTGAGTCTAAGAGTGAATCAGCTGTATCATAGTCATTCACTTGGTATATTTTTCTAAATAGTTCTTTTAGAAAATAGGCATATGACAATTCTGAATGCTCTTTGAGCATCTCGTCTAATTGTTGTTTTTCATTAGCCGTTAACTTTTCAGAACCTTTCAAGAGTTTAAACCGTCCCTTTTTTAGTCCAGGAGTTTTCTTTCTAACTTGGTCAAGTGCATGTGTCACCTTTTGCACCACATGATATTTATCAATGACGATACAGGCCTCTGGGAATATAGATTTAACAGCTTTATGGAAGGGATCCCACATATCCATAACAACGGTATGAACGCATTTATCAGACAGAATCTTCTTGGCAAGTAAGATCTGAGTTGAACGATAACTCCGTTGATGTTCCATACCAAGCACACTCCCGGATTGGGTATCCATAAGAACTGTTTCATATCGGTGACCCTTTCGGACAGCGATCTCATCAAGGCTAAGGATTAATTCATTGTCTTCTAAAACACTTTCAAGAGTTTCTAAATGCTCCTTCTCTTTTTCTTTAGCAACGGAATAAAATATTCTCTCAACGGTTGTATAAGGTATTTTTTCCTTTCGACTCACTTCTTGGATAGTAGAGCCAATGCACATTTCGTACAGATATTCTCTGTACCGATTGGTCTGATGCTTATTAGGACGGATACATTCAAATGTTTGTGAAAATCCCTCATTACAGTTGTGACAACGGTATCTATACACTCTGACAAATAAGAAAAGGGGCTTACCTAATACGGACAAGTCACGAACCTTTCTTGTCCGCCAGTCATGGGCATGACTAGAAAAAAAACCGCAGTAAGAACAGCGTTCTTCTGTAGTATTTTTCTCAACATGTAACAAACTGCAATCTTCAAGAAACACTTGTTTAACAACTTCAAATTCTGGCAAATCTAGTGATACGGAAAACACTTTAGAACCTCCTGTTATGTTAAGTGACGCTAACATTATTGCCAGGAATTCGTGAGTGTTTTCCTTATTTTTTGGGTTAAATCACAAAATGTGGTGATGAATCAAAAAAGAGAGACGAACCATTTATTTCGCCTCTCTTAAGCTATTTTCATGATTTTTAAGCAAAATATTAAAATAAAACGATTTTCCGAATTGTTTAAATCTATATTTAGTAATTGTTCAATTTTTTTCAATCGATAGGTCATCGTACGCCGATGAATAAACAGAATTTCTGCCGACTTTGAAACATTGCCATTTTCCTGTAAATAAACTTCCAATGTTTTTAATAAATCATTCTTTTTATCTTCCAGCAATGGCGCCAAAAAGTTCAGTGCGTATTGTTTCGCAAACGGGTCATCAATTAAATTTAGTAAAAACTGATAAATTCCCATTTCATTATATGTGTAAACATATTCTCCCTTTTTTACATTCGAACCGACTTCGATGATTTTTGTAACAGATTGCACGACCGTATCGAGGTTGGCTCCTTTTCCAAAATAAGGACTAATCGAGACATATAATCCCCTTAAAGGATCCAATTTATTGTACGCCTCTATTTGGTTTTTCCACCGTTGGACCATTTCACTATAATTCTCTTCAATACCTGTTAGGAGCGCATAAAATTTTCTGTTTTTCATAAAGATAAACACTTGACTTTTATGAATTTGCAATTGCTCAATGAAATCCATTAACTTATTTCGAATTAAACCTTCATAGTCAATCAAAGACGGATTGGAATACGGGATGTTTAAACTGTCCGAATAAAAGTGAATAATGACATTATTCTTTTCGTTTGCCTGATCCAAATGGTCAAAACCCTTCAGAAACCCATTCATTTGTTCATAATCGTTTAGACGTTTTCTCTGATTATACAACTGTTCTTTCAATAATACATCTTTTAGCTTGTTCCCCACTTCTTCTAAATGATTTTGAAAGACAGGATCCGTGATTAAAGAATTGATACAGTGAATGTGGACAACGGCAAATACGCGGTTTTTATAAGTAAGCGGGATAATCATTTGCTTTCGATATCCTTCTATACTAAATAAAATATTTTTCGTGTGTGAAAATTTAGTTGTCCACTCCTCCAACATTTCATCATACCGCTGATAGGTTGGCAGTGAAAAAAGTGCCGTTGACTTTCTCCATCCATCGGATGTAAAGTTTTTTGCAGCATATAGAAGTCTTCCTTCGTTATCTTCTATATAAACGGATCCATTTAACATCTTTGATAGCACATCAAGCGCTTCTTGAACCGAATCGATTTCCATTGCTCCAAATTTTGACAAAGGATTTTCCGAACGACCCTGTCCAAAATACTTCTCTTTATATAAACATTCATAAAGTGGTGTTAACACGTTTATATAGGAAATGTTTTTAGGCAAAGTGATGATGGGAAAGTCATGTTGATTGGTAATGGCAATCATTTCTTCCGGAAGCGTATCAATAAATCTTCCGACTTTTATAACTAAACCAGCCGCCCCAATCGATATCAAATCCTTTACAACTTGAATTTGTTTATCCGGATCGTCTTTTATTGAATAAAAGGTTGTTAATACTAACATACCGGGAGTTGCCCAATTCAATACTTCCGGAACTTCCATGACTTCAACCGTTTCCACATTGCGGAAAATCCCCTTTTCACCAGCAACGATCTTTCCTGAAGCTAATTCGCCAATTTTTAATGCATCTTTTACTTTCATCCCTTCATCGCCTCGAAAAAAATTTGAAAAGGAAATATTTTTTGAACATTATATCACCAATTGAAAAAGATAGTAATACAAAATTGTTGAGAGTAATGGAAATAGTTCGTATTTTCGTAAAAATTTTTCAGTTAATGAGGTTGATTGTTCGTTTTATAGATTTGGAAATATAGGGCATATCTATAGGTCAACCCGTTATTCTCCTAAAAAAAACCAATTACTCTATTCAAGTTTCTAAAGATTGACATTAACCGAAATTGAATGGTTTACGACAAAAAACCGAAAGAACGAAACCTGAAAGAGACAAACAAATGCCCGGACGTATATGCAAAACAGCCGCAACGGTTTGGGAATATTATCAACAAAAGAACATAATAGGTGAAAACATCTAAAAAATGCGGCGATGTCGTTTCAAGATGAAGTCCAAGAATTTGTGTAAAAAGAAGCGGACACAAAGCGGTTCTATTTCCGGAGATATAAGTTTGTTGAACTAGGAGTCGGCTTTTACACAAACATTAGGATTTAACCTCATTTCAATATGCGCCTGATAGCCGACAATCCTTAATCAAACGTTTAATTAAGAAAAAGCGGGCGAAAAAACTGCTTCCTGTTTTTTGTTGGGGGCTAGCCAGTCATGAAAACATATGAAATGCCGAATACACTGCAGCGGCAAAAAGTCTATGTCGGAACGAAAGAATACTATGCGAAAACAGTGACAAATCAATCGTATGGAATTTCATATGAGCGCTCCAAAGGAAATGTTCCTCATCTTAACGCAAATGAAATACCGTATGAAAGCGGCCTGTTTAATGAGAATATAAAGGGTTGTTGAGGATCGTAACCATAGTGAGAGGATGTTCGGAATACGCTTGTTCCAAGGAGAGCAAAGGAAAACAGCCTTGCCAATAATACAATACCCGATCTTGCAAATCATGCTTGTGAACTATTTGAATTTCTACGTTCATCCGCTCTTACGTTTCTTTCACAAATTCCGTATTTTCTTATTGAACATCAACAATGCGGCCGCGTCCCGCACCTATGAAATAACAATTCATAAAAGTGATGGCAATCCGCTTTCGGCTTGGATGGCCGAACAGCTGTTTAAACATGAGATCCATTTCCAAATCGAGGTATTCTTTCATGACGGGGTTGATCGCTGCCAGCCGTACAAAAGCTACAGTCCACCACCGTCCGCTTTTCAAAAGTAATGATCCGCATTTACAAAAATAGAACCATCACTCCGGATGGGGACAAGCAGAGGAACAATTCTAAAATAACATAAGGAAACTTACCACAAAGCGAAAGTAAGTTATAATGAATGGTAGCAGAAAGAAATGAGATGGGTGGATTGATAAACATGAAAATCAAAACATTATTGATTGCTCCCTACCCTGGTTTAAAAGAATTAGCCTTAACCCTTGCCAAAGAACAACAATTGCTGGACATGACCGTTGTACAAGGAGATTTACGTGAGGCGATTCCTATTGCGAAACAATATGAAAAAGAAGGCTATGATCTCATTATCAGCCGCGGCGGCACCGCGCAGCTGCTGCGCCAGCATGCATCACTGCCAGTCATTGAAATAAAAGTCTCCGGCTATGACATATTGCGTATATTGACATTGGTCAAAGACTATAACGCACATCTTCGCATTATTGGATTCCCCAACATATGCCAAGGTTTTATTTCTGTCTCCAATCTTTTAGGCGTCCAAATTCCTTATACCATTATCCATGATCAAGAAGAGGTAGAGGAGGCCGTCCAACAAGCGAAGGCCGGCGGCGCCCAAGCGATCATCGGAGACACGATCACGTGCAAGACAGCGGAAGCGCACGGGCTTCAGAGCATACTGATTACTTCAGGCAGAGAGTCCGTGATCGAAGCGTTTGAACAAGCAAAACAAACTTATCAAATTATTGAAAACACCGCCAAACAAACAAAAATATATCAACAACTGCTGCAAAAAACAAAAGAACCTATTGTTGTTTATGACGAAAATGGCACGATACAATTCGCTAATTCCTCTTTTCAAAAGATATTGCGATTTATCAAAAAGGATTCGGATGAATCTTCTATTTATGCGTATTTTCCGTTTCTCCACAATGCGTGTGCGCAATTATGCAAAAAAATTGAACCGATCGAAATATTGTACACTTTCGCAACCGACGATGAACTGATGCAGTTTCGGCAAGGATACCTTAAAACGGATAATGCCGAAAACCAGTATTACCTGCGGTTTTCGGACGAAGAGAAGGAAGACCGGCAAGAATACGGCCTATCCGTTGCTGCCATTCAGCCAATCATGACTTCCTTTTCACAGATTCCCGGGAACAGCCAACTGATGCAAGCAGTTATTAAGCAAGGAAAAAAGGCTGCGGCGCATAATAAGCCAGTAGCATTATACGGAGAAAAAGGAACCGGAAAAAAACACTGGCCGGAATCATTCATTGTGAAAGCAAGGCGCAAGATGGTTTTCTGCTGCTCATCCGGATCTTAGAAGATCATCGCGAGATTGCAGACTATCTCAAACTCATCCTCGTCCATTTGGAAATGGGGACATGTTTTTTCCAAGGTGTGGAACGTTTGCGGTTGGAACACCAAAATCATCTAGCGCAACTCATCGATCAGACAAAAGCACGCATTATTTTTTTATTTCATGATAACCCGATTGATTTGTTGCAACAAAAAAAATTATCGGTTCAAATTTTTAAACAATTTAAACAAAACCAAATCCGATTGCCGTCCCTAAAAGAACATGCGGAAGATTTGGACGAATATCTCCGAAAATTTATTGCGCAATATAACGTCAAATACGGAAAGCAAATTGTAGGTGTGCAGGAAGAAGCGCTAAAGTGGCTGTACAGCCGTACTTGGAAAAATAATTTACAAGAATTAAGCAGTGTGATGGAACAAGCCGTTCAGTTTGCGAATCATGAGTATATAAGGAAAGAAGATTTCAACGACATTTTGAAAAACACGGATGATCACACTCAACTGGGCTGCTCCGTGATTGATCTCAATAAACCGCTCGCCGAAATTGAAAAAGACATTATCTGGAAAGTATTACAAGAAGAAGAGATGAATCAAACAAGAGCAGCCAAAAGATTAGGGATTAATCGGAGTACGTTATGGAGGAAACTGAAATAACGTTGCATTATGCAACATTATTTCAGTTTTTTTATTATAAATCAAAAAATTGTTGATAAATTAAACATAAATAAAATATAGATGTAAGCGATTTCTGTATGCGTTTTTTTATAAAACTGTTTCATTTTTAAACATAATTGTGAGGGAGAGATGAAAAAATGAAAATCAAAGCAACGTTGGATCGCATTCCAGGGGGAATGATGATCGTTCCACTCATCGTGGGAGCCATCATCAACACATTGTTTCCGAACGCAGCGAAAACTTTCGGTTCGTTCACAGGCGCGCTGCTGACAGGAGCGTTGCCAATCCTAGTTGTTTTCTATGTGTGCATGGGGGCGACGATTGATTTTAAAGCCACTCCGTACATCCTTAAAAAAGGAGGCGTGCTGCTCCTCAGCAAAGTAGGCATCGCAGCAGTGATCGGGATCATTGCCGCCCAATTCCTCGGCGAAGGCATGATTAGCGGAGGGATGTTTGCAGGGTTGTCAGTGTTAGCCATCGTAGCAGCCATGAACGACACAAACGGCGGGTTGTACATGGCGTTGATGGGCCAGTTTGGCAAGAAAGAGGACGTCGCTGCTTATTCGATCATGAGTTTGGAATCAGGTCCGTTCCTGACGATGGTAACACTCGGAGTAGCAGGACTTTCCGCTTTCCCTTGGCAAACATTGGTAGGTGCGATCTTACCCTTGGTCATCGGGATGATCCTTGGCAATTTGGATCAAGAGCTGCGCGAATTTCTCGGGCGTGCCGTTCCAGTGTTAGTTCCATTTTTTGCGTTCGCACTGGGGGCTGGTCTGAACTTGCTGAACGTGTGGAAAGCGGGAATTGCAGGAATTTTGCTGGGGATCGCAGTTGTACTCATTACGGGTACGGTGCTTTGGGTCGTTGACCGATTGACAGGAGGCAATGGCATAGCAGGGCTTGCGGCCGCTTCAACAGCAGGCAATGCAGCGGGTGTCCCTGCGGCAGTTGCGGCAGCCAACTCTTCGTATGCTCCGGTAGCTCCCGCAGCCACTGCATTGGTCGCTTCCTGTGTCATCGTCACCGACATCTTGGTTCCAATCGTCACCGCTTGGTGGGCAAAACGGATCGGGGCAGACAACAAAGCAACGGTTTGATGGACGGAGGGAGACAGGATGAACAAACTAGCCATTATTGCCGATGACTTGACAGGCGCTTCCGATTCCGGAGTGCAATTCGCCAGGAAGGGGCTTGCCACGCAGGTCTTGTTTGATCTAACCGGGCTGTCCAGTGTGAGGGATATAGAGGCAATCGTAGTCGACACCGATAGCCGATCGCTTCCCGCGCTTGACGCATACCGGCGTGTACAGAATGCAGCGAAATTATTACAGGAGATGGGATTTCGCCACCTGTACAAAAAAATCGATTCCACCCTTAGAGGAAATATCGGAGCGGAAATCGATGCCATTTACGATACAATAAAACCGACATTTATGATAATTGCACCGGGTTACCCTCAAAACGGGAGAACCATTTATAAAGGGCATCATTTTTTACACGATACATTGCTGCATGAGACAGAATTATCACGAGATCCGAAATGCCCGATAAAAGAATCATATGTTCCCAGTTTAATAGCAAAGCAGACGAAGCGCCCTATAGGGCTGATTGACTACCAAACCCTTCGTCTCGGATTTGACAAAGTCAAAGAACAGCTTGATCGTTATCGGGCAATAGGTATTCCTTACATCATCTTTGATTCCTTAAGCGAGGAAGATTTGCAGGACATCGTCCGATACGTGTGCCGGATCAATGAAAAAGTCGTATGGGTCGGATCGGCAGGTCTAGCCAATTATCTTCCCGAAGCTTATCACCTGCAAAAAACAAACAAAGCGGACATGATCGAGCCAATCGAACGGCCCATTCTGCTCGTCGTAGGCAGTGTAAGCCAAGTTTCCCGCAAACAGCTCGATCGCGCCCTTTCTTTACAAAACGTGAAAGGAATACCGGTAGATTCGATAAAACTCGCAAGCAATGACCAGTACCGTTATGAGGAGATGGAAAAGGCCTTTCACCAAGCGGAACAATGGGCTAAACAAGGTTATCATGTCGCTCTCTATTCTTCCGCTTCGCCAAATGAAATCAAACAGGTGCAGGAAATAGGCAAATCGAAAGGATTGAGCGCAATCAAAATAAGCAATTTCATCTCCCAAAGCCTAGGAGAAGCCGCCGCTAGGTTAATTCAGAAAGGATATTTTGGCGCCATGATCTTAACGGGCGGCGATACGGCAAAACATGTTTGCGATAAAATCGGGGCTAAGGGTTTTGAATTGCTGGATGAAGTGGAAACAGGAGTGCCAATAGCGAAATTAATTCATGACTCAGGAATGTACGTAGTAACAAAGGCGGGCGCCTTTGGTTCGGAAAATACATTTATTCAAGCCATTCACCAATTAAAAGGAGTAGATGCCAAATGAAACCTGTCATCGGAATCACGATGGGAGACGCTGCCGGTGTAGGGCCGGAGATTATCGTAAAAGCTTTGCAAAACCGATCCATTTATGAACAATGCAATCCTTTAGTGATAGGAGATGCAAAAATATTAGAACGGGCAGTTCAAATTACCAATTCCAAACTGGCCATTCACCCTATTTCATCGGTAAAGGAAGCAGCTTGCCAATACGGCACAATTGATTGCATCGATTTAAATTTGCTTCCCGCCGATTTGCCTTTTGGCCGGGTATCAGCAGCTGCAGGCGATGCCGCATTCCAATTTTTAAAACGCGCCATCGAATTAGCGAAAAACGGGGATATTCAAGCCATTTGCACAGCTCCTTTAAATAAAGAAGCCCTGCACAAAGGCGGACATCAATACTCGGGACATACCGAAATTTTGGCCGATTTAACGGGCACTCAAGATTATGCAATGATGTTGTCCTCTCCAAAACTTAAAGTCATTCATATCACCACCCATGTCGGGTTAATTAAAGCGATTGAAATGATTAATCCCGATCGGACCTACAAAGTTATTAAGCTGGCTCACGAAACGTTAACAAGAGCGGGAAAAGAAAACCCAAGCATCGCCGTGTGCGGCATTAATCCACACGCTGGAGAAAACGGTCTGTTTGGCAATGGAGAGGAAGAGGAAAAACTCATTCCCGGCATCCGAAAAGCACAAGAGGAAGGAATCAATGCAACCGGACCATATCCGGCAGATACATTATTTTACCGTGCGGTGCGCGGAGATTTTGATATTGTTGTCGCTTGCTACCATGACCAAGGGCACGCCCCTATTAAAGTGCTGGGGCTGGAAGCCGGAGTAAACATCACCGTCGGCCTCAAAGGCGGTATCATCCGCACATCTGTCGACCATGGAACAGCCTTTGATATCGCAGGAAAAAATCTGGCGGACGAACGCAGCATGCTCGAAGCCATTCGCGCCGCTGTCGAACTGGCTCCGAAAGTTTAAACACCAACCTTTTTACTTTATTTATCTGTTTTTGGCAATTAAAAAATGTATGAATGACAAAATACGAATATTCCATTCCCTGTATAAAATTTTAGGTCTATATCGCTTGACACGGAGCTTCTGCGGACATGTTTCCTAGCGAAAGGAGCGAGCGCCAATCCTTGCTTCGCAAGGCATCAAGCCTAACATGTCCGCCACTCCATGTAAAATTTCTATTCGGATCATTTATGCTAAATAAGCAGTATGCTCGGATATGGTTGTTCATCTACTTGACCTTAATTTTTTGTCCGGTTAAGTCAATTCATTTTAGAACCAATTTTAAAAATAAGTTCTTCATAAATTTTTAGCGATGAGGCAAACAAGCAAGACGAACAAGAGCGCCCAGATGGCGGCTGGTAAGCTATTTCTGTTTCCATGATTTCAATGACGGAATAGCTTTCGCCCCCATAAAACCTCCGTCAGCTTTTCGGCGCGGCAGGCGCCTGTGGCTTTACCTTCAGCAAAAAGAAAATGCCAAGGAGCACCATCAGCAAAAGCGATCCCATCGCCAACCGATTGGCAATGTTTCCGTATGAATGAAAAAGGAGGGTAATGCTTCCATAAATCGCTGGACCAATGATGGCTGACACTTTTCCAGAAAAAGCGAACAGTCCGAAAAATTGCCCTTGCTTATCTGGCGGGGAAAGTTCGACTATATATGTTCTCGAAGTGACCCACATCGCTCCTAAACTGACGCCGAACAAACTCCCAGCAATCCAAAAAGAAAGCTTGGAAAAAGCAAGCACCCCTATCGCCAGTGCGATGCACATCACGATGCCGACATACAAAACCGCTTTTTTGGCTCCCTTGTTTCTCGTAATATAGCCAAAAAGAAAGGAACCGATAATACTTGAAACTGTGGAGACTAAATATAAAAGGATGAACTCCCCTGCCGTAAACCCGGCAATGACTTTAGCATAAACGGACATGATGGCGATCGTCGTCGCCACCGCATCATTCAAAAAGAAATAAGCAATCATGAATGTAAAAATGTTTTGATACTTTTTCATTTCTTTCAATGTTGCATAAATATCCCGATAGCCTGCAAAAAATCCGGCCTTTCGCTTTAAGGCATCGGCTTTTTCGGCTTCTTCTTTGACAAAGAAAAACAGCGGGAAAGAAAAGAGGAGAAACAAAAGGGCGCTTGGAATAAAAGCCCGATAGTAATCCATTTCTCCAACAAACGGATACACAGCTAGCCCGACAAGCGTTCCGACATATCCGACAGCAACGCCAAAACCGGAGATAAGCGGTATTTCCTGTTTATTCCCCAAACTGGAAATCATGGAATCGTAAAAAACAAGGCTCGAATGGTAAAAAAACTTTGCTGCGACAAATAAAAGCACGATTATGACAAAAGACGCCGGCAATCCAAACATGGCATTCCCAAGATTCGAATATCCGGCAACACCCATAAGCAAAGTTGCCGTAACCGAAAGAGTCGTAAAAATCCCAAGCCATTTCTTTCTTCTCCCGGTCCGGTCAATCCATGTGCCGTATAAAGGTGAAAATATCACTAAAAAGAAAGAGGCTAACGCATTCGCATACGAAATAAATGTACTGGCGATCTGGTTCAAGCTCTCGCTTTTTCCCACCGTTTCCGAAACATAAAGCGGGAAAAAAATCGTGTTCACATTCGAGGAAAAAATCGTATTCGCAAAATCATACAACGCCCACGATAAAATCGGCAACGAAACATACAGTTTCCAGCCCGGCTGCCTCTTTGTTTCATACGCATGCGAGGCAATCTTCTCCACTGCACCCTCCCCCATTCTGTCGGTGATAAAACGGCCGCAAACCGTTTATTCCATATATAGATTACTTTTTATATTTAATGATTTTGTTTCATGAATGTAAATTTTTCGAAAGAATACCTCTTGCTTCCGAAAAAGATAGGTTTCATTTTTGTCAGAATATAATTAATATTTTAACAAATAAATGTGCATTTGTGTATGAGCATCGTTTTCCGGAGTCAGTCAAGACTTTGTTGGAGCTTTTTTGGTTCGCTGAAAACAGGTGTAAGTCATAGGTTAGCGAACCATTTTTTGAATTTCCTGCGTAAGTGCTTTTGGACTCTCATCCCTTGTCATGACAGACGGATATGTATACTTTTTTTACCATCCCTTGAGTTCAGACAGGGCATCGAGTGGTGACAGGCACCTGACCCAAGCAAAAAAATAAAAATGGTTCTGTTCGTCAATATCTACAAATATGTCGTACATTTCGTGTAGACAATAAAGTTCGGCAACAAACGCTTTGTAATCTAGGGAGGTTAGAACATTTATTAGAGAATGGCTCTGTCGATAACATAATCGAGGGATTAGCCAAATTTTCAGAGCGTTACTTTGACCGAATTCACGGGCAAGGCTCTTCCTCTTCTGTCTCCGTGCTTTGGACAAAAGAGTTTGGGCCGGTTTATCTGTTCCGAAAGATATGGGAAAAGTTAGGGCTTGGTCGGCTATTACGTAAAATCATGCCGTAAAAACAACTTATTAGACACCCCCGTGTTGTGGGTAAAGTCCAAAACACCAGTATTTTCGGGCTTTTCTTTAGTGTACTCTGTCAAACTTTTAGATATAGTAATAAAGCTTGTAGACTGTCTAAGCAGAGACTTTGTCAACAAGCGAAAGTACTAGCTGATGTTTTGTATTTTCAAGAACTGACTAAGATAATGATCCTAAATTCAAGGTCTTCCTCCTGTAATCCATTCAATTAAATATCCTATAAACATTAAAATACAAAATATTATAAACATGATAAGTTTATAAATCATTTAATTCCCCACTCTATTATTTTTTACAAGGTGCTATACTAAAATAAGCTGCTACTGCTAAGGCAGCTCTTTTTTCGTCAGATTTCATAAATAGAAGAGCGGCAGTTATCCCAGCTACTAAAGCTTTATCACAGCCACAATCGAAATATCCTTTTACTTTATAACAAAGATCATGTGTCATACATAAAGAATCTAATTTATTTTTTGGTACACCGCCACCATGTCCAGGTCCGTACCATTTTCCCCAAACTGGCATACTTCTTAATATTTGAGATACAGATTGTGACTCTTTTTTATTTTCAATATGATTAATTAAATATATACGTTTTACCTACGGCCGAGTAGAAACAAAATCCATTCCCGAGGGAATTCGGCGATTTGCCCAATCGCTAGAGTCCATGATACCAACATGCTGAATGACCAGCATGGTTTCTATTGAATAATACCCGTAGCTCAAAAATTAGGGGATATAAAATAGCTCTTGCATGGAAATGTCCTTTAAAAGGAAAGTGCGATCTTCAGTTTCATGCAAGAGCACTTTCATTTTTTTCGCCTACCGAGTGCTACATTTATTTTTCGATGGCGCAGCAAAGCCTTATTAGGCGGCAGGTTTTCTAACGTTTCCACTACTTCTTCGGATGAATAAGCCTAAACCACTGTCAAACGGCTTCGACAAATGACAGGCAATCTATTTCAACCACTTTCGCACTTCCTCTTCCGCAAGTCCAGTGAGATCGGCAATATCTTTCGCTGCCATTCCTTTCGCCGACATATGTCGGATCATGTTCTTCCGTTCTTCCTCCCGACCTTGCTTTAGCCCTTGTTTCAACCCTTCCTCCATCCCCGCACGCCGCTCGCCAAGAAGATTGGACAATTGATCCCGCAGCCATTTCAGCCGCATTTCATACGCGTAGCGATTTTCGGAACTGACGCTTAGCTTCTCCCACTCTTCCAATGCTTCGCGAATTTCTTGCTCGTTCATCGCCAACACCTCCAGTTCCTTGAGAATCGTCTCATCAATCTCTTGTTTCCGGGCATCCACCGCTGACAGCATCATCAACCAGGGCCACTCCGAAGATCGCTTCACATCACGTCTATATTTCTTCCATTTTACCATAAATTGTGATAAATCAATGGCGTGAAATTCAAGATGCGCGCTCCAAAGAAATTGTTCTTTATCTTCGCGGATATGAAAGATGGTGTGAAACCGATCGGTTTCATGCGGAAAGAGCGGGTAGTTGAGAATTGCAATCATAATGGTGGGAGGAAGTTCGCTGTACCCTTGGCCTTTGAAGAGCGACTGGGAAAAGAGCCTCGCCCAGTAATACAAAATCCGCTCCGGCATATCGTGCTGGTCAATGATTTGAATTTCCACGTTAATCCGCTCGCCTCGGTCGGTCCACACGAGCACGTCAAGCCGATTCATTTTCCCTTCTTCGAACTCTTTTGCCAGCTCTGTGTTATCAAACTGCACATCAATGATACGATCATGGCCTGTCCGATGCAAAACCGCATTCAAAAAAGCGATTGTAAGCTGCTTTCGGCTCGGATGGCCGAACAATTGTTTAAACATAAAATCCAATTTTAAATCGAGGTATTCCTTCATAATGGGAATCATCCTTTCGAGGAGAATTTTTGGGGAGAGTAGAGGTTTATCTAAAGAAAAGCAGAAGTTATTTACAGATTTTTCAGATAAAGGAAAGTACATCACCTTCCAAAACGCACTTCTTGACAAATCTCAACCAGCAGACGTTTTAATGAAAACTTTGCCACCATATACATTCAGAACGTATGTTCTGATAATGTTATTGTAATACACTTTATCTTATCTTTCAATCATCAATGATTCGACAAATTTTGCACAGAGCCAAAAACTATACCAAAAGGTAAGCCCTTTTACACAGCAAGTTCCTCCTTCCTTAGAAATAGATCCTAGTTGTCTTCCAAAAAACAAGAACATGAGTAATCCTTCCTCATTTTTCTTAGGTTACCATTTTAATTAGCAAAGTGACGGTGTGTTTAATCCTGCCGTGGTGACCGTCGGGAAAGGAGATAACCGTCAGTATACCGAAGCATATCTGCGTTTTCAAGCCCACTACGGGTGAAGTACAGCCGTGCAAAAGGTTGTTCACTATCCGAACCAAGTTTGTTCCACATACGCACAAACATATTTCATTCGACCTAAATCTTTTCCACATCAGACCTAAAAAAGTTCCACATCAAGCCTAATATCCAGCACTCCGCACCAAATCCCCGCCACATTCCATACTTTTCGTATTCCAACGCTTGACATGTTCGCGGCGGTGATTATAATTAATTAAAAAATTGTTAATAATTTTCTTACAATAACTATGAAGAGGAAAAGTAAGGTTCAGTTATTTTTCACAGAGAGCTTCGGTAGCTGAGAAGAAGCAAAAATACGAACCCGAACAATGGCCTCTGAGTTGCGTGCTGAAAGTATTATTTTCGTGTTTTATCCCAATAAAGTATGAAGGTACAAGTAGGTTCCGCCGAGTTTGGTACTCGTTACAAATACCACAGTATGAAGGGATTAAGCCCGTAGTACTGGCAGAGGCTGTTTTGTGCGAGCAAACAGTGAAGTAAGGTGGTACCACGTGAGCAAAACCACGTCCTTATCTATATAGATAAAGACGTGGTTTTTTTTATAAAACAACAATGTATGGGGGAAAATTTATGAATCGTTTTTTAGTTATTCAAACTGATTTTGGATTAAGCGATGGAGCTGTCAGTGCAATGTATGGAGTCGCTTTGAATGTTAATCCCAGCCTGAGGATTTTTGATTTGACCCACGATATTCCCCAATATAATATTTGGGAAGCGTCTTATAGGCTGTACCAAACGATATCGTATTGGCCAAAGGAGACGGTATTTATTTCTGTTGTTGATCCGGGTGTCGGTTCAGAACGGAGAAGCATTGTTGTGAAGACAAAATCAAACCAATATATTGTGACACCCGACAATGGAACGATCACACACATAAAGAAGTATATTGGGATCGAAGAAGCAAGGCTGATCGATGAAAAGGTAAACCGGCTGCCAAATTCCGGCCATTCTTATACCTTCCATGGACGTGATGTTTACGCTTATACTGGCGCACGGCTTGCATCCGAAGTGATTACGTTTGAACAGGTGGGGCCGGAAATTCCAATCGATTCGCTAATTGAACTGCCAGTTTTAGAAGCCTATATTCAAAATGGTGCGATTAAAGGGAATATTGATATACTTGATGTCCGCTTTGGAAACTTATGGACCAATATTGATCGCAGCTTGTTTCAGAAGTTAGACGTAGATTACGGAGATTCTTTTGAAGTAACGATTGAAAATGAAACAAGACAAGTATATAAAAATATTATGACGTTTGGCAGATCATTTGCGGATAGTCATTTGGGCGAGCCTTTGCTTTACGTCAATTCGCTCGACAAAATCGGTGTGGCAATCAATCAAGGATCATTTGCGAAGGCCTACCATATTGAAGCAGGTGCCAAATGGAAAATCACTATCTGCAAAGTACCGAATTTCGTATATAATGGAAATTCAATATAATCATAAAAATGAAAAAAGGAGAGGAAGTTCATGAAAGAAAACAATTTATCGATCAAAACAATCGTAGCAATCGGAATTGGAGCAGCTGTCTTTGTTATTCTGGGAAGATTTGCGTCCATTCCAACAGGGATACCAAATTCCAATATTGAAACAACTTATGCATTTTTAGCACTTATGTCAATTATTTTTGGGCCTGTCGCAGGCGGTTTAATCGGACTTATCGGTCATGCGTTAAAAGACTTAATATTTTATGGATCTATTTGGTGGAGTTGGGTTGTTGTCAGCTTGCTTGTCGGATTTTTAATTGGTCTGGCTTCCAAAAGCATCGATATCGAATCTGGTGAATTCGGCACTAAAAAAATTATTACATTTAATATTGTTCAGGTGATTGTTCAAGCAATCGGCTGGTTCCTTGTCGCACCTTCTCTTGATATACTGGTTTATGCTGAGCCAGCAAATAAAGTCTTCCTGCAAGGATTAGTTGTTGGAATTTCCAATATGGTAACAGTTGCCGTCATTGGAACACTTCTTCTTTTACTCTATGCAAAAACACGCAGTCAAAAAGGAAGTCTTGATAAAGAATAAAAGCACATTGTGAGTTTTGACAACATATTTACTTACAGGAGCTTTTACGAATGAGAAAACGAGTGATTGAATTTCATAATTTTAGCTTTAAGTATCATAGCCAAAAAAATCCAACATTAAAAAATATTCATTTCAACATTTACGAAGGGGAAAAAGTTTTAATCGTTGGTCCTTCAGGATCTGGGAAGAGCACCATTGGCCACTGCATCAATGGTCTAATCCCCTTCTCTTATAAAGGAGAAATGACCGGAAGTTTAAAAGTAATGGGTCAGGAAACAAAGGAGTTAAATATTTTTGCTTTATCAAAAATGGTTGGTACTGTTTTACAAGATCCTGATGGCCAGTTTATAGGATTAACTGTTGGTGAAGACATAGCTTTTGCACTGGAGAATGATTGCACTCCGCAAAAGGAAATGTTCGAGATCGTAAAAGATGCTTCCCAAATGGTCGAAATGGATGATTATTTGCCTGCCTCTGTCCATCATTTGTCAGGCGGGCAAAAGCAGAGGGTTTCCCTCGCTGGTGTAATGGTTGACAAAGTGGATATCCTGTTGTTTGATGAACCGCTCGCAAACCTTGACCCCGCTACTGGAAAGTATGCAATGGCTTTAATCGACAAAATCCAAAAAGAAACGAATACAACCGTTGTCATTATTGAACACCGTTTAGAAGATGTTTTATATCGCCATGTCGATCGCATTATTGTGGTCAATGACGGCTCAATAGTAGCTGATATGAGCCCTGACCAGCTTTTAACAACTAACATTTTAGAAGAGACGAATATACGGGAGCCGTTATATATTAAAGCGGTCAAATATGCCGGTTGCGAACTAACTGAAGATATGCATCCTGCTGATTTCAATCAGTTTAAAGCGGATTTATGCCGAAAAAACTTGTTGGAATGGTTTGAAGATTCAAATCCAAAAACGCCAAGTAAAGAAGGAAAAACAATTTTAGAGCTGAAAAATATTTCGTTTAGCTATTCACCAGGTCACGAAACGATAAAGGATGTTTCTTTTTCAATTAACAAAGGGGAAATGGTGAGCATTGTTGGAAAAAATGGAGCAGGGAAATCTACAATTACAAAATTAATTTGTGGATTTGAAAAGCCTTCCTCAGGGAGCATATTGTTTAACGGCAAGGATATAACAAACGAAACGATTAAAGAACGCTCGTTAAAAATCGGCATGGTCATGCAAAATCCAAATCATATGATTTCAAAGCATATGATTTTTGACGAAGTAGCCTTAGGCTTAAAGGTTCGCGGCGTAGCGGAAGCTGAAATAAAAGAACGCGTCGACAATACATTAAAAATTTGCGGGCTGTACCCATTTCGGAATTGGCCGATTTCAGCATTAAGCTTCGGTCAAAAAAAGCGGGTTACGATTGCTTCCATTTTAGTGTTAGAACCAGAAATCATTATTTTGGACGAGCCAACTGCCGGACAAGATTTTCGCCATTATACAGATATTATGGAGTTTCTTGTTCAATTAAATCAGCAAGGCGTCACAATTATGATGATTACTCACGATATGCATTTAATGCTGGAGTATACAGAAAGAGCGATAGTATTTGCAGAAGGCAGGAAAATTGCCGATGATTCTGCTGTCAATGTCCTTTCTGATATTGACATCATCAAACAGGCAAATTTAAAGGAAACGTCTCTTTATAACCTGGCATTAAAAACAGGAATACCAGAACCGAGGAAGTTTGTGGAACGTTTCATAGAATATGATCGGGAGGTAAGGCAGGTTGGCAGCCGAAATGCTATCTTATATTGACCGAAAATCTCCTGTTCATCAGTTGACAGGTGTAACAAAGCTAATATGCTTTATCTTATGGTCGACAGCAGCTATGCTGACATACGACACTCGTATTCTACTATTTTTATTTTTAATTAGTATTCTCATTTTTATTATTTCAAAAATTAAACTTGAAGAGATATTGTTTGTTCTTGTATTTATTTTAGTATTTCTTTTCATAAACAATGTTGCCATTTATGTCTTTTCACCGCAAGAAGGAGTAAAAATTTACGGCTCCAGCCATGTGTTATTTGAAATATCAGGAAGGTATAACGTCACATTGGAACAACTTTTTTACCAATTGAATATTACGTTAAAATATTTCACAGTGATCCCAGCGGCTTTGCTTTTTATTGTGACGACTCATCCGAGCGAATTCGCCGCTTCCCTCAATCGCATCGGTGTGAGTTATCGAATTTCGTATGCTGTTTCTTTGGCATTAAGATATATACCGGACGTACAGCGGGATTTTCGGAATATAGCACGCGCCCAACAAGCCAGAGGCCTTGACATGTCCCGCAAAGAAAAACTTCCTAAACGGATCAAAAATGCCGCCTCCATCCTTGCACCGCTTATCTTATCAAGCCTAAACAAAATTGACACCATCAGCAACGCAATGGAACTGCGCGGCTTTGGCAAAAACAAAAAACGCACATGGTATAGTGCAAGACCTTTTCAAAAAAGTGACTACTTTGCAATCGCTCTATTTACTATTCTGTTCATTGTCACCTTAATCATCACATTCCATGATGGAAGCCGGTTTTATAATCCGTTTTAAAAATACTCCTACTGATCGCATCCAGTAACGCTGTTTGTTGCTGGATGCGTTTTTTTGTGAAAACATTTAAATTAGCCCAATTTTAGGGGTGGGCAGGTTGCTTCCTTGGGCCACTAAGCTGGCAAGCCTTTTTTTATGCAATCAAGTTCTGCATTTTTTTGTTGCAGAACTCTGTATTTTTATTTAGCAATAAACACTCATGCGTATCACCTAAACAGAACTGCCCACATTTGTTACGCCAATCACTCTTAGTTCATCTTCCCATATTCGTGATATGGACATCAATCCCTTTATTCCTACACGTTTCTTCTTAATCCTTTTTCCTCCATAAACTTTTTACGAAAATATACCTGTGACGTATGGACTGCTCCATAACCGACCGCCAGCACGCCCTATTAACCAATTAATAGACCGAATATTCAGTTAACAGCGCCCATAAAAACAAACCGCCCCATCAAGGGCGTCTCGACCATTTGGACCCTTTCCACTGATGCCATTTCCACGCGCTTTCGATGGCTGACAAGTGACAGGCAGCCTCACCCCCTCACAAATTCAGCATATTTTTTCTTCCGCTCTGTTTTTGTGCCTGAAAGGTAATCTAATAATGCATCCATATTCATAAATTTCGGAGGCAGCGATTTTGGATGCATATACAAATAAAAACTACTCCATCGGTAAAGTTCCGGCGCATGTACCATATGAGCTTCTACCGGGTTGAGATGAATATATCGACTCACTTCCAACATTCCGCTATCATTGTCAATCAATTTACCATAATAACGCTTTTCAAATACATGTCCCGTCAAACGATAGCGAGTATTATAATAATTTGCATACCGTTTGTTCATGAGCGCCATGACTTTCGAAATCGGCTCCTGTTTTGAGCGCAGCTGCAGGTGAAAGTGATTCGTCATAAGGCAATATGCGGCTATTTCAAACGGGATTTTTTCATGTAGCTGGTGGAGGATATGAAGAAAAGCGAGAAAATCATTTGTTTCCTTGAATAGGGGATCACGCCGATTGCCGCGGCAAACGATATGATAAAACCGATGGGGCACCCAGATCCGCTTTTGCCGTCCCATTCTTTTTACCTCGCTGTTGCCTGTTGCTTCGTATATGTTTTCAGCCATCTTAGCGTCATCGCTTCCCAAAGCGATTCATCTGCTATCTCTTCGGTTCCCTTTAAATCGGAAATAGTCCTTGCCAGCCGAATGATTTTCGTTTGCACACGATTGCTCCATTGATGCTGGGATGCCCATTGTGCAACAGGTGTTGCTGCCTTTTAGCAAGCGGGCTTTTTTCCATTAATAACTCAAAAGGAACACGCCCATTCGTTATTTCTTTTCCGTAACGTTCATATTGCTTTCTTCTTGCTTCTTCTACTCTTTTCCTTATGGTTTCCGAAGATTCCGAAACCCTCGTTTCTTTGGTGAAATCAATGACTTCCAATGGTAATAAAACATCCATCCGGTCATAAATCGGCCCGGAAACACGATTTCGATACGCTTGAATTTGTTTCGGACTACATGTGCAATAGCGCGTTCTTGAGCCTAAATATCCGCACGGACACGGATTCATCGCCCCAAGCAAAATAAAGTCCGCAGGATATGTCACCGTCGACGAAATACGGCTAATCGTCACTTTCCCCGTCTCTAACGGCTGGCGAAGCATATCCAGCGTCTTTTTTGCAAATTCCGCCATTTCATCGAGAAATAAAACACCGCGATGTGCCAGCGACACTTCGCCAGGCTTTGGGTGCGTTCCCCCGCCAATTAAAGAAACCGATGAAGCGGAATGATGCGGATGACGAAAAGGTGGATAGCCACTCTCGATTTTTTCTCCTGCCAGCTGGTACAAACTGATCACCTCTAACTGCGCATCATGAGAAAGACCCGGCAAAATCGACGGAAACGTTTCCGCTAACAAACTTTTCCCGCACCCAGGCGGTCCAACCATTAACACGTTATGTCCGCCTGCCGCTGCGATCTCCAATGCACGCTTTGCTTGATGATGGCCAATAATCGATTGAAAATCTCGATGATGCTTTCGAGGGGAGTCCATAATTTCAGGAGAGCGAAAAACTGGGGGTAACGAAAGAACACGTTGTCCATGCAGATATTGCACCGTTTCTTCCAACGTCTGAACAAAGATACAATCGAGATCTTTCAAATGATGAAGCGGAAGTGTGGGATCATACGGAAGGTATATTTTTTGAAAACCGAGCTTCTTTGCTGCCAATATCGCTGGAAGCATGCCATCCACCGGCTGAATCGTTCCATCCAACGATAACGAACCTAAAAACGCTGCATCGGAGGAAGCCGGCGCTGTCAGCTTGCCCATTGCCTTCAAAATCCCAATCGCCATCGCCAAATCAAACATCGGGCTATGCTTTTTCCGCTCCGGCGGAGACAAATGAACAACAAGCCTTTTATCAAAAAAGTCGCATCCGAAAGCATAAAGCGAAGCAAGAACACGTTCCTTTGCCTCTTTCACCGATGCATCCGGCAACCCAACAATCACCATCGCCGCAATCCCCGGCACTTCCTGCACCTCCACCTGCACTCGATACCCTTCTAACCCCCTTAACCCAATGCTTAAAATCTTCACCGTCACTCATCCATCCCTCCCAATCACAGAACATTAGTTCTTACCCATTATTGTAATACCCTCCCTTTTATCTTTCAATTACCAATATTTCGACAAATTTCGGGCGGTGACAGGCACCGAACCCAATGTGGCGGTCAAAAGCGTAACCGACAATCTTTCTGGAATGTAAATCCATTACGGAAGCCAGGTAGCACCAACCGTCTCTCAAAGTATGAATGTACGTAATATCCGTAACCCATTTCTCGTTGATGGTTGTCGTTGAGAAGTCCTGGTTCAGCAGGTTATCGTGTTCTTCCATCTTGCCCTTATTGGAATGGGGGCGGTACTTTTTTCTGATAATGGAATAAATGCCTGCAGCCTTCATCAAACGCTGAACCCGTTTCAGGCTGACTTTGAGCCCTTCTTTTTCAAGCATATGGTGGATCTTCGGTGCTCCGTATCTCTGCTTGCTTTCCGTATGGATTTTTCGTATTCTGTCTGTCAGCTCCCGGTTTTCCCGCTTTGTTTTTGACTCTGTTTTTTGTTTGGATTGATAGTAGGTACTTCTCGGCACGCCAAGGACCGTACACATGGTTTTAAGGTCATAATGGTGTTTGGCTCTTATCTCGTCAATCATGGATATAACAGTGGTTTGATCTACTTCTTTGCGAATATGGCCATAGCTTTTTTTAAGATTTCGTTTTCCTCTTTCAGCCGGTGCAATTCTTTTTGCAGGTTCAGAAATTCTTCCGGGGTAAAAGAGCCCCCGTCATCCAGCTTAACCGGTTTTTGTTTTCTGATCCATTTGTAGATTGTCGTTTCAGACAGGCCATATTCGCTGCAGATCTGTTTTACTGGTGTTCCAGTTTGATAAAGCTCAACCACCATTTCCTTAAATTCAGCATGATAACTTTTACGTTTTTCGCTTGTGTTACCCATATCAGGACACATCCCTTCGTTAATATTATATTTCACTAAAGGGTGTCCATGAAACTATACTAGCATCACATATGTTTTCGTTCGTCGTAACACAATCGCTCCCTAGATCAATTCATCTGTGATCTCTTTATATTGGATTCTGATAACAAAGTAAATTGAAAAGCGATTTATGAGTGGAATTTGTAGTCAGCAAAACTTAAAATCTGGACGGGCATTATATCGTGTGTGGAAAAATGCGGTCCGGGAAGGACATCACGGAAGAAGCGATGAGCTGTCGTAGCCAGTACCACCAAGTTTGGGAAAATTTATATGTCAAAGAGATCACCACTGGAGATAGCAAGACGTGTCAGCGCTATGTATTGTGTACAGTCCAAAAGAAGCGGAACGTCAAGACAAGAGCGAAAAAAACTGTTGGAGACACTGAAAGCGGAATTGGGAGGGCTTCGGCAGCTGCCGAATAAGGCCAACATAAAGCGACATGCGGTGTCAGAAAAATGTCTCCTGCCGAAACTTATTAGGCTCTGTATTTATGCCATTCCCACGCGCTTCCGCTGATTGGTTCCAACAAATATTCCAAATATTCCGCTTTCCAGCCAAGTTCTTCATAAATTTTTTGCGATGATGCGACAAGGCGCGCCGGGGCGCCCGGGCGGCGGGCGATGGATTCAATGACAGCACGGTGGCCAGTGACTTTTTCGCATGTTTCAATCACTTCTTTAACCGAATAGCCTCGGCCATTGCCAAGGTTATAAATGGCGGTTGTCTTTTTCCCCGCCAGCAACACTATGAAAGGATTTCAAATGAACGATTCGTTCTCTACATTAAATGTACAATCTCTACATCCGAATGAAATTTTTGTAAATACTCTGCCAATAAACGGCGATGGCAATGATGCGGAGTATGTTCACTACATAACAGACAAACCGTTTTCTTTCCTATCAGGTCCTTGTGATACTGTTCTACCTTTCTCCTCTTTAACAAATCCATATACTTTTTCTCATAATCTTCCCAAGTGATTTCCTTATTTTTATAAGCTTTAAGAATCTCCTCGGTTGGGGCAAGAAGCGAATCGTGAACGTAGTCAATGCCCAAAATTTCCAATATGAATGATAAATCATCTTTTTTCGCATATCCTGAAAGTTGAGACGTGTTATGCAGCCGTGTATCAATAACCGTATGAACATTCTCTTGTTTTAATAGCTCCACAAACTTTCTCAACGATTTCTTCGAAAAACCGATCGTACATATTTTTGCTTTCATTCTTCCGCTCTCCTAAAACAAGCTTAGCTGTTCTGTCTTAATAGGGTTTAATTCCACAGCTACAACTCCATACGGCTCGAAAAACTCCCCCACTAAACGACGATGGCAATAACGATGATCCTCACAGAAACAAAGCAATACAATATCCTTTCCTAGAAGCAATTTCTTATAAATATCTCGAAGTGACCTTAACTTTTCCTCTTTCCTTAGTTCAGAAAGAAAAGCATTTTCATACAAAGGCCACCATTCGTTTGGGTTCGTTCCTTTCCATTCCCTTAGATAATGCTGAAACAGTTGAGGAGAAGGTGATAAGCTACGAACAACAATAGCGCCCGGTATATCATGACCGGCTCGCGTGATTTGCCATATTTCCGCATGAGGCGGCGCAAATTTTAGCCCCCTTACATTCGAGGTATATAACTTTCCCCTCGGTTTTTTCATTCACCTTCCCTCCTTCCCTTTTTATTAAGTATACCATTAGATAAATGCAAATATCCATTTTCAATCTGGATATTGTTGTGGATAAGGAACAAATGGATTCGTGATAATACTAATAACCATTGGATATTCACGGTAAATGTCCTTATTAGGTTCTTTCCTTGCGAGCCCAACACAGAGATATAATTGATTAAATTCATCAAAACGAACAGAACGATGTTGGAAAACTGAACGCCATTTTAAATCAGTCACGGGATAGCCTTCCTTAAAGGTATTATTACGATATTCATTTCCATTAATTGTGAAACAAACTCGATTCTCTCCAACCACCTTTCGTATTTTATCTGCATTAATCAAACATAGAGAACGTCCGTTAGCATCTAACGTATCACATAGCGATTGCTCATCATCGAGATGTCGCTCAACAAACGTACATAATTGCTCATTACTTAGTTCATTACATTTATTTACAGAATTGTAATCTAATATTTTGATATCTTCCGTGTGTCCCGGCGATTGAGGATCGTTATATTTGACATAATCAGTAATTTCCCATACGTCTCCCGGCTTAATGAATGCACTATCACAATATCTATAGGTTGGCCAAAAGCGGTGATCAGGTGGTAGAGGTCTTACCCATTCCCCGTATTCAGTCATACCTGCAATGCAATAACGATCATACGTTTTTGTAACGGCAAGAATCACAATTTTCAATGTTTTATCCAAATTCACCATCCCCTATTTTTAGATGAATTTGTTATTACTGCAGATGGACAATTTCGGGTAATAAAGAGCCTGTCCCAACATCAATAAAAGCTATCGGTGTATTTGCTCATCTACAGTAATAATACTTTTATTTCGATATTGATCCCCTTAATCCTTTTTCTTCCACAAAAATTTTATGAAAATATACCTGCGACATATGGTCTACTTCATAGTTTCTCAGCACCGTGCATCACCTGGCTAATCGATTTTATACAGAATATTCCGTTAATTATATCCACAAATAAATAAACCGCCCTACCAAGAGCGGCTCGACCATTTGGACCCTTTCCACTGATGCCATTTCCACGCGCTTTCGATGATTTTTTCCAACGAATATTCCGCTTTCCATCCCAACTCTTCATAAATTTTTTGCGAGGATGCGACAAGACGCGCCGGGTCGCCCGGACGGCGGTCAGTGTATTCAATGACTGCTTTACGTCCCGTGACTTTTTCACATGTTTCTATCACTTTTTTAACGGAATAACCTAAGCCGTTGCCGAGATTGTAAATAGCAGTTTTCTTTTTACCCGTCAACAACGCTGCAAGCGCTAAAATATGTGCCTTCGCTAAATCGGTAACATGGATATAGTCACGAATGCATGTCCCGTCTGGTGTATCATAGTCCGTACCAAAGACAAAAATTTTGTCGCGCTGGCCTAACAAATGCTGCAAGACAATCGGAATTAAATGCGTTTCTGGGTTATGGTCCTCACCAATTTCTCCCGACTCATGCGCCCCAGCCGCATTGAAATATCGAAGGACGACATAGTTGAGCCCATACGCAGAAGCAAAATCCGCTAAAATTTGTTCGATCATCAACTTTGAACGGCCGTATGGGTTAATTGGATTTGTTGGGCAATCTTCCGTAATTAATTCGACATTCGGAATCCCATACGTTGCCGCAGTAGACGAAAAAATAAAGTTTTTCACATTATATTTCAACATTGTTTCTAGCAACGTTAATGTAGCAGCAACGTTGTTTTGATAATATTTCAGCGGATTCACCACTGATTCGCCGACTAAGCTGTTCGCCGCAAAATGCATGACAGCTTGAATCGGGTATTTTTCAAAAATCGGTTCAAGATCCGCTTTGTTTCCTAAATCCCCTTGCACAAACACCGTGCGATCATCCACTAAATACCGATGACCGGTCGATAAGTTATCAAGCACAATTACTTGCTCTTTTTCCACTAACTCTTTCACCAAATGACTGCCGATATAACCGGCGCAGTCGACAACTAGAATCACGGTAATCCCCCTTGAGTTGATCGATTCCTTCTAGGGTTTTTTTACCCATTTTAGTAATACCCCCAATTTGCCCTAAAATGAATTTAGCCTCCCGTTGAAATGATTTGTAGGAGGTTGTTATATTGACCTATGTTTCATCTAATTAAAATTAAGGCAGGGTTTACTGATTTTAAACGTTCGGGTTATTGGATTGCCAACGCCAAACATTAGCACACATTTCTTGATTTTTCAAATTTTTATGTAAGATGATCTGCCAAGTTAATACAGTGAGTTTTATATATGTAATAAAATTAAGTCAATCCAAATAATAGGATTTTAAATTTGTATTAGGGAATATAAAAATAAAAACAAAGAGGTGTTATTACAATTGGAAAAAAGTACTTTATTAAAATCTGTTGGCGAAGGTTTCCGATTTGAAGAAGTGACTGTAGACGAACTCATAGCCGGTTACAAAAATCGTGAATACACAGTTCAAGAGGTTGTTCAATCCTATTTAAATAGAATTGAACAATTTGAAAAAATTTATAACGCATTCACCTTCATGAACCCTAATGCTTTGGAAGACGCGAAAGAAATGGATCGTCTGTATGAAGAAAGAGCTGAACTTGGACCACTGGCAGGGATTCCAATTGTTATAAAAGAAGCGGTGGATATGGCAGGATATCCATCGACATTTGGCTGGACACCTTTTTGTAAAAAAGCAGGCGGGATCGAATTAATGCCAACAAAGGATGCCCCGGTTGTAACAAGACTTAAAGAAGCGGGAGCGATTATTCTTGGTAAGACTAATATTCCTGCTTTTAGTTGTGCCTATAATGCAAACAATAGCTGGGACGGTCCGACATATAACGCAGTAAATCGGTCGATTTCACCAGGCGGAAGCAGCAGTGGTACGGCGACTGCTGTATCAGGAAACTTAGCTGTGCTGGGCGTCGCCGAAGAAACGGCCGGATCCATTCAAGTTCCTGCAGCAGCTCAAGCCTTAGTTGGAATTAAAACTTCCTTCGGATTAATCCCAACAACTGGGGTGACACCTCTTGCCGGCAGTACCCGGGATGTCTTGGGACCGCACGCTCGTACTGTCCAAGACGCTGCAATTATGCTGAGTGTGATGGCTGGGTATTCAAAAGAAGATCCTAAAACAATTGCTGCAATCGGGAATATTCCTAAAGAAGGCTACACTGCTTTTCTTAAAAAAAATTATCTAAAAGGCAAACGAGTCGGCTTGTACGGACCGGGATGGCGTACACAGGAACTCTCTGATGAAACGAAAAAGCTTTATGCTTCTGCCATTGAAATACTAAAAGCACAAGGTGCAGAGGTAGTTGAAGATCCGTTTGCCGGGACAGGGCTCGCTGAGTATGTTTCATCCAAAAATACTTTCTTAGGAATGGAAACATTTTTTTATGACCTTGAAAAGTACCTAAAAAATCTGAATCCAGAGGATAAAACCCTTTCCATTAAAACTGTATTCGACAAAGCGGGGGCGGTCCCATGGACAGAAGATGGACCACTTGCTTTAGTTTCGGATTTTGTCAATGAAGAGAAAGCTATGGCAGATCATAGTGTTTTACCAGATTTGACAGAATTCAATGAAGTGAAAGGTGAATTGCTCCGAATTATCTATCAAGTGATTGAGGACCAACAGCTTGACGGATTTGTCTATCCTCAAATGCCGACTGCAATTCCAAACATCCAAGAGGAAAATATACAATCAACAACAATATCAGAAATAAATATCAGCGGTTTACCATTGATCACAGTTCCAGCTGGCTATTACGAAAACGGATCCCCGTTCGCCCTAGCCTTCTTCGGAAAAATGTGGAGCGAAGCCGCACTAATTGGAATGGCCTACGCTTACGAACAAGCCACAAAACACAGAAAGGCTCCTACATTAATCAGGTAAAAACAGGCGAATCATCTATATAATCCAGATGATTCGCCTGCTTTCTTTATTAAATAAAACGCAGATATAATTGAATACCTCAAAGCAGTCTCTTTTTCAGCAATCAAAACCGTCCCTTCATCCTCCTATGTTAGCCTAACACCGAACAATTGTATTTATAAAATAAGACTCTCTGAAACTTTATTTGAATCTAGATATCTGATCAATATAGATGCCTAGTGCTTCTGATACTTCTTTAGATTCTATATCTTCCGGTCGATAAAAAACGACCAAATCAATATCGTTAGGATTCAGCTTCGTTGTTAGAAAGCTACCATCTAACCAAATATATCGAGGTGGTAACATTTTCACCAATTTCCTAATCCATACACCAAACTTTTCATAGATGTCTTGACGCGATTCAGAATGAGGGAAGTTTTGTACAAATTGCTCTTTAAACTCTTTACATGTATATTCATGTATCCCAGGCTTTAGGTTCCCATCCTCCAAAAAATCCTGCACTATTTTTCACTCCCCTTGTCAAAAATAAACCGAATCATTGCTGCTTGTCTTGAATTTTAGCTCATTTAATAAATAAAGACAATTGAATTTTCGTTTCGTCTTGCCATCTCACAGTTCTACCAAACAAAGAACAATATCAAAATATTCACAAAAATACATTTTGCAATCTGGAACATAAACAATGATAAACAAAAACACCTACTATTAACATCGAAAATAAAAATATGATAACTATTAGATACAAAGAGAGTAAATACAGTTCCAAAATAAAAACAAACCCAGCCTCCACTGAAATTGTTTGGCAAGAGGCTGTTGTTGTTTACTTCACATTTCGACTATGCCATTTCCACGCGCTTTCGATGATTTGTTCCAATGAATATTCCGCTTTCCAGCCAAGTTCTTCATAAATTTTTTGCGAGGATGCGACAAGATGCGCCGGGTCGCCCGGACGGCGGTCGGTGTATTCAATGACGGCTTTACGTCCCGTGACTTTTTCACATGTTTCTATCACTTCTTTAACGGAATAACCTAAGCCGTTTCCGAGATTGTAAATGGCAGTTTTCTTTTTACCCGTCAACAATGCTTCCAGCGCTAAAATATGCGCTTTCGCTAAATCGGTGACATGGATATAGTCACGAATGCATGTCCCATCTGGTGTATTATAGTCCGTACCGAAGACAGAAATTTTGTCGCGCTGGCCTAACAAATGCTGTAAAACAATCGGGATTAAATGCGTTTCTGGGTTATGGTCTTCGCCAATTTCTCCCGACTCGTGCGCTCCAGCTGCGTTAAAGTAGCGAAGGACGACATAGTTGAGCCCATACGCAGAAGCAAAATCCGCTAAAATTTGTTCGATCATTAACTTCGAACGGCCGTATGGGTTAATTGGATTTGTTGGGCAATCTTCCGTAATTAATTTGACATTCGGAATCCCATACGTTGCCGCAGTAGACGAAAAAATAAAGTTTTTCACATTATATTTCAACATTGTTTCTAGCAACGTTAATGTAGCAGCAACGTTGTTTTGATAATATTTCAGCGGATTCACCACTGATTCGCCGACTAAGCTGTTCGCCGCAAAATGCATGACAGCTTGAATCGGGTATTTTTCAAAAATCGGTTCAAGATCCGCTTTGTTCCCTAAATCTCCTTGAACAAACACCGCTCGTTCATCAACTAAATAGCGATGACCCGTCGATAAGTTATCAAGCACAATGACTTGCTCTTTTTCAACTAACTCTTTCACAAAATGACTACCGATATAACCGGCTCCGCCAACAACGAGAATCATATACAATCCCCCAATTTAATACGTTAACTATTTGATGGACTATTGTTATGACTGAGTTTTCTAATGCGGAAACAAGTTCTTCTCTCTCTTGTATGGATGCGCCGAATTGGCCAACACTCTCCCGTTTGCTCAGAAGGAATGTCATATCCGTACAAATCCCGCAATTTCGTACCGCACCAGATGCATTCCTAGAAAACAGAGTGCATGAAAATCGATTAAAACCCTTCTTTTTCTTTTACTAACAAAAAAGAAGCTGCTAGAAGAAACACATCCTTCTAGCAGCCAATAAATCATTTACTCGCAGAGAAGCAATTTGCTTCTACTTCTTCCCATGTCATATAAATACGAACAATATCTTCTTCAATTAACTCCGTTCCTGTTTGCACTTCGATAAATTCTAAATCAGTAATCGCTTTAATTCCATGTTTCGCACCGACAGGAATTTCAAGCACATCCCCCGGCTTCACACGGCGAATTTCTCCGTTAAAAGCAAATTCTCCTTCACCTTTAATGATGGTCCACACTTCACTGCGATGATAATGCATTTGATAACTTAAATTTTTCCCTGCTGTAACGCCAATTCGTTTTGTTAATACTTCTCGTCCATCTTCAAACCTTGTATAATCTAATACCCGATACCAGCCCCAGCGGCGTTCTTCATACATTGGACGCTGATCAAAGTCGCTTACAAGTTCTTTAATTTTTGGACTTGCTGCTTTATCAGAAACTAAAATTCCATCCGGACTCACAGCAACAATAGCGTTGGACACTCCTAATACAGTAACTGGAATATCGAGTTCATTAATTAAGTGAGTATTTTCTGAAGCAGCAATAACACCTTTACCGATTTGGTTTGTTGCCATTTCCTCTGTTAACGTGTTCCACGTACCAAGGTCTTTCCAATAGCCATCATATGGCAACACAACAATATGTTCTGTCTTTTCCACGACCTCATAGTCAAAGCTGATTTTCGGCAACTTATCATACTGCTTTAATAGCCCATCATATTGAGTTGGAAATCCCTTTTCTTGCAGCAAAGAAATAATATAGTCGAGTTTAAAAGCAAACACGCTGCAGTTCCAAAGCGCGCCTTGTTTAATTAATTCCGCTGCTTTTTCTTCGCTTGGCTTCTCCGTAAAATGACTTACTCTTAAATAATCACTATCACTAGATTTAGAAGCGGGAACAATATAACCGTACTTCGCAGATGGATACGTTGGCTCGACACCTATTAACGCCAAATCAGCACCACTTGCGAGTACGTTTTTCTCTAAATCTTTCACTCTATCAAAAAAACGGTCCTCTACATACGGATCAACAGGCAATACAGCCACAACTTCATTTAAACTAATGCCTTGAACACTAAATAAATAAACCGATGCTAGAGCAATCGCTGGAAACGTATCGCGCCGCATCGGTTCAATAATAATCGGTACATCTTGACCTAATTGGTTTTGAATCATATCGACTTGGGATTTGCTTGTAGCAATCACGGCGGAATCAGCTAGGTCAACATTTCCTAGCTGTTCCCATACGCGCTGAACCATCGACTGCAGCTCGCCGTTTTGATTTTCTAACACTTTTAAAAATTGTTTCGAACGAGCATCATTTGATAACGGCCAAAGGCGTTTGCCGGAACCTCCAGAGAGTAATACAAGCTTCATCGGAAACCTCCTATTTTTATCTACATATTTTCAAGTTTACTATTCACATAGTCTTCAAATTCTTTTCTAAATCTCTCTGGTGAAAAACGCAACGCATTTTCACGACAGTCTTGATATTGAATATCTCCCGAGATATTCTCAAACAACTGAATAGATTGAACTAACGATGCCACAGTCTGTTCTTCAAAAAATAAACCTGTTGGCTTCTCAGCTTGTCCATATCCTCGAACAGTTTCTAATGCCCCGCCTTTCCCATAGGCAATAACTGGAGTACCACAAGCCTGTGCCTCAACAGGTGTGATTCCGAAATCTTCTTCTGCGGCAAATACAAACGCTTTTGCCCGCTGCATATAGTCTCTTAAAACTTCAAAAGGCTGGTATCCGAGCAACTCCACATTAGAAGCAGCCTTTGCCTTAATTTTATTAAAATCCGGTCCGTCACCTATAACGACTAATTTTTTATCTGGCATTTGTGAAAAAGCTTCAACAATCAAGTCGATCTTCTTGTATGGAACCATTCGAGATGCTGTAAGATAAAAATCTTCTTTTTTATCGTGGAAAGTAAAAGCGGACACATCTACCGGCGGATAGATGACATCCGCTTCTCTTCGATACACTTTCCAAATCCTCCGAGCGATAAACTTTGAATTCGCTACAAAATAATCGACACCATTCGCTGTACGGTAATCCCAATTTCTTATGTAATGAAGGATTGCCTTCGCGATCCAGCCTTTCATTCCGCGTTCTAATCCCGCTTCTTTTAAATATTGATGCTGCAAATCCCATGCGTATCGGATTGGCGAATGAACATAAGAAATATGCAGTTGGTCAGGACCCGTAATCACTCCCTTCGCAACTGCATGAGAACTAGAAATGACAATATCGTACTTTGATACATCCAATTGCTCAATAGCCAACGGCATAAAAGGCAGATAGCTGCGATACTTTTTTCGAGCAAATGGCAACTTTTGAATAAAAGACGTGTGAACATTTTTATTTAAAATAAAATCCCTTTTGTCTTCATCTATAAAATCCACTAAACTAAACAAATCGGCATCAGGGTAAATCATTAGCAACTGCTCCAATACTTTCTCAGCGCCTGCATAGGTGACTAGCCAGTCGTGAATGATTGCTACTTTTGTTGGCATTAAAAAAACTCCTTTTTATTCTTTCCTAACAACTTTGTTACAATTAATTATCGCTTTTGGTTAAAGAGGCAAGTCAGTTTACTACTTCTCCTTAAAATATAAGGTCTTCCAATAGAGTAATAATCTATTGGATACTGTTTCATGTATTCCAAATTAAAACAATTTCTTCCATCAAATACAATTGGTTCTTTCATTAGTTCAACAAATTTATTAGGATCAATAGATTTAATTTGCTCCCATTCTGTTAAAATAAATGCTACATCTACATCTAGTAAAGCTTCTTCAATTGTATCTACAAAGGCGATTTCGTTGGATAAAACTTTCTTAGCATTTTCAATTGCTACTGGATCATATGCCTTAATATAAGCTCCGAATTCAAGAAGCTGTTTTGAAACTACGATAGAAGCAGCTTCACGCATATCATCTGTATTAGGTTTAAAAGCTAATCCTAATAATGCAACTTTTTTCCCTCTCAAGCTACCTAACTCTTCGATTGCTTTTTGAACTAACTTCACCTGCTGTTTATTATTAACATTAATAACCGCTTCTAACAATTCAAATTTATGTTGAACATCCCCGGCTATTTGAACAAGAGCACGTGTATCTTTAGGGAAACAAGATCCACCATATCCAATTCCAGCTTTTAAAAATTGCGAACCAATGCGATTATCTAGCCCCATTCCATAGGCTACATCTTCAATATTCGCACCGACTTTTTCGCAAATATTAGCAATTTCGTTTATAAAACTTATCTTTGTTGCCAAAAAAGCATTTGATGCATATTTAATCATTTCTGCACTTCTTATATCCGTCTTAAAGATAGGGATTCCAAAAGGCTTATTAATTTCCTCAATAATTGAAGCAGCCCTCTCATTTTCAGCACCAATAACAATACGGTCTCCATGAAACGTATCATAAATAGCAGAGCCTTCACGTAAAAATTCAGGATTAGAAACAATATCAAATTGGACTTCTTTCTTTAAACTACTTTTAATCCAATTTTTCACTTTTTCATTTGTACCAACTGGAACAGTACTTTTAGTTACTACTACTATTCCATCTCTTTCAATATGTTCTCCAATATTCTTTGCAACTTGTTCAATGTAAGTTAAATCAGCTGAACCATCTTTCTTCTGTGGTGTTCCAGCAGCAATATAAATCACTTCAGCTTCAGAAATTCCCTGCTTATAACTCGTTGTGAAATGCAATCTTCCAGCTTTTATGTTTTTTCGCATTAATTCATCCAGACCTGGCTCATAAATAGGGGATTGCCCTTTTTTCATTTTCTCGACTTTTTGTTCATCTATATCAATACAAATAACATTGTGACCGATTTCAGATAAAGCTACACCAGTAACTAGACCAACATAACCTGTTCCTACAACTGAAATTTTCAAAGCAATCTCTCCTTGCATTGAATTTCATCTGTTCTAACATTTTTATTTTATTGTTAAAATATCAGTTAAATTTTAAGCATAAACCTTATTTTTGACTAAAACTGTTTTCATTTTATATATAGACCATTTCAATACCTTTCGATTAAATATATACGAAAATATTATATAAAACAAAAATCCAAATAAAATCATAATAAACATTTTAAGAAATGAATTATTTAAATTGACTATAAATAATTTTAATGAAAGCAGTGAGACTAACATTGAGATAGAGCTGATTAAGCTGGGTAGTAAACATTTTAAAATACTCGTTATTTTCAAATCTATACACCTAGATATCTGCAAAATTTTGTAACTATCAATTATTATAGTTTGTGCCACAATGCTTATCGCAACACCTAATAGACCATAGAAAGTTCCAAAAAAAATCATCACACCTAATAAAATGGTAGAATAAATACTTACCTTTAACTCAACGTCCGCTTTACCAATCCCCATTAGAACAGATCCACCTACTGTTCCAACAGAAGTAATTAAGCCAGCTATTAATAGAATTTGCAATATAACTACTGAATCTCTCCAACTTTCTCCATATAAAACTTCAATAAACTCAGGAGCTATACCTAATAAACCTAAACAGATAGGGAAAGTAAAGAATGCTAACTTATTTACCATGTTTAAATATATTAATTTTACTTTATCAAAATCTTTCTGGTAATATGAGATTTCGGGAAAAGCAACTTTTGCTATTGCTCCTGAAATGGCGAACCTAGCAATAACACTCCACTGATACGCCACTGTATAGTATCCTAAGCTTTTAGCACCTAACATTTTCCCTATCAAAAAATAATCTAAATTATTACCCAAAAAATTCATTATTTGTGAGAACATTACTCTTCCGCTATATAAAAACATATCTTTTATTTTTCTTAATTTCGGAATCCCAAACAATCCTTTTTGATTCATAACTAACAGAAGGATTGTTCTAATTAAAGGTCGAAATAAAAATCGAGAAGTAACAGAAATAAGATACATATTGTTAAAAGCCAAAATAACTGAAAAAATACTACTCAAAGATTCAGCTACTAAATCAATAACAGTTAATGTTTTAAATTTTTTATTTCTAACCAAAATGCTTCTGCTTGTCGTTCCAATAGCTCCTATAAACATCCCAGCTGATATATATTTAATTATTGTCTCTACTTCTTTAATCCTATAAAAATCAGCTATAATTCCTGATAACAAATACATAGTACATGAAAGTATAAAAGAGATAACTATATTTAAGAAAAAAACAGTAGAAATATCTTCTCTTTTTAAATTTTTTGTATATATCAAATAACTACCAAAACCTATCTCCTGAAAAACTAAGATAAGGGCAGAAACTGAAGTAGCTATTCCTAAAAAACCAAAGATTTCAGGTGTTAAAAGTCGAGCTAAAATAACTGTCGTCACTATGGAAATTCCTTGTATTCCAATAGTATTAAAAAAAGACCATATTATATTACGGAAAAACATATGATTTCATCACCTTATATAATTTGCCACCCTACTAGTTTTGTATATTTTTATAACATGCAATAGTTTTTTTAGCGATATCTTTCCACTCTAAATTGCTCAATATCTTTTCAAAATTACGAATATCATATTTTAAATTTTGTGCTTTAAGCAGAGCAGCCTTTAGTCCTTCTTTGCTCGAATCATATAATACCGAAGTTTTTTCATCTAAATACTCTTTTAAAAATGGAGTAGCAGGAGAAACTACGACTTTATAAAAAGAAATTCCCAAAATAGCAGAACCAGAAGTAGTAATTTCTTCATACGGTAAAACTAATACATCAGCACAGGAAAGCAAATCTACAATTTCCTCATCTGGAATAAACCTTAAATCTAGTATTATGTTTTTGTTATTAATATTTAAGTTTTTTATAGCTCGCCTCATGTCCTCAGAAGGTTTTCCTGCTACAACAAGATATACATCTTTTTGGGAATTGTATAACTCTTGAAAAGTTTCAATTAAATTAATAACTCCTTTATATGGTCTAATTTGTCCCAGAAATAGGAATACAAAACTACTTTTTGGAATTCCATAAATGCCCCTAAAATCTTTTCCTATACTTTTATAAGCATCTCTATAATGACCATGGGGGATTACTAATATTTTATCTTCTTTAATTTTGAATTCATCTATTACTTTATTTTTTAGGGACTCACTAGCTACTATTAACTTATTACAAAAACTCATAAAAAGCTTACGACTTACTTTTTCTAAAAATTTGAATTTATATTCATGAGGATATAGATTATGAACTGTCCAAACAAGTCTTACATTTTTAAATTTTAAATATAATAATATAAACAGCATTATAGTTAGTTTTATAACCATTAAAAATTTAAAATTTGATTGGTAAATTCCTTGAATCCAATGAAAATGAATAATATCGTTCCTTTTTAATTTAAATAAATTAGCCCAATTAAAATCCAAAACTTCTATTTTTTCTCTTTCTAAAGAAGTAGACAGAAGCTCATTATATTTGTTTTCGGGGCTTTTTTTAGGATACATCCATACTCTTATCATATTTCCCTCCATAATAAAGCATAAGCAAATCAATTAATCTACAATTCCTCTATAATTCTCTCAATTGAAGAAACAGTTTTTTGAATTGTGAACCTGTTAATAAAGGTTTTATATCCATTATATATTAATTCTTCTGTCAAATTTTTATTTGAATACAAATACTCTATGGTTTTTACCAAATCATCTACACTATTGGGTTTATATAGAATACCGTTTTTATTATGTTCAATAATCTCTAGAGGTCCTCCTATGCATGTCGCAATCACAGGTACTTTATTTGCCATTGCCTCAATTATAACTCTTCCAAAAGGCTCTGGCTTTACAGATGCATGTACTAATAAATCTAACTGACTGAGATAGTCCTGAACATTTTCTTTGTAACCTGTGAAAATAATATTAGGATTTTCTTTTGCTAGGAACTTTATATGTTTCTTAAAATCAGCCTCTTTTTCGAACAAAGTATCGCCAATAACCAAGAATTTCATGTTAGGATATTTTTTTACAAGTATGTTGGCAGCTTTAACAAATATATCTTGTCCTTTCCATTTTGCTAATTGACCTATCATTCCAATAAAATAGTCATTTTCTTTTTTTTCAATTATTTCATGTTTACTTCTATTCATTGTAGTACTTAAACCGTTATAAACAATTTCAATGTCAGGATGTGAGAACTGCTCTGAAACAGCTTTAGATATACATATAATTTTCCTTGTAAATTTAGAAAACAAACGAAACAATTTTTTATAAAGACCTTCTTCTAATATGTCTCTAACGTGCCAAATAACAGGTTTATTTGTTATTTTTCCTAACAATACCCCTATAAAATGGGCTTTCATTGAATTTGAATATATAATATCAATCTTTTTTAAATGTGCCAGCATAATCAACTTCAGTAATGGTTTAATAAGAAGAAGAGCATAAATTAACTGAAATAAGCTATTTGTATCTCGATTAAATGAAATAATTTTCTTAGAAAAAGGAATAATATTAACTTCAACTCCTTTAATTTCTGAAGCAGCCTTCGTCAATGGTCCTTCTTCAAAGCAAACAAAGTAAGGTTGAAATTTATCTTTATCAATATATTTTAAAATATCTAGTAAACTTCTTTCAGCACCACCTAATTTGGCTGTATGAGAAAGAAACATTATTTTTTTCATAATTCTCTACCTCTGAAATTAAGTTTGATGATTTATGCTCTCAAAAAAACTGACTCGTTATACTATATAGCTCTCTTCGTTTTAACATGTGATAAATGATGACCGGAATGGAATGCGACACGGCGATCGTGGTTCAGTTTTTTCCTCGACAGGCAATGATTCGGTGGTATTGAGCCTAAAGATACATATGCTTCTGTCGGGTGGCGACCCGAATAGTTTCAACTAAACATGTGCACAACTTCTTGTTCCCTTTTGTCATGTGAGTCGATGTTCACTTCCCGACACTTTCATGTTTCCCTGGAGCCAGACCAGCCCACGAGGCTAAATGCGGGTGGATGGAGACACAGCTCATGGCTGTTCCGATTTCAGCTAGAATTTGTTCGTCCACTGTCTCCCAATGCTGGGGAATGGTGTCCGATGAGCTCTAGGTCCTCCTCAAAAAGGAACATTCGTTCCTTGATTTCTGCATCTAATTGTGCAATTACCTCATCGAGAAAATTAGATATACCGAAATTGTTCAGCTACTTGGTCAATGTAGACAGAAAGAATCGGAGCTTCCGTTCCATCGATCAGCACTTGAATCATTACCCGAAGCCCCGTTGATATCGCAGACAACCAAGGAAAGCTTGATATTCGCTTCCTCAAGAACCTTTTGCATCCGATTCAACTCCCGAGCTCGCTCTTCAATGTGGCTTCGGCGATAGTGAATCAGTTCTCGAAGCTCTCGTTGTTCTCGATTTGGAATATGTCTTGCTTTGATGAGACCGTGTCGCAACAGCTCGGCGATCCATTCCGCATTTTTGATATCCGTCTTCCGAACGGGTACCGTCTTAATGTACTGGGCGTTTACAACCAAATACTTCAGGGGGTACACTGACTTCCAATAAACTCCGGTGGATTCCATCGCCACGTGAGTTACGTTCTTTTGTTTGAGCCAATAGGCCAGCTGAAGGGAATCATCCGTCATCGTGCCAAATATTTGGTCCTTGCCTTCTGAGATCATCGTACAAGCGGTAATCGATTTTTTGTGAACATCCAATCCACAACAACATTCATAAAGAACTTGCACGATAAATCTCTCCTTGCGACCTTGGACAAACAGCTGATGCAGCAATCTCTCATTGGAGCATTCTATCCTGCGTTCTTCGGCAAGGAACGACATTCCATGGTACACCAGGCTGCCATAGGTCGTCTTATATTCAGACTCGAAGTACCAATTTCAGAACGACCTCCTGACCTTAGTTGCAAGGAGGAGATTCGACAAAATTGGTTTTTATCCTTTTCCGATGGTGATACATTTGTAACATGAGCATCTTATATAAATAATCCTTAAATTAAGTGATGGTGTTGCAAAACTAGAGTAAAAACTCGAAGTTATGCATAAGGATGCAACATAACACATGCAGTACATATCGATGAAATCCATACCATCTTGGCTGTTCCAACCCGTCACTCTTTAACTCATTAAATACTCATTCAATCTCACGACGAAGTCCAAACAGCCATTGGCCAAATCTCGTTTTCAAAAAGACAGGAAGAACCCGGCCATAGGCATCTTTTCGTTCCTCGCTATTGCGGCGGTTGATAGGGGAAATGAATAGGATTCCTGACTGCTCTGCTGTTTGACGAACCTTTTCACTGTCATACGCGGCATCACCCAATACAAATTCGATATCCCACTGCTTTAAAGAAACAAGCAATTCTGGTGCTACTGCCGCATCATTTCGATTCGCTGTGGTCAACACATGAGATAAAATGATTCCCTCGGCGGTGGTGCAGAGATGGAGTTTATATCCTTTAAACCAGTGATATCGGGTGGACACTCCCCACTTCGCCTGTGAATCGTAAAAACTGCTTCGAAGGGCCGTGCTGTCGATCAGCACGATTTGCGGATAACGTACTTCTAGATCTTTGAGCAGCTGTGCATGAAAAACAGGAAATCCTTGTTCCCGGAACCACTTCGCCGCACGGGAAAACGTAGAAAGGTGAGGGACTTCACCAAGCCCACAGGCCCGTTGAAAACAGCGAAAACGATGCAGGATGCGCACTAATTTTCGCAAGGAATCAATGGAAAAATAGGTTTTCAAAAAGAAACATTTCAACAACGATTTTTTCGACACCGGCGGTCTTCCTGTCACATACGGTGTTTCCGGCAATGATAGCGAGTCGATATACCGAAATAATGCTTCTAAAATTGGGTCAATTTCATAAGTCCATGCATGTTCGCTGTTCCAATTGGAAATCATAATAGTGTCCACCCCTTGGAGAGTTGTTTTTTTGATCACTGTATATGATTTCCAAGGTGGTGGATTTTTTATGTGCATTTATGCATTCGTTATGCGTTTTGCAACACGTTCTTAAGTAAAAAAGAACTTTTTAAGTTCCTAAATTCGCTATCAAAAGCATTGAATATTCATTTGGAAAATTGATAAATCTTTAAAACTAACCCAATATACAAGGAAACCATCAGCATTACAGATATATATATTATATAAGTATCTACCATTCCATGAATTAAAAGCGCAACTAGGGATACTAGAACTCCTGTAACAAAAGCACCTAAATAATCTGATGATTTTTTCCTACACCTAATAATTATAAATCCAAATACAACTACTCCTATCAAGAAGACTAAACTTCCAATAATCCCAGTTCCCGATAATATATATAGATAAGTATTATGAGGATGAAATGGATTGAAATAAGGAAAATCATTATAAAAAGAATTATAGTAATAATTAAAGTTTCTGAGCCCTATACCGATATAAGGGTGGTTAACAAAAAGATCTCTACTAGCTTCCCACATATCGATTCTAGTAATAGTATTAAAATCATTTTTATCATCTATATCAGTCAACCTTGTAATTATAGTATCAGGCAGAACAAAGAATGATATCACAGAAATAAATAAACCGACTAATGCATACCGAAAAATCTTTATAATATTTCTTTTATATAATATTAGATAGAGGAAAATTGAGATTACTACAGCTAATAAACTCCCCCTACTATCATTAAAAAGTAGTGTAATTATACTTAGTAATAGAAAAAGAAATATCTTTAGATTTTTTTTATATTGTAATAGCACAAATCCTAGTGGAATAATTAAATCTAGAATAAATCCGTATACATTTTTATTTAAGGTTAAATTAGGATATAAAAAACGCAATCCCCAATTTGCAACCAAACATATAATAAAAACTAAAAATAATTTACTGATAAATAATTCAATATCATGTAAATTTTTAAAACTATCAAAAACATAGATAATAAATAAATAAAAAACAAGAACTTCATAGGTTCCTCTAAACGAATTTAAAATTTCATGTGAAAAAAGTGAAGATGAAAACAAAATTAACAAACTGGATAACGCTAATAAATACAAAAACTTCAAGTTTTTATAATTTCTTAAAATAATATCACTTCTTATCCCCATGAATAAAATAAATACAAGTGATAAGATATCAATATTCCTATTAAATTGTATATTTATATTTAACTCAAAAGTATAGAAGTAATTAACGGCAAAAATCAAGATGAACAAATTTCTATTGTACACAAATAGATAAAAAAGAAACATTAGTAATAAAAGAGTAAAAAACGATATCAACAATATTCCATTGGAAGCAACTATCCCCAAAATTGCTCCTAATATTATTATAATAAATATAAACCATTTTTTTTGCTCTATATTCTGATATGCTAAATTCATAAACAACACCCTATATAGTTTTAATAATAACCTTAAAAGAATAGTTAAAATTTCTACTGGCTATTAAATTTGTAAATTTTCATAATCATAAATCAATATGCACCTTTTCTAGTTAAAACAATTTGCAATGTTTTAAAAATAATCCTAATGTCTAAATAAAAAGATTGATTATAAACATAAAAGAGCTCTAAATCTACTCTTTCTGGATAATCTATGTTACTTCTTCCACTTACAGCCCAATATCCAGTCATCCCTGGTTTTATGGAGAGAAATTCATTTACCCTATCACCATACTCTCTTAATTCCTCAACAACAACTGGTCTCGGTCCAACTAAACTCATTTCTCCTTTTAAAACATTAATTAATTGAGGAATTTCATCTAAACTTGTCTTTCTTAAAAAACGTCCTAAATTCGTAATCCGAGGATCTTCATGAGGTTCCAGCTTATAATTATTTTCTACGTATTTTTGATAAAGTTCTTTATCTGCTTTCAGTTTATCCTCTGCTTTAACAATCATGGAGCGAAATTTATAAATATAAAATTTTTTTCCATTTTTCCCTACACGAATTTGTTTGAAGAAAATCGGTCCTTTCGAGTCACCGAATAAATAGAAGATGCTAATAATAAAAAAAAGCGGACTTGTTAAAATAAGTCCAATGATTGCTCCGACAATATCCATTGTTCTTTTTGTAATAGCGTATAGTTTAGATGTATCTTCTAAACTTTGAAAGGAAGTGTATTCTACGCTGTGATTAGAAGCAAACACTTTTTGTACAGAATTCGACTTCGACAACTCCCCGTCCCCCTTTATTTCTCTTCTACTTTCATATCGCTTAATATTTTCTCCATGAATTGAATAAGATCTTCTCTTAACTCCTGATACTGCAATGCAAATTCAATAGTCGTCTGTATAAAACCTATTTTTTCCCCAACATCATATCGTTTTCCTTCGAAGTTGTAGGCGAAGACACGTTGGATTTCATTTAGTTTTTGGATGGCGTCTGTTAGCTGGATTTCGCCGCCGGCTCCGATTTTTTGTTCTTCCAAAAACAGAAAAATTTCAGGCGTTAGTATGTACCGACCCATAATGGCGAGATTGGATGGCGCGGTTCCTTTTGCCGGTTTTTCGACGAAGTTTTTGACTTCGTATCGGCGGCCCGTTTGTTCGAGCGGCTCGATGATGCCGTAGCGGTGTGTTTCTTCTTCAGGAACAGGCTGTACGCCGATGATCGATGCTCCCGTTTTTCCATATTCGTCCATCAGCTGTTTTAAGCAAGGCTTGTCCGCCTGCACGATGTCATCTCCAAGAAGCACCGCAAACGGTTCGTCGCCGATAAATTTCCGAGCGCACCAGACGGCATGTCCAAGCCCTTTCGGTTCTTTTTGCCGTATGTAATGAATATCTACTTTGGAAGATTGGCGCACTTTTTCCAAGAGATCAAATTTTTCTTTTTCAACTAAATTTTGTTCGAGCTCAAAGTTGTTGTCAAAATGGTCTTCGATCGCTCTTTTCCCTTTTCCGGTGACGATGATGATGTCTTCAATGCCAGATTCGATCGCTTCTTCTACTATGTATTGAATCGTCGGTTTATCAACGATCGGCAGCATTTCTTTCGGCATCGCTTTCGTTGCGGGCAAAAATCTTGTTCCGAGCCCCGCAGCTGGTATGATGGCTTTCCTCACTTTTTTCAATATACTCACTCACTTCCCTTTGTACTTTTTGTTTATACGGACCTACGTATAATCTATTCATCAATAGAGCATACGTAGATACATATCGGTTTTGAAAAAAATAACCACTTGATGTCGTCCCCAGTGGTTTTCCAGTTTACTTCTTAGTTTTAACATTTTTTGCTAAAATACACCATCCATAGCTCTCCCTAGTTCAGTAATTGTTTTGCTTTCTATTCTGTATGTTTTTCAGGCATCTCATTTATGATCAAAGCTTAATATCTTTTTGAGCAAGTTTTTATCAAAAAATTTTTTCTTATGTATTACGATGCTTCATTCCTCGACGTTTTCTATTTTTTGCACTTGTTTCACATTTATCATCATGAATTAGTATTATCCTTCTTTAATACAGATCAAAGGATACTTTGCAGGTGTTGGTTCATTTTGGCACCCACCAATGAATTTCTTTTGTTGATAAACCGGGCATCTAACCCGCCCTCACACCGCACCATCGACGACTAGCGTCTAAGGTGTCCTTTTGGAAGCACCCACAGTGCGGCCGAGTGCCTCTATTGATAAAGGTAAAGAGACATCACCTTTTTAAGGCATCTTTTATTTCACAAAACAATCTGTCAAATAGCCAGTCATATATTGTAATTTAGAAAATTCCAAAAAACTTCTTTTTTTTGATGCGCTCGGGCGGTTCTTTGTAAATCGCTTCGTTTCGAATGACGCAGTCGGCGTTTTCTTTGAAATATTCGACCGCATCTATGCCAAATTGTTCTTCCACTTCCGCAAAAGCTTCCTGCATGTGAAAGCTCCTATACTTCAAATCGTGCGCATCTGAAGCAATAAAATGAACAAGATTGGAATTTAGCAACTCGAAAGAAAATTTTTTAATTTTGCTGCCAAACGTTCCCGTAAGGCTTGCTGCTGTCAGCTGGGCTGCCGCTCCCTGCTTTACAAGCTTATACAAAAGGTCGGGATTTTGCGCAATTTCGCTGTTTCTCTCTGGATGGGCAATGATCGGATTCAGCCCGGCCATCATCATATCAAATATCAACCGTTCCGCATATCTTGGCACATGGTTTGAAGGAAACTCAATTAAAATATAGTTTGACTGATTTAAACCGCCGCAGTTCCCAGCCGAAAAGTCTTCAAGCAGTTCCCCGTACAGCCGGATCTCTTGGCCGGGAACAACTGTAAGCGGAATTCCTTCCTGTTTCAATGTTTCATTCAATTTTTCTGTCTTTTCTTTAACGAAGCTCCATTCATTGTCAAACTTCCCGTTTTTATGGTGCGGTGTAGCGGTAATGACCGAAATCCCTTGACGGACAGCCGCTCGCGCCATTTCGATACTTTCAGTCAAATGCTTCGCTCCATCGTCCACTTCCGGCAATATATGACAGTGCAGATCAATCATCATACGACACCATCCTTCAAATCACGGAAAAAAATCAGATATTCTCATTTTAAACAAGTAGACTGTTTTTTTCAAAGAAAAATAGGAAAAAATACCTAGTTTTTCCCGCCGTAATAATAGTAATAATGGCTGTCTTTCTGCGGCTTGCCGTTTAATACAACTCCTAACAGCTTGCTTTTTGCCGACAACAATGATTCTTTTCCTTTTAACGCTGCTTCTCTCTCCGTTTTTCCGCTTGCCACCACCATGATCGACGCATCGACTTGATTAGCCAAAATTTGCGCATCCGCTACCGCTAAAAGAGGCGGAGAATCAATAATCACAATGTCGTACTGATCATAAGCTTCTTTGAGCAGCTCCACCATGCTTCTCGATGACAAAAGCTCGGCTGGATTCGGAGGAATAGGTCCACTTGTTAAAACGTCCAAATGATCAACTTCACTTACCGACACAGCTTCCTGCAAAGTCGCATTTTTCAACAACACACTTGTCAATCCGTGAATGTTTTGCAGCCGGAATGTATAATGAACTGTCGGTTTGCGCAAATCGGCGTCAATTAACAGCACCTGCTTCCCTTGCTGAGCAAACACAACAGCCAAGTTTGCCGCCGTTGTCGACTTCCCTTCTCCAGGGCCAGTTGATGTAATCATGATTGAACGAATTTCATGGTCCACAGACGAAAATTGAATGTTTGTCCGAATCGTCCGGTATTGTTCAGAGATCGGCGATTTCGGGTTGAGCGCCGTGATCAATGTGCGCTGTTTTTGCTTCATTCCTTTCGCTCTAGGCGCCATACGTCTCACCCCTGACTCTCGATTTTTTGACCGCTTGATTCATTGTCGAACTGTTCATTTCATTATCCATTTCAGAAATTGCCCCAAGCACAGGAAGCTCCAAAAGCTTCTCAATATCCTGCTCTGTCTTTACCGTGTTGTCAAGATACTCAAGCAAAAACGCAAGTCCAACGCCGGCCATCAATCCGACAACAAACGCAATCGCCATATTTAAGACAGGCTTCGGCTTGACAGGAGAAGCATTTTCTTTCACTTCCGCTTTCGACAAAATGTTGACGTTGTCAACGTTCATAATATTTTTAATTTCCTTTTGGAAAACGCTCGCGATCGTGTTGGCAATATTTGCTGCATGATTCGGATCAGGATCTTGAACGGAAATGTTGACGACCTGCGAGTCCTTTTCGCTTCCGACCGTAATTTTTTCATTTAATTCATCGACCGTCTCGTTTAAACCCAGCTCTTCAATCACCAGCTCCAAAATTCTTGGACTTTTAATAATGACATTGTATGTATTAATGAGCTGCAAATTCGTTTGAATTTCGTTGTATTGAAAAGCGGCTTGGTCATCCTTCGTTTGGTTGACTAAAATTTGGGTGGAAGCTTGATAAATCGGAGTAATAAAAAAATAGCTGACAATGCCGCTTGCCGCCGTTGCAATCGCCGTAATGAGAATAATTAAGCTGATCCGTTTTTTCAATGTATCCAATATCTCTTTTAAACTAATTGTTTCTTCCATGTTTACCTCCGTTGCAAAATATGTCATTACCTATCAATTTATTATAATATTAAATTCTTCCAACATCTAGTTGATTCGACAATTTTTATAGAGAATTTTGTCCTTTTTCAGAAAAAAGCGTAAGGAGGCGAATCGTTTCAATTCACCTCCTTACACTTTCTTCCTACATCGTATTCAGCAAAATTGCGGCAGCCGCCCCAATGGCAACAGCAATAACCGGAAAAGCGATATAAAGGCACATTTTTTTGATTTTTCTTCTTGCTTCGATTTCTTCCGGCGTCAACCATTGACCTTTCAACCCTTCACCCTCCCCCGAACACACTTTTCTTGGCTGATATATCAAAATTCTTACTAAATAATATGGAAGTAAGACTACAATACCCATATCGGTCAGCCGCCTTATGATGTTTACAGGAAAAAAGGCTTATTTTTAGTTCGGGGGAGATAGAACAATCAAACGTTCCCTAGCTTTTAAAACATGCAGAATGAAAGGAGATGTCAGATAAGTCACTTAAAATAAATCAAGTAGAGAAAACAAACCGTTTTTCTCTACTTGATTTCGTATATTTCTATTTTTGCTTGAAAGTATCTGGCGGATGCCTGCTACTTTCAGTATGATGTGGGATAATCCCACAATCCCACAGCTATGATACATACACCTTTTTAATCTCGTGTTCAAGCTGTTTTAATAATTCTTTCGTAGTGACATGTTCGTTTGTTTCACCTTGCTTATACGCATTAAGGAGAATTTTCAGAAATTCGTCCTGGATCTTCTTTGTCTCTTTCATTCTGAAAAATTTCCTTTCTTCAAATTTTTACAAAATTAAACAGCAAGATATGACAATTATACTAACATCAAATCAAAGTTGCAATAGTTTACTAGACAAGAATAGTGTTCGATTTCGCATTTTGCGCTATAATCGTAAGGAACGTGTTGCTATAAACGACAAAGGAGCGGACTTCTCATGCCTTCCCATATTTTCGATAAACAATTAGTGCTTCATTGTTCAGAACAAGTGATAAACATGCTTTCCCCTGAAACAGAGGAACAACGTGAATGGATGAAAAAAGGGTTTCTTTTATATAGACAAGGAAACGTGTTTAATGTCAAGCAAGAAGGAATATTTATTACGGCGGCAGTTGAGGACGTAAAGCGCGCATATGTCAAGCTTGATTTGGAATATTTCCAGCTGTCAAGCTGCTCCTGTTCTAATGAGTTTCCATGCCGTCATCTCATTGCTGTTTTTTTATATATTTATGCATTAACAGACGATCTCGGTGACTTTTTTAACAAGTGGAAAGAAAAACCGAATAAAAAGCTGGCCGTGTTGAAGGAGGAAGGCTTGATTCAAAAAGGAATGAAGCCGAGTGAACAACCGGCCGACGATTGGGCGGAGCTTTTTAAAGGCGAACTGGACAATGTTGAAACACTCTTCGGTACACAAAGAATTTATGCGATTTGGTATAAAGTGTATCCTCTTCTGAAAAAGAAGGAGCCTAAAAACCGAGGGTTAAAACCTCTCTACCATATCATGCTGGCAAGTAGTCTGCTTGTTGAAATTTGCCGCTTTTGCCATCAAAACGAAACAAATACAAATTCGCCAGCTCTTTTCCAATACGCTGCTCAAGTGATAGAAGAATTGCAGCTTGAGATCATTGAACATGTAAAGCAAATAAAAACAACGCCTTTACCTTTTTCCGCTGATCCCATTTTACATGACATGAGGGATCACATCCGCGAGCTTTTGTTTTGCGGCAAAGCTTTTCTCTATGAGCGAGTCGTTATTTACCGGATCATCTGGGAGTATTTACTGAACCGAAAAAAGTGGATGGAAGAAGAGCGGACGATGCTTGAACATCGAAAAGATGATGAAATGAAAAAAGGCGGTTTGTTCATTCTTGAATGCGAACTCGCTATTTTCCATTTTGATTTTTTGGACAAAAACGATGACCGCATCATCCATTATTTGAACGAAACTGAGCTTCCACTTTTGCCGTTATTGTTTGATTGGATTATATCGATGAATAAAAGAAAAGAATTTAAACGGTTCCGAAAATGGGTTCCGGTAATTCTTGATCAAGCCAATTTGTATATTCAAGTAGAATATTTTTACGATCGACAAGAAACGATATATTATTTATTAAATGAGTTTGAACATTACCGTGCTCAAGTTGGGGATGACGAGACGTTCGAACACGCTTGCCGAAAGCTTCTTCCGTACAGCTATGCAGTTTATCATGAATATTTAATAGAAAAAGGCCTGTTTCATACATGGGCGGAGCTTCAGCTTTCGATCGGTTTCTCTCTAGATGATGTAGAGAGCCGGCTTCTTACTGTCATTGAAAAAAAAGCACCCGGTGTGCTGCTTCCCCTATTGCATCAAGAAATTGCCGGCAAAATCGCTGCAAAAAACCGATCAAGCTACAAAGACGCTGTGAAATATTTAAAAAGGCTGAAACGCGTTTATAAAAAAATGGGCGATATGGACACTTGGGAACACTATTTTCAGCATATTACGAGCGAGTATAAACGCCTTCGCGCTTTTCAAGAGGAGCTCGTAAAAGGAAAATTGATGTAATACACAGCTTAAATATCAAAAGTATTCAACAGAAAAGGAAGTGGGGACATGTTCACCACAACTAGTCTTGTGATTTGTGCTGAGAAAATCGGAGATCATCAATACAGCATTTGGTGTACAGATGAAGCTGGCACCTTTCTTTCGCTTAAGCAATGGCAGCAATACGCATTTATTTGGCATACTTCTTCCTTTTATGGCACCGATTTGCGTGTATCAGACAATTGTATTCTGCTTTCGCCGTGGCAGGCGGTCGAATTTTTTGCCAAACGACCTGTCAACTCTTTGCTCAATATTTCCTTTTCCAGCGATCTTGACCAGACATCGCAAACAGCTGAACTGATTTTTCAGCTTGTTCAGACCGGTAACTTCATGCCTGACTATTCATCTTGGCAAAAAGGAAAGCTGGGCTGGAAGCCGAAGGATAACACGGTTAAGGAAATTGATCTTCCATGGTTTTCCGCTGCCGTTTCTGACCTTTTGGAAAGAAGCGCAGGAGCGAAACGTGCTTGGGATCAGCTTGTCGAAACATATCCTTTGCTTACATCGTTTGAAGGGCATTTTCTTGATGAACAGGACTGGCTTGAGAAAATAGGCTGGCGATTAAACGATCAGCCGTTTCAAATCGGCTTTCGTTTAAATGAACCTGAACAGGATGGCGGCATTTGGAGACTGGAAATGTTTTTGCGTGATCAAACAGACAAAGATTCTTTGCTTTTATACAAGGGGAAAAGCTCGCTGCCGGCTAAATGGCGGAAATATACGGACACAATTGAGCGTGAACAGCAGCGATTTTCTACAATCGTCCCATGGCTTGCATTTGAAAATGGAGAAGCTCTATTAAACGAACAAGAAGCGTGGCGTTTTTTATTTGAAGCAAGCGAAACATTCATCAATTCAGGCGTCGAGATTCTCCTGCCATCTTGGTGGCAGGCGGTGAAGCAATCGAGCTTGGCATTAAAAGCGCAAGTGAATACCGTCCCGAAAGGAAGATCGTTTGTCGGGATGAATTCCCTCATCGACTTTAATTGGCGGATCGCAACAAACGGCGTGGAGCTGACCGAAGAAGAATTTGAACAGCTGGTTGAGCAAAAACGGCGGCTCGTCAACATACGGGGAAAATGGATCATGCTTGATCCGTCAATGATCGAACAGATGAAAAAAATGCTGAAGCGTGCAGAAAAAGAGGGCCTCCACATTTTTGATATTTTAGAGCAGGAATTTGGGCGAAATCGCGAAGAGGGAGACGAGCTAGATCGCCCATTTGCTGGGATTGAAATCAAATTAAACAGCACACTAAAAAAAATGGTGAAGCAGCTGGGGGAGCTTTCGGAAATCCCTTCCGTAAGCATGCCGAAGCATTTCGCCGGCACCCTCAGACCTTATCAAAAACAAGGCGTGGATTGGCTGTTGTTTTTACGCCGCTTCGGTTTTGGCGCATGTTTGGCAGATGATATGGGGCTCGGGAAAACAGTACAAATGATCGCTTATTTTCAATATGTGAAAGAACGGGAGAAGCCGGAAACGCCCGCACTGATCATCGTGCCGACATCCGTGCTTGGCAACTGGCAAAAAGAAATAGAAAAATTCGCACCTCAATTAAACGTTTATTTACATTACGGCCAAAACCGGAAAAAAGGCGAAGCGTTTCAAAAAAAGGTGCTGGGCTCCGATATTGTTTTGACATCATACGGCTTGAGCCACGTAGATTTTGACGAACTTTCTTCCGTTCATTGGACCAGCCTCTGCATCGATGAAGCGCAAAATATTAAAAACGCCCATACGAAACAATCGCGATCTATCCGGAAATTGAACAGCCATCAGCGCATTGCGCTGACAGGAACACCGATTGAAAACCGTCTAACAGAGCTTTGGGCCATTTTTGATTTTATCAATAAAGGGCTTTTAGGAAGCCTTCACCAATTTCAGAAGCAATATGTGCTTCCGATCGAAAAAGGGGAAAAACCGGACAAAATTCAAAAACTGCGCAGCATGATCAGGCCGTTTCTGCTTCGAAGAACAAAACGCGATGAGCATGTTGCCCTGAATTTACCGGAAAAACAAGAACAAAAGGAGTACGTGCCGCTCACCGTCGAGCAGGCATCATTATATGAACAGCTTGTCAAAGACACATTTGATGAAGTTATGAAAGCGGACGGCTTCGAGCGGAAAGCGCTCATTTTAAAAATGCTGGGCAAGCTGAAACAAATTTGCAATCACCCCGCTCTTTATTTGAAGGAAGAGGCTTCTTCTCCTCTTCAAGGCCGGTCTCATAAAATCGATAAGCTGCTCGAATTAGTTGAAGCTATTTTGGATCAAGACGAAAGCTGTTTAATTTTTACCCAGTACATTCAAATGGGAAAAATGCTGCAAAACTTGCTTGAAAAAACATTTAAAATAGACGTTTTATTTTTGCACGGAAGCTTATCCAAAACAGAAAGGGACAAGCTCGTCGAGAAGTTCCAAAGAGGAGACAGCCGCTTATTTATTTTGTCGCTGAAAGCCGGAGGCACAGGATTAAATTTGACAGCCGCCAATCACGTCATCCATTTTGACCGTTGGTGGAACCCGGCCGTTGAAAACCAGGCAACCGACCGCGCCTACCGCATCGGCCAAAAGCGGTTTGTCCACGTGCATAAACTGATTACTACCGGCACAATTGAAGAGAAAATCGACGACATGATCGAGAAAAAACAAGCATTAAACGAAGAGCTGATCCAAAGCGACAACTGGATCACCGAACTTTCCACAGAAGAATTGAAGGACTTAATTGCACTCAGAAATGAAGAAAGACGATAAAGCGTGTCTGCATCGATCGAAAACGACTGAGGAATAAAAAAAGACGATAAAGTGTTAAAATGTAAAGCTTTTTAAAAAGTGACTATGTCTACTTTAGCGACTTCTTTTGTCAAAGTTTGAAAGCAAAGGGATTATTCCATTCTTAAGCTGTTAAAAAAGGAGGGAATCTTCTTGGCAAAAAAAGATTCTAAAACGGAAACACATGCCCCGGAATGGGAAAAACTTTATGAAGAATTAATAAAAGCTGCAAATAAATAAGAACTCTTTTAACCACTCTTTTTGGGAGTGAGGAGCGGAGTCTATACACCACAAAAAAAGATCTTGGAGTCTTATCAATTTTAATGAGGCTGAGGCAAAGACCGGAAGTTGGAAGCAGTCTCGACGAAACAGCATAAATACATTAAAAGGAAGCCAAGAATGGAGCGGTTGAAGCTTTTATAAAATGAAGCATCATTTTCATCTCTAAAAAATTTGAACAAAATGGATCAAAACGTCATTTCTAAAAAACGGCTGTTACCTTTCATTAGCTGATAATTCCTTTCCTCTCAACAAAACAGCCAGCCTCAAAAAAACGGCTGGCCAAAGGTTGAGGGAGCTTTTAGGGGATGCCTTGTGATTTTTTCTTTTCACTGGAAGGAAAAAAGCGGACGACTTAGCTAACGGAAGTCCATTTTCGATTTGTGTCAAAAGGTGGACTTTCTTCTCATAAGATTGATTTACGTTTCTTCTGCGGAATCAAAAGCAAACTTACTTTACATCAAACATGCCTTATTTTGCTGAGGACGAAAGGATTGTTTTTCCTCTAAAGTCAGACTTACTATGCCTCAGACTGTTCAGGTGCGGATTCCGGATCGAAAAGCTCTCTTGCCCGTATTCTTTGCGGCGGAGTGCCCATAAATCGAACGGAATCCGCAACAACTTCTGTTACGTACACTTTTTTGCCCTCGCTGTTTTCATAGTTTCGCGTTTGAATTCTTCCGATTACGCCAACGATCGATCCTTTCCGGCAGTAATTTGCAGTATTTTCAGCTGTTCGTCTCCAAAGTGTACAATGAACAAAATCTGTGTCGATTTCCCCTGCCGCATTGCGAAAGTTGCGGCTCACAGCCAGCGTAATATTGGCAACAGGAGCCCCTTCACTTGTATAGCGGATTTCAGGATCTTTCGTTAATCGACCGACGAGCGTCACATGGTTGATCACATCATCCCTCCCTTCTCGTAATGTGCACCCTTATTGTAGCTGAAGTTAAAAAAATAGAAAAATGTCTATTTTTAGATTTTTCCGCCTTTAACGACGTTGATTTTCTCATTTTCCTATAGCTATTTTTCGAAAATAAACAACGATTTATTAATTTTCGCGATTTTTCATATTTTTTGTCGCAATGAAGGAAAAATGATTCGACCCATAGATGTGTATGTTCTGCAAGAGCTTTGAGAAGATTGGAGAAGATTTCATTTGCTCATCGATGATTTCTTCTTTATAGCGAAGAGTTGTGTGGTCGTATGTAAACAATTGAACATAAAACTGCTTTTCTTGCATCCCAAACATTACCCGCAATATTGACAATTTATCCTCCATTTGAAAATATACATCAATTACCGCATCGCTCGGGATTTGAAAATAATGATAGCTAAGCTCATTTTCGGAAAAATCGCCAATCCTCAACATCATGAATTCCTTATTTCTAGTTCTATTTTCATGACCGCGGATAATATGAATTTTTTTGAGTTTATATTTCGTCATCAAATCCCCCCTTAGGCCTTTTTAAAAAAGTATAATCCTTAATGTCAAAATTATCTATATTTACGAAATATTTGTAATATATGTATTTTAGTTCATTTTTCCTATAAAATGTCGAAAATTCTCCTTATCTCTTGTATTTTCTTCATTTTTCAATTTCGTTCTAATACTGAACGTTTATTTTATTGATCTTATTACGATCTGACGATGCCTTCTTTTTCCTTTACCATATTTTTTAATGGTATGGAAAAGTTGGTGGAATCGTGAACGCACAGCAAAAATTTCAAATGAATATGAAATTTTTCCGAAAAGAAAAAGGATGGACTCAGAAACAGCTGGCCGAAAAATTGAATATGACAAGATCAGTAATCAGCAAATTGGAAACTGGAGTGCAGCAGCCTAGTCTGGAGCAGCTTGTTTCGATTAGTGAAGCACTCGAAATCAGCATTGATCATCTAGTTGGTCAAGGCGGTACCCCGAGCATGTTGGCAGAAGTGCTTGAACCGTATCGGTCAGAAAAACATTTGGAGGAAGTAATTGACTTTTTAATAAAACATCCCAATTTATACGATGCGATTAAAAAATTAGCGAAAACAAATCATAATCAACAGCAATTATCCCAGTATGTTGCTACGATGATTCATGAACTGTTGAAAATAGAGTAAAGGCTGACTTTTGTCAAGCCTTTTTTATTTTATGTTATAATAAAGCATAAACTCTAGTTGGGGGCCTTGAACCATGAAAACCTTTAAGCTTGTCGAATTGAAAGTTGAGAGGAAAGATCAGGAAAACCGCATCGAAAATTTACCTCTTGCTGATGGGCTGATCATTAATAAAGAGGACGGCGAAAATTCGTGGTTAATTGAGGCGCTTCTTTCTAAACAGTTTCGTCCTTATTTTGAACACCATTTGCAAAATAATGATGAACTCAAGCTTTTAGCCACGATTACTAAAAAAAATAACAGACCCGCTCATATCATTGCAAAAATTCGTTCGATCACTATGTTAAAGGATCATATTTCTGTCCTTTTTGACGGCAGAATCTATAATAACCGAACTTCCAAGCAGGAAGCAGAAATGGTCCTCAGAGAATTAATTTCAAAAGGTCTATCCGGACAAGAGCTGCTGGAGGCATTTAGTAAAACAATCCATAAAATCCATGATCCAAAAACTAAATGCCGATTTAAAAAAAATTGAATAGTCCTCCATGAAAAAGGATAGTCATGCGTATTTAATGAGAAAGCCAGCAAAAATCCTTGGACCAGATTTGCCTAGATGAAACCGCAGATGCTTCACATCTAATCAATTTTAACTTAAATCAGTTATGAGACACCTCATTTAACTCTTAAAAATAAAATAGAAGGCACGAACGGCCTTCTTCAATTATTGATTTTCTTGTTCTTCGTTGTTTTCGTCGTTATTATCGTCGTTATTATCGTCGGCAGTATCATCTTGATTGTTATCAGCACCTTCTTCATCATCCGGTGGCAATTCTTCATCTAAAGTATTCCCGTTATTGTCTTCATCTGTTGGACCTGTATTTTCTTCTGTATCGTTATTATTGTCCGGAGGGACCTCATCATTCGTATTGCACCCTGTCACCACCATCAACGCCATTAGCATGCTAAATAACATGTACATCCATTTCTTTTTCATATGATTGCTCCTTTCTTATTGTTATACGTTCTTAACATGCCCAAGTATTTTTAACACATTCAACAAATTTTTCTAAAACACAGATTGAATTTTTCAACCTTCAGTATATGATGACATAGATTGAAGAAAGGATAAGAAGAAATATTCGTAAAAGAACGATTTCGAAAATAAACTTTTGCAATCCAACATTTTCATATCCAAATGTAAGAGAAAACACTTTAGAAGGGCTCATAATCGGGGAAAAACAAACGAAAGCCATATTTTCAACATCAGAAGAAATAAAAAATGAAGATATAGAGATGAATACACCGTACTGGAGCACATCGAAAATTTTGGGAGAGAATACAGAAAGAAGATCTTTTAAGATGCAAGTACATTCAAATTGAGGTCAATACAACAGACTTCTTGAACTTATGAAAAAAGCGGCTGTCTAATGTGCTTATTTAATAAAAAACAGATGCCATTATAAGGCACCCGTTTATTTCACAGCAAATGTTAATTCAGCTTCACAAGCGATTTCGTCATCAACCTTTGCAATTCCTTTTGCTTTTCCGATCGGACCCCGCTGTGCGATCATTTCCACTTCCAGTTTTAGTTGATCCCCGGGGCGTACTTGTCTTTTAAAACGGCATTTATCAATGCCAGCAAAAAGAGGGAGCTTCCCTTTATATTCTTCTTTTTTCATCATGGCAACGCCGCCTACTTGAGCCAGTGCTTCAACGATCAAAACGCCTGGCATAACCGGATAATCCGGATAATGTCCGTTAAAAAACGGTTCATTAATTGTGACATTTTTGATGCCGACCGCCCGCTTGCCTTCCTCTAATTCAACAACTCGATCGACTAGCAAAAACGGATATCGATGTGGTATGATCTCTTTTATTTGCTGAATATCCAACATGAAGATGCCTCCTTAAGGATTAAAACGATAGTCTGTTTCCGCAGCTTTTTATGGCTCTAATAAACGATTTATGCCCCATTTTTTCGTCTCCCGATCTCCGGCATGTGAGCAATGCATCAGCTCGTTTCTTAGAACCAGTCTTGCAGAAGATCTTAACAAGGAGGAAAATTCCCCCAGCCTTTCATCAAGTATATTAGAATTACGCGTCCTTTTCAACAAGATCTATGATGTGCTGCCATGTAGACGGTTTAAGTGCATCTAGTGGACGTCCGTCCCCCAACACTCCATATCCGATTATCGCACCGATGGCCATGCTGATGACCATTCCAAAAACAAGTAAAATGAGACGAAGCCAAATTGGAATAAGCCGGACTCGTGTGCGCGTTTTTCTCTTGACTCCGTCCTCTTTTTTCGCTTTTTTCCGTTCTTCCCTTGTTAAAATATCAACTTTTTCCTGAGCAGCCATCATAAAAACTCCCTTAAAAAAATAACAAGTTTTAAAAAGCTGATACAGCAGCTTCTTTTAAGGTCAAAGATCAAAAAGACCTATTTCTATATTCACGGTGAACTACCCCGTTTAAGGCTAGAGGTAAAACTTGTTAAATTGCATTTTGCCGATTTTCAACTGTTCAACACAATTGCAGAAATCGCCCTATTACCTCACGGTGTTGATTAGTCCAAGCATTTGATCGCCGATCGTAATTGACCGGGCATTTAATTGGTAGGAGCGTTGTGCGATCATTAAGTCTGTAATTTCTTGAGTCAGGTCGACATTTGAGCTTTCTAGAGCCCCTTGCCGCATGCCGATTTCCGTCCGCAAATCCCCTTCCAAATTCGTCAGCACATCTGTGATGGGCACGTTTCCTAATTGCTGTAAGCCGTATATATTATTGCCGAGTGAAATCATCATGCTCGGACGATCTACTCTGACAACTCCAAGATTAACCGTTTGCGGCAGTTCTCCTTCATTCCGTGACGCTGCTGTAAGCGTCCCGTTTGCAGAAATGACAATCTCGCGAATATCTCCGTCCAAGTAAATCGGATTTTGATTTTCATCAAGCACGCGGTAGCCGTCTTTCGTCACAAGCATAAGGCGGTTCGTACCATCGTTTGCAGGAGATAAATAAAGAGCACCGTCTCTTGTATACCGGACCTCGCCGTCTACTTCCACTTGTAAAAACTGATCCTTGTGTAAAAGCGCAACATCTAGCTCTCTGCCTGTCGTTTTAATAGCGCCTTGATGAAAGACAAGCTGTTTATCCAGTCTGGCGCCGACGCCAAGACGAAGGCCGTAATCAGTCAATCTGCCTGTTTCTTTTTGAAGATCCGGCTGATTGTTCAGCTCTTGTCTCATCAATTCGTGAAAGGTTGTGCTCGTTTTTTTATAACCGTTTGTATCGATATTCGCTAAGTTATGACCGATTGCATCCAATTGCTGCTGTAACTGATTCATCGTATTAGTCGCTGTAATCATTGAGCGGAGCATTTACAACACCTCTTTGTCAGCCGATGCGGCCGATTTCATTGACTGCTTTGTCCATACTTCTGTCATATGCTTGCAGCACCTTCTGATTTGCTTCAAAAGAACGATAGGCTGTCAGCATATCCGTATAAGCCCTTGCAACATCAACGTTGGAACGTTCAATATATCCTTGGCGCAGCACATATTGCACATTGCCGTTTCCAATTGCACTTGGCAGCTCTGTTCCGTCAGCCGTTCGAAACAAGCCGTTCCCTTCATTGACAAGATTGCGGACATCATCTTCAAACCGAATGTCGATCGTTTGACCTGTGTATTGTCCGTTTTCCAGAACTTCTCCTTCAGGCGTAATAGTAAAATCGTTTCCTTCAATAATAATCGGCGTTCCGGCTACAGACAGGACAGGGTTTCCTGCCATTGTCAGGCGGCCTTGCTCATCAATCGTAAAGTGGCCGTTTCTCGTATATTTCACTTCACCATTTCCCGTTTCAACAGCAAAAAAGAGAGTGCCTTTTAAATTCGTTTCTTCATGAATTGGAACTGCTTCTTCTACTAAAGCTACATCAGTCGGCAAATCAGTTGCACGGATATCCCCTTGGGTAAATAGTGGAATCAATTCTTGCATATAAACGCCTGTATTGACAGATCCAACTTCCGAAATATTTGTCACACCGTTTTTTGTTTCAATTCTTGACAAAAGCATTTCCGGAAAAGCCCGTATTGCAGCCCGGTCAGATTTATATCCCGGCGTGTTAGCGTTGGCTATATTGTTTGAAAGCATTTCCGCATGGCGCTGCTGTGTGAGCATTCCTGCTGCAGCTGTATAGAATCCTCGAAGCATGATTTTTCACCCCATCCAACAAATCCGACATGTTCTCCTAATTTTATATTATAAAGGACTTTTCGATGATTCTCATTACAATTTTTTTATTATCTTATAGGTAAAAGATCACAATTTTCTGATAGGTCTTTTATCTTCCGTCTCCTTTCCAAACTGTTCATAAAGATAAATATCATTTGGATGTTGGGAGCTGAATGGGTATGTAAAAGCAAGAATTGGTCTTTCAGATTTGAAAGTAAAAAAATCGGCGTAAAAACCGATTTCTAAAAAACTTATTGCTACGATTTTGTTATATAAACTTTCTTTTTGGCAGTTTGTCCATGTTTTCAAGCATGATTCCTGTTCCGACAGCAACGCAGTGCAGCGGATCATCCGCTATGGTAACCGGAACCTTCAGCTCTTCAGACAAGAGCAGATCAAGCCCATGCAGGAGTGCTCCGCCGCCTGTTAAAATAACACCGCGGTCAATGATGTCTGCAGACAGCTCAGGAGGTGTGCGCTCCAACACATTTTTAGCTGCTTGAATAATGGCTTCGACAGGTTCTTTTAATGCTTGCTCGATTTCTTTCGACCTAATAGTGATCGTCCGAGGCAGTCCTGTGACCATATCACGACCCCGAATATCGATTTCTTCGTCGCGTGCACCTGGAAATACTGTTGCCGCTTTCACTTTAATATCTTCTGCAGTTCGTTCACCGATCAGAAGCTTATACTCCCGTTTAATATAATTTAAAATTTCAAGATCAAATTTGTCTCCAGCCACTTTCAAGGACGAGGCGGTAACGATATCACCCATGGATAGTACAGCTATGTCCGTCGTCCCGCCGCCAATATCCACCACCATGTTTCCACTCGGCTGGAAAATCTCCATCCCAGCGCCAATTGCAGCTACTTTTGGTTCTTCCTCTAAAAAGACTTGCTTGCCGCCGCATTTTTCAGCTGCCTCTCGGATCGCTTTCCGCTCCACTGAAGTAATGTTTGTCGGGCAGCAAATTAAAATCCGCGGCTTTGATATAATGCCTTTGACATTTAACTTATTCAAAAAATGTTTGAGCATTGTTTCTGTAATATCAAAATCTGCGATGACACCATCCTTCAGCGGGCGTATGGCAACAATATTGCCAGGTGTACGGCCAACCATACGTCTCGCTTCCTCGCCAACCGCTAACACCTTTCCGTTGTTGCGGTCAAGTGCCACAACAGAAGGCTCATTTAACACAATGCCTCTGCCCTTTACATGAATCAGCACATTTGCTGTTCCTAGGTCGATTCCTACATCTTTTGAAAACATATTACTATGATCCTCCCTTGCCAATCATCATCTCTCCAACTAATATCCTAATTTCTTATTGTATCATATAATTGCATAAAAAGTATGATTTTGTAAAAAAAGACAAGATTTTCGGAGAGTTTTGTCGGTTGGCGTCGAGAATCATCATCGTTTTATCGGTTCTTTTTGCTGTTCTTCTTTTTTATATTTTAATTTTGTTGCTTCTCCGCCACGAAGATGGCGAATCGATTTATGATAATCTAGTATTTTCTTTACTTCGTTTGCTAAATCAGGATTTATCTCCGGCAGCCTTTCCGTTAAATCTTTATGGACGGTACTCTTGGAAACGCCAAACTCTTTCGCGATTACACGAACAGTTTTTTTCGTCTCCACGATATACTTTCCAATCTTGATTGTGCGTTCTTTGATGTAATCGTGCACACCACTCGACCTCCCTAATGTGGATGTGAGAAGTGTGAAATGAGATTCGCATGCACAGTGTATACAGCTATATACATGATGTAGAATCTAAAGTTGCCATTTTTGCTGTATTGATCATCTATCTCCACGATCCCTCACCTCAAACACTCTCTTGTTAGGTTTGTAACATTTTATTAGCTTGGGTGAAGATATATTCTTGAAAAGTCAAGAAGGACAAGGGATTTATGAAAATTTATTTTCCACTTAAAGTCGAGGGCATGTTTCGACACTTTTCATTGATTAGTTTTTCGACGATATGCGCCAATCATTTTCCGGGAAATATGTATAATTCCAGTGAAAAAAAGAAAACATCTGCTCCTTTTTGGAACAGATGTCGAGAAATGGAGAATGGTTTGATTGTTATGACAAAACAGAAAAACATTTTTGATGAGCTCTTCGGCAATGTGGACAAGTTCTCTCTTGCTTTTTTATGTTCCTAAAATATTTGACTTGTTCAGGCTTTTATTAGCGCAGATTACTGAAATTGTTCAGACCTTATAGGGTCGTATTTAATAAAATTTCGTTCAATGATCATACATGTTCACTTTCCAAACTTTCGTTTATTCATCATATATGCCAGCTCCGACTGATATTTGGCGCATGATGCGCATCTGCTCAAAATAAAGCTTTTGAGCCTCTTGAACGGAAACCGGCTGAAAGCGAATCTTTGCCCCTGGCACCGCTTGAGCAACGTACATCAAATCCACTGTAATGACTGTTCCGATTCTCGTATATCCGCCCGTTGTTTGCCGATCAGCCATTAAAATGATCGGCTGTCCGTCAGCAGGTATTTGAATTCCGCCAAGGGGAGCAGCTTCCGACAAAATGTCGGCAGGCTTTCTATGAGAAATTTTCGGCCCTTTCAGCCGATAGCCCATTCTGTCCGATTGCGGTGTGACTTCATATACAGAAGAAAAGAAAGTATCGATTCCTTCTTTTGTAAACGCCTCTTCATGTGGACCCGGGACAATGCGAATGGTCATGTGCTTTTCGTATTTCGGGATAAGGGAAGGGGATAACATTCGGCCAATCGTGCTTGTTTTTACAGCATCTGAACCCATGATTACATCCCCTTTTTGAAGGGCTCTTCCATTTAATCCTCCTATTCCCGCTTTTAAGTACGTTGATTTGCTCCCCATGACCTTAGGGACGTTAATTCCGCCTGCGATTGCGATATAGGCTCTCGCTCCGCTTTTTAAACCGGTAAAAGAAAGTTGATCTCCCTTTTTCAGCAGCACGCTTTTCCATAACGGAGCGTCTTTCCCATTGATTTTTGCCGCTAGATCGCCTCCGCATATCGCAATCACAATATCACGGACGGCCCTTAAGGAAGGACCTGCGATTGTTGCTTCCAGCACCGCTTCATCTTTTCGGTTGCCGACTAAAAGATTTGCGATTTGCATGGAAAACGAATCCATAGCGCCGGCAACAACAACTCCGTATTGCTGATAGCCCGTTCTTCCTAAATCTTGAACAGTCGTTAACAAACCAGGCTTTTCAACTAACAATATTTCTTTCATCTTTTTTCGCTCCCGGATTGACAATACGAATATTTTCTTCTTCCAGTCTGCTTTTTAAAACTTCAGCGAATGCTAATGCCTTCGGACCGTCGCCATGGATGCAGATTGTATCAGCTTGAATGGGGATGTCTTGCCCGTTGATTGCCGCTACTTTTCCCTCCTTCACCATACGGAGAACTCTTTCTACCGCTTCCTCTGGATCGTGTATGATTGCATTTTTTTCTGATCTTGAAGTTAATGTTCCGTCAGGCTGATACGTTCTGTCGGCAAAGACTTCATGCGCGACCGTAAGCCCGATCTTTTCCCCCGCACGGCAAAGGACGCCTCCTGAGAGTCCATATAGTATAAGCGACTCGTCAACATCTTTTACTGCTTGAGCAATCGCCTCCGCTAACGCCTTGTCTTTTTCAGCCATATTGTATAGAGCACCGTGGGGCTTCACATGGTTCAGCTTCATCCCTTTTGATGCCGCCACAGCCTGCAAAGCTCCAATTTGATAAACGACCATATTGTAGACTTCCTCAGGGGATACTTTCAATTCCCTTCGTCCGAATCCGGCTAAATCGTTCAACCCTGGATGAGCGCCTATCGCCACATCAAACTTTTTCGCAAGCTCTACCGTCCGCATCATGACATTATGGTCGCCGGCATGAAATCCACAAGCAATGTTGGCTGAAGAAATACAGCGAAGCAGTTCTTCATCATTGCCAATTTTAAAATGGCCGAAGCTTTCCCCTAAATCGCTGTTTAAGTCAACAGATATCATGTTTCTGCCGCCTCCTTTTTATATTTGACCACTTTATATGAACCCTTTTGCACCTGCTGTTCAATTTTTTCATATTCTCTTTCCGTAATGGGGACAAATCGGATGTAATCGCCGGCTTTTAGCAATGTTGGATCTTGTTTCTGCGGATCATACAATTTGACAGGCGTTCTCCCGATGATTTGCCAGCCTCCCGGTGTTTCCAAAGGATAAATCCCTGTTTGCTCCCCGGCAATTCCGATTGAACCGGCAGGAATTCTAGATCTGGGTGTCTTTTTCCTCGGCGCCGCAATTCTTTTGTCCATTCCGCCTAAATATGGAAAACCTGGAACAAACCCAATCATATAAATCAAATAATCGGAGGATGAATGAATCTTCACTACTTCTTCTTCCGACAATCCATTCGTTTCAGCAACAAACTGAATATCTGGCCCTGCCTCCTTGCCATATAATGTCGGAATTTCAATGACTATTGGATCCGGCACTGGCATGCTTTCTATCTTTTCTCCAATTTTTAAAAGCTTTTGAGAAAGTTCATCGTACGAAATAATATTTGGTCGATAAAAAACAGCAAGGGTGGTGTAAGCAGGAACCCATTCGACTATTCCTTCAATGCGGATTTGTTCCAGCCGATATACATATTGGCGGATTTGTTGATAAATTGCTTCGGAAATCTCCGTGCCGAATTGAATGATGATTCCTGTATCACCAAGCGGTTGAATCAAAAATTCCACCGTTTTCCACCCTCCTTTTGAAAAAGTGCTTTTACGCAGCAAAACACTTATTTTTGCAGCTTCTGTGTAAAGCTTGTCAATCCGGCCAAAACGACTGCTGCGGATGTTTTTTTCAGCACTGGTGGATTGCTGCTGTTAAGCAAGTTTTCCAGTCCACATAAACCGTTAATCGAAGCGTTCGTATCAAAAAGAAATCGACATAAAAAAGCCCCGATCACTCAATGGAAGCAAAAATTTATTTAATACTCTGGTACGCAATTAAAATATACATACTCGCAGATGGCAGATCTGATTGAATTCTTTCGCTGCACAAACTGCCAGAAAAACAGGATCGCCCATAATCATGCAACGAACAATTTTCCGCAGGAAAACTCAACATCAGTCTATAGATTCAAACAAATTTAAACAGTCGAACAATCATGTTGTGAACTACTCGTCATTGAAATGACGAGCTTCCTGTTCTACGCAACGAACTGTTGTCCGTTAAACGTATACACAGTCGGCGTGTCCAACACCACTACTGATTGAGATAAAGCCTTAATCTCTTTCAGATACTTTTTGCTGATATTGATAGCACCATTCACATCCGCATTGATGGTTGTATGACAGTCGTTACATACATATAACCCTCGATGAATCCGATTACTCGGCTTTGCGTTTTCTTCACAAGGGAACATTTGGCATACTGAACATGCTTGAGAGGTGTATTCTTCGGTTAATAAACGAACATCTATTCCTTGCTCCTGCGCTTTATACCGTATCATTTGAATGATTTTCGCATACGGAAAACCATGCAATTTTTGATTCGTTTTCTTGTTGAATTTCGCTTGTTCTCGTATACCTGTAATGTCACCAATCACAATCGTTTCGACTCCTTGTTGCAGAGCAATATCAATCACTTTTCTTGTCATACAATGCAACATGTGATGCACTTGTTTTCTTTTCTTTTGATAAAGTTGTAACACACGTCTGGAAGGTTTCGGGTATTGTATTCCTTTAGCACATTGTTGAGCGAAACCAATCGCTTGAAAATGGGCGATTTGTTTATGAAAGTAGCGTTCAACGGATAGCCATTGCCTTCCTGAAATGATGTGTGCTTTTCCTTGATAATCATAACAAGTCATCGCATTGGCAATCCCTAAGTCAATCGATAAAAATTTCGTGCTATTCTTTTGTTTCAATGGTACATCTTTGTATTCTTGAATCAGATAAATCGTATATTCTTTTCGACTGATGGGTTTCACTTCAATCAGTTTTATCTTTTCGATTTCGATATGTTTCGGAATCGGGATATAAAGATAACTTTCTTCCAATCCATACGTTTCTTTTAAAAAGGCTTTTTGAGCCTTTGGAATGGGTAAACGAATTTTGGTATTGTTCTCCACCAATTTGAAACTGTTATTTAGAAAACGGACATTAAAGTTTTGATGTTTGAATCGTGGTGGTTGTGGATTATCTATTCCATTGCTTTCCTTTAGTTTGAAAAAAGACACCCACGCTTCTTGCAAGACTTTTAAGACCTCTTGTGCTGATTGAGCAGGTAATTGTTTATACCAAAAATGTGTTTTTAATCGTTTTTTCTGTTCATACCAATTCGGGAACGGTACACCTTGTTCTTTCGACCAATTCCGTTTTTCATAGTTCCCCACATTCCATAACTTACGACTGGCATAACACAAGTGATATAAGATGATTTGATTGGTTCGATTCGCTTTATAGGTGAAATACGATACCTTTTTCATTTAGTCACCACCTTTCTTTTGGTTAGCAATATAGCGTTTTATGACATCCTCACTAATAGAGCCAACGGTTTCAATATAATAACTAGAGTTCCATAATACTCCTTTCCATAATTTTTGTTTGATTTCAGGAAATTGCAGAAAAATTTTTCTCCCTGAAATCCCTTTTAACATTTTGACAATATAAGAAGGTGCTATTTTTGGATGAGCTGATACAAATACATGAATATGATCTTGTTCACCCACCTCTACCATCTGCAACAGAAAACCTTTTTCTTCTGCAATCTCTTTAAAAATTTTCTTGAGATATAACTCAACCTCTTGTGTCAAAACCTTCTTTCGATATTTCACAGACCATACAATATGATAATTGACATTATAAACACAAGTTCTTGCGTGAATTAAATTTGTTTTCTTCATACATATAGTATATCAAAAATATACAAAAAAACCAATTATTTCAATCTTTAATAAACCACATATAGTCTTTATAAAATATAAAAAAAGCGATTCATCTCCCCTTTAAAAAAGGGAGGATTCTCGCTTGTCTATCCTAAAAAGACGCTTTTTTCTCAACTGGCGAATGAAAAAGAAACTAAAATACTATATTGCGAGCGGAGACACTGTTAATACGTTCAATCGGCTACACGTTTCCCCACTATCATGCATGCGGATGCTTACTGGTGGCGGATAGACGAGATTCAATCGGCTACACGTTTCCCCACTATCACTAAATCTCGCTCAACACCGTCCAGTACCGCCACACGGGGAAAGTGCCCCCAATCTCGGAATCCATTTTTGTAAAACAGCTTTAAGCTCGGGATGTTGTGCTTGAAAATAAAGCCAAGCAAATTTTTTATTTGGAGGCTTGGAGCCTTTTCTATAGCGGTCTTCAAGGCAAAATCGCCGATTTGTTTTCCCCGGTACTGTTCATCAATGTAAATGCTAATTTCCGCAGTTCCGTTATAAGCAGGCCTTCCATAAAAGGATTGAAAGCTGAGCCAGCCAGCTACGTTTCCATCCTGTTCGATCATCCACAACGGTCTCGTTTTTGGATTGTGCTCATGAAACCACTGTATGCGGTCTTCCACTGAAATAGGTTCAGTATCAGCTGTCACCATCCGGCTTGGGATCGTTGAATTGTAGATCGAGACGATTTTAGGCAAGTCATGTATCGTTGCATCTCGAAAAAGAATATTTTCCACGTGCTTCTTCCTTTCTCTTGCTTAGATTGATTCTATTATATATGGAATAAAGTGAATTTTCGATCGCTTCACATTATGTTTTGAAAAAATGCTTCGGCAAGCCTGCTTTCTCGCTTGCACCTTACCGTACGTTGTTTCTTGTACCGTTTATGAAAAATTTTTTGGTCTGTTCTTTATGAAAAATTCAGCAGCCTATGCTCATTTAATTTTTACCAGATATGATTTAGACAAAAAAAAACCTACTCGTTTGAGTAGGATTGTATTGGTTAAGGTTTAGTTGTAGAATTATCAGATTTTTCTTGTTCTGAATTTTCCTTTGACTGAGATTGTTCTTCATCAGGCTGAGTTTCATCTGATGGGGCTGTTTCGTCTGAAGTAGCTTCCTCTCCATCTTTATTTTCTTCTTTTTGTGCTGCCCCGTCAGAAGGCTCTTCAACAGATTTTTCAGTTAAACTTGTTAACGGCTCGTCCATGTAGTTTAATGGATTGTAGGCTTTACCGTCTTTGCGGATCTCAAAGTGAACATGGACGCCAGCGTCTTTATTGAATTGGTTTTTCCCAGCTTGTCCGATAATTTCTCCTTGTTTAACTTTGTCGCCGACCTGTACTTTCGTATCGGCAAGCGATTGGTAAATGGTTTTTACACCGTTTTCATGTTCAATTTCTACGACATATCCTAAAAGAGAATCTTTTTCAGCTTTTGCAACCGTTCCGCTTAAAGATGCAATGACTTCAAATGCTTTTCCATCATTTGATGCGATATCGATACCTTGGTTTGGATGGTATGTGTTATTATGGAAGACAAGTGCCGTTTCTTGTTCTTTTTCTGAAGCATTAAAGTCATAAAAGTTTGTTACTACCTTCACAGCATCAGGATCGATGGCCGGCATTTTGAAGTTTTCGACGGATTGATTTACTTCCACCGATTGATCTTCATTATAGGAAACGTCTGTACCATCGTCCGTTGATAAATCGTTTGCATCATTGTTGCGGATTGCTTGATACCATAAAACGGCTGTTAAAATAACGGCTGCACTGACTAAATAAATAGCAGGAAAAACCCATTTTTTTCTGAAAAACTGTTGGAACTTCGAGCCTTGAGAAGTACGTTTCTTTTCTTCCTCTCTCATTGTTCATCACCTCAGCAACCATTGTGAACAAGTTTGAGAGAATCTATACATCAAAATAAAATTTTTTCTTTTATTTTTTGCCATTTCTTTTTTTCTATGCATATTGTTGAAAAATATTTGAAGGAGTTTGGATCATGAAGAAGTTTGCGGTATATGTAATCAGTATTTTACCGATTATGTATATGGCGGTCATTTGGATCTTGTCGAGCTATCCAGCTGACACTTTCGTCAAAACGCCGTTTTCGTTCGACCATTTATTGAAAGAGTCGCTTCATCTCATTGAGTTCGGAATTCTTTATTGGCTTTTCATTTTCGCCTTCGCTGTCCATGAAAAGCTTACAGAAAAATTAAGTTTCGCCTCAGCGATGATCGCTGTTTTTTACGGGCTGTGTGATGAAATTCATCAATATTTCGTTCCCTCAAGATCTGCGACATTCATTGATCTTATTAAGGATACAATCGGTGTTTTCGCATCCTACTATATCGTCAAAATCTTTTATTTCCAAAAAGACGAATCGAAGCTAAAAACGTTTTTTTGCAAATTAGCAGCATTAAAAAGATCCCAGCGCTTTTAAGGCTGGGATCTAAAAAAGAATTTATCGAATCGATCAATATTTCATTTAGTTCGAAATGAAGTTGGCAGCTTACTGGCACTATCAGCGGTTCCCCTAAAGAAAATCGAGTAGGAGGGAGCGATTAACTCCCGTCCTCTCACACCACCGTACGTACGGTTCCGTATACGGCGGTTCAATTAAGATGATTGACGCAAGTCTTTATAACTTCCGTGAATAGCTGTTCTCTTTATGCCAGTGGTCACTCCACCCTCCAAGAGGTCTCCCACGGGATTCACCGCTTCCTTCCTCAAGTGAGGTACTACGTTTTCTGTGTTCATCATGACTCACTGAATGCCAAGGGCTATTCTCTCTTAATTGTTCGGTCCTTCTTAGTAGTTCTAAACCAACTAATACTATGACCTCTGCTGACTTCTGACGGTTCAGCTACTTATCACTAAGTAGGTTATGAAGCGCATTTCACCTATCCGCCAGACCTCCCCGGGTAAGTACATGCACTTTCACACCATCTATCCGCCTCATTTACTCGATATGACCTTCGACAGAAAGAGCTTTGTTTTGTTTCGCAAACTCACTCAATCATACCTAGCCTTATATGAGGTTCGTGTTCCTCGGACCGGTGTTTTGCCTCCAGCTTCCTTCAGATTCCGCGTCACCACGGACACCCTTGCTCTTGGCTAACCTCTACTTCTGTCTTCGGGGTTCGGGACTTACACCCTATAGTTCATGTACATGCCGGGCGCACCAAATGTGAGAAAACCGATTACCGATTTTCTTACAAAACGCACCGATTTTTTATTTTTTCGCCATATATTTTGATAAAAACGGGTTGGCTTGCGAAATTTCAATTCCCTGGTAGTAATGTGAGACAATCTCTTTATAATTTTTCCCTTCCTGCGCCATAAAATTGGCACCGTACTGACTCATGCCGACTCCGTGTCCGTATCCTTTTGTCGTAACAATAATTTGGTCGCCTTTCAATGTCCACGAAAAATCCGTTGACCTTAGACCTAGCTTTTCTCTTATTTCCCTTCCAGTAAACTTTTTCCCGTTAATTTCGACTAGAGCGACCCTGTGTCCTGGCGTCCTTTCGATAATTTTTCCAATTGAATTGCCTTTCCCTATTTTAATCCCTAATTTTTGTTCAAACTCTTGAACGGTAAATACCTCCCTAGCGAGAAATTTTTCCGATTTCTCATCCCAAGGGCTTTCCACGCTTTTTAAATAAGGAAGGGCGTTCGGCCAAATGGCCTCCGAATTTTCCGTATATCCATTGCTCGTTGAAAAAAAAGAAGCATCAATCGGCTTGTCGTCATACGTTAAAATTTGGCCTCTTGTTTCGGCAACAGCTTCTTTAATCTTTTTTATTTTCCAATCAAAATCTTTTTTCCAAATTCTCCTTAATTCTTCTTCATTTTTATAAACTTGATGGAGCTCAGTATCCGTGACTACCGCTCCTTCGGGAGAGCCGACATTTTGGCCCGTAAACAGCTCTTTCACGATGTACGTTCTAGCAGCTAAAGCTTGAGCCTTTAACGCTTCTTTTTCAAATTCTGCGGGCATCTCGGCGGCGACAACACCGACCACATATTCTTCAAGCGGAACTTCATCAATTTTTTTTTCTTGGGAACGATAAATTGGTACAGAAACTTTTGATTCCTTTTGTAGCACATCCGTTGTTTTCTTCTCGGCTAGTTCCTCGCCAAGCGTAGCTTTCGTCTTTTCGGCAAACGGGGCTACCAGCAAACTTGGCACCATCAAAATAATGAAAAATATTGCTGCAAAAAAAAGAAAGAACGGTTTCACTCGTTTCATATTACAGCCCCCATTTCTTTTATCGCTGACTTCAGTAAAGTTTATGGGGAAGGACAACCTTTTATGACTGAAATCGGAGATGCTGTTTGCAGGGGGAGTTTTATGTATAAAACGAAAAAATATGAAAAAAATAAGCGGGTAATACGAAAAAGAAGCTAGCATCTCCTAAAAGAGGCTAGCTTCTTTTGTGAAATTATACATTTAAATTCGTTGCAACGGCTTGTTGTTCAATTGCCGGGATGTCTGCTTCATCATTGACGCGTTCAATATCTGCGCCAAGCTCTTTTAACTTCTCATGAAAACGGACGTAGCCGCGATCTAAATGCTTCAGCTCCGTAACCCGTGTATACCCTTCTGCAGCAAGCCCAGCTAAAATTAATGCAGCTGCCGCTCTTAAATCGGTTGCCGTTACTTCTGCACCTTGAAGCTTTACAGGACCATTGATAATACAAGAGCGGCCTTCGATTTTAATATCTCCGTTCATACGACGAAATTCTTCTACATGCATAAAGCGGTTTTCAAATACCGTTTCGGTAATTACGCTAGTTCCGTTTGCCTGAAGCAGCAGGGCCATCATCTGAGACTGCATGTCAGTAGGAAAACCTGGATGAGGCATTGTTTTAATATCCACTGCCTTCAATGTTTCCGGACCAATGACACGAATGCCTTCTTCTTCCTCGATAATGGTTACGCCCATTTCTTCCATTTTCGCAATTAATGATGTCAAATGCTCCGGAACTGCTCCTTTTACAAGGACATTCCCTTTCGTAATGGCAGCAGCAACCATAAATGTTCCTGCTTCAATACGATCTGGAATAATTAAATGCTTTGCACCGTGCAAGGAATCTACACCTTCAATTCTGATAGTACCAGTGCCTGCGCCGCGGACATTTCCGCCCATTTTGTTTATAAAATTCGCAAGGTCGACAATTTCAGGCTCCTTTGCACAGTTTTCGATTACAGTTGTTCCTTCTGCAAGTGCGGCTGCCATCATAATGTTTTCTGTTGCGCCGACACTTGGGAAATCCAAATAAATTTTGGCTCCGCGAAGTCTGCCATTCACTTCTGCGTCAATAAAGCCGTTGCCGACTTTTATCGTTGCACCCATCGCTTCGAAGCCTTTCAAGTGCTGATCAATCGGACGGGATCCGATGGCACATCCTCCCGGCAAAGCAACACGTGCACGGCCTTTGCGGGCAAGAAGAGGTCCCATAACAAGCACAGATGCACGCATTTTTCTAACATATTCAAATGACGCTTCCGTTAAAAGCTCTCCGCATGCATCGACAACTACTTGATTACCATCAAAACGAACCTCTGCTCCGAGATAGCGGAGAACTTCGTTTATCGTGTAAACATCGGAGAGCTTAGGAACATCACAAATTTCACTCTTTCCTTCACTAGCTAATAAAGATGCAGCGATGACAGGTAAAACGGCATTTTTGGCTCCTTCGATCTTTACTGTACCGTTTAACTTTCGACCGCCGCGGACGATGATTTTTTCCAAGGTATTCCCCTCCGCGTCCCATTTTCTCTATATTAATATTCAGTTGTAATAATAGGTGTTCCTACTGTTACAGTAGTTCTTTCGCCCATTCCTGCACTTCTGAGCGAAATTTGAATGTTCATCTTTCCATTTTTCGTTTTAATAGAATGATCCCAATCGTTTGTAAAACCGGATATGGAAACGAAGCGTTGCTCGTTTAAGCTTTCCACCGGTTTTGCATGAAACCTTTTTAAAAGGTTATTTGCCTCAAAAAACAAAACACCTTTCATCTTATCATCTGTATAGCCTTTGACACAAGTGAAAAATGTAGGATTTCCTGGAATTTTGTCGAAAATGTGACGGTTAAAATAGCGCTCCAGCTTCATCCATGCACGGCCATTCCAACGTTTCCCTGTTGCTTCATATATAACTTGAATTTTCGGGCTTGCTTTTGCATGAGGTTTAATAATTTGCAATGTTTCAGTGATCTGCTTATCGCTGTTGTAATAAGTGCCGGTCCACTTTTCAAAATTACCGCTTTCCAAGTAAGACCAATTAAATTGACGAAACTGTGTGTAGATTCGTTTCACTTTTTTGCTTTTTTGAGAAAAAGAAAATTTTGCAAAAATTGACCATTCTGCCACATCTATGTTTTGTTGATGAAATTGCTCCACGATTTCCTCTACGTGAATATCGTGTCTTTCAGCATTCGTTCGTTCTGTGCGCCAAGCTGACAAAAGAAAACCGAATAAAAATATGAAAATAAAGACAAAATATAAATTTTTCACCGCCATCACCCTTTCCTTATTAAAAGTGTTGCCGGAAAGGGTTTTGGCATACGTGGAAAAAGTCGTCAAGATTAGACAACAGCCTTTATGTATTCATTGTCCCTCGACATGTTTAAAAAAGATATTGCAGCTGCTGTGACCAAAAAAAATAGTTCAAGAAAAAATTGCTCACAGATGACGCAATGGCGATGGTCAATAAAATGAGCAAAAGCCTTGTCTCGACAACTCTTCCTTTACGAATAATTTTTTCAATTTGAAGAGCCTGTAAAGCCCGCCAAGTTAGAAAAATAAATACTAAATTTACTATGATGCTAATGAGCGCCTGCTGGCCTAGCCCCGCCACATTACTCCTCCTTCCGAAATCTTCCTTTCTTGTTTCACAAACCCACTTTATTATATAAAAATCTTTCCTATTCATGCACACTTTTTATTTGATTTTGTGAAAAACAATGGTTAGGCAGTTTTTTCATGTTGTTATTTCTTATAAATGAAGCATTCATTGATGTGGAATGTAGATAGGAGGTCAATTCGTTATTTTTGGATTTGCAGTTTTAGAGTTGAATGATGCGATTACATGTTGTCCATTTTTTGCTGTCAATAAAAGTAAGTTGCCGATTTTTTGCATCCAGGCTAGAGCCAACATTGCAAAATAGCCATGATCATGATTTCTTAGTTTTTTCAAAAAAGACGGCCCGAACTTAAGCGCCGGGACGTCTTAAATGAGAAATTAAAAGTTCTTTTTCGCCACGTTAATACGATTGATGGCACGTTGCAGCGCCAGCTCAGCACGTTTAAAATCTATGTCTTCCTGCCCTTGACCTTTGCGCTGCAAGCGTTCCTCAGCACGTTTCTTTGCAGCTTCCGCGCGGGCAACATCGATATCTTCAGCTCTTTCAGCTGCTTGTGCCAAGATCGTGACTTTATCAGGGCGAACTTCCAAAAAACCTCCGCTGACAGCCACGAGTTCTGTATTATTTCCTTTTTTCAGCCGAACTGCGCCAATTGCAAGCGGCGCAACCATTGGAATATGACCAGGCAAAATTCCAAGCTCGCCGCTTTGAGCTTTGGCGCTGACCAATTCTATATCCGCATCATAAACTGGGCCATCGGGAGTGACGACACTGACTTGTACGGTCTTCATATTCAGTTCCTCCTAGGGTCCCAAAATATTATACTTCAACGCCCATTTGCTTCGCTCTTTCAAGGACATCTTCAATTGTGCCCACTAAGCGGAACGCATCTTCAGGAATGTGGTCGTACTTACCTTCAAGAATTTCTTTAAATCCACGTACAGTTTCTTTTACAGGCACATATGAACCAGGCTGTCCTGTAAACTGCTCAGCAACGTGGAAGTTTTGTGATAAGAAGAATTGGATTCTTCTAGCACGATGTACAACAAGCTTATCTTCATCTGAAAGCTCGTCCATACCAAGGATTGCAATAATATCTTGCAACTCTCTATATCTTTGCAATGTTGCCTGAACTTGGCGGGCAACGTTGTAATGCTCTTCACCGACGATTTCCGGAGCCAATGCACGTGACGTTGAAGCAAGTGGATCCACCGCTGGATAAATACCCATCTCTGACAGCTTACGGTCAAGGTTTGTTGTCGCATCTAAGTGTGCGAATGTTGTAGCCGGAGCAGGGTCTGTATAGTCGTCAGCAGGCACGTAAATCGCCTGAATCGATGTAACAGAACCTACGTTTGTTGATGTAATCCGCTCCTGCAATTGTCCCATTTCTGTCGCAAGCGTCGGTTGGTATCCAACAGCAGAAGGCATGCGTCCAAGCAACGCAGATACTTCGGAACCAGCTTGTGTAAAGCGGAAGATGTTGTCGATGAAGAAGAGAACGTCTTGCCCTTGTTCATCACGGAAATATTCAGCCATTGTCAAACCTGTTAATGCAACGCGCATACGCGCTCCAGGCGGCTCGTTCATTTGTCCGAACACCATTGCTGTTTTGCTGATAACGCCGGAGTCTTTCATTTCAAAGTATAGGTCGTTTCCTTCACGAGTACGCTCCCCAACTCCAGCAAATACGGAAATACCGCCGTGCTCTTGTGCAATGTTATTGATCAGCTCTTGGATTAAAACCGTTTTTCCAACTCCTGCACCGCCGAACAAGCCGATTTTTCCACCTTTAATATATGGAGCAAGCAAGTCAACAACTTTGATTCCTGTTTCCAAAATTTCAACTTGTGTTGACAGCTGTTCAAATTTCGGAGCAGGCTTATGAATTGGATCCCGGCGCGCTTCCGCTGGAATCGGGTCTCCAAGGTCAATATGTTCCCCTAACACATTGAATACCCGTCCTAATGTGACATCTCCAACTGGCACGGAGATTGGAGCGCCTAAGTCTTCGACTTCCATTCCGCGCGTTACGCCGTCCGTTGAAGCCATAGCGATTGTCCGAACGGTGTCATCCCCTAAATGAAGCGCTACTTCCAACGTTAAATCAATGTCTACCTCGTTTTCATTGCGCGCTTTATGTGAAATTTTTAGGGCGTTATAAATTTCCGGCAAATGTCCGCTTTCAAACTTTACGTCCACTACCGGACCCATTACTTGAACTACGCGTCCTTTCATGTTCCTGTTTCCCTCCTAACGTACTGTTTCAGTGATCTATTCAAGCGCTGATGCCCCGCCAACAATTTCTGTAATTTCTTGCGTAATCGCTGCCTGACGAGCTCTGTTGTAGGAAAGAGTCAGCGTATTGATCAGTTCTTTTGCGTTGTCTGTTGCATTCTTCATTGCCGTCATTCTCGCAGCATGTTCGCTTGCTTTGCTGTCAAGCAAGGCGCCGTAAATTAAACTTTCAGCATATTGCGGCAAAAGCACTGCCAAAATGTCTTCCTGAGACGGTTCGAATTCATAAGACGTCATTTTTTTATTCGCAGCGATGTCCGAAAGCGGCAGCAGCTTTTTCTCCGTTACTTCCTGCTGGATGGCGCTGACATAATGGTTGTAGAACATATAAATTTCATCTACTTTTCCATCCTCGAACAGCTTGACTGTATTGGAAGCAATTTCTTTAATATCCGAAAAGCTTATATCATCGCCTAATCCGACAATTTCTTCAACGACAGGCATACCGCGTTTTTTGAAAAAATCGCGGCCGACCTTTCCGATGGCAATCACGGCGTATTCATCCGTCGAACGATGTCGTTCTTGAATCGTTTGATAAACGGCGCGCAGCACGTTGCTGTTAAACGCACCGGCAAGCCCGCGATCTGATGTAATGACAACGTATCCTGTCTTTTTGACCGGACGCTTTTCAAGCATCGGGTGGCTTACGTCCGTACTCCCAAGGGCGATGTTTGCCACAACTTCTTGAATTTTCTCCATGTAAGGCACAAATGACTTGGCGCTGGTTTCCGCCCGATTCAGCTTCGAAGCTGAAACCATCTCCATCGCCTTTGTAATTTGGCTTGTCTTCTTCGTCGAATTGATGCGTGTTTTAATATCGCGCAACGATGCCAAAGGTTCTCACCACCTTTTTGAAAAATAGCCGATCATGTTTTGAAAACGGCTGTGAAAAGAATCCCCGTATTTTCACAGCCTTATCGTTCTTTATTCAGAAACTGCAAAAGTTTTTTTGAATCCTTTGATGGCTTTTTCCATTTTCTCGTCTTCAGGCAGATTTCCTGTCGAACGGATTTCTTCAAGAAGCTCTTTTTCATTTTGATCTAAATAAGCATAAAATTCTTCTTCAAAGCGGCGAATATCCTCAACAGGAATATCATCTAAAAATCCTTTTGTTAAGGTGTAAAGGATCATGACTTGTTTTTCAACTGGGATCGGCTTGTTGATGCCTTGCTTCAATACTTCAACTGTACGCATACCGCGGTTTAACTTCGCCTGAGTTGCTTTATCTAGATCTGAACCGAATTGAGCGAATGCTTCAAGCTCTCTGTATGCCGCAAGGTCTAACCGAAGCGTACCCGAAACTTTTTTCATCGCTTTGATTTGCGCTGCACCGCCGACGCGGGAAACGGACAATCCGGCGTTTACCGCAGGGCGCACACCTGAGAAGAATAGGTCAGATTGCAAGAAAATTTGTCCGTCTGTAATGGAAATTACGTTCGTAGGAATGTAAGCTGAGATGTCGCCAGCCTGCGTTTCAACAAATGGTAATGCCGTCAAAGATCCGCCGCCTTTTGCATCGCTAAGTTTTGCTGCGCGTTCCAATAGACGGGAGTGCAAGTAAAAGACATCCCCAGGGAACGCTTCACGTCCAGGTGGACGGCGTAGTAATAGAGAAAGCTCACGGTAAGCGGCAGCTTGCTTTGAAAGATCATCATATACGATAAGGACGTGTTTTCCTTGGTACATAAAATATTCGCCCATAGATACACCGGCATATGGGGCCAAATAAAGCAATGGAGCCGGTTGAGACGCAGATGCCGTTACAACGATCGTATAATCTAATGCACCGTGTTTACGGAGTGTTTCAACAACATTTCGAACTGTTGATTCTTTTTGTCCGATCGCAACATAGATACAAATCATGTTTTCTTCTTTTTGGTTAATGATTGTGTCGATCGCAATTTGTGTTTTACCTGTTTGACGGTCACCGATGATGAGCTCGCGTTGTCCGCGGCCAATTGGGATAAGAGCGTCGATCGCTTTAATACCCGTTTGCAGCGGTTCATGAACAGATTTCCGGTCCATGACGCCTGGGGCAGGGCTTTCAATCGGACGTGTTTTTGTTGTTTCAATCGGGCCTAACCCGTCCACTGGTTGTCCAAGCGGATTTACAACGCGGCCGATCAGCTCTTCTCCAACAGGAACTTCCATAATCCGTCCTGTTCTTCTCACTTCATCGCCTTCACGAATGTCTTTAAAAGGGCCTAAAATAACAATACCGACGTTATTTTCTTCAAGGTTTTGGGCTAATCCCATAACGCCGTTTGAAAATTCGACAAGCTCACCGGCCATGACATTGTCGAGGCCATGAGCACGTGCGATCCCGTCACCTACTTGAATAACTGTGCCGACATCGCTAACTTCTATTTCAGACTGATAGTTTTCAATTTGCTTTTTTATCAGTGCACTAATTTCTTCAGCTTTGATGCTCATGAGTTTCACCCCTATCTACGAACTTTTCGCTAAATTCCGCCCGATGCGTTCGAGCTTACTCTTGATGCTACCGTCAAAAATACGATTGCCGATTTGAAGTTTCAGTCCGCCAATTAAGTTCTGATCAATGACGTTTGTGATTTTAAGCGATTTTTTTCCGACCTTTTGCGCAAATACTTCTGAAAGAGCCTGCTTTTCTTCATCCTTCAACGGACGGACGGAGTAAACCGTTGCTTCTGCTGTTTGCTGTTCTTCATTTGCAAGCTCCACAAAGTTATCTACAAGTTCAGGAACTAAGCGGATGCGATGGCGATCGATAAGCAGAAGAAGAGTATTGATAATTTCAGCACTCAATGAAGAAAACGCTTCATTGACCAATGATTTTTTATTTTCGAGCAACACCTTCGGATGCTCTAAAATTTGCAGCAATTTTTGATTTTCAATAAACACCTGCTTTACAATCCGCAATTCTTCTTCAAACTGCTTCACTTGATTTTTTTCCTTTGCAATTTGAAAAAGAGCTGACGCATAGCGCTTTGCCACTCCGCCAATCATAACTGTTCTCCTACCTCTTTAATATAATCATTGATCAGCTTCTCTTGCTCAGCTTCATTCAATTCTTTTTCAATCACTTTAGAAGCAATAAGAACGGATAATGATGCCACTTGATTACGCAATTCAGCAACGGCTTGCTCTTTTTCGTGTTCGATTTCTTTCTTGGCTGCTTCTTTCAGTCTTTCTGCCTCCGCACGAGCCGCTTGGATGATATCTTCTTTTTGCTGTTCGCCGAGTTTTTTCGCATTTTCAACAAGCTCCTGTGCTTCGATGCGGGCTTGCTTTAATAGCTCACGCTGCTCTTCGGCAAGCTTTTTGGCTTCCGCATGCTTTTCTTCCGCAGCGTTTATTTCATTTGCAATAAATTCTTCCCTCTGTTTCATAATGCCCATAAGCGGACCAAAAGCATATTTTTTGAGCAATGCTAACAAAACTAAAAATACAACGAGCTGAACGAGCATATCTCCTGCTGCGAAGCCTCCAGCTCCGAGGGCAAATTCAACTGTTAACACGGCTTCGTTTCACTCCCTTCAAAACTTCCGTTTTCCAACTACCGGCTATATTGGGACTCTGTTACCATTCACAACATAAAGGAATGGCGAAGATGCTTAAATAACTTCGCCATTTCCTCTTTTTCACTTGCTGTCCTTTCGATTCGGACTTCACGCAAATTGATTGCATGCACTTCTAAAAAGCCTTTTTCAACACCAATCTAGGCAAGGCTCTTTTGAAATTTTCAAATTACGCACCAAAAGCCATAAATGCAATAACAACCGCGATAATCGGAATCGCCTCAACCAACGCAACCCCGATAAACATAGTAGTTTGAAGCATACCGCGCGCCTCAGGTTGACGAGCAATACCTTCTACTGTACGAGATACGATAAGTCCGTTACCAATACCAGCACCAAGTGCCGCTAAACCAATTGCAATTGCAGCTGCTAATAAATTCATGAATAAAGTCCTCCTTTATTTGTTTAAAAATAATTTTTTACACAAAAATTATGATGAAGTCATTTATTTTTAATGGTCATGGCTAACTTTATGCGCCATATAAACCATTGTTAACATTGTAAAGATAAAAGCTTGGATTGCACCTACAAAAATACTGAATGCCTGCCACGCCATCATCGGAATAATTGCCCCGATGAAGCCGAATGCTCCGCTAGTTGCCAAGCTGACAAGCAGACCTAGCAAAATTTCCCCAGCATAGATGTTACCGTAAAGACGAAGACCAAGCGTCAACGTGTTTGCAAACTCTTCAATAATTTTAAGCGGGAACAAAAACGGCAGTGGCTTGAAAAAGTCGCTTCCATAGGCGGAAAAGCCTTTTAATTTAATCCCGTAATAATGCGATAAACCGACGACTAAAATGGCCAGTGTCAGCGTTATGGTAGGATCAGCCGTAGGCGATTTCCACCAAAGCTTATGGTCAACAACGATAGCGAATGGTAGACCAAGCATATTGGAAACAAAAATGTACATGATGAGCGTCATTCCTAAAGTAAGGAATCGGCCGCCTGTCTGCCAGTCCATCGTGCTGTTAATAATGTTTTTCACAAAATCCATGACCCATTCCAAAAAGTTTTGCATACCCGTTGGCTTCATTGCCAAAGAGCGGGTCGACAATACGGCGATGATAAATACAATTGCGCTAGATACAAGAATCATTAAAATATTGGACAAATTAAATTCAAGCCCTAATAATTTTACTATCGGCGCTTCGTGACCCAACAAAATTCACCTCTCTTCCCAAGCTTGTCCGCAAATGTATAGAATAGAATCTATCATAATGACAATATAGATTGTCATTAAACCAATAACCACGCTAATTAAATGGAAATGTTCAGGGAATTTAAGTGCGATTAATACCGCCAATCCTGCGGCTGCCATCCTTGAAACCGTTCCAAGCGAACGTGCTGTACGGCCTTCTTCAATTGCTTGCTGTATTTGCTTTGATTTACGCACTAGTATCCATAAATTATAGAGGCTAAAGCTTGTACCAAGGGCAAGACCGAGGAAAATATCTTGATAAGGAGTAAACCCCCACGCTAACACATAGATGGCAAGCAAAAACAGCAAATATTTTTTGCTGCGCACAAACAATTTTTCTATACGATCCATAGTTACCGTTCATTCTCCTGAAAAAAATGTTGGACTAATCTCAGCATCGCAATTATTCCCGCAGCCAGTCCAATTAGAAGACCAATGATCAAAAAAACGGGTTCTGTATGCAACTGTCGATCAAGCCATCTTCCTGCAAAAATGCCAACGAGCACTGATCCTGCCAAATAGGAAAGAATGGCGGTCATTAAAGCGTATGCTCGGAGCGGATGGTGCTCTTTTTGCCGCATTGGGTATGTCCTCACAATATAAAATTACCTTATTTTTTATTATATCAAAAGGCTGTTGAAAACCTTATCATCCCACCCCGTTTAGCATACAATAGGCACCATTCAATGTCAATCTGTTTCACTTCAAAAGTTGAGCTATTTGTTAAGAATATCACAATTTGTTCACAAATATTTTTGCTGTTTCTATTGACTTTTTAATATTTTTTTATCTAAAATGATTGTCGTTTCATAGCTGCTTTCTTCCCCGTCTTTTTTTGCAAAAATGAGCGCTTTGTAAACGCCGTTTGGAATGTCCTTAAATTGCCCGGAAATATCTCTTTTCAACAAACCTCCCGGGATATTTCTTTGCCAGTCTAAAAACCCTTTGAATGTTAAAGTATCCGGATCATACAAGGCAATCCCGAATTCATCCGCCCCTTGCGGCAAATAAAGTTCATAATGGTACATATTCCCTTGATCGGCAAGACCAAATTCAAATCCCATGATTTTTGGATAACTCTGTTCGCCAACAACGAATAAATATGGAAGGCGGATTGTCTGGCTGCCGCCCGTCACAAGAAGAGTCCCGTCATACAATCCTTCCCTCAATGATTTCGGTGCAACATCAATCGAGACGGATACTTCTCTTTTCCCGTTAGCAGGAACCTTCACGGAAAGAGGGAGCTGCCATTGAACCCCTTTTTGATAATGCGGTTTCGAAAAAACAAACGTTTTTTCTTGATCGGAGAGATTTTCAAGAGTTAACGTGATCTCTTTCTTTTTCCTGCCGATATTTTTGTGAAATTGACCGAATGATAGAGATGCCGGATAAATGAGAGCTCTTGTCTGAACAGCTGATAAAATATCGATTCTTCCCGCCCCCTGCTCAAACACCTTGTACAGCCTTCCATTTTGATTATAAAGCGGTTTAGCAGTATTCATCATAGCTGCTTTTATTTGTTCCGGTAACCAATCTGGATGCTTTTGTTTGATCAGTGCCGCTGCGCCTGCTATATGCGGAGCAGCCATGCTTGTTCCTTGAAGAGCCATATACCCTTTAGGTATTGTGCTGTCAATGCCTACACCAGGCGCGACAAGATCGGGCTTCACTTCCCATGTGACTGTTACCGGTCCTTTTGATGAAAAGGGTGCGAGGCGATCTTGTTCTGTCCGAATGATTGTTTTTATGAACGATTTTTCGTTCAATAGTTTGCGCAGCCATTCGCCATCTTCCTTTGAGATGGACACAACAGGAAGGTCAATTTTTTCTTCTAAATTGCCGGTAAATCTCCCTTTCATATTGTTGTAAATAATCAACGCTTGGGCTCCGGCTGATTTTGCATTTTTCGCTTTTTCGGCAAACGTGATTTCCCCGCGCTTCACCAAGGCTATTTTTCCTTTAACAGAAGGTTTAAAGTCTTTTTTTTCACCTAAACCTGCATATTCTATCCGTCCTCTAATTGTTGTCCAAGGGGCAGAATTGAACAAAGATTCAGCTGGTATTTTCTTTTGAAATCCTGAAAGGGTTAAATACTTTACGTCAAGCGGCGGTGTCGATGCGCCGACGGAAATTGCTTTGCTTGCAGTGCCAGGCGAACCGACGGTCCAAATGTTAGGACCAGAGTTTCCGCTTGATACAACTGCAGTTATCCCCTCTTCAACGGCTCGGTTTAACGCCAGGCTTGTCGGATAATCCGGGCCGTTCACATCATTGCCAAGAGAAAGATTTACGATATCTACCTGATCCTCAATCGATTTTTCAATCGCTGCAATAACTTGGTCTGTCGTCCCGTACCCATGAGGGCCAAGCGCTCTATAGGCAATGATGGAGGCTTCCGGAGCAACCCCTTTCAATTTTCCATTTGCCGCTATAATTCCTGCTACGTGAGTGCCGTGAATTGTCCTCGAATTGTCTTTCGCGACTGTTTCCATTGGGTCTTTGTCTTGATCTACAAAATCAAATCCGCCTTGATAATTTTTTTGTAAATCTCGGTGGTTGTAGTCGATCCCCGTATCTATAACAGCTACTTTCACTCCTTTTCCTGTCAATCTTTCATCCTTCGCGTCAAAATAGCCGCGTGCATCGATGCCGCCTATAAAAGGAACACTTTCTTCAACCGTTGCTTGAAAAGTCGTTACAGGCTCTGCATGTTCAATGTAAGGCTCTTTTACTAGCTGATCTAGATCTCTTTTTTTCCCTTTTACTGAAAATCCGGTAAACGTTTTTTTATATTCCCAGCAAATGTTTATTTCCGGATATTTTTTTTGAATCAACTCTTTTATTTTTGAAAGGTTCTGATCTGACAAAACAATGATCATTGTGACTTGTTCATCAGCATTCTCTTCAGGGATTTGTGGATGTTCGGGGAAGGTCTTTGCAAAAGCAGTTATATCAAAAACGTGGAAAATGAAGAAAAAAAGCAAACAAATTCGCACTGAAGGGTTTCCCATTTCTATCACCTCAGCACTTATTGTTCGCTATGAACATCAGTTTATTGCATGAAAAAAGTCGTTTTAAGGGAAAAGTGAGAAATTGATGGAGCGGGAATATGCTGCTCCTTATATTAATGAATTTTTCATACTATGTTAAAAAGAAAGAGAGGGCACTTCACTTCGCCCTCTCCTGTTATTTTGTACCAAATAAACGGTCTCCTGCATCTCCTAAACCTGGTACGATATAGCCATGGTCGTTTAATTTCTCATCAAGAGCGGCAATGTAAATATCGACATCTGGATGAGCTTCTTCCATTGCTTTTACCCCTTCAGGAGCAGCTACTAGACACATGAAACGGATATTTTTTGCACCGCGTTTTTTTAGACACTCTATTGCTTCAACTGCTGAACCGCCGGTAGCCAGCATTGGGTCAACAACGATGAAATCCCGCTCTTCCACATCAGAAGGAAGTTTTACATAGTATTCTACAGGCTTTAATGTTTTCGGATCCCGATATAACCCGATATGGCCGACTTTTGCGGCAGGAATCAGTTTCAAAATGCCGTCAACCATTCCTAGCCCCGCACGCAAAATGGGAATAACCCCAAGTTTTTTTCCTGACAAGATTTTTGTTTTCGCTACTCCTACCGGGGTTTCTACTTCCACTTCCTCCAGCGGAAGATCTCGTGTTATCTCAAACGCCATTAATGTAGCAATCTCATCCACAAGCTCTCGAAATTCTTTTGTTCCGGTTTTTTTATCGCGAATATAGGATAGCTTATGCTGAATTAACGGGTGATCAAATACAAACACTTTGCCCAAGTTTCACATCTCCTTTTCTTTTGCCTCAATAGATTTTACAGAAAAAATTTTTGAGTTTCAACATTTTCATCAACCTTTTTCGCCAACATTCCAAACGATGAAATCCATTTTAAATAGTTTTAAGAGGCAGAAAATTAAAATAAAAAAAGAGCGTCCGAAGCATGTGGCTTCGAACACTCAATATTTCCTTAATAATTTGGGTAGAGCGGGAATTTTTCTGTTAAAGCTTGCACCCGTTTTCTCGCTTCTTCCAATTTAGCTTCGTCTTGATGGAATTTCAATGCAAATGCAATAATCGATCCGATTTCATCCATTTCTTCCAAACCAAAACCGCGGCTTGTGACAGCTGCCGTTCCAATACGGATTCCGCTTGTAACAAAAGGCGATTCAGGATCGTATGGAATCGCGTTTTTATTCACAGTAATGCCGATTTCGTCCAAAACATGTTCAGCAACTTTTCCGGTTAATTGCAAGTTGCGGACATCAACTAAAATCAAATGGTTATCTGTTCCTCCAGATACTAAAGTCAGTCCTTCTTCTTTTAATTTTTTTGCCAGCCGCTTCGCATTGTTGATAATGTTTTGCGCATATGTTTTAAATTCTTCTTGTAAAACTTCTCCCAATGCTACCGCTTTTGCCGCAATAACATGCATTAACGGACCGCCTTGAATGCCCGGGAAAATGATTTTATCAATTTGTTTTGCAAATTCTTCTTTGCATAAAATCATTCCGCCTCTTGGACCGCGAAGTGTTTTATGCGTCGTAGTTGTTACAAAATGGGAGTACGGCACAGGATTTTGATGAAGACCTGCAGCAACAAGGCCGGCAATATGAGCCATGTCGACCATTAAGTAAGCTCCCACTTCATCAGCGATTTCCCGAAACTTTTTAAAATCAATTTCACGAGGATAAGCGCTGGCACCAGCAACAATGATTTTCGGTTTATGCTCAAGAGCTTTAGCTCGAACATCATCATAATCAATAAGATGAGTGTTAGGATCAACACCGTATTCAACAAAATTAAATTGCATTCCGCTGAAGTTTACCGGACTTCCATGCGTTAAATGGCCGCCGTGAGACAAATTCATTCCGAGAACAGTGTCCCCATGATTTAAGACAGCATAGTAAACAGCCATATTGGCTTGAGAACCGGAATGCGGCTGAACGTTTGCGTGCTCAGCTCCAAAAATTTTTTTCGCCCGTTCGCGAGCTAAATCTTCCGCAACGTCAACATATTCGCATCCTCCATAGTAGCGACGTCCCGGATAACCTTCTGCATATTTATTTGTTAATACAGAACCTTGGGCCTCCATTACCGCTTCACTGACAAAATTTTCTGACGCAATCAGTTCGATTTTCGTACGCTGGCGCTTTAATTCGTTCTGCATCGCTTCATATACTTCAGGATCCTGTTGTTGAATATATTTCATGAAATGTTCCCCCTCTAGTCTTTCATCGATTGAACGGCACAGGCGAGCGACAAAATCGTCATGCCGATCTACTTATTAATCAGAATAACCGTATTGATCATCCTTTGGCAACCCTTTTCTTTTATGTAAGCGCATTCTTCCCAAACTTTTTTTTGGCATGAATAGTTTTTAATTCGGAATTTCTTAAAACCTCGATTCTGCCTGTATTCTTAAACTATCAGTTCGTAAAATGAATCATGTCTTGTACAACTCGACCAACGGAGCTTCTATACCTAGCTCAATGCACAGGGTCGTCAAGCAGGAAATGATCGGCAACCTGTATTTTCACTAACAAAATCGCATCAAAGTTTGATACGACTTTTGCTTACAATTTCTAAAGATGGAGGGGCCCCTATACTTCAAAGAAATGATGTGCATGATTTTTTCGTTCCGCTCCACTTCTTTTATAAAAAAATAGCAGCACAAACCATGACGTAAGTTCGCACTGCTAATCTTCGAATGTTTATTTTGTATAAACTGCCCGCGCACCGCCGATAAGCTTCGGCCGGCTAAAAGCTAAGTTTACATGGGCTTGTCCGACTTGCTTGACCGAGCTTCTAACAGGAACAGCGACATGCTTTAAATGCATGCCAATAAGTGTATCTCCGATATCAATGCCTGCATCTGCCTTAATAAATTCAACAACAACCGGATCCCTCATATGCTCATAAGCAAACGCTGCCATGGAACCGCCTGCTTTCGGGATTGGGATGACAGAAACGATTTCGTAATTGCGCTTTTCTGCTGTTTCCCGTTCAACGACAAGAGCGCGATTCAAATGCTCACAGCATTGAAAAGCGAGCTCTACACCTGTTTCTTTTTGAAATTCCGATAATGCAGAAAATATCATTTCGGCAACATCCGTATTTCCGGCAGTGCCGATTTTTTCTCCGATTACTTCGCTCGTTGAGCACCCTATGACAATCAGCTGCCCTTTTTGAATTGGTGCTTTTTCTTTAAAATCGGCCAACACTGTTAAAAGCTGTTCCCGGTATTTTTGCAATTCCGGCATTCGATCATCACCTTATAAATGGGTTTCTTCATATTTTGAAATTTTTTCTATTCTATTCGCATGCCTGCCTCCCACATATTCTGTTGTCAGCCACGTTTTCACAATTTCGCGGGCAAGTCCCGGCCCGATGACACGTTCACCCATTGCAAGCATGTTGCTGTCGTTATGCTCCCGGGTTGCTTTTGCGCTAAACACATCATGTACAAGGGCGCAGCGAATACCCTTTACTTTATTGGCCGCTATTGACATTCCGATCCCTGTTCCACAAATTAAAATTCCGCGGTCAAATTCGCCTTTCGCAACTCGTTCAGCTGCCGGCAATGCGTAATCAGGATAATCAACTGATGTCTCACAGTCGCAGCCGATATCTTCGTATTCGATATTCATCTCGTCAAGCAATTTTTTGATTTCTTCACGTATGTTGACCCCTCCGTGATCTGAGGCAATTATGACTTTCACTAGATGCTCCTCCTTTTTATTTTTCATAAGTAAATCGATCGATTACTTTCTTTAACTGCTGAGCGCTTGCTTCAAGCTCTCTCGTTAATTGATTAATGTTAGAAATATTATCAGCTTGTTCTTGTACAGATGAGGCCACTTCCTGTGCACCAGCAGATGTTTCTTCGGCAATCGCTGCCACTTCTTCAGATTGCGCTCCTGTTTGTTGAATGCTTTTTTGCTGTTCGTCCATCAGCTCGCTGATCACCTTAACCGCTTCGGCAACATGCAAAATCGATTTCGACATCTCCACAAGAATTTTCTCTGTTTCTTTCCCTCTTTGCGCTTCTTGTCGAGCTGTTTTCACTTGATCTCCAATCTGTTCAACAACATTGCTTACTTCTTTTTGAATGTTAGAGATCAGCTCGGAAATTCCTTGAACAGCTTTGGCGCTTTGGTCAGCAAGCTTTCGAACTTCTTCCGCAACGACAGCAAACCCTCTGCCGTGTTCACCTGCTCTTGCCGCTTCAATTGACGCGTTCAGCGCCAGCAGGTTTGTTTGATCGGCAATATCGCCGACAAGGGATACAATAGTCTCCACCTTTTTGGCATTTTCTTCAAGACGCTGTACCGCCAAAATAGATTGCTCGTTTTTTTCGGCCAACGATTGAATCCCTTTAATTAAAGATTGAAATATCTTTTTGCTTTGGTCAAGTGATTGAACCATTTCATTCGCCATTTTTTCGGATACTTTTGCTTTTTCTTTTACCTGACTAGCAAGCTCTACCGTATCTTCCACCGCTTCTGCTGTTTCCTGAATAGCAGCCGCCGATTGGTCGGCTCCTGTTGAAATTTCCTTAATCGTATATGAAATGCTTTCAGCTTGTCTTGTTGCCTGTTCTGTTGCAGCATGTATTTGTTTCACCTGCTCATTTGTTTGCTCAAAATTTATTTCAATGTTTTTCACCATATGTCTTAAATTGGAAAGCATTTCATTAAAGGCTCTGCTTAAGGACCGAATTTCATCATCTGATTTGATGTCAGGAACATTTACGGAAATATCGCCATCGGCCGCTATAAGAGCAGCCTTTTCAAGCCGCTTTAGCGGAGAAATAAGAAATCCAGCTGCAATAGCTGTTAAAATCCCTGACCATATGATTCCAAGAGTCAGCGTCAAAATGGTAAAAGATGTTCGGTCAATATATTGTTTCACATACTCGTATACAACATAAATGAAAAATCCGCTTGTTGAATATGTAATAAGAGCAACAATCGTAATAAAGATGACGATTTTTAAACGGATGCTGAATTTGTATCGATTCTTGTTTTTCACAGAGTCCACCTGCCTGCTAATTTGTTTCTAATTTTGAAATAAGCTTTTGAAGCAATTGCTCCAGCTCTTCCCTTGTTTTTCTGTACTTTTCCACGGAACTGCCAAACGGATCGGTAATATCACGTATCTCCTCATCTTTTCCAACAACGAACTCGCTTACCGTAAATGTTTTTTCGGCTGCTTTAGGAAAAAATTGGCATAATATGTTTTTATGATCTTTAGTCATCGTAAATACATATGTTGCCCAATCGATATGTTCTTCCGTAAGTTTTGAAGCACTGTGCTCAACATGTATTCCCTTTTCCTCCAGCACTTTTTTTGCATTTTCTGAAATTTTCTGCCCATCCAATGCAAACACGCCTGCTGAACGAACGTTAAATCGGCCGTTTTTTTGCAAATGCTTAAAAATAGCCTCCGCCATCGGGCTTCGACATGTATTTCCGGTGCAAACGAATAAAATGTTTGTCACAAGGTTTTCTCCCTTCTATCTCTCCCTTTTGATGTTACCTTCATTATAATCAAAAAGTTCGAAAGAATGGAAACCATGAGGAATTTTTTTTATTTTTATTATCGACAAAAAGTCACAATTTTTTTGCATAATAGGCATATTTAACCAAAAAAATTAACAAAAAAAAGCACGTCCAATGACTGTGCTCAAATGACTGGTTTAGACAATACAGCTTTCTACATTGAAAATAATAATTTCAAGCCAAATACAAGCAAAATGCTGCCGCCAAAAGCTTCACTATATGTGCCGAACCAATCTTGAACCCGTTTGCCGATCAATAACCCGCTCCAAGTGAGCACCATGCTCATAAAACCAAACATTACGACGGTTAACAAAACCTCCGCTCCGTAGATACCTAGACTTAATCCTACCGAAAAACTGTCTAAACTGACGCTCAGCGCAAAAAGGAACAGGCCGATGCCGACCGGTGCAATGAAAGGCGATTCATCGCGTTTAAAAGACGAATAAATCATTTGAATTCCTAAAAGAGTGAGCAGACATCCTCCAATATACATGGCAACTAAACCAAACTTTTCCGATAGTACTTTCCCCAAGACAATTCCGATAAGCGGCATGATCATATGAAAAATCCCAATGTATATACCGATGTCAAAAATTTGCTTCCATCGCAAACGAACTAAGCCCATCCCAAGGCTCACTGAAAAGGCATCCATCCCTAATGCAAATGCCATTAAAAATAAAGTTACTATTTCTGCAGCCATATAGATAACCTCCCCCGGACACGCATATTGAACGATATGCACGTCAGAGGGACATTATGACAAAGAATGGCGCCCGGTTCATTGATCTCTGTTTATTTAACTGCGCGATCTGTTTCTGCCTATGCGTGCGATGGCAGATGAGCCTTTACCATTTTTATATTTGCTTTTGATCTGTCAATTCCGCCTGTTAAACAAAGGATCAGAAAGTCTGGACTCAAAAAAACCGGCCTGAGCGCCGATTTTTGTTCAAGGCATTAAAAGTTTACCGTTCTTTTATGATCCGGTGGGATGCAGCTTTTAACAAGCGATTCATAATAGCTTGTCCAACTCCTTCCGCAGGAAACGCTTCGCTGAATAATACATCCAGCTGTTCTTCATTAAACTTTCTGAGCGAATCATACAGTGCGCTGGCAACTGTTCGCAAATCGCTTCTTTTTCCGCAGACAACAATTTTATCCGCACTGTAAAAACGACTATTTTCTTCAGTTGTCAACACCCCGACTTTTTTTTCTTTTTCTTTCTCTTTTTGTATTAATTGTTCAATAAATTCTTTGCTTCCATCGACAATCGTTAAAGGAGCATCAGGTGCATAATGTGTATATTTCATGCCCGGCGCTTTCGGCATTTCCTCCTGATTCAGCAGCGCAGCATCTATGCGCACCGAACCGATGACTTCTTCTAATTGCTGCTTTGTAACACTACCTGGACGCAGGATCACTGGAATATCCTCGGTGCAGTCAAGTACTGTTGATTCTACGCCAAGTCCAGTAGGGCCTGCATCGACAATTCCCGGGATTCGCCCTTCGAGATCATCCATGACATGTTTAGCAGAAGTGGGACTTGGCTTTCCGGAAAGATTGGCACTCGGAGCTGCAATCGGCAGATTTGCTGCTTCGATTAATGCTAATGCTGCAGGGTGATCCGGCATGCGCACTGCTACTGTTGATAATCCTGCTGTGGCAAGATTCGACAGACCTTCTTTTTTTGGCAAAACAAGGGTGAGCGGGCCTGGCCAAAAACGGTCAATTAATGGATCAATCCAATCGGGATAGCTATCCACAATCTCTGTTAACTGTTCTTTTTTAGCAATGTGGATAATTAACGGATTATCGCTCGGTCTTCCTTTCGCGCTATAAATTTTTGCTACTGCTTCATCGCTTTTCGCGTTTGCTCCTAGTCCATAGACTGTTTCTGTTGGAAAGGCAACCAATTCATTTTTTTTCAATAGTTCGGCTGCCTGAACAATTTGTGGAGAATTTTTTGTAACATGCTCTAAATTATCCACAATCCAATGCTTCGTTTTCATTTCGTTTACTCCTTTGCTAATACATGAACGAGTGTTATGAATCTTTCTAAGCAATAGTGAAACTGTTCAATTATTTTTCATCGAGTAGGAGGGAGCGATTAACTCCCGTCCTCTCACACCACCGTACGTACGGTTCCGTATACGGCGGTTCAATTAAGATAATTGACGCAAGTCTTTATAACTTCCGTGAATAGCTGTTCTCTTTATGCCAGTGGTCACTCCACCCTCCAAGAGATCTCCCACGGGATTCACCGCTTCCTCCCTCAAGTGAGGTACTACGTTTTCTGTGTTCATCATGACTCACTGAATGCCAAGGGCTATTCTCTCTTAATTGTTCGGTCCTTCTTAGTTGTTCTAGACCAACTAATACTATGACCTCTGCTGACTTCTGACTGTTCAGCTATCTATCACTAGATAGGTTACCAAGGTTACTTGGCGTGCCAGCCAGACCTCCCCGGGTAAGAGTGTAATCTTTCCTTCCATCCATCTGCTTCATTTACTCTGTATCACCTTCGGCAGAAAGGGCTTTGTTTTGTCTTGCAAACTCACCCAGTGATACCTAGCCTCATATGAAGTTCGTGTTCCGAGAGACCCAAAGTTTGCCGCTCGCTTCCTTCAGATTCCGCGTCACCACGGACACCCTTGCGTTAAGCTAACTGCTACTTCTGCCTTCGCAGCTCGGGACTTTCACCCTATAGATTACACCCATGCCGGGCGCACAAGAACAAGCTTTATCCACAAATTGTGGATAAAGCTGTTGATTGCAGTGGATAAATATTGTGGATATTGTGTATAATTTATACGTATCCTTAGCGTTATTTTACCATAAACTCTACATTTGGAACGGATACCAACTGATTCATCAGATTTGACGCAAGCATGTGGGAAGGCAATTCATCCGCTTGAATTCTCTTGAATCCCAATATTTCTAATAACTCTGCTACAGAATTTTTGTTGACTGCAAAATAAATATTTTTCAAACGAAACTGTTCCATTAATAAGTCTGCCGATTTTAATAGGGAAATGATATGTCCTTGATTCAAATTGCTGGACACAACGCAAGAGCGGAGGAGACCATCCTGATTAATGACTTCCATTCCTAGACATCCCGCTATTTCACCATGATCAGTCTCCATAATAATAAAATGGCTGTTGTCGAAGCCTTCCGTGGAAACGCCCGCTTGATCTGCAAATTGTTGAATGGTTTTTAAGTCTTCCCTTTCCGCAAACCGCAATGAATAATACACGCTTTCACCCCTTTTATTCGGACAAATCTAGTAATCAATGTATGAGGCAAAAGCTGAATTAGACCTATGAAAACAGATTTGTAAACCATTCTACTAAGAAAAATTTCACTTCTACTTCCTCATCATGTTCTTCAGGAGCGAATAAGTTTTTTGTTTTCTCTAATTTCTTTTCTTCTTTTACTTTATCCTTTTCTTCATCCTGTTGAATAGCTTCACCGCTTGAAAAGTCGACAAAGCAAAGCGGCGGAAACAACACGCACCACCAGTTGGCTCCTTTTCCTTCTCCAAGAGTGATCAATATGGCTTCATAGTTTCCAGCCGGATAAAGGAAATTTCCATAAAGCTTTGTCGGAAATTGAATTTTTTTAAACTCCACTGTAAAGGATTGGCTGCTGTTTTCCTGTTTTAAAACGCTTTGGACGATATCCTTAATTTCTGGTATTTTTGCTCGAATGATTTTACGCGCCTCTTCAATCGAAGTTAGATCCTGAACCCATTGATTAATTGCTTCATTGACCGCATTCCGAACATTCCGTTTTAAAGCTTGATCTTCCGGAGAATCGCTATTTGCTAAAATTCGCAGACGAATGGCTTCGTCAGGAATGATCACCGTCTCATTTTGTTTTGCGTCTGTCGGCATTTCATAAGCTGTTAATAGGCTGCCAAACAGCATTAAAAAAATATATATAACAGATAATTTCTTTTTCATCGTTTTTCCTCTCCCTTCAGTACGTCATTATCGACAGAAGAGAGAGATCTTAAACATAAAATTGGTTCAGATTTGAAGTTTGCTAGAAAAGGAGGGAATGGCTCGAAAAGCTTATTATAACGAAAGGACAGCAAATACTTTCCGTTCTTTTCCATTCATATCGTATTCAATTTGTACCTCTGCTTTTGGAAACCTATTCTCTAGCATGCTTTTCACATCTTTTCCTTGCCCGTGCCCGATTTCAAATGCGATTAATCCAGGGTAGCGGATCACATCTGGAAGCTGCTCCGCAATTTTTCGATAATACAAAAGGCCATCCGCTCCTCCTGAAAGCGCTAATGTCGGCTCCCAGTCCTTTACAACCGTTGACAGCTCCATGATTTCTTCATCCGGAATATACGGCGGATTGGACACAACAACATCCGCTTTTTGCTTTGCATTTATAATAGGGTTCAGCAAATCGCCTTGATAAAAATGCACATTAGCACAAAGCTTTTCGCTATTTTCTTTTGCCACTGCAAGCGCTTTTTCGGAAATATCGGTGGCAGACACGCGCATTTTTTTATTTTCAAGAGCCAATGTGACGGCAATAGCACCGCTCCCCGTGCCAATATCTACAACATCGATTTGCTCCCTTTCAGAAAATAAACGTTCAGAGTGGAGCAGCACGCCTTGAACTAGCTCTTCCGTTTCCGGTCTCGGAATCAATACATGCTCGTTCACCTTAAAAGGGCGGCCGTAAAATTGTTCGCAGCCGATAATATATTGCACAGGCATCCCTTGAGCATGTTTTTGCACGTCCTGCTGAAAGATTTCCCATACTTGTTTGTCAATATCCATTCTTAAATCGGCAAGCAAGCTCGCCCGACTTTTCTTCATATGATGCAAAAGCAGCAATTCTCCCGCATTCTCATCTCTTCCCGCTTGTTTTAAAAAAGAAGAAGCCCATTTGAGGGCTTCGAAAACTTTCGGCATGGTTTACTCCCCTTGGGATTGCAGTTTTTTCGCTTGATCTTCTAAAATGAGGGCATCGATAATTTCATCCAATTTTCCTTCTAGGATGAGATCAAGCTTTTGTAATGTGAGACCGATACGATGGTCTGTAACTCTGTTTTGCGGGAAGTTGTACGTACGAATGCGTTCCGATCGATCACCGGTTCCAACAGCAAGCTTTCGGTTTTGATCGTATTCCGCTTGCGCTTCTTGGCGGTATTTATCTAAAATGCGGGCACGCAAAACCTTCATGGCTTTCTCTTTATTTTTTATTTGCGATTTTTCATCCTGGCAGGATACGACAATTCCGGTTGGAATGTGTGTTAAACGTACAGCTGACATCGTAGTGTTAACGCTTTGTCCTCCAGGACCGCTTGATGCGAATGTATCAACACGGATATCTTTCTCGTTAATTTCTACTTCTACCTCTTCCGCTTCCGGCAAACAGGCGACTGTTGCAGTTGACGTATGAATTCTGCCTCCAGATTCCGTCTCCGGTACCCGCTGCACGCGATGGGCACCGTTTTCAAATTTTAATTTGGAATAGGCTCCTTTTCCTGTAATCATAAAAATGATCTCTTTATAGCCGCCAGTCCCGGTCGTGTTTGCTTCCATTACTTCTATTTTCCAGCCTTTATCTTCCGCATACCTAGTATACATGCGGTAAAGGTCTGCAGCAAAAAGCGCTGCTTCCTCTCCGCCTGCTGCACCGCGGATCTCCATGATAACGTTCTTTTCATCGTTTGGATCTTTTGGAAGCAATAAAATTTTTAATTGCTCAATCAGTTCGCTTTCCCGCGCTTCAAGCTCTGCCAGTTCCTCTTTTACCATTGCCCGCATTTCTGGATCAAGCTTTTCTTCAAGCATGCTTTTTGCATCTTCTAGCTGCTCTCTTACCTTTTTATATTCACGGTAAACTTCAACCGTTTCTTGAAGATCAGATTGTTCTTTCGAATATTCGCGCAGCTTTTTCGGATCGTTGACAACCTCCGGATCCATTAAAAGCTCATTCAATTTTTCATATCGGTCTTCAACCGCTTGCAAACGTTCTAACACGGAATTTCACCTCTATTTTTAATCATAGCCCACTCATAGGGAAACTCCTATGTGGTGCACCGTTTGTAACTTTGTGAACTACTCGTCATTGAAATGACGAGCTTCCTGTTCTACGCAACGAACTGTTGTCCGTTAAACGTATACACAGTCGGCGTGTCCAACACCACTACTGATTGAGATAAAGCCTTAATCTCTTTCAGATACTTTTTGCTGATATTGATAGCACCATTCACATCCGCATTGATGGTTGTATGACAGTCGTTACATACATATAACCCTCGATGAATCCGATTACTCGGCTTTGCGTTTTCTTCACAAGGGAACATTTGGCATACTGAACATGCTTGAGAGGTGTATTCTTCGGTTAATAAACGAACATCTATTCCTTGCTCCTGCGCTTTATACCGTATCATTTGAATGATTTTCGCATACGGAAAACCATGCAATTTTTGATTCGTTTTCTTGTTGAATTTCGCTTGTTCTCGTATACCTGTAATGTCACCAATCACAATCGTTTCGACTCCTTGTTGCAGAGCAATATCAATCACTTTTCTTGTCATACAATGCAACATGTGATGCACTTGTTTTCTTTTCTTTTGATAAAGTTGTAACACACGTCTGGAAGGTTTCGGGTATTGTATTCCTTTAGCACATTGTTGAGCGAAACCAATCGCTTGAAAATGGGCGATTTGTTTATGAAAGTAGCGTTCAACGGATAGCCATTGCCTTCCTGAAATGATGTGTGCTTTTCCTTGATAATCATAACAAGTCATCGCATTGGCAATCCCTAAGTCAATCGATAAAAATTTCGTGCTATTCTTTTGTTTCAATGGTACATCTTTGTATTCTTGAATCAGATAAATCGTATATTCTTTTCGACTGATGGGTTTCACTTCAATCAGTTTTATCTTTTCGATTTCGATATGTTTCGGAATCGGGATATAAAGATAACTTTCTTCCAATCCATACGTTTCTTTTAAAAAGGCTTTTTGAGCCTTTGGAATGGGTAAACGAATTTTGGTATTGTTCTCCACCAATTTGAAACTGTTATTTAGAAAACGGACATTAAAGTTTTGATGTTTGAATCGTGGTGGTTGTGGATTATCTATTCCATTGCTTTCCTTTAGTTTGAAAAAAGACACCCACGCTTCTTGCAAGACTTTTAAGACCTCTTGTGCTGATTGAGCAGGTAATTGTTTATACCAAAAATGTGTTTTTAATCGTTTTTTCTGTTCATACCAATTCGGGAACGGTACACCTTGTTCTTTCGACCAATTCCGTTTTTCATAGTTCCCCACATTCCATAACTTACGACTGGCATAACACAAGTGATATAAGATGATTTGATTGGTTCGATTCGCTTTATAGGTGAAATACGATACCTTTTTCATTTAGTCACCACCTTTCTTTTGGTTAGCAATATAGCGTTTTATGACATCCTCACTAATAGAGCCAACGGTTTCAATATAATAACTAGAGTTCCATAATACTCCTTTCCATAATTTTTGTTTGATTTCAGGAAATTGCAGAAAAATTTTTCTCCCTGAAATCCCTTTTAACATTTTGACAATATAAGAAGGTGCTATTTTTGGATGAGCTGATACAAATACATGAATATGATCTTGTTCACCCACCTCTACCATCTGCAACAGAAAACCTTTTTCTTCTGCAATCTCTTTAAAAATTTTCTTGAGATATAACTCAACCTCTTGTGTCAAAACCTTCTTTCGATATTTCACAGACCATACAATATGATAATTGACATTATAAACACAAGTTCTTGCGTGAATTAAATTTGTTTTCTTCATACATATAGTATATCAAAAATATACAAAAAAACCAATTATTTCAATCTTTAATAAACCACATATAGTCTTTATAAAATATAAAAAAAGCGATTCATCTCCCCTTTAAAAAGGGGAGGATTCTCGCTTGTCTATCCTAAATTATAGTATAGGAAACTGTACCAGTCAAAAACAACCGTTTTTAACAATTGGGAAGCAAAAAAGCTTTTTTCGATATGCGATGCTGCAAAGTCGATTTTACAGGTTCGGACGGCTTTTATAATCACATCAAGGTTTTGTTAAAAAGCGATTAATCAATCCAATATGCCGCCATCATTTGTACCAAACTAGCAACCTTTTAAAATTTTTCGTTTTTGATCTAGAGTGCAGGACAAAATCAAGTCGGCTGACAGACAAAACCAGATGTATGCGGACGAATGATTCTGCCATGAAATAGAATCAGCGGCCGAATGGAACAGAATATATTTTTTGAAGCTCTCGCAGTTTCAAACGTTCGGATAATTGCCGGCTCCTCTGTCGATATTCTAGAACTTTTGCCGGATGACCGCTTGTTTTGTCAAACAGGAAGGGTTCTCCTATAAAAAGCTGAATATGTATATTATGATCGTTTGAAAGGGGAGGTTCGATGAATACAACCGATGCTGCCAAAAAAATCGGTGTTTCTCCGAAAACAGTTCAGCGCTGGATCAAACAGCTTAATCTTCCAATGGAACGGAACGAACTTGGACATTATATGTTTTCTGACGAGGATATCGCCTTGCTCAAAGAAGTTCACAATCAAATAAAACAAGGAGTTCCAATGCAACAAGTAATAGTAAAAGCGAAAAGAAAAGAATCGGCTAAAAATGCTGGTGGAACGGTTTCGAACGAATTGTTGAAAAAAATAGCGGATCTGGAGCAAATGATCTATTCAAAAGCTGACGATGTCGTGTCATATCAGCTTTTAGTGCAAAGAAAGGAAATTGAAGAGCTGACAGGAAGGATCGAGACGCTCGAAAGAAAAATAAAAGAGCTTGAAAGCAAAAAAAGTATGCCTGAACTTCAAATGTCTTCGATTGATAAACCCCGAAAAAAGAAGGCAGTATATAAAACGCTGCTTAGCTCCATTTTCGGTTTATAAACCCATCTTCATGACACACACTCGATACACGAAATCAATTTTCGATTTATAAGTTCTTTATAAAACTCGCTCAATCGGTGAACGAGTTTTATTTTTTATTGATTAACTGAACATGCAAGTTGTATCGGGGCAGTGCGCGCTGCAACTTGTCATACAGCTCCTTTTGCCGGTTTTCGCGTTGTTGTTCCGTCAATTTTTGTGATGTATAAATAACCGCCCAAGCATCGTCCCCATTTGTCCAAAAAGAATCGAGCTCTAAACCTTTTTCAGTTTCCAGTGTACGGACGATTTGTTCTTTTGCCTCCCTGATCGTCAAGGGGCTGTTCGCAATATTTATGTTTGGATTTTGTGTTTGTTGGTCGACCACATCTCCTGTATTTTCAGGCTTAACGTCCCTCGTCATCAGGTTGGATCCATTATGATCGAGATTTAATGAGCGATTATCTGATATTTTATCCGCCGTTCCACACCCTGACAGTAAATATATTGCCGCCAAAATGAATGGTATCAATATTCGCATAAAAAGCACCTCCTGTTCTTAAGGTGCCCAAAAGGATCAGCTCTTTTAAATGAAAATATTTCCTTATCGTAAGATTCTCTTCATCACACCTTGCCGACAACGTTTCTTCCCATCTAATGCAAATAAGCAATGATTCATAACGGCGGATTCGCGTGGCACTTTCGGCAGACAGGATAGTACTTGTCATTTCCTCCGATTTGGATTTGCTCGCCCGAATATACCGGTTTGCCGTTGTCGTCAATCCGTAAATTCATTGTTGCTTTCCTTTCGCAGAACCAGCAAATCGTTTTCATTTCCTCAATTTTATCCGCAAAAAGCAGCAAATATTTGCTTCCTTCGAAAAGCTCATTTTGAAAATCGTTTTTCAATCCAAACGCCATTGCGGGAATATTCAATTTGTCAACAATATCCGCAAGCTCAAGTACATGCTTTTTCTTTAAAAATTGTGCCTCATCCACTAGCACACAGTACGGCTTAGGCTGATACTCCTTCACAATTTGGAAAATATTCGTATCATCGTAGATCGGTATCGCTTTTCGTCTGAAGCCAATTCTGCTTGATACATATCCAACTTCATCACGAGTATCAATGGCAGACGTGAAAATCAGCACCGATTTGTTTTGTTCCTCATAGTTATGAGCAACCTTTAAAATTTCGATGGATTTGCCGCTGTTCATCGCCCCGTATTTAAAAAACAATTGCGCCATATTTAAAAATCTCTCCCCGTTTTATAAAAACATGTCAAATAAGTGAAAAAACAGGCAGAATGAAAAGACTGCCTGTTTTACATAATTATTTAAGACCGTATTTTTTGTTAAATTTGTCTACACGTCCGGCTGCAGTTGCAAATTTTTGGCGGCCTGTATAGAACGGATGGCATTCAGAACAAATTTCAACGCGCACCTCATCTTTAACAGAACCGCTTTCAAATTCGTTTCCGCATGCACATTTTACGAGTACTCTTTTATAATTTGGATGAATTCCCGGTTTCATAGTTTTCAACTCCTTTACGCCCTGAATCATTTCGAAACAGAGTTTATCTATTCGGAAACGTGCAATTATTTCACGCTTCAACATTCTTAAACACACATGAAAAAATTATAACAAGGGTTTACAAGAAATGCAACATAGTTAGAAACTTTTTATGCCAGTTGTTTTCCATTCTTCTTTTAGCATTTCAAAAAATTCCTCATTTGATTTCGTTTGGCGCATTTTCTTTAAGAAGCGTTCAGCAAAATCCATCTGATCCGACATAGATTTTCGAATCGCCCATAACATTTCTAAATGCTCTTTCGGAATTAACAATTCTTCTTTTCGTGTACCGGAACGGCGAATATCAATGGCAGGGAATATTCTCCTTTCCGCTAATGAACGATCAAGATGAAGCTCCATATTTCCCGTTCCTTTAAATTCTTCGTAAATGACATCATCCATTCGCGATCCCGTATCTACAAGCGCAGTTGCCAATATCGTCAAGCTGCCGCCTTCCTCAATGTTCCGCGCCGCCCCAAAAAACCGCTTCGGACGGTGAAATGCGGCAGGGTCAATCCCTCCTGACAGCGTCCGGCCGCTTGGCGGAATTACTAAGTTATACGCGCGGGCCAGCCGGGTTATGCTGTCCATTAAAATAATGACATCCCGTTTATGCTCCACAAGACGCATCGCTCGTTCAAGAACGAGTTCAGCGACTTTAATATGATTCTCCGGCACCTCATCGAAAGTTGAGCTTACGACATCCCCTTTTACAGAACGTTCAATATCGGTTACCTCTTCAGGACGTTCATCAATAAGCAGCACAATCAGTTCAGCCTCAGGATGGTTCGTCGTAATGGCATTGGCAATTTCTTTTAAAAGCATTGTTTTTCCTGCCTTAGGGGGTGCCACAATTAAACCGCGCTGCCCAAAGCCGACTGGTGTAATTAAATCCATAATTCTTGTTGATAAATTTTTAGGTTCGGTTTCCAATTTCATTTGTCTATTTGGATAAAGAGGAGTAAGGCCCGGGAAATGGACGCGTTCTTTCGCAGATTCGGGGTCGTCGCCATTTACCGCTTCAACGTGCAGCAATCCGTAATATCGTTCATTTTCTTTTGGCGGGCGGACTTTTCCAGATACTTTATCGCCGTTTCTTAAATCAAAACGGCGGATTTGCGAGGCTGAAATATAAATATCCTCTGCGCTGGGAGAATAGTTAATTGGACGCAGAAAACCAAATCCTTCAGAAGGAATGATTTCTAAGACGCCTTCCATAAATAGCAAATCTTCTTTCTCCGCATTTGCTTTTAATATTGCAAAAATTAACTCCTTTTTCGTTAATTTGCTGTAATATGAAATTTTAAATTGCCGTGCTAGTTCATACAACTCTTTTAATTTCATATTTTCAAGAGTTGAAATGGAAATCTCGCTCATACTTACACCACGCTTTTCTTACCATATTCAAAATGTTTCACGTTTCGTTCTTCCATCCATTAAAATTATGTTGTTTGAAAATGTAAGGACAAATGGATTGAGAAGGAGGCAGGAAGGTAGGAAGCTTAAAAGCAGAAATCTTTTTATAACAACCTCTTTATTTTTACCTTATTTTTTTACTTTTCGCAATACATTTCAAGCTAAAAAACAGCGGAAAGTATTTTGAAGGGTATATTTTTAAAAAGCAGAGGAGATCTATTCGTCTCCTCTCACTAAGATCGAATAACTAAATTCGGTTTTTTATTCAAAGAATGGCGGCCATCGATAAAGCGAACTGTTCCGGATTTCGCACGCATCACAACAGAATGAGTCGTTGCAATAGAGCTTTTGAATTGCACACCTTTTAATAGCTCGCCATCCGTTACACCTGTTGCAGCAAAAATCGCATCATCGCCTTTTACTAAGTCTTCCATTCGAAGAGTTTTGTTGACATCAATCCCCATTTTTTTACATCGTTCCAACTCCTGGTCATTTTGCGGCAGCAGCTTTCCTTGTATTTCTCCTCCTAAACATTTTAAAGCAACTGCTGCCAACACTCCTTCAGGAGCCCCTCCAGATCCGAACAAAATATCAACGCCCGTATGGTCAAAGGCGGTATTAATTGCCGCAGCGACATCGCCGTCATTGATCAGTTTAATGCGAACACCCGCTTCTCGAAGGGTTTGAATAATATGCTCATGTCTTTTTCGATTTAAAACAGTTGCTACAACATCTTCGATATCTTTATTTTTCGCCTTTGCAACAGCTTTTAAATTGTCGATAATCGGAGCATCAATATCTATGCACCCGACAGCTTCAGGCCCTACTGCAATTTTGTCCATATACATATCTGGCGCATGGAGCATGTTCCCATGGTCGGCTACCGCTATAACTGCAAGTGCATTCCAGCCGCCTGACGCCACAATATTGGTTCCTTCCAATGGATCTACTGCGACATCGACACGCGGGCCGTAGCCGTTGCCAAGCTTCTCCCCAATATACAGCATCGGAGCCTCGTCCATTTCTCCTTCTCCAATCACGACTGTTCCTTTCATCGGGATCGTATCTAGAACGGTTCGCATTGCTGAGGTCGCGGCATCATCCGCCTCATCTTTTTTGCCGCGGCCCATCCAACGTGCAGACGCAAGGGCAGCTGCTTCTGTCACACGTACAAGTTCCATTGATAAACTTCTTTCCATTTTGTGTTCCTCCCCCTTTGATGTCATTTCATGCAAAATTGGTGATTCTTATGAATTTTGCAATTGCTGAATTTCTTGGTCAGTTAATTTCTCCCTCCATATTTTGGCGCCAATCCCGGCAAGTTTTTCTTCTAAATGGCTGTATCCGCGATCAATATGGTCGATGCCGGTTACCTCTGTTATTCCATCGGCCATTAAACCCGCTGCTACAAGCGATGCCCCTGCCCGAAGATCGCTCGCTTTTACTTTTGCACCTTGAAGAGTTGACGGACCTGTTATGATCGCAGACCGACCCTCCACTTTGATTTGAGCACCCATCCTTCTTAATTCATCAATATGCTTGAATCTTGAAGAGTAAATGGTATCCGTCACCATGCTCGTTCCGTTCGCCTGTGTCAAAAGCGTTGTCATAGGCTGCTGCAAATCGGTTGGAAATCCCGGGTAAACGAGAGTTTTTATATCGACAGGCTTTAATTCTTTATTTCGACGGGCGATATAAACTTGATCATCGCTCGTTTCTACATGGACCCCCATTTCCCGAAGCTTCGCAATAAGGGATTCAAGATGAAGAGGTATGACATTGTCAACGATGAGCTCTTCCGCAATGCCGGCACCGATAATCATATACGTCCCTGCTTCAATTCGATCCGGAATAATCGAATGACGGCAGCCATGCAGCTTTTCAACCCCATCGATCCGGATGACGTCCGTTCCGGCTCCTTTTATCTTTGCCCCCATGCTGGATAATAAAGTTGCAACATCAATGATTTCAGGTTCTTTTGCAGCATTTTCAATAATTGTCCGCCCTTTTGCCAAGACCGCTGCAAGCATGATATTAATAGTGGCACCCACGCTGACTACATCGAGAAAAATTCGAGCTCCTCTAAGCTCATCCGCCCGCAAATAAATGGCACCATGCTCATTTGTTACAGAAGCACCTAAAGCTTCAAACCCTTTTATGTGCTGGTCGATTGGTCTCGGACCTAAATGACAGCCGCCGGGAAGCCCGATTACCGCTTTTTTAAACCGGCCAAGCATCGCTCCCATTAAATAATAAGAGGCTCTCAGCTTTTTCACTTTTCCGTTTGGAAGCGGCATTGAAAGCATGCTTGTCGGATCGACTGTAATATCGTTTTGGTGAAACGAAACTTTGCCCCCTATTTCCTCCAATAAATCGCCCAAAATATGTACATCAGATATATCCGGAAGCCCTTCAATCGTAACGGATGAGCTTGCTAAAATTGTTGCTGGAATCAATGCTACTGCGCTATTTTTGGCGCCGCTTACCTTCACCGTACCTTTCAACTTCTGCCCGCCTGCAACTTTTAACTTTTCCATAGCAGTCTCCCTTCTTGTGACCTAACAGTTTGCTAAAGAAAACGGGATCCAGATTTTCTTTAACAAACTGTCATGATGAAAAGCCCTCTTTACACATTGATTACCATTTGTTGAAAAATACATACGAAAAGGCGGCAATTTTATTGTACACAAATAGATAGGGCATGACAAAACGTTCATCAGAAAAACGAGCAGATTCTACTCCTTCAGGCGTTACAGCAAGTCAAAAGACCGGATTCTGCGGCAAAAGATTTTTCAAACGGGGGAAATCCCCCGTTTTATCATTTATCGATTGTTCCAGTCTGCTAAAAATTTCTCAATACCTTGATCAGTCAGCGGATGTTTGAACAGCTGCATCAACACTTTATAAGGAATCGTGGCAATATGAGCTCCGCGCAATGCTGCCTCAGTTACATGCTGCGGATGACGGATGGAAGCAGCAATAATTTTCGTATCAATCCCATGAATATCAAATATTTGAGAGATTTCTGAAATGAGATTCAATCCATTATGACCGATGTCATCTAACCGACCTAAAAAAGGAGAAACATATGTAGCACCTGCTCTTGCAGCTAGGAGCGCTTGATTGGCGTTAAAAATAAGCGTCACGTTTGTATAAATTCCCAATTCTGAGAATTTTTTGACCGCTTTTAGGCCATCAGGCGTCATAGGAACTTTTATCGTAATATTTGGTGCAATTTTAGCTAATTCTTGACCTTCCTCAATCATTTCTTCCGCTTTAGTTGAGATGACTTCCGCGCTGACAGATCCGGAAACAATGGATGTAATTTCTTTCAATCTTTCTTCAAACGTTACGCCTTTTTCTTTTGCAACTAAGCTAGGATTGGTTGTTACTCCTGACAAAACGCCTAGTGATTGAGCTTCCTTAATTTCTTCGATATTTGCTGTATCAATAAAAAATAACATGCCTGGTACCTCCCTTATGTGATCGCTTTCTCAAAAACAAGAAACGAAACCGCCATACTTCATAAAAGAAAGGCGGCCGTAAATTGCAAAAAGAAATATGAAACCTTATCTATTTATTCTGCTTTTCCGGATGAACCGAATTCGCGCATTTTGCCTTTAACTGTTTCTTTAATGGCTTCCCGGGCAGGACCTAAATATTTGCGCGGATCATACATATCCGGATTTTCTGCCAAAACTTCGCGTACGCGTTTAGCAGATGCTATTTGGTTTTCTGTATTAACGTTAATTTTCGCAGTTCCTAAAGAAATTGCTCTTTGAATATCCTTTGTCGGAATTCCTGTTCCCCCGTGCAGTACTAATGGAACGCCAGTCCGGTTGCTGATTTCCTCCATTTCTTTAAAGCCTAGGTTCGGCTCTCCTTTATACGGACCGTGAACAGATCCCAATGCAGGAGCTAGGCAATCAATACCTGTCCGTTTTACAAGCTCTTCACATTCATTTGGATCAGCGTAAATAATTCCTTCTCCTACTACGTCATCTTCCTGTCCGCCGACAACACCTAATTCCGCTTCAACAGAAACACCATGTAGATGAGCAAGCTCCACTACTTTGGAAGTTAAAGCGACATTCTCTTCAAAAGGATGATGAGAGGCATCGATCATAACAGAAGTAAAGCCGGCATGAATAGCTTTTGCACATGATTCAAAGCTTGAGCCGTGATCTAAATGGATGGCAACTGGAACGGTAATTTTATAATCTTCCATCAAACCTTTTACCATGTTCACAACCGTTTTAAAACCGCCCATATAGCGACCAGCGCCTTCAGAAACGCCTAAAATAACCGGTGATTTTTCTTCTTCTGCTGCTTGCAGAATTGCTTGTGTGAACTCGAGATTGTTTAAATTAAACTGTCCTACAGCATAGCCGTTTTCTTTTGCACGATTTAACATTTCAGTCATTGAAACTAAGGGCATCGAAAAATCCTCCTTAAATTAAGTAGCCTATGTTGCGATTAGCGAAAAGCTCAAATCTAGCATGACCTGAGCAAGAAAAATGTATGTATGATGCCAATCATCTTTTCTTACTAAATAGAATACCAACTTATGAGGATTTCGGCAACTTTATCCCGATAAATTCATGGATTATACACTTTATTTCGCTCGGGAAGGCAAATATTTTCTCACTGTATCCCGCAGCTCGTCAATGTCAAACGGCTTGGCGAAGTGTGTTAATGCCCCTAAATCTTTCGCTTCCTGAATCATATCCAATTCTCCATACGCGGTCATGATAATGACTCGTATATCAGGGTTAACCTTTTTTAGCCTTTTTAAAATTTCTATCCCGTCCATCCCTGGAATTTTCATGTCTAATAAAACGAGATCAGGGGAATGGTTTTCGGCTATTTCTAATGCCTGAAAACCGTTAGCAGCTTGAAAAGTTTGATAACCCTCTTTATTGAACACTTCATTCAGCAAAATCCGAATTCCGTATTGATCGTCGACAATTAAAATTTTCCCATCCATTTTTACACCTCTTAACTTAAACAAATGCAATACTTTTTAAAATTTTATTTAGTTATGTATTCTCGATTAAATTACAATTTCCTGCCAACCGATTCACAAATTATTCATATTTTGATTCTTCGCCGCTTTTTCTTATTATATAAGCAGAGAACTTTGTATAAAGGTGGCTGATGATTGAATGTTAAAAATTTTTACGACACAATTAACAGGGTTTTTCCAAAGAATTCAAGAGAAAGAAAACAGCCAAATAGAAGATGCCGCACGTCTTCTGGCGCAAGCTGCAATCGGAGAAGGCGCCATTTATGTAAAAGGATGGGGAATTCTTGAAGGAGTTTATGCCCAAGTTGAAAAAGGAGAATCCTTTCCGGCATGCAAGCCTTTGCCTGATGTGGATAACGTAACCGCAGCAGACCGTGTTCTCCTTTTCACCCCGTTTTCGACTGATCTTGATGCGATTGATACTGCGCAGCAATTGGCCGAAAAAGGGATTCCAACCGTTGGGGTTTCCGCAGCTGTTAACGGCGAAAAAAGCTTACAGCAATTTGTCGATATACATGTAGATTCCAAATTAACAAAACCCATTATTCCCACTGAACATAATGAACGAATCGGCTTCCCTGTGCTCATGACTTCATTATATGTTTACTACTGCTTATTTTTGACTGTGAAAGAAATATTGGAGGAACATGAAGAATAAACTTTACATGCAAGAAATGCGAAGAAATTGGCAAATCGCCAATTTCTTTTTTTATGAATTAGCATAGAAACCCATTGATTTCAAATTTAGTCCTCTCTTATACAGACTTTAGACCTTTATCAAATACATTTTGTAGTGCAGAGAGGCTGATGATCTGTTTCATGATTTACAATGCGTTTTTATGAAAAATCGCGTATAAGTCTTTTTTTCGATACTCTAATAAAATTTTATGTAAAATGCGACGCCGTTTATAGGGATGGTTTTTAAATTTAGAACAGCGTCGATTTCCCGATCGATTCTTTCTTCAAAATGAAAAACAAAGCCGCTGCTTTTGGAAAACAGTGAAAGAGGCGATTTTTTGCTATTGTCGAAATAAAAAAATTTGTATTACGAGCAAAAAAAAAGGCTGTCTAACCAATCGTTCAGACAACCTTTTCTTTCATTTCTTATTGATTTTTCTTGTTTAGAGAAGCGTGAATGAACTCCCGGAAAAGAGGCTGCGGTCTAGTTGGCCGTGATGTAAACTCCGGATGGAATTGGGACGCAACAAACCAAGGGTGGTCTTGTAATTCAATGATTTCTACTAACCGTCCATCTGGACTTGTTCCGGAGAATACAAATCCGGCCTCTTCCATTTGCTGACGGAACTCATTGTTAAATTCGTACCGATGGCGATGACGTTCATAAATTACTTCATCGTTGTAGGCTTCATAAGCCTTTGTTCCTTCTTTCAATTTGCAAGGATATAAACCAAGACGGAGCGTTCCTCCTAAATCCTCTACTTCTTTTTGCTCCGGAAGCAAGTCAATAATCGGATATGGAGTGTTTGGATCAATTTCAGATGAATTCGCACCTTTTAATCCTAGAACGTTGCGGGCAAACTCGATCGAAGCTACCTGCATGCCAAGACAGATGCCAAGGAAAGGAATTTTTTGTTCGCGGGCGTATTGAGTCGCGATTATTTTCCCTTCCACTCCCCTGTCTCCAAATCCGCCAGGAACTAATATACCTTCAGCTCCCTGAAGCAAGTCTGCTACATTCTCCTTCGTAACATGCTCCGCATTGATCCAATCAATTTCCACATCGGCATCATAATAATATCCGGCATGCTTCAAAGCTTCCACAACGGAAATATAGGCGTCCTGAAGCTCGACATATTTGCCGACTAAGGCGATTTTAACTGTTTTTGATAAATTGCGGACTTTATTGACAAGCTCGATCCATTCCGTCATATCAGCTTGTCCGCATTGAAGATCCAAATAATCGCAAACAATTTGATCAAGGTTTTGTTCTTGCAATGCTAAAGGGACGCTGTAAAGAATATCGGCATCACGGCATTCAATGACAGCTTTCGGTTCAATGTCGCAGAACAAAGCAATTTTATCTTTCATCTCTTGGGAAATCGGCATTTCTGTGCGCACTACAATCACATTTGGCTGTATTCCCAATGAGCGCAATTCTTTCACACTATGCTGTGTCGGCTTTGTTTTCATTTCTCCTGCTGCTTTAATATATGGCACAAGAGTACAATGAATGTACATGACGTTTTTGCGGCCTGCTTCATTTTTCATTTGGCGGATTGCTTCCAAAAACGGCAATGATTCAATATCTCCGACGGTACCGCCGATTTCGGTAATAACGACATCAGCATTTGTTTCTCTGCCAGCGCGAAAAACGCGGTCTTTAATTTCATTCGTAATATGGGGGATGACTTGAACGGTTCCACCTAAATAATCGCCTCTCCGTTCTTTTTTAATGACGGCCGAATAAATTTTTCCTGTTGTGACATTGCTGTACTTATTTAAATTAATATCAATAAAGCGCTCGTAATGGCCTAAATCGAGGTCAGTCTCAGCGCCGTCATCCGTCACGAACACTTCGCCGTGCTGATACGGACTCATTGTTCCCGGATCAACATTGATATATGGATCGAATTTTTGAATCGTCACATTCAACCCGCGGTTTTTTAGAAGTCTGCCAAGAGATGCGGCAGTAATTCCTTTCCCTAAAGATGAAACAACGCCACCGGTTACAAAAATATACTTGGTCATGCAAAAATTCCCTCCAGTTGCAATCTATCCTTTTGTTAATTTGCACAAAATAAATCGTCAGAAGGCATCAACAAAAAAATATGAAAGCTCCCTTCCTTTTCGGAAAGGGAGCTTTCATATTGTAATTTGTTTTCCGTACTTTTAAAGCCCAATTAAAATATTAGCGAGGAAAACTATGAAAGTCAACCCTTAAATTTAGTACATTATTGTTCGTCCAATTCTTCCTCATCGAGATCGAAATCAGCATCCAACTTGTCATCTTCTACATCGTAATCATCGTCAATTAGTTCATCATCAAAGCTTTCATCATCTTCTTCGTCCTCAAAATCATCGTCTTCTTCATCAAGATCAAGCTCTTCTTCATCCACATAATCGTCAAGATCGTCATAGTCAAGATCGTCTTCAACCAAGTCTTCATAATCGTCAAGATCTTCTTCATCGTATGCAATCTTCGCTTTTTTCTTCTTCGTTTTAACCGTCGGCTGGGTTTCTTCTTCAATTTGATCGAGCGGATACCAGCTCTTAATGCCCCAGCTATTTTCCCCAATGCAAATAAATTTTCCATCTATATTTAAATCCGTATAAAACTGTGCAATGCGTTCGGTCGCTTCTTCCTCCGAAAGCCCTAATAAACTGCTAACTTCTTTCATTAATTCTTCAAACGGTATAGCTTGCTTTTTTTCGGAAAGAATAAGGTAAGCGATATCCACCATCGACATTTCTTTCAGCTGCTCCTGCGAGTATTGCGTTAAGCTCAAGGTCAGGCACTCCCTTTCTCGTCTTTCATCTATCTTTATTAAATGAAAGGGCAACGAAAATAGAATAAAGCATGATATAATTCCGAATGATGAATGCCGCCCTTTCAGTGATGTACCATATGATACGTTTGCATACCATTCATTATAAACAAATTTTACAACTTTATGCTACCGTATTGTGTCTTGATTTTAAATTTTTTCGTCAAATTCCATTGTCTATCTTTCTATTTTTTAAAATCTTAAGGCGCCCTTGTGGCGCCTTTTAAAATTGCTTTCTATCTAATCATATCTTTATGAAATGAGCTCTTGCTCCTTCGATTCGCCAAAAACAGCTTTTTCCAGCAGCTCCGCTACATCGTACGTTTTCACTTTATTTTCAACCTCTTTTGCTTTCGTTCCATCTGTCAGCATTGTTAGACAATATGGACATCCGGAGCTGATCACGCTTGGATTGACAGCTAATGCTTGTTCGGTGCGCGCAACATTGATGCGCACTCCCGTGTCTTCCTCCATCCACATAAGACCGCCGCCGGCTCCACAGCACATGCCCGTTTCCCGATTCCGTTCCATTTCAACAACTTTTACACCTGGAATGGATGCCAAAATTTCACGGGGTGGATCATAAATTTCGTTGTATCTTCCAAGATAACAAGAATCGTGGAAAGTAATCGTTTCATTCACTTCATATTTCGGAACGAGCTTCTTTTCTTTCAACAGTTTTGCTAAAAGTTCTGTATGATGGTATACTTCGGCTTCAAAACCGAAATCCGGATATTCATTTTTAAATATGTTGTAAGCATGCGGGTCGATTGTAACAATTTTCTTCACATTATATTTTTCAAATTCGGCTATGTTGCTTGCAGCAAGCTCTTGAAATAAAAACTCATTGCCGAGGCGCCTCGGTGTGTCACCTGAATTTTTCTCTTTATTTCCTAATATAGCAAATTTCACACCTGCTTCGTTCAAAAGTTTAGCAAACGATAAAGCGATTTTTTGGCTGCGATTATCAAATGATCCCATGGAACCGACCCAGAATAAATATTCAAACTCCTCGCCTTGCTTTTTCAATTCCTTCACCGTTGGCACGTAGACATCTTCTCGTGATTTGCGCCAATTTTCCTTATCTTTGCGGTTTAGGCCCCACGGATTTCCTTGCCGTTCAATGTTTTGCATCGCCCGCTGCGCATCCGGATTCATTTTTCCTTCTGTTAATACAAGGTAGCGGCGCAGGTCAATGATTTTATCGACATGTTCGTTCATTACTGGACATTGGTCTTCACAATTCCGGCACGTCGTACATGCCCATATTTCTTCCTCTGAAATGACCTCCCCGATGAGGCTTGGATTGTAGTCGAGAGCCGCCGCCGCTTCACCTGTTCCCTTTTGCAGCGACTGAAGAGCCAACTGATTTCCCATCGTATTTTGAAATGCAAAGGCAGGCACCCAAGGGGACTTGGAAGTGATGGCAGCCCCTTTATTTGTTAAATGATCCCGAAGCTTTATGATTAAATCCATCGGCGAAAGCATTTTTCCAGTACCAGTCGCCGGACACATATTTGTACACCGTCCGCATTCAACACAGGCGTACAAATCGAGAAGCTGCGTTTGCCGGAAATCTTCAATTTTTCCGACTCCATATGATGTTTGAGTTTCGTCTTCAAAATCAATTTTCTCCAACTTCCCTGGATTTGACAAACGACTTAAAAAAACATTGGCAGGTCCTGCAATTAAATGGGCATGTTTAGACTGAGGGACATACACTAAAAATGTGAGCAAAATGAGCAGGTGCACCCACCAAAAAACGTAAAAAATAACAGCGGCGCCTGTTTCACCGACAAAGCCCAGCAGGAAAGCAGCCGATGAGGCAACAGGTTCACTAAAGCTTCGTTCATATCCCCTCCAAATCATGTACATACCGTTTCCAAGCAGTACAGACAGCATTAATCCGCTGATAAAAATAAGGACAAGTCCGGATTTAAACCCTCGTTTTAAACGGACAAGCTTTTCAATGTATCGCCGGTAAAAAGCAGCAACTACCGCTACTAAAATAAGGAGGGTAACAATTTCTTGGAAAAAGGTGAAAATCGGGTATAACGGTCCGAAAGGCAAATGGCTCCCCGGAATCAGCCCTTTTAAAATGAAATCAATCGCACCGAATTGGACAAGAATAAAGCCGTAGAAAAAAATAACATGAACCCAGCCCATTTTCTTGTCTTTTAATAGTTTTTTCTGTCCGAACACATTGACCCAAATCCGTTCGAAACGTTCTTTTACCTTCCCGTCGAATTCTTCTTTTTTTCCAAGTTTGATATAAGCAATTCTAGTTTGAATTAAATAAATAAACAAATACACCGCGTAAACGGTTACAAGCAAAAACGCAAAAAAATTAATCCATAATAGTGTATTCATTATTCTCCCCCATTCATAAAATCCCCCTGTTGTATTTGACTGAAATTTCGGACGTTTCTTAATTATATTATATAATGAATGAACGTTCAGTCAATTCGCCAAATCGTTGAAAATCGGAACCATTTTTCCTTTGTTTCGTATATAATGACAGTTATTGATTTCTAAAATATTGAACAAATTCCAAAATTTATTTGTTCATTTTGCTAGAGGAGTGCCGGAAAAATGGATACGACTGACATTGTCGGGCTCATTAAACAACACCATCATCAAATAAAAAAAACTGTCAAAAGGACTGTGAAAAACGAATCTCTTGTTGATGATATCGTCCAAGAAGTTTGTATTAAAATATATATATATTTTCAAACGAATGATATGCCTACCAATATCAGCGCTTGGATTACGACTGTCTCAAAAAATACAGCCACCGACCATCTTCGAAAAATTCAACGAAACAATCATTTGCTAAACCATCTGCAGCAAGAAGCAATTTTTCACAACTGCTCAGAATGGAATCCCGAATCCGAGGCCTTATTAAAACAAATGATTGAATATGTGCAAAATGCATTAAACGAAATGGATCCTAATACAAAAAAGATTATTCTATTGCGGCAGCAGGGATTATCCTATACAGAAATTGCCCAGCAGATGAATTTGCCTAAAAATACGGTGAAAACAAAAATTTTCCGCGGCCGAAAACAGTTAATGACATTTCTGCAAAAGAACGGGGTTTTTCAAAATGATTTATGAGGATGTTAGTTTTCAATATAACTAAGCGACCAATAATCTCTGCAACGACTGCCGGGCGTTTGCTGAACAACTCAAACAGCGTTCACATCGCTGTGGAAAATTCTCTTGACCTAGCAATAGAGCCTGCAATTTACTTTTGGATCGCGTTTTTTGTTTTTCGCTTTTTTCATTGTCTGCTTTTCCATAGTCTCAGCTGGTTCAGCCTCATTTCAAAAAGCAGTATGATGGATCCTGTTTAATACAGCAAAAAATGAATAAGCTCTTCCCTATCATAAACAAAATACAAAAGGGGTTATAACTCAACAAACAGCACAGCTGTCGGAAAATAAATAGCATGTCTCCTTCAAATATATGCAAACAAAAAAGCAAAAAGCCCTTTTTCACACAATAACTTGTTGAAAAAAGGCTTTTTCTGCTCTCTTCGTTTTAACATCCTAGAAAAAGAGATGCGATTAGGTTAAAATCGGAAAGCGTTCCTATTTCCCTTTTACTCGAATCATTTCCCACATCTAAATTCGTTACATTTTTTCAGGAGCGGAAACGCCAATTAAGGTAAGGGCATTTTTCAGCGTGATTTGCGTTGCTTTCATAAGAGCAAGCCGCGCCTTAGATTTCATTTCATTGCTTGCATCAAGCACCTTTTCTGCATTGTAGAAGCTGTGTAGCACAGATGCCAGCTCAAAAATGTAATTCGTAATCCGATGCGGAATTCTTTTCTCTGCGGCTTCAGCGACAACGCCAGGGAATTCCCCAAGCTTTTTTAACAGCTCTATTTCTTTCTCAGATTGAATTTCATTCAAAAGATCGCTTTCGTTTGCATTGTAAGACAGCCCTTGCTCGTTTCCTTGGCGGAGAATGCTGCATACACGCGCATGAGCGTATTGTGCGTAATAGACAGGATTTTCATTTGATTCCGATACAGCCAAATCCAAGTCAAAATCCATATGCGAGTCGCTGCTTCTCATAGCAAAAAAGTAACGAACGGCATCCAAGCCGACTTCTTCGATCAATTCTCTCATCGTGACAGCCTTGCCAGTACGTTTTGACATTTTCACTTTTTCGCCGTTTTTAAAGAGGCTGACCATTTGCATAATTTCCACTTCAAGAACATTTTGATCATACCCCAGCGCCTGAATGGCTGCTTTCATTCTCGGTATATAGCCATGATGATCCGCGCCCCAAATGTTTATCAGCTTATCAAAGCCGCGATCCAATTTATCTTTATGATAAGCAATATCTGGTGTTAAATACGTATAAGACCCATCCTTCTTAATCAACACTCTATCTTTATCATCGCCAAATGCAGTAGAGCGGAACCATGTTGCCCCGTCCTGTTCATAAATGTGGCCGTTTTTCCGAAGCATGTCGAGCGCCTCATCAATTTTGCCGCTTTTGTATAGGGATGTCTCAGAATACCAAACATCGAAGGAAACGCGAAATTCTTCGAGGTCTTTTCTAATTTTCTCAAGCTCATATTTCAGACCGAGGTCACGGAAAAATTGCAGCCGTTCTTCTTCGCTTTTTTCAAGCAGACTGTCGCCATATTCATCAGCAATTTTTTTTCCGATTTCCATAATATCTTGTCCATAGTATCCGTCTTCAGGCATTTCCGCTTCTTTTCCAAGCGCTTCTAAATATCTTGCCTCTACGGACAGAGCTAAATTGTGAATCTGATTTCCAGCGTCATTAATATAATATTCCCGGGTTACATCATACCCCGCTTTTTCTAAAATGTTGCAAAGAGAGTCGCCGAATGCTGCTCCGCGCGCATGCCCTAAGTGAAGATCTCCCGTCGGGTTTGCAGAAACGAACTCCACTTGGATTTTTTTACCTTCCCCAACATTTGATTCGCCGTATTTGTCACCCGCTTGAATAATGGCTGGAATCAACTTAGTTAAATATTCATTATTCATGAAAAAATTAATAAAGCCCGGACCAGCAATATCAATTTTTTCAATGGATGCTTTCGCTCGATCAAAATGTTGAACAATTTCCTCTGCAATCGCCCGAGGCGCTTTTTTAGCTATGCGAGCAAGCTGCATGGCCATGTTTGTTGAGTAATCGCCGTGTGCTTTTTCTTTCGGCACCTCTAAAATAACTTCCGGAATTTGCTCCTCTTCTGCGATGTTTGCTTTCAATACAGCATTTTTTATTTCTTGTTTCAGCTGCTCCTTTACTTCATCTACAATGTTCATTCAATGCTCCTCCTTCTTAAATTGAATGCTTAAACTGTGTAAACGAGGGGTATCTCCATTTATTTCGAGCAAATATTCTATGCTAAGTGTACCATGTTTTTCTTCATCTGTATGCCAGATAAGCGATTTTGTCTCTGCTGCGAGCTTCAGCGTCCCGTACGGTGTTTCATAATTGGCATACGTTTTTTGTCCCTGCTTGAAGCGCTGTCTTAAGCGAATGCCTCCGGAACGTATGAGAGTCGTTTCCTTTTCGCTGATTTTGATTAACGTCTTAACGGTTTCATCATCTTGAATCTCATCATAAACCAAATAAAAAGTGTGCTGCTTTTTGAAAAATTCCCCGGTTGTATAAAATTCAATCCGCTCTTCTTCTGTTTGATTTTGAAAAATCTTGTTTTGAACATAAATTTGAACAGGTACGCGCATGTCTTTATATCATCCTTTTTAGGGATTTATTCTATATTTTAGTGGAAATCATTTGCTGTTAAAAGCTTTATATTGGCCTGCCTGCCGCTTGACGCTCGATCCAAGCTGTTCAGCTTTTGAATAATAAAAAGCCATAGCAGAAGCACTATGGCAGAAAAATGACTTTACTTTCTTTTTGCCACCCAGCCTAATAACATTTCGCGAATCAATTTGCTCGCTGTATTCGCTGTTTGTTCTGAATGGTCATATACAGGTGCGACTTCAACTAAATCAGCGCCGACAACTTTCACATCAGAACGGGCAATTTCATGAATAGAAGCAAGCAGCTCTTTTGATGTAATGCCACCAGCATCGACTGTTCCGGTTCCCGGCGCGTGAGCAGGATCCAGCACATCGATGTCAATCGTAACATATACAGGTCTTTGTGAAAGTTTCGGAAGAATCTTTTTGAGCGGCTCGAGCACTTCAAATTTGGCAATGTAAAGTCCAGCCTCTTTCGCCCATTCAAACTCCTCCTTCATCCCAGATCGGATGCCGAATGAAAAAATATTTTCCGGGCCAATCAAATCGCTTGCTTTCCGGATCGGAGTGGCATGAGACAGAGGCTCGCCTTCATAATGCTCGCGCAAATCTGTATGCGCATCGATATGAATGACCGCTAAATTTGGATATTTTTTATGCATCGCTTTAATGACAGGCCATGTTACAAGGTGCTCTCCTCCAATTCCGAGAGGAAATTTATCCGCTTTTAAAATTTTGTCCACAAACTCTTCAATCAACTCAATGCTCCGCTTTGCATTTCCAAACGGAAGAGGAATATCGCCTGCATCAAAATATTTTACGTCCCCAAGCTCACGATCTAAATAAGGACTGTATTCTTCCAATCCGATGGAAACCTCCCGAATGCGGGCCGGACCGAAACGGGAGCCTGGCCGGTAGCTGACTGTCCAATCCATCGGCATTCCATAAATGACTGCTTCACTTTCCTCAAAGCTTGGATGGCTTCTAATAAAAACATTTCCTGAATAAGCTTCATCAAATCGCATGGACATCACCCTCCTGTCTGAAAAAGCAAGAGGCTGATCCCTCTTGCTTAAACTGTATCATGCTATTCGCTTTTTGTTCAGTTTTCCTAAAGGCTATTTAATTATTTCGGAAACAAACTTCGGTAAAGCGAATGCAGCTTTATGAATTTCTTTCGTGTAATATTTAGAATCCAAGTCAAAGAAACGATCGTCACTTACCTCAATTGGATCATATTTCTTCGATCCGATCGTGAACGTCCACAGCCCGCTAGGATATGTCGGGATGTTTGCAGTATATAGCCTTGTAATCGGGAAAATCTCTTTCACATCATGATAGACATTTTTTATCAAATCTGCCTTAAACCAAGGATTATCCGTTTGCGCGACAAAAACGCCGTCCTCCTTCAAAGCTTTGGATATTCCTGCATAAAACCCTTTTGTAAAGAGGTTGACCGCAGGACCGACAGGCTCGGTTGAATCAACCATAATGCAGTCATATTGATTTTCGCTTTGTGCAATGTGCATAAAGCCGTCGCCAACTTTCACTTCAACGCGTGGATCATCTAGTTTTCCGGCAATTTCCGGCAAGTATTTTTTTGAATACTCGATCACTTTGCCGTCAATTTCTGCAAGTGTTACTTTTTTTACACTTGGATGCTTTAGCACTTCACGGATAACGCCTCCGTCTCCTCCTCCGACAACTAGCACATATTCTGGCTTCGGATGAGTAAACAACGGTACATGGGCCATCATTTCATGGTAGACAAATTCGTCTTTTTGCGATGTCATTACCATTCCATCCAAGAAAAGCATGTTGCCGAATTCTTCTGTCTCCACTACCTCCAATTTTTGGAATTCGGTCTGTTCTGTATGTAAAGTGCGTTTAATTTTCATCGTAATCCCGAAATGTTCTGTCTGTTTTTCTGTATACCAAAGTCCTCCCAAGATTTAATCTTCCTTTCATATGTTTTTCCAATATCTTTCCCTAATTTGAACAGACAACACGTAAACCTCAAAAAAAGTATAGTGGAATCTATCAAAATTGCAAAGAATAAATTTCATTTTTCATAGGTGGAAGTTTAAAAACTTGCGAATCACCTCATACTGAATAACAAAACGAACGGGCTTAAGAGGTGATGGAAATGGAAGCGATGACGCCAAAAGGCATTCGTCTTACCATCAAAACAATCCGGGCATTATTTTTTATTCATTTTTTTGTTTTTGCTGCGGCAGCTATTTGTATTGCGGTTGTTTTGATTGCGGCTAAAGTACAAGGCGCTCCTTCCATTGTTGTGCCGCAATCAACTGTATTGTACGCAAGCAACGGAACGAAAATCGGTGAGGAGCATCACGGCGGCCGCCGTTTTTGGGTGGAGCTTGATGAAATTTCACCCTATTTAATCAATGCGACAATCGCTATTGAGGACAAAAATTTTTATGATCATCACGGTTTTGATTTTAAACGAATAGCAGGTGCTGCCGTTGCCGATCTCAAAGCGATGGCAAAGGTGCAGGGAGCCAGCACAATCACCCAGCAATACGCAAGAAATTTATATCTTGGATTTGAAAAAACGTGGGCTCGGAAAATGACAGAAGCTTTTTATACCATTCGGCTCGAGATGAACTACTCGAAAGAAAAAATTTTAGAAGGCTATTTAAATACAATATATTATGGACACGGAGCCTACGGGGTCGAGGCGGCCTCCCGTTATTACTTCGACAAAAAGGCAAAGGACTTGACGCTCGCCGAAGCCGCTCTACTTGCCGGCATTCCGAAAGGACCGTACTCCTATTCACCGATGGTGAACTATGATTTATCAAAAAAAAGACAAGAGATGATTTTGCAGACAATGGTCAAACAAGGGTTAATTACAAAAAAAGAAAGTGAACTGGCTGCAAAGGAAAAATTAACGTTCAAAACGAACGAAAACACCAAAACAGAAAAGTTCGCCCCCTATTTTCAAGATGAGGTTATGAAAGAAGTAAAAGAAATATTGCAGGACCACCAATTAATTGAAACAGCCGGTCTGAAAATTTTTACTACTCTTGATCCAAATCTGCAAAAAATTGCTGAATCGACCGTAGAAAAAGTCATGAGGAAAGACTCGGATATCCAAGTTGCCTTCTCGGCAATCGATCCGAAAACAGGCGAGGTAAAAGCTCTAATCGGCGGACGGAATTATAAAGAGAGCCCTTTTAACCGCATGACTCAGGCAAAACGTCAGCCTGGTTCAACGATTAAGCCGTTTCTATATTATGCAGCCTTGGAAAATGGATTTACGCCGTCCACAATGCTGAAAAGCGAGCCGACAACGTTCCATTTTCAAAATGGAACAAACACATATTCCCCGGGCAACTACAATGGCTACTACGCAAATGATGAAATTACATTAATAGAAGCCCTTGCTTTGTCCGACAATATTTATGCTGTTAAAACCCATATGTTTATCGGTATGGATCAATTAATAAAAATGGGAAAGCTTTTTGGAATCGGAGAAAATTTTAAAATGGTTCCGTCGCTAGCTTTAGGAACTTCTCCCGTAAGGCCGCTCGATCTCATGAACGCTTACGGCATTTTAGCGAACGGCGGTCAAAAAATAAAACCGATATTTGTCCGTAAAATCATTGATAAAAATGGAAAAGTCTTATATGAGGCAAATGTTGAAAAGGAACAAATTCTAAATGAACAAACAGCCTTTATCACCGCACATTTAATGACCGGCATGTTTGATCGAAAGCTAAACAGTTATACAACTGTTACAGGGGAAAACATTATCGATCAACTATCAAGGCCTTTTGCTGGGAAATCCGGGACGACAAAGACTGACAGCTGGATGATCGGATTTGCCCCGCAGCTCGTAGCAGGTGTATGGACAGGTTATGACAAAGGAAAGACGATTGACATGGTCGAGGAACGAGCCTATTCGAAAAAAATTTGGGCCGGCTTTATGGAAGAAGCGTTGAAACATGAACCTGTAAAACAATTTAAGCCGCCTGAAGGAGTTGTCGGCGTTTATGTCAATCCGGAAAACGGGCTTTTAGCGACGAAAGAATGTCCCGTCTCCCGCCTTGCGTATTATGTGAAAGGCACGGAACCAACAAAATATTGCATGGAGCACCTCGACAATATGGAAGAGCCGAAAAACAGCGGGCGGAAAAAAAAGGATGAACCATTATGGAGAAGGCTTATGCCGTGGTTTTAGACATATAGGCAAAATAAGGGTTTGCGCATAGTCTTGACGCAAGCCCTTATTTATTTTTCAAAGAAGATGCAGCTCCTATGATATACTATAAAAAAGGACGATATATATTCAGATGTCATAACAAGAGGCCAGTCCTTGTAGAAATCGACCGATTACATGTATGCTACAGCTCTTATATTTTTCGAAAGCTTCAGCGAAAAATCTGAGGAAAAATAAACGAATAGCCGATTTCTACTATCCTTTTCATGCTTAAAAACACACGACTGAAAGGATTATCACAGCAATGAACGAATTATTAAAACAGCCGGAATGGAGAATCATCGATCATTCAAGCTTAGGACTCTTTTTTGATGCCAAGCAATCATTCGCTTACGATGATACGTTGTGCACGACAGTCGGGAGCGGCATGTCCCCCGCGACAGTCCGCACTTGGGTGCATCATGATACGATTGTTCTCGGCATTCAAGATACAAGAGCCCCGTTTTTAAAAGATGGAGTAGATTTTTTAAAAAAACAAGGATATAAAGTCATCGTTCGAAATTCCGGCGGGTTGGCTGTTGTTTTGGATGAAGGGATTTTAAACGTATCGATCATTTTACCGGAAAAGGAAAAAGGAATTGACATTAACCGCGGTTATGATGCGATGAAGGATTTAATCTGTTTTCTCTTGAAACCGTATGGCGCAGAAGTCGAAGCAGGAGAAATTGTCGGTTCATATTGTCCCGGGAGCTACGACCTCAGCATTCACGGCAAAAAATTTGCCGGCATTTCTCAGCGCCGTCTTAAGAGAGGCGTAGCGGTTCAAATTTATTTATGCATCACAGGAAGCGGAGCAGCGCGCGCAAACGAGATTAAACAGTTTTATGACAAGGCGACAAAAGGACAAGCCGAACATTTCAAGTACCCAAACGTAAATCCGAGCACGATGGCGTCTTTACATGAATTATTAAAGGTGAAGTTAACCGTCCAGGATGTGGTGCACGACCTTTTTGCAGCCTTACAACATTTGAGCGGCCGCATTTATTCCTCCAATTTAACCGACTTTGAACTGGAATTGTATGAAGCAAACTTCATAAGAATGATAGAGCGGAATGAAAAATTTTTGCCTAATATGTAAATCGGGAAGGGAGAAAGTTATGTTTAAAAAAGTAGCTTCTGATGTTTTAGGATTAAGTGATATCGGCACGGTGATCAAGCCGGAGGATTATGATAAAGTGGACGCGGATGATTATGTCATGCATGAGGATGGGGAAAAAATCTACTTCCTCATTAAGTCGAAAACCGACGAGTATTGTTTCACAAACAAAGCGTTAATCCACGTTGACGGCACAAGCGCTGTCAGCAAAAAACGCACTTTAAAGCGGTATGACTACTATGCCCACCGCGTTTCAAACGTTGTGCTTGAAACGGCAGGGACTATTGATTTAGATGTAGAAATCAAATTCCAAATTGGAAACACGCCTTTTTCCATTGATGTTCATAAAAAACATTTAGAAGAGCTAAAAGATTTGTATAAAGCGTTGATTAAAATAGAAGAAATTTCAAACGATCATGACAATTATATGGAGTATGCAAAACAAAGCCTGCAAATGGCCGCCTCTGTATTCACCAACAACCGCATAAATGAAAGCAATATTTCCGAGCAATTTAAAGAAATTAACGATATTGCGTTCAATTGGCTGATGAATGCGAAAAAGCAATACAATTTAAAAGATTACGGGTTTGTGTTTGACCTTTTTATCCAGCAATAAACACTAAATAAATGCTAAAAAATAAATCAAGTAGAGAAAAACAAACCGTTTCTCTACTTGATTTCGTATGTTTGTTTGAAGTAGCTGGCGAATGCCTGCTACTTTCGGACGTTGCGGCTAATGCCGCAATCCCTTTTTATTTTTTGTATGGCTATTATTCAAAATATTGAATAAGATCAGGCTGCCGCTCTTTGTCCTTTAAAAGACGCAGGCGGAGCGTCTTCCGCTATTCCGCCATTTTTTCCAGATTGCCGTTTCGATCCATTTTAAACGTTGTTGTCGGACGTTCTTCTTCCTCAAAGAGAACTAGCTTTCGAGCGCGGTTCATAATCTTCATAAGTGTTTCATAGTCTTCTTGAACTGTTTTCGATTCTTCCTCAAGCTTGGCAACCTTCTTCTCCAACTCTTCGTTTTTCTTAATCAGTTCTTCATTTTCTTTTTTCAAACGCTCGTTTTCTTGCTGCAAAGCCTCGATATGTTCGCTGTTCCCTTGGTAAGTTCTTAAAAATTCAATTACACTATCCATTGTCAGCTCCACTTTTGAATTGGCTGCGAGCTCTGGATGATTATAATTCTTTGAATTTTGCACCGCATTTACTTCAGTAAAATCACCAGGCGACGCTTCAGGCGGCGTATAAAGCAATCGCTTCTTTGCAGTCTGGCCTTTCCCAAGCGCTCTCATTTTCTGCTTTCTCTGTTTTTTTGCAAGCTGCAAAGCTTTTTCATACTTATGGCGCACAACGGCGTTCCAGCGGAAGCCACAGGCGGCCGACGTGCGGTTCAGCTTATCACCAACTTCTTCAAAAGCGTTTAATTGCGTGCTTCCTTCACGGACATGCCGCAAAACGGTTTCTGCTAATAGCAGATCGTTTTCTTCTGTCCAAGCATCCTGTCTTGTTTTCATTCACTCTCAACTCCCTTATTCTTGAATAATACTATTTGTTCTAGCATCATTTTTCCCAAAAGATTAAAAATATATACAAGGATAGTAGATTTTTACAGAAAAGCGCTGTACTTGATTTCAAAAAAAAGACAAGGTATACTACCCGATAGTGCTTATTCATGAAGAAAGGATTGTTCAAAAGGATGGCAAATGAGTTCCGTGTATGCGACGATTGTAAAGCGCCAAATTTAAAATCGCTTATTCCGAAATTAAAGAATTTGGATCCCGATGCTAAAATTGAAATCGGCTGCCAATCGTACTGCGGGCCCGGAAGAAAGAAAACGTTTGTATTTGTGAACAACCGTCCGGTCGCTGCGTTAACGGAAGAAGAGTTAATAGAAAAAGTGAAAGCAAAGCTTAAAAAATAAGAAACCGCCTTTTAAGGAATGAATGCTTCCTGAGGCGGTTTTTTATTTAAGGTTGTTGAACGACATGGACCCGATTTTCCTTTGTGTCTGTTTAGAATCGCACTTTAAAAAACGAGGTGTTCACCTGAATTTAAACAAGTTATAATATAATCATGTCAAAACGGAAGAGGGAAGAAAATGACCTATGCAAGTGAAAAGCTGCCAGAAGAAAAAGTTTTTAAAGACCCGGTTCACCGTTACATCCACGTTCGCGATAAAATCATTTGGGATTTGATCGGGACAAAAGAGTTTCAACGGCTGCGCCGCATCCGCCAGCTCGGGACAACTTTTTTAACTTTTCACGGTGCGGAGCATAGCCGATTCAACCACTCATTAGGCGTTTATGAGATCGTCCGCCGAATTGTTGATGACGTATTTCGCGGGAGACCGGAATGGAACGAAGATGAGAGGCTGCTAAGCTTATGCGCTGCCCTTTTGCACGATGTCGGACACGGTCCCTTTTCTCATTCGTTTGAAAAGGTCTTCCATCTGGATCACGAAGATTTTACCCAAGCCATTATTTTAGGAAATACAGAAATAAACCGTGTTCTCTCAAATGCAGGGGCGGAATTCCCGAAAAAAGTGGCAGAGGTCATTGCGAAAACATACAAAAATAAGCAGGTTATCAGCTTAATTTCCAGCCAAATTGACGCCGACCGAATGGATTATTTGCAACGAGATGCTTTTTACACAGGCGTTCAGTACGGCCATTTTGACATGGAACGCATTTTGCGCGTGATGAGGCCGAGAGAGGATCAAGTCGTCATTAAATACAGCGGCATGCATGCTGTCGAAGATTATATTATGAGCCGATATCAAATGTACTGGCAAGTATATTTTCATCCAGTAACGAGAAGCGCTGAAGTCATTTTGTCCAAAATTCTCCATCGAGCAAAAGCTCTGTATGAAAATAATTATTCATTCCAAGCAGATCCAGTCCATTTTTATTCGATTTTCAAAGGAGATGTCACAGTCGAAGATTATTTAAAATTAGACGAATCCATCATCCTTTATTATTTCCAAGAATGGCAAAAGGAAAAGGATCCGATTTTAAGCGATCTGTGCAACAGATTTATAAACAGGCGCCTGTTTAAATATGTGGAGTTTCAACCGTCCAATGAACAATTGATGAAGCTGATTGAACTAACAAATTTGTTCAAAAAAGCAGGCATTGATCCGGAATATTATCTTGTTGTCGACTCGTCTTCAGATCTTCCGTACGATTTTTACCGACCGGGCGAGGAAGAAGAACGGCTGCCGATCCATTTGCTCATGCCAAACGGGGAAATACGGGAGCTTTCAAGAGAGTCGGAAATTGTGGACGCCATTACCGGAAAGCGGAGAACGGATCATAAATTATATTTTCCTCTTGATTTTTTAAAAGATTTCTCGGAGAAACGAAACTTGAAAAAACAAATTTTAGAAATTTTGCAGCTAACTGACAAAGATGGATTTATTCTGTAGGTGAGGAGATGAAGGGTGTGTTAACCGAACACGCAAAATTAATGAAAGTGCTGTCCGCTTCGAAAGAGATCATCGGACGAAAAAAACTGCAAAAAATTATATTTATAGCAAAAAAACTTAATTATCCCTTTTATGAAAAATACGAATTCCATTTTTACGGGCCGTATTCAGAAGAGTTGACGCTTCGCATTGAAGAGCTTTGCAACATGGGCTTTATCAATGAAGTAAAAGAAAAAAAAGGCGGCTATTATCAATACAAATATTCCCTTACAAAGTCGGGGCAGGAATTTTTAAGCCATTACGATTTGGACATGCCCGAACTGCAGAATTGCATAAATGAATTAAACGCCCAATCAGCACGTTTTTTAGAACTTGTATCAACCATTTTATATTTTGATCATTTGGACAAGGAAGAAGTGAAGGAAAAAGTATTCACGCTCAAAAAAAAGCAGCGTTATACGGATGAGGAAGTGGAGGAAGCTTATCAATTTATTCAACGATTGCAAGATCACAAATTCAGTGCAAAAATCAGCTGAATTTTCCCCTAAAAAAATGAAGAAAATCCTTTTTATGTATTTCAACCTTTTTATAGTATACTGTAAGCAAAGGAAATCGTTAGAATAGGAGGGCGCATTTTTGCCGTTTTTATATTACGATTTAGAAGTTATACCGTTTGTCATTATTGCTTTGATCGTCGGCTTCACTATCCATGAATTTTCACATGCATTTGTTGCCTATAAGTTCGGAGATCCGACAGCGAAAAATCAAGGGAGGCTGACCCTTAATCCGATCTCCCATTTAGATCCGATCGGTACTCTTTTAATATTTTTGGCAGGGTTTGGTTGGGCAAAACCCGTTCCGGTGAATCGTTTCTATTTTAAAAATCCCCGCTTATCCGGGGTATTAGTATCTGTAGCTGGTCCATTGAGCAATTTATTCATTGCCTTTCTCGCTTTTTTGCTGCTGAACTTTCTCTTTTCGTTTGGATTATTTGCTGGCTTATCTTATGATGGAGCCAGAATGGTTGAACAATTTTTTAATATTCTTATATCATTAAATATTATGTTGTTTATCTTTAATTTATTGCCGTTTCCGCCGCTTGACGGTTATCGCATCATTGAAGATTTAGCCCCGCCGGACATCCGCGCCAAGCTTACTCAATATGAAAATTACGGAGTGCTTATTTTTTTAATTATTGTTATCACCCCTTTGGATCAATATATTATTCATCCGATATTTAATTGGGGAAGCCGAGCCGTTATCACTCTTTTTCATTTCGTTTTACAACCGTTCTTTTAAAGGAGGGATGTTTACATGACAGAAAAAAAGAAAAAGGTCGAGTTCCAAATTATTAAAAACGATCCAACTGACGGCCATCGCGGCTTTGGAGCAGGCACCCTTAGCCTGGAAAATGTTTCCCCTGTCTTCATTGACATCGAGGAAAAAACGGCATTTGTAGATATCGGCGCAATGCATGCAAGAAGCCAGGTAGAACGCGGCATTAAATTTACTCATGTGAAAGAAGACGTTCCGAACGGAAAACCGTATTGGCTTGTATGGGTAACAATTGACAGAAAAGAAGATGGGCCATATTATGCCGGGGTTGCTGCCTGTTATATGACTGTTGATCGCGAGGCAAGACGAGGTTATAAATCATTGCCTGAACACGTAAACCGCATGGATAAATCGCTAAAACGGAACATCATTGTCGACCACATGGATGAAAGCTCGAAAAAAGTTCTTTCCGATTTTCTTCGAAACCATGATGAAGGCATGTGGGAGCGCTCAAGCGATGAATTAAAGCAAAGCCTTTCTGTTTAGAAGCGGAAGGTGTTGTTGATTCAGCAAAAAATGTGAAAAGCAGGGAATTTTTGATGGAAAATTCCCTGCTTTTTGTTTATGCAAGCGCCTGAAGGGCTGTGATTATCGCTAATTTATATACATCTTCAGCGTTGCAGCCGCGAGATAGATCGTTCACTGGAGCATTCAATCCTTGGAGAATCGGTCCGATCGCTTCAAAGTTTCCAAGTCTCTGTGCAATTTTATAGCCGATGTTTCCAGCTTCAAGGCTCGGGAATATAAATACATTGGCATCGCCTTTAATTACAGATCCCGGCGCTTTCTTTTCCGCAACAGACGGCACGAAAGCTGCATCAAATTGAAACTCTCCGTCCAATATTAAGTCCGGAGCCATTTCTTTTGCCAATTCAACTGCTTTTGCCACTTTTTCTGTTTCCTGGGATGTTGCTGAACCTTTTGTCGAGAAGCTGAGCATAGCAACGCGAGGGTCGATATCAAACATTTTTGCCGTTTTCGCGCTTTCAATAGCGATCTCTGCTAACTCCTGACTGGTTGGAGCGATGTTGATCGCGCAATCAGCAAATATATATTTTTCCTCACCACGAACCATGACGAATACGCCTGATGTTTTTTTCACGTTTTGTTTCGTTTTAATGATTTGAAGAGCCGGCCGCACTGTATCTGCGGTTGAATGTGCCGCACCGCTCACAAGCCCGTCCGCTTCCCCTTTATAAACAAGCATCGTGCCAAAATAATTTTCATCCAAAAGAAGCTTCCGTGCTTCTTCTTCTGTCACCTTTCCATTACGGCGTTCAACAAAGCTTTGAACAAGCTCTTCTATTCCACTGTAATTGGCAGGATTATATATTTTTGCACCTGCAACAGAAATATTTAAACTCTTTGCTTTTTCTTCAATTTCTGTTTCATCCCCAATTAAAATGGGCTGTAACAAATTTTCCTCTGTTAATCGGGAAACTGCTGTTAAAATTCGCTCATCCAATCCTTCAGGAAAAACAATTTTAATATTTTTTCCCGATATTTTATTTTTCAATGCTGCAAAAATGTCTGCCAAAACAAAGTCAGCCTCCTTAATCTTAAAACATTCTTTTAACATGAATTGTTCCATTCACTTTTAGCATACCCCACCTGCTCTTAAATTTAAAATGAAAAATTTCATCATAGCGCTTTCAACAGCACTTTTTTCTGTCACATAATTGTCATACTGTTTTACCCGGATATTCTCCCCTAAACTGTGGTATAGTAAACTTGTACATAGCCAATATGAGAGGTGACGAAAATGAGTGAAGAAGTTCGTTCAAATGAAGCCGTTGAAACGCTCGATGGTTGGTATTGTTTGCACGATTTCCGCTCGATCGATTGGAGCGCTTGGAAAACTTTATCTAGCGATGAACGCCAGGAAGCTATTCATGAATTTCTGAATTTGTTAGAAAAATGGAGTGCAGTGGAAAAAGACCAACAAGGCAGCCACGCTTTATATACGATCGTTGGACAAAAAGCAGATTTGATGATCATGATTCTCCGGCCAACGATGGAAGAATTGAATGAAATTGAAACGGAATTTAATAAAACAAAACTGGCTGAATATACAAGCCCTGCCTATTCATATGTTTCCGTTGTGGAATTGAGCAGCTACGTAGGCGGCGGAAATGATGAAGATCCGTATCAAAATCCATATATCCGATCTAGACTATATCCTATTTTGCCGAAATCAAAATATGTTTGCTTCTATCCGATGGATAAACGCCGTCAAGGCAATGACAATTGGTATATGCTGCCGATGGAAGAGCGCCGGAGCCTCATGAGAAGCCACGGACTTATCGGCCGCAAGTACGGAGATAAAGTAAAACAAATTATTACCGGTTCTGTCGGATTTGATGACTGGGAATGGGGCGTCACGCTCTTCTCTGATGATGTTTTGCAGTTTAAAAAGCTCGTATATGAAATGCGTTTTGATGAAGTAAGCGCCAGATACGGCGAATTTGGCTCTTTCTTTGTCGGCAACATTTTGCATCCTGAAAAAATTGCAGCATTTTTACATGTATAAACCAGTACTGCTTTCAGTACTGGTTTTTTCTGCTGAAGGGCGCCCATAGTGAGTAAGAAATCCTAGCTGACATGCTTAATGTGTACGGAAAAAGGTCATGTTGTGCAGGAAGTGTAACAAATCACGATTTATCTCTTTCTTACGTGCAACAAAATAAAAGTACGGGGAGATTTGAAGAAAAATTTCAATGGAAAGAATGGGCGAGAGGGTGACTTTTCCCAACACCATGCACCATGCCAAGCGCCATGGATGAATACATATATGCCACTTCTCAAAATATGGGGCTGTCCAGTCAAAATCCACTGAAAATAAAACATCATAAGCATTGATATATCAGTGTTTCTAAAACATTAAAGGGGCGTCTATAAGCCGGAAAATCGACTTATTAGACAGCCCCTCATACTTTATAAGCTTCTTTTTTTCTTTTATACAGAACAAAGATGTCGGAATGGGAATTTTTCCGAATGTCATAAAAAAGGTTTCATCGTCATACATTGGAATGAAAGATTACTATTTAGGCAATGTCTTTTTAAAGAAAAAGGCAGGTGAAAAAATGGCTGTAATTCCCACATACTGAAGAAGATGTAAAGCTATTGGCCAGATTGATGAGAGCTGAAGCAGAAGGAGACGGAGATTTAGGCATGCTTCTTGTAGGCAATGTCGGTGTCAACCGTGTCCTTGCAGATTGTTTAGACTTTAAGGATATACGCACCGTTCGCAGTATGGTGTTTCAAAGCCCCGGAGGCTTCGAAGCCACACAGAAAGGATATTTTTATCAGGCTGCAAGGCAAAATGAAATAGACTTAGCAAGAAAAGTTTTGAAAGGAAACCGCTACAGTCCTGCAGAAACTGCTTTGTGGTTTTTTAAGCCATATGGCGATTGCCCTGCTACATGGTATAACCAATATAACTCAGGACGATATAAATCCCATTGTTTTTATTTTCCTGCACAATCTGCTTGCCCAAGCGTATACAGATTTTAGGAGGTTGAACATGAGCAACAAAAAACAGAACCAACGGCAGCAGCAGGGGTATCCAGTTCCTGCAGTTACTCCTGTACAGCCAACCTATCCGTACGGATTTTACGCGCCCAGCGGGTCTGTTATCGGCGCCCCTCCCTCAGCTCAACCAAGCGGCACCAGCGGTCAAGCTGTACCCGGAATGCTTCCGCTTGAAGAATCCTATGTCGAAAACATTTTGCGCTTAAATAAAGGGAAATTGGCCACCGTATACATGACCTTTGAAAACAATCCTGAATGGCCGGCGAAAGTATTTCGCGGCGTCATTGAAGCTGCCGGAAGAGATCATCTCATTTTAAGCGACCCGCAAACAGGAAGGCGATATTTATTGCTGATGGTTTTTTTGAATTACGTCACTTTCGATGAGGAAATCGTATATACATCCCCTCAAAGTCTCGCTTCTTATCCACCAAGATAAGAAAAACGCTAGACAGAGAGAGGCCGGTAGGAATGCTGCAAGACGCTTACAATTTCTTGATCAATACCCTGCCCTCTTGTCTAGTTCTTGTCAAATAGACAAAAGTCTAAGCATCCTTGCTTCTTTAATGAAGCAAGGTTGTTCAGCTTTTCTATGAGCTTTTATTTTCATTTTGATCTTAACTAGAAAACTTTCAAAAACGACCAATTAAGCTTTTTTATTTTCCCTTCGACTTAAAACGTATAATCGAGATTCTGAAAAAAGCTCCGATTACCTCCCCCATTTCATCTAGGGCATTTTCCGCATCCATAGCAATAATCGAGTAGGAGGGAGCGATTAACTCCCGTCCTCTCACACCACCGTACATACGGTTCCGTATACGGCGGTTCAATTAAGATAATTGACGCAAGTTTTCATAACTTCCGTGAATAGCTGTTCTCTTTATGCCAGTGGTCACTCCACCCTCCAAGAGGTCTCCCACGGGATTCACCGCTTCCTCCCTCAAGTGAGGTACTACGTTTTCTGTGTTCATCATGACTCACTGAATGCCAAGGGCTATTCTCTCTTAATTGTTCGGTCCTTCTTAGTTGTTCTAGACCAACTAATACTATGACCTCTGCTGACTTCTGACGGTTCAGCTACTTATCACTAAGTAGGTTATGAAGCGTACTTCACATATCCACCAGACCTCCCCGGGTAAGTACATGCACTTTCACACCATCTATCCGCCTCATTTACTCGATATGACCTTCGACAGAAAGAGCTTTGTTTTGTTTTGCAAACTCACTCAATCATACCTAGCCTTATATGAGGTTCGTGTTCCTCGGACCGGTGTTTTGCCTCCAGCTTCCTTCAGATTCCGCGTCACCACGGACACCCTTGCGTTAGGCTAACCACTACTTCTGCCTTCGTGGCTCGGGACTTTCACCCTAGAGATTACACCCATGCCGGGCGCACATAAAAAAAACCGGGCGTGAAAATTCAACGCCCAGTTTCTTCTACCAGAATTTAAATCCCGGTGAACTTGGTGCATTTTCAATGATATCGATGACCGGTACTGTATAAGCGATTACAATTAGCACAACAGACAGACCGATCCAAATTTTCCAATTTTCTAGAAGCAATGGTGTTTTTTCCGCATCTTCATGAACTTCACCAACTGGAAATTCTTCCGTTCCTTTTGGAGCAGCCACTGCCAAATTTATAACAATATAAAGAATCATCAAAATGGCAACGAATAAGATGGCTCCGCCAACCGCCATGATAGTTTGATAAGACATCCATTCCAACGCCTGCGGATGGTCTCCATATGTTGTATAAGCGGTCCGCCGAGGAGCTCCAAACAAACCAACTGTATGCATGGCTCCTGACATTAGGAACATACCGATGCACCAGAAAACGGTTTGAATGATCCCTAATTTATTTAATCGCGGTGTTAACGTTCTGCCTGTTAAATGAGGAACCAACCAATAGGAAATACCAAAAAACGTCAACGCTACAGTGGTGGCCACTGTTAAATGGAAATGTCCTGTTACCCATAAAGTGTTATGAACGACTTGGTTCATTTGGTTACTTGCATTAATGATTCCGCCTGCTCCGCCAGGAATAAAAACGAGCATTCCCATAAACGGTGCAAAAAAGCGAACATCTGTCCACGGAAGTTTTTTCACCCAGCCAAACAGTCCGCTGGCCCCTTTTTCTCTTCCGCTTATTTCAAATGTTGCAAACAAAGCGAAAGCTGTCATTAAAGATGGAACAATGACCATAAACGTCAACACAATTTGCAAAAACTTCCAAAACGGAGTGATCCCAGACTCTAGTATTTGATGATGGAAGCCGACTGGGATGGAAAAAAGAACAAACAGTACAAACGCCAGTCTTGCAAGCGAATCGCTGAAAATTTTCCCGCCTATTATTTTTGGAATGATGACGTACCAGCACATATAGGCAGGCAATAACCAGAAATACACTAATGGATGGCCAAAATACCAAAAAAGTGTTCTGCTTAACAGCACATTGATTTTATCGACTAACCCGAAGGACCAAGGAATAAACTGGAATAATACCGTTACTGCTACGCCCAATGTTGCTATGATCCATAAAATCATTGTGGCAACTGCCATAAAGCTTAATAGAGGAGACGGTTTTCCTTCATTTTTCTTTTTCCAGACAGCGTATTGGCTAAACATGCCAGCTCCGCTTACCCAGCTGCCGACTACAACAAGCGTCAGACCGATATAAAACCATGGCGATGCTTTAAGTGGTGCATAAAAAGTGTATAGAACGGTCGCTTTATTTAATAAGATCATAACCGTTGTAATCGCTGTTCCAATCGTCATAAGCCAAAAGCCGATCCAACCCGCCTTTTTGGCAAACGGAGTTAAATCACCTGTCGTCCGACTCATGGAAGCATATAAAAAACCAATGATAAAAAATGTTGTAAAAACAAGTGCCAACAAAACGCCATGAGCAGTCAAAAGCTGATAATACCCGATCCCTGCCGGAAGCTCAAGCGTTCCGCTTCTAACAAAAGCCTGCAATAACCCGGCAATCGCTCCTAAAAACAATGCAATATAACCAACTGCAATATGGGCGAGCGCCAGCTTTCCATCGTTTGGGTGAAGCGCTGTATTTTTCATGCTTTTGTCACCTCAATTTTCGTGCTCATCATTTGGTGCCCAGTACCGCAATATTCGTTGCAAATTATTAAATAGCTGCCGGGTTTATGGAATGTATGTGTAAGCGAATTCACATGTCCCGGGGTCACCATCATGTTGACATTTGTGCCAACGATTTCAAGGCCATGAACAACATCTTTGCTTGTCACGATAATATGAACTTTTGCTCCCTCCGGTATTTTTATGTCATTCGGCATAAAGGCAAAAGCTTGAGAAACTATAACAAGTTCGTATTCGTTGTCTCCAATTTTCTTTAAGCCTGGTTGATTAAACGGCTCTGTCGTATCGACTTTTTGCGGATCCAATGTGGTCAGATCACTCGGCGGATGATGACCTTGTGCAAATGCACTGATGCCCACGATTGTTAAAAACATCACAAGCGTACCTATACCTATTAATAGCCAAACCTTTTCAAGTTTGTGCAAATGCAAGATGATCCCCCTCCTTTATAATCGTTGAATAAATAAGTAGTAAACTCCAAACCAAGAAAGTATTAAAAAAAGAGCCAGCATAAGAACAGATAAAAAAGTGCCAAATAACGAATATTCTTTCTTTTGAGCAATTTCCTGCTCTTTTTTATCGGAGATGAATTCTTTTGCCACCCATAACACCACCTTTTCTTCTTTTAAAAAAATTGTAGTTTAGCTTACGTTAGTCAATCTGTGAAAAAAATCACATTTTCCATAGTACTTTTTGACAGTATGTTGAACAAAAAACATTGCATTCACACTGAATCTTCTATCATTAGGAAGCTAGGAGCCAAAATGAACGGGACACATTTTTGGATGAAGCTCTGGCTATGACCTTTGAATCGGTTAAGAAGGTCACCCTTTCATTTCTTTGCACAAAAAAACGCCTGTCCCGATATAGTAGACAGACGTTTATATTTACATATATTTAACTGCAGCAACAGCAAGAAGAACCCATGCAATTAAAAATGAAATGCCTCCAAGCGGCGTAATTGCACCTAACACTTTGATCTGCGTCACACTTAATATATACAGGCTTCCGGAAAACAGGAGAATACCGATGAGCATCAGCCACCCGGCCCAATTTGCATAGCCTGCCTGCGGATGCTGCTGCAAAAACAGAGCCGTGACAAAAAGGCCTATCGAATGGAACATTTGATATTGTACACCTGTTTGCCATGTCTCCAAATATTTTTGCGGAATTTTCCCTTCCAAACCATGGGCGCCGAATGCTCCTAAAGCTACAGACAAAAAAGCACCGACGGCTCCAAGAATGAAAAATATTTTCATCATCTTCACCCCTTTTTCCCTTCATCTTACCTTATCGTCCGTTTTTTTTAAATGAAGATTTTACAGATGACAAGATTTTGTTAGAAATCAAAAATAGATTCTCCATTTGCATCGTCTTCGACCAACAAACGTTCTTTCATTGTCAGCGTTTTGCTGTTTGCATTTCCGATCATTTTTTCCAGCTCTAATGGAGTTATTTCACTTTCGCTTTTTGGCTCTTGACTAGCTGAAAAATCATAATTTTCCTCTTGTTGATCCAAAATAACATCACATAAAGAACGGATGACAAGAAGCCGGGCTTTTAGATCATGAGGTGTTCCTGCTGCCTTTGCCTTTTTCAGTTCCTCCTCCATTTTTCCTATTATGCTTGAGACCGGTATATTCAACTCCTATCGCTCCTTATTGAAAGATAATGATCTTGCTTTTTTTATCATATTTGATTTTTTCCTTATTGACAAACTTGTCTGCTTCATTCACTTTTCATAACAAACTTGTTACAATAAGTAAGGAATTTTTGAGCACAAGGAGGGCCTGCAGATGGACAATCAATATTTGCAAACAATAAACGGCGATTTATGGTTAACAGAAGATGAAAGAGAAAATTTAAAAATCAGCTATAGAATCAAAGAAGTGCTTTTTTCAAAGCAATCCCCTTTTCAACATGTTATGGTATTGGATTCATATGATTTTGGCCGCATGCTAGTGCTAGATGGAGTTGTGCAAACCACTTCTATTGATGGGCATATATATAATGAAATGATTTCCCATGTCCCGCTCAATCTCCACCCAAATCCGGAAAAAGTGCTGATCATCGGCGGCGGAGACTGCGGTGTTGCCAGAGAAGTGTGCAAATATGATTCAGTGAAGGAAATCGATATGGTGGAAATTGACGAGCTTGTCGTTTCCGCATGCAAGGAGCATCTGCCTGAAGTGTCAGGAAACTTAAGCGATCCGCGCGTAAATTTCTTATTTATTGACGGCGTGAAATATGTAGAAAACAAACAAAATGAATACGATGTGATCATTGTTGACTCTTCTGACCCGATTGGACCGGCAGAACAGCTGTTTTCAAAAGATTTTTATACCAACCTATATAAAGCGTTAAAAGACGATGGCCTCATGGTATGCCAAAGTCAATCGCCTGTTTTCCACTTGGATGTTTTAAAACGGTCTTATAGCCATATTCAATCTTTATTCCCGATTACAAAACTATACACAGCTGTTGTTCCTACATATCCGGGAGGACTATGGAGCTTTACAATCGGATCGAAAAAATATGAAGATGTAAAGTCGGACAATTTTTCGAAAGATACAAAATATGTAAATCAAGCTATTCTCGAAGGGTGCTTTAAGCTTCCTGAGTTTTTGCAGCAAGCATTGAAATAATGGAGCTGGCCCAAAAGTCATTGAAAGTTGGCTTTTTGGGCCTCTATTTGTTTTGACAAAAAAACATACTTTCTAGTAAAAATGCAAGCGTCAAACGAACAATTAAGAAAGAACTGTGTGCTGCAAAATAAAGTACATAATATTGCAATCAGACAAAGACGAGAATTTGCTTAAAGAAACGCAAAAAGTGAGAGGCGATGGTAAAGCACCTCTCATTTAGATAAAATCTCTTTTGCAACTGGGAATTCGCCTATTTGCTCATATTTTTGAAGCAGTTGTTTTGAGATTTGAATTGGATATTCTGCTTTTTCATTTTGGGTAACGCCTAATACCTCAATCAATCTGGAATGAAATTCTTCTAGACTAGGCACTTTACCTTCTTGCATATACTCTTTTTGAATTTTGAGAAGGAAAAATGCGATCTCTGCCCGCTCCTCACCATTTAAATCTTTTTTCAGAGCAACGTAATCAATATTAATAATAAGTCAGGAGATATCTTTTGATTACCAATAATCTTTATTAATAGATTTTTAAAAGCTCTACCTAATAATTTAAGTTATAAATTTCTTTATCTAACCTTTCTACCTGATTCTAAAAAATTTCAATCATTCCGAGCTATTTCTATCATCCATACTCGATCTCCTCCTGTTCTTTTCTTTCAACTGGACGAAAGATCAGAATCACTTCTACAATGGCTTTAGCTCCAATTCTTATAGCTGTGGCTCCAAGCGGCTTCTTCATAGCATCGTATCCGAAAAAAGAGCCTTTTGTCCGACGAGGGTGCACAAATCTATTCTTGAAGAAAAACCGAGGCAGAAAGTGCGCCCCGTCATATTAAAGGCAATCGGTCGTTCCGCAGATTTTCTTTTCAGGGGCTCGACAAGGTACATGTTGAGTTTGGGGTTATAGCTTTATCTCCAACATGTTAAAAATTGCTGGTATTCGCCAGCTACTTTCAAAAATACAAAAGCCAATGAAGAAAAACGAGCTGTTTTCTCCACTTACTTCATTTAGCGACTTTATCAGAAAGTCTAAAATATGATATGTTGCTTATTTTTCAAACAGTTTACAAATAAATGGGATGCCAATCATCAAATGGTATTTTGATAACTTGATGAAACTATTTGTGAAATATACTCACCTACTAAAACAACTAATCCCGCAAAAACTGCGGAAAAAACGGCTTGTTTCATAATAATCATTTCTCCCCCAATTGGGGCAAGATTATAGAATATTTACTATATTTATACTTTCTATACTGGGACGCCAGTTACATATTCAGATAAAATAGCCCCCTACGATAGCTCCTGCAACTGCTCCACCAATTCCACCAAACAAAGAACATAAGTATGTCGCTCCATTTGAAATTCACCTTTAATTATTGCTCGGAAATCAGTTTTAGTTAACCAGAATTCGACTCGGACGAGTGTGCTCTTTTATTATTTTGTTGAAAGAATCTTTTTGCATACTGGAAAAAGGTTATCTTCATCTTTTGCAAATTTTTTTAATAGGTTTTCAGTAACTTCAATTGGAAAACTTTGTTTGTCTTCATCAGTGAGAGAAAGTGTTTCAATGACATACTGATGAAACTCCTGAAGATTTGGAAATTCACCAGTTTTTCTATACATTCTTTCTGTTTTACTGACTAATAAGGTTAATTTATGATACTTAGTTGCATCAATATTTAATTTTAAAAGAACATAGTCTATATCATTTTTATCAATATGTTTGTTTGTTTCAACAAGTTCAACCAATAGTTTCATTACTTTACCCAGTTTTTGTGTTAATTGATATGTTTCTTTATCAAGTCTGTTAATTTGTTCAATTTCTTCTTCAATATGTTTAATTCTATCCTCTAATTCTTTCATTCATACTTCCCCTCCCTACCTATGTGTCTTACACTGGAGCCAAAAATTCAATAGCTTCTCTAATTACGGAGGCTACAATTCTAGCTGTGGTTTTTCCTAGAGGTTTTTTTAATGCTTGATAAACAGCATCTTCTATCTTACCATAGGTTAAATTTTCCACACTTTCTAATTTTCTTAAAGCAGGTTTAACGTAAGTATGCATTAAATTTCCTACTTTAACAGTTGCGTCTTTCCCTAAAGTTTTACCTACAAAATTAGTTATGGTAGTAGTGTTACTAATCGCCCATTTTAAAGCTTTTTTAACTGCATAGCTAGGAACAGAGTTTGTTTGAACGCCGCTAAGTCTAACTGGGTCAGTTACTGTAATAGAACCTGGTCTATCTAATTGATAATTTTTAGCAAAACTATTATAGTCGAGAACTAACTCTTTTTTCTCATTATTTAAAGCATCATAATCATTTTCAGTTGGTAATACAGTAGTTGATTCATTTGTCGCAGCACTTGTTTTATTACCTTCAAATCCTACGAATGTTGTTAATAGTATTGCTGTTTAAGATTAAGATACCTTTTTTTAACATATTTTTCCTCCTTGTAATAAATAAAATTGTTAGGAATGATCGTACTTTGTCAAATCCTCTACTCCGCAAAGAACAAAGCGATGCTTTTGTAGTCTTGAGATATTGGTCATTTGCTTCGAACCTCCTTTCTATTTGAAAGACGTTTTACAAGTCTATATTGCTTCAATATTTCCTAAAAAATCCTTTCATGCGCAAATATGACAGATTCCAATGCAATGACGAGGGTGCACAAATCTATTCTTGAAGAAAAACCGAGGCAGAAAGTGCGCCCCGTCATATTAAGGCAATCGGTCGTTCCGCAGATTTTCTTTTCGAGGGCTTTCGAAAGTCCAAACGGAGTTGGAATTGTGGCCATGGAACACAATCTATTGAAAGCGTCCGGAAAATCATTCACTTTCAACAGAATCTCCAAAAAAAAAGACGGATGAAGAAAAACTTTATGATGTTTCTTCATCCGTTTTATTTTTGGATAGTCCCTTTTTCATGTTTCCACTTATCACGCAAACGGCAGGCAGCAATTAAATGTCATTATCGCTGATGCACCAGTCAATTTCTTCTGATCCGATGGACTTTAAAAATTGATTTGCTTTAGAAAAAGGCCTGCTGCCAAAAAAGCCTCTGTTTGCCGAAAATGGCGATGGATGCGGCGACTCAATGACAAAATGCTTATTCATGTTAATCATTTCTTTTTTCGCCTGTGCATGCCTTCCCCATAAAATAAAGACGACTGGACGCTCTCGCTCGTTTAAACAGCTAATCACTCGATCGGTAAATTGTTCCCATCCTTTTCCTTTATGAGAATTGGCTAGTCCCTGCCTTACCGTCAGCACAGTGTTCAATAATAGAACACCTTGCTTCGCCCATTTGACAAGATGACCGTGGTTTGGAGGCTTGCAGCCGAGATCGTTCTCAAGCTCGATGAAAATATTTTTCAGAGACGGCGGCTGAGCAATCCCCGGCTTTACGGAAAAGCTTAATCCATGTGCTTGATTTGGTCCATGATACGGATCTTGGCCTAAAATGACAACCTTTACTTCTTCATAAGGCGTGTAATGCAAAGCATTAAAAATGTCGTACATATCCGGATAAATCGTATGATGGGCATATTCCTGCTTCAAAAATTCCCGCAGCTCTTTGTAGTATGGCTTTTCAAACTCTTCTTTCAACAGTCCCCACCAATCATTTTTTAAAATCTGCTTCAACGTTTGCCACCCTCTTAGCTTCTACTGATCTATCACTATTTTTAATGTTATGATGATTCGGCTTTTTTTGTCAAAGGGTGACAGCTGTCGCTAATATTTTGCAAAATGTTCCACATGAAACATTAAGGCTTTCGACAGAAGCAAGAGGGCAAAAATCGCAGTAAAGACTGAAATATCAACTTTTTTGCCGTTCCCATTATAAAGTGAGAAGCTTGGTGCCCTAAATGTACGAAAAACATTTGATGCATTTTTATCACGTTTAAACAAGCCGTAATGCTCCAAGATAACGCAAATGTTCTGACGATTCTATTGATTTTCGTCTGTTAGAAACTCGCAGGTAAACGGAATATCCATTCATTTTTAACTATTACCGAATAGCCAAATGAGACAAAGCTCGTCATTGAAAAAATGCTGAAACAGACGGACAAGGCCTACGACATCAAATATGCTGCCCCTCTCGATGCTTTAATGTGGCAGACGCCCATAAGGAAGGCATTTTAGGCGAGGGTCATGATCCTGAGGCACACCTCATCCCAATCATTTGCTAGAAGAGGTTTCTAGCTTGATGTCGATACACACGACGGAAATAATTTTTTTGCTTACTCCTTTATTCAAGTTCACAAAAAAATTATTTATGTTTCTTTTTGATTACAAATTTTTTCGTAATTGCAGCTTTTTTTGAATAGTTCTTTGCATAAGCACATAATTTTATAAAGAGAATGAACAGAAAGGACAGGTTTAAAAACATATGAGCATAAAGAAAATCTATATAGGTATCGCATTTATTTCTTGTTTCTTTTTTATTCTTTCATCACCAGTTGCAGCTGAACAAAAGATTGATGGTCAGCTGATCATAATAAACAAGAGCGTAAATAAACTGGCATTTTTTGAAGACGGAATTCTTCAAAGAGTATTTCATGTCGCAACAGGAAAATATGCTCAGCTAACTCCAGAAGGCATTTTCCCCATTGTCACAAAAATTAAAAACCGCCCTTATTTTAAAGAAAAGATTCCAGGAGGAGACCCGAGAAATCCATTGGGTGATCGCTGGCTTGGTCTTGATGCTTTAGGATATTATGGAAACAATTTTGCCATTCACGGCAATAATAATCCAAGATCGATTGGAACGTATGCAAGCAGCGGATGTGTCCGCATGCATAACGCCGAAATTCGCTGGCTCTTTGAAAAAGTTGAGCTGCATACGCCAGTCATTATTCTAAAATCCAATAAAAGCTTTGACGTTATTGCAAAAGAGCACGGATATTATACTGAACAAGGGGTTCCTGTCACTATTCGGAATGGAAGAGTGCTGTTTGCAAGGGAACAGTTAACGAAATCACCCGAAAATATGTATTCACCGCAGGGAGCTTTTGCTAAACAATAAACCATGGGGCGGAGACGGAGCAAGCAGCTGAATTACTCCGTTCCACTCAAAAGGTTTGCTGAATTAGACGAAATCGGGAAAGTATTGAGCATTTAGTCTCTCCGTTCCATGCGAAGCCAGTTGCAACATCGGGAGTGATCACGCTTCTTCTTGATGTTTCATAAAATCAACAGTTGCGATGATGCCTTGTTCGTAAGGAGTTTTTGGCAGCGGCCCGATTCATTTTTCAAATTTTTCACCCGATAATACGACAGGCGCTTCGACTAAGTACATCATTTCAACCATTTCCTTCATCATCGGGCTGAATAACCCTAAAAAATAAATCATCGATTTCGTGACAACACTTACTTTCTTTTCATATTGAAGCTTTTCCCTCAAGATTTGAATAATTTCCCGTCCGGAAATAACTCCCGCCCCCGGTATATTCCAGTGCTCATGATAGGTATCGTCCCTTAATGCAAGCTCAACTAAAGCTTTGGCACCGTCCGGCAAAAAAATATATTCCCTCGGTATATTTAAATCCCCGATAAATTGAGATCGTTTATTTTGGACAACTTTTTTTAACGTATGATGCAACAATGTTTTTTCCCCACATGGACCGTAAAAATCGGGGAAGTGAGCGATCAAGTAGTCTACTCCGCTCTTTTCCACCATTTCAGCAAGCCGCAATCGTATTTTTCCTTTTTTAGTATGAGGATTTTTCGGATCAGTCTCGGACATTGTTTTTCCATTTGACCGTCCATATGCATAAATATTATCAACGACAACAAGCTTAGCTTTTTCTTTTTTTGCTGCCGCCAGCACATTTTCCATGATGATCAATAGATCTCTCTCCCACTGCGGATACGGTATGTTAATGGCATGGAAAATCCATTCCGCACCTTCGCATGCTTGCAAGATGCTGGATCGATGGAGGGCATCTCCAGCGACAATGCTGACGCGATCGTTCAAACGGTGAAACATTTTTTTCATTTTTTCTGTATTGCGGGCTACGGCGACAACCTCAATATTCTCTCTATTCAGCAATTCATGAACTAAATTGTAGCCCATTCCGCCTGATGCACCTAAAATAACCGCTTTTCTCATCCTTTTTACCTCCGATCTTAAAATTAACCATTGGTCAATAATATGCAAAAAAGTAAATAAGCTTAAGTGCTTATTACTTTTTTCAACTTAAAAATCCTTTGATTAAAAAAGCAACATATTGTTCAGCAAGTCCTTCCATATCTTTATACTCAGCATCGGTCTGTACATATTTCGTTACAAAACCGCTTACTGCAAGAAACAAACACCAAATGACTGTTGGATTTGCTTTATCTGGAGCAAACTGAAAAATAGCCTGCGCAAAACGTTCATATGACTTATTCGGCTCTTGCTCCATCAGCATATCAAGCTCGAGATTTTGTGTTAAAAACATCAGCTTATAATGACTTTTATATGTCAGCCCGAATTCAATAAACTTTAACAAGATCGTTTTTACAGCTTCTTCTTTAGAAGAATACGAGGCTTGCAGCACTTTTTCTAACAGCCCGTCTAAAAATTGAAAATCCGTCTGCACAATTTTATAAAAAAGCTCTGCTTTATTTTGAAAATGATAATAAAGCGCTCCATGTGTGCAGTGCAATTCTTTGGCGATTTCCCGCATGGAAACATGTTCATATCCTTTTATGACAAAAAGCTCTCTAGCAGCATTCATAATTGCCTCTTTCGTTAATTCAGTGTCTTTTTTTCTAGGAGCCAATTGTTCCATTCCTTTCTTAACAACAACAAGCGTGCCTCTGATTTTGGCGTGTTGGCATTTAGCTGCATTCTTATTTATTAACCGATGGTTAATTATATTTTAATCCTTTTTTTGTTTTTAAGCAAATGTTTTTCTATTCTTATGGTACAAACTGCTATAATGTTGTTATAAAATCTTTACAGCTGGATGGAGGTAACAAAATGACAATGAAAAAAGCCTTGACGATCGCAGGTTCCGATTCCAGCGGTGGAGCAGGTTTACAAGCGGACTTAAAAACGTTCCAAGAATACGGAGTTTATGGAATGACTGCGGTCACTACAATTGTAGCAATGGATCCTCATAACGGATGGCAGCATCAAGTATTCCCTATTGAAATCGATACCATAAAGGCCCAGCTCGCAACGATTATAGAGGGAGTCGGTGTAGATGCCATGAAAACCGGAATGCTCCCGACAGCAGAAATTGTCGAGCTGGCAGCAGATACAATTAAAAAATATAATTTAAAAAACACGGTCATCGATCCTGTCATGGTATGCAAAGGGGCAGATGAAGTGCTTTATCCCGACCATGCGGAAGCGATTCGCAATTCTCTGACAAAAGTCGCGACGGTTATTACTCCAAATCTCTTTGAAGCAGGGCAATTGAGCGGGTTAGGTACTATTCAAACGGTCGATCAAATGAAAGAAGCAGCTGCCATTATTCATGATCTTGGTGCAAAATATGTTTTGGTGAAAGGCGGCGGAAAGCTTGAGCATAAATATGCTGTTGATGTTTTATATGACGGAAAGGATTTTGAAATCCTAGAAGGCGAACGAATCGACACAACCTATACACATGGTGCTGGGTGCACATATTCAAGCGCGATTACAGCTGAACTAGCAAATGGCAAAACGGTTAAAGAAGCCGTTTATTCCGCCAAAAAGTTTATTACAGCAGCCATCCGCCATTCCTTTCCTTTAAATCAATATGTCGGCCCAACTTGTCATGCCGCATTAAGATTATACGAATAAATAATAGAGCCGAATCGATTAGCTCACGACCATTGTGGCTGTTCGTTCGGCTCTTTTCATGTTAATAATCCATATTTTTAACTTTTTGCTTTACTTCCTCAATATTTCTCATTTTATTTTCCCAGCACAATTCGCTCAGATCAACAGGGTATTCGGCAGGATTTAAAATGCGTTTATATTCATCCCATAACAGCTCCAAATTTTCTTTTACATATGACCGGATTTCTTCCAATGAAGGACATTCATACGTAAGCTCGCCATCAACAAAAATATCGTGATGCAAATCCTTTGCCGTAAAATCGGTTACATATTTTTTGATAAATGTATGGACAGGATGGAACATTTTCAGCCGCTTTTCTTTTTGCGGCTGTTCAAAATGTAATGTAATATAATCTCCTTCAGCCCTCTTATCCTTGTTGTTGATAATTCGATATACATTTTTCAAGCCTGGTGTTGTCACTTTTTCCGGATTTGATGAAATTTTTATTGTATCGACTAATTTGCCGTCGTCCCCTTCAATGGCAACCAATTTGTACACAGCTCCCAATGCAGGCTGGTCGTAGGCGGTAATCAGCTTCGTTCCAATTCCCCACACATCGATTTTCGCTCCTTCAGCTTTTAAATTGACAATCGTATGTTCATCAAGATCGCTCGAAGCTATAATTTTTGCGTTATGGAAACCAGCATCATCAAGCATTTTTCTCGCTTTTTTGGACAGATAAGCCAAATCCCCGCTGTCAAGGCGAATACCGATAAAATTAATTTTATCGCCAAATTCTTTTGCAACCCGAATGGCATTCGGAACACCGGAGCGAAGCGTATCATATGTATCCACCAAAAAAACGCAGTCTTTATGAGTACTTGCATATTTACAAAATGCAACATATTCATCACGATACGTTTGAACAAATGCATGTGCGTGGGTTCCGGAAACAGGAATTCCGAAAATCTTCCCTGCTCGGACATTGCTTGTCCCATCAAAGCCGGCAATATAAGCTGCACGGGTTCCCCAAATAGCTGCATCCATCTCATGGGCTCTTCTTGTTCCAAATTCAAGCGCTGATTCATTTCCAATAATTTGTTTAATTCTTGAAGCCTTTGTTGCGATAAGCGTTTGATAGTTCACAATATTTAAAAGAGCTGTTTCAATAAGCTGCGCTTCCCCTAGAGGGGCTTCCACACGTAAAATCGGTTCATTTCCAAATACAAGCTCTCCTTCTTTCATGGACCGAATCGTGCCGGTAAAACGAAGGTTCTCCAAGTAACGGATAAAATCTTCTTTGTAATTCAGCTCTTCCCTTAAATAAGCAAGGTCCTCTTCTGTGAAGCGGAAATTTTGTATATAATCAATAATTCGTTCCAGGCCGGCAAAAACAGCGTAACCGCTCCCAAAAGGAAGTCTTCTAAAAAACAACTCAAAAACTGCCTTTTTTTGGTGGATGTCATCCCTCCAATACGATTCGACCATGTTGATTTGGTATAAATCGGTATGGAGCGTCAAACTATCATCATTATACATTTTCATCATCATGAAACCCCCATAATATTTAATCGCTGTCTGTTCCATACGGAATGTTGAAATGTCCAAGAGGCCCATTTGTGTCTAGCGGTGATGACAGATGGATGAAGCCTGTTCAGCAAAAATTTGAAACCTTTCAGAGCAGGCATCCCCTTCAAGCTTCCTTGCAATCTATCAGATCTTTCTAACGGGCTTAATCGTTGAAACAAATCTCAAGGACGAATCTCCATTATATTATGAAAGCACTAACCGTATTGTACTCCTTTCTATACCGTCATTCAATATTTGCCAAAATTAGTGTCCATTTTAAAAGCCGAAATTACCTAATCCTGCTTCTTTTACTATAAGAGGGCGATTTTGGCAAATTTGTCAAATAATCGGGATAATCCGTAATAATTCCATCGACATTCATGGCCATCAAATGTTGAATATCGTGTATATCTCTAGCTGTATAAGGCATAATTTTCATGCCGCTCTGATGAATCATATAAACTAATTTAGGGGTTACAAGCGCTTTATTCGGATTGATATATGTCGCAAATGCTGCATATTGCTGTAAATGCTCCTCCGTAATAGCGCCATGTCTATATCCGATGAGCACTCCAAGAGAAATCGAAGGCAAGACACTGTGGAATTCCTGTAAAAAAGCGGTATCAAAGGATTGAACGACCACATTCAGTTGCTGATCCCCTTTTTCGATCAGTTCTTTTGCCAACCTCTCTACAATGCCGAACTGCTTTTTCGGTTCTTTAACTTCTATTAAAAAATTGATCTTCCCCCTGTATTTCTTAAGGACATCGCATAAAAGGGGTATTTTTTCTCCGGAAAATTTTCGATGAAACCAGGCTCCAGCATCAAATTGTTTTAGTTCTTCATATGTGAAATTTTTAACTAAACCTGACCCGTTTGTTGTACGATCAATCGTTTCATCATGAATAACGGCGAGCAACCCGTCTTTCGTCATCCGTACATCCAATTCTAAATAATCCGCCTTCATGTCAATAGCGAGATCAAAGGCTGCAAATGTGTTTTCCGGAGCATATCCAGATGCTCCCCGGTGTGCGACGGCAATTGTTTTGTTGGGCTCTTTTTGAAAATGAAATATTTTATAAAAAAAGCGGTGAACATAATAACGAACATAATCAAGCATGCATAACCATCCCCGTTTTTTTAGATTTATACTAAATAATAATCACTTACATTAATTTATAACATTTTTTTTACAATTTTATTTTTCTTTTGCAGGATATTTCGTTTTGGAATAGAATAGTATTTAGAATATAAAAAAATTTTTAATTAACGCATCTTACAACACACCATTGTTTCCAGCCTGCACCTCATGATGAGAAGTTTTGGCCAAATCTCCTCTTCATAACACCCATTTCGCTTTTGTCCCGGATTATGCCCTATGCAAAAAATCTTAAGTTCAAGGAGAGTGATGGGATGATTAGAAAAGACGTGATGACAAAAACATGGGGAAATAAAGAAATTGTGACAAGTCCGTTTTATGGTGTCATAAAAAAAATTATGACCGAAGCAAAAAACCGGATTTATGAATGGGAACCGTTGTTTACCATTCAAACGGATGAGGGTACTCTTGTCCAAATCAGCGTCGGTATTGGAGGAATCATTGACAAGCTGTTCGTCAAAGAGGGAGATCGGGTTATTCCTGGAGCAGTCTTAGCATATATTGATGAAGATTTAATAGTCACTGGCAGCGATTAAGAATTAGGACCCCTAAGAAGAAAAAAGGGGTCCAGTAATAGCTACTTGTATTGAGCAACAATTTTTCTCAACCGGTTATTTAACGATTTAAGCATCCAATCCCGAAAGATCTCCTGTTTTTCTTCCAATGTTAAATAATACTCGGCGCCAGCTCTCCCCTTTGCAAGATCCGTTATATGTTTAATTGACAAGGCAGCAGCAACGGAAATGTTTAAGCTTTGCACAAATCCTTTCATAGGAATTACAAACGTTCTGTCAGCCATGTCAACCGCCTCTTTTGAAACACCGCTATGTTCATTTCCAAAAACAAGGACAGTCGGTCTGCTTACATCAAGCTTTTCAAGAGGAACAGCCTGTTCACTCAAATGGCTAACATATATTTGATATCCTTTCTTTTTTAATTGACTGATGGCTGCACTAATATCTGATTGATAATCAATTGTCAGCCATTTGTCTGCACTTTTCGTCACCAATTCATTAGGGGCAAAAGGCGCTCTTCCGGTGACAACCGTTACATTCTGCACGCCAAAAGCTTCGGCAGAACGAAGAACAGCCGCTTGATTATGGCCGTCATCCACCGCTTCCAACAATATGGATACGTAACGAGTCCGTTCCTTCAATACCTCATATAAACGATTCAGCCTTTCCGGCACAATCATATCAAGAATTTGGCGATCCTCATCATTTACAATCTTCTCTTTCAGCAATAATTCCACAATATTATTTTCTTTATTAACATTCACATCCCTTTACCTCCTTGAAAGCACGTGCGGGCAAGAAGATCGAACGTTCTCATTTATTATACGTCTTCTCCAAAAAAAATCTACCTCCTATAGCTGGAAACGTTATAGATCAGGTTAAATATAAACAGTTTATCCACATTATCTTTGTACTGTTTCGTTCGTACTCATTGGGCAAAAACAACAAAGTATCAAAATTTGTTTTTTTAAAAGAAGAGAATTTCCGCAAAGCTTCTTTGTATATATCAACGGATATTCACAGGAAATCCCCCTAATATAAACAGCTTTTACACATATTTTATCCACATATCCACATTAGCTATCCACATTTCGTATTGGCACATTTGTTCCCTACTACATATATGATTAAATAATTCACATTTGTTGATAAACTTATCCACTTATGCACAGCTTACAAACGGAAAACACTCAATTGCTTGTTTTGAACAAAAAAATCCCGAAAAGAGGTTTCGTAACCTTTTTTCGGGACGCTTATGTTAATAGTGATGTTGATGGCCTAAGGACATAACCCATATAGACCCTGCAACAATGACAATTGCGATATAGATCCCGTAATAAATCATTGTTGCCTGCCAAGAACCGCTCTCTCCTTCTTTCATATGCATGAACAGCAAAAGCTGAATAAACGCTTGGCAAAATGCTAAAACGACAATTAATGTAATAATCGTATTTGTCGGCAGATCGGTTGAAAATGTAATCCACACCGCCAATAACGTCAATATTATGGACAACAAAAACCCGAAGACATGCTTCCAAGGAAATCCTTTTTCGTTTTGTGCCAAGTTAACTCACCATCCCTGTCAAATAGACGAGTGTGAAGAGGAAAATCCAAACGACATCAAGGAAATGCCAATATAGACTTGAAATAAACACTTTTCTTGCCGTATCCGCGTTAAGGCCTCTTTTCAGCACCTGCAAAATGATAATCAAAATCCAAAATATCCCGATCGTAACATGAAGCCCGTGCGTTCCAACAAGAGCGAAGAAGGATGAAAGGAACGCGCTTGTTTGCATTGTTGCACCTTCATGAACAGCATACAAAATGAACTCTTCTATTTCAAAGTACAAAAAACCGATTCCCAACAATATCGTAACAATCAGCCAGCCGATCATACCGGCTTGCTTGCCTCTTCGCATTTCATAAACGGCAAGACCGCAAGTGAAGCTGCTTGTAAGCAGAAGAAAAGTTTCAATCAAAACTGTTTTCAATTCATACAATTCCTCGGGACCTGGTCCGCCCGCTGTTCTGGAGACGAGCACAAGATACGTAGCAAAGAGGGTGGCAAACAGGGCAAGCTCTGCCCCGAGAAAAATCCAAAAACCTAAAATATTTAATTGATTTTGTTTCGTTGAATACTCAAGTGGAAGATTCGATTGTTTTGGAGCAATTTCCGACATGTTACTCCCTCCCTGCTTCCGTCTGTTTAATTTCTTCGACCGGCACATAGTATCCATCATCATATTCAAAAGAGCGCAAAATCATGCAGATGATAACGCCGATCAATCCGATGATCGCAACCGGCATCCATTCGAAAACTAAACCGAAGCCGGCTATAAAGAAGAAGATCGACATGATGAAAGGCCGCCCCGAATTTGATGGCATATGGATTGGTTTATATTCCGGCTCCTCTTCTTCTTTTCCTTCTTTCCGTTCCTTCTTCATCATCCACCAAGCGTCAAGACCTTTTACCTGCGGTGTTACGGCAAAGTTGTAATGCGGTGCAGGCGACGGAATAGACCATTCCAGCGTCCGGCCATCCCAAGGATCTCCCGTGAGGTCACGCTCGCCTTTAAAGTACGTGTACACAACATTAATACACAGGAAGATAAAGCCGATTCCCATCATAACTGCGCCAATAGTCGAAATGACGTTTAATTCCGTCCAGCCGGCATCTGCCGGATATGTGTAAATTCTTCTTGGCATGCCCATAAATCCTAAAACATATTGCGGCAAGAAACATACATTAAAGCCAAGGACGAAAAACCAGAACGTAATTTTGCCGAGCTTTTCATTTAAAATGACGCCAAACATTTTCGGATACCAATAATGAAGCGCTGCAAAGACAGCAAAGACCGTACCGCAAATTAACGTATTATGGAAATGGGCTACAAGGAAATACGTATTATGATATTGGTAATCGGCCGCAGCCATCGAAAGCATCACACCTGTAACCCCGCCGATGACGAAAGTTGGAATAAACGCCAAAGACCATAGCATCGCAGATGTGAATTTGATTCGACCTTTATATAAAGTGAAGAGCCAGTTAAAGATTTTTACCCCTGTCGGTATGGCTATCGCCATCGTCGATACAGAGAAAAATGCATTAACCGGGGCTCCTGAACCCATTGTGAAAAAGTGGTGCACCCAAACGAGCATACTTAATACAGAAATCGCCACCATGGACCAAACCATGGCTGTATAACCGAAAAGACGTTTTCTTGCAAACGTTGAGACAACTTCCGAAAAAACCCCAAACGCTGGCAAAATGGCAATATACACTTCCGGGTGCCCCCAAATCCAGAACAGGTTCGCCCAATGCATTGGCACTCCATCGCCTGAAAGCGTAAAAAAGTGAGTGCCAAATATTCTGTCCAACGTCATTAATGCTAAAGCAACCGTCAATACCGGAAAAGCGAAAACAACCAATATAGACGTAATAAGTGTTGCCCATGTAAACATCGGCATGCGCATTAAAGTCATTCCAGGAGCTCTCATTTTTAGAATCGTTACAATGAAATTAATACCGGAGATTAATGAACCGATCCCTGAAATTTGCAATCCTAATAAATAATAATTTTGGCCCGGCCCCGGGCTGAGTTCATTTCCAGCAAGAGGCATGTATGCCGTCCACCCTGCATCCGGTGAGCCGCCGATCACAAATGAAATGTTGAACAGCAAGGCGCCAAAGAAAAACGTCCAGAAGCTGAGTGCATTCAAATACGGGAACGCCACATCTCTAGCTCCAATTTGGAGAGGAACTGCAATGTTCATGATCCCGAATATGAACGGCATTGCCATAAATAAAATCATAATGGTTCCATGTGTAGTGAAAATTTCATTATAATGCTGTGAATCTAAAAACGTATTATTTGGCACTGTCAATTGGGCGCGCATTAAAAGTGCGTCTACGCCCCCTCGGAATAGCATTAATACGGCGGAAATAATATACATAATCCCTATTTTTTTATGGTCAACAGTCGTTAGCCACTCTTTCCACAGCCATTTCCATTTTTTAAAATAGGTTAATACAAAAACGATACCAATAATTGTTAATACAATGGCTGCATCCGCCATATATATAAGGGGTTCGCCGGTAACGAAAAATTCATCCCATTTCACAGCACGTTCCTCCTTCCTTCCGATTAATGTCCTTCGTGCTGATGGCTTTCATGTTCACGATTATCATGATGATCAGATTCAACTTCCTCCAATTTTATGGTACCGTGCTTTTCTTTTGCAGGGATATTGTCTAAATGCTCACCTGGTTTCGCAAAATCAACCCACGCCAAGTGTGTTCCAGAAAAAGTCAATTTATCTTTTAAAACTCCGACTTGGATGATTTCGTTAAATTGTTTTTTCGTCAGCAATGGAGCTGATGCTTGTGTTTCTTTCACCCATTTATAAAAATCTTCTTTTTCCATTGCGTTCACATCAAATGTTTGATGGGCAAATCCTTCTCCTGTAAAATTTGAATTCCGCCCTTTAAACGTACCGACATGATCAGCCTGCAAATAAAGAGTCATTCCCATTCCAGCCATATTATATTTTTGTCCGCCCAACTCTGGAATCCATAAAGCGCTCATCCCGCCGACAGCTGTCAATTTAAATTCAACTGGAACATCTTTTGGAATGTTGACATAATTGACTGTTTCAATATTTTCCTCCGGATAGCTGAAAATCCATTTCCAATCGGCTGCTGTCGCATGAATGACAATTGGTTCAACTCCTCTAGATTCCTTCGGCGGTTTTTCAAGCTCAAAAGTCGCCTTAACCGTTGGTATCGCCAAAGCAATGACAATCAACACAGGAATCGCCGTCCAAACAATTTCAAGCACTGTATTCCCATGCTGTTCGGGCGGTTCATAATCCATATTGTCAGGTCTTTCCCTGTATTTCCACAAAATAATCGCAAACAATGAAAAAATGACGACAATAATCAAAAGCATAAATCCAACAGACCAAAGGATTAAATCTTTTTGAACAGCCGCTACCGGCCCCTTTGGATTTAATAAGACAAACCGTTCGCTGCATCCTGATAGCAGGAGCAAAACGGATAATGGCAAAACTTTCATAACCAACTTCAGCCAACTTGGTTTGGCCGGCATTGTGATCCCCCCTAGGATTTTCAAAAATGTGCCAAAAAACGTCAACCATTCACTTTGAAACAAAAATCATCTGTTGTAAGTGAACTTTATCACAAATTTATGTAAAAAAACTTGAATTCAATAAACAGTCAATAAAAGATTAAAATTTTGTAAAAAAATCGCCATCAATCCGACACAAAACAGGAAATCATGTGAATCGAAAGGAATGATTGCCTCTATTGCTAATAGACGCATAAGAAAAACCGGGCGAAAAACATCAACGCCCGGTTTTTCTATTCGCACACATCGGTCTTTTTGTTTTCTACATACTATACGATCGGAAAATCAGCTAATTTCTAAATCTATCCATTTTTAACAAAAACGGATAATCTCATTGTTTCCATGTTCCCAAAATTGATTTCCATTTATTTCATCAAACAATTTGTCCATACCGCAACAGAGACAACTTGGCAAGAAACTGTTCATATTATTTTAAGTTATAGCCTTTTCTTTCCACAAATTGTTTCATATACATTCTCACCGGATTTGAAAGAGCGCGAGCCATTTGCCCTGTCCAAGTATCTTTGCGGACACCATTTGTACGTTTTTCATAATATTTGGATACTATTTGATTATATTCAAGAAGCCCCTGTTTATATATTTCTTCGTTTTGCTCATATTCTTCCTCATGATAAACATGATGTAAAGGCAATCGGGGTTTTTTTCCGGTATCAACGGCCGGATAGCCGACCGTTATGGCAAAAAGCGGGATGACCCGATCAGGAACTTTTAGCAGCGCCGAAACATCCTCTAAATTGTTGCGAATTCCGCCAATATAACAAATGCCAAGCCCCATGGACTCAGCGGCTAATGCAGCATTTTGCGCGGCCAATGCCGCATCAATAAGCGCAACCATAAATTTTTCTGTGCTTTCCAAGGATACCGTCACGTCTTTATCTTCCATTTCGCCTATTAGTTCGTGCCGGTGCAGATCTGCGCAAAAAACAAATAAATGGCCGCTTTTTTCCACATAGTCTTGGTTCCCCGCCAGTTCCGCAAGTTTTTTTTTCGTTTCCGGATTTTTCACCCCAATGATTGAGTAAGCTTGTATGTAACTTGAAGTCGAGGCCGATTGGGCACATTCCACAATTAAGCGTATTTGTTCATCCGTAAGCGGCCGATCTTCAAATTTTCGAACGGATCGATGGTTTAAAATGGTTTCGATCACTTTATTCATCATCATCATCCTTTCTTTTATATTCTTTTCTCAAAGTTTAACTTTTTTAGACGCCCATTTCATCGATTTTGTTTTTCGGCCAAGCAAAATGTGAAACGTAAGGATTTGGCCGTAATCGAGAGCATTTATAAGGATTTCTTATAAAAAATAAAATAAATTGAATAAAAAAGCTTATTACGACAAATTAATCTGAAAAATTAAACTTTCTATCAATTTTGTTTAAAGATATAATAAAATGTAATCTTTTTTAAAGGGGGATTTGATGAAGAATCGAAACATTATGGATTGGCCGACCTTTATCGGGGCGCTGCTTTTGCTGTTAATTGTAGCCGCTCCATTAGCAGTATTCCCTGAACAAGGCGAAGCCATTGTATTAGCTGCCAGCAGCTTTTTAACACAAAAATTTGGAATATTGTATTTAATCATGGGTGCAGCAGTATTGATTTTTATTCTTTATGTTTCTTTTAGCCGATACGGAAAAATCAAACTGGGGGATCCTTTAGAAAAGGCTGAGTTTCCGACATTATCTTGGGCAGCTATGCTTTTTTGCGCTGGAATTGGATCAAGTGTTCTTTATTGGGGAACGATTGAATGGGCTTACTACTATACGGGACCTCCATTTGGCATCGAACCTAGATCAAAAGAAGCCGTTGAATGGGCGGCCGCATATGGAATTTTTCATTGGGGACCGACGGCATGGGCCATCTATTGCCTCCCTGCCCTGCCAATCAGCTATTTCTATTATGTAAAGAAAAAACCGGTGTTAAAAGTAAGCGAAGCGTGCCGGCCTCTCATTGGCAAAAAAGCAGATGGACCAATAGGCAAAATCATTGATGTCTTGTTTATGTTTGGTTTGCTGGGCGGAGCTGGAACGACACTCGCTTTAGGGACGCCGCTCATTACAGAAGGAATTCATGAACTTTCCGGCATCGAACCTTCGATGACACTCCAAACAGTGGTTTTGCTTATTTGTACATTGATCTTCGCAGCAAGCGCTTACTCCGGTTTGCGGAAAGGCATTAAAATTTTGAGCGACATCAACCTATGGCTTGCCGTATTATTGTTGGTGTTTGTCTTCCTTGCCGGCCCGACCGTCTTTCTGGCGGAAACGGCCGTCAACAGCATCGGCATCATGCTTGATCATTACATGCGGATGTCTTTATGGACTGAACCTTTTAACAGTTTAGGACCGTTTGAACGAACAGGCTTTCCGGAATCATGGACGGTATTTTATTGGGCTTGGTGGCTCGTGTACGCTCCATTTGTCGGCTTGTTCGTCGCTAAAATTTCAAAAGGACGCACTGTCCGCGAAATGACGCTCGGAACAGTAGTATATGGAACGCTCGGCTGCATTCTCTTTTTTGGGATTTTAGGAAACTTTGGATTATTTTTAGAACTGACAGGCCAATACCATGTAACAGCTACATTAGATGAACATGGCGGATCAGCAGCCATTATCGGAATATTGAAACAATTGCCGTTAAGCAACATTGTGATTGCCGTATTTACTGTGCTTGCCGTGATCTTTTTAGCAACAACGTTTGATTCAAGCTCTTATATTTTAGCATCTGTTGTCCAAAAAGAAGTTGCCGATGAACCTTTGCGATGGAACCGTTTATTTTGGGCTTTTGCTCTTTCCGTTTTGCCGCTTATTTTAATGTACCTCGGCGGATTGTCCACATTGCAGACTGTTAGCATTATTGGCGGTTTCCCTTTGTTGTTTATTTTTGTCCTTTTAGCCGGTTCTTTTATCAAAGCGGCAAACCAAGATTTTTATTCCAGTAAATCTCAATTATTTAAAATGTATCCTAAAAAGAAAGGCGTGAAAAGAAACCTTCTCTCGAAATAACTGTTTTCCGGAAAAATCCCAACCGCTGTAAAGACCCGCAGAAAACCTTTATGTTCTGGCGGGTTTTTGTCATGTAAAGCGGAAGAAATCGCAAGCCATCTACTTTCCTAAAAAATTTTTCTTTTTAATTGCAAATGTGGTGTTGAAAAATAAAAAAAAATCCTCTATTCTGATAATTATAGTTTCATATGTGTACCAGCAACAGGTGCGTCATATTGCAGCCGCAATATGCGCTTAAAAGGGAAGTTTGGTGAAATTCCAACACGGTCGCGCCACTGTGATGGGGAGCTTTTGATCATCAGCCACTGTTTCTGCCAGAGAAATGGGAAGGAGATCAAAAGCGTTGAACCTAAGTCAGGAGACCTGCCTGTTGTATGCACTACGACCTACGCGTCATAGGGAGGAGTGAGAAGCCATGTTCATGTTGAAACCATTTGGGTGCCTCAACACGAGCTAGGATATCCAGTCCCTCTTTTATTAGCGTAAAGAGGGCTTTTTTATTGTGTTGAGCAAAAATCAAATGGGAGGTTTTCGTAATGGCAGCCATTAGTTCAAATCTTGGCTATCCGCGAATTGGCGAACGCCGGGAATGGAAAAAAGCTTTGGAATTATTTTGGAATGGAGACATTTCTGAAAGCAGCTTACTGGAAACGTTGAAAAAGATCCGTCTTTCCAACTTAAAGAAACAGCATGAAAGCGGAATTGAGCTGATTCCCATAGGAGATTTTTCGTTTTATGACCACGTTCTCGATACTGCTTTCATGTTTGGATATATTCCTTCGAGGTTCCAGCATATGGATCCCCGTTCCATCAAAACATATTTCGCAATGGCAAGGGGATCCGAAGAAGCCGAGGCTTTAGAAATGACAAAATGGTTTGATACAAATTATCATTATATCGTTCCGGAACTGGAAAATAAGCCGCCTGCTTTTTTGGAAAACCGTCTGCTCAAGCTTTACAATGAAGCAAAAGACGAACTAAATATTGAGACAAAACCTGTTGTTTTAGGGCCGATTACTTTTTTAATGCTGGCGAAAAAATATGAAAAACGAGATTTTTATAAGCATTTATCTGCTTTCATCCCAGTTTATATTCAATTGTTGACAGAGTTGCATCAAGCAGGCGCAAAGTGGGTGCAAATCGATGAGCCTGTTCTCGTTCAGGAAATTGATGAGTCATTGATTCCGTTGTTTAAAGAAGTGTATGAAGCTTTTCACGAAGCGAATCCATCTTTGAACATACTGTTGCAAACTTATTTTGAAAGTCTTTCTCACTATCAACATATCGTTTCATTGCCTGTTGCTGCTATCGGTCTTGATTTTGTACATGATGGGGGAGCCAACAGTGCAAACATCCAAAAATTCGGGTTTCCAAAAGACAAAATATTGGCTGCCGGTTTAATCAGCGGCCGCAACATATGGAGGGCATCATTAGAAGAAAAAGCAAGCAAAATTGATTTTCTCGCTCAGCATGTTGATGTTGATCGATTGATCATTCAACCTTCCTGCAGCTTGCTCCATGTGCCGGTTACCGTAAAAAATGAACACGAATTGCCGGAAATTTTAAAAAATGCTCTCTCCTTTGCAGACGAAAAATTAAGTGAAGTCCATCAGCTGACACAATATGCAAAAGGTGAATTAAGTATAAGCGATTTACGATACGATGACCGTTATTACACGCAATTTATGAATTCTGATTTTCGGACAAACCGAAACGTGCAAGAGGCAGCCGCCAAGATTGAATCCTACCCGACGAACCGTGTGGACTTTTCTGTTCGGCGCAAGCTGCATAAAAATAGATGGAACTTGCCAATTCTACCGACAACAACGATCGGCAGCTTTCCGCAAACGAAAGAAATCCGCCAAACCCGTTTAAAATGGCGGAAAGGCGAATACACAAACGAGCAGTATGAATCGGTCATCAATAATGAAATAAAAAAATGGATTGACATTCAAGAGCAGCTCGGTTTAGACGTATTCGTCCATGGGGAATTTGAACGGACCGATATGGTGGAATATTTCGGAGAAAAACTAAAAGGAATTGCTGTTACCAAAAACGGCTGGGTGCAATCTTACGGTTCGCGCTGCGTCAGACCGCCGATCATTTATGGCGACGTTGCCTTTGATCAGCCGATGACCGTCAAAGAAAGCGTCTATGCCCAATCATTGACGGACAAACCTGTAAAAGGAATGCTGACTGGACCTGTCACCATCTTAAACTGGTCTTTTGTCCGTGATGACATTAGCTATGCGGACGTTCTTCGCCAGATTGCCCTTGCCATCCGCGAAGAAGTATTAGCTCTGGAGAAAAACGGCATAGGAATGATTCAAGTTGATGAACCTGCTATCCGTGAAGGGCTGCCGTTAAAAAGATCGAAGCAAAATCAATACATCGAAAACGCCGTCGAAGCTTTCAAACTTGCCACCAGCTCCGTCAAACCGGAAACACAAATTCATACTCATATGTGCTATTCCCAGTTTGAAGATATGATGGAAGCGATCGATAAGCTTGATGCAGACGTTATCTCGATTGAATCGTCCCGCAGCCACGGAGAACTTGTTCATGCTTTTGAAAAGTACCAATATAAACGGGAAATCGGTTTGGGCGTTTATGACATCCACAGCCCGCGTATACCTTCCGTCCAAGAAATAACCGAAAATATCGACCGTGCATTAAAAGTACTCGATGTACATCAGTTCTGGGTGAATCCTGATTGTGGTTTAAAAACAAGAGCGGTCACCGAAACTGTCAATGCACTCAAAATCATGGTGGAAGCGACAAAAGCGTATCGGCAAGCCATCGCCGCAAAACAAATTTGATCCTATTAAGCAAAAGGTACATTTGCTGACACCGTTTCAGATGTTCCTTAGAAAGGATAAAGACCGCACAATTCAACGATGACTTTCGCTGTATGAAAAATAGCGCAACCATCATTGAACACAGTTTTCTCCAAACATAAACAAAAGGCGCCCGGATTAAGGCGCCTCTTTTGATTTTGCACGCCATTTGCGAATGATTGTTCCTAAAAAAATGATTCTACAGTCTGTTTCAATTTTGCCGCACTCTTCTTGACATCGTCCGCATAACTTATGGCGGATATGACGGCGACGCCGTCGGCTCCGTTTGCAACGACTTGTCCGGCATTTTCACTGTTGATGCCGCCGATGCCGACGATCGGAATCGCAATGCCTTGGTTGCGCATGCTGGAAATGATTTGCGGACCTTGCGCTTTTTTGGCGTCTTCTTTCGTCTTCGTCGAAAAAATGGGGCCGACGCCGATATAGTCTGCGCCTTGCGCAATGGCTCTTTCCGCTTCCTCAAACGTATGAGCCGACACTCCTAAAATTTTATCGCCAATTTTTTGGCGGACAATTTCGGCTGATTCATCCTCCTGACCGATATGAACGCCATCCGCATCAAGTTTCAAAGCCAGATCAACATCATCGTTTACAATAAAAGGAATTTGATGTTTTTGGCATATTTTTTGCAGTTCTTTTCCGAGCTTTAGCTTGTCCTCGCCCGTTAATGCGCCTGTTCCTTTTTCGCGGTACTGGAAGATGGTAATCCCCCCCGCTATCGCTTCTTCAAGCACATCAAGAGGATTTTTCTTGCAATTTACACTGCCCATAATAAAATACACTTTTAAAAGCTTTCGCAGTTCATCTGCTGTCACTTTCGGCATAATCCATCACCTGCGTATTGAGATTTTCCAAAAAAATTGCTGAAAACATTGGCCCCTTATTTTCGGCAAAATGAACCCCTTTTCTTCAAGTCGTCGCTTGTCACTTTTTCCAATTGATTCAAAAACTCGATTTGAAAGCTTCCCGGTCCCCTGCCTTCTGTCACACTGTATGCTATTTCCGCCGCCACACCATAAGAGACAAGGCTTGCCACTGAGGCAACGAGCAAATCTTGTTCAACTGCGGAAAAAGCGCCGATAATGGATGATAACAGACAGCCTGTGCCCGTTACTTTTGTTAAAATCGGATGTCCGTTCTGGACTTGATATGTCGTTTGGCCATCTGTCGCCACGTCTTCTTTCCCGGTTATGACGACAACAGCGTTTAACTGCTTTGCCGCTTTCTCAGCCAATAAAACTGGATCGGCAGCTGAACCAACGGCATCCACTCCTTTCATTTGGAGCTTTTCGCCGATAACATTGGCAATTTCAGGCGCATTTCCGCGAACGATGGAAACACGAACCTCTTTTAATATTTGTTGGGCAGCTTCTGTCCGGTAAGGTGTGGCGCCAGCGCCAACAGGGTCTAAAATGACCGGTACGCCGTTTTCGTTTGCCGATTTTCCCGCAAGTATCATCGCTTCCACGACATCACTTGTTAACGTCCCGATATTTAAGACGAGTGCGCCGGCTATTTTCGCCATATCCGCCACTTCTTCCTTTGCATATGCCATTACCGGTGAAGCCCCAATCGCCAACAAACCATTTGCTGTAAAATTGGTGACAACGACATTTGTAATATTATGAACAAGAGGATTTTGGCTGCGCACCTTCTCCAGTGCGGAACCTAACATTTCAATATTCATCATCTCACTCCTTCCAACATCGGAAAAAAAACGCTTATTTGCAGCATTTTTCCCGAAAGCAAAACGCTGTTAAGGACATTATATCAGATGCAAAACTTTTATCGGCACGCTGCAGTTTCGGTGGTTAAATTATGTTATAATACTATATTATCAAAATGGATTGTAAATCATTTCATATAAAAAATGTGTATGAATCATTATCCAAATTGTTGAAAGAATATACATGTTCATTTATAATGTTTCAGAATAAAGTTGAAAGGATCTTCAAAAATTTGTTTTCTATATTTTTTTTTAGGAGGTACAACATGAATCAATATTTGAGAAAAATAATAGCCTTTGCGGCTATGGCAACTTTGCTGTTTATGCTTTCCGCTTGCGGATCGAACAATTCCGGCAAAAACGATGCAGCCGGCAATGATGAGAAAAAAACATTGAAAGTAGTGACAAACGCGGCATACGCACCGTTTGAATATATCGACAAAGGTGAAGTTGTCGGCTTTGATATCGATTTTATCAACGCAGTGGCGAAAGAGGCCGGATATGATGTAGACATCAAGCATACCGGATGGGATCCAATGTTTGCAGAAGTTCAAGGCAAACAAGCCGACTTGGCAGCTTCTTCTGTGTCCATTACAGAAGACCGCAAACAAACATATGATTTTTCGGTTCCATATTTTGAATCTACACTTATGATTTTAATTCCCGAAGACAGCGATATTCAAAATGCGCTTGATCTGAAAGGAAAAACGGTTGCCGTCCAAAATGGCACAACCGGCCAGACCGCTGCCGAAAAAATACTTGGCGGCGATGGAACGGTTAAAAAATTTGAAGACAACGTTCTTGCGATCATGGAGCTGCTTAACGGAGGCGCCGATGCTGTTGTGGCCGACAACGCCGTTGTCAACGAATATATTAAAAACAATCCTGACAAAAAATTAAAAGCCATTAAAGATCCGGAAAACTTTGATTCGGAATATTACGGTTTGATGTTCCCGAAAGGAAGCAAATTGAAAGCAGAGCTTGACAAAGCGATCAATTCAATATTGGAAAACGGAACGTACAGTGAAATTTACCAAAAATGGTTTGGTGTAGAACCAGATATCGATATATTAAAAAATCAGCAATAATTTTTAGCATTTCGCCGGCATTTTGCTTGTCCGGCAATGCATGCGGGGAGATATATGTATGAATTTTCGTTTTGATCTGATAGCTGAATATGCGCCCTTTTTCTTCCAGGGAATGCTCGTCACAATTGGGCTTTCTCTTGCGGCGATCGCCATCGGCACTGTTTTAGGTCTTTTCATCGGCATCGGGAAAATCGCGCAAAATCCTTACATTCGCTTGCCCTTTACATGGTATGTTACATTTTTCCGAGGGACGCCTCTTTTTGTGCAAATGCTGCTTGTCCACTTTGGCCTCGTACCGCTGATAATCGGCGATACAAATGGAGTTATTGCTGCCATTGTTGCACTTTCCTTAAATTCCGCCGCCTATATAGCGGAAATTTTTCGGGCAGGCATTCAATCGATTGACAAAGGTCAGATGGAAGCGGCAAGATCGCTTGGCATGAGCCATAAACAGGCGATGCGCTACGTTATTTTGCCGCAGGCGACAAAACGGATGATTCCGCCGCTTGGCAACGAATTTGTCGTCCTTATTAAAGAATCGTCGATTGCAGCGATTATTGCCACTCCAGAACTGATGTATTGGGGACGGGCAATGCAAGGGCAATATTATATTGTATGGGAGCCGTACCTCACCGTCGCCCTTATTTATCTTGTGCTGACATTGTCTTTAAGCAAGGTGTTGAGCTTTGTTGAAAGGAGAACAAAATCCGGATGATTCAGGTGAAGCATTTAAAAAAGAACTTTGGAAAAATAGAAGTATTGAAAGATATCAGCGTCGACATTAAAGAAAAAGAAGTTGTCTGCGTTATCGGCCCTTCCGGTTCAGGGAAGAGTACGTTTCTCCGCTGTTTAAACAAGCTCGAGGACATTACTTCAGGACAAGTTATCATCGACGGACAAGATATTACCGATCCACACGTGGACATGAATAAAGTGCGCCAAGAGGTTGGCATGGTATTCCAGCAGTTTAACTTATTTCCCCACAAAACAGTAATTGAGAATATTATATTGGCACCTGTCAAAGTAAAGGGAGTTTCTGAAAAGGAAGCAATTGAAAGAGGGATTTCACTGCTAAAAAAAGTCGGGCTCAGTGAAAAAGCCGACAGCTACCCTGACGAATTATCAGGCGGGCAAAAACAGAGGGTGGCCATCGCCAGAGCGTTGGCAATGAATCCTAAAATCATGCTTTTCGATGAACCTACATCCGCCCTCGATCCAGAAATGGTCGGTGAAGTGTTAACAGTTATGAAAGAATTAGCGGCGGAAGGAATGACGATGGTCGTCGTGACGCATGAAATCGGATTTGCCAAAGAAGTGAGCGATCGAGTGATTTTCATGGACGGCGGATATATTGTAGAGGAAAACACACCTAGCGAGCTTTTTAACAATCCTAAACACGAACGAACAAAAGCTTTTTTAAGCAAAGTGCTGTGAATAAGGCAAGTATCCGGCATGCGGGTTGACTTAAACTCCTTTTCAATCAAATCTCATACGAATTCATTTCGGACAAGCCGAAAAGCTTGTCCTTTATCTTTTTCTCAATGGAGCTTCTCCCCTCTTACGCACTACGCACTCGTTCTTCATATATTATTTGCCATCAGCATCCAAAAGTGTTTGGACGGTAAGCCTTTCGTATATTTCCCAGCCTGAAGTTCCTGCTTGGAAGTACTATTTGAATTGTCGTAGCATCGCGGCTTGTACCAAAGTTGTTCAGCTTTTGAAGACTGACATTTCTCATCTTGGATTAGAAAGCAGAAGGCACAGATGCCGATAACACATCCAATTTTTTAGGTCAGTAACTTTTTTTCTAAAAAAAACAGGGTCTAAGACCCTGTAAGCAAAAAAACATTAAATTTCATATTTAAACTCACGGTATGCATCGATCAAGAGGAAAATTGCCGTTATGATATGCATCACCATTCCAACAATCGGAATCCATGCAATGCAGGAAGTAATAATTCCTAAAATGCTGCCATGTTTGTTTTTATTTGTTATAATGGCAAAAATCAACGTCACAAGGTGCAGTACAAACATAAACGCCAAAGGCGTCCATAGGAAAGATAATATAATCGTTCCACCTATAACTGGAATTCCGAAAAATGCTTCAAGACCCCCGCTTACCCATTTTAAAATGTTGACTACTGACATATAAATCCACCTCTGTATCCGTTTTTTCAATATACGAATTTGCGAATTGAAATGTTTCAAACATTCTTCAGCCCGGCACAAAAACTATTTTTGCAAGACAATTCATCTTGTTAGAGTTTTCACAATTTTTATTTTATGATAAAATCTTACAACAAAATAAATTTTAACGGGAGTTTATGGAGATGACATATAAACTTTTATTTTTGGACATAGACGGAACAATTTTGACACCGGATGATCAAATTCAAGAATCTACGAAAAGAGCTGTAGCTGCAGTTCAGAAACAAGGTGTAGAGGTCTTTCTGGCAACAGGGAGACCTTTGCATGAAATTTCGCATATCGGCAAAGAGCTGAACGTTCAATCGTTTATTGGCTATAACGGCGCATTTACGGTTTATAGGGGCCGCGAGATTTTAAAAGAGCCGATGAATCCAGATATTGTTCAAAACTTTGTGCATACCGCCAAACACCATGGACATGAGCTCGTCATGTATACAAGAGAAAAAAATGTCCTTAGCTCGTTTGATTCCCCTGCTATGAAAAATTTCATTCAAAAATTTCATTTACAAAAAAATGAGTTGTTTTCGTATGATATCATCGATCAAGTTTTAGGAATGACGATATTAAATTTAGCTGATCGCGATGTTTCTCTTTATGAAAAAGACGATCTTATATACTTATCCCAAGTGAATATCGAAGGCCTGGCCCAATGCTACGATGTCATTAGGGAAAAGGTCAATAAGGGCAAAGCTGTCAAAGCAATATTAAATTATCTTGGCGTGCCAAAAGAAAGCGCCATTGCCTTTGGCGATGCCATGAATGATAAAGAGATGCTCTCAATAGTCGGCGAAGGTTTTGCAATGGGGAACGCAGATCCAAACCTTTTGCCATATGCGAAGCACCAAACAACAGACGTAACAAATTCCGGTGTCTATCACGGTTTGAAAAAGCTTGGTCTCGTTGAATAAGTAAGAAGACTGTGTAAATAGTCTTTTCCCTGCCAAATAGACAATTGTAAAAAAAGATTATGCAAAACTGTGTTTCGGTATTCAGCTGGAGCACAATGCAAAAATTGTTCATGATGTTGTATTACAGTGAGAAAAATACAACATTTCTATTTTAAGGTAAAAAAAGGACTCGATGCAGCGTGATCCAAGCAGCTGTCTTTGCCAGAACGGCTGCCATGTGACCGAGTCCTTCTATTCTGCTTAGACGAATACCAGAAAAGAGAAAACTGGCCTTCCCTCATCTTCAAAACGAAGTGAGTCATCTTTGTTCACATTGGAAAGAAAAAACGGGCGATGAAGGTTTTGCGGCAGGGAGAGGACCGAATTAATTTATTTGACGAAATAAACTGAAAGGTCAGGAAATGTGCTCCTAATTATGAGCGTGAACCGATACAATATATATTCCTTTATCCGCATAAAAAGAAACTATTAGACTATTATTGAAATCATGAGCAATCGATTGGTGTTCAGAATTACTGGAACATACTGAGTTAACTTTATTGCATATAGTTTATGAAGGTGTATTTATTTTATCCTCATGAGTGGAAAGGAGAAAAAGCTTTGATAAAAGCAATTATTTTTGATTTCGACGGTTTAATTATAGACACAGAGACTCCCTGGTTTGAGGCTTATAAAGAAACTTTAGGTTATTATAATGTTGATTTGCCCCTTGAACATTATGTAAAAAGCGTTGGGTCAGATAATACAGTACTTTACGAGTTTTTCAAACAACAATTGGGAGAAAGCTGTAATATTGAGGAAATTGATACCAAAGCAGAAAGCATTTATAAAGAAAAGATGAAAACACCTCAGGCACGTGAAGGTGTAAAGGATTATTTGCAAGAAGCAAACGATTTAGGATATAAAATTGCTATTGCTTCAAGCTCCACAAGGGAGTGGGTAACTCATTATTTAGATGAACTTGGGGTGTTAAACTATTTTAATACTATTATCACACAGGATGATGTTGAGAAGGTAAAACCGGCACCTGATTTGTATTTAAAAGCAGTTGATGCCTTAAATATCAGCTCAAATGAAGCATTAGCATTTGAAGATTCTTTAAATGGGCTCCAAGCAGCTCTAGCTGCTGGACTGAAATGCGTAATTGTGCCAAATCCAGTAACGAAGTCTTTACCTTTCGAAAATTATGATTTACGACTTCAATCCATGGCAGAAAAAAGTTTAAGTGATGTCATAAAACTTATTGAACAATAAAGAATTAAAATCTCGTATTAATGCTAAGGCTCTATCAAATAATATTTGATAATCCCGCTAGATAAAGAACCCCCAAGGAGGTCCTTTATCTAGCTGCTTCCTCAATGAACACCACCTGCAAATGTTTTCGTGAAATCATTTACGTGTGCACTCATTTCTTTATAACGAGTCCAATGAAGATAATGATTTCCTTCTAAAGTAACTATTTTACTTGAAAAACTGCGGCTTAATTGCGTTTGATAAAACGTTACCATTGGATTTCCCATCTTCGTTCACTCGATCTTCTTTCGAAGTAAAAATCAAGACAAAGGATACAACAAGAAGCAAATGAAATAAAAAATATATTGAGCAAACAGTCAATTTAACTTTCCCGCCTGATATGCCTAGAAATGGCTTTGGTCATTGTTAAATTCTCTTCGGAATAAGTACCTTTTTCAGCTACTAGGAAGGAAATCATCAGGAATGATATATAATGCCAATCGTGCAATTCCAGTTGGTGAAAACATACTTCATATATTCGGACATTGTTGGAGCTGACTCGCCGAAATACTCTAAAGCCTGCGGCAAGGTGAAATCAATCCCTATAACTGCTTTCACTTCATCTGGGTATGCATTAGCATAATACATGCTGTATATGCCAGAGATAGAGGGCGGCATCAATATGTAAGGACCTTCTATATTTGATTTTAAAGCGGTTCTAATTTCCTCCACTATATTTTCCACTGTTCGTTCCTTATTCGTTACGTTGCTCCAACCATATCCAAAGCTCTCTACTACGACCACTTTATGATTCTTTGCCAATTCATTTACTAAGGGTTCGAAATCTAACACGGGAGCTGCTGTGCCTAAACCGCTTAATAACACAATCGTGTTTTCTCCATCACCTTTTGTATAAACGTGCATATTCTTTCCATCTACTTCAACTAATTGTCCTAATGGTGGATATTTTGCTTATACACTGTCATGATGTGATGGAAAACGCCTCAAATCAGAGCCGCTGTAATCATAAACAAAAAAATATTTTTTGGAATTATCCAAAATCAAGATTTCTTTTTACTGTTCATTCTTTCACTTCTCTCTATAAAACATTCTATTGATCGGCTATGCCAACGCCATTCGAACCATCTCTCCCGCCCTGATTCCTTTGCAATAGGCCAATTGCTTGCAGAGGTTAAACAAAAATAAAGGGTGCTTTTCGTCAATAAGGAAGCAGAGCCTTTTTCTTAATAATGACGAAATGTTTGCTCTTTTCGTTTCAAAAAAATCCCCTCTAAGTATATGGGCCTTGTCCACTGTCTACTTAAAGAAGATCTTATCAAAATTGGTTCTTTTTTCTTTTACCTTGTCAAAAAATATTTATATAAAAATATTTGAATTCGAGATATTTTTCGGTTATGATAATATCAAAACAAAAGGAGGAAAATAAAAAATGGCAAATTTTCAATTAGATAAGGTGCACAGCTCTATTTCTTTCCAAGTAAAACACTTAATGGTTTCCAAAGCAAAGGGAGAATTCACGCAATTTGATGTAGAAGTTGACGGCGATGTCGATCAGCTCGAATCTGCAAAAGTAAAAGTAACAATTCAAGCTTCTTCTATTGACACAAAAAATGAAGACAGAGACAACCATCTTCGTTCCGGGGATTTTTTTGATGTCGAAAACTATCCGGTCATCACGTTTGTCAGCGAATCTATTAAAAAGGTTTCCGACGATGACTATGAAGTAACAGGAAAATTGACAATTAGAAATGTTACTAGAACCGAAACGTTCAAAGTAGAATTCAACGGTCAATCGAAAAACCCGTTGGACGGAAGCATTGTCGCAGGATTTGATGTAGAAGGAAAAATCAATCGCGAAGACTATGGTTTAACATGGAACGCTGCTCTTGAAACAGGAGGATTCCTCATCGGCAAAGATGTAAAATTATTCGGCAGCTTCGAATTTGTCATTAGCTAATCTTTCGCAGGCAAGTGATTTGCCCTTGGCCGCACATGGCGGCTGAGGGCTTTTATTTTATGAAAATTTATCAAAAAATGTCATTCATACCTCTCTAATGAAAAATCCCCCTGCTTATAAAGTTTACTTTTCTTTCATTTTTTGTTATTATTCATAATATTTCAACCGGAGAAGGAGGAAAACAGCATATGTCCAATCAATCATTGCAACGCCACTTGCCGCCTTACCGAGCAGATCATGTAGGCAGTCTGTTAAGAACAGACCGAATTAAACAAGCCCGATTGAAAAAAGCAAATGGGGAAATAACAGCTGAGCAATTAAGAGAGGTGGAAAACGAAGAAATCACACGCATCGTCGAAAAACAAAAGGAAATTGGCCTCAAAGCGGTGACAGACGGCGAATTCCGAAGAGCTTGGTGGCACTTTGACTTCCTTGAAAATTTAGTAGGTGTTGAAGGATACGACACAGAGACCGGAATCCAATTCCATAAAAAACAAACAAAATCTCATTCTATTAAAGTTGTTGACAAACTAGATTTCAATGGCCATCCGATGCTTGAAGATTTCAAGTTTCTAAACAGCATCGCTTCCGGCCATACAGCCAAAATGACTATCCCGAGCCCGAGCATGCTTCATTTCAGAGGGACGATTGAAAAAAGCGCTTATGCAGATCAAGACGAGTTTTTCCACGATTTAGCCCAAACGTATAAAAAAGCAATTCAAGCATTTTACGATGCTGGATGCCGTTATTTGCAGCTGGATGATACATCATGGGCATATCTTTGTTCAGAAGAGCAAAAGGAGCAAATGCGGGCCCGCGGCTTAAATCCGGATACGTTAGGACAATTGTATGCGAAAACAATTAATGAAGCTGTTGCCAATCGTCCTGATGATATGAGAATTACGATGCACATATGCCGAGGCAATTTTCGTTCCACTTGGATTTCATCCGGCGGCTATGAGCCAGTGGCGGAAATATTGTTTGAAGGCGTAAATGTGGACGGCTTCTTTTTGGAATACGACAGCGAAAGAGCCGGCGGCTTTGAACCCCTTCGCTTCGTAAACCGGTCAAATTTATCCATCGTTCTCGGCTTGATCACGTCAAAATTTGGAGAATTAGAAAATAAGGATGAAATTAAACGGCGCATTGATGAAGCATCCCGATTTGTTGATCTCAATCAGCTTTGCTTAAGCCCTCAGTGCGGTTTTGCATCAACTGAGGAAGGAAACTTGCTCACAGAAGACGAGCAATGGGCAAAACTGCGCCATGTCGTAGAAATTGCCGAAGAGGTTTGGAAATAATCGTTTACTAAAGAAATACTTACATAAGTGTGTAATGTTAAGAGCCTGTCGAACGTGAATTTCGTGCAATGAACTATCGATTAAGCGAGGCTTGCGGACAGAATGTGGCGGAATTTCGATAAAGGGCAGCAGCTTGCTTTACCTATATTGATTGGTTTCATCGTTCATTCCGAAGCAATTGCAGCATGTAAGAGTTCCAAATTGAACCTTTTTCTGCTTTGCGAAAGCTCTATTCGGGTTATGCATCAAGAATCAATATTTCTAGAAATGATACCCGTAAATTGCAGCAGCTCTGTTTTTCTTTTGGAAAATTTGATTGCAAATCGCCGACAATTTATTTTTGCAAAATAAGGTGCTGCCCGCTCATCAGTTTATTTAGGAAAATCACCGTAATGACCTGTTTCTTCCGTTCTATTATTCTGGAAAATATGTAAAAAAGGGGGGCTAATAAGTCGATTTTACGGCTTATTAGCCCCCATTAATTTTAGAAACGTTGTTATATCGGTGTTTATGATTTTTTGTTTTCAATGGCGATTTGACTTTCTAAGAGCCCCTTTTTCTTTTTGACAGCATCATCATCAGATGTTTCTGAACAATTTACGAACTTAACAGCAAATATTTATGCTTTACAGCAGAGCTTAATTCGTCGGGAGAGCCTTCAAACACGATCGAGCCTTTGTTTAAAATATATATGCGGTCTGCAAGCTCAAGCGCCATCGATAAATTTTGTTCAACTAAAAGCATTGTAAGACCTTGCTTCTTTAATTCACGAATAATCCGTTTCACTTCCTGAACCATCAATGGGGACAATCCTTCTGACGGCTCGTCAAGCAGCAGTAATTTAGGATTCGTTAACAAAGCGCGTCCAATTGAGAGCATTTGCTGCTCTCCCCCGCTCAAAGCCCCTCCCATCGATGCTTCTCTTTCTTTCAACCTTGGAAACGTGTCATAAATTTGTTCTAATGTCCAGCCATTTTCGGCAGGCCTATAAGTGGTCATTAAATTCTCCTTTACAGTCAAATTCGGAAATATTCTTCTCCCTTGCGGAACAAGAGCAACGCCTAATTTCGAAACCTGGAAGCTCGTCTTTGATTGAATTTCCTGTTCTTCAAACACAATTTTTCCTTTTTTTGATTGAATGATTCCCATGATAGAATGAATCGTTGTTGTTTTCCCCATTCCGTTTCTTCCCAGCAGGACGGTTACCTTGCCTTGTTCAACCGTTAACGAAACATTATGGAGGACGTGGCTGTCGCCGTAAAATGTATTTAAATCTGAAACTTTAAGCATGTGCTGCCGCTTCCTCCTTTCCAATATATATTTCGTTCACCCTCCTGTCGTTTCTCACTTCATTTGGATCGCCGTCAATGAGAATTCCTCCGTCATATAAAACGACCATTCTATCCGCCAGTCCAAATACGACCTCCAAATCATGCTCAATAATTAAAACGGTCAAGTCCTTCGGCAAATTGTGCAGCAAATCGACAATATAATCCGTTTCCGCCTGCGACATGCCGGCAGTCGGCTCATCTAATAATAAAACTTGCGGATTGATCGCAATGCCAAGCAAAATTTCGATTTGCCGCTGTTCGCCGTATGACAGCTTTTTCACTATTTCATTTGCGCGCTTTTCCAATCCCCAAGTTTTGATCAATTGGTTTGCTTCCTCGAAAAGCTTCGGGTATTTTTTTTCGTTTCTCTTTTTAAACCACACGTTTTGCAAATGATGTTTCCGCTGTAAAACTAATAATAAATTGTCAAGCACCGTCAGTTCGTTCAACAAATTGTTTCGTTGAAAGGTGCGAACGATTCCGGCGTTTGTCCGTTTAAAGTTGGCAACATTCGTTATATTTTCTCCTTTATAATAAATGGACCCGCTGCTCGGCTTCAGGTCGCCGGTTAAAATGTTGAAAAAGGTCGTTTTCCCGGCTCCATTCGGACCGATAATGCCTATCCGCTCACCTTTTTTCACTTCCAATGAAACATCCTTAAGAATTTCAAGACCGCCAAAATGCATGCCGACGCGATCAATCTTCAAGATTACAGGATTCTCCATGCCCCATCCCTCAATTCTTCACATCATTGTTATACAACGCATTGGATTTTTTTCCGGAAATAGCTGACAGCTTGTTGGATTTTGAAAATGACTGAAAGAGCAATTTTCCAAGCCCGACAATTCCTTTTGGGAAAAATACGACAAACAAGATAAAGATAATCCCAATAATCATCATCCACATGGTCGTATAAGAGCTGACAATCGTTTCTAAAATGACGATAAATGCTGCTCCCAAAACGGGCCCGATCATTGTTCCAGAACCGCCGATAAGAACCATAATTAAAACAGAGCCAGACATCGTCCAATATACATCGCTAGGCGAAATGAAGCTGTTAAAGCTTGTATATAACGATCCTGCTACTCCGCCGAGCCCGCCGGCTAAAACAAATGCGGCAAGCTTATATAGTGTTGTATGATAGCCCATCGATTTCAATCTTGTTTCGTTTTCGCGAATCCCTATTAATACTTGCCCAAAAGGGGAGTGTACGATGAGGCTTAAACCGCCGTAGATCAATATAAACAAAAGCAATATCAAATAATAAAAGTAAACCGGGTTTGAAAAATCAAGTGATCCAATTAAAGGGCTTGGAATGCCTGATAATCCGTTTGAACCGCCCGTGATAGTCGTTGACTGGTGGACAAATGAATGAATCATTTGCGAAAAAGCCAATGTTAACATAAGAAAATAAAAGCCGCTCACCTTTACGCAAAAAATTCCGATGATGGCGGATGCAATGATTGCAGCCGCAAGCGAGGCGAAAAGAGTAAGGAAAAAGTTTGGAGATATCTCCCTTGCAAGAATGGCGGACATATAAGCCCCGACTCCAAAAAACGCCGCGTGGCCAAGCGAAACCAGCCCGGTATATCCGACCAAAATATTTAAACTAAGAGCGAAAATAGCTAAAATTAAAATTTCAGTTACCAAATTTAAATAAAACAAAGAAAAGATAAAGGGGGAAAAGATGAGCAACATAACTGCGGCAATAAGAACGAAACCTTTTTTGTTCAATGCTTAACCACCTGCCTTCCGAGCAATCCGTTCGGTTTGACGATTAAGACGACCGCCATTAATCCGAAAACGACGAACAAGCTTAACTCAGGAACTAAAAATCGGCAAAAAGTCTCAACAATCCCAATCGTTAAGCTGGCCACAAACGTTCCAGCGATCGACCCTAAGCCCCCTATAACGAGAACAACTAATGCCAAAATAAGCGTTTGGAATTCCATGCTTGGATAAAGCCCGAGGATCGGCGCAGCAATGACTCCGCCAAAACCTGCTAAATATCCCCCTATGAAAAACACGACGGTAAAAACTAGTTGAATATTTACACCTAAAGCACATATCATCTCTTTATCGCTCAGTCCAGCGCGAATGATCGCCCCCCAGCGCGTTTTTTCTTGAATGAACCACAACAGCCCCGCTAAAATTAAACCTATTGCAATTACAGCTAAACGATAGACAGGAAAGGCTTGATTAAATAAGGTTACCGTACCTGATAAACTTTGAGGCAAAGGGATCGATAAAACATCCGATCCCCATATCGCCGCTGTCATATCATGAATGACATACGCAAGCCCAAATGTTAACAATACTTGTGACAGGTGCCCTAGCTGATAAGTCGGCCGCAATAAGATCATTTCAATAATGAGAGAGCAAACAGCTACTGCTAAAGGTGCAATGATTAAGGCAAGCCAAAAATTTTGTCCAGAATGGACGGTAATCGAATATGAGACATAAGCTCCTATCATATACAACGATCCATGCGCCAAGTTCAATACTCCTAAAATGCCAAAGACGAGCGACAATCCGCATGTAATGACGAAGAGCAAAAGCCCGTATGAAATGCTGTTTACTAGCTGCGCCCCGATAATATCCATGATTATCACCTCTTTTTTTATCTATTTTCCTGGATCTCTCACCTCTTCAATAATTTCGATCACTTCGTTTTCCGTCTGTCCATTCACAAGCTTGGTTTCAATGATATACATGTTTTGAATAACGTGGTGGGTCTCCTTGTCAAACTTAATCGGGCCTCTCGGGCTTATGAATTCAACATTAGAAATCGCTTCTACCACTTTATCTGGATCTGAGGCGTCGCCGTCAAGCGTTGTCAGCGCTTCTGCAATAATTTTGGCAGCATCATAGCCTTCCAATGCTTCAATGGTCGGGCGTTCATTATATTTCTTTTCAAAAGCCTCTTTAAACTGTCTATTTTCTTCTGTTTTTATACTATAATCCCAGAAAATAGAGGAAATTGTTCCAACTCCTGCGTTTCCTTGTGATTTCCGCACGTCCTCTGAAACAAGCCAGCCGGAACCAATTAATTTCTTATCTTCTTTTAACCCGAATTGATCGTATTGCTGAACAAATCTCACCGCATCACTTCCTGCGAAAAATGCATATACTGCTTCAGCCTTTGCATTTTTAATCGTGGTCAAATAAGAGGAATAATCATTGTTTCCGAGAGGCGGGTAAACTTCACCGACAATTTTTCCTCCTGCGGCAGTATAAGCTTCTTTAAACGCTTCAGATACTTCCCGTCCAAACGCATAATCTGCTGCTGCAATGTACATTGTCTTTCCTACGTTATGAAACGCCCATTCTCCTAATGAATTGCCAATCTGCCACGAGGAAAAAGAAGAACGCCAAATATAGTCACTTCGTTTGCTTCTCGTTAAATCATTTCCTCCCGCATGCGAAACAAGGAACGGAATTTTTTTCTTATCCACTTCATCGCGAATGGCATAGGCTACCGCCGTGCTTACCGTTCCTGTTAAAATGTCCACTTTATCTTGATCAATCAATTTTCTCGCTTTCCTTAATGCTACTTGCGGATCAGCTTCACTGTCTTCTTTAATAATTTCGATTTTTTTGGATCCAATTTTCCAATCAATGCTGTCAAAATACAGCTCCATACCTTTGTGCAAATGCTTTCCAAGTGAAGCATAAACCCCCGAATCTGGAAGCAGCACACCAATTTTTATTGTTCCTCCGCTTTTGCTCCCGCCTTCTTCTTTTTTCGATGTTGACTGAATCGCGCTGTTGCCACAAGCCGATAAAACGGCTAAGAAAACAACTAGCATAATCAAAAATAACTTCTTTTTCATCAAAATCCCCCCGTACTTGTCAAGTAAAACGCTTTCAAAATTCGCCTCCCCTTTTTTAAAACGCTTTCATTTCCCTGGGTATCTTTTCTCCTCCCTTTTCCTCCGGAACTAATATTTCAAATATTATAATATATCTGAATTTTTAAAATTTCAATATTTTTTATTCATTTCGTCAAAAAAACATATAGTTAATGAAATCTATGATCGACGCAGAAAACGCTGGAAATTCTTGTTTTTCTCATCATTCAATCTTCATTTTTTCTTTAATAACGAAAATTTTATTATTTATTTTTTTTACACTCGTCACACAAACAAATGGCTTAATGAATAAATTTTATTCGTAATTGTTTAAGAAAGACAGATGATTATCCTAAGCTTTTATTTGCAGAGGACTTTCCGCAAAAAAAATTCGCATTAAAAGTGATGCCTACCGTAACCCAAATAAAAAAACCTAGGGACTCTTAAAATTCCCTAGGGATTGCCTTTACAATGTGACTGTTATGCCCACCACATTTCAGCAACTTCTTCTTTAAAAAGAATTTGCTTTAATAAGCTTACTGCCTTTCCTAATCCTTCATCAATGGATGCCAGCATATCCTCATGTTCAATTGAAAGAACATAATCATATCCGGCAGCACGCAAGGCACTTACAATATCCTTCCACACTTTTTCACCTTGGCCATAGCCAACCGACCGAAATGTCCATGATCGGTCCAAAATTTTACTGTAATGCTTTGTATCTAAAACGCCATTCACTTGTATATTTGCTTGATCCAAATAAGTATCTTTAGCGTGTACATGAAATATGGCATTTTCACGTCCTAATTTTTTTATTGCTTCAACAGGATCAATGCCTTGCCAAATGAGATGGCTTGGATCAAAATTCGCTCCAATACTTGGCCCTACATTTTCTCTTAACTTTAATAAAGTTTCAGGATTGTAAACAATAAAACCTGGGTGCATTTCAAAAGCAATTTTATAAAATCCCGTTTGAACGTACAGCTCCCCCGCCGACAACTAGATGATTATAAAGCAATACTTTTTCTACTTTTTTAAAAATTAATTGTTTGTAAAACTTTATTAGCGTTAAAAGGGAAAAAAGGTTTTTAGAATAAAAAACAAATTGTTATATATTCCGAGGCGGCATTTTAAATGATTGACAAAGTCAATTCTTCAAACTACGCAACACATTGTATCCGATGGCAAATATTCCAATCACAGAAATAACTGCGCCAATGAGTGCCAATAGAAAAAAAACGGGTTTCTGGTCATAACAGGTAATCCAATATTATTCATCCAGACAGTTTAGCAGTCTTTTTTTCAGCAAGATGCAGATGTAAAGTGTAAAATATACTGCCAATTGCAAGAGACATCCAGCATACATGCACGTGTACAGAAATGAAATAAAAAACATGAAATATTGACAAACAAAACTCGAACAACTCTCCGATCAAAAAATAGAAATTTTTATTTATGAATGCCCATTGGATCTTATTGTGAAATAATTTGAAATCGACATCGCCTTAATCTGCGATTAAAGCCCCAAATTTATCATTCGATTACCGCTCATTTAACTTCATTCAAATGCTAAATGAACAGTTACGGATAGACGGCTGAATGACTTTATTAAAACAGAAAAGAACCCTTGATGCTTTATAAGCAAGGGCTCGTTTTTCCACTGAATTATGCCGGTACCGCATAAATAATATATCGTTGTGGTGCGTTTCCAATATAACCGAACGGATAGCATGTTGTTAATGTTAAAACTTCGTTAGGAGCAGTGGATCGGATCACTGTTCGATCATCGGCATCTACAATCTCCGTTTCTTGAATCAAATATGTGAAACGGCCATACTCCATTTCGACAATGAGTTCATCTCCAATTTTTAAATCGCCAACATTGCGAAAAACTGTGTCCCGATGTCCTGATAAAACGATTTGGTCGTTTTGCCCAGAAAAAGCAGTCCCTCTGTAATGACCGACGCCTTTCTCCAATTCATCTTCATCCGTCCCTTCAACGATCGGCAATTGTGCTTCAAGTTTCGGAATGTGCAAAATGCCAATCACCTCGTCCATTTTCGGTTGAAAGTCGCTTGGTACAACACCGCTTTTCTCCTTTTTCTCCAGGCTTTCTGCACCAACAAGCTGATGGGCTTCTTTCAATGCTTCATTTTGGGCGCTGTTCATGGACCATAACTTCCATCCGCCATATGCCACACAAAGCAAACCAAAGCCAATAAACAAAATGGGCAGCCAATTTTTCACATGCATCCTCTTCCTTTAACTGAGACTGTTGTTAATTATTTTACCATAAAAAGTCGAGAAGACATCCGCTTCATTTTGCGGAGAAAACCAAAAAATAAAATAATCGGACCCCAGCTACTGTTCTTAGGGAAACCTGTTAAAGCAGCCCATAAATATGCTAGGCGTCGGTCTGTTTTCAATTGATCTGAAATAAGTAAAAAAAGTAAGAACGTCTCAAAGACAGAATTTAAAATTGTTGTGAAGGACAAAGGGGCTTGTCTATAAGACTTTTTCGGCTTATAGACGGCCCCCTTTAATATTTTAGAAACGTCGATATTTGATGTTTTTTGTTTTCAATGGGGATTTGACTTTCTGAACAGCCCCAATATTGTCTATATTTCTTCTAACACACATTAATTAACAAAAATGAAATTTGGCTCGTTCAAATATTTTTTAAGCTCGTTCAATGCTTTTTGTGCCAATACTCCGTCCATTATCCGGTGGTCATAACTGAGCGATAACGCCATCATGGATGCAATTTCAATTGAATCATTGACCACAATAGGCTTTTTCTCGATCCGGCCGATGCCAAGAATACACGATTGCGGATGGTTGATAATCGGTGTAAACCATGCGCCATCAGCTGATCCAATATTCGATATCGTACATGTAGAGCCTGTCATTTCATCCGCTTGAATAGAACCATCTCTTGCCTTTAGGGAAAGCTCGTGAATTTCTTTAGCAATTTGAAATAATGTTTTTTGGTCTGCATGCCGTATGACCGGAACGACAAGACCGCGGTCTGTATCAGCCGCAAAACCGATATGGTATTGTTTCTTCAAAATGATTTCTTCACGTTCTTCATGAAAGGAAGCGTTTAATTGTGGATATTTTTTCAAAACGATCGTCAATGCTTTCACAACATAAGCTAAATAGGTGAGTTTGATTGCTTCCTCTTCCGCAAATGATTTTACGCTTTGCCGATGCTGAACAAGCTTTGTAACATTCACTTCATCAAAATGTGTTACATGCGGAATCGTCTTTTTCGAATGAACCATTGAACGTGCAATGAGTTTGCGAATGTTTGAAAGCGGAATATATTCATCTTGTATCGAATTGATCTTTGTTTCTTCCTTCGGATTTTTTTGCGGACTTTCCATCTCATGCAGCTGATTTTTGCGTCTTTTGATCACGGCCTCAATATCTTCTTTTAATATTTTGCCGTTTGGACCCGATGGAGTTACCTCTTCAAGATTCACTTGATGTTCTCTTGCAAATTTGCGCACGGATGGAGCGGCAACTATGAATGAAGAATTTGTTTGCTTCTCTTTTTCCCTTTTCTTGTGCTCGTTGCGAATATCCTCTTCCGTTACTTTCCCGTTTAAACCAGTCGGCTCCACAAGCCGCCAATCCACCCCTAGCTCTTTCGCTAATTTCTTCACGCGCGGCGTCGCCTTTTTCTCGACTTTTTGCTCCGTCGCTGCTTGTCCTTCCGATCTTTCTTGTTCTTTCAATCTTTCATTCGTTTCTTCTTGTTTGATGTCAGGCTGCCCGTCGCGTTCAGCTGTTTCAATTGTTGCAAGCACTTCGCCAACAGATGCTGTATCTCCTCTTTTTTTGCGGATTTCCTTCACGATTCCGCTTGCAGGTGCATGCAGCTCCGAAACCGCCTTTTCCGTTTGAACTTCAACAAGTATGTCATTTTGCTCCACCGCATCCCCTTCTGACACATGCCAAAATGCAATTAAGCTCTCATTATATTCTTCCGACAATTGCGGCAATTTAATTTCAATAATCATGTTGGCCTCCTGTGAAAGAAATGGTAGATTTATTCATTAACGAGTTTTACAGCTTCTTGATAAATTTTTTCTGCATTCGGTAAAACAAACTGTTCAAGCGGGCGGCTGAAAGGAATCGGCACGTCTGGTACAGCCAATCGTTTGACCGGAGCTTCTAAGTCATACAAGCCTTCCTCTGCAGCTATGGCAGCGATCTCCGCCGTCATGCCGTATGATAAATAATCTTCATCTACTACAAGTAATCGATGAGTCTTTTTAATGGATTGCAGGATTGTTTCACGATCTAACGGGACAAGTGAACGCAAATCGATGACTTCTGCTTCAATTCCTTCTTGCTCCAGCTTTTTGGCAGCCTCCAATGCATGATGAGTCGTCATTTGAATCCCTACAATTGTTATATCTTTCCCTTCCCTGACAACGTTTGCTTTTCCTAGCGGCACCGTGTAAGCTTCTTCCGGCACATGACCGACTGATGCGTCTAATTGATCCATCCATCCTAAGCCTTGCAGCGTTTTATGGAACATAAAGACTACAGGATTATCATCCCGAATGGCTGAAATCATCATCCCTTTTAAATCATATGGAGTGGATGGAGCCACCACTTTCATTCCCGGCAAATGCGCAAACGTTGCATACAAAGTTTGAGAGTGCTGAGCAGCATCACTATACCCTCCGCCAACAGCGGTCATTAACACGATTGGCAGCTTCACTCGGCCGCCCGACATATAAGGGATTTTTGCCATATGGTTATAAATTTGATCCATACAAACTCCGAAGAAATCGACAAACATCAATTCAACGATCGGCCGCATTCCTTCGGTTGCTGCGCCAATGGCCGCTCCAATAAATGCAGTTTCAGATATCGGGGTATCAATCACTCGATCTGATCCAAATTGTTGAAATAACCCTTCTGTCGATCCGAAGATACCCCCGTAAACTCCGACATCCTCCCCCATGACAAACACGTTTGGATCTCGCTCCATCTCCAATTTAATCGCTTCCGCCATGGCCTTATTTCCCGTTAACAAGCGCGTTTTTGTTCCTTGCACAGCTTATAACCCCTTTCCTGTTTATTTACGAAACGTATAAATCTTTTAAAGCATCTTCCGGATTCGGATAATTGCTGCTGCGTGCAAATTGATAAGCAGCGTCTACTTCCTGTTTTGCTTTATTTTCAATGATGTCAAGATCGTTTTCCGCTATGTTTTGTTCAGAGATTAATAGATTTCGAAGGCGTATGATCGGATCTTTATCCCGAAGAAGCGACACTTCATTTTTATCTCTATACAGCTCCGGATCCCCTTGGAAATGTCCCAAGTAACGATATGTTTCAATTTCAATAATCGATGGACCTTCGCCTCGTCTGGCGCGTTCCACTGCTTCTTTTGATACTTCGTACATGCTGATCGGATCGTTGTCTTTGACGTAATATCCTTTAATGCCATATGCAGCTGCACGAACATCATTGGATGCTACAGATGTCGATGCTGTTTTCGGAACAGAAATTCCGTACTGATTATTTTCAATCACCACAATAAGAGGTAAATTCCAAAGTGCTGCCATATTTAATGACTCATGGAAAGCTCCTTGATTGGCGGCTCCCTCTCCGATAAATGAAACCGCAACCCAGTCTTTTCCTTTTTTCTTAGCAGCTAGTGCTGCGCCAAGGGCGTGCGGGATTCCTGCTCCAACAATTCCTCCACAGGAAAACTTGACATCCGGATCAAACAAATGCATATGTCCTCCCTTACCTTTGCCAAGCCCGGTTTCTTTTCCAAAAATTTCAGCCGTCATTTTATTTAGGTCAACGCCTTTGGCGATGGCATGATGATGAGGCCTGTGAGGCGACGTAACCGTATCTTCTTTTTTCAAATGGACACATATGCCGACGGCTGCCGGTTCTTGCCCTGTTGCCAAATGCATTTCGCCAGGAACAGGACCAGCCCCAATATTGAAAACCGGATTTTTCCCTTCAGTATAAGCTTCTGCCATTTTGTCTTCGTAATAACGGATTTTGTACATGTTTTCATACATCCATAAAAGATCATTTTTAGAAATTGCCAATGTATTCTCTCCCTTCTACCAAAATAGAAAACGGTTTCAAATAGTTAAATGCAAAAATTGTGCCAAACTACATTTTTCGTGATTGATATATTTAGTTTCATTGAAAATGAATAAGATTTTCTTATGCTACAAAAAAACGTCCCGTTTTGGGACGCTTTTTAGAGACACAATGATACAATTTGATACGAAATGAAACAAAATGATATTAATAAGGGATTTGAAATCTTTGCATTTGCCGATAAAAAGTGCTTCGTGATATCCCTAAATATTGCGCAGCTTTTGTGATGTTGCCGTTATATAGACGTAAAGCTTGCAAGATCGACTGCTTTTTCATTTCATCTCGATGAATAAACACCGTTTCCGCTTTTGGCTTGGAGTCCGTTTTTATAATTTCCTCAGGCAAATCTTTAATAGTTAAAACAGGCTTCGTCAATTTGTTTAAAGTTCTTTCTACTATGTTTTGCAATTCTCTAATGTTTCCCGGCCAATGATAATGTATTAACGCTTGAAAAAAATCCGGTTTGATTTCAGGAAAAGGCTTATTTAACTTTTCACAATTTTTTTCAATAAAATGATGAACAAGGAGCGGTATGTCTTCTTTTCTTTCTCGCAATGACGGCAAAGTGATCGGCATGACATTAAGCCGGAAAAACAAATCCTCCCGAAAGCTTCCTTTTTCGACCTCTTCCCGAAGATTTTTGTTCGTCGCTGCGATGATGCGAACATCAACAGGCAAAACTTTATGCCCGCCGATTCGCACCACTTCCTTTTCTTGTATGACTCGTAAAAGCAATACTTGCATTTCCAAAGACATTTCTCCAATCTCATCTAAAAAAAGCGTACCGCCATCGGCAAGCTCAAATTTTCCTGCACTTCCCCCTTTTTTCGCTCCGGTAAAAGCACCGTCCGCATAACCAAACAGTTCGCTTCCTAATAAATCTCGAGGAATTCCGCCGCAATTGATGGCTATAAAAGGCTTATGCTTTCTGTCACTTTCATTATGGATCGCTTGTGCAAACATTTCTTTTCCCGTACCGCTTTCTCCTAAAATTAATACATTTGAGTCCGTTTTTGCTGCTAGCTTCGCTTCGTTTACTTTTTGGAGAAACTGGGGATGCTTCCCGATCATATCAGAAAAAGTGATTTTCGCCTGATTGCCTGATAAATGATTAATAAATTGTCTTATCTTTTGAATCTCTTTTATAATCATCATTGAACCGATCCATTGGCTGTCTTTATAAATGGGGAGTTTATCAACTAGAACATGAAAAACTTTGTTTGACTGTTTTATTTTTAAGTGCAGTTCATGATTTTGAAGATGTCGAGGGCGATTGGAAATAATCGATTTGTTGCTAAAAACTTCGCTGATCTTTTTCCCTTCCAGGCAAGAATGATTCAATTGAAGCAGCTTTTTTAATTGATCATTCACTTTAATAATGAGCCCTTCCGTATCGAAAATGAGGATGCTCTCTTTCATATTATTGGTAGTCGCTTCAAGAAATCTTTGCATCATAATGTTTTTTTCTGTCTTTTCAATCAGCTCCAGCTGGTACTCAATCGCTTTCACTGCTGACACTACCATTCCTAAAGTATGTGGATGCACTTTTTCATATGGGCCTGAAACATTTAATACGCCGATTATCTTTCCTTTTGAATCGTGAATGGGCGCAGCCGAGCATGTCCATGCCTGGCAAATTTCCGAATAATGCTCCTCAGCATATATTTGTACAGGTTGATTGATCACAATCGAAGTGCCGATTGCATTCGTTCCCATTGCTTGTTCACTCCAATCAGCACCTTCCACAAATTGAATATCAGCTGCCATCTTTAACGTATCAGCGTCGCCAATTGATTTTAACAACTGTCCCTTTTCGTTGCAAAGAATCACTAAAAAACCCGAGCCCTTTACGATTGAATACAATCCTTCCATAAACGGAACCGAACATTCAATTAAAGGCTTGTAATGGTCTATCTCGATTTTTTTCATTTGACCGTATCGTTGAAAAGGATCAACATTCATTTCTTTGGAACGAATCCATGAATCCTTTACAATGGGAGATAATTTTTCGTCGAGCTTATTTTCAAAAATAAAGCGCTTCCAACATTGTTTGACATACTCTCTTTTCTTCATCATAAAACACCTCCTTCAATTGTTGATTAAAGCTTTTCGTCCAATCGCATCACATGCCAGCTTACAATGTTTATCGAATTTTTCTAATATTCTCCTATATTGTAGCATTACAAAAAAGCTGTGAGAACTAGCGATCCACTGAATGAAGCTCCTTTTATTTTTGAAACTTTTTAAACCAAAAATGCTGGAAACCCCTTTTACTTTTTCAATCATGAGAAATTGGGGCGCCCTTCTTTTGATATCCCGAAAATACAGAAATTTACAGTTGCCGATCGTACTGGACGCATCGACAAAATTGGTCATAAAAAAACCGATTCCAAAAGATTGGAATCAGTCTTTCTTGCTGCTGCACGGAAGGCCAAATCATTCTCTTTTTTCCGTTATGCATATGTTTGGAAATTGTATTACCAGTTATTAACTTGATCGAATGGTGATTTGACAAAGCCTCGTTCTTTCTAAATGAAACGGCTTCATGGCATTTAAACGGTAATTCTTAATGTTTAAAATCAGTGATTTTTTAGTATGTTTCATAAAAAAAGACGAAACGACGTTCCAACGATCACTTTGAAAAATGCCGCCGGTTCTTCTGCATATGTAAGCAGAACTCCCTATTGTGAACAAATATTGATCAGTATGATGATGTTTTTCAAACGTCTTCCTTCATTACATAACAACTGAATTGAGCTGATAAAAAATATATACAATGTAGGAATGTGGGCAGCTATAAAAGAATAAAGGTTTTTGGCAATGGGAAAGAAGTATAATATATTGAAATAATAAAATGCTCTATATTCTGGGAGGATAACATAAAGTTATAACGGGGGAACGTGAATCGTATTAAAACGATCATAAAAAATATTGTGAAAAAATTATCATCGGAGCTGTCCTATTCATTTATATTATGTTTTCTTTCTCCTTTTCTTTCGTTAATTGTTTTAATTTGTTGGACAGCTCCATAAACCAATTTTCATCTTTTGTTAACAAGGCTAAATCAATTAATGCTTTAATCTGCTCTTCATTTTCTATTGGAGATACGGGCAATTTTTTTACCCAATGATTTAATGTTTCAACTGTTTTACCAACGACGATTTCATTGTCGCAAGCCATAACTTTTACTCTTATAATCTTTTGTGATGAATCTATCGTTTCAACATAACCGTAAATAAATTCGCCGCTTTTTGTTTTTCCTTTTACCCAATCCCCTACTTTCACTGGCAACTGATTGATTCCTTCCATTTTATACACCACCACTTGCAGTATTATAGAGATCTGTTTTGAAATACTAAATATCTATGTTGTTAACAGAAATTATTACATGATAATAAAGGGAACGCAAACAATTTAACTTTGAGAATTATATCTTTTTTTATACGAATCATTTACGAAAGAAATATTTAATTATTATTGTACCAAAAAACAACCTTTTTTTGCATTTGATTGAAATTTAACTTTTTGACGGATTGCTATTGCCTAAATAATATGATGATTTTGACAAAATTTTTCAGTAAAAGACATGTTTGACAACCCTGTGTGTGAAAAAATTTTTTCAATGAAATCAAAGCAGGGGAATTAAGATAAGCAAATTGATCTTTTAAATACATGTTTTCCTTTTTATTGAAAATACTAGTTGAAAGATAATATTCTGAAAGGACGTTGGATGAATGGACGATTTATTGATTGCCCGTTCTTTGTTTGGAACCACAATGGCATTTCACATTATTTTTGCCACCATTGGCGTAGGACTGCCTCTCATGATTTTGGCTGCAGAGATCCTTTACCAAAAAACGAAAGACCGTGATTACGCTGTCATGGCAAAGCGATGGACGAAAGCTTTTGCGGTTATACTTGGAGTCGGCATCCCGACAGGAACCATTGCAGGCGTCCAACTTACGCTTCTTTGGCCCGGTTTCATGGAAGTTATTGGGCTCGTTATGCCCCTTCCTTTTCAAATTGAAATATATGCGTTTTTTATAGAGGCTCTGTTTATGTCGATTTATGTATATGCGGCAGAAAGAATTGCCCCATGGCTGAGAATTTTAAGTTTAGTGTTCGTTGGAATCGGCGCCTTATCATCAGCCATTTTAATTACAAATGTCCACGCATTTCAAGGAACACCGGCAGGATTCCGATATGAAAACGGCAAATTTTCTGACATCAATCCGTGGGAAACTTTTTTTAATCCAAGTTTTTTTGTTACGTCAGGACATGTTGCCTTGTCTGCTTATATTGTCGGGGCTTTTGTTGTGGCATCCGTTGCTGCATTTAAAATGCTGAAAAACAGAAGCGATTCAACAGTTTACCGTTTTCATCAAAAAGCGCTAATGATGAGTCTTGCTATCGGCGGAATTTTTTCCTTTTTGACGGCGTTGAACGGTCACGAAACTGCCCAATATTTGCATGAATATCAGCCTGAAAAATTGGCTGCTGCTGAAGGATTGTTTGAAACGCAATCTTATGCTCCCTTGACGATCGGCGGTTTTACGGATCGCGAATCATAATCAGTTAAATGGGGAATTGAAATTCCTTGGGCGTTAGGTTTCTTGGCAGGTAATCGTTTCGATACCGTTGTTGTCGGCTTAAATGATTTTCCCGAAGAATGGTGGCCGCCGTTATTTGTTCATACTTTATTCAATGCGATGGTAGGCATCGGCGTTTTACTTATACTCATTGCACTCATAGGCGTTGGATGGAAAAAAGTATGGAAAAAAGAGCGATTTCCTAAAACACTTCCATGGATTTTTGTTATATCCGGTCCGTTAGCAATTATTGGAATTGAATACGGGTGGATATTTGCTTGCACCGGACGGCAACCATGGGTGATCTATCGGGTTTTGCCTACCGCTGAGGCTGCAACAACCGCTGCAAACTTAGGAATTTTGTTTGTTTTGTTTTTCAGTATTTATGTTATTTTGGGCATTGCTGTCGTTTTCGTTCTTTTATACTACTTTCGAAAACATCCCGTACTTGATGATCTGAAACGAAACGGAACAATGATTTCCCATACAAAGTCATAGGAGGCTGAACAAATGACAAACGCACTCATCGCCATAACGATTCTTTGGGGTTTTGTGTTTATCTATGCCATTATGGCTTCGATGGATTTCGGGGCAGGATTTTGGTCTATGGTGTATTTAAATCGAAAAAAAACAAGAGCGACCAATGTTGCCAACCGCTATTTATCTCCTACATGGGAAGTGACAAATACGTTTATCGTTGCTTTAGTGGTCGCAGTCTACAGTCTTTTTCCAAAAGCAACAAATACTCTTGGAACCATTTTGCTTGTTCCCGGAAGCATTATATTGCTTCTGCTTGCTTTACGCAGTGCCTTTTTAGTTTTCTCCAATATCGCAACAGAATATAAAAAGCCTTTGACTTATATTTCAGGAATTACAGGAATCATCATCCCCGGCCTGCTCATCAGTGTGCTGCCAATTACTCACGGCCAGATGGTTGATTACGAAAACGGAACGGCACAATTAAACTTTGCCAAGTTCTTGACTAGTCCAAATGCATATGCATTTATCTGCTTTGCCATCATCAGCACCTTATTTTTATCTTCCCTCCTATTAGCCGATTACTCCAAAGTATCTGATGAAAAAGAAGCGTATACCGTTTATCTTTTACAAGGAAAAATATTAGGACCTCTTTCATTATTGACGGCTTTTCTGATTATGCTGACGTTAAAAAGGGAAGCTTCCTGGTTGTATGATCGCATGATGGAAGATCTCCTGCTTTTATTGCTATCCACTTTATTGTTTTTTATTGGCTGGGCAAGCTTATTCTTTCCAACTTCCAAAAAAGGGGGAAAAGGCATGCCAAGAATAGCTGTTGTTACCGTTACAGCCCAATACTTACTAGCCAGCTATGTGTACGGAAAAGCGCATTTGCCTTACATTGTTTATCCTAATGTGACGATTCAGTCCGCTTTTACTGATCCCATTACTTTTCGAGCCGTATTTTTCACTTATGTGGTTGGGTTTGCCATCCTTTTTCCAGGCTTTCTTTATTTCTGGAGTTTGTTTATGAATGATAAACGTTATTTGCGGCAACAATGAACAACATATCGATTGGCTACGATCTAGATTGTCTTAAAATGCGGGAAGAAAGCATTTTTCCACCCATTATTTTTCTTGTGCTGCTTCTCAAACGATCCCGTTTGATATAACCCCCCGGCGGGAAAGATTTGGCAAAAAATGTTTAGTTGCCTCCCTCTATAAATGTTGATATATCAACGGTTGTAGCCGTTTCAGGGGTGTCAAAAAAATATTTTTCGACAAAGTTTCTAACATTATTTCTTAAATATGTGTATATCTTACATTGACTGGGTACGCTTCGCGGCCACTACTGGTTAAATTTGGTTGTAGTGGGGGGAAGCGTATGGGATGCACCGTGGATCTCTGCATCGCTGATGATGACGAACCCTCCCATGTCTCTTGGCATCCTTGTGCCTACATTCCTTCGTTCGGTCTAGTCATCAGGCAGAGGCCGGCTAAGCTCCTTTAGGGACTCAAGGTCGAATGGATGATATCGCGCCAGCTTCTCCGTGTCATCCTTGTTGTCTAGAGAATCGAGACTATAGGCATCAAGCAGCCGTTTCGAGGCCAAAGATGTCCTGCATCATTCGCTTCGCATCGAACGCTTGGTGCTTCGTACATACAGCGTGCAATACCTTCAATAATTTTCCGCATAACACCACAATCGATTGCTTCTTCCGCAACGGATTATCAGGACGTGTCGTGTAATAGTCGTGCAGCTGCCGAAACGCTTCGTTGTGGCGGATCATCGGCATCATCACGCGGAAGAGGAGGGCGCGCAACCGCCTTCTTCCACGCTTGGAGATCCGTTTTTGCCCTTTGTGTTGGCCGGAGGAATGCTCCCGCAGTGTCAGGCCCGCAAGTTTCAATAATTGGCGCGGATCCTGATAGTGGGAAAAACTCCCGATTTCCGATAACAGTTCCACGATCGTCGCATCGCCTAAGCCCGGAACGGTCTTCAACCATTCGTACTCGACCGATGTCTGTACGAGTTCGATCAGCTGCTCTGTCAGTGCCTCGATTTCTTCTTCCAGTTGGCGGTACCGGCGGACAAGCGTGGCAATTTCGATACGGGCCATCTGTTGTCCTTCCGTTACGCCAATGGAGTGTTGGGCCAATTCCATCAACTTCTTCGCTTTCGGCTTTTGTGGCGATTGTAATCCCTCACTTTGCCGGTAAAGGGCCAGCACCTCTTCCAGCTCTTTTCCTGCCAGATCACTCGGAAATGGCGTATATTCCAGCACCGCGAGCGCCATTTTCCCAAATGACGGGAAGACTTGGGAAAACTCCGGAAAATATCGATCAAGCCAGCGAATCATTTGATTTCGAATCGCTCCCTGTTCTTCCACCAATTTGGAGCGAAATGTCGCTCCCACGCGCAGCTCCGCCTCCATCCCTTTCAGAATACGCGGATAGCTGAATCGGCCGTCTTTCACTAACCGGGCAATGACGAGCGCGTCTTTCGCATCATGCTTGGTTGGAAGGTTATCGTCCAGCTCTTTGGATCGCTTCACGTGCATCGGGTTTGTCATGACGAGAGGGATGCCTTTCTCATCAAGAAAATAGGCGAGATTCAGCCAATAATGTCCTGTTGGCTCGATGCCAACGATCACCTCGGTTTTTCCAAATTCCTTCATGGCTTCCACGATGCACTGGTACAACCATTCCAATCCTTCTCTCGATTGCAGAACGGGAAACGGCTTTTTTAACACCCTCCCTCGCTCATCCACAAAGCAGGCATAATGTTTTTTCTTTGCGATATCCATCCCAACAACCAGCGTTTGATCGGTGACTTGATTAATCTTCTTGTTTGAGATAGAATTCATGTATAGTCCTCCTTGGTATCCAAATTAGGGGTCAATTCGGTTGATTGACACCCCCGAATCATACCAAGAGGGCTTTTTTTATTCAAGTCCCCGAAAAAACTTCTAACAGGAATGCTCCTTTGAAAATTTTCTGAACACCAAAAAGCGACAAGCTTAATCTGAATACACAAAAAGGGCGGTTCCTTATGAGGCAGCCCTCCATTCAAAATTTTGTGCATGATCTTAATATACCGTCTCCCTCTATAAATGTTGATATATCAACGGTTGTAGCCGTTTCAGGGGTGTCAAAAAAATATTTTTCGACAAAGTTCCTAACATTATTTCTTAAATATGTGTATATCTTACATTGACTGGGTACGCTTCGCGGTCACTACTGGTTAAATTTGGTTGTAGGGGGGAAGCGTATGGGATGCACCTTGGATCTCAACATCGCTGATGATGACGAACCCTCCCATGTCTCTTGGCATCCTTGTGCCTACATTCCTTCGTTCAGTCTAGTCATCAGGCAGAGGCCAGCTAAGCTCCTTTAGGGACTCAAGGTCGAATGGATGGTATCATGCCAGCTTCTCCGTGTCATCCTTATTGTCTAGGGAATCACAAGGCATGCAGGCATCAAGCCGCCGTTTCGAGACCAAAGATGTCCTGCAACATTCGCTTCGCATCGAACGCTTGGTGCTTCGTACATACAGCGTGCAGTACCTTCAGTAATTTCCCACATAACACCACAATCGATTGCTTCTTGCGCAACGGATGATCGGGTCGTGTCGTGTAATATTCATGTAACTGTCGAAACGCTTCGTTGTGGCGGATCATCGGCATCATCACGCGGAAGAGGAGGGCGTGCAATCGCCTTCTTCCACGCTTGGAGATCCGTTTTTGCCCTTTGTGTTGGCCGGAGGAATGTTCCCGCAGCGTCAGGCCCGCTAATTTGATAAGCTGCCGCGGATCCTGATAGTGGGAGAAACTCCCGATCTCTGATAACAGTTCTACGATGGTCGCATCGCCTAAGCCCGGAACGGTCTTCAGCCATTCGTATTCGACGGAGGTTTGAACTAGTTCAATCAGCTGTTCTATCAATGCCTCGATCTCTTTTTCCAGCTGGCGATATCGGTGGACAAGCGTGGCAATTTCGATACGGGCCATCTGTTGTCCTTCCGTTACGCCAATGGAGTGTTGGGCCAGTTCTATGAGCTTCTTCACTTTCGGCCTTTGCGGCGATTGTAATCCCTCACTTTGCCGGTAAAGGGCGAGAACCTCTTCTAGCTCTTTTCCTGCTAGATCACTCGGAAATGGCGTATATTCCAGTACCGCGAGCGCCATTTTCCCAAATGACGGAAAGACTTGCGTAAACTCTGGAAAATACCGATCGAGCCAGCGAATCATCTGATTTCGAACTGCTCCCTGTTCTTCCACCAATTTGGAGCGAAATGTCGCTCCAACGCGCAGCTCCGCCTCCATCCCTTTCAGAATACGCGGATAGCTGAATCGGCCTTCTTTCACTAACCGGGCAATGACGAGCGCATCTTTCTCATCATGCTTGGTTGGAAGGTTATCGTCCAGCTCTTTGGATCGCTTCACGTGCATCGGGTTTGTCATCACGAGAGGGATGCCTTTCTCATCAAGAAAATAGGCGAGATTCAGCCAATAATGTCCCGTTGGCTCGATGCCAACGATCACTTCCGTTTTTTCAAATTCCTCCATCGCTTTCACGATGCACTGGTACAACCATTCCAACCCTTCTCTGGATTGCGGAACGGGAAACGATTTTTTCAGCACCCTCCCTCGCTCATCCACAAAGCAGGCATAATGCTTCTTTTTCGCGATATCTATGCCAACGACGAGCGTTTGATCGGTGACTTGATTAATCTTCTTGTTTGAGATAGAATTCATGTATAGTCCTCCTTGGTATCCAAATTAGGGGTCAATTCATCCGATTGACACCCCCGAATCATACCAAGAGGGCTTTTTTATTCAAGTCCCCGAAAAAACTTCTAACAGGAATGCTCCTTTAAAACTTGCATAAATTGTTCATATGATTTCGTTTTTAACAAATTCTGAACCATTGAGCTATTGTCAATTAATCTTGCCAACAAACCGTACATTTCCTGCAAATTTTCCTCGCTGTTCTTTTTCACACATAACATACAGACCAATTGAACAGGCTTATCCTTCCATTGAATTGGCTTATCTAGTGTGCATACAGCGATAAATGTTTGATTCGTTTTTGGAACGATAGGATGCGGAACAGCCACTAAATTTCCAAAAGAGGTAGGTGCCACTTTTTCTCTTTCGAATATTGCTTCTAAAAAAGTATTATCTACTAAGCCTTTTTCAAGCAATGCAGTGTGGAAAAACGTTAAAACTTCTTCATACGAATGAAAATTCTTTCTTAAAAACATTAGATCTTTTCGAAAATAAGTATTAATTGGCGGCTGATTATCAATAATTAATTTTTCTATTTGTTTTAAATCACTTTCCCTTAAGATCGCATTCACTTCTATGACAGGAATATTTAATTTTTCGGGAATCGATATCGAACTTACAATAAAATCAAGATCAGTCAGTCTGAACTGTTTTAATTTATAATATTCGGTGATACCTACTACTTCCAGATTGTTTCCAAAATATGATTTCAATTTATAATAAATTAATTGTGCGGTTCCCAAGCCTGATGCGCACACAACTAAACACCGTTTGGGCCCGGATTTTAATTTCTTACGTTCCATTGCTGCACCAATATGAAGTGCCAGATAACCGATTTCATTTTCATCAATTTCCGTTTTTGTGTATTCTCCAATTGCTAATCCTGCAACAACAGCTGCATCAAAAGCAAGCGGATAATTCTTCTTGATATCTTGAAGCATCGGATTTCGTATATTCATCCCGTATTTATATCGATTAACAGCCGGTTTTAAATGCAAGCTTAGCCCGAGAATTAATTCTTCATCGTCTTTTATCCCTAAATGAAATCTCTCTTCAATTTTATCAAGAGCAAGTTTCACTATTTGAATAATTTCATTTTCGATAACCTGTTCTGCTTCTTCAATCGTTTGTGAAAGCATTTTGGTGCCAAGCAAATGAATGGCAATATACGCCACCTCTTGTCGCGGGAATTGAACATGGAATCTTTCTTCGACTTCTTTGACAATTTTTTCTGCCACCTGATATTCTCTTTGTTTTTTAATTTCTTGCATCTCTGATTTAATTAGTGTAACATGATGGCCATTTTTTATTCGTTCATAAGCAATGGCGATATGAATTAACAAGTTATGAATGGCAATATCAGATATCGTAATTTCATTTGCTTTGATTTGTCTCATAATAATATCTAAAAATTGATCCAAATCATCTTGATTTGCTAAATGGGTGTCATAAAGCTTCTCACCTCTCTCCTCATGACGGTCAAAAATATATTCAGACATACAAAAACGCAGCTTAAGCTCACTGCCGGAGACCTTTATTCCGTAATTTGGACGCGATTCTAATTGAATATCATATTTATTCAATATTTGTTTTACATGCTTTAAATCGTTTTGAATTGTCGATTTACTTATATACATTTCATCGGCTATGTCTTCCAGCTTTAAATAGTTTTCACTTAATAAAAGCCGTCTAATTAAATAACTAACGCGTTCTTTTGGTGTTTTGGGGATAAAGGAATTGCGGGGTGATTCATCATAGGAAACTGTTTGCAAAAATTTTTTGAATTTAGCATCATCTTCGATTGTTAATTTATATCCTTTACCCATCACAGAAATAACATTTGCGCCATTTTCAGCAAGTATCCCATCAAGGCTTTTTATATCTTCCCTTGTAGTTCTTGAAGTCACTTGATTTAAATTAGCTAAGTAGGCTCCTGTAATGGGGCTTTCAGCAGCCATCAGTTCGCGCAAAATCGTTTTCATTCGTTGATTGAACATAAGATTGCCCCCTCTCTTGCAATAATCCAATTTACCACAGTAAAAATGATTTAAAAAGGTTCTGATCCTCTAGACCAGAACCTAAAAGTTAAAATCCGTTGTTTTTAGAAACTTCTTTAAACCAATGAGCGCTTTTCTTCGGTGTTCTTTCCTTTGTAACAATATCAACGGAAATGAATCCGTATCGATTTTTATAGGCGTTTGTCCAGGACCAGTTATCCATAAATGTCCATAAATGATAACCCTTTGCATTACACCCTTCTTCAATCGCTTTATGAAGCCATTTCAAATGCCCTTTAATAAATTCAATTCGATAGTTATCTTCAATCACACCGTTTTTCATAAAACGCTCCTCATTTTGAACACCCATCCCATTTTCTGAAATAAACGACTCGATATTGCCATAGTTTTCTTTTAAATTCATCATAATATCGTAAATGCCTTTTTCGTAAATTTCCCATCCGCGATAAGGATTCATTTTTCTTCCCGGCATTTCGTAGTTGTCAAAAAACCACTCCGGCATAAACGGGCTGTAGGGGTTAGGCAAGTGCTCTTTCACTTTCACTCTTCTCGGTTGATAATAATTTACCCCAAGAATATCAACGGTATTATTTTTTATGAGTTCAAGGTCACCTTCTTTTGTTATAGGCAACTGGCCATGCTCCCTTAAAATTTCAATCAGTTCTTTTGGATATTCTCCTAAAACAGCTGGGTCTAAAAAGCTTCGATTAAAAAATAAATCAGCAATTCTCGCAGCCTTTAAGTCATACGGATTTTGACTTCTAGGGTACGAAGGAGTTAGATTTAAAATAATACCAATTTTCCCGTCATGAATATTCATATCGCGGAATGTTTTGATCGCCTTTGCATGAGCAACAATGGTATGATACGCCACTTGTGCCGCCCGTTTAAAATCAACGATATTCGGATAGTGAAAATCGTATAAATATCCACCCTCAACAGGCACGATTGGTTCATTGAAAGTAAACCATTTTTTCACTCGATCCCCAAATAATTTAAAGCATTCACTCGCATAATGTTGGTAAGCATCTACAACCTCTCTGTTTTCCCAACCGCCTTCATGTTGCAATTCCAACGGCATATCGAAGTGATAAAGATTAATAAACGGTTCGATATTATTAGCGATTAATTCATTAATGACATTATTGTAAAAAACCACTGCCTCTTTATTCACTTCTCCTCGGCCGCCAGGAATTAGGCGCGACCAAGAAATAGAGAAACGAAACGTATTGTGGCCGATTTCTCTCATTAACTTAATGTCTTCTTTATATAAGTGATAAAAATCAGAGGTTGTTTCGGGACCAACATGATCAAAAAATCGATGCGGCTCAATCTGATACCAGTAATCCCAAATATTTTGGCCTTTTCCACCTTCTTTTGCGGCACCTTCAATTTGTGTTGCTGAAGTTGCACTTCCCCACCAAAAACCTTCGGGAAAACGATATTGCAGGGACATTGTATTACCTCCCATTGTTTTTATTTCTGTATAGATCAATGAATTCGATTGCAAGGTCTCTAACAGTTATAGCTGTCATTAAATGATCCTGTGAATGGACTAAAATAGCATTCATTTTCGTCTCATTCCCGTTTGCTTCCTCTTGAAGGAGCTTTGTTTGAAATTTATGAGCTTTCCCAAGTTCAGCACTTGCTCCTTCTATCAGTTGATCAGCCTTTTCAAAATCCCCCTCTTTTGCTGCTTGAATGGCTTCCATGGCGCTGGATCTGCCATTTCCAGCATATAAAATAATTTGAAAAGCAATCTCTGTTATAGTATCCATGACCAGTCCTCCTGACATATTTGCTGGACATCATTTAAAATCACAGCACCTTTTTAGGGCCGATATCGTAATCTTTTTTAATCCGCTTGTTGTTTTTCCTCTTCGTAATATTTTTTATCAATGATTTTTAAGAACGGCCACCATATAGCCATTACAACCAGCAGATTAAAGATTTGTAATACAGCACCTCTCCATGAGTTGCCCGTTGCTAAAAAACCATTTAATCCAATTGGAGTTGTCCAAGGGACAATAATTCCAGCAGGTTTTGGTACTAATCCTGATGACATTGCAAAAAAAGTAATAATTGTTACAACAACAGGCGCAAGAATCCAAGGAATAATAACTAAAGGATTCATTATAATTGGAAGACCGAAGATAATTGGTTCATTAACATTGAAAATTCCAGCCGACCCTCCTAATTTTCCTAGCTCTTTTAGCTGTCTGCTACGCCCAATAAGAAAGATTAAAACCAAGATCGCTAATGTCATGCCGGTGCCACCCATACCGACTAAGAATGAATCAATAAATTGTTTTGTAATGACATTAGGAAGTTCTTCCCCAGATTGAAAGGCCTTTAAGTTTTCATCATTTAATGCGTACCAAATTGGATCGAATACGGAATTTACAATAATTTGTCCATGTAAACCGAAGAACCAAAAAACTTGAATAAGCAATACCGCAACAAGTGTAGCGATTAAACCGCTTCCTAGATTTGTTAAAGGTTGTTGCAAAATTGTATATATAAAATTTTGTACTGTTTCAAAAGGTGTATAGCTGAAAACAATACGGATGAATAAAAATACCGACAATGTTAGAGTGATTGGGATGAGTGCGCTAAATGATCTGGATACGGCGGCCGGGACGCCAGCCGGCATTTTAATGGCCCAATTCTTATTTACAAAAAATCGATAAAGTTCAGCGGATATAAACGCTGTTAATATTCCTAAAAACATCCCTTGTGCACCTAGGCTTACTGTTGGGATAACCCCCGATACACCTTCTAATGATTGCGGTGTTAAAATAAGGAATGCCGCTAATGCAACAACGCCACCATAGATCGCTTGTCCACCATAGTGTTCTGTTAATTTATAACCGATACCAATGATGACAAATAACCCCATTATACTAAGAGTAGCGGCAGATGCTGATCCTAGTGCATTTTGATATGCCGCATACGCATCTTCACTTAACAGCCTATCTAAAAACGGGAAGTTAGCGATTACAACAAATATAGACCCAAAAATAATTAGCGGTAATGCAACCATAAATCCATCTCGTAATGCAGTTAAATAACGGTTATTATTCAACTTATCTGCAATAGGCAATAGAATATTTTCTAAAACCTCTATAAACTTGTTCATGATTCCCCCTCCTCGTTGTTGTGCAAAAGAGGCACTCTAATACTCTTCAATTAATTGTATGCCACTAAGTTTTCAAAAGCTTGCAGCCTAAAATTATTTACCAATTAACTCCAGTGCTTTATTTAATACAGCTTCTCCGTCAATTCGGCCATAAGCAACGGGATCAATAACGTCCAAGGGAATTCCTTTTTCCTTTGCTAAAGCCTCAAACTTCTTTTTTAGAAATCGCATTTGCGGGCCAATTAAAAGGACGTCGGCTTTGTCCATTTCTTTTTGTGCTTGATCTTGAGCAACTGCCCAAATTTTGGCTTCAATCCCTTTATTTTTTGCAACTTCCTCCATTTTTGATACTAGTAAACTCGTTGACATTCCTGATGAACATGCTAATAAAATACGCTTCATATATGAATCCTCCCTATGTTTTCATTAAATAATAATTTTAATAGTTCAAATTATATTTTTATAATAAATAATAAACGTTTTCATCTAAACATATTGTTTTTCCTTTATATAGCGGAAATGAGTAATGCGCTTACAAATTATTTTTATTTTAGTTTAGAAAAATACTAAAAAGAAACATGATTACGAACAAATGAAAGTGAGCGTTTTACGTTTTCCATTTTGCGGTTTATTCCCCTTAACCTTTTGTGTTACGATACGTTAAGCCCATCTGTCCATGATGTCCAGAGGGGAATTACATAATTGATGGATTTGTTGCGGTACCGTCCGCATGGGCAATGGTAAATAAAGTATGTAAACTAATCTCTTTTCCGTTAAAAAAAGACTGCTTCCAAATCATTTGAAAGCAGTCTTTTTCCATATTTGCCGCTATTTCACTCTTATTACTCTTGTTCTGCTTTTATTGCCGGCTTTATCTTTGGCAAATACTTTCAATACCGTTCCTTTCCGTTGGGAAGGTATGTTGATTTTGAACTTCCCGTTGCTTGCCGCGGTTCCTTTCCCGATTTGTCTTGAACCTTTGTATAAGTAAACGGCGGCTCCTCTTTCCGCTTTACCTGTTATCGTTTTTGTTTTATAGGTGACCTTATTGACCACCGGCGTTCCCGGAAGAATTTTGTCCACCACTTTCACCGTTCTTGCCGCACTTATGTTCCCGGCTAAGTCTCTTGCATAGACCGAGATGCTTGTCCCTGCTTTTTGTTTCGCTATCCTAATGCTATAGCTGCCTTTGCTGTTCGCTCTCGCTGAGCCGATTTGCTTTGCATCAACTTTTGCATAGACCGTCGCATTCGCCTCTGTTTTCCCTCTGATCGCTGTCGAGTTATTGGCTATTGTATAGACGGTTGGAGCAGCCGGAGGGGTTTTATCCTTTACAGTTATGGTCACTTCCCTGCTTTGCAACTTATTTTGATTCTCTGCAAATATCGTCAATACTGTTCCTGCCCGCTGCTTTGGTACGCTGATTTTAAAAGTGCCGTCGCTGCCCGCTGTTGCTTTTCCTAAAAGGGTGTTCCCTTTTTTAACAATGACTATCAAACCTTTAGCTGCTTTTCCGGTTACGTTTACATCACGATCGCTTACTTCATTCACTACAGGCTTTTCAGGCGGCAAAGTCACCTTTCCATTTATAATGAATGTATAAGTAATATCTTTTCCTTTATCAGAAGGTTCCTTAAAGCCTGATGACAAATCCATTTGTTTAACGATCGCTCCACCGCCTCTTAAATAGGCCGAATGATCGCTGAAAAGCTTTGGCTGCAGGGCATTGAAATTAGGATCACCATTAAATCCATATAATCCTGAACGTTCTTTTAATAAAAGAGCGATGCGGAAATTTGTTAAAAACTTCCCGAAAGTCATATCAGAACGTATATATTTTTTTACCGCGTTTTCTACCGCCCGGTAATCATTGAAGCGATCTGCCAATATTTCTTTGAAAATACGATCTCCTTGACCAGTTTGTATTTTGACATACTGGCCAAATAAATAAGATAAAGAGTAGTTTGCTAAAGTATCTCCGTATTCATCCCAATACAATAATGAATGCCCGTTTGCGATAGAAGGTGAATAGTTATAATAATCTATTCTATCTGTCAAAACTTTTCCGGAGTATATTTGCTCAGCCGCCATCGCCAGTATTTCATCCAGCCAAACGTCCATGCCGTCCGAATCACCCTCAATGATTACATTCCGGTTCACATTTACCATGTGCTGAAACTCGTGCGCCAGTGTTTCATAAGCACGTGCAACATCTTTTGAATCCATGCCCATGGCAGGATACGTATCAATATAAAACAGCTCAGAATGATTGGAATGATAAACATCAAATAAATCGCCGGGGTAAAAATAACCGGCAATATATCCGCCAAACCCATCAAATCCGTCTTGTATATCAAAACATAAAATATGAATCTTTCCATCCCCGTCTACATCTGATTCATTGCCGAAATAATTAACAATCGTTGAATAAATACTGTCATCAAATTCTTTTCCTATTTTTTCAGCATCAGATAATGTAATTTCATTGTTATGAACCCAAACATTCGCTTTTTTTCCGCTATACATGAGCTCGGCATCTATTTGATAATCGAGCCCTGTGTCAAAATTAGTAACCCAAAACGTTTTTTTATCGCCGACTTGATAAGACGGCGCTATCGCAAAACGGCCCTTTTTTAATAATTTGTTTTTATATTTGAGCATTTTGCAAAATTAGATTTTTTGGATAAAAGTATAAAAAATAAAGCACTCGACAAATAGCTACCAGCATGTTATTTTACAAAATATTACAATAATCTTGTTTTCGGGCATACCTACAGAATTTTTCACATTGAATTTTTTTAAGCGGCTTTCTTCCCTTTATTTTCCTTTGCCATCGCTAGCGCTGAAACAAGTAATACAATAGCGTTCAGGTAAATATGGGTCTTTACTTTTTCAATTCCCCATACATGTAGGGAGTTCGCCGTAAGGTAGCTTTTCATTCTTGAATTACAGCGTTCTACACTTGTCCTCTCGTTGTAAAGCTCTTTCCAACGTTTTGTATCACGGTGCGGATTGGAATATCGGCGCACATCCTTTTTGATGTCGACTTTTACCACCATTCCATAGTTGGAAGATGAACAGGCTGCCATTCCTAATGGGCAATCCACTTTGCCGGTTGCGTGAGGACATCTGAACTTGAGCTGGTCCTTATCAGCTCCCCAATAAGTCATTTCATAACCCATGGAACAACGCGGAGTTCCATTGGAAGAAATCCCTTCAGGAGGCTCTTTTTCGTTGCGCAAATTGAGCGGGATAATGGCTTGCGCTCCAATGTTTTTGGCTGATTCATAGTTTTTTAGTTGGTCATATCCGCCATCCATGATCAGAAATTCAATTTTGGATTTGGTACGCTCTGCCACTTGCTCTATTAATTCTGGTGCGACTTCTCCATCGTTCACATGGGCAGGGGTTACTTTTATGGCTATTGGCAGTTCGCTTGCGGTATCGACTGAAAGATGCATCTTATAGCCAAACCAGGTAATTTTATTGCCGAAGGAATCATATTTTGCGCCCCAATTGGCATTACCCGTTTGTTCACTACGCTTTTTGGGCTGTTTCTTTTCATAGGCATCAATGGCGGCACTGTCGATGGCCTGGTGGCTGCCGTCAATTATTCCTTCCTCCTGAGCTAACTGTACCAAGTCAAGGAAGATCTTTTCAGCCAGCTTTTTTTTGGTAAGTGCCGCAAAAACCCGGCTGAGAGTGGAGATAGACGGTGCGGGGCGATCAATCGATAAACCGCATTGATAACGGAAACGAAGGTCTTTATCCAATCGATGATGAAGGGCGGTAAAGGTGTCGATGCCTTCGAGTGGGGCAGCGATGAGAGCTCTTAGAATCCCTTCTCTGGAATGACCGTCAGCCCCTCGGGGTGAAGAACTTCTCAACTGTTTAGCATAAGGGCGTAAATCAAGCGAGCTAAAAAAGATAGGTAATTTCTCTTTTGACTCTAATTTTTGCAGTTCTTCAAAGGAAAATAGGCTTTCTTGTAGAATATACAAAGTGACTTCCTCCTTTTGAATTTTTGTGGTTTCGTCACTTCAAAAATTCTACATTTTAGGGGTGAAGTCCTTTTTTATGTCTTTGAAATCCTTATGGCTCTTGGGTCAAAAAATATGCAAAATGCTCATTTATCAAAATTAAATGGTTTAACCGCATCTAACCGATAGTCCTCTAGATCTAAATTGGGATTCTTGGAATATTGGCGATCATTTACTTGAAATACGCCTGTGTATTGTTTTTGATAGACGTTAGTAGATTCATTGCTTATGACAACATAACCGCCAGAATTTGTTTCATTAAACAGACTTGACGACTTTGAAACGACAACATTTGAAGAATGACTTATACTGCCTGTCGACTCTTCTGCATAAACAGACGTCGGCAGATAAGCAAACAATCCCCCTGTGGCGATGAATAAAAGAGCGATGTATGTGATGACTTTTTTCAAGCAGCATTCCCCATTACATGGAAAGTTTGTAAAAAACTATGAGAAAATTGACTAACATAATAGAAAATAAGAGATATACATTAACCCGTGGTGCTAGATAAAATCTCGAGACATAAAAACAGCCCTTGCATGAGGATCTCCTTTAAAATGAAAGTGCGAACAAACATTCAAAAGGAGAAGTTCCATGCAAGAGCACTTTCATTTTACAATAAACCAAGCAAAAATTCAAAAGCAATATACCGCGATCTTATTCGTTGTATCAGCACAACTGTCTTGTATTCAGATGTATTTGCAACGTCGAAATCGTCATTTGTTGAAGCAAGAGGATGAGGTTATCATCGCCATTCACGTTCTTGGAAAATTGCTGGGTTTTACTTCGGAACGGGCTTGGCATCGATTTGTCATTGGAAACCTGTTCACCAAGGAAAAGTTCCTAGAGCGCTCTCGATACAACCGTCGATGCCGTTCTTTGCGTTGGGCGATCAAATGGATTCGTCACCAACTCGCCAAACGTGGACAACATCACGCTTATGCGGTAGTGGACAGCTTACCCATTGAACTCTGCCACCACGCACGAATGTATCGCGTCAAACGATTTCAAGGAATCGCAGATATTGGGTATTGTGCATCCAAAAAGATGGTTTACTATGGGTTTAAGCTTCATCTTCAGATTACCGACCAAGCGCTTCCGATGGGATATGTCCTGACCGAGGCATCCTGCCACGATCGGACAGCTGCGGAAACAGTGATGACTCAACTTCCTCATCCGTATACACTTGGCGACAAAGGATATGTGAGCCAAGCCCTGCAAAAGAAGCTGTACGATGAATACAAGATCGCTTTTTGGACGCCTGCCCGAAAAAATCAACGTGTGGTGCAATCAAAAGAATGGAAACAATGGATGAAACGAAAACGCAAAATCGTCGAAACCGCGTTCTCGGTTTTAGTGGATTCATTTCGGATCACGAAAATTCGCGCCAATTCGATCTCTGGATTTGAAACGGCGCTTGATGCCATTTTATTGGCCTATTCGCTCGTTGTTCTTGGGCTAGTTGAGCGTTGACGTTCAACTAGCACCATGGGTATACATTATTATAATAACAACAATACAAGGAAGACGCCCTAATCAAAATAAAAAAATTTTATACCAAATAGGTAAATTGCTAGCACCGTCCAGTGAAACGGCTGCTTTCTTTTTGTTTCTTCATTTTACAATACGAGCAATAAAATAGGTTCTATCAATCTTCTAAATGCAAATCTAGCAATTATTTATTTTAAATCACCTTTTTGGATGTTGTCGGCGATGTTGGAAAAGGAGGAACAAATTCGCTTTGCAAATAGTCATAGATTGCTTTTTCTACAGATAATCCCCTTTCGGCAATGCCTTGATTGCCAAAAAGAACATTAAACTCGAGAATATAAAGATGCCCTCCGCTTATTAGCACATCAAAGCCGGCATGATTAATATTCAATTGTTTTGAGACATTCAACACAAGCTCGCAAGCCTCTTGCGGTATAAAATCAAAACAGAGGCTGCCTCCTTGGGCAACATTGTGGAGAAACTCCCCTTCCGCCCCAACCCGCCAATAGGCGGTGAAAATATCTTTTCCAATGACACAAATGCGTAAATCTTTTCCGTCGTTTTCTAAATATTCTTGTACGTACAAAACATCATTTTGATTAGCATATTGATAAAAATCATACTCATTTTTTATTAAAAAAGTCCCCTGCCCCATTGAATTCCGGGCTTCCTTTGCAACAAATGGGAATGGGAACGTTTCTAATACTTTTTCGATATTGCTTGGGGTGCTCGCCAATATTTCCGTATATGGAACATGCTCTGGCGCCACCGTCCACAGCGCTCTCGTCATTTCCACCTTGCTGAAGCCCAATTGCAAAGATTCAATGCTCGGAAAAATTTTTTTCTTTAATCCGTATACAAGAGCAGGGGCTTGCCACGTTTCAGGAAAAAGAACAATATCCGCTTGTCGAATGGTTTCTAATTCTTTAAACATATTATCAGGTTTTATATAGTGAACACCTGGAATTCCGATAGTCCGGTATGCATTAAAAGAAACCATTTCCATAAATATGCGACCACACTCCAAAACATATAGCGATTTTCTAAATAAATAATAGAATCTTCATGAAATTTTCGCAAATACTATTTTATATTTTACCCTGTTCGGTGCCGTGAGAAATTTTGTGCGATGCATATGATAGATAGGTCGCGCTCTGAAATAAATTTAGAACGGAGAGAGGACCGTTTGAATGCAAAAAGAATGAATATACAGTTTATTTCAATCCTTATCAAAGAAACGCAATTTGTCTTTTAATCCTTGCTTTTTCGTGTTAAGGAGTTTTATTCGGACATTTGAATTAAGAAGATTTGCGATTTTCCTAATCTTCTTTTTGCATGAAAGTATATTTCACCATTCCCCTGAACAGGACATGGATTATTTAAGCAGCTGTCTTAACTCTTCGGTCATTTGTTCAACCAATTCAGGTCTGCCATGAAACTGGGCTGGAGTATTTTGAAAAAGTTGAATACGCCAAATTCCTTCCGTTTTCACTGCAACAAGTGTATGATGAGTGTTCACATCAGGATTTAAATCGGACTGGCCGTGAGGAACCATACCGGCAATCGCTCGTAAAATAGCGATATCAGGAGCTAGAAACCGGACATTTTTCACTTTGCTGACAAATTTAGCTGTCTGGTGGTGTTCAAAGACGGACTGGAGATGTGCGAATATTTCATCGCGTCCAATCGACTGACTGCCATCGAAACCAATGCTTTCGCCATCCTTAGTAAACAGATCCGTCATTCCGCTAGCAGTTCGATTGTTCCACGCATTGATTAGTTGCTGGTACAGCTCTTGAACTTCATTTATTTGAGAATTTTCCATCGTTTATCACTCCGAAATGTAATTCTTTGTTCTATGATAGCCAATCAACTGAAAAATTATTTTTTATAAAATGTTGCCGATTTAATATTTACGTGCAGTTTTTTCTTTTGAAACCTCTGCTTTGAAACGCTGAGACGAATGATCAAAAGCATTTTTTATAGAAGCTTGACAGCGTATAATACTTCAAAATGAAAATTTTCTTCTTTTTTCACTTCAAACGGCATTTATTTGATGTGCAATCACTTTAAAAGGGCATTATTTTTCCTTCTGTTATTGTAAGAATATGTTTGTTCTTCAATTAATCTGTTGGAGATGAATGCCTGAGACAGTCTGCAAATACCTTCCGATCCTCTAAAGCCACTACTATAATCAGCAAACAATCATTCTTTCAATCATATTGCCATTTATTTACTGGGAGTGTTGCTACTGACGGCTCTTTTTTTCTATTTCCATACTGCTGCATATTTTTTTTGATATTTCGGATCTTCTTCCTTTTCAATTAAATCGAAGGCAAGCTGCTTGATCGCTTCATCCTGCACTTTATCATACAAGTTTCGCAGCCCTTGAATAATATCGAACCGAATAAGTGTCGCATGTTTTTCGTCAACACAGTTGTCAAACCGAGCTGCCAAATGACGGATAACCATCTCTTTTTGCTTTTCCCCAGCTAAACCAATCCTCCAAATAGCCTGCAAACTATGTCTGGCAGTTACAAACTTTTTATCATAGGTTACTTCCCAAACTTGAGGAAAATCCTCCAACATTCGCTGTTCGGGATCGCTGATCGCTAAGCGGCTTAAAAACTGAGCAGCACGCGAGCGCTTATGAGGGTCTTTACTTGTCAGCTCTTCCTTCAGCTGATCCCATACTTCATACGCCCAATCGACTTCTTCTTCAGTGATCTTCATAATGCTGCTGTACGCTTCGTACTGCGCATTTTTATCACTTGACTGCAATTCCGCAAAATAATGCTTCGTTCGTTCATCCACTATTTATCGCCCCAGTCATGCCTTATTATGTTTGATTTTACCTTAGGCAAAAGTGAATAGGCAATGGCTGCAATATGTAAATACCGAACGATCATATCGGAGGTACAGATCCAAAAAGCCGAAGTTTGATATGGAAACTGGCTCATATTCCATGTGAAAGCAAGTTTAAAATATTAGCAGAGAGCGAGCATGAAAAAAAAGCCGCTGTATCACCAATAATTGGCGTTCAAGCAGCTTTTTTCAATTACTTATTTAAACGGATTTTTCCATTCCATTAGAACAGCATAGTTACGGGATTCCTCATCCTCCAAATAATTAGCCACAATTCCAAGAGGCGTCCGTCCGCAACGGAGGAGAAATGAAATAACCGGGTCTTTTAAATCTCCGCTGACGACAGCATCGACATATTGTTCAGCTGACATCTCATCCGCATATTTATAATATCCCGGCATTCTGCCGCCGCCGAGCAAGCGATCCAATCCTTTATGGACAACTACTTCGTACATTGATTGCATAAGCCATTTTCCTAAATCCAGCTTTCTGTGGGACGGACGGATGCAAATATCCACAACATATAAAGTGTTGCCATTCGGATCATGGTTACGGATATAGCCGTTGTCCGTTATCTCTTCCCAAGTATGATCAGGATGGGCGGGATCAAAATTCACGATTAAAGATGTCATCGATCCTGCTAACGTTCCTTCTACCTCAACACATAAAGCGCCTTCCTGAAACAATGTCACGTGATTCGTTAATTGCTCTTTATTCCACCAAAGTTCTGATGGAAAAGGCGGCGGAAAGCTTTCCTTTTGAATTTCAATTAATTCATCAAAATCTGCTTCATTATAATTCCTTATCACCACTTCGACATTGCGGCCTTGATTATTCAGATAAAATCTCTTTCTGTAACGGCTCATCTCCATTCCCCTTTCGTCCATGAACACTTAAATCAGGATACAAATCAAAACGGCGGTCTCTCCAAGTGGTGACAGATCCGTTTTCTCTCACTTTGTATAAGAGAGATAAATCAAGATCCGCCGTAATAATCATATCGTGGTTTATTTCCCCCTCCATCAAAATCCCGTTTTTCGGAAATGGGACGTCGTTCGGAGTAATGACCGCTGCCTGGCCGAAATTTGCCCTCATAAAATCAACGGTAGGAAGCGAACCTACTGTTCCTGTTGTCACCACATAGATTTGATTTTCAATCGTTCTGGCGTGGCTTGTATACCGCACTCGTTGAAATCCGTGGCGGTCATCTGTACAAGACGGACAGAACACAACGTCAGCTCCCATTCCTCGTACAATTCGAACGATTTCTGGAAATTCGATATCATAACAAGTCAACATGGCAATTTTTCCTTTTTCGGTTTCAAATATTTGAACCGTTTCTCCGGGAGTCAAATGCCATTCTTTCACTTCCGTCGGCGTCAAGTGAAGCTTCGCTTGTTCAGCTATCCGGCCATCGGGATAAAATAAATGGGCTGTATTATACAATCGTCCCTCTTTTTCGATAATATGAGTGCCTCCAATAATATGCATGCCCGTTTCTTTAGCAAGCGATGTAAATAGTGAATAATATCGGTCCGTATAATGAGGTAAATTTTGAATCGTCTGCTTTTGATTCGGAATGGACAGCAATTGAGTCGTAAAAAATTCAGGAAAAAGAACAAAATCAGCATCAAACTCTTCTGCGGTTTTCACATAATGCGTTACTTGGTTTGCAAAATCTTCAAAACTCCCGATGGAATGAAGATGATATTGAACAGCAGATACACGTATTTTCATGTAGCCTCTTTCCCTTCATCATAATCTGTTCCCCGCTTATTACTGAACAAAGTATAACATAAAACCAGTTTATTTTAATTTAATTTGATTTTGTGTAAAGCATTTTGCTGGAACAAAAGAGAATACTTGAACTATTTATTTAGAAGTGAAATAATTCATTAAAAATTAACAGACAAAACGAAAACAAGCCGTTTGACTGCCGGTGATTTGGCGTTCAAGCGGCTTGTTTTATTCCATTTTTAAATGCTTTGCTCGTATTTGGCAATAAGTTCTTCGTTTTTTCCGACTAAACCGAGTTTAAATGCTTTTTGAATAATTTTTGCTACTTCTGCATTGAAAAATGGATCTCCACCATACCTCATCTTATCATCCAAAATTTTATTATGGAAATGAGACGTTTCTCTGGCTAAATCTTCATTTACAATTTTCCCTTCCTTTATTGCGTCCATAAATTCATAAAAATCCATTTTGCTGTTGTATTCTTCTCTTGTCTCGTTGCCATAAGGGCTGCCTGTTTCCAAATGTTTTTTGAACGGAGCTACAAGCGTCAATTGCGTATAAGCAGCAAAATATTGAGTTTCAGTAATATTCATATAAGATCACTCCCTAACAATTGTAAAATTTATGTGATCATAAAGTGTTTTATTTGAAAAATAATCTAACGCTGAAATGCTGATCGATTCTGTAGTCAATAGCCTCATAGGTATTTCATAATATTTGATCCACCCATACACAATTTTGTCAGATCCTGATAAAGGTTCATCCGCTAAAGGTTTACGAGTTTGAGAAGTAATATCCCTTCCACCATTATATATTCTAAGAAAGCCTGGACGCTCAGTACCTTCAACATAAATGGCAATTCTTATGTTTCTCCCTTTTAAAGGAGTGATTGCCGACAATTGATTTGTGAAATGATTTCCCATTCATTATCGTTTCCATCCGACGTAATACCAATTATCTGTAAATCCGTTAATGGTGGTGCGGATGCAGCTGAAGTTTTTGCAGGAAAGAATGCAAATACGAACGAAAATGATAGAACAGCCAGCGTAAAAATAACTCCGACAATTTTTTTCATAATAACCTCCTCCATATTTTATAAAATTTCCATTTTTTATATCGGTATAAACTGGAATATTTTTAATATAAAAACAAAATTTAACAATAAGTATTCTGACCTCACATCCGCCTTTAATAAACCTTTAAAACTCTTAAACGAGTTGAAAAACGGCTCATCGCAACATTAAACCGTTTCAATTACCTTGTAAAATCAATTATAATAAGGGCAAAGATCATTTTTTTCCCTCGGGAACAGCAATCTTCAGAAAGCCGGAAAATGATTTATACAATCAATTATAGAAAAATCGCAAAAAAACACCGCTATCCGCTCAATCATGCACAATATAGGACAGCGGGAAAGTCTAACAAACATAAGTGAAAAAAGTGTGGTGAAAGCATTGTTTAAAATTTTGCTCATTGAAGATGACACCACCCTGTTTCATGAAATAAAAGAACGGTTATTACAATGGTCTTATGATGTATACGGCATTACTGACTTTGGAAAAGTGATTGAAGAATTTACAGCCATCAAGCCTGATTTGGTCATCATTGATATTCAGCTGCCAAAGTTTGATGGATTTCATTGGTGCCGAATGATCCGCTCCCATTCCAACGTTCCGATTATTTTTTTATCATCGCGGGATCACCCGACCGATATGGTGATGTCAATGCAGCTTGGAGCGGATGATTTTATACAAAAGCCGTTTCATTTCGAGGTGCTTATCGCAAAAATACAAGCAATTCTCCGCCGAGTATACAACTATAATACAGAACGAATAAAGCTGAAGGCATGGTGCGGGGCGACGGTCGATTATGAGAACAATACGGTCACAAATGATAAAGGAACAATTGAACTAACTAAAAATGAACTATTGATATTAAAGCATTTGCTTGAGAAGAAAAACAAAATCGTCAGCCGGACAGAATTAATCAAAAGCCTGTGGGAGGATGAGCGCTTTGTCAGCGATAATACATTAACGGTCAATGTCAATCGTTTGCGAAAAAAATTGGATGAGCTCGGGTTGGGACGCTTTATTGAAACGAAAGTCGGCCAAGGCTACATGGCAAAGGAAGAGGCAGCCGTATATGATTAAAAAATATATTATTGAAAGAAAGAGCTGGATCCTTCTCTTTTTATTCATGCAGCTGTTTATCCTTTTTATTTCTTATCTTGATTCAACCATTTCATTAAAGTCCGTTCTCTATATTGTCTTTTTATTGATGATTATTTTTTTCATTTTTGTCATCATCCGCTACAATAAAGAAACAAAGTTTTATAAAAGCTTGGAAGGATGGGAAAACAGCCTTGATTTAACAAGTATAGCGAATGCTGAAAGCCCTTTTGAAAAAATGATTGAACAGCGGATAATAAACCAAACGAAGCTTTTGAAACAAGAGGCTTCGCAAAATCGAATTGCGCTCGAGCAGGAAAAAGATGAATTGCTGTCATGGATTCATGAAGTTAAAACACCGCTGACAGCGATGCATTTAATCATTGAACGATTAGATGATGAAGTTATCAAAGCACAATTGACATATGAATGGCTGCGCATTCATCTGCTGCTTGACCAGCAGCTTCATCAAAAACGGATTCCTTTCATGGAAAATGATTTATATATTGAAAATGTTGCACTGGAACCACTCATTTTCAAAGAGATAAAAGCTTTGCAATCATGGTGTATGCAAAAAGGAATTGGGTTTGAGGTCGAGCTAGAGGCTGCCGAAGTGCTAAGCGATGCGAAATGGCTCGCCTTTATCATGAGACAGCTGTTAACAAATGCGGTAAAATACAGCGATTCATCCGATATCATCATTCAAAGCTATCGGCAAAATGATCAAACAATGATCAAAGTGAAGGATTTTGGCCGTGGCATTGACCCGAAGGATCTGCCGCGCATTTTTGACAAAGGCTTCACATCCACGACCGCACATCAGGACAATGCCTCAACAGGCATGGGATTATACTTGGCGAAAAAAGCCGCCGAAACATTGCTGATAGATATTAAAGTAGAGTCAAAGCTTGGAGAAGGAACGACTGTTACCTTAACCTTTCCAAAGAAAAATGAATTTGTCCGCATTACAAGCATGTGACAATTTTGTCACATGCTTTTTCATTTTGTTCGCTGAATCGAAGGAAAAATACAAGAAGGACGATTATGATAAAAATATCAAGGAGGGACGCGATATGTATATTTTAGAGGCAACAAAAATTTACAAAAGCTATGGAAACAAATTTAATAAACAAGAAGTGTTAAAGGGATTGGACATTCGTGTAGAAAAGGGAGAATTCGTCAGCATCATGGGGCCATCCGGCTCAGGGAAAACGACATTGCTCAATGTTCTATCCTCAATTGATCAAGTCAGCCAAGGAACGATCAAAATAGAAGGAACAGACATTGTCGGCATGAAAGAAAAACAGCTGGCGGAATTCCGCAAAAGACATTTAGGATTCATCTTTCAAGAATACAATTTGCTCGATACACTGACAGTGAAGGAAAACGTCCTGCTGCCTTTATCCATTACAAAAACAGCAAAAAAAGAAGCGGAACAAAAATTCAATGAACTGGCAACAGAACTGGGCATTTATGAAATAAAGGATAAATATCCAAACGAAATTTCCGGCGGCCAAAAACAGCGCACCTCAGCAGCAAGGGCATTTATTCACGAGCCGAGCATTATCTTTGCCGACGAGCCAACAGGCGCCCTTGATTCAAAATCGGCATCTGATCTGTTAAACAAGCTGCAAGAATTAAATCAAAAACGAAAAGCCACCATTGTCATGGTCACCCACGATCCGGTCGCAGCCAGTTTCTCAAGCAGGGTCATTTTCATAAAAGACGGGCAAATTTATACCCAATTAAATAGAGGGGAAGAAACAAGACAAACGTTCTTCCAACATATTATGAAAACCCAAGGGGTATTAGGCGGGGTGCAACATGAACGTTAAGCAGCTGATATTCCGTAATTTGAAAAAAAATCTGAAAAACTACTATTTATATGTATTTGCCTTAATGTTTACAGTAGCCCTTTATTTCGCGTTTGTCACATTGCAATATGATCCGTCAATGGATGCAACAAAAGGGTCGATTAAAGGGGCTGCTGCCATTCGAACAGCATCCGTATTATTGATTGTCATTGTGACTGTCTTTCTCTTGTATGCCAATAACATCTTCATTAAACGGCGCAGTAAAGAAATTGGCTTGCTTCAATTAATCGGCATGACAAAAGGGAAAATATTCCGCATTCTTACGGCTGAGAATTTTATCATTTATTTCAGCTCATTATTCATTGGAGTCTTTATTGGATTTGCCAGCTCCAAATTATTCATTATGATTTTGTTTAAAATTACCGGCGTCAATGCCATTGCAACGCTTACTTTTTCACCTAATGCTTTGATCCAAACAGTGATCGTTTTTAGTGCGATTTATCTTTGTATCATGTTGTTGAATTACGTATTTATTAAAAAGCAGAACATTTTATCTTTATTTAAAGTTGCTTCCACTACAGAAGTAAAAAAAGTATCCCTGTTGGAAATGATTATCGGGATTCTCGGCATATTCTTCATCATTATAGGCTACTATATTTCGTCTAAGTTATTTGGCGGCGATTTTACTACGATGAATGAGCTATTCCTTGCGATGATCTTTATACTAGGATCTGTCATTATCGGAACCTATTTATTTTATAAAGGGTCTGTCAGCTTTATTTTTTATCTCATTAGAAAAAAGAAGGATGGTTATTTAAATATTCATGAGGTACTATCTCTTTCATCGATTATGTTCCGAATGAAGTCAAATGCTTTATTATTAACGATCATTACAACCGTCTCTGCTCTTGCCATCGGATTGTTATCTTTAAATTATATTTCCTACTATTCATCGGAAAAATCCGCTGAAAATTATGTCGCCGCCGATTTTGCTCTGACGAATGCGGAAGATGCAAAGCATTTTAAAGAAGCATTACATGCGCATCACATTCCATACAGTGAAAAAATGATTGATGTGATCCACGCAAACATCAATATGGAGAAAATATTAGATACAAAGCTGAAGGAATTGAAAGTTGACCCGGCATCCATGCCTCTCCCAATCATTAGTGACGACGATGTAGAAAAGATCAATCTGTCTCCAGATGAAACTCTTTTTGCAGGGTATAACGATATGATGCAGAAGTTTATGCCGCTGAAAAGTTCCGGTCAAATCGAATTAAAAGGCCGGCACGAAGTCATACCGCAAAAATATTTAGGTTTACAAAAGGAATACTACATTTCCTATTTTTTCACAGGCGGCGGCCTGCCTGTTGCCATTGTCGACGAAACGATATTTGACCGTTTACAAAAGGACATGGACATGAAACCGTCTGTTCATATAGGAATTGATATTCAAGATGAAGCTAAAATACAGGAAGCTAATGAAATCTTTCAAAAAACGACGTTTAGCGGCAATCATGATTCACGGCTCGCCATGAGCAGTAATCAAAAACGATCTATGGGGCTCAGCATGTTTATTGTCGGCTTTTTAGGTTTAACTTTTCTGATTACATCCGGCTGCATTCTTTATTTCAAACAAATGGATGAGAGCGAAGATGAAAAGCTAAATTATACCATTTTAAGAAAACTCGGCTTCACACAAGGCGACTTGCTCAAAGGAGTTCAAGCCAAACAAGCTTTTAATTTTGGGATTCCTTTGATCATCGGACTTTTCCACAGCTACTTTGCCGTTCAATCAGGATGGTTTTTATTCGGCACAGAGCTCTGGACGCCAATGATTCTCGTCATGCTGCTATATACAGCTTTGTATTCGATTTTCGGCTTTCTCTCCGTACTTTATTATAAAAAAGTAATAAAAGCGGCTCTTTAATATTAAGGAACTGTCCAAAAAGTCAGTATAAGTTGACTTTTGGGAACCCCCTCTTTATTTTTAAAAAAACCGCCCGTGTGAAAAACGGGTAGTTTGTTCAACTTTATAGAAAAATATAAGCCTCAGCTCCCCACAGGGTGTCTGAGGCTTATATTTCATTATATGAATAACCCCCGAAATCCTCCCAAATCTCAAGCCGTAAAAAAATAAGAAAATCTGCACCGCTCGGCAATCAAGCTTTTATTTGGATACGACGGAAAAACGTTTATTAATGTGCTTACGGTTTTCAATTTCATCTACAAGTGCTATCGCATAGTCTCTATAACTGATGTAGCTTTGACCTTCAGAGTTGACAGCAAGCACATCGCCTGAAACTTTATATTCACCTGTGCGCGGACCTTGCGGATCAAAAAATGCAGCTGGGCTAATATAAGTCCATTGAATCCCTTCAGAGTTTTCAAGATCTTGCAAATTTTGAGCTGAGCTTTTCGCTACCGGCAAATATTCTTTCGGAAAATCCGGTGTGTCAAAGAGGCGGGTTGTTTTCGCTTCATCGACAAACAGGCTGCCCGCTCCGCCTACAACAATAAGCCGCGTATTAGGCGCTCCTTTCAAGGCATTGATTAATACTTTTCCTGCCTCCACATGTTTATGCTCTTCACCAGGTGCAGTGCCAAATGCATTTACAACAACATCAAAATCTTTTATATCCTCTGATGTAATATCGAAAATATCCTTTTCAACAGCTGGTACATCAGTCACTTTAGAAGCATTGCGGACAATAGCCGTAACATCATGTCCTCGTTCCTTTGCTTCCTTTACTATTAAACTTCCTGCTTTTCCCGTTGCACCAATAACGGCAATTTTCATTAACAATTTTCCTCCCTTTATGTAACTAATTCAGTTACAAATTATATGTAACTATTATAGTTACAAATATAAATCCCTGTCAACTTATTGATTGAAGCTGTCATCCGGAAATCATTGCCTGCCAACCTGTTTGACAAAATTTCAAATTTGTCACTAAAATAGTGACAAATGGTGGTGGAAACTTATGATTAACAGCCGTTTAGCAGTGGCGATTCATATTATGATCTTAATAGCATCAAATCCCCTTGAGCATGTGTCTTCAGAATTTATTGCCAAAAGCGTCAACACGAATCCTGTGGTGATCCGGCGAATTACAAGCATGCTCAAGAAAGCGGGACTATTAACTTCCCATGCCGGCAGAACCGGAGCAAAATTAACAAAAAACCCTGAAGACATAACACTTTTGGATATTTTTAAAGCGGTCGAACCGAAAGACGAATTATTCGCCATTCACGAAAATCCGAACCCCAATTGTCCCGTTGGAAAAAACATTCAATCCGCCCTGGACAGCACATTTACGCGCGTTCAAAAAGCGATGGAAGACGAGCTGGCCAGCCAATCCCTAAAAGACGTAATGGGCCATTTCTTACAATAAGAATGGCCCATAAAAAATGAAGTGGTAGTTATTTCCTCTTTTTCGGCACTTATGACCGTTTCGCTGTTTTGAATAAGGTGAATGATTCATTTTTACTTTCATAAGTTTGCACGCATGCAGGGAATCTTTGAAATCGATTTTATTCCTCCATCAAGTGCTTGATTTCAAAATAAAAAGCATGGATAAATTTTTTCGTATTGATTCGTATAGACGATGCAGCTGCAGGCCGATCGGCTTTTAATTCCTCCATTTTTTGACGAACAGCAGTGAAATCAAAAAATTTGGATGAGTAATTTTCAAACTTTGGATGGATGAAGTCTGTGAGCCCAAGTGACGCTAAGTTGTTCAAGGAATGATAGATCGCCCTCCGCACACGTTGTTCAGACGCTTTAATTTCCCTTTTCAGCTCCTCTTCACTGGCTGCTTCTCCAAGCTTCTTCAACGCAATATTTCTAAATATCTCCTTTAATGAAGGAAATCCGCCGGCAAATGTTTTCTCTTGTTCGTAATCATATAAAAACTGCATGATTTCAATGAGATCTTTACTGCCGCTTTCTCCGGCAATGCCTAGTTCTGAAAGGAGGAATCGTGCACTGGCAGAAAGAGAATTTTCTTTATAAGGATTTACATTTTGCTTTAGAAGATGATCAACGTTCATAACACTATATAAAGAGTGATGGATATCCTGAATGGTTTTTTCCAAACGTATATGACCCATCACCTTCTTTAAGATTGACAATACTTCAATTTTATTAATCGGCTTCGTTATATAGTTTTCGATTCCGTATTCATAAGCTTGGCCGATCATATCCTTTGATTCCACCTGCGATATCATAACAATTTTTCCTTTAAAAATCGGCTTGATTTTCTTAATCGTTTCAATGCCGTCCTGAACGGGCATTAACAGGTCAACTAATAAAATATCGACTTTCTTCAAATTTAAAAATTCACCGCTAACATCAGCACCGTCTGCTGCTTCGCCGACGACCTCACCAAGTTCCTCGTCTTCAATGATATGCCATAGCATAGTACGAATTGACTCATCGTCATCTATTATAAAAAACCTCATAAAATCACCTTTTTTGGGTTAAATTTCCAATTGGCAGACGAACGATAAATGTTGCCCCTTTGCTATCTTCCTGATGCGCAATCATTACTTCCCCGTTAAGCTTTTCTGCCAATTCTTTCACATATGAAAGCCCAATACCTGTTGATGAATTGCCCGTGCTGTCGAATTTCAAGGTGAATCCTGGTTTAAAAATAATATCTTTATATTGATCGGGAATTCCGGGACCATCATCATGAACGCGTATTTGGAGCCAATCATTTTCCCGCTCCACTGCAATCTCAATGCTGCCAGTTCCTTTGATGGCCTCCACTGCGTTAGCGACAAGGTTATTCACAATGGAAATAAACGTATACACATGATACTCAGGATGTGACCCATTATATGCAATACTGAATTCAATGTTTTTCCCCAACAGCTCAGCATACTTCTCATGTGTTCGAACAATGATTGATAAAAGTGATCGGACATCTAAATAATCAAGGGAGCTTTCTTCTGAAATTACTTTTGAAAGTCCAGACAAAATGCGTTGATTATCTTTTTTGATCTCATGAACCTCGCCGGCAATCCTCAAGGCATGCCGTGAAAGCTCCTCCAGCGACAGCCTTTTCTTCCCTTTCCTGATCTCCTGCAATTTTTGATACAGGTTGTAAGATTGCCTCGTAATTTCCTCAGCATCTTGAACGGATTTTTTTAATAGCACCGACTCTTCGTAAAGGTTCGATACAAGCATGATCATATGTTCATTGCGTTTTTGAATTTCCGCTTCCCTTAGCTTAGATTCATGCAATTTTATCATACTAAATAAACCGATCACAAAAAAACTTCGGAATATGGCAATAATCATAATTTTATTAAAGGCATCTAAAGTCATTACCGTTCCAATCATAATATTTTCAGCGAGTAGCTCGACAATCCCGGCTGCCAATTCTATCACAATCCCCAAAAGGCCGATCACCCATGGTCGATTGTAAAATCGGTGAATTCTTAAAACAGAAAAAACAAGCGCATACGTGAAGTAATAGAAAAAATAAGGGGAATTTGTATGAATGGAAGCCATCCAATCAACAGATGTAAGGGATATCAAATCGAGAAGAACCCGAAATGTCACAATTGATAAGCCTGCAAGAACACCACATATAACAGCTGGTACCTTTCTCAGCCACAATAAAAAAATAAACAATGTTGGAGGTCCAAAACTCACCCGATAAACTTCATTAAATGGATAAAATTTAATTTCGCCAGCGAGCGGAACCAAAATGATCATTGCAACCAATAATTGAAGTTCTTTTTTTTCAAGAGAGTGCAAGTTCAATATTACCACAACCTTGTTATAATGGTTCCTCTTAAAAAATTGAATAAAAGTTAGAATTTTAAAAACGAAGTAAATAATCAATTTGTAGAATTTTGTAGATTTATCGTCTGATCTTGTAGTTTCAATTTTAAATTAGATGAGATAACTCGTAAGCGCTCTCGCAAACAACTCTACTAATTATTATAGCTTATTATTTCGACGAGTAATCATTTAAAAGATAATGATAATCAATTTTGTCATCCATTCGTTTTGGAGGCAATTATAAAAGAAAAGAGGTGCTATGATGAAAAGAATAAGCTTGGCTTGGCAAATTTTAATAGGTCTTGTACTAGGTATTGTTGTTGGTACTATTTTTTATGGTAACCCAGATGTTGCGAAATTTTTGCAGCCAATTGGGGATATATTTTTACGATTAATTAAAATGATCGTCATTCCAATTGTTATTTCCAGCTTAATTGTCGGTATTGCAAGTGTAGGTGATACAAAAAAGCTCGGAAAGCTTGGCGGAAAAACAATTTTGTATTTTGAAATTATTACAACTGTCGCCATTATTGTCGGACTTTTAGCAGCTAACATTTTTCAGCCTGGTTCCGGCGTCGATATGAGCTCATTAGAGAAAACAGATATTCATAGTTATGTCGATACGGCAGAAGCAGTTGAAAGCCACGGAATAGCTGATACATTTGTCAACATTGTTCCACCAAACATTTTCCAGGCATTTGTTGAAGGAAATATGCTGGCGATCATTTTCTTCTCTGTATTTTTCGGACTTGGAGTCACAGCCATCGGAGAGCGTGGAAAACCGATCATTGCCTTTTTCCAAGGTACAGCTGAAACGATGTTCTGGGTGACGAACCAAGTGATGAAATTTGCACCATTTGGTGTGTTTGCCCTTATCGGTGTGACTGTGTCTAAATTCGGTATCGAATCATTGGTGCCGTTGGGTAAATTAGTAATTGTCGGCTATGGAACAATGTTATTCTTCGTTGTCGTCGTTCTTGGATTTGTTGCAAAATTAGTCGGTCTAAACATTTTTCACATCATCCGTTTACTTAAAGAAGAGCTTATCCTTGCCTATTCAACCTCAAGCTCAGAAACAGTTATGCCAAGAATAATGGAGAAAATGGAGAAATTTGGATGCCCAAAATCCATTACAGCATTTGTCATTCCAACAGGTTATTCCTTTAACTTAGATGGTTCAACCCTATACCAAGCATTAGCAGCACTGTTTATAGCACAAATGTATGGCATTGATTTGTCCATCGCTGATCAAATTTCATTGGTGCTAGTATTAATGTTGACCTCAAAAGGAATTGCAGGCGTTCCAGGCGTTTCATTTGTTGTATTGTTGGCTACGCTGGGAGCAGTAGGCATCCCGCCTGAAGGTCTTGCATTTATCGCAGGTATTGACCGTATTCTCGATATGGCTAGAACAGTGGTCAATGTCATTGGAAATTCATTAGCCGCTGTCGTTATGTCTAAATGGGAAGGTCAGTTCGATGTTGAAAAAGCTATTTCATATATCAATTCTTTTAAAAATAATAAGCAATCCGCAGCTTAATATAACCGATATAATTCCAAAAACTTTGCAATCAAAAAGCCGGAGTGGTTATGATACCATTCCGGCTTTTGCTATAGATTGAAGATAATGATTTCAACAGCTTTGTTAGATTCATTCGTAAAAGATGATACTTCTGATCTTGATCGTTTTCTACATAGTTAAACGTTAAGAAAAAACAGAGCGTATTTTCCATCATTTCTGTCATTTCCTATTATTTCTTTATCTTTGTTTGTTCCAAAGTGCAATTCTTTCCCAAAAAGCTTTTCGCATGTAGAATGATTTTTCACAGGAATAAGCAGACAGCTCAAACTCGAAAAAAAGGTGTCACCTATAATGATTATTAAATAAAACTTGAAACTGTTTCCAAATTCAAGTATTATATAGAAAGACTTAGAAATAGGCACGTTTGAAAAAGTGAAAATTAATAATTTTATAGTGGGCGGATGTTTATTATTTTCTTGTTGTCTTCAACACAAAATCACAATAGCCGAATCTGAAATAATTGGTGTATCGCTTAATTTTGCAAAATTACCATAAAACAACTTCTTCGTTTATTAGAGAGATAGAAACTTAAAAAACTTTGAACATATTTTTAAAAAGATAAATCAGGAGTTCCATTGCTTTCAATTCATTTCAGATTAGAAAAACCGTAAATTAAATTTATGGTATCTTAGGCTATTTAACTTATATAAGTTAGGGCCTTTGTTCAATCTAATTTTGAATAGTGGACGTGGTGAGCCGTCCGCGATTGCAAAAGTGAGCATTGCCTTATTTGCGCCATTTGCAAAAACACCACGTCCACAAAAGTTAAATCTCAAGGGAGTACTGTTTTCATATCTCTAATCTCCTAATGATTATTTTTCTTTTTAATACTAATATCTATAAAATTGTTGATAACGTTTGCAAGCAAAGAATCTCCAATTACACAAAACCATTTGTTTACCTTTTCCCTAATTCATCAATTAATTTTAATAAATTAGGATCTTCTATATAATTTTCTATAGTGATAATTCTTTTGTTTTTATGAGATAATCTTGCTCTTTCTAATAAATCTTTATGAACGACGATAATGTCAGTGTCTTCTGGAACATCCTCTATTCTATAATGTTTTACTTCAATACCGTCAATATTTGCTTTTTGCAGTCTTTTTCTAAATGTGGTTGCACCTAATGCACTGCTGCCGGCACCTGCATCGCAAGCAAATGAAATTTTACTTATTTTTGTATTAGACAGTTCATTAGATGGATTTAAAATTTGTTTCCCTTCAGATTTCATTGCTTTTGACTTTTCGATTGAACTTGTAAAATCTTCTTCATCTGTTTTTTTATCAAACTTTAATATTATTGCAGTAACGATGAAGGATACTACCGCAGCTACGATTACACCTGAAATGATTCCTAGGAAATTACCTTTAGGGGTTAAAGCTAAATAAGATATTATGGATCCCGGACTAGGTCCAGCTACAAGACCCGCATCGAAAAGATAAAAAGTTGTAATACCTGACATCCCGCCGGCAATCATTGCTAAAATTGTTAATGGTTTCATTAATACATATGGGAAGTATAACTCATGAATGCCTCCGAAGAAATGAATTATTATAGCACCCGGAGCAGTCCGCTTAGCAGCCTTTTTGCCGAAAAAGCTAAAAGCTAATAATAATCCAAGACCAGGTCCTGGGTTTGACGCAACGGTAAAGTAAATTGATTTTCCTGCTTCAAGCGTTTCTTGCATACCTAAAGGATAATATATTCCTTGATCAATGACGTTATTTAAAAACAATACTTTAGCTGGCTCATTAATAAGAGATAATAATGGTAAGTACCCTGTATCCACTAGAGATTTAATAGCGGATGAAACAACATTATTTGCCGCTTCAATAACCGGTCCTATAAAATAAAAGGAGAAAATCATTAGAAAGAAGCCTAAAATACCAATTGAAAAGTTATTAACAATCATTTCAAATCCTGCAGGTATTTTACCATCTATCAATTTATCAAATTTCTTTATAAGCCAGCCTCCCAAAGGACCAATAATCATCGCGCCTAAAAACATTGGTATATCGGATCCAACTATTAGCCCTATGGCTCCGATGGTACCCATTACAGCGCCCCTTTGGCCGGCAACCATTCTCCCTCCTGTGCTTGCTAAAAGCAAAGGCAATAAATACTTGATTGCCGGATCAACTATACTAGCAAGATTCTCATTTGGAAACCAGCCAGAAGGTATAAACAAAGCTGTTAATAACCCCCATGCAATAAAAGCTCCAATATTCGGCAAAACCATATTGGTCAAGAATCCTCCAACAGCTTGGATGCGTGCACGAAAAGATGGGGTTTTGGCTTTAATTACATTTTCCATGTATAACACCCTTTCTTCATATCAATATTTATAGAAGAAATTTCTATACTTTTTTGAAAAAAAAAGATGTTTAAATTTTAAATTTAATCAAAAAAACATTTTTTATTCTACCATTTTAATAACATTCATTATTTCTTCTTCATTGCTTGAATTTCTAAACTTATTTACAACATCTTCATCAATTAGTATAGAAGATAAGTCGGATAGCAAACCTAAATGACTTGAATTGTCTTCAGCCGCTAAGACGATAATAATATTCACTTCTTTTCCCTCTGGGAACTGCACGTTGTTTTGTAATTTCAAAAAAGAAATGCCTGTTTTGATTACTCCTCCTTCGTTTCTTGCATGCGGCATGGCAATTCCCGGAACAATTACTATATATGGACCATTTTTATTGACATTATCAATCATATCTTGAATATATTTAGGAGTAATATTACCTTTTTTTAATAAAGGATCGGAAGCAACTCTTATAGATTCCTCCCATGAAGATACTCTATTCAAGAAATTTATATTACCTTTTAAATATTCACTTAACACACCGTTTCACCTTTCTTCATGATTCTATTTACAATACCATTTCTGTATTTTTAGTTGATAATAAATTTCTTTAATTTTTTCTCTAATTGTTTTATTTTCTAACTCTGTAAAATGTAAAATGGCTTGTTCGATCCCATTTTCACAAATGTAGTTTTGCAAAATTACAGACTCTTCATCATCAGGGTTATCGAATAAAAATGCAGCAGCAACGGCAACTGATAAATATTCTATTGAAAGTCCTAAATCAAAAAGTTCTCTAGTGGGTTTAATTAATCGTTCATTATAGCCCAGTTTGCGAATCGGCGATCTTCCTACTCGCAAAATCGAGTCGCTAATATTTTTGTTTTTAAAGCGCTTTATAATTCTTTCAATAAAATCACTCATATCTTTTGGGTCCATATTAAATTTCCTTAAAATATATTGGGAAGCTTCATTTAGCGTTTCCCGTACAAGATGTTCAATTTTTGCATTTCTCAAAGCGCTCTGTATTGTAGATTCTCCTGCTAAAAACCCAATATAAGCAGTTGCCGCATGACCCATATTCACTAAATATAATTTTCTTTCAATATAAGGCTGTAAATCTTCAACATAGATTGCGTTTTTTATAATAGGCGAATCTGCATTAACGATTTCTGATTTGTTAATGATCCATTCATAGAACGGTTCTACAAGAACACTCTCACCCCCTTCGCTATGTTTTGATAAAGCTAGGCGATCAATAGCTGAATTAGGAAAGCCAACAAAAGTACATATATTTTCCATTTCTTTATTTGAAACATATCTCTTTATCTCACGTTTCAAACTGGAAGAAGCGTTAATTGCATTTTCATTTGCGATAATGTCGATCTTCTTTTTATTTTCTTTTGCTCTTTTCAAAAGGCCTTGAGCTAATATATTAGCAATTTTAGGTATGTTATTGATGCCGACAGATGTTGTAATTAAATCTGCATTCACAATAGCATTGATCACTTCTTCTTCTTGTGTTACACTGTTTAATGCTGAAACCGGAGAGATAGTCTCTATCGTATGATTATCATCTAATATCTCAACCTGATAACTATTGTAATTGTTAAATTTATCAACCGTTTTTTGATTTATATCCACGAAACAAACTTCATACCCAGTTTTGTTTAATAAGTAACCAATTAAACCTTTCCCTATATTCCCTGCACCAAAATGCAACGCTAGCATAATATTATCTCCCTTTACAATACTTAAAACTCTTTATCAAAGAATATCCAATCCAGCGAAGCTATTAACTTTTTACTCTAAATTCGCGTGATATTGCCAAAGACTAGACATATCAATATTTTGCTCTCTAATCATCATTAAGGCTAACGCGTCGCCTAATAACAATAAGCTTTGTTCAAATAAGCTTGTCATTGGTTGTACAGATTTCACTTCATTTGGCAGCTGTAGTTTTGTACCTACTGGTATCCTTACGAAACAATCTGAATACTCATTCATTGAGCTATTTGGATTTGCACCTATATGAGCAACTTTTGCTTTAAATTGCTTTGCCTTCTTTGCAATGATTAATGGAAAAGCCGTTTCTCCGCTTCCCGATCCCACTATCAACAAGTCTTTTTCAGTTATTGCAGGCTCAGTGATTTGGCCGACAATATAAGTTTTAATACCAAGATGAGCTAATCGTTTAGCGATAGCTTTCAAAGATAATAGAACTCTTCCAACCCCGACAAAAAATACTTTATCTGCTTTTTTTATCTCGATTAACAATTTATTGACTTCATTCATATCAATTTGGTTTAAAGTAGTGGTGAGTTCGTTTGTAATTTCCTTTACAATATCATAGTAATTAACCATTATTTCCCCTCTTTTCACAATAAACCTTCTATGATGCATTTTTCCATCGCTTTTTTATTCTCAGCTAAACTTTTGTCTCGAATAAATAAGCTTGTACTCCCGGCAACTAGTATGTCGGCCCCAGCTTTTACTAAGCTTGGTATTGTGTCTAAAGATACTCTGCCATCAACCTCAATATTTGTATCCAATTCTTTTTCTTTTATTAATCGCGCCAAATCTTCTACTTTTTTTATTGCATAAGAAACTTGCTTTTCATTTTCATCAGTTGCAAAGCCTGGATTGATTAACATTAACAAAATGGTATCGCACTGCGGCAAAATATAATCCAGGACAGACAGGGGAGTTGCTGGGTTGAGTGCTAAACCTGCTTTAATTCCATTGTTTTTTATTAAGTTAATGTATCGATCAATATGAGTGCTCGTTTCATAGTGAAATGATATTTGTTGTACATCAATTTTGATCATCTCTTGTATAAAAAATTCATTATTATTGGACATAATGTGGACATCAAAATTCATATCAGTTATTTTTCGTAATTGCTTAATAGTATCTATTCCCAATGGCATACTAGGGCTAAAGTGTCCATCTATAATATCAATATGTAAAGTATCCAGTCCTTCTTTCTCAATTTCTTTTACACTTTTTTCTAAATTACATAAGTCAGCACACATTATAGAAGGTGCAATCGTTATTTTTTTATTATTTTGCATGTTTGTGCCTCCATTTGCATGTGTTTGCATGTTTTCCTTTATTATAAAACGCATACAATGAAAAGTAAAGCATGTTTTTGCGTTTTCATGCCATTATTTGCGCGAATGCGTTTTGATCAATTGTTGAAATTATGATAAACTATAAGAAAGACTTAAAGGAGTAAAGTCACTATGCTAAAGGAAGAACGTCAACAAAAAATCTTGCAGATTTTAAATGAAGAACATAAAGTTATTGCAAGCGATTTAAGTAAACGCCTGTCAGTTTCGGAGGATACAATTCGAAGAGATTTAAAGGAGCTTGATAACCGCGGACTTATTAAAAGGGTTCATAGCGGAGCTTTGAGGATAGGGCCTCCTGTTGTTGATTTTTCAACAAGGCAGCACATGTTTAATGAAGTTAAAATTAAATTAGCTAAAAAAGCTTTATCCTTTATAAAAGAAGACATGGTTTTATTAATTGATGGAGGAACGACTAATTTACATCTAGTAAACCAATTACCTTTAACATTAAAAGCCACCGTCATTACAAACAGCCCGCCAATCGCTATGGCTCTGACTAATCATCAACATATTGATGTTATTATGATCGGCGGAACTTTATTCAAACAATCAATGGTTAATTTAGGAATAGACACTGTCGAATCTTTAAGTAATATGAGAGCAGATTTATATATCATGGGAATTTACAAAATTGATCCTTATATAGGAATCAGCGTCCCAAGCTTATCAGAAGCATTAGTAAAGCGGAAAATGGCTTCCATCTCTTCTGAAATATTAGGGATGGCAACATCTGATAAATTAAGCACTGTTTCCAATCACATTGTATGTCCTACTAAAGATTTAACATACTTAATAACAGAAAATATTAGTCCTAACATTAAAAAGATATATGGCAGCCAACAAGTAGTGGTGGTTGATTGATAATGCATTAACAAATTTGATAATCAGCAGTTTGATGAGAAAAAACGAGGGTAAATGAAATCAGATTCAACAAGCCGCTGGTATTGCTAATATATACCATATTGCTAAATTTCGAAGACCGCTTGGTTAATTCCAATTTAATTAAAAGAGGATAGTCTTCCTTCAGGGTAGACTATCCTGCAAAAAATCATGTATCTTTGATGATTGATTAAGCCGTCAAATCCCCTTTAACCCGTTTCGAATAAATTGGACCGTGTATTCCATTTCTTTCTCGTCATCCCATGGATAATCCGGCATGACCAAAAAGCGGGTAATGAAAAACCCAACGATCGCGTTAATCGTTAAACGAATGACAGTCTCGGTGGGAAAATCACCTATTTGCCCATTTTGTTTAAAATGGTTGACAACTTTTATAAACTGAGGCAAAACTTTTTCAGTAAAAACCGCGCTAAATTTTTCTTGAATTTCTGCATGGAACGCTATTTCCTGAAAAAAAATTTTTAACAATGGGACATTGTTTTTGACAAATTGATAGCGGTTGCGGATGATTTTCCTTAACAGATCTTCAAAATCATCAAGTCGTTGATCCTGGAAAACTTCATTGATAAACCTTTCAGCAAATAAGGGAACGGCAAATTCTATAATGATCGGTGAAACGATGGATATCAGCAAATCTTTTTTTGTTTTGTAATGGCGAAAAATCGTTCCTTCCGCTACCCCGGCTCTTTTCGCAATTTCGCTCGTGGATGTCGCAGCATACCCTTTTTCGGCGAAAATTTCGACTGCCGCTTGAAGAATTTTTGCCTGCTTCGGCGTTAAATCTTGATTCGCTGCCTTCATGAACTCGTCCATAAAATTTTTCTGGTCCATACACTTTCCTCCTTATTTCTCTCTTTTATTGTTATAACCTGCGATGTTTTTTCAATGCAAATATATTTAAGACATAGAAAAGCAGCGCAAAGCCGAACAATATTAGCAAATCCTGCCAAAGATCGACCAAGTCTTTTCCTTTAATCATGATTTCTTGAATGGCGTCCGCTCCATAAGTAAGCGGCATAAATTTACTCAACACTTGCAACCACTCTGCCAATGTCTCCAAGTTAAAGATTCCCGAAAAAAATGCTTGTGGAATGATGACAATCGGAATAAACTGCATGATTTGCAGCTCATTATTTGCAAAGGCTGATAAAAGGGTAGCAAGCGCCAGCGCAGTGATGGCTAATAAAAATGTAACTACTAACAGCTGCCAAAAATCCCCTGCCATCCAAATATCAAGTACATATACGCAATACGTGACAATAACGAACGATTGAATAATCGTGAATAAGCCAAATCCTAGCAAATAGCCTGTTACAATCTCCCATCTTTTAATCGGCGTCGACAGCAATTTTTCTAATGTTCCTTGTGTTCTTTCCCGCAAAAATGAAATACCGCCTAGCACAAAAACAAAGAAAAAGACAAAAAAACCGATTAGTACTGAACCCGTCTGATCAAAAAGATTGATTTTGTCAGAGCCATAATAATATTCGACATCAGGCTGAATATTTTTTTGGTCTGACAGGGAGCTGAAGGCGGTTTGAATCACCTTCATAACCGCTGAATTGGCTGTCGGGTCGCTTCCTTCCAGCAAAACATACGGAACATGATTTTTTATCGTTATAAATGCATCTAAATCCTCTTTTTGAAAAGCCTCCTTCGCTTCACTTTCGGACATGTGAACAACATCTTTCTCCAATTCATTTTGCAATACTTGCTCAAGCGGCGCCGGTATATTTTCTGCTGCTATTTTCGGTTCGTATGGGTCGCCGTCTAATACAAGCCATACAAGAGTGATAACTAAAAGCGGCGCAAAGATCAATAAAGCAATCGACCGTTTATCCCTTAACAGCTGTCTTATAATTCGGATGACAACAGCTCCTATTCTCATTTCTCATTCCTCCCGTATGCTAAAAATGCTTCTTCAAGTGAATCGACCTTTTGGTTTTCTTTTAGCTTTTCCGGCGTATCACAAGCAATGATATAACCGTTTCTTAGCATGGCCAGACGATCACACTTTTCCGCTTCATCCATGACATGTGTCGTAACTAAAATGGTCATCCCGTTGTTTTTTAGTTTTCTTAATTCACTCCATATCGATTGGCGAAGCACTGGATCGATTCCAACCGTCGGTTCGTCTAAAATTAATAGATCCGGTTTATGCATGAGCGAAGCAGCTAGAGACAACCGCCTTTTCATCCCACCTGAAAAGTCCTTGACAACTTTATCCATATGATCAGTTAAATCGACAATTTCCAAAACTTCCTGAATCGCTTTCTTCCGTTCTTGGCGTTTTAGCCCGTAAATAGCGGCTATAAATTCCAGGTTTTCTTTCGCGGTCAACTCCTGATAAAGAGCATCCGATTGCGCCATATAACCGATTGATTTCATTAGCTCGAGTGAAGGAACTTTTTGATCTTTGATGGAAATTTTCCCTTGATCTCCCTCTAAAATTCCTGTGATCATTTTGACCAACGTCGTTTTCCCGGAGCCGGATGGACCAAGAAGCCCGAAAATCTCTCCCTCATTTACGTCCAAATCAATATTTTTTAGCACTTTTTCCTTCCCAAATGAAATCGCAGCTTTACGGACAATAATCATTGAGGCCATTTTTTCCCATCCTTTCGTATAAAATGAGTGAGTACTCACATACATTATAGTTGTGCAAACGAATTTTGTGAAGTGAGTAATCACTCATTTTTTTGCGAATGATAGGAAAATTTTTTTAACAGATTCGGCTTTAATAGTTATCGTCTTAAAAAAGCTGACCGCTGCGGATTTATACAAAAAGCAACAATAAGCATTTGAACTAGAAAAAACATCCACACAAATTGACTGAGGAATGAACATCAGAAGATGCGCTTTTTTGCACAAATTATGCCCATTTATTAATAGGCAGGAGAAATCGGGGCAATCGGTTAGCTATTGGCTCATTAGGAGTGTTTTACAGGAACGACTAGATGAAGATAGCTTTGGTATTCGTTCCTTAGAGGAAATTAAACAAGCATTTTTAGTTATTTTACATAATGATTAAAGGAGATTTTAGATACAATACACATTCAATAAAAATGGTTGAAGTGATACTATATGGGCAAGTGGTACTGTAAAACAATAATGATTGATTCAATATAATAATTCTTCTCATGCGGATTTCTGTTTACGGATAAGGCTGACATATGTGACTTTCAAATTCTTACAGTTGAAAGAAGTGAAAAAAGATGAGCTTAGAGGCATTAAACAAACAAGTGAAAACCGATCTTTCCTATCTCGCCTTCGGAGGTCCAAGCTGGGTGCGAACGCTAAAAAAACCTGAAGGGCATGTCTACGATGTCGTGATCGTCGGCGGCGGCCAAAGCGGCTTAGGTGCGGCTTTCGGTCTTCTACGCGAACGGATATCCAACATTCTTGTCATTGATGAAAACCGAGAGGGCTGGGAAGGACCGTGGGAAACCTACGCCCGTATGGTGACCTTGCGAACACCTAAACATTTGACCTCCATCGACCTTGGGATTCCTTCCCTAACCTTCCGCGCTTGGTGGGAAGCACAATTCGGACCGGAAGGCTGGGAAGCGCTAGACAAAATTCCTCGGGGAGATTGGATGAATTATTTGCGCTGGTTTCGGAAAGTTCTCAATCTGCCCGTCATCAATGAAGTAAAGTTGAAGTTGATAGAGCCGACTGATGAAGGGATTCATCGGCTTCATATTGAAGGAACGGGTGCACCATCTGACATATTGCTCGCACGAAAGGTTATTTTAGCCACGGGAATTCAAGGCGGCGGCGAATGGCATGTTCCTCCTTTCATTGCTGAAAAATTGCCGCATCATCTCTATGCCCACTCCTCAGAAGCAATTGATTTTACAGCACTACAAGGGAAAAAGATCGGAATTTTGGGCGGCGGCGCATCTGCCTTTGATAATGCCAATTTTGCCTTATCAGAGGGTGCTGCCGAAGTTCATGTCTTTGTCCGCCGCAAGAAATTGCAGCGTATCAATCCGATCCGCTATATGGAAGTTTCCGGTCTAATTGAACGTTTCCAAGCTCTATCGGACGCTGATAAATATGCAATCATCGCTCATTTCTTTAAATATAATCAGCCGCCGACCAACGATACCTTCGGACGCGCAGCCTCATGGCCCGGTTTTCACCTGCACTTAGGAGCACCATGGCTTGATGTTGAAGCTGCAGATCAAGGTGCAGTAGTGACCACACCTCAGGGCAAGTTCACCTTCGATTTTCTGATCATCTGCACCGGACTCGTCACTGATCCTGCTTTGCGTCCGGAGCTGAGACTTGTCGAAAGCCACATTGCTCGTTGGGGAGACCGCTATCATCCCCCGAAGGAGCTGGCCAATCCAATGCTTGATGCCCATCCTTATCTCAGCCCTGGTTTCGCTTTTATAAGCCGCGATGAAAAGGGCAAAAAGCTTCTGTACGGAATTTTCGCTTTCAACTATTCGGGTTTGATCAGCTGCGGCATTACAGCAGCTGCTCTTTCCGGCCTGAAATACGGGATACGCAAGCTCGTGTCAGAAGTAGCGGATCAGCTTTTCTTAGATGATCGCGAAAAGATATTGAAAGACTTCTATTCCTATAACGAAATCGAATTTGTCGGTGAATGGACTAAAAAGGAGTAAGGCCTTAGAATAACCGTTGGTGGTGTGGGGGCTGTCTCAAGCTGATTTTTCAGCTAAGAGGCGCCCCTTTTTCAAATAAAAATAACGTTTATATTTTTTTCGGACAGCTGTTTGTAATGCAAGGAATTTATGGTCTGAGAAAGCGGCCTTTTAACACTCTTTAAAAATAAATAAGGTGAATCGAATCAAAGTTCGATCCACCCAATTAAATTTTTTCAGTTTCCTTCGAACAATTAATGGACCACAGCTGGACCAATTAATGCTGCTGGTTTTTCCCCTAAAGCCAGCTTGCTAATGTTTGTATAGCTAATATGTTTATATGATTGCAGCAATTGTTTTAATTCCGGAAATCTTTTATCTTTTTTTAGTTTTTCGATTTCCTGATGATAGATAGACAATACATAATCATCCTGAAATTTCGGTTGGAATCGATCCGGGTCTTCATCCATTAGTAAAGAGCCCATATATTGATATCCATATTGTAATTGACGAGTCAAATGGACGATATTTAAAAATTTACGATAAATAGTTGGTGTTGTTGCCTTTAAGTTTTCGATAGCGGTTTGTGCATTTTTCAACTCATCGTAACTAGAGTCTATTATCACACTATATCATTCCTTTGTTCCGTATTAATCCCACGGTTTATTCAGTGAAAGTCTGGACACGAGTTCTTTATTTTGTTGTCTTTTTAACTTGCGAATGCTTTCACGTTCTTTTCCTGTTTCGTAGAGATATTTTTCTTCCTCTGTTTCTGGAATAATAGGCGGTACTTCCAACGGTCTTTTATTCTCATCCAAGGGAACAAAAGTGAAAAATGCAGTAGCTGCAATTCTTCGTTTCCCAGTTTCTAGATCTTCTGCAATCACTTTACAGAAAATCTCCATGGATCTTTTACCTGTATAGCTAACAAATGATTCAATACAAACCGAATCACTTACCCGGATCGGTTCAAGGAAATTAACGGAGTCGGTCGACGCCGTAACACATTCCTTTACCCTTGTATGTCTGCGGGCGGAAAGCGTCGCACATGCATCCATCTTCTTCATTAAAACTCCGCCAAATAATGTATGATAATTGTTCAAATCATTAATGAGCACTTGATCTGTTTGAACAACACGTGTTTCTTTAACTTTTTTTGCTTCCATCATGATCACCTTACGTATAAAAATACTTTTGAAGCGTACGCTTCATCCGTATTAAAATTTTTACAAAGAGAATTATAATATAGCTGGTTTGCAAAGATACAATGCCAATCCTATATACAATTCATAACAAAATAGTATGGAAGCGCTCTTTAACCTAAACAAAAAACCACCCGTGTGATGAGCTGTCCCCAGTCAAGTAGACAGGAATAAAAAAGCACATATAGAAAAATCCCTCCATAATAGACAGATGAACAGGCTTTCTTTTTCCTGTCTACTATAAAGGGATCGTATCATTGAGCTTGGCCGTGTGTTACATTCTATTCCAAATAAACTTTTATTTCATCATTTGCTTTATCAATTCTCGGTTGAGTTCTTTAAAGATTTCGTTATGGGATGATACCATGCCAAATTTATCAGCCTTAGGTTCAATAAATTGTTTAGCGCTATTTACCGCATTTGCGGCATCCTGAAAGGCCCCCGCAATCAAATGCAATTTCCCATCGTATTTTAGAATATCCCCCGCTGCATAAAGTCCCGGTACAGAAGATTCGCTATGGGCGTTGCCCGCAATGTAGTGATTGTCAATCATTTGAATATTCAGCTCGCTTTTTTCCAGCAAGGAGGAATCGCGCTCATAGCCATGATTCACAATTACTTCATCAATCGATAAATAGGTGATCTCTCCTGTTTCACGGTTTGTTAGCTCGACTCGTTCAATCCGTTCATGGTCCTCGCTGGCAATCAATTTGGTAATCGAGGTATGAAAATAACAAGTAGCCGAGCTGTTTAGAAGCTGCGTCACCTGCGATTCATGACCTTTTAACATCTCCCCTCGATACGTCAAATACACTTTTTTAGCAATCGGCACTAATTCATTCGCCCAATCAATAGCCGCATTGCCTCCTCCTGAAATGATGACCGTTTTATTTTTGAAGAGCTTTAACGATTTCACTGTATAATGCAGATTAGCCACCTCAAACTTTTCTGCACCCTCGATCTCCAGTTTTTGCGGCTTCAATATACCGCTTCCCACTGCGACAATGACCGTCTTGGAAAAATGCTGCCGTCCAGAAGCGGTCTGCAATATAAAAGTGCCATCTTCCTTTCGTTTCATCGATTCAATCTTTTCATTTAGAACCACTGTAGGATTAAATGTTAATCCTTGCTTGACAAGCTGCTTAATTAATTGCTCTCCTGTAATCGGTGCATGTCCTCCAACATCCCAAATCATTTTCTCCGGGTAAACATGAAGCTTGCCGCCCAATTGCGGCTGATACTCAATCAGCTTTGTTTTCATTTCCCGCAATCCGCTATAAAATGCCGCATACAACCCCGCTGGTCCGCCGCCAATAATCGTCACATCGTATAATTCGTCATGTTTCATCTATTTCCACCTCTCCTAGAACTCAGGAAATGATTATCATTCTCAATTAAATATACATTGTTTTTACCTCTTTCACAACGAACAGTGATTGACTATTGAAAAAAATGTTTACACCATATAGAGCTCGTATTGTTTATGGACGGTCGGACCACTGTCTCGCAATCGCACAACGAGAGCAAGTCCCAGACGGTTTCTAACCGTTGGAAACATCCGTCTTTCTTCAAGCTATCTATGAATCGTTTGTAGATGCAGGAAATCAACGGACATCTAGAACCTCTATCTATTTTTCATGAAAAGATAGCGGCCGCTTCCACGAACATATGAAACATGATATTCAAATGAATCCTTCCTAACCCCTGCTTAAGTACAAGAGACGGCTCCACACAAAAAAGACACTTTTTTCTTGTTTCTGCTTCAAGTAAAAAAAGGGGCTGTCCAAAAAGTCAGGGTAACTGACTTTTTGGAGCCCCTCATTTTTTCACTTTTTAAAAAAAATGCACAAAAAAATCGTCCTTTCTAGTAAAATGAAGTTACCACACAACATTACAGAAAGGACGATTTTTTATGAGCAATCAAATGATTACTCGTGAAAATTATAACACACAAATGACACTTCCTCTAGATGGAAAAGAAGAAAAAACTCCTGCCAAAAGAAATTTAGCCCCTACTTTCAAACCATATGACAACCGTCAAGTTCAAATGATTTATGATATTGAATCTCTTATACCCGAACATCACGTGGCACGTGTCGTGGACGAAATGGTGGAGGCGATACCAGATAAACAATTGTTTTCTCATTATAAAGGCGGCGGCAGAAGTTCCTATCATCCCAAAATGATGCTGAAAATCATTCTGTATGCTTATTCTCAAAAGGTTTATTCCTGCCGAGGAATCGAAAAACTCGTTAAAGAAAATATTCCTGCCATGTGGCTTTCAGCGATGCAACAACCAGATTTTCGCACCATTAATGAGTTCCGAGGGGAACGGATGAAAGCTTTCATGGATGAGCTCTTTGAAGTCATGATTCTCAAATTGATAAAAGAACATTACATCACGATGGAAAACTACTTTTTGGATGGCACTAAGATCGAAGCCAATGCCAATAAGTATTCTTTTGTGTGGAAAAAATCCACTTTGAAATTAGAAGAGAAATTAAAAGAAAAAATCCAAGAAACACTAAAGCACATTCATGAATTAACCCAATTAGAAGCCGGAACAGGGCAAAAGGAAAGCGATCAACATACAGAGATCACCGAACAAAACATGGAGGAAATCGCAAAAGAAATAGAAGAAAAAGTTGAAACGCTAACGGAAGAAATCGAAAAGGAGACCGATACATCCATTCGGAAAGAGAAGCGAAAAAAACGCAGTCAATTAAAGAAATCGGTGAAACAAATTCGTGAAGATTTCCTGCCCCGAATGGCAAGATACAAGGAACAAAAGGAAATGTTCGGTGACCGTAACAGCTACTCGAAAACAGACAAAGACGCAACCTTCATGCGCATGAAAGAAGACCATATGAAAAACGGTCAGCTCAAGCCCGGATACAACGTGCAAATGGGGACAGAGAATCAGTTTATCTTGTTTTATACCATTCATCAACGACCGACCGATACACGTTGCTTTATCCCACATATGGAGAAGCTAGCCTCCAGTTCATTACCGATGCCCAAAACGGTCATTGCGGATGCAGGCTATGGTAGTGAAGAAAACTATGTATATGCAGTTGGTGATGAGAAAGAGCCCCGTTTTGAGTTTCTAATTCCTTATGGGAGCTATGTAAAAGAACAAACACGTACATACAAAAAAGACATTAAAAATGCCAAAAACTGGACCTATTGTGAAGAGGAAGATTGTTTTATTTGCCCGAATGGAAGGAGAGTAACGTTTAAAAAATACCAAAACAAAAAGAATCCATCTGGCTATGAACAAAGCTTCAAAATATACGAATGTGAAGATTGTACCGATTGCCCATTGAAAGCGAAATGCACAAAAGCGAAGGGAAATCGTCAAGTTCACTGGAATCCCATCTTCGAAGAAATGAAAGCAAAGGCCAAAACAGCCCTTGAATGTGAAGAGAAAGCCGCCATCTACGCTCGACGCAAAGTCGAGGCAGAAAGTGTGTTCGGTCACATCAAGGGCAATCGGTCGTTCCGCAGATTTTCTTTGCGGGGCCTCGACAAGGTACATGTTGAGTTTGGGATTGTGGCATTAGCCCACAACATACTGAAAGTAGCCGGCATCCGCCAGCTACTTTCAGATAAAAATCGAAAAAATATAAAAGCAAGTGGAGAGAAACGAATTGTTTTTCTCCACTTGCTTCATTTTAGGGACTTATCGGACAGCCCCCTTCTTATAGTTGACTCAATCGGATTTAGAATCCTGGCCGGGATTAGCCGTCGACAGCTTTTCTTTTGCAAATCGTATAAATTCCTGCGCAATCTGTGATAAGCTTGCATCCTTTCTCCAAATCATTGCCAGATTCCATTCGATTTCCGGATTAGTGACGGTGATCGTTTTAAAATCATCTGTTAGTTCTATACACGTACTTTCAGGCAGCAAAGTAATACCTATATTGTAGGCAACCAATTCTTGAATAAACTCCAGTTGTGATGTTTCCGAAATAATTTTCGGTTGAAAACCGGCTTCTTTACAAGAATTGATGACAAGATTTCTTAGCACAAAATCCCGGTCGAACATAATAAAGTCCTCTTTTTTTAGCTCCTGCAAAGACACTTCTTGTTTTCCCGCCAGACGATGAGACGAAGAGACAACTAGTTTTAATTTCTCATTCACAAATATAATACTGTCAAGATTTTCATTTTCCTCAGAAAGAACAACGACCCCAAAATCCAATAAATTATTGAGAACCTTCTCTTCAACTGGTTTGGAACCATCCTCTTCTAGTAGGAAAATCACCTCTGGATATTCTTCATGAAACGATGCAATCAATTTTGAGAAGAAAATGGAATTCGTAATCGTAGGTAGCCCGATGCGAATTTGTCGTTTTCTTTGCATAAACATTTTATCAAGTTCTGCATCCAATTGCTGCAGCTGATTTTCAATTTTTAAAGCATGTTTTTTTAAAATACGGCCTGCATCCGTCAATATCAGCTTTTTTCTAGTACGTATGAAAAGCGGTGCTCCAATTTCATCCTCCAATGATTTGATAATTCTGCTGAGAGCAGGCTGCGTAATGAACAGATTCTCAGATGCAGTGGTAAAATTGCCGGTACGTGTAACCTCAAGAAAACACTTCAATTGTTTAATTTCCAATTGAATCAAACACCCTATTACATTTTAATGATAATAAAGTTTACCACACTTTTCACTTTAGCGCTTTAAATTTGTTTCATCAAATAGGCGAAGCATAAAGCCTTGATGTTAGACTAAAAAAATGGATACGGAGAACAGAGAGAAATAAACATAATTGGTTAATCGCATTTAAGAAACAAGAGTTTGTATATTTTATTGCAAATTCACTATTACATGGAGAGGCTTGTTCGTCTTGCAAATTCTTATCACTTGCTTTCGCAAAAACTCATACCGTTAGAGGCTCACAGTCAAGCATATAGAAATGAAAAAAAGTGAATGTTCTGATTTGCCACTAGCTGTTCTAGGAGGCGCCATCTTTTCTCCTTAAGCCGAGATATTTTTAAAATCGATTTTCATTTCGTATTTGGACTTTTTTGGCAGGTAATGGTCATTTCTATTATTGCCACATTACTTTGATTTTATTTACTAAAGAAATCCCTCCGTTAAAGCAAAAAAATTTTTTTTCTAACACTCATTTTCGGATATGCATGCAACATTTCTCAATGAAACAATAACCATTTTAACATGTTATAGGTACTCCAATTTGTTACGATTCAAAACAACATCATTACTTTCTCGTATTGCTGTTTTCTAAAGTGCTTTTTTAGGTTTGTTTTGAAATATGCAACTTAAAAGCCCTCTCTTACCTGCATTCTAAAAATAAAACGGTAAATATAAAAAAATCTTGTTTACCAGTTCCATAATAGCAATAACAGGTAGCGGCAAAATGGAAAGAACATAAAACCTAAATTATTAAAGCATTTATCCACTATTAATACTACGGCTATCTTTACTAGAAAAACATTCTTCATTTAAAACTTGTCAACATTTTTTTCAGCAATCCGCTTGGAGTTGCTTCACTATTTGAAAGACAGCCTATCTCACCAAAAACTAGAAAACTATCTTTTGCTCTTGAAACCGCCACATTCAACAAACTTTTTTTTGCATCAATAAAATAACATCCATCATCCTTACCATATACAGTGGACATAATAATCACATTTCGTTCTGCGCCTTGGAATGTATGCACAGTTCCAACATCAACCACTTTTTTAAGCTCTTCTGGCAAAATTTTCTTAATCTCTGCAACCTGCATTTTAAAAGGGGTTATAATACCTAGAATATTTTTGGGGTTTAACGTTGGGAACTCAGCTTTGTATGCAGCTTTTATTTGTTCAAAATTCTTCATTATCCAATTTACAATTTCTCTGGCTTCCTTTTCATTATATCTACTACCCGCTCGTTTACTAGATTTCTGACTATCTACTTGATAATGCCCAAAATGAGGAATTGACAGTTTCCTTAATGGACATTTTTCATCATTTCTACCATAGCCCCTTTTTGGTTCTAAATTCCCTTTATAGACTAGATAATTACAGTATTCAATAATATCATTATAGCAACGACGATGCTCGCTTAAAAACAACCCTCTTTCACCAAACTTTTCGTATTGACAGCTTTTGCAAGCAACTTTCATCACACTAGACTCTGAAGTGTTTAAGCCTAAAGTTCTTAATTTTTCAAACTCGTCTTTATTTTGGATCACTTTGGCTGCTATAGCTAATGAAATATCTAATGATTTATTAATATTCCAAACAGGTTCAATTTGATATATATCTCCTACTACAACTGCCCGTTTAGCTAATGAAAACGAACATGCAGCAATTTCAGGAGTCACTTGTCCTGCCTCATCGACTATTAATAAATCAATTTTATTATATAAGTACTGTTCTACTCCATCATACGCAAGAAAAAGCTTTGGTAATTGGTAAAATGTCATCACATAGCAGGGTGTAAGCATACTTAAGTTTTCATAAAACAGCTCTAAAACATTTTTGAAATTTTTTCCCCTTTGTTCAGCACTTAATTTCTTTGCTTTTAACCATTTACATTCATAATAATGGACCGATAGCCAAAAGGAAGTATACCTTAAGCAGGTGTCTAATAATTTATTCAAATCATCTATTTTTGATTTACTTGAGATCTTAAAGTCTTCTCTGTTTATCAATTTTAGGTTTATTAAATTATCAATAACGGACTGTATAGATGATTTTAATGCTTTTACTTTTTTTGAAACTTCTTCCTTCTCCCTGAGATTTGTTCTGACTTCTTTAGCTATCGAACTGTATTTATCAAAAATTTCATCTATGTCCATCGATTCTTTTAAAAAATCTTCCTCTGGACTAATAAAGATACTTAATCTGTTCAAAATTTTCTGTTTGAAAGTTGGTATAAATTTTAGCCATCGATAATAAAATGGAATTCTTCTATATTCATTTTGCCATTCATTTTTCCGATGGTTTATATAATCTAATTTTTCTCTATCAGCTGCTATTTCTTTTTCAATCGCTTGAATAAAAGCATTTATACTTTTCTCACCATTACAAATTTCAAAAAATTCATGGAATAACTGTAAAATATCATCAGTATATTTTTTTATTTCCTTTAACCGTTGCCAAATTATATCTTCACATTCGTTTAAAGTGTTTATTTTTGTATTAAAATAATGAGAGCATTCCCGTAAAAATTTTTCTTTGGAAGCTTGAATGTTTTCGTCGCTTTCCACTCTCTCAAAGAAGTTTTCACCTTTTTGATTCGTATGTTGAAAACCTTTTTTTTCCGCTTCATTCACTTTTCTTGTGGATGGAAAATAGACCGCAAAACTATTAACACCTTCTATCCATCTATTTTCTAAATTACTATGCTTCCACTTTTTTGTAATTTTCCCGAATGATTCTATAATATTTGTAACGGCTTGATTATTTGTAGATGAAGCTACAATTAAAGGAGGTTTTTCTTTTTTTAAAGCTCTCTCGACATATAAATTGGCAACCAAAGATTGCAATAACGTCGTTTTTCCCGTACCAGGAGGTCCATTTACGGCCAAAATATCACCATCCTCCATATTATTGAAATGTATCAAACACTCCCTCTGAGAAGGAGACAGCTTATGAATCCCATTCATTTGACCGATGTGCTTTTTTGACTCCTCTATTGAATTTTTTATTAGCGGCTTTATAGGACTAAATTCTTGTTTTATAAAGTTTAAATATAATTTGGATTTTAAATAATCTCCTTCTTGTAAAAAATCATATAGCTTTAAAATACTTCTTGTCGAAACAATAGAATTATCTTTCAGCAAATAGATTTTATCTTCAAGCTCTATCCCATTCACTGATTGATCTGTTATCTTACTTCCTGTGACGGCTTCATACATTTCTTTGCATAAATTAAAATAAGTTTTCCAATCCGTGCTATTTTTTAGTTCGTTGTGATGGTTAGTCATAAAATCATCAAAAGCTTCTAAATGGCCTACTGCTAATGTAGTATCGACTATAGGATATAGATATTCTCTTGGTATCCACGGAGATTTATTTTCTGAAGGATAAAGTTCCCCATTTTCATCTAATAATGCGGGAATAAAAAATATGCCAGATAACGTATCATTATTGTTATTAACCCCTTCTTGCACTGTAAAAATCCTTTTAATCGTTTTCGCTACAATTATTACTTCAAGTTTATTTCCACTTTTTTCTTTAAATATTTTTTGTAAGTTGTTTTCTGATATCTTACCTAGTTCAACTTCTTCCAAAGATACAATTTCATATTCACTGTTTTTAAAATCAATCGGGAGTTTTGCGGCAATACTATCTCTGAAATACTTCGTCATTCGTAAATTGCTGTCCATAAACTCACTCCATTGAAGTTGTTTATTATATTATAATATATTTCGAAAGATAGTTATTTTCTAAAATTTTTGACCAAATTAAAAAGACATTGATCATTCAATCAGTTCTTTATGTGTCCCTTGTTCTATAATTCCTTCTTTCGTGATAACTAGAATTCGATCGGCATTTTTAATTGTAGCTAAACGATGAGTTCCTTTTATCATAGCTATTTTAAGAACTTTTATAAAACAAAAAACAGCCTAACTAATTTAGTTAGACTGTTTATATGACAAGATCCAAAAACTCATTCACTTATGGTACGTTTTTGCAAACTTTATGAGATGGTAAAACTTTATCTGAGGAAACCAAAACGTTATCTCCTTTATATCTATATCCTTCCGGTTCTCTTACATTCGAATTTTTTTAATTAATGGCCTTACAGTAACTTTTTTCATCATCGCTTACGATTTTAAAAAATCTATTAAATTCTTAAGAGTATTAATTAATGTATCCTTGTTTATAATATCAGCGGTAGTGGTTAATACATTGAAAAAATTGAGAAATTATGATAAATTAGATTAGAAACACATTTTTGTTTAAATTAAAAAATATTTACCCTATTATAATTTTACAACATAAAGTTCCTTCAGTCAACCCCTATTTCTCATTATTTTTAAAGTCCTGCGGTAATATGTCAAGGTGAAAAATCATAGAAATTGGAAATTCCCTTGTCCGATGATCCGAAAAAAGGCAATACTGAAGAAACCCAGTATTGGTACATGTAATAAACTGGGTCTAAAGGTTGATATTGGTATACCAGATCGATCCTCTTATCGATCTTCCCCCTTTCTTGGCGTGTAGATTTGACCGTTGCGTAGCAGCGCATCGATCACACGCACGAGTTTTCTAGCGGTGAGGACGAGGGCTCGTTTATGTTGGTGTTTGGGCACTTCCTCATACTTCTTCCGGTAGTACGCACGAAACGTCGCATCATGCCGTTGTACCGAGTTGGCAGCCTCCACTAGGTAGTAACGGAGATAGCGATTGCCGGAACGAATGAGGGAGGTGTCCTCGGCTTGAAAACGGCCCGATTGGTGCTTGGACCATGTCAAGCCGGCATATTTTGCCAAGGCGGCCTGATTGTGAAACCGCTCGATTTGCCCGATTTCGGCCAGGATGCCTGCGGTATAAACCGGTCCGATGCCTGGGATGGTTTGCAGTGTGTTCGGAATGCCTTCAAGATGGCGGGTAATGGCTTTATCGAGCTCTTTGAGCTACGATTGCAGGCTGCGGATTGATTGAATCGACAGCCCTAACAGCAAGTCGATGGAATCCTCGACACACTTGGACAACCGATACGACGAACGGGCCGCCTTTTGAATCGACTAAAATGAAATTTTTTCAGATTGTGGTGGGCTGGCCCACCACGATCTGAACTAGCTCCCATGAAGTTATCAAAGAACAAAAATCTAACTGGAAAATACCTCAAAAGAGGATTCTAAAAATACTATACGAGGAGTGCTTAATATGAATACAGAACTTCGGCAGGAGCAAGAACGATTAGACAGCATAATGGCGATCATTGTGGAGCAAATCGGCATGCTGGAAAACGAAACCTCCCAGCGTCGAAAAGAAGTGATTGATTTCCGCAAACATTTTTGGGATGACGTCAAGGTGAATACTGATACGTTCGACGATTATCTTGAGACGATCATCGCCTTGAGACAACAGGCGCAGAACCTGTCCGTGAGCCAAAGCACCCACAGACAAGCCTTCAAGAGGTTGTCCGCGCTGCGCCGCATGCAGGAGGTGCCTTATTTCGGTCGAATCGATTTCATTGAGGAAGGGTCTTCAACTGCTGAACGAATCTATATCGGTATCTCCACGCTCACGGATACAAGCGGAGAGAACATCCTGATCTACGACTGGAGGGCGCCGGTCTCGAGTGTCTACTACGATTACGCGCCCGGCCCGGCCGAATATACTACTCCCGGAGGCACAGTCCGCGGCATGCTGGAGAAAAAGTGGCAATATATCATCCGCGGCGGCGTTATCAAGTCGATGTTCGATACGAGTCTCACCATTGGAGACGACATTTTACAGCAGGTGCTTGGCAGAGTGACAGACAAACATATGCACAACATCGTGGCCACCATTCAACGGGAACAAAACCAGATCATCCGTCATGATCGCGGGCGGCTGCTCATCGTGCAAGGACCCGCCGGCAGCGGCAAGACATCGGCCGCCCTGCAGCGGATCGCTTACTTGCTCTACAAGTATCGGGATAAGCTGAGAGCCGATCAAATCATTTTATTTTCACCTAATTCGATGTTTAACAGCTACGTATCCAATGTGCTGCCCGAACTAGGCGAAGAGAATATGCAGCAGGCCACCTTCCAGGAATATTTGGAATATCGGCTGAGCAAAGAATTTCAAATCGAGGGTCCATACGAGCAATTGGAATATGTGTTGACTGAAGCGGATGACTCTTTATACCGGACTAGAACTGCGAGCATCCGATTCAAGGCATCAACCCGTTTCTTCGAGACGATTAAAACATACTGTAAGTCGCTGGAATTATCCGGCATGCTATTCAAAGATATTCTATTTAGAGGAAAACCGATCATCACCGCCAAACAAATCACAGAAAGGTTTTATAGCAGCGACACCTCGCTCCGTTTTCACAGCAGACTTGAAAAGCTGGCAGATTGGCTAAACAAGCAAATCGATGAAGCGGAGAAGCTTGAACGGACTAAGCCATGGGTGCAGGAAGAAATCGAGCTGCTTAGCAACGAGGATTATCATAAAGCTCATACTCTCTTACGGAAAAAACGCGGCTTTAAAGCAGAAACGTTGAACAACTATGAGAACGAGATCGAAGCGCTGGGCCAATTGATCGTTCGCAAGAAGCTGAAACCGTTGCGCAAACGGATCCGAACGCTTCGTTTCATCGACATGAAGGGAGTATACAAGCAGCTTTTCGCCGATCCAACGCGGGTCAAACAGTGGATGGAAGTGGAAACACCCGAGGAGTGGGAGGATATTTGCCGATTGACTGTAAAAACGCTAGACGAAGGCAAACTGTTTTACGAAGATGCAACTCCGTATTTATTTTTGAAAGAGCTGATTCAAGGCTTTCAGACGAACGTCTCGATCAAACACGTGCTTGTAGACGAAGCGCAAGATTATTCTCCGTTTCAATTCGAATTTTTGAAGCGTTTGTTTCCTTCGGCGAGGATGACTGTGCTCGGCGACTTTAACCAAGCGATATTCGCTCATGCCAGTGAAACGGTCGATTTCCACACGCTTACCAGCCTATACGGACCGGATAAAACGGATTCGATCACCTTGACCCGCAGTTACAGATCCACAAGACAGATCATTGAATTTACGCGCGGACTCGTACCCGATGGCGAACGGATCACTGCTTTTGAACGCGACGGCGATAAGCCTGTGTTGACGAGAGTGTCCGATCAAGCTGAACTGCACCGCTGCATTGCTTCCAAAGTCGTGGACTTGCGGAAACGGGGATATAATACGATCGCGATTATATGTAAATCTGCTGCGGAAAGCACCGCCGCATACGAAGCACTGAAAAGCGTTGAAGATATAAAACTTGTGAAGAGCGGCTCTACCGAATATGAACAAGGTGTTGTCGTTATACCGGCGTATTTGGCGAAGGGCATCGAATTCGACGCCGTCATCATTTATAACGCTTCATCGCACGTATACGGCGTTGAGAGCCTGCGCAGATTGTTCTACACCGCCTGCACCCGGGCTATGCATTACTTGCAGCTTTACAGTGTAGGCGAACCTAGCCCCTTTTTACAGAACGTTGCGCCGGGTAGTTTCCTTCAGATCCCGGGTTAACACGGGACTGGTCTGGTATCTGAAATGTATCACTGTCATTAAACGGCCATATATGATATAAAAAACCACTTGCCAGCATCCCTTCAATACCATACCCCGAGTTGGGCAACTTGTTTAATGGAAGGTAATGAAGGGATGTCAGCAGTGGCTGAAATAAATTATATCAGACATGTGAAATTCTATATGATGTGTTAAAAGTTCTGTAAGCAGCAAGGTTCCGTAATTTTTCGGTAAAAGCTTTTTTACTAGGATATCGCGAACAGATCAATACACAATATCCAATTTATGCCCGGCGCATATATACACGGACGGTGATGGGCGCAAAGATTGCTACGATGGATGCAGCCCCGATGAGAGAGACGGCGAAATCTGAGCCAATAGTTCCATCATTGATCAGATCACGGACGGCAGTAATAATATGCGAGATCGGATTGATCTTCGCAAACCATTGGAGCCAATCGGGCATCGTCTTGACTGGCACAAAAGCATTGGAAAGAAACGTAAGTTGAGCTTTTCATCCTAACAAGCCTCGCAGCAGTTTGTAATCGGGAATTGGTTTTCCCAATCCTTGTTTCCTAAACGTTCCCGGTACAATGGTCACTATAGAGCATGTCGCTTTGCCATCAAGTGGATTAAATGACAGATTTCATCGTATCTTTTAGCACTGAAACGGAATAATTAAATTGTTCTTGTTCCTTTTCGTTCAGTTCAATTTCGATTATTTCGTGCACGCCGTTACGATTAAGCTTGGCTGGTACTCCAATATATACATCATTTTGTCCATATTCACCTTCTAGATAGGAAGATACTGTCAGGATACTATTTTCATTTTTAAGAATTGCTTTTGTAATTCGGACAAGGGACATTCCTATTCCATAGTATGTCGCCCCTTTTCGCTCAATGATATGATAAGCAGCGTCACGGACGTTTACGAAGATCTCCTCTAAACATTCTTTCTTTAAATCTTTCTTTCGCTCTAAAACATCATCAAGATTCTCTATTCCGATCTTGGCATGGCTCCAAACCGGAAGCTCGGTATCTCCATGTTCCCCTATGATAATTGCATGAATATTTCTTGTATCCACATTGAAATACTTCCCTAATTCAAATCTTAGACGTGCAGAATCTAAGACTGTTCCTGAGCCAATGACGCGTTCCTTTGGCAGTCCTGACTCCTTCCAAGTGACATAAGTTAAGATATCTACTGGATTTGTTGCCACTAAAAATATGCCATTAAATCCACTTTTCATAATCTCTTTTATAATTTGTTTAAATATTCGCGTATTTTTCTCAACTAACTGCAATCGGGTTTCACCTGGTTTTTGTGCCAATCCCGCAGTGATAACAACTAAGTCCGCATTGGCGCAATCTTGATAAGAACCGCTCCATACCTTTATTGGCGAAGGTGCAAACGGCACTCCATGATTAAGATCCATCACCTCGCCTTCAGCTTTTGCTTCATTTATATCAATTAAAACTAATTCCTCAACGACCCCCTGATTAATTAGTGAATAGGCATAACTGCAGCCTACAGCACCTGTTCCAACGATTACAACACGATTTACTTTTTCTTTATTCATGGTTATACATCCCCCTTAAAATGTTATATGATTAAAATAGGAACCAGCTAACTAATCCAATTACAGCAAGCAAACATAAGCTATATTTAATTGTCACTTTAAATAAATCACTTTCTTTTCCTGCAAATCCAACTGCCGCAGCTGCAACTGCAATTGATTGAGGTGAAATCATTTTAGCCATTGTACCACCCATTACATTGACAGCAACCATCGTTTCGGGTGCTATTCCAATTTGTGAAGCAGTGACAGCTTGAAGTGGAGCAAATAAGGAACCGCTGTTTACAACAGAGCTGGACTAAATCCAAGCCCCACTAAAATGGCTGCTGTTATGGCAACGGGTGCTCCAAATCCTGCAGCTCCTTCTAAAAATGCCCCAAATGAGAATGCCCCAATAAGAACTTGCAATTCTTTGATCCTCTGTAATAAAAGAAATACTAATGGCAAATTTTCCGGTTTTTACTGATATTTTATAAAGGAAAATAGCAGCAAATACGATTGATGCTACTGGCCATAAACCGACTAAAATTCCATATATCGCAGACATCAAAACTAAGATTGCAGGCATTTTATAAATAAAGACGGCAAAAATGCCTGCAGCAATTATGCTGAAAAGCCCTGCTATATATCCTTTTAATTTAAATACTGTCAGCAGAACAATAAAAACGATGATAGGAACGGCAGCTATAATAGCTGAAAGCCATATATTTTCCAATGGATTATAAACTTGCTCCCATACATGCATCTTGTTCAGCCCCTATACTTTAAAATCGACGAAATGATTTTGTGATATATTTCACAATATGTATTACATCCTCCCCCTAAATTATTTATTTTGCTTACAAAGTTAGTATAACATCTGTTTGTGAAATTTTTCACAATATATATGAAAAAAATATGAACTTTTGAGACATGTCGAGTAAAGTAATGATAAAAAGGAGAAAATCATTTATGAAGGAATAAGAGGGTTAGATAATCTTTAAAATTTAATATAAAAATATAATAATTAACTAGATGAAAAGTGATGAGGACGACTAAACTTACTATTTTATAAAAAAAAATTTTACGTAAATTTTTTTACATGTCTATTTTCTTGACATAATACCAAGACGAATATAGTAAAAAAGGGCTGTTCAGAATGAGGCATCCAAGTTTTTTGATGGAAGATCTACACACTAGGAATAAGTAAACTAAAATTCATTTTACCCATAATAACAAAATGCAACTGTTCGTAAATTCACCGGTCTAATCAACTTAGAACTCCGGAATCTTCTTGATCGTCAGCAATTCACCATGATGTAGAGCGAGTTGTTTAGGATTCGATAATTGATTCAATAAGAGTTTTCTCCGTTCTACAATTTTTAAAGGGTGTCGGTGTGTATTTAAAATGTGAGCAATTTGAATGGTACATGTCTTATAGTAACTGCATACGTCGAGAATATATTTATGAAGCAATGGCAATCCAAAATCATCATATGCTTCTAAAGTTTCAGGATCACACAAACCATAAACGATTTCAATTTGCACGGGATAATCGAATCCATCTACTTTTTCATCACTTTCTGTTAAGTCAAGAGTTTGATCAAGAGCTATTTTACTCCCATTTAAATTAATAAAACCACTTTTAGAGTATATACCTGATGGTAGTTTAATATCTGAGGCAAGGTAATAATAATATGTCATAGAAAACCCCTCTCATTTAATGACTTCATCTGTATTTGCGCTAGATAAATTAATTCGGGTCGCAAAACGTCCTTGGATTTTGGAAAAATCTTTTTTCGCTATGGACATTAAGTGACGCTTTTATTTTTTCTTGAGATGTGACAATGACCCATGCTTGGCCCATTGTTGCACTTCGTACACCCTCATTAATCGGACGAAAAATTTCTTTTTTAAATATTTCTTTAACTAACACATAATCTTCTCCTCTATGATATTCTCGTTAATTGATACTGATCTTCATTATGTAAAATCCCAAATAGTCGTAGGTCTAATCCGGTAAAATGACCGGGGTAAAAAAGTATAATTGGTTTACGTTTTTTTGCAAGCAAAAAGTGCAGAGAATTGCAAAATCCTTATGCAGTGATATGCAATGGGGATTTACATGGAGGAGGAGCCATGATAACCTTTTTTGGTTTTGCCAAAACTGTTGGCTAAAGAATCATGGCTACAGAGGATCCATGTCAAGCCCTTGATGGATAGATCACATATATGTATATTTATTCAAAATTTTGATAAAGCACTGTATTTTTTTCTTGTAGAAAACATACTACCATCTCAAAGGTGTCATTGTTAATTTCTAATTCTTCTGCGGATACTTTATATACTGTTGTATCATCATCACTTGAAACTACTTCAACTGTTTCATCAATACTTACATCAATTTGTTCTGTACTTTCAAAAATTTCTTCTGTATTTGGAAATTGGTTATTTCTTCCGCAAATGCAACCGGAGCAACTCCAGCAATATTAATAAACAAAAATGTAGCAACTAATAATTTAATTAATTTCTTTTTCATCTTTTTCATTTAGAATTTCCTCTACCCTTTCTTTTTGTAATGTTAGAAAACCTTCTCCAAATTGTACTTTGTCACCTAACTTCACAACATAATTGGAGAGTTCTTCTTTGATGGTGCTGGCATTATATTTTGAGTCGCTTCTATTCAGGATTGCTGCAATAACACTAGTGGCATATGCAGTAGCGAAAGACGTTCCTGAAAATGTTGAGTAGGATCCTTTGTTATCTGTAGAGATAACTTCTACACCTAGAGCTGAATAATCTATTTTCCCGACTCCCGAATAAGGATCAAGTTTGAATTTTTTATCAAACGAGGAATCAAGTAATCGCTGAACATCCGAGTTCTTATGAACGAAATCAAATGATTACGAATTTAGACCATTACCTAGAGGCGTTATTAGGTAAAACCTCGGGCTATTCGGGATGCAGGTCAACAAATCATCTTTAATCACGGTTGAGACTTTATTTGACGCTTACTTTTAATTTATTTCAAATAATTCCCTTTATACAACAGAACATTTGTTCCTTTCCTGTGGATCATAGTTATGTTAAATTAGTATAATGTAGTAGACAAGCTACTATTAAATTGGAGGTTATTAGATGAAACCTATTTTAAAATATCGTGGTGGAAAAAAAGCAGAAATTCCTTTCTTTATTGACCATATACCCAATGATATCGAAACCTACTTTGAACCCTTTGTCGGGGGTGGTGCTGTATTCTTCCATTTAGAACATGAAAAATCAGTTATCAATGATATTAATTCTAAGCTTTATAAGTTCTATCTTCAATTAAAGCACAATTTTGATGAGGTAACTAAACAATTAAACGAACTACAGGAAATATATGAAAAAAACCAAAAGGAATATGAGGAAAAAAAAGCTCTTGCTCCTGCTGGTGTCAGAGTGGAAAATAAAAATGAAGAACTATATTATGAGCTAAGGAACGAATTTAACTATCCATCAGGAAAATGGCTAGACGCAGTAATTTATTATTTTATAAATAAAACTGCTTATAGTGGGATGATAAGGTATAACAGTAAAGGAGAATATAACGTTCCTTTTGGAAGATACAAAAACTTTAATACAAAAATCATTACTAAACAACACCATAACCTGCTTCAAAAAACAGAAATATATAATAAAGATTTTTCTGAAATTTTTAAGATGGCAAAACCAAATGACTTCATGTTTCTTGATCCTCCATATGATTGTATTTTTAGTGATTATGGAAATATGGAGTTTACAGGTGATTTCGACGAGAGGGAACATCGTAGGCTTGCTGAAGAGTTTAAAAACTTAAAGTGCCGTGCACTAATGATCATTAGTAAAACGGAATTAACTACCGAACTATATAAAGATTATATCGTTGATGAATATCATAAAAGCTATTCTGTAAACATTAGAAATAGATTTAAGAATGAAGCAAAGCATTATATAATCAAGAACTATGATTATGTACGAAAAAATAAAGAAGAAAAATATGAGCAACTTGAACTTATTCATTAGTTAAAGGAACAATGAACTGGCATTGTTCCTTTTTCAATTTCATTTTAAATTGTACTCAATGAAAGTTAGCCATTCTTCAGCTTGATCATATCCTAAGTCACTTCGTAATAATTTTATCAGTATTTCTTTTAGTTTATTAGGATTAAAGTGTTCTCCATCACCTTTCAGCTGTGTAACTAGCTTTTTAAACTGGTCTACTGTTAATGGAATTACAGGTTCTGATTCCTTGTTAAAACCTATATGTCTTGCAAAAGAAAGATCAATACTTTTTCCTAAGAAAAGAGTATATGCTTCTATTCCTTTTTTTTTATATTCTTGTAGGTGCCTGACGACTGAATCCCCTTCATAATCTAGTTGCTTTTCCCCTATCGTGAGGGAACATTCAATTAAAATTGAAAAATGCTCATATTCAACTAATATATCTTCAACACCTGGTATGGCATTACCAATTGGATGACCTGAATCATCAAGCTTAAAGTTTGGGACTAGATTCTTATAGGAACCTAGTTTTTTAAAAACTCTATATGTGTTCCACTCGAAGTAATTTGGAGGATTTATCGTTTTTTCAACTTCTTCATAAAAGTCCAGAATATCTTGCATTTTAAAACCTTACCTCCTTGTCAACAACCCAATTATTTAAAGTTTCTTCTAAACCAGCTTTAATTTGAGTATATTTTCTTTCACACTCTATAGTTGTTCGATATAATGAGACCATCAGATTCTTAATATCATAAGAAGATAACCTTCTTCCTTTTTCAATTAATTTCTTCTGTACCATTAGGAGCATGTTAAACTGTTTTAATGAGAGAGGGATAATTCTTGTGTTTTGAACAATATTGTATTTCATAAACTCCTCAAAAGTATTCTTATTGATTTCTGGCGCAATGAATAAACAATATAGTTCTTTCTCTACTCCTTGCTTTTCTAATTCTTTTTTCTTGTTTAAATAATGCCTTGTTACTGGTTCTGATTCCATCTTAAACTGGGTTGCTCCCTTAGAAGTTGTTACTTCACCAAGAACAATAAAGTCTTCATATATAATTTCCATATCAGGCTGGTTACCTGCGGCATGAGTAACTGGTTGTAACTCTTCATCAATAACGAAGTTGTTTTTATATTCTAAAGCATTTCCAAGAATAATGAAGCCATTCCACGTAAGCCATTCAAATACAGTATTTTTATTTGCAATGAAGCGAGCTTTAATTTTCTCTTCAATCACATTCTTTTTCTCATGATATACCTCAAGAAGGTCAATGACTTCTTCAAGTTGACGTGGGTCATTAAAATCTGCTTGTAACTTTTTCTTTTTGAGTTCTAGCTGTAATTCCTTAGCATGGTAAATAACATCTTTTAATGTTTCTACATCAACTTTTTTATTAAGAGAATTATAAATGTCTTCAAGGACTTGTATTTCAACTTTAACATTTGGAAAATGTTCTACTAATTGCTCAGCTAGTCTGGTATTTTCATCTCGTATTCTATGGGCTAGATCTAAAAGTTGTTCTTTTGTCTCAAATGAAAACTGTGGTAAACTCGGATTTCCATAATATTCATGAAATTCCTCTACTCTCGTATAGTTCTTTACAACTTTTGATGAACTGATAATTTCATCAATTAAATCAGATTTTTCTGGATTTAAGACGAGTTGATTCCCTCTTGCAACAAATAGACCTGTATATCGAAAATATCTTGTGGTTGCATCTGCCACATCTCGTGCATTTCTCATTTTAGTTTCAATTTTTGACTTATGTGAAGAGTCAGATTTCCCTTCACGAATTTTACCTACATTTCCATAAATCTTTTCGAATCTTTTAAAAAAGTAATTCTCAGTAAACTCAAGTTTCTTATTTTGTCCTTTTATTTTTTCACGTTCATTACGGAACTGCATTATTTCCTCTGCAATTTCATCCACCTGATTATTATTTGTTGCTGTTAAACAGAACATAGCAATATCTAATTTACTGAGGCCGCCTACCTTTTTTAGTAAGCTAAGAACAAATACAAGAGGATTTATACTCCATTCCTCCTCGGGATATTCCTTACCTTTGTGTTGAAACGATGGATATTGCCACTTTACTAACTGTTTTAAGAAAACATCTTTGGGTCTTCGGTTATTTGCAAGCATTTTCCCTGCTTCAGTTATACGAAGATAACCTTCTTCATCTACAAATACGAAACCATAAGTTTTCATTGGTGCCACTCTGTCTCGAGTAGAAAATGCAGCTTCTTTTTTATAAGTAGTACCTAAGAATTGTGGTAAAGCAGCAAGTTCTTTAGCAAATGCCTCTTGTGCTTTATACCCTTTTACCCCTTTCCAATAACTTCCCTCAAAATTTGCTAGTACTTTTAACTCAGGCTGAATTTTTTCTGGACTTCTAGGTGAACAAGAAACATACCAATTAACTTTTTTAGCCATCTAATCCCTCCTGTAAGACCCATAAATGTGATGTATACCTAGATTATACTGATTAACCAAAAAAAGTAAATGTCCTTTACTCAAAAACTTAAATATTTTTCGTTTTTGAGTAAAAGACATAATAAATATTTATACACTTTATTGTTAAGTTGAACCATTTAGAAATAACTTTTATGCTTATAGTTAGAGTAGAATTTAAAAGGGGAATTTAAAAATTGAAGAAAAAAATATATCAATAATAGGGGTTCCAATGGATTTAGGTCAAATGCGCAGAGGTGTTGATATGGGGCCAAGCGCAATTCGATATGCTGGTATAGTTGAGCGATTAGAGCGATTAAACTATTCAATAGAAGATTTAGGAGATATCGATATTGGAAGAGCAGAGCGTAGTAATATTAGAAATGTCGAAAATTTAAGAAATTTGAAAACGGTATCAGAGGCGAATGAAAAGCTTGCCGCTAAAGTAAATGAAGTAATCCAATCAGATTCTTTTCCATTAGTGTTAGGAGGAGATCATAGTATTGCTATTGGAACATTAGCAGGCGTAGCCAAGCATTATGAAAACCTGGGAGTTATTTGGTATGATGCACATGGGGATTTAAATACAGCCGAAACATCGCCCTCAGGAAATATACATGGTATGCCATTAGCAGTAAGTTTAGGAATAGGACACCCAAGTTTAACAAACATAATGGGCTACACTCCCAAAATTAAACCAGAGAATGTCATGATTATCGGTGCACGCTCATTAGATGAAGGAGAGCGTAAATTAATTAAAGAAAAAGGTATAAAAGTATATACAATGCATGAAATTGATCGGCTGGGCATGACAAAGGTTATGGAAGAAGCAATAACATACTTACAAAACCAAAGGACAGATGGAGTGCATTTATCATTAGATTTAGATGGCTTAGATCCACACGATGCTCCTAGAGTTGGTACACCTGTTATTGGTGGTATCAGTCATAGAGAGAGCCATTTAGCAATGGAAATGTTGGCTGAATCCGGAATTATTACATCAGCAGAGTTTGTTGAAGTAAATCCAATTTTAGATGAAAAAAATAAAACAGCAACTGTAGTTGTAGCCTTAATGGGGTCATTATTTGGTGAGAAATTAAAATAAAGATGAATTATACAATGAACTCAAAAATTTTAATTCCTTTAATTTATCCTAGTAAGGGGCTTATTAATGGATTGGTTATTATTTTCACTTTAGTGACTTTACTTGGTATTCTTCAGTTTTTCAGACTATTAAGGGAAAGAACATGCTAGGCATTTTATTTGCTTTTAGCACTGTAGCTGTTTTCGGTTGGTTTACAGTAATGAAAATTTATCCATCATGGATAACCAACAGCTCACTAATTAGAAGGGTTGTCCGAAAATGCTTCGGACAACCCTTTTCTATACATTTACGATTCAAGCCACAAATCTATATTTTTTTCAAAAAACCTCATTTACTTATGGTACGGTTCACCCCTATTTATGCGAAAAGCACGGTAGATTTGTTCGAGCAAAATTAGACGCATGAGCTGGTGGGGGAAGGTCATTTTGGAAAAGGAGAGGGCTTCGTCCGCCCGTTTCATTACCTCTTTGCTTAAGCCGAGAGAGCCTCCGATTAGAAAGGCGATTTTGCTTTTTCCGTATGTGGCCAGTTTATCTATACTATGTGCGAACTCTTCCGAGGATTTCATCTTGCCTTCAATGGCAAGGGCGATGACGTATGCATCGGACGGGATTTTGGCTAAAATTCGTTCGCCTTCTTTGTTTTTGATTAGTTCCATTTCCTGCGGGCTTATTTGTTCAGGAGCCTTTTCATCAGGAAGTTCAATGATGTCAACTTTTGCGTACGATGAAAGACGCTTTAAATATTCGTCGATTCCCTGCTTTAAATATTTTTCCTTCAGCTTCCCAATCGCTATAATTTGAATGTTCAACTTTCATATTTCCCCTTTTTTATTTTATCAACATGTTGATAACTATTTCCCACATAAAATAACAAATATTCCACAGATTTTATCCACAATTGTGGATGAATACCTCTATATTTCGTGTCCGAAAATCAGTTCCCAACTATATATACTGCGGTTTTTTTGCACAATTCACAGGTTGTGGATAAGCTGTGATTAAATTCAATTTTTTGAATATTTGGTGCTATTTCATACTGGTCTACATACATGTCGATTGCTAAATCAATATGATCCTCGCAGCAATACATTTATAATCCTCCTACCCCATAATGAAAACAGGAAAGCTGATTCCGCCTTCCTGTTCTTTAAAAAGATTTTTGTTCAACGAGCTTCAGCTTCACTGTTTTCAACTCGCCATTTCGATAGAATTTTACTTCCACTGTGCTTCCAACCTTTTGGCTGTATAGCTGCTTTCGAAGCTGGAGAACATTTTCAACCTTTTTCCCAGCAAGCTCTATAATTACGTCCTTCTCTCTCAAACCTGCGCGTTGAGCTGGCGACATCGGCTCAACACTCATCACAATCACGCCGTTTTTAACGCCCTTTGGCAAATTTAATGCCTCTTCCCAATAATAGCTTGGGATGTCTTCAAGAGACTGAAGACCGATTCCCATATATGGACGCTTCACTTCGCCGAATTTTTCAAGATCATTAATAATCGGAATTGCAATGTTAATTGGGATAGACAGTCCGATTCCTTCCACCGCGGATTCAGCAATTTTCATGGAATTAATTCCAATTACTTTCCCGTCTAAATTCACAAGTGCTCCGCCGCTGTTTCCTGGATTAATCGCGGCATCCGTCTGCAGCACTTCCGCCTGCCAATCCACTGTTCCGTTTTCATCAATATCAACAGGAATGGTCCGTTCTGTTCCAGAAATAATCCCTTGTGTAACAGACCCAGCAAATTGCAAGCCGAGCGGGTTTCCGATTGCCAACACCGGCTCACCCGGTTTGACTGTGTCCGAATTGCCGAATTCAGCAACCTTCTTAACATGCTTTGCATCCACAACCAATACTGCTAAATCCATCAGCTGATCACTGCCGACAAGTTCAGCGGGAATGCGTGTTTCGTCGTTTAATACAACTTCCAATTGATGCGCTCCGGCTACAACATGATGATTTGTTACAATATAGGCTTTATCGCCTTCCTTTTTGTAGATGACCCCTGATCCTGTTCCTGCTTCTCCCTCTTGTGTTTGATCCCAGAAGCTTACTTGCTGAATATTGACGACTCCGACAACCGCATCACTCACTTTATTAACTGCTTCTGTAACTGCTGAATTCACATTTACATTTACTGTTTTGACTGGCCCTTGGACATTTCCTGTTTCCCCTTCCTCAGTTTGCTCTGGACTGATGTTCAGATTATATGGAAGAATATTGAATTGTGCTAATGCTGGAAGGGAGAAAATAACTAATAACGCGCCTAACACGGCTCCGATTAACCCAGCCAATAATGATCCGCCCCAGTTTCCCCTTTGTTTTCTGTTATTATACCGTTCAAAATCATCATCATAATATCCCATCGCCTCATCATTCCTTTCCGATGACGAATGATTTTATCTACATTATTATAGTATAACGCGAGCTGGCAGGAAAAATATATGACAACATTAACATACCCAACGATGGGGAAATTCAAACATTTAAACAGCTACGAGAGGCGTCGGTTTCTTTGGATCTGTATCATATAATTCAAATTGTTCTCCGACAACGAATCCTTTTTTCTCTAATACTTGCTGGACAGACATTCGTGCGAGCTCTTTCATATTATTTTCTTTACTTAAATGCGCCAAATAAATTCGTTTCGTCTTGTCGCCAATGACATCAGCCATAGCAAGTGCAGCATCTTCATTTGAAACATGTCCAACATCAGATAAAATTCTTCGTTTTACATTCCAAGGATACCGGCACATTCGCAGCATTTCTACGTCATGGTTGCTTTCAAAAATAAAAACATCTGCACCGCGTATGATCCCTTTCATTCTGTCGCTTACATATCCAGTATCAGTAATTAACGCTAGTTTTTTTCCACGGTGGTGAAACACAAAAAACATTGGTTCTGCTGCATCATGGGAAACGCCAAATGATTCAACCTCTAAACTTCCAAACGATTTCGTTTCGCCGATTTCAAAAGTAAACTTTTGTTCTAAATGAATTTCGCCGATTTCTCTCTCCATTGCTTTCCACGTTTTTTCATTCGCGAAAATCGGAATTTCGTATTTTCTCGCTAAAATTCCAAGTCCCTTGATGTGATCGCTATGCTCATGGGTGACTAATATACCGCTTAAATTTTTTATGTCCCGTTGAATTTCTTGAAACAAATTTTCCATTTGTTTACCACTTAATCCTGCATCGATTAACAGGGAATGTTCATCTGTTTCTACATAAATGGCATTCCCTGTGCTGCCGCTCGCAAGAACACTGAAATTAAGGCTCATTTCCTTCACTCACTCCAAATTATTATTCTCTTTCTCCGGTTTAATGACCTGACCTTCCAATGCATTCACATAATAATCTTCTGTTTTATTGACAACTACATGCCATGTCGGAGCCAAAATTTGCTGTTCCGACAGCGGGTATTGTGTGTAATATCCGTATTCTACATCGGTTACTTTACTGTTAGATTTCAAATCATTTTTTTCATAAAGAGCTTCCAATGCTTTAATCGCAGGCAATATTTCCTGCTTCTCCAATTCTTTTATATCTTCTAGCAATGTTTGCTGATAAGACACAATTTCATTTTTATCATTTAAATAAAAGACAATCATACCGATTCCATCACTTACATCTTGAAAAATAATTTTTCCTTTGTATTCCTGCAGACAAATAATTTCCCTTGTTTCTTTGCTGTAGCGCCAAAACTTGTATTGACTGCCCGCAATGATTTGTGTTGTTAAAATTTGCTTGATCTTATTTTCGATACTTTCTCCTACAATTGGAATCGGTTTGTCAAAACTCATCCGAAGCTTTGTTACCGAACGAGTCAACTCCTCATCAGGCAGCATCGGCTTTTGATTTTTCAGTTGTTCGATTTCTTCTTCCTTAAATATTTTGCTTTCTGCCGTTATATAAGAACCTTCTATTACTTCTTTTGGAAGCTTCCCAAATTGTATATTTTCCGCTGCAAACTGCTCTTCAATCGTCGTTTTCGTGATCATATCATATTTGGAGCTTTTGATTTTTTCAACATACTGAAAAGCTAAATAAATATCAAGGATCAGGAAGGCAATAATAAACACCGTTTTCGTTTTACTCCAATCCAATACCTTCCCCTCCTTTACCCGCTTTTTTCACATTCAGCCTTTGATATTTATCGTTTTCGAGTTCAATGCACCATATCGGCTCCAAATTTACGATATTTTGCCGTGACGACTGTTGTATGTCATAAGCGGGAAAAATACGTTTTATTTTGTCGGCTTCAATGCTTGGATTATCCTTAATAGCTTCAATTATATCTGCTGCTTTAGGTAAAGTCGTTTTATCTTCCCGGATAAAACCATCCAAATAAAATAACGGACGCTGATATAAGGCAATATCATTCTTTCCCCAGCTTTGCATAATCGTCGTGATCGAATAATGCGAATCGCTGAACGAAAATACTGGCAAATTTCGAACCGTTAGACGAAAATAAATTTTCTGTTCTTGATCCGTTTTTTCGAAGCGATAATCATTTAATCCTGACAGCCAACCGCCATGTTTGTTCAAAAAATCAATGCTCTGCAAGATCAATTTTCCTTTTTCCGTCGTTAAAGACTGGTCAATTGTCGGATTAACGTAAACAACCCTTTCTTTATCTTCGTTGATGACAAGCTGACGGGAGCTGTCTGTATACACAAATTCGGAAGCATTGACATCCCGTTTTACATAACTTGGATCACTAAACAATGCATTTTTAAACTGCTCACCGCTCATTGATTTTGTAAAATATTGAAGGCGATGAATCGGAAACGGCTTTTCAGGCAAAAATAATCCGTTCCAAAACACGTAGCTTTCAAAGCTTTCTTTTTCTTTATACACTTCCGTCCACAAATTGCTTAAAGCGGTTTTCACCTGTGCTTCTACAACATATTTATGCTCGTAGTCGACTAAATAAAGCTTTCGGTTCGCTTTCTCGTTTGTCAGAGGAATGTAAATCCGATCAAATTCTATATTGAAATCTTCTTCATCCGTCCAGTCGGTTATTGATAAGAGGGCTGACATCGGAATCGAGTCGTTAAAAATAACTTCAAAGTTAGGGGTTGAATTATGTATTTCCCTGTTTATCCATTGATTAAAACCATATTGCTTTTCAATCTCTCCAGAAATATTTTTGAATTCTTCTAGCTCCCACTGACGGATATCCTTCCAAATTCTTTCGATGACGATTTCGTCATAAGTTGCGTAATGTTTTATTTTTTCATGAATCATAATATGATCCGGCTGCACGACTTCATAAGGCTTTTTTGTTACATTGCTTAACGGGTTGTTTTCAATATAGTTGGAGTTCGAAATTTCCCCGTAGTTTGGCTGATATGTCCAAATATTCCAGGTGAAGAATAAACTTGTCAGCACTAAAAATGTTAAAATAATGGATTTTATCGTTTCCCGGTTCATAGCCAATCATCCTCTTGGTTCTGTTCATATGGCAATGTGAAAAATACAGTCGTGCCTTTTCCTTCTTCACTTTCCACCCAAATTTCTCCTCCGTGTGCTTCCACCATCTCTTTTGCAATTGCAAGACCTAGACCGGTTCCGCCCATTTTGCGTGATCTAGCCTTATCAACACGATAAAAACGTTCAAAAATTTTTTTCACACTTTCTTTCGGAATTCCAATGCCTTCATCTTTTACACTGACTTCAATATGGTCAACTTGTTCTTTTACTTGAAAAGAGATTTTTCCGCCTTCAGGAGAATATTTCAATGCATTGGAAATAATATTATCGAGCACTTGCGTAATTTTATCGGGTTCAATTTCTACATAAAGGCTTTTTTTCGGAATGTTTCGTACAAATGTGACATGCTGCTGCTTAGACATTTCAAAACGGTCAATAATTCTGTGGAAAAAGTCTGTGAAATTCACCATGTCTTTATTTAATTGATAATCTTTACTATCTAGTTTTGATAGCTGGAGCAAGTCATTAACCAGCCTAATCATCCGCTCCGTTTCGTTTTGCGTCACTTGTAAAAATTTTGGCGCGATCGTTTCGTCTTTCCAAGCCCCTTCCGCCAATGCTTCCAAATAACTGCGCATTGTAGTAAGCGGCGTCCGCAGCTCATGAGAAACGTTTGCGACAAATTCACGCCGCTCTTGGTTGATTCGTTCCTGCTCTGTTACATCGTAAACTACTGCAATCAATCCGTTAATATGATCTTCATCAATTTGTATCGTAGAAAAGCTGATTCGTAATATATACGGTTTTTCCTCTGTGCTGAAATCTAACAGCATCGGTTCTTGCTGGTTCACTAAATCTTCAAAAGTACATTCATCCGTTAAATCTAAAAGCTCCACAATTGATTTTCCTAAGGCTGTTTCACGTGAAACATTCAACATTTCATGGGCCGGATTGTTCATGACAATTACTTTTCCATGCCGATCTGTGGCTATGACACCTTCTGTCATATGAGTAATAATAGACGCCAGCTTTCTGCGCTCTTCTTCAGTTGTTTCCTGTGCTTCCTCCAATTTTTCCGTGAGATGATTGAATGTTAATGCAAGCTGTCCAATTTCATCTTCTCCATACACTTTTACTTTTCTGGAAAAATTCCCTTTTGCCAGCTCCAACGCTTGCCTTCTCATATCTGACAACGGACGGGTTATAGTGCGGGCAAGAAAAATTCCTAGCGCCGCGGTAATAAGAAGGGACATCCCTGTGCCTGTTGCAAAAATTTTGTTAATCGTCCGCAATTGTGAAAAAACTTCCTCCATTGAGGCAACGACATAAACAACGCCAATTGTTTCTCGTTTATAATCTGTGACGATCGGAGTCGCTGATACGTACATTCGATGCTTCGTTTGCGGATCAAGCAAAATATTGCTTTCAGGCGAACCGACGATTAAAGTCCGTTTAATCATATTTTCAGTTGTTCTTTTCCCGATCACATCTTTGTTGTAATCAGATGTCCCGATGACACGCGCATCTTGGTCCACTACGCGAACTTCATGAATTTCCTCCCGTTTAAAATCTTGCAAAATAGCAGATATCTCATCTTCCATATTCAATGATTCGTCCACTTCTTCATTCGTCATCGCTTGCTCAATCTGGTAAGCCAGCAAATCAATCCGCTGCGAAAGGGAAGATTTAAAATTTTCTATAAGAGAAGATTCCAATTCCTTAACGAAGTAAATACCGATGATTTGCATAGCCAAAATAATCAGAAGCACATAGATCAGCACAATTTTAAAATGTATCGAACGGAAAAAACTCACTCGACTGCTATACATGTTCACTGCTCCTGTTCAGGATTGCGTAAATAATAACCTACCCCTCTTCTTGTCACAATCCATATTGGATGACTTGGGTTGTCTTCAATTTTTTCCCTAAGTCTTCTAACCGTGACATCTACAGTTCTGACGTCTCCGAAATAGTCATATCCCCAAACGGTTTGCAGCAAATGCTCTCGGGTCATGACCTGTCCAATGTGCTTCGCTAAATAGTGAAGCAATTCAAACTCACGATGAGTAAGCTCGATCGTTTCTCCCCGTTTTGAAACGACATATGCATCAGGATGAATAACGAGAGAGCCGATTTGAATTTCCGACTGTTCAGAAGCCGCTTCCCTTGCAGCATTTGTTTGCTGTCTTCGTAAATTTGCCTTTACCCTTGCCAAGAGCTCTCTTGTGCTGAATGGTTTTGTCACATAATCATCAGCACCAAGCTCCAGACCAAGTACTTTATCGATTTCTGAATCTTTCGCAGTCAGCATAATAATCGGCATTTCATATTTTTTTCGAACTTCCCGGCACACTTCCATTCCATCCTTGCTGGGAAGCATAATATCTAACAATATCAAGTCAGGTTTAATTTCTTCCACCATTTCAATCGCGCTTGTTCCGTCATAAGCACAGTATACATCAAAACCTTCTTTTTTAAGATTAAACTCTAATATATCTGCAATTGGTTTTTCGTCATCAACAACTAATATTTTTTTATTTTCCATCATTTTCTCCCCTTTTGATCTATTAACTTTACTTTACCACGATTACATTCATCTCATCATCAACTTTCAATACAAATGGAAAAAACAAGCAGAAAACCCCTAGCTATTGCTAGAGGTCTTAAATTCAATAGGTTTTGGAACTTAGAGTAAACCCCTGTAAATTCCTATCAAACCTATTATATCAATTTTTATCTTATTGTAACAGCTTGAGATGAGAAATCAAATTTCTATTTACAACCACAAATGTTACCAATTTTGGTTTAACATACTTATAGCCAAAAATAGCACGGATAAACCGTGCGTATGAAGTGGCTCGGGACGGAATCGAACCGCCGACACAAGGATTTTCAGTCCTTTGCTCTACCGACTGAGCTACCGAGCCGTATAAAGTTTTCAAGAATGCGAACTCTTTTTCCCTCTCTCAACCCTTTCATATATGTGGATTCTCGAATGTGAGGCAGCTTGTATAATATTTCTCGATTGTAATGGTGAGCCATGGAGGATTCGAACCTCCGACCCTCTGATTAAAAGTCAGATGCTCTACCTACTGAGCTAATGGCTCATAAAAAATTTTTTCCTTCTAATCCATTTTAAAATTTGTCAGATGTCCCTTCCTCTTCTAGCTTTTTCGAGGATGATGGATGCATTGTGCGAACAGTTCGGAGCCAATACGCTCATTTTTCTCAAGACGTGTATAATAATATCATTTCTAGAGGGACAAAACAACGATTTTTTTTAATTTCACAAAAAAAAGAGGGAACAGCCGATCCCTCCAAGTTTATTATATTGGACTGTATACACTGCGGACAACATTTGTTTGTGAACGATCTGGACCAACTGAAAAGATGGAAAGTGGGATACCTGTTAACTGGGAAATCCGTTCAACATAATGACGTGCATTGTCAGGAAGATCGTCCAAGCTTTTTGCCCCCGTAATGTCTTCCTTCCAACCCGGCAATTCCTCATAGACAGGTTCGCACTGTGCAAGTACTTTTAAACTTGCTGGAAATTCTTCTAAAATTTCACCTTTGTATTTGTAGGCGATGCATATTTTTAATGTTTCGATTCCTGTCAATACATCGATGGAATTTAAAGATAAATCAGTTATTCCGCTTACCCGGCGCGCATGGCGAACAACAACGCTGTCAAACCAACCCACTCGACGCGGACGTCCTGTTGTTGTACCATATTCCCGTCCAACTTCACGAATTTGATCGCCAATTTCATCGTGGAGCTCTGTCGGAAACGGACCGTCTCCTACACGAGTTGTATAAGCTTTTGATACGCCGACAACATGTTTAATTTTCGTAGGACCTACACCTGCTCCAATTGTCACACCGCCTGCTACTGGATTGGAAGATGTAACAAAAGGATATGTACCTTGATCGATATCAAGCATAACACCTTGAGCGCCTTCAAATAAAACACGGCGTCCTTCATCAAGCGCGTCGTTCAGCACAACAGATGTGTCGCATACATATTGTTTGATTTGTTGGCCGTACTCGTAGTATTCATTTAAAATCTCTTCCAGTTTAAACCCTTCAACTTCGTATACTTTTTCAAACAGGCGATTTTTTTCTTCTAAATTTCTTCTCAATTTTTCTTCAAAGACTTCACGATCCAATAAATCAGCGATGCGGATGCCAATACGGGCTGCTTTATCCATATAGGCTGGACCTATTCCTTTTTTCGTCGTCCCGATCTTGTTGGCTCCTTTTCGTTCTTCTTCCACTTCATCCAATTTTAAATGATAAGGCAAAATGACGTGAGCGCGGTTGGAAATTCGCAGATTATTTGTTTGAATTCCCCGTTTATGCAAACCGTTCAACTCTTCTACCAGCGCTTTAGGATCGACAACCATTCCGTTTCCGATGACACAAATTTTATCTTGATAAAAAATACCGGATGGGATTAAATGCAGTTTATATGTTTCACCGTTAAATTTGATTGTATGGCCAGCATTGTTTCCACCTTGGTAACGGGCGATCACTTCCGCATTTTGAGAAAGGAAATCGGTTATTTTCCCTTTTCCTTCATCCCCCCATTGTGTACCAACAACAACAACTGATGACATGTGTGCACCTCCGTGTTCACCAAAAATCCAATACAAAGAAACAAGTTTATTCTACCAATTGTAGCAAGTAGAGTCAATAAAATCCGAACGTTCACTTTATTATTAAATATTTTGTTCGTGTTATATAAGATGCTTACAAAAAACAACTGCCTCATCAAGAGACAGCAGGAGGAATATGATCGTCTTCATATCTCCTTTCAAGATTTACAAATTTATTATATTCTTTTACAAATGCAAGCTGGACAGTTCCTACAGGGCCGTTCCGCTGCTTGGCTATAATGATTTCAATAATATTTTTGTTTTCTGATTCCGTATTGTAGTAATCATCTCTGTATAAAAAGGCGACGATATCTGCATCCTGCTCAATACTACCGGACTCCCGAATATCTGACATCATCGGGCGTTTATCTTGACGCTGCTCGACGCTTCGTGAAAGCTGGGATAATGCGATGACCGGCACTTCCAATTCACGTGCCAAAGCCTTAAGAGATCTTGATATTTCCGAAACTTCCTGCTGGCGGTTTTCCCGATTCCGCCCGCTTCCTTGAATTAATTGCAAATAATCTATGATAATTAAACCAAGGCCCTTTTCCTGTTTTAACCGTCTGCACTTGGCGCGAATATCACTCACTCTTATGCCAGGTGTATCATCAATATAAATGCCGGCATTTGATAAACTCCCCATTGCCATCGTCAACTTTCCCCAATCATCCGGGGTTAAATTTCCCGTTCGCAAATTTTGGGCATCTATGTTTCCTTCTGCGCAAAGCATACGCATGACAAGCTGTTCCGCACCCATTTCCAAGCTAAAAATCGCTACATTTTCGTCCGTTTTCGTCGCAACATTTTGAGCGATATTTAAGGCAAATGCAGTTTTACCGACAGACGGGCGGGCCGCTACGATAATTAAATCATTTCGCTGAAAACCGGCCGTCATACGATCCAATTCGGAAAAGCCTGTAGGAATTCCTGTAATTTCCCCTTTGCGATTGTGGAGCATTTCAATTTTATCGTATGTTCGAACAAGAATATCTTTAATGTTTTGAAACAATCCGGCTTTTCTCCGCTGCGCCACTTCCATGATGCTTTTTTCGGCTTCTGTTAAAAGTGTTTCCACATCGTCTTCCCGATTATAGCCTTCTTGAGCTATAGCCGTTGCTGTTCGTATAAGTCTTCTCAATATCGATTTTTCTTCAACAATTTTCGCATAATATTCGATATTTGCTGCTGTAGGAACGGATCCCGCTAAATCGCTTAAATAAGAAACCCCGCCAACCTCTTCCAAAATTTTCGCATCCGCCAAGTCTTTTGTCACAGTTACTAAATCGACGGGCTCTCCTTTTTCTGAAAGCCTCAACATCGATTGAAAAATCTTTTGATGGCTGGATCGATAAAAATCTTCAGGAACTAATATTTCGGAAGCTAACATAAGCGCTTCAGGTTCTAAAAAAATTGCCCCAAGCACTGCCTGCTCTGCTTCTATATTTTGTGGTGGAATTCGATCACTGACCAGAAGATCATTCAAGATGATCACCGCCTTACCGTGGACACATAAATTTTTTCTCCAAAAAGTATAAAGAGAAATGTGGCATTACTTCAAGATCAACTTCTTTCCATAATACCACATTGCTCCTTGCCATTATTCTTCTGTAACATGTACCTTTAACGTCGCCGTCACTTCCGAATGAAGCTTAATCGGAACATTTGTATAGCCTAAAGAACGAATCGCATCTGGAAGATCAATCTTCCGTTTATCGATTTGAATATTATGTGCTTTTTTTAATTGATCAGCAATTTGTTTGCTTGTTACAGAACCAAATAATCTTCCGCCCTCACCGGCTTTCGCTTTTAATTCAACCGTGATTTTTTCAAGCTGTTCTTTTAATTTTTTTGCCTGCGCTAATTCTTCCGCTGCCTCTTTTTCTTCTTTTTTCTTTTGCGCTTCCAGCTGTTTTAAATTGGCACTCGTCGCTTCAACAGCCAAACCTTTTTTAAAAAGATAATTTTGGGCATAGCCGTCAGCTACATTTTTTACTTCACCTTTTTTCCCTTTCCCCTTTACATCTTGTAAAAAAATTACTTTCATTCTTCATTTCTCCCTTCTAAATATTGTTGAACAGCTTCTTTTAATCGTTTTTCTGCTTCATTTATCGTAACATGCTCCAACTGGGTCGCGGCATTTGTTAAATGCCCTCCACCTCCAAGTGCTTCCATTATTAATTGAACATTAAAATCGCCCAATGATCTAGCACTAATACCGACTGTATGTTCATCACGCTTCGCAATGACAAACGACGCCAATACGCCGTTCATTGATAAAAGAGTGTCAGCTGCCTGAGCAATGATCACTTGATCGTAATATTCATCTTCTCGATCTGCTTTTGCTATTGCAACCCCATTATTCATAATCTCTGTGTTTTGAATGAACTTGGCACGTTGAACAAATTGTTGAATATCCTCTTTCAACAATTTTTGGACAAGGATTGTATCCGCTCCTTTTGATCGCAAATAAGACGCCGCATCGAATGTTCTAGAGCCTGTTCGAAGCGTGAAGCATTTTGTATCTACCGTAATACCTGCCAACAATGCAGTTGCCTCTATTGTACTCATTTTAAATTCTGCAGGCTGATATACTAAAATTTCCGTAACAAGTTCAGATGTAGATGATGCATAAGGTTCTATATAAACAAGCAGTGGATCTTGAATAAATTCTTCTCCCCTGCGATGATGGTCAATGACTACTACATGGTCAATTTCGCTCAGCAATTTTTGTTCAGCCACCATTGAAGGTTTATTCGTATCTAGAATCACGAGAAGAGAATGATCTGTTGCAATATTCAGGGCTTCATCCGGAGTGATGAATCTGGACCATAACTCAGCGTCCTTCTTTACTTCCTCCACAAGCTTTTGAAGTCCTTGGCCGAATTCTTCATGGTTTACAACAATAAAACCTTCTTTATGATTGATTTGCGCCACCTTCAATATTCCTATTGCTGAACCAATTGAATCCATGTCAGGATTTTTATGACCCATAATAAATACTTTATCACTTTCACGAATGATTTCTTTTAATGCATGGGAAATCACTCGAGCTCTAACGCGTGTGCGTTTTTCGATCGGATTTGTTTGTCCGCCGTAAAATTTAACCTTGCCATTTCCCCGTTTAATAGCAACTTGGTCTCCTCCGCGGCCTAAAGCAAGATCTAGACTCGACTGCGCCAGATGCCCCAATTCAGACAGATCTTTAATGCCGGCTCCAATCCCGATGCTTAAGGTGAGAGAAACATTTTGAATAACCGCTTTTTCTCTGACTTCATCTAAAATAGAAAATTTCGTTTTTTCAAGCTCAGCCAAAATTTTTTCATTAAAAACCGCAATAAAACGTTCAGAGGAAACTCTTTTTAAAAAAATACCGTTATCGACTGCCCATTTATTTAATATGGATGTCACAAGGCTGTTTAAATTGCTCCGCTTTTGATCGTCGAGCCCTTGTGCGATTTCATCATAATTATCTAAAAATATATAAGCTAAAACAATCCGTTCGCTTTCATACTGCTTTTTTAGTTCCGTGTGGTCCGTTTCATCAAAAAAATAAAGAAGCCTTTCTTCTTTTTTGACAATGACGCGAAATTTACGGTTTTGAAGAGTCACGATATCGGAATCTATCCCTTTTTGAAATAACACTTTTAATGTTTCAGAAATTTCGTCAAGAGGACGACCGACCAGCTTGTCGTTCTTAAAATATGAAGCTAAAAATGGATTGACCCATTCCACGGCAAATTGATCGTTGATAAGCATAATGCCAATCGGCATCTTCATAAAAACTTCATCGCCAGCTTTTTTCAAACGAAACGTTAAATCAGAAATAGAATGTTCCAATTCCAATTTCAATCGTTTAACAGCATAAAAGAAAAAAAACAACAGACAACCTGCAACGATTGCGATAATACAGCCAATCACCCAATTATAAAATAACAGAAAACCGATCATTGCCGCTATTACGCCAATGAGTGCGTATAACGGGTAAAAGAATAAAGGTTTTTCAAAAAAACTCGGCATTTTATTCAGCTCCTTGCAAAAAGAACGAACCAAGGCCTAACGTATTTTTTCGCGGAGATTAAACCCTAAATCAATGATTCCCAATATTCGTACTGGATAAAGAAGAATTGGCAAAATAAATGTTCCAATTACAATCAATACCGGCACTGCTTTCGAAAGTTTTTTCACATGACAAAAATAAAAAATAAAGGAAAACCCTTGAATTAAAAGCACAGTCTGTAAAACAAACACAATATTGTAAAGCGCGATATTTAAGAAAGATTCTTTAGGCAAATTGATAAGCATAAGGAGAGTGGCGATTAAATAATACCAAATAATACTTTTTGGAAATTTCCAGTCGCGGAAAGGGGTGATTGTTCCAACATTCAATTTTAATCTTTTTATAATTCCAATGTTCAATATATGTATAATCGCGGCTAACATAAATGACACAATGACAAACATGCTCGGAAGCAAGTTCATTAATAAATCAAACTGCTCGTTCATTTGCTCCATCATTGTTTTTTTCATTTCTTCATCCATTGAAGGGAATGCGGCTAATGTTTCCCTTACTGAAGACTTGGTTTGTTGTATAACATCACTAAAAAGATCAACGCCCAAAAAAACAATTGATAACGCATAATCAAGAACGAAATTGATGAGCAATGAAATGGTGCCGCCTATTAACGCAAACAGCTGCCGTTTTTGACGATAAAAGTATGCCATTATGATACCTGTCACACTGAACATGAGCCCAATCGGCAGCGAAACGATGGAGCCGACCAAAAATGTCATCACGATTGATGCTAATAATAAAACAAAAGACTGCTTGATTCCGTGGCGGATACCGAAAATAATAAACGGCGTCGAAAGGAAAAATATTGATATAACGCTTAATATCGGAACATATAAAGTAATTAATAGAAAAACGGTATAAATAGCAACGAATATAGCACCTTCTGTTAAAACATTCGTACGTTTCACAGACTCACCTCAATCAAGACTCATACCATTATTTTAATCTAGACTTTTTAAACAATCAAATCATGGTTTCATTTAACGGACAAGAAAAAAGCAACAAGGGATTCACCTTGCTGCCTTTGAAATTTCTTATTTATCATCTGCAACATAAGGAAGCAATGCCATTTGACGGGCCCGTTTAATGGCAACTGTTAATTTCCGTTGATATTTTGCACTCGTTCCTGTTACACGGCGAGGCAAAATTTTTCCGCGTTCAGAAATGAATTTTTTAAGCAAATCAACATCTTTGTAATCAATGTGCGTAATGCCGTTTGCTGTGAAATAGCACACTTTCCGGCGTTTACCGCGGCCTCTGCGTCCAGCCATTACAATTCCTCCCTTCTTTACATTTATCTAGGCGTACAATCGGTTAAAATGGTAAATCATCATCTGAAATATCAATCGGTTGTCCATCATTAGCAAATGGATCATCGTCAAAGTTTTGGTGGTTCTGATTATTCCGGTTTGGATCAAATGGTGCACCGCCATATGGATTTGCATTTCCTTGATTTCCTGCAAAAAATCCCGAATTATTCCCGACTGCGGCACTCTTCGGTTCTAAAAATTGAACACTGTCCGCCACAACCTCTGTTACAAATACTCTTCTTCCCGTTTGATCTTCATAGCTGCGTGTTTGAAGACGGCCATCAACACCCGCAAGGCTGCCTTTTTTTAAATAGTTGGCTACGTTTTCCGCAGGACGCCGCCAAACGACACAGTTGATAAAATCTGCTTCGCGTTCCCCTTGCTGATTTGTAAAATTTCGATTAACTGCCAATGTAAAGGTTGCAACGGCTACACCGCTGGGCGTGTATCGTAATTCGGGATCTCTTGTAAGCCGACCGACCAAAACGACACGATTCATCATTTCAGAACCACTCCTAAAATGTCTTTTAAGATGATATTACCATTTTAACACGTATATTGGAACAAATTACTCTTCTTCTTTAACAATGATATGACGTAAAATATCTTCATTGATTCTTGCCAAACGGTTAAATTCTTCAACCGCTTGAGGTGAAGCTTGAACGTTTAAAATCATGTAAATACCATCTCGGAAGTCTTTAATTTCATAAGCGAGACGGCGTTTTCCCCATTCCTTCACCTCTGTAATCTCCGCACCATTGTTCACAAGAATGCCGTTAAAACGCTCAACTAGCTCTTTTTTAGCATCCTCTTCAATGTTTGGACGGATAATATACATAATTTCGTATTTTCTCATTCTCTTACACCTCCTTTTGGTCTTGACGGCCCAATTCGGGCAAGGAGTAATTATCATTACTCACAAACCAAAATTATAGCAAAATTTTATTGATCCCGCAACATTAGACATTGAATCGAAAATGAATAATATCTCCGTCTTGAACCTCGTAATCTTTTCCTTCCAATCGAACCTTTCCAGCTTCTCTTGCAGCAGCCATCGAACCTGCCTCAATTAAGTCTGTATAGGAAACTGTTTCGGCCCGAATAAATCCCCGTTCAAAATCAGAATGAATGATGCCTGCGCACTCAGGTGCTTTCATTCCTTTGCGGAACGTCCATGCCCGAACCTCTTGTTCCCCAGCAGTAAAATATGTGGCGAGTCCCAGCAAGCTGTAAGATGCTTTAATTAATTGATCTAAACCAGATTCTTGAATTCCAAGCTCCTGCAAAAACATTTCTTTTTCTTCCGAATCAAGCTCGACCATTTCAGATTCAATTTTTGCACATACGACAATTACTTCGGCATTTTCCGCAGCAACATATTTGCGCACTTTTTCCACATATTCATTACTTCCAGAGGATATATCTTCCTCACTAACATTTGCTACATAAAGTACAGGTTTAATGGTGAGCAAATGAAGCTGTTTTACATATTTCATCTGTTCTTCCGTGAATGAAACAGAACGGGCGGGCTTTTCATTTTCAAACGCTTCTTTTAACTTCATTAAAATTTCATATTCAAACATAGCTTGCTTGTCTTTTTGTTTTGCTATTTTGGCAACGCGATCGATCCGTTTATCAACTGTTTCCAAATCGGCCAAAATTAACTCGATGTTAATTGTTTCAATATCTGCAATCGGATCCACTTTTCCGTCAACATGCGTAATATTTTCATCATCAAAACAGCGAACAACATGGCAAATTGCATCCACTTGGCGAATGTGAGACAAAAATTTATTGCCAAGACCTTCTCCCTTGCTTGCCCCTTTGACAATTCCTGCAATATCAGTAAATTCAAATGTTGTCGGAACCGTTCTTTTCGGCTTAAATAATTCTGAAAGCTTTTGCAGGCGATAATCAGGCACTTCAACAATTCCTACGTTCGGATCAATGGTACAAAACGGATAGTTCGCACTCTCGGCCCCCGCTTGTGTGATCGCATTAAACAGCGTTGATTTTCCAACATTCGGAAGACCAACAATACCAGCAGTTAATCCCATGAATTTTCCACTCCTCTTTTTGTACGGACACTATCTCATCAACTAATCTTCACCCATTATAGATAGGAACAAGAAAAATGACAAGCTTTCATCCTCCAAATCGATCAGCTCTATAAAAAAAAGACTGCCGATTTAAGGCAGCAGTCTTTCATTGTTGCTTCTCACTATGTTTTTCAATGACTTTTTTCATCTTTCTTACAAATTCTTTTCTCGGCATGAGAACACTATGGCTGCAACCTTCACATTTAATACGGATATCCATTCCCATTCGGATCACTTTCCAGCGATTTTCTCCGCAAGGATGAGGTTTCTTCATTTCAACAATATCATAAAGGTCAAATTCCTTGTTAACCATCTAAGCCGTCATCATCCCTTCCTTAAATATTCCATTTATAGCAAACATACAGTATATCTTTTTAGTTAAAGCGAAAAGCCATCTATACTTAGATGGCGCCATGATAGATTTATTTTAACAAGTTTTGTATTTGATTTGTACCTTTCATCAAGCCAATTCCGTTTGAAGGTATAAACACTATTCATTTTTAGGTATAGAAAATTTAAATATTCCGTATACTGGTAATACTATTTCAGGGGGTGAATGGCCGATGAATGTAAAAACAAATTTTTTCCCTTATAAAAAAGAAAAAGAAAGAATCTTTTATCATCATACAGATGCTGTTACTAAATTATCACTAAAAATTGGAAGTCTTATACCAAAAGAACATCAAGATTCCATCGTCGTTTTATGCATTGGAACAGATCGTTCAACAGGAGATGCGTTAGGTCCGATAGTCGGAACGAAGCTAATGGAACAAAATTTAACTCATGTTCATATATTTGGGACTTTGAAATCTCCGGTTCATGCTGTCAATTTAGGAGAAACGATTGAGACAATAAACAATCAGTTCGAACATCCCTTCATCATTGCTGTGGATGCTTGTTTAGGTCTCTATCAAAACATTGGTTCTTTTCAAGTAGCGGAAGGTCCCTTAAAGCCAGGTGCAGCTGTCAATAAATCGCTTCCGGCGGTCGGAGACATGCACATCACTGGAATCGTTAATGTCAGCGGCTTTATGGAGTTTTTTGTTTTGCAAAATACGAGGCTCCATCTTGTTATGAGCATGGCTGACGTCATCTCAGCAAGTTTGATCAATACCTTCAATTCTATAAGGGAATCTGAACAATCAAACGTATCGCTATTTCGAAGAGGATTTGAATTTTAGCTGTTCTTCAACATCAAGATGATACTTTTACATCCAACAGTTCTAAAATACGCACCAAATCTTCTTTCGAAAAAAACTCAATCTCTATTTTACCTTTCTTCTTTTGCTGCTTAATGGAAACGGATGTTCCAAATTTTTCTCGTAAAAACGATTCTTGTTCACGTATAAAAGCATCTTTTTTCTCTATCTTTTTCTTTGTTTCACGTGAAACACTTTCATTCATCTGCTGCACTAACTGTTCTACTTGCCGGACATTTAAATTTTCTTTTAAAATTTTATTCACTAAATATTCAAGTTTCTCTTTTTTCTTTATGCCAAGCAATGTTCTCCCATGACCCATTGATAGCTTGCCTTCAGATATCAATGTTTGGACGAACGGTGGAAGGCTTAGGAGCCGCAAATGATTGGCAATATGCGGACGGCTTTTGCCAAGACGTTTTGCCAATTCTTCTTGTGTAATGTTCAAATGCTCCAAAAGCGATTGGTACGCTTTCGCCTCTTCGATCGGGGTTAAATCTTCCCTTTGCAAATTTTCTAATAGAGCGATTTCCATCATTTGCTCATCTGTCAACTCTTTCACAACTGCCGGAACTGTCTTAAGCTTCGCTTCTTTTGCTGCTCGATAACGGCGTTCACCGACTACAATTTCATAGCCTTTTATGCTCTTTCGGACTATCAGCGGCTGTAAAATTCCGTGCTGCAAAATGGATTGCTTAAGCTCTTCAATCGAACCAGGGTCAAATGTTTTTCGCGGTTGATAAGGATTTGGACGTAAATCCCCTATTTTAATATCTTGCACCACTTCTTCCTTATTCAGTTCTAAATTGGCAAAAAGTGCATTAATTCCTTTCCCTAATCCTCTAGCCATTTGCCACCACTTCCTTTGCTAATTCTAAATAAACCTCTGCCCCTTTGGATCTTGAATCATAAAGGATAATAGGCTGTCCATGGCTCGGTGCTTCACTAAGCCGCACATTTCGTGGAATAATGGTTTGATACACTTTGTCTTGAAAGTATTTTTTTACCTCATCAATTACTTGAATGCCTAAATTAGTCCGCGCATCAAGCATTGTCAGCAATACACCTTCAATCATCAAATCCGAATTCAAATGTTTTTGAACCAACCGAATAGTATTTAACAGCTGGCTTAATCCTTCCAAAGCATAGTACTCGCATTGAACTGGAATAATGACCGAATCCGAAGCCGTTAGCGCATTGAGTGTTAAAAGTCCGAGCGAAGGCGGGCAATCAATTAATATGTAATCGTATTGCTGCTTCACTGGTTCAAGCGCTCTTTTTAATCGGACTTCACGGGAAATCGTCGGAACTAATTCAATTTCAGCACCTGCAAGTTGAATAGTTGCTGGAATCACATCAAGATTTTCAATCTGTGTTGTTTTAATGACTTTTTTTACATCTGCATCCTCTACTAAAAGATCATACACACAAAGGTCGACATCCGCTTTTTCAATACCAACCCCACTTGTCGCATTACCTTGAGGGTCTATATCGACTAATAGAACCCTCTTTCCTGTGTATGCTAAGCAAGCTCCGAGGTTAACGGAAGTTGTTGTTTTTCCAACGCCGCCTTTTTGGTTCGCTATGGAAATGATCTTACACACGGTGTCACCTGCTTTCTCCTACTTCAAATGTTCTATTGTATTTTATTTTATCACGAAAATGCTTAAATGTAGGTGATATCTTTGGGGATGTTTCACAAACTTTTTTCTTTTGTAGGTGGAAATGCTAGGAATTCATTCTTTTTTCAAAAAAATAAAATATTGTCGTATTTCCCGGAAAATAATTTGTTGCTGTCGAACATTCTGTCCAAGTCTTTTTGCTAAGTTTTTTTATAATAAAAAACTCTTCACGAAAAAGTGTGAAGAGTTATTTTGGAATTTTGATCGTTAATTGTATATAGTTTTCAAATTCTTCTTCTTTTGAATCTATTTTAACTCCTGTTTCAGCCACCATAGTCAAAGATTTCCGAATCGTATTCAAAGCAATTCTCGTATCTCTGCTGAAAGCTTTTCTTTTCGGTTTTTGCTTTTCTTCTTTTTGGTCTAACATTTTAACTACGCGATCTTCTGTTTGTTTAACATTTAACTGTTTTTCAATAATTTCGTTTAACAATTTAATTTGCAATTCATGATCTTTTAAAGGAATGAGTGCTCGCGCATGACGTTCCGTAATGGATTTGTTTAACAATGCCTCTTGAACTTCTTTTGGGAGCTTCAGCAGACGTAGTTTATTGGCAATCGTCGATTGTCCTTTTCCAAGCCTTTGAGCTAGCGCTTCTTGAGTCAGCTGATGGAGTTCAATTAATTTTGCATAAGCAACTGCTTCTTCAATGGCTGATAATTCTTCCCGCTGCAAGTTTTCAATTAAGGCGATTGAAGCGGTTTCTTTATCATTATAATTTTTTACTATAGCCGGAATTTCCATCCATCCAAGTTTTTTGACAGCTCTCCATCTTCTTTCCCCGGCAATAATTTCATACCGTTCATCCGTTTTTCTGACAACAATCGGCTGTATAATGCCATGAGTTCGGATTGTTTGCGCCAATTCATCAATTTTATCTTCAGAAAAAACAGTTCTCGGCTGAAATGGATTAGGGACGATCTCATCAACAGGAATATGCAAAATTTCTTCTTTTACATCTTTTTCTTCTTCAAAGTCCGTCACATCTTTTTCCCCAAAGCCAAATAATCGAGAAAAAGGATGCTTCATATGCTGACACCACCTTTAGAAACTACCAGCATTTATTAAATTTCTCGTTTTCTAGACAAATTTCCTGCTAAAAATGACAAACAAAAAATATTATTTTCAAACAAGTTACTCAATAGGCATTTTATTTGGTGTGCCGGGCTTCCTAGGATACTTTTTCGGAGTAGCACGATGTTTATGAATCACAATGATATTGCGCTGACTTTTTTCAATGGGCAATTGAAAGGAATGAATCGTCTGGACTTGTCCGCCAAATAATGAGATCGCTTTATTTGCCCCTTTTAATTCTTCTTTTACCGATTGAGCCTTCAATGCCAAAAAATCACCATTTACTTTCACGAGCGGGATACAAAGTTCACTTAGTACGGATAATCGTGCTACAGCCCTAGCTGTCACGATATCAAAAGATTCCCGAAATATTTTCTTTTGACCGAACGTTTCCGCACGATCGTGGTATAAAAAGACATTTTCCAAATTTAGTTGAGCAGTTAAATGCTCTAAAAACGTAATTCGTTTTTTCAAAGAGTCAACGATTGTCAACTGCAAATGAGGAAAGCAAATTTTCAGCGGAATGCCGGGAAAACCAGCACCCGCTCCAACATCGCAAACGGAAAGAGGTCTGTTAAAATCATAAAAAAAAGCAGCCGAAATAGAATCATAAAAATGTTTGATATACACTTCTGTCCGATCCGTTATGGACGTCAAATTCACTTTTTCATTCCATTCCGTTAGGAGCTTAAAATATGCTTCAAATTGTTCCAATGCTTGTGAGGAAAGTGAAATCCCTCTTTCCTCCAGCAACGTTTGAAACTGAATACTATCCATCGCTCTATCCTTTCGTCTCCATTGTAATAAATCTCTTTATTCATTAGACACGCGGGCGATACGGCCTTGTTCCAAATAAACAAGTAAAATAGAAATATCCGCCGGATTGACGCCTGATATGCGTGAAGCCTGTGCAACTGATATCGGCCGAACCTGTTTTAATTTTTGCCGCGCTTCTGTTGCAAGTCCATTGATAGCGTCATAATCAATGTCTTCTGGTATTTTTTTGTTTTCCATGCGTTTTAATTTCTCTACTTGCTGCAACGATTTTTCAATATATCCTTCATATTTGATTTGAATTTCTACCTGCTCCTCCACTTCTTTAGGCAAAGCTTCACTTTCGGTAAGCATTTTTATATGTTCATAATTTATTTCTGGACGCTTCAAAAGGTCTGAGGCACGGATGCCGTCTTTTAACGGACTTCCCCCGACTTCTTCAATCAGTTTTTGAGTCTGTTCATTCGGCTTGATAATGATGGAACGGAGGCGTTTTTTCTCATTTTCTATCGCTTCTTTTTTGGCCAAAAACTTTTCATACCGCTCTTTTTTAATCAAACCGATTTTGTATCCGAGTTCTGTCAAACGCAAATCCGCATTGTCATGGCGAAGGAGAAGACGGTATTCGGCTCTTGATGTTAAAAGACGGTATGGTTCGTTCGTTCCTTTTGTCACCAAATCGTCTATTAATACACCGATGTAAGCATCAGAACGGCTGAGAATGATCTCTTCTTTATTCAACGCTCTTCTAGCGGCATTAATACCGGCCATAATTCCTTGACCAGCTGCTTCTTCATATCCTGAAGTTCCGTTAATTTGTCCTGCCGTATATAAATTTTTCACTTTTTTCGTTTCTAGCGTCGGCCATAGCTGTGTTGGTACGATCGCATCATATTCAATGGCATATCCAGCTCTCATGATTTGTGCATTTTCAAGCCCCGGAATGGTAGATATCATACGGCGCTGTACATCTTCCGGCAGGCTTGTAGAAAGCCCTTGAACATAGACTTCTTCCGTATTACGGCCCTCAGGCTCCAAAAAGATTTGGTGGCGCGGTTTATCATGGAAACGGACAATTTTATCTTCAATAGACGGACAATAACGAGGTCCTGTCCCTTTGATCATACCAGAATACATGGGAGATCTGTGCAAATTTTCGTCAATGATTTTATGAGTTTCACTGCTTGTATACGTCAGCCAACAAGGAAGCTGATCGGTAATATATTTTGTTGTTTCGTAGGAGAATGCACGCGGCTCCTCGTCTCCAGGTTGAATTTCTGTTTTGCTGTAATCAATGGTTTTACTGTTGACTCTTGGAGGTGTCCCTGTTTTAAAACGAACAAGTTCGAATCCAAGCTTTTCTAAATGCTCTGACAGCTTAATGGACGGCTGTTGATTGTTTGGTCCGCTTGAATAAGAAAGGTCTCCGATAATGATTCTTCCACGCAAAAACGTCCCTGTTGTTAAAACAACTGTTTTCGAACGGTATTCGGCTCCTGTCTGCGTCACGATCCCTTTGCATATACCGTCTTCTACAATTAATTCTTCGACCATTCCTTGAAGCAATGTTAAATTTTCTTCCTGCTCCAGCGTCTTTTTCATTTCCCTTTGATATAAAACTTTATCGGCTTGTGCCCGAAGTGCACGAACAGCAGGTCCTTTTCCTGTATTTAACATTCTCATTTGAATATATGTTTTATCAATGTTTTTTCCCATTTCTCCGCCAAGCGCGTCAATCTCACGGACGACAATTCCTTTTGCCGGCCCGCCGATTGAAGGATTACATGGCATAAAAGCTACCATATCCAAATTAATGGTCACTACTAAAGTTTTAGCACCAAGCCTTGCAGCCGCAAGACCCGCCTCACAGCCCGCATGACCTGCGCCAACCACGATTACATCATATTCACCGGCTTGATATCGCATCAAATTCACACCCTTTCCTATTTACCTAAGCAAAATTGCGAAAACAACTGATCAATTAAGCTTTCATGTACACTGTCGCCAATGATTTCGCCGAGGAGTTCCCACGTTCTTGTTAAGTCGATTTGAACAATATCGATTGGGACGCCTTGTTCTATTCCCTCTATAGCCTCTTCAACAGCTTTTTTGGCCTGAGATAACAACGCAATATGGCGTGTATTGGAAACATAAGTTAAATCATCTGCTTGAAGATCCCCTTTAAAAAACAAAGAACTGATCTGTTTTTCCAATTCATCGATCCCTCTATCTTCCTTTAAGGAAGTGGTCACAATTGGATGTCCATTGGCTAGCTTCTGCACTTCATCCATATCGATTTTCTTCGGCAAATCAGTTTTATTGACAATGACAATAAAATCCGTTCCCTTCACGGCTTCAAACAATTTTTTATCTTCTTCCGAGAGCTCTTCGTTATAGTTTAGCACAAATAAAATTAAATCAGCTTCTTTCAATACCTGTCGGGATCGCTCCACACCGATTTTTTCTACAATGTCTTCCGTCTCACGAATTCCAGCCGTGTCGATAAGACGGAGAGGAACACCTCTCACATTGACATATTCTTCTATTACATCCCTTGTCGTTCCTGGTATATCAGTTACAATCGCTTTATTTTCATGAACGAGTCCATTGAGCAAAGAAGATTTGCCAACGTTTGGCCGCCCAATTATAACGGTTGATAAGCCTTCCCTCAATATTTTCCCTTGGTTAGAAGTTGAAAGCAGTTTTTCAATTTCGTCTCGCACGTACGAAGCTTTTTCAATTAACATATTATGTGTCATTTCTTCGACATCATCATATTCGGGGTAATCGATGTTGACTTCAACATGTGCGAGCGTTTCAAGAATTTCCTGACGCAGCCGTTTGATGCGCTTTGAAAGACGGCCTTCCATTTGCCCAAGAGCAACATTCATTGCTTTATCGGTTTTAGCCCGAATCAAATCAATCACAGCTTCCGCTTGAGACAAATCAATTCTTCCATTTAAAAATGCTCTCTTCGTAAATTCTCCTGGTTCCGCCAAACGAGCGCCGTGCTTAAGAACTAGCTGCAAAACGCGGTTAACTGTTACGAGACCTCCATGGCAATTGATCTCAACAACATCTTCTCTTGTAAATGTTTTAGGCGCCCGCATGACAGAAACCATCACTTCTTCAACCATTTCTTGCGTATCGGGATCAATTATTTTTCCATAATGAATCGTATGGGTTGGAACATCTTTTAATTGTTTCTTTGCAGGGCTTTGAAAAATGCGATTCGCAATGTCCACCGCCTCATCGCCGCTTAAGCGGACAATCGCAATGGCTCCCTCTCCCATCGGGGTGGAAATTGCTGCTATTGTATCAAATTCCATTGTCTCACCTCGCTTTTTGTTGCGATCTATCATAAACCAATCCGGCAGTTGTTTTCATTCACCAAAGTTTAAAAATACCATATAGTCTAGAAAAAAGAAAAGCACAATGTTTATCCACAAAAAAATTATCTAATTTATTATTTTAACTTATCCACATGTTCATAACAATATTTCGCTACTTTTCACTTATTCACAATACCGTAACGTTTAAGAAACAAGCCAGATAATCTTCCATGGGGTTAGATCTGCATGTCTCGTAATTCAAAATAATGAAAAACGAAATGATTTGATAACTGGAGAAACAGCTTAAAAAACTGCTGGGCTTGAAAAATCAAAGAGGTACCAAAAAAGTTGAAGAGTCTTTAATAGAGGTTGACAGAAACCGAAAATTCCTTTTTAAAGACATCAATTTGGAGGCTAAAAAAAATGATGAATTGGCTTTCCAATTCATCAAAAAACTTATTTTGGTGCGATGACGACATATCGATTGGGCTCTGTTCCGACTGAATACGTTTGAACCCTTTCATCTTCCATTAACGTTGAATGAATGATTTTTCTTTCAAAAGAAGGCATGGGCTCCAAAGAAAATTCCTTATTTGTTTTTACAACTTTATCTGCCAATTTTACCGCCAATTGAGTCAAAGTCTCTCGGCGCTTTTCACGATAATTTTCAGCATCCAAAATAATGGGTACGTAATCGGTTGACGTTTTATTCGCTACAAGCTGTGTCAAATATTGCAAGGAATTTAACGTTTGTCCTCTTTTCCCAATTAGAATTGCCAAATTTTCCCCTTTAATATTAAAATACGCTGTTTTTTCTTCAAGTTTAATATCAACGGAAGCTGTAATTCCCATTTCTTTTATAACCTGCTCAAGGAAATTTTTCGCCTCGTCCAATGGATTAAGATCCGTATTCTCGTTCCATTTTAACAAAGCATCCGTCAATTCGCTTGTTTCCTTTAATTTCACATGGACAATGGCAGGTTTTTGGCCAAATATCCCAAAAAGCCCTTTTTTTCCTTCATCGATAATTCGAATATCCACTTGTTCCTGCTCAACATTTAATTCTTTTAAGGCTTTCTTCACAGCATCCTCAACGGTCTGTCCAGTAGACGTTATTTCTCTCACTTTTGAGCTCCTCCTGCCTTTTCAGAAGCTTTGCGTATATCTGAACCTTTGATCACAAGAGTTTGGACAATCATAAAAATATTTCCGACTACCCAATAAAGTGATAAAGCTGCTGGGAACGACACCGCAAAAATGACAATCATAATCGGCATCATCCAAAGCATTGTTTGCATTTGCGGATTTATGTTTTCTGTTCCTGCCATCATTAATTTTTGCTGAACAAATGTCAAAATGCCTGCTAAAAGAGGTAGAATAAAATAAGGATCTCTCTCACCTAGATCGAACCATAAAAAGCTGTGTTCAGCAATTTCCCGGGTTCTCATAATGGCATGGTAAAATCCAATTAAAATTGGCATTTGAATTAATAGTGGTAAACAACCGGCAAGAGGATTAACACCATGCTTTTGAAATAAAGCCATTGTTTCTTGTTGAAGCTTTTGCTGTGTTTTTTGGTCTTTCGAACTGTATTTCTCACGCAGCTTTAAAATTTCCGGCTGAATTTCCTGCATGGCCTTTGAATTTTGAATTTGTTTGATCATTAACGGCAAAATCGCTAATCGAATTAAAATGGTTACGATGATAATGGATAAACCATAATCATTTCCAAATAGCTGCGCAAAATATGTAATTAACCAAGAAAGCGGATAAACAATGTACTGGTTCCAAAAACCTTCACTGTCTTTTGTAATCGGTTCATTTATTTCCGTACACCCGGACAAAACAGAGGCTAGTCCAAGAATAGCCAGCAATAATACTATTCGCTTCTTCAAAAAAACTTCCTCCTAACAAATTCTATATATCATAATTAAAAATAATCCGTTTCCATTCAAAAAGTATTTTACCATCTTTTTTGTAAAATTGCTTTTGATTTCTTAATGATTTTTTGTCTGATAAATGTTCATTTTTATAAAAAGATGAACAAGACTTTTTTTTACCTCATGATAATTCATTTGCGCAGACGGTTTCCTCGCAATAATAATATAATCCTTCCCTTTAGCGATATTGTCCTTCTCTTCTAAAAATACTTGACGAATCAAACGTTTTACTTTATTCCTCGTCACGGCATTGCCAATTTTTTTACTGACAGACAGCCCGATCCGAAAATCTTTTATATCCGGCTGATCAAGCATATAAATAACGAACTGTCTGTTCGCCATTGACTTTCCTTTTTGAAATACTTTTTGAAAGTCCTTATTTTTTTTTATCCGGTTCCTTTTTTTCATTCCATTCACTCCGACTCTCCGATTTACTCGAGAGATCAAGTAACTTCATTTTGTGTAAAAAAGACCACTGACTTTTTTTCAGTGGTCTACGCTGATAATACTTTTCTTCCTTTACGGCGTCTCCGAGCTAAAACCTTTCGACCGTTTTTTGTGCTCATCCGGCTGCGGAATCCGTGAACTTTGCTGCGTTTTCTTTTATTTGGTTGATATGTTCTTTTCATTCTATGACACCTCCCCGAGGATTAACTCTAAAAAGACAGTCTTTCTAATTATAGTAAAGGAATATCCTAATTGTCAACTAAGGTCCATTGTACTATCGTCAAACAACATTGTGGATATTTTTTTATAAAAAATACAGTTTTACAGCAATTATCGACATTTTTTTCACACATTTATCGACATGTGAATATTTTTTTCAACAGCATGTTGTCTTGTGGATAAACTTTCAAAACCCATTGCAACACATAGGTTATTTTGATATGATATTTGTGTTTTACCTCTGAATATCTTTCATTTATCATTATATTATCCACACATTGTGGATAAATTGTGGAAAGTTGTTAACGGCCCTGTGAAGGAAGTTTTCCACACTCTCTGAATTTTGTAGAAAAGTTATTTTTCTACTATATTAAATATTTTTGTGCAAACATATGTGGAATGCATATTTATTCATTGTTCATTTTTTACAGCCGATGTAAAGGAGGGTGACCCCAAAGAGCCATGGAGAACATAGAGGACTTGTGGAATCGGGTGCTTGCCGAAATTAAAAAAAAGGTCAGTAAACCGAGCTTTGATACCTGGCTAAAATCTACAAAAGCACACGCTTTACAAGGTGATTTGCTCATCATTACTGCTCCAAATGAATTTGCGAGAGATTGGTTGGAATCCAGATACCTGCATTTAATCGCGAACACAATATATGATCTAACAGGAGAAGAAATCGGTATAAAATTTATCATTCCGCAAAATTTGACAGACGATGAATTTATGCCTAAAGCCCCCATTAAAACATCGCCAAAAAAAGGGGAAGAGACAAATGAATTTCCCCAAAAC
>NZ_JBBOQQ010000002.1:0-46428 GCF_038004325.1 Aeribacillus sp. FSL K6-2848
GAATTATGTGATTAGTTTAATCCGGGGATTTTCTTACGGACTTGATCGAACGCCTGAGTCACTTTTTGAACAACATGGTATTTATCCACGATCATCCGGGCATGAGGAAACGCTTTGCGAACGGCTTTATGAAAGGGATCCCACATATCTACGACCACGTTTTTCACCTTTTCAGGATGAAGGACCTTTAAAGATAAAAGTTCCAACGTTGAATCGAAATCACGGTTGTGATGCATCCCCATGACAGCACCGAGGTTCGCATCATATAGTACCGTTTCATAGCTGTGTCCTTTTCGAACAGCGACTTCGTCCATACTCAAAGTCATGTCTTGATCGCTTTGAATTTCTTGGATGACAGATTCATGTTCCTTCGCTTTATCATGAGCGACGGAATAAAAAATTCGCTCCACCGTGGAATAAGGAATCTGGTATTTTCGACTAATCTCTTGAATGGTGGTGCCGAGAACCTGCTCATAAAGGAAAAGACAAAAACGCTTCGTATAGTGTTGATGAGAACCAATCGATTCAAAGGAAGACGTAAAGACTTCGTTACAGTTTCGGCAACGATAACGTTTTACAAGCACCAGTAAATATAATGGTTTGTTCAACACGGATAAATCCCGAATTTTCCTTGTCCTTCTGTCGTGGACAAAAGATGTGAGAAACCCACAATGAGGACATCGTTCCTCCTCATCTTTTTTCTCAACATGAACAAGATAATGAGTGGGCAAAATTTCTTGATTAACAACTGCAAATTCTGGCAATTCTAGTGATACGGAAAACACTGACAGAACCTCCTGTTATGTTTAGTGACGCTAACATTATTGCCAGGAATCTGTTAGTGTTTTCTTATTTTTGTCCAAAATCACAAAATGTGATGATGAATCATTATAGTTAACTTACATTCAAATTGTCACGAAATTATATCAAATTTCAACATTGATTTAAAACATAGCCTTTATTAAATAAAGGAGTTGTTTAATCGATTCAATAAATTTTTGAATATTTCGCATTCTTCTTCTGTCCATTCTTCCAACCATTGATTGTATCTGGATAATCGTATTTTTTTGTCCATAGCAAGTTTCTCTTTTCCCGTTTCGGTAAGGTGAAAAAGAGTGGCTCGTCCATCGCTCGGATCTGCTAAACGTTCGATTAGTCCTTTGGATTCAAGTGAGGCCGCTTGTCTGCTGACGGTTGAAATATCAAGTTTCAGCACATCGGCCAGTGTCTTCAGCCGTGCGGATCCTAATTTATCGAGTTCTCTTAGCAGTAAATAAGTGGCACGTTCAAAGATGCCTACTTTTTTATCTGTCTGGTCCACATAAGTGGCCATACGTATAAAGGTCGTCATTTCGTATTCGATTTGTTCAATGGCACGTTCTTTTTTTGACAATCCCATATTCCTCCTTAAATTGGCGCCGCTTTCAACTTCTAAATTCATTGACAAGGAAAAATATCATTTTATAATACATATTATGTATATAGTTGTATTATACAAGTATTTGAGTATTTTCTATTCCTATCATACATGATTACTACTCAATTTAAAGAGAATGGGGGAAGGATTTTTGCATATGAAGTGGATTCAAATTATTATTCAAATTTTTATTCTATACGGGTTTTCGTTTATTGGTGAAATGATTCACCGCACTTTGCATTTATTGATTCCCGGAAATGTGCTGGGACTTTTATTATTGCTGCTTTGTTTGTCTTTAAAACTATTTAAGCTGGATTGGATTGAACAAGGGGCTGGCTTCTTAATAGCGTTTATGCCTCTTCTTTTTGTTCCGGCCACGATTGGCATTATGAATTACCCTTCATTGCTTTCCAAGCAGGGGGTATTATTATTTTTCATTGTCTTCATTAGCACGATCATGACGGTGGTAGCTGCTGGTCATGCCAGTCAATTATTAGAAAAAAGCAGACAAAAAAGAAAGGATGAGCAGAAAGCATGATACAACAAGTTCTTATCCCTCTCGTCATGATCATCATGACGGTTGGGATTTATCTGATCATGAGCCGTATTTATTCACGCTTTTCTTGGCCGTTTTTGCTTCCCGTATTGACAACGACCATTTTGATGGTCGTTTTGTTGATTGGTGCACATATTTCGTATGACACATATATGAAGGGCGGCAAGTGGATTAATTTTTTGCTTCGACCAAGTGTCGTAGCGTTGGCCTATCCTTTATATAAGCAACGTTTTGTGCTGAAAAAATATATGGTTCCTATTCTGGTAGGCGTGAGCGTCGGGATGATGACCGGAATGCTAAGCGGACTTTTCTTTGGCAGATTCTTTCATTTTGATCGTAGTCTTGTTTTATCGATGCTGCCGAAATCCTTTACGATGCCAGTGGCTATTCAAATTACAGCCAGCATCGGCGGAATTTCCTCGATGACGATTATATGTGTGATGGTGGCAGGCCTTACCGGCGCCATAGTAGGACCCGTGATCTTAAAGTGGCTGCGCATCAAAAGTGTGCTTGGAAAAGGAATTGCCCTTGGAAGTGCATCACATGTACTTGGAATCACAAAAGCATCCGAATTCGGAGAACTAGCCGTTTCCATCGGCTCCGTCGCCATGATATTAAGTGCTTTATTAGGCTCCATTGTCGCACCGTATATCACCATGTTCTTTCATATTTGTTTATAAAAAAGGCATGCATCTATCGGATTTAAGTAAACAAAAACTTATTGAATGGTATAATAAAGTTGATTTTGCAAATAAATCCAATAAGGAAAGACGACAAATCTTTAATGATTTATTAGATTTATAAAAATTGTAATTTTTAATGCAACATAATGGCTATTATGTTACATTCGCCAATATCCTGCAAAATAAGAAAAACCCCTTGAGTTTCAAGGGGTTTTTGATTTTTCTCGACTTCGGAAGGAGCTTCAATGTAACATATAGAATATGTTTGTTGTATTGAATCTAACGTTTTGGAGGTATTTTTATGGCAGAACGAGTAGGACAACAGGCTGTTGAACCGATTCGAGATCCAGAAAAAATTCGAGCGATGAAAGAGTATTTATTACATAGATCATATCGAGATTACTTTTTATTTACCTTTGGAATTAATTCCGGTCTTCGGATTAGCGATATCTTACCTTTACGTGTGATGGATGTAAAATATACCGAGCATTTGCGCGTCAAAGAAAAAAAGACCGGTAACGTCCGGAAAATTAAAATGACTGCAGCCTTAAAGCAGGAAATTGAGAAATACACGCGAGGAATGGCCGATTCCGATTATTTATTCCCGTCACGCAAAGGAAATCGTCCGATTAGCCGAGAAACAGCTTGGCGGATCATTAACGAGGCAGCCAAAGCGTGTGGCGTGGAAGGACCGATTGGCACCCATACGATGAGAAAAACCTTCGGATATCACTTTTATCAACAGACGAAGGATGTGGCAATGTTGCAACAAATATTTGGACATTCTGCACCTTCGATCACCTTAAGGTATATTGGCATTAATGATGATATGATAGATCACATACTTCAAAATTTTTCTTTGTAGAAAAAATGTAAAAGTTGTAAATTTATATTGTAAATTTTTATTTTTATAACAAACAAGGAGAGTTAAAAATGAAGTTTATGTACATGGATGAATGTTGTAAAAATCTTATAAGCAATCATAATCATACTGTATATATATATGGTGGCATGATTATAGATAAAAAGGATGTTCATGCTGCACTAAGTGATTTTAAGGGCATATATCAAAGAGCCAAAAATTATCTAAAAGAGAGGATGAAACAACACCTTAAAGGCAATCCAGATAAAGGTAAGATTATGAAGACAGTATTTGATAAATTTGAACTGCATGCTGCCCAAATTTTTAACCCAGATCACACAATAAGAAAGGGACAAATTAAACGTTACAATCCTTGGAAATATTCAGACCCTCGAGAAACATTTAATATTTTAAATACATTGATAGATAAACTAACTCCTTATATCTCAGAGATATTAATTTTTAAAATTGACAAGTCAAACATTCTGAATTATGGAAATAAGAAAGGAATTAATATAGATGACAATTATGTTGATGAAAAAATCATTGAGTTCATTATAGAGGAGTATGATACGTGGCTTAAAAAACTCAACAAAAAAGGGGCTCTTATCCCAGATAAGCTCGATTCAGGTTTAAGAGATAAGTTTGTCGAAAAGATTAATATGATCAATTCTGACTTTTTCTGGTCGGAACCTATAGTGGTTGAATCATATTCAAACGCTTTTACCCAATTAATAGATATTATAACTTATTGTTATTATTTGGTATCCACAAACGCCTCCCATAAACAAAATTTTAAAGCGATACAACGACTTTATTATAAGAAAATCAAACCAAAAGTTGTCGAAAAAGATCTTTATAAAAAACTACCTAAATAGTTGACAGATAAGCTTAGATATAATATCATTATAGACGCTAACTAATTCTCGGTGTTTACGAACAGCCGACAATTAGTTCAGCTCTAATAGGAATGGTCGGTTGCGACGTTCCTACACGTATCAAATCTGCTTAACATGCATATAATAATAATAACAAGCGATCGGTTGCGATGCTTGTGTAGGAGGGCAATTCGTGGTTTTTAAAGACCATCAATTGCCCTCCACTTATTTTTATAGGAGCTGTGAAGGTAAAAGTCCCTCTTTATTAAGAGGGACTTTTTGCGTTTTATTATTAATTTTTTTAGTTATCCTTAGAATTAAACGGCGTATGTCACTGAATGAACTTCCTATAATCTTGATTATGTTGCATTCCAAGATTGAAAAAGTTTGTCTTTGCGCATTTTTAGGCCGTTGTATTTAAAAAAATGCAACAGGCTAAAAATGCGTTTTATTTTTTTACCTCCTTCCCAAGTACGCTCCTTCCTTTGCCTCACCCCATTATAATTTTTGCTTGTTAGGCGCGTAAAGGGTCTGCGCTCTTCGGACGGCTTAGGGAAGCCAAGTCGGCTAACCAAGCCTAAAAAGCATCGCTTTTAAGGCTTGCTAAGTCATTGGGCTTCCCACAAGCCGTCAACGAATCGCTTGATACTTCGTATGCTCCACTTCGTTCCGCACCCTTCTACCCACCTTCGCGCAAAAATTCCCCCACCGGCAAACAAAGAAAGGAGTGTTCAACCATGGAAAAAATCTACGAAATCCAACGCATCAAACAAATCGTTCAGGAGGTGGAAGAGCGATACAAAATCCGTTGTCCGGAGGATGCAGCAAAAGTGGCAGCACACTTCATCGGCGACGACGACAGAGAAGTGTTCTTCGTCATGTGCCTCAATACCAAAAACGAAGTCGTTGCCGTTCATCGCTGCCATATCGGTTCTCTCAACGCATCCATCGTTCACCCAAGAGAAGTCTTTAAGGCAGCAATCCTCAATAACTCAGCTAGCATCATCGTCGCACATCAGCATCCAAGTGGTGACGTCACTCCATCGAGAGAGGATGTTGAAATGACGAAACGGCTAGCAGAAGCCGGAAGGATACTAGGGATTGAAATTCTCGATCACCTAGTCATCAACTACAAAGCAGAATACACTTCCCTAAAAGAAAAAGGATTCTTTTCCTGAAGGAAGGTCTTCCTCCTTCCTTCTTCTTTTTTTCTTTCCCTTTCTCCATTTTTGAATAGCATCGAGCTTTTCAAAAATGGGCTGTTTTAAAGCGTTGCAATAAAACAGCCATTTATTTTAGGAAAAATGTTGTGATATACAACATTTTATGCTATTATTGTAGTAACTTACAACAAAGAGGTGGATTAAATGAAAAATACTACACAAAAGATCATCAATCAATTTCCTCAATTAAAACCTTTACTGGATAAATCCAATAAAGAAGTATTGAAAACTTCCTCGACAATAGGTGAGTTAGAAAAGACATTTTTGCAATTGGCTCGATTCTTTGAAAAACCGAATGAGAATGAGGAAGCATTATCGCTCCAATTACTATATCAGCACCTTGAGGATGAATGGCTGGAATTTGCGTTGCAACTAATCGTGGAGTTTTTCAGAAACGAAACGTATTTGATTAAAAACCCTAACTTCTCGATCATTAGAGACTCCCAGGACTATTACACCCAAAGTGATTTTGCACGTTATCTGGAGGATAAAGGAATTCATTTTCCACAAAACAAGATTGCTGTTTACCGCAAAAGAGGAAAGTTTCCTAAAGAGGATTTATTAATCGCTGGAACTCCGTATTGGTCAAAATACACCGTTGAAAGCTTTGCCAAGCATTTATTGGAGCAACAGCTTCTCGAGTAATCCTGTCTCATGACAGGAAATTGACCGAGCTAACCCTCCTGTTCCGGGAGTTTGTATTTTCTGTCAGCAGCAGCAACAACCAACCAAACGAAAAAAGAAATCAAAGCAACGATACAAAGGCATGGAACTTGAAATGTAAAACCAAAAGTAGTTTCTTTTTTCACAAATTAGAATTTTTGTTAATTTTTGTTTGATATGAAAAATTTAGTTTGCTAGACTCATAATTGTAGAAAAACTCTATAATTATGGGAGGGGAATAATTTTATGAAAAAAAGAATGTCGTTTTCAGTATTGGCAGTTTTATTGTTCTTTGCATCTTCTTTTTCATTTAGTTCAAATGTAAAAGCTGCTGAACGGAAAGTAAGTAATAACCCTTCACAAGAACAAATTTTAGAGATGGCAGCAGAATTAGAATACATTTTTACAGAGATCATCATAGAAAATGATAAAACAGGTAAATACTTTGTGAATGAAGAAGAATTAAAAAACTCATCATACAACCAAGAAGAAAAAGAAGCTATTAAATTTTTTGCTGAATACTTAAACCAAGAAAAAAACGGTATATCAAATTTATCTAAAAAAAGTGATGTATCTACTATGTCAGCTAAGAGTACAGTAAAAAAATGCTTACAAGAAGCTTTAGGAATTGGTAATGATATTATTAACGAGTTTATGGGTTATGTAGAAAAGAAGCAGTGGATTGCAGCAGCAGGTATTCTTGCTGTAGCAGGCATTGCTGTTCAACCTGTGACGGTTTTTATATTTGCTATGACATGCGGAGCCGGTTCAGCTAGTTAAATATCTGTCTTACTGAGGTGTTAAATTTTGAATATATTAGATGACATTAGAGAGTTAGGAACCATATTATTATTGTTATGTGGATATGTTTATATTTGGAATTTAAGTAAAATAAAGACAGAAAGAAAGCTCACTAAATTTGAGTTTATCATGTACATTATCACTACAATTGGCACGTTATTATACGCAATTCCCTCAATTCTCATCATAATATCAAAATAGACTTTGTCCTTAGTATAAAAACTCTGATCACACAATGTGGTGGTCAGAGTTTTCTATTAACAAAGCAAGTTGCCTTTAGGGCAACCTTTTAGCCTTAAAAAGCCATAAATGCCCTATAGAGACGCTTTTTCTCTTCCGAATATAAAACCATTACTTTGTGGTTTAAGACGCGTTATACGCCAATCTGAGAAGCCGTTTTTTTAAGGTATTAACCAACAACAAACAATAACAGAGTCTTATTTTATTGCCTCCTTCCCAAGTATGATCCTTCCTTTGCCTCACCCCATTATAATTTTTGTTTGTGAGGTGCGTAAAGGGTCTGCGCTCTTCGGACGGCTTGGGGAAGCCAAGTCGGCTAACCAAGCCTAAAAAGCAGCGCTTTCAAGGCTTGGTAAGTCATTGGGCTTCCTCCAAGCCGTCAACGAATCGCTTGATACTTCGTATGCTCCACTTCGTTCCGCACCCTTCTACCCACCTTCGCACAAAAATTCCCTCCTTCTCAAACAAAGGAAGGAGGTATAGCAGATGAAAGAAGTCGTTGTCCTCACTTTTATCCTAATCGCAGCAGCCATTTTCCTCTTTTGGATGTCCCAGTTCATCCCGAAAACACTTCAACCATTCAATAAAGTCATCTACGGAAGCATCATAGCAATACTAGTAATCTACTTCATCGTCGAAATCATCAGATTCAACTTCTGATGAGGAGGTTCTCTCCTCCCTCTAGAAATGTTGATGTATCAAGGCTTTTCGGCCTCTCAGGGGTGTCCAAAAAATATTTTTCGACAAAATCCCTTACATCCTTTTTCAGTTTTGTGGATATCTTACCTTTTAGCTTTACATACCCTAAAATACGAATCGTTGTAATTTTTTTGTCACCAAAAAACTCTCTGTGTTTTTGCTCGATCTTCTCTAATATTTGCAACGCCTTATTCGCTTCCCGGCGCAACGCCTTTAATCCCTTTAATCCATCGGACACATCGACGTCGACTTTTACTTTTAGTCCACCCAATTTGTTCGACTCGCGCATTTCTGCCATGTCGCAACACTCCTTTTCGAATTTAAAATAAAAACGCCACCCCAATCGGAGTGACGCCCTGCTTCAACATATCCCACGATACCATCATATCATGTCTGACACAAAATAATCTGTCATCTTTCTGTCATTTTTCTTTCATTTTTCTTTCGTTTGTTAATTAATTAATTTCCTCAATTTGTGCTTTAAGCTCATTTATATATTCTTCATTGTTCTCGTTAACATAATTTTTCAACATATTTCTAAGGTATTGAAGATCATTTACTGTATCACTAAAAAACTACCCTTAGTGTTTAAGAACGGGCTCATTCAAACAACAGACCGTCTATCAGTTAGTAAAACAAATGAACGACTCGATGTTCCTAATGAATTGCAAAGACGAAACTTTTATTCAATTTTGTAATGAAATTTACTCGTTTACACCCATTATTTAAATTGTAAAAGTCCGTATCCATATACATTATCTTTTCCTTTAACACCGAGATCCAAAGATTTATCCTGTAATAATCTAACTAGTTCATCTTGATTTTTGTATATTTTGTGTTCTGAATTGTCAGTCATATATAAAGCAATTAAACCAGTTATAAAAGCAGCTGAATAAGATGTTCCCTCAAATAGTGAATAACCATTTTTATTATTTGTAGATAATATACCTCTACCTGGAGCAACAAAATCGATTTTTCCTCTAGGAGAAAACTTAACTCTTTGATGTTCCTTATTAATAGAGCCAACTGAAATAACATTTTCATATCTAGCTGGATAATCAACATCTCTAATATAGTTGTTCCCACTTGATGCCACAATAATAATTCCTGAATTCCTTGCCTTGTCAATAATTGATTTCAATTTTGGATTATTAGATTTTAACCCAAAACTAATGTTCATAATATCAACTTTTTGATCAATACACCAGTTAATACCTCTAATAATATTATCTATAGTACCCTCTCCATTATCGTTCAGAACCTTCACTGAATATATTTTTACGTTTGGAGCAACACCTTTAATACCAATAGAATTATCCTTAGCAGCAATGATTCCTGCCACAGCTGTTCCATGATTTAACTTATCTATTACTGGTTCCTGGGGATTTATCGCATTGAATTCTTTAACAACTTGTCCTTTTAAATCTGGATGATTTTTATTGATACCACTATCTAAAATTGCAACCTTAATTATATTTTTTGTATTACTATTTATTTTTTTAATTACTGTGTCTTTAACTCCCCACGTAATAGTTTGCTTATAATTTAAATCACCATCTTCTCTTTGCTGTATTTTTAAATTACCAACTTCTTTTTTTGGCGGATTATTATGGCTTTTGGAGCTATTTAATAAAAAGAAGAAAATTAATAAAATGATTGTTAATAACAGAGCTACTGAAATAATTTTCTTTAGTATGGTCTTAACCCCCTTTATTAATTATTAGGTATTATTGAATATCTCTAAAAAAAAGGAGATGACCCAAATTATTCTTAACATCTGAGTCATCTTTAATTTAACTTTAATTTTATTTTTATTTATACTAGCCATAAAATAATTTCTGCTAAAGCCTCAGCAGTTTTACCAGGAACCCCTGCTTTCTTTAACGCTGAAATTAATGCTGATTTTGTTCCCGACTCTAATCTTTCAGTTGCATAGGCTATTTTTCTAGCATATTGATCAATTAATTTTGCTTTAGAAGGAGATAGAGGTCTAATAGCATATTTTAGAGTTTTTCCACCAACTCTACAAATCCAACCAAATGCTTTAATAGCTTTTAGTGTTCCGCCTACGACTCCTGAAGCATGAGCTACATCATCTTGAGCTATTTCTTCACCGATATAGCTTTGAAATTCCTCTGTAGTCGCAGCATACTGAATAAAGTCTCTAGTATCTTCTACAGTACTAGGGGCTCCTTCAATTTCTATATATTCTAGTAGAGATTCAGGTGTTTCGTTTGTTACCTGATTATTAACTACTGCTGTATTATCATTTTCAGCAGCAAAAGTAGATGAGAGAGGTGTAAAAGTAGTACACAAAATAGAAAATGAAGTTGCAAAAATTACTGTTTTCATTAAAGTTTTATTTTTCATATTGAAACCTCCCCAAATTTATAGTATTTTATTCCATGTATTATATTACCAAATAAAGATATATTATCCAATATATAAATTTACAAAAAGAGGGGATTTTGTATATGATAAAAAAAGAAAAAAGTAGAAATAAATATTCTGTTTCAGATCACATCTTTGCAATAACAGTTGTATCCTTCATGTGCTTAGCCATTATCTCATTGCCTTTCCTACTTTTTTATTCAGTAATGCATCTTATTTCGTTGACAACCGATGTCCGTATTAATTCGTTTGGAACCTTTTCTTCTATCAAAATTATCCTAAAATTTTTTATAACTACTTTAGTCATAACAGGGGTGGTAGATACGATTTTTTCTATAATCTTGAACCGCTCGAAAGGAATTCTTGGTTTTCTTTCTGAAGCACTTCTGATGCTTGCCTTTTTCTATTTTTATGTTTTGATTTATTCTCTTGTGTCTAATGAAATTGTAATGACAGATAAAGGTCGTCTTTATGTTTCCTTATTTTTGTTCCTCATGTATTTATCTATTCATGTAGTATATATTGGTTCAAAACGGCTTTATGAATTAATAGTAAAAAAGTAACATATTAACAGTATTTTATCTCCCTACAAATAGACAATAAAAGAAACACATTTGATACACTGTTCTGGAACCTTGATCTGAGAGGGATTTTGATTTTCATTGTGTTGATTTAACAACAAGCAGAGGGAAAAACATGAAGATTGTAATAACTAATATAATAAGTTCAAGTTGTTCACTCATTAACTCTCTAAAAATAAAGTGAAGAAGATAGTATTTGCCTTGCTAATATAAGAACTAAAAAAGACACCTACACAGGTGTCTTTTCTTCTTTGTAAACCTCAATCCGTAAAGCAAAAGCCAGCTTATAAAACGCCTTCTCAAGGATACGATAAAATGTCGCCTCGCTAATTCCCATTTCATTGTAGATATCATAATCACGTGGTTCCTCTAAAGACATATGCCGTTTAATGATTATTTCCCTTTCGATTGCACTGAGTTTATTCACCGCCCGGCGTATTCTCTCCATGTACTCATCTCTTTCACGCTCAAAGTCCACCTTCTTGATTGCCGCGCTTTCTGTAGATGAATGAAAAGCATTCGTGTTGCTTGGCGGCACGAGAGAGTACGTTTGCGTCACGCGTGGCAGGAATTCGTCCGGAACCGTCAACATATACATGCGATATTTTTCAAGTGCTGTCTCAACCGCCTCTTTTGTTTTCTCGCACTCTCCCTGTTTAAATATTGATTAATTAAAAATATGTTCATTTGGAAAACAAAAAAGATGTTGTAACTTACAACAATAGATGTTATAATAATTGTAGTAAGTTACAACAATATAGAGAGGGAGTCAGTATGAAAACTTGCCCGTACTGTGGAAGTGGGGTACAAAATCACCAACATCGTTATTATTGCGGCTTTTGCAAAATGAAGCTTGATCGAAACGAAGTTCAGGAGAACGGGAAAAGAAAAAATCTCCTTCCTCAACAGCACCCGACGATCGAAGACGCTAAAAAACCCACTCCTGAACTGATGAAACTCTCCACTGTCGAATTGCTTTACCTTCTTAAATTAGCTCGAAAAGAACGATCAGATACGTATAACAACCGGTACATTTTCATTCAGGCGATGAAGCAAGGAGCGAAGGAATTTTCCGATGCAGAACAATACACGTATAAGGAGTATGAGTACTGGACGAGAAAATGCTTTGTCATCGAAAACATCCTTCGCGAACGAATCGGATTCATCCCTAAGAAAATCAATAAAGAGTTTATTCAAAATATGATACAACGGATGCAGCAACCCGTGAAAGACATGAACATCCAGCCTCCCAAAAAAGAAGTGGAGAGGGTGAAATGATCGCCCCTCTCCACTTTTTTAGATGTTGTTGATCGCTGCTTCCAGCTGCTTAATCTGTTCATTCAGTTTTTTCACTTGTTCATCACGTTTTTTCACGTCTTTTTCATTTTTTTGCACCTGTTGCACCTGCATTTTCAAATTCTCGACTTGTTTTTTCTTCATCTCGAAATCCTGGACTTTCTGGCTCAGTTCAGGAGATTCCGCAACCAATTTTTTAGCTTCATCCATTCTTCCCAAATGAAGATATGCGCTTAATAATTGGTTTTCCCGTCTGTCGGTCATTTTCACTTTGTCTTTTAATCGGACTACATCTTCCCATTTCTTATCTAAAAAAGCGACCTCATAATTAACAACTGGATTATCAATTTTACTTTGCAGTGTTCTTAAATCGTCGTACTTTTGATTACTGATTAAGTCGTTCACGACTTCTTCCGCATATTCCGGCTTCAGCTTAATCGCTTTTTCGGACTGCCCCGTCTCTTTATATAAACTCAACATCACTTTTTGGTCTTTCTTGCTTAGATTGTCATATCCGTATCGCTCTAACTGATCTAACGCTTCTTGTTCATTACCTGTTAATGCTTTCTGATAAACACCGACAAGCTTACTGGATGGAATGACTTCTGTTTGTTCTTGTTTAGCTTTTGCTTCTTCAGGTTTAGAAAAATCAAATGCCCCTGTTGAGTTTCCAATGAGAATGACAAAAGCGAGTGCCGAAGCAGAAAGATACACGTATTTATTATCCCAAATCGACTTTTTCTTTTCATATGGTGCCGAAAGATTCGATTTTTTCTTGGAGAAACGCCAGACTGGCTGTTCAACAGTAGCAGCCGTTTCTTTTTTCGCGTTCCACTTTTCCTTAAAGGCCGTAAGGACGTTGGATTTCGGCTGCTCTTTTTTCTCCTGTTCTAACTGACGTTCAATTTCCAAAATCGTATCTTCTACAACTCTCCCGATTTCACTAACAGATTTTCCGTGTAAAATGTTTTCCGCAAAACGGATGACGATCTCCCGTTGATCGATGAAATCAATTCGTCTTGGTTTCCCCAACACACGATGAAGCGTCGTCAAAGCAAGAATGATCGTTTCTTTTAATCCGTCCACTGCATCTTGCGATACATGAATCGGGTGTTTATCGAACTCAAAGAGGAACGTTTTGATTTTTCTGTCCGTCAAGTCCACAAGAAGGCTATTTTTACCCCATAAAATCGGCGTCTGTTCAATATTTTTCGCCATTTCCACTAGCGAACGAAGATAGTATAACTGTTCCTCAAACGGGAGCTGCCGAATATAATGAAAAGCTTTCATTTCCTCCAACTGGAACGTGAAACAGAAGCGATTTCGTACTAATTCGAGGTTGTTTGCAAACAAGTAATACGGGGAGTCCATTAGTTCTTTTCCTTTTCTTCGATATGCCTCTTCCAATTCATCTAGTTCACTGGCTTCTGTATATGCAATTGGAATAAAATACCGAAGTTCGTTTTGTTCCACTTCGACCTCGCCATATTTATTAATGGTGAATTGTTGCATGATCGATCTCACCTCACTCATTGAATATTCAGCTCTTCTTTGACTTCTTGTTCTATCTCCTTACGGTTGTACTCGTCATAATAGGCGTCCTCATCTTTTTTCTCCAAGTCCATTCCGATCAACATTGGCGCATCCAAAATTAAAATTTCTCCATCCGTCGTTTTAACGAAACGAACAAACGACTCTAACTCCACATCCTCTGGGGACGTATCAGACTTAACGATATATTTAATTGGCAATCTCAATTCATGAACATCAATGTACTTATAATAAATTTCTTTAAATTCATCGCCTAATTGAAAGCGATCTTTCCGAAGAATTAATCTACTGTCTTCTTTAGCATTATCATCAAATTTAGTGAGATTTGTGAACGAAGTTTCAGGATGAATCAACTTTTGTTCATCTGCCTTTTGGCTTAACTCCGCACGAACTCTCGCATTGTCTTCATCACTAAAAATGGAGCGACCATGAAATTCAGTGAGAAGAACGATAAATTTTTCAGCTTTTTCTTTTGCAATTTGACGATCTTTTCTCGTAAAGACGCTTTTTGCTTTTTCGTTTTCACCATTTTCTTTGGTCTTCGTTCCATTCTCTACTTGTGTGCTTTTGACTTCAGGTTGATCATTTTGACATCCAGCCAAGAACATCAACGACACAGCTGCACTGGCCAACAATATTTTTTTCACGTTTCATTAACCTCCTTATCGTCTTATTGCCACTCTGGCAATGGTTTTAGCCCCGGACATAACCGAACGGGCTGAACCGGTGCTCAATCCCCATTGACCTAAGAGGGATGGCAACGTCACAGCGAGAATGAAAAAGGCGGTTCCGATAAACAAATTCGTTGTGTCACCGAAATACTGCGGTCTCTCAAAAAAGCGTTGCAGTCCAATGGCCGTAGCGATCAATTGTAACGCCAGCGTGAGAAACGCGCTGATGAATTGTTTGAGCCAGAAATCAAAGAAGTTAAAAGTATCATTGACTTTCGTAACAATAGCGATCGGGCCGATAATATACAAGATCGCAACGAGGGCGATGCGATAGAAAAACTGAAGTGTTAGAACCACTAGAATGATTCCAATAACTAATACTGTAATGAAAGCAAATACCCCCGGAGAAAGTAATATATTGGAGATCATGTTTTCGACCATTTTTTCTGTTTGTATCGTGTCAATGATCGCAGTCATGAGTTTTTCTTGGAAGTTTAGAATCCAGTGGATAATTGATTCGTACAAGAATAGGAACACACAGATCACGAAGATGCTTACGAGCTTTTCATTCATGACAATCGGTCCGTCATCTGCATCCGCCATGCGAAGGCTCATAATTTTTGTCATACTAAATACGATAAAAATCGCCAATACCGTTTTTGACAACGTGAACAATCCGTCCTGGTATCTTTCATACAACGGATTCTGGATGATGTCTGTTGGAGAAATGACCGTCTTTTTCATGATTTCTTTAATGAATTCCAACGCCGAAACTCCCGTTTCAAAGATGAATTTATAGATATGGCAAGTAACCTGAAATTTTCCGCACTCAATCGATTGACTGTCGTCATCGTAGTTTTTCAGAATCTCGATATAAGCACTTGACGATCTATTCTCGTCATCTGAGTTTTCCGGTTCTTCAAAGAACATTTTGTTTTTTTCATAAAAATCTCCTGTTTTCGCCAAACTTGACGTTGGAAAGATCACCAAGGACAACAGAAACGCAACGACTAGGACTCGAACAAATTTAGCCAAAGATTCTCCCCCCGATCTCTAGCAAAAGTAAAATGAAGATAAATAAGAGAACCGTCCACCCTACCGTCAATCGATATTGATACTCCCGAATTTCTTCTTCCGTCATTTCTGTGCGATACGTGAGGAAAAACTCTCTTTTCTTTCGCTCCACCGGTTTTTCATACAGCTTAAGTACAAAAGAGAAAAAACGATCATAGATAGCGAGTATTTTTTGCGTGATCTCGTATATCTGTCTACGCCGTTCCGGCGTCAGTTTCACTTTTCCTCTCCCCCTTTTCTTTAATTTGCTTGACCAGCTTTCTGCAGCGCTTCTTCGGCTTGTTTCCGTAACATTTCATCCCGGCTGTCTTCAAGCAAAGCCATATCTATATGATCGACTTTCCATTCTCCGGAGTCTTTCACCCAATGAGAGTTGACCGTTAATGTATGAATGTAGTCATCCCCGTATTTATTAGGATCTCCTGTTTCATATCGGACCTGTACGATGGCATACGATTCCGCCTCATCATCTTTATTTTTCTGCTTTTTTGTGAACAGCTGATGAATTTTAAATTCGTTTATTTTCGCCATGTTTTTTTCTGTTGGTTCTCCATACTCTTTCAGGCCAGCTTCATATCGCGCCAGTTGTTCTCCGGTCAGATACTTTTTATGTTTCCCATAAACCAACGCTTCGATAAAATCCTCTGATCGTTGATTCAGCTTTTCGATATCTTGATACTTCTCAATCTTTTCCTTTGCTTCCTGAAGGTCCGTATACAAGAGGAAGCTAAAGCTTCCTGCAATCAATAGAAGAACGATTAACACAAGGTTAGTAACGGTGATTCTCATTCATCTTCCTCCTTCTTTGCTGGCTGGAAGTACGTCATTGGGTCTACTCTTTTACCATAGATGCCGTCTAGCTGAACCTCAAAATGCAAGTGGTATCCCGTTGAGGAACCGGTTGTTCCGCAAGTACCGATCTTCTGTCCTTTCTGCACCGTGTCTCCTACGTCTACATCCACATGTTCCATGTGGCCGTACAAGGTGAATATATCGCCGTGGCTGATAATGACATGGTGTCCGTATCCGCCACCATATCCGGACTTCACGGACACTACAATTTGCCCCCCGTCAGCTGCATAAATTGCATCACCTCGCGAACAAGCGAAGTCTGTTCCCTTGTGGAATTCCGTTCCGCCTCCGAACGGATCACTCCGATATCCAAAATTGGACGTGATACTCATCGAACCGGTAGGCAGCGCGAATTCTCCTGTCCCCATGACTTCGCAGTTCATCGAGAGGCCGCCTAGTTCATTTGCGATATTGGTGACTACTGGCACCCAATTCGCGTTTAAGTTCGAGGGGTCATTATTCGCTCCAATTGGAGCGTACTTTGCCCCAATCTGTTGAATCGTTACTAATCCTTGAGATATATACACTCGATAGAGGTTTCCTGCCATAAAATCGATGCCGTCTTCCAGACTATCAAATACTTTCAGCTTTCCAGTGTTCGGGTCCATAATGCCACCAGGATTGTTTTTGTTTTTCACGGCAGGGGATGTTCCGTATCCTGTTTCATGCAACGCAATGGCGATAAGTAGCACGGGATCAATGCCGTATTTTTCAGCTGCGTTCATAAATACTTCTTTTTTTCCAGTGAATACTCCGGCGTTAGATAGTACTTCTTCAATCCTTGCTTCATCCACTTTTCCCTTCGTACACATTGCTACTCCGCCTGAGATATTGGAGAAGCTCTCTTCTTCCCCGAAAATAGCGTTACTGATGGCACCAATGAGTACGACGATAAACAGAACTCCAGCCCCGATCCAAATCAACGGACTTGCTTTCCAAAGAAGTAGAGAGCGTATGACATCTTTCATACGATCAACTCACTTCCGTTCAAACCATAGTTGTTTTTCAACATCCGTTAGCTGCACTTCCAATTTGATTTTTTTCGAGCCGACAAAATAGATGCCCTTACCTGCTTGTTCGTCTTTTCGCCCCTCAACGACCGTTAATGTCGTTCGTTCCTCTTCAGAAAATTGATGTCCAAGTTCTTTCTCCAAGAAGTTGATTTCTACTTCTTGCATCGGGAGATATAAACGTTGAATAGCTTGTGAAATGACAGCTTCCCCATAGTTTCGTTTATCGTCTTTCGCGGACAGAAAGTCTTTAATCGACTGGGTAGCAGGAGTTACACCGCAATTAAACGACCGCAATACTTTCATCATGAAATACACATATTCCATCGCCAGAGGCACTTTTGGGTCAGCGATGATATGCGCCTCGTCAATATACACTTGTGTTGGATGCCGGTCACCGTTCAAGATGTCATAGTTGATATGAGATAATAAATTGAAGTACACTACTCGTTGTGCTTTTTCCCGGTTTTGGAGGTCAAAAATATCATAAGCAACAAGTGGATTCGACACATCCACGTTGGTATGCCCATTGAACACTTTGGCAAACATGCCTTTCGCATAAGCGTGCAACGTGGTATGGAAGTCCCTTACGTGCTCATACTCTTCAGGGGTTGTTTCCTTGATTTCTTCAAGAAAATGATAGAAGTCTTCCATGATCGGAACGTCCGTTACTGCTAATGCGTTTACGTCTGTTTCTTCCGTGATGCCAAACTTGGCGTACAGCTCAATTAATAACTTCGACAAGACATCTTCCTGCAAATCTGTCATCTGCGGATACATGAGGCGGAACATCGTCAACAAGGTGCTGATTTTAGCGATCAGTGGATTTCCTTCTTCTGTTCCATGTTGATTTTTCGGGATATCAAATGGATTGATGATGTTCCCGCCTTTTAGGCTGATTTTCACCCACTCACCGCCAAGTGTACGAAATACCTCCCCGAATTCTCCTTTCGGGTCGATCACAATGATTCTTCGTCCTAACATGTACTTCCGCATCATATCTTGAAAAATGTAAGTGGATTTCCCAGAACCGGAAATCCCAATGACAAATTCATGGCGGTTTAACAATAAATCATCGTCTACGATTACCACATTTCCGGTTGTCATGTTTCTTCCCTTGATGATGCCTTTCTCGTCGAAAATCTCATTTTCATGAAACGGAAAGAAATAAGAAACGGCTTCCGCATTCATCGGGCGATATGTAAAGTCATATACTTTGTTTTTGCCGATTGGCAAGAAGCTGTCAAAAGCGTCTTTCATTCTTGTTGTTGGGGTTAATGTCTTAGCAAACGGGCCAACAATGGCCTTGACTTGTTGAGTTAGTGCATCTAATTCTTTGAGGTTGCTTGCGACGATGTGAATTAACATTTGGAACATGAACATTTTTTCGTTCTTGAAACTCAGCTGATGAAGCAACATTCTAGCACTGTCGATCTGCGCTTGTGCTTCGGCTTTTCCTGCATCATTGACATATTTGGAATATAGTTTTTGACTGTTTTGCTTAATGCTTTCTGATAGATGTCTCCGCACTTCTGAAGAATCATACTCCATGATGTATTGAATGACGCTGATGTTATCGCTCAAGTCATTCAAGCGTTGAATGTATTCCTGCACAATAATGGATGAATACTCTACAACAACAAGTGTTCGGGTATAGTTCGTACCCGAACGGACATAACTCTCTTTTTCTTCGATACTGTCAGGAGAAAGCAAATTCAAAATATGTTCATTAGCGTTGTAATACGATTCCTCCAAACTCTCTTCTTTCTTTTTTCGGAAAAAAGGAAGTGTAAGTCTCATCGTCCTTCCCCCTGGCTTAAATGATTTTCTCCGTTATTTCTTTCTCCCATCTCTTTTTCATCTCGATATATGTCTCTTTTCCCAGCGTGATTGGGAATGTACTTGTTTTGATTTCCGCATTGACTTGTGCATTTTCGTAGTCAACGCAGGTGTAGATGAGATGGAATAACTCTTCGTTGTTTAAGATTTCTGCTTTCAGCTGAAAGCGACCGCCGAGCATATTCTCGATTTGAGAAACAAGGATTTTTGCCTGTCGATCAAGTTCCTCCAAGACACTGTCTCTGTTCTGCACCGTGAATGGTTTGGAAATAATGACATAACGGTTTCGGGACACCATGTTCTTGGATTTTTGGATGTTGTCAACGAAATTGAGATATCCCGCCGACAACAACTTTTTTGATATATCTCCTTCTTGGGATGTCTTCTCTTGGATGAACATGAAGTAGTTTTTTAGGTTGACTGGTTGTGCGATTTGGCTGATTTGGAGCGTCAGATTTTTTGGAAGGTCGTTGAGGAACGTTTCGTATGCTTGAAAAATCATGCGTTTCTCTTTGTTATTTAGCAACGAAAGATTAATGCTCGACACTTTAATCACTTTAACTAATCGTTTGTCCGTTGTTTCGTAGCAGTCGGAATAAATGTTAGAAATGCCAAGCTGTTCACGAACATCTTTTTCCTTCTTCTTTCCCATCAGATCACCCTTTGTGTAAACAAACAGTTTTTGACGGTTGTTGTACTTGATTCGCCAAACAATCCGGTGTTCGAAGAACGAAATGTTCTTCCGATCGGGATGTTGAATCGTCAGCAACAGCAAGAACGTCGCCCATGGCGCGAGGCAGACAATCACGTTCTGCGAATTAATGCCGATTCCCGTTCGATGGATGATATACAGTGCCACAATGCCAGCAATCAATAACGGAAGGGAGATCAGCACGTCTCGATAACGAATGAAAGAGAGTAAATACTTTCGTGTATCGACGTTTAAGGGCAACTCCACTTTACCCTCTTCTCGCAACTGTTCCTTTCGTTCAGCGATCGACTGTGTTTCGTATGCCAAATTCATTCACCCCTTAGAGGTTGTTTTGGAAGTAGTAAACAATCGGGCGGGCAAGCAAGAACACAATCAACCCAGAGATACACAAAAACAACCCCCGTTTGAACTTTGCTTGATTTTCTTCTCCACCAAATGCCGCCAATAGGCCACAAACAAGAATCCCAATGGCGAACAAAGTGATAAATGTAGACGTAATGTCTCCAAACAAAGAATTCAATAGCCCTCGAAGTTGGTCAAACACAATAATTCCTCTCCTTTCCAAATATGGATTATTTTTTATTTTGATTATATGGAAATTATATCATAATCAAGAAAAAATGTAAATAAAAATAGCGAATTTTCTCGCTATTTTTGTAAATTTCACAAATTGAAATCCTCACAGATTTGCAAAGCGACTAAATGTAGATAAAATTGCCTAGTCACGTTGATGTCACTACTTTTTTTATCTAGCATTTTTCTGGCGAGCGCATTCATGTTTAGATGCAGATATTCTCGTTTCTTTATTTGGAACGGGCGTATCTGCACATTCTTAGCCAAGAGATAATACGAAAACAAGAAACTCATTGCAATAGAGTTAGATTTGCAAAAATCAGTTATTTTTTTTTTAAGCTCCTCGTCCATATTGGTGTTGATATAGTCACGACTTAAATCGTTGTTTTTGGCTTCTGCTAGATCTTCGGAAGAGTCTAGGAGAAACTTTTCACTGTTTTTTTGGAAATAATCAGAAATCAAACATCCAAAAAAAGTTCTTTTTGATAAACCAAAACGATCAATTTGTTCAATTTTTCGCGCCATTTCCTCCGTCAAAAAAATCGTCGTCTGGGAATCAAGATTGATCTTTTCTCTCAACGCTTCCAGTTGCTCGAAACTATATCCTTTTTGCAGAACTTCTGCCAAGGCAAACGCGATAACGTTCCTCTTGCTTGTTCCCATTTGTTCGGCAATCTTCCGAATTAACTCATTGATTTCGCGATTGATGGAGATCGTCAATCTCATACCAATATACCCAACCCTTCGCCTTGAATTTTGACTAACTTTAAGTCCAAAGTTAATCTAAGTATATCAGTTTCCAAATGCATATACAATATTTACCTGTTTAATAGCGTACGAGATCGCATAAAAATCGCTACATAACGCGCCCAAACCATTGTATAATAAGGAAAAACTATGAAAAAGGTAGCTGATAGCGCTATGTCAGACAAAATCGCGTTTTATTCGAAAGACGTGTCGGATAATTTGGAGATTGCCTCGTCAACTTTACGGAAATGGAGCGCCATGCTCGAAGACGCCGGGTACCCGTTTAAGAAGAACGACAAAGGACAGCGTCTCTATTACGAAAAAGATATCGTCGCCCTACGACATTTAAAACGACTCACACAAGACGAAGGAATGTCGCTTGAAAACGCGGTAAACGAAGTCGTTAAGCGTGTCAAGGAAACGGAGGAAATCGCTCAAGAGCTAGACGTACCTAGCGATATGACGCGCTATGACGACAAGCTAGATCAACTAATCGAGCGAATCGAGCGCTTGGAAATGGTGAATCGTCAATTGATTGAAAAGCTCAACGAGCAGCAACGCTACATCAACCAACGACTGGAAGAACGCGACCGAAAACTCATGGAATCTATTCGCGCCATTCAAGAACAGAAGCAGGCCGCGTTGGAGACAGCTGCGACAACGGAGGACAAGGGGACAAAAAAACGGGGATGGCTGTCGAGAATTTTTGGAAAATAGACCTTGTCGCGACTCGAAGATTAGTAGTACAATAGAGACAACATAATAGAACGGGACAAAATAGAAGAGCTTTCGAAGCGCGTTGTAGTCGGATTGGGGGTCCGCTACAACCGTCTGCCGTACTCACCCTACGGCAAACACCTGCTCGAAAGCTCTTGTGTTAACATATTTATGCCTTGTCTTCATTTTAATGCATAAATGTGTTTAACGCAAGAGCGAAACGCCTGGAAATTTTCGTTTTTCCTCCGATGAGAGCGTGTTTGCCTACGTATAAACGTACGGCGGCACGCTCTTTTGTTTGTCCCAAATTTCGGGAGAAACAGGAGGAGAATATATATGGCAAAAGTAGAGTTTACTAAGGCGAAGAAAAATAGAAACGAATTGCAGCTTCCAATTCTTCATTTTGTTGTTGCTGATGATTGGATTGATAAACTTGGTCCTGAAGCCTTCGCGGCTTGGCTAAAATTCTATAGTTGGTGTGATCGTTCAGATCAGCGAAAAGACAAAGATAATGATGTGATTCCTTCAAGCCTTTCCAAAGTCATGAAACGTTTAGGGGTTGGAAAGAAAAAATTCTACAATGAGATCATCCGGCCTTTATGGAATTATGGTTTGATTGATCTTGTCACATATGAAGATAGCGAACAGCCAGGTAACAAACCTGTAAATATTGTAGTTTATGAGTATCCGCAAAACGACATTCAAAAGAAATATCAGCCACTTGAAAAGATTCGTGATTACGATACTGAATATGAAACAAGCAGCAGAACTTTTGCCAAAAAAGGCGGCAGAAAACAGAACGAAAGTTCGGATGGTTTCCTACAGAAACCAGGGGTGGTTTCCCACGGAAACCAGGGGTGGTTTCCCACGGAAACCAGGGGTGGTTTCGAAGAGAAACCTAATAATGATTCAAATGATATAAATAATGATTCAAATGATATAAATAATGATTCAAATGATATAAATAATGATTCAAATCATCATCATCCCTTGATCGAAGGATTCAACCAGCAACAATCCGACTTGATCCATGAGTTTCTACAAGCCAACAAGATTGATGATGATGACTTGAAAAACAAACTGTTGGAGAAACTAAAAGGAAAACGATTCAAATACATGGCCTACATAGAAAAGACATTTGAAACCGTTAAGAAAATGGTAGACTCTAATTCTAGCGAAGGGCAAAACATTCAGAAACCGACACGTAAAGAATTAGTACCGGATTGGTTGAAGATGGACTACAACCAACCGAAGGATGATGAGGATTTCGACATTGAACAGGCACGACGGGAACTTGAGGAACGGTTGAAAAAATATAGAAGGCTAAATCCGAAAAAGTTCGCCGCAAGCCAACCGAGGTGACAGACTATAAACCTGCCGGCTTAATATTTGGTACGATGTCACGAAGGAACCGGCGAGCGCCAGCTTTTGCCTGGAGCTAGTTCTGTATTTCCTTTTCAATCTGCGCAATCACTTTCGGCAAGTCGTGGTAGATCATGCGCCCACTAAACCGTAGAACTTTCCAGCCATTTTTGCGCAAATAAGCGTCTTTTCGCCGATCATGGGCTTTTTGCTCAGGCGTCGAATGATATCCTTTGCCGTCGCACTCTATGGCGATTTTATCAGAGTAGAATAATCACGCAGGAACCGTGGCAGCCGACAGACCGTCCGCCCGTTTTTCCGATCGTTCTAATCATATCGGAACATCGGTATGCGATAGACGGGAGTTATCCGTTTCGGGTGATACAAGCGCAATCGTTCACGCAATTTATGCAGTCGTTGAAGCCAGCGAAGCCGAAGGAAGAACAACGACCGAAACCAAAGACAGCGTCCCAACTGAAATATAGTGGAGGGATCAAGATTAATTTAGGTGTTAAATAAAAGAGCGTAGTCCTCGTTTTATATGTCGTAGTCGGTGATGTCTCGCATTCTATTTTTTTGTGATAATATAGAAATAAATTTACGTCAGACAAAAAAGGTGATTTTTATGAGAGAAGGACGATGCTATGAACAATATGATTTTCAGGTATTGATCTTATCCCAGTTTGCCCAACGCCGACCGTCTACAGAAAAGGAAAAATGGGAGTTACAACAAGAATATTTGCGCCTGATTCGTGAAATTCCTCAAATGTGGGAAGAATTCGTGCGGAAAAATCAAAACATTTATGATCGCTTTGGATATTTAGATGTCGTGGTATATGATGATTTAACGTATGAACGGAAAAAGCTAAAACAGGGACGCCCTAAAGAGGAAAATACGCTATCGCATCGTGTAACCGTCCGGTTGGACGATGAGGGTTATCAGTTGTTGAAACAATATTGTCAGACAAAAAATATTACCGAATCAGCAGCGATTCGGGAGTTAATCCAAACACTGAAATCGAAAATATGGTGAATATAAAACAGGCTGACCTAAAGGTCAAAACCTTGGTCAGCCTGTTTAGAAAAGATTGTTTATATCCACGTTTTTATAGAGATCATTATCATCATCTTGGTTTTCTTTATCTCGGTCTTTTTTCGAATCCGGATCGTTTAAGGATCTCGTGTCTGTTTCCCCTGTTCCTTCATTTTGGTTTGAGGCTGTTTTGTTCTTTAATGAGGACTCTTTGGATGTACCAGAAGAAAACTCTTGATACAGTACTTTTTGTATGTCGTAGTCGGTGATGTCTCGCATTCCGAAACGGTCGATTATGTGTAAAACGATGTTAGTGAGAGATACTTGAATATTCTTCTGCTTGTCCAGCCATTCATTAATCAAGTCACTTTGGGGGGTATCAGCCACCCTCCAAGTGACGATTTTTCGTTTTGCCATATCGTATCACTTCTTTCATTATTTTTGTTTTTTGAACAAGATTTTCTCATTGATGACATGCAATCCGTTTACGTTCATATCCACTGCGTATTTTTCCGGAATCCAAAGAACTTCACAGTGGACGTTATTTGCAAAGTCCAATAAATCCTCATAAAGTTCTTCTTTGAACTGGATGCTGCCACCACCATATACAGCAATTACATCAACGTTTCCGGCTATGTCGCTGTATTTTTCCTGAATGTCCTCTAAAATGCGTTGAGCTTGTGAATAACGTGCTTCTTGCATGAAGCGAACGGCTAAATCGTGAAGATGATGGGATGGATCTAAAAAAATATTCATAAACTGCTGGCGATTTAGGTTCAAAAAGCCGCCAACTTCCTCTTTCAGCAATTGAGTAGCTTCTTCCGTGGCATGACCCACTCCTCGTTTTTCCCCTGAACAAACATCTGTTACAGGATTCATTCCAACAGTATAGATATATTCCGTTGTTCCATCGCCAATATCTACGTGGAGAATTCGTTTGTTAGCGAAGTCTTTTGGTACAGCTTGTTTTTTATAGTGCTCGTTATAATTCTTCAGAATTTCATTGTCACGTTCCAATAAGGCATATAGAGCTGGAATGCCTTCTTGAGTGACTTTCACAGTCTGAAAATGGAGTGTGACGGTCACAGGAGTTTCTCCGACATATACAATCACCACATGATCGTTGCTTGTGAAACGTCCTTCAAGGTATCTGGCTTGATCGGCACTATATTCTGACGCAGGGATTGCTGTTGTCATTGAGACATCTACTGAAATTGATGAAGGAAGCTCTTGATTTTCTTGATATGCTAATTGAACCGATCGAGCAGCAAGCATCGATAGCGTCATTAGGACTGGAATATCGTGTTTTGATTTATTCCCTAATTTGATATTCATATTTTCTACTTTATCGGCCGTTATATTGGCGCGTTTTCCGATGAAGTATAGGCCACTTCGTTTAATAGCGTTACTTGTTACATGAACAATCAATTCATCCAATAAATTAGCAATGTTTTTTTCCACATTTGTTTCCATCACATTTGGCTTGGATAACAGACGTTTGACCACCGATGGTTGTTTTATGAGCGTATCGTTCACGATCATTTTTGTTTCCGAATTCCCAATATCATTAGCCACCACTATTTTCATTTAAACTCCCCCTAATAATTCATTTTACATTCAAATTAAATTTATAATTAATTCTTATCTACATTATAAAGCATTAATGTTATATAATCAATCAAAATGAATTTAAAAAATAAATATTTTTGAATGTATTTTAAATGTAAATTTAATTTATATAAGATTCACTATTATTTTTAATTCATATTTAATTTATTTTAAATTCATTATTCATTTATTAGGGGTATTATCATTCTATATTCATTCAAATTGAATGTTTTATTCATTCATTTATAAAATGGAGAGGCCTATCAGAATGAATGAAAATCAACAGAAAGAGGATCAGAGAGGTAAAAATAAAGGAGAACACATATTATTCATGTGTAATATGTGTTCTCCTTTTATTAAAGGGTCATTTAATTGAGTAAAGTGTTTTGGGTTAACAACGATTTCTTAAATAAGTCCCCCTGAATCTAAGTAAATTCCCTAAACATAATGCATAGGATTATTTTGTAAATATGCAAGGAGGTGAGAAAAATGTACTATGTTCCTTACCCATATCCATATCCTTATTATGTTAACGTGCCAATGTATAACTATGGAAGACAGCCTGTTTACTGGACTATTCCTAATGAGATAGAGTATGCTAAACAACTAGGTTTGGGAAGAGGTAAAATCAAGTTAAAAGATTATGGACCAGAACCGTTTGTAGTTAATATCAATGCGGCTGCAAAGCAAAACAATACGTATCGTACTGCTTTATGGACAGGAAAACATTTGCAAGTCACATTGATGAGTATCAATGTTGGAGAAGATATTGGTTTGGAAATTCACCCTAACGTTGATCAATTCTTACGTATTGAACAAGGTCAAGGAATTGTTCAAATGGGCAGAAGTAAAGATAATTTAAACTTTGAAAGAAAAGTCTATGATGACTCTGCCATTATGATACCTGCTGGAACATGGCACAACGTAATCAATACAGGTAATATCCCGCTAAAACTTTACTCGATATATGCACCTCCACAGCATCCACATGGTACTGTACATGTAACAAAAGCCGATGCTATGGCAGCTGAATAAAAGAGCCAAAAATAAATACCTAAAAAAACGGCTTCTCAGATTGGTGTATAAAAGAAAAGGATCATCGGATTAACTCTAAATCCTTTTCTCTAGTTTTAGCTTTTTCTTGCGTTCGTTTTTCTTCTAACTCTTGTTTTAGTCTTGCTTCCAATTCGTTGAAGCGCTGAAGCTCTTCCTTGTATCGTTTAGGATTTTTTTCAATATACATGATGGCTCTTCTTAGTGTTTTTAACCGAGCGTTTTCGATTTTTTGATTCAGCCGTTGTTCCAGTTCATCCATTCGCTGCAATTCGGCTTTGTATCGCCGAGGATTTTCCTGTAGTTTTGTTTTCAAAATCATTAACCTGTCTTTAGCTTCCACTAAACGAAAAACGGTTCGTTTTGGGTCTTTTTTTAACGAAGTTAGCGCTCTTGCGATTTCTCGTCTCTCTGCTTTTCGAATACTCACTTCTAGTTTCGATTCTATGCGTTGTAGGCGTTCCAATTCTTTTTTATTCTTTTTCGGGTTTTCCATCAGCTTCTGTTTAAGATCGTTCAGGTTTTCTTTTGCCTTCAGTAGAGTTTTAAGTGATTTTTCGTTTGATTTAGTTTCTTCCAATTCGCTTTTTTCAAGAGAGGGAGGATTTAACTTTCGTGACCGTTTAGCCTTTTCCAAAATCTCTTCAAGTATCTCATACAAACTTTGGTTGATGTGATCTCGGGAGTCCATATTAACCGTGGCCTCCTTATTCTTTTTTCTTAAATTTATCCGGCTTTTTTTCGTTAATGTAGTTCGCGAAAATCTTAAACAATTCTTCTCGTTCTGGGATTGTCAAGTGTTCCAATTCAAAGTACTTTTCCGCTAGTGCGCCGGTTTGTATTAACCGATGCGCTCTTTTTTTACGTTCGCGTTCTTTTGTTAATCTTAATATTTGTCGTTTTCTTTCTTCCAGTTGTTCAATTCGTTTTTGCAGATCACTGATCGGACGTTTTTTGTTCATTGGATTCCTCCGTGTTTTGACCACTACCGAAATATTTTTTTGCTTCTTCTTTGAATTTGTCAATCAACAATTTCGCCTGCTCGATATCTTCAATATCCCACGTTTCCATTAGATACTGACCGATTTCTTTTTGGGCTTGCTCGATGTATTTTCGCTGCTTCTCCTGCAATTTTTTGATCTGTTCCTCAATCTCTTGTGCTCTGGACAAAGGGTCTTTTCTTGCCATTTCATTCACCCTTTCTTCTTTGAATATTTCTTGAGAATATTTTACATGATGAGGAATTTTATGTCTATCCAAAATAAGAAAATTATGGTATAATGAAGTCACGAATGAAATGAGTGCCCATTTATACCCCTTTCAGGGGTAAATGGGAACTCGCTTCGCTCGATAAAAAGTTTGTCTTCGACAAATGACCCGCAGGGGCTAAAAAAATTAAGAAAGGAGGAATGACGATGGCATACTTTCTATTCCGTACACAAATCATTAGTAAATCAAATCGTTCAGCCGTTGCTTGCGCTGCCTATCGAAGTGGAGAAGCATTGTATTCAGAACGGGATGGATTAACGAAAAAATACGGCCATCGTGACGTTCCTCCGGAAACTTATATTCTTGCGCCAAAACATGCTCCAGAGTGGGTCTACAATCGCGAACGTTTATGGAACGAAGTGGAGAAAGTTGAAAAACAACATAACGCTCAATTAGCTAGAGAAATCATTGTCGCTCTTCCAACACAATTAACCAATAAAGAGCAAACGCAATTACTTTTGGACTTTTGTAAAGAAAATTTTGCGGATGAAGGAATGGTGGCAGATATCGCTATACACCTTGATAAAAAACACAATCCACACGCTCACATCATGTTAACGATGCGTCCGTTTAATGAAGATGGAACATGGGGGAAGAAACGTAAAAAAGTGAACGGAAAATCCGTTCATTTAACAAACTGGAATGATAAAGAAACGCTTCTGAAATGGAGAAAAAATTTCGCCGATCGGATCAACGAAAAATTCAAAGAAAAAGGAATCAATGACCGAGTTTCTCATGAAAGTTATGAGAAACAAGGAATTGATAAAGTACCTCAAATTCGTCTTTCTCGTGAGGCGTATCAATATGAACAACGAATGAAAAGAGAAGCTGAAAAGCAAGGAAAACCGTATGAGCCGGTTACATATTACGGAAAATTGAATCAAGAAATTCAAGAAATTAACAAGGAACTAAATGCGTTGAAACAACGAGAAAAAGTTGTTTCAATTTCTAATTATCAAAATGAAAAATCACTGAATAAAACTATCGAATCTATTAGAAAAAACGCTTCTTTAAATGATGTAGAAAAAGCATCATTACTTTTGGTCGCTAAACGTGCGAAATCATATGTAGATTTCGCAGTAGCAAGACGTGTGTATCATGATCTGGCCGAAGGCAATTGGAAGAAAAAAATCGACAGCCAGCAGCTGAAGCTGCGAGCGCTTAAGAATGTCATCAATAAGGCGTATCATGCGTATCAGCAAGAACCAAAACAAGTGATTCAGTACGGCTTCCATCCAGGAAAATTTAATGAGCAACTAAGAGAAAAAATCGCTCAACTTAAAGAGATGGAGAAATCCTTTGAAAACGAGTTAACCAAATACGAAGCTGTTCTGAAGAAAGCCGAATTAGCACTGGAAGTGCAAAAACGGCTAACAGAAGAAGAGTTCCGAGCCTTGTATCCTCATGCCGGAGCTGACTTCCGGATTGAAGAAAAACATCATGCCGTTCAATACTTTAAGGACACAGGGGGTGTGTTGCCAGAGAGTGAAATTCCTGCTTATGCGGCGAAGAAAGAGCAAGAGATTCATCGGATGCCAACCTTCGCGGAGCAAACCCGAAACATGTATCAAAGTCTCTTCGTTTTGAATCGCACGATTCAGAAGCAATCGAAAGAGCGCATGGAGGCATTGAAGGCAAGAGACTTTGAGCAAGCCTTTGAAGCGAGCCGGAAGATCGAGCAATGCATGTTGAGAAAAGAAAAGATGAGCAAGGAGCTTGAAGAAAATAAAGCCGTTTTGCAAGCCATTTTGAGCGAGCATTACGGCAGAGATGTATCGATCACGAACACGGCAGCCTTGTTGCAGTTGCATGAGTTGGTGGAACGTGGAGAAAGCAGTAAAGACCTTGAAGCAGATTTACGCCGTATCCACGTTAGCGAACAACAAAAACTCGAACGTATGCCAAAACCTGAAACAGAAGCGCAGATCATGGAGTATCAATACCGGCAACATGTGGCTGATGGCTTGTTAGAAGCGATAGAAGAAGCGCAACGAGCGAATGATCGCAAGAAATATGAGAAAGATCCAACGAAGAAACGGCAACGCAGAAGATATCGTGGTCAAGAATTTGAACGCTAAGGGGGAGAGGAAATCACGATGAACTTAAAAAAAGATGCCTGGAAGCCGATATTCGCTAGTGTTGTGTTGACCGTTATAGCTGCCTATGTTCTGATGGGATTGTTTTATATGATCGGGAACGGAGGCGACTTAAAAGAAATTTTATTAAGACCGAAAGAGTTAATCACGTTTGTTTATGCAGAAGAAAACTTAAAAACAGTTTTCTCATTGGCTCCGTTTGTGATTTTAGCAGCGCTGCTATACACTTTTCGGTCATCCATTCTCATTCCGAAGTTGGAATATGCCAGCGATTTCGGTCTGCACGGGACTTCCCGGTGGGGAACGCCGGATGAAGTGATCGACGGCAAGATGTTCTCGAAAAACAACTCGTATACGATAGACCCTGTTGACGCTTTTCAGATGGAAAAAGGGATTATCGTTGGCAAAGTGCCAAAAAAACGGGAACTTCTCATCATTCCGAGAAACACGACGATCGATAACCGAAATGTCTTGGTCATTGGTTCGTCGGGGTCTGGGAAAGGTCAATCATTCGTCTTTCCTAACATGATTAACCATACGGAAGAAACCATTATTGTGACAGACCCGAAAGGGGAAATATATGAAGCTACCCATCAGATCAAAAGGGACCAAGGATACAAAGTCTATCAGGTAGACTTTATCAATTTCGTCAATTGTGATCGATACAATCCATTAGACTACGTCGAAGATGATGAGGATGCTAGGGCAATTGCTAATACGATCGCTTCTAACTCGGTTGACGAAGGAAAACGCGATTTCTGGAGTGAATCAGCTGTCGCCTTTCTGTCAGCATTCATCCTGTACGTGAAGGAAAAATACAAAGACAAAGCCAATATGCGCCATGTCGTTGAAATGGTGGCAAGAGCAGGAAAAGACGAAGAATATTTGGATGAAATCATTAAAAACATGTCTCCAGACCATCCGGCTTATCATATGTTCACCCTTGCAAACATGAGCAGTGGGAACACTAGAGCCGGCATCATGGCGACCTTGGCGCAACAAATCTCCATTTTTTCGATGCAAAAGATCGCAAAAATGACTGCTAAGAGCGATTTTAAATTTCATGACTTGCAGAAAGAAAAATCCGTTTTGTACATCAAGATTCGCATGGATGAAAACCCGTTTGTTCAATTGACCGCCACGTTCTTTGAACAGTTGATCGCTGTTCTGTACGACATTGCTGACAAGAATCACTCGAAGTTACCGATTCCCACTATCTTTCTGTTGGACGAATTCGCCAACATCGGCACGATCAACAAATATCCGCGAGTATTGGCAACCTGTCGTGGACTTGGTATGGCCATGATGACGATTATCCAGGACATCGGACAGCTAGAGGACAAAAAACGATATGGTCCGGAAATGGCTCGTTCGATCATCAATAACCACGATACTCAGTTGTTTCTGCGAACAAAAGACACGAAAACAGCGAAATACTTTAGCGAACTCGCCGGAGAGACTACGGTGAAGCACAAACAGAAAAGTGCTTCCTATGGACGTAAGGAAGGCAGCAAAAGCATTTCAGAGCAATATGTAAAGCGCTCATTGATTACGCCGGGCGAACTTATGAACATGGACAAAAACACTTGTTATTTATTCGTATCTGGGGCTTACCCGATGAAGCTAGAAAAAGCGTGGCAGTTCGATATTTACGGCGATTTATTGAGCAACTATGAAAAATACCGAAGCCGTTTAGGATATACTGCGCCGTTGTGGAATGGAGAATGGGTATGGGATGAAGAAGATTCGGCTGCCCAAGACATCCAAGAAGTCAAGCAAGAGTTAGAAGAGTCGGATGTGGTATTGCTTAACGAAATGATCGATGAGATCAATAAGATTGACGAAGAAGAAGAGGACGAAGAGATTACCGAAGAGGAATTGAGGGTATTACTTGGCAACGTTGAGGATGAAAACGAAGATGAAGAAAACGAATCCGAAGAAGTGGGAGAAGCAGAAGAACTACAATCGATTTTAGATGAAATTGAGGAAGAATTAGACGCATTCGATGAAATGGAAGATGAGATCACCGAGGAGGACTTAATGGAGATCATTGAAGAATTCAGCGAATTCAGCGATGACAGCGAAGGAGAGCAAGAAGAAAGCAATCAGAAAATCGCCGACGAGCTGCCAATTTGAAATCGATAGGGGGATGCTTTCATGATCGTCATTCTTGCAGAAAAACCCGACCAGGCACGAAAACTCGCATCACCGTTTCCACATACCAAAGGAAACGGTTTTCTTTCTATTCAGTCGTGTAAAGAATTTCCGAACGGGGCAACAGTGACCTGGGCAATTGGCCATCTAGTCGAGCTAAAAGAGCCAGAGGAATACCGTCCGGAATGGAAAAAATGGGACTTGGCCACTTTGCCGATTATTCCTGGGCAGTTTGAGTACAAAGTGTCGAAGGATAAAGCGAAACAGTTTCAAACCGTTAAGAAGCTGCTTAAAGAGGCTGATGAAATCATTATTGCGACCGATCCAGCCAGGGAAGGAGAAAATATCGCTCGTCTGCTTATCCTCATGGCCGGATGCTCGAAAAAACGGATTAAGCGCTTTTGGACATCATCTCTAACCGAAAATGCCATTCGAAAAGGGTTTGCTGAACTGAAAGATGGGAAAGAAACCATCCATTTGTTTCATGAAGCCCAGGCGAGACAGATCGCCGACTGGCTAGTAGGAATGAATGCTAGTCGGCTCTATACGCTTCTTCTTCAGCAAAAGGGCATCCGGGATGTATTTAGCGTCGGACGGGTGCAGACTCCCGTTTTGAAACTGATCTATGATCGCCAAAAAGAAATTGAACACTTTCGGCCGGAACCGTTTTATGAACTAGAGGGGCAGTTTACAGTTAAGAACGGAACATACCGAGGAAAACTAAACAAACGTTTTTCGTCTCTTGATGAACTATACGAAACTGTCCGTCCCGACATCACGAAAGAACAACAGACCTACCAAGCAGTGATTAAGAGCGTACGAATCAGCGAAAAACGAACACCAGCTCCGAAACTCCATAGTTTATCTACGTTGCAAAGCAAGCTCAACCGAACCAAAAAGTTCAGCCCAACGAAAGTATTGGAGCTTGTGCAATCTTTATACGAGAAAGGATATGTATCGTATCCTCGAACCGATTCGCAATATATCACCGAGGAAGAATACACCTACTTACAAAAGTATGTGAATCAATATCAACAGTGTCTAGACATTCATGTTCCTATTCGTTCGCTTCAGCCTTCTAAACGCTATGTAAATCCAGAGAAAGTGAGCGATCACTACGCCATTATTCCAACAGAAAAAGTCCCTGACACTAAGGCGTTTGAAACTTTTTCGTCTGACAAAAAAGAAGTGTATTACGAAATCTTAAAAAGCGCCCTGGCTATGTTCATGACTGATTATGTTTATGACGAAACCGTCATCATTACTTCTGTTGGAAAACAAGAATTTGTCACTAAAGGACGAACAGAGAAAGAGATGGGATGGAAGGCTCTGTATCAAAACGAAAAAGACGAAGAAAGTGAAGGGGAACAAGTAGCTATTTTACCTGAAGTTAAAGAAGGAGAATCGGCTAAAGCCGATATTTCAGTTAAACAAGGGATGACTCAACCACCAAAGCCGTATACCCAAGGACAGCTTATTACACTAATGAAAACAGCCGGAAAGTACGTAGAAGATCGGGAGATGAAAGAAGCGCTGAATCAGGTTGAGGGGTTAGGAACCGAAGCCACAAGAGCAGCCATTATTGATACCTTGATTCAACGGCGACTAATCGAAGTAAAGAAAAACCAAGTGTTTGTGACGAAGAAAGGAGAAATCCTTTGCGAATCAGTCAAAGGAACTATTCTATCCAAGCCGGAAATGACAGCGAAATGGGAGCTGTTTTTGCAAGAAATCGGGAAAGGCAACCGATCGAAAGAGGTGTTTATCGAACAGGCGAAAAAGCTATGTTATGCACTGATTCAACAGGCTTCTCAGGATGTTGAACGTATCGATGCCAAACAGGCGCTTGAAGAGATCAAGAAGGAAAATACGATCGCCCCATGCCCTCGTTGTCAAAAAGGATACATTGTCGATCGAAAGACATTCTACGGATGTACAGAGTATGCCAACGGGTGTAAGCAGACATTTCCGAAGTCCATTTTAGGAAAAAACATCACTAAGACACACGTTAAGCAGCTTTGTGAAAAGGGAAAAACCAATAAGATCAAGGGATTCAAAGGGAAAAAGTCCTTTGACGCCTATTTGACACTCCAAAAAGGGGAAATCCAGTTCACATTCCAATAAACCAAGACCATTTGAAGAAAGGATGACCAATTATGTACGAGTACCACGAAATCCTGGGCAGCGAAAAGCCGATTTATCGCACTAAGCCGCCGGGTCTTAAGACCCTTTTTGAGATTCCTTCAGGAGAATTTCTCATTGATTATGAGATAGTAGGGTATCTGGAATATGAAGAGAACGGGAAAAAACTGTATGAGCCACTGTACGCCATAGTGAGGGATGAATCGTGAGTTATTACCAACAATCGAATGAATACAAAGAAAAGCTGAACAAAATCCAAAAAGAAGTCGATCAAGCCATTGAACGCCTTTTCAAGAACGGAGAGTTTCAACGATACTTGGAGGTGGTTGCGCGGTTTCCAAAGTACAGCCTTCACAATGTCATGATGATTTTATCACAGAAACCAAATGCCACGTTGGTTATGGGATACAAAGCGTGGCAGGAGCTTGGCAGACACGTTCAAAAAGGCGAAAAGGCCATTAAGATTTTTGCGCCGATCTTCGAGAAGAAGTTGCAACCCAAAATTGACTCTGAAACGAACGAGCCTGTCCGTGATGAAAAGGGGCGAACAGTGATGGAAAAGAAAGAAATTCTAAAAGGCTTTCGCTTTGTCAACGTCTTTGATATTAGCCAAACCCAAGGAAAAGAGCTGTTTGATATCCGAAAATTGATTCGTGAAGATTTAAAGGAAAGTGAACGCATTCAGTCGCTTTACAAGCATTTTCTGGCTCATTTGAATAAAAACAGAATTGAGGTGAAAGAAGAGGTATTGGACGACCCGAATACAAAGGGGTACTATGATCGAGCAAAGCACCTTATTCGTATTAATGCGTCTGTTGAAAATACTTCATTGAAATTCAAAACGCTCATTCACGAATACGCCCACGCTCAATTGCATCATAAAGACAGTGACATGCAAAACTTGCCTAGAGGACACAAAGAAGCACAAGCTGAAGCTGTTGCATTTATCGTCTCCAAATATTACGGATTGGACACAGAACCATACAGCGCTGGATATATTGCGACCTGGGCTAAAGACATTCAGTTGGCGAAACAGGCCATGAAAGAGATTCAGCATGTCGCCCAGGGTATTATCCAAGAAATTGACGAGTTGATGAAAGAACGAATCAAAGAATTGCGTCAGATGCATGAGTCATCTAAAGATCAAGACAAAAACAATAAAAACGAAAAAGATAAAGAGATGCAGCTGCAACGTTAATAATGAGGTGATGAATATGGAAAAGACAAAACCGTTCTGTAAAATGACCCCAGACGAATATTATGATTTTTTATGGAGTTACACGACCTTTGATAAAACAAGAGAGCAACTGATCGAAGACTTAGAAATTACGGAGGAAGAAGAAAAGTATCTTGACGAGGCCTTGAACTATTTAAAATCAAGGGTGGAAATCCATGAGAAAGAGGGACGTCCGAATCCTTCGTATGCTTTTTACTTAGTTGAGTATTTAGAAGAAGCTGTAGATGAAGGAGTACCAGAAGAAACAGTGAGAGAGATCGAAAAAGCGTTGGACGAAAACGATGAAGAAAAATTAGCCGACGCCGTAAAGAAAGCGTGGGGAATCCGTGAATAAGAATGATTGGATGTCCATTCGTACAGGAGATATTGTGTTAGTGAGGGACTATCCCAATCTTCAATATAAAGAAGCACACGCCGCCCCTACGAAAACCCGTTTTGCTGTTGTGATCGGAAATTTCAGGGGCGGATACGCCACTCTTCCTGCCCACGCCATTGTTACTAAAGGAGGAAAAACAGAGCAGCCCTATTATCGATTAAAGGAAAACGAATTAAGAGTACCTGCCAATATTATTAGCGATCGATCTGATATTGCTTTAAAAGGGGTGATTAAAGCTCATCGTTTTCCCCTTATCCGAAAGGAACAAATGATATTAAAAGTTGGCAGCTTGCCCTTAGAAACGAAGATACAATTAATTGATATTCACGAAACGATCAGGAATCGCCCGATTCATGTTCTTGAAATGGAGAAAGAAAATCCTTATTATGCAAAATTCATGGGTTTTTTCAAAGAAGTCACACTGGCCGAGAAAATGCAGTTTATGCGAGATGATCGCGGGAATCATCAATACGAGTTTGTGAGAAACGAAGAATTTAGAGTGAAGGCGATTCAATTGTTGGAAAAGAGGAATCATTTACATATTCTATCCGTACAGTTAGAAGGAGATAAAGGCACTTTCACGCACACTTTTGCCACAAAGAAATCGTTGCAAGAAATTCGAGAAGACTGGAAAGAACCGAAGAAAGCCAAGGAATGGATTCGGGAGGATGTGAAATTTTATGCTTTATGGAAGAATCCGTTCTTGCAATTAAAACCTGACCCACAACCCCATCCCGATAAATATCAATCATTAGAGAAATTCCGAGAAAGATCAAGCGTACTAGAACGATAAGAGAGGTTCTTTCGCTATAAAAGCAATATTCTTTAGTCTTGTCCTGGCGCATTTTTAGGCCGTTGCATTTAAAAAAATGGAACAGGCTAAAAATGCGTTTTATTTTTTACCTCCTTCCCAAGGACGCTTCTTCCTTTGCCTCACCCCATTGTAATTTTTGCTTGTTAGGCGCATAAAGGACCTGTGCTCTTCGGACGGCTTGCGGGAAGCTTCATATATAACGAAAACGGTTTTTCTTTCTACTTGTCTATGTTAAATTTTTCCTAAATTTTTTGTGCTTTTGTCTCTCATCATTCATTGAATCGCATCATACATTAAAGAATGTGATGGATAGTTGCCAAAAATTTTGTCCACAAATGATTAACGTTTTATGAAGATCAGTAGTAAACTTATGAAGATCGGGAGCATAAAATAATAGTTTATGCTAATATTTATTTTAGAGAATAATAGAATAAATAGATAAAAAAAAGAGCTACTCTGTTATCGAGTAGCCGAAAGTAAAAGGTTGAGTTTCACAGGTTTCAAAAGTTACAGAGCACAAAGGTATTACAGTTTCACCAATGTGTACATCACAACAATTAGGCTAATCATAATACACCCTTTCAGTACTTTTGCTTGCGGCAGAGCAAAAGCATCCTTAATGGGTGTATCGGGGTGCTGAACTAAGTGTGTGATTATCTCATACAAGGCACTTCCAGCTATCCCCATTATTAGTCCAGAAAGTAATGTAATGAGTGTAGTATCATTCATAATTCTCCCTCCTTTCATTATTAATTTATATGAATAATTCTCGTAAAAATAAAAAATCGTAAAAAATATTGGTTATTTTTTCTTTATTTGTGAATATTTATCTATTTACACCATGCCATATTGACTATAAACAACCGATATATAGTATGGTTTTTTGGTTAGAAACTACTATATATTGTTTTGTTGATTATTTAGAACATAGTTTTAAATAATATATTTCTATATAAAAAAATCGTACGAATAAAGAAGAAACTGATAATCGGAGAAAAGAAATTGTAGATTTAACGAATGAGCTGTTTGAGGATGGACAACAACAAGCCCCTTTCAAGGTGAAGAAGGGGCTGTTTTTATTTCCTTAATCGATGAAACGTGGATATAATGGATTTTCCCACTGTCTTTTTCTTTGAATCGCAATGTTTGATTTAACTGATCGTAGTAATGAACACGACCAATGACGCAATATAAACGATAATTATATATGTATTGAATCGAGAGATAAGAAGCAAACTCCATCGCCTCGAAAATGATCCGATTCCATTCTTCATATTGTTGCTCGTCGTGATGGGAGGGATGGATCCGCTCTTCTTTTTCACGAAGTTCCTTTAGCATTTTGCGGTGTTCTGGCATTAAAAAGGGCGAGTATTTGATGATTCCACGATCGCGATGGTTCATGCCTGATGCCCTCCTATATAGCCGGTGCGGATGCGGGCGACGCTTCCAGGTGTATAACTGACTGCGCGCAACAGCGCATTTGGACCAAATTTGTCGCGAATCGCATCCATTGCTTTGGCAAGAGCGCGTTCCTTCGTTCTATCTTCAAAAAGGGACAACTGCAAACTTTCCTCGTCCATTAAATTTCCCAGGGATACATGAATAACGCGCACGCTTCGCCCGTCATAAAACTTATGGAAAATCTGCTTGCAGACGCGGTAGATATCCATCGTTAAGTTTGTAGCGGTATCAAGGGTGACGGACTGATGGAATCCTCCTTCATTATGCGAATAGCGCACGCTAAACGAAACGGTGCGTCCTACTTTACCGATTTCACGCGCTCGTTTTGCTACTTCCTCACAAAGTTCCAACACAACTGTTAAAATTTCGTTTTCCTTCCAGTAGTCGCGCAGTAATGTAATTACTTTTCCGATACTTTTTTGAGGGAAGGTCCTTGCGTCGATAAAAGGAGGGCTTAAGTCAATTCCCCAAGCATGATAGTAAAGCTGTTCTCCTATTACGCCAAACCGTTTCCGTAAGCGATCCAAGGAACTGTTTGCCACGTCTCCAAGAGTGTACATTCCCATATTGTTCAGATGTTTCTCCATTCTGTTGCCAATGCCCCAAATTTCCCGCAATGGAACTGGCCATAATTTTTTCGGTACTTCTTCATACGTACATTCAGCGATGCCTTGTTTTTTGGCGTATACATCCAGTACGACTTTGCTGATGAAACGGTTTGGGCCGATGCCAATGCAAGATGGAAGACCGAATTTATTCCAGATCGCGGTGCGTATTTTTTTGGCCGCTTCCATGGGGGATCCATGTAACTTTTCCGTACCGTCTAGGGTTATCCAGCTCTCATCAACGCTGTACGTGAGAATCGCTTCAAAAGGGACAAAGGTGGAAAACAGCTCTGTAATTTGAACGCTGATTTCCAAATACCGCTTCATACGGGCGTTAAAAATATGGATATGGCGACGGCAAGGCACTTCATATAGACGGCTTCCTGTCCTGATTCCGTAATCCTGTTTCATTTTCGGAGACGCAGCTAGAACTACACTCCCACTTCGATTTTTATCAGAGACAACGACGACATAATCTTCTAGAGGATTCAGTCCATGATCGACGCATTCGCAGCTGGCGTAGAAACTCTTCATATCGATTCATAAAATTTTATTTTTTGGCAGACAAGAAATATCGAGCAGCATCGACGCAAAGACCTCCTTTATAAGAACACATGTTTGGTTTACGAATATATGTTCTTATATTTTGTGAAAGAAGTCAAGTGGAAACTGGGGAAAGAAGGAGATAAGCAGGGAGAGGAATTGTTAGACAAAAATAAGAAGACCGGATTGCTCCGGTCATTCCCATTCGTAAGGATCCCAACGATGCGCTTTTGCAGAGACCGTACCTTTAAAATAGTAAGCTGATCAGTTGCATTTTAAAAAATCGTACGCTAAGGCCCTGATCTCATAAAAAAGCCTCAGAAGCGGTTGCTATGCGAACACTTTTGGGACGGTCTCTTTTTTTTCTAAACCTTGCATCTATGGTATATTACGTTCTTCTCTCAAACCTAAAACTAAGTTTTTAAGTTCTTCAATGTTCTCTTGGAAATTATCGTAGCTCGGTCCATATTCTAGACACCTAACATTATATGTATCCTCCCAATGTTTAACTATATGTTTTGATATTCCCTCTTTTATAACAATGTAATGAGGAGCTGCACTACTTGACGTATTTCGTATTGATTGCAACACTAGATTAATATCTGGATCATTTAAACTATATCCAAGAAATAATACAGTGTGAGTTTGGAAAAGTGCCTTTAGTAAAGAATAAAAATCTGGATATTTTTCTTGAGCTTGATAGTATTGTTTGGATGTAAATATTATTTCATCTGTATCATCAATTGACCCGTGCGCTTTAATAATCACATTTTCCGGAGATTTTATATTTGCAATGATTGATTTTGTTTTTTGATAATCATATATTACATAATGTGATTCTTTACAAAGATTATCATAAATTTTATCAAAATTTGTTGTAATCACAATTTTGCTATCTATCTCCTTAATTGCTTTATGTACAGAAGATGGTTTAAATTTCCCTCTTGAGAATTTATCCTTTAAATATTTACTAAATGCTCCTGAATCACATAAATCATAAATTGCTTGTAATGCTAGCAGGTAATTTTCTTGATCTATCATTTTATTAATAAACTCCAAATCTTCTGGTCTTGCATTATTAATCAAATTTTTTATGTTCTTCAGAAACTCTCCCCATGTTTCTGGAGATTTCCCTTCGTCATTTACAGCTGTAGCAGACACTCCTGAGCCTAAAAACAATATTGCCCTTCTATATGCTATTTCTTCTATCAAATTTTCTGGCCAAACTATCTTACTCATCTTTATCACCAATATTTCTTAAGAAGTTCAAAGCTATTTGATGAATAAACTCTGTATATTCAGCAACACTACTAGTTTGATTACCTCTTATACCACTTTTATAGTCTAGATTAAAGATTGGCATATTTGAGGTCTGAGAAAGCGGCACTATACTATATACATAAGGTATATCACCTAACTTAATATCCTCCTCGTTTATATGGCTAGGGATAAACCTTCCTAAATATCTTAAAATTGTACCGTGCATGTCTTTAATTACTTTTTCATAGGCTTGTACAGGTCTGACTTTACCTTTAAATTTCCTTTTCGAATACTGTTGAATAGAATATCCGATAAATCTGGTATACTTTTTAACGTCTGTGTTTATTAAGTATTTTTCACTAAAAGTCTCTAAATTAAAGCTGGAATCACTCTTTTGTAAATTGTTTAATGCATCTGTATATAACTCCATCCATCTAGTCATCCATGTACCAATATTTTCTATTCCTAATAAACTAAATATGTCAGATCCCATTGGTGTAAAAAAGTAGTCTGTATTAAGAAGAATACTTCTATTCAACGCCCCCAAAGAAGGTCCCACATCAATAAATACATAATCATACTCTGAAACCCAAGGCTTTAATTGATTTAACCAATTTAACTTTCTTAACTCCCCTTTATCCTGTCCAAGAGTACCATTCCAACTACGACTCATTAGATCGTCTATAATAGCAAGCTTAGGATGTCCAGGTATTAAATCAATTTTATAATGATTTTCTTCTTTTTTAACTGGAATACCGCAGTTTTCCAACCTAGGTTCGCCTTCATCCATATTTTCAAAATAGTTAAAAATAGTCTTATGAATCGGTTTTTCACCATAGTATTCATCCCATTTATCTTCTGGTATTATTAACTGAGTTGAATTAGACTGAGGATCTAAATCTATTAAAAGAACTTTTTTATTTAGTTTTATACTTAGGTAACTTGCCAAATTTACAACTGTTGTTGTTTTACCTACTCCACCTTTGTTATTAAAAAAAGTAATTACTTTCATAATAGGCACTCCCACTATTTAAACATTTTTCCTTATTGCAGAATTATATTATTTTTAATTCCAAATTTAAATACTGTCCCCCATTTACTTATGATACAGTTCAACTTGATCAATCCTAAATACTTGATTCATAATTATGTATAAAAACTCACTAAATTTTTCCTAATATTGATCTTCCAAAAATTCAACATCAGTTTGAATAAAAGATATTTACCTATTCAATGGCTTCCATGTTACTAAAAATCTTCCTCGAACTTATATAGAAAAATTATCCCTTGGTCACTAAACCAAAGGGGGATTATTGGATAGTATTCACTTAACCTGTGGCTGAAATTTCTATTTGGATTCGGTGTAGTGGAGCGTTAAAACCCAAAAAAAAGCCTCTTACTAGTTTGCTAGTCTTTTTTCTGTATCCATTTCTTTATTGAACGCTTTGACATTCCATCTTTTCCTTTGGGGATTATTTCCACTGAACTATCAAAAGCGTCAGCATTAAAGCCGATGAAGACAAAAGCTTTTCCTTCTGCATTTTCAAAGTATGGCTCCAATTCTTCGTAGTTTGTAACACGGTCAGTCAAATAATAAGCCAATTCAAAAACTGGCATAAGAATTATTGCCATATCTAATTCTTTACGGTTCAAACCTAACAATAGTTTTTGCATTGAACGATGAGCTGACGAAATATTTCCTGTTTCAAATTCAAGTCCGACACGCCTTACTGTATCACCATCTCGAAATTCTTTGTAGACATCAATTGGACCGCCTTTTTTCTTTTCATATTTTAAAACATCAAGCGGTTTCTCCCTAAACCAGTTGTATGTTTCTTCCAGCATTATATAGCAATTTTCTTTCAACGGTACTACACCGTTGACATTTTTTTCGCTGTTATTTATAGTGAAGATATTTGAACCTTTTGGCCAAACAGACGATCTAATAGAGGTAATGACCTCTTCATACGCCTGTTTACATAGTTTGTCGCTAGTTATCAACTGTTTGGCAATGTCTGTCATATAGACTTTATCAACCTTCATGAAGAATAGCACCCCTCTCCTTATGTTTCTTGGTCATCTTTGGGTTCGATGGAAGAAAAATCGAACAAATCCTTTGGGGGAACATTGAGGGCATGGGCTATCCTTTCGATGTTTTCCAAGGATACATTCCGTGTCCCACGCTCAATATCAGAAATGTAGGTTCTATGTAACCCACAACGGAAAGCTAATTCTTCCTGTGAAATCCCCATTGAAATCCTGATTTTGCGAACGTTTTTTCCGAACAAAATTCTGATATCATTTGACAAAGACACATCAACGCCTTTCAATTGACACTACTTCACTCGAATGATAGAATTTTTGTAGACAATGAGTCTACAGACTGTAAGTTACATGGAGTGAAATAAATGCGTTTCTTTAGTGTTTTTGATTTGGTTGTTCATCACGCAAGGCTCAGAGGACATTCCGAAACGCAAATGTATTCATTTTTCCGAAAACGTGGCATAAAAAAAGCGGACTTACTTTGCACAAAAGATACTGGAATGATTCCTACTGATGAGCGTTTGCTTGATGCAATTCTTAATTATCTCGATATGTCCAAATTAGAACTTGAATTAGCTTTGGGAAGAATACCCTCTGGGTATGAACATGCTTATTTACAAAATGTGAAGGAAATTGCAAAGTTACTTGAAAGCAGCAAACCGTCCACAAATAATGATTCCGTTCCACCAACTGTTCAACCTTATTTTTTAACAGAATATGGAAAATTATTCAAAGGAGACTGCTTAAAGTTATTCAAGATGGTTCCAGATGAAAGTGTAGACTGTATTTTTGCAGACCCGCCTTTTAACCTCGACAAAGAATATGATGACGGAGTGGATGACAGTAAATCTTACAGCACATACATTAGTTGGTGCTTTGCATGGCTTGACGAATGTGTAAGAGTTTTAAAGCCAGGTGGTTCACTATTCATTTACAACATCCCAAAATGGCACACATATCTGTCTAATTACTTAAATGACAAGCTAAATTTTTGGGCATGGATAGCTGTTGACATGAAATTCAACCTACCAATCCCAAACCGACTTTACCCTGCGCATTACAGCCTGCTTTACTATGTGAAGGGAAATAAGCCTAAAACTTTTAACCCACAACGGATTCCAATACAAACATGTCGTCATTGTGGCGGAGAAATTAAGGATTACGGTGGGTATAAAAATAAGATGAATCCAAATGGTGTAAACTTATCTGACGTTTGGACAGATATCTATCCAGTTAGACATAGTAATTCCAAAAATAGGAAGTACAATGAACTACCTGTTAAACTATTAGACAGAGTAATTACAATGAGTACCAATGAAAATGACGTTGTTCTTGATCCGTTTGGAGGTAGCGGAACCACATATGCAGTATGTGAGTTATTAAAACGAAGATGGATTGGATTTGAAGTGGGGAATTGTGAAGTCATCAAACAACGACTTGAAAATAAAGAAAAGGACATTGAACTGCTCAAGAGAGTGTACGAGGAAAAGAATAAGCTGTTCCCTGACAAAGTAAAGGAGCTAAGAAGAAAGAATGGATTTTGGTTGGCTGAAGATTTTATGGAAAATAAAGAACACGCTGTAGCAGAACAAATAACACTATCGTTGTGAGCATAAAAAATGACTAAGCTAACTGCTACTTCTTCCTTCGCGATTCGGTATACTTTTATATAGATACACCCATGTCAGGCACACTAAAAAGAGCCTCAAGGAAACACTTGAGGCTTAGTTTGTTAACAAGCTAATCCATATTGTTAGAACTTTGGTAGCGCCTCTACCGCATCAGCGAGATCGCTGTAGCTATCTTTTAAGTATCGAGACGTAGTGGCAATATTGCTATGGCCGGCGAGGCGTCGAACTTTCTCTATATCGTTGTTTGTCGCTTTTAACATCCACTTACAAAATGTATGCCGGAACATATGGGGCGTCAGTTTTTTGTTCGGCAGGCTGTGGCTTTCAATCATTCGCTGGACGCCGCGGATCGAAAAGTTTTACGTTTTGTTTATTCCTTTTCGGCTTCCAACCAATCCGTTATCATGAACAGTTCCTTCTTCAGCTGCCGATTCAGTTCCACAGGGACATGAAGCACGGTATTAGATCCTAACGTGAAAGAAAATGGTTCGTTCTCATCGATTAATTGTGCCAAGGAACGCAAACCGGAGGCCTTGAATCGACCTTCTAACGGAAATCCGGCGATGCTGCTTATATAAAACGCATTATCGGCAAAATACCCATCAATCACTTTTAATTGATCCATTATAGACATGTTTTATCCCTCCCAGAATCAATTCATTCGGTTTAGAACTTCGGCAACGCCTCCACGGCATCCGCCAAATCACTATAGCTGTCTTTTAAGTATCTGGACGTCGTGGCGATATTGCTGTGGCCGGCAAGCCGCCGCACTTTCTCGATATCGTTGTTCGTCGCCTTTAGCATCCACTTGCAAAACGTATGTCGGAACATATGTGGAGTTAATTTTTTATTCGGCAGGCTGTAGCTTTCGATCATTCGCTGAATGCCTCGGACCGAAAACTTCGGCGAGCGTTGGCTGTAAAAGACGTATGGCGATGCGGCCACATGCGGTTTCTTTTTCGCCATTTCCGCACGAAACTTCAGCCAATCCTCAAGTTCCGCCAGTAGGATGTTTGAGATCGGTACGGTCCGGACCTTCATTCCCTTCCCCACGATCCGAATTCGTTTCATCTCTAAATCTAAGTCCGTCAATTTTAAGTTTGATAACTCCTCTACTCGCAATCCTGCATAGGTAAGCAGGTACACCACTGCACGGTCCCGACGATATTTCTCTTCAGGATCGACTCCCCGGCTTTGCACCAGTTTTTTCCGCATCCGATGCAATAAGTCCTCGAATTCTTCTTCTGTGAGCCACATAATCTTTTCGTTCTCTTCATCGGCCGATTTTAAATCCTGGATGTCTTTCATTGGGTTCTGTTCGAGCTTATGATGTTCGACCGCCCACGAATAAAAGCTTCGCAGCGAATTGAGCCGGCGGTTGATGGTGGAAATGGCCAACGGTTTTCCTTCGGTCGGATTCAACATTTGCTGGATCCATTTGCGAATGTCGGCTGACGTGACGTAATCGCCTGGACGAAGATGCAAGTCTTTCAAAAACTGATTCACGTCATTGAGATAGGAGATCACGGTGTTAGGAGAAAACCCCTTCTCTTGCAAATATGTTTCATATTCGTGCAGCATCTTTTTCATCCTTTCACTTATATGACGAGTTTAAAAGGATTCGAAGAGCAAATAATCGCTTCGAAAAATAAAATTATATGACGAGTATATCATAAAAAAGACGAGATTGTTAGACATATAATGT